>NZ_JBBOYQ010000001.1:0-3704123 GCF_038008225.1 Psychrobacillus sp. FSL K6-4615 | reverse complement strand
TTATCTAGTCTCCTTTACTGCGGATTTGTTAGTTAAACTTTTTTTCAAAAAATAATATATGTATTACAAAATTCGACATATACACAAATCCACTGCCTGTGGATAAACGTTATAAAGTTATGGGAATAAACTTATCCACAGATTACTAACAACTGTGGATAAGAAAAAGGAACGAAAAATTTTTGAAAAAGTAAAACACAAATATCGTAACAAAAAATCATTGAGATTACAAGAAATTTAAGGGTTATCCACAATTATTTAATTATTAACAATATAAGTTGTCCACAACACAATGATATGTGCAGAATATGTTCATAAGTGCTGTGGATAATTTTTTAGGGAAATTTGTTACACACAGTGCTATAATTTAATACCTTGCGAATTGTGGATAACTAATTGTAGTTTGTTCATTAGCTAATTATTGAAAGCCATTGACAAAACCACTAGAAGTTATATATAATATCGGAGACTGTCTTACGAAGATTGAAGATGATCACTCAGGAGGTGTCATATAAGATGAAACGTACATTCCAACCAAATACACGTAAACGTGCCAAAAATCACGGTTTCCGCGCACGTATGAGTACTAAAAACGGTCGACGCGTTATTGCAGCCCGTCGTGCTAAAGGAAGAAAAGTATTATCAGCATAAGTCCACTGACCATTTCAGTGGTCTTTTTTTCTTTTAAAACGAATTAGTTGGAGCTGGTGAGAACATGAATAAGAAACAACGTATTAAAAAGAATGCAGAATTCCAAACCATTTTTAAAAAGGGGAAGTCTTTTGCGAATAGACAATTTGTTGTTTACTGTTTAAATAAAGAAGAAGACTACTACCGAGTTGGATTATCAGTCAGCAAAAAGGTTGGGAATGCAGTAGTTCGTAACCGCATTAAACGATATATTAGACAAACCTTCCTAGAAATACATGATCAAGTATTTCCAAACATGGACTATATTATTATCGCCAGAAATCCGGCGGCCAAATTAGACTTTCATGAAACTAAAAAAAGTATAGAGCATGTTTTAAAAGTTGCTAAAGCTTTAAATAAGAAAAGTAAGTAGTAACTTTCCAAGGAAATGTTAAAATACAATGAAGAGATATATAAGACTTATTAGGGGGAAGAAGGTTGAATAAACGTTTATCACTTGTACTATTATTAGTAGTAACTACTGCTTTGCTTGCAGGATGTACAGAGTTCAATGAGCCAATCTATGATAAATCAGAAGGGTTTTGGAATGAATACATCGTATGGCCATTAGTATCATCTATAACGTTTTTTAAAGAATTATTAGGGACATATGGTTTGGGTATTATTGCCGTAACAATAATTATTCGTTTAGTGTTACTACCATTAATGATAAAACAAACGAAAAGCTCTAAAAATATGCAAGAAGTCCAACCCGAGTTAACAAAGCTAAAAGAAAAATATAGCTCGAAAGATGCTGTAACGCAGCAAAAGTATCAGCAAGAGATGATGGCCCTCTTTAAAGAAAGAGGAGTTAATCCTGCTGCTGGATGTTTACCGGTATTCATTCAAATGCCGATATTGATCGGTTTCTATCACGCCATTAGCCGTATGAATAATACACCAGAAATTAATCTTGGAGATTTTATTGGCTTTGCTTTAGCGGAACCAAGTATTTTCCTAGCTATCTTGGCAGGTCTTATGCAATTAATTGTTTTACGCACAGGTCCAGCAATGGATAATCCTCAAATGAAGTTAATGATGTACATTATGCCATTTATGATTATGGGATTTGGTGTCGTTTTACCAGCTGCCTTGACGTTGTATTGGGTTATCGGAAATATTATTTCCATCATTCAAAATTTATTCATTTACAAACCTTGGAACAGACCAAAAACAGAACCTGTTAAAACGGGAGGACCAAAAAAATGAATCAGATTACACAAACTGCACCTACAAAAGAAGAAGCTATAACGGTTGCACTGGAAAAGCTTGGCGTTTCCAGAGATGACGTGTCAATTATATTAGTGGAAGCAGGTAAAAAAGGTTTTCTTGGATTTGGAAAAAAGCCTGCAGTTGTTGAAGTAACTGTTTTGAAAAAAGAACAAGAAATAAAAGAAGTAAAAGTACAAGAAGTAGAAAAGGTTGAAGAAGTAACCGAATTAGAAGAGACAGTCAAAAAAGAATCGGTTATGGAAGATGTACCAACAATTACAAATGAACAAGCAGTGGAAGAAACAAAAAGTTATATAAAAGAGATTGCAAAAGAAATGAATATAAATGATCTAGTTATTAATGAGAAAAGAGACGGGAAGTTTATCTATCTTCATTTAAATAGTGAGAAAGCTGCTATATTAATTGGAAAGCGTGGACAAACGTTAAATGCATTAGAAAACTTATCACAATTAGTTGCAAATAAATTTTCTAATTCTTTTATCATTATAAAGTTAGACGTTGGTGATTATAGAGAACGAAGACAAGAATCATTGGAGCAACTGGCAGAAAGAATGGCAGACAAAGCTATTCGAACTGGTAGTAAGGTAGAATTTGAACCGATGTCCTCATTTGAACGGAAAATAATTCATAATGCATTGTCTGTACGAGTGGATATTGAAACCTATTCAGTGGGAACGGATCCAAATCGTTATTTAGTTATCGAACCAATTAAATAATATTCCAACGGATTTCAGCTATGTTAAACACTGAAATCCGTTTTTATTTCATTAATTAATTTTATCTCGAGTCTTGCTATCTATTAGCGAACTTTAGGTATTTTTGTTCACATATGAAAAAGTTTCTATACTTCTGATTTTAGTCGTTTTATGGTATTGTTATATGTTAGATAGTCTTGTTCGGTTTACTTATACACATGTGGATAAGTAAGGATTTGTAAGGAGGTGGACACTTGTGGAATTTGATACAATAACTGCTATCTCAACTCCAATGGGAGAAGGTGCCATTGCTATAGTGAGATTAAGCGGATCTAGTGCAATAGCTATAGCAGATAAAATATTTCGTTCACCAAGCGGAAAAAGTTTATTTGAACAAAGTTCTCATACCATTCATTATGGTCATCTAATTGATCCTAAAAATGGTGAGGTTGTAGAGGAAGTTATGCTGTCCCTTATGAAAGGACCCAAAACATTTACAAGAGAAGATGTCATTGAGATAAACTGCCATGGAGGACTAGTTTCTGTTAATCGAGTACTTCAGCTAGTCTTAATAAATGGTGCCCGACTAGCAGAACCGGGTGAGTTTACCAAACGTGCTTTTTTAAATGGGAGAATTGATCTTTCACAAGCTGAAGCTGTAATGGACTTAATAAGAGCAAAAACAGACAAAGCGATGAATGTTGCATTAGGGCAAATGGAAGGTCGATTATCTAGACTTATTGCTACATTGAGGCAAGCACTCTTAGAAACATTGGCGCAAGTAGAAGTAAATATCGACTATCCAGAATACGATGATGTAGAGGAAATGACACTTCCATTAATGATAGATAAATGTACGTGGGTTAGTGAAGAAATCGACAAATTACTTTTGACATCATCTCAGGGGAAAATACTACGAGAAGGATTATCTACTGCGATTATAGGTAGACCGAATGTAGGGAAGTCTTCTCTTTTAAATAGTTTAATACAAGAAAATAAAGCAATTGTGACGGATATAGCAGGAACAACTAGGGATATTATAGAAGAGTACGTTAATGTACGAGGCGTCCCATTAAAACTGGTCGATACTGCAGGTATTCGAGAAACAGAAGATATTGTAGAAAGAATCGGCGTAGAAAAGTCTAGGCAGGTACTAAAAGAAGCAGATCTTATATTACTTGTTTTAAATAGTGCTGAGAAGTTAACCATAGAAGACAGAAGATTGTTTGAAGCAATTGAAGGAATGGACTATATCGTTATCATAAACAAAACTGATTTACCAACCGAAATAGAGATAGATGAAGTAAGAAAATTATCAGGTCATAAACGTATTGTTACTACTTCTTTACTAGAGGAACAAGGGGTAAATGAATTAGAAGAAGCGATTGCCTCTTTGTTCTTTGAGGGTACAATTGAAGCCACTGATCTGACATATGTATCGAATGCTCGACATATATCATTATTGACTTTGGCAAAATCAACTATTACAGATGCGTTAGAAGCAGCACAGAATGATGTGCCTGTAGATATGATTCAAATAGATGTTACTAGAACATGGGAAATACTAGGTGAAATAACAGGGGATACAGTCGAAGAAAGTTTGATTGATCAACTGTTTTCACAATTCTGTTTAGGAAAATAAGAGACGAGAGGAAGTTACGAACATGCCGAAGTTTGAAGCGGGCAAGTTCGATGTGATTGTTGTTGGAGCAGGACATGCAGGTGTGGAAGCGGCTTTAGCAGCTGCTAAAATGGGTGCAAAAACCTTAGTTCTAACAATAAATCTTGATATGATTGCATTTATGCCTTGTAATCCATCGATCGGAGGACCTGCAAAAGGAATTGTTGTGCGTGAAATAGATGCACTTGGCGGGGCCATGGGAAAAGTTATAGACAAAACACATATTCAAATGAGAATGCTTAACACAGGGAAAGGACCTGCTGTTCGAGCATTACGTGCACAAGCTGATAAAGTACTTTACCAAAATGAGATGAAGCGTCTTTTAGAAGAGCAAGAGAACTTAACAATTCATCAAGCTGTAGTAGAGGAATTACTAGTGGAAGACGACAAAATTGCTGGTCTAGTGACACAAGTAGGAGCAGTTTACCGTGCAGAAACAGTCGTAATTACGACTGGGACTTTCTTACGTGGTGAAATTATTATAGGCGACTTGAAGTACTCAAGTGGACCTAATAATCAGCAACCTTCTATAAAATTAGCGGATAGTATCCGTGACTTAGGTTTTGATCTAGTTCGTTTCAAAACAGGTACTCCACCGCGTGTAAATAGTAAAACTATAGATTATAGTAAAACAGAAATCCAACCCGGGGATGATGTTCCAAGAGCTTTTAGTTTTGAGACGACAGAATTTATTATGGATCAATTACCTTGCTGGTTAACTTATACAAGTGAAGTAACGCATCAAATTATTAATGATAATTTACATTTATCACCGATGTATTCTGGTATGATTAAAGGAACTGGTCCAAGGTATTGCCCTTCAATTGAAGATAAGGTTGTACGCTTTAACGACAAGCCTCGTCATCAAATTTTCTTAGAGCCAGAAGGTAGAAATACACGAGAGGTGTATGTTCAAGGGTTATCTACTAGTCTTCCAGAACATGTACAACGTCAGCTGTTAGCCTCTGTTCCAGGACTTGAAAATGCAGAAATGATGCGAGCAGGATACGCAATTGAGTATGATGCAATGGTACCAACTCAATTATGGCCAACATTAGAAACTAAAAAAGTAAAAAATCTATATACAGCGGGTCAAATAAACGGTACTTCTGGTTATGAAGAAGCAGCAGGTCAAGGTTTAATGGCAGGAATAAATGCTGGTTTACGTGCACTTAAAAAAGAAGAAAAAGTATTGAGCAGATCAGATGCATATATCGGTGTATTAATTGATGACTTAGTAACGAAAGGAACTAATGAACCATATCGTTTACTTACTTCCCGTGCAGAATATCGTTTATTACTTCGTCATGACAATGCTGATTTAAGACTGTTGGAAATTGGATATGAAATTGGATTAGTTTCGGAATCACGATATAGTAAATTCTTAGAGAAAAAGAAAAGAGTAGAAGATGAGTTAGTTCGTTTACGATCAACAATGATAAAACCAAATGAAGTAACTCAAGCTTTAATAAAAAGTGTAGCTGGTAGCGAATTGAAAGATGGAATTCGTGCAGCAGATCTTTTAAAACGAACAGAAATGAACTATGATTTAGTAGCTCAATTGTCACCTTCTGAGGTAGAATTATCTATAGAAGAAAAAGAACAAGTAGAGATACAAGTTAAGTATGAAGGGTATATCGATAAATCTCTTCAGCAAGTAGAAAAACTTAAAAAAATGGAAGACAAAAAAATTCCTGAGAATATCGATTATAATGCTATTAACGGTATTGCTACAGAGGCAAAACAGAAACTGATGCAAGTCCGACCATTGTCGATTGCTCAAGCATCTCGAATTTCAGGAGTAAATCCAGCAGATATATCTATTTTACTTATATATATAGAACAAGGAAAAATAGCGAAAATTTCTGGGTAGTCTAAAATGATAAGGAGAACTACATGAACGAAGAACAATTTGTAAAAGCCCTTCAAGAAAAAGGAATAGATTTGAGTAGTACTCAAGTAGAACAATTCCAAATTTATTTTAAGTTACTAGTGGAATGGAACGAGAAGATGAACTTAACTGCCATAACGGACGAGCCTTCTGTTTATTTAAAGCATTTCTTCGATTCCATTAGTGCTTCTTTTTATGAGGATTTCACAGGAAAATACTCAATTTGTGACGTTGGAGCAGGTGCAGGTTTTCCTAGTATTCCTTTGAAAATTTGTTTTCCTAATTTAAGTGTTACAATAGTAGACTCTTTAAATAAGCGAATTCAATTCTTAACACATCTTAGTAAAGAACTTGGGTTAAAAAATGTTCACTTTGTTCATTCTCGAGCAGAAGATTTTGGACAAAATAAGGAATATAGAGAAAATTTTGATATAGTAACTGCTAGAGCTGTTGCGAGACTTTCTGTGTTATCTGAACTCTGCCTTCCTCTCGTTAAAGTTGGAGGGAAGTTTATAGCGATGAAAGCAGCAAGTGCTTCTGAAGAACTAAAAGAAGCTTCTAAAGCATTATCCGTTTTAGGTGCTGAAAAAACATCAGATTATTCTTTTTTATTACCATTAGAAAATAGTGAAAGAACGTTGTATGTCTTTTCTAAAACTAAAAGCACACCGAAAAGATACCCTCGAAAACCAGGTATTCCAAACAAAACACCAATTATTTAATGAGGAACGTTCCACGTGAAACATTTAAGGTATAAATTTAATCGTGAATATTTTGTGTATAGAGTTTCGAAAAGGTGGTGCGAGTAAGATGAAAAGTCCGTTTTCACGTTTTTTTGGAAGTTCTGAAAAACAAGGGCAAGAAGAGCTGATTGAGCCAAGGCAAAATCACTTAGAAGAAGTTTTAAATATAGCAATTGAGAAAATAGTACCTAATAGATATCAACCTAGAACTGTTTTTGATGATGATAAAATTGAAGAACTAGCTAGAACTATTCATACTCACGGTGTGATTCAACCAATCATTATTCGAAAAATGGAAGATGAAAAGTACGAGATTATTGCTGGAGAACGTCGTTTTAGAGCGATGACAAAGCTTAAGTGGGCAGAAGTTCCAGCAATAATCCGTAACTTAAGTGATAAAGAAACTGCTTCTATTGCATTAATAGAAAACTTACAACGTGAAGAGTTAACGGCAATTGAGGAAGCGGTAGCATATCAGAAGTTATTAAAACTTCATGATCTAACTCAAGAAGCACTGGCCCAACGTCTAGGTAAGGGGCAATCTACAGTTGCAAACAAACTGAGATTACTAAAGTTACCTCAAGAAGTTCAAGAAGCTATTATGAAAAAAGAACTTTCGGAAAGACATGCTCGTGCGTTAATGGCTATTAAAGAAAAAGAAGTACAACTAGAATTGATGAATACTTCCATTGAGAAACATTGGAATGTGAAACAACTAGAAGAAAGGGTTAATGAAATTAATAACCCACCAGTTAAAGAAGATAAGAAAGTAAAATCAAGAAGAAAAGTAGTAAGTAAAGATGTTCGAATAGCATTAAATACGATTAAACAATCTTTATCTATGGTCACTAAAAGTGGTATTAATATAAAAACTGAAGAAGAAGATACAGAAGAATTCTATCAAATTACTGTAAGAATCCCTAAAAAGAAATCATAATATACTATTTTACTTTAACTCTCGCATAATTTTGCGAGAGTTTTTTCTTTTGTAACAAGAATAACATCCATTTCTATTCAAAATTTGATAGAATAAAGAAGTGGCTATTATATAGTAAGGAAGTTGGTGCAAGTGTGGGAAGAATTATAGCAATCGCCAATCAAAAAGGTGGGGTAGGAAAGACAACTACATCCGTGAATTTAAGTGCCTGCCTTGCATACTTGGGGAAGAAAGTATTACTAGTTGATATAGATCCACAGGGGAATGCTTCTAGTGGAGTAGGGGTTAATAAAGGTGAGGTTCAGCAATGTATTTATGATGTCCTCATTGATGATGTTAGTGTGAAAGATACAATCTTAGAAACAAAAGTTGAAAATTTACATATTGTTCCTGCTACTATTTCTTTGGCCGGTGCTGAAATAGAATTAGTCTCTACAATTTCTAGAGAAGTTCGTTTAAAAAGAGCCTTACAGGAAGTACAAGGTTTATATGATTATATTGTTATAGATTGCCCACCATCTTTGGGACTATTAACGATTAATTCATTAACTGCTGCAGATGCAATTATTATTCCGGTACAATGTGAATTTTATGCGTTGGAAGGTTTAAGCCAATTATTAAGTACAATTCGCTTGGTTCAAAAGCATTTAAATAAAAATCTTGCTATTGATGGTGTATTACTAACAATGTTTGATGCTCGTACAAACCTTGGTATTCAAGTAATTGAAGAAGTAAAAAAATACTTCCAAGATAAAGTATACAAAACAATAATTCCTAGAAATGTTCGTTTAAGTGAAGCGCCAAGTCATGGAGAACCAATTATTATATATGATCCAAAATCTAGAGGGGCAGAGGTATATTTAGAATTAGCGAAGGAAGTGATTCGTAATGGCTAAAGGATTAGGAAAGGGTATTAATGCATTATTCCCTGGAGAAGATTTAGATTTAGATCAATTAGAACAGGTTGAACAGATTCTAATCATCGATATTAAACCAAATCCTTTTCAACCTCGTAAAATATTTGACGAAGAAGCTCTGAAAGAACTTTCTGAATCTATTAAGGAACATGGTGTTCTGCAACCTATTATATTAAGAAAAAAAGGATCGAAGTTTGAAATAGTAGTAGGGGAAAGAAGATATAGAGCATCTCAGTTAGCAAATTTAGAAGCTATTCCTGCAGTTATAAGAGAACTTAATGATCAGCAGATGATGGAACTTGCAATTCTTGAAAATCTTCAGCGAGAAGATTTAACTGCAATTGAAGAGGCAGAGGCGTATCAAAATCTATTGGAGCATTTAAACTTGACTCAAGAACAACTTGCTTTTAGATTAGGGAAAAGTAGACCTCATATAGCCAATCATATTCGTTTACTCTCATTACCTCAGGTTGTTAGAGATGCTATCTCGGATGGGATTTTTTCAATGGGACATGGTAAAGCACTTCTTGGATTAAAGAAGAAAAAAAACATTCCACTAATTATGCAAAAGTCCATAAAAGAAAACTTAAATGTTAGACAGCTAGAGGCTTTAGTTCAGCGCCTAAATGAAAATGTTCCACGTGAAACAAAAAAAGTTCAGAAGGATATTTTTACTAAAGAAAAGGAATCTGAGTTAAGAGAATTATTTGGAACTCCTGTTTCTATCGTGAAAAACAAAGATAAAGGTAAAATTGAAATTGAGTTCTACTCAGATGATGATTTGGAAAGAATATTGCAATTGTTAGAAGATTAAAAACCTATTCTTAGGCAATGCCTAAGAATAGGTTATATTTTTAGCGGTGGAATGAGGCATGGTAATGGCACTATTTGGAACATTGATAAATGCTTTATTAATAGTAGTAGGGGCTATTATAGGTAGATTATTAAAAGGAATCCCGGAAAATATGAAACAAACTGTTATGAATGCAATTGGTATAGCAGTAGCTTTGTTAGGTATTCAAATGGGCTTAGAAAGTGATAATTTTGTTTTAGTCATTATATGTATTGTTTTTGGCGGAGTCATCGGGGAATGGATAGATCTGGATAAATGGTTAAACCGATTCGCACAATTTTTAGAAACTAAAATGGGATCTCCAAAGCAGGGGGCAGGAATTGCCCAGGGATTTGTTGCAGGAACGTTGATATTTGTAATAGGAGCAATGGGAGTACTTGGAGCTCTCAACGGAGGTTTACAAAACGACCATGAATTATTAATAAGTAAAGGGATAATTGACGGATTTACCTCTATTGTTCTTGCTGCAACTTTAGGAATAGGTGTTCTTTTTTCTGCAATTCCTGTAGCCATCTATCAAGGAGTAATAGCTTTGTTTGCTACTCAAATAACAAAAATAATACCAGAGGCTGCACTTGAATTATTTCTTCAAGAAATGACAGCAACTGGTGGTATTATGATTATTGCTATTGGTCTTAATCTTTTAGGAGTAACGAAAGTGAGAGTGGCAAATCTATTACCAAGTTTAGTTGTCGTCGGCATTGCTGTTACTATTATTTATAACTTTTAAATTATAACGATGCCATGCTAAAAGTAGAGAACGAGATATGATTTTACCCATATCGTAAGTAAGGCTGAGACGGGTACTTTGTAAAACATTATATTCCATAAATCCTCCGATATTAACAATAGCTTTAATAGATACATCACCTATTGGTGGTAAATCTTTTTTAACTGCTTTGCCTGGAAACAAGGGACCACGTTGAACAATGATTTGTCCAATATTATTCACATTTCCTAAGCATGCGTCTATAGCAATAATGTATGGGGCTATGGAAGAGCTAAGGAGTGTATCTGTAATTTCTTCAATATTTAATGCATGTAAAGGATTGTCCAATGTACCTACAATTTCAAAAGGGAATGACTTGAGTTGCGATAAAAAAGAACCAGTCATTGGTCCAAGTGCATCCCCAGTTGAGCGATCAGTACCTATACAACAAAACACTAGATTTGGATGATCAAATGGTATTTGTTCTATAAAGTAGTTACTTAATCGCCAAACTGCACCTGTTTCTTTATAATAAATTGTAGAAGATTCGGAAATAGTATTAATAGCAGAAGAGTTCATATAATTTTACTCACTTTCTTTTTAAGTCAGTATATGCATCTAGGAAATTATTTATTCAAATGAGGTGGTAACAAGTTTATGGAAGAAAGGCTACAAAGTTTGAAGGATTATTTATTTACAGAAGAGACTTGGATTCAACTAGGACTTACCTTTTTTAAAGTAATACTAATCTTATTATTAACTGCTATTGCGGTGAAGTTTGGAAAACACATCATCCAAAAGGTATTTGCGGTCAGACAAAGAAGCCCTTTAGGCTATTCAGAGCGTAGACAAAATACATTACTAAAACTGCTTCAAAATGTTTTAACTTATGTTATTTATTTCAGTGCTATTATAGCTGTTTTAACTACATTTGGTATAAAAGTAGCCGGATTGTTGGCTGGGGCGGGAATTGTCGGTCTAGCAGTTGGTTTTGGTGCCCAAAGCTTAGTAAAAGACGTTATTACTGGTTTTTTTATAGTGTTTGAAGATCAATTTGCAGTTGGAGATCAAGTACAAATAGGAACAGCGAATGGAATTGTACAAGAAATAGGTTTACGAACGACAAAAGTGAAGAGTTATACCGGAGAACTTCATATAATTCCTAATGGTAGCATTTTAGTTGTTATAAACTATTCCATTTATAACTCACTAGCTTTAATAGACATTAGTATAGCACCTGAAAATGATATTCCATCTATGGAAAAGAATATTGAAGAATTTCTTGAAGGGCTACCAAACAGGTATGAAGAACTTGTGAAAACTCCTAGTTATCTTGGGGTACAAAGTTTTGATGCATCTGAAATAGTAGTGCGTTTCACCGCTGAGACTTTACCAACTAAACAAAATAGTATTGCTAGAAAAATTAGGAGAGATTTAATAGAATTTTTCGAATTGAAAGGCATTAAGATTTCATGACCCGATAACTATTTAAAATGAGTAGGTGACGAAATGGAAAAGAAGCAATTTCAACTAAATGATATTGTAGAAATGAAAAAACAACACCCTTGTGGAACAAACGCTTGGAAAATCATTCGAATGGGTGCGGATATACGTATAAAGTGTGAAGGATGCCAACATAGTGTAATGATTCCTAGAAAAGAATTTGAAAAGAAGATGAAAAAGCTCCTTGTGCAAGCGGATGCTGAGTAATGATAGACTTTTATAACTAAAATCAATATAATGAACAAGTTGTATATAAAGTTTATGGTTTAAAATAATGAAGGGTTGTGACATATATGGCTTTAACTGCAGGAATCGTAGGACTACCAAACGTAGGGAAATCTACATTGTTTAATGCAATAACAAAAGCTGGAGCATTGGCAGCAAACTACCCATTTGCAACGATTGATCCTAACGTAGGGGTAGTAGAAGTACCTGATAAGCGTTTAGATAAATTAACAGAGCTAGTAGTACCAAAGAAAACAGTTCCTACAGCATTTGAATTTACGGACATCGCGGGAATTGTAGAAGGCGCTAGTAAAGGGGAAGGACTTGGAAACAAATTCCTTGCTCATATACGTGAAGTAGATGCAATTTGTCAGGTTGTTCGTTGCTTCGAAGATGAAAATATTACACATGTATCTGGAAAAGTAGATCCAATCTCAGATATTGAAGTGATTAACCTAGAGTTAATATTAGCGGATTTAGAGAGCGTAGATAAACGCCTAGCTCGTGTAACTAAAATGGTAAAACAAAGAGATAAAGAAGCACTAGCAGAAGAACCAGTTCTTACTCGCTTAAAAGAAGCTTTCGAAGCTGGAAAATCTGGTCGATCGGTTGAATTTACGGAAGAAGAACAACGCGTAGTTAAAGGATTTCATTTGCTGACAACAAAACCAATGCTTTATGTTGCGAATGTATCAGAAGATGATATTATGGCTGATGGCGAAAATGAATATGTACAAAAAGTGCGTGCATTTGCAGCAGAAGAAGGCGCAGAGGTAATACTTATATGTGCAAAAATTGAAGAAGAAATGGCAGCACTAGAAGATGAGGAGAAAGCAATGTTCCTAGAAGAATTAGGAATTAAAGAATCTGGTTTAGATCAGTTAATTAAAGCTTCTTACTCATTAATAGGTTTAGCTACTTACTTCACAGCTGGAGTACAAGAAGTTCGTGCTTGGACATACCTTAAGGGTATGAAAGCACCTCAATGTGCAGGTGTAATTCACTCTGACTTTGAAAAAGGTTTTATCCGTGCGGAAACAGTAGCTTATGATGATTTGGTTGAAACTGGATCTATGGCAGCTGCAAAAGAAGCTGGTAAAGTTCGTTTAGAAGGAAAAGAGTATATCGTACAAGACGGAGACGTAATGTTATTCCGCTTCAACGTATAATAGAAAAAGGATTAGTGAGAAATCACTAATCCTTTTTTCTATTGAATAATAAGTATATGAAATGTACACAATCAATTAATTGAGTAGTACTCTCATCTATTAGATAGAGCACAGCTTCTGCTTAGATGTTAAAAGTAGTAAAATTGGTTTTGTATCCAATTATATAAAGTAGAGATCTAATTGATTGGAGCGCAAATCAATCGCATATCTCCCTTTTAATTTTGCGTGCTTTTTCTTAATACATATAACCTAGGCTTCACTGGATCATCTTTTATCAATAAATCATTTGGATATTTTCTGAGCTCCTTATACATGGCAAAGTCTCCAGCTGCTCCAGCAATTAACCAGGCACCCAACAGGACAAGTGAAAGAGAACCAATCCAAAAACCAAAAATCATTGGTAAAAATCCAGTAGCCCAAAAAGGAAGTAACAATGCTTTTTTCATGGCACTGTTTGGGATAGGCATAGTTGTAGTAGCATATGCTACCCCCATTTTTAGGTTGACCCCATAGTCCATACTATTCCAAGGTGCTTTACCAAAAAGCCAGAATCCAACGAGATGAAGGCACTCATGCAATATGATTAATACTACATAACCGATAAAGAACCAGAGGAAGTTCCAAAAAGAGAAAGTTATTTCGGTAATACTAGTTAACCAAGGAAATAGAATTAGCCCTGTTATAGATAAACCCACAGTTAGTCCAATGCTTTCCAATGCGACCTTTTTTAAATTGATATCAATTACGGCTAAAGTTTCTTCATTGTTTTCCATATACGTGCCTCCTATTTAAAATAAATATACCTCAATGAGTAAAATAATGACAATCATCCTTGATACGTTAGATAAACTATGTTACAATTCATTGATGTGAGTAATAGAATTACTTGCTCCTTGTCGGCTTTCAATAGTCGGCCAAAGACCATAGGGAGGTGTAAATAGATGAGAAAGTACGAATTAATGTACATTATTCAACCAGCAATCGAAGAAGATGCGAAGAAAGCTTTAGTAGAGCGTTTCCAAGATATCTTAACTTCAAATGGTGCAGAAATCATCGAAGCAAAAGAGTGGGGTAAACGCCGTTTAGCTTACGAAATCAATGACTTACGTGAAGGATTCTACCAAATCCTTAAAGTAACTGCTGATTCAAAAGCAATCGATGAATACACACGTTTAGCTAACATCAATGAAGACATTATCCGTCACATTGCTGTTCGTATCGATGATATTAAAGTTAAAGCAAAAAAATAAAACTGACTAAAAAAGCTGATCGAGGGAGGTTGTTTACTGATGATTAACCGTGTCGTATTAGTTGGAAGACTAACAAAAGATCCGGAACTTCGCTATACACCAAGTGGTGTTGCAATGGCTAGATTTACACTAGCTGTAAATCGTACATTCTCCAACCAACAAGGTGAAAGAGAAGCTGATTTTATCAACTGTGTCGTTTGGAGAAAACAAGCTGAAAACACAGCAAACTACTTGAAAAAAGGAAGTTTAGCTGGTGTTGAAGGACGCATTCAAACGGGTAGTTATGAAGGACAAGATGGAAAACGTGTTTATACTACAGACGTTGTTGCAGACAGCGTTCAGTTCTTAGAACCACGTAATAGCTCTGGAGGCAACCAAGGTGGACAATCATCTTCGGGGAATGGCCAGCAGCAATATTCAGCACCTTCATATCAGCAAAACCAACCATCGAATCAGCAAAATTATACACGTGTAGATGAGGATCCTTTTTCTAATAGTAGTGGACCAATCGAAGTATCGGATGACGACTTACCGTTCTAAAAAGCATTACTTAGCATGTTTACTTTAATCGAAAAGGAGGCAACCCGATATGGCAATTCGTCGCGGAGGCAAAAGACGCCGTAAAGTTTGTTACTTCACATCAAACAATATCGTACACATTGATTATAAAGATGTAGATTTGTTGAAAAAATTCGTGTCAGAACGTGGGAAAATTCTTCCACGTCGTGTGACAGGAACTAGTGCGAAGTATCAACGTAAATTAACACGAGCTATTAAAGTATCTCGTATCATGGCTTTACTTCCATTCTCTTCTGAAGAGAGATAAGTATAAATTAGAAAGACCGGGAAACCGGTCTTTTTTTTGTAAACTTTTAAAATACTTCAAGTCCTTCACTTTTATTGACAGATAAAGGAAAAGGGTGCCTTTACCTTCATACTTCCCCCGCATTTCAAGGCAAACATAGACGCTTGTACTTTTCTATACAGTATGTGGAATTTTAGTTGTTGTAAACAATCTGTTACAATGAATAGATGATTACATTAAAGGAAGGTCTTAAATGCAAAGAAATCAAACAAATTATTTAACTTATGGATCTATGATGATTGCGCTATTTGCTATTTTGTTGGCAATGTCAGTTTATGTTCCAGTACTAGGATTTTTCACGTCATTTATTGTACCGTTACCCCTTGCATGGTACAGTGCAAAGTTTGAAAGAAAACAAGCTGTATTTGTCACGGTGATTGCGATTATTATTTCTTTTGTTATTGGCGGAGTTTTTGGATTTATCTTTGGATTACTAGTTGGTCCGTTAGGTTTTCTCATTGGATATGCAATCCAGGCTAAAAAGTCCAAATTGTATATGCTCATGTCAACAGGGTTGTTTTTACTTTTAATGACTGCTGTACAATACATAATATCCATTTTGTTTTTAAATATGAATGTTTTGAAGCAATTAATCACGACCATTGAAGTATACTACGAACAACTGGGAAATATTATGTCTTCTTTTGGTCAATTGCCTGAGGGTTATGACGAGTTAGTTGAACAAAGCATAATGCTTATCGAATCAATTATGCCCAGCTATTTTATTGGCGGGGTGTTTATTAGTGCTTGGTTATATTTAATCATTAATTTATCGCTATTAAAAAAGTTGAAATTAAGTGTACCTAAGTTCCCTAAATTCATGGATTTTAGACTACCTAAAGCAGTGTTATGGTATTATTTAATCGTATCGATTTTCTCATTGTTTGTATCATTTGACGTAGGAACGTTTGGCTATTTAGCTTTGGTGAATGCAGCATTAATATTACGAGCTCTTTTGTTTTTACAAGGTGTTTCTCTAATACACTACTATTTTTATATAGAGGGATGGCCAAAATGGTCAATGATTCTTGCGACAATCTTTGCAGTTCCACTATATACATTCACTATTATAGTAGGGGTATTAGATTTAGGATTTAATATCAGAGGTTTTATAAAAGACAGATACAAAAAATAAGGAGCTGATCTAGTGGCATCTTTTTTTAGAAAACGGCCAATTCGATATCCACTCATATTGTTTTTACTTCTTAGTGGGGTTGCAACTTATTTATTACTGTCTATCAACACATTGATTGGACTATTGTTCGCTCTAATGGTAATTGGTGTATTCATCTATGCATGGATGATTGAACAACGTGTGTATGAAGAGACAGAAAAACATATAGAAACTCTTTCTTACCGGATGAAAAGGGTAGGAGAAGAAGCCTTATTAGAAATGCCAATCGGAATTTTACTCATAAATGATCAGTACATCATTGAATGGGCCAATCCGTACATGACCCAACAACTTCCATTCGATACGATTATTGGTGAGGAGCTTCTTTCGATATCAAAGGATTTTCAACAGCTTAAAAAACAGGAAGAATCTAAAGAAATGGTTATTTCCTTAGATGAAAAAAATTATAAAGTGTTTTATAAAGCGGAAGAAAAGCTTCTATACTTCTTTGATATAACCGAACAGATAGAAATGGAATCGCTCTATTATGGAGATCGAACAGTTATTGGTGTTCTGTTTATAGATAACTATGATGAAATATCACAAGGGATAGATGATCAAACTCGAGGAAGGCTTAACAGTCTGGTAACTTCCTCTGTGAACGACTGGGGAGCCAAATACGGAATTTATGTAAAACGGATTTCCTCGGATCGTTTTTTAGCCGTTTTTAATGAATCCATATTAGTAGAAGTAGAAAAAAGTAAATTTTCCATATTAGATGATATAAGAGAAACTACTGCTAAATTCGGATTTTCCCTTACTTTAAGCGTAGGTGTTGGTGCTGGGTCCACTTCCCTAGTAGAACTTGGAGAACTTGCTCAGTCCAGCTTAGATTTAGTATTAGGACGTGGTGGAGATCAGGTAGCGATAAAGCATTCAAGTGGAAAAGTGAAGTTTTATGGTGGGAAAACAAATCCAGTAGAAAAACGTACGCGAGTAAGAGCAAGAGTTATTTCCCATGCGCTACGTGATCTTATCCAGGATAGTGACCAAGTATTTGTTATGGGGCATAGAATGCCCGATATGGATGCAATTGGCTCTGCTGTTGGTGTAAGAAAAATGGTTGGTATGAACAAAGTAGAAGGTTATGTTGTATTGGATACTAATGAGTTGGATAATAGTGTTGTTCGTTTAATGGATGAGATCAAAGAACAACCAGAGTTATATAATCGTTTTATAAGCCCAGAAGAGGCATTAAGCAAAATTACAGACAAAACATTATTAGTAGTAGTAGATACACATAAGCCTAGCCTAGTTATTGATGAAAAGCTGCTTCAAAAAGCAGAGAAGGTAGTTGTGATCGATCATCATCGACGTGGAGAAGAATTCATCTCCAACACGATGCTGGTTTACATGGAACCTTATGCATCCTCTACTTCAGAGTTGGTAACTGAACTAATTGAGTATCAACCGAAAAATGAGAAGTTATCTATGTTGGAAGCAACATCCATGTTAGCTGGTATTATTGTTGATACGAAAAGCTTTACGCTACGTACAGGAGCAAGAACATTTGAAGCAGCATCCTATTTGCGTACGCATGGTGCAGATACAATTCTTGTTCAACGTATGTTGAAGGAAGACATTGACACCTATATTGAACGCTCTAAAATTGTTCAGACGGTAGAATTCTTTAGAGAAGGCATTGCTATTGCACATGGTATGGAAGACATCTCTTATAGTCAAGTATTGCTTGCTCAAACCGCTGATATCTTATTGACGATGAATAATATTGGTGCCTCTTTTGTAATAGGCCGGAGAAGTGAATCTACTATAGGAATCAGTGCCCGATCATTGGGTGATGTAAATGTTCAAGTTATAATGGAAAAGCTAAATGGTGGAGGGCACTTAACTAATGCCGCCTGTCAGTTAGAAGATACCACAATAGACGAAGCAATAATACTTCTAAAAAATGCAATTATAGATACAATCGAAGGAGGAAATGAAGAATGAAAGTAGTATTCTTAAAAGACGTAAAAGGTAAAGGGAAAAAAGGCGAGGTTAAAAATGTTGCAGATGGTTATGCACACAACTTCTTACTAAAAAACAAATTAGCGGTAGAAGTAAATGCAGCTGCATTAAGTGCTCTTGAAGGGCAAAAGAAAAAATCAGAAAAAGAAGCAGCTCAAGAGCTAGCAGATGCACAACAATTAAAAGAAACAATAGAGCAATTAACAGTAGAGTTAAAAGCAAAGTCTGGAAATGATGGTCGACTATTTGGCTCAATTACAACAAAACAAATTGCTTCTCAATTAGAAAAGTCACATGGTATAAAATTAGACAAACGCAAAATGGAATTAGATGATGCAATTCGAGCATTAGGATATACTAATGTTCCTGTGAAACTTCATCATGAAGTTGTAGCAACATTAAAAGTTCTTGTTGCAGAAGAAGCGTAAGGAGAGAGGTAAATGAGCGATCCAATGCTGGACCGTGTACCGCCACATAACCAAGAAGCCGAACAATCTGTCATAGGAGCAATATTTTTAGAACCACAGGCATTAATTACTGCAGGCGAGATCTTACTAGCTGAAGATTTTTATCGTGTAGCACATCAAAAAATCTTCCAGACGATGCTTCATTTAAGCGACAAAGGGAAGGCAATCGATGTTGTAACCGTGACGGAAGAACTTTCTGCTAAGAAGGAATTAGAAGATGTAGGTGGCATTTCGTATATTAGTGAGATTGCTAACGCCGTTCCAACCGCAGCAAATATAGCATATTACGCCAAGATTGTAGAAGAGAAATCTATTTTACGTCGTTTAATCCGAGTAGCTACTACCATAGTAGAAGATGGTTTTACTCGGGAAGACGAAGTAGAAGCATTGTTAGCAGAAGCTGAACGTAAGATGATGGAAGTTGCCAGCCGCAAAAATGCTGGTGATTTCGAGCATATTAAAGACGTTTTAGTGGAAACATACGATAATATAGAAAAACTTCATACAAGAAAAGGTGATGTTACTGGTATAGCAACAGGGTTCCGTGATTTGGATCGAATTACAGCTGGTTTCCAACGAAATGATTTAATCATTGTAGCTGCCCGTCCATCTGTAGGGAAAACTGCATTTGCACTAAATGTAGCACAAAATGTAGCGACCAAAACAGATGAAAATGTAGCAATCTTTAGTTTAGAGATGGGTGCAGAACAGTTAGTCATGCGTATGCTTTGCGCGGAGGGGAATATAGATGCTCAAGTACTCCGTACGGGGGCATTGACAACCGAAGATTGGCGCAAGTTAACAATGGCAATGGGAAGTCTTTCAAATGCAGGAATTTTCATTGATGATACTCCTGGTATTCGAGTTAATGAAATTCGAGCTAAATGTCGTCGCTTGAAGCAAGAGCACGGACTTGGAATGATTCTAATTGATTATTTACAGTTAATCCAAGGTAGTGGTGGTAGCCAAGCTAACCGTCAACAAGAGGTATCAGAAATTTCTCGATCATTAAAAGGCTTAGCGCGTGAACTGCAGGTTCCTGTTATTGCTCTGTCTCAGCTATCTCGTGGAGTGGAGCAGCGTCAAGACAAGCGACCGATGATGTCTGACTTACGTGAATCTGGTTCTATTGAGCAGGATGCGGATATTGTATCCTTCCTATACCGTGAAGATTATTATGACAAAGAAACCGAAAATCAGAACATGATCGAAATCATTATTGCAAAACAACGTAATGGTCCGACTGGAACAGTTACACTTGCATTCGTTAAAGAGTTCAACAAATTCGTTAATATTGATTGGAGTCAACACCAAGCACCACCTGCATAATTAGAAAAGAGCAAGAACTTAAAATTTCATTAATAATTTATAATGAAAATAGAACTTTATATCTAAAACACGAACAATAAATGCGCTTACACATTTTCTGTTCGTGTTTTTGTGTTAAATCAGTTGACTAAGGACACTTAGATTGGTACAATAACAATGTTTGAATCAGGACATACAAAATGTCTGACGGAGGTGCTGGCAAATGCCATCAGTAGTAGTAGTTGGAACACAATGGGGAGACGAAGGTAAAGGGAAAATCACAGACTTTCTATCCGAACACTCAGAAGTAATCGCACGTTACCAAGGCGGTAATAATGCAGGCCATACGATTATTTTTGGAGGAGAAACTTACAAGCTTCACTTAATTCCTTCAGGTATTTTCTATAAAGATAAAATTTCTGTTATAGGAAACGGAATGGTAGTGGATCCGAGAGCGCTTGTAAAAGAGCTAAAGGGATTACATGATCGTGGTGTTACAACTGAAAACTTACGCATTTCAAATCGTGCGCATGTTATTCTGCCATATCATTTAAAACAAGATGAAGTTGAAGAAGCTCGTAGAGGAGCAAATAAAATTGGTACTACAGGTAAAGGTATTGGACCAGCTTATATGGACAAAGCTGCTCGTGTAGGAATCCGTATTGCAGATCTTCTGGATTACGAAGTTTTTAAAGAAAAGTTAGAACTTAACTTACAAGAAAAGAATAGAATGTTTGAGAAGTTTTATGAAACAAACGGCTTTACATTAGAAGAAATTTTAGAAGAGTTTTATGGTTATGGACAAGAGATTGCTAAGTACGTTACAGATACTTCAAAGGTATTAAATGACGCATTAGATGATGGCCGTCGTGTATTATTTGAAGGTGCACAAGGAGTTATGTTGGATATCGACCAAGGTACTTACCCGTTTGTAACTTCTTCCAATCCAGTAGCTGGCGGAGTAACAATTGGTGCAGGAGTAGGTCCAACCAAGATCAGTCATGTAGTAGGAGTTTGTAAAGCTTATACATCACGTGTAGGTGATGGTCCTTTCCCTACGGAGCTATTTGATGAAGTTGGAAATCAAATCCGTGAAGTTGGTAAAGAGTATGGGACAACTACTGGCAGACCACGTCGAATTGGTTGGTTTGATACAGTAGTTATCAGACATGCACGTCGTGTAAGCGGGTTAACTGATTTAACTGTTAACTCTATTGATGTTTTGACTGGATTAGATACCGTTAAAATATGTACTGCTTATAAATATAAAGATGAATTAATTACAGAGTATCCAGCTAACCTTCGTATTTTAGGTGAATGTGAACCAATTTATGAAGAGATGCCAGGTTGGAGTGAAGACATTACTAAGTGTAAATCACTTGATGAACTTCCTGAAACAGCTCGTCATTACTTAGAACGAATTTCACAACTTACAGGTGTGCAAATCTCTATTTTCTCAGTAGGTCCAGATCGCACTCAAACAAACATCATTACAAGTGTTTGGAAATAATAAGCAAAAAAACCGTCATAAAGCATGCTTTATGACGGTTTTTTGTCTGTTAATGTAGAAATTCAGGAATTCGCTATTATATAAGTCTTCTATTATGACAAATATAACAAAGATATTTGGCGGTATATATATAATATATGAATATTTTGGAGATTACTAATTTATATAAATAGAGGCAATAGGTTAAAAGGATTATTTTATTATAAAAAATGTAAAAAATAACTAGTATATGGAAGTAATACTACAGTTTCTTTACAACGTCCTGTTATCCTACACATCTTCATTTCAAATATGTTAAATTAGAGTAGCGTGAAATGAAGTAAAAGTTTATATATAGTTTGGAAGGGGCTTTATCATGTTTTTGAAAAGTAAGAATGAGGAACAAAAGTTATCAAAACTGAATGTTCTATCAAACGGAAAGTCAAATATGGTGAAAAAAGCAGCCGTATCAGTTTTACTTATCTCAAGTATTTCATTTAATATGGCTTTTGCAAAAGAAAGTGAGAGCAGCACATTAAAAGAAATATACCATATATATACGAATGGTCAATATGTCGGGGCCGTTTCGGATCAAACAAAAGTACAGTCAATGCTTAACAAAAAGGTTGAAGAATCTAGCTCCCAGTTTAAGGATTTGTCTTTAACGGCTGGATCTAAGTTATCGGTAGTACCGGAACAAGTTTTTACTCCTAATACTGATGATAAAGCTACTCTTCAAAAGCTTGAGAGCTTAGTAGAAGTAGAAGCAAAAGCATTTGCATTATCGATCAATGACGAGATGGCAGTCTACGTCAAAGACTTAGATGCATACAACGAAGCTCTAAGAAAACTAAAATTACACTTTGTTTCAGAAGCAGAATTAAATATACTGGAAGCTAGAAATAATACTAGTGACACTTTACCCGACTTAAAAGAAAACGAAACTCGTATTTCTAATTTAATAATAAAAGAAAAGGTATCAGGGGTGACAGTAGAAACAAAACCTAGTCAGATTGTTTCACCAGACGATGCCGTGAAACTTCTTTTAGAAGGAACTTTAGAAAAAGAGTTATATACAGTTGCTACAGGTGACGTATTAGGAACTATTGCTGAAAAGCATAGTTTAACATCTGCTGGACTTATGGCACTTAATCCTGGGATAACAGATTCTACCGTATTACAAATAGGTCAAGAGTTAAACGTTACAGTCTTAAAACCACTTATTAATATAGAAGTACAGTATGAGAAAAAGGCTGTAGAAACTATGTTACATACAAAAAAAGTAGAAGAAACAGAAGATATGTATAAAGGCGATACGAAGGTAAAACAAGAAGGCTCGGATGGTCAAAAAGAGGCGACATACTTAATTAGTAAAGTGAATGGGTTACAAGTTGGGCAATCTGTAATTGAAGAGACAATTCTTGTGGAGCCAAAAGATCATATCGTTTTAAAAGGAACGAAAGTAATTCCCTCACGCGGCTCGGGTGTATTCGCTTGGCCAGCTGAAGGTGGATATATTTCTAGTAAAATGGGACATCGTTGGGGGCGCCAACATGAAGGCATTGATATTGCACGACCAAGTGGGTTTACGATAAAAGCAGCAGATAATGGAATAGTAGTTGCTGCTGGTTCGGATGGGACATATGGCAACCGTGTAATCATTGACCATCAAAATGGATACAAAACAACTTATGCTCATCTGTCGTCTATTTCTGCAAAAGTAGGTCAAGTAGTACCAACCGGCACTAAAATTGGAGTAATGGGAAGCACTGGACGTTCTACAGGAACTCATCTCCATTTCGAAGTGGAGAAAAATGGTGTGACGATTAACCCATTAACTGTATTAAATCAATAATGTATAGGAGACAGTCGTAATATGGACTGTCTCTTTTTTATCCAAGTAAAATAGAGTGCAAATCCCCACTGGCGGAATTTGCACTTTATTAAATTTCCTGGGAAATAATTCGACAAAGTGAGTCGAATTATGGGGCCATGACCTGTCAGGGATGCAGGAAGTTTAAAACAATGTTAAAGTAGATATGATTATTATTAAAAAAAATTACTTAAAATAAATATAGATAATAGAAAAAGGGGAATTTAAAATGAGTAAAAAAATATTAGTTGTAGATGATGAAAAACCAATTGCAGACATACTGCAATTTAACTTGAAAAAAGAAGGGTATCAAGTAGTTTGTGCCTACAATGGTGATGAGGCATTAAAAAAGGTGGAGGAAGATCAACCTGACTTAATGTTATTGGATATTATGCTTCCTAACAAAGATGGAATGGAAGTTTGTAGAGAAATCCGAAAAAAATATGATTTCCCTATAATCATGCTAACAGCAAAAGATTCAGAGATAGATAAAGTACTTGGTTTAGAACTTGGTGCTGATGATTATGTAACAAAACCATTTAGTACAAGAGAATTAATTGCTAGAGTTAAAGCGAATATGCGCAGACACCAAACTATTCAAGAAGATGCAGAAGTAGTGACAAATGACATTGTTATTGGTCCACTAACGATACAGCCAGATGCTTATCAAGTGTTAAAAAGAGAAGAGACAATTGAGCTTACACATCGAGAATTCGAGTTATTGCATTATTTGGCGAAACATATAGGACAAGTGATGACTCGCGAACATTTACTACAAACGGTCTGGGGGTATGATTATTTTGGGGATGTGCGTACAGTGGATGTAACAATTCGACGTCTACGTGAGAAAATTGAAGATAGCCCAAGTCATCCTACCTATATCGTAACTAGAAGAGGTGTAGGATATTATTTAAGAAGTCCTGAACAGGAGTAGAAGGAATGCAAAAAGTTGGCTACTTTAAATCGATTCACGTTAAGATTGTGCTGATTTATGTATTACTTATTGTTATTGCGATGCAAATTATAGGGTTATATTTTGTTCGTGAACTAGAAATAACACTGAGAGAAAACTTTCAAGACTCTATATCCGATCGTGTTAGCTTAATAGAATATAGTGCCCGGGAAGAAATGATCAAAGTACGAAGCGAAGAAGACCAAACAAAAGAACAAAGTTTATATTCTATTTTGTCTGGTCTCAATTCAATTGATATTAAAGAAGTACGTGTTATAGATGCTAGGTATCAGATTTTAGCAACCTCAGATTCAAACAACCAATCGATTGTTGGCCAACGATCAATGGATGATTTAGTTCGAAAATCCATTACGGCAGAAGCCACCTTTAATAATATATCGGTAGATAGAGAAACAACAAATAGAATTTGGAATCTAGCCACACCGATTATTTATAAGGGTGAAGTAATTGGAACATTATATGTAGAGTCTAATATTGAAAATGTTTTTGGTCAGATGAATGAAATTAATCGAATACTTGCTGGAGGTACCGCAGTAGCATTAGTTATTACAGTAATATTAGGGATACTAATTGCCCAGACTATTACACGTCCTATCTCCGATATGAGAAGACAAGCACAAGCAATGGCAAAAGGGAACTTTTCAAGAAAAGTACGAGTTTATGGTAATGATGAAATCGGACAGCTGGCAATTGCCTTTAACCATTTAACGAATAGATTACAGGAAGCTCAATCAACAACGGAAGCAGAGCGTAGAAAGCTAGCATCTGTTTTAACCAACATGACTGACGGGGTAATAGCGACAGATCGTAAAGGTAGGGTTATCCTTATAAACGATCCGGCTCTAAGATTATTACGTATACCAAGAGAAATGGTTTTAAATCGTCCGATCATTTCAGTACTTGGAATAGATCCAGTCTATTCATTTGAAGATTTAATCCATTTAAAAGAAGCAATTAATTTGGATTTAAGCTCAAAAGAAAGACCTTTTATTTTACGCGCCAACTTTTCGGTCATTCAAAAAGAAACTGGTTTTGTCAACGGATTAATAGCAGTATTACATGACAATACAGAACATGAAAAAGTTGATATGGAAAGAAGAGAGTTCGTAGCAAACGTGTCTCATGAACTCCGTACACCTCTTACAACAATGAGTAGTTATTTAGAAGCTTTGGCTGATGGTGCTTGGCAAGATGAAGAAATTGCACCATCATTTTTACAGGTAACTCAGACAGAAACACAAAGAATGATTAGACTAGTAAATGACCTACTTCAATTATCTAAAATGGATAGTAGAGATTATGATTTGAATAGAGAAATTGTTAACTTCAATCAGTTTTTCAATAGAATTATCGATAGATTTGAACTTTCCAAGTCAGATCATGTAAGCTTCGTACGAATACTTTCTGACAATGCTTATTACGTGGATATTGATACAGATAAGTTAACACAAGTAATCGATAATATTATCTCAAATGCTATTAAGTATTCTCCAGATGGGGGCAACATACGGTTTGGTGTCGTAGTTTCAGACTCTATCTTAAAAGTTATGATTTCTGATGATGGTATGGGTATTCCATCTGAAAATGTAGATCGAGTCTTTGATCGTTTCTACAGAGTGGATCGTGCGAGAGCAAGATCAATGGGTGGTACAGGCCTAGGCTTAGCAATTGCCCGGGAAATGATTGAGGCCCATGGCGGTAAAATTTGGGCAGAAAGCGATGAAGGGAAAGGAACGACTATTTTCTTCACACTAGATATTTTAACTGAAGAGGAAGGTGAGTGGGATTGAAATATATTGAGCAATTAAAATCAGTTGTTCTGGTCTTACTTATTTTCCTTAGCTTTACATTAACTTTTGCTATCTGGACATATTCTCCTGTTATTCAAACAAGCGAAGGAACCACTGTAGATATATCCATTGCTCAAAAAAAGAAAATGGAAGACGTTATTAAACCTTATCGTATGATTATAAGTCAAGAAGGTGAGTTAAAAGGGTCTTTTAACAGTAAGCCTATTGAGTTTATACTCGACAATATGAAAAATTGGGAAATTCAAACGGTCGAATTAGCTAGTAATAAACTAAATACCGATCAAATAAATGAATTTATCAAAAAGCCTAATCGTGCAAGTTTGTTTTTTGCAGCGGATGTTCCTGTAGAGGTTTTAGGCACGACCTTAAAATTTGCAGATCCCGCTTTTCCAGATGCTTATTTTAATCGATTAATAATCGATTGGAATGAGGAAACCCCGGAGCACATGAACTTGTATTTTATAAGTACATCACAACAGAAGATGTATACAGCGACTGCTAAACAGGTGAATAAATTAGGATTTACGGATCGTATTTTAAAGTACACAGAAAAAATGCAAGTATATAATGAAATAATTACAGACAATAAATTATCATTATACGTTTCATCGTCACCAGAAAAAATCTTGAGTTATACCTATTCTATTAAAGAGATTGAATCAGAGAAATTCAAAGATGCTCTTTTCAATAACCCAAGCTTAGTGAGAAGTAATTCAGTTGGTACGAACGAGCTGCAATTCACCGATGATAGCGCATTAATGAAAGTGAATTATAATACTAGAAGTTTAAACTATGTGCATCCTGCTTCGGAGAACGATAATCCAGGGGTCCCAGTAGATCTTATTCAAAATAGCTTAAACTTTGTCAATGAGCATAACGGATGGACAGATGACTATCGTTATTACCGAATGAACACCGACAATAGTCAAATTAACTATCAGTTGTATTTTGCCGACTTACCGGTTTTTGGTAGAGAGATATTAACTGAAATCGCTCAGAAGTGGGGAGTTGAGCGAGTGTATGAATATTATCATCCTCTTTATACACTTTCCGCTGCTGTCCCTTTTAAAACACGGGAAGTAGAGCTAGCTTCAGGACAGTCCGTTTATGACTTTTTGTCTAATGCAACTGATATTAATACGAGTACTATAGACGATATCATAATAGGATATTACTTATCTCGAGATGAGACTCAACCTCACTTCAATTTAGAACCTTCCTGGTACTACTTAGAGAGTGGAAGCTGGATTCCCATATCTCCTGAATTATTAGGAGGGATGAAATATGGATTGGAATAAAACAAAAACTATCTTTATAATTGTCTTTTCTATTTTAAACGTATTCTTACTTTCTTTATATTTAGGTCGGTATAATGAATCTCAACAAATGGACAAACCAAATGATACACCTATCTCAGAGAAACTCGCTATAGATAATATAAAAATTTTAGAGACAGATCATGCCATACAAGAGGCTTCGTATGTGTCAGGAACTGTTCATAAATTTACTCTAGAGGAAATAGAAGAATTAGAGAATCAAGAAATAGAAAACCTTAATACAGATAAACTAGTGAGTACCTTTAAAGAACCTATAAAAATAACCGATGAAAATACCATTGAAAAAATAGTACAAGAGCAAGTGATAAGAGGTTCAGCTTATGGTCTATGGAAAATAGATGAAGAAAGCAAAACAGCTATATTATTTCAGCAAGTAAATAAACGGTTGGTATACTATAATACGAATGCGAAGCTAGTAGTTCACTGGAATGATAATAATGAGCTCATTGGTTATGAACAGACTATACTTGATGACTTAGAAAATTATAATGAGTCCCAAAAATTGTTGCCTCATTTACAGGTGATAAAAATACTGTATGATAATATTCTTTTAAAACCAGACTCCATGATTAAAGATATTGAACTTGGATATTCGACGTTAGCCCAGGTAACAGAGACACAAGTTTTTGCACCAACTTGGCATATTCTTGTAGAACTAATAGATGGCACAATGGAAGAATACTTTGTAAATGCAGTAGAAGGAAGAGTAATTGAGATGCCAAAAGAGACGGAACAATCAGTAGTAGAATAAGGAGTTTTAAAGATGAAGTTTAGTGTGTTAGCAAGTGGTAGTAGTGGTAATGCTGTTTATGTAGAAAATGAGGAACATTCATTTTTAGTAGACGTAGGACTAAGTGGGAAAAAGATGGATCAGTTATTTCAAGAAATTGATCGCGATATTAAAAAGCTCTCAGGAATTTTTATCACACATGAGCATAGCGATCATATTAAAGGGTTAGGGGTCTTAGCTAGAAAGTATGGCATTCCTATTTTTGCAAATGAAAAAACATGGTCTGCTATGGATCCACTAATCGGTAACGTACCATTAGACCAAAGATTTCAATTTGATATGGAAACAGTAAAACAATTTGGCTCTATTGATATACAATCTTTTGCAGTATCTCATGATGCAGCCGACCCTATGTTTTATATTTTCCATGAAAATGATCGAAAACTTGTTTTAATCACGGATACAGGATATGTGAGCGATCGTATGAAAGGGCTTATTAAAGGAGCAGACTCCTTTGTCTTTGAGAGTAATCATGATGTTAGCATGTTGCAGATGGGTCGTTATCCTTGGTCCGTTAAACGAAGAATATTAAGTGATGTTGGACATGTCTCTAATGAGGATGCTGCAGTTGCTATGAGTGAAGTAATTGATGTGAAGAATACGAATATCTATTTATCACATTTAAGTAAAGATAATAATATGAAAGACTTAGCTCGTATGAGTGTTACGCAAACACTTCAATCCTGTGGTGTGATTGCAGGAGAGTATGTGCATCTACATGACACAGATGCCAATAAACCTACAGAGCTAGTATTTGTATAAAAATCGAAGTTCCGAATACTATGGATGTAGTATTTGGAACTTTTATTTATTTTTTAAGAAATTTTCATCTTATTTTAATGTGTAATGGGTACATTGTTAGTATCAGACATATTAGAAATAGAGAGGAAGAGAAAGATGGATATAAATAATCCCTATGGACCACAATTGCCAAATGAACAATCAACGATAGAACCCAAGAAAAGGAATGGAAAAAAACGAGGCATGGCTGGCTATTTCTTTAGTGGACTTGCAGGCGTACTTGTTGGTGCTTTACTCGTATGGTTCTTAATACCTTCTGTAGTAACAAACCTACCATCAGACAGTGAAACAAAGTCAAAAGATACAACACAACAGACACAACAGCTTTCAGTAGATGTTACTACAGATGTCACTGATGCTGTAGAAAAAGCTTCAAGTGCAGTTGTTGGGATAACTAATATTCAGTCCGCAACAAATTTCTGGAACCAATCAGAAGCAACTCAGGATGCGGGAACAGGCTCCGGCGTAATATATAAGAAAGAAAATGGTAAAGCTTATGTTATTACAAATTATCATGTTATTGAAGATGCAAAATCAGTAGAAGTAACATTAGCTGATGGATCTAAAGCAGAAGCAAGTATTGTAGGAGGAGACATTTGGTCTGACTTAGCGGTGCTTGAAATTGATGATACTGGTGTAGAAGCGGTTATAGAGTTTGGTGACTCAGATATATTAAAACAAGGTGAAACAGTTATTGCTATAGGTAATCCTCTAGGACTTGATTTTTATGGCTCGGTTACAACAGGAGTGGTATCTGGTAAAGACCGTGCAATACCAGTAGATTTAAATGGCGATGGTTTAGAGGATTGGCAGTCAGAGGTTTTACAAACGGATGCTGCGATTAACCCTGGAAACAGCGGTGGTGCTCTGATTAACTTAGCAGGGCAGCTTATCGGAATAAATTCGATGAAGATTTCTGAATCTACGGTAGAGGGTATAGGTCTTGCAATACCAGTTAATACAGCCATTCCAATTATAGAAGATTTAGAGCAAAACGGAAAAGTTAATCGCCCTTCTATGGGAATAACACTTATTGATTTAACGAATGTACCGGCGGTTCACCAAAAGGAAACATTAAAATTACCGGCTGAAGTTACAACTGGTGTTGTAGTTGATGAAGTAGTGGAAGGAACTCCAGCGGCAGCAGCGGGGATGAAATCATACGATGTCATTGTAGAAATGGATGGTGAAAAAGTAGAAAATACTATTGAACTCCGCAAACATCTGTACAACGAAAAGGAAACAGGAGAAGAACTAAAAGTAAAAGTCTATAGACAGGGAAAACTAGTAGAGTTAACATTACTTCTAAAGGAAACAACAGAACTATAAACATGTGGATAACTTATTAGTGCAAATAAAAGATGTACACAACGAGTAGGAAAAAAAAGCGTGGCTTTCCTACTCGTTTTTTCTTTGGTAAAATAGGTTGTGGATAACAACGAGTGATTTGTGTATAACTATTAAAAGTATTCGGACAATAAAAGGAGTGATGGAAGTGAGAATATTCAGTTGTGAAACCCATATAAACCACGCTTTAGACATGTTTGTGGCAGAACAAAAAACTTTTCCTATGTTAGAGGAATTAAAACAAGAGGAAAAGTTATCCACAGTTTGTTCATACTGTGAAAACTCTGCATTATATATTGTGGCTAATGAAAATTGAAACACAAGATGTAGATAACTATTGTGGATATGTGCATAAGTGGTGTGCATAACTTGTTTGTAAACGAAATGTAAAGGTGGATAACCTGTGAATATACAAATTGTATCAGTAGGTAAATTAAAAGAAAAGTACTTAAAAATGGGAATTGAAGAATATACGAAGAGACTAGGGGCATACGCCAAAATAGATTTAGTAGAGGTGGCTGATGAAAAAGCACCTGAAAATCTAAGTGAAGCTGATATGGAAATTGTAAAGAAAAAAGAAGGTGACCGAATTCTATCAAAAATAGGAGCAGATACATATGTTATTGCTCTTGCAATTGAAGGGAAGATGAAAACGTCGGAGCAATTGGCTGGCGATATAGAATCCCTCATGACATATGGAAGAAGCAAAATTGCGTTTGTTATAGGAGGATCTTTAGGATTACATGTAGATGTCATGAAACGCTCTGATGAAAAACTTTCCTTTAGTAAAATGACCTTGCCTCACCAATTGATGAAGTTGGTGTTGGTGGAGCAGATTTATCGTGCTTTTAGAATTATGAAAAATGAACCTTATCATAAGTAATGAGGTTTACATGAGAAAATCTGAAGTGAAAGAGGAAGGGGGTTAATCTATCTCTTTCACTTTGTAAATTATGATCAATCGATAATCAATTTTCAGAAAATGTCCCTTGTCTTTATTTTATTATCTGAATTAAAATGAGCCATAACATAAATGACTTAGATTATAGTTGAAATTAAATTATTTAGAATACTTGCTTATGATTTAAAAAAATCGAATGAGTGACCTTCCGAGAGAGTCAATCTTCCTCTACTAATAAAAAATGAACTATAATCAGCAGTTATTTGCTTACACAGTTTCGACCTTTTTTCTTAGCTCTGTAAAGAGCCTTGTCAGCTCCTTTTGTTACATCGCTAGAATTCTTATATGTACTGTTTTTCTCACATACTCCTATGCTTATAGTGACAAATAATTGGCTTAAATTTCCACGTTTTGATTTTGAGTTTTGAGCTTTTGATAATTTTCTGGTGTATCCTGACTTGGATACTTGTTCACGTAATTTTTCCAAATGAGGAAGTACATCATTCATAGATTTACCTGGAAACAGAATTGTAAATTCTTCCCCACCATAACGAAAGGCTTTTCCCCCACCTGTGACCTTCACCAAATTAGAAGCTACCAATTTTAAAACATCATCTCCAACATCATGTCCATGCTTATCATTGAATTTTTTAAAAAAATCAATATCAATCATTGCAATAACATATTTATTTCCTAGTTTCATCAAGTTTTCCCTAAGGGCGCGGCGGGAAGGGATTCCTGTAAGTTCATCAAGATATGCCATGGAGTAGGAGTCCTCGATAATGCTAATAATTAATATTAAACCGGAGGCACTTAAAAATATAGAAAAAGATATTTTATCATTAATGAAATAGAGGGCTGTGAAAATAGAAATAATAACCCCAACTAGTCGTACCTCAAAGACACTATTTTTCACATAGGCTTTTATTATAAAATATATTAACGTGAATAAGAAAATTGCCAAAGCTGTTTGATTTATAATGGTTCGCTCTAAAGGGAGATTGATGAGTTGATAATTCAATACCTTTTGTATTGAATTATTGGACACAGCGATTTTATATATAACAAACAGCTCAATTAGTAAAAGAGTTATACGTATTTTTCCCCATAAGGAGAATAACCCTCTTTCCTTTAAGTGCGAGATAGTAAAGATATTAAGAGGGATAAGCAAGCACATCAAGGAATAAAGGTCCTGAGAATAAGTTGAGTTATTTATTGATAATTCTAAGTAATAGTTCAAAAACAGTTGAGATAGGATAAGCAGTAAAGTTATCAGGAAAACCCTTCCTTGATTAAATCGAATGCTTAAGGCAATTCCTAACCCAAAAATGACGTATGAAGAATATTCAATGACAAGTATAACTGGAGGTGTGAAGGAAGGAATGTTTTTGATTAAGTAATAACATCCCAAGAGAATAAAAATAGAAATAATAGATGAAAAGACAGTTTTAAAAGTAATTTTCACTTAAGCTTGACTCCTTTAATTGTGTGGTCATATTATACTATTTGTAGCTTAAGAAGCTAAGTTGTCGATTAAGACTATACAATAAATTTCGGCTATTCAATTAGAATCTTTAACTTTAAAAATTATAGAAATAGTGATGTTCCTAAATGCTTATTGTTAACGCTGACGATAAGTAATCACAGTAAATACTAATAAGTAAAACCTCATTCAGATAAACTAAGGAGAACCGTCACATAAGTAAGTCGATTTTTTTATTTGTAAAACCGAAGATTGGATTAGTAATATTTTCTTATTCTGATGGTAGTGAGATAAAAAATTGTTCTATAGTCGAAGTTTTCCTGATAGAAACAAGCAGAGGAAGGGGAATATGAGAGAAAGGATCTGTAAAGACTTCTGGAGTGAAAATAAAGGAGAAGATAAAAATAAATCCTTTAGAATGAAGAAATTCGTCAATCTAGAGGATCTATTGGATGCGATATGTATTAAAAATAACAGCAAAGATTTTAATGTAAATTAACAATTTTTAAATCCTGCTCCTGTAAGTATTCAATTATTTTTGGTAAAGCATCAATTACAGCTTGAGATTCATGCAAAAGGATAATTGACCCGGACGTTTTATTATTACGTACATAATCAAATATTTTATCTGCATCTCGTGATTTCCAGTCTTCAGGATCTTTATTCCAAAGTGTTATTTTGTAATCGTGATTATATAGAACATCTTTTGTCTGTTCATTTAAAGCGCCATATGGTGGTCTGAAGAGTACTAATTTTTCTTTTGTAATATCTTCAATTGCTAAAGTAGATTGTAAGATTTGATCTTCTAAATCTGTGATGGATAGGTTCGACATACTAATGTGGTTCATGGAATGGCTACCAATTGAATATCCATTGGATTGTACATATCGAACGAAGTCCGGATGTTTTTTTGCGTTAATTCCTAAAAAGAAAAAAGTACCACCAACCTTGTACTCTTTTAATATATCAGTGATTTCCGTTGTATACTTTGAAGGGCCATCATCGAATGTGATTGCAACGTATCCTTCTGGAATGTCGTATGCTACGGAGTCAGTAAGCATTACATAAGGAAAACTGTAGTTGGAAGAAACTTCGCTTGATAAGTTAGTATGGGATGTAACATTACTGTTACTGTTGACTTCTTTAATTTTAGCTTCGGCATTAGCCACGACAGTATTATTAATTTCAGCCTCATATAGATACAAGTTATATATATATCCAAACAGTATGATAAATATAAAGCCAATTACACCACCACTTATCCATTTTATAGTAGTATTGTATCTTTTGGATATAATACTATTTGTTTGCGTGGCGATTGTGTCCTCAATTTCCGTCATACTTATAGATAAAAAGGGTAGTAAATCCAAATCATTCATACTATTACTATTTTTAATAGCTTCTAAATTTTTTTTGTACTCAACTGAGCAATTGAAATATATTCGTTGACTTGTATTTAGGTATGTTTTTGTAAGTACACTTTTAAAATAATTGTTAGATGTTTCCGATGTTATATGCAATGATAATCTGTATTTATGGTTACCGTTAAATTGACATATATTCTTTAAATTATTTGCAGTATCTCTATCAATTTCCCAGCAAAGTTCATATTCTTCTTCAAATGATAGTTTTATACGTAAATATGATTTTTCATCATGATTTTCAATAGCTAATAATTCAATAACTTTTACGAACTTATTAACAAGGTTTCCTCCTTTCACTGTCAGAAATTAACTCTTACTACTACCTATTTACTTTGATTGTGATTAATTTGAGGGAGTTGTCTTCGTTGAGAAAGAGAAAGACATTCTATCAGTAAAATCATTAATAGTTTGCATTAATTCCTCCTTCTCATTTACAATTTTCTGATGCTGTTCAGCATACTTTTGATTTTCGATTTCTAAGATTCTAATTTTATCTTCAAGTTCATTGGTTTTTAACATGCTGTGATATTGCATGTTTTCGAATTCTTCGTAAAGTTTGTTGTATTTAGAAACTTCTGCTTCAAGTTGATTAGAAGTCTTTTCGTATTCCATGTTGGATGTAAGCTGATATGTCTTATAATCTTCAAGGAGCTGATCATAGCTCATTTGTTTATTCGTTAAGGTAATTTCTAATTCGCGAATTTCCTTATTTTTTTCTTGAAAAAGCTGGTCTTTCTTTATTTGTTCATGCTTAAAACGACTTATCGTTTCATTTGCTGCATTTACTTGTTCCTCAAGGCCTTTGTTTTTATATGATACCAATTGTCGTTCCGTCAGCATATTTTCTATCGAAATCATTACATCAAGTACTATTTTATCTTGATTATCTTTTGAAAAAATTTTTTTATTGTTATCTGTAACTAATTGTTCAACCTCTTCCGTAATCATTGAGGGTCTGTCTATAATAATATCGGTAATAATTTCTTTCTGTTCTACAGAAATATTCTCCATTTGGTTTTGTTTGGAAAGGATACTTTTAAACCAACCTGTTCCTTTTTTGTCTATTTCATTCACCGAAATATCATCTCCTATTGACACTTATAAGTTTAAGGGCCATATAAACTAATTAAAAACTAATTAAAAACTATTTAAAAATTCCTAATTTTATTGTATAACGTCGCCAAAAATTGTCAACTACTGTCGGTTTTTTGATAAATGAAGTTAATATTGTATATATGAGGATTTTGTAAAGTTTGTAGCAAAAGAAATAGAGGCGTTGTTAGATTTATACTTCAATATTAAACCGCACTTAGCCATAATTACGAGGAACCATATCATAAGTAAGTGAGGTTTATATCAGAAAAAAGTCAAATATATATTGAATTCTAAAATACCCCTTTAAAATAGATAATTTAATCTACATATTGGGCTTTATTATATAATTACTTAAAGTAAGGCCTGAATAGCTTCTTGAATATCAATCATAGAAGCATCTGGCTCAAAACGAGCAACAACTTTTCCTTTACGATCTACTAAGAACTTTGTAAAGTTCCAACGAATATTATTACCAATTAAAAATTCTGGATAATGCTCTTGGATATTTTCAAATAACATTTTTTGTTGAAACGTATTTTTATCCATTTCCGGTGCATCAATTTCATGCTTTAAATAATTAAATAAAGGATGCGTGTTGTCGCCGTTAACATTGATTTTATCAAAAACTGGATAGCTTACACCAAATTGTACCTTACATTGTGCAGCAGTTTGCACGCTATCCTCGGGATTTTGATTACCAAATTGGTCACAAGGAAAAGAAAGTACTGTAAAACCATCTTTTAATTTTTTTTCATATAACTTCTGTAAATCTTCGTACTGATATGTAAATTCGCATTGACTAGCAGTGTTGCAAATTAGCATCACTTTATCTTTGTAAGTTTCCATAGAAAGAATATCCCCGTTAGGCTTTTTCACTTTATAATTATAAATACTCATTTTTATTAACCTCCATTTATAGGATATTAGTATATAAGAATACTCATTAATAGTCCAAAAGTTTGTTTGGATATGAAATTCATTAATAGTTGACCAGTTACTGGTAGAAATATGAATGTCTCTATTGACAAAATACATATTCCTTTTGCTAGTGGGAGATTGAGATAACAAACATAAAATAGTGTAGTGAAAGATAATATCTTATGCAAATAGTTCTATTGACTATAAGGTTTAATTTACCATATACTAAAGTTAGTTATGGTATATATTTACTAATATATGGTTGTTATCTAATATTGAGAAAAAATAGTACAGGGATTAAACAGGTTTGAATTTTTTTAAGATAGAAAAATACATTCATTTACAATAGACACAGGTAAGAAAAAACAAAAATAATAATTGAAAATAAAAATCAATTAGTAGAATGGTGATATGTATGGAGGAAAATAAACTCATGGAAAATAAACCTTTTTCATATAATTTTCAAAGGGTTCATCAGTTAAACTTAAAAATTACATGCTTCCTATTGGCGATAATTGTAATCCCACTAATCATTAATAACGGATTTGGCGGATCGATACTGTATATTTTAACTGCTGCTGTGGTTATAGCATTTGCTTGCTTAAATTATTTTTTGAAGCATTCTGATATTGTGAAGGCAGTATTATTTGCAGCCTTACCAGGAATGGCAGTATTCACATTATTCTTATTAGATGGTTATACATTAAATAAGCATTACTTAGTTTTCATTACAATTGTAATGGCCGCAATTTATTTTGAGCGAAAGATTTTGATTACGTATGGGCTTATTGTAGAAATCTGTGTCGTGTTACTTTACGTACTAGCCCCGGATAAGTTTTTAGGGGAAAATAAATCGTTCACGAGCTTTCTTACAATATTTTTCGTATATAACGGAATTTTATATATGTTAAATAAACTAAATGCATGGGGTGGCGAATTAGTTTCCAAGTCTGAAGAGCGTGAGCAAGAGGCAAGTAAGCTACTACAAGAAACGAAAGAATTAGTAGCAAAGATTGAACAAAGTGCTCATACGTTAGGTATAGAAACAGATGATGTAAAAAATACGTCGAATTCGTTAGCAACCGTCAGTGATACAATTTTAAATACGACACAACAAATTGCACAGTCTATTCAAAGTGAAGCCGACTCAATTTTTGCGATGCATAATATGATGCATGATTCGAAATCAGAGCTTTTGCAAACAGTTGATTTATCCCAAGAGGCGATGGGGCATTCACAGCAGGTAAATGAGCAGTTATCGATGAACACACAAAATGTAGATAAAGTAACGAAACAAATGGATATATTAAGTGATTCCATGAATATGACAGTGAGCACGATGAATGATTTACAAAATAGTCTACAAACGGTGAATGATTTACTTGGCAACATAAAAAATATTGCCGACCAAACGAATTTATTGGCACTAAATGCTGCGATTGAGGCGGCACGTGCTGGTGAACACGGGAAAGGCTTTGCAGTAGTAGCAGATGAGGTTCGAAAGTTGGCAGAGGAAAGTGCAGTAACGGCATCAAAAATTACGGAAGTTACTTCTAAGCTATTCACTAACTCATCAGCGGCACAAGAGCAATCTTTACAAGGTCAAACAACAGCGTTAGAAGGTCAAAAGTTACTCCAAGAAATAGCAACGGTGTTTAATAATGTCAAGGAGTCAAGTGATATTTCAAATGTAAACGTGAAAAATAGTGTACTTGCGATTGAAAAAGTAAGCAATCAGTTCACTCATTTATTGGGTGAAATTGATATGCTATCAGCAGTAGCGCAACAAAATAGTGCGGCAACTGAAGAAATCGTATCTTCTATTTATGAGGAAAATAAACTATTAGAAGCAATTGGAGATGCAACAACTAAACTTCAAACGTTAAATAGAGAGCTTATTGTTTTAACAAAATAGTTCAAACCGGCAGTATCGAAGAAGAATAGCTATATTACGGAGATCGATATTATATATGTTCTAGGTAAAAGAGTATAAAAATAAACAATTAGAAAAACAGCCTGTTTATTAGGATGTTTCAGACTGTAGACAAACTCTTGAAATTTGAGTCTGCTTACAGTCTGTTTTCTTTTAAAATAGACTTGTTAGATAATAAGGTAAAAGATAAAGCGAAGACTACGCTAAAAGAAAAAGGTGAATAAAAAACCAGTCTGACTAAATAAAGTCAGACTGGTTTTTTTACTAGTAAGGAGAAGTTTATATCAAATTCATTAATTCGATCTGATCCATATTCCATCCGCTTGAAGACACAAAAATATCAACATATTTGGGTAAATACTCTTCTTAGCATTAAGGATATTCTTTAATTCTTTAGAACAGTTTAGTACCTAGTTCATTACAAGCGATAGCTACTAGTATGATAGCGATGCCTAACCACTGTAAAGGAGTTACTACTTCTGACAAAATAAGACTCGCTGAGAGGATGGCAATAGGCAATTCAATAGACGTTAATATATTGGCGACTCCACCTGAAACTAACGGAGCACCAGCGGCGAAAAATAATGGTGGTAGCACTGCTCCGAATAACGAAACACCAACAGCAATCGTCAACAAGTCACTCTCCAATGGCAGTACCGTAGGAATGTCATGCATGAATACAATGAACACTAAAATGGTTGAACCAGTCACCATTAAAGAGCTTCGCGTCCATGGGTCCACATTTACAGCAACTTTACCACTGCAAAATATAAACCCTGCATAAGTGAATGCTGATAGGATTCCAAAGATTAACCCTTTATATGGTAGACCACCTATATCGCCATTTACAAAATTGGAAGCAAAAAAGACCCCTATTAAGATTAGTATGATGGACAATATAGTTATAGGTGCAGGTTTTATTTTGCTGAAAATCCATTCTAAAATAATGCCTATCCAAACAAACTGGAACATTAAAATAATAGCCAGTGACGCCGGCAAATATTCCATCGAACCATAATAAAAAATACTAGTTAAACCGATTAAGCAACCGGTAATCATTATTTGAACAATATTCTTCTTATTCAGGCCATTGAAGCTGGCGCGTTTGATTAGAGTTAGGGACCATAATAAAAAGAAGGAAATGACCATTTGTACAATATTGATTTGCCCAAGCGAGTAGCCAAAGCTAAATCCAAGTTTAGCAAATATAGGTGTAAAGCCGAAAAAGGATGCACCTAATAATATATAAATAACACCTTTATTTAATTTCACGATATGACCTCCTTCGCGCCAATACATCATCATATCATGAAAAAAGAGATTTTCTATAAATACCTAAAATGAGGAACAAATTATAGAAAAATTACAGTCATTTTACAGATTATTTTTTCTGAAAAAGGTATTTTCCTAGTACATAGAGAATGGTTAATATAGGAGATATGTAATAAAAATTAACTTAATATTCAAATTATTTTTTTGTTTTTGTTAAAAGGGGTGGATTATGTGAGAGGTATGTTAAAAACGCTATTTATTATAGAGAAAACAAATAAGAAAAATATTTTTGCTTGTCTAATCGTGGCGCTTTGTATTATTGGGATGGTTGTTTATGCGAATTCAACAGAGTTAGGTAATCCTATTAAAGAAAAATCAAGTGAATCATTACCAGTTAAGGTAGCTATGAATAAATTTCAAATTGTAGATGCCAGTGAGTACGGAGATGGTAGTGATATATACAAAAATATCGTTAAACAATATTATACATATCCGAAACAAGGGATGGCCTTAAAAACAGAGCAACCAGAATTATTTGTAGATACAGCAATAGAGCTAACAGAATTACGAAAACAAGCATTTGAAATGGACAATTATGATCTGGTAGCTGGAAATCTGCCATCAAAGATAGAGAATGAAATGGACTCTTCCTATTATAAATATTTAAAACAACATAGTTTAGAATTGTCTTTTGGCTCCCTAAGTTTCTATCCATTTTTAGCGTTTTTATTTAGTGTAGTAGGCTCGGTATGGTTTGTTCTAATTTGTATTTACTCGTCTAATATTATGATAGAGGATTTCCGCCATATTACTATTATTAAAGGTTATCCTATTGCTTTTAGTAAGTATGTGTTAGCGAAATGTATGACTTCGATGGGTATAGTAGTTATTTTCATAATTGAGCTCTTCATATGTAGTTTACCTCTAATCTTTTTTAAAGGATTAGGACAGGCATCCTATCCTGTAGCCGTTTTTAACGGGGATGTAATGGTTTATCCTATTTATAAATACATAGCAGTTTCGATTATTTATATGATTGTTCTGGCGATTTTTGCGATTTTATTGTCTGTAATTTTAAATGTACTATTAAAAAATGTTTATTTAACTATTTTTGTACAAGTTATCCTTGTTGTTTTACCCATTTTGTTCCCGGGGCTAATCGAGCTGATACCGTTTAATCCATTTAACTATGTTAACTTTCCGAGTGTCTTAAATGGAGAGTCTTTGAATTTAGCTACGCCAGTCGCCTTAAATAGCAATGCAGGATTGCTTTATTTGTGTATTAGCATTGGATTGCTAATGGCTATTATAAAATGGGTTTTATCGACAGGTAAGCTACAGAAAATATAGGAGGTGGATAAAATGTGGGCCTATTTTAAGTGGGAGTTGAGTCAATTTTTTACGAATAAGAAAAACATAGCTGTATACGTGATTTTACTATTTTTAGCTATATACTTTGTATTAAAAATTGCACCTTCATACGAACCTATTGAAAAAGTCGATGTAGCAGAGATGGAAGCACGTTACACAACGAGAGATGATTTTATAAAAAGTGTCGAAGGGAAAGACAATATACATCCTTCCGTTGCATTTGCACTGGCCATATTCCCGGGGTGGAATGAATATGATAAGGCAAGAATTGATGCAATTGGTGATAAGGATTACTTAAAATATGCAGAAGCAACAGCGGGATGGTATCTGTATTCAGACCAACTAATTGTCAACAGTGGTGACTTCTTCTACAACCCTCTCTATTACACCTATGGTAATAATTATGCTCATGCTGATGGACATTATGGGTATGGTTATACAGCTAGCAGGTTTACTGGTTACGTAGAGGGAAGCTCGGAGCTGTCTATGCAGTTGTTTGAAGAAAGAACTGCTCTGCAAACTTTACAACGGATGCTAAATGATTATTTGCCAATCGTATTATTTATAAGCTGTATCCTTTTATCTGTAGATATTGTGTTGAAAGATCGTCGTAACCCTAGTTTATTAAAAGGATTTCCCATAGCTGATTGGAAAAAGCTATTGATGAAAGGAATAGTTGCTTTTATAGGAAGTGTTCTAACATTTATTCCTCTATGCGTAGGTTTTATAGTTATTGGATTACAAAATGGATTTGGTGATTTTTCACTGCCGGTGCCTATCTATTCTTACATAGAAGAAGCCTTTACTAATATGCCAATGATTACATTTATATTAAAAAATGTCTTGTTTATGGCTATTTGGTTCTTATTCTTTATAGTGATCAGTTTGTTCCTAAGTATAATTGTGAAAGCGGAGTTTGCTAATTTATTTGTCAGCTTTCTCCTAATTGCTGCGGAGTGGATATATTTTGAACGAGTAATGGGGGCATATTCAGATATTGAACGTTATCCAACATCATATGTACAAGTAGGACAAGTCATTTCAGGATATAGAAACTTTGTTTATGAGTCGCCTGATTTAACCTATCAATACGGGTTAACGATAGTAGGTGGTTGTACACTCTTTTTGATGATATTGACGCTGATTGTGAGTAAATTTAAAAGGTTTAAGTTAATAGCCTAGGAAAGGGTGATAGACTTGTTGGAACTAAAAAAAATAGGTGTACAGTTTGGAGACAAACAGGTATTAAAGGATATATCGATTAAATTTCAACCAGGGGAAATCATTGGTTTAGTAGCACCAAATGGCACAGGGAAATCGACATTGATGAATGTGATCATGAATTATTTACCTCCCAATCAAGGAAAGGTGATTTTAAATCATGAACTACAATATTCAAGTAAAGCAAATGAGGTGAAGATACATCAGGATGTATCTATGATGCCGGACCAAAGTGATTTATATAATCATGTTTCTGGTAAGAATCATCTGAAAATCTATCAGGAAATGTGGAATAGCGATCCGAAATTAATAGATGACACAATTGTAAAACTTGGTATGGAATCTTATGTAAAGAAAAAAACAGGCACTTATTCTTTAGGAATGCGTCAGCGTCTATGCTTTGCTATGCAAATTGTTTCCAATACACAAGTGATGCTGATGGATGAAGTGATGAATGGATTGGATCCAACGCACGTAGAGCTAATATCTCAAATACTTTTACAAAAAAAGGCAGAAGGTAAAACAATTATTATTGCCTCTCATTTATTGGAGAACCTAGAGCAATACGCAGATCGTATATTCTTTATGAAAAATGGGGAACTAAAGTTAGTAGACGATGTGTCACCTGGTTTTAGTGACAACAAGGTAACAACGGTTCGTGTATCAAATTTCTCGCAGGAGCTCCTTATAGTTTTTAAAGAGCAGTTTCCAGAACTAGCAGTGCAGACATTACCAAACGGTAAAACGCTTATTGATGTAAAGGAGCAAGACACAATAACTTTAGGTGCCATTACCCAGTATTTAATAGCACAAAGACTAACTGATTTTAGCTTTGGTAAGTTGACATTGAATGATTTATATTCGTTGGAGTACCAGCAAAGCTAATTACTTCTTGAAACAGAGCAGACTTGCGATTCCCAATGGGACCTTGCGATTTGCTCTGTTTGAGTTGCGCTTATTATGCTATGGACAAAATTGTGGAGTATTTTACTACGATTAGTCCCATAGTATTAGCTTAATGACAGTACACCCATAATGCGTTATAATTAACCACATTGTAATCACCCTTCAACTAAAAGAAAGGGGTTTTTTTTATGATTAAATTAGTTAATGTCAGTAAAAGCTTTTCGCAGTTTAAAGTCATTAAATCTGTATCTCTAACGATAGATAAAGGTGAGGTCCATGGGATTATCGGAGCTAGTGGAGCAGGGAAATCCACCTTGTTGAGGCTTGTGAATTTGTTAGAACTCCCGGATCAAGGGGAAGTAGAAGTGAATGGTCAAAAGCTAACAAATCTTAGCAGCAAAGAACTTCGACGAGCCCGCAAGTCAATCGGAATGATTTTTCAACACTTTAACCTAGTGGCAAATAAAACTGTTTACGAGAATGTAGCAGTATCGTTAGAGTTGGCTAACTATCCAAAGAAGGAACGTAGGGATCGAATAATAGAGTGTCTTCAATTTGTTGGATTAGAAGATTTAATAAAGCAATATCCAGCTCAATTAAGTGGTGGTCAAAAACAGCGTGTTGCAATTGCAAGAGCATTAGCGAACAATCCACAAGTTTTGTTATGTGATGAACCAACCTCTTCACTGGATCCAAATATAAGTGCTGAAATACTAGGAGTATTAGAAAACATTAATAAAGTTCTAGGTGTTACAATTGTTATTGTCAGCCATGAGATGGAAGTAATTAAAAGTATATGTAATCGAGTAACGGTTATGGCAAATGGAGAAATTTATGATACCGTATCAACTGAACCAATTGGGGTCCACCATATAGATAAGAGCCCTAGCTATTTTGTAGAGCAATTAGCAAAGGCTGGTGAGATGGATGATGCCTGATATATTGGTTCAATATGAAGCTGAAATTTGGTTATCCATTGGCGAAACATTTATAATGGTTGGGGCATCTATAGGAGCAGCGATACTATTAGGTCTCCCGGTTGGGACTTTACTTTTCCTTTGTCGCAAGGGAGAAGTAATTGAAAATCGATTGGTTTTTACTGTTTTAAATTTATTGGTAAATATAATACGATCTTTTCCATTCTTACTACTAGTTGTTTTTTTAATTCCTTTTACAAGATTAATCATAGGGACAGCTATCGGCACAACAGCTGCAATTGTTCCGTTAGCAATCATTGCTATTGCACATTATTCAAGACTAGTCGAGCAATCATTATTGGACGTACCTAAAGGTGTAATGGAAGCAGCAATTTCAATGGGTGCTTCTGTTAAAGAAATAGTATTTAAATTTCTTTATGTAGAGACTAGATCTGGTCTTGTTCTTGGACTAACTACATCAATAATTAGTTTTATTTCTTACTCGACCATTATGGGAGTAGTAGGAGGCGGTGGTATTGGTGACTTTGCTATACGGTATGGGTATCAACAATTTAAGACGGATTTAATGATTTATATGATTATTATTATGATTATACTAGTACAGCTCATTCAGTTTACTGGTACTACTATCGCCAGAATAATAGATAAGCGTTAGATAACAGGGATAACAGGAGGAACATATGAGAAAAATTCTTTTATTAATAACATTGTTAGTGGTAATTTTAGCTGGTTGTAGCCAAGAGAAAGAGAAGAATGATAAAGAAAAAGTGCAGGGAAATGATGAAGAAGTAACATTAAAAGTAGCGTCATTAATCCCTCCAATGACAGAAATTCTTGAACTTATTAAACCGAAGTTAGCAGAGCAATCAATTAATCTTGAAATAGTTGTTTTAGGAGATAATGTTCAACCTAACACTGCACTAGCAGCAGAAGAAGTAGATGCGAACTTCTTCCAACACGTTCCCTATATGGAGGAATTCAATAGAAATAACGATGCAAATCTAGTGCCAATTATTCCTATATACTTTGCGAATTATGGTACATATTCTAAAGAGTATAATTCGATGGATGAATTACCGGAAGAAGCTGTAATTGCAATAGCAAATGACGTTTCAAATATAGATCGTTCACTAGCATTGTTAGCCCAGCATAATGTCATTACTTTAAAAGAAAAAACAGGTTCCTACTATACGAAAGCTGACATCCTGGAAAATCCGAAAAACTATAAGTTTGAGGAAGTAGATTTGTTGATGCTAGCGAGAATGTACGATGATGCAGATGCAGTAGTAATGACACCAGCATATGCTGCACCATTGAATTTGACGCCCAAAAGTGATGCGCTCCTTACAGAAGGAGACGACAACGACTTTGCTATTACTTTAGTTGCGCGCGAAGATAATAAGGATTCAGAAGCAATTAAAAAACTAGCGGAAGCTATGACAAGTACTGAAGTACGTGAGTTTTTAGAGAAAAACTATGATGAAACGGCAATTCCAGCATTCTAATATAACTTAAAAAGGGCTATTCGAGTGGACTTACACTCTGAATAGCCTTTTTTGTGAGGAGAAAACTATAGAAGGGCATTTAGCTCTAGTGACAGCAGCCAACATACTAATTCTTATGTGAACTCAAGTATAGTCAGCGATTTTGTATGTCATTATCTGACTGGAAGTAGTCACATTTTTTGCTGACTTTAAAATCGCTTACAAATAGCTTATAATGGACTCGTAGTAGAAGATAGAATATTTATAATTGTAATTTATGATATGGTTATATTAGAATAGAAAAGATGTATTTCTGTAATTTAACTTGACATAAAGTTATGCCTAAGTAGTGTACATCCTTTAAACAAATACGGAGTAAGGAAGGTTTATATGAACAAGAGAGAAACTGAAATAGAAACAGAAGTTATCTTAATAGGTGCCGGAATTATGAGTGCTACTTTAGGAACATTATTGAAGCAATTAAAACCAGAGTGGAAAGTTAAAGTATTTGAGAAACTCGATAAAGCAGGGGAAGAAAGCTCTAACGAATGGAATAATGCTGGAACAGGGCATGCAGCACTGTGCGAGCTAAACTATACTTCAGAAAATCCTGATGGCTCTATGAATATTACTAAAGCTATTAATATTAATGAACAGTTCCAACTTTCCATGCAGTTTTGGTCTTTTCTGGTAAACAGTAAGCTACTAAATAATCCGGAAGATTTTATCATGCCGTTACCTCACATGAGCATGGTACAAGGAGAAGAGAACGTCGCATTTTTAAAGAAACGTTTTGAAGCAATGTCAAATAATCCTTTATTCCAAGGAATGGAATTTTCCGATAATCCAGAAAAACTGAAAGAATGGATTCCGCTGATTATGCAAGACCGTCCAGCAACAGAAGCAATTGCAGCTACAAAAATTGACTCTGGAACAGATGTTAACTTTGGAGCTTTAACACGTATGTTGCTTGACCATCTAAAAAACCAAAACGTTGATATAAATTATAATCATAGTGTGGAAAATCTTAAACGCACGAGTGATGGTAAATGGGAAGTAAAAGTAAAGAATGACGCTGAAGGTAAAATTGAATACCATACCGCAAAATTTGTCTTCGTTGGAGGCGGAGGTGGAAGTCTTCACTTATTACAAAAATCCGGTATTCCTGAAGGGAAGCATATTGGTGGATTCCCAGTAAGTGGACTATTCTTAGTATGTAACAAACCAGAGGTTGTAGAACAACACCATGCAAAAGTATACGGGAAAGCTAAAGTTGGTGCTCCACCAATGTCTGTTCCGCATCTTGATACTCGATTTATTGACAATAAAAAATCGTTACTATTCGGACCATTTGCAGGTTTCTCACCGAAGTTTTTAAAAACTGGTTCCATGATGGATTTAGTAACTTCTGTGAAACCAGATAACTTAACAACTATGTTGGCAGCAGGCGCAAAAGAGTTATCATTAACAAAATACTTAATCCAACAAGTTATGTTGTCAAAAGAAAAACGTATTGAAGAATTACGTGAGTTTATCCCTAATGCTAAACTTGAAGATTGGGATACAGTAGTTGCAGGTCAACGTGTACAAGTTATAAAAGACACAGAGACTGGTGGTAAAGGCACACTTCAATTTGGTACAGAGATTGTTACCGCAGAGGATGGCTCTATCGCAGCATTGCTAGGTGCCTCTCCAGGTGCCTCAACCGCTGTACATGCCATGATCGAGATACTTTATAGATGCTTCCCACAACATGTAGATGAGTGGGAACCAAAAATTAAAGAAATGATTCCATCATATGGCGTATCGTTAATGGAGAATCCTGAGCTTTTACAGGAAGTTCATGCTTCAACTGCAGAAACACTTTTACCTAGCAAGAAAGAGAAAGCTCATAATTAAGTCTTCCAAAGAATCTTTAATCTGTCTATTGATGGATTAAAGATTCTTTTTTGATTTCTAGGACTTTCAGAAGAAAAATTCTTATAAATTAATATCGTAGAATGGGACAAGATACTTTATAAGGAATACATTTTGTATTTCTTAATAAATTTCAATGAGGAGGACATTTATGCCAAATGTAGAAGTGAAATGCGCTGTATCAAATTGTATTTTTCACGCAAAAGGGAATGTTTGTGGTGCCGAAAAAATTGAAATAGATATGGATTACCATGCAAACCACAATAATACAGAGTTCGCTTCTGAATTTGATTACCGCTCTATTTCTGAAGAAGCTAGTCATTCTGCAGATACTTGCTGTAAAACGTTCAAATCTAAAGATGTAGCTTGTGAATAGTATTAGTACATCATACTAATGATAAAAGCAGCCCTGTTTTAGATTATATTGGCGAAAATAACCTGATCATTGAGATGGAGGGACTAAAGAATATTATCTTTAGCCCCTCTTTATATAGCTATTTGAAATACGGGATTTTTTTTAGTACTACACAAACTGGAATGGCAACACAGAGTCCTACAACATTTTGTACGATGTTTCCAGGAATAGAGGCTGCTGGTATGATCCAACTTTTAAAGATGATTGCTTCTCCAAGATAATAGACAGCTAGCATAAAAGGAATCGACACAATTGTAGCAATTAGATTGAGTGCTAAACTACTTCCGTTGCGTCCCTTCGACCAAGCAACTTTTCCCACGATATAACCCTGCAAGCCACGTGCTAAAAACGTAATTGGTGCCCATAAAACCCAAGGACCTACTAAATCGAATAAGCCCATACCAATAGCACCAGCAATAGCACCTTTTTTAGGGCCAAATAAAATAGAAGAGATAAAGAGTACGGCCGTTCCAAGATGAACTAACCCTCCATTAGCTGTGATAGGTAATTTAATGTTTAACAAAATAGTAGCAACGAAGACAAGTGCAATTAACATAGATGTAATAATTAAATCGAAAGTACGTACATGAGAATAGCTTGTTGTTTTTTGCATAGTTGAATCCTTCCTTTTTCAAATTATTTTTTAGATTTAATTTACATTAGCAATGAATTGATGTTTTTAAAAGTACCAATATAAAGAAAACTGTAGTGGTCAGTTTTGATGTGTGAAGAAATTTATAGTCCTAAATCATGAAAATTTTAAACTAACCAAATGTATTCTATGGTCCTTCGGCGGGTAGTAGAAATTTTGAAAATTAACTAAAAAGAAACGTTCAAAAGTAAAAACACTTTTGAACGTTTCTTTATCTTTAGTATTAACTGGTTCTCATCTTCAGGGACTAATTGTGAATAATCATGTAAACATTATTCACTAATATAACGGAAAGCGCGGCTGATGACAGTCGGGACGACTGAAGCATGGTTCTCTTCTAATGCTTCGTAAAAAACTACAGGCAAGCCGTGTTTGGAAAGGTATTCATATACTTTACGTGTATCATCTACCATAAAGCCTTCTAACTCGCCAACCGCTAAAAACAACCTTCTGTATGACCCTTCACTTTGAACAAAACCCTCTAAATAAGCCAGTAATTCATGATTGTTCCACCAAATAGATGGGCTCAGAGCTATGTATTTTATAAAGGAATTTGGGTGATGGAACAAGCTCCAAAGAGCATAATAACCTCCTAAGGAGTGACCTAGTAATGTTTCGTCGCTAGTGTTTACGGTATAGTCGCGGTAAATAATCGGTTTAAGTTCATTTTCCAAAAATAAATGAAATTTTTCTGCACCCCCTACTGCATCAGGAATCATTTTTTGCATGCGATCGGGATATATATATTCTTTTGCTGGTGCTGTAAAATCATAAAATCTACGTGGTCGCATTGTTTCTAATTCATGATTAATACCGATTATAATGGCAGGCCCCACCTTTGTTTTTAAAGAGTTTTTACATTGCAATTCAATCGTTTTCTGTGCAATTTCAAAATAGGATAAGCCGTCTAACACATAGATAACTGGGAAACCATCTATTGGACATTGGGTCTCCGGAACGAAAATATCCACTGAGTAAGTATATTGAGTGTAGTTTGAATGCAGTTCAAAGGACAACTATTTTCCCTCCTAAAGTCGTGATATAATCTAAATGATAAAGATTATCAATTAAACAGTCAATATAGGAGAGAAATATGGATTATACAATCAACCAGATAGTCGACTATTTTGCAAAGTCATCAATTGAATTCGTGGATATTATTACAAATCAAGTATTACCACACCATACAAACGGTAATAGAACCACTGCTCGGGGGGTATCAGGAATTGTTATTCCACTTTCAGGTAGTGCGAATTTTTCATTCAACCAGACAGTTTATAAAATGAAAGAATGCACCATTGTTCATGCAGGCTCTCAAATGAATATAGAAATTGAAACCATAGGAGAGAAACCTTGGGAGTATGCGGTAATTCATTATAAAACATTGCATAATGCACCGCTAGATTTAAAAAATATAGACTTTGCAGCTAAAGTAATGCAGATGGATAAAATTAAAGAGTATGTATATCAGCTTATAAAATATTCTTCAGAGCCTGGGAGTTTCTCTACGTTTCAGGTAAAAGTAATTTTTTATAATCTAATTAAAGAAATTTTAGAACAGGCAAAAAAACATTTAGATGATAAAAATACAATGATTATTCCAAAGGCAATTACCTATATCCATGACAACTTTGCTGAGGAATTTTCAATAGCAGAGCTAGCCAGAATGTTAGGTATGGAGCGACGACGATTTTCAGAGTTATTTGAGCAGCACAAAGGGCTTAGTCCTATTCAATATATAACCGAATATCGTATTCGTATTGCAAGAGAAATGTTAAGAGTTGGAAACCACTCTATTGCTGAAATTGCTGAGAAAGTAGGATATCAAGATCATTTTTATTTTAGTAGGGTCTTTAAAAAACATGTGGGAATGTCACCTTCTAAATATAGAAAATAAATGGTGGAAAAGTGTATATACATATAGCAAGCAAATTACTTTGTTTGCTTTTGTTGTGGAAAAATTCCGGCAAAAGTCCATGTTTAAAATAAATAAGTCCATTCCTTTTCACAGTTAGCTTTGTTAAAATTTCAAATGTAAATGAGAATTGATATCAATTAAAAAATAAATTTGGAGCTGAGAACATGAAAAAATATTGGTTAATTGGGGCAACTATGGTAATTACGTTCGCATTGGTGGGCTGTGGGGAAACAAAGAAAGTTACTGAAGAAACTGAGAAGGCTTCGGAGCAAACGACTGAAGCAACGACACAAACACTTTCATACTTAGGGACAGACTATATAATCCCTGCAACAGTAGATAGCATCGTTACTGCTAGTTTAGAATCGATGGAAGACGCAGTAGTACTGGGTATCAAGCCAACAGGTGTACTTGAAATTGCTGGAGAAATTCCATCATATTTAGAAAAAGAATTAGCAGGTGCAGAACTAGTGGGTGATAAAAGAGCACCGAATGCAGAAGCAATCTTAACACTCGATCCAGATGTAATTGTTGGAACATCGAAATGGGGCGAGGATACAATGGCAGAAATGAATAAAATTCAGACAACACTTCCATACTCTCATATCTCAACTAACTGGAAAGAAAACCTAACAGCCCTTGCTCAATTAGCTGGAAATACAGAAGTTGCAGAAGAAATTATTGCAGACTACGATGACAAAGCAGAAACTGCAAAAGTAAAAGTGAAAGAACAACTAGCGGATAAATCAGTAGTGATAATTCGTATGCGTGGTGGACTAATGTATATCTATCCTACAAGTGTGTACTTAAACCCAGTACTCTATGAAGATTTAGGATTATTGGTTCCTGAAATTATTGCTAATAGTGAAGCACAATCAGAAATTACAATGGAAACATTAGCTTCTGTCAATCCAGATGCTATCTTCCTTCAATTCGAGGAATCAGAAAATACAGAAGCTCCAAATGCACTGGGAGATTTACAAAGCAATCCTATTTTTGCAAGCTTAGCAGCATCTCAAAGTGATCAAGTATTTGTTAACACAATTACTCCTCTTGCTCAAGGTGGTACTGCTTGGTCTAAAGTGAAGTTCTTAGACGCAGCAGTTGAAAGTTTACTTCATAATTAGGTAGTGTATTAGCGGACAGGAAAATGCTTGTCCGCTATTATATTTTCATCAACTAGGAGAATAGGTGGCATTTTGAAAAATAGACAACCAATTTTCATTTTAACGTTAGCACCTGTATTTATTGTATTGCTAACGTTTATTTCTATTATTTATGGAACGAAAGAAATTAGTATGATAACAATCTGGGAGGCAATTGTTCATTTTGATGGTTCAAATATAGATCACCAAATCGTTCGTACAGGGCGCATACCCCGAGCAATCGCGGTTCTTTTAGTAGGAGCTTTTTTAGCTGTAGCTGGTTCTATTATGCAAGGTATTACAAGAAACTACTTAGCGTCTCCTTCATTGATGGGGGTAAACGATGGTTCAGCTTTTGTCATTACAATCGCCATTGTATTTTTGCCCGGATTATCCAATTTACATATGATTTTACTTTCGATGGTTGGTTCTGCACTTGGGGCTGGTCTTGTTTTTGGTTTTGGTACTATTATTCGAAACGGACTATCCCCTGTTCGACTTGCCATTATTGGAACCGTCATCGGTACATTTCTAAGTAGTATAGCTACAGCCATTGCGATGTACCACCAAGTGTCTCAAACAGTTAGTGCTTGGTATAATACGAAAGTTCAAGCAGTTGATATGGATATGCTCATGCTATCATTACCAATCGGTGTCATTGGTCTTATATTAGCGATGATTTCGGCAAGAGCTATTACTATTACATCTTTAGGTGAGGATGTAGCGGTTGGTTTAGGCCAAAAAACAAAAGCAGTTAAAATTGTTAGTATGATGGCAGTCGTTTGTTTAACTGGAACGGCTGTAGCATTAGTAGGGAAAATTGCATTTGTAGGATTAGTCATTCCCCATATTACTCGTTTTATAGTTGGCGTCGATTACCGGGTTATCATTCCTTGTTCTGCAGTAATCGGGGCATTTTTTCTTTCGTTTTGTGATTTGATTAGTCGTTATATAAACTTCCCATATGAGACACCAATAGGAGTGGTGACAGCGATAATTGGGGTGCCATTCTTTTTATATTTAATTCGTAGACGTGGAGGGGAAAAAGCATAATGAGACGTTTCATCCTTACATCTACTGTGATTTTTATTATCTTTTTGGCGGGTAGTTATTTACATATAACGAATGGTGTATTTGATATGACTATACTTGATGTTATAAAAACATTACTCCGTATTGAAACAAATGAAAAGTTTGAATTAGTAATTTTCGATTTTCGATTACCACGTATTGTTATTGCAGCATTAGTTGGAGTTGGTCTTGCCATTGCTGGGGTAGTAATGCAGGGAATCACTAGAAATGGATTAGCAGATCCAGGAATATTAGGTATTAATTCAGGGGCAGGTTGCTCTATCGTTATTTTTATGTTTTTTTTCCAAGTTCATGTTGTCAATGCTGATGTAAGTAACTGGTTATCAATTATGATTATGCCTTTATTTGGTTTTGTTGGTGGACTGCTGGCCGCTACATTAATATTTATTTTTTCGTATAAGCAGGGACGTTTAGATATGCAACGATTAATCTTGACCGGAATAGCGATCAACAGTGGGTTTGGTGCTTTATCAATGTATTTATCGCTCAAAATGAATTCGAAAGACTATGAATCAGCAGCACTTTGGATGTCTGGATCGATTTATAATGCTAACTGGATTTTTGTCGTAGCCATGCTTCCATGGATAATTATTTTAGGGATATATACATATAAAAAGGCATACTTACTTGATTATTTTCAACTCGAGGAAGAGAGCATAAAGAGCCTCGGGATTGCAATAGAGCGAGAGAAAGTGGTCTTGCTTCTTGCAAGTGTAGGTTTGGTAAGTGCTTGTGTTTCAGTGTCGGGAAGCATAGGCTTTGTTGGGTTGATGGCGCCACATATCGCTCGCCAACTAGTAGGTATTAGACATCGGTATGTCATGCCTACCGCAGCGTTAATCGGAGCGGCATTACTGGTATTTTCAGATTTTGTGGCGAAAACGGTATTTGCTCCTTCGGAGTTGTCTGTAGGGGTGGTTGTTTCTATTATCGGAATTCCATATTTCCTATATTTACTCGTAAAAGCGAAAGGGTGAGCGATATGAATAATATTTTTAAAATAGAGCAGTTAACGGCAGGTTATGAAAATACCAAAATATTGAATGGGATTAATATGTCTATAGAAGCTGGGAAAGTTACGACTATTATTGGACCAAATGGCTGTGGGAAATCGACATTATTAAAAACAATTGGCCGTATTTTGAAAAAGCAACAAGGTAATATTTATATTCAGGGTGAAAATATGAAAAGTATGCCAACAAAAGAAATAGCAAAGCGACTCGCAATGTTATCACAAGCGCCATCTGCACCGGGAGAGCTAAAAGTGGAAGAACTGATTTCTTACGGTCGTTATCCTCATCGGAAAAATGTAAATCGCTTAACTACAAAAGATAAAGAAATGATTGAATGGGCGATGACGGTAACAAATACGCTTGAGTTTCGAAGCCGTAATCTATCACAACTATCAGGAGGTCAGCGTCAGCGTGTCTGGCTTGCAATGGCACTTGCTCAAGAAACGGATATATTACTACTCGATGAACCGACAACTTATTTGGATATGTCTCATCAGTTAGAAGTATTAAATATTGTTAAAAGATTAAATGAAGAACATGGTTGTACAATTATCATGGTACTGCACGATATTAATCATGCTGCTCGTTTTTCACACCATTTAGTTACGATGAAAAAAGGAGAGATAATGAAATGTGGTACACCGTTTGAAATTATATCATGCGAAGTATTGCGGGTGGTATTTCAAATTGACGCTTGTATTATTCAGGATCCTAAATTACAGATTCCAATTTGCTATTCGTATGATGTATTGGAATAGTGGCATGGTACAATTTAATAATCTGAAAACCTGAAAAAGGGAGTGAAGAATATTATTGGTAAATTTGCTCCATATGTTTTGGTAGTTGGTCTATTCTGTATAGTATTGGATGGACTTTGGATTGTAGAGTCATATGATTCGTCTGTTTCCTATCCAAGAGAGGCATTTGTTTATTTGTTAATAGGGATGTGTTTGATCGTTATTTCCTATTTCTTTTTCAAATTTAAAAAGCCTCTAAGTATAGCAATACCGAAGGATTGCGAAGCTAAGAAAGATAATAGATTGTATATTCGTAAAGTATGGGATAAAAGAGAGGAACTTGGAGAAAGGGCAATGGCAGTTCTCTTGATTACTTTAGTAATTATAGCTGTTTTCGATTTTGGGCTAGCTGTTCAATTATTATTACCAATCTTATTCTGTGGAATGGTTGTAGTAGCTTTCCTCTATGCAATGTATCATGAAGAAATGCAAATGGAAGATGATGAACAACTAAAACCCAAAACTGCTAAAGTCCGAAAGCTTATGAGTTTACTTGATTATAGAAATCACCTCTTCAGCTTGTCCTTGCTCCTATTTATAATAATAATCTTTTCTTATTTATTCGCTAAGGATCTAGGTTATACATTTGCCGAAATAAGTGGTATGAATGTAATGACTTTAGAGGGTGGAGTATATAGCTTAGCTGGCCTTATTTTTTTATGTGGGTTTGTCTATATTATCCACCACGTAGATTTTTTAGGTGTTCGACAAGCAAGACAGAGTTATGAAAAGGTATTAAGAATACATTTTTTGGAACTCGGTTTTGTGGGAATAGTTTTCTTTATTTGGTTAATTTCTTTAGTGTTCAGCAATTAGAGTCTATATAGTCAGTCGTCGAGATATGATAATCACGATGACTGACTGATAATATATATGCAATTCTATTTATTTTATACATACAGACCTGCTAAGAAGATACCTAATGCCTCTTCATAGATTTCATCAAATTGGGAGAGGGGTAGTGGATTTATACCTGTGCCAAGCTCAACCGTAAATCCTGGTCTGCGCCAATCCTGGATAAACCAGTCTTTATAGCCCGCATAGCTATCAATCGTTTGCACAGCCTCGTAGCCACTGACTCTACTAAATTCTGTGACCATTGCTTCAGACTCGGGTGGCTCGAGGTTTTCAAATCCCCAATAGATAACTTCTCCTTGTGTATGAAATGCAAGTACTCTTGCAAAATCACTATTCCTAGTCAAATCTGCCATTGCAATTGCTTCGGGTTCAGACAAGGGGCTTTCCCCTCCGTAATCTCTGGGACCTGGTACCTGAGGATTACGGGCACGTTCTAATTCCCATTCAGCAGGAAATTGATCATTCAGATCGACTCCTCGAATATTTGCTTTCCATCCTGAAAAATCAGAGCTGCCATTATTCCACTCAATTACTCTATCTCTCCATGGACTTTCCTCTGGTAGACCATTTAGTACAAGATCCACACCATCCGGATTAACCATGGGAACTATAGACAGAGAGGCTTGTGAGTATAGTGGAAGCGTATTGAGCCCTCGAATAGGAGTTTGGTTAGTAAGAGACAATGCGTAATCGTTTAAAAAGGTTAATATGATGGGAGTTGTAATCCATTCATTTGCATGGAAGGAAGCATTATAATGAACTCTTTTTTCTCCATCTCCTATTAATACTTCAGGTATTTCCCGCCCCTCCACTGAATTACCGATAGAAGATATCCTTAAAAACGGGTAAACAGTTTGTAGTTGTCTCATATCATTCATCAATGTGCTATAATCATAATTCTGTTTTCCATTCACTATTCTCCATGTCACTCTAATGGGAATGTTAATTGTCTGTCCGATTCTTAAAAACGCTGGATTAAGTGTAGGATTAACAAGAAAAAGTGTATCCAATGGAAGATTTCTGCTACTAGCAATAGACCACAGTGAATCCCCCGATTTAATTTGGTAAGAAGTAGTAACATATCCTGGGATTTGAATACGCGCACCTATTGATAGTGTTTGTGGGTCGATATTCCGATTAGAGTCAATAATAAGCCGAAAAGGAACCTTGAATAATTGACTATAATACCAAAGCGAGTCCCCGGATCTAACGTATACGTCCATGTCGTTCCTCCTTTTTAAAAAAACCAATCATAAAAGTATATGAAAATAACTCAAAATTAGTGAGGAGTGCAATAAGTAAAAAGCACATCGAAGTCGATGTGCTTTTGGGAGGTTAATCTTTTTTCATAATAAAACTTAAATGCCGACCTGATTGTCGATCCTCTCGATAAGAGAATCCATCTGGACTTATAAACGTACAGGTTGGATCAATTGTAATATGGTCTGTAGGAATTCCGGCGAGCTCGCACTGTTTTTTCACCGTTAACTGATTGTCGATATGATACTTGTTAGTTGAACTCTTAAAATATATAAAGTCTTTAGCATAGCCTAAGTTATTAAACTTTTTATAGACATCTAGATCTACTTCGAACTTTTCTTGGCTCAGGGCAGCACCTATTTGTACATGGAAGTCACTTGGGTTACAGTTTTCAACACTTTTTAAGTGTCTAAACAGCTTTAGGGTCACTTCCTTAATCGTCCCTTGCCAGCCCGAATGAATAACACCAATAAGACCATTCACTTTGTTGTAAAAGATGACGGGAACACAATCAGCGGAGAAACTGGTTAAAATAATATTCGACTCAAAAGTATACAAAGCATCCGTGTCAGGTATGGCGGTATCCTTTGTTCTAGCTCCAAGACCTTTATCTTCAATTGTTACTCGATGAAAGTTGGCACTATGCGTTTGATTGGCGCAAACGAAATTGTCCATTTCACTAGAAAGAGAAGTCGCTAGTTTTTTTCGGTTTTCAAGGATGTACTCCGTATTTTCACAAATATGTAGAGCCATGTTTCCTTGTTCTAGTTCTGTAGTATTTTTCAAGGTCATTCCTGCAACTATCTTGTCATTATTAACGTACATTTTCATTTTCATGTCATCACCTAAATTCACTATATAATAGCGGGTTTTAAATGTATATATAATACAATGGGATGATTGTACTTTTGTCTAAAGTTTCGTTGGAAATGCTATACTTATATCTAATAAATATATCCATATAGGAGAGTTTTATGGTTTTTAAACGACACCAATTAGTCGCTAATAAATGGAGTGTACTAATTTTAACGATATTAATAACTGTAATAGCTAGCGAATTTAAAGTGATTCCTTTTAATGGGGAGGATTTCCGTTTTGGATTAGGAAGTGCTGCTTTTTTCTTTCTTCTGTTAATATTTCAACCGACGTCTTTAATATTCACGGGTTTTTTAACAGGAGTTACGGTTGTTCTTGTGCGAATTGGGGAGGATATGATATTTACTGATGAGGCTTTTGGGCTAATATTAGTAGATCATATACCCGCTTTTTTATTTTATTTGCTTTTTGCAACTGGGTTTAGTGTTATACGCATAGAGCGGTTTAAAAAGGCGCCTCTGCTTCTAGGAGCGTTTGCCACAGTTTTGGAGTTTACAGCTAATAGTGTGGAGCATATTGTTCGATATTTATTATGGAGCAATATGCATCTGGAGGTTCAAGAATGGGTACTATTAGCATTGGTAGCCATTTTTCGAAGTTATTTTGTAGTAGGCTTATATAGCTCAATTATTATAATGGAGCAAAATAAGCGGATACAAGAAATGTTAAAGGTTGGTTCAAACTTATATGCAGAAACACTTTATCTACAAAAATCGATGAATCATATAGAGAAAATTACTGCTTCTAGCCATGATTTATACCGCAAATTAAAGAGCCAGGATCATCTTGCTTTAAGTACCCAAGCGTTGAAAATTGCTCAAGAAATACATGAGGTAAAAAAGGACTCTCAACGGATTTTAGCAGGATTGCAAAAGATCACAACAGTTGAAAAGAACAAACATTACACGCTCTCAGAAGTTGTACAGCTTGTTATCCAAGGGAACGAAAAATACAGTGAATTACTTAATAAAGAAATTGTCATTCACTCTACTATTTTAGTCGATTATGAGACAGAGCAACAAATTCCATTGTTGGCACTATTGAATAATATATGTGCTAATGCAGTAGAAGCTATATCAACTACAGGCAAAGTTAGCATAGAGGTTTGTGAAGAGTCAGAATTAACGTGGTTTATTATCAAAGATACTGGAGGAGGTATCTCCAAAGAAGATCATGGCATTGTATTTGAACCAGGCTATACTACCAAATTTAATGATTCAGGAGTAGCTGCAACAGGTATTGGTCTATCCCACGTCAAAGAAATTATTACAACCTTGGAAGGCCAAGTACAAATTGAATCTTTTGATAAAGGTACTACCTTTAAGGTAAATATCCCAACAGAAAACATAAGAAAAGGTGGGTAAAATATTGCGTTACTATATTGTAGATGATGATCCAGCAAGTAGAATGATGCTAAGAAAAATCATAACAGATGACGAGTTAGGATTAGTAATTGGAGAAGCAGAAAATGGTGAAAAAAGCTTAGTTCCAATACTTGCTACACTTCCAGATGTAGTGCTGGTTGACTTTCTCATGCCAGATTTAGATGGCATCGAAACAATTGAAAAATTGAAAAATAGAGGATTTGAAGGTCAATTTATCATGATTTCTCAAATTGTTAATAAAGAAATGGTAGGAGAAGCTTATAAAAAAGGAATTGAATTTTTTATACATAAACCAATTAATAGGGTAGAGGTTCAAAGTATATTGCAGAAAAATGCAGAACAAAAACGGTTAAGGAATTCGCTTTTAACGATAAAAGAATCATTAGCAAGCTTCAATACAATTATGCCCCCTCTAAAAAAGGTAAACGTGGGAGAATTGGTAAGTATCAAGCTTGGTGATATGGGGATAATGAGTGAGGTAGGCAGCAATGACCTGAAAGAGATTATAGAAATGCTAGTGCACGGAAACAATGAGTCGAACGTTTTTCCAACATTAATCGATATTTATGAGTCTCTTGCGAGGAGACGGAATGCAGAAGATATAAAAAAGGAAATGAAAGCAATTGAGCAGCGGCTCCGAAGAACTATATTAGCAGCAATCCAGCATATGGCTACAATTGGTTCAATCGACTATACAAGTAGAGAATTTGAGCATTATGCACCCCGATACTTTGAATTCCAAGAAGTTCGAAGGTTGATGATTGAGGTAGGAGAGAACCGCTTTAACTCTTCCAAAATAAAGATTAATATTAAAAAGTTTCTTCAAATGTTATACGTCGAAGTATTGGAAAGTTATAAGCAAATTTAGAAGACTCTTCGTTCGGGGAACTATAATGTAGGATTTTGTAGTATTTGATAAGTTATCTTTAAAATAGTTTTAAGCTAATTTATATATGGAAAGCGCTTACAAACTAGGGGGGATAGCATAATATGAAAAAGAAATTCAAGTTTACATTAGCATATCAAATATTAGTAGGTCTAATCCTAGGGATTATTGTGGGTGCAGTTTTCTTTGGAAATCCTTCAGTAGAAAAGTACTTGCAGCCAATAGGAACCATGTTTATCAATATGATTAAAATGATAGTTGTTCCTATCATTGTTTCAACTTTAATCTTAGGTGTTGCGGGAACTGGTGATATCAAACAATTAGGTAAATTGGGTGGGAAAACACTAATTTACTTTGAGCTTGTAACAACCTTTGCTATTATCATTGGATTATTTGCAGCAAACATTTTCCAACCTGGTGAAGGGATAGATATGTCAAGCCTTGCTAAAGGTGATATCGATCAATATGTTCAAACAACAGAGCAAGTCCAAAAAGAGGATCATGGGATATTAGATATAATTGTAGGAATAGTTCCTGATAATATCGTGCAAGCGATGGCGGCAGGAGAAATGCTTCCAATTATTTTCTTTTCGGTATTATTTGGACTAGGTATTGCGGCAATCGGTGAAAAAGGAAAACCTGTTTTAGCTTTCTTCCAGGGTACAGCAGATGCGATGTTCTGGGTCACAAATCTTATTATGAAATTTGCTCCTTTTGGCGTTTTTGCTTTAATCGGAGTAACAGTTTCTAAATTTGGTCTCGAATCCTTGTTACCGCTGGGCAAGCTAATGATTCTTGTGTACGCCACAATGATATTCTTTATAATCATTGTACTTGGAGGTATAGCAAAATTTGTTGGAATCAATATATTCCATCTACTAAAAGTACTAAAGGATGAACTTCTTTTAGCGTATTCAACGTCAAGTTCAGAAACAGTTTTACCAAAAGTAATGGAGAAGATGGAGAAATTCGGAGCACCAAAAGATATCGTATCGTTTGTAGTGCCAACAGGATATTCGTTTAACTTGGATGGTTCTACGTTGTATCAAGCAATCGCAGCAATCTTTATAGCTCAGATGTATAATATTGACTTAAGTATTTCTCAACAAATTACATTAGTACTAGTTCTAATGGTCACTTCTAAAGGTATTGCAGGAGTTCCAGGGGTTTCGTTTGTTGTGTTACTGGCAACTTTAGGAACAGTTGGTATCCCACTTGAAGGTCTAGCCTTCATCGCCGGAATTGACCGTCTTCTAGACATGGCTCGTACAGTTGTTAATGTTGTAGGAAATGCACTAGCTACGATCGTTATGGCTAAGTGGGAAGGCCGATTCGATCAAGAAAAAGAAGAAGCGTATTATCTTTCTTTAAAGAAAACGGTGTAACATCTTTTATAGAAAAAGGTCACTATATTCTAGAGACAAAACAAAAAAACCGGTTATCCAATTGGATGACCGGTTTTTTGTAGTCTCAGAAAAGCTCTAACGATAAATTTTAGTAATGAATGGTGTGCTTCGTTAAAGACTTGACTTGAAACTGTGCTTCAAATGTTGAGTTTTTTAAATAAACGAATTGTCTATAGATGTTGGTCTTGGAGTTTCGTCTTCGCTAATATGTTTTATGTTCGTTGTAAAGCTTAGAGCTAGGACGACAATACTTGATAAGGTTAGCAATACAATCTTTTTTTTCATTTTATAAATCCTCCCAATTCTTAATAAATTTTTGTTTAAATAAAACCTGATTTGCTTTTTGATAATATATACTTGCTGCTTTAAACTTGTGATGTTTAAAAAGGTAATCTGCCAATAATATAGAATACTTTTGAACATGTCGTCCATCTTGTTCGTTTTCAAAATAACTTATAGCTTCGGTTAATACCATTTCAAGTTCTTCCGTTTGGTTAAGGTAATGACTATAAATTTCAAGGTGGTAAAAATAAGCAAAGTAATTTTTTGTAGATGATTTTTCTTGAGCAATTTTTATTAATCCTTTTTGACACCATTGCAGAACCTGTTGATGGTCAGATTGCTTGGAATACTCTTTTATAATAGATAAAGTTGTTAGTAAGTATCCTTCCGCATTACAGTCTTCTTCTTTAATTTTTAAACTAAGCTTATAAAACTCAATTGCTTTTTCAGGACACCCTTGTATGGCATATAAGGACCCTAGGTTTTGGTAAATCACCTCCTCATAGTTAATCAATTTATAGTCTTTCGCAAGCTTTGCCGCTAAATAATAGTTCTTTTCCGCTTCTTGAAATTGTCTCATTTTTTTATAGGCAATTCCTATAACAATGTAATTATCAATAGCTCTTTCGAATAACAGATTATCTTTATAATAAAGTAGTGATTTGGAAGCGTAATTAATTGCATTAAAAAATTCATTACATTTTGAGTACGTTAAACTAAGTACATTATAGAAATCAGCTAATTCCCATTCTTCAATACTCCCTTTATTTAAGTGTCCTAATGAAAGCTCTAACCGGCTTAATGCAGCTTGGTAATTCCCCTCTAAATAACTATAAATCCCCAAATTCAAATTAAGAATAAACTTTGTTTTCTCGTCTATCTCGTCTTTTATTTGTACAATTGCCTTATAGATTGACTCCAGGTTTTCCTTCTTCTCATCTAGTATTAACAGTAGTCGGAAGAGGTAAAGTTGATAACTGTAATAATTATTTAGTTGTAAAAAGTGTAGTTTTTCGTCGGTGTATTTCTGTAAAGCTCCCCTTATAAAGTTTTTATCTCTCTTCAAAATTCCTATTTTGTATAATTCGGATAGGGATGTAATCACTTTATTTTCCTTTTCACTGGACACTTGATCTATTTCTATATCTAGTTTTTTGAGTAATAAATTTACTACTTCTTCACTTGGAACAGTTAAACTATTTTCTATTTTACTTAAATAGGATGTAGAGCAGATTCCTTTGGCCAATGTGGTTTGTTTCATACTTTGGTCTATTCTTTCTGATTTTATTATATGACCTATACTACTCATTTTCTTCACCCCTTATGAATTAGTAATGTACTAATTCTTGAAATAATCTAAATATCCTTTTTCAATCGTTCGACCAAAAACGACTACTAAATTGTAGAAAGACTTATTATATTGTAGAGATTTGTAGAATACTGATACAATAATTATCCGAATTGATTTAGAAGTAGTAAATTTTCATTAAAATAGGAAAATAGGTTGAGTTACATAGTAATAAGGGAAGAACTCAGGTAATGTTTCCCAACCTTTAATCATTCTAAATATAACAAAAATTTAGTATAATTAAATAAAATATTAATAAAAAGGAGGAAGAAGACTAACGTGAGATAAAATTGTTTTTGGACAAGTAAGTTTTAGCAATACAACAGTCATACTTTAATTGGTTTTACTCAACGGGAATATCAATTGTTTGGGAATGGTAAATAAAAGGGAAAGGGGGGTACACATGATTGGGGAGGAAAACATCGTACAATTAATTGGAAACTTTGGATTTCCTATTGTAGTCACTATTTATTTATTACATCGCTTTGAAAATAAAATAGACTCTCTCGAAAATACCATTCACAATATAGCAAATGTTGTTAACAATAGTATAGAAAAAAGAAAGTGAACATGTAACAAGAAGGATTGAGTTCCTGTTGATAATATAGATTAAAATTATTCTTTTAAAGGTAAGCTAAGCTTATTTTCACTAACTATAATTTTCTTCTAAGAAAATGCTAGAAGTGAAAAGTAATCCATCCTGAGTAATAACTCAAAAATGGATTACTTTTTTAATGTGAATAAGGGGAACTACTGTTATGCAATATAATCCTCTTTGGAGATATCGTCGGCAGCACCTTTATTGTAATATTTTCCTTTTGTTAATACTGCTATAAAAACAGTAAGAATTGCTGCTAAAATAGCTGCAAAGAAAGCAGCGGTACTTTGTAAAAATGAACCCATATAACCTAATGCTGCAAATGTACCTATGCCACTGGCAACGATTAAAGATACAACTCCAACAGGATTCCATTTGTAGAGAAATTCCTGGCGAGCCTCATAATAACCATTCCCAATTTTCAAAGCTTTTTTAACGACCAGTGCATCGGTCACCAATATAGCTGCCCATGATAGCAAAAATACTCCTTGAAATGTCATAGCTGTATCTAAATGATCTACAATACCACCGAGCATTAGAATTATTGCAGTAATTGCACTTACAACCACCCAAAATCTGCGTCCAGGTGTAAATTTAAAAATGTTTTCAAAAAAGTTTGATAGCGATAGGGAACTACTATATATGTTAGTAATATTTATACGTAGTTGAGTTAGCATCGTGAATAATGCTCCACCAATACCTAGAAGCATTACAATATAAACTCCTGGATTTGGTTCACCTAAGCGAACACCAAACCAAATACCAAGACCCCCCATAATACCGAAGCAGAAAATCTGTGGAATAAAGCCGATTGCCACCGAACCAATTTTAATATCTTTTGGTTTTAGAAAACGAGCATAATCAGATGCTAGTAGGGCTGTTAGACCCATTATTCCATGTTGAACACCTATGCAAAGGAGTAGGGCTTGTCCTCCAACTTGAACGCCTTCAGGTAAATAAGTCCAAAAAGGTCCTTCAAATACGGAAGGTTTATAAAATGATATAACAACTGCTGTTATTAAGAAAACTACAAATATAGGTAGAGACCACTTTTGTAACTTATCTAGTTGTTTAATTCCAAACCAGTTTAAAGGTATAACGATAAAACCGAAGAAAATGATTAATGCCCATTCTTGTAGGTTAGGGAAGAAGGTGTGAACCGCGGATACTAAAATGAGTCCTTCAAATGCACAATACATAATAAAGTTTGTCGCGTAGAGGAACGATGTTAGGGAAGCACCTATATAGCCAAAACCACCGCCTCTAGATAATAAATTGACATTCATACCAGATTTCGCGGATAAGTAAGCAATGAAGGTTCCTAATATACCGGCAACTACTATTGCGTAAATCGAGGAGATAATAGCATTTAGTGCCCCAAATTGCAGAGCCATTACACTACCCATTTGAAAGTAAAAAATGGCAGTGGCTATGCCGAATGTAATATTGGTTATACTTAACCAACCCATATTTCTTTGGCTACGGGGTACCTTTTCTAATGAATAATCTGAGTCCATTTGTTCTGTTACTTTGTGATCTGTAGTTTGGACAGATCTCATAATATCATTCTCCTTTAAAAAATAATTACCAATGTAAGTAGACACATTAATAACTAAATTCTCATTGTTTTTATATTTCCACCATTAATTATAACATATACCTAGCTAAGTATTAATACTGAGGCAGTTGACAGAAATATATGTGTATTGTAAACTATGAAACATAATTGAATATAACCTCACTTAGTGTAGTGAGGTAGAGGCGCGATATTTAACAGTCCTTAGTGGAGTTTGAGAAGCTATGATGCTAGGGAGAAGGAAATGTCGCCGAAGTTTGTAATATTACTCGTTATTACTTGCTGGGTCTGTAGTTAATAATTGCAGGACTGTCCACTATAAACATCCCGGTTTATAATGGTGTGCTATCTCATTTGGGAAAAGTAGAGGACCTGGGCAACTATACATATTGCGACCTGAGTTCATCTCAGGTCTTTTTTTGTACAAGTTGTCTTTTTTTATAGGCAAGAACATATATTGATAAAAAGGGAGAAATTAGAATGAAAAAAAGATTAGCATTTTTAACGATATTTGCATCTATTACATTGTTATTAGCGGCATGTGGAACGGCTGATAAAGAGACTTCGGGATCTTCAACAGCTAAAGATTCGCCTGATACATTTACAGTAGGCTTAGAAGCAGGTTATGCACCTTTTAACTGGACTCAACTAGACGATTCCAATGGTGGAGTGAAGATTGATGGAAACGCAGAGTATGCTGGTGGATATGATGTGGAAATTGCTAAACGTATTGCGGATGGATTAGGAAAGGAACTAGTTATCGTTAAAACAGAGTGGGATGGGCTAGTGCCATCATTGCAATCAGACAAAATTGATGCAATTATAGCGGGAATGTCACCTACAGAAGAGCGTAAAGAAACAATCGACTTTTCGGAAAACTACTATACTTCCAACTTTGTTATGGTAGTGAAAAAAGGTGGGAATTTTGAAGGGGCTACTTCTATTCAAGACTTTAGTGGTGCTAAAATTACAGGTCAGTTAAATACTTCTCACTATGGTGTAATTGATCAAATCAAAGATGTGCAAAAACAACCAGCATCTGATAATTTCTCTGCAATGCGTGTAGCATTAGAATCTGGAGTTATTGATGGTTATGTGTCTGAACGTCCAGAAGGAATTAGTGCTTCTTCCGCTAATGCCAACTTTGCAATGGTTGAATTTACGGATGGATTTAAAGCGGCAGAAGAGGATACAGCAGTAGCAGTAGGCTTGAAAAAAGATAGTAAATTAACAGAAGATATCAATAAAATTTTAGCGGAAATTTCTGAAGAAGAAAGACAAGAAATTATGGATGCTGCTATTAATAACCAACCAGCGGCAGAATAAGGGTGAAGTGATACCGGCTGCATCTTTTTGCAGTCGGTTTTTATATGGAATATATACTTTCTAATTATTAACTACCTAGCTCCAGACGCCAGCAGCGTCTGCGGCTTTTCTAAGAAAGGAGGGGAAATGTATGAGCATTGAATATATTATTTCGATGATTACTAATAACTGGCCGATGTTCCTTCGTGGAGCAGGAATGACATTATTAATATCAATTATTGGTACAATTTTTGGAGCAGTTATTGGCTTGCTAGCAGGGGTTATTCGTACAATTCCTAAACCTGAAAGAAAAATGAAACGTATTTTGTTAAAAGTAGTAAATCTAATACTTTCTGCATATATTGAGTTTTTTAGAGGAACTCCGATGATCGTACAGGCCATGGTAATATTCTATGGATCTGCGCTTGCTTTTGGGATAGATATGGACCGTACAACAGCAGCAATATTCATCGTTTCGATCAACACGGGTGCATATATGGCAGAAATTGTACGGGGCGGTGTTATTTCCATTGATAAGGGGCAATTCGAAGCTGCACAAGCAATTGGTATGAATCATGTTCAAACAATGTGGAGTGTTGTTCTACCTCAAGTCATCCGAAATATTTTACCAGCAACAGGCAATCAATTTATCATTAATATTAAAGATACGTCTGTCTTGAATGTAATAGGTGTTACGGAACTATATTTTCAAGCGAAAACAGTTGCAGGTATAAGCTTTAAATACTTTGAACCATTCTTTATAGCATGTATTTTGTATTTCGTCATGACGTTTACAGTAACATTAATATTACGATATATAGAGAGAAGATTAGACGGCCCGGAAAACTACAGTATGATTGGTCAGCCGCCACCGCAACTTATGTTACCTAAAAATAATGCAAATATCGATTAAACGAAGGAGGAGAAATCTATGGGAAATGTCATCGAAGTTCAACATTTAAGTAAATCCTTCGGAAATCATGAGGTCTTAAGAGACATAGATTTTTCAGTGAACAAAGGAGAGGTTATTTGCATCATCGGTTCCTCTGGATCAGGAAAATCTACTTTACTTCGTTGTATAAATTTGTTGGAAAAGCCTAGTGGCGGTCAAATTATTTATCGTGGAGAGAATATTTTAGATGAAAAACATGATATCCATGCCTACCGAAAAAAGTTAGGAATGGTTTTTCAACAGTTCAACTTATTTAATAACCATAATGCGTTAAACAATTGTATGGTAGGTCAAGTAAAGGTATTAAAACGTTCTAAAGAGGATGCCGAAAAGATTGCGTTAAAATACTTAAAAGTAGTGGGAATGGATCATTATGTAAATGCCAAGCCTAAGCAACTATCAGGTGGTCAAAAGCAACGTGTCGCTATAGCAAGAGCACTTTCCATGGAACCGGATGTCATGTTATTTGATGAACCTACCTCCGCACTGGATCCAGAAATGGTTGGAGAGGTATTAAAAGTGATGAAAGAGTTAGCAAGTACGGGACTTACAATGTTAATAGTGACACATGAAATGGAGTTTGCTAAAGAAGTAGCCGATCGGGTTGTTTTTATGGATAAAGGTGTAATTGCTGAGGAGGGACCTCCAGAACAAATTTTCAACAACCCGAGGGAAGAAAGAACTAAAACATTTTTAAAACGAACATTAAGCTAATAACAGTATGGAGGAATCGAAAGGTGGACCTTTTCAATCTGATAAAAAAAGAACGAGAATACTGGCTTGTGGATCAACATAAAGTATCCCATATTCCAAATATAGATTATTTAGTTGCGTTCGATCAATTATTAACAGAGTGGAAAGAACAAAAAGTAGCATATCTATCCCTTCTGATGGATGAAGAAAATGAGGATTGGCTTTTAAAACGTCGGTTCAAAAAAGTGTCGTCTATTGTAGAGTACACAAAGACACTACAAGGACCATTTAAAAATACTAGTGATTTTCAAGTAGATGCTCTCTCTGAGAGTCAAGTTACGGATTCTGACTTTGCTAGATTGTATGATGCATGTAGGAGTGGCTCAGCGAACAAGAATAAGCTGTTTTCTATCAGTCAAATAATGGAGTCATTAGAACTTGAATTAGGTACTAATTGGCGAGATCAATGTTTTATCTTTTCTCAAAATGGCAGGAACTACGGTATTAGTATTCCTCATATTGAACAAGGCACGACAGAAGAAGGTAGAATGTTTTACTTTGGGGTAGTTCCAGAGCAACGTCAAAAAGGATATGGAAAGATATTTCATGCTATTTCTTTAGAGCTTTTGAAAACATTAGGTGCCAAGATATATGTAGGGAGTACAGACACAGTAAATGCCCCTATGAGACGGATTTTTGAAACAAATGGATGTATATTACGAGATATAAAGGGGATTTACCGAATAGACATGAAAAAAGTGGATGAACTCAGAAGATGAGTCCTCCACTTTTATTTTAGTTTTTGGAAATTGCTTCTATTGAAGCGGCAACTTTAGAAATGATTAATTCATTACCTAAAAGTGGAGATTCTTTAGAAGCATCAGGAGAGCCAGACTCGGGACGTTTATGCGATTCTTTGAAGAGATCACTGTCTTTCCATGCTTGGAAGTTTTCTTCTTTCTCCCAGTACATATTTACATTCATTTCATCATATTCAGTTGGTCCTTGAGTAATAGCGACCTCTACTTTGATGAAGCCTTCCATTTCTTGAAGGGGGCTTGGTTTTGTGAAATTTGGAGCCATTTTTTCTGCGAATCCTGGTTTAGTTTTGATGCGATTCGTTACAATAATCATTGTACATTCTCCTTTCTTATTAGATAAAGTTAGTATAGCATTCCTTTTTTCTTATTCCTACAAAGAGCATTTACCTTTATTGTTCTACTGCTTCCTCTTGATAAACTGGGACCCACCCCTCTGTTGTTACAAATATGCGTACAGCAACAACTTTACGGTCCTCTGATAATGTGAAGTAATGTGTAATATTCTCAGGCACAGATATCAAATCACCAGGTGAAAGATGAACTTCAAAGTAGCGTTCATCCTTGCCTTGTATGATGAAGACACCGTGACCACTTACAATATAACGGACTTCATCGTCGGTATGAAGGTGTTTGCGTTCGAAATTTTTTAACAGTTCGTCTAAGTTTGGGTTCGAATCTGAAAGAGAGATAATATCGGCCGCTTGATAGCCACGGCGACTAGAGATATCATCTATTTCAATTTGGAAGGCTTGGAGAATCTCTTGCTTTTCTCCGTCGCTTAAGTCAAATTTTTCACGAAGGTTTTCTGGTAGTTTGTTAATATCCCAATGCTCATAAATTACTTCTTGGTTCTCTAAAAATGCTGCTACCTCTTTTTGCTCTTTAATTGTTTCATTTGTTCCTTGAATTTTAATAATAGCCATTAACAATCTTCCTTTCTATTTTGAGTGTATTTGATGTAGTGCTAATTGATACTGAAATAAAAATTCGCAAGCTTCAAGTAATTTTTTTGCCTCAAATCCATCTTTTCCCCAAACAGTTATTCCGTGATTTCGAATGAGTATAACTCCCTTGTCTGCAGAAATATACGGTGTAAACTCTTCTGCAAGCTTTGGTATATGGGCGTAGTTAGGGATAATGGGTATCGATAGTATGGCATCCTCTTCCCACATTCCAAAAGCTTTAATAAGTTCAATCCCTTGAAAATCCACTGAACCTTTGTCACCATATAATTCGGAAATAACGTTATTTGCAACTGTATGGATGTGTAAGCTACAACCTGCATTTGTTTCGCGATATATTGCACAGTGTAATAATGTTTCGGCTGATGGAGTTAAATGTGTATTTTCGACTGGGTTTCCATCTGCATCAACAAGTAAAAAATCCTCTGCTGTTCTCTTTTTTTTATCTTTTCCGCTTGCTGTCACTAAGAACTCCATAGGATTATCATGTACTTTAATAGCAAGATTACCGCTCGTCCCCATAAACCAATCCCGTACGGCTAATTCATCTTTTATGTCTGCAAGTTCTTCCCATTTATCTTGTAAAGTCATATTTCCACACCTAACTTTGCGTCAATAATTTTTATCACATCGTGGAAGTTCTCAAAAGGTTCATAGGGAATATTCAATTCATCGCATTTTTCGATTAAGAAATCCCTCGCAATAACGACATCACCTAATTTTGCTGCTTCAAGATCAGTGATGGAATCCCCAATCACAACGCTCACAGCATCTTGGTCAAGAAGGGTACGAATAATAGAGGGTTTACAGCAACCACAGCCTTGGCTAGTACATTGATCATCACAGCTATACGGAAACTCAATGTGAATTGTATCCTTGGAAAATTGGGATGTATTACAATAGACTCCTGTAAATGGCCCGAATGGTTCTAGTAGCTTGTGGACAAAAAAGTCTATGCCACCACTTACGATGTAGAGTGGTATGTTGTGTTTTTTTGCATAGGAGACAAATTCACTAAACCCATCACGGATGACTGCCTGCTTAAGCACAAAAGAGATAATGTCATCTTTTGACTCAACAGGAAGGAGTGTGAACATTTTTGCTACACCATCTCGTATGGAAATTCGTTGTCCTAAAATATCATCTTTAATAGATGTCCATTCTGGTGGAGCAAACTCTTTCATGATTGCCATAATGTTATCCTGATTGGTAATAGTTCCATCGAAGTCACAAAAAACTACAAGATTACTCATATTATCACCTCCATAATTCAAGTGCTGTGTTTAATTCACTCTGGGTTTTAGCTGCTTCTTCTAATGGAATACCTTCCAAAACAGCCGATACTGCCTGTCTAAAAGCCAAACCTCCTCCGGTTGCACCGGCCGGATGACCGTGTACTCCACCCCCGGCATTAATGATGCTGTCGATTCCATAGTCATTCATTAACAGTGGTACTAGACCAGGGTGAATGCCTGCAGAAGGCACCGGAAAGCTTTGTTTTACTTCACTAGGCTTTGTTAGTTCTTTCCCTAAAGAAAGAGCTACAGATTTTTCAAGTGCAACACTGCCATAAGGAGAAGGGAATAATGAAAAATCTGCTCCTGCATAGCGGGTAAGTTTACCAAGAACAAGTGCCGTGGAAACTCCATAAAATCCTGAGGACGTGAATGCTCCGCTATAAGCCGGATGAGCCATGAGTGGTAATTGAATCTCTTCGTCCTCTGCTAACTCCTGAAGAACGTCTAAACCGTATGCATGAACATTAAATAAGAGTGCATCTGCTCCAAGTTCCCGTGCTTTTTTGGCCTTGTCCTTTAGTTTGAATGTACGTCCCGACAAATTTACTGCGTATAGAGTACGATGACCAGTTTCTTCATAGACTTGTCTTAATACCTCTCGACCAGTAGTGATACGTGTTTCAAAAGAAGTGAGTGGATTGTCAAATAGGATTTCGTCATCTTTTACAAGGTCAACTCCACCAAGTGCTTGTTGCTTCAGTTGTTGCGCTAGGTACTCGATATCTCTTCCAATGACACCTTTGAAGATACTCATGATGAGTGGACGTTCATAAACTCCCAATCTTTCTCGGATACCTTGAATGCCGAAGCGAGGGCCAGGGAAATGGGATAATATATTTGTGTCAAATTCTAAATCCAATAATTTTACTTCTCCATCCAGAGATAGTTTGCCGAAAACGGTAGTTAAAATTGCTGGTATATCTGCTGAAAAATTTGCGGCAGGATAGAATACTTTAATTTCTCCTTTAATTCTTTCCGGATGAATGGGGTGAAGAATATTTTCAAATTCAGTAACCGATCGTACAGTTCCTTTATGTTTTTTTAGCTGTTCCTGTTCTAAAAAAGCTAAATTGGTCCAAGAACCAATAGTCAATCCAAGAGCAATATCATCCGCTTTTTTTTCAAAAGAACCAGACTTTCCGTATAGTTGATAGTGCGCAGTAATTCCACTCATTTTTTCACTCCTAATATTAGAAAAGCGTAAGTGTCTAGGCGCTAGAGCTAGACAGATAATATAAAAAACCTCTTCAAATAAGAAGAGGTTAATAGCTTAACAACTTCTTATCTCTCAGCCATTTGACTGCAAGAATTAGCACCGTGTTCATAATTGAATCGGTTGCCGGGTATCATAGGGCTTGTCCCTCCACCTGCTCTAAATAAGAAAAAATATTCAGTTTGTATTTAATAAATTATATTGATTATTCCATGCATTAAAAATTCTGTCAACAAGAAATTGAAAAATTATCATTATTCAAAATTGTATTGACATAGCTTTTTCTAATATGCTAGGATTCTAAACAAACATCATAGTTGTACCGCACTCTTATCAAGAGCAGGCAGAGGGATAATGGCCCGATGACGCCCAGCAACCGACCGTAATACCGTTGTGAGACGGGGCGCTTTATGCGCCGGAATGTAAAATTCCGTAAGGCACGGTGCTAATTCCATCAGAAAGTTTACTTTCTGAGAGATAAGAGGTTCAGAATCTCTTATTCTAAGCCTCTTTCTTTTGGAAAGAGGTTTTTTATTTTGTAAATGAGAGGACGATCATAATGGCGGTAGTAGCAATGAAAGAATATGAATCATTAACTAAAGAAACGGTAATTTCACTGGTGATAGAGTTATCATTATTTTCTAGCGAAGCTCCATTAGTTTGCGAAGAGATTGGTGATGGAAATCTAAATTATGTATTCCGTGTAACAGATGGATCCGGTGAGAAAGGCATTATTATTAAACAGGCCTTACCCTATGCAAAGGTCATCGGGGAGAGCTGGCCACTTACTTTGAAAAGGGCAAAGATCGAAGCTAGTGCATTACAAAAACATGGAGAATACGCAGTTGGATTAGTCCCAAAAGTCTATGCAACTGATGAAAGCTTAGCAATCACAATCATGGAAGATCTGTCTCATCTTGAAATAGTTCGTGAGGGCTTGATAAAAGGAAAGTCCTATCCTAAATTATCAACCGATATTGGCGAATATCTAGCCTTAACACTTTTCAATACTTCTGACTTTGTACTCCACCCCTTTGAAAAAAAGTCACTTGTTGTAGAATTTTCTAACCCCGAGCTATGTAAGATCACAGAAGACTTAATCTTTACAGATCCTTTTTTTGATCATGAAACAAATGACTTTGAACCAGCATTACAAGCAGAAGTGGAAGCTATTTGGAATAACAACTTGTTGAAATTGGAAGTAGCCAAGCTAAAAAGAAGTTTTTTGACGGAAGCCGAAGCTTTGTTACATGGGGATCTTCATACCGGAAGTATATTTGCGAGTGAAGCGGAAACGAAAGTAATTGACCCGGAATTTGCATTTTACGGCCCAATTGGATTTGATATTGGCTTATTTTTGGGGAACTTAATAGTTCAATCCTTTACGCGTCAAGATGACCAACGGGATGCTATACATACCCATATACAGAATACATGGAACACATTTTGCGCTAAATTTTCAGAGTGTTGGAAAAAAGGAGAGTCCGATTTATATAAAAGTATAGAAGGCTATGAGGCATTTGTGCTAGAAAAAATATTCCATGATTCCGTAGGGTTTGCAGGCTGTGAGCTAATTCGTAGAACGATTGGACTAGCACATGTGAAAGACTTAGATAGTATTGAAAACCATGAGCAACGAATTTTAACCAAAAAACAAACGCTTAAAGCTGGAGAAAGACTAATAGTGAGTCGTCATGAAATAAACTCAATAGATGCTGTAATTGAGCTGTTAGGAGAAATTCAATAATGAATGTTCCATTATCGATTAAGTGGGAAGGTAAGCGGTTAATAATTCTAGATCAACAGAAACTTCCCCATGAAATTATCTATATAACACTAGAAAATATGAAAGAAGTTCACGATGCAATTATTACTCTGAAAGTTCGTGGAGCTCCAGCCATTGGAATTACGGCAGCGTATGGATTAGCTATTGAGGCGCAGAGTTATCAAACAAATTCAATGATAGATTTTCTAGAATACTTAAAAAGAGATGCAGCATACTTGGGTGAATCTCGACCTACTGCTGTCAACTTGGTTTGGGCACTTGACCGTTTGATGAAAGCAGCGAGTCCAATAGATAGTGTTTCGGATGCAAAGCAGATTCTAATTGAAGAAGCAAAAATAATTCACAAGGAAGATGAGGAGTCCTGTCAAAGTATCGGCGAGTTTGCACTCTCTCTACTTGAAGATAAAACGAAGGTAATGACGATTTGTAATGCTGGTTCTATAGCCACCGCTAAGTATGGTACTGCTTTAGCTCCTTTTCATCTAGGGAAGGAACGTGGAAAAGAATTTGAAGTGTTTGCATGTGAAACTCGACCTGTCTTTCAGGGCGCCCGTCTAACAGCATGGGAACTGCAACAATCAGGTGTCGATGTGACGCTCATAACAGATAGTATGGCTGCACATACGATAGGCGCAAAGGGAATTGAAGCAATTATCGTTGGAGCAGATCGGATAGCAAAAAATGGAGACACAGCAAACAAAATAGGAACCCTAAACTTAGCAATTCTTGCATCTGTATTTGGAATTCCATTTTATGTGGCTGCACCGTCCTCTACATTCGATTTGTCCATAAATAATGGAGAAGAAATTCCAATAGAGGAAAGGAAAGTAGAGGAAATTATTAATATTAACGGCAAAGCTATTACCCCATTAAACACAAAAGTATTTAACCCTGCTTTTGATGTGACACCAGCTAAATATATCACTGCCATAATTACAGAAATAGGTATTATTTATCCAAACTATCTTAAAAATATTTCAACTCAAATAGTCGATTCAATTGAAAAGGAGAAGGATTATGAAAACAAATAAGTACTGGTTAATATTTACGATTTTAGTAATAGCGGTTTTACTCGCTGCATGTCAGCCAAAAGCTGAAGGAGAAACAACTAAGTCATCTAGCTCTAACGGTGATGCCAAGGCTAAAGAAAATCCGTTAGCCGGCAAGAAAGTTGCATTAGTTATGCAACAAAATTTAGGGACATTTTCAGCTCAATATATTGAAGGGGTAAAGGAGCAAGTAGAGAATTTTGGTGGAACAGTAACGGTGTTTACTTCTGAAGGAGATTTATCTAAAATGGCGTCCAATTTGGATGCCGCTGTGAATCAAGGAGTTGACGGTATTTTAATAGATCATGGCACAAAAGAATCACTGAACCAAGGAGTTGAGAATGCGGTTGCAAAGGGAATTCCGGTTGTCGCATTTGATGCGGGAGTAGAAGTTGAGGGAGTAACCTCTTTAGAACAAGGCGATGAAAAAATGGCTCAAATGACGCTAGAAAAACTAGCGGAAGATTCAAATGGGAAAGCCAATATCGTGAAAATATGGGTAGCGGGTTTTGCTCCAATGGAAAGACGACAAGTAGCATATGAGGATTTTCTAGGAGAGAATCCAGGGATAAAAGAAATTGCCACATTCGGTGCAGCAACGCAAAATACAGCTTTAGATACCCAGTCACAAATGGAAGCGGTATTAAAGCAGTATCCCAACAAAGGTGAAATCACCGCTGTTTGGGCTGCTTGGGACGAGTTTGCCAAAGGTGCAGTTCGGGCGATAGAGCAAGCGGGACGTACAGATATTAAGGTATATAGTATCGATATGAGTGATGAAGATTTACAGATGATTCAAAATGAGAATAGTCCCTGGGTTGCCTCGGCAGCAGTGGATCCTAAGGATATCGGCCGTATTCAAGTTCGTTATTTATATCAAAAAATAAGCGGAGGCAATGTAGAAGAAAAAGTAGTATTAGAACCAGTTTTTGTAGAAGCATCTAAATTGCCGAAAGAAACTGTAACAACTAATGAACTCAGTGATCATATTGAAGGTTGGGGAGCAAGTGATCAAGGTTACACAGATGAATTAAAAGGATTAGAGGAAAACAGATAACTTAAAAGAATTTAAGCTGTCCTGTTTAATGGGACAGCTTTTTTCAGAAAGGAGCAATCGATGCTGAATCCTTTTCTTTCCATGAAGGCTATAGATAAATCATTTGGAAATGTAAATGCTCTGAAAAATGCTGAATTTGAACTTAAAAAAGGCGAGGTTCACGCTTTACTTGGGGTAAATGGCGCAGGGAAAAGCACGCTTATGAAAGTACTCTCTGGTGTGTATGAGCAAGATGTGGGAGAAATTTTGTTAGAAGGAGAAAGAATACGTATACGTTCGCCTAAAGTCGCAAAGGATTTTGGAATTTATTGTGTATATCAAGAGGTAGATACTGCCATCGTTGCGGAACTCTCGGTTGCAGAGAATATATTGCTGGATAAGATTGTTGCTGGTTCTAATATGTTCATCTCCAAAAAGAAACTGAATAGGGAAGCACGGAATGCCCTGAAGCAGTTACAGGTAGTCAATATTTCAGTAGAAATACCTGCATTTATGCTCTCTCTAGCAGAAAAACAGTTGGTATTGATAGCGCGAGCACTTGTAAGTTCTGCAAAGGTTATTATCTTCGATGAACCGACGGCACCTCTATCCCTAAATGAATCTACCAAGTTATTTTCAGTCATTAAAAAGCTAAAAGCGACAGGAGTAGGGTGCATATTCATATCACATCGACTACCAGAAGTATTTGAGATTTGCGATCGGATGACCGTTATGGCAGAAGGTACGTTAGTTGGGACCTATAATACTTCTGAGACTAACCAAGAAGAGATTGTTGAAGCTATGCTAGGAACTTCTTATAGCAAAGATTTTCCTGCTCGTAAACATGTATTAGGAAATACATTACTTCGTGTTAAAAATATATCAAGAGGAGAAAAGGTAAGGGATATTTCTTTTCAAGTGTCTGAAGGAGAAATTGTTGGGATTGTCGGTCTTGTAGGGGCGGGGAAAACAGAGTTAGCTAAAACGTTATTCGGATATTCTCCATATACAGAAGGAAGTATGGAAATCCTAGGAAACACCTTAAAAATAAAGCATCCCAAAGACGCGATAAAAGCCGGTCTAGTTCTTATTCCAGAAGAAAGACGAAAAGAAGGGCTATTTGTTCAAGAATCATTACGAACCAATGCGTCTTTTCCTAATTTACAAAATTTTTCTCGTCTCTTATTTATGGATAAAAAGAAAGAAAAGTCCTTTGCAAAAGAGATTATTAAACGATTACAAATTAAAACAAGTAGTACTGAGACACCACTTTTGTATTTGAGCGGAGGAAATCAGCAAAAGGTTGCTATCGGCAAATGGACTTCGCTTGATTCCTCTCTTTATTTGTTCGACGAGCCAACAAAAGGCGTCGATATTGGTGCAAAAACTGATATTTATAGAATGATTCGTGAGTTTGCTGAAAAAGGGAAGGGTTGTCTTTACTTTTCAAGTGAGATTCATGAAGTTCTAGGAATTTCTGATCGCATTTTAGTTATGTATGATGGTCATATCGTGAAGGAACTATCACGGAAAGAAGCGACCCAGGAAAGGATTTTGCTTTATGCAAGCGGCGGTAAAGAGGAATAAGTTGCAAGAACGAGGTACAAATTTTTTGTTTAAGTTTGGAGCTATTGCGTTACTTATTTGTATTATTATTTATTTTAGTTCAATAAGCGATGCCTTTTTTACATATACAAATTTCACAGATATTCTGCGATCTATTTCAATCGTTACCCTATTAGCATTGGGAGTGACCTTCACACTTGTAGTAGGAGGTTTTGATTTAAGTGTAGGTTCAACTATGTCGCTATCTACAGTTGTGACAGCCTCTCTGATGGTTTGGTACGAGATGCCTCTATGGCTTGTATTGATTGTACCTATTGTAGTTGGAGTATTAGTGGGTTTGTTGAATAGTTTCCTTATTGTAATTATAGGTATACCTGATTTGCTAGCAACATTAAGTACGATGTATATCGTTGCGGGCTTCCATCGAACTTATACAGAAGGTTATTCTATTTACAATAATATGCCCCTTACTTCGGGTGGAACTGCTCCAGGGCAATTCTCAGAGGCATTTCTTTGGATTGGTCAAGGTAGATTACTTGGTTTACCTGTACCTGTTTGGATTATGTTAATACTCGTTGTAGTAGCTTATATTGTTCTCAATCATACACGGTGGGGTCGTATTTTATATATGACAGGTGGTAATGAGGAAGCGGCAATATTGTCAGGAGTGAACACACGCAAAGTGAAGTTCATTGCGTACATTATTTCTGGTATTTTTGCTTCATTGGCTGGAGTGTTATTTACTGCAAGGGTCGGGTCGGGTCAAATTGATGCTGGTACCCCACTTTTAATGGAGGCGGTTGCTGCAGTTTTCGTGGGCTATTCTGTATTAGGAATTGGGAAGCCTAATGCGTTAGGCACTTTTTTTGGAGCAGCGGTAATTGGCATCCTACTTAACGGGCTAACAATTTTGAATTTGCCTTACTATGCATTTGATATTATTAAAGGAACAGTATTAGTTTTGGCGCTAGCAGCAACTTACGTTTATGCGAAGAAACGTTTTTCACGGGCTTAGCAAGAAGAAGATCTTCCTAACCAAATAAAGTTTTTTCAAAAAAATTAAAATAAAATGGAATCATCGTTGAAATTTAAGATAATCTACTTCATTATGAAAGGTAGAGAATCTCTAATGTTCTGACTAAGAGATAATACACTAGATGAAGGAAGTAGTTTATGTCCGAGGATAATATTACACGTTTATATGTCAACGATAAAGAAATTATATTAATCGGTACAGCACATGTATCAAGACAGAGTGCGGAACAGGTAAAGGAAGTTATCGATAGAGAACAACCAGATTCTGTTTGTATTGAATTGGATGAGCAAAGATACCAATCTATTATAGATAATAATAAGTGGAGGCAGACGGATATCTTTAAGGTTATTAAGGATAAGAAAGCTACTCTATTATTAATGAACTTGGCGATTTCATCATTCCAAAATCGGATGGCTAAACAGTTTGATATTAAACCTGGCCAAGAAATGATACAAGGTATTGCAAGTGCAAATGAGAACGGGGCTGAGATAGTATTAGCGGACCGTAATATTCAAACTACTTTTTCACGTATATGGCATAATCTTGGTTGGACTGGAAAATCTCAATTACTTACTTCGGTTTTCTTTAGTATTTTCAGTAAGGATACAATATCGGAAGAAGAAATGGAGAATATGAAATCAAAGGATACGTTAAATGCTGTACTAGCTGAGTTTACGGAAACCTTTCCAAAGTTAAAAACACCTTTAATCGATGAGCGTGATCAGTACTTGGCTCAAAAAATTAAGGAAGCACCAGGCAAGAAAATTATAGCCGTTTTAGGGGCTGCACATGTCCCAGGTATTACAAAGGAAATTCATAAGGAGCAAGATTTAGCAAAGCTTTCGGCTATTCCGCCTAAGTCAATTGTTCCTAAAATAATCGGTTGGGCTATTCCAATTCTAATTGTGGCGCTAATAGTGATTACATTCTTTACAAATCCTTCTGCTGGTTTTGACCAAGCACTCAGTTGGATTCTATGGACGGGTTCTATGGCTGCAGTAGGAGCAGCGGTAGCATTAGGACACCCATTGGCAATTCTAGCTGCATTTGTCACAGCACCAGTTACAGCGCTTCATCCTATCTTAGCGTCAGGCTGGTTTTCTGGGCTTGCCCAAGCGTATATCAAACGTCCAACAATTGCCGATTTTGAAAAGTTATCAGAAGATGTCTTTACGATCAAAGGGTTTTGGAGAAACAAAGTTACGAGGGTATTACTTGTTGTTGTATTAACTAACTTATTTGGATCGCTTGGAACCTTTATAGGTGGGGCAGATGTTATACGAGTATTTTTCAAAAATTTCTAAGTAGCTTATCCCTTGTGAAGCAAAGTGCTGAACAGGGGATTTTTTAAGATTCTAAGCTATTAGAACATAAAAGGAGTGTAAAATTTGGAGTGTAATAATTGCCAAGTAAATGAGTTGAAAATTGAGTTCAAGGTAGAAGGAGATTCAAACATTCCCCTACTAGCTGGTGTATTAGAGCATTTGAAACGCCGGGACATTTTAGTAGATGCAAAAGGGAATACGTTTATTGTTAAAGAATCAGATGTGAGAGATTTTATAGACTTCAGCCACGATCATATGGACGCCTCTCAAATTACATACAGAATTTCAAAACAGCCATGGGAGCCTATGGAAAAAATAGATGAAGTATTAGACGTTAAATGGATTGATGAAGTTATCAAAAAACAACTTATGATTTGTCATTATCAACCAATCGTAGATATAGAGGAGCAAGTATTTGCTTATGAATTACTAGCTAGATTTCCAAAGGAAGATGGTTCTATGATTTATCCAAATGAAATATTTTCCGCTGCTAAGATAAGAGGAAGACTATATTCTTTAGATCGAGCATGTCGAATGACCGCAGTAAAACATGCAACAAGTCTTAAAGGAAAGAAAGCATTTATTAACTTTATACCTACCTCAATTTATTCACCTGAATTTTGTTTGAAATCTACGACTGCATTAGCAGAAGAATTAGGTATAGATCCAGTTCAACTAGTATTTGAAGTGGTAGAAACGGAAAAAGTAGAAGACATAGAGCATTTAAAAAAAATTCTTGCATTTTATAAAGAAAAAGGTTTTGAATATGCACTAGATGATGTAGGAGAAGGATATAGTACGATGGAAATGCTGGCAGATATAAAACCAAATTATATGAAGTTAGATATGAAATATGTGCAAGGAATTTCCAATGATCTAAATAAACAAGCAGTTGCACAAAAGTTCTTAGAAAAGGCAGTAGAAGTGGGATCGATTCCTCTAGCAGAAGGTATAGAGGAGAGAGAAGATTTTGAATGGCTGAAAGAAACGGGCTATAAGTTATTTCAAGGTTATTATTTTGGAAAACCCGTTGCAGCTCCTATTTAAATACAACTTGATAAAATCAAAAAAACCAACTATTCGAAAGAATAGTTGGTTTTTTCTATAGACACTTATGCTTTCTTTTTAGTGTCCGTATCTTTGTCATCTAACTTAAACTCTTGTGTTACATCATCCACGATGTCTTTTGTGGAATTTTTAAATTCTTTTAATGTTTGACCGACTGCTTTACCTAATTGAGGCAATTTTGATGGTCCGAAGACGATTAAAGCAATTATTAAAATGATGATTAATCCTGGTACTCCAATGTTTGGCATGGAAGTTCCTCCTCTATTATGATGATGTACAAATTTTCAATGGCTAGTGTGTCTCAAACTATTTGTCTAAAATTTGATCCTCAAGCGCTTGTCTCGCAAGTTGTTTTTTATAAGACCAGCTGGAAACAAGGATACTAACTTCAAATAGCAGCAGCAATGGAATAACAATGATGAAATCTGAGATGAAGTCTGGTGGAGTAATGGAAACTCCTACAACAACTAGTACAAAATAAGATATCTTTCTCATTTTTCTCAGTCGATCTGGAGTTATTATACCCAATTTGGTTAAAAAAAGTATAATAACCGGTAATTCAAATACTATGCCTACGGGAATCACTAAGTTAAACATAAAAGTGAAATATTGTTTCATTCCGTATGTCTCTAAAGCACCAATGGAATCATTAATATTCGACATGAAATTCAGCATTAAAGGGAAAAGAATGTAATAACTGAAACTAATCCCGAGTAAAAAAAGAAGGAATGACACAGGGATAAAATAGCCTGTCCCTTTTGCCTCGTTCTCATTTAAGCCTGGTCTTACGAATAACCATATCTGATGTAATGCAATTGGTAGAGTAATTAAGATGGCTAGTATTAGTGCGCATTTTACGTAGATCATTAAGCCATCTGTATAACCGAAGACATTCCACTCCACATTCATAGCAGTTGGTTGCTGTTTTAAAAACGTAAGCGTTTTTGGAGCTAACCAAAACCCTAAGGCAAGTGAGAGGATAAATGTCGATGTAACAATGATAAGTCTTTTTCTAAGTTCTGTTAAATGTTCAACAAGCGTCAGTTGTTGTTCTTGGTTCATTTCTGATACCACCCCATTTTCTCAAATAAAGTGAAGCTTGTTAATATACTACTCGCAGCACCTGTCTGCAATCCATTATACCCAGTAAGTGTTCTTTTGTACCATCCCACATTATACTCTTTCAGATCAAATTGTAAATAAAAGACCACTTATTGTCACTAATAAAACAAGTATTAAGAAATTAATTACCTTTTTTCAAAAACTAGTTAGTTAGAATCAGATTGCTAATGAAAGGAGAATATAAATAACTGAAGTACAATAGAGAAGAATTAATGTTGTTAAACCAAATGCTCTTTGCAAATGGTGGCCAATTTTGGACTGTTCCTCCATTATATACTTTTCACTGGTTGGCATTGTTAGGTTCTGGAGTTGGTTTAAGTATTATTGTTTTATGTTTGTCAGAGACAAAGTATATTCACTTCATCATAGCATAACTAATCCTCCATCTTGTCTACTGTTGTATATAACAACAAGGTGGAGGATTAGTTAAATATATTCATTAATCATTACGAGGCTACTTTTTTAAATGTAGCCTCGTTTTTGTGATTACACTGTTATCCCATATGTAAATAGAAAAAAGTATGAGTAGCTATACTCATAACTTCTTTTCTATGTTTTTTAGTAAGTCAATTATTTGTTTTGCAGAGGTACCATCCCCATAAGGATTGGGAATTTTCGCTATTTCTGCGTGTTCACTTGGAGATTCAAGTAGCTTTCTTGTTGTGGCTAGAATTTTTTCCTTGTCTGTCCCAACTAATTGTAAGGTTCCGGCTTCGATACCCTCTATTCGTTCTGTACTTTCTCTAACTACTAGCACTGGAACATTAAGTGCAGGTGCTTCTTCTTGTATGCCTCCGGAATCTGTAATTACAAGGTGGGAAAGCTTCATAAGATGAGAAAAGCATTCATAGTCTAAGGGCTCAATCAGGTGTATACGGGAGTTTATATTATTTGTTAACAAATGATCTTGGACCTGTTTTTTGACATTCGGATTTGGGTGAACTGGGAAAATGATATCAATATCCTCAAATTCCACTAATAGCTGTTTGAAGGCCAGGTAGATTCCCTCGAGTTTTATGAAATTTTCGCGTCGATGGGTCGTAACTAAAATAATACGTCTCTTGTTATCTATTATTTTTTGTATATTTGATGGGAAGATATATGGTCTACTTGAAACATCTAGAAGTGCGTCTATAACGGGGTTACCTACTACAAAAATACTGTTCTCTGGAATTCCCTCTTGTAAAAGGTTTGTTTTACTCTTTTCCGTAGGGGCAAAATGATAGCTACTAAGACTCGTTACAAGTTTTCGGTACATTTCTTCTGGGAAAGGAGAATACATATTAAATGTACGCAATCCTGCCTCAACATGGCCAACAGGAATGCGATGTAAGAATGCTGTATAGGCACCTGTAAAAGTAGTTACAGTATCACCAAGTACCAACACTAAATCAGGGCTTTCCTTTTCATATACTTCTCCAATTTTTTTGATCATTTCAGCTGTTATTTCTTCCAGTGTTTGATTTGGTTTCATAAGGTTTAGTTGGTAATGCGGTCTAATTGAGAATAATGATAATACTTGATCGAGTATTTCACGATGTTGTCCTGTATTTACTAAGATGCAATCCATTTCTTTCGAGCTCACCAGTTCCTGTATAATTGGAGCAAATTTTATCCCCTCTGGTCGAGTACCAAAAATAATTAATACCTTCACCGTTGAGTCATCTCTTTTCCTGTAGGAACAAGCATGATTTTCGTTATTGTTCCGTCAATTACTTCAAAATTTGCCTCGTACACATTCCCCCAGCGAAGTAATGATTCTTGAGCAATCATACGGAATTGGTTATTTAATATTTCTTTTTCTTTTATAGTTATATTGGTACTATGTCTGCGTTGATGATATAAGTTTTTGTCAACCCAGTGAAGTTCGAAGTCCTCAGCAATACGAAGGAACATTGCAAAATCATCTGCTAACAAAGGCTCTCCTTGGATTGTTGTTATCCACCCATTCAATTCTTTAAGTGTGGAAGAACGATACAATCTTGGACAATGCGTTTGAAATTTTTCCAACACTTCATATTTGTCCTTATAAGAAATCCCTTTATAAATTGGTCCTTCAAGTAATCCGCCGTTCTCTTCAAACCAAACTTGTCTATTTGCATAGACTAAACCTACATTCGGTGGAAGTGAGAGCATTTCACCTACCATAATCTCTAACGAAGATGGATCAAGCCAATCATCGCCATCTAGCTCTAGTACATATTCACCAAGAACATATTGTAATCCGATATTGAGAGCTTCCGCCTTGGTTCTTTTACTAATGTGAATAGGGATGATTCGAGAATCGTGAATAGAGTATATTTCACTTAGAGTCGGATCGGTAGAACCAACGTCTATAGCAACAACCTGGAAGCTTGAAAAGGTTTGATTTAGTACACTTTGTATACAATTTTTTATATAATTCCCATGGTTACAGGCCGTAATAATAACAGTAACTTTCGGGATATCACCGTTTTTTCTTCTATGGTCTATACTTGCAGACATACTTTGGAGAAATAGCTCCTCAGAGGCTGTTATTGTTGTTAATGAATATTTCCCGTTTAAACGATAATCCATAAGAGGTTCTGACAAAAATAGAAATTCACCAAGAGGCATTAATCTTATCCAAAACTCATAGTCAGAAACTAGTCCATATTTAGGATCATAACCATCGGCTTGTTCATATGCTTCTCTAGTGAAAAGAAAGGATGCACCAATAAAACAAGTTAACATTATTTCTTCTTTTGGTCGTTTCATCATTTCAGTAAGTGCAGGATACCAAGTATTATTTATATCTCGAGATACTCGTTTTTCATCGATAGGATGATAAAGTGAGTATACTAAAACTGTATCGGGAGTAGCATTCTTCATCGTCGCTACTAACTTTTCAAGAAAGTTTGGCCATTGTATATTATCACTAGATATCCAAGTAAGTAGGGCACAATCTAATAGTCTTTCAAAGCCCTCATTTAAGGAGTGTGCGATCCCTTTATTGAAGATGCGGTGAATGATAGTGTATTTACACGTTAGAAGCTTCGATGCTTCATATACTGCTTTTACTGTTTGGGCGTTTGCGCCATCGATAACAATTACTAACTCAAAGTTGCGGTATTTTTGGTTTTCGATAGCCTGTACACATTCAAACAAGTACTCTCTTTCTTGGTTGTATACAGGAAGCACAACGCCTACTTTATCGTTAGATTTTGAGCTATTTGAACCTTTCTTTCGTACTCTTAAGTGGCGATCTTTATTAGGTAGCCACTTGTACCATTTGCTATTTTCTGCGTTCATTTCTACCTTCCTTTACAGTTTTCAGCTACAAATATATATATTAAAGTGGCTGTCTTGTATACTATGAAAGGGCTGAGAATAGAAAGCGGCTAATATCCTAATAAATATATATAAAGATTTTTCGGTATAAGTAACGATATTGTAGAGAATGATTAAGGTGGAGGTGGTATATATTAAAACTATAGTAGCTTTTCTAGTCATTCTTATTTCTATCTTGCTATATTTTAATCTACAAATAGAGAAACCTATTCATTTTAATGAAGAGTTCCACGGGAAACAATTTTCGACATTTTATATGGAATATGAGGAAGAAAAAATAGAAATCGGGATGGTTGGTGATGTATTACTCCATTTACCTCTTTACAATTATACAAACTTTGCTCCTTCCTTTTCTCCTGTACAGCAGGAATTAGAATCCATAGATTTGTTAATAGCAAATCAAGAATCCTTACCGGCCGGAAGAACATTTGGAGTATCTGGATACCCAAACTTTTCTAGTCCGCCTCATATTATAGGTGATTTAAAAGATATTGGTGTAGACGTGTTATCGATAGCTAATAATCATTCACTTGACCAAGGCGAAGAGGGACTCTTAGAAGCAATTCAACAGATGGAAAAGGTTGAAATGCCATATATCGGTGCTTTTAAATCAGAAGTAGACCAACAGACAGATCGGATATTCAAAGTGGAAAATATATCATTTGGACTTCTAAATTATACCTACGGAACTAATAGTCATGAAACTCCAGTTGGTAAGGACTATTTAGTGAACCGAATAGAGGAAACTCGAATTATAAAAGAAATAAAGGAATTAAAAGCAAAGGTAGACTTTGTTGTAGTTAGCATCCATTGGGGAGCGGAGTACAATTTAGAGGCAAATGATACACAGAAAAGGCTAGCCAGGACTATTTCAGACGCCGGTGCAAATATTATATTCGGTCACCATCCCCACGTTATCCAACCATATGAACAAATTTTGTCGGAAAATGGTCATCAAACACATGTGTTTTATTCATTAGGAAACTTTTTTTCTGGTCAAAAAGACGAGTATACTAATATTGGTGGAATTGCTAAGATAGAAGTTTTAAAGAAAAATGTGAATGGTAAACAAATTATGACTTTAGAAAATCCTAGCTTTATATCTACGGCTGTTTTAAAAGGTGAGCCCTATACGGTTAACTTTTTAAAAGATGTTGAAAGTGAAATAGGAAAAACAAATGCATGGGTGCAGCAGCATGTATTTGGAGGAGAGTGAGTTAGGGGGGGACGTGTGAAAGAACAAGATCATGACAGATTACTACGTATTAAGACAGAAGGTGTAAGAGAATGGCAGCACCAATCGTCTCATTATAATCGATATGAAGCGACCCCATATTCCGCATTGGAGATTCTTTTTGACGAATATGACGAGTGGAAGTCAACAGATCGCTTTGTAGATTTTGGATGTGGCAAGGGGAGGTTCCCATTTTACGTTTATCACCATTTGCATGCTTCAGCGGTTGGGGTAGAAATGAATGGCCAACTCTATCAGGAGGCAATGGAGAACTTAGCTAAATATATGGAGCGTGCTAAAAGTTCAAGAGCTTCGATTCAGTTTGAACATATATTTGCAGAAGGGTATGACATAGAAAAGGAAGATAATCGATTTTACTTTTTTAATCCGTTTTCTTTGCAAATTTTTCAAAAAGTTATAGATAATATCCTACGTTCAGTTGAAGACCATGCCCGCTCTGTGGATGTCATTCTCTACTATCCAACCTCAGAATATAGTCACTTTCTCGAAATTCAAACAGTATTCGAATTATGGAGGGAGATTCGCCTTCCTGGTTTGTATGAAGAAAATAATAATGAACGGTTTTTAGTTTTCCGATTAGATTAAAATAAAACACTCCGCTTATAGTGGAGTGTTTTTGTATCTTCAAACCATTGTTTCAGTTTCTCGTTATCTGCTAGTATGCCCCATACTGTTTCTACCTATCTTCGAACTGTTTTTTTGTATCGTGCAGTATAATTCCTATTTTCTTTTTGTAGTTATCATGAATTATTCCTTCTTAAGATTATAGGCAATGCATAGCTGCTTCCGCCTCATGCCAGTAGACAGGATATCCTTTTCCTTTAGCGCAGAAAATAGATGTAGATGTATACTCAGGGTCTGCTTCTTTGTTATAACCAAGTGTATCAATTATCTCCTCAGTATTATGACAGCGATCGTAACCTCCATAAACTAAGCTAAGAGTTCCCTTGCCATGGGTAAAAGAAGCGAATGTCGTACTGTAATTCATAAAGGTCGCTACGGGTACTCTTCCTTTTATGAAAACATTATCTCCACTATTTTCTGGAGGTTCAAAGGTTCCTGCTGCTTGTTGGATATCTGAGAGTATTCGACCGATTAAGTCCATATTTACTTTAATTGTAAAATCATAAAATGGCTCTAAAAGTATATTTTCCGCTTTTTCCAGTCCTTGCCTAAGTGCACGGTAGGTTGCTTCTCGAAAGTCTCCACCGTGTGTATGTTCATTATGTCCGCGTCCTGTGAGTAAAGTAATTTTCACATCAGTTAAGGTGGAGCCTGTTAGTAAACCGTGATGATCTCTTTCGAAAAGGTGATGCTTCACTAAGTTTTGATTGCCTGTTGATAGATCATTCGCATGACATATATTTGCAAAGGTAATTCCACTATTTCTTGCAGCAGACTCGATTAGTAAATGCACTTCTGCATAGTGTCTTAAAGGTTCAAAATGACCATATCCATGCACGGAGTTACCAATAGTTTCTTTGTATAGAATTTTAGGCTCTCCAAAAGATACGTGGAAACCAAAACGCTCCAAAACAATTTGTTCGAGTACTTCTAGTTGAATAACGCCCATTACATGGACGTGTATTTCTTGAAAGTACTCATCCCAAAAAATACGTAAAGAAGGGTCTTCTGCATCTAATAATTTAAAGCAACGTAATACTTCCTTTACATGTACAGAAGCATCAAAGAGTACTTTAGATTTTAACGTTGGAATCATATCAAATTTAGTTTTCTGGGCGAATACACCGAGCCCATCCCCAATGGAGGCATTTGTTAAGCCAGTAACAGCTACTAGTTCACCTGCTATAGCCTGATCTGTAGTTTTAAATTTATTGCCGCTATATTGGCGGATTTGCGTTATTTTTTCAGTTTGTTCATTGTAAGTCACACTGTCGCGTACTTTCAATGTCCCATTCACTAACTTCAAATAGGTAACACGATTCCCACTTTCATCGTGTCTTATCTTATACACCTGTGCTGCAAATACATCGTCTGATTTATAGGAAGTAGTGGTTAACGAATCTAGTTTTTCTAGAAATTCGACAATACCTATATCTTTCAATGCTGAACCACTAGCACAAGGAAAGATTTTGTTTTCTTTCACCATTTGTTTAAGCGTTTGTGTCCATAAGTCTTTATCGAATCCACTGTCCATATAAGTTTCTAAGAGAACTTCATCTCGCTCTGCAAGAAATTCAATTAGCTCTTCGTCAAAAGATGTCGTTATATCACACACATTTTCTGATAAGGTGGAGCGAATTTCAGCAAGAACGCTTGTTGGATCCGTGCCTTCATAATCGGTTTTATTAATAAAGAAAAAGGTAGGGACATGGTGTTTTCGCAGTAATTGCCAAACAGTTTCCGTATGTCCTTCAATGCCGTCTACAGCACTAATAATAATGATGGCATAGTCCATCACTTGGATAGCACGTTCCATTTCTGGAGAAAAATCGACGTGTCCCGGAGTATCGATAATATAGTAGGTAGAATTGTTGTAGGTAAAGATTCCTTGATCGGCAAATATAGTAATTCCTCTATTTTTCTCTATAGTATGACTATCAAGAAACGAGTCTTGGTGGTCCACTCGTCCTCTATGTCTAATGGTATTTGTATGGTAAAGCAGTTGCTCTGAAAAAGTAGTTTTTCCAGCATCTACATGTGCAAGAATTCCAATAGTTTTGTGCATGTACTCACCTCTGAACTTAATTATAGCAAATTAGGGCGAAAACACCTGTATCAGTGCTATACTAGATAGACTAACAACGTAGAAAGAAGGTACAATTCATGCAATATTCGAAATCGAAAATGGAAGAACTAGTGAAATATAGCCCAGAGTTAAGCAAACGTTTAAAAGAGGTTATGAAGGAGCATGATTTAGAGAAAAGCTTTGCTTTAAAAGCTCTTTATCACTCTGAAGTAAAAGACGGCGGTAAATTTCAAAGAGACTATCAAGACCTATAAAAAAGTGAACCGATTCAAAATCGGTTCGCTTTTTTTTTATTTAATCTTCTTTCATTCCTGAAATCTCACCTTTAATTTGTTTATATGCTTTTTGTAAATTGAGTACATATTTAGTTTTGTCTTGTTCGTGTATTTCTGAGATAGTATCAATTTCTTTTCCAAAGGCTTCAAATATCAAATCCAGTGAAATGGATGAGCTTCCAATATTATTAGTCATTAATACATTTTTAAATCTATTTATATAATCTTCTTTCGTGCCGATAGTCATTTCAACATTCCTTTCTTCAACATAAAAAAGCATCCTCTTTTAAAAGAAGATGCTAGTTGGATATGATTGGTTGTTGTCGAGACGTTTGAAACGTAACAAAATACACACCGAAAAGAGTCAATATCTCCAGTGTTTTCATTGCGCTTTTTCGTACGACAGCAATTTCAAGCATTTGCTTGTTCATAGCTGCACTTAACACCCCCTATCCGCGTAGGTTTTTGGTGTGTACTTGAAATAGGCAGGTCTCCTGGCTCATGTTCATCGCTTTTCTATCCTTCCCATAATGACATACAGTGGATATAGTAGAATTGCTCCCATTTACAGTTGCGGGACAGCGTCGGTTTTTCACCGACTTCCCTTTTAAGTTCATTTACTTTTGTAAACGAACACCTAAGTCTACACATTATTCAATTGTTCTTTTACTATAACATAAAAAATTTAATATTCAGTTGATAGAAAGTTAAAACCGAGCTTTATTGTAAATCTATAAATCTATTTGCTTTTTATAGTTTATAATTAATGTAATATTCAAACAATTGTTAGTCTATAATAAAATAAATAGATTTTCTATAGGGGGGAAGAATTGTGGAAGAGCTTGTGAGCAAGGTACAAAAACTCGTAGAACAGTCAAAAGGCACTTGGGGAATCGTCTTAGAGGACTTAAATTCAGGGGAGAAATGGGAACATAATGAACAGGAGCTTTTTTATGCGGCAAGTGTCATTAAGGTACCAATCATGGCCTCAGTTTATAGAGCAGTGGACCGAGGAGACTTGTCTTTAATGGACTTAATCATCCTCAATGAAAAAGAGTATGTGGGAGGTTCTGGTGTATTGCAACATTTTACTCCAGGATTATCTCTTCCCCTTCAAGACATCATAATGCTGATGATTATTCAAAGTGATAATACGGCAACTAATCTACTAATCGACCTTGTAGGAGTTGACGATATCCAAAATTCTATGAAGGAAGCAGGAATGATATATAGTACTTTTTATAACAAGCTCATGTTGAGTAAGTCTAATCCCAAAGGTGCTAATCGGATAGCAGCAGTGGATATAGCTATACTTTTACATAAGATGGCTATGGGAGATTTAGTGAGTGGTAAAGCAAGCCGTCAAATGGTAGAAGTGATGAAGAAACAACAGGTACGTGATTGTTTACCTGAAAGGTTACCGTCTCCATACTCTAATTTTGATTATGGGATGACGCCATGGGAGTTAGCCAATAAGACTGGATGGATTCCTGGAACACGTCACGACGCTGGAATCTTTTACGTAGGGAACCGAAAGTTAATTGCAACGGTTTTATCAAAGGATGAAGATGATTTACTTTCGAAACGTATTCTTGCTCAAATTGGAGAAGAAATATACAAATACTTACGGTAAATTGGTTAAAGACGACATGGATATACAACGCATGTCGTCCGTAACTATTTCAGATTAGGAAACTTCAGTAATCGAGTTAAGTTTGATTTAGGCTACGAACCAAGGCCCTGCCTGCTTCTCTTCCTGTAAAGATACACCCACCTAAAAATGTCCCTTCTAAAGAGCGATACCCATGAACTCCTCCTCCACCAAAGCCAGTTACTTCACCGGCTGCATAAAGCCCAGGGACGGCAAGTCCTTTATCATTTAGTACACGGCCGTCGAGATCAGTTTGCAATCCACCAAGTGTTTTCCTAGTCACAATATTTAACCGAACAGCAATTAAAGGACCGTTTTTAGGATCTAATAATTTATGGGGAGATGCTACACGTATTAATTTATCACCTATATAGTTTCGAGCTCCTCGAAGAGCCGTTATTTGAAGATCTTTTGTAAATTTATTATCCATTTCACGGTCTCTAGCTAGTAGTTGGTTCTCAATATGTTCTAAGTTTAAGAGATTATCGCCAGTAATTTTATTCATCCCATCTACTAGGTCGGATAAATTGTTAGATACTATGAAATCTTCTCCATTTTCCATGAAGGCCTTCACTGGAGCAGTGGGTCCTGGTAAAATTCGCTTCAAAACCTGTTTGATACTTTTCCCCGTTAAATCTGGATTTTGCTCAGATCCTGAAAGGGCAAATTCTTTTTCAATAATTTTCTCGGTAAGTATAAACCAAGAGTAGTCATACCCAGTTCTTTGGATAGCCTCTAGCGTTCCTAAAGTATCAAAACCAGGGAAGTTTGGAGCAGAGAATCGTTGTCCTGTGGCATCTAACCAGATCGAGGATGGGCCTGGCAATATACGTATTCCATGAAGTGGCCAGATTGGATTCCAGTTTTTAATACCTTCTGTATAATGCCACATGCGATCCTTATTTACTAAGCGACCACCAGCTTTCTCTGTAATGGCAAGCATTCGTCCATCCACGTGTTCTGGCACTCCAGAAATCATACGTTTGGGAGGTTCCCCAAGCCGTGAAGGCCAGTTTTCTCTTACCAGTTCGTGGTTAGCGCCAATTCCACCACTCGTTACCATTACGTATTTAGCTACATATTGAAAATGGCCAACCACATCTCTTGGGCTTGGTTCTCCACGACCAGCAGAACTAGGAGTCAATAATGAACCACTCACACCAATGACCTTTCCGTTGTCCATGACCAGTTCGTCTACTTGGTGTCGAGGTTTATATTCTACATTTCCTTTGGACATGGCAGCTCGAACACGAGTTTCAAAAGGTTTCACAATACCAGGTCCGGTACCCCATACGATATGAAACCTTGGTACTGAATTTCCATGTCCATCTGCAAGATAGCCTCCTCGTTCCGCCCAACCTACTACGGGGAAGAATCGAACACCTTGTGCGTGAAGCCAATCACGTTTTTCCTCGGTTGCAAACCGAACATAAGCTTCCGCCCATTTCAACGCCCAGTAATCTTGATCCTCTTCCCGATCGAACCCAGCTGTTCCAAGCCAATCCTGCCATGCGAGTTCATATGAGTCCTGAATACCTAATCTTTTTTGTTCTGGGGAATCTACTAAAAATAATCCTCCAAATGACCACCAGGCTTGACCTCCAAATGATGCTTCAGGCTCTTGATCCAGTAGTAAAACTTTCTTTCCTGCATCCGCAAGTTCAGCGGTAGCAACAAGCCCTGCTAGTCCAGCACCGACTACTATGACATCCCATTCCATCCATATCCCTCATTTTCCAATAATTCTGAAACTTATTTTTATTATATTCTATAAAATTATGAATTACTATTCACTGTTGTAAAAATGATTTGAACGGTGACACATGATATAATAGAGGCACTATTGGAGGGAATATATTGATGAACAACAGCCGACAACCGGCATTTATATATACATATGCTTATAACGAGGCCGAACGCTCTCTGTGTCATTTAGAGATGCGCTCTTTTTTTGACAAAGACACCGAAACAAAAATTTTAAAGAGTTTCATAAAAATTGATCCTAGTAGAAGTCCTTTTATGAAAGGAAGACTAGAGGTTTTAGCTGAAGGGGACAAAGTGGAGGAAATTATCTCCCAAGCACCCAATTTTGGTTCAGAAAAAGAAACGAATAAAGTAATATTTTTAAAGATAAATGACCGCCAAGGAAAAGATAAGGTGGAGAATGCGGAGAGGCTTCGTATTGAAAGAGCCATTGGAAGTGATATGCAAGGTAACTTTGATCTACAAAATCCGGATCAGTTATTCGCTGTAGTGCCATTTGAAGGTCGTTGGTATTTCGGGTTATACACGAAAAGCGAACCTATTTGGTTTAATCATATGAAGAAACCGCGAGAGTATTCTACTGCACTAAGCACAAGAGTTGCCAGAGCAGTAGCGAATATTGCAGTTCCACATCCGAAAGGTATTCAAGCTATTGATCCTTGCTGCGGTATTGGTACAGTACTAGTAGAAGCATTATCCATGGGGATTGATATTGTAGGAAGAGATATTAACCCGCTTGTATGTGAAGGTTCTAGGGAAAATATAGCATACTTTGGACTGACTGGAGATGTTCGAAAGAGTGCAATTGAAGACATCGAAGAGATGTATGATGTCGCAATAATAGATTTACCTTATAATTTATATACAAATGCATCTTGGGAAGACCAGTTTACTATTTTAAAACACGCTCGTAGAATTGCCAAAAAAGTAGTTATCGTTACAATTGAGTCTATGGATGATCGACTAAATACTGTAGGTTTGCATATCACAGACCGGTGTATAACGAAAAAACAACAATTTACACGTGAAATAGTCGTTTGTCAGTAGATTAACTAAAAAAGGGGATGGAAGGATGAAGGATTTATCCATAGTTGCCTTATTAAATGTAATTGGTGAACTATTTTCAGATGAAGTGTCTATTGCTGTTACTGATACAGAAAAATATATTTATTATCGCCCTAGTAAACGTATCGATTTAAAGATTCTTCCTGGAGATTTGTTAAAGGAGGAAACTTTAGCTTATAAAGCATTGCAAAGTGGTCAGAAGGTATCGGAATTTATCAATCGTGAGGTTTTTGGTGTCCCATATCATGGAATGGCCGTTCCTTTCTTACATAAAGGGGAACTAGAAGGTTGTGTGCTAGCTATTTACCCGGCATTTACAGAGGGGAAATCTGTCATAACTATCAAAACACAAGACGGTTGGATTCCAACTCCTTTTTCCGATGTAATTTACTTGGAGGCAAAAGATCGTAAAACTCATATTGTAACTACATCTTTCAAAGGAAATCATACTAATTCACTTCAAGAATTTGAGTATAAATTGCCAAGAGAAATGTTCATACGTTGTCATCGTTCTTTTATCGTTAATGTACATCAAATTAAAGAGATTTTTCCGGATACACATTCAACTTTTGTACTAGCTATGGCAAATGGAGAAAAAATTTCTGTTAGTCAATCTTATGCAAGTTATTTCCGGAAATTGTTGGGATTTTAATAGAAAGCGCTTGAATAAGGGGTAATTACTCTGACATTCAAGCGTTTTTTTTATTAATTCCTATAAAAAGCGCTTAAATATCACTGTCTAGGGAAATTTGTTCTGTTCTGGTATGAGTATATTCTGTTTAGGACAAATAAAATGTGTCTTCGACAAGTTTCAACAAAATTGTGACAAAAGGGGGTAAAATAATTTAAATGCACTTTTTGAGGGGGATACTTTATGTTTAACAATTTGGATCGTGTTAAAGATATTAGTTTACATAATTTAGTAGTAGGAGCAGAAGAAGCTGCTTCATGGATTCAACATGGGATGACATTAGGGTTAAGTGGATTTACACGTGCGGGAGATGCGAAAGCGGTTCCATTTGCACTAGTAGAGAGAGCGGCCAATGAATCATTTAAAGTGAATATATTTACAGGTGCTTCTTTAGGATCTGATATTGATAAATTACTATCCGAAGCAGGAATTGTGCATAAACGCTTACCTTTTCAAGCGGATGCAACGATGCGCAAACATATTAATACAGGAGATCATTTGTTTGTGGATCAGCACTTATCTCACACAGCGGAGTTAATACGTTCGGGTGTATTGCCAATTATTGACTTTGCAATTGTGGAAGCGGTTTCAATTACTGCAGATGGAATGATTATTCCAACCACATCTGTAGGTAACTCTACAACTTTTGTCTCGCAAGCAAAAAATATAATTATAGAAATTAATGTAGCACAATCGGAAATGTTAGAAGGCCTTCATGATATATACGAACCTGCAGATCCAGGAAGTAGATTACCAATTCCTTTATCAAAAGTAGAGGATCGTATTGGTCAAATAGGAATTCCTTTTGATGCATCTAAAGTAAGAGGAATCGTGTTTACTAACAATTTGGATTCACCATCTCCTATTGTCCCACCCGATGAAGAAACAGAGGAAATGGCCCAGCATTTAATCGGTTTTTTGCGTCAAGAAGTGAGCAATGGTAGATTAACTAATAAGTTAGCTCCAATTCAAGCGGGTATAGGTTCTGTTGCCAATGCTGTGCTTGGAGGCATGATTAACTCGGAATTTGAAGATCTACAAGTATATTCGGAAGTTCTTCAAGACTCCGTATTTGAGTTAATCGATGCTGGCAAAGTTAATTTTGCTTCTGCATGTTCAATAACACTTTCACAAGAAATGATGGATAAAGTGTATGGTAACTTGGAAGAATATCGAGATAAATTAGTGTTACGACCACAAGAAATTACAAACCATCCGGAAATCATTCGTCGTTTAGGGCTTATTTCTATTAATACTGCTTTAGAGTTTGATATTTACGGAAATGTTAACTCTACACATGTATCTGGTACTAGAATGATGAATGGAATTGGTGGTTCAGGCGATTTCGCTCGTAACTCTAGAATAGCTATTTTTGTAACTAAATCTATTGCCAAAGGCGGTAACATATCCAGTATTGTACCTTTCGTGGCTCATGTCGATCACACTGAACATGATGTAGATGTAGTCGTAACAGAGCAGGGCTATGCAGATCTTCGGGGTTTAGCTCCAAGAGAACGTGCAGAGTTAATCATTAATAACTGTGTACATCCGATGTACAAAAGACAGTTACAAGATTACTATGAAGAAGCATTAACTAGAGGCGGTCAAACTCCGCATGTCCTAGAAAAAGCATTTTCATTCCACACAGAACTGGCGAAAAATGGAACGATGCTCAGTAAAGAAAAAGCTTTAATATAGAAAAAAGCCGACTCATTTGAGTCGGCTTTTTCTTCAGCTACAGCATAAAGCTTGTAGTAGGTGAACTTGTTGGAGGCTTACAGTCTAATGAATATCTTTCTTTTTAAAGCGGCCTCCTCGAACTTCAGCAATATTACCAACAGCTAAAAAGGCATGGCTGTCTATTTCTTCCACAATGGATTTTAGTTTTGCTTCCTCTAATCGAGTGATTACGGTGAAAATGACTTTTTTATTATCCCCAGTATATGCTCCTTCACCGTGTAAATAAGTTAATCCACGACCCAACCGGTCCATAATCGCATCACCAATATCTTCTATATTTTCACTAATGATATAGACGGATTTTGACTCATCTAATCCTTGAATCACAATATCAATCGTTTTAAAAGCAATAAAATATGCTAAAAACGAATACATAGCCTGTTCCCAAGTAAAAACAAAACCAGCAATTGCAAAGATGGCAAGATTTATAATCATGATGATTTCTCCAACTGAAAATGGAGTAGCCTTGTTAAATAAAATAGCAAGTATTTCGGAACCGTCAAGGGAGCCACCATAACGAATAACTAGCCCAACACCTGTTCCTAGAACGATACCTCCAAATACAGTAGCAAGTAGTAAATCAGGTGTAATAGCATCAATATTATGGAGGAAAGAAGTACAAATCGATAGAATGGTTATGCCAAATAATGTGGATAAAGCAAAGGTTTTTCCTATTTGTTTATATCCGAGGAAAAAGAATGGGATGTTCAGGATGAATATAAAAATACCTAAACGAACTCCAGTTAGGTGGGAAATAATGATGGATACCCCTACAACACCACCGTCTAATATTTGGTTAGGGACTAAAAATAGTTCTAATCCAATAGACATTAAGATAGCACCTATTGCTATCATTAATAAGCGAACAAATACGACTTTCTTAGGGGTACTTCGGTGGGGAGTTTTGACAGGTTTGATTTCAAATGTTAAATCACTCAACGTTAATCTCCTCTTTCCTGAAAGTAATCATATATTTATTTTATAGAAAAAACCTATAGATAGGAAGGAAGAATTACTGACCTTACTAAAAGAAGTGAGAATAGTAATATTGAAAGTTCTATTTCTAAATGGGACATTATAGTCAATTGTAATATTTAATGAAACCGTTATTATTGTAATATTCCATATAGTCTGTCAAAATGATGGTAAGACTATTTTTTTATTTTAATAGTTTTGAAAGCGCATACATAGATTGCGTCTTACATAATATATGGAATGTGCTAAATAGATATGAAGGGGAGGAAATAGAAAATGGTTTATGCATTTCCGAATACAGAAGGCTCGAAGGTATCGTTTAAGGACAAGTATGAAAACTATATTAATGGCGAGTGGACACCCCCGGTTAAAGGACAATACTTTGAAAATGTTACACCAATTACAGGTAAAGTATTTACACAAGTTGCCCGCTCTACTTCAGAAGATATTGAGTTAGCATTGGATGCAGCACATGGTGCTAAAGATGCGTGGGGCTCCACTTCAGTTGCGGAAAGAGCAAATATCTTAAATAAAATTGCGAATAGAATAGAAGAAAACCTTGAATTGCTAGCAGTAGCTGAAACTTGGGATAATGGGAAAGCAGTTAGAGAAACGTTGAATGCGGATATCCCACTAGCTATTGACCATTTTCGCTATTTTGCTGGTGCCATTCGTGCACAAGAGGGTGGTTTAAGTCAAATTGATAATGATACCGTTGCTTATCATTTCCATGAACCATTAGGAGTGGTAGGACAAATTATTCCTTGGAATTTTCCTATTCTAATGGCTGTATGGAAGCTAGCTCCAGCACTTGCTGCCGGGAACTGTGTGGTCTTGAAACCAGCAGAACAAACACCAGCATCTATCCTAGTGTTGATGGAACTAATTGGAGATCTTTTGCCTCCTGGAGTAGTAAATATTGTCAATGGGTTTGGATTAGAAGCTGGAAAGCCTTTAGCATCAAGTCCACGAATTAGTAAGATTGCATTTACTGGGGAAACTACGACTGGACGTTTAATTATGCAATATGCATCGCAAAATTTAATACCAGTAACGTTAGAGCTTGGTGGGAAATCACCAAACATATTCTTCGAAGATATTATGGACGAAGATGATGCATTTTTGGATAAAGCGGTAGAAGGGTTTGTTATGTTCGCCTTGAACCAAGGAGAGGTATGTACTTGTCCTTCACGTGTTCTAATACAAGAATCTATTTATGATAAATTCATTGAACGCGTCATAGCGCGCGTGGAAGCTATCAAAATAGGAAATCCACTAGATCCATCTGTCATGATGGGAGCACAAGCTTCAACAGAACAAATGGAGAAAATCCTTTCTTACTTAGATATTGGAAAGCAAGAAGGAGCAGAATGTTTAATCGGTGGAGAACAAAACAAATTAGACGGAGAACTAGCAGAAGGCTACTATATAAAACCGACAGTCTTCAAAGGAAATAATAAAATGCGTATATTCCAAGAAGAGATTTTTGGACCTGTTGTTTCGGTAACGACATTTAAAACAAAAGAAGAGGCACTAGAAATAGCTAATGATACATTATACGGTTTAGGGTCTGGTATTTGGACACGTGATATGAACACTGCATATCGTTTTGGACGTAAAATTCAAGCAGGTCGTGTATGGACAAATTGTTATCATCAGTATCCTGCACATGCAGCATTTGGTGGATACAAAATGTCTGGTATTGGTAGAGAAAATCATCTAATGATGCTTAATCACTATCAACAAACGAAAAACCTTCTTGTAAGTTATAGTGAAAACAAGCAAGGCTTCTTCTGATGCTGTAGAAAGGGTGAGTGTAGATGGTTGAACGCGTAATTGCTACTGACGCTGCACTAGAACTCATTGATCTATTGAAAGGTAAGCATGGACCTTTGATGTTTCATCAATCTGGTGGTTGTTGTGATGGTTCTTCTCCTATGTGTTATCCGGAAGGTGATCTAATCATAGGTGACCAAGATGTAATTCTTGGAAAAATAGGGGATGTTTCATTTTATATGCACAAAAGTCAGTTTGACTATTGGAAGCATACGCAGCTAATCATAGATGTAGTGGTAGGTCGTGGTGGAATGTTCTCCTTGGAAGGTGTAGAGGGAAAACGATTTTTAACAAGATCTCGAGCATTTACACAAGAAGAAAACAACCAATTACAAGTATGAATGAAGCGAAGTAAAGAGTTTATAACTCTCTACTTCGCTATTTTCGGTTATACTAAAAGTAATTTTATGATGAAAGAGGGTTCTTACTTTGGTTCAAGAATTATTAAGAAAGCATTCGTCTGTCAGAAAGTATAAAGATTATACATTAACAAAAGAGGAAGTATCCGAACTTGTGGAGACTGCTCAGCATGCTGCTAGTTCACATTTCGTGCAAGCATATAGTGTTATCTGGGTAAGTGATGAACAGAAAAAAGCAGAACTAGGTAGATTATCTAAAAATCCCATGCAATTTGAAACTGCTGGAGCGGCATTATTATTATGTGCTGATTTTCATCGTTTACAGGTGGCAGGTAAATTACAGCAAACAGATATTGTTATAGATACAACTGAGAATGTGTTAGTAGGAGCAGTTGATGTTACTCTTTTTGCGCAAAATTTAGTCATTGCAGCAGAAGCAAAAGGTTTTGGTATTTGTTATATAGGAGGAGTACGTAACGAACCAACAGCAATTAGTCAATTGTTTGAATTGCCAACGGGAGTATTCCCTCTATTTGCTATAACTCTTGGTATTCCAGATCAGCAAAATGAGGTCAAACCTCGTTTGCCAGTAACTGCAGTATTACATGAAAATAACTATAATAGTGCAAAATATGAAGTGTTATTACCTGAGTATGATCAAACAATGGAAGACTATTATAAAAGTCGTGGCTCCAATCAGAAAACAGCAAATTGGACTAAGTCGATGGCTGAATTCCTGGAGACTCCTAGAAGACCTCACATGGCAGAATTTTTGGCGAGTAAAGGATTTACTCTCAAGTGAAAAAAGAGTGGACAATAGAGCAAGTTAAAGGTTATATGGAGCCTAAACGAAATGATGAAATTGCACTACCCATGGCCAAGTATATGAAAAATCATTTCCCCTTTCTTGGGATTAAAACACCAGAACGTCGACTGCTTTTTAAAGCGATGACTAATGAAATGGAACTTCCATCGTATGAAGATATGGAAAAGGAAGTATGGGCCTTGTTCCAGTTAGAAGAACGAGAATATCATTACATAGCAATTGAATTATTATCCAATTATAAAAAACAGTTAGCTGTAAATGATCTACTGTTTTGTCAAAAACTCATTGAGATGAAGTCTTGGTGGGATAGTGTAGATTCTATCGCTCCTAAAATAGTAGGGGATATTGTCCTGGCAAACAGAATGGAAGGAGAAGCCGTGATGGTCGAGTGGGCCAAGTCCTCGAATAGGTGGACGAATAGAGCATCTATTTTACATCAGTTAAAATACAAGGACAAAACAAATGAAGAGTTATTATTTGCGACCATTCAACGTCATGCAGAATCAAAAGATTTCTTTCTTCAAAAATCCATTGGCTGGGTATTGAGGGAATATGCTAAAACATCCCCTCAAGTAGTGCAAGAATTTGTTGGAAGTCATACACTTGCTCCCTTAAGTAAGAGAGAAGCGTTAAAACATTTTAAATGATAAACAAAAAGAGGTTGTCCCTAAAAATCAGTGAACACTGACTTAGAGACAACCTCTTAGTTTGTGAAAAAGTTTTCTGTGTAGTAAGGAGTCGATTTTTTATCAAAAGCGGTGCCGACACCAAGATTTTCATAATGAACACTTAAAATGTTTTTCCGATGTCCCAATGAATTCATCAATCCCTCATGAGCAAAAATACTACTAGTTTGTCCATATGCTAGATTTTCTCCAGCATAAGAGAAACTCAGTCCATCTTCCTCCAATCTATTAAATGGAGATTTTCCCTCTAGATTTTCATGACTAAAATAGTTATGAATTGCCATATCCTCACTATGTTTTCGAGCGGTGTTGCTCACACTCTCATCGTAAGATAGAACAGAAAGGCCATGAACTACTCGAGCAGCATTCGTAAGATCAAAAAGCTGAAATTCAAATCCTTTTTTCAGTTCGTTCGATGGTACCCCAAAAGTAGATTTATGATTTTTTTCTACAGATTTTTCGACTACTTGAATGGCTGTTATTGTATTGTCTTCATGGAGATCATAGAAAAAAGTTACATAGTTATTATCAATTAAGAACAAATCATATTCACCTGCATCAGGTAGGAGGTAGATGATATTCCCTTTTTTCAGTTTCTTAATAGGCTCATCCAATTGTGAGAGTACTTCTTCCCTAGTACTATTCATTTGTAGACCTAGAAAAGAAGATTCAGAAGGCTGATTGGTAAACATGGCATTTACCCGGTTGTTACTATCATAGGAAACCATCATAAAATTTTGATAGTTTTCATGATAGGTATGCCATACTAAACTATATTCATTTAGACTAACTCGTTTAGCATTACCATGAATTTTCTCAATCTCACTTTTTTTCATCCCTATTTTTATTTCGTCTAACTCAATTCCAGTACCTGGTAAAGTTTTTTGATCTGATGCTGCAATATGAAAGGCTGGTTCATCTTTTGCCTGCATCCAGTATGCTTTTACTTCATCCAAATATTGTTCTACTTCCAGTGAATCAATCCAGTCGTCCACGGGGTTTAGGAATGCCAGATCAACGTATTCTACTGTGTACTCTTCCCATAAAGGTCTAGTAAAGAATAGCGCTATAACAAAAAGTAGTAACCAGCCTATTTTTCTCATGTTAAACCTCCAAACTACTTGCTAATTTCCCCGCATACAATTCTTCCACCAGAATTTCCGGAAGGATCCGTTTTATAATCATCCGCATTTTCATGAATAACAAGGGCACTTCCATCCGCATCTAATAATGAGTTACTTTTTCCTGCAGTCAAAACAACCGCCGGAGATACAGTTTCTAACTCTACTGTACCATCTTCTCCAACTTCAATGTTTGGTAAGTCTCCTAAATGATAGCCTTTTGCATTTTCAAACCCGTGCTCTTTTCCAGTTGGATTAAAGTGAGCACCCGCGGATTCAAAAGTAGGTTTTTCGCAGCTTGCCTTTTCATGGAAATGAATTGCTTTAATGCCAGGAGTAAGACCCTCTGCTTTTAATAATATATGCACTCCTTTGGAATGCTCGGACAAAGTGGCTTTCCCTACTTCTTTACCTTCTGTATTCAATAATGAAACCTGCACTGCATCTTTTAGGTCAGCGTCTGCAGAAGGGAAATTACACCCTCCTAGTGCCGTGACTGCTATTAATAATGGAATTACGATTTGCTTTCTCATGTATTGTCCTCCTTGAAATACTTTAATGGTTCCAGTATTACCAAAATAAGGGCTTTTATATACATAGATTAAAAACTAACTAATAAAGGGTACACCCTCTATGCTATACAGGACGTTGTACTTTTTTTACTCTTACAATAAACAGAACCAGTGCAATAATGAGAGAAATAATAGAGAAGAGATATAAATTTTGATAACCAAGTCGAGTGGCGATAAGTCCTAAAATGTAAGAACCTATAGCTAGACCAGTATCAAAAAGCGTGAAAAATGTTGCCGTAGCGTATCCACTACGTTCATGCTTCGTGGACTGAATTGCAAGTGTTTGAAAACTCGGAACTACAGCACCATAACCTAGGCCGATAAATGCACCAGAGAGTAAGAAAAGGAATGGGGAGTTCATAAAAGCAAGTAAGGCAAGTCCGATCATGAACGAGACAAGCCCTGGAATAACAATATATTTTGGTCCCTTTTCATCGAAGATTCGACCTGTAAATGGTCGTGTCGCTAACATCACGATAGCAAAGACAGCAAAAAAGCTACTAGTTAAGTGAAGTACACCTTTTTCTTGGGAGTAAATAGATAGGTAAGAAAGTACACTAGCATAAGAAAAAGCAACTAAACTGGCTATTAAAGCAACAGGTAATGCCTTTTTTTCAAAAAGATCATTCCACGTTAACTTCGATCTAGGGGAAGTAGCTTCCACTTTTTTACCCTCAGGTATTAGTAATGCTGCGATGGAGCCAATTAGAAGCAAAATCGTTAAAGATAAAAACATAACATCATAGGAGAAAGATTGTATAAGGGTCAAAGCTATTAACGGCCCGATTACAACTGCTAAATTCGTAGACATCGTAAAATAGCCTAGTCCAGCACCACGTCTAGAAATAGGAATATTATCTGCAGCCATCGAACCACTAGCGGTAGTAGCAATACTAAAGAAAATACCTTGTACAAATCGTAGTGCTAACAAGCCTTCAAAAGGTTCAATAAAATAATAAAGGCCTGTACATACTAAGTATAGGAACAGAGTAAGCCATAATACCTTGCGCTTTCCAATTAGGTCTAATATTTTCCCAGAAAAAGGACGAGTAACAATTGCAGAAACTAAAAAGATAGTCATTAATAGACCTGCATCCTCGTCTGAGCGCGATAATACATCTGTAGCGTAAAGTGGAAGTGCCGATACAAGTCCATAAAAAATTATAAAAATAGAAAAGTTTGTAGTAAACAAACTTATAAATGCTTTCGTCCATATAGGCTCTTTAGTTTTTAACATAATAATCCTCCTGTATATCTCGTATTTATGGTCTGACCAAAGGGAGTCCAGTAATCCTACATTGGCGTCCATACCATCATAAGAGTTCAGAGATATACTAACCCATCAAAGCACGAAGTAGAACCTAGAAGATGCCACATGTGGCTTCGTCTAGGTCAATCGCTTCCTTCTAACTTTAATTTATCTCTTTATTTTACCTTTTGTAGCAGTTCAAACAATAGAAGTTCTTCTTCTTTGGACAAGCCATTGAGAACTCGTTCCTCAAATTCCTTCATCGCTTCGTTGATAACTGGAAACTGTTGTAGCGCATGTTCAGACAGTTTTACAATTTTTTCTCGTCTATCTTTACCAGAAGAGATTTCAATCCAACCAAGCTCAGCTAACCTATTAACCGTTCTTGTAATAGTGGGTGCTTCTACGTTTAAGTATTTCCAAATCTGTGTCAATGTCATTTCATTATGCTTTTGGATACAGTAAAGAACTGACCACTGCGAAGCGAATAAATTAAATTCTTTTAAAGTATGATTAACTTCCTGTTTTAAAAAACGATATTTTTGAAAAAGCTCGTGAATAAGTGGATTCATTGAGTGAAACTCTCCTTTTATGTAAATCCAAATTACTTAGCTAACTAAATATATGTTACGGCGAAAAATAATATTTGTAAAGAGTACATAGTTATGCTATTTAAGTGAAATAAAAAAACCGAGCAATATGCTCGGTACATTTACTAGGTTAAAAACATTGAAAAGAGGAAATTCTCTCCAAATCGGTTCCGTAGTAAGTCCACATGAATCCGTTCCATCTAAATCCTGATACAGATCTTCTGCCGACAAACGTAGGATAAAGCCAAAAAGAATTGCCGTTATTCAGCCATACATACGTATTGCGGAATAGACAACCTCGGATGGAACCAGGATCTACAGCAAATACCCCGACACTTTGTCTTTGTGGAACAAAAGAAGGTGGTGGGCTAGTCGGAGCTCCTTGTTGACCACCGCCTTGTTGACCCCCTGGTGGTCTCCCTGGTGGAAAGCTAGGAGGGAATGATGGCCCTTGTTGTTGACCAAACGGAGGGAAGATGTTCCCAGGAAATTGTTGATTTCCAAATGGTGGCATCATACTTCCAGGAAACTGTGGATTTCTAAATTGTTGTCCTTCAATAGGTGGAAATCCTTGGGGACCGCCTGGACCTTGTGGAAAAGGAAATTGATTGTTCATTGCTTAATCCTCCTTTCATAGAGTAATCAACTTAGTATATGTCAGGAGGACATTTGTGGAACGGTGCTTAATGGATATATGATTTAGCTATTTCGATTAATTGTTCACTTGTTATTATTTTATCTCCACCACCTTGAGCCATGTTCTCGTTGCCCCCGCCTTTGCCATGGATAAAAGGCAAAATATGTGTAATGAGGTCTTTCATACTTTGAACTACATTACTTCCTTTCGCAACGACAATTTGTAGCTTGTCATCATTGTGAGAGACTAAAATACACATAGATTGTGGGGTGTCTTGGATGACTAATTTAGCTAGTTTTTGAAGCTCTTGCATCGATCTATTTTCGAGTATACAAGTAATCGTAGTTCCATCTGAGTTTTCTCTTAACTCTCTTGCTTTATATGTTAAAAGAGAATTGGATAGATCTTTTATTTCCTTTTCTAATGCGGAATTTTGTGCTAAAAGATTTTTGGCAGCATTAATAATTTTGTCTTCGGGAGTGCTTAATGTACTAACTAAATTTACAAGTACCTGGTGTTTTCTATGTAAATGTGTAAGAATTCTTTCCCCACATATGAACTCCACTCGTACAAGTTTCTTTTGTTTTTCTGTCTGAAGAATTTTAATAGCTCTTACTTGCCCAGTAGAGGATGGATGCGTTCCCCCGCATGCATTGTAATCGTAGTCAGGAATGATGACGAGTCGAATATTTTCTTTTACTGATGTTGCTTTTCGTAAATGGAAGTTTGATAATTCCTCTTCGGTTATCCACTTTGTTTCAATAGGATGATTTTCTAGAATTACTTGATTTGCACGTAGCTCTACTTCTATTAACTGTGCTTCTGTTACTTCGGCTGCATTTAAGTCAATCGTCACTGTATCTTTTCCTAAATGGAAGCTAACCGTTTGGAATCCAAATAATTGTTCAAAGGCTGCCGATAGGATATGTTGACCAGCATGTTGTTGCATATGATCAAAACGTCTCTTCCAGTCAAGCTGTCCCTTTACCTCCAAAGTATTTTCAGGTAAAGGATTATTAATGAAATGTCTAATTTCACCATCAACTATTTCTACATTTGTCACTTCAACGTCGTTTAACAGCCCAAGATCATGCGGCTGACCACCACCGGTAGGGTAAAAGGCAGTCTTGGAAAGAACAACATAATCTTGCTGCTGTTCAATTACTTTTGCATGAAAGGATTGGATGTTGGGATTTTCATAATAGAGTTTATTAGTCATTTAAATGGCTCCTTTGGATTGGAAAGTTTTGAGCATGCTTTTAAAGCAAAATGCTTATAACAAATATACAAGAATTATAAACAAGTTGGAGTGCTAATGTTAACCATATGTAAGGTAAGAATAAATCTACCTTTGCAATAGTAATTACAGACGTAGTTTAATATACTGAATTTAAAGAAAAAATAAATTGAATGAGGTTTTCATGATGAATGCATTAGCTAAAAAGTATTGGGATACGTATTTTGTTGGAAAAGAAAAGCCGCTTTCAGTCACTGCATGGCAGTTTGGTGGTATTCCAGATGAATTGGCTCAGCTAGTAAAGGATGGAGTAAAATCTGCTACCTGCTCATTGCATTTACATTATGAGTTAGAGAATGAGCCACTTCCTATGGTAAATGATTATAGTATTGTACTTAATAGTAAGGATGAACCAGTTTGTATAATTCGGACATCGGACGTGAAAATAATGCCGATGAAAGAGGTACCTTTGGATTTTGCTTATGCAGAAGGAGAAGGGGATCTTAGCTATGAACATTGGCATAAGGTACATATCGAATTTTTCACAAACGAGTTAAAAGAATTAGATAGGGAGTTTTCAGAAGAGATGTTACTAGTTTGCGAGCGTTTTGAACTTATAGACGTTAAGTAATGGAGGAGAGACTATGTTTAAGACAGTAACGCTATATACAAATCAATTAAAACAATTACGAGGCTTCTATGGGAATGTTTTAGAGCTTCCTATAGAACAATCTACAGACGAATATTTCCAACTATCAATTGGAACTTCGACGCTCATTTTTCGACATTCCGATTTACAGACTTCCTATCATTTTGCCATTAATATACCAGGTAACCAATTCACCCTTGCAAAACATTGGGCAAAAGAGAGAGTGTTGCTAAATAGAGAAGCATCTGTAGATGAAATCCATTATGCTCGGTTTGAAGCAGATGCTTTTTACTTTGAAGATCCAACGGGTAATGTGATTGAGTTAATAGCAAGGAGAAACGTAGACAAATGGAGTGATTTCAGCATCGAGTCATTTTTAAATCTAAGTGAGGTAAGTATTACTACTCCCTTTGTAGTGGAAACAGGAGAAAAGCTGCAAAGTATTGGTATTCCTATTTCCGGGCATGTCCAAATTGAACCGGATGAATTAAACTTTCTAGGAAAAAAAGATACGTTTATTTTATTAGTTCCTCCACAGAGAAAATGGTATTTTTCTAAAAATATGAGTAAAACTTCTCCATTAGAAATAGTTCTGGAGACTGGAAAAGAAGTTCTAGTTAATAGAGAAGGAAAAATAACGATTCAATAAAAGAGAGCGACTAATTATCCACAGTGGAATAATTGTCGCTTTTCTTTTGGAAAGTTATTAACATGTGGGTAACTCTTTGGAAATTTGTGTACTGTGGATACACTGTGAATAACTTAAGAATTAGCCTTCAAAGCGTACATTAATGTGGAGTATGACTGCATATCTGCAAAGTTAATACCTAGTGAAACTGCCGTTTGAGCAAGTTCAGGTCGAATTCCAGAGAAAATAGCATGCACACCAATAAGTTTTAGTGCAGAATGCAGCTGATACAATTGTTGGGCAACCATCGTGTCTAATACTGGTACTGCCGATAAATCTATAAAAAGGGTACTAAGCTTTTTAGCAGAACTCTGTTCCAAGGTGGTTTCTAAAATAATGGATGCACGTTCGGTATCAATATTTCCTACTAAAGGTAAAACTCCTATCCCTTCTTTAATAGGAATAACAGGACTACTTAACTCTGTAATCAGAGCTTGTTGGGTAGCGAGAAGATTTGCTGTATATATATGATGATACTTTGCAAAGTTTTCAATGATGTGGTCAAATGCAGTATTCATCAAATTAGACCATTCCGCAACCTGTTTACCAGTTACAGGAGTTGTAGACTGTTGGATAAATTTTTGAACGAAAGCCCAATAGGCAATCCGGACATTACGAAAACTTCGGATGCTTTCATACAAAGGGAATTTTTCTTTTGCTCTCTTTTCTGCGACTACTGCAGAACGGGTGTTGATATATTCAAGATATTCAAATTGATCACGGATATAGACAGAAGAGATAGCTTCTATTAAAGCTCCATTTTCATCTCTCAAGTATGTATTGTTTTGTGGTAGGGAGTAGCTTGGATTATCTTTTGACTGTTGAGTTAACCATGCATCTGTTATTTCCGATTTATTGGTCATGATAAAATCAAATAATTCTTTGTTTAGATGACTCATTTCATCTATCTCCTTCAATCTTTCTAATATTAATATTATTGTAAGGGTACTGAACAAATTATTCCACTTAGGTGGAACAAAAAATTATAAATATCGTAATTTGAAATTACTGGAAAGGAAAGATGAAACAGAGATGATATGGTATAAAAAATCTAAAGAAGAAGTGTTCCAGGAACTTCATGTTAAAAACGACAAAGGGATCACGGAGCTAGAAGCACAAAAACGATTGCAGCAATACGGCCACAATCGATTAGCTACTAATCGCAAGAAAACTTGGGTAGAGAGAATATTTTCACAGATTAACAATGTTCTAATCTATGTTTTGATAGTTGCTGCTGTCGTTTCTGCTTTTGTTGGCGAAATTGCAGATGCACTTATTATAGGACTGGTCGTAATAATTAATGCTGTTGTGGGAGTTATTCAAGAATCCAAAGCAGAGGATGCACTGGAAGCACTAAAAAATATGGCTACCCCAAAAGCGATTGTGCAAAGAGATGGAGAAATGAAAGAAATAGACTCAGCAGAGGTTGTGCCTGGAGATATTGTGGTGGTAGGGGCAGGTTCTTATATCCCATGTGATATTCGTCTAATAGAGTCTGCTAATTTGAAGGTAGAAGAAGCAACACTCACGGGAGAGTCAGTTCCTGTTGATAAAGATGCATTTGCTCTGTTAGAAAAGGACGAACAGGATATTCCACTTGGAGATCAGCTAAACATGCTATTTATGTCTACGCTTGTAACAGTCGGACGAGGAACAGGAATAGCTGTAGCTACAGGGATGGATACTGAAATTGGTAAAATAGCCGGTATGTTAAATACTACTGTAGATGAGCAAACACCATTACAAAAAAGCCTGGCACAAGTAGGGAAATACCTAGGTATAGGGGCTTTAATTATTTCACTGGTCATGTTTCTAATAGGAATTTTACAGGGGCGAGATTTTCTAGAAATGTTCATGATTGCTGTAAGTTTGGCGGTTGCTGCTATTCCTGAAGGAATGCCTGCCATTGTATCTATTGTTCTTGCAATCGGTGTACAGAGGATGATTAAACAACATGTCATTATTAGAAAATTACCAGCTGTCGAAGCATTGGGTTCAGTAAATGTTATTTGCTCCGACAAAACAGGAACACTCACCCAGAACAAAATGACAGTAACGAAATTCTATGCCGACGGTCAAATACATGCCCTAAAAGATTTTCAGTTAGAAAACGATATACAAAATCTATTGATGAAAATCTTTGTATTATGTAATGATGCTACATATACAAAAGATGCAGAAACTGGTGATCCCACTGAAATAGCATTAGTGGCAGCAGCAGTTCAAAATAATCTAGATAAAGATTTACTAGAAAAAGAGTACCCACGTATTCATGAAATTCCATTCGACTCGAACCGGAAGTTAATGACTACAGTGCATATACATGAAAATGAATATTACCGCATGACAAAGGGTGCAATAGATAGATTATTAAATCATTGTAATCAAATAATGACTGAAGAAGGTGTCATGCCCTTAACCGAGAAAATAAAGGCAGAAATTATCTCTGCTTCACATACCATGTCACAGTCTGCACTTCGTGTATTAGCTGCGGCCTACCAAGTGGAGGGACATAAAGGACTAGTAGGGTCTGAAGAGGATTTAATATTTGTAGGTTTTGTGGGAATGATGGACCCACCCAGATTAGAAGTGAAGGAATCTATTGAAGTGTGTAAAAAAGCTGGTATTCGAACAGTGATGATAACTGGAGACCATAGAGATACTGCTTTTGCCATTGCTCGTGAGTTAGGTATTGCCAAGCAAGAATCAGAAGTAATGGAAGGTATTGAGCTGGATAGCATAACAGACGAAGAAATAAAGACTGCATGTAATAAAACAAACGTTTTTGCAAGAGTATCACCTGAACATAAGGTGAAAATTGTGCAAGCGTTAAAGTCTGCCGGTCATACTGTTTCAATGACAGGAGATGGTGTGAATGATGCGCCGTCCCTTAAAGAAGCAGACATTGGAGTTGCAATGGGAATAACAGGAACTGATGTAGCAAAAGGTGCGTCAGATATGATATTGACCGATGATAACTTTGCCTCTATCGTGAAAGCGGTAGAGGAAGGTAGAAATATATATAAAAATATAAAAAAATCGGTTATCTTTTTAATTTCCTGTAATTTAGGTGAAATTATTGCGCTGTTTTTTGCTATTGTGGCTGGATGGCCAACCCCACTCCGTTCCATTCATATTCTTTGGGTGAACTTAGTGACAGACACATTCCCAGCATTGGCACTTGGTGTAGATCCAGAGGAACCAGGTGTCATGAAGGAAAAACCGAGGAGACAAAAAGAGGGACTTTTTCATGGAATGCTACCATTTTTAATATTGAACGGATTGTTAATCGGTATAATTACCCTTGTAGCTTTTATGATTGGTTTAAATGGCGTAACATCGGGTGTTCCCGAGAATGTATTAATGCATGCACAGACAATGGCATTTATTACACTTAGTTTTTCACAGTTAATCCATTCGCTGAACTTTAGATCTATGAACCAATCTGTATTTAAAGTAGGTATATTCAAAAATAAGTTCTTGTTAGCTTCTATTCTAGTTGGCGTAATTATTCAAGTCCTGATAGTTTCGGTTGGACCATTAGCTAAATTGTTTAGCGTTCAATCATTGGGTTCGATGGATTGGCTAATTGTCATTGCACTTAGCTTGCTGCCATTAATCATTAATGAGTTGGTTAAATTGTTTAAAAAGTAGAGGGGGGAAAATAATTGCAAAAGACAATAGGGCTTGTAGTCGGAATCGCTTTAGTACTATTAATAGGAGTATTTTATGTACTTAGTAATAATCAGAAACAAGTCGAAAAGGAAGATGTGAAACAACTGTCTGTAGAAACTCATAATTTCAATAAAGTACTTGCATATGAAAATGATTATATGGGCAATAACTCTAACATTACAAATCTATTTAATAAACTTCCACTTTCTAATTATAAGTACACGGTAGAGTTGGAGCCAGATACATTCACAGCCGCTATAAATTACAACACGAGTAGCGACGAAAAAGCAGTTATATATAATACAACAGCTGCTTTTGTATTGATAAAAAATTTAGAAGTAATAGATATGCGTTTTTCAGACCGATCCTATGTGATTACCAGAGAGAATGTGGAGCAATGGTTTGGAGATGATTTTGAGAGTTTAATAGATCCGAGCATATTTAAAGATAAAGTTCAAAACGCTCTAATGGAAAGTACAACAACCAATTGGATTGATCAATATACAAAGTAGGGGTGTTTTATTATGGGAATTCTAACAGAACAATTAAAAAAGAGACAAACAGAAAACCAATTTTCAGGATCTATTGTTGTAAAACAAGGTGATTTGTTACAGCTTCAAGAAAGTTTTGGCTATGCAAATCGTACAGATGCAGTACTAAATGAGAAGCATACACGTTTTGGGATTGCTTCGGGTTGTAAATTATTTACTGCAGTTGCGATTGCTCAGCTTGTAGAAGCTGGAAAACTAAGATTTGATAGCCTTTTAAAAGAAATCTTAGATACTTCTTTTCCACATTTTCATGAAGGCATAACAGTCCATCATCTTTTAACGCATACTTCGGGTATTCCAGACTATTTTGATGAGGAAATAATGGATGACTTTGAAGAGTTATGGATAAGTACTCCGATGTATCATATCCGCCGTTTGCATGATTTTTTACCCTTTTTTCAAAGCGAGAAGCAAAGATTTATACCCGGTGAAAAGTTCTATTATAATAATGCGGGATATATAGTACTTGGTTTAATAGTAGAAAAATTGACTGGAATGCTTTTCATAGACTATGTTCAACGAAATATTATGGACAAAGTAGGGATGTGCAATTCGGGTTATTTTGCCTTAGATGCATTACCTACTAAAACAGCGATTGGTTATATAGATCACGAAGACGGCACATGGAAAACGAATATGTATTCTATTCCGATACAAGGAGGATCAGATGGTGGAGGATTTGTCACTGCTGATGATATGGTGTTATTTTGGGAAGCACTAATACAAGATAAATTATTGAATGATAAGGCAATATTAATGACCCCACATATTCAAGAGGAATCTAATAGTTATTATGGGTATGGTATTTGGATAGAAAAAAAAGAAAATCAAATCTATAAGTATCATGTAATGGGATATGATCCAGGAGTGAGTTTTCACTCGGCTTATTACCCACATAATAACGTTATTATAGCTATATGCTCCAACAAATCTAAAGGAGCATATGCAATGATGCTAGAATTAGAAAAATCGTTCTAAAATAATATTGGATTTACTTCTTTTTTCGACTTTGTTGTTTTTTAAAAAGTTTATAAGCCAAGTAAAGCATGCTAATTCCCAAGACAAAAGACAATATAGAATACAGCACTTCATTTATATTTCTACCGAATATTAATAGTAAAAGATATAAAGGAACTAAAATATAAATAAATTTTTCTGGATTTAGACGCATTTTTTCACTCCTAAACTTGGTAGTTGCTAAGCATTATTATATCAATAATAATGAAAATGGATTATTATCTAGAAAAAATGATAAACTATAAGTACGGAGGTGGACTTTTTGAAAATAACATCCTACGAAGTTGATAAGTTAAACGATCCAACAGGAATTATAACAGGCGATCGTTATGAATTCTTACTTGGATTAGAAGTACCTGAAGACGATGAACTTTTTGATGAAAATAATTCATTAGACTTACGTGTTATTCTAGTCGTAGAAGAAACAGAAGCGCGTATTGTACAATACCATTTCTTAAATCGAAGTAACGGTAAAGTATTAGATTTTGGTTTAGAAGACGAAGAAGAAGCAGTCGTTCTTGCTTTTTGTAAAGAACATTATAACAGTAAATAAAAACCGAGAAGCGAATTAAATCGCTTCTTGGTTTTTATTTTTAGCCTGTTTTCTCAAAGTTTGTTGTTTAAACTGGTAGGAAAAACCAATCGTAAATGGTGATATTTTTATTTAAGAAAGGAGAGGTACACTTGAAGAAAAACAACTACAAATCATGATCACAATAGTTGGAAGTCTAGCTATACTAACGATTGGCGGTTTAGTGTTTAATCAAATTCATAAAAATTATCAAGCAAATGAACTTATTATAGAAAAGTGTTTTAGAACTTTGATAAAGTAGAAGCAGTAATGGTGGAGAAGGACGGCTTTTGGGCTACAGTTACTTGTGAAAAAAATAGCATTTTTAGACCTTGGTCTTCTATATGTACTCCTTATTATGTCAACCAACATTCAATTCGATTTATGACATGCTGAATACTTTTCCCTCGACTTAACCCCCATTATTTCTAAGTTCTAATAGTAGAGTCCAGAAATGACTACACGAAAACAACTTACTATTAAATAGACTGGAATAAATATTCTCATTCCTTTGCTCCACGTTAACAGAGTATGTAACTAATTCTTAATCAGAATCACCTGTTTAAATAGAATTCTACTAATAATAGTTGTATGAGTTTAATTCTTATCGAAATTGAGGTAAACTGATGGAGAAGATTTACTATAAAAGGTGGCTGTTTGATGGAGATTACAAATTTATTGAAGCATATACCTGTTTTAGAAACTAAAAATGCTGGACCAATAAAAGTAACAGGACTTGCTTATAATTCACGCAAAGTGGAAAAAGGACAAGTATTTGTATGTATAAAAGGATTCAAAGTAGATGGACATCAATTTGCAGGACAAGCTGTTGAGAATGGTGCCGTTGCTCTAGTAGTAGAGGACTTTATCGATGGAATTGAGTTACCGCAATATAAAGTGGAAAATGGGCGTGTGGCTCTAGCTACTCTTGCAGATGCTTTCTATAATCACCCGACACGGAAGTTGAAGACTATAGGGATTACAGCGACTAATGGGAAGACTTCTACTTCGTTTATGACGAATGCCATATTAGAAAACCATGGCTTTAAAACAGGGCTAATGGGGACAGTTGTAGTAAAAATTGGGGACTATGCCGAGCCTTCTGAATTAACAACGCCAGAATCTCTTGATTTACAACGTTTTTATGCACAAATGGTGGAGGAGAATGTCAGTCATGCAACAATGGAAGTTTCCTCTTCTGCATTGGAATTAAATCGTGTAGGCTGTGTAGACTTTGATATTGTTACATTGAATAATATTAGTCGTGAGCATATCGACTTGCATTCTTCGTTTGAAAACTATTTTCATCATAAGTCTAGTCTCATTCGAAATGCTGGTGCTGATAAAGTAGCTATTTTAAACTTGGATGATTCTTATTCTGCTTCACTTATGAACAAAACGAAAGCAAAAGTTATTACCATTGGTGTTGAAGATCAATCTGCAGATGTTATCTGTACCAATTTAGACCTATCAACAGGAAGAGCCAAATTCACGGTGGAAATTCAACAAGATCTAGTAACGCAGGATCTTGTAATACCTCAGCAAAAATTTACAATTGAACTTTCAACTCCAGGTTTTCACTCTGTATATAATTCAATGGTCAGTATTGTGATTGCACTATTATGTGAAGTGCCAGTAGCTACTATCCAAAAAAGTTTGGCAGAGTTTGTAGGCGTAGAGCGTCGTTTTGAAATTATTTTTGAAGATGATTTTAAAATTATTGATGACCACTTTGCAAACAGTGGAAACATTGACATCACGCTTGGAACTTTAGAAAAAATGGACTTTGAACGTATTAAGCTTGTTTATGCTATTCGTGGAGATCGTGGAGTGACAGTGAATAGAGAGAATGCAGAGACTATTGCTAAATGGGCACCTAAACTTGGTATACATGAAGTGATTGCGACATTAAGTCGTTCCCATGTGACTCAAAAGGATGTAGTTTCGGAGAGTGAGCTTGAAGTATTCCTCGAAGTTATGGAAGAAGCGGGTATCAAAGTACAACTTTACGCAGAGTTGCCTGAAGCTATTAAACATGGTCTTTACGATGTTACGGATGGGGACTTACTGTTATTAGCAGGTTGCCAAGGAATGGATTATGGAGCAAAACTTGCACTTGAACAACTAGAAGTCATTCGTCCGAATGTCGATAAAAAGAAATTATTCCAACCGCTCGAAAAACGTGTAGCGGGAAACACATAATATGAAAAAAGCAGTTCCATTTTGTTTGCAGTGACCTAAAAAAATGAGACAAATAAAAACACCTTTCGTTGAAAAGCGGGTATACATTACCTAACTTATCAATACGGAGGTGTTTTTTCTATGGGAACAAGAATCAGTTATCCAGTGGAAGTAAAAATGAAGGCCATTGAAATGCGATTGGCTGGGGTGCCGGTAAAAGAAGTAATGGAAGAGTTAAACATTCGGAACAAAACACAATTGGAAACATGGTTGCGGTGGCATCGAAATGGAGAAACCCACCGTCTCCATCAACCAGTCGGTAAACAATATACCTTCGGTAAAGGACCGGAATATGGTAGTGAAACTGCCAAACTACAAGCAGAGAATCGTTTTTTGAAACAGCAGATTGAAGTTTTAAAAAAGTACAAGGAATTGGAAAGGAAGTGGCGCCAGCAGTAGTAATTCAATTAGTGGAAGGCTTAAAGGATATCATGCCAGTTGGTGAAATCTGTCGCCACCTTGGTGTAGGTCGCTCGTCTTACTATCGATGGAGAAAGCAGGCGGGTCAACTCACACAAAAGGAGATTCGAGATCTGCAGATCGGAGACATGTGCAAAAAACATAAGTTCCGATATGGTTATCGAAAGATAACTGCTTTGTATCCAGGTATTGGGGAAAAAACCGTGCAGCGTATTATGCAAAAATATGGATGGCAATGTAAGGTCAAAGTCAAGAGACGTAAGAAAACTGGTCAACCTGCCTATATCGCTGATAACTTATTGGCTCGTGACTTCACGGCAACTAAGCCACTGGAAAGGCTTGTAACAGATATCACCTACTTGCCTTTTGGTCAGACGATGTTGTATCTTTCCAGTATTAAAGATCTCTTTAACGGTGAAATTATCGCCTATACGATTGGCTTGAATCAAGATACAACCCTTGTATTAGATACACTTCACCAGTTACCCGAAGTACCAAAAGGATGTATTCTGCATAGCGACCAAGGATCCGTTTATACGTCGTATGCTTATCAAAAAGCAGTCAAAGGAAAAGGAATTACCATGAGCATGTCCCGCAAAGGCACGCCAGCTGATAATTCCCCCATCGAAACGTTCCATTCCACGCTAAAGTCTGAAACGTTTTACCTTGAAGATATTTACCACACGACTAATGCGCGTGTGATAAATATAGTCAAAGAATACATTATTTATTATAACAATATCCGTATTCAAACGAAACTAAACAGCCAATCACCGGTTCAATACCGTCAATTGGCTGCATAATTAGGTGTTTTATTCTTGTCTCATAAAAGGTAGTCAGTGCCGTTGGAGCTGCTTTTTTCATGAGTATAAATTTATCATTCTATATGCCATGTTAACCCTCTGCTGCTGCACTATTACCGTTTTGGTGAATAGTTAAGCGTCTGAAAGAGCTCTGTTTTTTCAGTAGGTGTTAGTTCTCTCCATTCTCCTATAGGAAGACCTTCAATAGATATGTTCATGATTCGTATTCGTTGTAATCTTTTCACTGAAAACCCTAATGCGGAACACATTCTACGAATTTGACGATTTAAGCCTTGGGTCAAGATAATGTTAAAGGTTTTTGGTCCAATTTTCTTTACTTTACATGGCAATGTTGTTGTTCCTAGAATATTTACACCGGCAGCCATTTTTTCTATAAATGTGTCGGTGATTTTTTCATTGACTGTCACAATATACTCTTTATCGTGGCTGTTTTCTGCACGAAGAATTTCATTTACAATATCACCGTCATTTGTCAGAAGTATTAAACCGTCGGAATCTTTATCTAATCGCCCAATATGGAAAATACGAAGTGGATGATTAACGAAGTCGACAATATTACCTTTTATATGAGTTTCTGTAGTGCTAGTAATACCTACAGGTTTATTTAATACTAGATAAACGAGTGGTTGCTCCACAACAATTTGTTTGCCATCAACTCGAACATCATCGCCCGCTTCAACCTTACTACCGAGTTCTGCAGTTTTTCCGTTAATCACTACTCTTCCATCAGTAATCCACTTGTCGGCACCGCGTCTAGAAGTAATCCCTGCCTCACTTAGAAATTTATTAATTCGCATTATAGACACCTACTTTTCTTGATGCATTAATTATAACAAAAGTTGAAACTAAATTAGAGTAATAGCGTAAATTAGAAAAGGAGTGATTGGTATGACAGTTGAACAAAGATTAGAGCAAACATTTAATGCACTGAAAAAAACATTAGGTTGGTCTGTAGATAAACGTATAACTTTGTCACTTGCAGGGTATTATGTAACTTTAGAAAAAGAATTTGATGAAAATAGATATAAAGAAGTGTCTAGTCATTTGAAAAAAAGAGCTGGAATCTTTTCTGCTTTACGCTCACATTTACATCCTCTTTTTGTAGCAACTCTAGATGTATCAGGAGCAGATCCGGAACAAGCAGTAAATCTGTATATGGAAAAAGCAGATGCTTTAAAACAGTTTGGTATTAAAATGAATAGCTATACTTATTTAGCTGCACTTATGATGTCAGATCAAAAAGAGCAGTGGCCATTTGAATTGAAGATGGCACAAAAGTTAATGGATGATATGAAGACGTATCATCGTTTTTTAACCTCTACAGATGACTACCCTTATGCAATGTTTCTAGGGAAGATGGAAGGTGATACTGCAGTTCGAGCGGAAACGATGAATCGCTATTATAAAGAACTAAAGCAACATAAATTTTACACAGGGAATGAACTACAATGGATGTCACAGGTTCTCACGTACTCTAACCCTGAATATGAAGAAAATATGGTGAATAGGGCAGTTATTATCCGCAATGGTTTGAAAAGCGTCAAAATAAAAACATCCGCAGCACAATATCCGATTATTGGATTTATGGCAGCTTTAAAATTAGATGAAGAACAACTGAACGAGGTTGTTACAACCTATGAATCCATTGCAAGTACGAAATTATTTTCATGGTACAAAGACTCGGCTCTTCCCATTGCTTTCGGATTATCTTTAAGATCCTCTAAAGAAGCTTATGCAAGTGCCGCAATTTCCATGGCAACTTCTCTAGAGCTTATTTTACAAGCACAGCAAGCAATTATGATTTCGACTATGGCAGCAACAAGCGCTGCAGCAGCAAATTCTGGCTCAAATTGATGAACATGCTATACTAAACATATACTATTTAGATTAGAGGAGTTAGGAATAATGAACACGAATCCAATGAGTCAATCAAGAACTATTCAAACACATTTAATATTGCCACCAGATACAAATCACCACGAAACAATTTTTGGAGGAAGAGTACTTGCTTTTATCGACGAAATTGCAGCGATATGTTCTATGAAACATGCACAAGGGGCTGTAGTGACAGCTTCTATAGATTCTGTTGACTTCCTTTCATCTGCTAAAGTAGGGGATGTATTAGAGCTAGAAGCAGTTGTTTCTTCTACAGGTCGTTCTTCCATGGAAGTTTATGTTCAAGTAACGTCCATGAACCTACTTACAGGGGAAGAAAAACTAACAACAGAGTCTTACGTAACAATGGTTGCGGTTGACGACAATGGGAAACCTGTACCTGTTAAGGGCATACATCCAGAAACAGAAGAGGAAAAACGTCTATTTGAAACGGGACCTGCTAGACGCGCTCATCGTAAGCAACGCCTAGAAATGAAATACTAAAAGAGTAGGAAGTGGCTCAAGTGCTAAAAGAAATTGATGACCTTTACAAATATTTGATGGTTATATTGCTTGTCATATATTTGATCAATTCAATTTATCTTCAAGAAGTTACTATCACTTTCACAGCAATTATACTCGTAATCCTCTTGGAATTTAGTAAGCATCGGCATCATATTAAACAACTAACTTATTCGCAACTATCTATTATCGGTATCGTATTACTAGCAGGTATTGCAAGTATCATTTATCTGTTAGTAACGATACAAATATTCTTAGAGCCCATAGGTCTTCCGGAAAAAATGGAGAGTGCTCTGTTCTTTGTATGTATAGTAATTGGGATATATATTTTATGGTATTTTATCGGTAAGCTATTTGGAAGAGCGTTGGAAAAACAATGAAAAACTGTAAGTGCATTGCTTAAAGCAGTGTGTTTACAGTTTTTTTGTTCGGTATTTTGATGGAACTATTTTGATAATTCTTCGTAAAGACTATTAGAGGTGAGAAACTTGAAACATATTTATGAAAAATCTGCTCAATATACAAAATTCGCATCAATAAGCTTAGTAGGAATATACATAGTTTTGCTTATAGTTTTCAAAGATGTTATGTGGCAAGACTTTGAAACTCATTTTGCTGTTGGCTTTACATTACTTGTTTTATATAGCTCTTCTTTTTTGTTTCAACATGCTGCAGAAAAATTGCCTAAAGAGAAAAAAGTGGATAGCAATTATTACTCAGCTAGTTTTCCGATTCAGGAACTTAATTTCCAACGAGACGTTTCGTTAATTCCTCAGACTTATTTAGTCTCCGGTACAGGCGAACGGTTATATAAAATAAGTCCTACTGAAGAACAGCCCTTTCGAAGGAAACTATCCACATTTAGTATTTTCAAAATGGGAATGTTCTTCCCAGTCACTTATCAATTATTAACAATGGATGAGAAGGTAGTGTCTACGTTCACCATTTACAATAAGCTTAGATTTATGAAAATAAAGGTGCTAGATCATAGTCGTCTACACATAACTACTATTGTTATGCCACTAATTTCTTTAAAAAATAGAGCTATAATATTTGATGCAAATAACGAAAAACTACTTCAAATGGAAGCGAAAAGTGTATATGGAGACATTGACGTTGATGATTTAGGTGGTCAAAGATTAGCAACATATCGGTTTGGAATTTTTCCATATGCTACGCATCCTGCATTTGAAGTCCAAGCAATGAATGTCCATGTCTCTCTTGCGCATAATTTAACGCACACAGAAAAACTAACTTTTACTGCATTGTTTTACTATTGGACAGCCAATCAATAAAAACGAGCAAATTCATCTAGAATTTACTCGTTTTTTTAAAAGAAAATAGATGCTCTATACTCAATATGTGCCCAGGAAGTATATAAAAATGTAACGTGAACAATGAGTTAGGGTGACTTAAAAGAATGAATAATACTGCTGATTTCCGTTTCAGGTGGCCGCTTTCCGCGGGCATTGCCTTAGCCTCCTCGTTACGCTGCGAGGTCTTCACCTAACGCTTTTTCCGCTGGAGTCGCCAAAATGTGTAGTACTTAACTTTAAGATATTGCAGCCTTTCGCTTAGATGATATGAGTCGCCCAAGCTAATATAGTGATAAAATTGTCTGTTGAATTAGGGATACTACTCTGTAATACTTTTCTCTAAACTTACTTACCTAGTTCTAAGAGTTGCAGAAGGGCGACGGGCAGATAAAGCCATAAGATTACTGAAAAAAAGTGATATTGGTTGTGACCAAATCACAACCAATATCACTAAAAATTCAATCGGTAATCATATAGCAAGACATTTGTCCAAAGTCCCTCGAAAACGAAAGAAACAGTTTTGACCTTCAAGGGATGGGCGCCTTTATACCTGGATTCTCTTATATTAATCTTTAAACAGATTAAACCACCCTTTGTATTTGAACCAACTAAGCATAGAGAAAGCGATGAGGACCATAGCACCTAGTACTACGAAATAACTATATTTCCACTCAAGTTCAGGCATGTTTGCAAAGTTCATACCATATACTCCAACAATGAACGTTAAGGGTATAAAAACAGTTGATACAATCGTTAAGATCATCATGATACGGTTCATCCTACTAGAGTTTATCGACATATGACTATCACGTATATCAGCTGTCAGCTCTCGATTAGATTCAATCATTTCCGTCAGTCTTATTAAATGATCATAAATATCTGCAAAGTAGGTGTGTTCCGTTTGCTGTAAATTCATTCGTTCTGAATTTAATATTCTATAAAGTAAATCTCGCATAGGAATAACTGTACGTCTTAAACGTAACAAATCTCCTCGTAGATCAAACACTGAATCCATAGAAAAATGGCGCATATCATAAGATAACTTGTCCTCTACAGCATTTAAATAGCCTTCAATTTTATAGACAATCGGAAAATAGGCATCCACTACTTTATCGATGATATTATAAGTTGCATGGATAGCACCTCTATCCCAGCCCTGTGAATTTTGTCTAATACGCTCCCGTGCTTGCTCCATTTCATGCATCGGATGGAAATGAAATGACACTACATAGTCTTGACCAACAAATATGTCTAACTCTTCCGCTTCTAAGGTTTCCTCATTGAAAGAATGTAAAACAAAGAAGTTATAACCATCATAATAGTCCACTTTAGGACGCTGTAGCCTTTGTAAGCAATCCTCAATTGCCAGTGGATGAAAACGAAAGAAAGAACTAAGCAAATGTTCTTCTTCTTTAGTTGGCTCGGCAATGTCAATCCAGTACCATTCAAACTTTCTCCGTTTTATATCTTCTATAGGAAAGTCATTTACTATTTCATGATCGGTCGTTATGCCAATCGTATGGATCATACATACCCCTCTTTTCATCACTATCTCTTTTCATATTATCTCATAGTCTTCATATTATTAATGTACCTAAAAAACAGAGGAAATGAAAAGAAAATTATGATGCTTCCACCATTAAAAAAAGTATATTCTAAATAAAAAGAAAATAATGGTTGACTTAGGTAATTTCTATTTGTATACTAGGTATTAATCAAATAAAACAAATTTCTTATCAAGAGAGGTGGAGGGACTTGGCCCTATGATACCTCAGCAACAGGCAAAAATTTGTACTGTGCTAATTCCAGAAGCGTTATGCTTGAAGATAAGAAGAGACTAATTCACCGATGACGTGTAAACCTCTTCTTGTTTCTAAGAAGGGGTTTTATTTGATTTTAACTATAAAAAATAGGGGGAGAAATCAATATGTCATCGGAATTACTAAAAGCATTCAACACATTGAAGGAAAAGCAGTGGGTAGATTTAACACACACATTTGGAGCTAATTCACCACATTTCGCCGCTTTTAAAGCAGCTGAAATCGACACATTGTTTAATCATGATGATGGATTCTTTGCACAAAGCTTTCAATTTGCAGGACAGTACGGCACACATATAGATGCACCTATACATTTTGTAAGGGATACGCGTTACTTAGAAGAACTCGAATTGAAAGAATTGGTATTACCATTAGTCGTCATTGATCAGTCAAAGGAAGCGGCTGAAGATAATGATTTTACTTTATCGGTGGATGACATTTTCACATTTGAAAAAGCTCACGGAAAAATCGAAGAAGGCTCATTTGTCGCTCTTAGAACCGATTGGAGTAAACGTTGGCCAGACGAAAAGGAATTTAACAATAAGGATGCAGCGGGTAATAATCACGCGCCGGGTTGGGGATTAGAAGCTTTAAAGTTTTTATTTCAAGAACGAAAGATTAAAGCTATAGGACACGAAACATTCGACACGGATTCAAGTGCGGACTATCTAAAAAACGGCGGATTACACGGAGAATATTATGTGCTTGAACAAGACACTTACCAAATAGAATTATTGACGAACTTAGATAAGCTCCCTGCAACAGGAGCCATTATTTTCAATATCGTCCCGAAGCCAGAAAAAGCCTCTGGATTCCCAGTTCGATCATTTGCAATCTTACCATAAAAGGAGCGAGATAAATGGACAGTTCAAACAGCTATTCAAGCACCATTTCGAGAGGGCCATGTAGGAAGTTTGTTAAGACCAGAAAGTTTACTGGCGGGCTTTAGACTTCTTTGAACACAGAAGCAACTCAATATGTTCTACTTGAGCAGTTGAGTATTAGTCCGCATTGCAGATTTGCTTCTACACATCATGGTAATAAGCTGACAGAAGAACAGCGTTATAAAAAGTTAAAATACATTGTTGATATTTCTAGAGAAGTTTGGAGATAATCCGTGTAAGATCTCGACTACTTTCCATACTCATTTGTAGAATACTGTAGCTGAGTAAAAATATAACTTTCTTTTTCGGATCTCATTTGATAATGAGAAAGAAAGTAAAGGTTTAAACATAAATGAAATGCCAAGGGAATAAACCCTTGGCATTTCATTTGTTTTCATTATTTTCTTTCTGCTTTTAAAGCCTTAAACAGTGAAATAATCATAAGCAACATTATGAATGAAAATGGTAAGGCGGCAATAATAATTGTATTTTGTAATGCCGCTAATCCATTAACGGATAACAAAATAATAGCGATTACGGATAATGTGATTCCCCAAGCGAGCTTCACTCTGTTCGGTGGAGTCAGTGACCCGTTGGTCGACTGCATACCAAGAACGAAAGTGGCCGAATCTGCCGAAGTAATGAAAAAGGAAGCAATTAATAACACCGCAAAAACAGAAATACCTGTAGAGAAAGGCATCACATGGAACATTTCAAAAATAGTCAATTCAGTAGATGCTTGTGCTAAATCAGCAATGCCTCTCTTCTGAAAGTCAATGGCTGTTGTACCAAAAGCTGAAAACCAAAATGTTCCCAGTAAAGTAGGTGCTACAAGAACACCTGTAACAAACTCCCGTATTGTGCGACCTTTAGATACTCGAGCAATGAACATACTAACGAATGGTGCCCATGAGATCCACCAAGCCCAATAGAAGATAGTCCAATTGTCTAGCCACTCTCGATTATGACCATTCAATGGGGATGTACGAAAACTCATTTGTACAATATTCCCTAAATAACCTCCGAAAGAATCTGTAAACATATCTAAAATCAGTAAAGTAGGTCCCATAATAATGATAAAACCAAGTAAAGCAAGAGCTAATAGTAAATTCATATTGGACAAATATTTTATCCCTTTACTTAATCCTGACCAAGCAGATGCTACAAAGAGGACGGTGACAATCGCTATAATGATAATTTGAGACGTAATGCCAATTTTGAAGCCAAATAAGTAATTTAAGCCGGCATTAATTTGAACAGCACCGAATCCAAGAGAAGTAGCAACGCCAAATGCTGTGGCAAAGACAGCGAGCACATCTACGAGAGTACCCCATGGGCCTTCCATTCTTTTGCCGAAAATTGGTTTCAAAGTGGAAGAGATTAAGCCTGGTTCCCCCTTACGGAATTGGAAGAATGCAAGAGATAATGCAACAACTCCATACATAGCCCAAACATGGAATCCCCAATGGAAGTAGGTTTGACGAAGGGATTCTTTAAAAGCTGCACTCGTACCTGGTTCAGCTGTAGCAGGATCGATGGCAAAATGGGACAAGGGTTCAGCTGCCCCATAAAAGACAAGCCCAATTCCCATACCAGCAGAAAATAACATAGAAATCCAAGTAATAGTTGAAAATTGTGGACGATCTGAATCTTTTCCCAGTCGGATTTTTCCATAGGGACTAAAGATGAAGAAGATGCTTAATATTAACATTAGCGTCATAAGTAACATATAGTACCAACCAAATGATGAAGCAACGAAAGTTTTAATAGTACTAGTAATAGCTTCAAAACTTTCCGGGGCTAAAGCACCGTATCCAACAGCTAAAACTATTAAACCAATCGTTATATAAAATACCTTTGATAATTTTTTCATGTTTTCCCTCTCTCGCGTTTTTAGCTTAAACGCTTAACTATACTAATAAAATATTATAGAATCAACCAAAATACTTATATTTATTCCTTATAGTATTTCCATTTTAGCTGAGATTGAAACTTCTTCTTTCGCAATAAAGCCTATCAAGCTGTTTTTATTTTTACTTAATGGGGATGTTTGTCTAGTTAGTTTCTTCTCCTCTTGCATTTACTAATAGTAGTGCAAGAAGGAGGTGAATTAACAATGAATCAACATCGACAACCCTGTTCCTGTAATTCCTGTCACCAAACGCAGTGGCACCAACCAGCTGCGCAACCAGTTGTTTGTCCCCCGCAATACCGAGTACGCGATTCGTTCTTACCAAGAATGCAACCAGTTATCCATCCAATAGTAAATGTGAATAGAGAGCATATTGTAAACGTCCCTCAGCACTTTTACACAGTTACTAACCAAAATGTAATGGCACCCGGCAGCCAACAGGCATTTCCTATGCAACAACAAGGACAGTTCCAACAACAACCTTTTGGTCAACCATATGGACAACAGTTTGGGCAACAACAATCAGGACAACAACAGTTTTTCCCAGGTCAGAATAGATAATTCATCTATATTCTAGTTTTCGTATGTTTTTTAGAAAACAGGAGCAAATGCCTTTAGTAAAAGTGCATTTGCTTTTTTTAATTAGAATTATAAAAAATCATGGTATTAATATCTATGTATTTAGATGTATTGTAATATTCAGTATATTTTGATAAAGTTTATAATTATTTCGGTTTCTAAAAGAAAGAGAAAAGTAGAAAGATATGGGGGAATAATATGAAGCTATTTTTATCGGTCGATATGGAAGGAATAACAGGTTTGCCAGATTACACGTTTGTAGAGTCCAACAAGCATAATTACGAACGGGCGAGACGTATAATGACTCAAGAAGCAAATGCCATTGTGGAAGGTGCTTTATCAAAAGGTATAAAAGAAGTACTAGTCAATGACAGTCACTCTAAAATGAATAATCTCCTGGTAGAAGAATTACATCCAGATGCTTCCTTAATCACAGGGGATTTTAAGCCTTATTCAATGGTGCATGCACTAGATGAAACGTATTTAGGAGCTGTTTTTGCAGGTTATCATTCACGGGCTGGACAACCCGGTGTAATGAGTCACTCGATGATATTTGGGGTTCGTAATATGTACATAAATGAAGTAGTAGTTGGAGAACTTGGATTAAATGCATTTGTAGCAGGATATTATGGTGTGCCAGTTATTATGGTGGCAGGAGATGACGGTGCGTGTAGTGAAGCGGAGGACCTTCTACCTGGCGTAGTGACTGCAGTGGTGAAGGAGTCTATTTCTCGTTCAGCTGTTAAGACGTTACATCCTTTAAAATCACAGGCCTTGCTTAGAGAGAAAGTAGTGGAGGCTATAGAAAAACGAGATCAAATTAAGCCTCTAACTCCTCCCGAAAAACCAGTATTAAGAATTGAATTTGTAAACTATGGTCAAGCGGAGTGGGCAGCTTTAATGCCAGGTTGTGAAATTATAAAAGGTACTACAGTGGTGGAGTTTAAAGCGAAAGATATTTTAGAAGCATATCGAGCAATGCTTGTTATGGTGGAATTAGCGTTACAAGCTAAATTCTGTTAAGGGGGCTTTTGAATGGGAAAATATATTGTTAAGCGTTTTATCATGATGATTGCGACAATTCTCATCATTGCTACATTAACCTTCGTATTGATGCACTTAATACCCGGTTCTCCATTTGAGGGAGAGCGGACGACTAATCCTACCATTCAAGCAAACTTAGAAAAATTTTATAAACTAGACGAACCCCTTCATATTCAATATTTAAGTTATTTAAAATCCATTGTCACATTTGACTTTGGGCCCTCTATTAAAAAGCCGAATGAATCCGTAAATGAATTGTTAGCGCGGGGATTCCCGATTTCCTTTGAACTTGGGATGGCTACTATTTTAGTAGCTTTGCTTTCAGGGATCATACTGGGTACGATTGCTGCACTTCGACATAATGGCCTGGTAGACTACTTCGCCATGACATTTGCAGTAGTTGGTATATCTGTACCTAACTTCGTACTTGCAACATTACTTATTCAACAACTTGCTGTGACCTGGGACTTGCTACCGGCAGCAACCTGGTCTAGTCCGTTACATATGATATTGCCTATAATAGCCCTTGCAACGGGACCCACCGCTATTATTGCTCGCTTAACTAGATCTAGTATGTTAGAGGTGCTTACACAAGATTATATTAAAATGGCCCGTGCTAAAGGATTATCTCCCGTACGGATAATTGTTCGCCATGCATTAAGAAATGCACTTATGCCAGTTGTAACAATTTTAGGGACGATGCTTGCTGGAATACTAACAGGTACTTTTGTAATCGAGCGTATTTTTGCCATTCCAGGTATGGGGAAATATTTCGTGGAGAGTATTAATAATCGAGATTACCCCGTAATCATGGGTACAACTGTGTTTTATAGCGCATTTCTAGTGTTCATGCTATTCATTGTAGATATTGTCTACGGATTACTGGACCCACGTATAAAATTACATCGAAAAGAAGGGGATGCCTAATGACAAATTCACAAGAAGTAGTGTCCCCACAGCATGTAAAAGATGAGTGGTTTCAACCTCTACCAAAGAAGCATGGAGGAGCAGAAACGGTTGTAAGACCCTCATTATCCTACTGGAAAGATGCTTGGCGTCGATTACGAAAAAATAAATTGGCAATGGGTGGATTAATTTTTCTCATTTTATTGATGCTTTTCGCTATATTTGGTCCTATCTTTTCTCCATATTCGGTTACCGCTACTGATTACCCTAACCAAAACCAACCTCCATCCGCTGCTCATTGGTTTGGTACCGACGAAGCAGGAAGAGATGTGTTTACAAGAACCTGGTATGGCGCCCGTATTTCTATATTTGTAGGAGTAATGGCTGCGCTTATCGATTTCTTTATTGGCATTATTTACGGTGGTATTAGTGGTTATAAAGGTGGACGTACGGATTCCATTATGATGCGAATAGTAGAAGTACTTTATGGATTACCCCATTTGTTAGTTGTTATTTTGTTAATGGTTATCATGGGGGCAAGTTTAACGACAATCATAGTAGCTCTTACTGTTACAGGATGGGTAGGAATGGCGCGTATTGTTCGAGGACAGGTACTACAAATAAAAAACTATGAGTTTGTAACAGCCTCCAAATCGTTTGGTGCTAAGAGCTCTAGAATTATCCGGAAAAATTTATTGCCGAATACAATGGGTCCTATTATAGTTCAAATGACTCTTACAGTTCCAAGTGCAATCTTTGCGGAAGCTTTTCTAAGTTTTTTAGGCTTAGGGATAGCAGCTCCATTTGCAAGTTGGGGTGTTATGGCAAATGATGCACTTCCTGTTATATTATCTGGTCATTGGTGGCGCTTATTCTTCCCAGCATTGTTTATTTCTTTAACGATGTTCGCCTTTAATGTGCTAGGGGACGGACTTCAGGATGCGCTAGATCCGAAGCTTAGGAGGTAGATTGGATGAATGAACAACAGTTAGATATTGCGAAGGAACACGTAAAACAGCGAGTTAATGAAGTAGATAAATCACTTCCAGTAGGTACCTCTGAAACGCAAAGGAATAGAAAGAAAACAAAGAAGGTAAGGTCAGATGTAAAAGTACTTCAGGTAAATAATCTCCAAGTTTCTTTTCGAACGTATGGTGGAGAGGTAGAAGCTGTTAGGGGGGTTAGTTTCGATCTTCATCAAGGGGAGACACTGGCTATAGTAGGGGAATCAGGATGTGGAAAAAGTGTTACTTCTAATGCCATTATGGGGTTAATACCGGAGCCTGCCGGGATTATTAAGAATGGTAGTGTTCTTTTTAAAGGGAAAGAGTTGACGGGGATGTCGAAGCCACAACTGCGGAAAATTCAAGGGGTAGACATATCGATGATTTTCCAAGATCCTATGACAGCACTAAACCCAACGCTCACGATTGGGGAGCAATTAACAGAAGGGCTTCGAACGCATAAAAAAGTAAGTAAACAAGAGGCGAAACAAAAAGCGATAGAAATGTTGGAACTGGTGGGAATTCCCAATCCTAAAGAGCGCTTAAAGCAATTTCCTCATCAATTTTCAGGAGGAATGCGACAAAGAATTGTGATTGCTATTGCGCTCATATGTGAGCCGGAGCTCCTAATTGCGGATGAACCAACTACCGCACTAGATGTAACGATCCAAGCACAAATATTAGAACTCTTTGAAGAGATTCAACAGAAAACGAATATTTCCATTATATTAATTACTCATGACCTAGGAGTCGTTGCGAAAATAGCTGATCGAATTGCCGTAATGTATGCCGGAAAAGTAGTAGAAATTGGGGATAAACGTGCAATATTTTACACACCGGAGCATCCATATACAAAAGGGCTTTTAAATTCAGTTCCTCGTCTGGACTTGGTTGAGGAAGAATTACAACCAATTGAAGGGACGCCACCAGATTTATTTTCACCACCTAAAGGATGTCCTTTCACGGCAAGATGTCCGTATGCAATGGAAGTATGTGATCATGTTTATCCTTTTACGACAACGATATCTGAATCACATGCGGTTGATTGTTGGCTTCAGGACGAACGTGCAAAAGTATTACAAGAGTTATCTTAAAATAGGATGAGCGCGCTTAAGTGCATTCACATATATATTACAAAGGGGGAACTAAGATGAAGAAATGGTTAATGTTATTTGTAGTAGCATTATTTGTCCTTGTGTTAAGTGCTTGTACAGCCACGAAAGATGCGGGTGAAAAAAAGGAAACTAATACAGGAAACGAAGGAGAAGAGAAGGAAACTGCAGTAGAAACTGAAACAGAAAAAATACTCAAATTAAATAATGGAAATGAACCAACATCATTTGATCCATCTGTAGGATTTGATGCGGTTTCTTGGAATGCATTGAATAATCTAATGGAAGGACTTGTACGGCTATCAAAGGACCATGTAGCAGAACCTGCAACAGCTGAAAAAATTGATGTTACAGAAGATGGTCTAACCTATACATTTACAATTCGCGACGATGCGAAATGGTCTAATGGTGAGCCTGTATTAGCAAGTGATTTCGTTTATGGTTGGTTGCATATGTTAAATCCGGAAACAGCTTCCCCAGCAGCATTTTTAGCGTATTTCATTGATGGAGCAGAAGCCTATAATAGTGGGGAGGGCGCAGCTGAGGACGTTGCTATTAAAGCGGTAGAGGAAAAAGTATTTGAAGTGAAATTAAATGCTCCAACAGAAGCATTCTTAAACATCATTACTAACCCAAGTTTCTTCCCAGTAAATGAAAAAGTGGCTACTGAGAATGCAACCTGGTATACAGAAGCAGATACATTCGTAGGAAATGGCCCGTTCAAGTTAACAGCATGGGTGCATGATGTAAGCTTTACATTTGCAAAAAATGAAAATTATTGGGATGCCGATACTGTAAAGCTGGATAAAGTGGAATGGGCTATGGTTGATGATTCCAATACCGAATACCAAATGTATGAAACAGAGGAATTAGATGTATCTGGTGTACCAGCAGAATTGGCAGATCAGTTATTGGATTCTCCTGAATTGAAAAATGAAGATCAAGCAGGGTTATATTTCTACCGTTTCAACGTATCACAAGAACCTTTTACAAATAAAAAAATCCGTCAAGCTTTTGGTTTAGCGGTTGATCAACAAGAAATCGTAGAGTTTGTAACGAAAAATGGCGAAAAACCAGCAGAGGGCTTTGTTCCTTATGGATTTGTAGGGCCTGATGGTAAGGAGTTCAGAGAAACAGCTGGTAAACTGGTAGGCTTTGATGCAGAAAAAGCAAAATCACTTTTAGCTGAAGGTATGAAAGAAGAGGGTTACACAGAGTTACCTGAAGTAACGTTAACTTATTCTACAAGTGATACTCATAAGAAAATAGCGGAAGCACTGCAAAGTAAATTTAAAGAAGTTTTAGGAGTAGATGTAGTATTACAAAATGTAGAAGCAAGTGTGTTTGCGACTGAGCAAAAAGAGTTTAAATACCAATTGTCTCGCTCTTCCTTCTTATTTGACTATGCAGATCCAGTGAATGCTTTAGAAAGCTTCATCACAGGTTCCTCTATGAATCGTACTACTTGGTCAGATGCAAAATTTGATAAACTAATCGCTGATATAAAAAATGAAACAGACGAAGCAAAACGTTGGGAAATGCTTATTCAAGCAGACGCGTTATTAATGGACGAAATGCCAATTTTCCCAGTACATTATTACAACCAAGTAACACTTGAAAAACCAACAATCTCAGGAATCGTAAGACATCCAGTTGGATATATGGACTTAAAGTGGGCTGACAAAGAATAGTTGCCAGAAAAGCCCTAGCAACCATGAGAAAGCTGCGGTGCCTCATTTGGTACCGCCCTTTTCTTTCCTATTAGATATGTTAAAATTTGCAGTGAGTTGGTTTATTAAGGCTTCATTATAAAGGAGAAATTACATATGAAAATCCGTCCAAAACGATTGCAAAAAGGAGATACTATCGGTATTATTGCTCCTTCAAGTCCACCGAATCTAGAGAACTTAAAGGGCTCTTTTGCTTTTTTAGAGGAGCTTGGCTTATCTTATCAATTAGGAAAAAGTCTAGAAAATGTACATGGCTACTTAGCTGGCACTGATGAGGAACGTTTAGAAGATTTACATGAGATGTTCGCTAACCCAAATATTGCAGGCATTATTTGTGCGGGTGGAGGCTATGGTTCTGCACGTTACACAGATCAAATCGATTTTCAATTGATGCATGAGAATCCAAAGGTTTTTTGGGGTTACTCTGATATAACTTTTCTACATACAGGTATGAATCTATATTCGGATATCGTCACCTTCCATGGACCAATGTTAGCTTCAGATGTGGGAAAAGATACGTTCTCCGAGCTATCCCGAAAAATGTTTCAGCAGTTGTTTAATCCAATGGAGCTATTTTATACTGAAGCAATCTCTCCATTGACACAAGTTTCTCCAGGTATCGTAAGAGGGGAACTTACAGGAGGAAATTTATCATTACTTGCTAATGGTGTAGGTACAAAATATGAGGTAGATACAAAAGGAAAACTTCTCCTGATAGAAGATGTAGGGGAAGAGCCTTACAAAGTAGATGGTATGCTAAACCAACTACGCCAAGCTGGTATTTTAGATGCGGCAGCTGGGTTTGTCATTGGGGATTTTAGTGTTGCAGAACCTAAAAAAAGGCCGGTTACTTTGTCTTTAGACGAAGTGTTTGATCACTACATTGGAAAATTAGGTAAGCCTGCAGTGAAAGGATTTAAAATAGGACATTGCGAGCCTCATTTTGCCGTCCCACTTGGAATGGAAGCAGAATTGGATGCGAATAACTTATCTCTAACTATATTACCTGGAGTTGAATAAGGAGGAGACGAGATTGTATATAAAATCAATTGAAACCTTTGATGTGGCAGTCCCTCTAACTAAACCATTTAAAACTGCTCTACGAACTGTGACGACGGCTTACTCAGTGTATGTAACTATTACGACGAGTGATGGCATAGTAGGTCATGGAGAGGCTCCACCGACACATGTAATTACAGGCGAGTCGATGGACAGTATTCGATACGCTATTAACGAGATAATTGCACCTCAATTGATTGGTATGAACATTTTACAAAGTGAGCAGATATTCCAGAAACTAAACACAACCTTAGTCAGAAATACAAGTGCTAAAGCGGCATTAGACATGGCCATATATGACATACTTGCTAAGCATGCAGGTCTTCCTTTATATCAATTTCTTGGAGGTTATCGGAAAAGACTAGAAACCGATTTTACAGTTAGTGTGAATGACCCTAGCGAGATGGCAGATGATGCAGAACAGTATATAAAGGATGGATTTAAAGTTCTAAAGGTCAAGGTAGGTACTGGTGAGATAAAAGATGATATCCAACGCATTCGTGCTATTCGAGATCGTGTGGGAATGACGCCAAAGTTAAGGCTCGATGCTAACCAGGGATGGAATGCTAAAGAGGCCGTAAAAGCAATTAGCTTAATGGAGGATACAGGACTATCAATTGAATTTGTAGAACAGCCAGTTCCTGCTTGGGATCTCGAAGGGCTAAAGTATGTTACCGATCACACATATACTCCAATTATGGCGGATGAAAGTGTTTTTTCTGTGCAGGATGCTAAACAAGTTCTAAAAATGCGAGCTGCTGATTTGATAAATATAAAACTGATGAAATCGGGTGGTATTTATCACGCCCAAAAAATAAATACACTTGCAGAGGCAAGTGGGGTGAAATGTATGGTAGGCAGCATGATTGAAACGAAATTGGGAATCACAGCGGCTGCTCATTTTGCAGCTAGCCAGCCGAATATTCGATATTTTGACTTTGACGCACCGTTAATGCTAAAAAAAGATTTAATAGTCGGTGGCGTTATCTATGATAAGAGTGATATGACCTTCTCCAACGAACCAGGATTAGGGATTGTTCATGTGAATTTGGATTAGGAGGCAAAAAGATGCCAGTTGAAAAGAAAGAATGGGTTTGTGCTGTAAAGGTGGGAACTATTTGGACTGAACCAAACTCTGCCAGGGAGATAGATATTCCCGCGATCTCAAATCCTGTGTTATTGGTGGAATGGCTTGAGGCACTACCGTATAAAGAAAGGTTAGCTTTATGTGATGAAAATCGTGTGCAAACGCAGCTACTTTACGGAGAACCAGTGCTTGTGGAGGAGATAGTAGGGGAATGGGCAAAAGTTGTTGCCATTTGGCAGCCCTCTAAAAAAGATAGTCGTGGTTATCCAGGTTGGATCCCGCTTTCGCAAATACAACCTACAAAGCAAGTGGATGCCAAGGGTTCCGCCAGAGTTTCTTCTGCAAAAGTACAGCTCTGGGATTTACAACATAATCCGCTACTCGTTTTAGCCTTTAATACTATTCTACCGATAATCTCAGAGGATGAAGTATTTTATACCGTTCTTACGCCACACGGCAAAGCGTTATTATCGAAAGTACATGCCCAATTTGCATCTTCAGTGGATCAGATTCCGAAGAGGTCTGCAGAGGAAGCGGTGGCTTTAGGGGAAAATTATTTAGATTTACCATATCTATGGGGGGGCATGTCTCCATATGGCTATGATTGTTCGGGTTTTTCGTACAATATGTTGAAGGCTTGTGGTTATATAATTCCTCGAGATGCAAGTGACCAGGCTAAATCGGGAGAAGAAATTTCTATACAAGACCCTTTGCTTTGGAAAAAAGGGGATTTACTATTTTTTGCGAATGATGAAGGGACGGGAACGGTAAGGCATGTTGGGTTCTATTATGGGAATGGCCAACTATTGCATTCGCATTCAACGGGGAAAACAGTAGAAATTTTAAGGCTAGCAGGATCTGTGTTAGAAAAGGAGATTTGTGCAGTTAGAAGATATGCCGTTTAGGGGGGATTTAAATGACGGAAAAAGTTCTATTGTCTGTTCAAGATTTGAAGCGCCATTTTGACATTGGACATGGGGAGACGTTGAAGGCTGTTGATGGGATAAGTTTTGATATCGTCAAAGGGGAGACATTTGGTCTAGTGGGTGAATCTGGTTGTGGTAAATCCACAGCAGGCCGAACTATTTTAGGATTGTACAATAGAACAGAGGGAAAAGTTCTGTTTGAAAATGAAAATGTGCATGAGATGACTGACAAAGAAAGAAGAGGTTACTTGAAAAAGATGCAAATGATCTTTCAGGATCCGTATGCATCTTTAAATCCACGTTCCACTGTGTTTGAAATTATTGCTGAACCGATGGAAATACATAAACTATACAAAAAGGAAGAGTTAAAGTCTAGAGTGTATGAATTACTAGAGGATGTGGGCTTGAACAGAGACCACGCTAATCGATATCCTCATGAATTTTCAGGAGGTCAGCGTCAACGTATTGGCATAGCTCGAGCGCTTGCATTAGATCCTGAGTTTATCATTGCGGATGAGCCTATTTCAGCTTTGGATGTGTCAGTTCAAGCTCAAGTAGTGAAGCTGCTCCAACGACTACAAAAGGAAAAAAATCTAACCTATTTGTTTATCGCACATGATTTATCGATGGTCAAGTACATCTCTGACCGAATAGGGGTTATGTACCTAGGGCATATGGTAGAAATGACCACTAGTAGCCAGTTGTATGAAAATCCACTACACCCGTATACACAGGCTTTGTTATCTGCGATTCCCATTCCAGATCCTGACATAGAGGAGTCACGAGAACGTATTCTTTTGCATGGAGAGCTTCCGAGCCCGATTAATCCACCTTCAGGTTGTGTGTTCCGTACGAGATGTGCACATGCTATGTCCATTTGTACGGAAAAAAAGCCAGCCTGGAAGGAACAGGAACCAGGTCATTTTGTAGGATGTCATCTTTATAATTAATAATGATACCCATATTACAAATATGTATCTTGCATAATTTATATTGACAAAATGCTAATACTTGTAGTATTCTGAAAATAACGAAAAGAAAGGAGTGAGGCATCATGGCAAATGAATATACGTATCCACGAATCTGTAAGTTTATGATGTCCCACTCCGTATGTCTCTAACCAGATATATGCTTCTTTACTAATGACCGGGGAACCATGGCTGCAGATTCGTGCAGTCATGGTTTTTTTATTGTTTAGCTTATAGCTCTATTAATGTGGCTTGGGCATTATTCATACGGAAATTAGGGGGAAATTGAATTGAATTTAATCGAACAATATGGTTGGAATAATAATTGGGAAGAAAAAATGACAGGTAGTGGAACTGCAGGTCGCGTACTACTGGAACATAAAAATTTATATAGAGTTATGACCAATGAAGGAGAGCTACTATGCTCACTTTCTGGGAAATTTAAATTTGGGAATGATAGAGAAGCATTTCCGGCAGTTGGAGACTGGGTAGTGCTCGATCGGATGCCTGGTGAGGAAAAGGGGATAATCCATGAAGTACTTCCTCGCAGTTCACAGTTTTCTAGGAAAATGGCTGGATTGACGACGGAAATTCAACTAATTGCGGTAAACGTTGATTTTGTATTTCTAGTGATGTCGCTTAATCATGACTTCAATGTTCGTAGATTAGAGAGATATCTATTGGCAGCATGGGATTCAGGGGCGACCCCCATCGTGGTATTAACGAAAAAAGATGCTTGTGAAGACCTAGAATATTATATGAAAGAAGTAGAGGCTATTGCATTTGGTGTGGATATATTTGCAGTGAGTAGTGTGACCGGCGAAGGTATTGATCGATTAGGAAGTCTATTAGCCTCTCATAAAACAGGTGCACTTTTAGGTTCTTCCGGAGTTGGGAAATCATCCTTGATAAACGCCTTGTCAGGTGTAGAAGTAATGACTGTCAATCATATAAGAGAAGATGATAGTAAAGGGCGCCATACAACCACTCATAGAGAGTTGACGCTGTTACCTGAAGGTGGCTTACTAATTGATACACCTGGTATGAGAGAGTTTCAACTTTGGGATACAAGTGATGGGGTGAGTGCTAGTTTTCAGGATATCGAAGACCTAGCATTAGATTGCCGTTTCCGTGATTGTCAGCATGTAAAAGAGCCTGGTTGTGCAATTCGGGAGGCTATTGACAATGGTACTCTTAAACAAGAACGATACAAGAGTTATGTAAAACTGATGCGAGAGCTTGCGCATATCGACCGCAAAAGCGATGCTGCAGCCAAAAAAGCAGAAACGAATAAATGGAAGCAAGTTACGAAGTCTCAACGAAATAATTATAAAAAGAAAATTTAATTTAGCTGTAGCTATAGAAGGTTCAATTAGTCATTCAAGAAAGATAAAAAAGATTTATTGAATAGGAATAGTCATAATAATATATCCTAAACTACAAACAATGGTTTGTAGTTTTTTCTTGTTTTTAAGTGCAAATCGTATCAATTGCACATACAAAAAATTCTCGTTATAATATAGTCAAAGTTAGTCAAAGTCAGTTTGTGAGAAGAGGTGAGAAGATGAAAAATATATCTGACATAATTGAAGGGTATTTGAAGGCTATTATAGAAGAAGGAAGTAAGGAACAAATCGAAATTAAGCGAAGTGAAATCGCGGAGAAGTTTCAGTGTGTTCCATCTCAAATAAATTATGTAATCAATACACGATTTACCCAAGATCGCGGATACTTAGTAGAAAGTAAACGAGGTGGAGGGGGATATATTCGAATCCTCCGCGTTCGAGCTCATACAAAAGCTGATCTAATAGAGCATATTATACAAACACTAGAAAATGGGGCTTCAGAATCGGTCACGGAAGATATCGTTTTTCGATTGATCGATGAAGATGTTATTACTAAACGTGAAGCAAAACTCATTTTAGCAGCTTTAAATAGAACGACTCTGGTGATTCCGTTACCTGCCAGAGATGAACTAAGGTCTCGTATTTTATGCGCCATGTTATTAACGTTAAAATATGAAAAAAGTGAAAAATGAACGGGGTGTGTTAAAGGTGATTTGTGAAAATTGTAAGCAAAGACCGGCGAAAGTAACGGTTACCCAAGTGCATAATGGTGAACATCTTGAAAGACATTATTGTGAAGTCTGTGCAAATAGCCTCCACCCGTTTTACGTTGAGTACAAACAAGATCCATTATCTTTACATCAACTATTATCGAACTGGTTTAGTCAAACAGAACAACAACCAATGCAACAAAAACAACAAAAAAATATAATTGTATGCGATGAATGTGGTTGGTCGATCCAGCGTTTTTTAGATGAAGGAAAATTTGGTTGTGCGAATTGTTATAACAGTTTTCGCCCTCAGTTACCGAATGTATTTAAGCGACTTCATAATGGAAACACGAAGCATACCGGGAAGGCTCCAGGTGCACTAGGAGAGAAGATTGCTTTAAAGAAACGTATAGAAGCAATTCGCTCTCAAATGAAAGATGCTATTGCCACGGAAAGTTTTGAGGAAGCCGCAAAGTTGAGAGATGAAGCCAGAGATTTGGAAAGTCAACTTTCAACAGGAGGAGGTGACCAAACGAATGTCAATTGAACACTTTTTAGATAACTCCATTTCTAGTTGGATGGCTGGTGTTGGACAGCATTCAGATATCGTGATGAGTACAAGAATACGCTTAGCTAGAAATCTGAATGGCTACCGTTTTCCTTTAGCATTTACAGAAGACGAGGCGCATAAAATTGACCAATCTGTATCTGCCACTTTGTTAGATGCAAGTGACGAATTAGATATGCAATTTTCTTCCATTCATATAAAGGATGTATCGGAACTAAGTCGCCAAGTGTTAGTAGAGAAACATTTAATCAGTCCAAAGCTCGCTAACTCGCCTATGACTGGCTCCGTTCTATTATCAAATGATGAATCGGTTAGTGTAATGGTCAATGAAGAGGATCATATTCGTATACAATGTCTTTTTCCAGGGCTTCAAATTCAAGAAGCCTATGCACAAGCAGATGTGCTAGATCGTGTATTAGATAAAGAATTACCATATGCGTTTGACGAGCAGTTTGGTTATTTGACAAGTTGTCCTACAAATACAGGTACTGGCTTGCGTGCATCTGTCATGATGCATTTACCGGCATTAACGATGACCAAACAAATGAACAGAATTGTTACGATCATTTCAAGACTTGGAATGGTTGTTAGAGGAATTTACGGAGAAGGTAGTGAAGCGCTCGGTAATGTATATCAAGTGTCCAACCAAACCACACTTGGTAAGTCAGAAGAAGACATACTTGCTGATCTTCAGAGTATTACCGAACAAATTATTCAAAAAGAAAGAGAAGCACGAGATGCACTTCTAAAGCATTCGGCCAATACACTAGAAGACCGACTATATCGATCTCTAGGAACTTTATCATTTGCCCGTATCATGGCAACGGATGAAGCAGCGAGATGCCTATCGGATGTACGATTAGGAATAGATATGGGACTCATAGAAGATGTTGATGTATCTATCTTGAATGAATGTATGGTGTTTATGCAACCAGGATTTCTACAAAAATATGCAGGAACTTCATTGAATACTTCTGAGCGGGATATGTTTCGCGCGAAGCTGTTAAGGGAAAGATTGCAAAAAGAAGAAAAACAGAAAACAAAGGGAGAGGAATCTGAATGATGTTTAATCGTTTTACACAAAGATCTCAAAAAGTATTACAACTAGCTCAAGAAGAGGCTATACGCTTGAAGCATGAATCTATTGGAACAGAACATATATTACTTGGTCTTATCCGAGAAGGTAGTGGAATTGCTGCAAAAGCATTAGAGGCAATAGAAGTAGATTTAAAAGTAATTGAAGCAGGGATTGAGGAACTAGTAGGAGCAGGCAAAGAAGAAGTTGGCCCAATTGTTAACTACACTCCTCGTGCTAAAAAAGTGATTGAGCTTTCCGTAGATGAATCTCGAAAACTTGGGCATTCATACATTGGAACAGAACACCTATTGCTTGCATTAATCCGTGAAGGAGAAGGCGTAGCTGCTCGTGTACTAAATAATGCAGGAGTAAGTTTAAACAAAGCTCGTCAACAAGTACTTCAATTATTAGGTAGTACAGAGCAAGCGCACGGCAATGGTAACAATGGAACAGCTCCAGCTAGTACACCGACACTAGATGGTCTAGCTCGTGACTTAACACAAATTGCAAGAGAAGGTACATTAGATCCTGTAATTGGTCGTAGTAAAGAAATTACAAGAGTAATTGAAATCTTGGCTCGTCGTACAAAAAACAATCCAGTTCTAATTGGAGAACCAGGTGTTGGTAAAACGGCTATTGCTGAAGGGCTTGCACAGCAAATCGTCCAAAATGAAGTGCCAGAAATCCTACGCGATAAACGTGTAATGACACTAGATATGGGTACAGTTGTTGCTGGCACAAAATATCGTGGGGAATTTGAAGATCGTTTGAAAAAAGTGATGGATGAAATTCGCCAAGCAGGTAATGTTATCCTATTCATTGATGAACTTCATACATTAATTGGTGCTGGAGGAGCAGAGGGTGCTATTGATGCTTCGAATATTTTGAAGCCTGCTCTTGCTCGTGGAGAAATTCAATGTATTGGTGCAACAACATTGGATGAGTATAGAAAATATATCGAAAAAGATGCCGCGCTTGAACGTCGTTTCCAACCAATTCAAGTAGATGAGCCTTCAGTAGATGAAGCGATTCAAATTATTTACGGTTTACGTGATCGTTATGAAGCTCATCATCGTGTGAAGATTACGGATGCAGCGGTTGAAGCAGCCGTGAAAATGTCTGATCGTTATATTTCTGATCGTTTCTTGCCAGATAAAGCAATTGACTTAATAGATGAAGCGGGTTCTAAGGTACGCTTACGTTCATATACAACACCTCCTAATCTAAAAGAATTAGAAGCTAAACTAGAAGCGATCCGATCTGAAAAAAATGCATCAGTTCAAAGTCAGGAATTCGAAAAAGCTGCATCATTCCGTGATAAAGAGCAGAAGCTCAAAGATGAACTAGAGAAAATGAAAAACAATTGGAAAGAAAAACAAGGAAAAGAAGAATCTGAAGTAACAGTAGAAGATATCGCAGCAGTCGTTTCTATGTGGACTGGGGTACCAGTGTCTAGATTAGCACAAACGGAATCTGAAAAATTATTAAAACTAGAAGATAAATTGCATGAAAGAGTAATTGGTCAAAGTGAAGCAGTGGATGCAATTTCAAGAGCTATTCGTCGTGCTCGCGCGGGATTGAAGGATCCGAAACGTCCTATTGGTTCGTTTATCTTCTTGGGACCTACTGGTGTAGGTAAAACGGAGCTTGCTCGCGCTTTAGCAGAAGTGATGTTCGGAGACGAAGATGCAATGATTCGAGTAGATATGTCTGAGTACATGGAAAAACATTCAACTTCTCGTCTAGTTGGATCTCCTCCAGGATATGTAGGTTTTGACGATGGTGGGCAATTGACAGAAAAAGTACGTCGTAAACCATACTCTGTTATCCTGTTAGATGAAATTGAAAAAGCACATCCAGATGTCTTTAATATTCTTCTTCAAGTGTTAGAGGATGGACGATTAACAGACTCTAAAGGTCGCACAGTAGATTTCCGTAATACAGTAGTAATCATGACATCAAACGTTGGTGCGGATGCACTTAGATTCAATAAATACGTTGGATTTAACTTAACAGAAGGTGGCAAAACGGATTATAAAGATATGAAAGGCAAAATGCTAGAAGAATTGAAAAAAGCATTCCGTCCAGAATTCTTAAACCGTTTAGATGAAATGATTGTGTTCCATTCGCTTGAAAAAGAGCATTTAAAACAAATTGTTTCACTTATGACAGAGCAATTATCTAAACGTTTGAAAGAACAAGGTATTGAATTAGAAATTACAGAAGCAGCACAAGACAAAATTACAACTGAAGGATATGAACCAGAATACGGTGCACGTCCTCTACGCCGTGCAATTCAAAAACATGTAGAAGATCGTCTATCCGAAGAACTTCTTAAAGGAGAAGTATTAGACGGGCAACATGTAATATTTGATGTAGAAGACAATGAATTTGTGGTTCGCAGCACTAAATCGTTAGTTACAGAAGGTTAATATAGCGGGCATTCCGAAAAATATTTCCGGAATGCCCTTTTTAACTTTTAGCTCTGGAAGCAGCAGTTCGATCGCTGCAGACTGCTCAATAAAGACAGAGGTAGGCATTATTGCAATTCTTTCAGAGGCGCTTGTGCTTTTCATAGTAGGAGGTATTATGGCTAAAAAGAAAACGAAGTTTATGTGTAATTCATGTGGATATGAGTCCGCAAAATGGATGGGAAGATGTCCTGGATGCGGTGAATGGAACACAATGGTAGAAGAAACGGAAATAGTATCCAAAGGCCCGAAACGCTCTTTTCAGCATTCAGATGGCACAGCACAGAAGGCGACCCCAATAATCTCAGTAGTAACAGCTGATGAACCACGAGTGACAACTGACTTTGCTGAACTGAATCGTGTGCTGGGCGGTGGTATTGTCCCTGGGTCGTTAATATTAATAGGTGGAGATCCGGGTATTGGTAAGTCGACCCTTCTTTTGCAGGTATCTGCATTACTTGCGAATAAAGGGGAAAGAGTACTGTATATTTCGGGAGAGGAATCCATCCGTCAGACGAAGCTTCGGGCAGAACGGTTAGGGGTAACATCAGCAGAGCTTTATATCTATGCTGAAACCAACTTGGAGTTAATCAATGAAACTATTGAGAGTGTAGAGCCAAAATTTGTTATTGTCGATTCTATTCAAACTGTTCATCATCCCGATGTAACAAGTGCACCGGGAAGTGTATCACAAGTTCGAGAGTGTACAGCAGAGCTAATGAGGATTGCCAAAACTAAAAATGTAGCAATCTTTTTAGTGGGACATGTAACAAAAGAGGGACAAATTGCAGGACCTCGTATATTGGAACATATGGTAGATACCGTTTTGTACTTTGAAGGAGAACGTCACCATACGTATCGTATTTTAAGATCTCAGAAGAACAGATTTGGCTCTACGAATGAAATCGCCATTTTTGAAATGGTCCAATCCGGATTAAAAGAAGTACTTAATCCTTCTGAATTATTTCTGCAGGAGCGGTCTCATGGAGCAGCTGGATCTGCAATTGTTGCCTCGATGGAAGGTACCAGACCTATTTTAGTAGAAATTCAAGCATTAGTGACTCAATCTAGTTTTAATTATCCGAAACGTATGGCTACTGGTATTGATCAAAACCGTGTTTCCTTACTAATGGCAGTACTGGAAAAACGAATGGGATTACTACTCCAAACGCAAGATGCTTATATAAAAGTGGCGGGAGGAGTAAAATTAGATGAACCTGCGATCGATTTAGCCGTCCTAGTAAGTATCGTCTCAAGTTTCCGAGATACAGGGGTTACGCCAACGGACTGCTTTATCGGAGAGATTGGTTTAACTGGAGAAGTGAGAAGGGTGTCTAGAATTGAACAGCGTGTTCAAGAGGCTGCAAAGCTTGGCTTTAAAAGAGCGATTGTACCGGCCTCAAACCTCGGAGGATGGGATTACCCTCCAGGCATTCAAATTATAGGAATCGAAACAGTTAACGAAGCGATGAAAGAAGCATTTTCATAATAATAAGGCATTCTATATGTCTAGCTCTGGTGTCCAGCCGATCGAGTCGTTTCAAAATGCCGGATAAAGGCAAAAGAAGCCTTTATCCAGCATTCTTCCATTATTTTTGGGAATAGAGTGGGCAACTGCACTTGTCTGATTAGACTTATTGGGAAAGATGCAAGTATAATGAAATTAATGGAGGTGGCATGCTTGTTAAAATGGATTATCCAAATTGCTTTTGTTTTAATTGGTGGAACATTGGGGTTACTATTCTTACCGCACTTATATGAGCTTTTTAATTTATCTAACAACCCTTGGATTCACAATCCGTATGTATCTGTTTTAGTAGGAGCAATTTTGTTGTACGTGGCTGCATTGTTTATGACCGACTACTTGATTAATTTTATCAAATGGATGGAAGAACGGTTATTAAAAGCGCCAATTGGAGATTTGTTATTCGGAACGCTCGGTCTAGTTATTGGTTTAATTGTAGCCTTTTTCCTAGGTTCTGCCCTTAATAATATTGCTATACCAGGAATTGGATCAGTAGTACCCGTGCTGTTATCGATTGTGTTAGGTTACTTAGGTTTCCAAGTCGGTTTTAAAAAGCGCGATGAACTTCTTCAAGTCTTCACTCCTTCTAAGCAAAGTACTAGCAAGAAGAAAACTATGGACGACGATACCCAAGAATTGAGTTTAGGAACTTATAAGTTGCTAGATACTAGTGTTATTATTGACGGTCGCATTGCAGATATATCGGTAACTGGATTTATCGAAGGTGTTCTAGTCGTTCCTCAATTTGTTTTGACGGAGTTACAGCATATTGCGGATTCTTCGGATACGCTTAAACGAACTAGAGGTCGTCGTGGTTTAGATGTATTAAAAAAACTTCAAACAGAACGATCTTCTGCTGTATTAATCGTGGAAGAGGATTTTGAAGATATACAAGAGGTAGATTTGAAATTAGTTCGTCTAGCTAAAAAGATGAATGGAATTGTTGTAACGAATGATTTCAATTTAAATAAGGTTTGTGACCTGCATCAAGTACGAGTTTTAAATATTAATGACTTGGCAAATGCAGTGAAACCTGTTGTTATTCCCGGGGAAATAATGCATGTTGTCGTTATTAAAGATGGAAAAGAACACAATCAGGGCGTCGCATACCTAGATGATGGAACGATGATTGTTGTAGAAGGCGGTAAAGCATACATTGGACAGGCTATAAATGTAGAAGTGACAAGTGTGCTTCAAACGTCGGCTGGTCGAATGATATTTGCAAAACCACAAGACTCGAAATAACGAAGAAGGGTTGTTTCCTTTGCAAAAGGAATACGCCCTTTTTCTATGTAACGGAGGTCCAATAATATGAAATATACTGTTTTATTGCCAGCTGCGGGTAGTGGGAAGCGAATGGGTGCTGGTCAAAATAAATTGTTTTTAGAGCTACGCAATATTCCTATTTTGATACATACTTTACACGTTTTTGAAAAAGATCTTAATTGTGAGCGAATAGTATTAGCCGTAAAGAAAGAGGAAAAGACTTTTATTGAACAGCTTCTAAAAGAGCATTGTATTACAAAGGTTTCCGACATCGCAGAAGGTGGAGAAGAGCGCCAGCATAGTGTATACGCTGCATTAAAAGTTAGCTCATCTAAAGGAATCATCCTTGTTCATGATGCGGCAAGACCATTTATTCATCAGCAAGTGATACAACAATTAGTGGAAAAGGCAAACACGTCTGGAGCAGCAGTTGCAGCTGTTCGGGCAAAAGATACGATGAAAAAAGTAGAAAATGGTATAATTCAAGAAACGGTAGATCGAGAGAGCTTATGGATTATTCAAACGCCTCAAGCTTTTCGGTATACAATATTAGAAAAAGCGGAAAGATTAGCTGAGAAGGATAATTTTCTTGGGACGGATGAAGCAATGCTCGTAGAAAGATTAGGAGAGCGTGTTCATATTGTTGAAAGTACCTATGATAATGTCAAGATGACAACGAGTGAAGATCTTCTATACGGAGAAGCAATATTAAATAAGCGAGAGCAGGAGGAATATTAATATGATGAGAATTGGACAAGGATTCGATGTACATGAATTTGCGGATAATCGTCCGTTAATAATAGGAGGAATTGATATTCCTTATGAGCGAGGACTAATTGGTCACTCAGATGCAGACGTATTACTACATACAATTACTGATGCTGCTTTAGGTGCAATAGGAGAAGGAGATATCGGCAAACATTTTCCGGATACAGATCCAGACTTTAAAGACGCAGATTCAGCCAAGCTACTAGAACATATTTGGAAACTAGTAGACGCTCGTGGATATAAGTTAGGAAATATCGATTGTACAATAATTGCACAAAAGCCAAAAATGGCACCACATATCGAAACAATTCGTGCGCGTGTAGCGGAGTTGCTTCAAGCAGATGTTTCTCAAGTAAATGTGAAAGCTACAACAACCGAGAAACTTGGGTTTACAGGACGTGAAGAAGGAATAGCATCGATGGCAACAATATTACTTCTGAAAAAGGACTAACTTTAATAAACGTATAACCAGTGGTAGAATGGATTAAGTTAAAGCCATTGCTAGTTGCCTTATATTAAATAAGTGCAACTGCACCAAGGCTAATTTGATGGAAAGAAAACTAGGAGGATACACTTATGACACAAGAAGTTCGCGTACGTTACGCACCCAGTCCAACAGGATTTTTACATATAGGAGGAGCGCGTACAGCATTATTTAACTATCTATATGCACGTCACCATAACGGGAAATTCATCGTTCGTATAGAAGACACGGATATTGAGCGTAATGTAGAGGGTGGCGAGTTATCTCAACTTGAAAACTTAAAATGGTTAGGAATCGAATATGACGAATCCATAGATATTGGTGGACCTTATGCACCTTACCGCCAAATGGAGCGTTTAGATATATATAAAAAGCATGCAGAAGAAATGTTAGAAAAAGGCCATGCGTATAAATGTTTCTGTTCATCAGAGGAACTAGAAGCAGAACGTGAAATGCAAAAAGAAAAAAGTATTGCAGCTCCAATGTACAATGGTAAATGCCGTCATTTATCAGCAGAAGAAGTGCAAGCAAAAGAAGAAGCAGGACAAGCGTACACGATTCGTATGCGTGTACCGGGAAATGTAACTTATACCTTTGAAGATTTAGTTCGTGGAGAGGTTACTTTTGAATCTAAAGATGTTGGTGACTGGGTATTAGTGAAAGCGAACGGAATTCCAACTTATAACTATGCTGTAGTATTAGATGATCACTTTATGGAAATCTCTCATGTATTCCGCGGGGAAGAACATTTATCGAACACACCAAAACAATTGATGGTTTTTGATGCGTTCGGATGGGCATATCCTAAGTATGGTCATATGACGTTAATCATCAATGAAAACCGTAAAAAGCTTTCAAAACGTGACGAGTCAATCATCCAATTTGTTACACAGTACAAAGATCTAGGGTATTTACCAGAAGCAATGTTTAACTTCTTTGCCCTATTGGGATGGTCTCCTGAAGGGGAGGATGAAATCTTCACTAAAGAAGAATTCATTAAAAACTTTGATGTATCACGTCTTTCTAAATCACCATCAATGTTCGACAAACAAAAACTTACTTGGATGAACAACCAATATATTAAACAGTTGCCATTAGAAAAAGTAGTTGAGTTAGCATTGCCGCATTTACAAAAAGCAGAATTGCTACCAACTGAATTATCAGAAGAAAAACTTACGTGGGCAACAAAACTTATTGCACTTTACCATGATCAAATGAGTTTTGGAGCGGAGATTGTTGAATTATCATCACTATTCTTTGATCACGACATTGCATATACTGAAGAAGCGACGGAAGTATTGGCCGGAGAACAGGTTCCTGAAGTAATGGCTGCATTTAAAGTACAGCTAGAGGGCTTAGAGACATTTGAACCAGCGGAGATTAAAGCTGCTATTAAAGCGGTACAAAAGGAAACTGGACATAAAGGGAAAAATCTTTTCATGCCAATTCGTGTAGTAACAACTGGTCAAATGCACGGTCCTGAACTAGCTGATGCAATCAGTCTAATTGGTAAAGAAATAGTAATCGCTCGTGTTGCCAAATTTGCAAAACAATAAGATTGACTTTCCTCTACCAAGGTGTGAAAATGGTGTTACAAATTCGAAAGCAAAATGAATAGCAAGCGAAGACGAGGAGAAGTAAGTAACGCACGTTCTTTAGAGAGGACCATCACCGGCTGAAAGTGGTCTGAGCTTATGAGTTACTGAAATGCACCTTAGAGCGTCATGCCGAATTTTTAAGTAGGCTGAACGTATCATCTGCGTTAAAGATGCTAAGTGGGAAAATTTTTTCTGTTTTCCAATCAGAGTGGAACCACGCTATTGCGTCTCTGTCTATATTTATAGACAGGGACTTTTTTTATGGAGTAAATGAAAGGAGGTAATCATGTGTTCAAACGAATGAAAGAAGATATTGCGGTAGTATTTGAACAGGATCCAGCAGCGCATAGCAAGTTAGAAGTTATTTTAACTTATGCAGGTCTACATGCAATTTGGAGTCACCGAGTTGCACATGCCTTATTTAAAAAGAAATTCTTTTTCTTGGCACGTGCCATATCACAAATTAGTAGATTTTTTACAGGAATCGAAATTCACCCTGGAGCGACAATTGGGCGACGCTTTTTTATAGATCACGGCTCGGGAGTGGTCATTGGAGAAACCTGTGAAATTGGAGATGATTGCACGATCTACCAAGGTGTCACACTAGGTGGTACCGGAAAAGAAAAGGGAAAGAGACATCCTACTCTTCATAATAATGTGCTAGTCGCTACTGGAGCAAAAGTATTAGGATCTATTATCATTGGTGAAAATAGTAAAGTCGGGGCAGGTTCTGTTGTATTAAAAGATGTACCTACTAACTCTACTGTTGTTGGGATCCCGGGTGTAGTCGTAATTCAAGATGGTATAAAAGTGAAGCGAAATTTAGATCATCAGGACCTACCAGATCCATTTACGGACCATTGTAAACAAATGGAAAACAAAATAGAGAAGCTCCAAAAAGAAATTGACCAATTGACGAAAGAGAAGAGGGAAAATAGTCATGACAATCCAAATTTTTAATACGTTAAAACGTGAAAAAGAACCGTTTATACCGCTTGAAGAAGGCAAAGTTAAGATGTATGTATGTGGACCAACTGTTTACAATTATATTCATATTGGGAATGCGCGACCTGTAATCGTCTATGATACGGTAAGGAAGTATTTACAATACCGTGGATATGAAGTGACATATGTTTCAAACTTCACAGATGTAGATGATAAAATTATTAAAGCGGCCAATGAACTGGGAGAAGAAGTCTCAGAGCTCACGGAACGTTTTATCGACGCTTATTTTGCGGATGTTGAGGCACTGGGCTGTAATCGAGCAGATTCACATCCACGAGTTACAGATCATATGGATCAAATTATTGAATTTATTAAAGTATTAGAGGAAAAAGACTATGCATATGAATCGCATGGAGATGTCTATTATCGTACGAGAAAATTTGATGGATACGGTAAACTTTCTCATCAATCGGTAGACGATTTAAAAGTCGGAGCTAGAATTGAAACGGGTGTCAAAAAAGAGGATGCACTAGATTTCGCACTTTGGAAAGCAGCAAAACCAGGAGAAATCTATTGGGAAAGTCCTTGGGGGAAAGGTCGTCCAGGATGGCATATAGAATGCTCTGTCATGGCCCGAGAAATACTGGGAGATACGATTGATATTCATGCGGGCGGGCAAGACTTAACTTTTCCACATCATGAAAATGAAATTGCACAGTCCGAGGCGAGAACCGGTAAGACATTTGCGAGATTTTGGATGCATAATGGGTATATAAATATAGACAATGAAAAAATGTCGAAATCACTCGGCAACTTTGTATTGGTAAATGATATTCGTCAACAAATAGATCCACAAGTATTACGTCTTTTCATGCTGAGTGTTCACTATCGAAATCCCATTAATTATTCAAAAGAATTAGTGGAGCAAGCGGAGGCAGGTTTGGATCGTATACGGACTGCTTATGATAACTTAGTTCACAGATTAAGTACCACTGCAAATTTAGGGGATCATGATGACATTTGGTTACAAAAAATTGCAGATGTAAAAGTACAGTTTGAAACAGCTATGGATGATGACTTTAATACAGCGAATGGTATTGCGGCTATTTTCGAATTGTCGAAACTTGCGAATACGTATTTACTAGAAAAACAAACATCTGAAATTGTATTAAAACAATTTATCTTAGTTATGGATGATTTGAATGCTGTTCTGGGATTAACGTTTGCGAAAGAAAAGGAAGTACTGGATGAAGAAATTGATGCATTGATTGAAGAACGCAATCAAGCTAGGAAAGACCGTAACTTTGCTCGTGCCGATGAAATTAGAGATCAATTAAAAGAGTTAAATATTATTTTGGAAGATACTGCACAGGGTATCCGATGGAAAAGAGGATAAACTGGTGGAAAATTTAAAACCATCCGATGTAAAACAACTAAATTCCTTAGCACTTGCCTATATGGGTGATGCTGTTTTCGAACAAGTCGTTCGAGAACACCTCATCCTTTCTGGACGAGTCAGACCGAATATCTTGCACAAAGAAGCTACTAGATATGTGTCAGCTAAAGCGCAAGCAACGTTAGTAAGAGAAATGATGGAAAAGGACTTTTTATCGGAAGATGAACAAGCTGTCCTACGAAGAGGTCGTAATGCAAAGTCTGGTTCAGTTCCTAAAAATACAGATGTTATTACTTATCATCACAGTACAGCGTTTGAAGCAGTAATCGGTAGTCTATACTTGAGTGGACAAACAGAACGTTTGCAAGAAGTACTGGATTTCTCTATTAACTTTATAGATGAACAGAAAGGGGCGAAAAAATAAATGACAGAGATAAACGATCAAAGTGAACAAACTGGAGAACTTATTGCAGGGAAAAATCCTGTAGTAGAAGCACTACGAGCAGGTAGAGATATGAACAAAGTTTGGCTTGCAGAAGGCATTCAAAAAAGTGGGGTAACAGAAATTATTCAATTAGCAAGAGATGCTGGAATAATTGTACAGTTCGTTCCTAAAAAAAAGCTGGATAACTTAACAGATGCAAATCACCAGGGAATAGTTGCTTCAGTTGCCGCATACCGTTATGCGGAATTAGATGATTTGTTTGACCTAGCAGCTAGCAAACAAGAGGATCCTCTTTTTATTATTTTAGATGAAATTGAAGATCCTCATAATCTTGGTTCTATCATGCGGACGGCAGATGCTGTTGGAGCCCACGGAATTATTATTCCGAAAAGAAGAGCGGTTGGACTTACAGCGGTAGTTGCAAAAGCGTCTACAGGAGCTATTGAGCATATTCCAGTTTACCGAGCGGTTAATTTGGCACAAACGGTAGATGAACTAAAAGAGCGTGGGGTTTGGATTGCGGGCACTGATGCGGCAAAGTCTACTGATTATCGAAATATGGATGCGACCCTACCCTTGGCACTCATTATTGGTAGTGAAGGTAAAGGTATGAGTCGACTGTTAAAAGAAAAGTGCGATTTTCTTTACTATTTGCCAATGGTCGGTCATGTGACGAGTCTTAATGCTTCGGTAGCGACCTCTGTGTTGTTATATGAAATATGGCGCGTCAGAAATCCCTTAAAAGGCTAACAAGATGCAAATTTTACTTGTCGATGGATATAATATCATCGGCGCATGGAGCGAGTTAAGAAAGTTAAAAGAAGTGAAATTACTAGAAGCTAGAGACCGCTTGATTGAGCTAATGGCAGAATACAAAGCATATACAGGTACCCGAGTCATTGTAGTTTTCGACGCACACTTGGTGCCTGGTATTGAAAATAAAAAGAAGCAATATAACGTAGAAGTTATTTATACGAGAAAAAACGAAATTGCAGATGAGCGTATTGAAAAGTTAACGAAAGAATTGAGTGGTAGAAGAGTCCAGATTTACGTAGCTACATCTGATCTGACTGAGCAAAGGGTCATATTTGGCCAAGGGGCCCTTAGAAAGTCAGCTAGAGAATTAGAAATTGAGATGTTGTCGATTTCCTCCAAAATAACAAAAAAAGTGAAAACTATTCAGGATGACAAACCCGCTTCTAATATCCCATTAACAGCAGAAGTTGCGGAAATTTTCGAAAAATGGCGAAGAGGAATGAAATGATTCATTGACGCTATAAATTTCCTTCCTGTATACTTGGAATAATATTCTTGTTAGCTGAGGTGACTTCATTGGAAAAGACAGAGCAGAATCTACAATTAGATAGTTTACTAGATGAAGAGCTTGTAGAGATGGTACATCAAGGAAACACTGAAGCGCTAGACTTTTTAATAACAAAATATCGTTCCTTCGTCCGCATGAAGGGAAGGTCATACTTTTTAATAGGGGCTGATAAAGAAGATATCCTCCAGGAAGGTATGATTGGGTTGTATAAGGCAATCCGAGATTTTAAAGAGGAGAAACTTGCTTCTTTTCGGGCATTTGCCGAACTATGTATCACCCGACAAATAATAACTGCTATTAAGACAGCCACTCGACAAAAACATATTCCGCTAAATTCTTATGTATCATTGGATAAGCCTATTTATGATGAGGAATCTGATCGAACATTGATGGATATGATTGCTGGTTCAGTTGTAGATGATCCGGAGGAATTAATCATTAATCGAGAAGACTTCGATTATATGGAAGGCAAGATGGCAGAAATACTTAGTGAATTAGAACAACAAGTACTTACTTTATACTTGGACGGTCAATCTTATCAAGAAATTTCTGAAGAATTGAATCGTCATGTTAAGTCGATTGACAATGCATTACAACGAGTGAAGCGTAAACTAGAACGTTATATGGAGATTGATAGTAATTACGCTTAATTGGTATTTTGTTGACATGGTATGTGTAAGATGATAATCTTGAAAAAGACTTATATGCTTAAAAAAGGTGATAATATGGCAAAAAAGACTGTCTTAAGCTGTGTCCAATGTGGCAATCGTAATTATACGATTCCTTTATCTAAAGAAAATGTAATCCGAGTTGAACGGAAAAAGTATTGTGCACATTGCAATGCGCATACGCTTCACAAACAAACGTTATGAATAGAAAATAAGATAGATTTTTTGTGTGGGGGTTTAGCTAAATGGCTAATGTTGGTGGGTTTTTCAAAAATGTAATGAGTGAAATGAGAAAAGTAAGTTGGCCTAAACGTAAAGAGCTTTCTAAATACACTGTTATTGTGCTTGCTACTGTAGTAGCGGCGGCTGTATTTTTTGCTGTGGTAGACTTAGGTATCTCTGAATTGTTCCGTTGGTATTTAGCGTTATAATAACTAGTATGTAAATATTTGAAAATAGCCCGTCTACTAAACGAACGGGTTTTTTCATTTGTCTTGAGAAAAGGAGGGGACGGACGATCAGTCCTGACACTATGGAAAAAAATTGGTATGTGGTTCATACGTACTCTGGTTATGAAAACAAAGTAAAAGCGAACTTAGAAAAACGAGTAGAAACAATGGGTATGTCGGATAAGATATTCCGAGTATATATCCCGGAACAAGAAGAAACAGACTTTAAAGATGGTAAAAAGCGTGTAGTTGTAAGAAAAACTTTTCCTGGATATGTTTTTGTAGAACTTATAATGACAGATGATGCTTGGTATGTAGTTAGAAATACGCCGGGTGTAACTGGGTTCCTTGGTTCATCAGGTGGCGGAACAAAACCAACACCTTTAGCTCCTGAAGAAGTTCAATCTATGTTGAAACAAATGGGTGACGCTGATCGCGTAGTAGAAGTAGACTTCACGGTTGGAGAATTGGTAGAAGTATTAGAAGGACCGTTTGCGCACTTCCAAGGCAAGGTAGAAGTGATTGATCTAGATAAAGGCAAAGTAACTGTGTCTGTAGACATGTTTGGTCGCGAAACTAATATGGAACTAGACTTCGAACAAGTTATTAAAATATAATTTCCGTTTCCACTTGCTAAAGGTGGAAAAGAATGATATCATTTCAAAGGTCAGACTGAAAATAAGTCTGTATTAATTTTTCTAATGTTATCAGCGCAGAGCTGAGAGACAGATATTTGAGTGGGAGGGGCAACCCAATTACCACATCACGGACTTAAGGAGGTGTGTCTCGTGGCTAAAAAAGTGATTAAAGTTGTTAAATTACAAATTCCTGCTGGTAAAGCAAATCCAGCACCGCCGGTTGGTCCAGCATTGGGTCAAGCAGGTGTTAACATCATGGGATTCTGTAAGGAGTTCAACGCACGTACTGCTGATCAAGCAGGTCTAATCATTCCGGTTGAAATTTCTGTATTTGAAGATCGTTCATTTACTTTCATTACAAAAACTCCGCCGGCAGCAGTGTTACTTAAAGTAGCAGCAGGTATTCAATCTGGATCAGGTGAACCAAACCGCGTAAAAGTGGCGACAGTGAAACGTGAAAAAGTTCGCGAAATTGCAGAACAAAAAATGCCAGATTTAAACGCAGCATCTGTTGAAGCAGCTATGTTAATGGTTGAAGGTACTGCACGTAGCATGGGTATTACGATCGAAGACTAATACTTGATGTGCATTTTGATATGACGCATTGTTTTTTGGGAGGTTGTAGTTGTTCATAAAGGATAACTACAACCTTTACACGTGGGAGGTTTATTCCGCTAAAACCACTATCAAGGAGGACATTTATAATGGCTAACAAAGGTAAAAAATTACAAGAAGCAGTTAAATTAGTAGAAGCTTCAAAATTATATTCAGCTAAAGAAGCTGTTGAGCTTGCGAAAAAAACAAGCACAGTTAACTTTGATGCAACTGTAGAAGTTGCTTTTCGTTTAGGAATCGATACTCGTAAAAATGACCAACAAATCCGTGGAGCAGTAGTACTTCCAAACGGAACTGGTAAAACTCAACGTGTATTAGTATTCGCTAAAGGCGAAAAGCTTAAAGAAGCAGAAGCTGCTGGAGCAGACTATGTAGGCGATACTGAGTATATTAACAAAATCCAACAAGGATGGTTTGACTTCGATGTAATCGTTGCTACACCTGACATGATGGGTGAAGTTGGTAAAATCGGTCGTGTACTTGGACCAAAAGGTTTAATGCCAAACCCTAAAACTGGTACAGTTACATTTGATGTAACTAAAGCTATCGAAGAGATTAAAGCTGGTAAAGTAGAATACCGTGCTGACAAAGCAGGGATTATTCACGCTCCTATCGGTAAAGTTTCTTTTGAAGACGATAAATTAGTAGAAAACTTCTTAGCTGTATTTGAAGTAGTTCAAAAAGCTAAGCCAGCAGCATCTAAAGGTGTTTATATGAAGTCTGTGAATATCACGACTACTATGGGACCAGCTGTAAAAGTTGACGCTCAATCAATCAAATAATAGTTGACGTTCAAAAGATTATCTGTTAAGATGACTTTTGTTGTTAAATATACGTTTGTACCGAAGACAGTAGGGGCGATAGATCGCTTAATTGCCTACCGAGGACAAGTAAATTCAGATTCTTTTTAGATGATGACTTTCTGCCTCTGTGTCTATTCGTAGAACAGAGGCTTTTCTTTTGTCGGTATAAATGGCCAATTCTTATAGGAGGTGCCAAGATGAACAAAGCAATCGAAACGAAAAAAGTAAAAGTTCAAGAAATTGCAGAGAAGTTTAAAGCTGCTGCTTCCGTAGTAGTTGTTGACTATCGCGGTTTGAACGTGTCACAAGTAACAGAATTACGTAAACAACTTCGTGAAGCAGGTGTGGAATTCAAAGTTTACAAAAACTCACTTACACGCCGTGCAACTGAAATTGCTGGAGTTGATGGGATTAACGGAAGTCTTGTTGGTCCAAACGCAGTAGCATTTTCTAACGATGACGTAATTGCACCAGCTAAAATCATTAATGATTTTGCTAAAAAGAATGAACAACTTGAAATTAAAGTTGGGATTATCGAAGGAACTGTAGCATCTGCTGAAGATGTGAAAGCATTAGCGGAACTTCCATCACGCGAAGGACTACTTTCTATGCTTCTTTCAGTACTTCAAGCTCCAATGCGCAACTTTGCGCTTGCAACAAAAGCTGTTGCAGAACAAAAAGAAGAACAAGGCGCATAATTTATTACGCGGCTTAATAACTACAAAAGGGCTTATAGCCTAAAATTACCTATAATAGGAGGAAAATAAAATGAATAACGAACAAATCTTAGAAGCTATCAAATCAATGACAGTTCTTGAATTAAACGACTTAGTAAAAGCAATTGAAGAAGAATTCGGTGTTACTGCTGCTGCTCCAATGGCAATGGCTGCTGGTGGCGGAGCTGCTGCTGCTGAAGAAAAAACTGAGTTTGATGTACTTCTTACATCTGCTGGAGATCAAAAAATTAAAGTAATCAAAGTGGTTCGTGAAATCACTGGTTTAGGATTAAAAGAAGCTAAAGAATTAGTTGACAATGCTCCTAAAGCACTTAAAGAAGGCGTTTCTAAAGACGAAGCAGAAGCTTTCAAAGCACAACTTGAAGAAGTTGGCGCAGGCGTAGAAGTTAAGTAATTTTTGTACAGTTCGAAGAAAAAAGCTCGTCTGCAAACGACGGGCTTTTCTTCGTATGTATTATGGAGGGTGATTTGGTGTCTGATCATTATTACTCTAGGAAACCTCAAACGGAAAGCAAACCACGCCATTGGAATTTCACATTGCTTGGGCATAATTTTCGATTTGAAACAGATGCAGGTGTATTTAGTAAGAGCGAAGTAGATTTTGGCTCCCGTGTATTAATCGATGCTTTTGAAGCTCCAGATCTAGAAGGTCCAATTTTAGATATAGGTTGTGGATATGGCCCGATAGGTCTTTCTATTGCAAAAGCAAATGAGAGAAGAACAGTTCATTTGGTAGATGTTAACACACGTGCAATCCAACTTGCAGAAAAAAATGCTGCTGCTAACGGGATACAAAATGTACGAATCTATGAAAGTGATGGATTGTCAGCGGTTGACACTGCGAACTTTGCGGCTATTATAACTAATCCACCGATTCGCGCTGGGAAAGAAACTATTTTTCGTTTCTATAATGAATCTTATGAAAAGTTAGTTTCAAAGGGAGAATTGTGGATTGTGATTCAAAAGAAACAAGGGGCACCATCAACTTTTAGTTATTTAGAAGAGATTTTTGGTCAAGTAGACCTTGTTGATAAGGCTAGAGGTTATTGGATTATCAAAGCTACAAAGATTGACTTGACAAAATCGCTATGATATTATAAGAAAATGCAAAATTATTATTTTGAGGACGTATGCCCTTTTGGCCCTTTTGAATGAGAAGTCATACAAATGGGTATACTGGCCGAGAAAAAGTTTGGTTAATCGAAAATGAGCTCTTGTTAAGAACTCGTTTTCTTTTTGTCTTTCGATATCATACACCAAAATGTTCATATCGAAAAGACCTAATATCGCTTTAATTGAGGGGTGAATGAGTTGACAGGTCAACTAGTTCAATACGGACAACACCGCCAGCGCAGAAGTTTTGCGCGTATTAGTGAGGTGCTAGAACTTCCGAATCTAATTGAAATTCAGACGGCATCTTATGAATGGTTCCTTGAGGAAGGTTTACGTGAAATGTTTAAGGATATTTCACCAATCGAGGACTTTACAGGCAATCTATCACTTGAATTTGTCGACTATAGTTTAAATGAACCGAAGTATTCGGTCGACGAATCCAAAGAACGTGACGCAACATACGCAGCACCACTTCGCGTAAAAGTACGTCTCCACAACAAAGAAACGGACGAAGTGAAGGAACAAGATGTCTTTATGGGTGATTTCCCACTAATGACTGAAACTGGAACTTTCGTTATTAACGGAGCTGAGCGCGTAATCGTATCTCAGTTAGTCCGCTCACCAAGTGTTTACTTCCATGATAAAACAGACAAAAATGGTAAAAAAGGTTTTGGATCAACAGTAATACCTAACCGTGGTGCTTGGTTAGAATACGAAATTGATGCAAAAGATGTAGTATACGTTCGTATTGATCGTACACGTAAATTACCAGTTACTGTTTTACTTCGCGCTTTAGGCTTTGGAACAGATCAAGAGATTATCGATTTAATTGGTGACAACGAATATTTACGTAACACGCTAGAAAAAGATAATACAGAAACGCCTGAAAAAGCGTTATTGGAAATCTATGAGCGTCTACGTCCTGGTGAACCACCAACTGTGGAAAGTGCAAAGAGCTTATTATACTCTCGCTTCTTTGACCCAAAACGCTATGATTTAGCGAACGTTGGTCGTTACAAAATGAATAAAAAATTGCATATTAAAAATCGTTTGTTTAACCAAACAATAGCGGAAACGCTAGTGGATCCGGAAACAGGAGAGATTTTAGTAGAAGCGGGTACATTAATTGATCGTCGTGTACTAGATCGCCTAATTCCTCATCTTGAAAATGGTATTGGCTTTAAAACATTATCTCAAGTAGGTGGTGTCTTAGAGGATGATATTACAATCCAATCGATTAAAATTTATGCACCGAATGATGAAGAACAAAAAGAAGTTAACGTAATAAGTAACGCTTATGTAGAAACAGAAGTGAAAAATATTACGCCAGCTGACATTGTTTCATCAATTGGTTACTTCTTTAACCTGTTATTTAACGTTGGGAACACGGATGATATTGATCATCTAGGTAACCGTCGTTTACGTTCTGTAGGTGAGTTACTACAAAATCAGTTCCGTATTGGTCTTTCACGTATGGAACGTGTAGTACGTGAGCGTATGTCTATTAACGACACACAATCTATCGTCCCACAACAACTAATCAATATACGTCCAGTTATTGCATCTATTAAAGAATTCTTTGGTAGCTCGCAATTATCTCAGTTTATGGATCAAACAAACCCACTAGCTGAGTTGACACATAAACGTCGTCTATCGGCGCTTGGACCCGGTGGTTTAACACGTGAGCGTGCAGGATTTGAAGTACGTGACGTACATTACTCTCACTATGGTCGTATGTGTCCAATTGAAACGCCTGAGGGACCAAACATTGGACTTATAAACTCACTTTCCAGTTTTGCGAAAGTAAATAAATTTGGATTTATAGAAACACCATATCGCCGTGTTGATCCTGAGACCGGCTTAGTTACATCACGAATTGACTATTTAACTGCGGATGAAGAGGATAACTATGTGGTAGCACAAGCGAACTCTCCATTATCTGAAGAAGGAGCATTCCTTAAAGAAGAAGTAGTAGGTCGTTTCCGTGGAGATAACACCGTATTTAGAAAAGAACAAATTGACTACATGGACGTTTCGCCGAAACAAGTTGTTTCTGCTGCGACAGCATGTATTCCGTTCTTGGAAAACGATGACTCCAACCGTGCTCTTATGGGAGCGAACATGCAGCGTCAAGCTGTTCCATTATTAAACCCAGAAGCTCCATTTGTTGGAACTGGTATGGAACATGTAAACGCTCGTGACTCAGGTGCTGCAGTTATTGCAAAATTCGATGGTATTGTTGAACACGTAGAAGCAAAAGAAATTCGTGTTAGACGTATCGAAGAAGTGGATGGCAAAGAAGTTAAAGGTGATTTAACATCTTATAAAGTTCATAAATTTGAGCGTTCAAATCACGGGACATCTATAAACCAACGTCCAATTGTAAAAATTGGTGATCGTGTTAAACCTCTGGATATTCTTGCAGATGGTCCTTCTATGGAACAAGGAGAGCTTGCTTTAGGACGTAATGTTCTAGTAGCTTTCATGACGTGGGATGGATACAACTATGAAGATGCCGTAATTATGAGTGAACGTCTAGTGAAAGATGATGTATATACTTCAGTGCATATTGAAGAGTATGAATCAGAATCACGTGATACAAAGCTTGGGCCAGAAGAAATTACGAGAGATATTCCAAATGTCGGTGAAGACGCATTGCGTAACTTGGACGACCGTGGAATTATCCGTATTGGTGCAGAAGTTCGTGACGGAGACATTCTTGTTGGGAAAGTAACGCCTAAAGGTGTTACAGAACTAACAGCTGAAGAACGTTTACTACACGCAATTTTTGGTGAAAAGGCTCGTGAAGTTAGAGATACATCCCTACGTGTTCCACATGGTGCTGGCGGGATTGTATTAGATGTAAAAGTATTTAATCGTGAAGATGGCGATGAGTTATCTCCAGGTGTTAACCAATTAGTTCGTGCTTATATCGTTCAAAAACGTAAAATTTCCGTTGGGGATAAAATGGCCGGACGTCATGGTAACAAAGGTGTTATCTCGCGTATTCTTCCTGAAGAAGATATGCCATTCCTTCCAGACGGCACACCAGTAGATATCATGTTAAATCCACTTGGGGTACCTTCTCGTATGAACATCGGGCAAGTACTAGAACTCCATTTAGGTATGGCTTCTAAATTACTTGGCGTTCATATGGCATCACCAGTATTTGATGGTGCTAACGAAGAAGACGTTTGGAACACAATGGAAGAAGCTGGACTTAATCGTGACGGTAAAACTATCCTGTATGACGGGCGCTCGGGTGAACCATTTGATAACCGCGTATCTGTTGGGGTTATGTATATGATTAAACTTGCCCACATGGTAGATGATAAGTTACATGCACGTTCTACTGGACCTTATTCACTTGTTACGCAACAACCTCTAGGAGGAAAAGCGCAATTTGGTGGACAACGTTTCGGTGAAATGGAAGTATGGGCACTAGAAGCTTATGGTGCCGCTTATACGTTACAAGAAATTTTAACAGTTAAATCCGATGACGTTGTTGGACGTGTGAAAACATATGAAGCAATCGTTAAAGGGGAGAGTGTACCAGAACCAGGAGTTCCTGAATCATTCAAAGTATTGATAAAAGAGCTACAAAGTCTAGGTATGGATGTTAAAATGCTTACAATTGACGAAGAAGAAATTGAGCTTCGCGATTTAGATGAAGATGATGACATTCCAGCAGCTGATGCACTTGGTATACTACCGATTGCAACAGAAGAGGAACCAGTTAGTACAGTAGAATAAAAAAGCGTAATTGCGCATAGATAGCATAATAAAAACCGGACAGGTGATGCCTGTCCGTGTTTCCGTATAAAATTGCATAATGCAGAGCTACTTGGAAAAGTCTTTTAAAAGACACAAGACTAAAGGGAGGTAGGCTCCTTGATAGACGTTAATAATTTTGAGTATATGAAAATTGGTTTAGCTTCACCTGATAAAATCCGTTCATGGTCTTATGGAGAAGTAAAAAAACCTGAAACAATTAACTATCGTACATTAAAACCTGAAAAAGACGGTTTGTTCTGTGAACGTATTTTTGGTCCTACAAAAGACTGGGAATGTCATTGCGGAAAATATAAACGCGTTCGTTATAAAGGTGTTGTATGTGATCGTTGTGGAGTAGAAGTAACACGTTCAAAAGTACGTCGTGAGCGTATGGGTCACATCGAACTAGCTGCTCCTGTGTCACATATTTGGTATTTCAAAGGGATTCCAAGTCGTATGGGTCTACTTTTGGATATGTCTCCAAGATCACTAGAAGAAGTAATTTACTTTGCTTCTTACGTAGTAATAGAACCAGCAGACACGCCTCTTGAAAAGAAACAATTGCTTTCAGAAAAAGAGTACCGTGCATATCGCGATAAGTTTGGTACTAAATTCCAAGCTGCAATGGGTGCTGAAGCTATCAAGCGTTTACTTACTGAAATTGATTTAGAAAGTGAAACAGAGCATTTAAAAGAAGAGTTGAAAACAGCTCAAGGTCAACGTCGTACACGTGCGATTAAACGTTTAGAAGTTGTAGAATCTTTCCGTAACTCAGGAAACAAACCTGACTGGATGATTTTAGATGTTCTACCAGTAATTCCTCCAGAATTACGTCCGATGGTTCAATTAGATGGTGGACGCTTTGCTACATCAGATTTAAATGATTTATATCGTCGTGTTATTAACCGTAATAACCGTTTAAAACGTCTATTAGATCTTGGCGCTCCTAATATTATTGTTCAAAATGAGAAGCGTATGTTACAAGAAGCTGTAGATGCATTGATTGATAATGGTCGTCGTGGCCGTCCGGTAACTGGACCAGGTAACCGTCCATTAAAATCACTTTCACATATGTTAAAAGGGAAGCAAGGTCGTTTCCGTCAAAATCTACTAGGTAAACGTGTTGACTACTCTGGTCGTTCGGTTATCGTAGTAGGACCAAACTTGAAAATGTATCAATGTGGACTTCCAAAAGAAATGGCGATTGAATTATTCAAACCATTTGTGATGAAAGAACTTGTTGAACGTGGTTTAGCCCACAACATTAAGAGTGCAAAACGTAAAATTGAACGTATGCATGCTGAAGTATGGGATGTATTAGAAGATGTTATTAGAGAGCATCCGGTGCTACTTAACCGTGCCCCTACTCTTCACCGTCTTGGTATTCAAGCTTTTGAACCAACATTAGTAGAAGGACGCGCAATTCGCCTTCATCCTCTAGTATGTACAGCATATAATGCTGACTTTGATGGTGACCAAATGGCTGTTCACGTACCTTTATCTGCTGAAGCGCAAGCTGAAGCTCGTTTACTAATGCTAGCAGCACAAAACATTTTGAACCCGAAAGATGGTAAACCAGTTGTTACACCATCTCAAGATATGGTTTTAGGAAACTATTACTTAACACTTGAGCGTAAAGGTGCAATGGGCCAAGGTACAACGTTCTACGGGCCAGAAGAAGTGCTTATTGCTTATAATACTGGTCATGTGCATTTGCATACACGTATTGCAATATCAGCAGCATCTGTAAAAAATCAAACATTTACAGAAGAACAAAACAAGATGCTATTGTTAACGACTGTAGGTAAAGTAATTTTCAATGAAATACTTCCAGCAACGTTCCCATACATTAATGAACCGACAGATTTCAATCTACAAATTGAAACTCCGGAGAAATATTTTGTTCCAACAATTACAGATGTTAAAAAGCATATCGAGTCTATGGAACTTGTAGAGCCATTCAAGAAGAAAATTCTTGGAAATATCATCGCAGAAGTATTTAAACGTTTCCATATTACAGAAACGTCGAAAATGCTTGATCGCATGAAAGCCCTAGGATTTAAATACTCTACTAAAGCTGGTATTACAATTGGTATTTCTGATATCGTAGTACTTCCAGACAAAGGTGAAATTCTTGAAGAAGCACAAAGTAAAGTAGATAAAGTTATCAAGCAATTCCGTCGTGGTCTAATCACGGAAGAAGAGCGTTATGCAAGTGTTATTGGACATTGGAGTAAAGCAAAAGAAGTTATTCAAGATAGACTGATGAAAACACTAGATCATATGAACCCAATCTACATGATGAGTGACTCAGGTGCCCGTGGTAATGCATCTAACTTTACTCAACTTGCAGGTATGCGTGGACTTATGGCCAATCCGGCCGGTCGTATTATTGAACTTCCGATCAAGTCATCATTCCGTGAAGGTTTAACAGTACTTGAATACTTCATCTCTACACATGGTGCTCGTAAAGGTCTTGCCGATACAGCTCTTAAAACTGCCGATTCAGGTTACTTAACTCGTCGTCTAGTAGACGTTGCACAAGATGTTATTGTACGTGAAGAAGATTGTGGAACGGACCGTGGATTATTAATTGGTTCACTTATGGAAGGTACGGAAGTTATTGAAGAGTTTGGCGAACGTATTGTCGGTCGTCATACGAAGAAAACAATTTTCCATCCAACTACAAATGAACTGATCCTAGAAAAAGACGGGTTAATTACACAAGACGTCGCTCGTGTTATTGAAGAAGCAGGTATTAATGAGTTAACAATTCGCTCAGCATTTACTTGTAATACAAAACATGGTGTTTGTAAAAAATGTTACGGCTTAAACTTAGCTACAGGTGACACAGTTGAAGTAGGAGAAGCAGTTGGTATTATAGCAGCTCAATCAATTGGTGAACCAGGTACTCAGTTAACAATGCGTACATTCCATACAGGTGGGGTTGCAGGAGACGATATTACTCAAGGTCTTCCGCGTATCCAAGAAATTTTTGAAGCACGTAATCCTAAAGGGCAAGCTGTTATATCTGAAATCTCAGGAACTGTTACTGAAATTGATGAAATTAGAGAAGGCCAAAAAGAAATTACAATACAAGGGAATGTAGAAACTCGTAAATATTTGGCACCATACAATGCTCGTTTAAAAGTACAACTAAACGATACAATGCATCGTGGTCAAGTTTTAACAGAAGGTTCTATAGATCCTAAAGAATTGTTGAGAGTTAAAGATGTTTCAACTGTTCAAGAGTACTTATTAAAAGAAGTACAAAAAGTTTACCGTATGCAAGGGGTAGAAATCGGGGATAAACACATCGAAGTTATGGTACGCCAAATGCTTCGTAAAGTACGTGTGATTGAAGCTGGGGAAACAGACCTACTTCCAGGATCACTACTAGATATCCATCAATTTGCTGAAGCGAACAAAGAAGCAGTTTTACAAGGTAAAATCCCTGCAACTTGTCGTCCAGTTATCCTTGGTATTACTAAAGCTTCACTTGAAACAGAATCATTCTTATCTGCAGCATCGTTCCAAGAAACGACTCGTGTCTTAACAGACGCAGCGATTAAAGGGAAACGTGATGAATTATTAGGCTTGAAAGAAAACGTAATTATCGGTAAACTAGTTCCAGCTGGTACAGGTATGCAACGTTATCGCCAAATTAAAATCACGGACAACGAAGCAGATTCTGGAAAAGAGTTAGTTAACGCAGAGTAAAACAATTGAATGTTAGGGAGAAGAAGTTTTATTTCTCCCTAATATTTTATAATTACTGTTGACACATTTTTCAATGAGTGATAATATATTTAAGGTTGATAGTTATTTGACTTGTACCCTTTGGAGGATATGCAAATGTCTTATGAAAAAGTGAAACAAGCGAAAGAAACAATCATAGGTACAAAGCAAGCAGTAAAAGCAATGAAAAAAGGGCTTGTCAAAGAAGTTTATATTGCACTAGATATAGAAGAGAGAATCATTGAACTAGCACGAACAACAGCACAAGAAAACAATGTTTCAATTAACTATGTTGAGTCTAAAGTAGATCTTGGTAAGGCTTGTGGACTGCGCTTAGCGGCGTCAGTAGTAGCTATTACTGTGTAACAGTTTTTGTGTAAATCACAAAGACTTTGTTTTTACCCAAAAAATGAACCACCTGGATGTGTGGTATTAACAAGAACAAATGAAGGGAGGAATAATCGATGCCTACAATTAACCAATTAGTACGTAAGCCTCGTCAATCCAAAATCACGAAATCAAAGTCGCCTGCACTAGGGAAAGGTTATAACAGCTTCAAAAAGGCTGGTACTAACTTAAACTCTCCACAAAAACGTGGGGTTTGTACTCGTGTTGGTACTATGACGCCGAAAAAACCTAACTCAGCACTTCGTAAATATGCGCGTGTACGTTTAACTAATACGTTAGAGGTTACTGCTTATATTCCAGGAGAAGGACACAACCTACAAGAACATAGTGTTGTACTTATCCGCGGAGGAAAAGTAAAAGATTTACCAGGAGTACGTTACCATATCGTACGTGGTGCTCTTGATACAGCTGGTGTTACTGGTCGTATGCAAAGTCGTTCACTTTATGGCGCTAAACGCCCTAAAGCAGCAAAAAAATAATATAATTAATAATTTGACATTCGTCGAAAGGAGGAAAACACATGCCTCGTAAAGGTCCTGTTTCCAAACGTGACGTGTTACCAGATCCAATTTACAATTCAAAACTAGTAACTCGTTTAATCAATAAATTGATGGTTGATGGTAAAAGAGGTACTTCTCAAAAAATTCTATACGGAGCGTTTGAACTTGTAAAAGAACGTTCTGGTAAAGATCCATTAGAAGTATTTGAAGCTGCCCTAAACAATGTAATGCCAGTTCTAGAAGTTCGTGCTCGCCGTGTTGGTGGTGCTAACTATCAAGTACCAGTTGAAGTACGTCCTGATCGTCGTTCAACACTAGGTCTTCGTTACTTAGTAAACTATTCACGTCTTCGTGGAGAAAAAACGATGGAAGAACGTTTAGCTAACGAAATTCTTGATGCATCTAACAATACTGGTTCATCAGTTAAAAAACGTGAAGATATACACAAAATGGCTGAAGCTAACAAAGCATTCGCTCACTACCGTTGGTAGAATCTTTTTTAATATTATTATAAAACTATACTCTAATCCGACTATGGAAGGAGAAATACAATATGGCTAGAGAGTTCTCCTTAGAAAAAACACGTAATATCGGTATCATGGCTCACATCGATGCTGGTAAAACTACTACTACGGAGCGTATTCTATACTACACTGGTAAAATCCACAAAATCGGGGAAACTCATGAAGGTGCATCACAGATGGACTGGATGGAGCAAGAACAAGAACGTGGAATTACGATTACTTCTGCTGCAACAACAGCTGCTTGGGATAATCACCGTGTAAATATCATCGATACACCTGGACACGTAGACTTCACTGTTGAAGTTGAACGTTCACTTCGTGTACTTGATGGTGCGGTTACAGTACTAGATGCTCAATCTGGTGTTGAACCACAAACTGAAACAGTATGGCGTCAAGCTACAACTTATGGCGTACCACGTATTGTTTTCATCAACAAAATGGATAAAATGGGTGCGGACTTCCTTTATTCTGTAGGAACGCTTCATGATCGTTTACAAGCTAACGCTCATCCAATTCAATTACCTATCGGTGCAGAAGATGAATTCAACGGAATTATTGACTTAATTACGATGACAGCAACTATGTATCCTAATGACTTAGGAACTGATATGGAAGAAATAGAAATTCCAGAAGAGTACAAAGCTCAAGCGCAAGAATACCGTGAAAAACTAGTTGAAGCGGTTTCTGAACTTGACGAAGACTTAATGGATAAATATTTAAATGGTGAAGAAATCACGAACGAAGAATTAGTTAACGGTATTCGTAAAGGTACCCTAAACGTAGAGTTCTATCCAGTAGTGTGTGGTACTGCATTCAAAAACAAAGGTGTTCGTAAAGTTCTAGACGCAGTTGTTGCATACCTTCCATCACCACTTGATATTGCTGCTATGGTTGGTACAGACCCAGATAGCGAAGATGAAATTTTACGTCATTCGGATGACTCAGAACCTTTCTCTGCATTAGCATTTAAAGTTATGACGGATCCTTATGTTGGTAAACTAACATTCTTCCGTGTATATTCTGGTACGTTACAAGCCGGATCATATGTTCAAAACTCAACAAAAGGTAAGCGTGAGCGTGTAGGACGTATTCTACAAATGCATGCGAACTCTCGTTCAGAGATTTCAGAAGTACATGCTGGAGATATCGCTGCAGCAGTAGGTCTAAAAGATACTACTACTGGAGATACACTTTGTGATGAAAAAGCTTTAGTAATTCTAGAGTCTATGGTATTCCCAGAGCCAGTTATTTCGTTATCAGTTGAGCCAAAATCTAAAGCTGACCAAGATAAAATGGGTGCTGCTCTTGTTAAATTAGCAGAAGAAGATCCTACATTCCGCGTTCATACAGACCAAGAAACTGGTCAAGTTATTATCGCTGGTATGGGTGAACTTCACCTTGATATCTTAGTTGACCGTATGCGTCGTGAATTTAAAGTAGAAGCTAACGTAGGTGCTCCTCAAGTATCTTACCGTGAGACTTTCCGCTCTTCAGCAAAAGTTGAAGGTAAATTCGTACGTCAATCAGGTGGACGTGGTCAATTCGGACACGTTTGGATCGAATTCTCTCCAAACGAAGAAGGAAAAGGCTTTGAGTTTGAAAATGCTGTTGTCGGTGGGGTAGTTCCACGTGAATACATTCCAGCTGTTGAGGCAGGTCTTCGTGACTCACTTAACAATGGTGTACTTGCTGGATATCCATTAATCGATATTAAAGCAAAATTATACGACGGATCATATCATGACGTTGACTCCAATGAGATGGCCTTCAAAGTTGCTGCTTCTATGGCATTGAAAAATGCTGTATCTAAAGTAAACCCAGTAATTCTTGAGCCTATCATGAAAGTTGAAGTTGTTATTCCTGAAGAATATTTAGGAGACATCATGGGTGATATCACTTCTCGTCGTGGACGCGTTGAAGGTATGGACGCTCGCGGAAATGCACAAGTAGTGCGTTCAATGGTTCCGCTTGCTGAAATGTTCGGATATGCAACGTCTTTACGTTCTAATACGCAAGGACGCGGAGTCTTCTCAATGACATTCGATCACTATGAAGATGTTCCGAAATCAATTTCTGAAGAAATTATCAAAAAAAATAAAGGTGAATAATTGAATTATCACCAAATTTAAAGTATAACTAATTTGTAGTCTATGAAAGTTAAGGGGCGTTTAGTCCCTTACTTTTATAATAAAAAATCATACAATTACTGAGGAGGACTTCTCTAATGGCTAAAGAAAAATTTGACCGCTCCAAAACACATGCTAACGTTGGTACTATCGGACACGTTGACCATGGTAAAACAACTCTAACTGCTGCTATCGCAACAGTTCTTTCTAAAAAAATGGGTGGAACAGCTAAGTCTTACGCTGATATCGATAATGCACCTGAAGAAAAAGAACGCGGTATCACTATCAATACTTCACATGTTGAGTATGAAACTGAAACTCGTCACTACGCACACGTTGACTGCCCAGGACATGCTGACTATGTTAAAAACATGATCACAGGTGCAGCACAAATGGATGGTGGGATCTTAGTAGTATCTGCTGCTGATGGCCCAATGCCACAAACTCGTGAGCACATTCTTTTATCTAAACAAGTAGGTGTTCCATACCTAGTTGTATTCATGAACAAATGTGATATGGTAGACGACGAAGAATTACTAGAATTAGTTGAAATGGAAGTTCGTGATCTTCTTTCTGAATACGATTTCCCAGGCGACGACATTCCAGTAATCAAAGGTTCTGCTCTTAAAGCTCTTGAAGGCGAAGCAGAATGGGAAGAAAAAATCGTTGAATTAATGGACGCTGTAGATAGCTATATCCCAACACCAGAACGTCAAACTGACAAACCATTCATGATGCCAGTTGAGGATGTATTCTCAATCACTGGTCGTGGTACAGTTGCAACAGGACGTGTTGAACGTGGACAAGTTAAAATCGGTGACGTTGTAGACATTATCGGTATTACAGAAGAAGCTAAATCAACTACTGTAACTGGTGTTGAAATGTTCCGTAAACTTCTTGACTATGCAGAAGCTGGAGACAACATCGGAGCTCTTCTTCGTGGGGTAGCTCGTGAAGATATCCAACGTGGTCAAGTTTTAGCTAAACCAGGTACAATTACTCCACACACAGACTTCAAAGCTGAAGTTTATGTTCTTTCTAAAGAAGAGGGTGGACGTCATACTCCATTCTTCTCAAACTACCGTCCTCAGTTCTACTTCCGTACAACTGATGTAACTGGTGTTTGTAACTTACCAGAAGGCGTAGAAATGGTTATGCCTGGAGACAACATCGAAATGACAGTATCTCTAATTTCACCAATCGCTATCGAAGAAGGTACTAAATTCTCTATCCGTGAGGGTGGACGTACTGTAGGCGCTGGTGTAGTTGCTACTATCACTAAGTAATCTATAATTCTTTTATAAAAACCATCTCGTGACGACGAGATGGTTTTTTTTATGCCTAAAATTGTGTACACTGAGTAAAGGGGTGTATAAAATGCAAAAAATTTTGTTAATAGAAGATGATATTTCTATATTCAGTTTGATAAAAGATCATTTTCTTCATTGGTCATTTGAAGTAATCGGTCCAATTAATTTCCAGCAAATACTTCCTACTTTTTTAGAAGAGAAACCACAGTTGGTTATTATAGATATTCAACTTCCAGCATATGATGGTTTTCATTGGTGCCGAGAAATTCGTCGACACTCGAAAGTTCCTATTATCTTTCTTTCATCTAGAGATCATCCAATGGACATGATTATGGCAATGCAAATGGGTGCAGATGATTTTGTACAAAAACCTTTTAATATGGAAGTGTTGTTGGCGAAAATCCAAGCAATACTTCGAAGAACTTATGATTATGGGGATGAGCAATTAGATATTGTCCATTGGAATGATGCTATCATTGATTATTCTAGAAGCGCTATTTCCAGAGAAGATCAAGAGGTTGAACTTACTAAAAATGAGTTGTTTATCCTAAGAGTGTTAGTTCAGTCTTTAGATAAAATTGTTTCAAGAGATGAGCTTATGAGAAGATTATGGGATGACGAAAAGTTTGTGAATGACAATACACTTTCTGTAAACGTTAATAGATTGCGCTTAAAACTAGAGCAAATTGGGTTGGAAGAAGTCATCGTGACCAAAAAGGGATTAGGTTATATAGCAATAACAAAGGAGGGGCTATGAGGCTGTTTCTATTATATATAAAAGAACGATTTTCTTGGATTTTATTTTTTAGTTTTCTACAGCTATGGTTAAATATTCTCCTTACATTAGACGTGAACTTTACTAATACTTCTATTCTATATATGAATAGTACTAATCTACTTTTATTTTTAGTATTCTTTTTATGGAGGTATTTTAGGGAAACAAAGTTTATTAAAAATGTATTAAAGGTCAATCGGGGTGATTCGACGTTCGATCAGCTTATAGCTAGACTACCTGACGGACAATCCCTTTTTGATAAGATGATGATGGATGAGATACAAGAGATTATTCAATCAGGAAAACATGAGCTCAATGGTTCCCATATACTTTTTCTAGAAGAAAAGGACCAGACCCTTTCTTGGATACATGAGATGAAAACACCGCTTACGAGTATGAAGCTAATGATAGATAATGTAGAAGATTCGATCCTTAAGAAACAACTAGAAGTAGAATGGCTTAGAATGCATATGTTATTAGACCAACAACTTCATAAAACACGACTACCATTTATTGAGAAAGATAACGTTATAGAAAAAGTAAATCTGCAAAAAGTTATATTCCGGGAAATTAAAGAATTGAAGCCGTGGTGTATGCAACGGAATATTGGATTTGAAACAGAAGGGTTAGATAAAACAACACTTACTGATCACAAGTGGCTAGCATTTATTGTAAGACAGATCGTATCAAATGCTGTGAAATATAGCAAAGAGCACAAAGAAATTCATATAAGTACTACAATAGACAATTTGGGTCATCTAGTCCTTTCTATAAAAGACGAAGGGGTAGGAATATCGCAAGCGGATTTGCCTAGAATTTTTGAAAAGTCCTTTACCGGTAGGGTTGGAAGAGAAAGTGCCGCCTCAACTGGAATGGGGCTATACTTAGCTAAGAATTCCGCGGAAAAACTGGGTATTAATATAAACGTTACTTCGGAGATAGGTGTTGGTTCTACCTTTTCCTTACAATTCCCCATACAAAATGAGATGCAAGAAATACTAGGTAGGTGACGAAAATGTCATCTACTTTCTTTGTTTGTCACCTAAAACGAACGATTAATCTTGAAATAATGGGTAAAATGAAGTTAATAAAAGGTAGGAGGTAGACCATGGTTATTTTACGAGGTCGAAAGATTAAAAAAGTATTTGGTAAAAAATCCAATACTCAGGAAGTATTAAAGGATATTGACATAGAAGTACGAGAAGGGGAATTTGTTGGGATTATGGGACCTTCGGGCTCAGGGAAAACAACCCTATTAAATGTCTTAGCTTCAATTGATAAAGTTACATCTGGAATAATTGAGATTAACAATAATAATCTTCAAAAAATGAAAGAACAGAAGCTTTCCAAATTCAGAAGAGAACAGCTTGGTTTTATCTTTCAGGATTATAATTTGTTGGATACGCTAACAGTTAAAGAAAATATTTATCTTCCATTATCTGTAGGTAAGACCTCTAAGAGCGAGGGGGAGGACAAGATAAATGAGATTACAGTTCTTTTAGGAATTGAAGATATATTAAACAAATATCCTAATGAGATATCTGGTGGACAAAAGCAAAGAACATCAGCGGCAAGGGCACTAGTCGGTAATCCTTCTATTGTATTTGCAGATGAGCCAACTGGAGCTCTAGATTCCAAATCTGCTACTGCATTGTTAAGTAATTTGGAAAAAATCAACAAAGAAAAGAAAGTCACGATTATGATGGTAACACATGACTCTGTAGCGGCAAGCTTTTGCTCACGTGTTCTATTTTTAAAGGACGGACAGATATATTCTGAGTTGTATAAGGGTGACAAGGATCGCAAACAATTTTTCCAAGAGATCATGAATACCCAAGGTGTATTGAGTGGTGATGGCTATGACGCTTAATCAATTGGTTTTAAGAAGTATGAGGAAAAATATAAAGAGTTATTATCTCTATGTTTTTGCTTTAGTATTCAGTGTTTCATTATATTATTCTTTTGTCACTTTACAGTACAATCCAGCAATCGTTAATGAAATCGGTACTGGTAGATCTTCAGCTGCATTAAAAGCAGCTTCCTATTTATTATTATTTATCGTAACTTTCTTTGTACTCTATGCTAATAAGCTCTTCATGAATAGACGGAGCAAGGAAATTGGTTTATACCAGCTAGTCGGCATGTCCAAAAGCTTAGTGGCTAGACTAATAGCAATTGAGAATATTATTCTTTGGTTCAGTGCTATTGTCATTGGTGTATTAGTAGGTTTACTTACCTCAAGAATATTTGTAATGATACTATTAAAAATAGTAGAAAAGGATGTATTTGTAGAGCTCTCATTTTCTATGGAAGCGTTAATGGTTACTGTAGTTGTTTTCTCGGTACTTTTATTGATAGTAATTTTGCAAACCGCAATAAGAATTAAAAGAGTAACTCTACTAGCTCTAATTACAACAACCGCAGTCGCAGATGAAAGGGTCAAAAAGTTTAATGCCTTTCAGATGTTTTTAGGATTTGTAGGGTTGATTTCTATAGGGTATGGCTACTATCTATCGACGACACTATTAGACTTGGATAACTTACCTTCTGCCAATATACTGTTATTCAAAATGGTATCTATACTTGCTTTAACGGTTGGTGGAACCTATTTTGTATTTCGATTTTCGGTAGCGTTAATCCTAAACCTTATAAGAAAAAGTAAAAAAGGTTTGCTATCTATTCAAGATGTATTATCGTTATCAACAATCATGCATCGAATGAAAGCCAATGCGATGTCTCTGACTACTATTACAGTATTGTCCGCGACTACGCTAGCAATATTAACATTAACCTACATCTCCTACTATTCAACGGACTCAGTGGCGAATCAAGCAGTACCTTATGATTTTATAATGTATGAGGATACTGGTTTTGAAATGGTTGGAGAATTTGATAAAGAAGGAATTCAATATACTAGGTATGATATTGACATACTAGCGGTTCCATCAGATGTCCGTACTTTATTGATCAAGAAAGCTGCGTTAGATAAAACTTTATCCACCGAGTTAGGTGTACAAGTTGTTAGCCTAAAGGCAATTCAAAAAAAGCTTCCTAATCTTCAATTACAAGAAGAGGAAGGTTATATAATAGGTTACGATAGTTTGAGCGCAGAAAACATAAGAATAGAAGGACAAAAACCTATACAGTTTAATACTTCTACAGGTAAAGATGAAATATTTATTAAGGAAGTTATAGAGGATCGACTAATACCTGATTATCACTATTTTGGTTTTTTTACAGTCGTAGTGTCAGACACATATTTTCAAAAGCTACTTAACGATCCTCTTACTAAGAACCAAAAAATAGTTGGTATGGATTTGAAGGAAGAAAATCAATTAATAAAGGCGCAAGAAGTATTTGAAGCAAATAAAGTGTCAGTGGAAATGCCAATTCCAGGTAATGATCGAGCAACAAACACAGTCAGTGTACAATCACAGGAAGATTATCGCATAAATATGTTAGATTCACTTGGAATGACCATTTTTATAAGTGGATTTTTAGGCTTAGCGTTTTTAATAGCTACAGGTAGTATTCTGTACTTTAAACAAATGTCTGAGGCGGATGAAGAAAAAGGAACCTATAAAATTTTACGCAAAATGGGCTTTACTACTAATGAGATTATGAGAGGGATCCGACGTAAGCAGTTGTTTAACTTCGGTTTTCCATTAATAATAGGCTTAGCACATAGTTATTTTGCAGTAAAATCGGGTTGGATTTTATTTGGCACCGAGTTGGTTGCTCCCTTATTAATCACAATGGGTATATATATTGTTCTTTACTCCATCTTTGCGATTCTTTCAGCAGGTTATTATCGAAAGGTAGTAGAAGCAGCCTTATAATACAAAAGCTTGATTTCCATTTGGAGGTCAGGCTTTTGTTTTTGCATAGAGTTTTTCATAGATATTGAATGAGTAATATTTTATTAGTACAGGTTTGTGCTCAGGAGATAGACTTGTTCATTCCGACAAGGTTAGTTTTAAAAGTGATTTAGATTATTATATAATCTATTGACATTTTCATTAAAAAAATATAAACTTCTACCTATTAGTAATCTAGTGCGTGAAAGTGAGTGGTGAAGTTGAATGCTGTCTTAATAGCGGTAATAGTCATGTTAGTATTGAGTTTACTTCGTATCAACGTAGTATTCTCCTTAATTATAGGGGCCCTTGTAGGAGGCCTTACAGCCGGTTTATCCGTTGCGGAAACCATTGATGCATTTACAGGTGGGTTAGGAGCTGGGGCGACCATAGCACTTAGCTATGCGTTACTAGGAGGCTTTGCCATCGCTATCTCCAAGACTGGTATACCTGAGTTATTAGTGTTAGCCATCTTGAAGTTAGTAAAGAGTAAAGGAGACTCCAATAAAGTAGGGCTAGTGAAAGCTTTAGTATTCTTGTTGTTACTTATGATGGCTGTATTCTCGCAGAACTTAATTCCGATTCATATTGCCTTCATCCCATTACTGGTACCACCCATCTTAAAAGTGTTAAATATGTTGCAAGTGGATCGAAGATTGATAGCTTGTATTTTAGCTTTCGGTTTAATTACTCCGTATATGTTTTTGCCATACGGGTTTGGTGCAATTTATCAAGACATCGTTGCTACACAGATGGGGTTATCAGGATTAGAAATAGCTTTAAGCGATATTCCTAAGGCGATGGCAGTTCCAGCTCTAGGAATGGTATTTGGACTTGTAATGGCATTTGTCTTGTTTCGGAAACCCAGAAGTTATAAGCAGCAAGAAGTAGAAGTGAATGATCTAGAAGTAGATGTAAAGAAAAGTAGTATAGTTTTTACTATTATTTCTTTGGTTGCGGCTTTGACAGTTCAAGTTGAAACCGATTCTATGATTGCCGGAGCACTTGCTGGTATCGTTGTCCTTTATGTCAGTGGTGCATTAAAAAGGAAAGAAGCGGATGTACTTCTCACTGAAGGCATGCGTATGATGGCCTTTGTAGGATTCGTTATGATCACAGCAAATGGATTTGCAGCGGTTATTAATGCTACGGGGCATGTAGAAAGTCTTGTAGAAGCATCTTCGGGATTATTACAGGGTAATGTGAGTATAGCAGTGCTGATTATGTTAATAGTAGGTTTGGTTGTAACGATGGGGATCGGTTCATCATTTGCTACTATCCCTATAATAGCTGCCATCTTTGTACCGCTTGCAATGGAACTTGGATTAAGTCCATTAGCAACAATTGCATTAATAGGCACAGCAGGTGCTTTAGGTGATGCCGGGTCACCTGCTTCTGACTCAACGCTTGGCCCAACTGCAGGATTGAATGTAGATGGACAACATAACCATATATGGGATACTTGTGTTCCCACGTTTGTTGCTTATAATATTCCGCTCGTGCTTTTCGGATGGATTGCAGTTGTGTTTGTTCTATAGTAATAACTAGAAAGGGATATCTCTATAGAAGAGATATCCCTTTCTAGTTATAGTAACTTTAAAGAGCTTGCAGAAGAGTATGCGTGTTGCGTATATATTATTATTGTTATCAGTTGCTATTTTCACTAGAATTTTATATACTAGAAAACGGCTTAGAAAAACATAAGTATTATAGAAAAGTAATGCGGTTATAACTTTAAAAATAATTTCGTAAAAAACACTTGCGAAATATTTTTTTAATGTGTATAATGTTGAATGTTGGTCTTTGACTGCGATGAAGCGAGAGGTTACCGACACACCCGGCCGCTTTGCCATGGCGAGTGTACGGAAAATTTTCGTGGAGAATGTCTAGAAAATAGGCGAAAAGGAGGGAAAGTAATGGCAAAACAAAAAATTCGTATCCGTTTAAAAGCGTATGATCATAGAATTCTGGATCAATCTGCTGAGAAAATTGTGGAAACTGCTAAACGTTCAGGTGCAAGTGTATCGGGTCCGATTCCACTTCCGACTGAAAGATCTGTTTATACGATTCTTCGTGCTGTTCATAAGTATAAAGATTCTCGTGAGCAATTCGAAATGCGTACGCATAAACGTCTTATCGATATCGTTAACCCAACACCACAAACTGTTGATGCGTTAATGAAGCTTGATTTACCATCTGGCGTTGATATTGAAATCAAACTTTAATGGTAAAAAATAAAAAACACAAATTATTATAGGAGGTGTGACGGATGACCAAAGGAATCTTAGGTAGAAAAATCGGTATGACGCAAGTATTTGCTGAGAACGGTGACTTAATCCCTGTAACTGTTATTGAAGCTACTCCAAACGTAGTACTTCAAAAGAAAACAGTTGAAACAGACGGTTACGAAGCTATTCAGTTAGGTTTTGAAGACAAGCGCGAAAAGCTTTCTAACAAACCTGCGAAAGGGCACGTAGCTAAAGCAAGCACTGCTCCTAAGCGCTTCATCCGCGAATTCAGCGGATTGGATACAGCTAATTACGAAGTTGGTCAAGAAGTCAAGGTAGAAAGTTTTACAGAAGGCGATGTAATTGATGTAACAGGTACTACTAAAGGTAAAGGTTTCCAAGGTGTTATTAAACGCCACGGACAATCTCGTGGACCAATGGCCCATGGATCTCGTTACCACCGTCGTCCAGGTTCAATGGGGCCAGTTGCTCCGAACCGTGTATTCAAACAAAAGAAATTACCTGGTCAAATGGGTGGACATACAGTAACAATCCAAAACTTAGAAATCGTAAGAGTGGATGCTGAACGTAACCTATTATTAGTAAAAGGTAATGTTCCTGGTTCTCGTAAATCATTAGTAGTAGTTAAAGCTGCTATTAAATCGAAATAATTCTCTAAAGAAAGGAGGAAACAGGAATGGCAAAAGTATCATTATTCAATCAAGCAGGAACTTCAGTTGGCGAAATCGAATTGAACGATAAAATTTTCGGTATCGAACCAAATGAATCTGTCTTATTTGACGCTATCATTTCTCAACGCGCTTCACTTCGTCAAGGTAATCACAAAGTGAAAAACCGTTCTGAAGTTGCTGGTGGTGGACGTAAACCATGGAAACAAAAAGGAACTGGACGTGCTCGCCAAGGTTCTATCCGCTCTCCACAATGGCGTGGTGGTGGTGTTGTTTTCGGACCAACTCCACGTAGTTACAGCTTCAAATTACCTAGAAAAGTACGTCGTTTAGCACTTCTTTCAGCGCTTTCAACAAAAGCTCGTGAAGAAAGCATCGTAGTACTTGAAGGTTTAGCATTTGATGCACCAAAAACAAAAGACTTCGTGAAAGTGTTATCTAACCTTTCAATCGATAAAAAAGCGTTATTCGTAACTGCTGATTTAGATGAAACAGTAGCATTAGCTGCTCGTAACATCCCTGGAATCACAGTAGTGTCTGCAACAGGCATTAACGTTTTAGATTTAATCGGTCATAACAAAGTTGTAATGACTAAAGCAGCAGTAGAAAAAGTAGAGGAGGTGCTTGGATAATGGAAGCACGTGATATTATTAAACGTCCGGTCATTACCGAGCGTTCTTCTGAAGTAATGGCAGATAAAAAGTACACTTTCGAAGTGGACACTCGTGCCAATAAAACTCAAGTTAAATACGCAATTGAAGAAATTTTCGGAGTAGATGTTGAGAAAGTTAACATCATGAACTACAAAGGAAAATACAAACGCGTAGGTAAATTTGGTGGGTATACGAACAAGCGTCGTAAAGCTATTGTTACGTTAACTCTAGAAAGCAAAGAAATCGAGTTATTCGAAATCTAATCCTTATAAAAAGGAATTAATAATCAAGAAGGAGGGAATAACATGGCGATTAGAAAGTATAAACCAACGACAAACGGACGTCGTAACATGACTTCATTAGATTACGCTGAAATCACAACTGACAAGCCAGAGAAATCTCTACTTGCTCCTGTGAAACGTAAAGGCGGCCGTAACAATCAAGGTAAAATTACTGTTCGTCATCATGGTGGTGGACATAAGCGTCAATACCGTATCATTGATTTCAAACGAAATAAAGATGGTATACCAGGACGCGTTGCTACTATTGAATATGATCCAAACCGTACTGCGAATATCGCATTAATTAATTATGCGGATGGGGAAAAACGTTACATCCTAGCTCCTAAAGGCTTAGAAGTGGGAATGACAATCGTGTCAGGACCAGAAGCTGATATCAAAGCAGGAAACGCTCTTCCATTACAAAACATCCCAATGGGTACTACTATCCATAACATTGAAATGAAACCTGGTAAAGGTGGTCAGTTAGTTCGTTCTGCTGGTACATCTGCTCAATTACTTGGTAAAGAAGGTAAGTACGTAATCGTACGTTTACAATCTGGTGAAGTTCGTTTAATCCTAGGTGTTTGCCGTGCAACTATCGGTGAAGTAGGAAACGAACAACACGAACTTGTGAACATTGGTAAAGCTGGTCGTAATCGTTGGTTAGGTAAACGCCCAACTGTACGTGGATCAGTAATGAACCCGAACGATCACCCACATGGTGGTGGTGAAGGTAAAACTCCAATCGGTCGTAAGTCACCAATGTCTCCATGGGGTAAACCAACTCTTGGATACAAAACTCGTAACAAGAAAAACAAATCCGACAAACTTATCATTCGTCGTCGTAAAAAATAAAGTGGTCTTACTACGGTTCGCAGATAGAACCGTGGTGTCATCACGGAGGGAGGTTTCAGCATGGGTCGTAGCTTGAAAAAAGGACCTTTCGCAGACGATCATCTAATTAAGAAGGTCGATGCACAAAAGGACTCTGAGAAAAAACAAGTGATTAAGACTTGGTCTCGCCGTTCTACAATTTTCCCTACTTTTATCGGGTTAACAATCGCTGTATATGACGGACGCAAACATGTTCCTGTATACGTAACTGAAGATATGGTAGGTCATAAACTTGGCGAGTTTGCACCAACACGCGCTATAGGTAGTCATGGTTCTGATGATAAGAAAACAAGACGCTAATTTGAGAGGAGGTCATTAAAATGTCACAAGCAAAAGCTATTGCTAAAACAGTGCGCATTGCCCCTCGTAAAGTAAGATTAGTCGTTGATTTAATCAGAGGTAAGCAAATCGGTGAAGCAGTTGCAATTTTAAAACTTACTCCAAAAGCAGCATCGCCTGTAGTTGAAAAGGTATTAAAATCCGCAGTTGCCAACGCTGAGCACAATTATGATTTAGATGTAAATAACCTAGTTGTTTCTGAAGTCTTTGTTGATGAAGGTCCAACATTAAAACGTTTCCGCCCACGTGCTATGGGACGTGCAAGTGCTATTAACAAACGTACTAGCCACATCACAATCGTGGTATCAGAGAAGAAGGAGGGATAATTCGTGGGTCAAAAAGTACATCCTATAGGATTACGAGTAGGCATCATTCGTGACTGGGAGTCAAAATGGTACGCTGGTAAAGACTATGCAACTCTACTACACGAAGACTTGAAAATCCGTAAGTACATCGAAACTCGTTTGAAAGAAGCTTCTGTTTCTACTGTAGAAATCGAACGCGCTGCAAAACGTGTTAATGTTTCAATTCACACAGCTAAACCAGGTATGGTAATCGGTAAAGGTGGTACGGAAGTGGAAGCACTTCGCAAGCACTTGAACGATTTAACTGGTAAACGTGTACACATAAATATTGTTGAAATAAAACGAGCTGACTTAGATGCTAAATTAGTAGCAGAAAGTATTGCACGCCAACTAGAAGGGCGCGTATCTTTCCGTCGTGCTCAAAAACAAGCAATTCAACGCACAATGCGTTCTGGCGCTAAAGGTATTAAAACTCAAGTATCTGGACGCTTAGGCGGCGCTGACATTGCTCGTGCTGAACATTACAGCGAAGGAACTGTACCACTTCATACATTACGTGCTGACATTGATTATGCACATGCTGAAGCTGACACAACTTATGGTAAGCTTGGCGTTAAAGTATGGATCTATCGTGGTGAAGTCCTTCCAGTTAAGAAGAACTCTGAGGAAGGAGGCAAATAATATGTTAATGCCTAAACGCGTTAAATATCGTCGTGAACACCGTGGGAAAATGCGTGGTGAAGCAAAAGGCGGCAAAGAAATAGCATTTGGTGAGTTTGGTTTACAAGCAACTGAAGCAAGCTGGATCACAAGTCGTCAAATTGAAGCAGCCCGTATTGCAATGACACGTTACATGAAACGTGGCGGTAAAGTATGGATTAAAATATTCCCTCACAAACCTTATACGAAAAAGCCTCTTGAGGTACGTATGGGTTCAGGTAAAGGTGCTCCTGAAGGATGGGTAGCAGTTGTAAAACCTGGAAAAATTATGTTTGAAATAGCTGGCGTTTCTGAAGAAGTTGCTCGTGAAGCATTGCGATTAGCATCACATAAGCTTCCGATTAAATGTAAAATAATCAAACGTCAAGAAATTGGTGGTGAATCTAATGAAAGCTAATGACATCCGTGACCTTACTACTGCAGAAATAGAACAAAAGGTAAAATCACTGAAAGAAGAGCTTTTCAACCTACGCTTCCAATTGGCGACTGGTCAATTAGAAAACACAGCTCGCATTCGCGAAGTTCGTAAAGCGATCGCGCGTATGAAAACTGTGGTTCGTGAAAGAGAAATCAGTGCAAACAACTGATAAAGGAGGTTTTCTGGCATGACTGAGCGTAATCAACGCAAAGTATACACTGGCCGTGTGGTATCAGATAAAATGGATAAAACAATTTCTGTTTTAATTGAAACTCATAAAAAACACAAGTTATACGGTAAACGTGTTAAGTATTCTAAGAAATTTAAAGCTCATGATGAGCAGAACGAAGCCCAAATCGGAGATATCGTCCGTATCATGGAAACTCGTCCGCTATCAGCTACTAAACGTTTCCGCCTATTGGAAGTTGTAGAAAAAGCGGTTATTATCTAATAATAAGTTCGGAACTAATATATTCCGAAGGGAGGTTACCTAAGTGATCCAACAAGAAACTCGTATGAAAGTTGCTGACAACTCAGGTGCACGCGAAGTTTTAACTATTAAAGTACTTGGTGGTACTGGACGTAAGACTGCTAATATCGGCGATATCGTCGTATGTACAGTTAAGAAAGCAACACCAGGTGGCGTTGTCAAGAAGGGTGACGTCGTTAAAGCTGTAATCGTTCGCACTAAAAGCGGCGTACGCCGTAAAGACGGAACTTATATCAAATTTGATGAAAATGCTTGCGTTATTATCAAAGATGATAAAGGCCCGCGTGGAACTCGTATCTTCGGACCAGTTGCTCGTGAATTACGCGACAGCAACTTTATGAAAATCGTTTCATTAGCTCCAGAAGTTCTTTAATTTACATGAAAGTGCCAATCAAGGAGGTGCGACAAGAATGCATGTTAAAAAAGGCGACAAAGTAATGGTAATCTCAGGTAAAGACAAAGGTAAAACAGGTGTTGTTCTTACTGCTTTTCCTAAGAAAGACCGTGTGTTAGTTGAAGGTGTAAACATCATCAAAAAACATATGAAGCCAAACCAAGCTAATCCGCAAGGAGGAATTGTAAGCCACGAGGCTGCAATCCACGTATCGAATGTTATGTTAATTGACCCTAAAACCGGCGAGCCGACTCGCGTAGGTTCTAAAGTGGAAGATGGCAAAAAAGTTCGTGTTGCGAAAAAATCCGGTGAAATTATTAAATAAGTAAAGAGAAGGGAGGTACACACATGAACCGCCTAAAAGAAAAGTATCTTAAGGAAGTTTCTCCTGCTCTAATGAGCAAATTTGAATATAAATCAGTAATGCAAGTACCTAAAGTTGATAAAATTGTTATCAATATGGGTGTTGGTGATGCTGTTTCTAATACAAAAGCGCTTGACGCAGCTGTTGAGGAATTACAAATTATTTCAGGACAAAAACCTGTAGTTACGAAAGCTAAAAAATCGATCGCTACATTCCGTCTACGTGAAGGTATGCCAATCGGTACAAAAGTCACTCTACGTGGAGAACGTATGTATGACTTCTTGGATAAATTAATCGCTATTTCTCTTCCGCGTGTACGTGACTTCCGTGGTGTTTCTAAAAAAGCATTCGACGGTCGCGGTAACTACACTCTAGGAATCAAAGAGCAATTGATCTTCCCTGAAATCGATTATGATAAAGTTTCGAAAGTACGCGGTATGGACATCGTAATTGTAACAACTGCGAATTCTGACGAAGAAGCTCGCGAGTTATTAACACAATTCGGTATGCCATTCCAAAAGTAAATTAAGGGAGGCGAAAACGTGGCTAAAAAATCAATGATCGTTAAACAACAACGTACGCCAAAGTTCCAAGTGCAAGCATACACACGCTGTGAGCGTTGTGGACGTCCGCACTCTGTATATCGTAAATTCAAGCTTTGCCGTATTTGTTTCCGTGAACTTGCATACAAGGGACAAATTCCTGGCGTTAAAAAAGCAAGCTGGTAATCCCCTATAACTGGGAAGGAGGTAAATGTAATGACAATGTCAGATCCAATTGCAGATATGCTTACACGCATTCGTAATGCTAACATGGTTCGTCACGAGAAATTAGAAGTTCCTGCTTCAAACCTGAAAAAGGAAATCGCGGAGATTTTAAAACGCGAAGGTTTCATCCGTGATGTTGAATATGTAGAAGATAGCAAACAAGGTATCATCCGTATCTTCTTAAAATATGGTCAAAATGACGAGCGCGTTATTACTGGTTTGAAACGTATTTCAAAACCTGGTCTACGCGTTTACGCTAAAACAAACGAAGTACCTAAAGTATTGAACGGTTTAGGAATCGCTTTAGTTTCTACTTCAAATGGTTTATTAACAGATAAAGAAGCTCGCGCTAAACAAGTTGGCGGAGAAATCGTAGCTTACGTTTGGTAATAATCAACAAACGAATGGAGGTGCAACAAAATGTCTCGAGTAGGTAAAAAACCAATAGAGGTTCCTGCAGAAGTTACTGTAACAGTTAGCGCTGAAAACACAGTAGTTGTAAAAGGACCAAAAGGTGAATTAACAAAATCTTTTAACCAAGATATTAAAATTGAGCAAGAAGGTACTGTAATAACTTTAGTACGCCCTTCGGATTCAAAAGAGCACCGTACAATTCATGGTACAACTCGCGCTTTGCTAGCTAACATGATCACGGGTGTTTCTCAAGGATTTGAACGTGCACTTGAATTAGTTGGGGTAGGTTATCGTGCACAATTACAAGGAACTAAACTTGTACTTAATGTAGGGTACTCACATCCAGTTGAGTTCACTCCTGAAGACGGACTAGTAGTTGAAGTTCCTGCAAATACAAAAATTATCATTCGCGGTATTGATAAAGAACGTGTTGGTGCTTTAGCATCTAACATTCGTCAAGTTCGTCCACCAGAGCCGTATAAAGGTAAAGGTATTCGTTATGAAGGCGAAGTTGTACGCCGTAAAGAAGGTAAAACAGGTAAATAATGCTTTTCGCATTAGAAAGGAGTGACCACTGTGATTACGAAACAAGACAAAAATCAAGTTCGTAAGAGACGTCATGTACGTGTTCGTACAAAAATCACGGGTACTACTGAACGTCCTCGTTTAAATGTATTCCGTTCTAATAAACATTTATACGCACAACTGATTGATGATACTCAAGGTGTTACAATCGCAAGTGCATCCACTATGGATAAAGATTTCAATGGAACAGCTGGAAATGTAGAAGCTGCTAAATTGATCGGTGAAACAATCGCAAAACGCGCTACAGAAAAAAACATCAAATCTGTTGTATTTGACCGTGGCGGTTACTTATATCATGGACGTGTTAAAGCGTTAGCTGAAGCTGCACGTGAAAACGGCTTAGAATTTTAAGAAGAAGGAGGGACATATTTCATGCGTGGTATTGACCCAAACAAACTTGAACTTGAAGAACGCGTAGTAACGATCAACCGTGTTGCTAAAGTTGTAAAAGGTGGACGTCGTTTCCGTTTTACTGCATTAGTAGTTGTCGGTGACAAAGATGGACATGTAGGATTTGGTACTGGTAAAGCACAAGAAGTTCCAGATGCTATCCGTAAAGCTGTTGAAGACGCGAAGAAAAACTTAATAGAAGTACCAAGAGTTAAAGGGACTACTCCTCATTTAGTTGTAGGACATTTTGGTGCCGGTTCTATTCTAGTTAAACCTGCAGCGCCTGGTACAGGAGTTATTGCTGGTGGACCAGTTCGTGCAGTACTTGAATTAGCTGGTATTACAGATATTCTTTCTAAATCACTTGGTTCTAATACACCAATTAACATGGTACGTGCTACAGTACAAGGTTTAACTCAGTTAAAACGTGCTGAAGACGTTGCTAAATTGCGTGGTAAATCAGTAGAAGAACTGTTAGGATAAGGGGGGGAAATTACAATGGCAACTAAACTAGAAATTACCCTGACTAGAAGCTTGATTGGTACTAAACCAACTCAACGCAAAACAGTAGAAGCTCTTGGATTACGTAAAATGCATCAAACAGTTGAGCATCAAGACAATGTCGCTATTCGTGGCATGGTTAAAAAAGTAGCTCATCTAGTAACAACTAAAGAAATATAAGTTTTATTTTAAGAATAAGGAGGTGCCACCATATGAAACTTCATGAGTTAAAGCCATCAGAAGGTTCTCGTTCTTCGCGCAAGCGTATCGGACGTGGAATCGGGTCTGGAACTGGTAAAACATCAGGTAAAGGTCATAAAGGTCAAAACGCTCGTTCAGGCGGAGGCGTTCGTCCAGGATTTGAGGGCGGTCAAAACCCGTTATTCCGTCGTTTACCAAAACGTGGATTTACGAACATTAATCGTAAAGAATTCGCAATTGTGAACCTTGACACATTAAATCGTTTCGAAGACGGCACAGAAGTTACACCTGCTCTATTAATAGAAACAGGTGTTGTGAGCAGTGAGAAATCTGGTATCAAGATTCTAGGTAATGGAACTCTTGGTAAAAAGTTAACTGTAAGAGCTCATAAATTCTCTGCATCAGCAAAAGAAGCAATTGAGAACGCTGGCGGATCAACAGAGGTGGTTTAATGTTTCAGACAATCTCCAACTTTATGCGTGTTAGAGATATAAGAAATAAAATCATTTTTACTTTATTGATGTTAATCGTCTTCCGTATTGGGACATTTGTTCCAGTACCTTACGTTGATGCTGATGTATTAAAACAAACAGACCAAATGGGTTTGATTGGTTTCCTTAATACATTCGGTGGCGGAGCCCTTGCTAACTTTTCTATTTTAGCAATGGGTATCATGCCTTACATCACTGCATCCATCATAGTACAATTACTACAAATGGATGTTGTTCCGAAGTTTACTGAGTGGGCAAAACAAGGGGAAGTCGGAAGACGGAAACTTGCACAATTCACTCGATACTTCACAATTGTGTTAGCTTTTGTTCAAGCAATTGCTATGTCTTACGGTTTTAACCGTATGTATAGTGGTTCTTTAATAAAAGATGACGGTATATTGACATACTTAGTTATTGCACTTGTTTTGACAGCCGGAACTGCATTTTTAATGTGGTTAGGAGAGCAAATTACCGCTAAAGGTGTTGGTAATGGTATATCTATTATTATCTTCGCTGGTATTGCTGCTGCCATTCCAAACGCAGTTAACCAAGTGTATGCGCAACAAATTGAAGGTGCAGGAGATGCACTGTTTATCAATATAGTAATCATCATTTTACTTTTATTGGCGATTATCGCAGTAACAGTTGGAGTAATTTACGTTCAACAAGCGTTGCGTAAAATTCCAATTCAATATGCGAAACGTGTTTCTGGTGCTGCTCAAACAGGCGGTCAACAGACTCACTTACCTTTAAAAGTTAATGCTGCGGGAGTAATTCCGGTAATCTTTGCATCAGCGTTTCTTATGGCGCCTCAGTCAATCGTTTTATTCTTCGGTCAGAATAACACTACCGATGCTATTACGAGAGCATTAGATTATACACAACCTATTGGTATGACAATTTATATTGCTTTGATCATTGCTTTTACTTACTTCTATGCGTTCATTCAAGTGAACCCAGAAAATGTAGCAGACAATTTGAAAAAGCAAGGTGCGTATATTCCTGGAATTCGTCCAGGGATCAATACACAAAACTATTTAACTAGCGTCTTGTATCGTTTAACATTTGTTGGAGCTATATTCTTAGCTATTATTTCAATCATGCCGATGCTATTTGTGAAGTATGCGGATTTACCGCAATCAGCACAAATTGGCGGAACAAGTTTGTTAATCGTAGTTGGGGTTGCACTCGAAACGATGAAACAGCTAGAATCCCAACTAGTTAAACGTCATTATAAAGGCTTTATGAAATAAGGTGGGTTTTTAGGGACGTTAATGTTCCTAAAAATCAACTATATAGTCCTGGGGGGCATTTTCGTATGAATATCGTTTTAATGGGTTTACCTGGTGCCGGAAAAGGTACTCAGGCAGATAAAATTGTTGAGAAGTACGCAATCCCTCATATTTCTACAGGCGATATGTTTCGTGCAGCTATTAAAGATGGTACGGAACTAGGTTTAAAAGCAAAATCGTTTATGGATCAAGGTGCCTTGGTACCTGATGAAGTAACGATTGGTATTGTCCGCGAAAGATTAAGTAAACCAGACTGTGAAAAAGGATTCCTACTTGATGGATTTCCTCGTACAGTTCCACAAGCAGATGCACTAGATGCTTTGCTTTCGGATATCGATAAATCTATTGAGCATGTGCTTAATATTCAAGTAGAACAAGAAGAATTAATCAAACGTCTAACAGGTCGCCGCATTTGTAAAGAATGTGGAACTGCTTATCATTTAGTCTTTAATCCACCTGCTAAAGATGGGGTATGTGACAAAGATGGTGGAGAGCTTTATCAACGTGCTGATGATAATCCGGAAACGGTAACTAACCGTCTGGAAGTAAATATGAAGCAAACACAACCTTTGCTTGATTTTTATGAAGACAAAGGTGTTTTATCTAATATAGATGGACAGCAGGATATTAAACTAGTATTCGCTGATCTTGATGCTCTGTTACAGGGCAACCGCATATAATTGCCCGGTGCCTGTCGCAGACGACTGAATACCCGGGTAGTATGCAAAGAACGAAAATGTTTTTTTCGAGAGCTGCAAAAGCATATTGCGCCCGGTATACGTTCGGAGGAAAAGGAATGCATCAAAAGCGCGGACTCCCTTGTCCACGTGCATTTAAAATACTTACGATGTATAATGGGTTTCGTGGAAGCATCTGTGTAACGAACGGGTACTATGGAACTCATCCAACACATTCGTACGAACATGTTGACATGAGGGAGACGGTCTACTCCGTGGATTGCTATAAGCGAAACCTTACGAGTGTCTTTCGAACATCTCTCATGATTTCCAAACATATGCTTGAACGAATAGTTTCGTTCCTATTGAGGCTATACTAACAGCAAATTACGTTTGAGCATTGATGAGAACCTGATTTGTATATAGAAGGGAGACAGGGTTGATGGCGAAAGATGATGTAATTGAAGTCGAAGGAACAGTTGTTGAGACTTTGCCAAACGCGATGTTTAAGGTAGAATTAGAAAACGGTCATACGATTCTTGCGCATGTATCGGGTAAAATTCGTATGCATTTCATCCGTATTTTACCTGGAGATAAAGTCACAATTGAACTTTCTCCTTACGATTTAACTCGCGGTCGTATTACGTACCGTTTTAAATAATAATCTTTTGCACTCCGGACTACTAAGGAGGTTAGGTTAGATGAAAGTGAGACCATCTGTGAAACCGATCTGCGAAAAATGTAAGGTAATTCGCCGACGCGGTAAAGTAATGGTAATCTGTGAAAATCCTAAACACAAACAAAGACAAGGATAATAAGAAGGAGGTGCACGACACATATGGCACGTATTGCTGGTGTTGACATTCCACGCGACAAACGCGTTGTTATTGCATTAACATACATTTTCGGTATTGGTAAAACGACTTCTCAAAAAGTATTAGCGGGAGCTGGTATTTCTGAAGAAACACGTGTACGTGATCTTACAGAAGACGAACTAAACAAAATCCGTGAACAAATCGGTGTATATAAAGTAGAAGGTGACCTTCGTCGCGAAGTATCACTAAACATTAAACGATTGATGGAAATCGGTTCATTCCGTGGTATCCGTCATCGTAGAGGCTTACCAGTACGCGGACAAAATACGAAGAACAATGCACGTACTCGTAAAGGTCCACGTAAAACAGTAGCTAACAAGAAAAAATAATCGGTAAAGGAGGTTTCTTCTTAACATGGCACGTAAACAACAAACACGTAAGCGTCGTGTGAAAAAGAATATCGAATCCGGTATTGCTCACATTCGCTCAACATTTAACAACACAATTGTGACTATCACAGACATGCAAGGAAATGCACTTTCTTGGTCAAGTGCTGGAGCTCTTGGATTTAGAGGTTCTCGTAAATCTACTCCATTCGCTGCACAAATGGCTGCAGAAGCTGCTGCAAAGACTTCAATGGAACATGGTATTAAAACTTTAGAAGTAACAGTTAAAGGACCAGGAGCTGGTCGTGAAGCGGCAATTCGCGCACTTCAAGCTGCAGGTCTAGAAGTTACAGCAATTAAAGACGTAACACCAGTACCACATAATGGTTGCCGTCCACCAAAACGTCGTCGCGTTTAATAGGTGATACTCAACTTGTTTGAGAACATCATTTATTGTACAGACTGAGGTTGTATTAACAGCAATCAGTTAACGATCGAATTCATGATGGAAAGAACCTATACATTCGATGTTTTGAGGGAGGGTAAATTGGAATGATCGAAATCGAAAAACCAAAGATTGAAAGTGTAGAAATCAGCGAAAATACCAAGTTTGGTAAATTTGTTGTAGAACCGCTTGAACGTGGCTATGGAAATACTTTGGGAAATTCTTTACGACGCATCCTTCTGTCGTCTTTACCAGGAGCTGCAGTTACTTCTATTCAAATTGATGGCGTTTTACACGAGTTTTCAACTATTGAAGGCGTAGTGGAAGATGTAGCATCTATTATTATGAATGTGAAAAAGCTAGCTTTAAAAATCTACTCTGACGAGGAAAAAGTCATTGAGATTGATGTTAAAGGTGAGGGAATGATTACTGCCGCTGACATTACACATGACAGTGACGTAGAAATTTTAAACCCGGAACTCTATATTGCTACAATCAGCAAAAATGGTCATTTCCGTATGCGTATGTACGCAGGTCGAGGCCGTGGCTACACTCCTGCTGTTCAAAACAAACGTGAGGATCTTCCTATCGGCGTAATCCCGATCGACTCTATTTATACTCCAGTTTCACGCGTGAATTTCCAAGTGGAAAATACTCGTGTTGGGCAAATGTCCAACTTCGATAAGCTTACACTTGATGTGTGGACAGATGGCAGCACAGGTCCTAAAGAGGCGATTTCTCTTGGAGCGAAAATTTTAACAGAGCACTTAAATATTTTTGTAGGGATGACAGACGAGGCACAAACTGCTGAAATCATGGTCGAAAAAGAAGAAGATCAAAAAGAAAAAGTTTTAGAGATGACTATTGAAGAACTTGATCTTTCTGTTCGTTCTTATAATTGCTTAAAACGCGCTGGTATTAATACAGTACTTGAGCTTGCAAGCAAGTCAGAAGACGATATGATGAAAGTAAGAAACCTTGGACGTAAATCTTTAGAAGAAGTAAGAGCGAAGTTAGATGAGCTTGGTTTAGGATTACGTAAAGAAGACTAAACGGGTTTTGATATAGCAAGACTTGAATTATTCACCAAAGGAGGGAAACATCCATGGGTTACAGAAAACTTGGACGTACAAGTTCTCAACGTAAAGCGATGTTACGTGACTTAACAACGGACCTAATTATTAATGAGCGTATTCAAACTACTGAAGCACGTGCAAAAGAATTACGTTCTGTTGTTGAAAAAATGATCACTTTAGGTAAACGCGGAGATTTACACGCTCGTCGTCAAGCTGCGGCTTACATTCGTCGTGAGGTCGTTACTTCTACTGATGAAGAAGGAAACGAATCAACAATCTATGCTTTACAAAAATTGTTTGATGATGTAGCACCACGCTATGCTGATCGTCAAGGCGGTTACACTCGTATTATGAAAGCTGGACCTCGTCGCGGAGACGGAGCACCAGTAGTAGTAATTGAGTTAGTTTAATTTAATTTTCAGACGTTTATTCGTCTGCCAAATTGAAGAGGGTATTTGGTGGGTTTCTACCGCCCTCTTTTTTTCAAACAGATTTATACGACAATATAAAAGCAGAGTGTTACGATGAGCGGGCTTATGAAATTCTTTGAATTTTAAGAAGTGGCGTCTCGTCTAGCTCTACGCACCTCATTTTCTGGTTGGTCTTGAGCAACCAATCAAGAAATAAGTTATAGAAGAGCGCATTTCTCAAAATGAGGTGCGCGCTTTTTTAATTTATCGTAAAATGTTGTAAACTATTAGCACAGCTGAGTTGAGCAGAGGAGGTAAAGGATGAAACGCGAAATTATTTCTTTACAGGAAGTTACTTTTACATATGCAGAGGAAGATATCGGTATACGCCCAGCTATACAGAATGTCTCTTATACTATTAATGAAGGTGAATGGGTGGCGATTGTTGGCCATAATGGTTCTGGCAAATCGACATTAGCACGATTAATGAATGGTCTTCTATTTCCTCAGACGGGAACAGTACGGATATTTGGAGAACCATTAAACGAACATAATTTATGGGACACACGCTCTAAAATGGGAATGGTATTTCAAAATCCAGATAACCAGTTTGTTGGAGCAACAGTTCAAGATGATGTTGCATTTGCGTTAGAAAATAACGGCATCCCCTTTGAGGAAATGGTGGAACGAGTACATGCTTCATTAGCAAAAGTGAAAATGAGTGACTTTATGAATAGTGAGCCGCACCATCTCTCTGGTGGACAGAAGCAAAGAGTTGCCATTGCGGGAGCTATCGCGCTTCAACCAAGTATTTTGCTGTTAGACGAGGCAACTTCTATGTTAGATCCTCAGGGGAGAGAAGAGGTACTTCAGACAGTGCACGAGTTAAGGAAAGAAACAGATCTAACAGTAATCTCTATCACACACGATTTAGAAGAAGCACTTCTCGCTGATCGTGTAATTGTTATGAACCAGGGAGAGAAATACGCAACAGGTTCACCACATGAGGTATTTGAAAGAGGGCAGGAGCTAATCGATTTAGGATTGGATCTTCCTTTTGCAATGAATATGTCTAGGCTACTGCGAGCGCAAGGTGTGCAACTTGTAGCAGACCATATGTCAGAAGAAGAGTTGGTGAATGATTTATGGACATCTCACTTCAACAAGTAAGTTATGCGTATGCCAAAGATACACCATTTGAAAAAAGAGCTTTATACGATGTAGATTTACTTATTCCCTCAGGTTCTTATCAAGCTATCATTGGTCATACAGGCTCAGGGAAGTCTACAGTGCTACAGCATTTAAATGCTTTGCTGAAGCCTACAGAAGGTGTTATTCGTATCGGTGGCACGGAAGTTGTGGCAGGTAAAAAGAACAAAAAACTAAGAGAAATTAGACAAAAGGTAGGGATAGTCTTTCAATTTCCCGAGCATCAATTATTTGATGAAACAGTTTTAAAGGATATTATGTTTGGACCTATGAACTTTGGGGTGCCAGAAGAGGAAGCAAGACAACGTGCTATTGAATTAGTGAGGTTACTTGGGTTGCCTGAAGAGGTAATGGAAAAGTCACCCTTTGACCTCTCTGGTGGGCAAATGCGAAGAGTTGCTATTGCGGGAGTCCTTGCGATGAATCCGGAAGTATTAGTATTAGATGAACCGACAGCTGGGCTTGATCCAAGAGGTCGGAAAGAAATTATGGACCTGTTTTATAAACTCCATATAGAAAAAGGCTTAACGACTATTCTTGTAACGCATAGCATGGAAGATGCGGCAAGATATGCAGATCGAATTGCAATTATGCATAATGGTCGATGTGTGCTGCAAGGAATACCAAAAGAGATATTCTCTGATGAGGATCGTTTAATGGATTATCGTTTAGAATTACCTCAATCTATTAAGTTTCAAAAGAAACTAGAAGAGATGATGAACAAAAAACTGCCAAGTCTTTGTTTAACGGAAGAGGCCTTAGCAGAGGAACTTGCACGCCTGTTGAAAAAGGAGCGTGAAATCTAATGCTAGAGAAAATGATATTTGGTCGCTATATTCCGGGAGATTCTTTTATACACCGTTTAGACGCTCGTGCAAAGTTAATATTTGTATTTTTCTTTATTATGGTTGTCTTCATTGCAAATAACTGGATTACCTACGGGATCTTATTGGTGTTTACTTTTCTTATCATTAAACTATCGAAAATTAGACTATATTTTTTGATTAATGGGTTAAAACCGGTCGTTTTTTTAATTATATTTACGTTTTTATTGCATTTGTTTTTCACTCGAGAAGGTCCAATTATATTGGATTGGAAGTTTATCAAAATTTATGAGGAAGGCTTGAAGCAAGGGATATTCATCTCAATTCGCTTTACCGTACTCGTTATTTTAACATCAATTCTCACATTAACTACTACACCTATTTCGATAACAGATGCATTAGAAATCTTGTTGAATCCATTAAAAAAATGGAAATTACCTGTACATGAATTGGCACTTATGATGTCTATTTCGTTAAGATTTATCCCAACTTTAATGGATGAGACGGATAAGATTATGAAAGCACAAATGGCTAGAGGATCTGATATGACAACGGGGAATATGAAGGAAAGAATGAATGCGATTGTACCACTTCTTATCCCGTTGTTTGTTAGTGCTTTTAAGCGAGCAGAAGACTTAGCAACAGCGATGGAAGTAAGAGGGTATAGAGGGGGAGAAGGTCGCACGAGATACCGGAAGCTAGAATGGGCACTCAGAGACACGCTAACCCTCCTTACGCTCGTCGTACTAGCTGTAATACTGGTTTACTTTAGAAACTGATGAGGAGGGGGTAGGATGAGACTTCGAGCGATTATTAGTTATGATGGAAGTCAGTTTTCTGGTTATCAAATTCAACCAGGGAAACGGACTGTTCAATTAGAAATAGAGCGTGTCTTAGAAACGATTCATAAAGGCACAGTTGTGAAAATAGTTGCGAGTGGAAGAACAGATGCTGGTGTTCATGCAACAGGACAAGTTATTCACTTTGATAGTCCACTAACATTTCCGGTAGATCGTTGGAGCACTGCTTTGAATGTTCAACTTCCTAGAGATATTCGTATTTTGTCGATTGAGCAAGTATCGGATGATTTTCATGCCAGATACCATGCTGTTGGAAAAACGTATCGTTATATTTGGTCACTTAGTGAAATACATAGTCCTTTTGAGCGTGATTTTTCCGTCCATGCAGATCGTTACAAACCAGATATTGCATTGATGCAGGAAGCAGCTCAACATTTACTGGGAACCCATGATTTTTCAAGTTTTTGTGCAGCGAAGACGAATGTAAATGACTTTGTGAGAACTATTTACTCTATTAACTTTGAAGTGAAAAAAGAAACTCAACAACTTCAAATGGTCATTAGTGGAAGTGGGTTTTTATATAATATGGTGCGTATAATTGCGGGTACATTATGGGAAGTTGGCATTCAAAAAAAAAGTGTGGAGAGTATTTCCAAGATCCTCTCATCGTGTGACAGAAAGGAAGCAGGGAAAACCGCGCCAGCACACGGTTTATACCTTGAAAAAGTAGCGTATGGTGGATGAAACAACATCACCAGGTGTTTTACGAAAAACGCTTGACTAATTGTTGTTTCCGGGGTATGATGATGTATGGTATTTCTTAACCCCACAATATAAGCCCCGAAACTTATTGGTATGAGGATATAGAAAATTTTAGATCGATTATGATTGAATTAGGAGGACAAAATACATGCGTACAACATTCATGGCTAAGGGTCACGAAGTAGAACGTAAATGGTTAGTAGTAGACGCTGAAGGCCAAACACTTGGTCGTCTAGCTTCAGAAGTTGCAGCTATTTTACGTGGAAAAAACAAACCAACATTCACACCGAATGTTGACACAGGTGATCATGTGATCATTCTTAATGCAGAAAAAATTCATTTAACTGGGAACAAGCTAAATGACAAAATTTACTACCGTCACACTCAATTCTCTGGTGGACTTAAACAACGTACAGCTTTAGAAATGCGTACTAAGTACCCAACAAAAATGCTTGAGCTAGCTATTAAAGGAATGCTTCCTAAAAACTCTTTAGGTCGTCAAACGTTCAGCAAGCTTCATGTATACACTGGAGCAGAACACCCACATGCAGCACAAAAACCAGAAGCATACGAGCTTCGCGGATAATAATTAAGAGGAGGACATTCACTTGGCACAAGTTCAATATATCGGCACTGGTCGCCGTAAAAGTTCAGTAGCACGTGTACGTTTAGTACCGGGCGAAGGAAATATCGTTATCAACAAACGTGACGTAGAAGACTACGTACCATACGAAACTTTACGTGAAATTATTAAACAACCATTAGTAACTACTCAAACTTTAGGTAGCTACGATGTACACGTAAACGTTAACGGTGGTGGATTCACAGGACAAGCAGGAGCAATCCGTCATGGTATTGCACGTGCACTACTTACAGTAGATCCTGATTTCCGTCCAGCATTGAAATCAGCAGGATTCTTAACACGTGATCCACGTATGAAAGAACGTAAAAAACCAGGACTTAAAGGCGCTCGTCGTGCACCTCAGTTCTCAAAACGTTAATATTATATTATCAGTTCAAAGCACTTCTCGAGTTTTCTCGGGGAGTGCTTTTTTTTATTAGTCTTTAGGGAAAATAGACGATTGTCCAATTGTTTAAAAAGTGATTGTGTGTATATTTTGAGAGGTGTATATTTAAAAACAATAATACCTATAAAGGAGAGGAGTATATGGAGTTTACCTCACAAAGATTAATTTTTCGTCTATATGAGCAAGGGGACATGGACTTTTTATATTCGATGTTAAGCGATTCCCAGATGATGAAGTATATAGGGAATGGCAATACGCGGAATAGAGAAGAATCACATGCCTTTTTAGAAAGAATTCAGAGTCACTACAAGAAGAATGGAGAGTATGGCTTAAAGCTGCTAATTCGTAAAAAAGATGGAGTTCCAGTGGGACATGCGGGAATAATACCACAACAAATTGATGGAGAAGATGAACTAGAAATTGGCTATTGGATCGCTAAAGAATTTTGGGGAAATGGTTACGCAATAGAAGCAGCAAGTGCCCTACTTAACAGAGGAGTTGAACAGTTAGGTTTAACGCGTCTAATCTCTCTTATTCAGAAGGAAAACACCAGGTCTATCCGTATAGCCAACAAAAATGGAATGCATTTAGAGAAAGAAGTAATCTTAAAGGGTAAAGAAGTTAGTGTGTATACATATCAAAAAAAGTAATGATATAGAAAGAAAAAGAGGAAATGTATGAGAAGCAAATTTAATATTGTCACGAGCACAATTCTTGTTAGTATTTTTATTGCTCGTTTTGGAACGTTTTTAGTGTTGCCTTATTTAACGCTTTTTCTGCTCGACGAATTCCACTACTCGGGCATGCAAATTGGAACGATTATATCAACTTTGGCTCTATCCAATTTGGTAATGAGTTTTTTTGTAGGACCATATATTGATAAGTATCCGAAAAACAAAGTCATTATTATTGGGCTCATTGGATATTTAATCTGTTATTTTTATTTCCCTTTTATCGAGCATTATTCAGGGTTTATCGCATTTGCTGCTTTGCTTGGAGTAAGTCAAGCAGTGGTGGAGCCTACTTATCGAGTATTACTGAGTTTATATACAGAGCCGGAAAATCGACGGTTAATATTTAATATCCGTTACTTTTTGATTAATATATCTGCGGCAATTGCACCGCTTACTTCTGTATACTTTCAACAGTATGGAATGGCGAACTTATTTTTTATTGTAGGTTTTATTTTCTTACTTAATATATTGATCTTCATCATTATATTTAAAAGGTACCCGTTGAAACTGAATCCGATCAGCACAACGAACCCGTCAATATTTCATTCGTTTCATGTCTTTAAAAAGGATACTAGTTTTTTAATTTTTGTGTTGGCATTGATATTTATTAGCTTTGGATATAGTCAGTTTGACTCCACTTTTAGTCAATACTTAGGGAAGTCCTTTCACCATGAACTAGCGATACAATATTTTGCTTGGCTCATAACTACAAATGCTATTACTGTATTAGTCATTCAGTACTTCGTTTACAAGCTTGGAGAATTGATAAGCACCACTACTTCCTTAATGATTGGAAGTGGGTTATTGTCTATGGGATTATTTTTCTTTGGGCAAAGTGATTCAATTATATGGTTGATAGCCGCGATGGTTATTTTTACTGCTGGCGAAGTATTAGTATTTACCATGGTCGATATCCATTTGGATGGAATGTGTGAGGATCAGGAGAAGGGGACTTACTTCGCTCTTTCCGGTGTAAAGTCTGTCGGTCGAATAGTGGGTCCGAGCCTAGGTGGAGTACTGTTAGATACGATGAGCAGCGGTGCTTTAGTCTTTTTCATCATTTCAGTAGTTACTTTACTGGCAATCCCATCGTTCTATTATAGTTCAAAAATACGTGGACAATTCTAATCATACTATTTGTCCTTTGTACGTATAATGAGTGAAAAAGGAGCGATGAACCTGAAAAAATGGCTAATTATCTTGGTTTTGTTTTTGATATCCCTTCTTGCAGTTGTGTATGGAACAAAAGCGAGTGATATTGGTTTCTTCTTGCCTGAACCTATGAGTGGAGTAAGAATTGTCATTGATCCAGGGCATGGGGGAATTGATGGTGGGGCTAGTAACGGGGATACAGTTGAGCGAGATATAACACTCGCTATGTCATTGAAGCTAGAGAAAAAGTTAAAGTCACAGGGTGCAACAGTAATTATGACGCGCAGCAAAGAAGGTGATGCTATAGCTGAGCACAAGCCGGATGAAGATTTTCCGACTACGAGAGCTAGAAAGGTTGCCGACCTTTTGTTACGTGAAGAAATTATGAATAACTCAGAGGCGGACATAGTCATAAGTTTGCACGTGAACGCAGTTCCAGAGGAAAGATGGAGAGGTGCACAAGTCTTTTATCATGCGGAAGGGCACGCGGGTGGCGAATTATTAGCTAAATCTATCCAAGGTTCTATTAGAGAAAAGATTGGAAACACAGAACGAGAAGCACTAGCGATTAAGCAGGTATATATTTTGAAGAAAGCAAATGCACCAGCAGTATTAGTAGAGACTGGTTTTTTAAGTAATAACGAAGAGCGGGAATTACTAAAATCTGAAAAGTATCAAAAGCAAATGGTGGAAGCTATATCTGAAGGTGTAGTTCAATTTGTTGAGGATAATATTTACTAAGACAAAGTAGCGTATTGTAGACACTCTATTATGGTATACTATGAGGCGAATAGTTAAACTTAAGGGGAGTGTCTACAGATGATTAATGAGCAACAAGTTCGTACATTGCTAGGAGCATTAAACGACCCGTTTTTACATAGAACATTAGAAGAAACAAACGGGATATCCGAAGTGTCAATTAAAGAAGAAAAAAATCATGTAAGTGTAAAGTTAGCTATAGCTAAAATAAATTCTGCTGAACAAATGCAACTACAAGGAAAAGTTGTGGAAGTTTTAAAAGAAGCTGGAGCAGCAACAGTAGGTATTCGTTTTGAGGAATTACCTAAAGAGGTACTGGAACAATTCCGAGGGAAAACAAAAGAAAGTGATAATGAAAACATTCTTTCTCCAAACAGCAAAGTTAAAATTATTTCTATAGCTTCTGGTAAAGGTGGCGTAGGTAAATCTACCGTATCCGTTAACTTAGCTGTGGCACTTGCTCGATTAGGTAAAAAAGTAGGGCTTGTAGACGCGGATATTTATGGATTCAGTGTACCAGATATGATGGGCGTAAAAGATATCCCGCAAATCATTGAAGATCGGATCATTCCGGTAGAACGCAAAGGCGTTAAAGTAATCTCTATGGGCTTCTTTGTAGAGAATAATACACCAGTAGTATGGAGAGGGCCTATGCTTGGAAAAGTACTGGACCAGTTCTTCAAAGATGTTGAATGGGGAGAGTTAGACTTTCTTCTACTAGACTTACCACCAGGTACTGGAGATGTGGCTTTAGATATTCACCAAATGCTACCTACATCAAAAGAGATCGTCGTAACTACACCACATCCGACAGCTGCATTCGTTGCTGCTAGAGCAGGGGCAATGGCTCTTCAAACAGACCATGAAATTCTCGGTGTAATAGAGAATATGTCATGGTATGAGTCTAAATCTACAGGGGAAAAAGAATTTGTGTTTGGTAAAGGTGGAGGTCCAAAGCTTGCCGATGAGCTTCGTACTGAATTACTTGGGCAACTACCTTTAGGTCAACCGGACTGGAACGACATTGATTTTGCTCCATCCGTTTATGATGAAACACATAATACAGGGAAAATCTATCTGGAAATTGCACAAAAAGTTATTGAAAAAGCATAAAAAAGAGGCCGTTTCCTTAGTGGAGCGGCCTTATTTTTCTTCTTCTTTTTTCTTATCTTCTTCAGAGGACCCTGATTCTCCTCCTCCTCCTTCAGCTCCGCCTTTTTCAGATTTACCTCCAGCTTCCTCGACTAGTTTTTGCCATTTAGCCTGTAGCAATGGGCTTTGAATAGTCTCTTCCACTACTTTTTGTATTTCTTTTCTCATATCGCTGGATTCCATTACTTTTCCTAATTCTTTTTTCATCTCTGCTGAACCAAAAAAGCTTTCTAAGTCCTTTAAATAAGTAGGGTCCTTCATTAAGGCTTTCATCAATTCCTCTTGTTGCTTAACCATACTCTTAGCCATTGTTTCTGAAAATTTGGGGTCCGAATAAACTTCCTTCCAAAAGTCCTCTGCTTCTTTTGAAAGCATCGTTTCTTCCACCGAAGTTTTCACTTGTTCGCTGTCCAATACAAGTAGTTCCTTAAATTGAGGATCTGATAATAATGTGCGAATCGCTTTTTTACCATCCTCTGTCTGTAGAGCATCGATGAACATTTTTTTGTTTTCTTCATAAGAAGGCTGAGCAGCGGGAGAACTACAACTAGCAAGAAATCCAATACTCATTAATAATAGTGCGAAGTATTTCATATATCCGTTCACCATCCTTTCGATTATTGTTCACATTTGGTTTGGAAATATGTATAGTCAGTAGGAAGAAATAGATTTTTCCTAAAAGGCTTGTTACACTTTATAAAGGAAATAGAAAAGATGGAGGAAATATTGCAGTGACTATTAGAAATTGGTTCAAATTCTTTCTAAATGCCTTGTTAATTGGTGGTTTAATCACAGGTATTTTTGGTTTATTTATACGTTGGGATGATGCTTTTTCCGTATATTTTGAAGCGGGACAATGGAGTGAATTCTTTGCTGCCTTTGCCTTTATGGTAGTAATGGGCTTTACAATAAGTGTAATTGCTCAAATGGGTTTCTTTGCCTATCTAACCGTTCACCAAATGGGAGTAAATATTTTTAGAACTCTTACTTTGTGGAATTGGGTACAGTTATTAATTATTGCATTCGTTATTTTTGATTTGATCATGTTCCGTTTTAGACCTAATGCAGAAACTACTGCTCAAATATGGCTATACGTTATCTTACTTGCGGTCTTAATCATTACATCAGTAGTAGTAGCAGTCGTTAAAGCAAATCTAACGAAAAAGCATGCACTCATCTCTGCTTTGTTTTTTATGATTGTCATTTCTACTTTGGAGTGGCTACCGGTTTTAATGGTACGAGCAGATAATGTCGATAGTTGGGTTACACTTTTATTATTCCCAATTCTTGCTGTGAATGCATACCAATTACTGGCTTTGCCAAAATATAATGCGCAGTCAGAAGTGGATCGGTTGAAATTAGAAGAACGAAGAAAGAAAAGAAGAGAAGCAGCATCTGCTAAGAACTAACTAATAAAAGTTGCTCCGACTGATTGTCGGAGCAACTTTTATATTACTTTTTTTCTTTGTGCTAATTAATTTTTAATTTGGAAAGGTTTTAGTTTTTACTTTTAAGCCAAATATATTTTGTTCAATGGTAATCATTTCTGTAGATTGAACGATCTTTGTTAATTGTTGAATATCAATTCGTTCGTTTTGGTGTAGAGGAATAGATAGAATGTCTCCCTTTTCAAAACTTGGAACTTTGTTGGACCAGTACTTACTAGAACTAAGCAAATTTACTTCCTGTCCCCACGCGTCCTTTTGTAATTCAATAGGAAACTCATAATCGATTGTTCTAAACCACAGTGGTTTTTCCCCAATTACTTGTTCGAATTGTTTAACCTCTTTTTTAAACAAAGTGGGATTTTCTATATAAGTTGATCCATTTTTACCTAAGAGGCTGATAGGTATATTTTTATCTTTCATTACTTCTATAATTTCCTCAGATCGTTCTATCCATTCGATACTTATAAAAAAATGTGGATAAGGAGCTTGTAATTCGGTTACAAACTTTTCTACGTCATCCCTTCCAAAAGTTAAATCTATTGTAATTGTATTGCCGTACGAACCTTTTGAAATAACAGCAGGTTTTTCTGTGAGCTGAAAAACAGGGAGCAGCGATGGCATTTGTTTTGGTACATTAAATAAAACCAATCCTAAAACTATTACTAAACCAACTAATACAGCTAATTTTTTCAAGGGACACACACCTTTTCAAATCGTTTTAATTAATTTTATGATTTAGTGTTGACATTAATGTTAAAAAGATGTTAAGATACAAAGGTCGCTGAAACAAGACGACACTTAAACAACATGAACATTGAAAACTGAACATGCAAAACGTTAAGAAACATAGCTTTCAACTAACTTGTTAGGATGATAGCAAAACAATTTTGGACATCATTTAATGATGATGCCAGCAAAACAAAATGAGCTTTTAAACTAGTTCTAATTTGTTTGCTTTCAATATGCTCTGCATACTGGAAGTGAACTATTATGGAGAGTTTGATCCTGGCTCAGGACGAACGCTGGCGGCATGCCTAATACATGCAAGTCGAGCGAATGACGAAGAAGCTTGCTTCTTCTGATTTAGCGGCGGACGGGTGAGTAACACGTGGGCAACCTGCCCTGTAGATTGGGATAACTCCGGGAAACCGGGGCTAATACCGAATAATCCATTTCCTCACATGGGGAGATGTTAAAAGACGGCATCTCGCTGTCACTACAGGATGGGCCCGCGGCGCATTAGCTAGTTGGTGAGGTAACGGCTCACCAAGGCGACGATGCGTAGCCGACCTGAGAGGGTGATCGGCCACACTGGGACTGAGACACGGCCCAGACTCCTACGGGAGGCAGCAGTAGGGAATCTTCCACAATGGACGAAAGTCTGATGGAGCAATGCCGCGTGAGTGAAGAAGGTTTTCGGATCGTAAAACTCTGTTGTGAGGGAAGAACAAGTATGAGAGTAACTGCTCGTACCTTGACGGTACCTCATTAGAAAGCCACGGCTAACTACGTGCCAGCAGCCGCGGTAATACGTAGGTGGCAAGCGTTGTCCGGAATTATTGGGCGTAAAGCGCGCGCAGGCGGTCCTTTAAGTCTGATGTGAAATCCCACGGCTCAACCGTGGAAGGTCATTGGAAACTGGGGGACTTGAGTACAGAAGAGGAAAGCGGAATTCCAAGTGTAGCGGTGAAATGCGTAGAGATTTGGAGGAACACCAGTGGCGAAGGCGGCTTTCTGGTCTGTAACTGACGCTGAGGCGCGAAAGCGTGGGGAGCAAACAGGATTAGATACCCTGGTAGTCCACGCCGTAAACGATGAGTGCTAAGTGTTAGGGGGTTTCCGCCCCTTAGTGCTGCAGCTAACGCATTAAGCACTCCGCCTGGGGAGTACGGTCGCAAGACTGAAACTCAAAGGAATTGACGGGGGCCCGCACAAGCGGTGGAGCATGTGGTTTAATTCGAAGCAACGCGAAGAACCTTACCAGGTCTTGACATCCCGCTGACCGGCCTAGAGATAGGCTTTTCCCTTCGGGGACAGCGGTGACAGGTGGTGCATGGTTGTCGTCAGCTCGTGTCGTGAGATGTTGGGTTAAGTCCCGCAACGAGCGCAACCCTTGATCTTAGTTGCCAGCATTTAGTTGGGCACTCTAAGGTGACTGCCGGTGATAAACCGGAGGAAGGTGGGGATGACGTCAAATCATCATGCCCCTTATGACCTGGGCTACACACGTGCTACAATGGACGGTACAGAGGGTCGCAACCCCGCGAGGGTGAGCAAATCCCATAAAACCGTTCTCAGTTCGGATTGTAGGCTGCAACTCGCCTACATGAAGCCGGAATCGCTAGTAATCGTGGATCAGCATGCCACGGTGAATACGTTCCCGGGCCTTGTACACACCGCCCGTCACACCACGAGAGTTTGTAACACCCGAAGTCGGTGGGGTAACCCTTACGGGAGCCAGCCGCCGAAGGTGGGACAGATGATTGGGGTGAAGTCGTAACAAGGTAGCCGTATCGGAAGGTGCGGCTGGATCACCTCCTTTCTAAGGATAATATCGGAATACGAATCTTTATTCGTATCTTAACGTTTTGCAGTTCAGTTTTGAATGTTCATTTTATATGAAGATTCAACTCTTGTTCTTTGAAAACTGGATAAAACGACATTGAAACAATAAACAACAAGAAATTCTGTTGTGATTATTTACGTAATCATGACGTGTAAGACTTTTTAACTTTTAGGTTAAGTTAATAAGGGCGCACGGTGAATGCCTTGGCACTAGGAGTCGACGAAGGACGGCACTAACACCGATATGCTTCGGGGAGCTGTAAGTGAGCTTTGATCCGGAGATTTCCGAATGGGGAAACCCACTGTTCGTAATGGAGCAGTACATTTGCGTGAATACATAGCGCATCTGAGACACACCCAGGGAACTGAAACATCTAAGTACCTGGAGGAAGAGAAAGAAAATTCGATTCCCTGAGTAGCGGCGAGCGAAACGGGAATAGCCCAAACCAAAAGGCTTGCCTTTTGGGGTTGTAGGACACTCTACATAGAGTTACAAAGGAATGAGTTAGACGAAGCGATCTGGAAAGGTCCGCAGGATAGGGTAAAAGCCCCGTAGTCTAAAATTCATTCTCTCTTGAGTGTATCCTGAGTACGGCGGAACACGTGAAATTCCGTCGGAATCTGGGAGGACCATCTCCCAAGGCTAAATACTACCTAGTGACCGATAGTGAACCAGTACCGTGAGGGAAAGGTGAAAAGCACCCCGGAAGGGGAGTGAAATAGATCCTGAAACCGTGTGCCTACAAGTAGTTAGAGCCCGTTAATGGGTGATAGCGTGCCTTTTGTAGAATGAACCGGCGAGTTACGATCCCATGCAAGGTTAAGTCGAGAAGACGGAGCCGCAGCGAAAGCGAGTCTGAATAGGGCGAATGAGTATGTGGTCGTAGACCCGAAACCAGGTGATCTACCCATGTCCAGGATGAAGGTAAGGTAACACTTACTGGAGGTCCGAACCCACGCACGTTGAAAAGTGCGGGGATGAGGTGTGGGTAGCGGAGAAATTCCAATCGAACCTGGAGATAGCTGGTTCTCTCCGAAATAGCTTTAGGGCTAGCCTCAAACGTTAGAATCTTGGAGGTAGAGCACTGTTTGGACTAGGGGCCCATCCCGGGTTACCGAATTCAGACAAACTCCGAATGCCAATGATTTATGTTTGGGAGTCAGACTGCGAGTGATAAGATCCGTAGTCAAGAGGGAAACAGCCCAGACCACCAGCTAAGGTCCCAAAGTATTTGTTAAGTGGAAAAGGATGTGGCGTTGCTTAGACAACCAGGATGTTGGCTTAGAAGCAGCCATCATTTAAAGAGTGCGTAATAGCTCACTGGTCGAGTGACGCTGCGCCGAAAATGTATCGGGGCTAAACAAATCACCGAAGCTGTGGATTGATACCTTTGGTATCAGTGGTAGGAGAGCGTTCTAAGGGCGTTGAAGTCAGACCGGAAGGACTGGTGGAGCGCTTAGAAGTGAGAATGCCGGTATGAGTAGCGAAAGACGGGTGAGAATCCCGTCCACCGTATGACTAAGGTTTCCTGAGGAAGGCTCGTCCGCTCAGGGTTAGTCGGGACCTAAGCCGAGGCCGATAGGCGTAGGCGATGGATAACAGGTTGATATTCCTGTACCACCAAACCACCGTTTGAGTAATGGGGGGACGCAGAAGGATAGGGTAAGCATGCTGTTGGTTATGCATGTCCAAGCAGTAAGGTGTGAATGTAGGCAAATCCGCATTCTTTAACATTGAGCTGTGATGGCGAGGACGTATGTCTAGAGTTCCTGATTTCACACTGCCAAGAAAAGCCTCTAGCGAGGTGAAAGGTGCCCGTACCGCAAACCGACACAGGTAGTCGAGGAGAGAATCCTAAGGTGAGCGAGAGAACTCTCGTTAAGGAACTCGGCAAAATGACCCCGTAACTTCGGGAGAAGGGGTGCTCTTTTGGGTTCATAGCCTAGAAGAGCCGCAGTGAATAGGCCCAGGCGACTGTTTAGCAAAAACACAGGTCTATGCAAAACCGTAAGGTGAAGTATATGGGCTGACGCCTGCCCGGTGCTGGAAGGTTAAGAGGAGTGCTTAGCGCAAGCGAAGGTGCGAATTGAAGCCCCAGTAAACGGCGGCCGTAACTATAACGGTCCTAAGGTAGCGAAATTCCTTGTCGGGTAAGTTCCGACCCGCACGAAAGGCGTAACGATCTGGGCACTGTCTCAACGAGAGACTCGGTGAAATTATAGTACCTGTGAAGATGCAGGTTACCCGCGACAGGACGGAAAGACCCCGTGGAGCTTTACTATAGCTTGATATTGAATTTTGGTGCAACTTGTACAGGATAGGCAGGAGCCTTAGAGCCCGGAGCGCCAGCTTCGGAGGAGGCGTCGGTGGGATACTGCCCTGGTTGTATTGAAATTCTAACCCATACCCGTAACCCGGGTAGGAGACAGTGTCAGGCGGGTAGTTTGACTGGGGCGGTCGCCTCCTAAAGTGTAACGGAGGCGCCCAAAGGTTCCCTCAGAATGGTTGGAAATCATTCGAAGAGTGTAAAGGCAGAAGGGAGCTTGACTGCGAGACCTACAAGTCGAGCAGGGTCGAAAGACGGGCTTAGTGATCCGGTGGTTCCGCATGGAAGGGCCATCGCTCAACGGATAAAAGCTACCCCGGGGATAACAGGCTTATCTCCCCCAAGAGTCCACATCGACGGGGAGGTTTGGCACCTCGATGTCGGCTCATCGCATCCTGGGGCTGTAGTCGGTCCCAAGGGTTGGGCTGTTCGCCCATTAAAGCGGTACGCGAGCTGGGTTCAGAACGTCGTGAGACAGTTCGGTCCCTATCCGTCGTGGGCGTAGGAAATTTGAGAGGAGCTGTCCTTAGTACGAGAGGACCGGGATGGACACACCGCTGGTGTACCAGTTGTTCTGCCAAGAGCATCGCTGGGTAGCTATGTGTGGACGGGATAAGTGCTGAAAGCATCTAAGCACGAAGCCCCCCTCAAGATGAGATTTCCCATTACGCAAGTAAGTAAGATCCCTCAAAGACGATGAGGTAGATAGGTTCGGGGTGGAAGCGTGGCGACACGTGCAGCTGACGAATACTAATCGATCGAGGACTTAACCAAATTTTGTTTAACGTAACAATGTCGTTTATCCAGTTTTGAGTGAACAAGCACTCTATTTTACATGAGGGTTTCAAGACACGAGTAATTCGAGGAAACAATTGAGAGAGGAAAGGAACATACTACCGTATGTGACTGACCGAACGAATGAAGTTGACGAAGAAGTACGATGTGTATTGGAAGCCGAAAGAGTCTAGTGATGATGGCGAAGAGGTCACACCCGTTCCCATACCGAACACGGAAGTTAAGCTCTTCAGCGCCGATGGTAGTTGGGGGTCTCCCCCTGTGAGAGTAGGACGTCGCTGGGCATAAAAAAGAAGTCGTTACCGAGTTATATCGGTAACGACTTCTTTGTGTTTACAGAATTAAATAAGCTGCAGGCAGTTATTGAGAAAATAGAGAGGGCTAGAGGTGTAGGTATACGTGAGAAGCGAGCGAGTGTCGCTTACGAAGACTTTAATGCGTGCAAAAAAACGTTATTGGTAGAGTCGGCAACGACTTTTCGTGTTTTTCTTAAGTAGCTATTAGTAAATACAAACGATTAAAATTTATAAATTCCTGTTTTATTAACATAAAAAAAATCTAAATATATGCTAGTCAAAGATATATTTTAGAGCAACATAAGTTGTTGAAATATACTTTTAATACAGGCTTGAAATTTTAAATAGAGTTGCTATAATTATACTTGTACTTTAAAATAATTAAACGTTCCGAAGTAGCTCAGTGGTAGAGCAATCGACTGTTAATCGATTGGTCGTAGGTTCGAGTCCTACCTTCGGAGCCATTTTTTTGTTTTGCTTCCATAGCTCAGTAGGTAGAGTGCTTCCATGGTAAGGAAGAGGTCACCGGTTCAAATCCGGTTGGAAGCTTTCTAATAAACGTTGATATGATGCGATTCTTCACAGTTGTGGAGGGTTGCTTTTTTTATTTTTATCTCTATGAAGTGACCGATGTGTGACCAATTTCGAGAAAACACTAATTTTCATCGTTTTTAGGGTCATTAAATAGCTTATCAAAAGTATTGCTTGCATCCTTATCATCATCTTCATTTATGTGGCTATACATATTCAAAGTCGTCTTAATATCTTTATGGCCAAGTCGCTTCTGAATGACTTTCATATTGACTCCTTCACTCAATAAATAGGATGCTGATGAATGTCGCAAACCATGAAAAGAAACTGCTTTAATTTTTCCTCTCTTAATAAACCGGTCCCAGAACTGAGTCACACTGTCAGGACGATAAGGCTTGCCGTATTCGTTAGAAAATAGAAGGAGTACATCTTTATCCTTCTCATCCTTAAAACCCTCCCATAGGTTCCCCATTTCACTTTTTAGGAGTAGTTGGCCTTCGTAGAACTGTTTTAATCTATCCATTAATGATTTAGGATAAGTAACATAGCGATCATCATCCGTTTTTGTCGATTTTAAACGTAAACCAAGTTTCTTTGAATTTTGCAATGACCGTTTAACGTGTATTTGATTAGTCTCCCAGTTGATAACCTCTGGAGTAAGTGCAAGGACTTCACCTCGTCGCAACCCACCTAATAATGCAAGAGCTGCAATTAGATATTGATGTTCCAAAAGGTTCTCCATCGATTTGAAAAGAGCTGGTATCTCGTTCTTATCAAAGAATTGGTTTGTTTCTACTTTCATTCGCTTATTTTTTGGCTTTTGCACACCATACATAGGATTGTTTCGCTCATCAATTATTTTCCATAGAACAGCATGCTTGAATACAGATTTAAGTAGATTGTATTTTTTCTCTAGATTACTGTTTCCTACTTTTTCCTTCGTAAAGTAGCGAACAATTTGAAAGGTTGTAATTTCTTTCATCCGACTATTGCCAAAATGGTTCATTAAGCTTTTCATTGGATATGAGTAATTTTCACTTGTAGTTGCCTCTAACTCATTATCAGCATAATTCTTTTCCCATCTATATGAAAACTCCTTAAAAGTAGGATTGTCATTATCTAAATGCAAGTTCTCTTTTACTTCATTCTCAAATTCCCTTAGTAATTCGGCTGCCTTCCGCTTACCCGAGCATTCCACGATTTTTGTTTTGCGTATTCTAGTTCCAGAAGCATCGTAACCTAATTCTACATATAAGCGGTATTTTTTATTTGGTACTAATTCTTTAAAAGAGGACATAGGCTCAATCCTTTCTATTTAAGCATAAGCACGAAGTCTGTATATTGATAGATACTAAGAGATACTTCGTTTGTTTCGTAGGTACTGTTCGAACCTTTTTTTTGCGAAGTCATGCTCAACATTAAATATCTTTTGTATCATCCATATTGCTTTTGATTCGGTGTCAGGTAATTTTAATCTTTCTAGCATAAAAGTTGGTATGCACGCATGTAATGCAAAACTCTCCGATTTCCATTCTTGATACTCTTTAAATGGTTTAGGTATTTTGAGTTGATTGCTCGGATGAAATAATGAATGATTTAATTCGTGACAAAAATCTTGCCATTGTTTAGCGTCCGACAAACGTTCGTCTACCATAATTATACTTCCGGTAGTTGCCGAATCATATGGCATATACAAAACAGTCAATCCGAGTCTAGATGCTAAAATTTCAGAATTTAACTGCCTAGGGTGGAAAACTCCGATATTAGTATACAAATTAAAAATATAGTCTTCTAAGTGTGTATAAATGGTTTTCATAGAATCCCTCTTCTCAAACATACGTTCCATTTTTAGTATAAAAGAAAACCTGTCCTAATGAAAGGATAGGTTAAAAATTAAATTATTCTTCACGCACTACTCCTAGAGTTGTTTCTAAGGTAGTTAAAGCAACTACAGCTAACAACATATCAGAATCAGAATAACTAACGTCTGTCTTAACTTCATCTAAACGAGCTGGACTGAAATCTCCATCATTAATAATTTCTTTAGCTTTAGATGCAGCTTCTTCACGCCACATTGCAGCAGATTTCATTTTGGATTTAAACTCAGTTAATTGTTTCTTGTTTTCTTTTGATAATCCTTCATCAGGAATAGATGGAAAAGAAGCTTGAAGAGTTTCATATCTTTGCTCTAGTGTTTTCATATTTTCATAAGCTTTAAAAACATCTACAGATCCATCACCAATACCTTCGAAAGTAGGTACCCAGATTGTAGACCAAGCTTCATCATACATACCCATTTGAGTATCTATTTTAGTTTTAACTTCTTTTAGATAATACTCTTTGTCATCTGCAAGCTTTTTCTCAGCTTTAGCCTTTTTTTCAGCCTCTTCTTTAGCTTTCTTATCAGCTTCTTCTATAGCTTTAGCTTCATCCTCAGCCTTTTTCTCTTCTGGAGTTTGTGTATCTTCAGCAACTTCAGTAGGCTTCGGATCTTCTTCGGTTGTTTCTTCAACAGTTGGGGAAAGAGCTCCACCAATTATCATTAATACAAATGCAGAAACTGTTATGATAATGGCTTTTTTCTTAGGTTTCTTTCTTTTATAAGCAATAAATAACATTATAACTCCGGTCCAGAAAGCAAAAAAACTTAAAGTTATTAAAAATGCACCCATTACAAACCTCCTATATTATAGTAGTTCAAATATATCACGAAAAGCTTTATAATTCTCAGTTATATAAAAAGAGTATTATTTTTTCTTCTTATCTTGTTGCTTCTTCCAAACTTCATAGAATACTTCAAATTGCTCTAAAGCATCCAATATATTTTCTGGTTGATTCTTAAAAGAAAGTTGTTCTCTAGTAACAAAGAAATCTATTACTTCTTTTTGGTAAGTAGATAAATTATTATAATCATTACTCGATATACCTGCTTGTTTATATAAAGGTTCTTTATAATCGGTAATGCCGTGAAGATAGTCGGTCGATACTTCATATTCAATAGCAAATTTAGCAATCAAATCTGGGTCAGGATTAGAAGTGTCTGATTCATACCTAGATAATTGGAAATTAGTAATGCCAAATTTTTTTGCGGCCTCTTTTTGTGACCATCCTAATTTCTCGCGGAGTTTTTTTAATCTGTAACCTAGTGTTTCCAACGTTTTATCCTCCTCATTTACATCCTCATTCTACCATGTTTGCAAAAATAGCAAACATTAATTGCGAAAAACGCTACTAATCTATTGACATTGCAAAAAACGCAATGTATTATATGTTTAAGAGTTGCAAAAAACGCAACGAAAGGCGGTGATGAAATGCAAAAATTAAACTTAGCGAGAATCAAAGAGTTACGAAAAAAACGCAAGTATTCACAGGCAGACATGGCTGAGGTATTGGGTTTAAGTAGTATGTGGATCTATCATAGGAAAGAGCGAGGAGATCAATCATTCACTGCTGAAGAGTTAAATGCTCTTATGAAATTCTTTGAAAAAGATCATGAATATTTTTTTGAAAATGTGGTTGCATAAAATGCAATTACTAATATAAAAGGAGGAAATAACATGAATCAATTAGTAATCATGCAAGATCACCAAGCAGTTACAACTTCTTTGCAAGTTGCAGAGATATTTACAAAAAATCACCAACACGTTTTGAGAGATTTAGATTCTCTTAAAGAGGGTGTCCAAAATTGGACAGACCTATTTTGGGAAGATTCTTATGTACATCCTCAAAATAAACAAACTTACAGAATGATTTACATGAATCGTGATGGATTCACTTTGTTAGCAATGGGATTCACAGGTAAAGAAGCGATTCAGTTCAAACTCAAGTATATTGATGCGTTTAACAAGATGGAAAAAGTAATTCATCAACCAAGAGTGCTCACAGAAAAAGAGCAACTACGAGCTTCGATGAAATTGTCGCTAGATACATCTGAGGAAGTAGAGGTCCTCAAGATAGAAGTAAATGACTTAAAAGAAAAAGTAGAGAACCAAATCACCATTGACCATGGTGAACAACGTAGATTACAAAAAGCAGTTGCTATAAAAGTTTACGAGATTGAAAGTATTGCAGAATTTAGACCAAAAATGTTCGGTGAAATCTACCGAGAGATTAAAGATAGATTCGGAGTTGCTTCATACAAAGACGTTAAGAGGAAGGATTTACAAGCGGCAATTAGATATGTAGAAGCTTGGATTCCAAAACGTGCAGCGTGAATGAGGGGGCTGTCAAAAGACAGCCGAAAGGAGGAGCTAGCTTGAGAAAAGTACGAGGAGTCAAAGCCTTGTCGGAGTATCTAAAGTCAATCAACTGTGATATGTCGGAAACAACTATTTATCGTTTGCTTAAAACAAAAAGTGTTCCTTGTAGACGACTATCACCAGGTATTTTAATTTTCGATTTAGATGTAATTGATCGTTGGCTTTTAATTGATGACAATGAACAATCTGTTTCGTTCTAACCTAATTTCATTCTAAATCATGTGACCGTATCAAAAAAGAGCCAGTCAGATACAAAAAAAGGGAGAAGTGAGAGAAATGATTAAAAGTGCCGCAAATATGGGACAAGCCATTACGAGATTAATGGAAACGGAAGAGTTGAATGGAGACCAACTAGCATTTGATTTGAATATTAGTAGACAACTAGGAAGTCATATGAAGAATGACAGACGGAAGATGCAGCAAGAGATTGCTCTATCAGCAATGGAAACTTACGACAATCCAGAATTTATTGCTGACGTCCTTCATGAATTTAGTGAAGGTTATACATCTCCTGTTTTTAGAGGGTCAAATATTGAACAACATCGGTTATCAATTGAATCACATACTCTAAGAGAGCTCAAAGAAGCTATTCAAAAGATTGAAGAGGTTTGTTTAGCAAAGCCACCTGGTGCCATTACCAAAGAGGAACGGCAAGAAATCAAATGTTTAATGGAAGAGTTACTAGATGGTAAAGCATTTATAAATAATCTACTTATCCAACTGCAAAAAGATTACCGGATATCTATAAAGGATTGTATCAGAGGTTTATTACCGCGATGGACAGCGAAAGGATGGTTAGCATGAACCAAAATTTATTCAAAAAAGAAGATTACCACGCAGCAGTTAGAGAACACGCTAGCATTTTAGATTGCGGAAAAGCTATCGAAGATTGTGTTAAAACAGGTGATTTGAAAGAAGCTCTAATGTTTGTTCAGGACATTAATAATTCGCTAGAAACATTAAAGAGATTAGCAGAAAAGAAGATTGCTGAAGACAATATAAAAACTTTGTTAGAACAGTTAGTTGCAGCAGGAGTTAATGTAATGGCGGTGAGACGACATGTTTAGTAGTCCAGAAGGTGTAATGGTGTATGTGGTTACGATAGCAGCATCGATTTATGTAGGAGTGCTTTGGAGAGAGTTTACAGGCACAAAAAAAGCTGACTAACTCGGACAAGTTAATCAGCAGTAGATCTTATATCTAATGTGATTATATCACATTGTTAATTAAAAAACATTGAATATAAGTTGCAATAAAATGACGAAAGGAAGTGTGAGAATGAAGCCGTTAATTTCAGCTCAAGAGTTATTCGAAATGGAACAGCGAACAAAAACATTGAAAGCCATTATACCTAATGCAATTGAAGAGTATGCAGTTCAAGCGAGGCTGAAGCGCGAAAAATTTAACGCATTAACTTATGAAGGATTTACACAAGAACAAGCTATGCAAATTATTGTTGCAAACAAGGAAAAGATCACTTTATAAAAAAAACGACGGAGCTTATGGCTCCTGTCAAGAAGTCTAGGATTTCCCCCTTTGCTTTCCTAGACTTCTTGATGGGATTCAACCCACAGGAAGAGGTGAGATGTTTGAAAGAAGCTAAATCCAATTATTGTGGCGAGTGTCACAGGGATTTTAAGCCTGGTGAAATTGTCCACTACGCTTGGATTGAAAATCGTTCGTTTTGTGGTAAATGCCAATTGAAATTACAGGTTGTAATTAGAGATTGGGAGCCAAGGCAAGTGCCTATTAAGGAGGTGGAGACATGTTAGAAAATCCAATGGTATCTAATTATGGATTCGAAGAGCTAAGAGCTCCTAGAAAGGTTGGGTGCTGCAACTATCGACATTGCAAAGAAGATATCTACGAAGGTGAAGGATTTGAATGGGATGGTTACTTGTATTGTTCAACAGAGCATATGGGTGAACACATTGTAGAAGAAAACTTAGCAGTGGATTTAAGTGCATAAAAAAATCCGCTATGTGGAGTAGCGGATCAAGGTTTCACGAATTACTATGTACACACATTATATCGTGAGACCTTGAAAATATCAAGAGGAGGGCTAAATGTGGAAATCGATTTAAAGTCACAGTTCTTTAGTTTGAGTCGTTTTGCAAGAAAAAATAACATGAGCAAAGTGGATTTAGACATTCTCAATATCGCATTAGCAGTAGAGTGCCAACGTTTAGTAATTACTAATGAAATTGACCGCTTGCCATCCTTAATGGAACAGTACCAGGACATTGAAAACCAAATACAAAATGAAAATGGAGTGAAAATAGCATGAGCGAATTATCAATGCAATTTCAACAAAATCAACAAGGTGGGGTAGTTGGACAAGCTACAGCATCTCGTGAAATGGAAGAGGTAAAGGGAGCTATTTTCCTTGCTAAACAATTCCCTAGAAATATCTTTCAAGCGGAACAAAGAATACTAGATTCGTGTAAACGGGCATCACTAGCCGAAGTTGCTATGTACCAATATCCAAGAGGAGGAACAAAGGTTAGTGGTCCTTCAATTCGATTAGCAGAAGTATTAGCACAAAACTGGGGAAATCTTTCGTTTGGAGTAAAGGAACTTGAACAACGTGAAGGTGAATCGGTAGCGATGGCTTATGCATGGGACCTTGAAACGAATGTAAGGCAAGAAAAAGTATTTACGGTGAAGCATAGCAGACAGGCAAGAGGTGGTTTGCAGCAACTTACGGATCCTAGAGATATTTACGAAATGGTTGCAAGTAGTGGTGCTCGTCGTGTTCGTGCTTGTGTACTAGGAATTATACCTGGGGACATCGTAGATAAAGCCGTAGCTGAATGTGAGCAAACACTTAAAGGAAACAACAAAGGACCTCTAAAGGACCGTATCTCCAATGCTTTAAAGGCATTCAAGGAACAGCATAGAGTTACTCAGGAAATGGTAGAAGCTAAATTTGGATATAACGCTGAATCATTTACAGAATACGACTATTTAGAGCTAATTAAGATTTTCAACTCTGTTAAAGATGGCATGAGCAAAGTAGAGGATTGGTTCGACAAAGATGCTGGGAAGAAGAAGTCTAGTGATCTTGGCGAAGCATTCACAAAGGAAAGTAGTAAGGAGGCTGCAGTAGATGGTAGCACAACCGAAGCAGGAGAAACTACAACTGAACAGTCAGAACTACCACAGTAATGAAGCTAACAAAGAGTACTTTTCAGTTTCACAGTTCAAAAACATGTTGGACTGTGAAGCAAGAGCAATAGCTGAGGTGAAGGGCGAATATATTCGTCCTCCTTCTACAGCATTAGTAGTCGGTTCTTATACACATGCAGCATTTGAGAGTGACGAAGAATTTATAAAGTTCCAAGAAGAGAGTCATGATTCAATATTCAAAAGTCGTGGTGGTAAGTACGCTGAATTTGTTCAAGCAGACATGATGATTGAAACGATTAAGAATGATCCATTTGCAATGTTTGCTATGGAAGGTGAGAAAGAGCAAATTTTCACTGCAGATCTGTTCGGAGCTACATGGAAAATCAAAGTGGATTCCATCAATTATCAACGTAAAACATTTAGCGATTTAAAGACTACTCAGAGCCTTGCTAATCGTTACTGGTCGGATAAGTACCATAAGTATGTTTCGTTCGTACAAGCCTATGATTATGTACTACAAATGGCTATCTATCGTGAAGTAATAGCAAAACACACAGGAGAGCATTTCAATCCATATATTGTGGCAGTAACAAAAGAAACACCTCCAGATAAAGCGGTATTACATTTTGATGCTTCTCGATTTGACTTTGAATTAGAATACACAGCAAATATGATGGAGCGTTTCGTTCGTGTAAAAAGTGGTGCTGAAAAGCCTATAAGATGTGACAAATGCGCTTATTGCAGACAGACAAAGCAATTAAATAACACGTTTGAGATTGAATACTTACTAGATTAGCAGTATGGAGGGGTTCTCCCCTCTAATTACAACAGAAATGAGGTATCCAAATGGCAAAGTACAGACAGGTACACACAACATTTTGGGATGACGGCTTTGTATTGGATCTAACACCGGAAGAAAAATATTTCTATCTATATTTAATGACTAATGGCAATACAACGCAATGTGGAATCTATGAACTACCTTATAGAGTGATAGAAATGCATACAGGTTACAACAGAGAAACAGTCCTTAAATTACTTCAACGGTTTGTCGAATACAAAAAAATCACATATAACGAAGCAACTAAAGAAATCATGATACACAATTGGTCACGTTATAACTACATTAATTCACCGAAAGTAAAAAAATGTATTGAAAAAGAGCTTGAATCGGTGAAATACAAGACTTTTGTTAAAGAATATGCTGATTCATTAATACGGTATGGATACGGTATCGAAGGGCTATCCATAGACCTGGGGGAAGAAGAAGAACAAGAAGAAGAACAAGAAGAAGAAAGAGAAGAAGAACAAGAAGAGAAAGTTGGTCAGTCTGTCAGTTCTACTTCTGATTTTGCTAGATTAGTAAATTTCACGAATAACAACATTCAACCAGTTGCTCAAGCAATCGGTGAAAGACTCGGAATGTTATTAGACGATTACAAAGATGCTGATCTAATCATTGAAGCACTGAGAGAAGCAATCATGAAGCCAGATGTTAAAAACAAATATAACTATGCAGAAGGTATCTTGCGCAACTGGAAAAACGAAATGATCACTAACCTTGAACAACTAAATGCGAAACGCACAAGGGAGGCTACTCAACATGGAAGCAATGGCAGCAGTCATGCAAAAACTTCAGGAACGAGTATCGATGATGTCTACAAGCAGCTCGAACGAGACAAGCGAGCATGGGGAGACTAAGTGTCCGAAGTGCAGCGGGACAGAAGTGGTGTTCAGCCATAAGAAAAAGGTTGTCACAGGCGATTATGAGCTTGAATACGACATTCATAAGCCTTGCGATTGCAGAGAACTAAAGACATGGGGCAGACGTTTCAAGAATGCTCTGATTCCAGAAGAATTTGTACATGCGAATCTAGAAAACTATGAGATTAATAATAAGAACCAGCGTGAAATGTTTGATCTAACAGCTAAGTATTTAGAAAGTTTCCCAGTTGATCGTGAAGAGCTGAAAGAAAAAGGTGCTAAGAACCTTGGTTTTACCGCAACTATTGGTGAACAAAGGATTCGAGCTCTAAGACCTGAAGATCGTTCAGAAATTAAACATAAGCACAATAACTTTGGGATTGGGAAAACACATCTCCAAATTGCCATAGCAAAACAGTTAATCAAACAAGGATTCAACGTATTCATCGTGTCAGATGTAACATTCATGGACGAGATGATGAATGCCAAACGAATGAATGATGATGGAGAGACCTATAACAAGATGCTCAGTAGCGTGCTAAAGGCTGATGTTTTGGTTTGGGATGACATTGGTAAAGCAAAGCATACAGAGGCAAAAGAGGGTCTCTATTACACGATTGTAAATGAACGTTATAAACGTAAGCAGCCAATCATCTTTAACACGAATGAGGATAAAAGCACCCTTGCAGATCGTATAGGTTATGCAGCCAATAGTAGATTACTAGAACGTGGCCAAGGTGAGTATTACGTGATTGAAACAGAAGGAATTGACTGGAGGCTGAAAAAGTAATGAGAGAGATTAAATTTCGTGCTTGGTTTGCTAAAGAAAAAGCAATGGTTCAAGTTGACAATTTAGAACTGCTTGGAAGATCAGGGCATGCAGAGGTATCAGCAAAACACGATTTTGAAAAAGGTGGATGGTATTCACCTTTAAAAGAATCTACAAATAGAAAGACCGTAGTAGACGGCTCAAAAAACCAGGTTCCACGTGTTGTTTTAATGCAATATACAGGGCTAAAGGACGAAAATGGAACAGAAATATATGAGGGCGATATTGTACACTTTGTAGATTTCGATAATACTGGTGGACTTCGTGGTGATAGAGAGCACACAGGAATCGTCAAATATCAAAGTGGAATTTATGAGATATGGAAAAATAACGATTCGGAGTATTACGGTTCGGATGGTGCATTTATTCTAAATCATGCTTGGTTGCAAGATGATGAATTTGAGGTTATCGGAAACATCTACGAAAACCCTGAGCTACTGGAGGTTGAAGCCAATGCCTAAATGGATACCAGGACAAGGCTTCCACCTTGTCCAACCAACTGGACCTATCGACCATGAAGCGAATCGAAAACGAATGGATCTCCTTGAGGAACGTTTGCAAGCTGCAGAGATACGTTTCGGGATGAGAGAGGGGAAATCGGCGTGAGAAGAGAGGTTAAGTTTCGAGGCAGAAGAATAAATGGTGACGAATGGGTATACGGTTTTCCTCATGTAATTGATACCGTCGGTGAAGGATATACAGGTCGAGGTATTCAAACTCAATCTAATAATAACAGACCATTTTCATATCAAATTGACAAAGAAACATTAAGTGAGTTCACAGGCTTAAAAGACAAAAACGGCATGGAAATTTATGAGGGGGATATTTTAGCTTTTGAAGAAGATAAATTTCTTTGGTTAGTCGAATATGATTTATGCTGTTTTGTTGCAAATGGCGGTGAATTCAATCAAAAAGAGGAATTGATTGAGTTTTACGACTGGAAAAATGAAAAGCTTGATATTGTCATTGTCGGCAACATATACGAGCATCCTCACTTGCTGGAGGTGTCTTCATGAAACCAGTTGCAGCATGCGAAAACAACCAATGTGAAAAGGCTATTCATAAAGGCGACCAGGTATGGCATAAGGGCTCTGAAATGTATTGCTCAGAAATATGTCTATTTCAATCGTTCGGACACGTTAAACAAACGATTTTGCGTGAAAAACATATTGTTGGAGGTGCGAGATGAATCTAGCGAAGTTATTTGAGACTCAAAGATTACTTGATGAACACATCTTAGACGAACACCCTGAGTTGAAAGGTCAGAATAATCTGGATTGGAAAATCCTCGCTTTGCAAGTAGAACTAGGCGAGTGTGCGAATCAGTGGAGAGGTTTTAAGAAGTGGAGTAATGACCAAGAGTCACGAACTTCTGTAAGATGTCCAAGATGTAGTGGTGAAGGGACATATGCAGCTCATTACATTGGTGGTTATAACCAAGTGGACTGTAGTATTTGTAACGCTACAGGTTCTGTGAGAAATCCACTACTTGAAGAATACGTAGACTGCTTACATTTCATCTTGTCGATTGGATTGGAATGTGACTTTGATAAACGAGAGTTAAATCACATCCACGAACATAACTTCTCAGTTTACAAGGAACGAACAATTCTAATTCAATTTGAATGGATATTCTTAACTATTTCTGACTTTACCTCTGAGAATGATTTATCAAGTTACGAGGAACTGTTTTTATATTTCGTGGGTTTAGGTATTCATTTAGGATTTGAAATTGAACAAATTGAACAAGCCTATTACGAAAAGAACAAAATTAATCATAAACGACAAGAGAGTGGATATTGATGAGAAATATCCTTTTCGAAATACCTGGCGAGCCAGTAGCACAAGGGAGACCAAGAGCAGGGAAATCATGGGGCGGTAAAACCGTCCTTTATGATCCTACCAAATCTCGAGACTTTAAACAGTATGTGAGATTAGTAGGCAGTCAACACGCTCCAAGAGAGCTCATAACAGGTCCGATTGACTTAGCGGTAGATATTTATAGGGCAACTCCTAAGAAGTATCAGACGAAGCCAAAACAGGCTCTTATTGAGAAGGGTGAGCTTCGTCCGACTACTAAACCCGATATCGATAATTACGTTAAAGGTGTGAAGGATGGATTGAACAAGGTTATCTGGCAGGACGATAGCCAAGTTGTTAATTTGACCGTTCGTAAGTTTTATAGCATGCAACCGAGGGTTGTTGTGAGGGTGGCTTATTGATAAGTCGCAGTAGACTCATAATGCGTAGTAAGGAGTTGAGAAAATGAAGGCTTGGCATGTGCAAGATATTAATGGTGACAATCAAGAAATTATCTTTGCAGAAAAGAGAAGTTTAGCTATTTCTAAGAGTGAAGCAAGAGGTTGGAATGATTACATTGACGTTAGAGCAAAACGAGCAAAGTATTGTGACGACTTAGAAAAAGAGCCTAATGAAATTATTCAAGCACAACTTGATAATGGTTGGTGGATGGAGTGTCATGATGATAGATGTGCTAAACAAATAACAATTGATGATGAACACACCATAGTTGATGGAAAGATTTACTGTGAAATATGTAGCAAAAATTAATGTGACAGTACGACCAATAGGTGAAGGAGAGATTATAAATGAAGGTCAGAAAAGAATACCGAGTATGCGATAGATGCGAAGATAAAATAAATGAACGTTGGTACAGATTAGCTAACATAACAAGGTTTAAAAGAAGGTTGGTTGTAGAAGGCCATGTACTCGATAGAGAGTTTGACTTATGTGGGAAATGTACTGAAAAGTTCGACCGCTTCATGAAAGTCTCTCTTGACGATAACAAACCAACAGAATACGAAGAGTATCTTCAAAAGTAGGACAACATAGTTCGACCAAAAAGCGACGTAGGAAAGGAGCACAAGCATGAGGAAAATACGCGAGAGTTCATTGTTTAGTGTAGAGGAACAAAAAATCATGCGTAAACATGGCATTACTTTAGAAATGGCTAGAGTACGTCACAAAAAGCTAGGCTATCCCAAAGAATTAGCGATTACAAAGCCTGTTAGAAAGTGGGTGGAGAGAGTATGACGATGACTGATGATTTCACAAGTAAACAAGAATCTCAGTTTTTGAAAATGATCACATCTAATTTGGTCCCAGTGGAAATTATCAAAGAAAAGAAGGGTGTTGCGACACTGATTAAGTGTAATGGACAGCAATATGTTGTGCAGCACCCATCACATATGAGAAACGATCAGAATTTGAAACGGAAAGCGAAGTGAAAGAATGATAAACCGCGTCGTATTAGTTGGGAGATTAACAAAGGATCCTGAGCTTCGTTATACTCCTTCAGGTGTAGCGATGGCTCGTTTTACTTTAGCAGTTAACAGAACATTCAAAGATGCAAGTGGTGAGCAACAAGCCGATTTTATAAATATCATCGTCTGGAGAAAGCAAGCCGAGAATACGGCAAACTTCTTGAAAAAAGGAAGTTTAGCAGGAGTAGAAGGTCGTATTCAGACAGGGAGCTATGAAGGGCAAGATGGAAAACGTGTATATACGACAGACGTTGTTGCAGATAGCGTTCAATTCCTTGAACCGAAGAATGGACAGGCTAACCAAAACAATGGGACTACAGGGCTACCTAACAACCATCAGAGAAGCCGTTCAGAATATCAGCAATCACAAACAGATCCATTTACTAATAACGATGGACCAATAGAAGTGCAAGATGATGATCTTCCCTTCTAAGTGAGGTGACAACATGAATTACTTTTTATTTGAAGACGAAAAGCACAAGGTGAACATGGTTTTTGAAGAAAGAGAATAAGAAGCTTTCGTGTGGTATTGGAAAGAAGGATATGGGATTGAGCGTATTTCCGAGGAAATGAAGAGAAAACCAGTAGAAATTGCTCTCCTAGTATTAGACAGAGCCGAGATAGGAAAAATCAAGCCACGGGAAAAAGGGATATTCGGGTAGGGGGTTTGGTGAAAATGGAAGATTTGAATATAAACCCTAGTACAATGAAACTAGAAGTTGATATAATGGAACTACCTACAAGTTGTGTAATTGTTATCTGCGATGGTAAAGCAAAACTCAGAGAACTTCCGACACATGGGGAATATAAGATTGTGACGCATCAAGGGAAAGTGAAGAGGATGCGTATCGAGCAAGGGGAAGAGTTTTGAAGTGAAATACAACTTTTATTTCTATTTTAGTATTTTCTCAATGTTATTCATTTTTATATTAATCTTCTTTTTTTATGAAATGGAATATGAAATGACAAATTTCATGGATATTAAAACAATACTTACCGTATTGGGAACAGTTTTTGGTGCATACTTTGGCGCAAAAACTGCAGGTAAGTTTGCAATTGCTTCAGTTGAAAAACAGATTGAAAGTAATAATGCTATGGAGATGGAGAAAAGGGTTAAAACGGTTAGAATCATTAGGTCTGAATTATATGTTTTTAAAACATATTTAGAAAGGTTTCTTAAGTTGAAAAAAGAAGACACCTCTCTAAGTACATTGTTTTATCTTTCTCAAAACGTTTTGAAACCACGTGGAATTAAGCTTGAAAATACGTTAGAAAAAGTTGATTGGATGTATATTCCTGAAAAAGAATTTATGCTGATGATAATTACAAAAGAATTAGTTGATAACATTTTGTACGATTTAAATAATATAAATTTAAAGACACAATTAGAAAATAAAGAAGAAACTTTTTTAGAGTTATGGAAAACAAGTGAAAGATGGTATTCAGAACTAGAAGAATTCAATAAAATCTATTTACAATTAGAGTTATATAATTAGTCCACCCAGCCAACTGGAGGACAACACATGAACGGCATTATGCTGATTCATTTGTTGTCCTCTTTTTTATTTTATCTAAAGGAGATGCTTACGTGGAAATTAATCAAGAAACACAGGACAAATTACAAGCAATAGCAAAGTCACTTGCAAAAGTCTTTAATGAAATATTTGAATACGTGAAACAGTTTGCTGAATGGATCAAAAACAATTGGAGTTGGCTTAAAGAAAAGTGTGTAGAGCTTTATCAGCTAGAAGAGAAGAAGCAAAAGGCAACAAAGAATCAACATCATTTGAATTTTTCTCGGAAGAAAATAACGCACCAAGTAATAGATCGTAGACCAAAACAAATGATTCGCAAGATTATTCACTGAGGGGTGAAGGGAATGAGAACGATTCAAACAGAGTTTATCGAAAAAGGGCTAAAACAAGTCGATAGAGACGTTTTGAAGAATGAACGAGCAAATATAAGCAACAACCAAAAAGAAACGTTCTCTCGTAGAGAATTGGAAGATTTGATGGGTTGTAATCGTCCGACATACCGACGTGTTGGTGGAGCTGTTAGAAATAAACGATAGGAGTGGTGAAAATGTTCAAAACCGGGACTTCAATAGCATCAATTATTGCAGATTATCAAATGATGAAAACAGAGATAGCTAGATTAGAACAGATTTTGTACGGATTTAAAATTCCTATGGATAACTGGGGAGTCGCTCAATATGGTTTAGATGCAGCAATGCCAAAAGGATCTTCAGGTAAAAGTGAATCTGAATTAAAAAAGATGGATGTTAGAGAACGAAAGCAATTAGAGCGACTTTCTTACATGAGATTCTGCGTACACATTTTAGAAAGCTTCACGAATACATTTTCAGATTTAAGAACAAACATTATTTATGATCACATACTAGATGGATGGACTTATCGACAAATAGCAAGTGAGTTAGGTGTAGGAGTTACCTACGTAAAAGAGCGCAAGCATCAAATCATTGATATCATTGTTAGCGCACGAAACGCACAGAACGCACAAAACGACCACTATTTGCCAAAAGAAAAATCTGCGGTGTAAACTGGAAGGAGGGCCGGCTAGGTAGGTCCCCCGGGCGAAAAATAGTTTTCGTTTAACATCTTACGATGCTTTGTAGGAGGATTTTCACTCTCTTTGACGAATATTGTCAGTGGGAGGTGATAAAATGAATTATAAAGTAGCAATAACTGTTGGTGAAACAGGAACTTCAACACAAGAGGTTTCAGATGTTTCAAATATACAGTTTTATGAGGAAGCATACTATTTCTACAATGAAGCAAATGACATACTTTTCATTGCTCCTAAAAAGTCAGTAGCGTTTATTAAAAAAACATAATTTCTACATAAAGTCACATCCATTGGGGTGTGACTTTTTCTATGTCCAAAAAGCAAATAGCATGAATGAGGTGATGATATGAAAGTAGAACTGGATGAGTTTAAGGCAAAGAAAAACGGAATTACTACTCCGAAAGCTCTTGTAAACAATTTATTGAATCACATATGTACATCTCAAGACATTGATGTAGTCATTTACATTACTCGCAACAACGATGGAGAGATTGAAATTGGTTACAGTGAAGGACAACAATCTGAAATAGTCGGGTTGTTAGAAACCGGAAAAACTTTAACTATTAACGATATTTTAGACCAATAAATAAAGCGATTAGCATAATGGGGTGATGCCATTGATTGAACAGAAATTAACGATTAAGCAACAATCGTTTGCAGATAACTATATTAAATACGGGAATGCTACTGAAGCTTACTTGAAGGCGTATACCAACGTTAAAAAAGAAGCTACGGCAAGAGCGGCAGGAAGTAGAATGTTAGCAAATGTTAACGTATCTGAGTATATAGCCCAACGAATGGAAGAATTAAAGACTGAACGTGTTGCTGATCAACAAGAAATACTAGAAACATTAACTGCTGTATTACGTGGTGAAGTGAATGGGGCTACCTTAATCGGTATGGGTATGGGAGAGCAAGATATATCTGAGGATATGAAGCCTTCTGTAGCTGAAAAGATTAAAGCAGCTGAACTACTAGGTAAACGTTATGCGATGTGGACGGATAAACAACAAATAGATGGCTTAGTTCCAGTAACGATTGTGAATGATTTAGATGACTAACGTAAGCTTAAAGAAGGTTGTTGGTGGAGGATACAAAGATTACTGGAATTACAAAGGACGCTACCGAGTGGTCAAAGGTGGACGTGGTTCTAAAAAATCTACAACTACTGCATTAAACTTTATAACTCGCTTGATGGAACATCCTACGGCGAATCTATTAGTTGTACGTAAGGTATTCAAAGATCATAAAGATTCTACCTACGCTCAGTTAAAGTGGGCGATTAATCAGTTAGAAGTCACTCATCTATGGGATGCTAAGCTAAGCCCATTAGAAATCATCTACAAACCGACTGGACAGAAGATAATGTTTCGTGGTTTGGATAGTCCAATGAGTGTTACGTCCATCGTAGTTGAAAAAGGTTACTTAGCGTGGGCGTGGTTTGAAGAAGCATTCCAAGTAGTAAATGAAGATGATTTCAACAAAATAGATATGTCTATCCGTGGTAACACTGGTGGACTATTCAAACAAATAACGCTAACTTTTAACCCGTGGTCAGATAAACATTGGTTGAAGAAGCGTTTTTTTGATGTTGAAAATCCGAACGTACTAGCAAAAACCACTAATTATCTATGCAATGAATTCCTAGATCAATCGGATATCGAATTATTCGAATGGATGAAGAAACATTCTCCTAGACGGTACAAAATTGAGGGTCTTGGTGAGTGGGGTATTGCAGAAGGTGGAATTTTCGAGAACTGGAGAGAATTTGCTTTTGATAAATCAGAAATCGCTAAACGTGAAGGGATTAAAGCAGTATTTGGAATGGACTTTGGATATACAAATGACCCTTCTACTTTGTCTTGTGCACTTGTAGATGTTAAAAATCGAGAACTGTTTTTGTTTGATGAGATGTATGAGAAAGCATTGCTGAATGATGAGATAGCGAAGAAGGTTATCGGCAAAGGATATGCAAAAGAATTAATCATTGCTGATTCATCTGAGCCTAAGTCAATTGTTGATTTAAGGAGATATGGGTTACGAAGGGTTAAAGCAGCTGATAAAGGTCCAGATAGCATAAAAGTTGGTATTCAATTCATTCAACAATTCACTATCTATGTTCATCCTAGCTGTTCGAATTTCAGTATAGAGCTAGCCAACTATGTTTGGGATAAAAACAAAGAAGGCAAGCCGATTAATAAACCAATTGATGAATATAACCATTTACTTGATGCACTTAGATATAGCTTAGAGCCAATTAGAAAACGAACTAGAAAAGCAGGATAAACAGGAGGTGAAGATAATGAATCTTTACAAATACTTAAGTGCATTCCGTGAGAAGGGTGCAGATCCATTATTGTTACAAAAGGTAATTGAAGAGAATAAAAACGACAGAGACAAGCGATTGAAATTTTATGAACGGTACAAAGCATCAATTGGAGGAGTACCGGTTTTAACGCGTGAGGCCGTTGATTATGAAGACTTTGAAACTGGATCTATTAAACGTATAGATAACATGGTGAATAATCGTCTTAATAACTCATTTGATGCTGAAATAGTAGACACGAAAGTGGGCTATATGTTTGGTCATCCGATTGGATATGATGTAGATGAAAAGGTAAAAGACAAATTGATAAGGTTAAAAGATGAAATAGAATCTTTTAGGCTACGTAATAACATCGAGGATAAGGATAGTGAGTGGGGTAAAAAATCAGCAATATGCGGTTACAGTGCTCGCTTAGCTTACATCGACCTAGATGGGAAAGAACGCATTATCAATATTGATCCTTGGGAAACCATTATTATTTCACCGAGCGATTACACGGAACCAGAATTTGCAATTAGATACATTTCGATAGACGAGAACAAACTGCGCGTAGAGTTTTATAACGACACAAATTATTATGTCTTCGAAACCAAAGAAAATGCTCTTGTATTAATCGAAGGAAAGCTTCACCGATTTGATTATTGTCCGCTATTTGGTTTACCTAACAATGAAGAGCTAATGGCTGATGCTGAGAAAGTACTTTCTTTAATTGATGCGTATGACCGCACTATTTCTGATGCTTCAAATGAAATTGAACAATATAGGTTGGCGTATCTGATACTTAAAGGCCTTGGTGCTGACGATGACACTCTAGCAGACTTAAAGAAGTCAGGTGTTATTGAGTTATTCGGTGAGAACGATGATGTGAAATATCTTACTAAAGACATTAACGACACAATGATTGAGAACCATTTAAATCGCTTAGAGGAAAACATTCTTAGATTTGCAAAATCAGTGAACTTCTCAGACGAATCGTTTGGCGGAACCATTACAGGTGTAGCTATGAAGTATAAGCTCATGTCATTAGAAAATAAATGTATCACAATGGAGCGAAAGTTCGTTGCAGCATTACGCTACCAGTTCAAGGTATTGTGCAGTGCATGGTCCAAACGAGGTATCTGTAATAATGATGACTACCTAAAGGTTTGGTTTAGCTTCAAACGAAACATTCCAGTCAACTTATTAGAAGAAGCGCAATCGGCTGTTATGTTGAAAACAGTGACATCTGAGAAGACTGCGCTTTCTACATTATCTATTGTGGATGATGTAGATTATGAGTTAGAGCAACGCGAATTAGAGCGTGACAGTATCCCACCTTTGATGGGCGGTGAAGAGAATGGATCTGGAGAAGTATAGTGAAAAGCTAGAGAAATGGGCGGATAAGGAACTTTCAAAGATAGAAGGTTCTATTCGTCTTTTTTATCGCAAGTTAGTCAACACCGCATTATCAGAACTAGGTAAAATCTATGCAGATTATGAGGAAGATGGAGTATTAACCTATGCAAGCCTTATTAAATACGATCGTTTAAAGAAATTTATTGATTCTTTAACAGAGCATGTAGATACAATGAGCGTTGCTACTCGCGAAACCATAAATAATCATTTAGCTGAATCATATGTATATTCATATTCTTGGATGGGCTGGGCAATTGAGAGCGAGGCTCGTAAGAATTTACAATATGGGACATTAAAAGCAGAACAAATTAAATCCGCTATTGATAACCCAGTAAAAGGTTTGACGTTATCACAGACGTTGGAAAGAAACAGACGGGACATAATTTATAAGATTCAACAAGAAGTCACACAGAGTCTTGTGAGAGGTTCTACGTATAAGGAAATGGCTACAACTCTAAAAGATACGTTTGATGGTGACTATAAAAAGGCTATTCGTGTAACACGCACTGAAACACATAGAGTACGTGAGCAAGGGACTTTAGATAGTACCAAGCGAGCTAATTCTAAAGGCGTAATCATGATGAAGAAGTGGCGCAACATGAAAGACCGTAGGGTCCGTAAAACGAGCAAAGCAAACCATGTGAAAATGGACCATGTAAAGATTCCTGTTGATGATCTATTTGATTTGGGAAATGGCGAGCAAGGAACTGCACCTGGAAACACTGGTTATGCTCACCATGATATTAATTGTCGATGCATTTTAGTTTATGAAATTGATAGTATCAAGGGGCAGACCAATGAAGAGTTAGCTCAACAGACATTCGAAAGTTTTAGAGAAGCAATGAATGGATAAGTCGTCTTTAGACGGCTTTTTATTATGCCTAAAAAAGGTGGTGGTGACTCTTGTGTTTTGTTAAGTCAAATTCGAGAAAGGCATGGTGATTCAACATCTCGTAGCTATGCGTTAAATAGTACTTATCCTTGCACTTACTGGTGTGTGTAGAAACTGTAAGGGCGAATGAGAGGGTGTTATAAATGCCGACTGAAATCACAGTCAAAACTAATCCAGATGGTTATATAAGTATTGAAGCAAAGGGACATACAAAGTCTGTTGTATGTGCTGCTGTTTCTACTCTATTACAATCATCTGTCCGTTATTTGCAAGATTTAGAGGAACAATTTCCGCAAGATTTATCCGTAAAAATAATCGAAATGGACAAGTAGGCCCGAACTACTTGGCATAGGAGGAAACCACATGTTAGAGATCAAGAAAAAAGAGCGTTTATCTGTAAGAATTAATCAGTTTGATGGTGAGGCGGTTACTTTTGATCAAGTTAAAGCGTTTTTAGATTCAAACAAAGATAATGCTGAAGTAAAGGAGTACTACAATTCGAATGTATTGACCGCTGATAACGTTAAAACGTTTTTAGAAACTAACGAAGCAAAGAAAATACTGCAACCTAAACTAGATGCACATTTTACAAAATCATTAGAGACTTGGAAAACGAATAACCTTGATTCGTTAGTGGACGAAGAAATGAAAAAACGCAATCCAGATGAAACACCAGAACAAAAACGCATTCGTGAACTTGAAGAAAAGCTACAAAAACAAGAAAAAGAAAACAAACTTTCAAAATTAAAAGAGACGGCATTAAAACATGCGACAAAACAAGGTTTAGATAGCGCATTTGCAAGTAAATATATTGAAAGATTCATAGGTGATGATGAAACTGCTACAACAACATTACTCGATGAATTAAAAACAGATCTTGATGGACTTGTTAATACTCAGGTAGATGCAAAGTTCAAAGAAAGTGGCAGACATATCGAACAAGGTGGCGGTGCTACCGATTTAGGTTCAATAGATATTAATACATTAGCAGCAGAAGCAAGCATTAGAAACTAGGAGGAAAACATACATGAAAAAACATATTTTAAAGGTAAACATTAAACAATTCGATTTCAATCCAGCAAATGTCTTATTACAAGATGCTGTAAATGGTTCTATTCCAAAGGAACAAGGAACACTTGTATTAAAAGATTTTATGACACAATCTGCAGTCACTAGACTAGCAAAATATGAGGAAATGACGAAGCCGGAAAAAGAATTTACCTACTTGGCGTCAGGACCAGGAGCTTACTGGGTTGGGGAAGGTGAGAAAATCCAAACATCTAAAGCTACTTGGTTAAAAGCAACGATGAAATCTAAAAAACTTGGAGTTATTATCCCTGTTTCCAAAGAGTTTTTACGTTATTCGGTTACAGATTTCTTTACACAAATGCGTCCAGCGATTGCAGAAGCATTTGCGATTAAATTTGATCAAGCTGCATTATTTGGTGTTGATTCACCATTCGGAACTGGGGTATCTGTATTCGAGAAAGCAACTACAGCAGGTAATATTCTAACTCATGATGATGCAGGGAACTTATATGATGAACTTAATGGATTAATGGCTCTTGTGGAAGATGGGGACAAAGATGTGGATGGTTTTACTACTACTCGTCGATTCCGTCAAAAACTACGTGGTACAAAAGACAATCAAGGACTTCCGATTTTCAATGATGCAACTGGCGGAGCTACTCAACAAGCTCTAGGCTTACCAATCGGTTATGTTGATTCAAAATCATGGGATTATGCAAAAGCACTATTAATAGCGGCTGATTGGGATTACACTCGCTACGGAATTCCTCAAGGGATGGAGTACAAAATTTCAGAGGATGCTACGTTGTCTACTATTGTAGATGAAAATGGAGATCCTATTAATTTATTCGAACGTGATCTATTTGCATTGCGTGTAACTCAACAAGTAGGATTCATGACATTGACAGACGATGCATTTGCAGCATTAACACCAGATGTAACACCTTAATAAAAGGCGACTTAATGTCGCCTATATCATTATTTTGAGAGGAGAAAGTTAAATGGCTGAAAAAGTATTAATTAAAAAAGGAAACAAAGAGATCGAGGTTACAGAAAAGGCTTTTCGAGTGGTCTATTCCGGACAAGGCTACAAATTAACTGAAGAAAAGGAAGACGTAGATTACTTTGGCCTATCACGTGAACAGTTAGAAAAAATAAAGAATGATGATCTAAAAGCATTTTTAAATAAAGAAGCGATTGAATTCCCTTCAGATGGCAAAAAGGATGAATTGATCGATTTAATCCTAGGAGAGTAGGTAGAGGAAATGAATATCAATGAATTAAAAGAGTTACTGCAAATTCATGATGATTCAAGAGATCCGTTCCTTACACTTAAGCTCGCTGAAGCTATTGATTTCGTTCAGGGTTCCTGTAATCAAAACTTTATCAAAGAAGACGTACTAACATTACCGGCAACAGCTAAAGGTGTTATCGCAACATATGTGCAATACGAACTCAATGGTAATACTGGCGTGAAAAGTGAGTCGATGGCAGGTATGTCACAAAGCTTCGAATCTAGCGAAGAGCGAGATAATGCTTTGATTAAGCGTTTGAGCGTTGCAGGGCTTCGTAAGATTAAATTCATTCCAATCGGAAGGCGGAGAGTATTATGAGTCCAGTTCGAATAACGGTGAGTGATAATAATCGAATTCCTCAAGTGTTATCCGACCTCTCAAAGGCTAAACAAAAGAAGGCAAAAGTTGGTTACATGCAAGATACTGAGCTTTCCATGATCGCTAGTGTTCATGAATTTGGTGCACGGATTCAAGTAACGGATAAGATGCGAGGTTATTTAGCGTCTCAAGGTCTACATTTGAAAGCTACAACAACTCATATAGTTATACCTGAGAGGTCCTTTCTGCGAACTGGTACTGATGCTAACATTGATGCTATTCAAGCAAAAGCACAGGAACTTATAACAGATGTAGTCAATGGGAATGTATCAGTAGAGACGTTTTTCGAGATGTTGGGTCTTGAGTTGAAAGGGAAGATTCAGGAATACGCAATTGATCTAGATAATCCAGTCAACCATCCGTTTACTGTTGAGCGTAAAGGTTCAAGTAATCCTTTGGTGGATAACGGAGGGCTTATTCAATCGATGGAGGTTGAAGTTGAGTGAGTATGTATAACTTCAGTCGCTTAATTAATAAGTACAGCCGGGCAACAATTTTGCATGGTGAGGCTACAGAGGGTACATGGGTTAACGGTAAATGGGTAGATGGTGTACCATCACAAGAAACTATCTCACTTGCAGTTATTCCTTTTGACATTAAAACTATTGCTCAATTAGGTGGCACCGTGACTGCTGCAGATGCGCAAATTTATAGCCTTAATGCTTTGAAACATGGCGATAAAATCGAACAAGATGGAGCTAAGTATACAGTCGATACAAGTGCTAATTTCAAGCCTTTTGGAGACTTTTACCGCTATATCGCTAAAGGGGTGAGTTCGTTTGATTAATTATGATGACATCTGGCTTCCAATATGGAACGGCCTTACTAATTACACTGGCAAAACAGTCATACAAGCTGAATCAAGCGGAAAACAACCCACATATCCTTTCATAGCAATTAAGAAAACATTGATTGGTGAAGGCATTGGACAACCTGTCACTGCTTTAGAAGATGTTATCCAAACATTGGAGCAAGACATTGAACTAGTTTTGTCTATAACCACTCATGCTTCAACTATTGAAGAATCAGAAACATTATCTCTTAAAGCAAGAGCTTATTTCTTAGGAAAAGGAACAATAGAATTATCAGATCATTACATCACAGTCGTGGATGCACTAGCTATCACGAATCGTGATGTTTTTTTGAATATTGATTACGAACGAAGAAGTGGTTTTGATGTGAGATTACGTGTTCGTGGTCAAGAATCATATGAAATAGATGTAATAGGAAAAGTAACAATTAATTAGGAGGGACAACATGCCATTAAAAGACGTTACAGTCATTATTGACATTAAAAAACCATCTGCATTAGAGGGTTTAGGTACACCTTTAATCTTAGCAGATAAGACAGGCGCTCAGTCGTTTAAAATCTATGGGGATATTGAAGGTGTAGAAAAAGATTTCCCTACGACAACAGATGCTTATAAAGCGGCGAAAGTAGCCTTTAAACAAGGAGATACAAGTACAGCGAAAGTAGCAATTGCAACATACGATTCGAGCGCAACAACGCCAATAACTGCTGCAGAAACACTTGCTGAATATTACGGTGAGGATTGGTACTTTGTTTCACTGGCAACAGGTTCAGTATCTGATTTCATTGCTATTTCAGATGTGGTAGAAGGTGAAGGGTTTAAGATTGCGGCACATACTGTTGATAATCTAACAGATTTAGAGACTATTTCAGCTAAAAAATATGATCGCACTTTTGTAATAATGCATGACAAACTAGCGCAATATCCACATTTAGCATTAATTGGTGGTCATGGTTCTAAAACGGTTGGTTCCATTACTTATAAGTTTAAAAAGCTTATTGGGATAGATCCAGCACCTTATGACAAAACCACATTACTTGCTATTCATGCGTTAAACGGTTTTGCCTATGTATCTAAAGGCGGTGTCTATCAAACCTCAGAGGGTACTATGCTGAGCGGTGAGTACATTGACGTTATTCACGGTAAAGACTGGGTGAAAGTGAACATGGAACAAGCGATTTCAACGCTTTTCACAAATAACGACAAAATTTCATTTGATGATGTGGGAATTCCACAAATAGAAGGAGAAGCACGTACAATCTTAGAAATCGCAGGGCAACAAGGCATTATTGCTCTTGATGAAGCGGAGCAACCACTTTACACTCTTACAGCGAAAAACCGCGCACAAACAAACGCTGCTGATCGTGTAGAACGTCACTATAAAGGATTATCATTTAGCCTAGAACTTGCAGGTGCTATTCATGAAGCAACTGTTTTAGGCGAAATGGTTTATTAAGGAGGGGTAATCAATGACAGGACATATTGGAACATATGATGCCCGTAAAGTTGTAACGACTGTTGGAGGTATGTTTATTACCGGATATGGTGATGGAACGATGGTAAAGGCATCAAAGGACAACGATAACTTTGAAGCTTCATCTTCAGCACAAGGTGATGCAGTCGTTTCCATTAACGGAGACGGCATGGGGACAATAGAAATCACATTAAATCAAACATCCCCATCCATTTCTTTACTGGATGGCTTCGCAAATGCAAGAACGCTTATTCCAGTCTGGGTAAACTCGAATAATGAAATAAAAGAAGTGGTAGGCGGTACTAAAGCGATGGTAACTAAACCCTCAGATAAAGAGTTTGGTAAGTCCGCTACTAGTCGCGTATACACACTTAAAGTATTTGACTATACAGTTAAATAATAAAAGAAAGGGGAGTGGGCTTATGCTCACTCTTTTTAATTTGCTATGAAAAAAACACACATTACCAATCATTTAAAACGAAAAGAATGGGAGCGAAAACAAATGGCTAAAAAAGGTGAACAAAAAACATTTGAATCAAAAAAGAACGGTAATAAATACTTATTTCAACATCCTGGGTTACGCGAATCGATTAAGATGCGTGATAAATCTAAGAATGAACATGGTGTACAACAATCTGAAACGCTCTATGAAGATATGATGGAACATGTAATTTTCTTAGAAGGCGGCGAAAAGGTAGACTTCGATCATTTCGAGGAAGTAGGAGGATTTTCAGAAGTAATGTCCGCGGCTATTAAATTTACCTTTCAAGAGGGCTAAACCTAAAGAACTTCATCGGCAGACAGTTGATGAGAATTGGGTTTTTTGGCGACCTATCATGGAAGGAAAACTAAGCTACGAACGAGCTGAAACTATGACTCTAGATGAGTTGTTAGAAGTTAATGCAGCTATGGATAGTTATATACAAAGGTTGAATGAAGCGAGGGGAGGTTAAATGAATGTCGTCCTTACGTGATGTAAACGTTGCAATAGGCATGGATATAGCAGACGGTCCCCTTGCTCAACTCGATAGAAGAATCGATGAAGTATTAAGAAGTTTGGCTGGAATTGACGTATCTGCTATTGATAATGCAATAGACGACGTAGGAGATCTAGCAGATGAATTTGGTGATTTAGAGGATACTATTAATGGTGCTGCAGATGAGGTTGGTAATTTAGATGATACTGATTTAAATAATCTAGATAACGAAGTGAAAAAAGCTGATAAAGGCATGGGGGTACTAAAAAAAGCAGTACTGGGTGTCGGTTCTGCCTTACTTGCCCTTGGAATTGGTGCAGCACTTAAAGATTTTACGACAGGTGCTATTGAGGCAGCAGCTAGTACGCAAGCAATGACAGCTCAATTTAGTGCTGTATTTGGAGAGCTCGAAGAAGAATCAAGTACTAGCTTAGATAAAATCTCAAAAGATACCGGAATGCTGGCTAGCAGGCTCAAAGGTAGTTTTACTCAAATGGCGGCATTCGCAAAAACTACTGGAGCAACTACAGCAGAATCACTAACATTGACAGAGCGAGCTACATTAGCGGCAGCTGATAGTGCTGCATTTTATGATAGATCCATAGAAGAAGTTGCAGAAACTATGCAGTCGTTTTTAAAAGGGAACTTTGAGAACGATGCTGCATTAGGGATTTCTGCAACTGAAACAACAAGAAACGCTAAAGCTAATGAATTGTATGGAAAATCTTTTACTAAGTTATCAGAATCTCAAAAGCAACTATCTTTACTGGCAATGGTTGAGGATGGAAATAAACTAGCAGGAGCTTTAGGGCAAGCAGCTCGGGAATCCCAATCCTATGAAAACCAAATGGGTAACTTAAAGCAATCATGGGAAGATTTCATGGCAAAGGCAGGAGCTCCTATTCTGGAGCAAGCTGTAGGGGTTCTTTCTAAATTAAGTGAAGTAATTTCGGGTATGGATCCTGGTCCTTTTATGGAAATTGTTTCAAATGGGTTCGATAAGTTGAAGGAAATAAAAGATATAGAAATTCCTCCGGAAATTGCTGATGCTATATCTGAAGTAGGCAACGCTTATATTGACACTTATAAAGCACTCTTTTCAGGAAACGTTAGTGGTGTGGCTGAAATTTGGGAAAGTCTTGGAGTACCTCCTGAAATTGCAGAAGGAATTCAAGGTTTAACTGAAGTGTATATAGCTGGGTTTAATGGTGCAAAGGATGTCGTGATTGAATTTGTGGACAACGTTATTGTGCCTTTAATGCCAGTTGCTCAAGAATTTATTGGAACAGCGATGGGATTCATTGGCAGCGTTGTTGGCGGAGTAATGAATATCTTCGACACGTTAAAAGTTGTTATTGCAGGATTGGTGGAAAATGTAATCGTTCCATTAATGCCAGTTGTTAGTTCGATAATTGAAACGGCATTTGCTATAATCTCGCCAATTTTAAGGATTGCAGGTGATTTGTTTGTAGCCATTTCTGCTGCAGCTAATTTTATGGTGACAGAGATAATTGTTCCATTATTACCTTTAGCAGTAGCAGCATTAGAAGGTGCTTGGGTTGTCATGAAGCCGATCCTAGACGGCATTGCTTGGGCTTTTGACGGAATTGCTGATTCAATTGAATGGGTTATTAAAAAACTAGGTAGCGTTGCCTCATCAATGAAAAACTTCGATGTAGGAGATAAAATCGGCGGTGCAGTTTCGTGGGTAACTGATAAAGTACCTGGTTTAAGTGTCGGTCTTGGTCGTGTTCCTTACGATGAAATGCCTGCTTACCTTCACAAAGATGAGGCAGTATTACCGAAAGATGAAGCTGATGCTTTGCGTAATGCAGGTATCTTAAAAGGCGACGGTACTGGTCCTACACTTGATTTTGACGGAGCTAGTTATAATAATGCAGCACCTATTTCTAGTGGAACTAATACGTCTACTGTAAATGCGCCAATTCAAATCATTGTACAGGGGTCAGATAAACCACAAGAAACTGCTAGAAGTATTAGAGAAGAATTAGAAGGATGGTATAGCGATCTAGGAGCTATATTTCCAGTTGTAATGGAGGGATAGAGATGGCAAAAATTAACGCAATAAAGATCGATGTATTAAAAGAAGAGTTACAAAATGACGTTGAACTGCCATCTCATCCAGTCGAGAAGGGCATAAACTTAACTGATCATGTCGAAAAAAAACCGGTAGTTTTGAAGATTAGTGGAAAATTAATAAGACCTGATAAAACATCATTAGAAACGCTTTTAGGACGACTATCTACAATAGAAACTAAGGGAACTTTGGTCGTTTACGAAGGACGCAGAATATATCATAACCTTATGATTGCGTCCTTTTCTCATGATGCTGATTCAAAAATAATGAACGGTTTTAATTTTAGTATGACACTAAAAGAAGTCCGATTTGCTCAACCTTCTTATATATCTTTACCAAAGAAAACTAAAGCAGCTGTTGCAGGTGTATCTAGCGTCGGACGAAAGCAAACGGTGAATAAAAAGCAATCTCCTATTTATCATGTAGCAAAAAAAGGAGATACCTATTACGGAATTGCACAGGAATACGGTGAAAAGTGGCAAAAAGTTCAAAGAAATAATAAATACCCAGCAACTCAAATACCGATTGGGGCAAAAATAAAAGTGGGGTGATAAGGAATGAACTTTGAATACATTGAAATAGAAAAAGAGCTCATTCCTTATCGCTTTGAAATTGAGCTCGGTGTTGAACTGTTTGAGATGGAGATAAATTATAATCTAGGACATGATTTTTTTACTATCGATTTATACAAAGATGAAGAAGTTTTAGTGTTAGGAGAAAAAATAACCTATGGAGTACATTTATTCGAAGAGGTGTTTGACTCTCGTTTCCCTGGACCTACCATCATTCCGATAGATGAATCAGGTATAGAGCAACGTGTTACGTATGAAAATCTTAATGAGACTGTCTTTTTGAAGTTGGTGAATGATTTATGAGTACTATTCAATTTGGAAGAGTCACTGAGATTATAACGAGTGATTTGAAGATATCTAGTGAAACGTTAGAGATTGAATTTAATATTCCGTTCGATGATGATCCTGATCCAAATATAAGCGATATTGTTGTATATAATCTATCAGATACTACACTGAGCAAGCTCAAAAAAGGTGTAAAAATAACCATGAATGCAGGTTATAAGAATGATAAAGGTGTTATCCTATCGGGCTACATCTCAAAAGTTTCATCTGAGAAGGGTGGAGCTGACAGAGCTACAAAAATTTCAGTAGTAGACGGCCAACCGATTAATGACAAAAAAACAATTAAAAAAGCATTCAAAAAGGGAATTAAAGGTGATCAAATTTTAAAAGAACTTGCTAAAGCAATTAGTTTAAAAATAGCTGTCATCAAGTTACCTAAGAATGTTGTTTATAAAAAGGGATTCTCTGTGAATGGCTCTATACTCGATGCAATGAAAAAGATTGCGAAAGACTGTGAAGCTAATTTCTATATAAGTCGTTCAAATGTATATATCCGTTCGATAAAAGAGGGAGATAACACTAAATTCATTCTTAACTCTGATACTGGTCTAATTGGTTCTCCAGAGTATTTCGAAGAAGAAAAAAACGGAAAATTGGTTAAGGGGTACAAAGTAAAATCCTTGCTTCAATATAGAATGAACACGGCTTCTATCATCGAATTGCAATCAGTATTTGTTAAAGGTAAATTTCGAGTGCGAAAAGGTAAGCATTACAGAAAAGGTGATTCATTTTATTCAGAAGTAGAGGTGATTGCTTGAGTAATTCTACTGAGTTTTATTCAAATTTTAAAAATCAAATACTTCTATCTATAAATACCTGCATGCCCTGTAAAGTTCTTTCGTACAACGAAGGCTCTCGAACAGCTAAAATTCAACCTTTGTTCATGGTAAAAGAAATGAATAGAGCTCCTGAGAAGTTATCGGTCGTTAATGATGTTCCTGTAATGTTTGAAAGAGTAAAGCTAAAAAACAATACGGCCATCTCAGTATCTATACCGAACAGTGATCATACTCAAATTACATTTAACGAGCCTGTAGAGTTAGAACCATCTATTAATGCGGGAGATACTGTCTTAGTTGTTTTCGCTCAAAGGAGTATTGATGATGCAGTTGAAGGGAATCTTGTTTATCCTGGTGCTTCCCGTTTATTTGATGTCCATGATGCAATAATTGTAGGTCTATTGTGAGGTGAAGTAATGAAAACTATTGAGCTAACAGGTGATGGAGATTTACTGTTTGAAAATGGTGATTTTATGCTGATTGAGGGAACGCAAGAGGTTGAACAAGTATTAACTATCTCTCTGTCAACTAATCTAAAAGAATGGTTCCTAAACCCTGATATAGGATTAGATTTTATGAAGTTACTTGAAAAGCCTTCTGACGAAGAAATAAGGTCCGAAATCATTCGTGTATTAGGGCAAGAGGGACGGGTAGAAATTATTAACGACGTTGAAATAATACAGGACCGTAAATTAAGAAAACTAAATGTGAGATATGAAGTTCAATTAATCGATGGCCAAACATTAAGCGAGGAGGTGGTCTTAGGTGGCGCTTGATAGCAATGGCTATAAACGAAAAACTTATGATGATTTATTAAATGATATGTCAGCAAAAGCAAAAGAAAAGTTTGGAGAGAATGCGAACGTTACAGAGCGGTCAGTATTAGGTATCTTGCTCCGAATAATGGCATGGTTTTTATCTTTGGCATGGCAAGATAACGAAAATGTTTACTATTCAGCTTATCGAAAAACAGCAGAAGGTACCCAGTTGGATATGCTCTTACCATATGCAGGTATAACACGAAATTTAGAACAATATGCTTTTGGAGCATTAGAAATAACCGGCACACCTAATCACTTGGTGAGTGCTGGTTTTTTAGTATCTAAATCTAACTCAGATATATTCTTCGAAACAACTGAAGATATTGTTCTTGATACTTTGGGAAAAGGTATTGTCGAAATAAAAGCAGTTGAATTAGGTAGCGAAGGAAATGTTGGAGCAAATACAATCGTTGAGATAGTTAATCCAGATGCAGATGTAACTAGTGTTACAAATATATCTAAAACATCAGGAGGCAGAGAAAAAGAAACGGATTTAGAAGCTCGTGAAAGAGCGTCTGTCACTGTTGAGGGTATGGGGTCTGCAACAACCAATGCCATTAGAACGAATATATTGAAACTACCTTCTGTTCGTGCAGCTACAGTTATTGAGAATTACGGAGATGTGCCAGATGCTTATGGAACTCCTATGAGAGCGGTGCAGGCATTTGTTTTAGGAGGAACAGACGAGGATATAGCGAGAGCTGTTTTCGAGAAGAAAGCAGGAGGAATTCAACCTTACGGGACAACTTATGTATCTGTCATTGACGATAGTAAAAACCCTCAACATATAGGGTTTACTAGAGCAGTTGAAGTACCTGTATATTTAAAAGTTGCCATAAATACAAACACTTCATTCCCTACAGAAGGAATTGAACAAGTTAAGTCTGTGCTTATTAGATATATAGGTGGTACTGACATTGATTCATCTGTCTATGCAGGTTTAAATATGGGGGAAGATGTTATTGAATCCAGATTAATTGCTCGTACTTATCAAGTTCCAGGTATTGAAGACGTTTCAATCCAATTGTCCCTAGATGGTATCAGTTTTGATGAATCAAATTTAGCAATTGGTTTACAAGAGGTAGCTCAGTTAGATGCTTCTAATATAGAGGTGACAGTCAATGTTTAGTACAAAGACTATCATGAGTCGTTTTGCTGATTATTTTGCTAAGCATCCTAATTCAAACTTATCAAAACTAATCAGTATTTTTTCGGATGAATTGGTGGTATTGCAAAATACAAATCAAATCATCATGTCATGGAGAGGTATTGATAATGCAAAGGGCAAATCATTAGATTTAATTGGAGAAAACGTTAATCAGTCACGAGGCGTGGCGACAGATGAAGTTTATCGTATCTTACTAAAGTCAAAGATTGCTAGAAACCTTAGTGATGGAGCTATAAATACCATTATTCAAGTAATTTCAATTGCGTTATCCACAGATCCATCCACAATTAAAATCGTGGAAAAATGGAATGATGTTGATGATCCAGAGCCTGCAGCAATTAAACTAATTGAAATGCCACTAAACAAAATAAATGAAGCTGGATTAGATCCCATAAATTTCATAAGGATTGTTCAAAGGACAGTAGCAGCAGGTGTAAAAGTTGGAGTAATTGAGCTTTCTGGGACCTTCGAATTTGGAGATGAAAATAATGCTATTGATAATTTAAAAGGTTTTGGAGATATAAATGATGTTTCTATTGGTGGTTATCTCGGAGCTGTGTACACACCTGCAACCGATCAAGAATTACCGATTTAAAGGAGAGTGATATAAATGGTACAACAATTACCTACTTGGCAAGATCCTGGAGTTGAACCTCCAGAGTTATTGAAAACTAATGGATGGCAACCAGGTATGAAGCCAAGTGCTCAGCACATGAACTGGCTGTTTAACCGAATTTATAAGTGCTTAGAAGAAATTCAAGCAGGTGGAGGAACGGAAGAATTAGAGCAAGAATTAGCAGCTTTACAACAAGCACTTGCGACGCATTCGGCCGATAATATTAAACATGTAACTCCGACAGACCGAACAAACTGGAATGGAAAAGCACCTGCAGTTCACACTCATACAATTGATCAAGTAACAGGATTGCAAACCGAATTAGACAAAAAAGTTAATGAATCCATGCGAAATGCACCAAATGGATTCCCGGGGCTTGATGCGAATGGAAACTTACCACCAAATTTAGTGCCTGGTGTATTGAAGAAAATAAGTGAACTAGACCTAGCTGTCTTACAATCAAGTAGAGTATCCTTTTCGGCATTGTCAGCTTATCGAGTGCTTGAGTTTAGATTTATAGACCTTAAACATGACTACACAGGCGGCAATAGAGAGTTATTTATGGAAATCAATGATATTACTAATACAACTGGACCTTATGTATTCGGAGGTTCCCACATAACAGGTACATCAATTTCTCAAACGGCTAATAATCAAGCTAATATAGCTTCATTAGCGATGTATACAGGCACGGTAGGAAATGACGGATATATAAAAATGATTAAAAATGGAGATTTTATATCTTTCATAGGACAAGCTATAACATCGGCTCCAAATAATTCGCTCAAAACCTCATCGATTGGCGTAAATAAAATCCTTGCCCCTAATGTTGATAAAGTATCTTTTAACCTACAAGCTAGTAAGCTAGTAGGCGGAAAAATTGAATTGTGGGGGTCGATGTAATGGAATGGGTAACTACAGAAGATGAATACGGCATCTATAAAACTCGTACAAATGAGTTAGGTATTACGGAAACCGTAACCGAGTACAAACAAAAGTATTGGGACGAAAACCCGCCGCAAGAACCCGAACCCAAGCCTCCGTCCGAAACGGACATACTGGCAGAAGAATTAGTGAAAATGAAATTCGAGAATATGCAAAAAGACAATGTAATCAGTACATTTGGCGAGGAAATTACAAAACTGAAATTAGAAATGATGATACTTAAAGGAGGAGCTTAATATGGCATTTTGGAAATTAGCTTATGATATGGGATGGATTGATCGTGACAAGGAGGCAGCAGCAATTAAATTGCGTTTAGCGGTCAAAACAGAAAGTAACCCGTTTGGAGAAATTACTTCAGAAGAGTATAAAACAATTACAAATAAAGAGTTCTAAGAAACTCAGCAGCTAGTTATTAATAAATTATTACATTGCCCTTTATAGTATAATTTGTCAGAATAGTATAAGGGGGGATTTCATGAGCAACATTACTGAGACAAACATTTATGAAGAAGTTGAACAGTTAGCTATAGAAAAAGGTTATGAATTAGTATTATTAGTTGGTGAAATTAAGGAACAGGCAGCTGGATCTCATGAAGTTGATGAAGAAAACAAAAAAATCAAAATTACCATCAATAATGAGTATAAAGATGATTTATCTGTGGGGGTTCATGAGTTACTTCACGCTAAATTATTTTTGACTGGCTTTCCTAAAACAAGAACGTATTACCATGCTAGTCAGACCAGTTTAAATTCAGTTGGACGCAGAGCTTTAGTAGAAATAGAGAATATTGCTCAACATACAATAATATATCCTGAAATAATTAATCTTGGATATAGTCAAAGAAAATTAGACCTTGTCTATTTTGAAGGCGTCAAAAATGAAATAGACACAGTTTTTAGTGGTCTAAATAAACTTGGTAGAGCATTTAGACTACTAGAATGCTACTATCGACTTCCCGAAGAATTTGCAACGATAGAAAAAGATATCAATGAAAAGCAAAATGCGGAATATGGTTTATTTAGAAAAATGAAAAGACTCTTAAGTAAAACTGGCACACCAAAAGAGATGAGAAAAGCTATGGGAAGTATGATAAAGCTAGTTGAAGAAGTAGTAAAAAAAGAAACTGGCAGCCAACTTTATTTAAGGTATTTTACAACTCTTAATCCCTATTTTAATGAGTACCAATTAAAACAAAAAGCATCTAAAATAGTATCCGCAATAAAGTTTAATGAATACCCAGACATTTTTTTAATAAATAAAGAAGACGATATATGTGTTACTTTTATTAGAGGAGACTCGATCTCATATGATCGTTATAAAAATTTACTTGAAGAAAAAACTTTAAAAGAAATATTATCTATGTAACATTTGGAACATATAGTGCCATAACAAATATTTAATTCTTTAGAAGGATTCCTTACCTCTTTTGTTGTATTCTAAATAAAAGAGGTGAATTCTAATGAGTTATCCAGTAAATCGAAGAGTTGTTTCGTTTAAAGGGGATACATTTATCGTGGATTTGTGGTTAGTTGATAATAAATACAACGCATTTGCACAACAAATATATGTGGACGATTACAGAGTAGGACATTCAGAAGGTTTACCAACTGAATCTATTGCAGAGTTCACAGTAATAAGTGAAATTCAGAAAAAATACAAATGAGAGCATCCACTTGGGTGCTCTTTTATTTTGCAATAAAGTAGGGGGTATGGGGATGACGGAGGGAGCTAGACCGTCTATGTACGAGAAAGTGAGAGATCTTGAAGAACAAAATAATAATCAAGATAAGAAAATAGATAATCATGAAGAACGAATTATCGCATTAGAAAAAGTTGATGAAAAGCACGAAGAACGTTTAAAAAACCTTGAAGAACAGTCTATCAAACTAGAAAATACCATTCTTAAAACAAGTACAGAAACACGAGAAGTTATGCGTGAACAGACTGAAACACAAACGAAGGAATTATACAGTCTTTTGAAGACAGCCATGGGTATTCAAAGTACAAGAACTACACAAAATCATGAATTCAAAATGCTTAAATGGAACACGATATCTACAATTGGAATGAAGGTAAGCGGTGCTTTACTTGGGCTACTTTCCTCTGGTGGATTGGTTTATTACTATGTAACACAAATTTTATTTAAATAGGAGGAAATATAATGAAAATCAACTGGAAAGCACGTTTTAAACACAAACAGTTTTGGATAGCACTTATTGCATTACTAGTGGTATTAGCAAATCAAGTCGCAGCTATATTCTCGATGGATATTACAGTTATTAGTGAACAACTAACAAACATTGGAGAAACTATATTGATGATTTTGGCTTTGATGGGTATTATCATTGATCCATTGACCGATGGATTAAGCGATAGTAAGCAAGGTTTAAAATATGACGAACCAAGGAAGTGGTAATAATGGTAGTTTCATTAGAAACATTAACAACACGGTCCATTAATCGCCTAGGCGCTGTTCATCCTACTTTGAAGGAATATACAATAGAATTGATAAAGCGTTGCTACCATGAGGGTATTTTAGTACAAATATCATCTGGTTTCCGTTCCAATGAGGATCAAGCCTATATTTATGGCCAAGGTAGACCGAGTTATATATGGAAGGGTAAAGTATACGGTTCAAAAGGGAGTATCGTATCTAACGCTCCCCCTGGAACATCCATTCACAATTATGGACTAGCTATCGATTATTTTTTAGTGAGTGATGATGGGAATAAATCATTGTGGACGGTCAATGAGAAATGGAAACGTGTTGCAGCAATTGCTAAATCCATGGGCTTTGAATGGGGTGGGGATTGGAAAAGCTTTAAAGATTATCCTCATTTGCAATACAACAAAGGTTTAACTATAGCTCAATTGAAGGCTGGACATAGACCTGTTTTTACACCACTTAAAGCAGTTGAAAGTGTTAGCAATGATAAAATCATGTGGGGTAAGACAGAATTAAAGCCTGGTCAAATAGGCAAGGTTACTATTTTAAAACGCATTAACCTATGGCAAGATGGATCAAATGGGAAACTTCAAATGGTTCGTGTTCTGAATCCTGGCGAAGAATATCGGGTGTATCGTTACCGAGACGACAATGATGGTCAATATAATGTTGGTGGCGGTATGTGGGTTACTAAAATGAATGGTTATATTAAGTATGAAACACCTTCTAAAGAGATGCTTGCTAAATTAAATACTAAATGATATCAAGCCCTGCTCATTAAATTGAGTGGGGCTTTTTTATTTTTTTAATAATAAGTCTATAGACATCACTATTTCCAATATGTACTATTAAAGTAATCGGAAAGGAGAAAATACATATGTGTTCAAAGTTTATTAAAGGCACAATAATTACAACCCTTACCATGGGTTTACTTACATTCCAGGTGAATACGGTGGAGGCAGCGTCTAAAGTAATGTGGGGTAAAACAGAATTGAAGGCAGGTCAGACCGGAAAAGTTACAATACTAAAAGCAACACCTTTAGTAAAGATAAATTCAAAAGGTGGGTTAACCACTGTACGTATGCTGAAAAAAGGTGAAGAGTATCGTACATACCAGTACAAAGCTCAAAACGGCGGTTTATACGGAGTAGGTTCTGCAGGGTTTGTACAGAAAAATCCAAGTGCTGTCAAATATGCAACACCGTCTAAAGAGAAGTTAGCACAAGTTAACAAGGGTAAAGTAACTGCACCTGTTGTAAAACCAGAAGTCACTGGAACTCAACAGTTTAAAAACTTAGACGACTTAAAGAAGATCGCAAAAGACTTATATAACAACCCACAGTTCCAACCTAAAGAAGTTGTAGTTTACACAAAAACAGACTTGAAAGATCAGTTTACAGACTACAGTTTCCTCTCAAGTGATATTAGTCAAAACATTCAAGGATACACTTTCTTCGGAAGAAGTGTAGAAATAAGAACTGATAAAATTTCAAATGGTGTTTACAAAAATAGAATGTTAGTAGTTAACGATTATTATGAAGATGATGAGATTTTACGTAAGGAAAAAATGGATGCTGCTGAAAAATATATTGTAGAAAATTATAAGCTAGAAACAGATTATGATGTTGTTGCTGCTATAAATGATTTTGTTGTTGGGCAACTTGAGTATGGTGGAGACATTGAAGATGAGCATCAGTATTTAATATGGTGGATGAACAATACTGTATGTACTGGATATACTGATTTGATGTCTATATTGTTGGATAGATTTGGTATTGAATCTAGATTGCTAACAGGAGATGCTCATGCTTGGAACGCTGTAAAAGTTGGTGGTAACTGGTACTATACAGATGCAACTTACACTGACAACATCACTAGAAAAGATGATAGATTTATATTATTTACACAGTCCCAAAGAGACAAAGATATCTTTAACATTGAAACAGATTTCAAAGCTACAAATGTTGAGTTTGACCAAAGCATGGCTAAAGCTTATAATTACAAAGAAGTAAAGAAAGCTCAAGTAGCGAAGAAATAACATATACTAATTTACTTGATATAAAAGGGTTAATTTTCGTGGATTAGTATACAGTTAGTTAAAAGAAAATATATGAAAAAAGCATCTCTCATGAGGTGTTTTTTTATTTGTCCAAATAATACTAGTTGTAAAATAGAACTATTGTTCGTATAATAAATAAAAAAGAAGATGAGGTGTTTATTATGCCGGACATTCGACCAGAGGAATTAATATACTTCGAAAATCAACTATATTTGCCAATGCTGATAAAAGTGTTAGAAAAAGACATCAATCAAATAAATAATTTACCGTTAAAATTAAAAAGACCGTACTTACAAATAGTAGAGACTGCAGCTGAAAAGGTACAAAAAGATTTAAAGGCATCGGAAATGTATTTACTCCGTAATGATATGAAAGTCTTTAAATGGGGAACTGATAACGACTCAACGACATACATTTTCCAATCAAGAGGGATAGAGGACCACAAGAAACTTTTAAACGTAGAGATAAAGAATAAATGCGAAGAATTACTGGGAGCTTATTTAATACAATAAAATAAAAATCACCAACCATATTATTACTTCATAATAGAAGGACTTTCCTTACTCCTCTCGAATAGATACTTAAAGGGGGGAGTTAAATGAAAAAATATGAAGTCAAAATTACTTTTTATAGCGGACAAAAATTTGAATTTGAAACTAATTCAGATGTACGGAGTTTAAATCCCATTGAAATAAACGGAGCACGAATGATTATGACAGAAGAAGAAATTGGGATCAATATTATTCATATTAAAGACATGAAAGTAATTGAACGAACTTAATATAGTAGAAAACCACCTTCTATTAATCAACGGAAGGTGGTTTTCTATTTAAATAGTAGAAACTCAAAGCGTCCAAAGTGACCGATGTGTGACCAAACACTAAAAAAGTGTGACCAAAGAAGATAAAAATAGATGGTTAATGAAAATTTATACCTTAAAAACTATTGTCAAATAAGACATTTGAAAGTAGAATAAATAATGTGAAATACAGGAAGTCTACTATGGTAAGGAAGAGGTCACCGGTTCAAATCCGGTTGGAAGCTTCTCATTAATTTATTTTAAGGAAAAAACTTGTCCTAATGTCAGATATATGATATTATAGTTCTTGTCTGGTTTTCATTTAAATAAGAAAATACTTTCAACAGAATGTATAATAGTTTTTCCAGATGGAATGCTATAACGTACTAGATTTTATAAAACCCAGGAGGATTAGCTCAGCTGGGAGAGCATCTGCCTTACAAGCAGAGGGTCGGCGGTTCGAGCCCGTCATCCTCCACCATAATATTTAAATTTAGCTTTGGAGGGGTAGCGAAGTGGCTAAACGCGGCGGACTGTAAATCCGCTCCTTAGGGTTCGGCGGTTCGAATCCGTCCCCCTCCACCAGTTTAATGGGGTATAGCCAAGCGGTAAGGCAATGGATTTTGATTCCATCATGCCCTGGTTCGAATCCAGGTACCCCAGCCAACTTTTTCAAATAGTATTGGGGCCTTAGCTCAGCTGGGAGAGCGCCTGCCTTGCACGCAGGAGGTCAGCGGTTCGATCCCGCTAGGCTCCATAAATATAGTAAAACTCTTTCAACCTAAAGTTGAGAGAGTTTTTTTGTGGGTGAAAATACTTTTCAATATAGTGCATTTTCCTTTATGATGAAATAAAAAGCGAGGTGTACAATTTGACTGAGACACTAACCTATGGGGATGTAACCTTACGTCCATTACTAACTTCAGATAGTGGAGCATTGTGGGAACTGTATGAACCCAAAATTTTTGAATTTATGTTAAATAAAATAGAAAACAAGCAACAGCTAGAAAAGTGGTTGGCAGTTGGCATTCACCAAATGAATGTAGAGGGAACTGCTCTTGCATTTGTAGTAGAAAATACAGAAACAAAAGAAATTATGGGTACCACTCGTATTTATGGAATAGACCAGACAAATTATAGTTGCGAGATAGGCTCTACTTACTATGGGAAACAGTATCAGCGTACACACGTAAATACGACGTGTAAATATTTATTGTTAAAGTATTGCTTTGAGCAAATGGGGACAATTCGTGTTCAGTTTAAAACAGATGAGTTAAATGTATCTTCTCAAAGGGCAATTGAACGAATTGGCGGTGTAAAAGAGGGTATACTGCGAAATGAACGGATACGATCTAACGGTTTTGTTCGAAATGCGGTTGTCTACTCTATTATAGATAGCGAATGGTCGGAAGTGAAATACAAGCTAGTTCAATTAATGAATAAATATTCGTAATTATGCTTGGTTGAGCCAAACACCCTCTAGCATTTACAATAGATGTAAGAACTAAAGGGGGCATAAAATTATGAATAAATTAAATATATCAATTATCGGGGTCCCAATGGATCTAGGGCAAAATAGACGAGGTGTCGATATGGGACCGAGTGCTATACGATATGCTGGGGTAGTGGAGAGACTTCAAGAGCTTGGTCACTCTGTAGATGATGTAGGGGACATTGCAATAGGTAGAAGAGAGACATCTCAAAATACGAAATTACGTAATCTAGAAGAAGTGGTTGCAGCTAATACAATACTTGCTAACCGAGTTCACGATATTATTGGGGAAGGCAATTTTCCAATAGTCCTTGGCGGGGATCATAGTATTGCTATAGGAACACTTGCTGGATTGGCAGATCGCTATGAAAACTTGGGAGTTATTTGGTATGATGCACATGCCGATTTAAATACTGCTGAAACATCGCCGACTGGTAATATTCATGGGATGCCACTTGCAGTAAGTATTGGATTAGGACATGAGGAGCTAGTGAATATTCGAGATTTTGCACCGAAGATTAAACCAGAGAATGTTGTTATTATAGGTGCTCGTTCGGTAGATCCAGGAGAACGTGAACTGATCAAAGAAAAAGGTATTAAAGTATTTTCTATGCATGAAATTGACAAGCTTGGAATGTCTGAAGTAATGACACAAGCCATTCAGTATTTTGTGGATCGTAAGGTTGATGGAGTGCATCTTTCACTCGATTTAGATGGTCTAGATCCACTATATACACCCGGCGTAGGAACTCCCGTGGCTGGTGGGATCTCATATCGAGAAAGTCATTTAGCAATGGAAATGCTCTATGCTTCAAATATGATCACTTCTGCTGAATTCGTAGAAGTAAACCCAATTTTGGATGAAAAAAATAAAACAGCTGATGTAGCAGTAGGACTAATGGGGTCACTATTAGGAGAAAGCCTTATTTAAGAAGGGTATATAGGGACCAACATTATTCATAGATAAGTTAAATAGCTGAAAAGAAAAAGCGGACATATTGTCTGCTTTTTCTTTTTGATAATCCAGACAAAGTTGGAAAAGTTTGATAATATTAAGATATTATAAATAAATGAAACCTGTGGATACCTTCATACGTAAAGGTAAGACAGCCGCATGGGGCGGAGGCGAGATATCACGATGGATGCGTTAGTGAATAAACGAATAAAACAAGTATTAAAGGGTGATAAAGACGCATTCGCGGAGATTGTCGACCTGTATCAGCATAGACTATTTCAAGTGTGCTTTAGGATGCTTGGGAACCGTCATGAAGCAGAAGATATAGCTCAAGAGGCGTTTGTCCGTGCTTTCATCAATATTCATACGTTCGATCAAAAAAGAAAATTTTCAACTTGGCTGTATAGAATTGCTACTAATTTATGTATTGATCGTATTCGTAAAAAAAAGCCGGATTACTATTTAGATGCAGAAGTAAGAGGTACAGAAGGCCTTGATATGTATTCTCAAATCGCAGCCTCTGATGAACTTCCAGAAGAAGAACTCATGAAACTGGAACTACAGGAGCGTATACAGTATGAAATTAGTAGACTTCCCGATAAATATAGATCGGCTATTGTATTAAAGTATATGGAAGAATTATCTTTGCAAGAAATAAGCGAGATATTAGATTTGCCACTTGGAACAGTTAAAACAAGGATTCATAGAGGACGAGAAGCGCTTAGAAAACAGTTAAGCAGACAGCCTCATATATAATATAGGAGGGAATCAAGATGAATGCGTGTCCAGAACGAATTGTTCACTTTATGCACGAATATTTAGATGGTGAAATCAGCCGTGAACATGAGCTGGAACTTAAATCTCATTTGCAATCATGCGAAGCTTGCCAGGCTCATATGCATGAGTTAAGCGATGTTGTTGCTTTCGTCAAAGGAGCTGCTCACATAGAGGCACCAAATGATTTCAATCATTCGGTTATAGCTAGATTGCCGAAAGAAAAATCTTCTGCAGGGGTTAGTAAATGGTTGCGACGTCATCCAGTTCTTGCAGCCGCTGCAATGTTCTTATTATTGATGAGTAGTGCACTTTTTACGAACTTTAATGATGAGCAACAATTCTCCTTTACTAAGCAAGAAAACGTTCTTGTAGAAGGAGAAACAGTTATTATACCTGAAGGACAAGTCGTTAAGGGAGATCTGGTTGTTCGAAACGGGGATGTTCAGATTGACGGAGAATTAGATGGAAACTTAACGATTATCAATGGAACTGCATATATGGCTTCTACTGCGAATGTTACCGGAACTAGTGAAGAAATCAATGAAGTATTTGACTGGCTATGGTTCCACATTAAAGACGGTGCGAAGAATGTTGTGTCATTCTTTGAAAAAGAGGACAAATAGAAATGAAAGTCTATCCATAAATATTATTGGATAGACTTTTTGTGTTCCAAAAGCGAGGGATTATCGTAATTATGTTATACTTATTTAGAATGGATTAGTGAGGAAAAGTGGGGGATGCCACATGTCGTTTATGGAGCAATTTACAGACCTTATGCCAGTAAACGTTATTGTAAATATTTTGGATGTTTTATTTGTATGGTTTGTTATTTATAAGGTTATTACCTTGATTAAAGGAACTAAAGCAGTTCAATTGTTAAAAGGAATTTTTGTGATTGTTATTGCAAGAGTTGTAACGGACTTTTTCGGCTTAAATACGCTTGACTGGTTATTGGATCGAGTAATTGAGTTTGGGTTCTTAGCTATTATTATTATTTTCCAACCGGAAATAAGAAGAGCACTTGAACAGATCGGTAGAGGGAAGTTATTCTCTAGAAGCACCATGCAGCTGGAAGAAGAGCAAGGTCGACTCATAACAGCCATGACGAAATCGATTAGTTATATGGCAAAGAGAAGAATTGGTGCCCTCATCTCCATAGAGAGAGAAACCGGTTTGACCGATTATATAGAAACGGGTATTCCGTTAAACTCTTATATCACATCAGAGCTTCTTATTAATATATTCATTCCAAATACGCCACTTCATGATGGGGCCGTTATTATAAAAAAAGATAAAATTGCTTCAGCAGCATCCTATTTGCCTTTGTCTGAAAGTCCTTTCATATCGAAAGAATTAGGTACGAGGCATCGAGCTGCAATTGGTTTAAGTGAAGTGACAGATGCGATAACGATTGTTGTTTCAGAAGAAACTGGGGCGATTAGTTTAACCTCCAATGGAGATTTACGAAGAGATTTATCGTTAGAGGAATTTGAGACCCATTTAACTCGCCTTTGGTTTCCAGTGGAAGAGCAAGTAACTTCTTCTAAATGGTTATGGAGGGGGAAACAAAATGGATAAAATGATGAATAATCCATGGTTCTTGCGGATAACTGCACTAATATTAGCAATCGCACTTTTTATAAGTGTGAGAAGTGAATTAGAAAGCGATAATAAGAATGCAAGTGGTAATGACGTTGATGTCATTCGTGATATCCCTCTAGAAGTTTATTATGACCATGAAAACCTGGTTGTAACTGGTCCACCAAAGACCGTCAACGTAAATGTTGAAGGTCCTAAAAATTTAGTATTATCGGCTAAGTTGATGAAAGATTTTAAGGTTTTTGTAGATCTTCGGGAACTAACTATAGGTACTCATCGAGTTCCGGTTTCAACTGAAAACTTCATAGAAAAGTTAAATGTGCGAACAGATCCTCAATATGTAGATGTAGTGATTGAAGAGCGTATTTCTCGAGAGTTTAATGTTGAAACAGATATGAATGAAGGACTGTTGGCTGAAAACTATGTAGTGAAGTCCTACGAAGTAAAACCACAAAAAGTAACCATTACTGGAGCAAAAAGTGTTATCAATAGCATAGGTTATGTAAAAGCAACTGTCGCAGGAGATCAAGGCATGAATAAGTCCTTTGAACAGGATACAACAGTCAAAGTACTCGATCTTGACTTAAATAAGTTAGACGTTATCGTTGAACCAAGCTCTGTTCACGTAAGTGTGAAAATAGAAGAGTATAGTAAAGTGGTACCGTTAGCTCTAGTAAAACAAGGTAATCCCAAAGAAGGGGTCACCATAAATGAGCTCACTACAAAGACAGATTCAATTCGATTATATGGACCAAAAGCAGTCCTTGATAAAATAGATGAACTAAATGTTGATGTAGATCTAAGTAAAATAGAGAAGTCTGGTAGCTTTGATATGAAATTAGCTTTACCAGAAGGGGTTACAAAACTGTCAAAAGAGGTAATAGAGATTACTGGCGATGTTACGGTTGTGAATGACCCTGATTCAGAAGAAACGGTGGAACAGGAAGAACCTGTTTCTACTATTTCAGAAAAGTCATTTGAGCAAGTACCTATAACCGTAAGAGGCTTACCTGAGCAACTGATAAGTTTTTTTGAAAAACCTACGGATGGCATCGTGACAGTCGTTGCTAAAGGGACAACAGAGGCCTTAAATAAGCTTCAATTAAATAATCTATCTGTATATGTAGAAGCAACTAATTCCGAAGTCGGAGAAAGTACTCTCCCTATACAAGTAGAGGGTTCTTCTGATGTAGAATGGCAAACTTCTGAACAAGAAGCAGTCCTAACAGTTAAAGAATCTTTATAGATAGTACAACAGGATTTTAAGGAGAGAGTATAAATGGGAAAATATTTTGGTACAGATGGAGTTAGAGGAGTAGCAAACTCAGAGCTAACACCAGAACTTGCATTTAAATTAGGTAGAGTTGGTGGTTATATACTAACGAAAGATGTAACAGATCGTCCAAAAGTGTTAATTGGTCGAGATACTCGTATATCTGGTCATATGCTAGAGGGAGCACTAGTTGCTGGTCTATTATCTGTTGGGGTTGAAGTAATGCGTCTAGGTGTTGTTAGTACACCAGCTGTAGCTTATTTAACGAGAGCTATGAGTGCAAGTGCCGGAGTAATGATCTCTGCATCTCATAATCCTATGGCAGATAATGGTATAAAATTCTTTGGTTCGGATGGATTTAAATTATCTGATGGACAAGAGGAAGAAATTGAGCAGCTTTTAGACCAAGATATAGATGAATTACCACGTCCAACTGGGGCAGATGTTGGTTCTGTATCTGATTACTTCGAGGGTGGTCAAAAGTATATTCATTACTTGAAACAATCAATAGATGAGGAATTTGTAGGAATTCATGTAGCTCTTGACTGTGCAAATGGTTCAACATCGTCTCTTGGAACACATGTATTTGCTGATTTAGATGCTGATCTATCTACAATGGGTTCTTCACCAAATGGGTTGAATATTAATGATGGTGTTGGTTCTACGCATCCAGAAAACTTAGCGAAGTTTGTTCTAGAAAAAGGAGCAGATGTAGGGCTTGCTTTTGATGGGGATGGAGATCGTCTGATTGCAGTAGATGAAAAAGGACAAATTGTAGATGGTGACCAAATTATGTATATTTGTGCCAAACATCTTCATGCAAATGGACGTTTAAATAACGGGACAGTTGTTTCCACAGTGATGAGTAATATGGGCTTCTATAAAGCATTAGAAACACATGATATGACTAGTGTAAAAACAGCGGTTGGAGATAGATATGTAGTAGAAGAAATGAAAAAGAATGGCTATAACCTAGGTGGGGAGCAGTCAGGACATATCGTTTTCCTTGACTACAATACTACAGGTGACGGTTTGTTGACTGGGTTACAGCTCGTGAATATTATGAAGGTAACAGGGAAAAAACTTTCAGAGCTTGCTGCTGAAATGACAATCTATCCACAAAAACTTATAAATGTTCGAGTGACAGATAAGCATGCTGTAACAGAAAATGAAAAAGTAGCAGCTATTATTAGTGAAGTAGAAAGTGAAATGGCTGGAAATGGTCGTGTCCTTGTACGTCCATCGGGTACGGAGCCATTGGTTCGCATAATGGTAGAAGCAGCAACTGAACAGGAATGCGAAACCTACGTAAACCGCATCGTAGAAGTTGTAAAAGCTGAAATGGGACTTGAAGAATAAGTGTAAAGAATCACATTTCAACCTCTGCAGCTTTATAAATTACTAATATCGATCCCTTTCTCTTTTCGAAGAGTTAGGGATTTTATGATATTATGAATAAAAGCGAGTGAGTTCCTAAAGATCATAGACAAATAAAGGAGGTACCTATGTATATTCCTAAACGATTTAAGGTAGATGACGAGAAAGAAATTTGGTCCTTTCTTAAGCAACACACGTTAGCAACATTGGTTACAACAGATAAAGGAAGACCAGTAGCGACTCATATTCCTGTAATGGTTAAACGCGAAGGAGAAGAAATTGTGGTAAGTGGGCATTTGGCATATGGTAACCGACAGTGGCGCACGCTTAATGAGGAGCAGGAATCCTTGATAATTTTTCAGGGACCTCATTCCTACATTTCTTCTTCGTGGTATGAAGAGCAGCAAGTCCCGACATGGAACTATCAGTCCGTTCATGTGTATGGGAATGTTAGTCTCCAAACGCAAGAGGAACTAATAGACGATTTGAAGACGCTTCTACACGTATATGAGCATCATCGACAACATCCGGTATTGTGGGAGACACTATCACCTGAGCTTCTTGAACGGGAATTGAAAGGTATAGTTGGATTCAAACTTACCGTTACAGACATTCAAGCAGCCTATAAAATGAGCCAGAATCGAAATGACAGAGATTATGCCAACATCATAACGCAGCTTCATCAAGAAACTTCACCTGAAGCCCATCAAGTGGCTCAGGAAATGAAAAAGTTACGCTAAAAAATTTTATGTTTATCAGGTAAAGTTTAGTGGAATAGTAAGAGTGTACAAACAATTAAGGAGTGAGGAAATGGCTAAAGTAGCAACATTAATCACAAATATGTTTGAGGACGTAGAATACACAGGTCCAGCACAAGCACTAAACGATGCAGGACATGAGGTATTTGCAATTGAAAAAGAAGCAGGTAAAGAGGTAACAGGGAAAAACGGCGAAGCTACGGTGAAAATCGATTATGGCATTGACGAAGTAAAACCTGAAGACTTTGACGCATTATTTATTCCTGGAGGATTTTCACCAGATATTTTACGAGCAGATGATCGTTTTGTTCAATTTGCGAAGTATTTTATGGATGAGAAAAAACCAGTGTTTGCAATTTGTCATGGTCCACAATTACTCATCACTGCGAAGACGTTAGATGGTAGAGATGCGACAGGATATAAGTCGATCAAAGTGGACTTAGAAAATGCCGGTGTAAAATTCCATGACGAAGAAGTATTCGTTTGTCAAAATCAATTGGTGACAAGCCGTACACCAGACGATATTCCAGCGTTTAATAGAGAAATCGTTAAGCTGTTAGGTTAATTAGTAATCTAAACTATATAAAATTATTAAGAGCATCTTCTTTTATTGGAAGATGCTCTTTTAATTGATAGAATATTCTTATTTATTTTAGGTGTTTCTTTCATTATACTTAAGGAATTAAATCATATCGGTATAAAGGTATGAGGGGGAGTTCATATGGATTATTTACATCACCCGTTTCAAGGAAAGCGTCATACGGTATTTGCTAAAAAGGGGATGGTAGCAACTTCACAGCCTTTAGCTGCTCAGGCAGGATTAGATATCTTAAAAAAAGGTGGTAATGCAATTGATGCGGCAATTGCTACGGCAGCAGCACTTACCGTTGTAGAACCGACCTCTAACGGAATTGGCGGAGACGCTTTTGCATTAGTATGGACAAAAGATAAGCTCTACGGTTTAAACGCATCTGGTCCTGCACCGCAGTCGATATCCCCAGAAGCGATAAGAGAAAAAGGGTATGATGAAATGCCTGTTCACGGTGTGATTCCTGTGACCGTCCCAGGAGTTCCTGCTGCTTGGGCCGCCTTATCAGAAAGATTTGGTAAACTCTCGCTCCAAGAAGTTTTAGAACCTGCTATTCAATACGCAGAAGAAGGATACCCGTTAACTCCAATCCTAGGAAAATACTGGAAAATAGCCTATGATAAATATAAAACTACATTTACTTCAGAGGAATTTAATGCTTGGTTTGAAACCTTTGCACCAAATGGACGAGCTCCAGAAATAGGCGAGATGTGGAACTCTCCTAATCACGCACGTTCTCTTCGAGCGATAGGAGAAACGAATGCCCGTGACTTTTATGAGGGGGAAACTGCCGACAAAATTGATACGTTTATGAAAAAACATGGAGGCTATTTATCGAAAGAAGATCTTCGTACATACAAGGTGGAGTGGGTAGAGCCTATTTCGGTAAACTATAAGGGTTATGATGTTTGGGAAATCCCGCCAAATGGACAAGGAATGGTTGCATTAATGGCACTGAATATATACAAGCACTTAGGGGAACCGAGATGGCAAAGTAAGGAAAATCTCCACCATCAAATAGAAGCGATGAAGTTAGCTTTCACAGATGGGTTAGCTTTTATAACGGAGTCTGCGGAAATGCCGATAAGCGTAGAGCAATTATTATCAGAGGAATACGCGAATAAAAGATCCAACGTAATAAACGAAGAAGCTGGCAATCCAGAAATTTATGACATCCCCAAAGGTGGGACGGTATATTTAGCGACAGCAGATGAAGAAGGTAATATGGTTTCTTACATCCAAAGTAACTATATGGGATTTGGATCAGGGATTGTTATTCCAGAAACAGGAATTGCCTTGCAAAATAGAGGGCATGACTTCTCTTTAGATGTCGCGCACCCAAATATACTAAAGCCCGGGAAAAGAACATTACATACTATTATTCCAGGCTTCTTAAGCAAAAATGGGAAGGCGGTAGGACCTTTCGGAGTAATGGGTGGATATATGCAGCCACAAGGGCATTTCCAGGTTGTGACGAATACAGTAGACTATATGCTAAACCCACAGGCTACATTAGATATGCCTCGTTGGCAGTGGATAAAAGGGAAAGTAATTCATGTAGAACCAGAATTCCCTAGCTATCTTGTACAAAGTCTAATAGGAAAAGGGCATCAAGTACAGATTGCTTCGGACGGTGGGACATTCGGCAGAGGTCAGATTATTTGGCGTAATGCTGAAACTGGGGTTCTACAAGGAGGAACAGAGTCTCGTACGGATGGTTCAATTGCAGCATGGTAAGAGATTATCTTGTGTTAAAAGAGCCATTACCATAGTAATGGCTCTTTTATTCGGTTAAAGTCCCCTACACCCATTAAATTGACGAGCATACTATGAACATATATAATGTAGAAGTTGCTAATCTATTATTAGTAACCGCGTAGAAGTGGAGGACAGGTAACGCGTAAAACATAGAAAACAATTATAGCGCCAGAGCTGAAGAAATTGGACGGAAAATCATCTTCAGCAGACGAGGTGGAGGTTATCGAAATTTCGGCGGATGCCTCCCGACCGTATTTGCCCGGTTGTTATTCTTTTTCATAAAACATTCGAGTGATCGAATGACAGGTGGAATAGAAGGCATTCTTAGCTTAATTTGCTACTACACGCCTTGTGTAGGGAGCTTATTTTGACATGAATGTAAACGGAGGAATTTAAATTATGTGTGGAATTGTTGGGTATATTGGAGAAATAGATGCAAAAGAAATTTTATTAAAAGGGTTAGAGAAGTTAGAATACCGCGGTTATGATTCAGCAGGTATTGCTGTGCTTAACGAAGATGGAGTTATGGTATTTAAAGAAAAAGGTCGAATTGCGGATTTACGTGGCGTAGTAGATACAGAAGTAGCGGCAACTATTGGAATTGGTCATACTCGCTGGGCAACTCACGGAGTACCAAACCATGAAAATGCACATCCTCATCAAAGTACAACTAAACGCTTCACATTAGTGCATAATGGAGTAATTGAAAACTATCATTTGATGAAAAAAGCTTATTTATCGGACGTGGAAATGGCTTCTGAGACAGATACAGAAGTAATTGTACAACTTATAGAGCGTTTTTCTAAAGACGGATTATCTACAGTTGATGCACTTCGCAAAACATTGCATTTAATACATGGTTCGTACGCACTTGCTTTACTGGATAATGAAGACGAAGATACTATTTATGTAGCAAAAAACAAATCACCATTACTAGTTGGTGTTGGAGAAGGATTCAATGTTGTAGCTTCGGATGCAATGGCGATGCTTCAAGTAACTGAGCAATATGTGGAACTTCATGATCAAGAAATCGTAATCGTACGCAAAGATTCTGTAGAAATTCAAACATTGGAAGGCACAAAAGTTGAACGTGCACCGTATAAAGCAGAACTAGATATGAGCGATATTGAAAAAGGAACATATCCTCACTATATGTTAAAAGAAATCGATGAGCAGCCAGCTGTTATTCGTAAAATTATTCAAGCTTATCAAAATGAGCAAGGGGAACTTGAAATTGATCCTGCTATTTTAAAAGCACTGCAAGACGCTGACCGCCTATACATTATTGCGGCAGGAACGAGCTATCATGGTGGGTTAATCGGAAAAGAATACTTTGAAAAAATTGCAGGTATACCAGTAGAGGTTCATATTTCTAGTGAATTCGGTTATAATATGCCACTACTTTCTGAAAAACCAATCTTCATGTTCCTAACACAATCAGGAGAAACTGCGGATAGCAGACAAGTTCTTGTAAAGATTAAAAAATTAGGTTACCCAACAATCACGATGACTAACGTACCAGGTTCTACTCTTTCCCGTGAAGCAGATCACACACTTTTACTTCATGCTGGTCCGGAGATTGCTGTGGCTTCCACTAAAGCATATGTTGCACAGGTTGCTGTTTTAATGGTAACGGCTTCTGTATACGCACTTGCTCAAGGGAAAACATTAGACTATGATGCTGTAAAAGAATTAGGAATTGTAGCCAATGCTGTTCAAGCAATTGTAGATTCTAAAGAAGAAATGGAAGAAATCGCGAAAGAGTTTTTAGCTACTACTAGAAATGCATTTTTCATTGGTCGTAACGTAGATTTCTACGTAAGCCAAGAAGGTGCATTAAAACTTAAAGAAATTTCATATATCCAAGCAGAAGGATTTGCTGGAGGAGAGCTAAAACATGGTACTATCGCTCTTATTGAAGACGGTACACCAATCATTGCTCTAGCTACACAAAAAGCAGTAAGCCTTAATATTCGTGGTAATGTGAAAGAAGTAGTTGCACGTGGCGCTAACCCGTGTATTATTGCAATGGAAGGCCATGAGGAAGAAGGAGATCGTTTCGTACTGCCAAAAGTAAACGAGCTCTTCGCTCCACTAGTAGCCGTAATTCCATTACAACTTATTAGCTATTATGCAGCATTGCACAGAGACTGCGACGTAGATAAACCTAGAAATCTAGCTAAATCAGTAACAGTTGAATAGAGTTAAAGCTAAAATACTTTGATGTCCAGTGACATTATAGTAGGTTACCGAAATTTATAAAAGAATGCTAAAACACCTCTCTAGTTTAACAGAGAGGTGATTTTTTGTTGAATACCTATGTCTTTTTACAAATACGCTAGAAATGGATGCCTGTAAGGAATCTTTTCTCTATTATCCATAAGTCAACATTCCCAGATTTTTAGAATGAACAGTATGAAACAATTATAGGAGAGTCCCAAATGAAAAAGAAAATGAGCTATATAATCTTACTTTTAACAACCTTCTTAATGATTGGTTGTACCAACTTAGAAGATGCATCCGTTACAGATGTAGAAACAGACCTACAAGAAGCAACCACAGTTGAGACAAATATAAATAGTGAAAAAGAAGAAACTAACTCTACGGTTATTGATGAACCAGTAGTAAAGGAGACACCAGCTCAATCAAATAATGATATTTTTTCAGGATACAAACTTATTGAAGTTGATGGTGGTGATTTGTCTGGACATCGTGAACCTAAAGTCGTTGTTGATATTGGTTATGGGGACCGTAAATATTGGGCATTTACTAATGAGTACGGACAACTAGTACGTGTCATTGCGGACGAAATCATTTTACAAGATGACAGTAAAGAACCTGTATTATCGTCTGGCAGATACTATCGTGATGAGGCAAAGGTTCCTGGCGTCGAAAGTGACGTTTTAGATGAAGGACATATAATTGCTGATTCTCTCGGAGGGGTATCGAATGCCTATAATATTACACCACAAGATAGTACGCTCAACCGACATGGTGATCAAGCTTATATGGAAGACGTGATCCGTAGAGCAGCTGGAGCTACTAATTTCGAAGCAATTATCACATATCCGAATACGGAAACGCAAATTCCTTCCAGTTATCAGTATACCTATACTGTAAAGGGTAACGAAATCGTTGATACATTTGACAATGTAAACCCTGATGAGGTAAATTCCTCACTCGGTCTAACTGGTAGTGAACCTGCTGAGTCAACTAGTTCAACTACAAGCGGCGATATTTCTAGTGTTGATACAAACGGTAATGGACAGGTGACGATTAAAGAAGCAAAAGCAGCAGGTTTTAGTATGCCAATAACGAGTGATCATTGGGTATATCCATATATGCACGATGCTGATAAGGACGGTATGGTTGGTGAGTGAGACCCTAGAACTTTGAGAAAAGATATAGGTTACCAACTTAATGGTAATTGGCAGTTCTCAAATACTCTGTCGTGACGTAAAACTGGTTAGGTTACCCTAACCAGTTTTTTTATTGGTGTTTAGAAAGGCAACCCTTTGATATTCATTACTAAAGAAAAATTTTTACCTATCTTCTAAAAGGTCAACCCTGCCTTCTAATATATTGAATCGTATTAAAATAAGGTTAACCAGTAAAATCTGGTTAACCTTACGAAGCAATTAAGTTTTATCAGACCATAGGCGATATTAGCAATTGCATCTGATTAGCGTAAATTAATTTTTAAAGGTATCAACAAGTTGCTTAGCATCTACCATGGACATGCCTCTATGTTCCCTTAGATACTTCACGGTTTTAACAACACCAAGAGTTTCTAATTTTTCGCGAACCAACGCGATTAATTCATCATTGTTTTCTTTGGGGCGCAGTTTCTGATTCTCTACCTTCAAATCGTTGATCTTCTTAGATTGACCAAAAATTATAAGTGATAATCCCAAGATTAATAAAATGAAAGATGTAATTAATACCCACTCAATATTCATAAAATAACCTCCATAACTTAGGTGTATTTCCATATTAACACGTTCAGCATATCTTTCCCAACTAGCTATCTGCTCACAAATTATGGTAACTAATACGTTGCAATTAAATTAATTGAAGTTTTTTCCCCATAGTTCGTGTGGAAGACTATCAATGTCGCATAGAAATAGGGTGTCAATCAGATAGCGTTTGGTGTCCTTATTTTTAATGGTTAATAAAGGTCATGAACAATGAAATGATGTGTTTCTTTTTTAATGTTATATAAAAACAGTTGAAATTCATACATAAGCAAACTATTATATAAGGAGATGCTTATATAATAGTCATTGACTGATCTAAGGAGGTACCTCATGGAGTTATGGACAATTGAAATAGAGAAAGCTGCAATGATATTAAAATTGTTAGGAGATAAAACAAGGTTAACAATGCTCAAAATGTTAGAGGCACATGATTATTGTGTTTGTGAATTTGTTGAAATATTTAAAGTGAGTCAACCCGCTATTAGCCAGCACGTAAAGAAGTTAAAAGAAGCTGGATTAGTGTGTGAAACCAGAAGGAGTCAATGGATTATTTATTCTTTAAATAGGGATAGTGATATTCTTCCATTTGTTCAGAGCTTGATGGACCACCTACCAAACCAAGATTTTAAACTACAACAATTAGAAAAACAGGGATTACGCATCTCATGTGAATAAGGGAGGTTTGTATTTTGTCACCAGTTATTTTAGCATCATTAATTTTTATAATAACGCTTATCTTCGTAATCTGGCAGCCAAGAGGTTTGAATATTGGATGGTCAGCCTGTGGAGGAGCCATTATAGCGTTATTAGTGGGAGTTGTTGGTTTTAGTGATGTCCTAGAAGTAGTAGACATTACTTGGAACGCTACTCTATCGTTTATTGCAATTATACTTATTTCCTTAATATTAGATGAGATCGGCTTATTTGAATGGGCTGCATTACATATGGCGAGGGTTGCAAAAGGCAATGGGTTTAAGATGTTCATCTATGTAAGTGTGTTGGGTGCTTTAGTTGCTGCCTTTTTTGCGAATGATGGAGCAGCGTTAATATTAACTCCAATTGTTTTGGCAATGGTTCGTAACTTGAATTTCAACGAAAAAATGATTTTCCCATTTATTATGGCGAGTGGGTTTATAGCAGATACGACTTCGTTACCCTTTGTTGTTAGTAACCTTGTTAATATTGTTTCAGCAGATTTCTTTCATATCGGTTTTGTTGAATATGCAACAAGAATGATTATTCCTAATATATTCTCACTGATTGCTACTATAAGTGTATTACTATTTTATTTTAGAAAAAGCATTCCTAGATCATATAATTTATCCAAACTTAGAGAACCAAAAGAGGCTATTAAAGACATTAAAATGTTCCATCTTTCATGGTTTGTACTGGCTTTATTAGTTATTGGTTATTTTAGTAGTGAGTTTATCCAAGTTCCAGTTTCCATAGTTGCTGGAATAGTAGCGATTTTCTTCATCTTAATGGCTAGAAGAAGTAATGCGGTTAATACAAGAACTGTTATTAAAGGAGCGCCATGGAATATTGTGTTTTTCTCAATAGGCATGTATGTGGTCGTTTACGGTCTAGGGAATGCTGGACTGACTGGTGTGTTAGCAAGTGTGATTGAGGTAGCTGCAGAACAAGGTCTATTCGCAGCAACGATGTCAATGGGCTTCATTGCAGCCTTCCTGTCATCGCTGATGAATAATTTGCCAACCGTGATGATCGATGCATTAGCGATTGCTGAAACGAATACTTCTGGTACCATTCGCGAAGCACTTATTTATGCTAACGTGATTGGTTCTGATTTAGGGCCTAAAATAACACCGATTGGTTCTCTTGCAACTTTAGTTTGGCTTCATGTTTTATCTCAAAAGGGTGTGAAGATATCATGGGGCACTTACTTTAAAACAGGTATTGTCTTAACGATTCCAATTTTATTCATTACCTTATTAGGTCTTTACATTTCGTTAAAATCGTTCTAACTAAAGGAGAGTACTTAATTTATGTCTAAAAAAACAATTTACTTTTTATGTACTGGAAATTCGTGCAGAAGCCAAATGGCAGAAGGCTGGGGAAAAAGATATTTAGGTGACGAGTGGGAAGTTCTAAGTGCGGGCATTGAAGCACATGGTTTAAACCCGAAAGCTGTTAAAGCAATGAATGAGATCGGAATTGATATTACTACCCAGACCTCAGATATGATAAATATGGAAACACTCAATAATGCAGATTTTGTGGTGACCCTTTGTGGCGACGCTGCAGATAAATGTCCAATGACACCACCACATGTAAAACGTGATCACTGGGGCTTTGAAGACCCTGGAAAAGCAGAAGGAACGGATGAAGAGAAGTGGACAACCTTCCAACGAGTTCGTGATGAAGTTGGTGAAAGAATTAAGCGTTTTGCTGAAACTGGGAAATGATATAATGTATGGTAAGTACAAGAGTTAAAAAAGAACTTGAACCTTCAAGTTCTTTTTATTTACCCTTACAGAAGTAAATATTAATTTTAGAGATCTTCATAAATACCTTAGAAAACCCATATAAAGTAAAAACAAATCATAAGGATGGTTAAGTGTCTTTCATCTGGGTTATTGGTTATTTGTGTACTGCGATGGGCTTTAGTATAGGTGGGTATATAGCTTGGAGCACGAAGGGTTTCCAGCACAAAACAGATTTTGTTTACAGTGTTTGTGCGGGGCTAACTCTTGGCATATTGAGTTTTGAAATTGCACCAGAAGCAATAGAGCTAGGAAATTGGATTACTTTCATATTTGGTTTTGTTGTGGGAATCCTATTATTTGAAGCAGCACATATTATTTTGACAATCTTACTTGGAAAAACAGCGGATCAGCGTAAGGGTCTTCCTCCGAAGGTAGGAATCCTCTTATTACTCAGTATTTCATTCCACAATTTGCCGATTGGGATTGTTTTGGGTTCTACACATGATACAGCAGTAGAATTTTCAATGCTTCAAGCCATTCTCCTCCATAATATACCGGAAGGCATAATTGTATTTACTCTTTTGTTTGTACCCGGTCAGAAGATTTGGTCCTGGTTCATATTTTCCTTACTTGTTGCAGCTCCTGTAGGATTGGGAGCTTATTTTGGCAGTACATTAGGAAACAATAATCCTTTTTTATGGTCGTTTTCAATTAGTTTGGCTGCTGGTACAATCTATATGATTATTGTGAAAGAAGTTATTATGGAAGCGATTAAGGATACTTCCAATGTATTACTAATTTCTACTATTAGCTTTGGATGTATAGGATTGTATTTTTACTTTATATAACGTTCTTCTTTAGTAAAAAATAATACAGTAAGATCTAGCTGGAGAGATTACATTATTAATGTTTTGCATGGTCAATTGCTTGATGCAACAGATTCATAATGTGATCGTCAGCACTTGAATAATATAAGGTTGTGCCTTCACGTCGAAATTTTACTAAACGTAGATTTTTCAAAAACCGAAGTTGATGGGATACCGTAGACTGCCCTAAGTTTAGTTCCTCTGCAATATCATTTACTGAATACTCTTTGCAGCAAAGTAAATTTAATATCCGAATACGTGTTGGATCACCTAAAGCTTTAAATGTCTGGGATACGACAAACAGCGTTTCTTCATCCAAATCATGTGGGTTCGTTTGTACTTCTTCTCGCATACCTTTTCATACCTCCGTTTATTCCTTATATTAGTGGTGGTGATGTGCGTGTGGATCAGGTCCTTCTGCTTTAGCAGTACATAAAATGGAATTATCACAGTTGTGAGAAGCTGTTTCAAACTGAATCGTCACATGCTGAATATTTTTATGTCCTAAATCATGCTCAATTTTCTGTAGCATCTTTTCGCCTTCTACAATCATCAATTGATCTTCGACTACGACATGGCAGGAAAGAGCATTTAAACCACTTGTAATAGACCAAATGTGTAAATCATGAACGCTTATGATTCCGTTTGTCTGTTCAATTGTCTTAACGACGTCATTTACACTAACATTTCTCGGTGTACCCTCCATCAGTACATGTAAAGAAGCTTTCGTCACATAGTAACCACTGCGTAAAACTAGTGCTGCAACGATGACACTTGCTAATGGATCCGCCCAACCCCAACCAAGGAACATGATTAATAAGGCTGCAATAATTGCACCGACAGAGCCTAACATATCACTAATCACGTGAAGAAATGCCCCGCGCATATTTAAATTATCTTTCGTATCACTGCCACGCATCATAATCCACGCAACAAGAATATTGACAGCTAACCCGATGCTACTAATAACAAGCATTCCCGTAGTTGCGACTACTGGTGGATTAGTAAAGCGTTCAAATGCTTCATAAAATATAAATAGTGCAATTAATATCAACGTTACACCGTTGAATACTGCTGCTAGAATTTCAAACCGTTTAAAGCCGTAAGTATTATTAGCATCTGCTGCTTTTTCGCTAAATGTAAATGCCAATAGGGCAATACCTAGTGAGACAGAATCACTTAACATATGTCCAGCATCTGATAGTAGGGCTAGACTATTTGTCATATATCCGCCTATAGCTTCTACAACCATATAGGTGGTAATAATAAAAAATGAGATCAATAATACTTTCTTATTTGCCCCATGTGCATGGTTATGAGTATCCGCCATATAAATCCCTCCGTTATTTTTACATTTCTATTAAACGTTATATGATAATATATTCATATATACAGATTATGTTCATTTAAGTACTTTGTCAATCAATATACTCACCGTTATTGCTGGGATTCTTCTGACACTTAGGATTTTTACATTTACGCTAAATTCATAAAACGTAATACTTTACATACCCCCTATAGGTACTATACAATGTGAATAAGAAGTATAGGAGGTTGATGAGTTGGATAGTGTAATGGAAGAAAATACAATCACTTCTGATAATTCTTGTAGAAAAAGTCATCATCCTGAACATATAAAAAAAGATTTAACGAATCGGTTAAATCGTATTGAGGGTCAGATCCGAGGGATAAAAGGCATGGTAGACAAAGACGTCTATTGTGATGATATTATTACTCAACTTTCTGCAACTCAGTCCGCGCTAAATAGTGTTGCAAAAGTACTTTTACAAGGGCATTTAAAAGGCTGCGTAGTCGACAGGCTAGCAGAAGGCGATGATGAAGTACTCGATGAATTATTAGTTACCATACAAAAATTAATGAAAAAATAAGAGGAGGAATTTTAAATGGTTAACCAAGTAACATTAAACGTACAAGGAATGTCATGTGGTCACTGTGTTAGTTCTGTTGAAAACAGTGTAGGGAAGTTAGATGGAGTAAATGAAGTGAAAGTTCACTTAGAGTCAGGAAAAGTAGACATTTCATTTGAAGAAGATAAAGTGTCACTAGAGGTAATTAAAGAAACAATTGATGATCAAGGCTACGATATAGTGTAAGGACAGTAGAGTGCTAAATAGCACTCTCTTTCTTTCAAATAATTATACCCCCAGGTGGTATAAAGGAGAGGTTACAATGAGTAGTGAAACAAAAGAAACTAGTTTACAAATCACTGGAATGACCTGTGCTGCCTGTGCGACTAGAATCGAAAAAGGGCTAAATAAAATGGACGGTGTAGAAGTAGCCAATGTAAACTTGGCACTGGAGAAGTCATTGATTAAATACAATCCTGAAAAATTGAGTAATAAAGACTTTGAACAGAAAATACAAGACTTAGGGTATGGTGTTGTCAAGGAAAACAAAGAGTTTGTCATTACGGGAATGACCTGTGCTGCATGTTCTACAAGAATTGAGAAAGGACTTAACAAGCTAGAGGGAGTAACCTTGGCGAACGTTAATCTGGCACTAGAAAATGCAACGGTAGAATATAACCCTGCTCAGATTTCAGTTGCAGATATTATAGGGCGAGTAGAGAAATTAGGGTATGGGGCCATCAATAAAGAGGACGAAAAACAGGCTGTTGACTACCGAGAACAAGCCATTCAAAAACAAAAGAAAAAGTTTATTATCTCTGCGATTTTGTCTCTCCCATTATTGTGGACGATGGTCGGTCATTTTTCGTTCACATCATTTATATATATGCCTGAATTCCTTATGAATCCATGGGTGCAGATGGCTTTGGCAACACCTGTCCAATTTATCATTGGGAGACAGTTTTATGTAAGTGCATATAAAGCATTAAGAAACGGTAGTGCCAACATGGATGTCTTAGTAGTAATGGGTACTTCCGCTGCTTATTTTTATAGTGTTTATCAAGCCATTATTACTACAGGTGAACACCATACAGCAAATCTATATTTTGAAACGAGTGCGGTGCTAATCACCCTTATTATATTAGGGAAATTGTTTGAAGCAAAAGCAAAAGGGCGGTCCTCTGAAGCTATTAAAAAACTCATGGGACTTCAAGCTAAGACTGCCTTAGTAATTAGAAATGAAACTGAAATAGAAATACCTCTAGCGGAAGTTGTAACGGGAGATACTATATTAGTAAAGCCTGGTGAAAAGATACCAGTTGATGGCGAAGTTGTAGAAGGAAATACTGCTATCGATGAATCTATGCTAACTGGCGAAAGTATTCCAGTGGACAAAGCTATTGGTGATGCATTATTTGGTTCAACTATTAATAAGAATGGCTTTCTAAAGATGAAAGCTACAAAAATTGGTAGAGATACTGCGCTTGCTCAAATTATTAAAGTAGTAGAGGATGCGCAAGGATCGAAAGCTCCGATTCAAAGGCTTGCTGACAAAATCTCTGGTGTGTTCGTGCCAATTGTAATTGGTATTGCGATTCTCACTTTTTTAGTATGGATAATATGGGTGAATCCAGGTGAAGTCACGCCTGCCCTGGAAGCTCTGATTGCTGTTCTTGTCATTGCATGCCCATGTGCGTTAGGACTTGCTACCCCTACATCTATTATGGCTGGGTCAGGTCGTGCAGCGGAGTTCGGGATTTTGTTTAAAGGCGGAGAGCATTTAGAAACTACTCATCATATCGATACAGTCATTGTAGATAAAACAGGAACTGTTACAAATGGTAAACCAGAACTAACGGATATAGTTGTAGCAAGTGGCATAGCGGAAGAAGAGTTTCTTTCTTTAATCGGTGCCGCTGAAAAACAATCGGAACATCCACTCGCAGAAGCAATTGTAAAAGGTATCCAAGACAGAGGGATATTACTTAAGGGAGTTCAGAGCTTTGAAGCAATTCCAGGATATGGAGTGAAAACAGTTGTTGATAACAAAGAAATACTTGTAGGTACTCGAAAACTCATGAATAGTTACCATGTTGATATTTTGAATATATTACCTGTGATGGAGGAGCTTGAGGCTAATGGGAAAACAGCAATGCTTGCAAGTATTGAGGGACAGTATGCAGGTCTAGTAGCTGTTGCCGATACCGTTAAAGAGACTTCAAAGAAAGCTATCAAGCGTTTACGTGATATGAATATTGAAGTAATTATGATGACAGGTGACAACCAACGTACAGCAACAGCAATTGGTCGAGAGGTCGGTATAGATCATGTTATTGCCGAGGTACTTCCGGAAGGAAAAGCGGAAGAAGTAAAAAAACTTCAGGCTGCTGGTAAGAAGGTAGCGATGGTTGGAGATGGTATTAATGATGCGCCAGCGTTAGCAGTTGCGGATATAGGTATGGCTATTGGAACAGGAACCGACGTTGCAATGGAGGCTGCAGATATCACATTGATCCGGGGGGACTTAAATAGCATAGCCGATGCTATCATCATGAGCCATAAGACAATGAGGAATATTAAACAAAATCTATTCTGGGCGTTTGGATATAACGTATTAGGTATACCAATTGCAGCGGTAGGCTTACTTGCACCCTGGGTAGCAGGAGCAGCAATGGCATTTAGTTCTGTATCAGTTGTCTTGAATGCATTGCGTCTTCAAAAAGTGAAACTAGAAAAGAATAGACCTAGCGGATAAGAACGAATTTCATGGTAGGAGGATAATGATGAAAAAAATAGTAATTGGAATTGTCTCATTAGCAACTGCATTTACGTTGTCGGCGTGTGCCAGTGATGACAAGGAAGCAAGTAAACATGAAAACATCGAGATGGATCATTCAGGCATGAATCACTCTAGTACAGGTGAAGTCCCAGAAAGCGTGAAAGTAGCTGATAATCCGACCTATGAAGTTGGAAGTCAAGCCATTCTTAAAACAGATCATATGGAGGGAATGAAAGGTGCAGAGGCAACTATCATTGGTGCATATGATACGACTGCCTATATAATTTCCTACACACCAATATCTGGCGGAGAAAGAGTAGAAAATCATAAGTGGGTCATTCAAGAAGAGTTGAAAGATGCTGGAGATAAAATTTTAGAGCCGGGGACAAAGGTTACGATTGAAGCTGACCACATGGCTGGAATGAAAGGTGCTGCAGCAGATATTGATTCAGCAGAACTAACAACTGTATATATGGTCGATTACACACCAACTTCAGGTGGAGAAATAATGAAAAATCACAAATGGGTTACGGAAAGTGAATTATCTACAAAATAAACAATAATTAAATAAGATTTAAGAATTGAAAGAGCCTATTCCTTTATAGAATAAGCTCTTTCAACATATTTACTTGTATAAGTAGAAAGCTTGGAAACACTACTTTTCCACATAGTATATATTAAAAGATTGCAATTAATTTATCCAGTAAGCCAGTTACATCAAGGAATACAATAATAATTACTAATGGAATGACGAACTTCATTATGAAAAACCATATATTAAATGCAGTAGCACCTAAGCGAGAATGCTGTAATAGTTCTTCTCGTAAAGTACTTTTCTCAATCTTATGTGAGATGAAAATAGAGATTAAAAGTACTCCTAATGGCATTAAAATATTACTAACTAAATAATCGGCGGAATCAAATAGACTTTTCGAGAAAATGAGAATATCAGCAAAAACGCTATAAGATAATGCGGATGGGATTCCTACTATGAATATTAATAGTCCAATGATATACGCATACTTTGTTCGCTTCTCTTGTTTTCCTTTGACTAAAGACGCTACGATTATTTCTAACATAGAAAAGGCCGAGGTTAATGTAGCAAATAAAAATAATGCCAAAAATCCTATTAAGAAGACTTCTCCAAAAACAATTTGATCAAAAACAGCAGGTAATACAACAAATAGCAAACCAGGACCTTCAGCTGGTTCTAAGCCTAGTGAAAAAACAGCGGGGAAAATAGCTAACCCTGCCAATAATGCAATCAACAAGTTCATTGAAACGATTGAAATAGCTGGTTGTATAAGGCTTTCTTTTTTAGAGAGATAAGAACTATAAGTAACCATTACTGACACGCCGACACTTAGTGAGAAGAAAGCTTGTCCCATCGCAAATAGCACACTTTGGGATGTGATATTCGAGAAATCAGGGGCTAGAAAGAATTTCACGCCTTCCATAGCGCCATCTAGTGTAAGGGAGCGAATGATGAGAACGATAAATAGTCCAAACAAAGCGGGCATCAAAATTTTATTTGCTTTTTCAATACCATTTTGTATCCCATTAGCAACCACGACAACTGTAATAGCCAAGAATACAAATTGAGCAATAATAACTATGAGAGGATCTCCAATGGTCGTGTTAAACACGGACCCATAATCTGCACCCTCACTAATTACTCCACCAAACATCCCTTTAGCAAAATAGATTAGAATCCAACCACCAATTACACTATAAAAAGACAATAGAAGAAAGCTGGTGAATACTCCTAACTTTCCGATCCAATGCCAATTAGTATTAGGAGCAAGACTACGATATGCACTAATCGCTTCTTTTTGCGTGCTTCTCCCAATGACAAACTCAGCTAATAATAACGGAAATCCCATAAACAAAGTAAATAATATAAAAAGAAGGAAGAATGCCCCTCCTCCGCTAATGCCTGTTACGTAAGGGAGCTTCCATATTGCCCCTACTCCGATAGCCGATCCTGCAGCTGATAGGATAAAACCAATCTTTGATGACCATTGCTCTGATGTTTGCAAACGAACCATTCCAATCTATTTTTATTATGTCTTTTCTATATGAAAAGACAAAAAAGCCACGTCTCTATCTTTTACGATAGGGACGTGGCTATTCACGCGGTACCACCCTAATTGGAAACAAATCTATGTTTCCCACTTGGTTAAAATAACGGTTTAATCCGTTCTTATACTACGTCGTTTTTTTGATGTAGTATAAAAAAAGCTCCAAGAATGAAATTCACCTAATCTTTGTATCAGTTTTCACCAACCACTGATTCTCTACCAACAGGGAGACCGGCTTAATATAGTTCTTTTCGTCGCTCGTTTAATATAAATAATATTAAACGAAATTATAGTATGATACCACCTATTGGTCAACCTTTTTATTTTGAAGTAAATATTTTAACACAAGGGGTCTTGCTACTTTCAATCCCTAATAACTGTTCTTTCATGGCTAAACCACCCCTGTATCCGGTCAATTTTCCGCTTTTTCCGATGACCCGGTGACAAGGAACGGTGATTAATAAAGGGTTTGCACCAATAGCAGTGCCAACAGCACGAACTGCATTAGGTTTCTGTATCTGGTGAGCGATATCCGTGTACGAAACTGTTTGGCCATACGGGATTTCCTGCAACACTTTCCAAACAGCTTGTTGAAACGCTGTACCATGAAGAGCCATTGGCACTGTGAATTCTGTACGTCGGCTCTCCAGATAGTCCGTCAGTTCCGTTTCATAGGATTTCAGTACATCCTCATTTTCCGAAAGTATATAACTAGGGAGTCGTTTCTTTACCCATTTAACAAGTTCTTCAAATGGCGCATGCTGTGAACCAACATAACAAAGACCTTCTGTAGTAGCGGCAATATACATCTCCCATGGTCCGCAATTTAAGAATGTCCAGTACACAATCTGTTCCTTATTTCCCTCCATTCCTGCACCTCCATTGATAGTTTCTTTATTTATAACATAGATATGATATAGAATGTTTTTTCTATCTTTGGAGAACGGCGATTAGTTTTATATTAGTCTGTGGGATGGTACCTTTCGAGCTAAAAAATATATTTACAAGTTCAATACTTCGGAGTATTATTACCTTCAAATTCTCTTCAAGAAATAGGTTTTTCAAATCTGGTTCTAGGAAGTGCTCGTATGCAAACTCTTAAAAGGAAAAGAAGGACTATGTCGCCACCTGTTATTATTGCAGGAAGTTTTTTGTTTTTAATATTCGTTGGAACCCTTTTGTTAAAATTGCCTATTGCAACAACCACCCATATATCTTGGATAGACGCATTATTCGTAGTTACGTCGGCGACTACTGTGACAGGGCTTAGTGTGTTTGACCCTGGGAGTACATTGACTATATTTGGAGAAGTTGTATTAATGGTACTTATTCAATGTGGTGGCATTGGTTTAATGACATTTGCAGTAGCTATACTAATACTGTTAAAGAAGAAAATAGGCTTCCAAAACCGTATTTATATACAAGAATCATTCAATCAAAACTCAGTTGGAGGCATTATAAAGCTAGTGAAGCTGATTTTAACATTCGTTCTATCGGTTCAACTTTTCGCCACATTGGTTTTGACTATACACTGGATACCGACTTTCGGATTTAAGGAGGCTTTATATTTAAGTGTCTTTCATGTAATCTCGGCATTTAATAATGCTGGGTTTGCCTTATTTCCTGATAACCTCATTGGCTTTGCGCATGACCCTATTGTGAATATCGTTTTATCATTATTATTTATAATCGGCGGAATCGGGTTTACTGTAGTAGTGGATATTCAACAGAAAAAGTCATTTAAGCAATGGTCCCTTCATACGAAAATGATGGTTGTAGGAACCATCATTATCAATGTTATAGCTATCGCTTTTGTTTTCCTGTTGGAATATAATAATCCGGCAACAATTGGCTCTATGCCATTACAGGATAAACTAATGGTATCCTACTTCCAAGGTGTAAGTCCTCGTACAGCAGGATTTAATACATTAAATTACGGTGATATGGAAGATCCGACTATACTCGTCACGATGGTTTTAATGTTTATAGGAGCAGGTAGTGCATCGACAGCGTCTGGTATTAAGCTAACAACATTTATCGTAATCGTATTAGCAACATTTTCTTTTTTACGTAAACGTAGTGAGCCAGAATTATTTGGAAGGTCTATTCGTTTGGAGACAGTTATAAGATCTCTAGCGATTTCAACGATAAGTTTATTTATAGTCTGTTTTTTTTTATTTCTATTAACTGTTACCGAAAAGATCTCCTTCTTACCTCTAGCATTTGAAGTTGTATCGGCTTTTGGAACAGTTGGACTATCAATGGGGATAACCTCACAAATTAGTGATATAGGTGAAGTGCTTTTATGTATGGTAATGTTTATCGGGAGAATTGGTCCTCTAACTTTGTTTTTCATACTTATGAAGCCAAAGAAAGTTCATTATCGATACCCGTATGATCAGGTTTTCACAGGATAATTTCAAACAAAGAGTCGTCTACTTTAAAATAGACGACTCTTCTTTTTTTGCGTAAAAATGCAATGTTGCAAAAATGTAATGCTAACGTCATCTAAAGCGAATGCTCGAAATAACGATTTCTCCTATACTAAAGTCAGTAGCAAGGAAGGTTTAAGAAAATAGAAAAGGAGCTAATAAAATGAAAAAATTACTTATGGTATGTCTAACTGCCTTTTTAATATCAACAGTGTTAACAGGGTGCGGTATGTTCGAAAAAGCAAATGGAGTAATTCTATATGGGGAAGAACAACAAATCATCGATTCTTTAGAGCGAGAGAAGGATGAATTAGTAAAGGAAGATCAGTACAAGATTAAAATTGTGGAAAATGATGGGCAACGTATCCTTGTCTTAAAAGACGAAACTGCTCAATCACTTGTAAAGAAAAAATTAATAAGAGAAATAACAAATCAAGAAAAAGCTAAAACAGCAGTAATTTCATCTCTTCCGAAAGTAGCGGTGGGTGAGGGAATACTTTTTGCTAAGAAAGAGCCAGCAGCACTTAACTTAGAGGGCATGGAGTTAAACGTAAAATATGAGGGGAACAATGTCATTGGAAGAGGAAGAGCATATGCGGACATGTTTCTAATCGTAAATGATGCTGATTGGGCTTCGATTAAAGGAACAGAAAAAATGATGGCTTTACTAGAGTATGACAAAGATCCTAGTGCAGACGGATTAAGTGATTATGGTGTAGAAGAAAGAACACTTGTGAGATTTAATGATTAGTTAAGTAGGGGCTGTCCATATCCATGGGCAGTCTTTTTTTGGATAGATGTAAAAAAGGAAATAACTACCTACATGTAGTATATATATTAATGACATGAGGGGGCAGTATGGAATGTATCACTATTTTGAAGGGCTCGTTATTAGAGAAGGAACAAAGGGAATTCCTGCCGAATATGTAGAGGAACTCTTTAAAGATGCGGGTTGGAGTAAGCATACACCAGACTGGCAGAAAGAGAAGTTCACCTTAATATTTGAAAATTCTACCTGGGCATATACCGTTTGGGAGGATGAAAGAATGATTGGAATGGTCAGAGTTATTTCCGATCAAATAATGGCAGCAAATATTATGGATTTAGCAGTGCATTCGGAATATCGAGGAAAAGGAATTGGTCAAAAGCTTGTACAATTATGTGTGCAAAAGCTTCCGCACGGCGATTGGTTCGCTCATACATCTGCTAATAATTTTAGTTTTTATGAGAAATGTGGCTTTGAAGTAAAGGATTTAAACCAACATGGAACATGTACTTATTATGGGTACATACAAGCGAGAAAAGATGGGCATAGATGAAATGAAGTCATTTACTGGGGGAGTGGTAATAATTGGGTGAGCGATGGGAGAATAAGAAAGAAGTTAGAAAGGAACGTAGAAAGTATAGTGAACATTATACTTTTGGTGACTTTGTATTTGATGTTTTCTTTTGGATACCAGAGTTACTTCTCCTGCCTTTCCGAATGGGTTTCTGGTTAGTTAGAGGCGTAGGAAGAGTTATCGGTAATCTCATTGATGGTATATAATAGGATTTATCGTAAGGAGTGGTGGGTATGTGGAATTATATGGCATTTGAAGAGTTGAGTGCATTGGAATTACAACGAATTTATAAAGTAAGAGTGGCGGTTTTTGTAGTGGAGCAGAATTGTCCTTATCCGGAAGTAGACGATGTAGATCTTATTAGTACACATATTTTTAAAGAAGAAAATAATGAACTAAGTGCATACATGCGTGTGTTCCCGAAAGAAGATATGATCCATATTGGTAGAGTTTTAGTAGACCAAGAACATAGAAAATCTGGTTTAGGTAGAGAGCTTGTAGCTAGGGGGATGGAATATATCGAAACTATTTATCCGGGAATGGCTATCTATGCTCAGGCTCAAGCTCATTTGGAGGATTTCTATAAGTCCTTTGGTTTTGAAACAGTGTCAGAGGTATATTTGGAGGATAATATTCCTCATATTGATATGGTAATGCCAGCTGGAGAAATGAACTAGTTATTGTACATAAAAAATCGGCTCCTTCTTTTAGGGGCCGATTTTTATGGCATTTAGTTGAAATATCATGAGAATCAATCGCAAGTCAACCTGTTTGTTGTTGTACTTTTTTTGTTTTATGAAGAGTATGTGCAGTTCCCCATTCATGCATAGCCATCAAAATGGGTTCTAAGCTTCTTCCATACTCACTCATGGAATATTCCACTTTCGGTGGGACCTGAGCGTAGACATTACGGGTAATAATATCTTCCTCTTCTAACTCTCGAAGCTGTTTTGTTAGCATTTTTTGAGTAATGCCAGGTACACTACGTTTTAAATCGCTGAATCTTTTTGTACCTTCTTGTAATAGGATTAATAAAATAATCGGTTTCCATTTTCCCACTAGAATACCTAAAGCGTCGTCTACTTTGCAAAGCTCTGGTTGCATTTCTATCCCCATAATGCGATCTCCTCTCATTAGTATCATTTAGTATACTATACCACTTTTTTGTGCGTACTTATGTATTTTGACTTTCAATATTATACTACTCGTAGAGGTAATAGTTATTAACACCGAAAATGGAGAAAAGTATTTAATTAGAAGGGTGAGGTAAATGGAAAAATATCGTATTGATCAAAGCAAAGGATTGGAATTTGGGTTATATACATTAGGGGATCATATGCCGAATCCACATACAGGAGAACGTATTTCTGCAGCGCAGCGCATACATGAAATTATAGAGTTGGCAAAGTTAGCAGAGCAGGCGGGAATTGACTTTTTCAGTGTTGGAGAAAGTCACCAGGAATATTTTGCAACACAGGCTCACACAGTTGTTTTGGCAGCAATTGCACAAGCAACTAATAAGATTAAGATTGCGAGTTCATCCTCAATCATCAGTACGTCAGATCCAGTTCGAGTCTATGAAGACTTTGCCACAATAGATTTGCTATCCAAAGGACGTGCAGAAATTGTAGCTGGACGTGCATCTAGAATAGGTCTATTCGAATTGTTAGGGTATGATGTTCGATATTATGAGGAATTATACGAAGAAAAGTTTGAGCTATTATTGAAGATAAACCAAGAGAATGTCATCAATTGGAGTGGACAATTCCGAGCACCATTGAAAGATGCAAGTGTTATCCCACGCCCGCAAGACGGTTCACTGCCTATTTGGCGTGCAGTCGGTGGACATCCTGCAAGTGCGATTAAGGCAGGGCATGCTGGTGTCCCAATGTTTTTAGCTACTTTAGGAGGACCAGCGTCTTCTTTTAAACGCTCCATTGATGCATATCGCGATGCAGCTAAAAGTAGTGGCTATAATCCTGCTGAACTTCCAGTAGCAACTGCAGGCTTCTTCTATGCAGCAGAAACGACACAACAAGCACAAAACGAATACTACCCTTATATCAATGAAGGAATGAAATTATCGAATGGCGGTGGTTACCCTAGGGATGCATTTGCTTTAGGTGCTGACCCACACAATGTCATGAATATTGGAAGTCCGCAGCAAATCATCGAAAAAATTCTATACCAGCATGAAGTATTTGGCCATCAAAGATATATCGGACAAATGGATTTTGGCGGCGTACCTTTCGAGAAACTTATGAAGAATATTGAACTTATTGGCACTGAGATTCTGCCTGCTATTAAAAAATATACAGCTAAGTAGTATTAAATCAATAGTAATAATAGATACACCTTGGGGCGATTAGAAATTCGTTACAAGGTGTTTTTTGTAATAGTGCTTCCTCTAGAAAGCTGTCTTAAAAAGATATCATAACGTTTTCAGATTTAACTAATCAATAGGATTTATGGAAGTCTACTCATTTTGACGCTATGTTTTATTTGATTTCGTCGGCTAACGCCTGAAGCTTTTCTCTATCTAATATTTTGTAACTCATTTTTATTTTTTCTATCATACCTGCTTCTGATAATTGAGCAAATGTATGCAGTAAATGTCGGTAGGATACGCCGAAGTAATCGCTGATTTCCGTATGCTTTTCCCTGTATATATCTTCGTGTGAGGATAAAAGTATAAACTCTGCTAGCTTATTTTCTAGCGGATACGCTTGATGCTTTGTATACTTGGTAGAATGAGCAGTAGATTTATTACTTAAAAATATACATAAATATTTCAGGAAGTGAGCATCCGCTAGTAGTTTTTCTTTGCATTTTTTAATTGCGATTCCTAAACAAATGCATTTTGAGCTAGTTTGTATACTTTTGGAATACTTTTCTTCGTTTAATAGCTCGATTTCTCCCATGAATATTGGTGGGGTTAAAAAGTTGATCAATGAAACTTTGCCATTTTTGTGGGACACGTAGAGTTTTGCCTTACCTTCTACCATATAAAAGAGATACTCAGGTGCTGATCCTTCTTGAATGATAAAATCGCCCTTTTCAAATTGAAAAACCTGTACAAAGGGAGAAATGTCAAAAGAAAAAAGTGATTGAATTGTATATTTTTCTATGTAATATGCCTTTTCTAACCCCTTTAGTAAATTCATGGTATGTCATCCACCCTTCAAATATATGAGATATCTCCTATTATTATAATTTGACTCATGCTAACATTCAATCTAGCGAATGGAGGTTTTGTAAAATGATAAACAATCAGCGTTGGCTTTCGCAGAGCTTTTTTGTCTTCTTTTTTACATGGGGAATCTTTTTGCCATACTGGACTGGTTGGTTAGTTGAAGGGAAGGATTTAACTGTAGCTAATGCAAGTATGATTATGGCATTTGGTTTAGTTGCACGTGCAGCAGCAACAATGTTTTTATTTCCTTTTATGTCTAAATTTATGAGTAGCAAAAAAATAATTATTACCTTTACTATACTGGCTTTATTTGCAACTGTTCTCTATATACCGGCAACTTCTAGCATGTCTTTGCTACTGATCACATTATTATTTAGTTTAGTGTATCCGACGTTAATGCCAGCCATTGAAAGTGGGGCTTCTTCACTTGTACGACAAGGAAAGGTGCACTACGGAAAAAGTCGGTCGTATGGATCCATTGGGTTTGTCGTTGCAGTACTTATTATAAGTATGTTAACAGGGGTTTGGGGAGAGCAAGCGATTCTTTGGAGTATGATCATAGGATTATTATTTTTATTGATCAAGCAGTTCATGCCGACTCCGCTAGTCTTACTTGTAACTCCCTCTCCACAAGATAGGAAAGGAAAGCTATCGATGAAGGAGCTTTGGAAAGTAAAAACATTTCCGATTGTACTCGTCGTTGTTTTTTTACTTCAAGGTGCACATGCTGCCTATTACAATTATGGATATATTTATTTGCAGGGTTTAAATGTAAATCCTTTCTATATCGGTATGATTATTAATATTGCGGTTATTTTTGAAGTTTTGTATTTCATGAAGGCGGATAACTTTTTGTCTAAGTGGAGACCTTCCTCCTTATTGTTGTTAGCAGGGATTGGTTCTACCATCCGCTGGGGTATGATTTACTTATTCCCTAGCGTTGGAATGTTTATCATTTCTCAAGCGCTACATGCGCTGTCTTTCGGAATGGCGCATATTGCTTTTATTCGCTACTTGAATTTATCTTTACCAAAACAACAAATTGCCAATGCGCAAGGTATTTATTCCGGATTAGCACTTAGCCTAAGCACAGCTATTTTAACATTTGTTGGTGGCTATCTATATGAAATTGAACCAGGTTTATCTTTTTTAGGTATGATTTTATGTACAATTCCAGCAATGATTATTATTCTGGTAACACGTAGAAGATTTAGCTACTAAGCTAAGGAATTGTGAAAAATTAGTGACGACAAAAAAGTAGTTATATTCGTTTTGAATTCAAAGTAATTGAAAGTAGTATAATAAGTTGTTATGATTACCAAGGTAATAAAACATTGGAGGAAATAATTAATGAATATTTTAGTAGTAAAAGCAAATAACCGTCCTTCTGCAGAAGCTATTTCTGGCAGAATGTATGATACATTTATGGCAAATCTAGAAGGCGCAAACGTAACAACTTATGATGTATTTGCAGAAGACATGCCTTTTATCGGACAAGATCTTTTTAATGCATTTGGTAAATTATCAGAGGGATTAGAGTTAACAGAATTAGAAGCTCGTTTAATAGCGGCTAAACAAAAAGCAATGGATGCTATAACTGCTGCTGATGTAGTAGTATTCGCATTCCCACTTTGGAACTTAACAATTCCAGCACCATTACAAGTGTTTATTGACTATATTTACCAAGCTGGCTTCTCGTTCAAATATGACGAAAATGGTCAAGCAGTGCAATTGTTAACGGACAAGAAAGCAGTTATCTTAAATGCTCGTGGTGGTATTTACTCTGCACCAGAAGCAGCACCAATGGAAATGGCTGTTAACTACATGAAAAATGTATTAGGTGGCGTTTTCGGTATGCAAATTGTGGACGAAGTAATTATTGAAGGCCATAATGCTATGCCTGCACAAGCAGATGCAATCGTTGCAGAAGGCTTAGAAAAAGTAAAAGCAGCTGCTACAAAACTTTCAAAACAATTAGTATAAAATTATCAATAAGCGTTCATGAAGTCTATTACTAGACTTTATGGACGCTTTTTTTGTTGCGACCGATTCTATATAATTTAAAAAAGTTTATTTCATAAGGATTAAGGGCACCTTTTAAATATAGGAGAATATAAAGGAGTGGTTAGTCTATGAGAAAAACAGTTGCAGAAGTGATATTGGATCAGCTATCTTACTACGGCGTTAAGCGTATTTATGGAGTCACAGGGGATACAATTATTGGATTATTAGATGCATTAGCTAAACAGGATCAGATTGAATTTATAGCAGTGAAACATGAATCGGTTGCAGCATTTATGGCTTCTGCAGAAGCGAAGCTTACCGGAAACCTTGCAGTTTGTACATCTACAATGGGACCAGGTGCAACAAATCTGCTAAATGGATTGGGAGATGCATATGCAGATAGAGCCCCAGTACTAGCTATCACAGGTCAAGCACCATTAAATAAAATTGGTACCAATTTTCAACAATATGTAGACCAACAAGAGCTGTTTAAACCATTTGCTACCTACTCGGCAAATTTAGCTAGTGAAGATGCAATTGTTGAGTTACTACAGAAAGCTACTCAAATCTCATTGCAACAACGAGCGGTTACCCATCTTTCTATTCCAAAGGATTTATTTGAGAAAGAGACCGAGGTAGAGGCACGACCACTTCCTCAAGTAATTGAAGGAGCAGAGACATTCCAAAGGGATGATTTGGAAAAAGTAGCGAGCCTGATGAAAACAGCAAAGAAACCGATGATATTAGCTGGAGCAGGTGCCTGGAAAGCCACTGAAGCGATTGAAGGTTTAGCTAAACTATGGGGAGCAGGCATTATTACAAGCTTCGGTGGAAAAGGACTTTTTGAGGAGACAATTCCATATCTTCTCCAAGGGATTGGAGAAGGAGGAAACCCTCATGCCCCGAAAGTTTTTAAAGACGCTGATGTTGTACTTCTTGCTGGTGTTTCCTGGTGGCCAGAAGGTTATGTTCCGGAAAAGGCGAGAATTATTCAAATTGATACACATATAGAAAGTGCTACAAGTGGTATTCCAGTGGAACTTGCTATTAAAGGTAAAACGGAGCAAGTTGTTCCACTTCTTCATGAGACCATCGCAGGACATGAGCCGAATACCGACTGGCTTAATCGTATTGAGCAGATTAAAACTAAATGGGCTATTGAGAACGAACAAGAAGGGAGAGCCACGGATTACCCGTTACACCCTTCACGTATAGTACGAGGCATAGAGAAATCAGTTGCAAAAAACGCAATCCTAACAATTGATACTGGAGATGTAACAGTATGGATGAATCGTAATTTTAGGCAAAGTAATCAGAACATATTTTTTTCGGGTTATTGGCGTTCCATGGGCTTTGGATTGCCTGCAGCAATCGCAGCGAAAATGGAGAAACCAGAGGAACAAGTTGTTGCTATTGTAGGTGATGGAGGCCTCGAGATGGTGCTAGCAGACCTTTTGACCGCTACTCGGTATAATTTAGATATTACCGTTATTGTATTCAATAATGGTTCGTTACAAATGGAAAGTGACAAAATTCAAGCAGCAGGTTTAAAAGAAATAGGAACTAAGCTAACTAACCCAGACTTTGTTAAGATAGCGGAAGCATGTGGGTGGAAAGCCTTTCGAGTCCATGATGAGGACAAGCTAGAGTCTGTCATTCAGAGTGCAATCGCGTCTGCGGGGCCAAGTTTAGTAGATATTCCGACTGCTCAAGCTTTCTTTCCGGAAACAGAATAAGAAAAGCGATATCTCCATTGGAATACGAATGGGGATATCGCTTTTCAATTTTGTCTAGTTCTAGCGCCTAGCCTCTTGAGTCACTTCAGGATTTTAGTAAAGACAAGGTACGCCTTTACTAAAATCCTTTATCGGGGCTTACATAGGCGCTTCACATTTCGAATTAAAACATCGGGAATACATAGGAGATTAAGAACCAAAGAACACCAAAGAATATGATTAAATATGCTGCATATTTGATAAAAGTAGCTCCAACCATTCCTGAGTCAGTTCTTTCCTCGCGATGCACCTCTACACGTTTTTCTTCTTCCATATTAGCTCACTCCTAATGTTATAGTCTTAAAGATTGAGTACCCATCGGAAGAATGTGGTAAACATCTAGACATTAAAGAATAAGTATGTGGTTGAATGCAGTGAAGCAATACTTTAGAATGGAGACTAATAAGTGAATGGGGGAAAATAATATGGCAGCTTTACCAAATTGCCCAAAATGTAATTCTGAATATACATACGAAGACGGAAATATGTTTGTTTGTCCGGAATGTGCTCACGAATGGTCTCAACAGGTGGATAGTGAGAATAATGAGGAACAACAAATTGTAAAAGACTCAAATGGAAATATCTTAACGGATGGGGATGCGGTAACGGTTATTAAAGACTTAAAGGTAAAAGGCAGTTCTTCTACGTTAAAACAAGGTACAAAGGTAAAAAGTATCCGAATAGTAGAAGGAGATCATAATATTGACTGTAAAATTGATGGGTTCGGTGCGATGAAGCTAAAATCCGAATTTGTGAAGAAGATATAAATATAGAAATGTAGGTATAAACGTATGATGAAAAACACACTTGGAAAATTAAGAATTGCAGGTATTTTAGACGGGATATCCTTGGTAGTCCTTCTGTTTATTGCGATGCCCTTAAAGTATTGGATGGATATACCAATGGCAGTTACGATAGTTGGATCTGTACATGGTTTTATCTTTGTTTCGTATGTACTTGTTATTTTATATGTACAAATTCGATTAAAGTGGAATATTATCTGGTCTATGTTAGCTTTGGCAGTAGCATTTATTCCTTTTGGTAATTTTATTTATGACTGGCAATTAAAGAAGATGGCAGTTCGTTTTCATAACTAATAATCAAGTAAATTTAAAAGACTTAAGTCCGATTACATATGGACTTAAGTCTTTTAATTTTTCTTTAAGGTTTAATACCTAGTCAAATTCAAAAGAAAAAGTAATTTAGATGAAATGATTCTAAAGGCTTGGTTCTATATTATCGAAAAAAGTGTAATAAGTAATGTATATATAAATAAATTATGATACATATGATCTTATTGTGATGCTTATTATTATTTTTGCTAAAATGTAGCTTTATTTTAATAATTTTCCATATATCATTTTTAGAGTATTCATTGTATTTTCTTTAGATTGATTCTTCAAATTATAAAATTATTTAGGAGGTAATGTTTTTGAAAAAAGTATTGTCAATTGCGACAGCAGCAGCTATGGCTATTAACATTGCAAGTGTTCCATTTAATGTGTTAGCCCAAGAGCTACCAGTTCAAAGTGTGGTGAATACAACAATAGAAGGGAAGGTTAATGCAACAGCAAAAGTATCAAAATTAACAGCATATGGAACAGAGTTTGAAGCGGCATATGATAATAATTACAGAATGCCTAATTCGAATGTAAAAGAGATTACTACAAATGCAGGAAGCTATTCAGGGACGAAGCTAGAATACATATTAGATAATCAGCCGAACACACATTGGGAAACCGATAAAAACAATAGTGATACGTTTACAAATGAGCTGATATTTGAATTAGAGGAAGCCGATGTACTAGATAGAATAGGTTTTTTAGCAAGATCAGTAAATCAAAAAGGCTTTCCAGAAGAATTTGAGATTTATGCATCTGAGACAAGTGATGGCGAAACATTCCAACTAGTTGCTAGTGGAACGGCAGTAAAAACTAGTGATTTTGTAGAATTTAAATTCGAACCAACAAGTTTTAAAAGAATAAAGTTTAAGTTTAAAAAAGCTAATATAGATAGACCATTTGCAGCAGAATTTAGATTCTATAAAGAAGATGTTCTAGCAGATCAAATGGCAAGATTATTTACGGATAGCAGTAAAAACCAAGTATCCGCAGATTTCGATACGGTAGAAAAGTTAAATCAGTTCGAAGACGATGTCAAATCTCATCCTTTATATGAACAGTTTAAAGAAGATATAGAAAATGCTAAATATGTATTAAGCACACAAAAGATAGAAGCAACTACAGCGGTAACGAAAACATTTGGTCATTATGCGAATACAAAGTATGCTGAACTATTTCGTATGGACTATGATAATATCGAAAGTATTAACAACAATGCGGGTCACTATAGCAACGCTGTAATCGGAAAAGCTGTTGATGGCAATTTAGATACGTATTGGGAAACGAATAAAGGTAATACATCCACTTTCTCTAATGAAGTAGAAGTCACATTCAAAGACCTAGTTACATTAGATAGAGTTATGTACGGAGCGAGAAAATCTGATCGTAAAGGGTTTGCAGAGGAATTCGAAATATATGCTTCTCAAACCTCACAAGGAGATACATATCAGCTGTTGGCAACTGGTCAACACATAATGGAAGCAGGCTTAATAGAAGCTAAATTTGCACCTACCACATTTAAGCGTATTAAGTTTAAGTTCAAAAAATCAAATCAAAACTGGGCAACATTATCTGAATTAGCATTTTATAAAGAAGATGTGATCCAAAATAAGGTGCAAAGTATTTTCACTGATAATACAATGAGCGCGGTTACGGACGAATACCGTACGTTAAATCAAGTCATTGCGCTAGAAGAAGAAGCAAAGTCACATCCTTTATATGAAACTTACAGAGAAGGCTTTGAACTAGCCAAAAGAATTGTAAAAGGCGAGCTGGTCACTGAAGGAAGAATTATTGAAGCTGAACAGCACGGTGATATGGTCAGTCATGCTCAACAGAATTTGAAAATGCCATATGGAACAAATAACCAGCCAACAGGAATCGCAGTTAAAGCTGGGGAAAAGATTACTGTATATGTCGATGCAGATGCTAGTGGCCAATTACCGCAACTAGTCTTCACCCAACAGGAAGGTAGTTGGAATGCGTGGGCAAGGTCTGTCAATTTAAAACCAGGTAAAAATGAATTTACCGTTCCAACCATATACACAGGAAATGTTACGCAGGGAGGGCCTCTCTATATCGTAAATCCTTACACGCCTGAACAACAAAAGAAAGCTCCTGTCATAAGAATTGAAGGGGGAGAAAGATTCCCGATTTTCACAAAGACGACAAATCCAGAAGAATTTAAAACGTTTTTAACTGACTACAATAGTCGGTTAAATGCGGACGTAGCAGCACATCCAGATGTAAAAGAACGCGATTTAATTGATGTAGTAGAAATCGTGAGTGATCGCATTATCTTTACGGGTACAGCTTCAGCGGCATATAAACAATATATTAACGGAAATCATGACCCGTTGAAAACAGTAACTGGTTATGATGTCTGGATTAGTAAGGTATTTGACTTCTCTGGATTGGATGAAAGCAGTGAAGTTCATGATCCAAAATATATTAGAGAAAACATACGGTTGATGCAACCATATGGCGCAATGTATGCAGCAGGGAATCATACAGGTATACAAAGAGGTACTGTTCCGTTCATGTTCAGTGATTTTAGTACAACGTATCCAGGCTGGGGATTAACACACGAGATTGGCCATCGAATGGCTGTTGGTGTCAGGGAATATGGCGAAGTAACAAATAACATGGTATCCATGGCTATGTCAGTATCCTATAATTCTATCGATAACCGAATTCCCTTTGAAAAAATGTATAACTATTTAGTGGAAGAAAACAAATCGGTTATGAGTAATCTATCTTTACAAGAAAGACTTGGAGCGTTCTGGCAACTTGAAATAGCTCATCCAGGCTATTGGGTAGAATTAAATAAATACTATCGTGAAAGATCCGTATCCCTCCCGAATGGTGATCATTCCAAACAACAATACTTAATTCAATTTTCTTCGGAAGTGTTAAATATGGATTTAAGTAGTTATTTTGCTAGACATGGATTTACGGTTAGTGATGAAACGAAAGAAGAAGTAAGTCAATATCCTGCTCCTAAAAAAATATGGTATTTAAATAATAGTGTAGTAGGCTATGAAGGGACTGGCTTTACTGCAGATGCTTCGGTCAATGTGAACATCGCTCGTAACGAAGCGAATCAAACAAATACGCTAATGCTTGGAATAGAAACAACGAATAAAAATCATTTACTAGGATATGAAATTATTCGAAATGGTACATTGATAGGCTTTACTTCCAATGCAACGTTTGTCGATCAAAACGTTGATGTGAAAGAAAATTATACCTATGAAGTCGTTGCGTATGATAAAAAGCTAAATAGCTTAAAACGTGTTGAAGTAAAATCATTCAAACCTACTATCTCCATCGAAAATCAGTTGACACTTAAAATAAACCAACAATTTGATCCAATAGATTATGTACAAGTAGTTGACTATCAAGGAAATAATATTACAGAAGATGTTACGATTACATCAAATGTGGATATAACCAAAAAAGGGAACTATGAGATTGTTTATACAGTGAACAGTAACGGCGTTACTGAAACAAAGACGACCCAAGTTACAGTAACAAGTGATTTCGAGTATGCTTCGGATATAATTCCGGTTTCAATGAACATAGCTTGGGGTGGTTATAAGAAAGACAAATCACCATCTGGGGGAGCAATCGGACTAGTTAGACAGGGACTAGAAATAACGTATCCTAAAGGAATCGGCGCACATGCTAAGTCAGAAGTGGTATATAATATCGATGGTAAAGGCTTTGATTTCTTTGAAAGTTATATTGGCATCGATCAAGCGGTTAGGGGACAAGGTTCATCTGCGAGATTTGAAATATGGGTTGATGGAAAAAAACAATATGTGAGTGACGTGGTTGGATCAAATACAGGAAGTGAATTTGTGAAAATTCCATTAACCGGTGGAAAAGAAGTAAAACTTATCACAACTGATGCCGGAACTAATGGTAATACGGCCGATCATACAGTGTGGGCTGATGCTAAGTTTATAAAAAACTCTAGCTCACCAGTGCTTATCGTTCGATCTGAAGCAACCAAAGTTGGACAACCAATCGATATTAAAGGGGAATATTCAGCTACTGATGCAGAAGATGGCGATTTGACTTCTAAAGTAGAAGTAACAGGTATTGATAGTGTGAACTTTAATAAAGCTGGTAAATACGAGCTTTTCTATACTGTAACAGATAGTGAAGGGAATGCAGTAACAGAAAAAAGAATAATCTCAGTAGTAAATATGGAAGATTACGAATACCTATCAGATGATGATTGGAAGTCGACTCAAAACAGCTATGCAACACCTCTAAAAGATAAAGCTACCAGTGGTAATAGTTTAAGATTAACAAACGAAGGCGGCAGTGAAGTAGTCTATGAAAAAGGAATTGGAGCACATTCTAATTCAACAATTGTGTACGATTTAACCGTTAAAGATGCATCTTACTTTACCTCATTTGTCGGGGTAGATCATCAAATGTATAACAGTGTAGGTTCTGTTGTGTTCCAAGTATATGTTGATGGTGCAAAGCAATTCGACAGTGGGTTAATGACATCTAAAGTTCCTCAAAAATTCGTTGAAGTGAATCTTGCGGGAGCAAAGGAATTAAAATTAGTCGTAACGGATGGCGGTAATGGAGATGGTTCTGACCATGCAACATGGGGAAATGCTAAATTACATTATGTAAATGCTGATAAAGTATATACAGGTGATCTAGTATCTCTAATAGATGTTGCTGAGGCAATAGAAACCGATGGATATACTGAGGCTAGTGTGAAAGCTCTACAAACTGCTATAGCAAAAGCAAAAACAGTATTAGCCAATAAAAACGCTATACAAATTGAAGTAGATGAAGTATTAGGAGTATTAGAAGTAGCAAAAGCAGGGTTAGTAAAAGTGGATTTAACTCAAGTGATAACAATTAAAGAAAACTATTTAAGTAATACCATTAAAAGTACATTACAGTTAAAGGGTGATATTACGCTTGGTGATATGTATAAACTCACCAACCTAACAATTGAATCCTCTGGAGCACGTTCACTAGAAGGATTAGAATATGCGGAAAATCTAGAGAAACTTGTCATAAAAGGAAATGAAATAACTGATTTCTCTCCATTAAATGGATTGAGTAAATTAACTACATTGATTGTTGATACTCAATTTGTTGAAATGGGAGAAATAAAAGGTCCAGTAATTGAAGTGGAGAATATTGTGATAGGGCTAGATGGTAAGAAGGTTAAACCTGATTTAGTTGCATTTAGCCACACGATTAACCGTGAAACAAAAGAGTTAGATGTAAATGCAATGGATGATAATCCAGAAAATTTCACAGTAGACCTTACAAATGAAGAAAAAGGACTTTATTGGTTAGGTGTTACTTATAAGATTGAAGGAAATACGGATACGGTTATATTACGTTACCTAATCAATAATAAATAAAAGTATTTGATAAAATTCCACAAGCCCAGCTGCCATTTCGTTTAACGGGAGCTGGGCTTTATTGGTAGATAAATTTGTTCATAATAAATGTTTTTTAGCTCCAGAGGTCTTCTGATTTAATAACTAATTCTGCTAAATACTCCCCAGCCACTAGCATTCTGGAGCCATACCAAAACATCTCACCATCCACTAATATTATTTCTGTATGGGGAAGAAATGATTGGAACTCAGTTAAATGTTTCTGTTGAAATGGAAATGGTTCTGAAGCTAGGAAAAGTTTATCAAGTTGAGCATTAGCTAACTGCCCTTTTGTTACAACAGGATATCTAGAGCCTTCGTTAGTAAAAGGATTTTGATAGCCCATTTGATGTAGCACGTCATTTATATAAGTGTTGCCACCAACGACCATATAAGGTTTCCGCCAAATAACATATGCGGCTTTACCATTTTCTTTACCTACTACGGATTGAAACGATCTTTGGCAGGAAGTTAAAAGGAGGTTTGCAGTCTCTGTAGTCTTTGTAGCTTCACCAAGTGTAGTGATGAGCCTATATGCATCCAGTATAGATTTTACCTCTAGCACGAAAACTGGTGCTATTTTTTCAAGTTCCAATACCATTTCTTTCGTGTTTTCCTCTTTTTCAGCAAATATAAGATCGGGCTGAAGCGCTTTAACTTTTTCAAAATCAACTTCTTTTGTTCCTCCTACAATCGGGACTTGGTCAACTGTCCCTTTAGGAAAGATACAATATTTAGTGCGACCAATTACTTCTTTTTCTAAGCCTAAAGAGAAAAGTGTTTCTGTAATGGCGGGGCATATAGAAATAATGCGTTTAGGTGAATGAGGAAGAATCACATTTCTACCAAGGTGATCTATAACTTCATGCATCTTTATGGTCCTCCTTTAATTATTCAGCTAAGTAATAAGTTCGTGGTAAGAGAAGAGTTCTCCTTTACGTTTTGATAAATTAAAACAATTAAAAGAAAAAAACCAAGGAGCTCCATTGAACGTCCTTGGTTTTGATACTCATATAGTTATTTTTTCTTCCTATACTCATTAAGCTTCTTTTTACCCTCTGCTTTTCTTTCTTCTAATGCTTTTGTATTAATCATTGTTTTTCCCAAAGTAAGTAGTGTGATAAACATGACCCCTGTACCTACAACCAAGTATAGCATGGTGAATATTTTACCTAAATTGGTTACAGGTGTTAAGTTTGTATTTACACCAGTTGGGATTAGACTTACAACGCAGAAGTATATGGCATCTACGACACCCCAACCTTCTTTATTTGTATAGAAGAGTGTGCCAGAAAGAATGATAAGAAATAACGTGGTAAAGAGAGATAAGAACATCGGAGTTTTAAAAGCTTTCACTAAAGCTTCAATAAATCTTTTAACGGTTAAAATAAAGGACAACATACTGATTCCACCTACATATTAGATTGTTATTTAAGTAGTATATCAATAAATGTCCCACTCTACTTAGAAAAAGTGTGTAGATTCTTTATTATATTGCTCTGCCTGACACAATTTAGATTAATTGTTGGCTGTTGAGTTATCCCATTCTTCTCGTAAAATCCCCATTCGAATGGAATCGTAGTAATATCCGTCATAGTACCGTACTTTTCGAATGCGGGCCTCCATTGTCATGCCTAGTTTTTCGCCGACTCGAATCATTCGCTCGTTACCTGACCAAGTGGTATAACCAACTCGAACAAGTGGTAGTGTAGTGAATAGATGATTCATCCAAAGTCTTAAAGCGCGTGTTCCTAGTCCTTTTCCCCAATTACCGGCTTCATGAAGTCCAATACCCATCTCCAACCATTTTGAAGGTTCATGCTCCCAGTAGTAAGAAACAATCCCTCTTAATATCCCATCTACTTCTATCCCCCAAAAGTCGTCTCTATTTATATATGAATCAGCTTTCTCCATGAATTTGTCATACGGTACCGATTTATATTCATAATAGGGGGCATCCCATTTTTTCCACTCTGGCTTTTCGTCCTTGCACGTTAGTTCCCAAAGTCTCGTTAAATCTCCACGCTTAATAGGTCTAATAACTAATTCATTGTCTTGGTACAAAATTATTCCTCTTTTCATCCTGTAATAGTGTATAGGTTTGTTGGGTTGGAAAGAGAAAGTGTAATACTTTACTTCTCAATCACCTGTAGAACGTTTTCCATCTTAATCACTCCTCAATAGTTAGTTAAATTAAGTATATATAATAGTTCTGAAAATTTATATATTTAACAGGAATAAAAGTAGAGGTAGCGAATTTAATGTAGAGGGGTGATTAGATGGTAGGAAAGAAAATTTATTTAATCAGACATTGTGAGGCAACGGGGCAAGAGCCATCTGCGGAGTTAACGAATGAAGGGAAAGAAAAAGCCATACAGTTAGTTCCTTTGTTAGAGAAATTACAGATCGATTATATTATTTCAAGTCCCTACAAAAGAACACTCCAAACTATTGAACCGTTTTCCGAAAGCAATAAAATTCCTGTCCTTATAGATGAAAATTTACAAGAACGCAGGTTGAGTGCAGAACCTATGGAGGACTGGTTAGAACAACTAGAGAGAACGTTTATAGAAAGAGATTTAATATTTTTAGGTGGGGAGTCTAGTAATCATGCACTTTCCCGTATACGAAAAGTATTAGAGGAGGTGTTTGAACACAAACAAAAGCATTGCGTAGGAATTGTTACTCACGGAAATATTTTGTCGCTACTCATTAATCACTATGATCCAACCTTTGGGTTTGCTCATTGGCAACAGATGAAAAACCCAGATATTTTTTTATTGGAGCAAGTTAATGGCGTTATATACATAAACAAAATAGAACAATAAAAAAATCCTGTGTAAAAATAACGACAGGATTTAAACTTTTATTAAGACTCTTTAGAACTCGATGGGATTCGGTTGCTGCTCATTTGTCGTTCCTGTTCTTGTTCCGCAATGATGTCGTTGTCCTCAGCATTATCTCGAGTAACTTTTTGTGTAAGAATGGCTCCAACTGCAACCAAAATCATTACTGCGATATAATATCCTTTTTCATTAAGCTGCAGATTGTCTGCGTTATAAAGCCCGATGCAGAACATAACAACACCTGCAAATAACGTAAAGTAAGCAAGTACTGTAAATGCCATCGTATTACGCCTGCGATACCGTTTTTGATTCATGTCATACTCCCCTTTAGATTCGTTCTAATAGTTATTGTATGAATTATATTCTAGTAAAGATGATTGATAATATGAAATATTAAGAAGTATAAGATAATTACAAGAAAGTGGGTAGCTATGTTTTTTCATCCCCAAAAATGTTTTGTTATCTTATATTACTTATCTCACGTTTACTCGTTTCATGTAGTAAGCAAAATCTACTGATCACCGATGAGTTGAAGTAACCATCCAGTGTGTGGAATCAGATGAATCACTAAGAAATGGGATTTCTAGAAGGTCACGATGTTGAACTGATAACTGTATCATGGGAAACGTATGGTGTGTCACTGTTTAATAATGGCAAAATATTAATGGAGGGATATTATATCCATGCCGATCTTCCGAATTTTTGTGACAAGTAAGCGAGAGCGCTATGATTCATAAATATGACGTGACTATTAGAATTATGAGAGAAAGCGACTTTCCTTACATGGCAAAATGGCTAAATGATGATTTGGTCATAGAGTATTATGGTCCGAGGCTGACATTAGAACAAGTAATTGCAAAGTACGGTCCGAGAATTAATGATGAGCATTACGTGATGCCTTGCATTGTGGAATATAAAGAAGAATCGATAGGCTATATTCAATATTATAAAGTTTCTAAAGAGCAGTTAAAAATATACGGCTATCCTTGGAAAGAACCTATCTATGGAATTGATCAATTTATAGGAAGATCTGATTTATGGGGTAAAGGGATAGGGACTCGGATGATTAGTGCTTTGTTAGAGTATTTATATTTCAGAATAGGCATCAATACAGTGGTACTGGATGTCAAAAGCACTAACTTGCAAGCTATAAAGTGTTATCAAAAATGCGGGTTTCGAGTTGTGAAAGAATTAGAAGATAGTAGTCTTTTAATGGAATGGGAGCTTCATTCGTCCAGGAATTGAAAAAATAAAAAGAGGTGTGGTTATGAAACAAGCATTATTAATCATCGATGCGCAACAGGAGTTAATAGAAGGAAATGACCAAGAGGTTAGTGTATTTCAAAAAGAAAAGCTAATTGAAAATATCAATTTAGTAATAAAGAAAGCCACTGAATCAGACGCTTTGATCATTTTTGTGAGAGATACAGATGTGGCAGAAGGAAAAGGTGAAGGGTTTCAAGTACACAGAGATATTAATCTACCAACAGACTCGAAGACATTCGATAAAGCTGCAACGAACTCATTTTATGGAACTGGATTAAAGGAATATCTTGATAAACACGAGATTAAACACGTAGTAATTATGGGATGTCAGACTGAGCATTGCATCGATACAGCGGTACGTACTGCAACCGTTTCACAATTAGACGTTACATTAGTTGGAGATGGACATTCAACAACTGGGTCATCTGTTCTTTCAGCGGAGCAGATTATTAATCACCACAATAAAATACTGCATGGACATTATAATGTAGATAACTTTTCTATGGTTAGAAATGCTGAAGAAGATTTGTTTCAGCCACAACATGATATGCATCGCTAGGAGTAAGTAAAAAGTGTTTTTGTGGCATTATTAATCAAATCGCATAACAATATAAACTCCTCACCTTAAAATTAGTGAGGAGTTTTTTTGACCTTTAGCTGTTCATACTACAGCATTGCCATTAAGACTAGGTAGGAATGTGTACCTATAAACACAAAGGAACTTGGTAATTTACCAGCTAGCACCCCCACTTTACACTAATCCATTTATATAGAAGTCCTCGATAGAAAATCTCCGCAACATATCCAACACTACATTTGCTAATGAAGAACTAACAGATAAGTTATGGGAGTTTATTAAATCGAAAAAAGATTCGGAAGTGTTAAGTCTTTATCCGGTTAGTCAGAAAATACTTCAATTTATAGAAGAAGCATTGGATGCAACGTAAGGAATCAATATATTTTATTTAGACATCACTAAAAGATGAATTCATCATAGAGGGATTTGGTTATAAGGTGAAGAAATGAATCAAATATAGGTAAAAAGAAATGCGTAAAATTAATTTTATGCATTTTTTTATTTGGTGATAAGTAATTGGGCTTGTTTTTAGGGGGTTTTTGAAGAAGGGAGGAGTCTTTTTGTAACTTTATACCCCTACAATAAGTCGCAACTGCAGAAGTTATGACTTTGTTTGTAGAAAAAGTAGAAGTTATGAAGAAGATGTTGTTCGCAAATTTAGCAAAAGTATAATTATGTTAATCTTCTGTCACTAAATAATCAGATGTGGAAAAGAAGTGAAAGAAAAAATAAACTAAAGACCTAATAGGGGGTTGTTATTCGAAATTATTTAGGTATAAAAATGCGGGTATATAGTCATTTTTTTGACGGTAGTGCAAAAGGGGTTGTAAACAATGAAAAAAGTTGTAGGAATTATTTTAGTATTTTGTATTCTGCTAGGATCCAGTAGCATTTACGCCAGCGGCTTGCCGCGAACCTCCCTTTCTAAATGGTATGGTCAAACATTACAAGATGAAAGTGGGGCAGTAGGAATTGCAACAACAACGAATATTAAAGAGGTCCTTGTAGAAATAAAATTACTTCTCTTGGAATCAAAAGACAAATTTAATTCTGAAGTTTCAAGTTTTCTCGGTACTCAGATAACAGAAACAACCTCCAATTTAGGAGATTTTTCTAATGATACGAAAAATAGTCTTGCAGAATCAATAAGCAATTTAGAAAAGGTTAGCTTTGACGAGTATATGAACGATGAGCTTCTAGAAGAAGAAATTGGACAAGAGATTGAAAGTCTATTGGCAGATGTATTAAGTAATTAAGTAGTTATTTCATGTTTTTTATAAGGAAACTAAGACTGTAGTTCAAGGGAGGTATTTCATTGAAAAAAATAATTAAACGTAAAGTAATTGCAGGTGCAGTAATAGTCGGACTAATATCAACAACAGGGGTAGCGTTTGGCGCAACAGATGCAGGAATAGGCTTAAAAGGTTGGTATGACAAGCAATTTAAAAAGGCAAATACGGAAGTAGCAAGTGAATCAACAAAACACTCTGCCCAAAAGTTGTTGGAATTTAACAATGCAACAAAAGAATTAAAAAAAGGTGCTACTGAAAGTATTACTGGGACAAGAAATACTGAAACAGAAGCTGCTAAAAGTTCAATTCACAAAGAAAGTAGAGATTATATAAACTCAGTAAATACCAAAAAAGCTGAAATTCAAAGTAATATTGACAATCAATTTAAGAAAATTGAAGATGATGCGAATAAGGCGATATTAGCTGCTAGCAAAATTACTTATGGTTTAGCAGAACTAGATTTAAAGGGGCACACTAATAAGCAAGGTACAGATGCCTTAACTTATTTAAATACGGAAATAGAAAAGGAAACCAATAAAGCAATTAGTGATTTGGAATGGGAGATTCGTACAACAAAAGGTTTCTTACAAGATCTTCTTAACAAAAAGAGTACTGCATCAATCGAGTCCATTAACAAAACAGTAGATACTGAGATTGCTAGGCTCCTTGATTTAATTACGAAGAAAACAGGAGAATTAGTAACCTCTCAACAGACTGCAATCTCATCAAAAGCAGCAGAACTAGAAGTAGCTGCTAAATTAAAGTTAGAAGAACGAGTAAATGCATTAATTAATGAAAAGTAAAAGAAAAATTAATATATTTGATAATTGCAAGATGTACTTTATAAAATATAAATTCAAAGGGAGATATTCATTATGATGAAAACAGTTAAAGGTAAAGTAATTGCAGGCACAGTAGCAGTAACATTATTTGCGGGAGTAGGAGCAGCATTTGGTGCATCTGACGCTGGGCTAAATCTAAAGAATTGGTATAAAACTCAATTTACTAGTTCATCAGGTGAAGTAAATAAACAAGTAGCTGATTATGCAGGAAGCAAAGTAGATGGGTTAACAAAAGAATATAACACCATTAAAACTGGTGCTGGGGCTAGTATTAATGAAAAAGGTGGATTTGTCACAGAGGTAGCAAGTGGTAATATCGATGACCGTAGTCGTGAGCATATCGATTCTATTAAAGAAGAAAAAGCTCATATTGAAACATACCTTGCAGGTCAATTTGATTCTCTTTCAACGTATACCCAAGGCTTAATAAACGAGGCGGGTAAAGAAGCATTAAAGTATGCAAATAATGACTTAGCTCAATATACAGATAAGGCTGGAAAAGCAGCTGTTGAAAAAGTAAACACAGATGTTAAAGCAGCGACGGCATTAGCGGTAAAAGATTTAAAGGATACAATCTATTGGGCAAAGTCTGATCTTCAAACTAAACTTGATAAAGAAAGAGATTTAACAGTAGTAGAAATAAAGGGTATGATTGATGCTAAAATTGTTGAACTACGAGGGGAGATTACAAAGAAAACAACTGCATTAGTTAAAGAGCAAGAAAAAATAATTACAATGACAGCTAAAGGTTTACAAATAGCGGGACTAAAAGAATTAGATGATTTAGTAAGTGGCATGAATAATTAATTAAAATCAATAAGAACCTCTTTCCATAGAGGTTCTTATTCTTCTAATTGGAGGTATGTAAATGCTGAGTAGAATTGACAAGTACAAAAAGAAAAGGAAATTTAAAAGAACAACAATTACTATTGGAATAATTGTAATTTTGGGATTTTCAGGTGGGATGAAAACTGCTCTAGCTGATTTAGATATTCAAGGCTTACTGACTAATTGGTTTAACAACAAAAAAGTGGAATCCGTTCAAGAAATTGAAGGCGCCGTCTCTTTAGAAAGAGATCGTTTAATGCAGAACCTAGAGGTGGAACTTCAAAGAGAAATCCAAGCTGCTGAAAATCAGCTGAATAGCTTTACAGCAACTCAAAAACAAACACGTATTGCAGCTTTACAAGAATATGCTAATAACATAAAAGCAGGAATGACTATTGATAGTAGTGAGCAACAAGCTACAGTTATGAAAAATATAGATATTATTTTAGAAAATGCAAAAGCACAATTAGATGGTCAAGCGGCGCAGTTAAAGTTGGTAACCGTTCCAATGCCCGCAACAGCACCTGTTCCTGCATCGGCTCCGGATCTAGTAGTGGTCCCTGAAACAAAACCTGCCCCTGCAGTAGAAACGTCACCAACGCCAAAACCTGAGACAGAAGTAATTCCCGAAACAGAAAAAGCTCCTGAAAAAGAAGTTAAAGCCTCATCGTCTCCTGTGCAAAAAGAACCTGTTGTGTCTCCTCCTGTCGAGGTTGATATTTATGCTGTTACGGATTGGTTTGTTAAGCCGAACACTTCTAACGTACAAATAGAAGAACTGGCAGTTACAGATGACGTATTCTCTATTGATACCTCTTTCTCGGATATTCTGATGAACTCGCAAGCTCGAGGAATTTTGAATAGTATTTTACCGGGTCTAGAAAAACATCAGCACTTTCATCTAATACAATATAAAACAATCGAAGAGATGTCACGAGTTGCTCCAGGGCATTTTACTGAATCTGTTTTATATTTATTAAACCAAAAGTTAAGTGCAGTTAAAAAATAAAAAATACCAGGGAAATTAACAACTAACATTGTTGATTTCCCTGGTATTTATTTTTTAGGCGAGAATAAGTCTTAGTTTTTTATACTGAGAGTAAAAATAATGGGTAGATAGTGATTCTTGAAAACTTATACACATATTTAAAGATAGGGTTTAAATTAACGATAATTTTTATGGACTAAAACACAATGGGATATACTTTGAAAGAGAGGCTCTTCCTAGGTTAGGCGAGCTATGTATAGATGGAAATAAATTTTATAGTTGTCAGAAATTTCTGTGGATATATTGTTAATAACAGTTTCATTCTTACAAAAATATCTCTGTTTCGCTTAACATTAGACACGAATTATTGGTGAAAAGTTTAATTCCTTAAAGAAAAGGAAAAGCTAGTCTAAAAAGGGGTTTTAAAATGACCAATTCAATAAGCGCTTCCTCTGATTTTAGACAAAATCCGAACAAAAAAGCATATGCCAAACAGAATATGTGGACAGGCATTTTATTTGGACTTGGGATTGTGGCATTTATAGATGAAGTAGTTTTTCATCAACTTCTTCATTGGCACCATTTTTATGATAAATCTACTACCGATATTGGATTAGTGTCGGACGGTCTCTTTCATGCGTTTAGTTTTATAGCTACGATAGGAGCATCGTTTCTACTAGCAGACCTTCATAGGCGTCATGCATTTTGGTTGAAGAGATGGATTGGTGGAATTCTTTTAGGTGCAGGTGTATTTCAACTGTATGACGGTATTATTCAGCATAAATGGATGGGTTTACACCAGATTCGCTATGGCGTAGATATACTACCCTATGATTTGGTATGGAATATTTTAGCTGCCTTAATGATTTTGACCGGAGCTATTTTAATACAACAGACAAATCATAAAAAGGAGGGCTGACCTTAGGTGCATACTCATGAACAGTATCCAGCTGCTGCTCTCCAAATTTTTTTAGCAATTCCATTTATCCTGTTTTTTGTTATATATATATTGGCAGTAGTTCTGTCTAATCGAAAGAAAAAAACATGGCCAGGGTACCGGATAGTAGCGTGGAGCTTTGGTATATTATGTGCGCTGCTTTCACTAGTTGGTCCCATCGCAGATTTATCGCACGCAGACTTTTCTGCTCATATGATTGGGCATGTATTACTGGGGATGCTGGCACCACTTTTGATGGCTTTAGGGACTCCAGTGACGCTACTCCTCCGTACGATTAGTATCCCAACAGCAAGGAAACTAACTAAAATTTTACGCAACAGCCGTCCTTTACATTTTGTTCAGCATCCAGTTGTTGCTTCTATATTAAATATTGGTGGCTTGTGGATGCTTTACACAACCGATTTATTTCTTATGATGCACGAAAATATGCTCCTATATGTAATTATTCATACACATATTTTCTTAGCTGGGTATGTATTTACAATTTCCATCATTTATGTGGATGTGACAGCCTTTAGAAAAAGTTACTTATACCGAACTTTTGTTTTTGTATTGGCTTTAGCAGGTCATTCCGTTCTCTCCAAATATATTTATGCGAATCCTCCAACGGGAGTGCCAAGTGATCAAGCGGAATTAGGTAGCATGATTATGTACTATGGAGGGGACACTGTGGAGGTAGGGCTACTTATAATCTTGTTTTATCAATGGTACAAAAAAAGTCGACCTACATTTAATAATGGAAAGGAAGGGTTTGCTATAAGTAATAATAAAAAATTTACAGTTGCAGGGACAGACATTGAGGAAGTAAAAAGGTTAAATGCAAATGCGGGAATGAGTTATCGTGAAATAAATGAATGGTTTGCAAAGCAACAGTCTAAGGCCGATCCATTTACTAAAAAAAGGTAAAGCGTTTGGAAGGTGGGTTTAAAAAATGTATATGAAAGCATTATTAATGAAGTTTGTCATGATAACTGCGGTGCTATGGATTGTTTTAGGCATTTTTTATGACGTTTCTTTTACGAATATACTCATTACTAGTGTGGTTCTAACTGCTGTAGGATATGTAGGAGATGTCTTTATATTACCTAGAATAGGAAATACTTGGGCGGGGATAAGTGACTTTGTCATTGCCTATGCCGTCATTTACTTGTTGGGATCATATTTTTATGAGCAACCAATTGCTCTAGGGACAGCTTCTTTTATATCTGGACTGTTGTTAATGATAGGAGAATTCTTGTTGCATCGATATATGGACACAAATATCTTTGAACCAAAGAAAGCTAATCCTGATGAGAAGGTTGGATACTATAATCGAACGAATCTCCAAACGGAGTTTGCTGAGGAATTCAATACTGATTCGATAGCACAAGAAAAAAGCACTGATAAAAAGTTTAAAAAGTAAGTATATAATTCACTATTTGGACCAATCTAATACAGTCAGGGAGGTGAGCAGTCATGGGAAACAATAATAACCGAAATAACAATAACAACAATAATAATAACAACAACAATCGCAATAACAATAACCAAAACAATCCAGCTGAGTTCGGTGAAGATTTCAACTTTGACAATCTAAACGAGCAAAACCAAAACGAACAAAACAGAAACAACAACAACCAAAACCAACGTAACAATAACCGCAACAATAACAACAACAACAACAATCTTTAGTAAAATTAGTTAAGCTAATACAGTCATTCCTAAAGTAAACTTTAGGAATGACTGTATTTTGGTTTATAGATGAATGTACGGTGGTAAAGAATAATAATGACAAACAAGGGAGAGAACTTAAATGGATAAAATAGAAATCCAACCCTTGAATATTACTGATGCATATATGACGTATTTTTTTCCGTTTTCTTTTCGAGAGAAAGAGCGGAAAGAGCTAATGGCACAACTTGAAAAGAATCATTATACGTTTTTTACTTTAGATAATGAAGAGCTACAAGATAAGTACTATGGAGAAAATATTAACATTTCGAATGAGGAATTGGATCAATTTTTTCTGCCATTTATTGAAGATAAGCTCTTCCCTCCTTCGATTAAAAATAGGGGGTTTTTGCGTTACTCCAAAGTAATTAAAGATACGTTTGTATACGAAGTACATGACAATACATTAAATTTTATCATTAATAGTATGGATATTGTCTTGTGTCCATTCGGTATCGGTATCATTACGATCCGCGTAGCAATGGATCAAGAGCGGGAAACATTGACGAATTTATTGGATTGTATTGATCATTTTTGTGTGCTTGAACCCAAGCTTCCCAAGGATAAAGGTGCTAAAATCCACCATGATGGTAAAGTGTTCAATAATACAAATGAACTTGTTTTTGACTATATTTGTTTACCGTTAAAGCCGTATATCATCCATAATGACAAATTAGCGGGTTATTACGGGAGTCTTCCTTATTTTGAGGATGAGCGAATGTATACTTCTGTTTTCTTGATAGCGGATGATAAAACTGAAATAACAAAAGATCAGCTGTTCCGCTTGGCGCATTTAGATGGTAAGGATATAGACGGAAATGCATTTATCTCTAGTTCCAACCCAGAATATGTAAACCGCTATGTTGATGAGCGTATTCATGATCGTTGGGCGCCGCATACATATACAATTTCTTCTGAACATACTCAGGTCACTATCTCTAATAAGAAAAAAGAACAGTTAAAACAAAGTGTTTCTCAATTTATGAGTGTGCATTATTATAATTTAATGTTGCATTACTATTATAAAATTATATTGTTAAAAGTTTCTTATGAACATAGTGAAGTCAGTTGGGCAAAGGATAAAAGATATGTAGAGGAGTTAATAGAACTCATATCAAAATTCTATTCACGCTATTATTTTGAAGAGGTTTCGGCTAGAACAGAAGGAAAAGAGCTTACCCAGAAGTTGCGGGAAGTATTTCGTTTACAAGATCTTTTTGCTGAGGTAAGACAAACTGTAGATGATCTATATAAGGCTCAAAACAATCAAGCAAGCAAACGACGTAACTCATTGCTGTTTATGTTAACTATATTCACAGTAGTTTCGGGTATCTATGGGATGAATCTTGTTATTGAGGATTGGAAGGGAAAAACAGATTGGTCAAAGGTTCCGGGATATTCCTTTTTTGAGTGGATATCACTTATTACAGCATTAACAGGAATTGGTCTTGCGATCGCTATAATAGGTTACACTACTTGTAAAGGTATTTATGATAGATACAGAAAGTGGAAAAGAGATAAGTCCTAAAACTTCTTATTGTAAAATGAGAAGTTTTTTGTATTTCTTATTTTAATTTTATCCAGTATATTAAGATTAGTTTATAAGCAAAGAAAATTAATAGAACGGGGTAAGTTAGTGAATCAAGCAAATGCATCCAAATCAATTGTATTACCATTAATCATTTCCATAATAGCAATTTCGTTTGCTGCTATTTTCGTCAAGTGGTCTCATGCGCCCGCAACTATATTAAGTATGTATCGAATGATTTTAGCGACCCTGCTATTACTGCCAGTTGTATGGATTAAAAGGGCAGAGTTTAAAAAACTAACAAACAGAGAATGGCTATTACTGTTTGTCGCAGGTATGTTCTTAGCTCTACATTTTGCACTATGGTTTGGTTCTTTAAAACTGACAACAGTTGCTAGCTCAACAATTATTTTGGCATTGCAGCCGATTATCGCGTTGGTTGGTGGTGTCATTTGGTTTAAAGAGAGAACTACGAAATCCGCACTTATGACCATGGGTATTGCTGTAATAGGAGCGGTGATGGTCGGATGGGGCGATTTTGGTCTAAGTAGAAATGCCATTCTTGGCGATATACTTTCTTTTCTAAGTGTGATTGCGGTTGTTGGATATTTATTGATCGGGCAAAAAGCAGTGAAAGTAGTTTCCCATTGGATTTATAGTTTCACTGTCTTTGGCTTTGCCGCTATTGCACTCATTGTCTATAACCTACTCGCAGGTGTTGCTATGGGAGGGTATGATTCAAGAGAGTGGGGAATTTTTGTGTTGTTAGCGGTAGTACCGACTATTTCTCATTTGATAAACAATTGGTTGATGAATTATGTAACAGCTACTACGATATCTATGAGTATTTTAGGAGAGCCGGTAGGAGCAACTATCCTTGCTGCTATTTTCCTAGGAGAACGATTAGTAGGCTGGCAAATTGTTGGTGGTATTCTAGTGCTAGTCGGGGTGTTTTTGTTTATCCTACAGCAGATGAAAAGGTATCCTAAAAGTGAAATACAAAAAAACTAGACAATTTAGGCGAGTCTAGTTTTTTGTTATTTACTATTTTAAAGGCAATTTGAAATGTACTTTTACTTTAGAAAGCCTCCTTCTACTAATAGTTCTTTAATTTCTTGTTTTGTCATTAAATTTTGTTTTGTATCTACTAGAATAGAAGGTATAGAAGAAGTTTTGCTGGTAGAGTTCACAGGGGCAATTTTTATCAGATCCTTGTTAAATACGGTGGCCATTGGTATTTCGTTTTCTGCTACTAATACTTCATGAGTCTTTTCTCCGACTCGAGCACCGGTTTCAATGATATGAACATTTTTTTTGTTGTAATACTCGATGAGAACTTCTGCCAAGTCGAGTATATTACAAGCATTCATATGCATGACAAAAATTTCTCCTCCATTTCCCAACTCTGTAGCTTGAAGTAGCGTTTTAATCGCTTGTTTTGGTGTGACAAAATAACGTGTCATCTTTTTATCGGTTATCCGGATTTTGTTTTCTTCTTCTAGTTGTCTGATGAAAATTGGTAGTACGCTGCCGCTGCTTCCAAGCACATTCCCTCCTCGAATGCATAAGAACCTAGTGTGCGAACCTAATTCGTTTGCACCAAGAATCAGCTTTTCCCCAAGTGCTTTTGTCATTCCGTACGTATTAGCTGGATCTGCAGCTTTATCAGTAGAAATATAAATTACTTTTTTGACTTGGTTCTTAATGGAAGCTTCAATTACATTCTGCGTTCCGACTATATTTGTTTTAATAGCTTCTAAAGGATTTTCCTCACATACGGGGACATGTTTTAGTGCGGCTAAGTGAAAGACATAATCTACACCAGCACATACGGAAGATAGAGCGTTTTCGTCTCGTATATCCCCTATACTAAATTGTAATCTTGTATCTTCAAAGTTCTGGCGCATCATGACTTGTCTATTTTCGTTTCTTGAAAAAATAATAACTTTCCTAGGGTCAAGAAGAAGAAGTTGTGTGACTAGTTCAATTCCCCATGAGCCTGTCCCCCCGGTTATCAATATTGTTGCATTGGTAAACACCATTTTTCCTCCCTAATAATTGTTTGATTTTAGAGACGTTTTGTACATTAAGCTACGTACGCAAACGAATCCCGCTTAACACCTCTTCCCATAAGTCGTGATTTCCTTCCCATTTATCTTTATTAGGAAACTCAATCGAACAAACTTTTTCTAAAGGCCAACTTTTTTCTACAATTCCTGGTACATATGTGTGATTGATAAGTAGGATACTGAAGTCGTGTTTTACTATTCTGGAAAGCACGTCTTGTAAAACAGCTGCATCCTCGAGTGTACCTTCTGTTCGAACGAACAATATTCTTTTAGCATTTTCCATTTCTGAAAGAAAGCGTTGAATTCTTCGTTCATACTTCTCCATTACTTCTGCATAGCCCCCTAAATAAGTTAATGTATTTTTTTCTCCATCAAAATCATGATTGGAAACAAGATTATAGCCATCATCTGAAACGCATATAAAATCATCGGCGTAACCGATCACACGTAAGTTATCATATTCAAGAAACCCTATAAAACGATTTTCTAGCAGTTCATTTACCTTTGATAGGTCTATACTAGCCATCCAATCTAGTACGCCTGAGTATGGTCTCAAGTTGTGTTTTTTCAATTGTATGGATGCTAAGCAAAGGTCCCCAAGGCTAAATATGGCATCATATTCTCCTTTAAGTTGACTTAAATTCAATTATTTCACCTCCTTCATTCTCTAGCGTCAAGGCGTACATGCACCTTATTAATAGTTAATGCTGGAGAATGAAATAGAGCAGGGGCGAGTTTCCTATAAGTAGAAAATAATTTAAGGATAGATAATAAAGATTGCCTAGAGATTCCCCGAGATTATCTCACTAAGAAAATTGGTATTGTGTCTGTTATTGTCTTATCAATGTCCGACTTTTATCAGTGATAGTCTATACTATTCTCGATTATAATATTGCTGCGGGAAAAAATAGAGAAAGTACAAATAAAAAAAGACAGGTTTCCCTGTCTATTCTGATACTATCTCTGGATGAAAGTTGACCGTCTCCATAATAATGGGAGTACCTTTAGGAATTTCCGAATCATCGGGGAGAGAGAGAAGTAAAGAGCCTATTCCGTCTTCTCCAGCCGTATAAGAGAAATTTTCATCCATTTGTAGTACCCCATTTATATATACATTAAAGTAACTGTTGTTTAGATTTAGAACTGGTAACGATTGAGCTATTTCCCCCTGATCATTTAGAAAATCGGATGCATTAATCTTATGAGTGGTAACCTCTGTGATAGTTTCTGGCACCTCATGAAAGTAGCGTGCGACAGTAGGTGAAGTTGAAATCGTTTGTTTTGGCGTGATAGCTAATTTAACAATTTTTAAAGCCAAACGTGTTCCTCCTTTTCATTTCTCTTTCAACATATGACTAAAAGTCAGAGAGAGGTATGGGCATTTGAGCATTTTTTCGGAAAATGAGAAGAAGGGCCTAATGTATACACACTTTTATTATTTCATGGATACACTAACTTTATTTATATGTTAGGAGGGAAGAAATGATAAACCAACCGTACGTCCCGCGGAAAGCGACGGCATACTTTTCGGAGCCTTTAATCATTCCTTTAAAGGTAAGTAAGTCAGAGTCCAAAGTAGTGAGCCATAGAACGGTTGTGACAACTGAACTTTTTGTATTATCGGATGGTGTGAAGAAAGTATATACAGAACAAGATGCTATTGCTGATTGTGGGCTTCAACAAATGATGAATCCAGCAAATGCGTCTTATATGAACCTTTTTATAAACGGGATTTTACAGCCGAAAATAAATTACCTAGTATCGGAAGGAAGACTTTTGTTATTGACGGAAGATGTACCTGAAAAGGGATGTCCAATTGTTCTTCAAATGATTCAAATTTAAAAGCCCACACCAATTGAAGTCAACAGCAATAAGTATAGAACATGCGGTTAAAACGGGGAGATGTATAATTTGAAAATCTTGCTAGCCACATATTGGCCTATTCCCCATTTAGGTGGAGTTTGGAACTATATGGTTCATTTGAAAAAGAAGTTGGAACAGCTTGGACATGAAGTAAATGTACTTGGTTATGATGAGGATAATTTGAATATCCATATGATAGGTTCCGATCAAAAGATTACTAGAGACAAGTTGTTGCCATTACTTCAAGCGAAGATAAATAAAGAAAATTATCCAGAAATTTATGAAAATAAATTAGTTGAATATACAGAGTTTCAACGATATATTTTCGAACTGGGAACAGCTTACTTTGGGTTAGATGATTATGATTTGATACACACACAAGATGTTATTTCTACAGCTTGTATCGATCGAATTCGACCTAAACATGTTCCGCTCGTTGCAACTTTACATGGTTCTGTCGCACATGAAATCCATCACCAACTAACCACCATTCACAAAACGCCCAATTCTTATATTGCCAGAGCATATTACGATGACTTAGAAAAATTAGGAGCAAATACTGCGGAAATAACTGTTGTAGCGAACAATTGGTTGAAAAATATACTGATAGATGAATTTAAAGTAGCGGAGGAACAAATAAAAGTTCTCCATTATGGGTTTGATACTGAAAGCTTCATTAAGCAAATGAAAGTGAAGTCACTTATTACGCCACCAAAAAACAAAAAGGTGCTTATCTATACAGGAAGACTAATTGATCTAAAAGGAATTCAGTATTTGATAGACACTTTAGGGAAACTAAAAAAGGAACGACAAGATTGGGTTTGTTGGATAGTGGGGTCAGGGGATAGTGAATCTAAACTACGAGTTAAATGTAAGGTGCTTGGTTTAGATGATTACGTTCAATTTCTAGGGAAACGTGATGATATTCCAGCTTTATTAGGAAAGGCTGATATTTATATATTGCCAACATTGTTAGAAAATCAGCCATTGTCGTTAATCGAAGCGCAGATTGCTGGGAAAGCAACAATAGTCAGCGACGTTGGAGGTTTGCCTGAAATGGTCCAGCATAATGTGACGGGTATATTAACACCTCCTGGTGATTCTAATATGTTGTTTGAAAACATAAATTTACTTTTAGATAATGAGCAGTTGCGAAAGAAACTAGGAACAAATGCGAAAAAATGGGGTATGACACATTGGTCGATTGATCAAGGGGTAAAAAGTTTACTGGAAGTCTACAATGATGCCATTTCCATGAGGAAGAATGGTGAAGAAGATGTCCCGCATAATCCACTACATTAACCTTTTTTTTCTGGCCATATTTTACAAGTGTCAGACTTGGTGGAGAGGGTTGTGGAACCATAAAAAATCGGTGCCAGATTCGTCCATAAAAGAAGAAACCATTGTTTCATCAGAAAATTACAATTCTAGGTTTTCTAGTAATGGATTTAACTCAGAAGTAGCTATTGTTAAAGAGGTGTGGGATCAGATAGATAGTTCGATTCCAAACGAAACGCAATTTCCAAATCCTTCAACAATCAATTTGCTGAAACCGATGAAATCAGATTATTATAATTTGTTGTTTCCATATTCGCCAATAACTCCAAACTTATTTGTAGATCGGAGTGTATGGACAGATATACTGAGTAATTTGCCAGAGGGGTATGAGATTCCACCAACTGTAACCATAAAATTAATGAAACCTATGAGTAGTGAGTATTACGAAGATATTTTCTCTCCATTAGCAGGTAATTCTAAAACATTTGTGGATAATCGTATCTGGGAAGAAATTATGAAAAATCTCCCCAGCACTTATTTGATTCCTAGTACTAAAACAGATATAGGTATATGGGCAAAACGATATAATACGGCTGCACCGATTATTATGAAACATAATTTCAGCAATTCTTCTTAAAAAAATCTTCAGATGAATGATTCTTTAATGATTCATTCATTTTTTTGTTGCTTATCGAACGAATTGTCTAATCTGTTTTTGGACTTTCACACTTTTCTCAGGCACATGTCCCCATCTTTCTGTTCATCCTGCATATATTATTAAAAAGCCAAAAGGAGATTGAATATGAAAGTAATAGTTTCAGGGGGGGCGGGCTTCATAGGCTCTCATCTTGTTGATGCACTTATAGACAGAGGTATTGAGGTTCATATTATAGATAACTTGCTGTCTGGGCGGAAGGAAAATATCAATCCACAAGCACGATTACACGTCATTGATATATGTAGCGAGGAAGCAAGTAAAGTAATTATGAATATCAGACCAGATGCGTTTTATCACTTAGCTGCACAAGCCGATGTGGGAAAATCTGTACAATACCCTAAGTATGATGGAAATATAAATATTATCGGCACTCTTAATGTACTAGAGGCTTGTCGTAGGGCAAAAGTGGGGAAGTTTATATTTGCCAGCACCTCCGCTGTATACGGAAATTTAAACAATGAAATAATTTCGGAAGAAGAAATCACAGTTCCTGCTTCATTTTATGGTTTGTCCAAGTTAACTGCTGAGTCTTACATAAGGCTTTTCTACGAGCTCTATAGACAATCGTATACAATTTTAAGGTATGCCAATGTATACGGTCCGCGGCAACTTCCTAAAGGAGAGGGTGGGGTTGTTTCTGTATTTTTAGATCGACTTCAAAAAGGTGGACCTATCAATGTACATGGCGATGGACAGCAAACGAGAGACTTTATCTACGTAAAGGACATTGTTGCCGCCAATATTGCGGCATTGGAGTTAGGTGATCAAGAAACGATCCAGGTAAGTACCTCACAAAAGACTTCCATAAACGATATATTATCCTTATTAACAGAGATTCATGGAATATCCATTCAACGAGAGTTTACCGCACCGAGGGAAGGGGATATTAAAAATAGTTGCTTGTGCAATGAAAAAGCTAGAAATCTATTAAACTGGAATCCGTCATATACAATCGAGGATGGTTTAAGAGAAACGTATACATTTAATAAGCAATTAGAAAGAGATATTTCTAGTGCATATTTTGAGAACGAGCTAATGGGATGACCAACCAGACGAAGTTATTAATAACAGGGGCCACAGGTTTTACAGGTATTCATGCCTGTCGTCATTTTCAACAAGCTGGCTACGAAGTAATTGGAGTTTCTAGAAAGCCATTTACTTTAGAAGGTAGTCAAATGCAAATCGAACCATGTGATTTAACAAATAAAAATGAAATAATGGACTTGATACAAAAGCACAATCCAGACAGAGTCCTCCATTTGGCAGGGCAAAATCATGTACCCTCATCCTGGACAAATCCAATCGCTTCTTTAGAAGTAAATACAATGTCCACAGCTTATTTACTGGAAGCAATTAGACATGAAATTCCTGAATGTAGGGTTGTAGTCGTGGGGTCTACTCTTCAATTTGATATAAATGATATTACAACTTTGGAACATCCATATAGCTTAAGTAAAACCTTACAAGCATTGGTAGCAAGGTCTTGGCAGTTATTATATGAAATGGATATTGTCATTGCAAACCCATCGAATTTAATAGGTCCAGGAAAATCAAACGGGGTTTGCTCTATTTTAGCTAAAAAGGTTGCAGAGATGGAATTACTAGGGTCAGAAAAAGTTCTCAAGATAAACAATTTGTTGGCCCAACGCGATTTTCTAGATGTGCGTGATGCAGTTAGTGGATATGAAATTATTTTTAATAAAAGTCAATCTGGTAGTATGCATAATATAACCTCGGGACTGCCAAGATACTTAAAAGAAATTACTGGTAGTTTGCAGGCCATTTCTAGTGTTGAGTTCACAGTGGAGTCTATTGAAGATAAATTAGAAGAAAAAGAGATTATGCATTCTTCTAATCTTATAGTAGAAAATATGTCATCTTTTATCCCCTTCGATAAATCAATGGAAGATATTCTAAATTACCAGCGTAAATCGCTAGCATAAATGATAAAATCTATAAGTGCAGATAATGTTGTTGAATGCTCATGAGCTAATATGATTCATGAGCATTACTTTGGTACATATAGATTTAGAAGAGCCTAAATCTATTAGAGCTTAATAGGGATTTGTTTCCCGGGAAATAATTTAGTCGAGTTATGTAGTAATTTTCACAGGAGGAATAAACGTGGCTAACTATACATACGAACAACCGGTTAATATTGCAGAGAATCCGAAAACCCCTGTTTACAATGAAAGAGGAGAAGTTGTTTTTATATTTCAACGATATTATTCTAATGGTTTAAAAAAACGGTTAGATAAAATAATGGATTACCGTTACTTTCTTATCTATAACGTTTACGATACTAACGAGAATTTAATTTGCATGTGTAAAAAACTATCTCGAAAAGGTAGGGTTTATTTTGAGGTTTATGACTATATTAACGAGAATAAATACTTAGTTGCTTATGATAAATGGAAAGAGCTCGTTCCAGACTTACTAATATCAGATGGTAATGTACAGATAAAATTGGATAAGGAAATGGAAGACTGGTCTAAGTTTATCTATAATGATAGTGAGATCGCGAAGTGGAAGGCAGAGCTTAATGATTTATTTAAAATTCAGCTTGAAGTGAATGATAACTCCCCTGTAAATAATGTCGGATTTTATATCGCGATTAGTCAGTGTGTATTGTTTATAGGTTCTTAAATAAAAGTGTGTGGAATTTTCTGATGGAAAATTTCATACACTTTTTTGTAATGCATATTATTTTACATCGTACACGATATAGTTTAATCTGATAATTAGATGGAACGCAATACAAACTAGAGGAGGAAAGAAAATGAAAACATTATACGAAACAACTATTGTAAATACTGGTGGACGACAAGGTGAGGTACATTCATTAGATAATATATTTTATTTGGACATTGCTAAACCACAAGCTTTAGGCGGGGAAGCGACTACAGCATCAAATCCAGAACAACTTTTTGCTGCGGGATACAGTTCTTGCTTTAACAGTGCTTTAGAGCTTGTGTTAGAACAGGATAAAGTAAAAGTAGAAAAAAGTGAAGTTACTGCTACTATTTCATTGATCGCGGACAAAGAAAACGGCGGAGTGAAATTAGCTGCGAAGCTAGAAGTAGAGATTTTTGGGTTAGACGATCATGAGTTGAAAGAAAAGTATGTGAAAAAAGCGCATGATTACTGCCCATATTCAAAAGCAGTAAAAAATTCCATTGATGTAGAAATAATCGTAAAATAATAATTTAGGTGTGATTTTCATGAACAATCCTTCCAAGTTGGAACAGCAGCTATGCTTCGAGGTTTATAAAGCATCTAGTAACTTTTCTAAGTTGTATGCACGAACTTTGGAGCCATTCCATTTAACATTCTCTCAATATCTAGTATTGCTCACGTTATGGGAACAGAATAACTTGTTAGTGAAGGATATCGGAAATCAATTAGGTCTAGGAATTGGAACCTTAAATCCAATTATTAACCGAATGATTACAAATGGATGGCTTAACAAAGAGCAGTCTGACAAGGATAAACGAGCATTCGTCATTTCATTGACAGAAAAGGCATTAGAGCAAGAAAAACCAATCGAACGGGCAATTATTAGTAAAATTACTAGCTGCAATTATTTAGATATTAACGCCAAGACTTTAATGACTAACCTTAAAGAGTTAAATGCATTTCTAAATCAACTTAAGGAGTGAGTAATTTGAGTATCTATGATATTAAAGTGAAAAAATCGGACGGCCAAGAGTACGAATTAAATGAGTATAAGGGAAAACCAATGCTTATCGTAAACACAGCAACTAAATGTGGATTAAGCGGTCAGTTTGATGGGCTTGAAAAAATATATAATGAGTATAAAGAAGAAGGGCTTGTTGTTTTAGGATTCCCGTCGAATCAATTTAAACAAGAGTTAGGTAACGCGGAAGAAGCCGAGCAAGCATGTCGAATGAGCTATGGTGTTACATTTCCAATGCATGAAATGACTAAGTTAAATGGTAAAGAAGCGCACCCGCTATTTCAACATTTAACATCTAATAGTAAAGGGATATTGTCAAAAAGCATCAAATGGAATTTCACTAAATTTCTTGTCGATAAAAATGGTAATATCATAAAAAGATATGCACCAACGGATAGTCCGGAATCGATAAAAGCCGACATTGCAAAAGTAGTTGCTGAATAACCCTCAACAAAACAAGACTCCATTTAACTTTTTATGTTTAATCTTGAGAGAAAAAAGGAATAATAGTGAAAAAGATGAAATGGGGAAAACCTATGGGGAGATTAGTAGAGAAAGAACAGATTCTTTTAGCTTACTACGTTTGTAATTTCTTGGAAAAAAACGATAAAAATGCTGAAGAATTAGGGGAAGTTTTAACAAAGGCATTAGGAGATAATTTGACTAGTATTCAGGAAGCACTAAACAACAAAGGTTTGCTGAGTGACCATGACCAAATGATTACTAATGAAGGAATATTATATATAGACAATATTTTACACATCCAATCTGATGCTGTAGAGCGAAATAAATTAGCTTATGTAAAGGATAATCTTTTGACATATGAAATAGAGTTATCTGTTCCAGAGATTAAAGAGTATATTCATAAACATATAGGGATTGAATAATAATAATTGCACGTTTGACTTCCTCAATAGTCAAACGTGTATTTTTGTATGAAGGATCAGGAGAAATTTAGTATTAAGTCAAAAAACCAATAGGAGAAAATTAGTTTCTATGGTAAGATTCTTCTTATTAAAAATTTCAGGATAAAGAAGGAGTAGCAGTGGTAGTCACTAAAAAGAACAATTTAGGGGAAAGGTTAAGCTTATTTACTTTGACTTGGCCGATATTTTTAGAAGTATTTTTATTTATGTTAATGGGAATAGCCGATACTTTTATGCTCAGTGCACTCTCGGATGATGCAGTATCAGGAGTGGGAGCGGCAAATCAGTATATTCACATAGCTATATTAGTATTAGAAGTTGTCGGTAATGGTGCGGCGATTGTCGTTTCTCAATATCTAGGATCAAAACGTTATGTAGAAGCATCAAAGATATCAGGTTTGGCAGTGACATTAAATTTATGTGTCGGAGTAATCCTGAGTATTGGTTTTGTTCTATTTTCCAAAAAAATGATGGTTGCGATGAATTTGCAAGGCGATGTATTAGCTCACGCAAATCAATATTTGACAATTGTTGGTGGAGCAATTTTTTTACAAGCCATTATTAATGCTCTCGCAGCTATTATTCGTGTACATGGATATACAAAACAGACCATGCTTGTTTCTCTTGGTATGAATGTTTTTCATGTAATAGGAAATTACGCGTTAATTTTCGGGAAATTTGGTTTTCCAGAACTAGGAGTACAAGGTGCGGCTATTTCATCTGTATTAAGTCGTTTTATAGCTTTGCTTGTCTTTTTCTGGTTGCTTTATCGGGTAATGGAGTACCGTGTGCAAGTGCATTATTATTTCACTCTGTCGAAAGAATATATTGCAAAAATTTTACGGATCGGTCTTCCGTCTGCATTTGAACAGATTTTGTATCAGGGTTGTCAAATTGTGTTCCTGTACTATGTGACCTATTTAGGAGCCGAATCATTGGCTGCAAGACAATATGCAGTAAATATATCGATGTTCACATACTTGTTTGCAATTGCTATTGGAATGGGAACGGCAATTATCGTCGGGCGACTTGTAGGTGCAAATGAAAAAGAGGAAGCATATAAGTCCGTCTGGTTTAGTGTGAAATGGGCAGTTATTTTTACAGTAACAATGGTGACGATTGTCATAGTATTACGCTATCCATTAATGGGATTATTCACTGACAATAAAGAAATAATTGAGATAGGTGCATCTGTACTATTATTAAGTTTTCTTTTAGAAACTGGTCGGACGATAAATATAGTCATTATCAATTCTTTACGTGCAGCAGGTGATGCAACTTTTCCTGTATTTGTGGGAGCCTTGTCAATGGTAATGATGAGTTTACCGTTAGGATACTTTTTAATATTTGTACTCGATCTAGGGTTAGTTGGAGTTTGGTTAGCCATAGCAGCAGATGAATGGACCCGCGCTACAATTATGTTCTTTAGATGGAAAAGCAGACGTTGGGAAAAGTTTGCGCTTATACAACCTTCAAAAGGGGAAGACAGACCAAGAGGTAGCTAGATAATTTCCTATCTGGCTCATTCTTGGTCTGTTTTTCCATTCAATAAGCTTAGTAGTGTATATTTAAATATAAATATTGTATTAAGAGGTGAATGAACATGGCGAATGAAAATCTATCATTAGTTAAAGCGCTTATGTATGGAATTCCAGAAATGGTCTTTATATTGAGGGTCGAAGAAAAAAAACAATTTATATGTGAGTTTTTAAATACATCTTTGAAAAATATATTGAACCTAACTCATGAAGCAGTTGGAAAATCGTTACATGGCATTCTCTCTGAAGAACCTGCAAACAAGCTACAAAAAGAATGTATGGAAGTGATCAAGAAGAAGAAAATTCACTTGTTTAAGGAATATATTAAGATTAAAACGGGTGACAGAATTTATGTTGAGATAACTTTAACACCAATCCTAAACGAGGATGAAGTATGTACGCATATCGTGGCTCTAGCAAAGGACATAACAACTGAGAGATTAATAGAAATCGAAAAGATGAAAAGTCAAAGTCAGTTGGCAGCAACAGAATCCGAATATAGATCTCTCTATGACCATAATCCCGATGCTATATTTAAAATTGATTTGGAAGGATATATAACTAGTGGAAATCGTGCACTGGAACAATTGAGTGGTTATACAGTGAACGAACTTATTGGAGAATTTTTTATCGACTTTGTAGAAATAAAAGACAAAGAAGAAGCGAAAGAATGTCTTGCTCAAGCATTAAACGGTGAACTGAGGGACTATCGGTTAAACTTTTTGGGCAAATCGGGAACTTTAATGGGATGCTTAGTAAAACTAACTCCAATTATATTAGACGGACGGCAAACGGGCATTTTCGTCGGAGTAAAAGATATGAGAGAGTTAGACAAGCTTGCAAGCAAATATATTGATAGTGAAGAAAAGTTTCGTATTATAGCAGAAAATGTACAAGACGTTATTATTTTATTGAACGATAAGCAAGAGTATTTATATGTCTCACCTTCTGGCAAAGAAATATTTGAATATGACCAACAAATTGGGGAAAAGCATCCATTTTTGAATATACATCCAGGAGATGTAGTGCTTTTAGAAGACCGTTTTCAACAAGCTATTAAAGACAAGAAATCTTACAAAGTTGAGCTAAAAGCAATGCATGTAAATAAGGGGTGGATATGGACTGAACTAAATGGTACCCCGGTATTTGATGACAATGGCAAGTTTAAATACATGCTACTAATTGCTCGTGATATTTCGTTGCAAAAAGAGAATGTAGACCAATTAGAGTATTATGCCTACCATGATTCTTTAACAGGATTACCAAATAGGCGTTATTTTACAAATCGCCTTCAGGAAATTTTAGAGCAAGAAGAAAAAACGGGTGAAGGCTTTGCGGTAATCCTAATAGACATTGATGACTTTAAACAAATCAACGATAACTTTGGACATGAAACAGGAGACGATGTTATTCAAGAGTTTGGTAGCAGGTTAAGGGAAGTCCTAGATTCCAAAGATTTTGTAGCGAGATTAGGGGGAGATGAATTTATCGCCTTAATCGCCAATATCCACGAGGAAGGTCAAATCTTGGAAAAGGTAGAAAATATTCAGCAAGCTATCCAGGCTTCTTGGTCAATCGATGATTATGTATTGAATATTTCTGCAAGTATTGGTATTGCATTTTCTTCTATAAGTGGTTCTACGGCTACATCCGTTTTTAAAGAAGCGGATAAGGCTATGTATGATGCTAAAAATTCCGGTAAAAATTTAGTTCGTTTTAATCATTCCAATTAAAAAGCAATCTCAAGTCGTGAAATGACTAGAGATTGCTTTTTTATTTTTTAGATCTAGAAATGAAGATATTCAGCAAATTGAAAGTGCTTTTAACTTCTTTAATTGTTCCACTGCTAGTTTCAGTATATTAATATCTTGTACTAATGCAATGCGAACATAACCAGCACCAGCGGATCCAAAAACAGTGCCTGGTACCATTACAACACCAGTTTGATCGATTACTTCAAATACAAAATCCTTGTCATTCATTTCATAGGGATATTTTGCCCAAACGAACATCCCTCCAGTAGAAGGTGCAACCTTCCAACCCAGATCAGTTAAAGCCTGGGTTAGGAAATGATATCTCTCGGAAAATATCTTACGTAGTCGATCTGTTATTTCCTCTGCGTGATTTAAGACAACAATACCAGCTTCTTGAATAGGGCCGTAAATCCCAAAGTCTAAATTCGACTTTAATTGTTTCATAATATTAATCATCTCTTCATTTCCTGCAATATAAGCAATGCGTGTTCCTGCTAGACTAAAGCTCTTCGATAAAGAGTTAATCTCCATACCTACTTCTAGAGCTCCTGGTGTTGAGAGGAAACTGTTCGGTGCATCGCCAGTAAAATAGAATTCTGAATAAGCCGCATCATGCAAAATAATAATATTGTACTTATTAGCAAAAGCTACGACTCTTTCAAAGAAAATCGGATCAGGCATTGCTGGAACCGGATTTCCAGGTAAATTCAATATCATTAGCTTTGCCTTTACCGCAACTTCTTCTGGTATTGCATCTAGATTAGGTAAAAAATCGTTTTCTTCTAATAGCTCCATATAATAGGGTTTAGCACCGGCAAGTTTAATGCCAGCGTCATAGGCTACATATCCAGGGTTTGTCGTAAGAATGATATCTCCTTCATCACAAAAGGCAATTGGTAGATGAACGAGTCCTTCTTGGGAACCCATTGTTTGAACAATTTGCGTCTCTGGATTTAATATAACATTGGAACGACGCTTATAATAATTTGCAACAGCTTCATTGAAACGTTTAGTTCCGGTAAGTGTATAACCGTATGAATCCGTTGCAAAGCTAAGATCTGATAATACTTTTCTAGCACGTTCATCTGGTGGAAGGTCAGGGCTGCCTAAGCTTAAATCATATAAGTCAAAACCTTGAGCTTGCTTTGCAGCAGCTGCGGCTTTCAAATCTCCAAAAATAGCTTTTTCAAATAACGACATTTTAGTAGATGGTTGAACTTTCAATATAAGCACTCCTAACTCATTAATAAAATTTTATGTTTTATGATATCACAATTTTCAATATAATTGTGAGAAACATGAACGCGATATATTACAAATGGTAAAAAAGAAGAATCCAACAGTTTTTCACCTCAACTAAAGATATCAAATTCATGAAAAAAGGAGTATTGATTGTGACGGGTGTCACAGCCAATACTCCTAGAAATTCTGTAGTCTTATAGTGGGAATTCTATCCAGATTCGAAAGCGATAGAAAAGGCTTTTCTTTAAAGGCTTGCTTGCGATGTTTTAGATGTTTCCTTCAATTTTAGTACACCATCCGTCATTTCATAAACCTTATCGCAATACTCTATTAGACGAGTATCATGCGTCACGACGATTGTAGTTGTTTTATTTTGTGTTGTTTCTTTTTTCAATAATTCCATCACTTCATAGGCCTTTTCCGAATCTAGAGATGCGGTAGGCTCATCTGCGAGGAGAATGGAAGGTTTGCTATATAAGGCTTTAGCAATAGCGACACGTTGACGTTCACCACCAGATAAATCAGCGGGATATTTTTTTCGTAATTCTTTAATGCCAAGATTATCGTATAACGCATTCAATTCCTCTTTGCTCATATTATCTTTTTTTACATTATCTAATAATTTCATTTGATTATCGACATTTAAAAATGGTACTAGATTAGATGCTTGCAAGATAAAACCTATTTCTTTTAGTCTAATTTTGGAGCGTTGTTTTTCATTTAAATCGGCAAGATCCTTGTTATTTACTAATATAGCTCCACTTGTGGGAGTTTGTAGTCCACCTGCAACTGTTAAAAAGGTACTTTTCCCGGATCCTGAAGGACCAATGACTGCTATTAACTCCCCTGGTTCAGCAGAAAAATTAGTTTCTTTTAAAGCATCTACCTTCATATGTCCACTGCCAAATGATTTTTTTACATTATTAAGTTCTAAAATAGCCAATTCATTAACCTCCTATCGCTTTAAGCGGATCAATTTTTACGATTGTTAACACGGAGAATACAGCTCCAAGAATTGCCACAACTATTAATATTACTCCGTAAATAATCATGGTTGGAATATCAAATGCGACCGGAACAGCACTAGGTAAGAATTCTCCAGAAATTAGAGTTAGAGCAAAGCCAACAACTACACCAATGAAGGCCAATAAGAATGTTTGGGCAATTACCGAACGAGATAAATAGCCGTTGGAAATACCTTGTGCTTTCATAACTCCGAACATACTAATCTTCTGAACTGTTAATACATAAAGGAAGATTGCCACTATAACAGACGAAATCCCAAATAAGAAATAAATCATAAAGTTTAAAGTTAAGGCTTGTTCTGTATAACCGGGAAGGTTTTCTATAAACTCTTCTACTTCAATAACCTCTAAATCTTCATTCGATGTTGAGATGGAAGAGAAGTCGTCACCACGAACAACGATCCCATTTATTTGTGTTTCATTTTCTGCGGCGCCTTCACCGAACTTGACCTTTTGGAAAGTAGTTACATCCCCATAAAGGACTGGAGCGGCATTGAAACGTGCGCTATCTGTAAATCCTACAATGGTTAACTTTTCATCAGTAGAGGATAGTTCAAGTTCATCACCCAGTTTAAATCCGTCCTCTTTAAGCGTATCGCTAGCAATCACTTCGTTGTCGCCTGCAAACTTTTCACCCTCTGTTACTTTGGGCATTATAAATTCTTCCGAATCAATACCGAAAAGAGCAATATTTTGTTTTGCATCGCCATTTCTAGCGATTGAATTTAACTGTCCAAGAGTGGCAGTATCATTGTCCTTAATGTTATCCGCTTCTTCGGTAGTTAGAGAAGATTGAGGTAAACTTTTATCGGACTCCTCGGTTAATACGATTGCCGTAGCATCCCATTTGTCTACGGCTTCTCTATTTAGACTAGCTAAGCCTGTTGCTAAACCAGATAAGAAAAATACTAAATAGGACACTAGCATTAATACTCCAACGATTAATGCAAATCGAAGTTTGTTCTTTTTAATTTCATTCCACGCTAAAAACATACTTTGTCACATCCTGTAGGTTAATTTGATAAATGAATCATAACATATTAATTTAATTTTGTCTAACCTTTGTCTAATCTTTTTCAGTTAAATAAAAAAGCAGATAATGCCTCTGCACACGAGGTTATCTGCTCCAGTACCTGCTTGCCAATAAAATACCCAGAATAGAACCATACAAAACATGTCCTACCATCCAATAAATAAAAGATGGAAGGCTACTGATGGGTGGAGTTCTTTCCGATAAAATAGTAGTTGGATAGTATAAACCTCCAATGATAAAACTAACAAAGACGCAGAGGGCTATAATTGTAATAGCAGATATCGTTGGAAGTTGCCGTATTATTAATATTAAAACAATAGAAAGTACTACAGAAACAATCAAATGAAATATAACTTCGACTACTTCCGGAAACTTAAACTCATTTAAAATAGGGATGTAGTCAATGTTTAATAGTAAGGTATAAACTTTATAACCCGTCATGAATTGAATTACTTTTAAAAATAAGGTTAATACTAAGCCTGCAATCATTCCGTATATAGCAGCTCTTAGTAAGAATTTATTATGAGTGTATAAATTCATTACAGTTCACGCCCTTGTAAAATAGTTTATTATTCTATTCGTCAAATCGTTGTATAGCGTTTGTCTATTGTGTGTTATACTGTTTTTTATTATAATGTAGCATATATACATTATTAATAGATACAAATTAATGGCAAGAGAGGGGGTAACATTTGTGAGCCAAACAGGGATGACTGGAATATATACGATCCAACAAGTTTCTAATGTCACGGGTTTGTCTAAACAAGTTATCCGTAAGTGGGAAGAGCGTTATGAATTTATACAACCTGAACGATTAGAAAACGGGTATAGAGTATATAGCGAAAAAGATGTAAATGCATTATTACGAGTTAAGCTTCTCTCAGAAAAAGGCTACTCTATCAAGCAAGCTGTGGATATGTTAGAAAAAGAACCGGAGCAAACAGAGTCACTCTTCTTAGAGGAACCATCTGATTATAAAAAATTTAATGATTATGTGATTCAGTTACTGGAAAAAGGTACTTATTGTGATGAAGTCGAGATAAACCTAATACTACAACAGGCTTATCATCATTTAGGATTAGAGTTATTCATTAGTAAGGTCATTATTCCTTTTTTACAAGAAGTAGGGGATAGATGGGAAAGAGATGAGTGGGACGAATACCAAGAGGCAGTTTCTAGTATGAGTGTTCGTGATTATTTGATACAAATAAGAAAAACGTTTCAATTAAGAGATGATGCACCTTTAGTTATTGGTGCATGCTTACCGGATGAGCATCATGAGCTGCCTATGCATATAGTATTGCTTCAGTTCATGCTAAGAGGTTGGAAAACTGTATTAGTTGGTGCTTCACCAGCGCCAGGTGCGATAGAGTCATTAGTCCAAAAGTTAAAGCCTAAATTAGTGTTACTATCTGCTTCAACTACTTTGCCATTTGAAAAAGATCCTAAGTTAATCCGAAGGCTCGATCATTTTGCAAGTGAACAGGAACATATTACCTTCTATTTGGGGGGAATGGGTTCTCATATGTATTTAAAAGAAAAAAAATTAAAATCTATTCACTTAAGTGAAGATTTGGAAGAAATTCTAAAGAAATAATAAACGTTACTAACTCCTCAGAAGAGAGTTAGTGACGTTTTTTTGTATTTAGTATCATGGAACAATTGATGATGTGGTGGAATATAGGGAATTTAATAGAGCATTATCGTGGTGGATTAATGTTTAGAAATTTATAAACTTGTATATCCTTTTGTAAGCAGTTACTAGTAAGATCATTATCTTGGAGGAGTCAGTGAAAATGACAGAAAAACCAAAAAACTATTCAAGAAGAGACTTTCTTAAGACTACAGGAATTGCAACTGGTGCATTAATAGGTGGCGGGTTAATAGGTGGGTTAGTTGGGTTAAATGTCGATAAGGATGATCAGCATGTATCTGATACAGGCAATACCAATCATGAAATGGGCACTAATGGGGGATTTCAGTTCTTTCAAAATCAAAGAGAATTTAATGTAATCTCGAATGCAACGGAACGTATCTTTCCAAAGGATGATATAGGGCCGGGGGCAATAGATTTAGGGGTCCCTTATTTTATTGATCGTCAGCTGGCGGGACAATATGGAAGTAATACGAAAGAATACATGCAAGGGCCGTTTGCTGTAGGTGCTAAAACTCAAGGTTATCAGAGTCGATTGACAAGAGCGTCTATTTTTAGACAGGGAATTGCCGTATTGGATGAAGAAGCGAACAAACGATTTGAAAAAGGATTTTCCAGTATAGAAGCTGAGCAAATGGATGAAATATTAACAGCTTTTCAAAATGATGAAATTCCCATGACAGGAGTTACTTCCGCATTTTTCTTCCGTCTACTTCGCACGGCGACATTGGAGGGTGCTTATGCAGATCCAATGTATGGTGGAAATCGAAATATGGATGGCTGGAAGATGAAAGAGTTTCCTGGTCACCAAATGTCCTATATTAACGTAATCGATAAGGAAAAGTTCCAAAAAATTGCACCACAACCACTTGGTGGAATGTAAAGGAAAGTAGAGGGATAAAATTTATGGCTACAACATTATCAAAAGTTGACGTGGTTGTCGTTGGTTTGGGTTGGACCGGAGGAATCATCGCAGCTGAATGTGCAAAAGCCGGTTTGAAGGTAATTGGTTTAGAAAGAGGAAGAAAACGCGGTACAGAGGACTTTCAGCAAATACATGACGAATATAGATATGCCGTTCGTTACGAGCTAATGCAGGACGTAGCAAAGGAGACCATTACTATTCGCAATAACCGTAAGATGCCAGCGTTGCCGATGAGGCAGATGAGCTCATTCCTACTCGGTGATGGGTTAGGTGGTTCGGGAACACATTGGAATGGTCATACATGGAGGTTCTATCCATATGATTTTCAAATTAAAACAATGACAGATGAAAAATATGGTCCAAACAAATTATCTAGTGATTATTTGCTTCAAGATTGGGGCGTTACTTATGATGAAATGGAACCTTATTTTTATAAATATGATCAGACTGCTGGAATCTCAGGAGAAGATAAAAATCCTTTTTGGGGGAAGAGAGCGCAGGATTTCCCTACCCCTCCTATGAAAAGAACGCCTATTTTGAAAAAGTTTGAAGGGGCAACCCAATCACTAGGGTATTCTCCGTTTATGCTCCCATCAGCTAATTTATCAGAAGCTTACACAAACCCCGATGGAGAAGTCATAAATGCTTGTCAATACTGTGGTTTTTGTGAACGATTTGGCTGTGAATATGGAGCAAAAACATCGCCGGAAATAACCGTTATTCCGACCGCAACCAAAACCGGTAATTTTGAGACAAAATTTCATGCAAATGTTGTAGAGGTCATAAAAAGCGGAAATAAGGTTACCGGTGTAAGGTATTTGGACACGGAGTCTGGAGAAGAGTTTATCCAAGAAGCTGAAGTAGTTGTTCTAGCAAGTTACGTTATGAATAACGCTAAGTTGCTTATGGTATCTAATATTGGTCAACAATATGACCCGGAAACTGGTAAGGGAACGCTTGGTAAAAATTATTGTTATCAAATATTACCCGGTGCAAATGGATACTTTGAAGAACAAATGAACACCTTTATGGGGGCTGGTGCTCTTGGAATGACAATTGATGACTTTAACGCAGATAATTTTGATCATAGCGACTTAGATTTTATACATGGTGGTAGTATTTCCATAACGCAAACTGGATATAGACCTATTGAAACAAATCCAATACAACAAGGGACGCCAACTTGGGGAGCAGAGTTCAAGAAAAATTCTATCTACAATTACACACGGTCTTTATCCATCGGAACTCAGGGTGCATCGATGCCCCATAAGGAGAACTATCTATCCCTAGACACTAAATATAAGGATGTCTATGGTCTTCCACTCTTACAAATGACCTATAATTTTACAGATCAGGATAGAGCATTGCATAAGTTTATTACAGAAAAAACTGTAAATATCATGAAGGAAATGGGAGCAAAAACGGTAGAAGGAAAAGCGCCAATAACTGATTATGATATTGTAGGTTATCAAACGACTCATAATACGGGTGGGACTATTATGGGAGCTAGTCCAGAAAATAGTGTAGTAAATCCATTTTTACAACATTGGGATGCAGAAAACTTGTTTGTAGTAGGGGCTGGGAACTTTCCGCATAATGGGGGTTACAATCCTACAGGAACAGTTGCAGCTCTGGCTTATAGAAGTGCAGAAGGAATTATTAAATATAGTAAATCGGGTGGCTCGCTCGTGTAGTTGTAATATCAGACCCCATTCATATAAAGAAACCAACTATTTTTTCTGAGATAGTTGGTTTTTTGATGTGTAATTAAGTCCAAAAACACAAAATGATTTAATACAAAAAGAAAGATTTATGTTATTATTAAAATAATAACCAGGTACTAATAACAGGTATAATATACTAGGATAATAATTTGGAGGTATTTATGAGAGACTTAATTCAACTAAAAGACAAAAATATTGTCGTTATGGGCGTGGCCAATGAACGTAGTATTGCATGGGGAGTGGCGAAGTCATTATTCGAAGTGGGTGCAAATGTTATATTTACTTACCGTAAAGAACGTTCCCTTGGAAAAATTGAAAAGTTACTGAAGGATAATAATTTAGAGGCAAAACTAGTAGTAGAGTGTGATGTAAATAGCGATGATAGTATTAAATCTGCGTTCGGGCAAATTGGATCAGAGGTTGGAGTGATCCATGGTGTAGTACATTCTGTTGCATTTGCGCACGCAGAAGATTTAAAAGGGGCCTTTTTACAAACTTCAAGAGAAGGCTATGCTTTCGCACAAGATACAAGTGCGTATTCACTTATTGCTGCAGCGAGAGAAGCAACACCCTTTATGACTGAAGGTGGATCTATCGTAACTATGACATATTTAGGGGCAGAACGAGTACTAGAGGGATACAATGTAATGGGAATCGCAAAAGCATCTCTGGAAGCATCTGTTAAGTACTTGGCATTAGACCTAGGGAAAAACAATGTGCGTATAAATGCTGTTTCAGCAGGAGCGATTAGAACATTAGCGGCAAAAGGGATATCTTCTTTTAATACAATTTTGCACCAAATTGAAGAGAAGGCTCCTTTAAAACGGAATGTCACTCAGCAAGAGGTAGGAGATATGACGGTGGCATTATTAAGTAACTTATCCAGCGGTGTAACAGGCGAAGTCATCTTCGTAGATTCTGGCTACAATATTATGGGCTAATTTGATATTCATAAAAGCGGTGAAAGATGACCTGGTCATTTTTCACTGCTTTTTTTGAAAATTAAGAAAGTATATAAAATACAGCATGAACATTGGATTTGTAGAACATTTAAGCATTTCAATCCAAACAACTAAGTGAGTAGTACTCAACTATGAGATATTGCATAGCCTCTCGCTTAGATAATAAGCGGCTGAGCCGTGCCCACGGAAAGCATCCGCTCGAGCGGAAGTCAATGGCATATCTACGTATTTGTTTTTAAAGGGCTGCCTGATTTTTCTTGTTGTCTTAAATATAAAATGTGTAATCTTCAGGTAACACTCGTTTTAAGAATTTCTTCGTGCGTTCTTCTTTAGGGCTCACGAAAATATCATGAGGAGAACCTTCTTCCACTACTACTCCGCCATCCATAAAGATAACCCGGTTAGCTACATCCTTTGCGAAGGACATTTCATGGGTCACCACTAACATGGTCGTTCCTTCTTTCGCAATATTTTTCATCACTGTCAGTACTTCGCCAACCAATTCTGGATCTAATGCAGAAGTAGGTTCGTCAAAGAGAATAATGTCGGGGTTTAAGGCTACGGCTCGTGCAATTCCAACGCGCTGCTGTTGTCCGCCAGAAAGTTGACTCGGATAGGAATCATATTTGTCTGATAAACCTACTTTGTCTAAAGCTTTTTTCCCAATACCAATTGCATCGGCTTTAGGTACTCTTCGACCGACGATGAGTCCTTCTGTTACGTTTTCTAATGCTGTTTTATTGTTAAATAAATTATAATTCTGAAAAACGAAGGCTGTTTTTTGTCTGATTGTGTGTATATCTCTTTTTGAGGCACCGTGCAAATTGACCTTTAAATCGCCAAAAACAGCCTGACCGCTGTCTGCTTTTTCCAAGAAGTTAATACAGCGTAATAACGTCGTTTTTCCAGAGCCACTAGGACCAAGAATGACTACTACATCTCCTTTATCAATGGATAGGTCGACTCCTTTTAATATCTCATTGTTTCCAAATGATTTATGGATATCATTAATTTTTAACATTCACTCATCCTCCTTATGCACTCACGTATTTGTATCTGCGTAATCGTTTTTCATATATTTTGAACCCGTATTCTACAAGGCTGCACAAAATAATATATACAAGGAAAATATCTATATAAGCTTCCACATAGTTATAACCTACGTTTGCCGCTACTTTTGCCTTTAATGTAATTTCCTGTAAGGACATTGCATAGCCAAGTGATGTAGCTTTTATCAAATTCACGGTAGCAGTACAAATATTAGGTAGAGCTACGACTAGCGCTTGAGGAATTACGATACGGCGGTAGGCTTGGAAATTTGAAAGGCCAACTGATTGGGCCGCTTCTAGTTGTCCTTTGTTGACCGTACTTAAAGCAGATCTAAATACTTCTATCAATATAGCAGTAGTGCTGAAAGAGAATACGATAAACGCGTACCAAATAGGGTTGATATTGTAGACATTTATATTGATATTATACTTTTCGAAAAATAGGGAAAGTATTAAGGGTACGCTTGCATAAACGATAAAAATTTGAATAATGATCGGTGTTCCTCTAACGAAGGAAACATATATTCTGGAGAACCAGTTCAATACGGGTACTTGATTGATACGTGTTAATGCCAATAAAAAACCTAAAGGTAATGCGATAAGCAAAGCAACAATTGTTACGAGAAGTGTTATTGGGACACCGGATAATGCGATGAAAAATGTATCAATTAAAAACGTATAATTTAAACCTTCCGACATTATTTACACTCCTTAGTTCGTATTAATTGTTTGCTTTCCCTTACTAAAAACCTTTTCAAGTTTTCCAAAAAATTTCTCGATTAGTATAGAGATGACCCAATACACAATAGCAAGAGCGATGAAAATTTCTAATGCATGGGTATTGTAGTTCGCTGCTATGATTAAGTTTGCTTTCCCAACTATATCGATTAGCCCGATGGTATAAGCAAGAGACCCTTCTTGAAGTAATGCGATAAGTCCATTTCCAAAGTTAGGAAGTGCGACAACCAATGCTTGCGGAAAAATAATTCGTCTATACGCTTGAAATGGACTTAACCCAACGCTAACGGCGGCTTCAAATTGTGCTTTTTCAATAGAATCGAAGGCGGATCTAATAACTTCCGACATAATCGCAGCGAATTGGAGGGTAAAGGTAATAACTACAAATACTGCCGTATTTAAATCATGTAAATATAACCCGAAGTTGTCCGCTAAGGCGGGAACGCCATAATACACTAAAAATAGTAAGACGATAGATGGAGTGCATCTTAAAATCGTCGTATAAAAATGCGCTGTTTTTTGAGCAATTTTATTCTTTCCAAGCTTCATCACAGCAAGGATTAACCCGAGAAAAGTCCCGAAAATAATGGATAATCCAGCAACCATAAAAGTTACTTTTAAGAACGGAAGTAATATAGGAAGTGAGCTCCATATGTACGATACATCAAAATATTTTTCCATATTGTGCAATATTCCTCCCTTTTAAATTTGAAAGGCTGCCCAGGTATCCAACGCTAGGCAGCCTTGATGGAAATACGAATTTTATCTTTCTACTTTATCTAACACCTCAAAAAGGTCTCGACCGTAGAACTCTTTACTAAGTTCATTTGTTTTCTTTTCTTCTTGCAACTGTTTAATAGCTTTGTCATACGCATTTGCAAAGTCTTGTTCTTTTTTATTGAATAAAGGCCATGTTTTAATCACTGCAAATTCATTGTAAACAACTTCATCTTTTAGATTATAGTAAGGGCCGCTTTCATCTAATACTTGTTTTTGGAATGGTCCTTCGATTATTACTCCGCCGTCCACGCGACCCTCATTGACCCATTGGACTACATCCACTGTGAAAGCATCTCCGGCATCTAGTTTGACTGGATTATCTGGGTTGGTCTTGTTATATTCGTCAATTACTGTATATTGCGCATTGTTTGCTGCAATAGGAGCTAAAGAGTAGCCGGCAGATGCAAAATCCTCTAATGATTTAATATGCTCATTTTCTTTTTTCAATACGAGACCGGCACTGCTTAGACCTAGGAAATCTTTAGGGAAAATAAACTTCTCGGTGCGTTCCTCTGTCCAAAATGCATTTTTTACACCTACTTGAAACTTACCTTGTTCCACTCCGATTAATAGATCATCGCTTGTCGTTCCTATATATTCAAATTCGTAGTCAGGAAGTAGTTCATCTACTAATTTCATAACTTCTACATCGTATCCCGTAGCATTTCCTTTATCATCTAACCAAGAAATAGGCTTAGATGCCATGTCATAGGCAACTTTTACTTTTCGAACATCTCCATCTTCTGAAGTCGTTGAAGCCTTTCCAGAACTACATGCAGCTAAAATTGTCACGGAGGCTAACCCTAATGCAGCCAATTTAAAGTACTTATTCATATTTAATCTCCTCGTTTCACTAATTTTTATTGTTATCTTCCTCTAACGCAGTTAGTGCAAGTTTTTTTATCGTCATATCATCCATAGGGGGATTATGGAGTCCTGCTCGAACATCGCGGTAATAACGTTGCAAGGGGTTTGTTCTTTGTAAGCTTTTGGCACCAACTAATCGCATCGCTTTGTCGACAATAGTGATTGCTGAATTAGTAACGATATGCTTTGCCACGCTTACTTCGTTGGTTAGAAGTTCTTTTGTAGATTCATTGTCATAAGAGGACGCAACTCCGTAAATGACGAGTCTAGCCTTCGTAAGCTCTAAATCTATTTCACCTAGTAGCTGCTGTACGTTTGGTAGCTGTGCAATAGAGCCATTCAAGCTATTGGGTGAATGGGTATTAGCAAAGTGGACTGCATAGTCTCTTGCAGCCTGTGCAATTCCAAGATAAGTTGCAGGTATATGAAGCAGCCAACCATTGATCTTCCCGCCACTAGCGAATTCAGGAAGCTCTACTAAATTGGATTTATGAACGGTTACATTGCTTAGTACTAAATCATTGCTGCTAGTTCCGCGCATGGAAACTACATCCCACGTTTCCTCAATGGAAAGCCCCTCCGTATCACGAGGTATAAGGAAAAAACCAATTCTTTCTTCTTCCTCAATCCAAGCAGATGTTAAAAAGTAGGATAGTACGGGGGAAGCGGTTGTGAATATTTTACGTCCGTTTAGTACCCAAGAATCTCCCTTTTTAATAGCGGTAGTACCAGGTCTGCCACCTCGTGTTGGACTACCTGTTTGTGCTTCACTGACGGAACGATTTATGAGTGCACCATTTAATACTTCTGTAGCGAAAAAGTCTAATCTTTCCTGTGTCCATAATTTTTTTTCGTATAGTTCGCCTACTACACCTAAACTCCACCCTACCGATAAGGCAGTATTTGCATCAAAGCTAGCAAGAATTTCCTGTGAAAGAACCATATCGTAGACAGAAAAACCTTTGCCCCCATACGATTCAGGTAGAGTTAGACTTGCATAACCTAGTTTTAATAAATCCTCCACATTTTCTTTTGGGAAAATAGAATTCTCGTCAATATCTGCTGATTTGCTTTTAAATTTGTCTTCTAATTCTTCCAAACGATTAATCCATTGCTGCTGTTTTTCTGTTTTGATGTATAAATTTATCACAGTTGCTATCTCCTTTAATTTAAACTATTCCGATTAGTTAAGTAGGTATTAAGAGGAAATAAAAAACCCATCTCAAAATGAGAAGAGTAAGTGGTTAAATAAATACTTATCTCTCAATTTCTTGCTGGAAGTAGCACCATACCATAGCTTTGGCGGTTGCTGAAGCATCATCGGACCAGTCCCTTCGCTTCTCTTAATAAGTAGTATGTAGTTGTTGAAATAATCTTACTACTTCATCTAGGTGAAGTCAATAGTAATTCATATTGCTTTAATAGGATTTAAATATGTAATTGAATTTATAGGTTTTTTAGAAAGTCATCCTGGGTATTAACAATAGGGAAGAGATAATTAGAGGAGGAATTTGTTTGGATAAGAAAGTAGCTGGAAATAGTAAAAATGAACAATTAGAAGAATTTCGAGTGGACGATCAAGGACAAGCAATGACTACAAATCAAGGACTTAAAGTTTCGGAGGATGAGTTTTCCCTTAAAGCAGGAGAACGAGGCCCTACTTTAATGGAAGACTTCCATTTTCGTGAAAAAATGACTCATTTTGATCATGAACGTATACCAGAAAGAGTAGTACATGCTAGAGGTTATGCGGCTCATGGGGAGTTTGAGGTATATGAATCTGCAAGTGAATTTACAAAAGCGAAGTTCTTGCAAACACCGGGTAAAAAGACTCCTGTATTCGTGAGGTTCTCCACTGTGGCAGGATCACGTGGTTCTGGAGAGTTAGCACGCGATGCTCGTGGCTTTGCAACAAAATTTTATACGGAAGAAGGAAATTATGATTTAGTAGCAAATAATATCCCTGTCTTTTTCATACAAGATGCTATTAAATTTCCAGACCTAGTACATGCTTTAAAACCAGAGCCCCATAATGAAATTCCACAAGCTGCTAGTGCTCATGATACGTTTTGGGATTTTGTTGCCAACAATCAGGAGTCAGCACATATGGTCATGTGGACAATGTCTGATCGTGCCATTCCTCGTAGTTTCCGAATGATGGAAGGGTTCGGTGTAAATACATTCCGTTTCGTTAATGATGCGGGTAAATCCCATTTTGTGAAGTTTCATTGGAAGCCGTTGCTTGGTACCCACTCAGTTGTATGGGATGAAGCGCAAAAGATAAATGGGAAAGATCCAGACTTTCACCGTCGCGACCTATATGAGGCGATTGAGAATGGGGACTATCCAGAGTATGAATTCGGCGTACAACTCATCGCAGAGGAAGATGAGTTTAAATATGACTTTGATATTTTAGACCCTACTAAACTATGGCCTGAGGAAGAAATCCCAGTTAAAATTCTAGGGAAAATGACATTAAATCGCAATGTAGATAATGTATTTGCTGAAACCGAGCAAGTAGCATTCCATCCAGGGAGTGTTGTCCCGGGAATTGATTTCTCTAATGATCCTCTACTTCAAGGGCGATTATTCTCATATACAGATACACAATTAATACGTCTTGGAGGACCTAATTTCCATGAGCTTCCGATAAACAGACCAGTTTGCCCATTCCATAACAACCAACGTGACGGATATGGTAGACAATCGATTAATGTAGGTAGAGTGAGCTACCATAAAAACTCTCTTGCTAACAATACTCCAACACCTGTTAGCGAAGCGGAGGGTGGATACACGCATTATGAGGAAAAAATAGATGCGCGTAAAGTTAGAGCGCGAAGTGAGAGTTTCAAGGATCACTTCACTCAGGCTATATTATTCTGGAATAGTATGAGCGATACAGAAAAAGAACATATCATTAATGCATTTAGCTTTGAACTTGGTAAATGTAAGGAACTTACTGTTCGTCAGCAAGTATTAGAGATGTTTGCACAAGTAGATTTGGATCTAGCGAGTAAGGTAGCAGAAAATCTAGGACTAGTAGTGCAAGGTGTAAGTACTGCAACGAATACTAAGTCTTCTCCAGCACTTAGTCAGTTAAATACTATTATGAAACCTCAGACACGAAAAATTGCTGTTTTAGTCGGAGAAGGATTTGAAGAGGATTTACCTGCGATTCTAGCAGACTTAAAAGCAGGCGGAACAATGCCTGAAATAGTGAGTGATCATCATGGATCTGTTGCAGGAGCGGATGGCACGCTGTTACCAGTTGACCATACTTTCTTAACTGCTGATTCTGTATTATTTGATGCAGTATATGTAGCAAGTTCACATGGCAAAACGGCCATGTTTGAAAAAGAGGCTTCGTACTTCATTAAGGAAGCATATGCCCATTTTAAACCAATTGGTGCTACATTTAGTGGAGAGCAACTAGTTGATAATCTGCACTTCACTGGTCAGGCTGGTGTTCTCACTAAAGAAACTGGTAAAGGCTTTGTAGATAGTTTCTTAAATGCTGTTGCTGCCCATCGTTTCTGGAATAGAGCAGTATAAACAATTATTTTGGGCATGTCCTATTAGGGCATGCCTTTTTTACATAGAATAAGACAATGAAGAACTTTTAGAAGGAAATAAAAAGAAAAATTTTAAGCGTCTAACAAACATAACTATTCACTAATACTTGAAGGGAAGTTATTGTTGGGTATAGAAAGAGTAATAAGGAAAGTCAAAGGAGGAAACTTCATGCACTACGTAATAATAGGTGGAGACGCTGCGGGGATGAGTGCGGCAATGGAAATTGTACGTAATGATCCTGACGCTCGAATTACGACATTGGAAAAAGGACATATTTATTCCTATGGACAGTGTGGTTTACCCTATGTAGTAGGAAAACAAGTAGTATCTTCAACGGACGTTATAGCACGAAGTGTAGAAATGTTCCGTAGTAAATACGGAATTGATGCAAAGACAGGATATGAAGTGACCCATGTAGACCCTAACAATAAAACAGTGTCAGGGAATATTCTGCAAACGAGAGATAATTTTATCTTAAGCTATGACTGCTTGCTTATTGCGACGGGTGCTACTCCTGTTGTTCCTAATTGGAACGGTGGGCATTTGTTAGGGATTCATACGATTAAAACCATTCCAAATACAGAGGCAATTATCGCCGATTTAGAAAATGTTCAACAAGTTACTATAATTGGTGGAGGATATATTGGACTAGAAATGGCCGAAAACTTTGTTAGTATTGGAAAAAATGTACGTATTATACAAAGAGGAGATCAGCTTGCCGGTATATTTGATCAGGATATAGCATGTTTCATACATGAACATGCAAAGGCTCATAATGTAGAAGTGATATTAAATGAAGAGGTTCAATCTTTCACGGGAGATACGAGAGTAAGTGATGTGAGGACAGATAAAGGAAGTTACCCTACCGACTTAGTTTTAGTTGCCACAGGGGTTAAACCTACAACGGGTTTTTTAGAGGGGACTGGCATTCAATTGCACCATAATGGAGCGATTATAGTAAATAATTTTTTAGAAACGAATTTGGACGATATCTACGCAGCAGGAGATTGTGCAACTCATTTTCATCGTATTAAACAACTGAATGATTATATTCCTTTAGGAACAACTGCTAATAAACAAGGGCGAATTGCTGGATTAAATATGATAGGTCAAAGGAATGAATTTAAAGGGATTGTTGGCACATCCATCATGAAATTTTTTGATTTGGCTCTTGGAAAAACTGGTTTGTCTGAGAAAGAAGCGGAGCAGCTCGGTATTTCCTATGACGTGCATACGCAGGAAGCCACGGACATTGCAGGGTACTATCCAGGTAAGGAAACGATGCATATGAAATTGATTTACAGGAAGGATGACCAACAAATTTTAGGGGGTCAAATTATTGGAGGAAATGGTGTAGATAAAAGGATTGATGTATTAGCAACTGCACTTTATCACCATATGACCTTTTCCGAGTTATTGGATCTTGATCTTGCATATGCCCCACCATTTAATGGCGTTTGGGATCCCCTGCAGCAAATGGCAAAACGAAATACTACCCAAAAAATATAACAGTTAATGTTGACTATTTGAATTTTGTTGCATATACTTAGAAAAATCAATTAGTAACAAGCGAAGAAAAGGACATGGATCATTTAAATATTTCTTATCAGAGAATGGGGTCATCGACTGAAAGCCCTTAAAGAAATGCAAATGATTTACCGCCTTGGAGCAATTATGGGGAACACATTTATGTAATTATCCATAATCGGGAAACCGTTATCTTACATGAGCGCAACAGAGTTTTTATGTTGCAAATTAGGGTGGAACCACGACCACACTCGTCCCTTTGCCGGGATGGGTGTGGTCTTTTTGTATATAAATTTAATATTCAAGCGTAGAAAAGGATATGAATTGTTCTAACTTTCTTATCAGAGAATGGGGTCGCCGACTGAAAGCCCTTAAAGAAATGCAAATGATTTACCACCTTGGAGCAATTATGGGGAACACATTTATGTAATTATCCATAATCGGGAAACCGTTATCTTGTATGAGCGCAACAGATTTTTTTGTGTTGCAAATTAGGGTGGAACCACGACCACACTCGTCCCTTTACTGGGATGGGTTTGGTCTTTTTTGTTAGGAGAAAAATAGTAAATGGAGGAATTAAAGTGAAAGCAGAAGAAAGAGTAAGTCATCAAAATTTAGGGCAACAATTAGAATTGTTCATGTCGATGGAGGAAGCACCAGGAATGCCGTTTTATTTACCAAAAGGGATGATACTACGTAACGAACTGGAAAACCTGTGGAGAGAAAAGCATCAACGAGCAGAATATCAAGAGATTAAAACTCCTATTCTGATGAAACAGGAGCTTTGGGAAAAATCAGGGCATTGGGATCACTATCATGAAAATATGTATTTTGCAGATGTAGATGACCAAAAATATGCGATTAAACCAATGAATTGTCCTGGAGCTGTTTTAATCTTCAATAGCAAACGAAGAAGCTATAAGGAGCTTCCGGTTCGATATGCAGAACTTGGATTAGTCCACCGCCATGAACTCTCTGGATCATTGAATGGATTATTACGAGTCAGAGCTTTCACTCAGGATGATGCTCATCTGTTTGTATTGGAGGAGCAGATTGAAAGTGAGATAGCGAAGGTACTAGACCTTGTGGATGAGTTTTACTCGGAGTTCGGCTTTAGCTATAAAGTAGAGCTATCCACTCGACCAGAAAATTATATGGGATCAGTAGAGGTTTGGGATCAAGCAGAGCAAGCGTTGGAAGCAGTTCTTCAGAATAAGCAGGTAGAATATCAGGTAAACGAAGGGGATGGAGCATTTTATGGTCCGAAAATCGATTTTCATATATTAGATGCATTGGGACGTAGCTGGCAGTGCGGTACTGTTCAACTAGACTTTCAAATGCCTGAAAAGTTTGACTGTAAGTACGTCGACGAACACAATCAATTGCGACAACCCATTATGATTCATCGTGCAATTTACGGTTCTATTGAGCGATTCATGGCTATTCTATTGGAGCACTATCAAGGTAGCTTTCCGCTGTGGTTATCTCCGGTTCAAGTTAAAATATTACCAATTGCCGATGCACATAAAGAGTATGCAGAGAACGTAAAGTGGCAACTTGAGCAAGATGGGTATCGAGTAGAGATAGACAACCGGGTAGAGAAAATCGGATTGAAAATTCGTGAAGCTGCAATGCAAAAACATCCGTATATGCTCATTATTGGGGATCATGAAATGGAAAATGGCGCAGTTTCTGTTCGACAACATAAAGTAGGTGTATTGGGAGAAATGAGTGTTTCAGCATTTATAGAGAAATTAAAAGAGGCTAGGAAAGGGTGAAATATTAAATATTGTCATACTAAAAGGATTTTCGGCTATATATAACGAATGAAACTCTATGGAGGTCGTATAATGGCAAAATGGATGTTATTGTTTGCAGGATTCGCTATTATAGTTGGAAATGCATGGGGAATATATTCAATGTATCAGCCAAAGGTGGGGCCAATTGGGAATGGAGAAATTGCCAATTATGTCTGGGTCAGTATTATTTTCAGTACGTTAGCTGGTGTAATAGCAATTGCCCAATTTGTAGCTTTACTTATCCATGATAATCATAAAAAAAGATTTCCAACATTAGAAACAGAACGATTTATATTGCGCCCGATTGAAATTAGTGACGCAAAAGAGGTTTTCTATTATTTTTCAAAAGATGAGGTTACGAAGTATTATGATTTGGACACATTTGAAGACGTTAAAGAAGCAAAGGTATTAATAGGAAATTGGCAAAAGAAATATCAAAAAAAAGAGGGGATTCGCTGGGGGATTGCTACGAAGGAAGAGAATAAGATTATCGGTAGTTGTGGATATCATAATTGGGAAAAGAAACACTTTAAAGCAGAGATTGGTTTTGAAGTGGCACCAGAGTTTTGGCGTAAAGGCATTATGATAGAGGTGTTACAGCCCATTTTACGTTACGGTTTCGAGTTAATGGATTTAAATCGTATTGAAGCCCTCTTTGCTCCTGATAATATAGCATCTAAAAAAACGCTAGAAAAAGCCGGTTTTGTTTATGAAGGTACTTTTCGAAAATCTACGTTTGAAAAAGGACACTTTTGTGATGAGGCAATTTGTTCCTTATTAAAAAAAGAGTTTGTGCAGTAGCACAAACTCATTAATATCTAACCCAGCTAAGTCCTGTTGTTCCTTCTCCAGCATGTACTCCTACACAAGCGCTAAGAGGAAGGACAATCACTTTTAGTTTAGGGAATTCTTGTAGCAATTCTTCTTTCCAAGTTCTAGCATCGGTCGTATTATTGCAGTTAATAACCGCAACCTCTGGAACATTGGATATTTTCATGTCTTTACGAAGTAAGTTCATTACATACTTCTTAGCTCGCTTATCTGCACGAACCTTTTCTTTCATTACGACTTTGCCGTTATCGAAAGAAATGACGACTTTTATATTTAGAAGATTACTTAGAAAAGCTTGAGTACCTGAAACACGACCGCTTTTATGAAGTTGCGTCAAACTAGATGGAATAAAGGATAACTCGGAGTTATTTGTCATATTCTCAATATGAGTAACAACTTCCTCTATGTCATGATTTGCTTCTAGCATATGCTTGCCGACTTCTAACATTTTGACCATTGGATAAGATCCTATTTTAGAGTCAATCGAATACACTTTAAAATTTGCTATTTTAGAAGCAGTTTGTGAGCTATTATAGGTTCCTGATAATTCACTGGATGTGTGCACTGCAACGGCACAGTCGTATCCTTTTGCTTTTAAATCTTCATATAATTGCACCATCTCTCCAATTGGAGGTTGAGAAGTTTTTGGATGAATTTTTGCTGTGCGTAACTTGTCGTAAAATTCGTCGTGAGTCATATCAATTGTTTCTTTAAAAGCACCATCTTCAAATACGATATTTAAGGGAAGGACATATATATTATGTTTTTCAATGAAAGTTGAATCTAATAAAGCGGCAGTATCAGTAATCCAGGCAACTTTTTTCTTCATAATGTAGAACTCCTTTTTGTGCAATCTTATTAGTGCTAATTTACATGAGACATTATATTAGCAATAGTGTTATATGTCATGTTTTGTCGATATTTCGGAATCTAGTACATATTTTGAACATAATTACGTAGGAAAGTGAATTATGAAGTGGGGCCTTCTACTGTAAAGAGTTATACAAGTTCATGAATTATATAATGATAGATATTGCTTGGAGGTATGAGAATGGAGTTAAGACAACTAGTAGCAGAAGACGCGAGTGCTTATTGGGAGTTAAGATTAGAAGCATTGAAAACAAGCCCAGAAGCCTTTGGTGCGAGCTATGAAGAGGCAATGCAGCGAGACAATCCAATTGAACGAGTAAAGGGGAATTTAAGCGTAAAGGGAAATTATACATTTGGGGCGTTCGATCAATCTAAATTAGTAGGAATGGTTACTCTTGCACAGGAGAGTAACTTAAAAATGAAACATCGTGCAAATATTTTCGCTATGTATGTCAGTCCAATCGGCAGGGGGCAAGGGACAGGCAAAGCACTAATGAGATTGGCAATTGAACAAGCTAGAGAGAGTCGCGAAATTGAAAAGATAAACCTCTCTGTAGTAACAAGTAATGAGGCGGCAAAGAATCTGTATCTTCAACTAGGATTTAAAGTATTTGGGACAGAAGACATGGCATTAAAGGTTGGGGATACTTATTACGGTGAACATCATATGTCGCTAATATTGAATTGAGCGGAAGGAGGAAACGAAATTAATTCTCACATCATCGAAGAAATTGTAAAATGTATGCCAATAAACGAATTTGATTCGACCATACAGAAGGTACAGACAGAGCATCGACTAAAGCTAGTAGACTTTTGGAATATTAAAGAAGGTAGCAAAGTGCTAGAAATTGGCTGTGGACAAGGAGATACGACAGCAGTTTTGGCTTATACAGTTGGAGAGACAGGATTTGTTCATGGAATCGATATAGCTTCACCGGACTATGGTAGCCCAGTTACTTTAGGTAATTCAATGGCCTTCTTGAAGAACTCGCCCCTAGGAAATCGGATTAAGGTAAATTTTGAATTGGATATCCTTCAAGAAGAAGTGGATTTCCCTGAAAAATCTTTTGATTATATTGTGCTGTCTCATTGTACTTGGTACTTAAAATCACCGGAAGAATTCCTGGGAATGTTAAAGAAAATCAAAAAATGGACAAACGAATTATGCTTTGCCGAGTGGGACACGAGAGTTCAAACTAATGAGCAGCTTCCACACTTCTTGTCAGTACTCATCCAAGCTCAATATGAGTGCTTTGTAGAAAATAGTTTAGTTAATGTTCGAACGTTATTTACACCTAAGGACATTCAACAAATTGCGGAAAAAGCTGGTTTCGAAATTACAACGGAAAAAATTATCGACTCTACTCATCTGCAAGATGGCAAATGGGAAATAGAATATACATTAACAGATTATAAAGAATTAATAGAAGCTGCCGACCATTTACCTATCAAATATAAAGCTTTAATACAATCAGAAATGCATCTATTAGAGGAAGCAAGAAGTCAAAACAAATACACATCACTGAACACATACGCATTCACAGCAAGAAAAGGAGAATAAAATGAAAGAGTTAACAGAAGAAATAAAGAGATTCCGGGACGAACGAGGTTGGGGAGGAAATCACGATGCTCGTAGTCTTGCTATTTCAGTATCATTAGAAGCAAGTGAGTTATTAGAGCATTTTCAATGGGTTACTGCAGAGGATGCGATAAAAAAAGACAAGCAGGCAATTGCTGACGAAGCAGCAGATGTATTTATTTATCTTTTGCAATTTGCTGATGTGCTCGGAATTGATTTAATAGAGGCTGCACAGCAAAAAATGAAGAAAAATGCTTTGAAATATCCATTACCTGAAGTGGATTAACAAAGGCATATTAACAAATCCCTTCGATCAACACTGTACTTACAAGTGAAAAACGTTGACTCTTTATCGGTCAACGTTTTTTTGTTGAAACCATTGAAAAAATGACATTAATAATAGCGCAGTAATAGCCCCAGTTGTATCCAACAAGACATCTTGAAGAGAAGCTGTACGGCCACTTGTGAAAGATTGTCGAAATTCATCGGCAACAGCAAGAAGCATAGTGATCACAACTGTTGTAATTTTACGATACTTAAATGGAGGTAACGCAATATAAATGGCTAAAGCAATGATTCCAAAATAAACAAAATGGGTACCTTTTCTTATCAAAAATTCTACAAAAGCATAGTAGCCACGCTCTTCCACAGAAACGAGAATGCCCCAGTATGGAACTTGAAAAATACGAAGAAAAGATTCTAATGGTTTGCTAGGAAGCCATGCTTTTAAGACATCCTGCATAGATTGCTGTTCAGCTGGCTGCCCTGATGCCAAAAATACAATAACAAGTAATATTAAAAGCGGGATAAGTTTTTTCATATACTGACATTAGCACAAAACTGGTGAATTTACATGCGTGAAAATTATTGTGCATGCTAGGGAGATGGCTATGGTAAACTAATTGTAAGTGAATAATTTTCGTAGGGAAAAGGTGCTAACTTGTTAGCTTAATTTGGGAATTCGGTTAAAATCCGAAGCTGTTTCCGCAACTGTAAATGCTGATGAAATAAGAAAAATGCCACTGTTGACTAGTCAATGGGAAGGTTCTTAGAGTAAATTGATGCATAAGCCAGGAGACCAGCCTTTTCTTGAACGTATAGATACTCTTCGGAAGTTAAGGGATTGTACGGCACGTTTCTATTTTTCTGTTTTTTTATCGTTAAATAGGTATCACGCCGCCCTTATTTGGGTGGCGTTTTTTTTGTGCTGTTAACTAACAAAGTATTATATGCTTGAAAATTCACCAATAAAAGGAAAGGAGGAGAAGTAATGAAAAAAGATATTCGCTATATTTGCTATCCATTTATGCGTGAAACACCTTCTACTGTAGATTTTGAAATCCGTACAGATTCGTTGACTACTCGTATTGGACTAGCAGCTTCTTTAACAAAGGATATACCAAAGATTTACGAGGATCTGATGTATTTGGCACCAATGGCTTACCATTTAAACGGGTCTGTTCGAGGGAAGATAGCCATTACAGAAGGCGATTTACAAGTTCTAAGTGATATGTACGATTTCTATGTAGAGGAAGTAAAAGGTAGAGTAGATATATTTGTACTACCACAGGGTACGACTGCAGCTTGTGAATTACATGTTTGTAGAAGTGAAGCAAAAAAGTCAGTTAGAGCTCTTCATAAAGTTTCGTTAGAAAGAGAAATTCCTGAGATTTTGTTTGACTATGCACAGTTATTAGCAAATGTGTTGTTTGCGATGGCAGTTTATGTGAACAAACATCATGGAGTGGAAGAAATTCAATTTGTCAGTAAATCATATCCAATGAGAAAAAAGAAACAACTGGAGGAATAATACTATGAAGAAAAATTATTTATTTAATTGGTTGTCGGTGCTGCTATTTTCATTCTTGCTTGTAGGGTGTTCTGCGGAAGAGAAGACAACTGTGGAAAAACAAGAGGAAGTAGTAGATGAAGTAAAAGAATATACAGTAACTGATGATGTAGGAAATGAAATTACATTCGAAGAAGTACCCGAAACGATTGTTTCTCTTCAACCGAGCAATACGGAGATTCTTTTTGCTTTAGGTGTAGGCGATAAAATTGTAGGAGCAACAGATTATGATACATATCCTGCAGAAGCACTCGAAATAGAGCGAGTATCTGATTCAGTTGCATTTAATGCGGAAAGAATTACAGAACTGAACCCAGATGTAGTAATAGCGTATACAATTGGCCAAGAAGAAGCACTGCAACTTCTGGAAGATACCGGATTAAAAGTCTTTGTAATTGAGTCTGCAACTTCTTTTGAAGATGTATACGGAGATATCGAGCAGTTGGCTACCGTAATGGGTATTGAAGAAAAAGGACAAGAAGTTATTTCTTCTATTCAGGATACTATTCAAGGAGTTCAAGAAAGAGTTAAATCTGCTACCCCATTAAAAAAGGTATATTATGAAATTAGCCCATCTCCAGATATTTATACAACTGGTAATAAAACATTCCAACAAGAAATTTTAGCAGCAGCATCGGTCGACAATGTATTTAGCGATCAAGAAGGTTGGATCAGTGTGTCAGAGGAAGATGTTACGGTCAAAAACCCAGAAATTATTTTAACAACTGCAAATTATTTAGATGATGCACCTGGAGAGATTAAATCTCGTGCAGGGTGGGACAAAATACAAGCCGTACAAAACGATTCAGTCTTTTTAGTAGATGGTGACGTTATTTCTCGACCAGGTCCTCGTATTGGTGAAGCAGTGGAATTGATTGCTAAAACAGTGTATCCAGAATTATTTCAATAAACTTAAAGCCTCGTCCTAATTTAGGATGAGGCTTTTTGGGTTTTATATTGAAAAAAGTAAACTGCTACATGACTCACCAAGTAGTACTTGTGCTCTGCAGATCGTTCCTATTATTTAATCGGTATCCAAATTTCTGAATAGCAATTTTCGCTGGAAGGATCATCATCGGAATACACTTCTAGCTCCGGTGTCCCTGCGGGTTCATATGGATTAGAGGGGAACCACTCCGCATATATTTGTTTCCAGGTATTTTGCATAGCATCTGGCATCGGACCGTGCACCTCAAATACAACCCATTTAGAAGCAGGGATTGTAATAGCTGATAAGTTTTCCGGTACTTCACCTACATAATCTGTTGCAATCCAATAATCAATTAAGCTATTCTCTCGATAAGCTGCGTCTGCAACACAAACACCGAGTACACCCTCAATGTCTCCGTTGTTTAATTGAAATAATAAATCATTTGTTCCATCTGCATGTACATCATTCCAAAACAAAGGAATACCCTGTGTATTTTCTCCATTCTTACAGTTGTATATTCTTTTCACTCCAACAGCTTGAAAGCTTTCCTTCTCGACAATTTTATACTTCATTGGTTCTGCCCCCTTTAAATTTACCTGAATGATCAAGCGGTTATAGGAATTTATTTTCCCTATATTTTTTCTTGCTTCACTAGGCGTAATTCCGTGTTGTTTACGGAATGCTTTTGTGAATGATTCAGGAGTGTCGTACCCGTATTTGTAGGAGACGTCAATTATTTTATTGTCCGTATTAAGCAGTTCTTGTGCAGCCAAAGTTAGTCGTCTTCTTCGAATATAGTCTCCTAGGGACATATCCGTTAAGATGGAAAACGTTCGTTGAAAATGAAAAGCAGAAGAATTAGCTTCCTTAGCAATTTGTTCCATAGATAAATCCTCTAGTAAATGATCCTCTATATAGCTTATTACCTGTTGAATCGACTCTACCCACCCCATTGACTTCACTCCTTATATGTATCTTAGTGGAATACATAGAGGCAATCCTGTCATTTTGTGCTTTTATGGGACTGCCTATTCTTCTGTAATTAGCTCGATAATTTCTTTAGGACGAACATCTAAAGAGGAAAGCTCTTTAACGTCTAACCATATTGGTTCATAGCCACCCCGATGAGGAGAAGGGTCCGTATATTCTTCTCCAATACCTGGTCCAAATTTCCCTCCAATTATATCTGCTAGGAAAAAATGTTGAGTGCCGCTTTGTTCAATAACTTTAAAGGGGCGCTGGATTCTTACATGTACTCCAATTTCTTCAAATGTTTCCCGGATCGCTGCTTGCTCTGGAGTTTCACCTTTTTCTAATCCCCCACCAGGAAATACATAATAAGTCATATGAGGTTTCGTGCGCTTAATGAGTGCTACTCGTCCGTTTTCAATAATGATAGTTGCTCCACGATCTCTCATTTTTTCTCACCATCCTATAAAGATTAAGTTATTTTATATTATATATGAAAGAAGACAAAGAAGAGGTATAGAAGAGTGGGTTTTTGTTTAAAGGATATTTTGAATGTTTGTCTAATAGTATGAGTAGAACATATTATTCAAAAAGGAGGGATTGAATGGAGAAGAGCGAACTTCTTGAAAAGAGAATAGAGGAGTTAGAGAAACGGATTCTATTTTTAGAAGACCAAATACATATTAAACCATCTACCTCACCACCTCATCGACCTGTCATTCAACAACAAGAACAAACGAAGGAACCTGTGGAATGGGATGTGTTAATCTTTCAGAAAATACTTCCCCCTTTATTTATTGTCGTATTTATAATGGGAGTAATTTGGGGATTCAAAGCAGTGTCGGATTATGGCTTTTTACAACCAATCGTAAAAGTAATTATTGGGTACATTGTTAGTTTTGTATTAATCATGTTAGGTATATGGCAAATTAAAAAAGGTCGCAAGAATTTAGGGCATATGCTTCTTGGTGGGTCTATTCCGATCCTAATGTTGACCACTTTTGCAATGCATCAACTATATGATATATCTGGACCAACCCTAGCTTTTATTCTCAATCTTATGTGGATAACATTAGGGGTATTTCTTACTTTTAAATACCGCTCGCAAGGGATCGGTATTGTTGCAATAGTAGGGGGCGTATTTGTTCCATTTTTGATAAAGAGTACTTCACCGAATATCCCTTTATTTTCTTTATATGAAACAGTTCTTTTTACGGTATTTTTATGGATTGCCTTAAAATATTCCTACAAGGTATTATATTTTATTTCGATCGTTTTCTTACAGGTAGCAATATTAGTATTCTTTATTTTTACAAACGTACCTGATGGATATAAATGGATCGCAATGCTTCCTATATTCGTACAACATGGTGCATTATTGGCTATTCTTTTGAAAACAAATCAGATGCTAAAAGAACAAGCATACACTCTATTTTCCATTATGCTTATAACTGCTATATGGATTCGTGTAATATTCACAGATAACGAAGCAACGGTTTTAATGACCATTATTACGCTCATCTATGGGGTTTGTTATTATGTAAATCGAGAGGACTCTATTCGTGCACCTATTTTTATCGCAAATGCATCTGTTACTTTGCTAAATATAATGCAACTTCAAACAGACAATTTATTATTTGAAGGAATTATTGGATTTATCTTCATCTACTTTTTCATCTATAAAAAGTTCAAACATACATTACACCTTATTCTTTTGAGTATTAGTTATATCGTGGCTTTCTACAAAGTTCTATCTTTTTCTATTACGGGCTGGGTATCCTGGGAAATGCTACACTGGACAGTATTTTTAATAGGTACAGGGTATGTCATCTATTTGTTAACAAGGCTATTTAAAGATAAAACTATTTTAAATATCGGCGTATCTTTTGTTGCAATTATGCTTCTATATTACTTGCACATGATTGCTGTCTTAGTTTCTGGGGATAGTGGAAGCAATATGGAACGGGTCGTTACTAGTTCGTTGTGGATTATCATCGCTATATTATTTATGGTCTTTAATCGTATTTCGTTGCCTCAAGGTAAATACGTCGGTGTCAGTATTTTATTTGTAACGTTAGCAAAAATTATATTATTCGATATTTCATTTGTCTCTGTAGCTATTAAGGCATTATTATTTTTAGTTCTAGGCGTGGTTGGACTCCTCGTATCACGGGCTTATTATAAAAAGTAGTTATAGATTGGGGATAGAAAAAATGGCTAAATACGAAGCTAAGATGAAAGAAACAGATGCTGATGTAATTGAATTTATAGAGGCTGTCGATCATCCGAAAAAACGAGAAGATGCTTACAAGCTTTTAAAAATTTTTGAACAAACTTCAGGCTATGAGGCTAAAATGTGGGGACCGAGCATTATAGGTTTTGGAACTTATCATTATAAATACGCTTCAGGTCACGAAGGGGATGCTCCTTTAGTGGGCTTCTCGCCGAGAAAAGCAAAGCATAGTTTGTATATTGCATCGGGAGAGACGACGCGAGATGAAACACTTAAACGACTGGGAAAGTATACAGCGGGAAAATCATGCGTGTATATAAATAAAGTCGAAGATATAAATGAAGATATTTTGAAGGAAATGATTAGAAATGCCATAGCATTTATACAAAAACTATATCCAAATCAATAGTATATTAATGGAAGTTAATGTATTTATTTTGCTAGTTTATAAGGGTTTCATGTATAATGTTACAGTATAAAACTTAGCTTAGCGAAAGAGAGTGGGACTTATGGGTCGTAAGTGGAATAATATTAAGGAAAAGAAAGCTTCCAAAGACGCTAATACTAGTCGTATTTATGCGAAATTTGGTCGTGAAATATATGTTGCTGCAAGACAAGGTGAGCCTGATCCTACATCTAACCAAGCGCTTAAAGTAGTATTGGAACGTGCAAAAACATACAGTGTGCCTAAGCATATTATTGATAAAGCGATTGAAAAAGCAAAAGGTGGATCCGAAGAAAGCTTCGATGAGCTTCGTTATGAAGGTTTTGGACCAAGCGGTTCAATGGTTATCGTTGATGCACTTACAAATAACGTAAACCGCACAGCATCCGATGTACGAGCTGCATTTGGTAAAAATGGTGGTAATATGGGTGTCAGTGGTTCAGTTGCTTATATGTTTGATGCAACAGCCGTTATTGGTTTAGAAGGAAAAACGGCTGATGACGTTCTGGAAATTTTGATGGAAGCGGACGTTGACGCACGCGATATTTTAGAAGAGGAAGATACAGTAATCGTTTATGCGGATCCTGATCAATTCCATGCTGTACAGGAAGCGCTCAGAGCTTCAGGAGTTACAGACTTTACAGTTGCAGAACTAACGATGCTTGCTCAAAACGATATTGCATTAGATGCAGACGCTCAAGCGCAATTTGAAAAAATGATTGATGCTATTGAAGATTTAGAAGATGTTCAACAAGTCTACCATAATGTAGATTTAGGAGAATAATAGTGAAAAAAGCTGATCCAACGTAGTTTTCTACTTTGGATCAGCTTTTTTATTGGTTCTATAATATTTGTTGGGGTTTTTCTACAATTGTGCATAAAAAAATGCACGTAACTTCCGATTCTTTTATACTTGAATTGTCGAGAAACAAGTATGAAAAGGAGCTACGTGCAAATGAATTTTACCATGAATATGCCAGGATTAAAAGATGTAACTATCCAAAAGGTGGAGGAAACAGGTGAGAGAATTGCTCTTCACGTTTCACTGCCAAAGAAAGCGCATAGCTGTCCAAACTGTCATCAATTTACGTCCAAAGTCCATGATTATCGGGTTCAAAAGATTAAGCATTTAAAATGGTTTGAGCGATTAACAATACTTTTTTATAAACGTCGTCGTTATGCATGTAAATGTGGGAAGCGCTTCTCGGAGAAATCCCCTTTCGTGGATAAATATCAGCGTTTCTCAAAAGAATGGAATCAAGTCGTACGTATACGTTCCATTAAGGCTAAAACTTTCAAAGAAGCCGGCGAAGTACTTGGTTCTTCGAGTTCAACGGTGATGCGTCGTTTTAAAGAGGCTGCGAAAACAGAGCTTATCAGTGGAGTTAGCTTACCTAAAGCTATTGCGATTGATGAGTATAAAGGAGATACAGATGCAGGCACATATCAGCTGATTATTGCCAATGCCGAAACACATGAACCGATTGATATATTGCCTAACCGCCGCAAAGAAACGGTAAAAGACTATCTTTCGAAGCATGGTGCCAATGTAGAAATCGTAGTGATGGATATGAATCCGAGCTTTAAAGCAGCCGTGAGAAAGGAGGCCAGCCAGTGATTGTGGCCGATCGCTTCCACTACTGTCGATATATTTATTGGGCGTTAGATGAAGTTCGTCGTCAAGTTCAAAAAGAGTGGCATGAATACGACCGCAAGAAATGTAAGAGAATGCGCCATGTCTTGTACAAGAGACAAGAGAAATTAACAAAAACCAACGCTTGGTATTTAGCTCGTTATACGAACATGTCTGAAACATTGAAACAGGCACATGAACTCAAAGAGGCATACTGCAAATGGTTTGATTGGGCAAAAGAAACGAAGGATTTAGTAGAAGTAAAAAAACAATTAGAAGCTTTTTACCGTAAGGTAGAGGACAGTAAAATTCCAGCCTTTATAAAAGCTATTCGAACCTTTAAAAACTGGCAAACTGAGATCTTAAATAGCTTTAGTTTTGGTTATTCGAATGGCTTTCTGGAGGGCATTAATAATAAAACGAAAGTGATGAAGCGTAACGCATATGGTTTTCGTCGCTTCGATCACTTTCGCGCAAAGATTTTATTAAATATAAAGTATAAAGAAATCGGAGTTCATCTCGGTTAAAGAGAGGAGTGGAAATGTCACCACCCCAACATTTGACGTTGAACCTTTTTATTTGAGTGATGGAACAGAAATTTAACAAATACGTCCAATGTGAAGAGGTGGTTATTGTTTGAATAGTAAAATAATTCTTCGAATTGTTATTTTCTTTATTCTTTCTATATCAATTTTATTTACAAATAAGTCTTCAGCAAGTTGGGCGTATGCATTTGTTGTGTGGGATGACTACGTATATGTTATCACCGATGTACAAGTCGAAGAGGTAGATAGAGATATTGGTCATGTAACGAAGTATTCAGATAGGGAAGGAACCTATTCTGGGAATTTCTCCAATGTCTATCCAAAAGGGACGAAGTATTATAGCATTCAAGGGATAAATACGGAGGAAGCCATTGCTATACAGGAGGACGATGGAACATATATTCAAGCTACAAGAGATGGAGAATACGCTAGAAACAAATATGGAATAGATAATGTTATTACTCTAGCTTTCATTGGAGCAATTTTACTAGTCATTATTTCAATTGTAAGAACTAATTATTATGGGAAAAGGAGAGAAGGATGAACAGAAAAGTAAAAGTAATTCTCCTCGTAACAAGTATACCTATTACGGTGATTCTGGTTCTATTAGGAATCTTCCTATATACATTTTTTGTTAGTATGGAAAGTCTACCGAAAGGAGATTTATTAGTGGAGGAATCATCACCAGATGGGAAATTTACGTTAAAAGCCTACGTTACAAACGGCGGAGCTACTACTTCCTATGCAGTTCGCGGTGAACTCGTTTTCAATAAAAAAAATGGGAAAACCAAAAATATATATTGGAATTATAGAGAAGAGGATGCAGAAATTTCTTGGGTGGATAATGATACAGTAATTATCAATAATCATACTTTAAATGTCCCAAAGGAAAAATATGATTTTAGATATCATTAGTGTTAGTGAAGATATTTAACATATTAAAAATGTTCGGATTGGAAGACAAATAAACAGCCTTTCCATTTTCGAAGGAAAGGCTGTTTTTCTTAATAGCAAAGCCAGCGTCTGTTTAGCTCCGGTGCTGACCTAGGCGTTTCTGTCCTTCTGGTTAAGCTACCGATTTCTTTCTACGATAGTTCCACTGTTGAAACTGGAATCGGATGAAACAACCAATACAAAATCCTGCTATTGCAATGGAAGCGGCAAGGCCAACCATAATAGTTGCGATATTAAATAATAACGACCAGTTTAGAAAGTAGCTAATTGTAGCTACTAACAAGAAACCAACTGCCAGCCACTGATTAAATCTTAGTTGTGCATAATCTTCTTGAATATATTGAGAGGCAGGTTTAGACAAGAACCACCTTTTGGCTACAACTAAAATTGGATGGAAACCTGTTAATAAACTGGATAAATTTGCAACTAACGGAATAAGTAATATCCATGCAGATTGAGTTAGAAGAGCAATGATTACAGATAAAACAATAGTCCATTGGTTGAGCATTACAAGTGGTTTAGGAATTGTTTTCATTTTAAAACCTACTTTTCTTATCGGATTTTATATTATTATATGTTGATAGTCCATGAAAGTAAATAGAGGGACATATATAATCATATTTCCTGGGAAATTGATAAGATGTGATTTGAAACGACAAATACAATAAAAGTAACTTAAAGATAGGAGCTGCCTTCTATATTATTTCTTTTTTAAGTCGTTTATTTTCTTAGATAGTTCAATGAATTGTACATCGAGTTCACTATACTTAGGGTCATTATTTTTTAGGAAACTGAGTTTGCCGAGAACTGCCTGCCGTTCCGTTTCTAGTGTTAAGAGTTGTTTTTCAATTGAAGACTCATTGTTTCTATGCATCCATTCGTTATAGTTCATTTCTACCTTTCGAATCGAATCATTTTCAAAAATCAGCAATTTATTTGTTAATTTTTCTAAGAAGTATCGGTCATGTGTCACAAGTAAAATAGTGCCTGGAAAAGTAGACAGTGTTTTTTCTAACTGTTCACGAGAAGGGAGATCTAAATGGTTTGTTGGTTCGTCTAATAGTAAGACATCTTTTTGGTCGAGCATGAACTCCATTAGCTTCAGCTTCACCCGCTCTCCCATACTCATTGTTGATATAGGCCGTGTCCAGTGTTCTATTGAAAAGCCTAAGTTAGTCATTAGTGTTTGGATAAGTCCTCTTATCTCAAAGTCAGTCGGTCCAAAAAATTCAAATGGTGTTAGGTTTTCTGGTAAGTCGAACACGGTTTGGCGTAAATAGCCAATATTTATAGATTCGGTTTTCCAAAGATCTCCTTGATAACTTTCTTCTCCTAATATCATGCGAAAAAATGTTGATTTTCCACTACCGTTACGACCTAATAATGCTACGCGTTCTTGAGCTTGTATGGTGAAAGAAGTAGGGTGGAAGAGTGTGCTATTTTTAAAGTCTTTTCTAAGACCTTTTGCTTCGATGATGCGTTTACCTTTTTTCTTGTTTCCTTCAATGGAAAAAGACACATCTTTTTCTTTATCAGGTTTATCGACAGTGTTTTTAGTAAGTTCCAGTTCTAGCCTTTTCTTTTTGGAGCGTATTTGCACGTCCATTTTTTTAGCTTTAACTCGATAATACTCCTTGTTGAATTCATGCTTGGTAGAATCCGCATGCGCTTTGGATGACCAGTTTTTCAGTTCGGTAATTTGCTTTTCCACTTGCTGAATTTTTGATTGTTGCGCATCATAAAGTCTTTGTTGTGTCAGGATTTTTTCTGCTTTTCTATCCCTATAAATCGAATAGTTCCCAGCGTATGCCGTCAGTTTTTTATTTTCAACTTCCCAAATATAATCCGCTACCTCATCTAAGAAGTACCGATCGTGAGAAACCAGAATGATCGTGCCATTATAAGTGAGAATCTGTTTCCTTAAGTAGGATAAGCTCTCCTGATCCAAATGATTTGTTGGTTCATCTAAAAGTAAGACTTGAGAATTCTCTGCGAATGCACGAGATAATCTTCTTTTCATCTTTTCACCGCCACTCAGTTGTGCATATTCTCTTCCTTCTGGAACAGTCCATTTACTTAAAGCGGCCAGCTTATCAAGTTCATCTTCTTTTTCACTAAAGTGCTCATCTTCTTGCTGAAAGTAGCTTATAGAAGGGGGAGTTCCGATCCATTCCACCCTTCCGCTAGTAGGAAGGGCTTCATTGGAAAGAATCGTAAGTAACGAAGACTTACCTTGTCCGTTTCCACCAACAATTCCAATAACTACATCTGCTTGTATATCTTCTTTTACATTCTTTAAGATTACATCGTCGCCAAAAATAATGCTTATATCATTTAGTTTTCCTAATAGTGTCATACAAACAACTCCTTTTGGAGGAATAAAAAAATCCCTCCGAATAATACGGAAGGATGTTGCTGACCATAAAGCATATACGAAAAACACTACATATTCAGTGCTATGTAGAGAATACCGTACGTATTGTAAGAATAATGGGCAGACTAATCCTATTTCCGTTTGCGTATAAAATATTTTTTTCTGCATGAAGCAGCAAATATTATGCAAGAAATAAGATTATATAATCATAGTCCACCCATCGTCCCTTCAAATTTGTTAATTGAATTATAGCATATTTTTACTTGATTTGCCTAGAAAACGGTAGAAACAAGTGACATATGGAAAGAGTTAATTGAAAATATTAATTTTACATTATATTTCGTTAAATGTATTTAAATTCGTGATTTTTAATAAAAAATCCTGTAGAATGAATACATATTTGAGGAGGTATGGAGAATGAAACAATTAGATGCACATGAAATTATTTCATATATTCAACACGCTAAAAAATCAACGCAAGTGAAAGTATACATAAAAGGAAACGGCATAAATCAGATTTCTTTCGGGGAACATACAAAAGTTTTTGGGGAGGGAAATTCTCTAGTATTATTTGGAGAATGGTCTGAAATTGAATCCGTTTTAAATGAATATAAAAATCAAATCGATGATGTAGTCGTGGAGAATGAAAGTCGTAACTCCGCTATTCCACTTTTGGACCTAAAGGGGATAAACGCACGTATCGAGCCAGGCGCAATTATTCGAGATCAAGTTAGTATTGGAGATAATAGTGTTATTATGATGGGCGCACTTATTAATATTGGTGCAGTTATTGGTGAAGGTACGATGATTGATATGGGCGCAGTTCTAGGTGGACGCGCAACTGTAGGGAAAAACTGTCATATTGGTGCTGGCGCAGTGTTAGCAGGAGTAATTGAGCCACCTTCTGCAACTCCGGTAATTATAGAAGATGACGTAATGATTGGTGCGAACGTGGTAGTTCTTGAAGGATGTAGAGTTGGTAAAGGTGCAGTTGTAGCTGCGGGTGCCATAGTTACTAAGGATATCCCTCCATATACGGTAGCTGTAGGAGCACCTGCAAAAGTCATTAAAGAAATAGATGATCAAACAAGATCGAAAACGGAAATCATGCAAGAATTACGTCAGTTGTAAGTTGGTGGCTGATGAAAACCTTACAAGATATTCGGAGAGATTTACATCGCATACCTGAATTAGGTTTTGAAGAAGTAAAAACACAAAGTTATTTATTGGAACAAATTCGTACGCTTCCACAAGATAGACTAACCATAATTACTTGGAAAACAGGGATTGTCGTAAAAGTAGAGGGAACAGAACCTACACAAACGATTGGTTGGAGGACGGATATAGATGGTCTACCGATTACGGAGGTGACTGGACTTCCATTTGAATCTAGCCATCCTGGTAAAATGCATGCTTGTGGTCATGACGTTCATATGACGGTGGCCCTTGGTTTACTTAGGAAACTAGTAGAAAACCCTATCAAGGATCATGTAGTTATTCTATTTCAACCAGCAGAGGAAAGTCCCGGAGGTGCACTTCCAATGCGAGAATGGTTAAAAGAAGAACAAACGACTTTAATGCCCGATAAAATATTTGCCTTTCATGTAGCACCTGAATATCCTGTTGGAACAGTAGCCACTCGTCCAGGTTTACTTTTTGCTAATACATCTGAATTATTTATCGATGTAATTGGAAAGGAAGGGCATGCGGCATTTCCGCATCAGGCGAGAGATATGTCTGTTGCAGCAGCTACACTATTATTGCAATTACAAACGATTGTAAGTCGTTCTATCAATCCTATGGACCCAGCGGTTCTTACGATTGGGAAGTTCACTTCTGGAACAGTACAAAATATTATTTCTGGTCACGCTAGGCTAGAGGGAACTATTCGTACGATGGATGCAGATACGATGGCGATTATTAAAGAGAAGATCGAGTCGTTTTGTCGAGCGACAGAAATTGCTTTTGAATGCTCTGTTCAGATAGACTACGGTTCGTCCTACTATCAGGTGAAAAATGATGAGCTACTTGCGAACGAGTTTTTAGCCTATGCGGAAGTACATTCAGCAACGAATGCCATTTTATGTGATGCGGCTATGACTGGTGAAGACTTTGGTTATTTCCTTCAAGAAATACCAGGCCTGCTATTTTGGGCTGGAGTTAACTCATCATATGGACTGCATCATCCGAAGCTCAATCCCGATGAAGCTGTGATAGACTATCTAGTTCCATTTATAGATGCCTATTTCCGTAAAATTTCAAACTAAAAAGGATCTACTCTGTTTAGTACAGAGTAAATCCTTTCAGTTTGACGACATAGGTATTTTTATAAACGGTTATGAATAGTAATAAATGTTCCTAGGGATGTTTAGTCACCCTATTAAAAGTGAGATATTGAATACTCGTTTATAACTGTTTATAAGGCAAGATCCACCACGAAGACTCCAGTGGGAATAGCTTGAGCTGAAGACCCCACAGGAACGTAGTGACGAGGAGGCTGAAGCCAAGCCCACGGAAAGCGAAGTGGTGGATCTTGCCGATTTTAATATTCAACTTTATACACCTAAAATTGAGTTTGTCTACAGTCTGAAAGGATTTACAAAGGATTTACTTGCTTTCATCATGCACTTACTCAAGGAGCCGGTAAATACATTCCATTCTATTTGGTTAGTATCTTTTAATCCACTAGTTGAACATTACATTCTTTAAACCAAATATCCATCTGTACCAAGTATGCCAGAAGCTGCGGTCCAGACATTAACTGGCCAAACCATGGTACTTTAAATGCTTCTCCGTTGGATTCGACAAGGTCAGCTAAGCGTTGCTTTTGGAACAGTTCGTGTAGAATAGAGTTTTTGTCTTGTAATTGCTCTTTCAACAAATTACTCACAATAGCTGTATAAACAGGATTATGTGTTTTTGGGTATGGACTCTTTTTACGATAAAGTACATCAAATGGCAGACTGCCTTCAAATGCTCTTCGTAATATGCCTTTTTCCTGATTGCCGACCATCTTGTATTCCCATGGAATATTCCATGCATACTCTACCAGACGATGGTCCGCGAAGGGTACACGCACCTCTAAGCTAGCCCCCATACTCATACGATCCTTCCTATCTAACAAGGTCGTCATAAACCACGTCATATTCATATAAAATAATGCGCGTCTTTTTGCGTCAATTTCTGATTCGCCTTCCAAAAGAGGAGTTTCAGCTAAAGTAGTGTCATATGCATTTTGTACATATTCTTCAATATTTAATTTACCTTGCCAACTATCATTCAATAACTGGAAGCGTTCACTAGTAGATCGTATCCAAGGAAACCCTTTTTCTGCGTTTCCTATTTGGTGAAACCATGGGTAGCCACCAAATATTTCATCCGCACATTCTCCAGATAAACCTACCGTAAAGTCCTGTTTTATTTCTCGGCAGAACCATAGTAAAGAAGAATCGATATCGGCCATGCCTGGAAGATCCCTTACGTGAACAGCCTCTCTTAAATACTCTGCTAGTTTTTGTTGGGTAATAATAGAAAAATGATGGTCCGTTTCTAAATGGTCCGTCACTTTTTGTATCCATGGAAGATCGCTTGAAGGTTGAAAAGTATTACCTTTAAAATGATGGTCATTATCTTGATAGTCGATGGAGTACGTGTGCAGTGGGGATTTGGACTCCTGAGAATAGGATTTGGCTGCTATTGAAGTAATAATACTGGAGTCCAAACCTCCAGATAGGAATGTGCAAAGGGGGACGTCTGATACAAGTTGTCTTTCTACAGCATCGGTTACTAATGAATGAACCTTTTCCGTAGTTTCATCTAAAGAATCTGTATGTTCCTTGCTTTCTACATTCCAGTAACGCCAAGTCCGAATGCCGTTGCGAGTTAAACTGAGTGCATGGGCAGGCCGTAATTCATGTATATCCTGGTACACGCCAGAACCAGGGGTACGTGAGGGACCTAATCCAATGATTTCGGCTAGACCATTTCTATTAATGATAGGGGAAATAGCAGGATGGGCAAAGAGCGACTTTTGCTCAGAACCAAATAGGAAGCCCCCGTTTTTTTCTGTATAAAAAAGTGGTTTCACTCCAAGGCGATCGCGCGCTATAAACACTTTTTGCTCCGACTCATCCCATATAGCAAATGCGAATATTCCATTAAAATGGTCAACACAATTTTCCTTCCATTCTATATAGGAGGTCAATAATACCTCTGTATCTGAATGACCAGAGAAGCTATGCCCACGTTTCAATAATTCTCTTCGGAGATCCTCTGTATTATATAATTCTCCATTATACGTAAGTGTATATTCATTAGAATGATAGGTTTTAGTCATCGGTTGCTTTCCGCCGACTGGATCTACTACTGTTAAACGGCGATGTCCAAATATGGCGTGCGGAGAATTCCAAATATTACCGTCATCTGGGCCACGCTTCTTTAAGGTTTCCGTCATTTTAGCAACTGCTGATAATTCGTTTCTCAAATCCCTTTGAAAATGAATCCAACCAGTAATTCCACACATATATGCATCCCTTCTTTCATCCATTATTTTATGCAAGAGGTGGAAAATTGTATCAAAAAAGACAATCGCACAGATTTTTCACACCTAACGATTGTCTTTTTATATACTTATTAAACTTTAAACTTATTTATTTTTCTTCGCTTTTACGACTTTTTTCTTATGTTGTTACTTTAAGCACGGTCTTAATTTTTTGGATTATTCCTCCACTACTATAAGTTAGTACACTTCGTTTATAGAAGGACAAGCTTAGTAGGAACATAAGAACTACAGTTACTATTAATATAGCCATGGACAAAATTGGTTCGAATGTAGATATGTCAGTGGCGCCAATTCGTAGTGGCATGACCATACCCGACGTAAACGGAATATAGGAGAACACTTTTATGAGCATCGTATCAGGACTTGCCATTCCAGAGATTAGCACGTAAAAGCCAATAATTCCAACCATCATCGCGGGCATCATAGCTTGACTCGATTCCTCTACTTTGGATACTAACGACCCTAATAATGCACCCAATATCAAATATAAAATGATTGTGATCAATAAAAAGGCTACTGAATAACCGATAAATGCAAGAGATAGTTCATTGGCAATTTCCTGTACAACATCCCATTTTGAGCCTCCGTCAATAAATGCGAATAACAATCCTTGAACGAGTAATAATCCCCCTATTTGTGTTAACGCTAAAAGAAACGTTCCAGTTAATTTCGCCATAAAATGTGTAGCTGGTTTCACGCTAGCAAGTAAAACTTCAAGAACGCGCGAACCTTTTTCGGAAGCAACATCCGTTGTAATCATCGATAAGAAGGTCATAACAAATGAATAAATTAGAAAACCTACTAAAAAGGAAGCACCAATTCCAGCAGCTTTCTCATCCTCACTTTTACCTGAGACAGATTGTTCATTCAGATTTTTCATCGTAATGATAGTTTCAGATTGCAGAATTTTATCCGCTTCTTCTGCAGTTAAATTTAGCTGCTGCACTTCATATATTTTCCCTGCGTATTGAAGGGTAGAAGAAAGGCTTAACTGATCATTAAATGTCAGCGGTTCGAAGGTGGCAATTTCTGCTGTGAGTGAATTATCTTGATCTTCCACGAAAATGACAGCCGCGAAGTCCCCGTCAACTACTTGTTGTTCTACTTTTTCAAGATCATCTGTTGGAAAGCTGAATTCTAGATCGCTAGTCGACTCAAATAATGCCTCAATTTCCACATCTGTTTCGTTAATAAGAGCTATTTGTAGAGCGTCTTCTTGGAAAAATGCCTCCTTAATGTCTGACCAGAACATAACACCACTGATCACCGCCACATATAAAATGATAGAAAATATAAATGATTTTGCTTTGACTTTTTGAACGTAAAGTTGCTTAACTAACAACCAGAATTTAGACATGCTTAGCACCTACCTTATCTTTGAATATTTCATCTAATGATAAATAATCCAAACTAAATTTTTCTATGTATTTGCCATTAGATACATAGTCAAAAATAGGCTGTGCATACGATTCATCTTCAAGTGTTAGTGTGTATTGATCTCTGCCTGTTTGAACATCTCGTACACCATGTAGTCCTGCTAGTACTTCTTTAGGAATTTCTGTACGTATAGTTAACTTCGTTTTTCCGTATTGTTTCTTCAAATCTAGTAAACTTCCAGTAAACAAGGATACGCCACGTTTTAGTAGGCATAAATGGTCACAAAGCTCTTCGACATTATCCATTTGGTGACTAGAAAATAATATAGTTGTTCCTTTATGCTTTAGGTCTAGAATTGCAGACTTTAGCAAATCCATATTTACTGGATCCAAGCCACTAAAAGGCTCATCTAATATAAGGAACTCTGGTTGATGTATAAAGCTTGCGATTAATTGAACTTTTTGCTGGTTTCCTTTGGATAAGGTTTCTGCTTTTGCTTTTCGCTTATCGTCTAATTCAAAACGATCAATCCAGTAATCTACTTCTTTTTTTAAATCTTTTTTAAGCTTTCCTCTTAACTCGCCAAAAAAGTATAGTTGGTCTTCCACAGTCATGGCAGGGAAGATGCCTCGTTCTTCAGGTAAGTAGCCTAGGATATCTCTATTAATGGAATTTATATGTTGGCCATTCCACATAATGCTACCTTCAGTTGTTTCCTGTAAGTCTAAAATCATACGAAATGTTGTAGTTTTACCAGCACCATTCTGACCGATCAGCCCAAATATTTCTCCCTTTTCAATTGTAAAGGACAAACTGTTAACAGCTACGAAGTCTTGATATTTCTTAGTTACTTGGCTTATTGATAACGTCATATTCAAACTCCTATCTTTTTTCTCTTTAAACTTTATACGAAACAACATAAAGAATGTTTCATTTAATTTGTAACGTTTCTGTAAATTACCCCGTCAAATGGAAAGAGAAGAAAAAAGAGGAGTGATTGGATGAAGAAAATATACGCAGCTTTCGTAATGATTTTAATGTTCGGGCTTGTATGGAGCCAAGGTTCTGCCTTTGCACAAAGTGATGAAGCAAAAGTAGAAACAACTAACTTTATAAAAGCAACCGGGGTTATAACAAAAGTGGAAGAAAAAAAGGGAACTGTTACTTTAACGGTAGAAACAAATGGTAAAGAGCCGCAGATTACTTTTTACAACGTAACGGATGAAACAATGGTATACAGTAGTGGATCCACGAAGGAAATGGAAAAAGTGGCGTTTCAAAAAGGTCAACAAATAGACGCCTATTATGATAAAGATAAACCGATGATTATGATATATCCAGCACAAATTTCACCCGAATTAGTTATTGTGCATGATGCTAAAACATTCGGTTCTGTTAAAGTAGGGAAATTTGATGAAGAGTTTCGTAGTTTAGACAATGAATTGAATTTGAATGTAGATGACAAAACAATTCTAGAAAATACCGACGGAGAAAAAATAGCAAGAGCAGACTTAAGCGGAAAAGAGCTTATTGTATTCTATACGATGGCTACTAAAAGCATTCCTGCTCAAACAGCTCCTATTAAAATAGTAGCTATGTCCTCACCTGATGAAGTTAGTGATACGTCCAACTTCATAAAATTTCCAGGTGTTATAACAGAAATAACAAACGATAAAAATAAGTTAGCGCTTACGGTAGTGACAGAAGAGGATGAGCCAATTACGACTATCTTCACACTTGATAAAAATGTACGATTGTTTAAAGGAACAAACGCAGAGACAGTTAAAAAAGAGTCTTTCCAAATAGGGCAGAAAATAGAGGCTTATTATGATAAAAACAAGCCGATGATTTTAATTTATCCAGCACAAATAACTCCGGAACTTCTTTTTGTTCCTGGCAAAGAAGAATTTAGTTTTGTGAAAGTGGCGAAGTTTGACCAAGATATGATTAGTTTAGATCGAGAACTTCAGTTAACTATTTCCGAAGAAACTGAATTGCGTAATGAGAAAAACGAAGTAATAACTCAGGAGGATTTAGTGGAAAAAGAGCTTATTGTCTTTTATGCTGTTACTAAAAGAGGGATGGAAGGATTACCCGACCAAACAACTCCATTGAAGGTTGTTGCTCTAAATTATCTTTCGCCTGATTTAAAACATATTATTGAAAATGATCACTTTATACAAAATGGGACAAAAATGATTCCGCTTCGTAAAGTAGCAGAGCACCTTGGATATGAAGTAAAAAGCTATTCTACTTCTACGCAAAAGTTAGTAACACTTTTAAAAGGCAACAGTTCTTTCCAGATTTTTCGTGATACAAAAGTTTTTAGTTACAATAAGAGCCTACAATTATTTTTAGAAAAACCAGTGTTAAAAGATAAGACAACATATGTATCAGAAGAAATCCTAGATATATTAAAATAAACAAAACCCCTTCCTTTTCTAGTAGAAAAGGGTGGGGTTTTATTAGTATTTAATGATGAATTTCTAATTATCGGCGGTGACTCCTGCACAATGAGAACAGCTGCTACTCTTGTTTTGTATGTATTAACCCTAAAATATATTTAAGGTCAACGGCTGGAATTTGCCCTGGAGCAGAAGAAGCTACACCAGAACCAAATGTTGCGGCGGAGCCAAAAACTTCTCCAGCGAGTCGACTAATTACACCAGTAGAAGCCATAGCCATAGTAATAATTGGACGGTCTGCATATAAGGAGTACATTGTGTAGGTTGCATCTAGCAATGTCAGAACATCTGTTGGATTGTTTGGCATTACAGCGATTTTAGGTATATGTGCATCTAACTCTTGCATTCTTTTAAGTCTCCATACGATTTCTTCCTTGGCAGGAGTCTTTTCGAAGTCGTGATTAGACATAATGATGAAAAGGCCCGTTCCTTTTGCTGCTTGCATTATTTCCGTCACTTTCGGGGAAAACAACTCCACGTCTATCAAATCAACTTCTTTTGTTTTCATTACTTCTACTAGAAGGGTTTCGTAGTAGGAGTCTTCTATTATTTTATTTCCACCTTCACGATGTGTTCTAAAAGTAAATAGAAGAGGGGTTGGATATAGTACTTCTCGCAATGTGGAAAGTGTTTTTTTTACTTTAGTAATATCTTCAATTCCCTCTAAAAAGTCAGCTCGCCATTCAATAATTTCGAAGTTAGTTTGAAGGCTTTTTATCTCTAAAAGAAGCTCTTCTATTGTTCTTCCTATAAGGGGAACAATAACTTTTGGAATACCTATTCCTATATGGATATCTCGAATTGACACAACTTTCATAAAAGTATACCCCTTCCTTAGTGTTTTAAGTTATATTAACATACAAAGATATAGAGGAGGTCAATTATATGAATTTTCAGCATTATGAAAGTGTAGAAAAATTTGCGGGCAAAGTAACACCCTTTTTGGAATCAAACGAGGATAAGTTCAGCTTATTTCTTGGTGTTTTAAACGGGATAAGAGCTGGTGCATACAATAACCCTTACATGGCCACTATTGAAGAGGAAGGTGAAGTATTAGCAATTTTTCAAATGACCCCTCCCCATCCCCTAAATATTGTATTTGTAGATAAAAAGCAGATATCTGCTTGCATTGACTTATGTACCGCAGAATTGATTAAACATTCCATACGAGTAGAATCCATCATCAGTGTAAAGGAATGGGCTATTATGTTTGCGGAAAAGTGGAAAGAAAAAACAGGAGGAACATACTCTTTCATGATGCATCAAGGACTTTATAGACTGGACCAAGTAGAGGGGTCCCTTAAAATGAGTCCAGGCTCATGGCGTTACGCAACTCTTAACGATGCACTTCTAATAGAGAAATGGTATAGCCAGTTTGAACGTGATACTGGATTATCAACGACAGCTCCAGTAGAAATAAAAAAACGTGTGAATAAAATGTTAGAGGGTAATGAAGTCTTTCTTTGGGAAAACCAAGGGGAAGTTGTATCCATGATGAAAAAGGCTAGGCCAACAAAAAAAGGGGTTACGGTTTCACTTGTTTTTACACCAGCAGAAAAACGAGGAAAAGGGTATGGAAGAACTGTGGTTGCGGCAGGGAGTAAAGAGTTATTAAAGGAATTTGAGTTTTGTGTGTTGTATACAGATATGCTCAATCCAACCTCCAATAAAATTTATCAGGAAATTGGGTATAAGAAGCTAGTAGATTCTGTTCATTTGAAGCTGGAAACTATATAATTTTGTCCTTTTATGCCTTGTAGTAGTAAACTAAATTTATAGTAGAATCTCTTTTAGTGTAGGAAGTTTACTGGTACATACATAATTTCGAAAATATAAAGGGGTCTTATAAATGGACAAACAGGCAGGTATTGATATAGGTGGAATTAGTTTTAACTGGGATCTGGAAAAAGGGGAGTTTCTATTTGAACAACAGGACGCTGTTCTTTTCTGGGTTTCCTCTGCGATGAAATCCTTCTTCGATACAATTGAAGAGGTTTCTGGGGATGAAGCATCAAACTTAGTTTTTGAAGCTACAGGATTTCGCCAGGGGATAGTGGTGGGAGAGTACTTTCAAAATATGAAAAACGTAAGTGTCACAGAAGCAGTTGGTCTTATTACAAACACATATTCTTCCGCAGGCTGGGGATTAGCTAAAGTAGAAAATCTAAATATCGAAGAAAAGACCTTCACTGCAAAATTTAAAAATAGCTGGGAATACAAAATAAATAAAGCACAAGAAAAGTCGGTGGGAGGAAAATACATGCCTGCTCATTATGCTGGCATATTCTCTGGACTTCTAAATGAAAATATGTGGTATGAGGTAGTAAAAGATCAAATACAAGGTGATGAATTTACAGAAGTAAAGTACTTCCCATCTACTATTACAGTAAATCATAATATTGGTCAGCTTGCTCGAAAAACAGAAATGGATGAGATTCTTCATTTAGAAGCAGTAGTGGAGGATAAAGTAAGGGACTTAACTGAATTAGTACAGGAACTCTCATCACCTATTATTCCCGTGTTGGATGGAATAGTTGTGGTACCGTTGATCGGTAAGTATGATGAAGACCGTTCAGAGGCGTTACTAGAGAAAACATTAACTAATTTACCTTCACACAAGGCAAAGTATGTAGTACTTGATTTAACAGGGCTGAATGAAAATATCAGTCAACATACAGCAAGTTTTATCGAAAAAATCGGGTCAGCTTCCACTTTAATAGGTGTGACGACGATATTAGTGGGTATCTCCCCGCAGTTAAGTATTATTATTACTCAGTCAAATGTTCAATTATCTAACTTCGATTGCTTCCAAACATTACAGCACGGTATACACTATGCGTTAGCGCAAATGGGAAGAAAGATAATTTAAACTCTACTGTCATACAAAAGAGCTAGACAAAGTTGGGTGAAGTAAGTACCCTTTTCGTCTAGCTCCTCGTATTTCCTCATCATTTTTCTTCTTTATTCTTCTGCCTTATTTCTTCTTGAGTTTCTTGGTATTCTTCTTCAATATCGGTTGTCTTGTATATAAAAGGTTCATGGTTGTAATCTGTTCGTTTTCCATAACGAAGCATTTCGTATATGATCATTCCATTGTTTGGCATCCCATTTATAGTTCTCATAGGAATAATATCGAACAAAACATAATAAAACGCATAAAACACAAAGCGATCCCAAAATGTTCGATATTCTTCTAACAGACCGTTTGCCAATAACGCGTTTAGGACTAGAGCTACCGACAGATTCATCAGAATAGGACCTGCGTATATACATATATACGCTAGTTTACTTTCTCTTTTTAGAGCGTCGTATGAAAACCAACTAAATAGATGATAATGTTTTCGTACATCAATTATCCAAAATTTGAAAAGTCTAGGTCCCGATCCAATAGTCAATCTGGGGTTCTTTACACCGAAAATCTCACTTACTATTAAATAACCCGTTTCTCGCAAAAATATAACAATAGGCAAGATGATAAAAGCTGAAATTATTAAAGAAAGCAAATCTGAAAAACCAAACATTTTATCTCAACTCTCTTATTATTTGAAGTGTTGTGTATAAAATACCCGATTTATGTCAGTACGAACCTTGTAATAATCTCCAATAAAGCATGCTTATTTAATAGAGTTTAACTTTAAATAATTACGGAGCAAAAATGCAATCCATTTACAATTAGGGTAATCTTGAATATTTTTTAACAGGCCTTCTACTAGGGCGGGACTAAGAGAGGGCTCCAATAAATGCTGTTTTAACAAACTCAGAGACTCTTGTTCAAGTGGTTCTTCCGCTTCATTTAAACTTTGTTCTAGAACTTCTAACAATTGATCGTTTGTAATTTCTGTTTTAGACAACCGTCTGAGCTGAAAAATTTCTTTAGTGACAAATGGAATGGTGACCTCGGATGCAAGTAAATTTGTTTTTTCAACTAAAGATTGTGCAAGTTGTTCCAAATCTACCGGAACATTGTTGAATAATATCAACTCTGAATAGATACTTATAAAACCTTTAATACAATAGACTAAATCATATTTGGTATTTTCGATTCTTTCTCCAAATAACTTTTCTGTCATGGTTAGGATAGTTTTCTCTAATAACTTATCATAATCATGAAACTTTAATACAAGCTCGCTATTAAAAGAATGTGACTGCTCCTTCATTAAAATTTTAGCGAAATTTGAATGTTTTTGGGAGGCTTGAAACATTGTAAAGTAAAAATTATATAATGATAATTCATTATTTTGCATGTTAGTGACCTGGTAGTCAGTATTTGAAATCATTTGACTCATAAATTGATCGATTAATGCTACTATCAATTCGTCTTTCGATTTAAAAGACAAATAAAATGCTCCTTTAGAAATACCGCAACGTTCTGTAATTTGTTGAACAGAGGTTGGTTCGAATCCTTGTTCTGCAAAAAGCTCTAATGCTCTTTCCATAATTAACTGTTTTTTACCCATTTAAAACAATCGCTCCTAGTTCATATTGTTGACAACTGACTAATTAGTCATTATTATAAGTAATTGAGAAATTAAAGTCAATTAGGGGTAGGTGTAAGTGTGAAAGGTTTAGTCAACTTTGTTCTTCAAAATAAATTAGCGGTATGGTTACTAACAATTATTATTACTGTATCGGGTATTTATTCTGGAACACGTATGAACATGGAAACAATTCCAGATATTTCCATTCCATATTTAATGGTTATGGATGTCTATCCAGGTGCAACACCTGAGCAGGTTATGGAAGACGTATCCATGCCTTTAGAAAAAGCAGTAGAAAACCTTGCAGGAGTAAAATCTGTATATTCAAATTCGAACTCTAATATGGCTAGTATTCAATTAGAGTACGAGTATGGCGAAGATATGGACGAAGCAAATCGAGCTTTAAAATCTGCATTGGAAGCTGTTAAATTACCAGAAGGTGCACAGGAGCCAATCGTCACTGCTATTAGCTTGAATATGATGCCTGTTGTGGCGTTAAGCGTTAGTAGTAAATCAGAGGACATTGTAGAGTTAACATCTACAGTTTCAGAGCTTTTAGTTCCTAAAATCGAGAAAATCGATGGAGTAGCCTCTGCAACTATTGCAGGTCAGCATATCGAGGAAGTTGAGCTTACGTATAATGAAGCAAAAATGACTGAGTTGGGTTTAAAAACAGACGACGTCAAGCAAATGATTCAAGCAAGTGATTTAGCTGTTTCACTAGGCCTTTATGAATTTGAAGAAGGCGAAGAAGCTATTTCAGTAGATGGTAAATTCATGACTTCAGATGAGTTAAAAGAAATGCTGATCCCAGTAACACCATCAGCAACAAATCCATCTCCATTTGTGAAACTTAGTGATATTGCTACTATTGAAGAAGTAGGTAGAGTTCAATCTGTATCCCGTACAAACGGAGAAGATGCAATTTCTGTTCAGATTGTTAAAGGGCAGGAAGCAAATACAGTTGATGTTGTTAATAGCGTGAAAGAACTGATTAAAGAAGAACAAAAAAATATTGATGGTCTTGTTATTGATATATCGTTAGACCAAGGTGAACCAATTGAAGAGTCAGTCTTTACAATGATTGAAAAAGCTTTATTTGGTGGATTGATCGCTGTATTAATCATATTACTGTTTTTACGTGATTTTAAATCTACGGTAATTTCAATCATATCTATACCAGTGTCTATATTCATGGCATTACTATTATTGAACTGGATGGATATTACGTTAAATATTATGACCCTCGGAGCTATTACAGTTGCGATAGGACGGGTAATAGATGACTCCATTGTAGTAGTGGAAAATATTTATCGTCGTATTCACTTAAAAGATGAGAAGTTATCAGGTCGTGCACTTGTACGTGAAGCGACTATTGAAATGTTCAAACCAATACTATCTTCTACCTTAGTTACGATTGCAGTGTTCGCACCGTTACTATTTGTTGGTGGCATGGTCGGAGAATTGTTCTTACCTTTCGCATTAACGATGTCGTTTGCACTTTTGGCATCTTTACTTGTGGCAATTACAATCGTTCCAGCATTGTCTCACTTCTTATTTAAGAAGAAATTATATGGTGAGAAGAAAGAAAGTAATCATAAAGAGGCTGGTAAGCTAGCAAATGGTTATAAGCGTATATTGGAATGGACGCTAAACCATAAAGTAATTACTTCAATTGTTTCTATCGTTTTACTGGCTGGAAGTATAGCATTAACTCCATTAATCGGTTTTAGCTTCTTAGGAAGTGAAGAAGAAAAGGTTATGTATTTAACATATACACCAGAAGCTGGTGAATTAAAAGATGATACATTAGCAAACGTTGCTGCAGTAGAAGAAGAGTTATTAAAGCGTAAAGATATCGATATTCTTCAACTGTCTGTAACAGATAGCGATAGTATAGATCCAGCGGCTGCGATGATGGGTGGCGGAGCGGGTGGTGCATTAATGTACCTTATCTTCGATCCAGAAATGGAAGATTTCCCAGGAGCTCGTGAAGAAATTGAAGAATACGTATTTAATCTTGAGCAATCAGGCGAGTGGAAGAGCCAAAACTTCTCCGCTATGTCAATGTCTTCAAATGAAGTTAGCTACACATTCTACAGTGAAGATTTAAACAAATTAGATGAAGCTGTAAAAATGGTAGAAGATGTAATGAGTAAAAATGACGGTTTAGAAGACGTTTCTTCTAGTACTGAAGATGCTTATGTTGAATATACATTCAAAGTAGAACAGGATGAATTACTACAATATGGCTTAACGACAGGCCAAATTGTCATGATGTTAAGTCCAACAAATACAAAAGATGTATTGACGACTATTGAAAAAGAAGGCAATACATTAGATGTAATAGTTCAACAAGAAAAAGCAGAACAACCAAAGTCTGTAGATGATATTTTAGCTACAGAAATTCCTACAGCATTGGGAACAACAATGCCTCTTTCTGAGCTTGTAACAGTAGAAGAAGGAACAACGCTTAATACGCTTGCACGTAGTAAAGGGGAGTATTATGCAACTGTAGCAGGAACAATCCTTGGAGATGATATCTCAGTCGCAACATCTGAAGTAGATAAAGCAATTGATAAATTAGACTTACCTAAGGGTGTTGAAGTTGGTGTTGCTGGTGTAGCAGCTGACATGGAAGAAACGTTTACACAACTTGGAATTGCAATGCTTGCGGCTATCGCAATTGTTTACTTTATCTTAGTTGTAACATTCCGTGAGGGTGTAGCACCGTTTGCTATCCTATTCTCTTTACCGTTTGCAGTTATCGGATCATTCGTTGGGTTATTGATCGCAGGAGAAACTATTTCTGTATCGGTAATGATGGGTATGCTCATGTTAATAGGAATCGTAGTAACAAATGCAATTGTATTAGTGGACCGAATCATTCATATGGAACGTGATGGTATGAGTATGCGTGATGCAATTCTGGAAGCTGGGGCAACTCGTCTTCGTCCAATTTTAATGACAGCAATCGCAACGATTGGTGCATTAATACCGTTAGCAATAGGTTCAGGTGGCGGTGGATTAATCTCGAAAGGTCTTGGTATTACGGTAATCGGTGGTTTAACAAGTTCAACGTTATTAACATTAATTGTTGTACCAATCGTTTATGAGATTTTATCGAAACTATTCAAGAAAAACCGTAAAGAAGTAGAAGAAAACTAACAAGAAATGCACAAGCGCCTTTGCAAGCCCCGCAAGTCTGAAGCGACTCGAGGGGCTAGGCGCTGAAGTCAGGACAAATAGAAAAGTTTTATTTCAAAGTCCTTCAAGACATTCGTTGTCTTGAAGGGTTTTTTCATTAAAAATTGTCTTTAGCTGGAATGTTGAACAGTTTAGTTGGGGAAATGATCTTGTTAGTTAGAATCGTTTAATACTTCCAATATATAAAAGGAGGAGAATCCATGACGTTAGTCACGAATCTCCTCCTTTTGTTCATTCAAACACAGGTACTTTCTTCTTCTCAACTATTATTTTTCCGTTATCTGAAGAAAGGCGTACTTTGTTTGCACCTGCACCAAATACAGTGCGAGAATTTTTTTCGCCGAACACACTTATTTTGCCATAATCCACTTTTGTATGAATCGATACATTTGTAGGATCTGTTTCTGTTTCTACTAATATACTTCCGTTATCCGTTTCCAAATCAATCATTCGATCCAAGCTAGTAGTTAATAGCTCGATTCTACCATTATCTGTTTTTCCAGTAATACTGCCGTTAACATATTGCATCATAATTCTACCGTTATCGGTCTCCGTGTGAACTTGCTCCGCATCAATATTTTGAAGTTCTATTCTGCCGTTATCCGTTTCAGCGGTAAGTTTATCAGCTTGAATTTTCTCCATCTCAATCCGTCCATTGTCCGTTTCTGCTTCTAGAATAGTTGCAGCAAATTCTTTCAGTCCAATACTGCCGTTATCTGATGTTATCTTAATATTCTTCCCGAGTATTTTTTCTGCGCGAATACGACCATTATCGGTTTTCATGATTACAGTCGTATACAGTTTTTTAGGTAGAGCAACGTTTACTCTCAGTTCTTTTATTAAGAATATAAAACTAAAAAATTTATACTTTTTAGTTTTTAACCGAATCGATAATGTGTCGTTTACTACTTCAGCTGTCAATTGTAATTTGTCGTTTTCTCCCACTAACTCGATAGTTGCTTCCTCAGTATCTGAAGAGGTCACGTGTAATGAACCGAAGTCGATATCCATCATTACATTCGAGAAATTTGCATGAGGTACTTTAATGATTTTATTGCTCGGTGTAATTTTATCTGGAATTTGAATTTGGTTTTCGGAAAGCTCCTCTGCAATTTCTTTTGGAGATCCTAAAGAAGCTGCGATTTCCCTATCAGATTTTCCATCTTCTCTTCCATTCGAGAAATACTCTTTAATATCAGAAAGAATATCGTTTCTTTCCTCAGCAGGTAAGCTTGTTAATGCAAGTTCTAATTCATATAAAAATTGTTGCTCAGTCATTTTTTACACCCTCTTCAATTAGATTATTTACACCGTTAGTAAAACTTTGCCATTCTATTATTTGTTCATGTAGGTAGGAGCGACCTAAGTCAGTTAGCTTGTAATATTTACGAGGGGGTCCTTCTGTGGACTCTTGTAAATACGTTGTAAAATAGCCTTCCTTCGTCAATCGTCTTAACAATGGGTAGACAGATCCTTCCGATATTGAGATTTGATCGGATATTTTTTGAACTAGCTCATATCCATACCGATCTTGCTTATCCAATAAAACAAGCACACATAAATTTAATACTCCTTTTTTAAATTGAATATTCATCTTTTCTTTCCCCCCTGACACTACTAGTTAATGTGCAGTACCTTGGATAGAATATAACATACGGTATTATCTTATGCAAGGTACTAGACTAAATATAGTTATAATTTTATAAATTGTCAGTTATAATAAGTTGAAATGAAAGGAGTTGCATGATGAATCCTTTTACTGAAAAAGCAATTCAAATTATAAAGTCTATCCCGCAAGGAAAGGTAATGACGTATGGCCAGATTGCAAAAGTTGCAGGAAGTCCTAGAGGAGCAAGACAGGTAGTTCGCGTTTTACACTCCATGAGCGCCAATTATAATCTTCCTTGGCATCGTGTTATTAATGCAAAAGGAGAGATTGTGATAGCTGATGAAGAATCGGCCTACTCACAAAAAGCCATGTTAAAAGAAGAAGGGGTCAAATTCCTTGCCAATGGACGTGTGGATTTGAAGGAATCTCGTTATGATCTTAATGTAGCGGAGGAAGATTGGATATAAGAGAGAGGGGAGTGAATGCTAATGTTTAGCTGGAAAGGTGCGGCTGGTATTTGTGTAAATGAACAGAAGGAAGTGTTGATGGTACTTCAAGCGGCTCCAGGAGAAGAGAAGAAATGGACAGTTCCGTCTGGGACGCTTGAAGAGGATGAAACGATAGAAGAATGCTGTATAAGGGAATTTGTAGAGGAAACGGGTTTTGTAGTAAAAACATTGGATAAAATACATAACAAAAATGGTGTTATAAGTGAACATGGGATTTCCTATTCTGTAGAATACTTTTTAGTAGAGATTATAAGTGGAGAAATTACGATGCAGGATCCAGATGAGTTTATTCATGACATTGCTTGGAAGTCACTGGAGGAAATTCAAACCTTGGATTTAGCGTATCCAGAGGATATCCACATAATAGAGAAAGTAATAAAAAACGAGATGGATGAACTTCCAAACTAAAAGGAGGTTGGATAGTATTAAAATTGGATTAATAATTATCTGGGCTGTTGTTTTTCTATATTTATTAAATAACCTCGATATAGAGAAAAGTTTGTTCAATTATATCATAGCTTTCTTTTTGTTACTGGTTGGTGTTTATGGTATAGATAAGTTATTCAGAGGATATCCACATTGTTCGAAAAGTAATAAAACGTAGGTACGAGAAAACTACCCATACAAGCCGATTGGTTTAAATAACTAACAGTGGGGATAAATAAACCCCACTGTTTGAAGTTTTACTTTATATAAATTACAATTGCATCTCGTAAAAATTTAGTTGCACCTGGATGTACTTTATCGTAATAAGCTGTAAAACGTTCATCTGCGACATACATTTCAGCTAGGCCAGCGTGAGCTTCTTTAGAGTACTGATCCCAGTAAAAGCAAAGCCACTGTTTATGATAATCTGCTGCCTTTTGAGCTAGTTCCCCGGCAGGATCTCCGCTTTTCATAGCAGCTTTTAAGTTGGTAAACAGTTGCTCCTCTAACTTCTGTACTTCTGCATACTGCTCTTCGGTCATGTTTTTTACTTTTGCATTAGATGAGCTTACAGCATTTTCTCCGTATTTTTTTCGTATTTCTTTTCCGTATTTTTCCTCATTTTCATCGATCAGCTTTTGTTTAAAGCCTTCAAATTTTTCTTTATCTGTCATGTTTGCCTTCCTTTCCGTATGTTCAATCGATTTATCCACATTGTTGATAAGTGCGTCTAATTGTGCTCTTTTTTCTAGTAATTTCTCCCGATGTTGTTTAAGTGCAGTAGTTCCATCGAATGTAGGGGAATTTAGGATTGCTTTAATAGTATCTAAACTTACATCAAGTTCGCGATAAAATAGAATTTGCTGCAGACGATTTACTTCAGTAGCCCCGTATATACGGTAGCCGGATGAATTGATACGTGCGGGTTTAAGCAGACCAATTTCATCATAATACCGAAGTGTCCTAGTACTAATACCAGCAAGCTGCCCAAGCGTTTGTACTGTGTATTCCACTTCATTACCTCCTCATACATTTAGCTTAAACCTTGACGTTGCGTGAAGGTCAAGCGATATTTGTTCAACTATTTTACTTTGAGTATAATGAAACAATAAGTAAGGGGGAAATTTCATGACAACGATAGGGTTTGTAAGACATGGCGTTACGGCTTGGAACAAAGAAGGTAGAGCGCAGGGAAACACAGATATACCGTTAGATGAGGAAGGAATACATATGGCGGAGCGCGCAGCAACAAGAATACAGAACGAGGAGTGGGACGTTATATATACAAGTCCGCTCATCCGTGCGAAAAAAACAGCTGAAATTATTGCGCAGAAATATCCAAGAGTCGACTTTTACGAAGATAAACGCTTAGGGGAAATTGGCGGAGGTATTATAGAAGGTACGACTGAAGAGGAACGGATTGCAAAGTGGGGACCGGCCTGGAGGGATTTAGAACTGGGGTTTGAAGCGGAAGATGTAATTATATCTCGTGGAATGTCCTTTATAGAAGAAATAAAGAAAAAACATTTAGGTCAAAGAGTACTTGTAGTTAGTCATGGAGGCTTTATCAGTAGATTATTATACACTTTAGTTCCAGATGGTGAATTTTCTCGGGATATCGGTAACACTGCCATTACAATTGTAGAACTCAAGGACGACGTAAATGTTTGTCATTTATACAATTGTATGAAGCATTTAGAGGTGAAGGAAGTACGATAATAGGAAACGCCCTTTAGTACTTACTACTGAAGGGCGTTTTAGGTTATTTATTTGTCTTTTTCTAATTGTTCAATTGGGTCAGGATTCTTATTAGCAGAAAGGTTAGTTAAGTCGACTAGCCCTATAACAGAATTACCTTCCTCTGTTTCTGCTGGTCCGCAAATACCCGTTTCTATATCACATATCATAGCATCTTTAATCGACATAACTATTCCTCTTTTCTAGTTTTAGTATTTATCTAGTACTATATTGGAGAAATACAAATATATCAAACATAATGCAGTTAAATTAACGATATATTGGTTAGGCTTATGGAAGTAGAGATTACATCATCATTTGTTTGGAGGTTTTTATGATGACGAAGAAAGTGTTAATACTTCTTCTGTTCTTTTTGGTAATTGCCGTATTTGTAATGCTTAAAGAATCTAAGGAGGAGAACAAAATTCAAGAGGACGTGTCATTGGAGGTGTCTTCGGATACGGTATCCATTGTCTCCCTATTGTTCGAACTAGCGGAGAAAGGGCAAACGATTAATACGCCTTTTATCATAGGAGAAACCAACATTCAAAAAGTGCGTGAACTCTGGGGAGCCCCAGAGCGAAAAGGTAAGAATGGTAGAGCTATTTATGAAGAATTTTTGTTAAACGATGTAACGGTTGGTCATCAATCCGAGATTGTGTTTGATATACGGTCTAGTTCCACCGAGATCCAACAAATACATCTGGAAGATATTATAGCTATTAAAGGTGAGCCTGACGATATTAGAAGCTATAAAGACGATCAAGTAGATCAAACGATACTTATATATAACGTCACTGAAGACTTTCAAATGAAATGGATATTGCCGAAGCCATCGAAAGAAAATCCTAATCCAACTGTTCATCACATTTCCGTATTCACGGAAGTGAAAGAAGGTAAAGAAGTCTCTTTATCCGATTTAAGTCTAGAAGAAAAAGTGGGTCAAATGATATTTGCAGGTATAAAAGGGAAAGTCATGACCAATGAAACAGAGAAAATTATATCTACACATCAAGTCGGCGGTATTATTTTGTTCAAGGACAATTTAAAGAAAGCCAATCAATCAGTTACTTTACTAAACGCCATCAAACAAGAAAACTCTAATAATAAAGTGCCATTATTTTTAGGGATTGATGAAGAAGGTGGGAGAATATCGAGGCTGCCAGAGTTAACTAAACTACCAACAAACGAAGAAATTGGATTTCGAAATGACGCATCATTTTCTTATGGCATCGGAAAGCTTTTAGGAAAACAACTAAGTGCATTTGGCTTTAACTTAGATTTTGCACCTGTTCTTGATATAAATAGCAATCCAGAAAATCCTATAATTGGAGACCGTTCCTTTGGCAAAGATGCTCAGAAGGTAAGTGAATTAGGTATACAAACGATGGAAGGTATTCAGAGCGAGCAAGTCATTCCTGTTATAAAGCATTTCCCAGGGCATGGGGATACTGCAGTAGATTCCCACAAAGAGCTTCCAATCATTCAAAAGAGTTTAAAGGATTTACAGGGCTTAGAGTTAATACCTTTTAAAAAAGCTATAAATCAAGGGACAGAAGTTGTAATGACAGGTCATATTTTGCTACCTAAAATTGACCCTACATATCCGGCATCTTTATCTGAGAAGATTATTAAGGGTATTTTGAGGAAACAATTAGGTTACGAGGGGATTATTATCACAGATGATATGACGATGAAAGCAATCGTAAATACATTTGAGATAGGAGAAGCAGCAGTATCCGCAGTTAAAGCTGGAAATGACATTGTGTTAGTAGCCCATGACTATGCAAATGTTATTAAAGCGAAAGATGCAATTCTCCAAGCGGTAAAAACAGGAGAAATTTCCGAACAAAGAATTGATGAAAGTGTGAACAGAATTCTTTCTATAAAAAAGAAATATAATTTGAGTAATACACAACTAGATGGGGTAAACATTCAAGAGTTGAACCAATCGATTAATGAGATACTAGGGAGATGACTTTATGAAGACTACTAATTCAAACATTGCTTATATAGAAGAAGGTCAAGGAGAAGTATTACTATTTATCCATGGGTTTTGTGGAAGCTCTGAATATTGGAATGAAGTAATCCACGAACTTTCTACTGATTATAGAGTAATTGCTATTGACCTTCCTGGTCATGGAGAATCGAAGAATCATGATGGTGTGCTAGATATTGACCAATATGCATCCGTTATAAAGAGTTTCTTAGAAGAACTGAAAATAGAGAAGGTGACGATGTTTGGCCATTCACTCGGAGGTTATATTACACTGGCATTCGCAGAAAGCTATAGTCAATATTTAAACGGCTTTTCATTGATTCATTCCACAGGTTTTCCGGATTCGGAAGAAGCGAAGAAAGGGAGAACTGCTTCAGCAGGTAAAATAGACAAAGATGGTATCGATCCTTTCGTAGATGGTCTGGTTCCGAAGCTGTTTGCCCCAGAAAATGTAGAAACTCATAGACACTCTCTTACAAAGGTAAAGAAGATTGGCTACGAAACTAGTCCAGAAGGGGCAAAAGACGCACTTAACGCGATGAAAGTAAGGAAGGATCGTACTGAAGTTTTGGCGAATACTAAGTTACCCGTACTATTAATAGCTGGTGAAAGTGATCAACTTATTCCTGCTGACAAGACATTTACAGCAAGTGGCGAAAACTTCAAACATGTAGTTATAAAGGGTGCAGGTCATATGAGTATGTATGAGGCACCAGAAAAGTTGAGTAGTGCCATTCTAAGTTATTTAAATCAAGCGTAATAAAGAGAAACGACAACAAGTGATTATGTCACTTGTTGTCGTTTCTTTTAAAACATTTACTAATGACGTATGAAGATTATTTTATATGCCATTATCTTTTAAGCTAATATACAACGAGCCATTTGTTTGTATCTGTGCATAAAACACGTCACTTACCGAGTCAACCCCATGCTTTTTCAGTTTCTTCATAACCCACTCTTCGGTTAAATCTAATTCTTGTAGATTCTTTTGTACAATTTTGCCGTCCGCTATAATTTCAGAGGGTATGAATAAAGGAAGAGTAAGAGGTACTTTTACATCCTGCTTGGTTGCTCCCTGCTGACCAACCTTTTTCATGACGCTAAGTTGACCGTTTGTTTCAAGGACAGCATAATGTACATCTTGGATAGAAAAAATAGATTGCTCTCTTAGCAGCATTAGTAAATCGTCCATATGTAAACGTGCTGAGTTTAAAGACTTCACACTGATTTCACCATCTTTTATGATAATGGTAGGTTCATCATCAATCATTGTTCGAACTTTAGGGATTTTCAATGATACATAACTCATTAACCAAGTAAGTAATGTCCACCAAATAAGTGAAATCAACCCATCAAGAAAAGGTGTTTCATGTTGAGAGGCAATTTCTGCGGCAATAGAACCAACTGTTATACCGGTGATATAGTGGAAAAATGTGAGTTGACTCAGTTGTTTCTTTCCTAATATTCTTGCTAATATCAGCAAAGCAATAAAGGAAAGAGTGGATCTCAAAATCATTTCCCAAAAATTCATCTCGAAAAAGGTATCCATATTTTCTCTTTAACCTCATTTCATGTTCAACTTAGAACTTAGTGTTTCCATGAATTAAGTCGTTATTCCACTCATTATTAATTAATTTGTCAAATTTACGCTATAATAACTTTATTCGTTAATATGAAGAAAGAATGTGAGTGTATGGCTAAAGAGAAACATAAAATGGGCAATCCAGTTTATCCTATAATGTTCGCAATAGGTGTGTGTCATCTATTTAATGATACGTTGCAGGCAGTAATTCCTGCGATGTTTCCTGTATTGGAATTAGAATTAGGGCTTACATTTACCCAATTAGGGCTCATTTCATTCGCATTAAATATTGTTGCCTCGCTCCTCCAACCGGTTGTAGGGTACATAAGTGATAAAAAACCGATGCCTTATGCATTGCCACTTGGAATGATGAGCTCCTTTGTTGGAATGGCAGGATTAGCACTAGCACCACAATATTGGATGATTCTCGTATCGGTCATATTTTTGGGATTGGGTTCAGCAGTATTTCACCCAGAAGGTTCGCGGGTGTCCTTTATGGCAGCGGGTTCAAAGCGAGGTCTCTCACAATCGATTTATCAAGTGGGAGGAAATTCTGGACAAGCTCTTGCGCCACTTATTAGTGCTTTTATATTAGTACCTTTAGGTCAAAAAGGAGCAGCACTTTTTTTGGTAGTTGCGGCAGTAGGGATATTTCTTTTGTCGAAGATTTCTGCTTGGTATAAAAAACAGTTGGAGGAAGAGAAACTTTCCAACCGAAAGAGAACGCTTCTTTCTTCACTCCCTGCACTAACTAAAAAACAAATTGGTGTGGCTTTGGCGCTTCTTATGGTAATAATTTTTGCGCGATCTTTTTATGTGACCAATATGACCAACTTTTATATTTTCCATTTGATGAAGAACTATGGCATGACCATTAAAGAAGGGCAGTTAATTATCTTTGTTTTCCTTGCATTAGGAGCTGTTGGGACATTATTTGGTGGACCAATGGCAGATCGGATGGGTAGACGCAATGTCATTATTTTGTCGATGGCCGTCCCTATTCCATTATGTTTACTCCTGCCTTATGTACCTGTTTGGGCAATTATATTATTACTTATTGCGATTGGATTTTTCATCATGCTAAGCTTCTCTGTTACTGTAGTCTACGCACAGGAGCTAGTGCCGAGTAAAATAGGTACGATGGCTGGTTTAACTGTAGGCCTGGCATTTGGTATGGGGGCAATAGGAGCAGTAGTAATTGGTATATTGATGGATTATATAGGCGTTTATACGACGATGATTGTCGTATCTACATTGCCCATAATAGGATTAGTGGCTTTGGCGTTACCGAAGGACCGAAAAATAACGATGTCCAGTTAAAGTGCTTTCTAACAACAATAAAAAGGAAACTCTAAGAGTTTCCTTTTTATCTTGCTTTTAAGCTGCAACTGTCTGGAACTTGAGTTGGGTCAGTAACAAGATTTTCTTGTATATGAACTTGATGCATTTTGTTATTATGCATAAATTTGAAAATGCCATTATCAAAATCAGTTCCAATTTCTTTGAAGAAAATTCCTTCTTGGCACATATTCTTCGCACAAGTGAAAGAAACTTTGTAAGACTCTCCGTCTGTAACCAGATAAGCACGGACTCCTTTTTCAAAGATGCCATCTTCTTCATCTTTAATGTAGCGAGCCACTGAAACCACATGGAAATCAACAAAAGGAATTTCTTTTAATAAGACATTCATGAAGGATCCCTTTGTTATTTCTTCCCATCTACTTTGTGCAGTTTGTCCTATTATAATTTGAGTTATATTTAATCCATGAGCAACTTCTTGAATAACTTTTGGTGAAGGACGTTTCTCGTTGTCACGAATGATAAATTCTTCCACTTCTAACTCTTCAGCTAAAGCTTTCCAATGTTCAATATACCCGGATTTCTCAGCATTGAATGCATCATATGGAAGTGGATCAACTGTTAGAATATAGAGTGGACAATCTAACATACTTGCCATCTTATGTCCTCTTCTAATAAGTCGTTCTCCATTTGGTCCGTAGTATACGCAGACAAGTATACTCTCATCCATTCGACCTTTTACGCGTTTCACGGTTGTACACACCTCTTTTTTGTATTCCTATATATATTTTTCGAGTAATTTTATCGGGTTAGATTATATGCTTCAAAACACTAAAAGTGCGTTGTACGTTACATTCATGTATAATTATTAAGTGCATGTATAGTAACATAACTACTTCAATTCTATACATAATATGCTTCAAGTATTTTTACAAGCAAGTTAAATATCCTAAATACTAATGTATTTTGAAGGGTCTCATATGGAATCCTATTATGCTACTAGTTGTTAGGATAGTCAAGCTTATAGTTAGAAAAAGTATTTCCCCCCCACACTCAATCCTAATTCTTGCTTAACCAATAGGAGGTTAAAATTTGTTTTCTATAAATTTAGTAATATTAATCCCATTTATCGTGGCCGCGCTTCTACCTTTTACATACAGGCGATTTAAAAAGGCTCACCTTGGATGGTTTGTGTTAATTGTACCTTTTGTTTTATTCGTCATACTTGCTAGGCTAATTCCCTCGGTAGCAAGTGGTAAAACTTATGTCCATACATATGAATGGATTCCCACATTAGATTTCAACTTCACGACGTATTTAGATGGATTAAGTATGATTTTCGCTCTCTTAATTACGGGTGTTGGAAGTTTAGTTATTTTATATTCCATTTTTTATCTTTCATCTAAAGAATCCTTACAACACTTTTATTGTTATTTATTATTATTTATGGGAGCCATGCTTGGAGTTGTCTTTTCTGATAACTTAATGGTGTTATATGTTTTTTGGGAATTAACAAGTGTTTCCTCATTCCTGTTAATCGCTTTTTGGAATCATCGACAAGCATCGAGATACGGTGCACAAAAAGCAATGTTAATCACAGTAAGCGGTGGAATTGCTATGTTAGTTGGATTTATCATGCTACATACAATGACTGGTTCTTTCAGTATTCGAGAAATAATTGCAAGTATAAGTGAGTTTAGTGACCACTCTTTGTTCATACCTGCGATGATTTTAATATTGCTAGGAGCTTTTACGAAATCAGCACAATTTCCTTTCCATATTTGGTTACCGGATGCCATGGAGGCGCCAACACCCGTTAGTGCTTACTTACACTCGGCTACGATGGTTAAGGCTGGTATATATTTGGTGGCTCGTTTCACACCAGTTTTTGGAGCTGATGAAGTTTGGTTTTGGGTAGTGAGTATAGTCGGGATGATTACTCTATTTTGGGGTTCTTTTAATGCAGTGAAACAAACTGATCTGAAAGCATTACTAGCTTTTTCTACTATTAGTCAGCTAGGACTCATCATGAGTTTGCTTGGTTTAGGTTCAATAGCATTGCAGTTTGGCTATTCGGCGGATTCAGTACTGTACACGCAAGCAACATTTGCTGCTTTATTTCACTTGATAAATCACTCAACCTTTAAGGGTGCATTGTTCATGGTAGTAGGAATTCTCGATCACGAGTTAGGAACAAGGGATGTTCGAAGACTTGGTGGATTAATGACATTAATGCCTTTTACATTTACGGTAGCATTAATAGGAAGTTTGTCGATGGCTGGTTTACCGCCATTTAATGGATTCCTAAGTAAAGAAATGTTCTTTGCGGCAACTGTTCATATTATGAATGTGGATATCTTTGATCTATCATCTTTTGGAATTATATTCCCTGTTGTAGCTTGGATCGCTAGTGTGTTTACATTTGTATATTGTATGATAATTATTTTTAAAGCATTTCTTGGGAAACCTCAGCCAGAGAAACTGGACAAACCTATTCACGAAGCTCCAATTGGAATGTTAATATCTCCAATGATTCTTGCCGCTTTAGTTATTGGTATATTCCTTTTTCCAAATCTATTAGGTCAATATATATTGCAACCTGCGATGAGTAGTATTTATCCTACTTTTGGAGATTCAGCAGATTTAACTCCAAAAATATCGGCTTGGCATGGAGTAAATCCTGAGTTACTCATGACTATTGGAGTTATTATAGTAGGTGCAATTCTCTTTAAAATTCTTAAATTGTGGAAACCAATCTATGGATTGTTTTCTTCGCGATTTACATTTAATGCACTTTATAGTAACTTTTTGGCTTCTGCAGTGAGCAAATCTAATCTCATTACTAATCGATATATGAACGGATTATTACGACATTATTTACTATATATATTCGTATTCTTTATAGTGACCGTAGGTGGTTACTTGTTTTATTCAAAAGCGTTTGCATTTGATATTTCAACAAATGCAGGGTTTAGAGTGTATGAAGTGTGCTTAGTGGCTATTATGGCGGTTGCTGCAGTATCAATGCTATTTGCAAAATCACGTATGACAGCGACCTTATTGAATGGAGTATTAGGATACTCTATCGCTATCTTTTTTGTTATTTTCCGAGCACCAGATTTAGCTTTAACTCAGTTAGTCGTAGAATCTGTAACTACTGCCTTATTCCTATTAGCTTTTTCTCACTTGCCAGATTGGAAGAAGGAAAAGCTTTCCAAACGTACAAAAGGGATCAATGGAATAATATCTGTGGCAGTGGGCTTAGTAGTTGTTTTAGTAGGATTCTCAGTTGTAGATTTCAATCAATTTGATCCAATTTCAAGTTACTTTGAGAATGCTTATGAACTAGCTGGAGGAGCCAATATTGTAAATGCTATATTGGGAGATTTCCGTGGCTTTGATACGATGCTTGAGGTGGTAGTCCTATTTATAGCAGGTTTAGGTGTGTACTCCATGATAAAGCTTAGAGCAAAAAAGGAGGATGAAAACATTGAAGATCAATGATGTCATACTCCGGACAATTAGTAGGATTGTTGTATTTATCATTTTGACATTTGGTGTGTATTTATTTCTTTCAGGTCATAATACACCCGGTGGCGGATTTATAGGTGGACTAGTGTTAGCAAGTGCCATTGTACTCCTATACTTGTCTACAGATATTGAAACAGTACAGAAGAGTCTTCCGTTAGATTTTAAATATGTTGCAGCAGTTGGTGTATTACTCGCAACAGCCACAGGCTTTGGGTCTATATTATTTGGAGTTCCATTTATGTCCCAAACCTTTGCCTATTTTGATTTACCGATTTTCGGTGTAACAGAACTGACAACGGTGACCATATTTGAAGCAGGTGTAGCTTTAACAGTTGTCGGTGTATTAGTAACGATTATTTTAAGCATAAGTGAGGATGGTGGATAACGAATGGAAACATTAATAATTATGTTAATAGGGATTCTAGTTGCGGTTGCCACATATCTAATCCTCTCCAGAAATATAATTCGGATAATTTTAGGGACAGCTGTGTTTTCACATGCCGTCCATTTGCTCATATTAACAATGGGAGGGTTAAAGCAAGGTAACGTTCCCTTACTGAAGGAAGCAGATGCACCATATGCAGATGCTTTACCACAAGCATTAATATTAACTGCTATCGTGATTAGCTTTGCAGTAACAGCTTTCATACTTGTACTAGCCTACCGTACCTATCAGGATGTGGGTACGGAAGATCTCGATGAATTGAGAGGGGCAAAAAATGAATAATTTAATTGTATTACCGTTGATCATTCCAATTATGGTTGGAATTATTTTAGTGTTTTTAAGACCATATGTGAAATTACAACGTGCAATTAGTTTAATAACGATGATTGGTATTGCTGTGGTAAGTATATTTACTTTAAATAGAATTCAGACAGATGGAATTATTCGACTAGATTTTGCAGGATGGCAACCTCCCTTTGGAATACTATTTGTCGCAGATTCCTTTGCGATGTTACTAGTACTTACGGCGAGTATAGTTACAGCAATCTGTCTAATCCACGCATTTTCTTCTATAGGAGAAAGATATGAAAAAATGTACTTCTATCCATTTGTCTTATTTTTAGTTGCAGGAGTTAATGGTTCGTTTTTAACAGGCGATTTGTTTAACTTATTTGTTTGTTTCGAAGTAATGTTATTAGCTTCATATGTATTAATCACTTTAGGTGGGACCAAGCCTCAGCTAAGAGAATCGATTAAGTATGTAGTGATAAATATTCTAGCTTCATGGTTCTTCTTAGTAGCTCTTGCCTATTTGTATGGTACGGTTGGTACTTTAAATATGGCTCATATATCAGAAAGGGTGGCGGAGGCAGGGCAGGGACCTCTACTTACTACCATTAGTATTTTGTTTTTAATTGTCTTTAGTTTAAAAGCGGGATTATTATTATTCTTTTGGCTCCCTGGATCTTATTCTGTGCCACCGACTGCAGTTGCTGCTTTGTTTGGAGCTTTACTGACAAAGGTGGGGATATATGCACTCTTTCGTACATTCACACTCATCTTCTACCATGACCCATTAATATCCCAAACACTGATTGGGATAATGGCAGGAATTACACTAATTGTGGGATGTATCGGAGCCATTGCTTTTAAGGATGTCCGTTTAATCGTTTCTTATAATGTAGTAATTGCTGTTGGGTTTATACTAATTGGCCTGGCGGTTGGAACGGAAACGTCTATTGCAGGGTCTATTTACTATATAATTCATGACATGATTGCAAAAGCAATGTTATTTTTGCTAGCTGGTACAATGATTTATTTGACTGGAAAGTCTAAAATTGATGAAATGAGTGGACTCATACGAAATTATCCTCTATTTGGATGGATGTTCTTCCTTGTCACTTGTTCATTGGCAGGTATTCCACCGTTAAGTGGGTTTGTGGGTAAGATATTAGTTGGACAAGGTGCTATTGAATCAGGATCTTACGTACTTCTAACGCTAGCATTTCTCTCGAGTATTGTTGTGTTATATTCACTTCTTAGAATTTTCTTAAATACAATATTTGGGGAAACTATTATTAGTCTAGAAGATGAAAAACCAATGAAAATGGGAATGATTATCCCAATCGTTTTGTTGGGAATAGCGACGATTTCCTTAGGTTTAGGAGCAGAGTTTCTATCCGGTTATGTAGCGGATGCAGCTCATACTCTATCTAATCCATCTGTATATATTGATGCAGTAATGGGAGGGGATAAGTAATGGGAGAGGTGAGAAATATGCCTGCACAATTTTTACTAAACCTATTCATTGCATTTTTGTGGACAACGTTACAGGACGAAGATGAACTGAGACTAACGACGTTTTTTAGTGGTTTCATCGTAGGTATCTTCATCATCTTCTTAATGCATCGCTTTTTTGGAACCCAGTTTTATTTGAAGAGATTATTCTCGGTTATTAAGTTAGTTTTCATATTTATATCCGAGTTAGCTCAGTCTAGTTTGTTGATAAGTAAGCAAATATTAAATCCTCGCTGGGATTTAAAGCCAGGGATTTTCACTTATAAGACAGAACTTAAAGGGGACTGGGAAATTACCACGTTAGCAATGTTGTTAACCTTAACTCCAGGATCTGTTGTGATGGAAGTTAACCCAGAAGGAAATATGTTTTATATACATGCAATGGATATAGAGCAGTCTAAAGCGGATGTATTGCGATCGATTACTAAATTTGAAAAAGCAATTATGGAGGTGACCCGCTAATGGTAGAAAAAATACTATTGATCTCATTAACTCTATTTGCAGTTTCTATTGCAATTGCTCTTTTTCGAATCATTAAAGGTCCTTCTATGCCAGATAGAGCAGTAGCATTGGATATGATTGGCGTAAATTTAATATCGATGATCGCTATTATTTCAATTGTCTTGAAGACTAAGGCTTTTTTAGAGGCCATTCTTATACTTGGTATACTTGCTTTCATAAGTACAATTGCCATTTCTAAGTATATTGAAAGGGGCGCTATCATTGAACATAAGTCAGATAATTGAGTACGTTGCGGTAATTATCATTTTTTTGGGAAGTGTCATGAGTGTAATTAGTGCTTTCGGTATTATACGTCTTCCAGATGTCTATACTCGCTCACATGCAGCTACTAAAAGCTCAACTGTAGCAGTACTATTATCTCTAACTGGTGCCTTTATATACTTTTGGGTTAGTGAGAACTTAATAAGCGTTCGTCTAATACTCGGTATATTATTTGTGTTTTTAACTGCTCCTGTATCAGGGCACTTGCTTACCCGGGCAGCGTATCGATCTAAAGTAAAGTTAACGGAAAATTCTTCTGATGATGCTTTAAAAGAGGTATTGTTCCCTGAGGATAAATAGTAAAAGCTATGCAGTGGGAGAGTTCTCCGATTGCATAGCTTTTTTAGTAAGACAATAGATTTGGAGTTTGAAAATTGTGTGGTGTACACCCGAAAAAATATGGTAATTATTGTTAATGTTTCCGGAGGGAAAGTAATTTCATAATCAAGAGTCAAGTGAGCGATTCGTTGATATACAAGGAATCTATAGCCAAAACTTCTCATTGAAAATATTATTACCTAAATAAATTAATTTGTTTAAATAAAATAAATGTTCAATTAATTTTGAGTAATATATTGCATTCTACCAATTTACATAGTATTATCAACATTGATATATTGCATACTTACGTGATTAGAACTAATCATTTGTATTGCATTCATAACAAAACATCCAGAAAACAAAAGAAATGATTATTTCTTATCACAGGGGGAACAACAAAATGAAAAATAAATTGTCATTTTCTAATCATTTAGTGATTGGAGTTATGCTGTTTGCATTATTTTTTGGAGCAGGGAATTTAATTTTTCCAGCAAGTTTAGGACAAAATGCCGGGACACAAGTTTGGATAGCAATCACTGGATTTTTACTAACAGGAATTGGCTTACCGTTTTTAGGAACTTTAGCAATGGGATTTTCGGGAAGTAAAAACTTGCAAGAGCTTTCTAGTAGAGTCCATCCTGTCTTTGCAGTTATCTTCACTTCAATACTATACTTAACAATAGGACCATTCTTTGCTCTACCACGAACAGGTGCTGTTTCATTTGAAATTGGAATTTTACCATTTATGAGTCAAGATAATGCACAAATTGGTTTATTGATATTTACAATTCTTTTCTTCGGACTTACGTTACTACTGTCATTGAATCCAACTAAAATTGTGGACAATGTTGGGAAATATCTTTCTCCAGGAATAATAATAGGATTGTTCTTCTTATTGATATTTGTAATTATTAAGCCAATGGGTAGCTTCGAAGCGCCGCAAGGGAATTACGTATCAAATGCATTTATGACCGGGTTTACGGAAGGTTATAATACGATGGATGCATTAGCCTCGTTGGTATTTGGTATTATCGTTATTCAAGCAATTCGATCTATGGGCGTAACATCAACTAAGGGGATTTTAGTTGCCACTGCCAAATCAGGTGGGATTGCCATTTTGTTTTTAGGTTTAATCTATGCTGGCATCGCCTACTTAGGGGCTACTAGTGTGAACGAATATGGTCTATTTGCTAATGGGGGGCCTGTATTAAGTGCTGCATCAGAGCATTACTTTGGCGCATTTGGTGCTATACTTTTATCCGTAATTATTTTCTTAGCTTGTTTAACTACAAGTATCGGGTTAACTACTGCATGTGGTGAATACTTCCACACATTAATGCCTAAGATTAGTTATAAAGCATTTGTTATTTTCTTTAGTATATTTACATGTATTATTGCAAACTTTGGATTATCTAATATTATTACGTATTCTATTCCTGTATTAATGTTATTGTATCCATTAGCAATAGTGCTTATTTTCTTAACTTTCCTATCGCCACTATTTAATCATGCGAGAATTGTATATGTTAGTGTAATGTTCGTCACGTTCTTAATAAGTATTGTAGATGGCTTCAAAGCTCTTTGCGGCTCATTAGACATTGAGTATTATGGATGGCTACAACCAATCGTAGATTTTTACGAGAACGTATTACCATTTTATAGTGTTGGTTTAGGATGGTTAATACCATTTGTAATAGTAACGCTAGTGACAGGTGTCATCGCAAGGTTTGAAAAAACGGAAGTAAAATCAGTTTAAGCATGATAAAAGGTGATCAAAAAAGTTGTGAACAACAACTCTTCTGGTCACTTTTTCTGTTTCCAACCGAAAAAAAGGGCTGTGGTTATTTGTGACAATTCACAAATAACCATTAGCCCTAAAAATTCACCAAAATTATATAGAAACTCCTTTGTTCTAAGCCTTTTGCAAACGTTAGGAATAGATTTGGACAAAAAGAAGTCGGTTGTCTTATTATAAAGTTCACCCGTAATCTATAAACTTACCTATCTCTTTTTAAAATTCTTCAATAGTATAAATCCAATTTGCGCGCATCACTTCTGCGAGTTCCTGCGTATTTTTGTCGCGGAATGCAGAAATTAGTTTTTCATGTTGGATAACGGAGTATTCTCGCAAAACAATTTTTTCATAATAAAATAATCTGCGAACATGTGCTTGAAGCATTTCTACCATGGAATGTATGTATGGATTATTAGCTGTATCAACTATGAGCTGATGAAACTCTTCATCTACTCTTAGAGCAGTAGTAAATTCTTTCTCTTGGAGAGCATCGGAAAATTGTCTATTTTTTTCTTCTAGTAGACTGAGAACTTCTTCATCCATATGGGGAGTTGCAAGCTCCGCCGCAAGTGCTTGTAATACTGCCAATGGAGGCAATAGATTATTAATATCTTCTTTTTCAACGGGTGTGACTTGAGTTGCTCTTCCTGGTTGCATGGTAACAAAACCTTGAGACTCTAAAAGTTGTAAGGATTCTCGAATAGGCGTTCTACTAACTCCCAAAGCTTGTGCAAGTTCAATATCATTAAGCTTTTCATCTGGTTGTAATGTTCCGTCGATAATCCATTGTTGTAACTGGTTAAAAGCGTGTAACTTAGCAGTTGTACGAACAGGTTTAGTGTGATTAACAGGAATAGGCATGAAAAGATTCCCCCCCTTCAATTGTCTTAATAGTTCCAAAATAGTATACAACAAATTATACAATATATCGCATAAAAATGGAAAAAATTATTCTACAAGTAATTGTACAGTAATAGATTTTACATCAATGACTGATTTTTCCTTCATAATATCCTGCATAATTACCTCTTTAAAATAACTGATACTAGTTTCTAACGGGATATGGAGAATTTTTCTTAAGGCAGTTTCGTACATGTTCACAAATTCAATATCCGTGTTTCCTCGTTGTAATTCAGCAAAAGCTTCATATACTTGATCTAATTTGTCGGCTAATTCAAGTAAACGACCCTCAATAGTTTCGTCTTTTCCTTCTTTCATGCGGTCAAAAAATATGGGTTGAAATTCTTTTGGAATCTCATCCATTATGAACTTCTCCATCATTTTTTCTTCTACATGCGATAACATTTGTTTAAGTTCGGGAGATGCGTGCTTCACAGGTGTTTTAATATCTCCGATGAAAATTTCAGCAAAATCATGATTAATCGTCTTTTCATAAAGGGATTTCCAATTAATCGTTGCACCATTATTTTCTTCTAGTGTCGCAAAAAACATAGCGTATTGTGAAACTTTCCATGAATGCGCAGCTACATTATGCTCTTCAAATTTAAAACGTCCAGGACATCGTATAATTCTTTCTAAATCATTCATGCTCATAAAAAATTTATGTATACCCATTAACAATCACTCCCTTAATATTAATCATACTGGAAAAACAAAAAATACCATACTAAAACACTCTGAATTGAAGGGGAAAAATTACTTAGCATTAGATTCCTGAATCCAACTATTTGATTATATAGACGAAAAGCTGTTTTCTAAACGTCCAACCGAGAATTTAATAGTTGTTAAATGTTGTTTTCGGATTAAATAGAAACAGGTAAGTTGTTTTATTTCACTGATTTTTGGGTAATCCTTAAATAACCCAAGGAGGAATTTAAATGACAAAATACGATAAATTAAAAAATACATTGGAAAAACGTTTTAAAGAATTAGAACATCAAAAGCAAAATGAAGAAGAATTCGAGACTACTGAGTTATCCAATTATGATAACCATCCAGCGGATAATGCGACAGATTTAACTGATCAGCATACTCGACTGGCATTAAATAGACACTTCGATGAAGAAATGGTAGATATTGAAAAGGCCTTCGCAGCTATCGAGGAAGGTACTTACGGGAAATGTACAGAGTGTGGTGAAGAAATCCCACTTGCTCGTTTAGAAGCTGTTCCTACAGCTCTGACATGTGTAGAGCATGCTCATCAACAGGTCAATGAAGATATTCGACCAGTAGAAGAATCACTCTTAAATTCCACTACGGATCAACCGGTAGAAGATGAAGACGATAGACTTCGTGATTATTCTAACAGCTTTGAGATACTAGAAGAAGTTGGTTCTTCTGATACACCACAAGACAAGCAATGAATAGAGGTGTCCTATAAGTTCCTTCTGGACTTTAGGGCATCTTTTTTTGTCTAGAGAGGAAAAGGTATAGCGTGAAACTTTACTTAATATGTGTAATTTAGAAACCGATTAAGCGCTTTTCAGAGGTCATTATAGTACACTAGGGGAAAGGAGGGAATCCTATGGCAGCTATCGTTTTGTTTGATGGAGAATGCAATTTTTGTGATGCGAGTGTCCAGTTTATTATTAAACGAGATCCGAAGGGCTATTTTCAATTTGCAGCTCAGCAAAGTGATATTGGGGAAACGCTTAAACATCAATATAAAGTACCTAATAGTATGGATAGTATATTAGTTATTGACCAACATAAGGTGTATTATTCTTCAGATGCTGCACTTCATATTAGCAAACATTTAAATGGACTTTGGAGCTATTTATATATGCTAAAGGTAACTCCTAAACCTCTTCGTGATGTAGCATATAAATTTATAGCCAAAAATCGTTATGCGTGGTTTGGGAAAAAAGATAGCTGTATGATTCCACCTCCCGAGATAAGAAATCGTTTTTTATAGTAATTAATGCTTTATGGTATGCAACAAATAATATATATAAATAGGTATGAGGTGAAATGACATGGATGGCGAATTATACGATGTAACGATTATTGGTGGAGGTCCCACAGGTCTGTTTGCTTCCTTCTATGGTGGGTTACGTGACTTAAAAGTAAAGATTATTGATAGTCTCCCACAACTAGGTGGACAATTGATGGAGCTCTATCCTGATAAATATATATATGATATTGGTGGTCTTCCGAAAATTTTAGCAAAAGATTTAGTGGCTAATTTAGAAGAGCAGGCGGCCTATAGTAATCCAACGATTTGCTTAGAGGAAACAGCAATAGCACTAGAAAAATTACCGGATTATTTTGCGCTAACTACGGATAAGAATGTGCATTATTCTAAGACGATTTTATTAACTTCAGGAATTGGCTCTTTCCAACCACGTAAGTTAAATGTTCCAGGTGCTGCTGATTATGAAGGCAAAAACCTTCATTATAAAGTGAGAAGCTTGGAGGAATTTAGAGATTCTGATGTTCTTGTATTAGGTGGAGGAGATTCTGCACTCGACTGGTCATTAATGTTGGAAGAGGTTGCTTCGAGTGTGACTATTTGTCATCGTAAAGAGCAATTTACTGCTCACGAGATGACCATTCAACAACTCCAAAACTCTACGGTCAAGATAAAAACACCTTATGGCATAAAAGAAGTAATAGGTGATGGGGAAAAGGTTAATGAAGTCGTGATTGTTGGCAAAGACAAAATCGAAGAAACAATCTCCGTAGACCATGTTCTAGTGAATTACGGAAATGTTGCATCCCTCGGCCCCTTAAAAGAATGGGGTTTAGAGATGGAAAAAAATTCAGTAGTAGTCAATGGAAAAATGGAAACTAGTGTAGAAGGTATATACGCAGCTGGCGATGTATCCACACATGATGGGAAAGTAAAGCTGATTGCTGTAGGATTTGGTGAGGTTCCAATTGCTATCAGCCATATTAAAGCTTTCATTGATCCAAAAGCACGCGTACAGCCAAAGCACAGCACAAGTATCTTTGAAGAAGTAAAGTAGAAAAGCGCAAGCGCCGATGTATTGGAAGTCAGTCTAGGTTCGCGACATCGTGTCGCAACGACTGACTGACCCTCATCCTGTGGGCCCCTGAAGCGACTCGAGGGGCTAGGTGCTGGAGCTAGACAAATAAAAAAATCCCATGTTCTCTTCGATAGAAGAACATGGGATTTCATCTTATTTAAAAAACGCTTTATCGATATTGTATTTCGCTTTTTGAGTATTGATTGCATATGTTTCGTAAATTTCGCGATCCATTGCCTCTTCTACGATACAAACACTAATTTTGTACACTTCATCACGATGTTTAATCATTGGCGAGACATTATCTTCGAAATGTTTTTTAATACGCTGTCTAATTTTACGAGCCTTACCTACGAATAAAAGTTCATTATTCTTATTGTAGAAAAAGAAAATGCCACCTTTATCACGAGGGATTTGATGAAAGTCGATAAATCCGTGAATTGCTGGAATTTCTAGTTCGCCCTCTTTTAGTACTTGTTCACGTTGTGTGATTGTTACAGTTGGTTTTGGTAATTCAATTTTAATCATTCGCTCACGTCCTCTTATTGTCTATCCTTAAGTATATCAGAACTGCACTGCAATATCTATTCGAAAGGTATTTTACCTACAGCAGGATAATTTTAAACTAATGACGAAATAAATTACATCATATAATTTGGAGGAATGGTCATGATTAGAAATCTAGAAGACTTTGTAATGGATTGGCAGCATGAAAGTGATTCTACCCTGAAAATTTTGGGAGCACTGACAGATGAGTCGTTACAACAAAGAGTAAATGAAGACGGTCGGACACTTGGGAAAATTGCATGGCATCTCGTTACAAGTATCGATGAAATGATCGGCAGAACAGGATTACAGTTTTCGGCAACTCCACATGAAACTCCTCAACCTTCCACGGTGAAGGAAATGTCGGATGCCTACAGAAAGTCTAGAGATTCTATCGTAATGCCGATGAAGGAACAATGGACGGATGAGAGCTTGTTAGTAGAAAAAGATATGTACGGGGAGCAATGGACCATTGCGACCGTATTGCAAACTTTGATCCAACATCAAATTCATCACCGTGGGCAGATGACGATATTAATGCGACAAGCGGGATTAACGGTGCCGGGAATGTACGGACCATCGAAAGACGAATGGTTAGCATTTGGTGAAGAAGCACCGGAATGATAGAAGTTCGAGATTTAGGAGGATGAAATGAAAGTTTATGATTTACATTGTGATGTGCTGTATAAATTAGCGAAAGAAGAGGGTTCTATGTCATTTGTTGACTCCCCCAAACTACAAGCTAGTAAAAAAAATTTAGAAGCTGGGGAAATAGCTCTTCAAGTTTTTGCTGTATTTGTCTCTGAAGGCTTTCCTAAGGAACAACTATTCCTGGAGGCAATTCGTCAAATTGAATTTTTCCACACGGAAATTGTAGGAAAGCATGACAACATCATTCCAATATATGAGTGGGAACAGCTTAAAACATTAAAGGATGGACAGATTGGGGTCGTGTTATCTCTAGAAGGATTAGATATGATAGGTGGGGACCTATATAAGCTAAAACTACTCTTGTCTCATGGAGTGAAGTTAGTAGGTCTTACTTGGAACGGAGCAAACAAAGTAGCAGATGGTTCTTTCGAAGAATCGGGTACAGGATTAACACCATTTGGAGAAGAGGTCCTGTCTTTGTTGAACGAGCAAAAAGTAATTGTGGATGTCTCCCATTTGAGCGAACAATCTTTTTGGGATGTTCTTCCTAAAGCAAAATGGTTGATGGCAAGTCATTCTAATAGCAGGACTCTATGTGATTCAGCCAGAAATTTAAACGACAAACAGATAAATGCACTTATTGCCAGAAATAGTCCAATCCATGTGGTGTATTACCCACCTTTTATAAATGGTGCAGAAAAGTCAGTAGTAGGGTTAGAGGACTTAGTAAAACATATTGAACATATTGTTTCACTAGGTGGTAAGCAATTGATAGGATTAGGTTCTGATTTTGACGGGATCAGTGAAGTTATTTTAGGATTAGAGGATGCATCCAAAACACAAAATTTAGTTATGAAGTTATTAGAAACCTATACAACAGAGGAAGTCGTAGGAATCACATCACAGAATTTCGAACGATTTGTGATGGGCATTAGTTAGGAGGTATAAATTTGGGGAGTTTACCCGATTGGTTTTTTGCAGTAGTGATTGGAGTTGTTATTTGTTTCGTTATTTTAGCAGAATGGTGGACGCGAAGAGGGTAAAGAGTGTGCTATACTAGGTAAATGAAAAAACGTATAGAAAGAGGAATCGCATGTTAACATTTGAAGCAAAAGAATTAATTATCCAAGAATTTTCGGAGCTAGTTCGTAAAGAAGTATCGATGAAACGAGTAAATTATCATTACGAAAAGAGCTTATATGAAAAAACAACAGTTGTTTATCATCTCCATCCGAATGGAAATGGCTTTGTTTATGTAGGAGATCTTCCTCAATATGAAGAAGCTGATGACAAAGGATTGTTGAATATTCGTGAAGCTTCTGCTGATGAACTTAGAGCAATTATTAAAGATTCGATTGCTTATCTTTCAACAGAGGAAGAAGAGCTGCAAGATGAAGAAATAGAAGAAGTGTGGAAAAACAAAGAAGATTCTACACTAACATTATTACAAGAAGATACACTATGGAATATCTATCATGGATATAACTTAGAAGAAAGCTTTGGTTCTTACAGCGAAGCAAAAACTTATCTATTAGCAGAAGGCTTCCGCCTAGACAGCAAAAGATAAGGAGGTTCCTACTATGAGAGGGAAATATACGGTAGGAATATTAATAGCCATTCTATTAACAGCGATTGGTGCTAGCTTTTATTTTATCATGCAATTTTTTGAAGATAATCCAAATCAACCTCAGCAACCGACAAGTTTTACAGAGGGAATTATTATCGATATGCAAGATACTTCTGTTTTAGTAATTAGTGGTTTATCAGTTGACGATGCAAAAATTATGTCGGTAGAAGAGGCATTAGAAGCTGGTAAAGATGCTATATGGTTTTCTTTGGCGATGGATCAGCGTAGTCGACTAAAGTTACATGATGAAGTGAGGGTTGGATATACTACTCTCAACGAATCATATCCTGCTAAAGGGACTGCAAGAACGATTGAAAAGTTAAATGAGTAAATAAAAAAAGGCTATCTTCCACCAGTTTTTCTTGGTGTAAGGTAGCTTTGTTGTTTATGAGAATAAATCATGTTAATCTATTCCTTATGTATTAGTGTGATGGAAGAAAGAGGGATAGGATGACGAAAGAACAACGAAAGAAATTATTTATATTAATGATTAATATGTTTATAGCTATTGCAAGTTTTGGAATTGTTATTCCTATTTTGCCAGCCTATTTAAAATCTATCGATCAAGGTGGGATAGCAGCTGGTCTAATGATTTCTATATTTGCTGGAGCGCAACTTATTATGTCTCCGATTGCAGGTAAATGGGCTGATAAGTACGGAAGAAGAATTATGATTATAGCAGGTTTAAGCGGACTTGCATTGTCGATGTTTGTGTTTTATTTCTCGGATTCTATCGGAGTTTTATATGTTTCGCGTGCAATTGGTGGAGTTGGAGCTGCGTTATTGGTGCCTGCTATTTTTGCATATGTAGCGGATATCACCACTATGGAACAACGTGCTAAAGGAAATAGTTTAATATCTGCGGCCATGTCCTTAGGTATAGTAGTGGGACCTGGGATTGGTGGGTTTTTAGCGGAATTCGGCTTAAAAATGCCGCTTTTAATTTCTGCGCTAGTTGGAGTTGTTGCGGTAATCTTTTCTACCTTAGTACTGAAAGAAAGTAAACCAGCGGATGTAGTAACACCAGATGGTAAATCTGAAACTATGGTAAAAGAGATTGCTCAATCATTTAAAAAGCCATACTTCATCCCACTTGTTATTACATTAGTGATGAGCTTTGGACTACTTGCTTATGAATCGGTGCTAGGACTGTTTGTTGATGATCAGTTTGCTGCCTCACCACAGGATATTGCGTGGATGATCACAGCCACTGGAATAGTAAGTGTAATAATTCAAGTATTCGTGGTGGATAAAGTTGTTAGACGTTTTGGTGAAGCAAATGTGTTAAGAATTTTTCTAGGCGTAGCAGCATTTGGCTTCCTTCTGTCTATTCTAATTTCTAGCTATGCATTTTTCTTTGTCATTACGATGATTATTTTCTTGTCCACTTCGATTCTGCGTCCTGTGCTGACAACCTTAATCTCTAAATTAGCTGGAAATGAGCAAGGATTTGCGATGGGTATGAACAATGCGTATATGAGTATAGGGAATGTTCTGGGACCATTGCTTGCCGGGGCATTATATGATGTGAATATTATTTATCCGTTCGTGCTAGGACTTATTGTACTAGTAATTACAACGATTGGTTCTATTATTTGGAAGGGTCCAAAGAAAATAGTTTAAAAGAAGCTGCTCCTGAAATGAGGGAGCAGCTTTTTTGTCATTAAAATGTGCTATTATTTAGAATATTGCTATAGATTTCCAGGTGAAAAGAAATATATAATTTAAGAAAGGATATATAAGGGAGGGGATTTTATGGTTTATCGTAAAAACAAATACGCAAACATGGCCGTTGCTTTACTTTTCCTAGTTCTTTCCAGCAATTTTCTTATTTATCAGTCCACAGTTCTAGACTTTTTCTCTATACAACTAAATACTGGAGCTGTAGTAGGATCACTAATTGATTTAGCCATTATCGTGCCACTTTTAATGTTTGTAGCTTTTAAATTATCTATCAAGCAAACAATTGGAATAATGGTAGCAGGATTAGTTATAGCAAGATTACTCATACCCAACGAATTGTTCACTCCGTTTACTGGAATACTATATGCTGGTATCACAATTGAGATACTCTTAATAGTCGCAGAAATTACCTTAATCTTTTTAGTCATTTGGAAAATACCCAAGATTCGATTGCAGATGAAACAAATGAATGAGAAAGCATTGTACAGTTTACTTCCTGCAGTTGAAAAAGTAGTGACTAAAAATATATTAATTCGGGTTCTCATGTCGGAGCTTTTAATGCTATATTATGCGTTTTTTACGTGGAAGAAGAAAGCCCCTCAACACGAAGGTGTTGTAACAATGCATAAAAAAACCAGTGCAGTAGCCTTCCACTTGATGTTGATCCATGGAATTGTAATCGAGACAATAGGGCTCCATTGGTGGTTACATGATAAATCTATCGTTCTTTCAATAATATTATTAACCTTAAATATATACTCAGTACTTTTTTTTATGGCAGAAATTCAAATTATGAAATTACACCCGTTGGAAGTGAAAAATGGGAATCTATATATCTCTAAAGGGCTTAGCACTAGAATTATTGTCCCACTTAACTTGATACATGAAGTTCAGTGGGGAGCAAAAGTTCCAAATAAGCATACAGTACAGTTTGTTTATAAAGATTTTGAGACTGTTGAGCCAGATGCCATTATTCACCTGAGCAATCCTATTGAGACAACTATGTTCATGGGTATGAAGAAAAGCATTTCGGAATTTGCTATTAGGATTGATGAACCAGAGCAACTAAAATTAATTCTCTCGAATAGAGACGATCCTAATAGTTTGACCTAGAAATAAGCATCCGTTATAATTATCTCAAATTCAAGATAATTGAGAGGGAGTTATAATATGAACCATATATTTTATAAAGGGGAAGATTCCTCTAGACCGACACTTTTACTTTTACACGGGACAGGTGGAAATGAGCATGATTTAGTAGGTTTAGGTAAAGAAATAGATGCAGCTGCAAGTATTTTAAGTGTCCGTGGAAATGTATTGGAGAATGGCATGCCTCGATTTTTTAAACGCTTAGCAGAGGGGGTCTTTGATCTAGAGGATCTTCAGCTTAGAACGGAAGAGTTAAAACGTTTCATCGATGATGCAGCTGTAAAATATGAAATAGATCGAGATAATATAGTAGCTATTGGTTATTCGAATGGCGCTAATATTGCAGCTAATCTTTTATTTGAATTTGAAAATGTATTAAAAGGTGCTATTCTTCACCATCCAATGGTTCCTAGGCGTGGTGTAGAAATCCCAAAGATGCAAGAAACACCAGTATTCATCGGTGCTGGTAAGAATGATCATATGTGTCCAGCCACAGAGTCAGAGGATCTACGGGACTTATTGCGAGGAGTAGGAGCAGAGGTAGAATTATACTGGCATGCCTATGGTCATCAATTAACACAAGATGAAGTGCAAGCGGCGAAACAATGGTACCAGTCGAAATTCTAATAAATAAAGCCATGCAGAAAGTATTGTTCTGTTTGGCTTTTTTATTGGTTAAAAGAGAAGATGTATTGATAATAAAAGATGACAGTTACCCGTAATCAGCTCTAGTCAGGGGTTTATAATTTAAATATAATAAATGTTATTAAATGAATAAAATGGAAATGGAGAAATATTCTTGTCACACATTCTAATCGTCATATTGGCGGGTACAATGGCAAACGAACATTTGGTAGAGTTATAGTATACTTAACTCTTCAAAAGGACAAGTGCACATCAGCAAAAGCCTAGTTCATAATGAACTAGGCTTTTATTAGATGGGTATAACCTTTTTTCTTTAACAGAGCCTTTTTTAAAAAAACAAGCACCGTATTTTTACGGTGCTTGTGACACAAGTGAACTGCTACTATTAATGAAGCTTTTTGGCTTTATAAGGTCCTTTTCTAAAAGGTAGCCACCAATTCCATTTGCCAAATAGTTTCATAAGACTTGGTACAAGTAATAGCCTGATGATGGAAGCATCAATCGCTACGGCAATTGCGATGCCGACACCAATTTGTTTAACGGGCATTACCTCAGTAAATGCAAAAGCCCCTGTAATAACAATCATGATTAAGGCAGCGGATGTAATAATCTTACTTGTTGAGGTCAAACCGTCAACGGTTGCCAAAGTATTATTTTGATGCTTCATGTATTCTTCCTGAATGCGGGAGATTAAGAAAACTTCATAGTCCATACTTAAACCAAATACGAGACTAAATACAATAACAGGAATAATTAATGCAATTGTAGTTTCCTCGATTCCAAAGTGGCCGTACTGGAATATATAGACGAGAATTCCAAAAGTCGATGCAAGACCAATAATATTCATAATGATTGCTTTCAATGGAATTAAAATGGAACGGAATGCAATCATCAAGATGATAAAAGTAGAGCCTAAAATAATCGCTAATAACCATCCTACTTTATCAAATATCTCATCGAAAATTTCTTGGTTGAATTTAGGTTGGCCCCCTAGCTTAAAGTCGACACCTAAATCTTTTTCAGACCACTCTCGTGCCCAATCTTGTGCTTCATTGGAAGATCCATTTAAGTTTAAGGTTACTGGTACTAGTAATTTGTTGTCTTGAACAAAAGTATCAAGTAATGGTGTGAGCTGTGCTTCCACCTCTGGAACCATTAGACTCTGTTCCCACTGCTCTACAGTTGGGATCTCACTTGCTGTGAAGATAGTGTCAACCGTCGTGACATTATTATCTTCAAGTAGTCTCTCTTCAATTTTTTTAATGTCTTCTAAGCCAGCAGTACTATCCCAGCCATCTGTTCTCTCAGCAATCATATAGACAGTCGATTGATCACCTAGACCAAACTCTTGGTCCATTAGTTCATATGCTTGTCTAGAATCATAAGTTTTTGGAAGTGAATCGACCTGTGGAATTGTCAATTCCATATTCTTCACAGGAATTATTCCGATACCTAACAAAATTAGTGCGACAAGTATTAATGTCACGGGACGCTTCATGACAAATGAAGCGAAGTTACGCCATTTAGTTGTAGCACCTGGTTTAACACGAATAATTGTCCATTTGTTTATACGTTCTTTTAATAGCATCAATATAGAAGGAAGCAAAGTAATAGACGAAAGTACTGCAATCGTTACGACAAGCATTCCACCAAGTGCAATGTTTTGGAATATCTCTACTTGCATAACGAGCATAGCTCCCAAACCAATAAATACACAAATTGCTGAGAAGATGATGGATCTACCAGCAGTTTGGATAGCGGTTTGTACAGCGTCGATTGTGGAATTCTTGGCAAGTTCCTCTTTGTAGCGATTGATGAGTAGTAGAGCAAAATCAATACTTAATGCCAATCCGAGCATTGGAATAATGTTCATAACAAAAATGGATAAATCCATCGTCTCACTAAATAAGGTCATCACACCGAAAGCGGATACCACTGTGACAATTCCTATAGCAAGTGGGATAAATGCTGCAACGACACTACCAAACGCAAGAAGTAATACAATAATTGCTATTGGTAATCCAATTGCCTCTGCACTCGCTAAGTCTTTCTGACTAGCACTATTAATATCTTTGTTAATAGCCGCACCACCGGTTAACGTAACGCCTTCCTCTCCGTCAATTGCTTCTCTGATGTCATCGACTGCACCTGTCATATCGGCATCTGAGTCGAAGTGAAGCATGGCATAGGCTACGTGATCTTTATATAAAGAGTTATCCTCTAAAGGAGATTGAATAGATTCTGCAATCTCAAGTTTTTCTATCTCCTGTAACGTTTCTTTGATGGTATCATCGGATGTTTGGTCAAAAACCACGAATAGGGACTCAGCAGGAAAATCAAATTTTTTCGTTAATTCTTCCATTACCTCTGCGTGTTCCCCATCGGTACTAAATCCATCACCTTCCAATAGTCCAGGCAAACGAATAGCTAATACAGCTAAAGCGGCAAATAATAATAACCAAATACCTAGTATTACCTTATAGTGACGAGTCACTATTTTAGACAAGCCTTTCATGTAATTCCTCCTCCATTAAAACCTAGTTACATTGTAAAGCAAACAAAGACTAAAATACTAATATAATGGTAGAATATGAAGAGCAATTCCACAGGAGGGATTTCATTGAAGATAGCAGTACCAAAAATATCAAAATCACTACAAGAGCTAGATGTGCGACAAGCACTGTTGGAAGATTATTATGTATCAGATGGATTGGTCACTAAGCTAGAGTTAGACGAGGAGCAAGAAGATAAAATCGTTTTCGATCAAATACATTTTCGGGATATCTCTATGGAAGGTGTACGATTTCAACAAGTAGAGTTTATTGATTGTATTATTGAAAAGTGTGACTTATCCAATGTGGATTTTGGGAATGCTGTATTCCATCGTGTAGAATTTCTTAGTTCGAAGTTAGTAGGAGCTAACATATCACAAAGCAGGATGACGGATGTAAAGGTGGTAGACACGGTTGCCAACTATGTAAGTTTGAGTTTTTCCAAATTGAAAAAAGTCTCCTTCACTAAAACGTCATTCAATCGTGCAGATTTTATAGAGACGATGTTTGATAAAGTAAATTTTGAAGGCTGTGAATTAAATGAAGCGAATTTCAATGGCACAGCTCTAAACGGTGTAGACTTAAGCTCGAATACATACGAACAACTAACCGTATCATTGGATAAAATGCAAGGTTGTACTGTCTCCACAGAACAAGCAATCGGCTTTGCCAAATCATTAGGTTTACAAATTAAAGAATAAGTTGTTTTAGGAGAGTTCTAATGAACAAAAAATGATCCCTTGTCCAAAAAGACAAAGGATCATTTTTTATATTAAAAGAATAAATTTAATGCTAGGAAAATAATGCCTGCCATTACAGCGGAAATTGGTAAAGTGATAATCCATGTTAAAACAATTTTTTTCGCAACTCCCCATTTTACACCTTTCACACGTTGAGCAGATCCAACTCCCATAATAGCAGAGGATATAACATGTGTAGTTGAAACTGGTAAATGAATAGTGGTAGCTCCGAAAATAATCATTGCAGAAGACAAGTCAGCTGCCGCTCCGTTAATAGGACGTATTTTCATGATTTTACCACCAACAGTTTTAATGATTTTATAACCACCAATAGAAGTACCAAGTCCCATTGCAGTAGCTGCAGCAACTCGAACCCATAATTGAATATCGTCATTTGTTTGCCATTCTGCAGCGATTAAAGCCATCGTAATAATCCCCATTGCTTTTTGCGCATCATTTGTACCATGCGTAAAGGATTGAAGGGCAGCAGTCCCAATTTGGAATATACGGAACTTCTTGTTTGTCCCATATAAACTCCCGTTTTTAAATATTACTTTAAATAATGACATCATTAAGAATCCGACAGCTAGGGCTAGAAATGGTGAAATAAGTAATGCTTGAATGATTTTTATGAAACCTTCCCAGTTTAATATTGCAAAACCAGAAGATGCCACTGCAGCACCGGCAATAGAGCCGATCAACGTATGTGACGAACTGGAAGGAATTCCGTAATACCAAGTAACTAGGTTCCAGATAATTGCAGAGAGTAATGCAGCTAAAATGATTAGCGAGCCATTTTGCAGAGCAAAAGGATCTACAATATCTTTTGTTATTGTTTTCGCAACTCCCGTAAAGGTTAAAGCACCTACGAAGTTCATAGCAGCTGCCATTAATACTGCCACTCTAGGTTTCAATGCTCTTGTGGAAACGGATGTGGCAATGGCGTTTGCAGTATCATGAAACCCATTGATGAAATCGAATGCAAGAGCAAAGACTACTACTAGAATGGTTAATATAAATACTGTTTCCATAAAGGTTTACTCCTACGCGTTTCGCATGATAATTGTTTCCAACGTATTTGCAACGTTTTGGCAATAATCAGCGATTTCTTCTAATTGTTCATATATATCTTTAAATTGAATAATGCGAATTGGATCTTTTTCATTTAAGAATAACTGTTTAATCGATGAACGAAGTACATCATCACATTTTCTCTCGTAATCTTTGATAAGGATGGAATGCTCATGCATCTTCAAAAGTTTTTTACTCGCTAGAAGCTCCATTGCTTTCACAATTTCATCTGTACTTTTCACGATATACCCTAAAAATGTACGCATAGATTCATCAATTTCGATTAATGAAAACATTTCTAAATGAGCGGTAAAATTATCAATACCATCTAAAATGTCATCCATACGTATCGCAAGTTCAAGAATATCTTCACGCTCAATTGGAGTCATAAAGGATTTATTTAACATAACGATCAATTCGTGTATTAATGTGTCTCCAGCAGTTTCGTAATTTTTTAAATGTACGCTGATTTCTTTTAAATCTGCAACCGTATTAATGCGGAAGTCATCTGCATAGTGAGCACTATCACGTACGTTTTCGGCAATTTTTAATAGAGACACGAAAAATGGATCGGGTTTTTTTGAACTAATCATAAAAGCCTCCTGGACTTAATTAATATATTTACTTTTTCCTCAAATAGCATAACAAAAAAATTACTAAATCAACACATTTTTTACTCTAGATTATACAAATTTACAATCCTGTAACATTAGTTCGACAAATTAGAACTAATATACGTATTTTTTGTTGAAAATGGAGGGTTTTTAACAGAATTTAAAGAATAAGCGAAAAATTTTACGCAACATTAAGTTCTCGCAAAAAGTAGAATATATGAAACCTTCTGATTTTAGTTCCGTATATAGTACAAAGAGATTTATATAATGGAAGAGGTGATTGAAATAGAACAATTCTTTTTATATGGCCTAATTGGTATTGGACTAATTACAATTTTGTATGTGTTATTTGCAGATGCAATTGATGGAATGGACAATGGAATATTAAATCCAACAACGGTTCTTTCCTTCCTATTATTTATTTGTGCATCTGGTTTTATCTTATTGAAGCTAACAGAATGGGACGAAAAAATTGTCATTGTAGTAGCTCTTATTATTTCTAGTGTATTAACATTTTTACTTTACTTTTTCATACTAGTTCCGCTCGCTTCTGCAGAAGTATCGACAGCATATACGGATGAGTCACTTCAAGGACAGGTTGGAAGAGTTATTGTCCCGATACCAATAGACGGGTTTGGTGAAATAGTAATTGAAACAGTCAATGGGATCATTTCTAAAAGAGCGACAGGTTATGACAATGAGGAAATAGATTATGACAAAAAGGTGTTAATTATTGATGTAGACAAAGGTACCTTTTTAGTAAAAGAATATGTACCACTAGTATAAATAATAGGGGGAATTAGAAATGCAAATGGAAATGTTTATTGTTATAGGAATAGTAGTTTTTGTGATTATTGCCATTTTAGCAGTTTTTGTTACTAAGTATCGTACAGTTGGTCCTGATGAGGCACTAATTGTAACGGGAAGTTATTTGGGTTCTGGAAATGTACACACAGATGAATCTGGCAACCGCATTAAGATTATTCGTGGTGGTGGTGCATTTATCTTCCCAGTGTTTCAACAAGCAAAACCACTTAGTCTACTATCTAGTAAATTAGAAGTTACTACACCTGAAGTATATACGGAACAAGGTGTTCCAGTAATGGCAGATGGAACGGCAATTATTAAAATTGGTGGTTCTATTTCGGAAATTGCCACTGCAGCCGAACAGTTTTTAGGTAAGTCGAAAGAAGATCGTGAAAACGAAGCCAAGGAAGTATTAGAAGGTCATCTTCGTTCTATATTAGGTTCCATGACTGTAGAAGAAATTTATAAAAATCGAGATAAGTTCTCACAGGAAGTGCAAAGGGTAGCTTCTCAAGATTTAGCGAAAATGGGATTGGTCATTGTATCATTTACTATCAAAGATGTACGTGACAAAAACGGATACTTGGATTCCTTAGGGAAACCAAGAATTGCGCAAGTAAAGCGTGATGCAGACATTGCTACTGCAGAAGCTGAAAAAGAAACTCGTATCAAACGGGCAGAGGCTTCCAAAGATGCGCAAAGATCTGAAATAGAAAGAGCTACGGAAATTGCTGAATCCGAAAAAGATAATCAGTTAAAGGTTGCGGAATATCGTCGCGAATCGGATATTGCCAAAGCCCGTGCAGACCAAGCATATGAATTAGAAACGGCGCGTTCTAAGCAGGATGTTATTGAGCAAGAAATGCAAATTCAAATTATTGAGCGTCAAAAACAAATAGAACTAGAAGAAAAAGAGATTCTAAGAAGAGAGAAGCAATATGATTCTGAGGTGAAGAAAAAAGCCGATGCAGATCGCTATGCTATTGAACAAAATGCAGAAGCTTCTAAGTCTCGTGAAATGGCAGAGGCTGATGCGGAGAAGTATAGAATAGAAGCTAAAGCAAAGGCTGATGCGGAGAAGGTACGCTTAGATGGTCAAGCAAAAGCAGATTCTCAGCGGGCACAGGGTGAATCAGAGGCAGATGTTATTCGATTGAAAGGTCTTGCCGAAGCAGAAGCTAAACGTAAGATAGCAGAAGCTTTTGAAATGTACGGTCAAGCAGCTGTTCTCGATATGATTGTTCATATGCTTCCTGAGTACGCTAAACAAATTGCAAGTCCTCTTGCTAATATCGATAAAATAACGGTTGTGGACACTGGTAGCGGAGAAGGTGGAGGAGCTAACAAAGTCACCTCTTATGCAACGAACTTGATGTCTACTCTTCAAGAAACTCTAAAAGCATCTTCTGGAATTGATGTAAAAGAAATGCTTGAAAGTTATGCGGGTAAAGGGAATATACGTCCAAGTATTGACCGTTTAACGGAAGAAATAATAAATGTAAATGAAACTCCATAACGTTTTAATGAAAAAAACCTATGAAAATGTTCATAGGTTCTTTTTATTGTATTTCTTTTAAGTTAATTGAATTGTATAATAAAAGCAGATAAAGCAGAATGTTGTCATAGGTATGGGGGATGAAATATGTTAACCGTTGAACAAATACAGGATATACGTATAAAAGCATACCTACCGAGAGTATTTACCGATCAATCGGTTACAACCTATCTTGGAAGTGCAGAAGATATTTCTTACTCTCTATATACATTGTTTCCTAACACAACAACTTGGGTTTATAATAACTCAAATAATTCCGCTGATTTTGTAGAGCGATATACGATTTTAACTGGTGTTTTAGACATAGATTGCGATGGACAAAAGTCTATATTGCATCAAGGCGATGTCATTGATGTCAATAAGTGTACTGGAGTCGTCACCTGTAATGCAGAATCACATGTCGAGATTTTATTTGAAATGACTTCTTCGATATTTGAAAAAAGCTTTTCTGAGCGTGAAATTATCCAAAGAGATGCTAAACGTATTCAAGAAGTAGACGGATATACATATCATCATTGCTCGCGAATTCGTGATTATTCTATCGAACTCTGGAAAAAAATGAGACCAGGTAGCCAAGGCGTTGCTATTATATCGATGGGTTCGTACTTTCATGATATAGGTAAGTTGGCAATTCCTTTAGAAATACTAAACAAAACGGGTAAGTTAACTGACGAAGAATGGAAAGTCATTAAAATGCATACAACTCTAGGGGCAGAAATGATGCGTAATCATGAAATTGAACGTATACGAAAAGCCGCTTTTATTGTAGAAGAACATCATGAAAGGTATGATGGAAAAGGATATCCATATGGCTTAATAGGAGATGAAATTTCTATAGAGGCTTCGATTGTTTCTGTAGTAGATGCATTTGATGCAATGACTACGAATCGAATATACCGCAAGGCGATGACCATTGAGGAAGCAATCCAAGAGATGAAAGAAGGAAAAGGCACTCAATTTCACCCAGAGGTAGTGGATGAATTTTTAGCAATGTTGGAAGAAAAACAAAATAAATGGATTTAAAAGGAGCGAGGTTAATGTCTTATCGTATTGAGCATGACTCTATGGGAGAAATAAAAGTTCCAGAAGATAGTCTTTGGGGAGCCCAAACTCAAAGATCCAAACAAAATTTTAAAATTGGTACAGAAAAGATGCCAATTGGCGTAATTCATGGATTGGCCCTTTTAAAAAAATCTGCAGCGGTTGTAAGTCATTCGTTAGGCAACCTGTCGGAAGCGAAAAAAGATGCTATCGCAGAAGCAGCAGATGAAATATTAGCTGGTAAACTAGATGCGCATTTTCCTTTAGTTGTATGGCAAACAGGTAGCGGTACTCAATCTAATATGAATGTTAATGAAGTGATCGCTTACAGAGGGAATCAGTTATTAGAGGAAAAGAGAAGCGAAGAGCGTCTTCATCCGAACGATGATGTAAATAAATCACAAAGCTCCAATGATACTTTTCCAACGGCGCTTCATATTGCTGGAGTACTTGCAATAGAAAACCAACTACTCCCAGCAATTGATGTCTTGAAGGAGACATTAGGAAAAAAATCCGAGCAATTTATGGATATTATAAAAATCGGTCGTACACATCTACAGGATGCGACTCCTCTATCAGTAGGACAAGAGTTTAGTGGCTGGCATCGGATGCTAGAGAAATCAGCAAAAATGATTACACAAAGCGTAGAAGATATGAAGGAACTTGCAATTGGTGGAACAGCCGTTGGAACAGGTTTAAATGCTCCCAAAGGCTTTGGTGACCAAGTGGCAGCAGAAATTTCTAAAGCACTAGGAATCGAATTTACCTCTGCTAAAAACAAATTTCATTCGTTAACAAGTTATGATGATGTTGTTTATGTCCATGGTGCTGTAAAAGCATTAGCTGCAGACTTGATGAAAATTGCAAATGATGTACGTTTACTTGCAAGTGGACCGCGTTCAGGTATTGGAGAAATTTCTATTCCAGAAAACGAACCAGGAAGTTCCATTATGCCAGGTAAAGTAAATCCAACTCAAAGTGAAGCGATGACAATGGTTGTTGCACAAGTAATGGGGAATGACACAACGATCAGCTTTGCAGCAAGCCAAGGAAATTACCAATTAAATGTCTTTAAACCAGTAATCATTTACAATTTCCTACAATCAGTTGGATTATTAAGTGATGCTATTCTTAGCTTTAATAATAATTGTGCAGTGGGAATTGAACCTAACTTAGATACGATTAAGCACCATGTAAATAACTCATTAATGCTCGTAACAGCATTAAACCCATATATCGGGTATGAGAATGCCGCTAAAATAGCTAAACATGCACATAAAAACGGTACAACATTAAAAGAGGTAGCAATCGAGCTAGAACTTCTGACTGCTGACAAATTTGATGAAATCGTAAAACCGGAAAATATGATTTAATATTAAAGAAAAGCGAAAGCGCCTATGTAAGCCCTGAAAAGCGCTGGAAGAAATGCAATAAAGGCGGTTTTTTCCTAGGGGAAGTCAATCTAAGTTCGCGACGTCGTGTCGCAATGACTGACTGACCCGCATCGTGCGGCCCCGCAAGTCTGAAGTGCTCGAGGGCTAGGTACTGGAGCTAGACAGATAATATGTAAAAAGGATTGTTTATGATTATGAAAAAAGTATTACTTATGTTACTAAGCAGTATATTATTGCTTTCCGCATGTGGACAGGAAAATAAGCAAGAAAATCATGAAGAGCACGACAATCATGTTGGTCACCTAGAAAATGGGGATTTACAAGAAACAACTGCTTCATCAGATATATTGCCTGCATTTTTAGATAATCAGTCCGAGGACATGAAGCTCGTTTACCAAGCAGCTGCAAAAGCGAATGATGTACTAAAATGGATGCCTTGTTATTGTGGTTGTGGGGATAGCGCAGGACACAAAAGTAATTTCAACTGCTTCGTCCATGAGATAAAGGAAAATGGAGAGGTCGTTTGGGATGATCATGGAACTCGTTGCGCAGCCTGTTTAGAAACAGCTATCGCATCAATCCAAATGATACAAGAGGGTAAATCACTAGTAGAAATTCGTAATACAATTGATGAAACGTATAAAGAAGGCTATGCAAAACCAACCGAAACACCGATGCCCTCATAACTAAAAAATAAACTGCTCCTTCTCACATTTCGTGAGGAGGAGCAGTTTTTAAATACCATCATTTTAGTAACTGGTGAATAAATATGATTATCACGCGAATATCCCTGAAATCATCGAATATAATAATCGCTGATTAGCTCTTCTTTTATAATACCGCTTGGTATTTCAAAAGTAATAACTCCCATAGAACCTGGTGCCACCTCATACTTATCGAAGGAAATAGTCAGTTTGTGATCAGCTGTAATAGAGAACGTTTGATCTGGACGAATGGTTTCAAAACCAATTTCTTCTTCACTCGCAATCCAATACATAATTGTTTCATCTGCTTCCATCTCTTTAGCCATTTCATCCTTGATATAGTTGGAGATTGCATCTATATATCCATTGTCTTTAAATAGGCTAGGTAATGTGATGAGGATTTCATTTTTCTTGTCGATTGTATCGATTCTCATAGTAGTGGATGAAGAACCTACTATATTTGCCTCGTAGCGGCTGATAGAGAGAATCTCATCTGTATCCGTTACTACTTCATACGTAGAAACTACACCAAGATTACCCCCGCCAACTTCCTTCAGTGCTTCCATCTCTTTTTGAAAGCCTTCATAAAGTACTTTGTTTTCTGCTATATATTTTTCATTTAGACTATTTTCTAATTCTTTATTAGTTAATCCAGTAATATTTGGTACTTTTAAATCCGCGTTATATGTGTCCTCTTCTATAATTATTTCCTGTACCGAAACGACTTGAATGATGGATCCAAGTATAGGCACTGTGGAAAGGGATTGAGCGAGAGCAGGACTCATATTAACACTAGCTACAAATATTGCTGCAGCTGCAGCAATGCCAATTCCAAGCTTTTTGAAAGAAGGCTTCTTTTGTTCCATTTTTACCGTTTGAATAGATTTACTTACTAATTGCTCTAACTCTGATGGAATTTCAATATCGTTATACTGTTTTTTAGATTCATTTAACTTGCTCATGCTTTCACCTTCTCTTCCATAGTGGAACGTAATTTCCTAAGAGCTGCATACAATCTAGTTTTAATTGTGTTGGAATTTACATCCAGTGTTATTGCAATATCTTCTATTTTCATATCCTCAAAAAAACGAAGGATAATCAGTGTCTTCTGTTTTGGTGCTAAATGGTCAATTGCCTCGTACAGATCGATGTCCGGTATTTCCATTTCGTTGGAAGGTAGGTGAAAGTCTAAAACTTCATCCTCGACGACAACCATTCGTTTGCTTTTGTTAATAAAATCTATGGAAGTATTTATTAATATTCGGTAAAACCACGTTTTTAAATATTGGATTTGCTCAAGTGTATCAATCGACTTTAATGCTTTCATAATGCTCTCCTGGATAATGTCCAAGGCAGATTCCTTATTTTTTACATAGCTATAGGCAAGTCGGTAATGGGCGTTTTGATTTTCAACTATATAATTTTCCACTAGCTGAAACTTTTCTGATTTTGTCATGACAGGGGTATGCTCCTTTTTCTTGCTGTAACGTTCGAACGTATTAATTATTAGACTGGGTTAGCTGAAAAAAAGTTTGCCTTTTATTAATATTAACGGCAAATCTTCTGCTTGACGAAAAATATCCCACCTGATATGGTTATACACATAAGTATATAACTATATAAGTAATAAGGAGAGAGGTTATTGTAGTGAGCACACTTTTCGACCATGACAAACCGATCTATTTGCAAATCCGAGAAAAAATTGAAGACCAAATTGTAAACGATCAATTAAAAGAAGGTGAGCAGGCCCCTTCTACGAATCAATTAGTTAGCTTTTACAAGATAAATCACGCAACCGTATCAAAAGGGGTCAACCAGTTAGTAGAAGAAGGAATATTATTTAAAAAGCGAGGGATAGGGATGTTCGTAGCAGAAGGAGCTAAAGGAGTGCTCGTGCAAAAACGGAAAGAAGCATTTGTGGATGATTATATAGTAGGTCTAGTGAGGGAAGCTGACAAGTTAGGTATAACAGAAAAGGAAATCATTCATCTAATAAGCAAAGTGAAAAGGAGTGATCTTCAATGAATTTTAATGTATCAGTAAACAATTTGAGCTTAACCTATGGTTCCTATCGCGCATTAAAAGACGTTTCTTTCATCCTAAATGAACCTAAAATTTACGGATTATTAGGAAGAAATGGTGCAGGAAAAACATCTCTACTTTCTATCTTGGCATCATTCAGAGAACAAACCGGCGGAACTATTGCAATAGGTGGCGAAGCTCCATTTGAGAATGCAGAAATTATGAAGCATGTATCTTTCATTTTCAATAAAGACTATAAAGATGAATCAGATAATGTAAAAGAATCACTCGAGTATGTTGGGAGATACCGTTCTCAATTTGATGCAGAATACGCTGACTACTTAGTAGAGAAGTTTAAACTTCCATTAAAGAAACCAATAAAAGAATTCTCGAAGGGTATGCAGTCCGCTCTAAACGTAACGATAGGTTTAGCAAGTAGATCCCCGATTACGATATTCGATGAGGCATACTTGGGAATGGATGCTCCAACTAGAGATATATTTTACCGTGAGTTGCTAGAAGACCAATCGAACCATCCGCGCATCATTATACTCTCTACACATCTAGTTTCTGAAATGGATTATTTGTTTGATGAAGTAATAATATTGCATAAAGGAAGTATTGTGTTACAAGAGGATTTTGAGTCCCTTGTTACAAAGGGCTCTTCCATTACAGGCGCAGCGGAGGTTGTAGACGAGTTTGTACGCCCGATGAAACAGTTAAATAGTCAACAATTGGGTAATACAAAATCTGTAATGGTATATGGTGAACTAAGTGAGCATGACAGAAAAGTAGCTCGGCAAAGGGGACTGGAGATTGGTCCAATTTCACTTCAAGATCTGTTTATCCATTTGACAGAAGGGGATGATTAAATTGAAAAAAGCAAGCATTTTTCCGAAAGTAGCAACAGATTTGTTTTGGGTTCAATTATTTTGGGCATTTGGATTTTTAGGAATAATGTTCGTTATTCATCTAATAAAAATAGTAATGGCTATAAATAGCAACAATGACATAGAAATCTACTTTGTCTCTACATTTGTAGCTGCAAATATATTTATGCTAGTGGTCGGCATTATCTCATCGTATGGATTTTTACCTCACTATGTCAGTAATGGAGTAACGAGAAAAGATTACTTTAAGGGAGCAGCACTTGCTTCTGTTGGACTTTCTATTGCACTTCCAGTGATTACGAGTATAGTGGCAGTAATTGAATTATTCATCTTAAAAATGTTTAATATGTCATCAATTTTTACGACTACTTTTGGTGAAAGAGTCAACATGGAAGATGATGGGGTAATCGTTGAGGTTATTCAATCCATTATTATAGCTCCTTATGTCGATACACAAAGTAACTGGTTGTTAGCAATATTCATCGTTATTTTAAACCTCTTAACGTTTTATCTGCTAGGTTGGTTAATAGGAAGTGCCTTTTACGGTTTTGGTGTGGTGATTGGTCTAGTGTCTATCGGTATTTCCATTGTCTTAGTCTTTATAGAAAATGCATTATTAAGTATAGGATTAGGGCTAACAGTACCAGAAAGGCTTTCCTCGTATGACTTTGGTTTACCAATATCCATAATAGGTGTGGTGGCAATTATAATTATAGTTCTATGGGTTATTCGCCAGCTTACAAAGAAAGTTGCTATTAAATTGTAATAAAGGGATAAGAGTGTACGAAGTGAAAACTTTGTGCACTTTTTTGTTTTTGACAGTGTCCCGTTCCGGGCGCCAGCCCTTCCAGAGCTATTCAGGGCTACCAGGGCCCCCTCCGCATTTCAAACTATCTTAAGAATTTCTTCATTTTTATCCTTCTAAAATGTTAAGAAATGAAGGATACAATGAAATGAGTAGTGAAACGGGAGGTAAAAAGATGATAAAAGTGAAGCAAGTGAATCATACATTCCTAATAGGGAAAAAAGGAAAGGAAAAGAAAGTACCGGTCTTAAAAGGCTTATCCTTCGAAGTGGAAAAGGGAGAAATCGTGGCAATTGTAGGGAAAAGCGGCTCGGGTAAGTCAACTTTGCTTCATACGATAGCAGGGTTTATGAGCCCTGAACAAGGCTCCATAACAGTAAATGGACAGGAAACAGCTAATTTAAATGAAACAGAAAGAGCAGCATTCCGATTAAATAACTTCGGCTTCATCTTTCAAAATTTTCAACTGATGCCTGGATTAACAGCTTTTGAAAATGTAGAACTACCACTAAAACTAAAGGGCATATCCGCTAAGCAAAGAAAAACAAGTGTTAAACAAATGATGGACAAGGTAGGTTTGACAGAGGTTGGAGATCATTATCCAAATGAATTGTCGGGGGGACAGCAGCAGCGTGTAAGTATTGCTCGAGCATTAATAACGAATCCACCGATATTATTTGCAGATGAACCAACGGGGAGTTTAGATTCTGAAACGGAGCAAGATATATTATTGCTAATACAAAATTTAAATCAAACGCTTGGTGTAACGTTTGTAATGATTACACACGATGAGGAAGTTGCTAGTATTGCCCATCGAACATTTAAAATGCGCGACGGGGAATTAGTGAAGGGGGATTTACAGTAATGTTATTTAAAGATCAGGTCGATTTTGTTCGCCAACATATTAAGAAAAATAAATTACGTGTATTTATGACTATTCTTGCGGCAACGATGGGTTGTGCATTTTTAATCGTATTAGCTTCTATTGGATTTGGTATTCAAGATACGATGCGCAAGGAAATACTGCAAGATCAAGCCATCACGCAGGTAGAAGTTTTCCCGAGTGAAAATGAAGAATTGAATCTTAAAGAAATCAAAGCTGTACCATTTATTGGAGCAATCGTCCAAAGAACTAGCATGGATACAATGACAAGCTTCCATTTTGAGGATCGAATGATGTCAGGAGACTTGCGCTTAACTGACATGAAAGAGGAAGAACAATCAAACCTTAAATTATCAGAAGGACGATTGCCCAAAAATGAATCGGAGATAATAGTAGGGTATCACTTTGCTCAGAACTTGTGGACAGATGCAGAACGTATAAAAGTAGAAGAGGGAGTAGAGGAAGCGGATCTTCCTAAGGGATATGAAAAGTCGATTATAGGTAAAGAAGTTTCTCTATCCTTACAACCGTATGAATCGGAGAGTGCATTTCCAGAACAGTGGGATTTTACAGTAGTTGGAGTGATGGAAAATCCAGCAAAAGATTGGATAGTAGATTCAGGCATTCTAATGGATGAATCATGGTTACCGAAATTAACAGCAGCTTATGAAGCAAATGGAGAACAAGTTCCTGAAATTTATACAAACACCAAAATTTATACATCTAGTTTAGAGCATGTGAAATCAGTTACAAAAGATTTAAAGGATATGGGCTATAACGTCTTTTCTGTATCAGAGCAATTAGAACAGATCGATGTATTTTTTATGGCTTTTAAAATTGGACTAATCTTTGTTGGGACTATTGCAATTCTTATATCATCTATAGGTATTTTCAACACAATGACAATGGCCGTAACTGAACGAACTCGTGAGATTGGCGTGATGAAAGCAATCGGAGCTAGTCCTAAGCTAATTCAACGATTGTTCCTGATGGAAAGTGCGTGGATTGGGATAATCGGAACTCTACTAGCGATCGTTATTTCCTACGCAGTGAGCTTCCTAGCTAACTGGTTACTCCCGCTGGTTGTTGGCGCTGCTCTAGGAGAGGATGAGTTCTCAGATTTATCTATCACGTTCTCGTTAATCCCTTGGCAGTTAGTGCTTCTTGCATCAGCTATGAGTATCGGAGTCGCAATGATTTCTGGTTGGAGACCAGCTCGCAAAGCAACAAAAATAGACGTGATTCAAGCATTACGTCAGGAGTTATAAAGAAAAGAGTGAGCAAGAAGTGTCTTAAGACATTCCTAGCTCACTCTTTTTTATACGGAAATCGTAAAATAAGCGATAAACAGTATAAACACAACGACTGCATTTATTAAATTATATTTAGTTCTAGAGATCGGTTTATTTAGTTTATCCGATTTATTTATTAATACAATCCCCAGATAGGTAACGAAAATTGCCAAAAACAAAGCGAATATTGGAGGTATTGCATAAACGCGGGCATCAATAAAATGCACAATAATAATTGCGATGGCCATAGCAAAACCATAAGCCACTTTTTTAATTGTTGGTTCTTTCATCATAAGATCCTCCGGCGGCATAGTATTTCAATCTTTTCAATTCAGATAATCTTTCAATTCATTCTCCAAAAATGGTTTTGCATTAAGTAGCTGTTTAAATTGCTGATAACTTGCCATTTGTTCAGTGGTAGGTTTTTTTCCTGTTTTATAGGCACGTATCAATATGTTTTTAGGGGTGTTTTCCATATCGATAAATTCTACTAATTGTGCTTCGTACCCGACCATATTTAAAATCTCTGCTCGAATGGAGTCCGTCGCTAAAGCAGCGAAACGTTCTTTTATCAAACCATGTTTTAACATTATATCTAGACCAGGTGCTTCTAGCTGTGTATTTAATTCGTGCTGACAGCAAGGTACACTTAATATAACACTAGCACCCCATTTAACTGCTCTGGCAAGTGCCATATCAGTTGCCACATCGCAGGCATGAAGCGTCACCACCATATCTACCGCAGTTTCGTCATTATAGTCATTTATATCTCCTACTAGAAACTCTAACTGCTCGTATCCTAAATCATTGGCTATTTGAGCACATTCTTCAATTACTTCTTTTTTCAAATCAAGACCAGTAACTCGAATATCAAGTCCTTTTTCGATTTTCAAGTAATGATACAGTGCGAATGTCAAATAAGATTTACCTGAACCAAAATCGAGAATTCTAACGGCCTTATCCTTTGGTAAATAGGCAAGGGTGTCATCGATAAATTCGATAAAACGATTTATTTGTTTAAATTTATCGTACTTTTGCTTTTTGACTTTTCCATCTGCTGTTTGGACACCTAAGCGTATAAGAAAAGGGTATGGTGTATTCGCATCCAATAAATAATTCTTTTTACGGTTATGAGAGAGGTCTACAGCTTTAGAGACAGTGGCTTTTTCTGATTTCCACATAACTTTGTTTTTCTTGGAAAGCTGAGCCTGTACTTTTTCCTCTCTGAAATCTATATGAAACTGACGGAACTGTTCTAAGAGTCCATCTAATGTCTCTGAAAAAGCATCTAAAGCAATATTCTCATGCTTTAATATTCTTTCGTACTGGTATTCTAATTGGATATGATACGTATTCTTTATCTCGATTGGTTTCAATTTTACACGTTTCACTTCATTAGACTTTGCGCGTGGTTGACTAATAGTTGCCGTGACTAGTTGCTTCGTGACTATTTGCTCAAGCATGTATTCTTTCATTTCTTGAAATTCCATAAAATCGCCTACTTTTTCGTAATATACTTGGAAATAGTGTATCACATCGACTTCATTTATTATAAGTAAGTGTTTTGCCAGTCAGTCCAAACAAAATGGTGAGCACCGGACAAAGTAAACAGAAGAAAGCAAATGGTAAGTAATCAATTGTTGAAACAGATAGTACGTCTGTTATGAAGATTCCACATACACTCCAAGGGACTAGTGGATTTACTACAGTCCCCGCATCCTCCATCACACGAGCAAGGTTTTTGTTTGCTAACCCAACTTTTTGGAAATGGGCTTGAAAGGTTTCGCCTGTCAATAAAATAGACAAGTATTGCTCCCCGATTAGTACATTCACTCCTATAGCTGTGAAAGCTGCAGCTGAAATGACCTTTCCTACACTCGTTAGTAAACTTTCTATTTTCCGTAGTAAACTTTGCACTATTCCTAAAGTAAATAAAAGCCCCCCCATACTCAAAGCCAGTAAGACTAAGGAGATAGTGAACATCATGCTAGTCATTCCACCTCTAGATAATAAGGAGTCAACCGCTTCTAAACCAGTTTGAGATGTATAGCCGCTAAATAGGATGTGTAATACTTCACTTGCTGTGAAAAACTGATGGAAATAAGCTACAGCTATTGCGCTTGCTGAGGTAAGAGCAAGTGCTAACATAGCAGGCACTTTTTTGGCAGAAAGTACAATGAGCAAAACTAATGGAAGTAATGAATACCAATGGACCATACCAGTCTGAAGTAGACCTTCTTTCAGTGTAGTTATTTGCTCTAATTGTTGAATTTCTTTGTTAGGCGAAAGTAGTGCATATCCAGTTATCGCTATAAAAAATGCTGGGATTGTCGTCCAGCCCATATTACGTATATGTTCAAACAGATCAACGCGAACTATAGCTGACGCTAGATTCGTGGTATCTGATAATGGAGACATCTTATCTCCGAAAAAGGCTCCTGAAACGATGGCCCCAGCAGTAATAGCCAATGAAATATCCATAGCACTTGCTATACCAACAAAAGCAACACCTACTGTGGCAACTGTTGTTAATGAACTGCCAATAGCAAGACCGATAACGCATGTTACTAAAAAGACTATTGCAAAGAAAAAATGAGGTGAAATCAATTGAAATCCTATATAAATAAGCGTCGGAATAGTACCGCCAATCATCCAGCTACTTATTAAAATTCCTATAAAGAAAAAGATGAAAACAGCGCCGAGTCCTGTTTTAGAACCTTCTATTAGTCCTTCTTCCAATGACTCGAATGGAGCCCTTTTTAATAGCCCATAACCAATTAAAAGTAGAATGGCAAATAAAATTGGTAAATGTGGTACAGCATCAAATTTTATAATACAAACTACCATCAAAGAAACTATTAACAAGATTAGAAATAATGCCTCTCGAAAAGGAGGCGTAATTGTAGATGAAATTCGAAACATAAAATATCCCCCTAAACTAATTTTAACACTTTGGCGATTCAACGCTTTCAATCACTAAAGTAATTAGGATTTTACCAGGTTTCAACAAACTGTCAATCGGAAAATGAAAAGTCTATTTCATCAGAATTTTGTGATAAAATAGAGTGTATATAAACAATCAAGGAGTGATTGGTTTGTTAAATGAAAAAACAGTTGGGGAAATTGTGAAAGAAGCAGCCAGGAAATTTCCAGATACAGAAGCGTATGTGTATCCAGAGCATGGCATTCGAAAGACGTATAAGGAATTTGACAAAGAAACGGATGAGCTTGCAAAAGCCTTTATCGGTATGGGCATTCAAAAAGGGGAGCATGTGGCCATTTGGTCTGACAATAAGAGAGAGTGGTTACTCAGCCAATTCGCAACAGGAAAAATGGGTGCCGTACTCGTAACAGTGAATACAAATTATCAAGAGAAAGAACTAGAATACTTGTTGCAACAATCAGATGCTACGACGCTCATATTATGCGAATCTTTTAAAGGAACTTCGTATTTAGATATTGTCCGTGCAATTTGCCCGGAAATTATTCATTCAGAAAAAGGCAATATTCTCTCAGAAAAGTTCCCGCATTTTAAAAGAGTCATAGTAATGACTGACAATGAGTATAAAGGTATGTATTCATGGGCGGAGCTATTATCACATGCAGATAAGGTGTCGGACGACACGTTGGAGAACGCATTGAAGTCACTTCATAATGAAGAAGTGATTAATATTCAATATACTTCTGGAACGACTGGTTTTCCAAAAGGTGTAATGCTTTCGCACAAAAATGTAGTAAATAACGGACAACTCGTAGGCGACTATATATATTTAACAGAAAAAGATCGTCTTTGTATTCCAGTACCTTTTTTCCACTGCTTTGGGTGTGTAATGGGAACAATCGCATCTGTAACACATGGAACTACCATGGTCATTATCGAGCAATTTAATCCAGGTAAAGTACTTCAAATAGTTCAGGACGAAAAATGTACAGCATTGCACGGGGTACCAACAATGTTCATCGCAGAATTGAACCATCCAGATTTTAAGCAGTTTAAATTGTCTACACTGCGAACAGGTATTATGGCAGGCTCTATTTGTCCAATTGAAGTGATGAAAAAAGTGATCACAGATATGGGTGCAAGTGAAATAACAATAGCTTATGGACAAACAGAATCCTCTCCGGTCATTACACAAACGAAGACGGACGATCCTATTGAGAAGCGAGTGTCGTCTGTCGGGAAGCCTCATCCTGGGGTTGAAGTGAAGATTATAGATCCAATTACAGGGGAAGATACACCAACTGGAGTCCCTGGTGAGCTTTGTACCCGAGGTTATTTAGTGATGAAAGGATACTATAAAAACGAACAAGCAACTAAGACGGCAATTGACCCTAATGGTTGGCTTCACACAGGTGATATCGCAGTGGTGGATGAGGAAGGGTATATAGATATAACGGGACGTATTAAAGACATGGTAATCCGTGGTGGAGAAAATATCTATCCAAAAGAAGTAGAAGAATTTTTATATCAGCACCCTAAGGTCCAAGACGTTCAAGTAGTTGGAGTACCTGATCCTAAATACGGAGAAGAGCTTATGGCATGGGTTATTCTAAAAAGCTGCGAACAGATAACTTCTGATGAATTAAAAGAATACTGTAAAGGGAAAATTTCATATCATAAAATACCAAAGTATATTGAATTCATAGAGTCATATCCAATGACAGCTTCAGGCAAAATTCAAAAGTTCCTCCTTCGTGAAATGTCTAAAGAGAAGGCCAAAGTATAATTCGTATTATTTCCTGGGAAATCGACAAATTTCATGTGAATAGAAAGGTAAGAAAACAAATCCATTACGAGGAGTAACTTTAAGTGAATGTGAATGCAACTTTCATAATGCGATTCAAAGCGTTTATGCTGGATTACTTGCTTATATTTGCCTACTTGAGTGTGCTTGCTGTCTTCAATATATTTGTATTTCCATCTATACAGAGTTTGTTTATTAACTCACTTGTAGTTGCGCAGTTCACAGGATTTCTAATGGTAACATTGCCGGTTTCACTCTATTTTATTATTAGTGATTCAGTGCTAGGGAAACAGTCCGTAGGCAAGAGATATATGGGAATTAAAGTAGTCAATAAACATAATCAAAACCTTTCGATACTCCAGTCTGTTTTTAGAACCATTGTGAAATTTCTCCCTTGGGAACTTTCACATTATCTTGTGTATCGCCTGATTTACCTTGGAGATGCAGAAGTTCCAATTAGCTACTATGCAATTGGTGGAATTATCTATGGGCTTATGCTTGCTTATATCCTTACCGCTCTATTTAGTAAGCGTAAAAAATCACTTTATGACATGGTTGTCGAAACACAGGTTATTAAGGTGTGATCTTAGTAATTGAGAAGCATCAGTTTTCCGATCGATGCTCTTCATATTTATTGATATACTGATGGCATGGGAATTATTGAAAGGAGGTGCTACGATGTATTTGGATCATATCGTTCATAGCGTTACAAAAGAACCGCTAGAGGTAGCGAAAGATTGGATGGAAAATGAAGTTCATACAGTAGTGGGTGGTCAACATACTCAATGGGGAACATACAACGCACTTCTTTATACGAAAACCAGCTATATTGAGTGGCTTTCCATAGAACGGCAGGAAGTTGCGAACAACGCTGATCATCCTCTTATAAATCTTATGCTTCATGACTTGAAAACAAGTGGAGCAGGATTCAATACAATCTGTATCCGCACTACTAATATAGCTCATCTTAGTAACCAGCTAATGGACCAGGGTATAAAAACTTCGGGAGTTCTACATGCTGAGAGGAAGACAACTAGTGGATTAATACGTAAATGGAAAATGTTATTTATCCACGAGGAAGTTAGTAATGCTTTGCCTTTTCCGTTCTTTATAGAATGGGAGGAGAGCGATGAGGCTAGATATCACTCACTGCAAGAGGATGGAACAATAAATGCCAGTAATCTGAAGTTATCTATTACTGCTTGTGAGTTTCACGTTCGAGATCCAAGGGAAGTAATGAATAAGTGGAAAAATTATTTTCAACTAATCGAGTATGATGAACAAACATTACTTTTAGAAAATACACGATTAATATTTAAACAAAGTAAAATCGAAACAAAAGAGCGACTTGCAAGCATTGATATTGATGGTTCTAATCTACATAAAGAAATCACATACGAACAAGCAACCTATCGCTTTCTTTAAAAGGAGAAATTATATGGATGAAATAATAGAAAAGGCAATACTCGTAGCTGTAAAATTACAAAAAGATGAGCATTTTGAATACGGATTGGAAGAACTACACAATTTAGCAGGGGCACTAGATGTGGAGGTAGTTGGGGAAGTAACGCAAAATCTTGAACGAGTTACCTCATCTCATTATGTGGGGACCGGTAAGGTAGAGGAGATTAGAAGCCTATATGAAGAAGCCGGAGCTAATCTAGTTATCTTCAATGATGAGCTTTCCCCATCACAAATTAGGAACTTAGAACGTGACCTGGACTGTAAAGTTATTGACCGTACTATGCTAATTCTTGATATCTTTGCTCGACGTGCAAAATCTAACGAGGCTCAAATGCAAGTAGATTTAGCGCAACTTCAATATATGCTTCCACGTCTTGTGGGACTTAGAGCATCTCTAGGCCGACAAGGTGGGGGAACTGGCGGGGGATTTAAAAACCGTGGTGCTGGGGAAACAAAGCTAGAGCTGGATAGACGTAAAATTGAAGATCAGATTGCCAAACTCAAACGAGACCTCGAGCATGCAAAAGATCAACGTGAAACGCAGCGCAAACAACGTAAGAAGAATGCAATTCCCGTTGTATCTTTAGTAGGCTATACGAATGCTGGTAAATCTACAATTATGAACCAATTGTTAAACAAAGTCGGACAAATGGAATCGAAGCAAGTATTTGAAAAAGACATGCTTTTTGCAACGCTAGAAACTTCCGTCAGACAGATTAAACTTCCGGACCAAAAGGAATTTTTATTAACAGACACGGTAGGTTTTGTTAGTAAGCTTCCCCATCATTTAGTAAAAGCCTTCCGTTCAACATTGGAAGAAGCACGTGATGCAGATTTACTTCTACACGTTGTGGATGTATCGAACGCAGAACATCGCTTCATGATGGACGTAACGAACGACACACTTCATGCTGTTGGTGTTGAAGATGTACCTACTGTATTTGTTTACAACAAATCTGATTTAGCAGATATGAAATACCCACATATCGCAGGTGATAATATTTGGATTTCTGCGAAAGAGGGAGCAGGGTTGAATGAGCTGATAGAGATTATTAGAAAACATATTTTCTCTAATTATGTCAGTTGTTCCTTACTAATCCCGTTTGACCGTGGAGATATTGTATCTTACTTAAATGAGCATGCGTCAGTCTCCACTACTTCGTATGAGGAAGAGGGTACCGTTGTACAAGTAGAAATGAAAAAATCAGATTATGATCGTTTTCAAGAATTTTTATTTGTCCAATAGATAGCTGCAATGTTGTAGAGAAACACCCCAAAGTAACGAAGAATCATCGCAATGTAGTCAAGAATCACCGGAAAGTAACCAAAAATCACCGCAAAGTCGCAAGAACTAATAGAACAAATTAAAAAGTTGTCTCGCCGGTAGATATTCTACTGGGAGACAACTTTTTTGGTTTCCTTAATATTAAACCTTTTGGAACTGTATGTTATGCAATCTAGCAAATATCCCGTCCTGTGCTACTAAATCACTGTAGGAACCATCTTCTTCGATTCCGTTTTCTGTTACAACAAGGACACGGTCGGCATCACGGATAGTTGCCAATCTATGTGCAATGATAAGGGTAGTCCTATTTTCGGCTAGCTCCATTAAAGACTTCTGGATAAACCGCTCTGTTTCCGTATCAAGAGCTGATGTAGCTTCATCCAGAATTAGAATTGGTGGGTTTTTTAAGAACATACGAGCTATCGCAAGGCGTTGTTTTTGTCCACCTGATAACTTAAGTCCACGTTCCCCGATTTGTGTATCATAACCTTCTGGTAGAGAAGCAATCATATCTTCTAAATGTGCCTTTTTGGCAGCGTCTCGAATTTCTTCCTCACTTGCATCTTGTTTACCATAGGCAATATTCTCACGAATAGATCCCGTAAACAAAAATACATCCTGTTGAACAATTCCAATTTGAGAACGCAATGATTTCATCGTAATATCTTGGATGTTCAATCCATCTACGGAAATCGCTCCTTCTTGAACATCGTAAAACCTTGGGATTAGGGAACAAATAGTAGTTTTCCCTGCTCCAGATGGACCTACGAATGCGATAGTTTCTCCTGCTTTAATAGACAAGTTAATATTATCTAATACAGGTTTATGTTCATCGTATCGGAAACCAACTTGCTCGAAATTTATATCTCCTTTTAAATGCTGAACAGTTAGGGCGTTTGGAGAGTCTTGAATTTCAGGGTCCTGTTCAATTAGTTCTAAGAAGCGTTTGAAACCAGCCATTCCTTTAGGATATAGCTCAAGTAGTGCCGTTATTTTATCAACAGGTTTTATCAACACGTTGACATATAGTACAAAACTTACAAGTTCCCCGGTGGTAAGAGCTCCTTTATATGTAAACCAAGCTCCGACAACAAGCACGACCAATGTTACGAGACGAGTTAACATATAAATACTAGAATGTGTACCGGCCATCACTTTATAGGCCACCAGCTTAGCTAAACGGAATTGTCCATTATCTTCTTTGAAACGGGCAATTTCAAAAGTTTCATTGGTAAATGATTGAACAACACGAACACCAGAAACACTGTCTTCTACTCGTGCATTTACATCTGCAATATTTCCATACATGTTTTTCCATGCTCTATTCATCATAATGTTACCGTACGTTGCTACGACGGATAAGATCGGCACCATGACAATAGCGATAATCGCAAGTTCCGGATTAATATTGTACATAATCGTAAAAGCACCGATTAATGTCATAATAGCAATGAACAAATCCTCCGGACCATGATGGGCAAGTTCACCAATATCAAATAAATCATTTGTAATTCGACTCATAATATGACCTGTCTTCGTATTATCAAAGAACCGGAATGATTGACGTTGAACGTGGGTGAATAATTGCTGTCTCATATCGGTCTCTATATTAATGCCGAGTTTATGGCCAAAATAACTTACTACATATTGTAGAAAAGTGCTGAGGATAAATACTACCAATAGTAGGATGCTTATTTTTGTTATCATGCTCCAATCCCCAGTAGGTAACAAGTCATCGATAAACCATTGAACTGCAACTGGATAGGCGAGCTCTAAAATTGCGACAAATACAGCACTACTGAAGTCAATGATAAATAGTCGTTTATGCGGTTTGTAATATGAAAAAAACTTCTTGAGCATTTTCTTAGCTCCTTCCTTCTGTCATAACGACTATTATAACCAACAATTTCAAAAGTCGAAATAATTAAATTCGATAGAATAAATAAAATTCCAATTTCAGTAAAAAAATGCTCTGTATTTTATATTAAAACGTTGATATTACGCTGTTTTATACTAGAAATCTTCCTAGTTGAAATATAAAAGGTTTTTTGACAATTGCAAAAGGGCAGTTTATAATAATTGTCTTGTTAGTTTTATGGGCATTAGGTTACTTTTCATGTAATCCATTAATATGGCGATAGTGTATGTTCCTAATGTTTTCAAAATTAGAAAAGAGGTAAAGAAATGGCAACAAGAGAAGAGATTGTTAAATCCGTCCCTCAGAAGGGATTTTTTGGTCATCCGAAAGCATTACTATCATTGTTTTTCACGGAGTTTTGGGAGCGTTTTTCTTACTATGGAATGCGCGCAATACTAATCTACTATATGTATTACGAAGTAACACAGGGAGGATTGGGATTAGAACGTTCTACTGCTAACTCCATTATGGCTGTGTATGGTTCACTAGTTTATATGTCTGGAATTATTGGAGGTTGGATAGCTGACCGCCTATTCGGTACGACGAAAACGGTATTCTATGGTGGGGTTCTCATCATGTTCGGTCATATCGTCTTGGCATTCCCTGGTGATTTAACTACTTTGTTTACCTCAATGGCATTAATCATCATTGGGACAGGCTTGCTGAAACCAAATATTTCAAGTATTATCGGGGATCTGTATTCTAAAGAAGATACTCGTCGTGATTCAGGTTTTAGCATTTTCTATATGGGGATTAATATGGGAGCGTTTATCGCACCATTAATCGTTGGAACAATTGGTCTTGAGTATAACTTCCATTTAGGATTTGGTCTTGCGGCTGTAGGTATGGCAATTGGTTTAGTCGTATTTTTAGTAACTAAAAAGAAATATCTAGGGTTAGCAGGTACATATGTGCCAAACCCAATGGCTAAAGATGAACGTAAAAAAGTACTAACTAGAATTGGTATTGCTTTAGTCATTATTTTAATTGTTGGATTCATATTGATTCAACAAGGTATTTTAACAATTGATAGTTTCATTATGACAGTTTCTATTTTAGGTATTGTTATTCCTACCTTGTACTTTATCGTTATGTATAGAAGCAGTAAAACAACAGAGGATGAAAAGTCTCGCTTACTGGCATACATTCCATTATTTGTTGCAGCTATGATGTTCTGGGCAATTCAAGAACAAGGGTCCAACATTTTAGCACAGTATGCAGATGAACGAGTAGACTTAATGATTGGATCTTTTGAGATTTCACCTGCCTGGTTCCAATCATTAAATCCATTGTTCATCATTGCCCTTGCACCAGTGTTTGCATGGATGTGGGTAAAACTAGGAGACAGACAACCATCTACTCCTAAGAAATTCTCATTTGGTTTGTTCTTTGCGGGGATGTCCTTCATCGTCATGATCATTCCAGCTTACTTCAATGGCACTGACTCTCTAGTTAGTCCTTTCTGGCTAGTACTGAGTTTCTTCCTTGTAGTATTAGGTGAGTTATTATTATCACCAGTAGGATTATCTGCTACAACGAAACTTGCACCGGGAGCATTCGCAGCACAAACGATGAGTTTATGGTTTATGACGAACGCGTCAGCTCAGGCTATCAATGCCCAAGTTGTTAAATTTTACTCACCAGAAAACGAAATTATATACTTCGGTGTTATAGGTGTAGTAGCTTTAGTAATTGGTTTATTACTCTATGTAATGACTCCATTAATCCAAAAATATATGCGTGGCGTTAAGTAAAATTCAAAATAGTGAAACTTTATAAGTAATCATCCCGTAAAGTAAGTATCTTACTGAGAAGGGATGATTATTTTTATGAAGAAATGGACAGCTCTATTATCTATAGCAACCTTAACATTAGGCTTAGCTGCTTGTAACGAAACTGCAACACCCGTACAAGAAAAAGAGGTAACAGAAACTAGTAAACTTACTTTACAAGAAGTATATGACAAGTCAATGAAAGTTTCTGAAGAGTTAAAAAGCGTTAAAGGCACGATAGATATGAATCAGACGATGACAATGCCTAGTGAAGAAATGACTTTGGACATTAAGTCAGCGCTAGATATGGAATATATACTGGAACCAATGCAAATGCACCAAAAGGGCACAACGACAATGATGGGTATGGGTGAAGGTGGAGAGTCTCAAGAAACTGAGATGGAGACTTATATTACAGAAGATGCAATGTATGTGTATGAAGGCACAACTGCACAATGGATGAAGTTCCCTCAGGAAATGGTAGACCAAATCATGAGTTCTGCAAACCAAACAGATCCAGCTACTCAACTGCAACCCTTACAAGAGTATTTAGAACAAGTAGAATTTGAACAAGACGATGACACCTATATTCTAACACTGAAAGGCAGTGGTGAAGAGTTTACTGCCCTTGTGAAAGACCAAGTAGATGAAGCACTTCAAAATTTAACTGCAGGTGAAAATATTAACTTAGACTTTACGATTAACTCGGTTGACTACGAAGTCCATATTGATAAAGATTCGTATCAAACGACCAAATTAGATACAGTGATAGATATGGATATGACGATGGACGGAGAAACAATTAATCTGAAAATGGATGCTAAAACAGACTTCTCTAAGTTCAATGAAATAGGGGGAATTGTCGTTCCTCAAGAGATTATTGATAGCGCTACATCAATTTAATAAAATAATAGAATAGGTTTTAGCTAATAGGCTGTTTCAATTGTTATGAAATTCGACAATTGAAACAGTTTTTTTAATTAAACCAAAGTAGGATAGGGTGGGATTAATATAGGGGAATAGTCACTCATTCCTATATCTAAATGACAAGCGTTTTCATTTAGACATTGACTTAAATAGTCAGGATGCTATAATTAAATTGATGGTAATTGATAATGATTTTCAATGCTGTTTATTATAAAAATATCTTCTATATACAATAAATAAATGTTTACTCAGTGTGGAAGAAATTTCACTATCGTCTGAGAATAAAAGAAATATGGGGTTTAAAATGAGACTGTGGATGTTGATAGTTACAGTGATCATCCTGTCAGTTATTTCGCTATTTATTGGTGCGATTGACATAAAACCGAGTCATTTGCTTAATTGGGAATCGTTAGAGACACAGATTTTCTTAATAAGTCGTTTACCAAGATTATTAGCTATAATTTTAGCTGGCGCAGGGATGGGTATCGCAGGTTTAATCATGCAAAGTTTAAGTCGAAATAAATTTGTGTCGCCAACAACGGCTGGTACATTAGATGCAGCAAAATTAGGGATTATCATATCAATGATATTCTTTACAGGTTTATCTTATATTGGACAAATCCTTTTTAGTTTTGCTTTTGCTTTAATTGGTACATTTATCTTTATGCAGTTACTTGAGCGTATTAAGTTCAAAGATGCAGTGTTTGTTCCACTTATCGGAATTATGTACGGAAATGTTATTGGAGCACTATCTACTTTCTTAGCATACGAAGCAAACATTTTACAAAATGTAGATGCGTTTTTCCAAGGAAGTTTCACGTTAGTTGTATCTGGGCGCTATGAGCTTCTATATGTAGCTGTACCAGCGATCATTATTGCTTATATATATGCCAATAAGTTTACTGTTGCAGGTATGGGTGAGGATTTTGCTAAAAATCTAGGTTTAAGTTATCGAACGGTGTTGAATATTGGTTTAATAATTGTGGCTATTATTACGACAACAGTTATTTTAACTGTTGGTGTAATTCCGTTCTTGGGATTAATAGTGCCAAACCTTGTTTCTCTTTATTTAGGGGATAATTTACGTAAAACGATACCCCATACTATTTTTATGGGTGCAGCATTTTTATTGTTCTGTGATATTATTAGCCGCTTAATCGTACATCCATATGAAATTCCCGTTAACACAACCGTTGCAGTAATCGGTAGTGTGATCTTCTTAATTATGTTGTTTAGGGGGAAAGCATATGCGCAAAAATAGTACGAAGCTAATTATATTAGCAGTTATTGCAATTATTTGTATGCTGTTATTTGCTTTTTATAATATCCAAGGCGGGTTTAGTTATGCATTTCCGAAACGTTTAGAACGAATGTTTGCGATGGTTATTACAGGAACAGCGATTGCTTTTGCTTCTATAGCGTTCCAAACCGTAACAAACAATCGACTATTAACTCCATCGGTTATGGGTATTGACTCTATGTATGAGATAGTTCAAACGATTATTTACTTTGCGTTAGGATCGACTTCGATTTTTGTTGTAAGCCGCTACTTAAACTTTGGAGTATCCATTATAGCGATGGTTTTATTTGCTTTAATATTATACCGTTTCTTATTCCGTGCAGATAAGTATCCAATTTTTTTACTACTATTAGCAGGGATGGTTCTCGGTACACTACTAGGAAGCTTAGGTACCTTTATGCAGGTAATAATTGATCCTGTAGAATATGAAAGTTTACAAGCTCGATTGTTTGCGAGCTTTATGAACGTAAAAACAGAATTGCTATTTTTATCCGCAGGTATTTTAGTTTTAGCATTTCTTTATGGTTCACGCATATTACATAAGTTAGATGTTATGGCTTTAGGGCGTGATAATGCTATGAACTTAGGCATTGACTATGACAAAATGGTATTACATATTCTGATTTTATCTTCGATTTTAATAGCTGTATCCACAGCGTTGGTCGGACCAATTACGTTCTTAGGTTTAATAGTTTCTAACTTGGCATATCAATATTTTGCTACATACAAACATTCAGTCTTAATAATAGGTGCAAGCTTAATAAGCATTATTGCATTAGTCGGCGGACAATTTTTAGTGCTACATGTATTTAATTTAACAACAACGATTAGTGTCATTATTAACTTTATCGGTGGTCTTTACTTTATATACTTATTACTAAAGGAAAGTAGGAAAGCGGCATGATTGAGATTAAAAGGCTTTCTAAAAGCTTTGGGAAAAAAACTGTTGTCGAAGATGTCACTCTAAAAATTCACTCGAAAGCCATTACGTCCTTTATTGGACCTAATGGTGCGGGTAAATCAACGCTATTATCAATGGTAAGTCGATTGTTAGATGCGGATACAGGAGAAGTATTGTTAGATCAATCAAACGTAAAGAAAATGAAGTCTGATGCATTTGCAAAACGTGTTGCAATTTTGAAGCAAGCAAATCATTTTAATATTCGTTTAACTGTTAGGGAACTTGTAGCTTTTGGGCGTTATCCGTATTCAAAAGGCCGGTTAAACGCAGAAGATCACAAATTCGTTGACCAAGCGTTAGATTATATGAACTTAACAGATATGCAAGATATGTTTTTAGATGAGCTTTCGGGTGGTCAAAAACAGCGTGCATTTATTTCGATGGTTATTGCGCAAGATACTGAATATATTTTGCTTGATGAACCCTTAAACAATCTCGATATGAAGCATTCTGTACAAATTATGAAAATTTTGCGTAAATTGGTGGATGAGCTAGGTAAAACAGTTGTAATCGTATTGCATGATATTAACTTTGCCTCTGTCTATTCAGACCGAATTGTTGCATTAAAAAATGGACGTCTAGTAAAAGATGGTCCTACGGAAGAGATTATCAACTCAGAATCTTTACGTGAAGTGTATGATATGCACATTCCTGTTCAAGTGCAAGATGGATGTAGAATTTGCGTCTATTTTAATTCACACAATTAATTTTCAAGATAGTATTTGACAATTGAAGCAAACTAAATTAGAATTTGAGGTAGTTGATTGAGAATGATTTTCATTATCAATCAAAACTTGAAAGAGCATTTATTTAGGAGGAGAAATTTAGCATGAAGAAATGGAATATAATTACTGCTGCTGCATTAGCATTAATGTTAGCTGCATGTGGATCAGAAGAAACAGAAACACCAAAGGCAACTGAAACAAACGAAGCGAGTGATACAGAAAAAGATGTAGCAGAAGAGTCAGCATATCCGATGACGGTATCTTCTTTAAGTACTGCTCGTGAAACAGAAGAAGGTGCTTCAGTTACTTTTGAAGATATTACATTAGAAGAAGAGCCTAAGCGCATTATCTCTTTAGACTACGGTTTCTTAGATACTCTTGATGCTTTAGGTGTTGAAGGTATCGTAGGTGTAGCAGCTAACGGTGGTCAAGGGAATATTCCAGAACACTTGAAAGAAAAGTATGCACCAAGTGATGATATTGCTGATGTTGGTACTTTAAAATCTATTAACTTCGAAGCAGTTGCAGCTGCAGATCCAGATATAATTTTTATCTCTGGTCGTCAAACAGCCTTCTATGAAGAGTTAAAAGAAATTACACCAAATGTAGTATTTATCGGTTCAGATAACTCTAACTATATTGATGCAGTTTATGAAACAGTAGACTTAGCGGCTAATATGTTTGATAAAGTGGAAAAAGGTGAAGAGCTAAAAGCTGCATTACAAGAAAAAGTAGATGAAGTGAAAGAAAAAGCAACTGGCTATGAAAATGCATTAGTTGCTATGTATAATGACAAAAAAATGTCTGGCTTTGATAACAGTGCAGAATCACGTTTTGCATATGTGTACAATGATTTCGGTTTCAAACCAGCAACAACTGATATTGAAGCATCTTCACACGGATCAGACTTTTCTTATGAGTCAATACTTTCAGTAGATCCAGAAGTATTATTAGTAATTGACCGCACAGTTTCGGATGTAGAAACGATTAAAGCGGATATCGAAAATGATATTATTAAACAAACTCGTGCTTATAAAGAAGGCAAAATCGTATACTTAGATGGTACGAACTGGTACTTCTCAAGCAACGGTGTAACAACTGAAACAGCAAAATTACAAGAAATCTTAGATGAATTAAAATAATTCATAGTAACCAGAACTACTCTATTCGTGTAAACGAGTAGAGTAGTTCTTTTTTTATACGTTTATGAGGATCGATAAGCCGGTATCATCTCTAACGTGCCATTTGATGTCTTATCTGGCTCAATCATCCCACCTGATTTTCCAACTTCTCATAATCTCCATCAGAATAACTCGGTTAATAATTAGCCGGAATTCTGCACGCAGGTCTTTCGAAGACTATAAACAGATTCTGCTTAAAGGGTAGGTATTCATTGTACATCCATATATTACTAGCTTATAATTTTGTTATGGGATAGGAGGGATTTTTTGAAGAAATGGTTTTATCCACTTAGTCTGGTAACATTATTAGGTTTTGCAGCACTGTTCGTATATTTCAATTCAAAAGAAATAGCACAGTTTGATAATCAAATGTCCCAAATATTTGGAGATAATAATATTATAGGATTTTTTCATAATTTCGGGGACACTAAATTTATTATATTTGTCACGCTGTTATTAGTTATTTATCTTTGGTTACGCTCAAAAAATTATCGAGGAATGCTTTTTGTTTTACTCTCTGTAGGGTTTGGAAATGTTCTGAATCAAATGCTTAAAAAGTGGGTGGAAAGAGAACGACCAAATATTCCACAACAGCTGGAGACCTTTAGCTTTCCATCTGGACATGCCATGGTGGGCCTTTTATATTTATTTACCATTGCCTACTTTTTAACAGAGCATCAGTCGAGTAAACCGAAACGAGTTCTAATTTGGTTAGTCGCTATACTTGCTACCATAATGGTTGGACTTTCACGGATTGCGGAACATAGGCATTATGCTTCAGATGTTTTAGCTGGGTGGATGATTGGGTATTCTTGGTTTGTCATCGTAGCATTGTGGTATGAATACAGAAACAGAGTTTTTAAAAAGTATACAGAGTAGAAACCTTTCCTCGTTGGAAAGGTTTTTTCTAAGGAGTGGGGTATATGTTTGAAATACCAAAGGAGCTTATTAAACTTGGGATCAACCGGATAGAGGGTTTTCCTGTAGAAGGGTTTGTTAAAGGGAAGGGACCTAAAAAACCAAGTATCTTACTTATAGGCGAAGCTCCTGGAGAGAATGAGGCTATAAAAGGGGTTCCATTTATCGGTAGAGCAGGTGACGAACTCAACAAGTCATTAGAAAGTATTGGATTGACCAGAGAAGACGTATATATGACTAGTGCAGTTCGTAGCCGGCCGTATGTATGGAGAGATAAGAAGACTCGTAATGGTGAGTTAATACAAAAAAAGTATAATCGCCCACCAACCCAATTAGAAATAGTGGCACATGCACCCATATTAGATTATGAACTAAAAAATATTGTCCCTAATATTATTGTTACGTTAGGGAATGTAGGTTTAAAGCGTTTGTTAGGAAAAGAGGCAAAGGTTTCCAAGTTACATGGAGAGCTGCTTCATCGACCAGTACGTCACTTAAAATCACTAGATTCTATTGAATTTGTATGGTCGGACGAAAGCTATATGATTATTCCTACCTACCACCCTGCCTCTGTGTTTTATAGACCTTCCAATCGCGACTTTCTTGAGCAAGATTGGATTAATATTGGGAATTATTTAGCGAATAGAAAGTATTGATTGTATTTGAATTGAGTTAATTGATTGACTCGATGTATACGTTTGTATACAATATATATAAGTATACAAACGTATACAAAGGGGGCTTTGTATGAGAAGTGAATCACATCCTCGAGGGAGACATGACCGAGACGAAAATCATCGGGGGGATAGACGTGGAGGAAGACCAATACAAGCAGAAGACAAAGAAAAAAGACATGGTGCGAAAACGTTCCGACGTGGGAGAGCGTTAGCGTTTTATGATATGATGAATATGAAATCAAACGCATTAAAGAAGCAATTAGAAACTCCTGAATTACAATCGATTAATCCGATTATAGTTGGTGAATTGAAGGCAGTAGAAACTCTTATGGAAGAGTTTGCACAGTTATTTGAACTATATGAAGTAGAAGAACCCACAACTCAAGACACAATTAATGAAGAAAAACCAATTGATACACAAAATTAAAAACACAATCGCTAAGATAAAAATGGGGGAATAGAAATGTTAGTACAAATTCGTAAATGGACAGTGACAGAAGGAAATGCCGATAAGATTCTTGAACGTTTTAAGAAGAAACCAGATCAAGGTCCATCATTGATTGAACAACGTGAAGGATTCATCGGGCGTGAGTTATTAGTTAAGAATGTTCGTCGAGGTGAAGAAGAAGTAGTAATGATTGTTCGTTGGGAATCAGAAGAGGCTTGGAAAGCATGGGAAAAGAGTCCTGAGCATATTGCCGGACATAAAAAGAAAATAAAAGAGCATGGTGGAAAACCACCACAGCCTGAATTTGTAATTGCTATGGAACATGGTAGTTATACTGTTGTGGAATAGAATATAATAACAAAAGTAGTCATATTATGATAAAAAAATTAGCATTGGATTAAGTGGTATACACTTCTTCCAATGCTTTTTTGTTTAATAACATCACTTATAGGTTAAACCACTGTTGCTTAGGGAAGTAATAAATAACTAAGTGATGTCTCCATAATTAGTAATAAATTTGTAGAATTCGTAAAAATAAAAAAATTATATTTTCACTAGTTGAAAAGAGTTGCGCAAAGGAAACATTTTGCGTATAATAAATGAAAATCGATAAATAGAAAGAAGTTGGGTCAATGGATGGAAATGTAGCGTTTGCTTTATTACTTACATTATTTGCTGGTCTGGCAACTGGTATTGGTAGTCTACTTTCATTATTGACATCTCGCACAAATACTAAATTTTTATCCGTTGCACTAGGTTTCTCAGCAGGTGTCATGATTTATGTATCCTTGGTAGAAATTTTTGTGAAAGCTAAGGACTCTCTCGTTGCTGAACTTGGAGAGACAAATGGGTATTGGATGACATTAGTTGGTTTTTTCGGTGGGATGTTCGTAATTGCGGTAATTGACCGATTAATACCTAGTCTTGGTAACCCACATGAAGTTAAAAGTGTAGAAGATATGGATGTCAAAATCAGTAATGCTGAGCAGACAAAACTCATGAAAATGGGTGTCTTTACAGCACTTGCAATAGGGATTCATAATTTTCCAGAGGGAATTGCAACCTTTGCATCTGCTCTACAAGATCCCAATTTAGGGATTGCAATTGCCGTTGCCGTAGCTATTCACAATATACCGGAAGGAATTGCTGTAGCAGTTCCTATATATTATGCAACTGGTAGTCGTAAGAAAGCTTTCAAGTTATCTTTCTTGTCTGGCTTAGCGGAACCGGTTGGAGCGTTCGTAGCTTATTTAATACTGATGCCCTATTTAAATGGAGTCATGTTTGGAGTAATATTTGCCGGAGTAGCGGGGATTATGGTCTTTATTTCTTTAGATGAGTTATTGCCAGCAGCGAAAAAATATGATGAAACCCATTCATCTATTTATGGACTCGTTGCAGGAATGGCAGTAATGGCCTTAAGTCTTGTTCTCCTAGCTTAATAAAAGCTCAATCATAAAAAGGCAGTGTAACCTTCAAACGAAGTTGCACTGCCTCAGACTATAGACAAACTTAATTTTATAGAGTTGAATATTAAACTCGGCAATGCCCATCACTTCGCTTTCCATGGGCTTGGCTTCAGCCTCCTCGTCACTACGTTCCTGCGGGGTCTTCAGCTCAAGCTATTCCCATAGGAGTCTTCGTGGTGGACCTTGCCTTATAAACAGTTCCAACAGAGTATGCAATATATTCCCTTTTCAGTAAATAAATCCCTTGTGGATATTTATTACTATTCATAACCATTTATAAAAATACCTTTGTCGTCAAACTGAGGCAGTGTAACCTTCAAACGAAGTTGCACTGCCTTTTATAATGGAATGTATAACTTCTGACTAGTGAAAGTTTCCTTTAGTGGGCATTCTCTGTATCTTTAATCGTAACGACAATACCTGTGCGATTCATAGGTACTTCAACGAGATTAAAATCAGGGAATTGACCTTTTAACTTAGAGATGAAATCCTGTTCTGTTCCTTTTTCCACTAACGAGAGCAGGGTAGGTCCTGCACCACTGATACAAGTTCCATAAGCACCCGCTTGTTTAGCTGCTATTTTTATCTCTTTGCTCTGTGGAATCATATCAAGTCGGTAAGGCTCGTGAAACAAATCTTGTTCCATATAAGTTCCAACCTGTTCAAAAGCTGATGATAGGAAAGCGGCAGTTAATAAGTTTGCGATTGCACTTGCTTGTGCTGCTTCTTGACGTGAATAAGAATCCGGTAAAACTTGTCTCGCCATTGTTGTTTTTAATTCAAAGTTGGGTATAAATAACACAAATGAGGCCTCGATGTGATTTGCATGAAACACATTTATCTCCCCGTTTGTTGCATTAGAAGAGATGGTAAAACCTCCATAAATGGAAGCTGCTGCATTGTCAGGATGTCCTTCCATTAGTGTTGCAACTTTTAGTTTATCCTGTGCAGTTAGATGTAACTCCATAATTTGATTGGCTAACTCAATACCAGCAACAATGGCTGAAGCACTGCTCCCCATTCCTCTTGCTAGTGGAATTTCACTCTTCACTCTCACTGTGCATGGAGGAAGGGAAAAACCATGTAACTCGGCCGTTTTTTCAGCTGCTTGGACAATTAAGTGATCTAGTGGGTTTGGAACATCCGGAAGATTACCGGACAAGTTAATGATTTTCCAATCAAATCCTAATTCGACTTCCAGTTCTAAATATTTGTCTAGGGCGATACCGATGGAGTCAAAGCCTGGTCCAAGGTTCGCTGTACTTGCTGGTATTGAAATACACCAAACCATTAGACTAGCACCTCCTCTATAAATGCGCTAAGAGCTGAAGCATTACTTTCAAGTTTATGGGGCTCAGCAACTTTAACATCAATTGCAGTTTGTGGATCCTTTAAGCCATTGCCAGTTAATACTGCAACTACTGTACTTCCTGCTGCTATTTTTCCTTCTTTTACGGAACGTAGTAGTCCAGCTATTGAAGCGCATGAGCCAGGCTCTGCGAAGATGCCTTCTCTGCTTGCGATTAGTTTATAGGCTTCGATAATTTCATCATCCGTTACAGCTTCGATGACACCATTAGACTCATCGCGGGCAGCTTCAGCATCTTTCCAACTTGCTGGATTACCGATACGAATTGCAGTAGCAATTGTTTCAGGGAATTCGATAGGTTTTCCTTGTACAATAGCAGCAGAGCCCTCTGCCTCAAATCCAAAAATTTGAGGTAAACCTGTTTGTTTTTTGTCGTTATATTCTTTGAAACCTTTCCAGTAAGCCGTAATATTACCGGCGTTTCCTACTGGTATTGCTAGATAGTCTGGAGCTATTCCTAACACATCGCAAATTTCAAAGGCAGCAGTCTTTTGTCCTTCAATACGATATGGGTTAACTGAGTTCACTAGTGTAATAGGAGAGGTTTCGCTAATTGCGCGTACCATATCGAGTGCTACATCGAAGTTTCCTTCTATTTGAATAACCTCTGCTCCGTACATATATGCTTGAGCTAATTTTCCTGCAGCTACTTTTCCTTCGGGTATAACAATAACTGCACGCATTCCAGCACGAGCCGCATAAGCAGCAGCCGCGGCTGACGTATTTCCTGTAGAAGCACAAATAACTGCTTTGCTTCCTTCTTCTTTTGCTTTTGCAACTGCAAAAACCATCCCTCTATCTTTAAAAGATCCAGTAGGATTTGCTCCTTCTACTTTCACATATACTTCGACGCCTAATTCTTTTGAAATATTTTCTAGTTTAATGAGAGGAGTATTACCCTCCAGCAAAGTCAATTTAGGGGTATTTTCTGTTACTGGTAAAAACTCCTTATATTCTTCGATTAGTCCTTGCCAAGCCATGATGTATTCCACCTCTCTGTTCTCCTTGAACAAACATATGTATTTGTATAAAGGACATTTTACTCTAATAAAGTGGAAAAAACAAGGTAAAATTTATATTGTAACTTTGATATTGAATGCGTATACTAAACAGGTAAACTAAAAACTTTACAGGTGTAAAGACAGGAGTGAAAAAGTAGCATGAAAGAACAAAAAAAGATATCAAAAAATAAATTACTCGGGATAGCAGGACTTGCATGGATGTTCGATGCAATGGACGTTGGGATTCTTTCATTTGTAATTGCAGCCTTAGCGATAGATTGGAATTTATCACCAGAGCAAATGGGATGGATTGGTAGTGTCAACTCTATTGGAATGGCAGTAGGAGCTCTTGTTTTTGGAGTTTTTGCAGACAAAGTAGGGCGAAAGAAAATATTTATGATTACATTACTGTTGTTTTCTATTGCAAGTGGATTGTCTGCACTAACAACAACACTTGCGGCATTTTTAATTTTAAGATTCTTTGTAGGAATGGGTCTCGGTGGAGAGCTACCGGTAGCGTCAACATTAGTATCTGAAAGTGTGGAAGCAAAAGAACGAGGAAAAGTAGTTGTTCTTTTAGAAAGCTTTTGGGCCGCAGGATGGATTATTTCCGCAATCATTGCCTATTTTATTATTCCTGATTACGGTTGGAGAATTGCTTTAATAATTACTGCATTACCTGCATTTTATGCAATTTACTTACGTTTAAAATTACCCGATTCGCCTAAATATACAGAGAAAAAGTCCGAAACTAGAACGATTATGCAAAATATGAGTGAGGTTTGGTCAAAGAAATATGCGAAGCGAACGTTAATGTTATGGATAGTATGGTTTACAGTTGTATTTTCCTATTATGGAATGTTCCTATGGTTACCAAGTGTAATGGTCATTAAAGGATTTACGCTTATTAAAAGCTTTGAATATGTATTGATCATGACGATAGCTCAATTACCGGGTTATTTCTCAGCAGCTTGGTTAATAGAGAAGGCAGGACGTAAATTTGTATTAATTACATATTTATTGGGAACTGCGGCAAGTGCATTCGTCTTTGGTTCTGCGGAGACAACAACGCTATTGATGGTTTCAGGAATTCTTCTATCATTCTTTAACCTTGGGGCATGGGGAGCCTTATACGCATATTCTCCAGAGCAATATCCAACTGTCATTCGAGCTACTGGTTCTGGTATGGCCGCCTCTGTTGGACGTATTGGAGGCATCTTAGGACCTCTATTAGTTGGGACTCTAGTTATGAGAGGCTATGAAATTGGCTACATCTTCACTATTTTCTGTATTGCGATTGTTATTGGAGTATTGGCGGTACTGTTCCTAGGCACAGAAACAAAACAAATAGAATTAGAGTAGAAAACAAAACCTGTTCCTCCTTGGGAGCAGGTTTTGTTTTGCCTAAGGGTGAAAACATAGTAAAATGAAGAATGGCTATACAAGGGGGGCAGAGGATGTATCAATTAAAACATAAACGCATACTCATCATCGGTTCAAGCGGTGCTGGTAAGTCTACATTGTCCAAACGATTATCTAAACAATGGGGTTTGCCTTTAATACATCTCGATACCCTTTTTTGGAATGAGGGTTGGGTCCCTACACCAAAGCCAGAATTTCGCGAAAAAATTCAAGAAGAGTTAAAAAAAGATAAATGGATTATAGATGGGAATTTTGATTCGACATTAGAGTTGCGGGTTTCCTATGCAGATTTAATAGTCTTTTTGGATTTCTCTAGAGTATTATGCACGTACAGAGTCTTGAAGAGAGCATGGATCTATCGGGGTAAAACACGTCCGGATATGGCTGTGGGCTGTAAGGAAAAAATGGATATGGAATTTGCAAAATGGGTATGGCGATTTCCACAGGATGTACGTCCGCATACCCTCGACATATTAAGGGACGTCAAAAATACAGATATATGCATTTTAAGAAATCCTAAAGAAGTAGAAGGATTTCTAATGACTGCACCAAGGAGTAAATCGTGAAAAACGCTGGACGGATAATTATTTGTAGAAGTTTATCCACAGGTCGTAGATTTTATGATTTCTAAGAGCATAAAAAAATATCGAATACCATAGGAGTATGCCAATATGAATAACAAACTACTAACAGCACAACAAGTAATTGATTTGATTCCACATAATGCAGATATTATTCTTCCACTAACAAACGGGGAACCACATAAATTACTGGACATTTTAGAAGATCAAGCACATCAATTAAAGAATGTAAAAATACATCAACTGCTTGCATTGCAATCTAGAAAGTATATGAATGGTGCGTTTCCTGGGCAACTAAACCATGTCTCTTACTTCTTAAGTGGGGCAACAAGAAAACAGTTTTACCAAGGTTTAGTAGACTTAGTGCCAAATCATTTTCATGAAATGCCTCGTATATTAAAAAGCTCCACAAATCTCTCCATGATTATGGCTGTTGCTTCACCAATGGACGAATTTGGTTACTTTTCACTTGGAACACAAGCAGATATCGTAAGTGAGTTTATCGGTACAGTACCATTTATATTAGAGGTGAACCAGCATATGCCTCGTACTTTTGGCCAAAACCAAATACACATTAGCCAAATAGCAGGATTTGTTGAAAATGATCGTCCTTTATTCGAGGATGTTGCTGCTCCTATTGGTGAGAAAGACATGAAAATTGCTGAGTATGTGACGGAATCGATTAAAAATGGAGACACGCTCCAAATAGGTATTGGCTCAATTCCCAATGCAGTAGTAAGCTTGTTAAAAAATCATCGTCATTTAGGAGTTCATACAGAAATGTTCGTCGATGGCATTGTTGATTTAGTACAAGCTGGTGCTATAGATGGCACACAAAAGTTTACGAATAAAGGGAAGATTATTGCAACATTTGCTCATGGCTCAAAGAAAATGTATGACTTCCTAAACAATAATCCTTCGGTAGAGTTTTTACCTGTCAGTATTGTGAATGACCCAAGAGAAATTGCTAAAGAAGAGCGAATTGTTTCGATTAATGCCACTACCGAAGTTGACCTATTCGGGCAATGTGCTTCCGAAACAGTAGCTGGAAAGTACTATTCATCTACTGGTGGGCAAGCTGACTTTGCTCGTGGTGTTCGATTTGCTAAAGAAGGAAAAGGCTTTGTTTGTATGACTTCTACAGCAAAAAATGATGAAATTTCTCGTATAAAACTAAGTCTTAGTCCAGGTTCAGTTGTTACGACTTCTAAAAATGATGTAGATATGATTGTTACGGAGTACGGGGTAGCTAAAATGTTTGGAAAACCAATTTCAGAACGTGCGAAACAACTTATCTCGATAGCACACCCGAAATTTAGGGAAGAGTTAACATTTGAAGCAAAACAAAATGGTTATATTTAATATGGAGCCAATTGATGTAAGTTTTTTTCAACAACCGACTCTAGAGCTTGCCCGCCAATTATTAGGCAACTATATTGTTCATGAGCATCCAAGTGGATTAATAATCGGTAGGATTGTAGAAACGGAAGCGTATATGGGACCAGATGATCGAGCCGCGCATAGTTTTGGAAATAGAAGGACGAAGCGCACAGAGATTATGTTTGGTGAGCCAGGTTTGATATACAGTTATCAAATGCACACCCATACCCTGATCAATGTTGTCTCGGCACCTCCAGATATTCCTAATGCGATATTAATCCGTGCTGTGGAACCAGTAGAGGGCTTAGAATTGATGAAGGAATTCCGTAATGATCTTCCGATGAAGCAGTGGACGAACGGACCCGGAAAGCTAACAAAAGCCATGGGTATAACCATGGAACATTATGGTTCCCATTGGACTGAGAAGCCTTTGTATATAGCAGAGGGTGAGCCAGTAACCGCTGTATCAACGGGTCCGAGAATAGGCATTGAAAACAGCGGAGAGGCTGTACATTACCCCTATAGATTTTGGGAAACAGATAATCCATTCGTATCAAAAACAAGAAAACCAGTGAAGACCTGAAATTAGGTCCTCACTGGTTTTTTAGATGATAAGAGTAGTCCAAGTTAATGTAAGGATAAAATCGACTTTTAATTAGGGAAACTATTCTACAAGGAGTTGAGGAAGAAAGTGGATTTTCCCTTATCTAATGGAATTAAAGAGAAATAGTAAGTGCTCCCTAAATAAAGAAGCGAAAGAGCGAACGAGATTGTATCTTCGTGAGCTTATACTATGAATAGGAGAGTTTCATATCTCTAGTTACCCAAAAACGAACTAACCCGTTTTTAAAAGTTGTAGGAAAGCGACGGACAGTAAAATTGTAAGATTACTGTGAAAAAAGAGGTTGGTAGTGACGTCAGTCACTACCAACCTCTTTAAAAAAATCAAACGGTAATCATAGAGCAATAAGTCTGTCCAAAGCCCTTCGGAAACATTAGAAACAGATTTAGATCTTAAAGGAACGGGCGTTTTTTTACCCAATTTTTTTATTATGAAGTATTGGTTTTCCTTAAATCTGTTTCCCCATGTAATATTCATCAACGAATTGGTCATTTATAACCAATGCGTTTTTTCGAGTACCTTCTAATTCAAACCCCAGTTTCTTATACAGTCTTTGAGCATTCGCGTTTTCTTTAATAACCGTAAGTTCTAGCTTAGAAATACCAGATCCCTTTGCCCATTTCTCTCCTTGGAGCATTAGTGAAGAAGCAATTCCTTTCTTAGAGAAGGCCTGTTTGACCCCGATAACTACGGAAGCTCGGTGGACAGCACGGGGAGCAGGACCTCCGATAAACTGTACATAACCAGCATATTGACCGTTCATAATTGCTAAAAGTAAAATGGAATTTGGTGAAGTTTTCCAAGTGTTCATGCTTTTACGGATACTTTGGACTGTTAATTGTCTATCTGCTTTTCCAAATAGCATAAAATCAGTCTCGGTAAAGATAGTTTCTTGTAAGTTAATGAAAGGGCGAGCATCCTCTAAATCAGCTTCCCGAATTATAAGGATATCCTGACTATCATCATCAGAATTTCGTTCATTGGATTCATGTAAAATACTTTGGAAATGAATGGCTTTTCCAAGATCCACGTTTTTTACAGAATACCCAGATTCGGTCCATGCAAAATAATGAAGTGCAGGGGGCTTTGTTTTTTTCCACCAGCTACTACTTAAATAGGCGGCATTCGGCAGAACATGACCAATAATTGCTTCAATTTCAACATATGTTAATGTAATTTCTTGGGTAGTCGATTGTTTAAAAAAGGCTGCCAAGGGAATGTACTTGCTCTCGGAATTTTTGGGCATTGAACATGTTCACTCATTTCTTCTGAATTAGGAATATATCCTAATTATAACATTATTGTTGATAACTTCACATCTCTCGCAATGTATAATTATTCCATTATAAAAAAGTGTCACTCCATATAGAAGTGACACTTTTTTGAGATTATTTTATTAAGCGTTTGCCAGCTCTAATTGTATGGCAGGTCCAAAGAATTCATAATGAATTCTTTCATTTGGAACTCCTAATTCCAATAAGTAGTTGATCATAGATTCCATAAATCCTGTTGGACCACAAACGTAAACGTCACCATCTGCAATAGTATGTTCTTTAAGCACGTCTTTCGTGATAAAACCATCGCCACTTTCGGAGTAAAGTGTTACATATTTTGCATCATCCATATTTTCCGATAAAGAACGGATATCTAGGTCAAATGGATGCAAGTTCTCATTGCGGGCACTATAGATAAAGGATACAGGACGGCTCTGGTTGTTTTTTGCAACCGTCTCAAACATACTCATCATTGGTGTGATTCCAACCCCACCACTTACAAAAGTAACTGGTGTTGTTTGTGATGGATCTAAAACGAAATCTCCCGCTGGAGCGGTAAGCTCTACTTTATCGCCAACTTTCACATTATTGTGAAGGTGAACCGATACTTTACCCTCTGGGTTATTTTCATCCTCTTTTTTTACAGAAATACGGAAAGATTCATTGTCCGCAGCTTTTGATAAACTATATTGTCTATTCATCAAGTATTTTTCACCAGGAATACTCACTCGAATCGTGATAAATTGACCAGGTTCATAAGATGGAACTACTGAACCATCAGCAGGTTTTAAGTAGAAAGAAGTGATATTATCACTTTCTTTTACTCTTTCGGCAATAACGAAATCCTTGAAGAATCTCCAACCGCCTTGCTTGGATTCCGTAGCAGTATACATTTCTTCCTCAATACCGATAAATGCATCAGCAATTACTCCGTATGCCTCTGCCCAAGCATTGATAATATCATCGGTTGCTGCATCACCTAGTACTTCTTTAATAGCACCAAGAAGATGCTCACCAACGATTGGATAATGTTCAGGTTTGATACCTAAGCTTACATGTTTTTGGCCAATTTGTTTTACTACAGGAATGATTGCAGCAAGATTATCAATATGAACAGCAGCAGCATAAACGGTATTCGCTAATGCAGTTTGTTGACGTCCTTTTGCTTGGTTGGCATGATTGAATATATTTAATAATTCTGGATGAGCTTTAAACATATTTTTGTAGAAAGCGGTGGTAATAGCGACACCATGGACTTCTAAAACCGGTGCAGTAGATTTTACAATATCAATTGTTTTTTGAGATAACATTCTAATCCACGTCCTTTTCTTTGTTTATATCCACAATATACTCTTGTAATTTTTTAAAAGCAATATTTAAAATACATCTTTAATAAATCAGACACATTTATACCACAATGTTGTCAAAATCGTTATAATGATATGGAAGAATGGCGGTGGCAATATGAGAATGACTATGTATACAGATTTCTCACTTCGCGTGTTAATATACCTTGGAGCACAGGAAAAGGATAAACTCTCTACAATACAAGCTATATCAGATGCATATGGTATTTCTAAAAACCATTTGATGAAAGTGACCCATGAACTTGGAAAGCTTGGATATATACAAACTGTTAGAGGTAGAGGTGGCGGCATCCGTTTAGCGATGGAACCGGAGGATATTAATATAGGACAAGTCGTAAGGCATACAGAGGACGATTTTCATCTCGTCGAATGCTTTGATTGTCAAACGAATAGTTGTGTTATAACCCCAGTTTGTGGGCTACGGGCAACCCTTCGCTTAGCGCTGAATGCTTATTTAAAGGTGTTAGACGAATATACGCTTCAAGATTATCTGCATCAAAAGCATAAACTAGCAGATTTACTTTTCAATGACACCCAAGATGTATGATAAAATATAATCGGAAATAGATTTTAGGAGGATTATTCATGACAAAGGTACTCGTTTTTGGTCATCAAAACCCAGATACAGACACAATTACATCAGCAATCGTTTATGCACACTTAAAAAATCAGATTGGTATGGAAGCAGAGGCGGTTCGTTTAGGTGATATAAATAATGAAACGAAGTTTGCTTTAGAAAAATTTGGCTTCGACTCACCAAGACTTATAGAAAACGTATCGACAGAAGCAAAAAAGGTCATTTTAGTTGATCATAACGAAAAACAACAAAGTGCAGAGGGCATAGAAGAGGTTCAAATAACAGAAGTAATCGATCATCACCGTATCGCAAACTTTGAAACAGCTGACCCACTATATTATCGCGCTGAGCCAGTAGGCTGTACAGCAACAATTATCAATAAAATATATAAAGAAAAAGGCATAGAAGTGCCTGCAAATATTGCAGGATTAATGCTTTCTGCCATTGTCTCAGACACATTATTATTCAAATCACCTACTTGCACAGAGGAAGATATAGTAGCTGCAAGAGAGTTGGAAAAAATTGCTGGAGTCAATGTAGAAGAGTATGGACTTGCAATGTTAAAAGCAGGGGCAGATTTAAGTGACAAGAGCTTAGAAGACCTGCTTACACTAGATGCTAAAGAGTTTGGAATGGGCGAATCGAAAGTAATCATTGCACAAGTAAATGCTGTAGATGTCAATGATGTAATGGATCGTCAAGTTGAACTAGAAGAGTTAATCACACGTGAAATCCAAGAAAAAGAATTAGATTTATTCTTCTTTGTTGTAACGGACATCCTAAATAACGATTCTGTAGCATTAGCTCTAGGAAAATTAGCGTTAAAAGCAGAAGCGGCATTCAATGTGCCATTTGTAAATAATACCGCCCTTCTAAAAGGTGTAGTATCCCGTAAAAAACAAGTAGTACCGGCTCTTACAGAAGCTTTAGCTGAATAAAAATGGCTAAAAAACGATGCATTTAATTTGCATCGTTTTTTCTATTATAGGTAATTTCACCTCAAGTATCCCCTCCCGTTTAAAGGGATTTATTTGCGGTTATATATTGGTTGTTAGTTTAGTGGAATATTTGAGATAACTGCTCGTTTATTTTCTTAATTTAGTCCACACATATTATGAGGCAGTAATTTTGAATTCAAGATTTGTTCCTATTACAATGTAGAAGAGGTGATGATGATAATGAAAATTGAAGTTTGGTCCGATTTTGTATGTCCTTTTTGTTATATTGGAAAGAGAAGGTTAGAAGAAGCTTTAGAACAAACCGGTTTTGCTTCACAAGCTCAAGTAGAATTTAAAAGCTTTGAATTAGATCCGAATACACCAAAACAATCAGATAAAACGATGTATGAAGTGCTAGCAGAAAAATATGGTTCTACTGTAGAAGCTGCAAAAACGATGACAGCAGGAGTAGTAGAGCAAGCAAAAACTGTAGGTCTTGATTATAATTTTGAAAAAATGAAGCCTGCCAACACTTTAGATGCACATCGGTTAGTAAAATGGGCATCTGCACAAGGTAAAGCAAAAGAGGCTAACGAGCTATTGCTACATGCTTATTTTATCGAAGGGAAAGCAATTGGAAATAATGATGTACTGTTGGATCTGATGGAATCGCTTGATCTATCAAGAGAAGAAGCAGAAAAAGTATTAAACTCTAAGGAATACTTAGCAGATGTACGTATAGACATTGCTAAAGCAGGACAAATCGGAGTCCGTGGAGTACCTTTCTTTGTCATAAATGACAAGTATGCCATTTCAGGAGCTCAACCAACGGAAACATTTGTTGGAGCCTTACAAAAAGTAGTAGAAGAAGAAGGACATCAAGCCTAAAATATAATAATGCCATTCCACTAAACCAATAGGAATTATTCTATTGGTTTTTATAATGGGTGAAAAGGGTATATAAACAAAGTTAATAAAATTGGAGGAGAAAATTATGGACTGGTTAGGGAACTTAGTCGATGGAGTAAATAATATTTTATGGACTTACATATTGATAGCTTTGTTAATAATCGCTGGACTGTACTTTACTATTGGTACGAAGTTTGTACAATTTCGTCTGTTTGGAGAAATGTTCCGACTGATTGTTGAAAAAAAGGAAGAAAAAGGAGGGGTATCACCATTTCAAGCTTTTACCATTAGTACAGCTTCCCGTGTAGGGACTGGGAACATTACTGGTGTAGCACTGGCAATTGGTGTTGGTGGACCAGGGGCTGTTTTTTGGATGTGGATTATTGCAATTATCGGGATGGCAACTGCTTTTATCGAAAGTACACTTGCCCAAGTTTATAAGGTGAAGGACGGAGATACTTTTAGAGGTGGACCTGCATATTATATGGAGAAAGCATTGGGCACACGCAAATTAGCAATCATATTTAGTATTCTATTAACGCTATGCTTTGGCTTTATCTTTAATGCGGTTCAATCTAATACAATCGCTGCTTCAGTAGGGGATGTATTTAGTATCCAGCCTTATGTAATAGGTATTTTGCTAGTACTGTTAACCGCAACCATTATATTTGGAGGAGTACATAGAATTGTTAAGGTGACACAAGTCATCGTGCCAGTAATGGCTATATTTTATTTAATCGTCGCGATGTATGTCGTGGTGACGAATTTTACAGAAATTCCAGCAGTATTTAGCTTGATCTTTACGGAAGCATTTGGTCTTCGAGAAGCAGCAGGAGGAACTCTTGGTGCTGCAATCATGCAAGGGGTACGTCGTGGACTATTCTCCAATGAAGCTGGTATGGGGAGTGTGCCAAATGCGGCAGCGACTGCAAGTATTTCACATCCTGCTAAACAGGGCTTAGTACAAAGTCTAGGAGTATTCTTTGATACTATAATTATTTGTTCAGCGACTGCTTTCATAATTATTTTGGCGGGTCTCTATAAGACCGGAGAAAATGATGGAATCGTGTTAACTCAAAACTCATTGGCCGAACATGTTGGTAGTTGGGCGCCATACTTTATCGCGATTGCAATTATCTTCTTTGCGTTCAGTTCTATCATAGGAAATTATTATTATGGTGAAACGAATATTGAATTTATCCATGCGCATAAGGGTTGGATGACCGGTTACCGTATGCTAGTACTAGTTATGGTGATGTTTGGTTCTATCGCACATGTACAACTCGTATGGAACTTAGCGGATCTATTCATGGGACTAATGGCGATATTGAATATTGCAGTGATACTTTTACTTGGAAAGACAGCATTTCAAGTGCTTAATGATTATACGAAACAACGTAAAAAGGGAGTAAATCCAGTATTTTATGCAAAAACAATTCCTGGGTTAAAGAACACGGAATGTTGGGAAGAAGAGGATCGTTAAAGTTAGCGGCAAAAGCAAAATGTATTAGTGCAGTTTAAAAGTATACGAACTCTCAAAAACCGTGCAGCTCCATTTGGAGAATGTACGGTTTTATTTTCTTTCAAAAGAATGATATCTAGTTCCTTGGAATGTTAATACACCAAGATCATCCTCTGCTAACATTCCATATTCTTTTCCACTAAGCTGTAACTCCAAACGGTCGCCACTATCAAACTGAAAAGTAATATAGTAGGTTGTTGAAGCTGAACTATTGCCTGAACCACCACGTGTATTAGCGCGTTTCGCCACTATTTGAGCGGGTATAGATAACTTAGGAGAGTTATTGTTTTTGTTCCACTGTTTTACACTGCTAATAATCGCAAAAATAATAAATCCAAAAACTATGACAAATACAGCACCGATAAAAATAGGAGCAAAACCTACAAAATATAAACCAAAAGTATCCACATTCATTCCCCTTACTAAAACTGTTTTTCTGTTATACGCAAAAAAATGAATAAAGTTTCATCAATAGATAGACACTGTAGTAAAAAGGAGGAAATACACATTGTCTGATCAAATTTTACCTACAGAATCTAAATCCTACTGGAGAGCAAATAATGACTTTCCATTATTCTCTAAAATAAACAACAATATCGAAACGGACATTGTCATCATTGGTGCTGGTCTTACAGGTATCACTGCAGCATATTTGTTAAGTAATAGCGGTCGAAAGGTGATTGTGGTAGAGGGTAGTCGAATATTAGAAGGTACTACGGGATTCACAACCGCCAAGGTGACTGCGCAGCATGGTCCTATCTATCAGCAACTAATTTCTACTTTTGGAGAAGAAAAAGCGAGATTATATTATGATGCAAATACGGAAGCTAAGGAATATATCAAACAAACGATTGAACAATTGAACATTCACTGTGACTACGAGACGATGCCTGCTTATATTTATGCAGATACGGAGGTCGGTATAGAAAAAGTAGAAAAAGAAATGGAGGCATATAACACTCTTGGGATAGAAGGTGCTTCCTTAACAAAGGATACAGGACTTCCTTATACAGTGAAGCAAGCCCTTAAGTTAGAAGATCAAGGGCAGTTCCATCCTATAAAATATGCAAAAGCTTTATTGGAAAAAGCAATCGAAAATGGTGTGGAATTTTACGAGGAATCTCGTGCTAAGACTGTGAAATCGAACACAGTAGAACTAATGGAAGGACAGCATATTCGGGCAAACAAAATACTGGTATGTAGTCATTTCCCGTTTAATGATGGGGATGGTTTGTACTTTGCTAGAATGCATCCTGAACGTTCTTATGCTCTAGCTTCTATCGCCCCGACTAATTATCCAAAAGGGATGTATATAAATGTAGAGAAACCGACCAGATCTGTACGAACTGCGCTAGGACAAGATGGTAAAAGGTATTTGATATTAGGTGGAGAAGGACATGTAACTGGTCGATTCGAAGGAGATACCAATGTAAATTATGAAAACCTCGCAGCTTTCGGTCGAGAACAATTTAAGGTGAAAAATTATGATTATCGTTGGTCTGCTCAAGATTTAGTGACCTTAGATCAGCTTCCTTATGTTGGTACAATGACAGCGGGGAAGACTGATGTATTAGTAGCTACGGGTTATGCTAAATGGGGTATGACAAATAGTATGGTTGCAGCACAGATAATGGCTGATCTAGTGCTTGAAAAAGAAAATCGGTATATAGAGTTGTATGAACCAACCCGATCTAAGATGAAAAAAGAAGATATCACTAGTTTTGCGAAGACGAATGCAAGTGTTGCAAAAGAGCTGGTTAAAGGAAAGACGGAATTACTAGATTTGAAGCTGGATGATTTAAAAAATGGTAGTGGAGATTTAATAATGCTAGATGGCAAAAAGGTCGGTGCCTATAAGGATGACCAAGGAAAAGTTTATTTGGTAAAACCGGCGTGTACTCATATGGGCTGTAATGTCTCCTTTAATAATGCAGAAAGTTCATGGGATTGCCCATGTCATGGTTCTAGATTTAGTTATAAGGGTGATGTACTCGAGGGACCAGCATTTGAACCGTTAGAAAAGGTTAAATACGGGGAATAACAAAAATGACATATAACATATACATTTCCTTTTAAATAATTTGATCACAAAGGAGTTACCCACATATAAAATGGGTAACTCCTTTACTATTGTTTTTAATCGATATATCGATTAAAATTATCGATATAGTTAAAGGAGTTGGTTTGCATGAAAAGGCGTAGAGGTTTTGTTCAACTGGCTATCTTACATTTATTAGAAGAGGCACCGATGCATGGCTATCAGATTATGAAGGAATTAGAAATTAGATCAAGCGGACATTATACTGCAAGTGCGGGAACAGTTTACCCGGCACTTCAGGAATTACTGGAGCAGGAATTGATAAAACTTGAACCTTCAGCCGAAAAAAAAACTTATATCATTCAAGAAAAGGGAAATAATCGATTGAAGGAGTTTGAAACCCGTAACGAAGGACTATTCTGGAGTAATTGGGAGGCTCGTTGGATCTGGCAAAAATCTGAAGAAGCAATTCATCTAAAGGAACAAATAGATTTATGGGAGTCTGAACTTAGAAAGGCGATAAAGCAAACTCGAACGACTCCTGAAAATTCGCCAAGACTAATCTCATTTATGAAAGAAATAACGGAACGATTAAAGACAGATAACTATTAGGGAGTGAGATTTATGAAATCATTTTGGGAATTACTTCCTTATGTAAAACCATATATGCTTTTTGCAATATTAGCCCCAATGTTTATGTGCATTGAAGTTGCCATGGATTTACTTTCCCCGACAATTATGCAACATATTATTGATAATGGTATTGCGAATGATGATACAGCCTATGTCATAAAACTAGGCGTGTTAATGCTTGTAACCGCAGTTGTTGGGCTGATAGGTGGAGTAGGGTGTACGATATATAGTACTAGAGCGGCTGTGAATTTTGCTGCTGATATTCGAAAAGATGTATTTAAAATGACCGAACGATTTTCCAGTGAAAATATGGACAATTTTGGTGTAGGTAAGCTAATAACGATTGTGACAAATGATATTACTGCCGTTCAACAGGCACTTATGATGACGCTTCGAGTGTTTGTAAGAGGACCACTATTATTTATAGGAGCAGTTGCGATTGTTTGGTTTACAGCAAGAGAGTTATTCCCAGTGTTATTGGTAGTAATTCCGATTTTGATGATTTTAATCTATTTTTTCTCGTATAAAACAGGGAAATTATTTGCGAAAGTACAAAAAGCTATGGATAAAGTAAATACAAAACTTCAAGAGACGTTCGCAGGGATACGTGTGATTAAAGCATTTGATAGACAAAACTTTGAGGTAAAAGCATTCAAACATGTGAACGAGGAGTTAACGAAGCGTAATATGTCGGCAGAACAACTCATTCTTACGCTTATGCCAGTGATGCTATTCATCGTTAATATTGGAGTGGTTGTTGGTATGTGGATGGGTGCCATAAAAGTAAATGAAGGAACACTGCAGGTTGGTGTTATTTTAGCATTCATCAATTATTTAACAATAATCATGAACGGGTTGGTATCGAGTAGTCATGTATTAATGCAAATTACGAGGTCGTTTACTTCGGCACGTCGAATTCAACAAGTATTGGAAACTCAAATTGATATAACTGATCCTGTGAATCCTTTATCGAATAACGAGTTCAAGGGAGAAGTTGAGTTTAAATCAGTTTATTTTAGTTATAGTAAAAACGGAGAATATGTATTAAAGGATATTTCATTTCATGTGAATAGTGGAGAAACGATTGGAATTATTGGACCGACCGGAAGCGGAAAGTCGACACTTATAAAACTTCTCCCTCGATTGTATGATCCGGATTTAGGAGAGGTAATGATCAATGGCATAAATATAAAAGAGTATTCTATTAAAAATTTAAGAGATTTAATTGGTTTTGTGCCGCAAAAGGCAACGTTATTTGCAGGATCCATAGAGGAAAATATTCGCTTCGGTAAAGAAGAGGCAACTATAGAGGACATGGAAAAAGCGGCTAACTCTGCGGCTGCAAGCGAATTTATCAACAAAGTAGATGGACGATTTGGGCATGAGCTTATGCAGGGGGCAACAAATCTTTCAGGTGGGCAAAAGCAACGAATATCGATGACTCGTGCATTTATCCGTCAACCGAAAATACTAGTTTTAGATGATTCTACCTCTGCGATAGATGCCATATCGGAAGTGCAAGTACAGCAAGCACTTACACATGATTTAGCTGATACAACTGTATTCATCGTATCTTCCAAAGTCTCTTCCATTATTAATGCTGACAGAATTTTAGTACTGGAAGACGGCATGATTGTTGCCAGTGGCACACATGATGAACTGATTGAAAATAGTGAGGTTTACCGCAGTATCTATGCGACGCAAAGTGGAAAGGGGGTCCTTTCATATGAGTAAAACTTCCGCTCCACCGGTATCTAATGCAATAGGTCGTGCAAGGGGTCCAAGAGGATTTGGAGGGCCAGTAGAGAAAGCAAAAGATAAAAAAGGAACGCTTATACGAGTATGGCGATATATGGAGAAACAGAAAATAGCAATTGTAGTATCAATCATATTAGTTATTATTTCTACTCTATTAAACTTGTTAGTTCCCTACATGATAGGTGTAACCATTGATGAGTTTATAATTCCAAAGGATATGGATGGAACGTTACGGTACTTAGTGATCCTAGCAATTGTGTACACAGCGGCGGCTGCATTTACTTGGCTACAAAACTTTTTAATGATTAGAGTGTCGTTAAAAACTATTCGGTCACTACGCCAGGATCTATATGAAAAGTTTCAAACTCTATCTCTACGGTTTTTCGATAAACGTACCCATGGAGACCTTATGAGCCGTGTGACGAACGATATTGAAAGTTTGAATAACGCATTAAGTCAAAGTGTGATCCAAATTATTTCAACTGTAATGATGGTGACAGGTGTTACGATAGCTATGTTTATACTTAACTGGGTGTTGGCTATTGTGTCACTGTTGGTTGTTCCATTAGTTATATTCACAACGAAAAAGATTATCAGCTATAGTAGTAGCAACTTCATCAAAAGACAACGTGATTTAGGTGAGTTAAATGGATTTGTAGAAGAAGCCATATCTGGCAATGAAGTAATTACTCTTTTTGGTCAAGAAGAAAAGAACATCCAAAAGTTCTCGATTGTAAATGAACGACTTCGCAGTTCTGCAACAGCTGCCGATACTGTGTCGGGGTTTTTAGGACCTATCAACAACTTTATCAACAATTTAGGTCTTGCATTAATAATTGGAATCGGAGCTATAATGACTGTTCAGGAATTGGCAACTATCGGTATAATTGCAGCATTTGTAAATTACTCTAGACAATTTTTCAGACCTATTAATCAGCTCTCAACATTATTGAACACTTTTCAGTCTGCTATAGCAGGAGCAGAGCGAGTATTTGAAATAATGGATGAAGCTCCCGATATTCAGGATCAGGAGTACGCACTTACAATAGATCATTTAAAAGGAGACGTTACTTTTAACAATGTTCACTTCTCATATGAGAGTGGCAAACCAATTCTAAAAAATATTAGCTTCGAGGCAAAAGCTGGTGAAAAGATTGCTTTAGTAGGTCCAACAGGCTCGGGGAAAACGACAATTATTAACTTGCTTATGCGTTTTTATGAATTGGACTCGGGAAATATTAAAATCGATGGGAGATCAATTAGCGATTATCAAATAAGCAAGCTTCGAGAAAAAATTGGGGTTGTTTTACAGGATACTTTTCTCTTCACTGGTTCCATTTTGGAGAACATTCGATACGGTAGACTAGAAGCAACGGATGACGAAGTAATAGAGGCAGCTAAACTAGCGTCTGCTCATCGATTTATCAAGCATTTACCTGATAAGTATGATACCCAGATTACCGGAAATGGATCTAATTTAAGTATAGGACAGCGTCAGTTATTAGCGATTGCTCGTGCCGTTTTAGCAGACTCAGATATATTAATACTAGATGAAGCAACTTCAAGCATTGATACGAAAACAGAGATAGATATTCAACAAGGACTCAATAGACTTTCAGAAGGCCGTACCAGTTTTGTCATAGCACATCGTCTAAAAACGATTGAAAATGCGGATAGAATTTTAGTTATTCATCAAGGTGAATTAATTGAAGTCGGGACTCATACAGAGCTACTGAAACAAAAAGGTTTCTACTCCGAGCTATATGAAAGTCAGTTTAATATTTAAATGGAAGAGAAATACCCTAACAAATATAAAGGTATTAGCTAGGTTATTTCATCTAGGAAAGCAAGAACAAAAATAGACGTTTAATGTTGGATTTACAACACTACATTCACACATGAAATATCTAGCAATCTACGTGCTCACATACTAAAGTTATAAGTAAGAGGTGAGCGTAATGTATAAAATTTTTTCTGTTAAATTGTTGTTTGAACACATTTCAATATCCGGTTCTATGTCTAATAAAATCTATGAAGAGACCATTAATATCATACGTGCCGTTAGGCTAGAGGATGTCGATAAGCTAGTGAAATCCCATTATAAAGATGTTATTTACAAAAACATTTTTGGGGAAGATACGACGATCAGACTTGTAATGATTCTGGATGTTTTTGAGTTAGTAGATAATATTGAAGAGTCTTTGGAATTTGTTGAAGTATACAGTCAGCATATTATTGCAGAAGAAGAAGTGACAGTTGAATAGAAGTTATAAACAAAAACGAGTCTGAGGACTCGTTTTTTATTGTTATTCATATTCATAGTGGAGTGTTAAGTTGATATTACTTGGGGAGATGTTTTTTTGTGTTTTTTTTCCCAAGTTGGTTTTTAGGTTCTTCTTTAATTTCTCTAAGGAAGCTTCGTTTGGTATAAAGTACCATAATTCTTTTCCTTCTGTTTTACTGTATATTCTTTCATCTTGGCCTTCTAGCGTTAATTGATCGATAGGGGAATCCTTCATTTGTTGAAATAGTTGTACAAAGCTCCAATAATCAGCAGTTGAAATGTTTGTTTTGACGTTTTCACCGACATTTTTTATCAAATCATCTAGTTTAGCTACACTGCTAAAACGAGTGGATTCGTTTAGGATTTCTTGAATCACCTGTTTTTGACGTTTATTGCGACCTATATCGCCTTCTGGATCTTTTTTACGCATTCGAACATAGGCAAGCGCCTCGTTTCCCTTTAATAGCATTGGCCCTTCGGTATAAGTTTTCCATTCCAATGTATCTGCCATTTGAATATCAACTGTAAACGGCACATCTACTTCAATTCCGCCAAGTGTATCGACTATGTCTTCGAACCCCTGGAAATTTGTAGAAACATAATAATCGATTGGAACATCTAAGAGCTTTTCAAGCGAATTTATCGTATAGTTTATCCCGCCATGTGAGTAGGCGTGATTCACTTTGTCCTCTCGTTCCAATTCCTCGACATAAACCCTAGTATCTCGAGGGATATTCACCATGGAAATTTTACCTAATTTAGGATGTATGGTGACTAATAGGAGCATGTCAGAACGACCGTATGTTTCCTCTTTCTTATCGTCCACACCAGCTACTAATAGACTAAAAGGTGTTGTTTTAAGTGGAGACTTATCACTCTGAGCTTCCTCATCGCGTATTAAAGGCACGTACATCTTGGTTGTTGCTTTCTTCGCTTCCAATGATAGATTTACAGCAAAAGCAATAATACCCACTAAAAGTAGTGCAGAAATAATAATAAAGGTATATTTTAAATTCTTTTTTTTCTTTCCAATTCTTTTAGAATTACGTGTAGACATAGATCCTCCTTTTTTGGTAACTTATGTATGATAATAAGTAATAAAAAAGCACAAAATTCTAAATCGAATCTTGTGCCTTAGTTTTTCAATCAATCAGTTAAATAAGCTCCCCAATAGATGTAATTTTGGGTTTGTCGTCCTCAGTAGAATGGGTTGAACTTAGAACTGGAAATGTGAATAAGACGAAACAAAGTAGAACACCAAATACAAATTTTTTCATGACAATTCCTCCCAACTAAATACTTTTGATTGCTTCAAATGATAGTGGAATCCTAATTCATAGTAAATGGACGCTTGCTTATACTGTTTAGTTTCAGCTAGTCGTTTAGCCAATACGTTGCAATAAATCATACAATGTTTATAATCTTGCTTTCCTTCGAAATAGTCCAAGCTTTTCTTAAATATAGGTATAAGCACTTGGTTTTCCAGTAATATCGCTCCATATACGGAAAAATGATTGGTATAAAGATCTTTCTTACTCTCTCCTACATATTGGACAGTTTCTAATCCTTTTTCCAACCATACTAAAGCATTCTGTAAATCCCCATTTTTGTGATATTCCTTAAGTATAGAAAGAATAGTGACAATCCTGTCCTCAGGGTTGTGTTTGGAATCCAGAGCATTAAAAAAATGTTGTAAGGCTTGGTCAGATTGCAGTTGCAAAGAGTAGCATGAACCCAGATTATGCTCAATCATCCCGTTAAACTCAGAGGATTCAATCTTCAGGTTTATATCTTTTGCCTTCTCAAAAGTAGCAAGAGCATCCTTTAAGACGCCCGAATTCTTTTGAGCAATCCCCAGAATCATTAAACATTCAATGGATCGATCGATTAATATTTCTTGATTGAAATAAAAAATTGCTTCCTTTACATAGTCGATAGCAAGTATGTAACGAGACTCAGATAATAGAGATAATCCAGATATGTAATGCAATTCAGCCATTTCCCAGTCTTCCATACGATAGCCTTTGATTAATTGAAAAACTTCCTTAAAGAAATGAGAAGCCTGACTAAACTGATTATCTTGATACGCAATAATACCTTGAATTGTGTACAGATAAAATAGTTGTTCTATTGTCATTTCCTTTTTGAAATCTACTAAAATATTTATATTCCTTTGTATTTCCAACTCCTCAGGTAACATAAGCATCAATCGAGCTTCCAATAACAGCAGTGTAAGTCGATCTGCTTCTAAGGGATGTTCGGTAATATGAAGGTGAATATCAACTAGTAGTTGTTTAGCCAACTCTTTATCTCGAGAGTTTATAACTTGCTTGAACCGTATTTTAAACTGCGTAGTATTTTCTTCATTGGGTCTTTTCGTTAATGTATCTGCCGAGATGTTTAGCCGCATAAGAATAAGGTGCTTTATATCTTCGCTTGGAATGACTAAGCCGTTTTCAATTCTGCTTAAGTAAGAGGGAACACATATACCCAAAGCTAAAGCCTCTTGCTTAATATTTTGTCTCTGGCGCTCTAACTTAATCAATTGCCCAAGGTTCATAAAACCCACACCCTCTTCTAAATCAATAAAAGGAAATCAAATCCAATTATAAATAAGATACCATATTATAGAGAGTAATACATAGAAAATTTAAAATATGAAAGAAGTTATGAAAAGTTTGAAATAATGCCCATATTTTAGTTCAACTTTCATGATCTAATAGTGTTAATATAATTAAATTGGATTAATTCTACTACCTATTATTTTGTATACCTTCTACAAGGAGAGCTTTACTTCTTTGTGAGTTTGACACCGACTATTAGATATCAAATCAAATATCATAAGAAAAGAAGGAGCAGATAGTGACCTTGTCACTTTCTACTCCTTCTTTTGTTATTTATTATGACAGGTGATTAAGACAAGCCTTGTCCGTGAGTAAATTCCCGATAAAGCTGATGTTTGGCAAGCAATTCTTCATGTGTACCGCTACCAGTAATTTTTCCTTTTTCTAAAAAGAATATTTGGTCGGCGTGAATAATCGTTGCTAGTCTATGTGCAATGATAAGGGTAGTTCTCCCATTCATTAGCCGTTCGAGCGCTTCTTGCACCAATGTCTCCGACGCACTATCAAGATTAGAGGTCGCTTCATCCAGCAATAATATTTTCGGGTTGTGCAAGAGGGCTCTTGCAATTGCGATACGTTGGCGCTGGCCACCAGAAAGTTTAATGCCTCTTTCTCCGACAAGCGTATCATACTTTTCTGGTAGATTATCGATGAAGTCTGCAGCATTTGCTGCTGCCGCTGCTCCAATGACTGTATCCATAGAAGGAATAGTCGACATACCATAGGTGATATTCGATAAAATAGTACCACTCATTAATGGACTTTCCTGAGAAACATATCCAATTTTAGAGCGCCATGCATTTAACGATAGGTCGGTGATAGGAGACTCGTTAAATAAGATGGTTCCAGAATCGGGTTCATAAAACCGTTCAATTAAGGAAAATATAGTAGTTTTACCGCCACCACTAGGCCCGACAAAAGCGGTGACAGTTCCAGGATGTGCTATTAAGGAAATGCCATCTATTATTTTCTTATCGGGACCATAAGAAAAATGCACATCTTCAAATGTGATAACACCGTCTTTTAAATGTTTTGGTGCTTCTAATTCAACAGCTTCACTGTCCATATAGAAAATTTCTTGAATTCGTTCTGTAGCCCCAACGGCTTTTTGGAAAGATGTGAAAAAGGTAGCCATTTGTGCAAAAGGCACAATAATATTTACTAAGTAAAAGATAATCGCAACAAGATCACCAGCTGATAATATTCCTTGAGATACCTGCAAACCGCCATAGCCTAAAATGACGACTAAAATGGCCATCATAATAAGGGTCATAAAAGGGGAGATGAAAGCTTGTATTTTTGCTTCTTTTAAGCCAAATCGATATAAATTTTGGATAGCTTCATTTCCACTAATAGTTTCCGTTTTCTCGGCTCGATAAGATTTAACTAGGCGAATTTCCGATAACACTCGGCCCAGGAGACCAGAAAACGATGCCATTTCTTTTTGTGTGGATTTGGATACTTTATGCATCATTGATCCAAGGGGCATCATAATTGCTATACTTAATGGCACACTAACAAGCATGATCAATGTCATTTTCCAATCGATAAAAAATAGGATAATAACCGACCCAATAATGGTAATAATCCCAGATACAAAATTTACTAGATGATCCGTAATAAGAGATTTCAAAGTAGTAGTGTCCTGTGTAATACGACTCATCGTCTCTCCACTTTCATTTTGATCATAGTAGGGGACAGGGAGATGGAGTACTTTGCTCCAGAGTTTTTTTCGAAGATCTGCAACTATAAATTCTCCTATATAAGATAATAGATAAAATGAGAATCCACCGGAAATCGCTTGTAGAAGGAATACGACTAGCAATATTCCAATCATTTTCCAGTTGAAAGCACTTGTGGTTAAAGTGTCAACTAAATTCTTCGTGACAAGTGGAACGATTAACCCAATAACAGTGCTTATCAAGGATAGAGCAACGGCTATAATTGTTATCTTGACGGGCCATTTAAGACTTTTGAGTAGTTGAAAGAATCCTTTAGTAGATGTTTGCATAGTAAGCTCCTATTTAGTTTAGTAGAATACTTCTATTGTAATCGATGCACTGTTAAAGTAGCGAATGAGAGGGGTTACAATGGAAATAAGCATTCAAAAAAATCGTGCAGAAATGAAATCAGCACGATTGTTTTAAGAAGATATAGTTTTTGTCTCTTGTTGTGCACTTTTTTGTAAATCTAAAACAAGTGGATCTGAGCTTTCTAGTAAGTTAGCTTGTTTGTGCTGAAGATCCATTCGCATTTTTTCTGTTTCGAGCAAAAAGTTATTATATTTGAGCTTTTCCAGTTCAATTTCATCTTTTACAATGATTAATTTCACTTTTTGAGACTTTCGTAGATGTGTTGTCCATATTGCAGTCAGTGGTATGGAAAAAACCATCACTACAGCAACTAATCCTATAAAATCCTCCATACATATCCCTCCAAGCCTTTTACATAAGTATATACGATTTCTTATATAAATAGTTTAAAAAGTCAGATAAAAGTTAATGAAAAAAAGATGGAGAAAACCACTAACTGTTTTCTCCATCCGACTGCATTTAAAATCTTTACTTATTCAAATATGTCCAAGCATACTGAGCATAGAGTTCAGCTCCAGTAGAAAGTGCATCCTCATCAATATCAAAGTTACCGTGATGATGAGCCCATTCTGTGTCCTTTTTAGAATTACCGCTACCGACAAGTGCAAAACTACCAGGTGCTTTTGTTAAAAACTCCGAGAAATCTTCTCCGCCCATTGTCGGCTTCTCATAATAGACAACGTCTGAACCAAACGAAGCAGATGCCACCTGTTGGACAAGATTAGCGCTTTCTTCGTTATTATCTACAGCGTCTGTGCCTCTTGTATATTGTACCTTAGCGGTTGCGCCGTAAATAGCCGCAACACTTTCCGCATATTGGCCAATAGACTTTTCAATATGGTCGCGAGTATTGGAATGGAAGGTACGGACAGTTCCCTCAATCTCGGCATTCTCCGCAATGACATTAAATCGAGTACCAACCACCATTTTACCAACTGTTAAAACAGCAGGGCTTTGCGAATCAATCGTCCTAGAGATAACTGTTTGAACGTTCATGACGAAGGATGAAGCAACAAGAGCTGCATCGATACAAGCCTCTGGAATGGCGCCATGACCACCTCGTCCTTTGAATGTCACTTTGAAGATATCGGCTGCAGCAAAGGAAGGACCTGGATTACAGGAAACCTTACCAGTAGGCATTTGAGACCAAATATGGATACCGAATACATTATCAACATCATCCATTGCGCCTTGTTTAACCATAGCCTTTGCCCCTTGTGCTATTTCCTCTGCTGGTTGAAATAACAAGCGTACATTTCCAGAAAGCTGATCTTTTACCGCTGAAAGTGCCTTCGCTGCTATTAATAACATAGCAGTATGTGCGTCATGACCACATGCATGCATTTTTCCTTCAGTTTTAGAGGCATATGGGACGTGTTTATTAAGTTGTTGAATCGCAAGGGCATCCATATCACCTCGAAGAGCAACGGTTTTTCCACCTGTTGCCCCTTTGATTTCCGCGATAACTCCAGTAGGTTCCGTTTTACGATAAGAGATTCCAAGATTATCTAAATACTCGCATATAAACTGAGTCGTTTGGAACTCCTCAAATGATAGTTCAGGCTGGCTGTGCAATTTTCTGCGAAGTTGAACTAATTCTTCCCTATTATTTTTAATGGATTCTTTTATTTTATTGTTTATCATGCTGATCCCCCGTTAACTTTTATATGATTTTATATATTATTATGGTTTCTTTAAATTATGCGAAACTTAAAAGATTATTAGATTGGCTCTCTATGTAAGCATTAAGCAGTTTTATAAAAACCCTACGAATATACCTGCTAGAATAACAGAAACAATAGTTACACTGATAAATCCTCCTACAAGCATGGGAGGAAGCATGTGACTAGTTAAAACTTCTCTTTCTTTCTCATCCTCTGTTAAAGATTTAATAACTTCATTTGTGATAATGTAGTCAGCAGGGAATCCATAAAGTGCGGTCAATGAAACTGCAAAGGCCATATTTTTGCTGACTTTTAGAATTTTTCCAATGATGAAGGAGAATATGTACATTCCTATGACTCCTATGACAATTGTTCCTACAAGTGGATAAAACAGTTGCATAATCATAGAAGGTGTAGCGTTTTTCAAGGCATCAAAAACAAATAACATTAATACTAAGATACAAATACCGAAACTGTTTGCCTTTTGAAGGACGTTTCTTTCTAAGAAACCAATACTTCCCGCGATAATCCCAAATAATAAGCAAAGTACGAAAGGACTAATTTCTAGAATAGGGTTTAATAGAGTAGATACCCCATAAGCAAGGAATCCGACGAAAGCTAGACGAAACAATTTAAAGTAGTCGGTATTATATTTTTCTGGCAATTTACGAAACATTTTGAGTTCTTCTTTTGGTTTTCCTACTTCATCTTTAGTTTGTCCTGCAATAGTAATTTCGCCGATGCGGAACTTTTGAAGAAGTTCTTTTCCTTCTTTTTTAAGTACAATTGAAGTAAGTGGATACCCGGCGAATCCTTGCATAACGTATATGACTATTGCAAACACCGACAAAGTGGTAAGACCTGCATTTGCAGCACCTTCTGACATGATTAGCGCTGACACCACACCCCCAACCAATGGAGGAATAGCCACGATAACAGTTTTAACTCCGAATAGTAAAGTACCTATTGTGAATAATGCGACAATTATACCTAAAATCCCAGCTAGTGAAATTAATATACTTTTCCATTGTTCCTTTAATTGTCTAAGAGAAAGGAGTGTACCCATATTTGTGATGAGAAGATAAATCATCATTGTTGCAACTACTGGAGGCACACCAGCTATTGAAATGATTTCCTTAGGGAAAAATGTCCAGTAACCAAGAATGAACAATATGGCAGCTATGAAAACAGACGGGATCCAAGCTTTAGTTCGTATAGAGACAAAGTCTCCAATAAATAAAATAGCGACAACAATAACCAAAGCTAGCATTTGTGGCATAATATTCCGTCCTTTCTGAAAATAAGATAATTCATACAATAACACATTCTTTACTCAATATAAAGTATATAATATATCACTTAATATTCAGTTAATTTAATTACTTATTTTTTACACAGGTTATTTAATAATAAAAACAAAAAAGCTATCCAAAAGGATAGCTTTTTGTACTTATGAGATGATTATTGAGCTGGGTTTAACTCAAGTTCAACAGTAATTTTAATGTCTTCTCCAACTAGAACGCCACCAGTTTCTAATGCTTGGTTCCAAGTTAAACCAAACTCTTTACGGTTAACTTTAGACTCAGCAGAGAAAGCGACTACTTCTTGCCCCCATGGATTAGTACCTTTACCACCATATTCAACGTCGAATGTTACTGGTTTTGTAACGTCTTTAATCGTTAGGTCGCCAGTTACGTCGTACTCACCATCGTCTTTTTTCTTAATATCTGTAGCCACAAATTTGATGCTAGGGTATGTTTCTGTATCAAAGAAATCTCCAGAACGTAAGTGGTTATCACGGTCTACGTTATTTGAGTTGATAGATTTTACGTCGATATCAAAACTAATTGTAGCACCTGTTAAGTCTTCTGTATTACCTTCTAAGTCTGCTGTGAAATCAGTGAAAGCTCCTTTTACTTTTGAAACCATCATATGTTTTACGGAAAAGTCGATCGTAGAATGCGCTGCGTCAAGATTAAATTTTGTCATTTTTTATTTCCTCCTAAGTTTGTTGTTATTCTAACTATAAAACAATATTACTTCGAAATCAAGAGTTTTTATTTCGAAGTAATATATATTGCCATCATTTCGTTTACCTTCTTTTACAAATAGCAAATATCTGGTTACTTTATGTAACTAAATATAGATTAATATATTAGTTACGTCAAGTAATTAAATTACTTTAATTTTACTTTAGAAGAAAAAAAGAATATAATAGAAGGTAATAGAGGTGAATCAGATGAAAGAAACGTTATTATGTCCACGTTTATCAAAAGCAATGGAGTTGTTAGGTAAAAGATGGACTGCCCTAATCGTATATCAACTAATGGATGGAGCAAAACGATTTAATGAGATTGAGTCGTCCCTTCCTATAAGTGGTCGTTTGTTATCAGAGCGTCTAAAAGAACTCGAAAAAGAGGGGATTGTTGAAAGAACTGTCTTTTCCGAGGTGCCAATACGGGTAGAATATAACTTGACAGAGAAAGGTCTTGCTCTAAAAGAAGTAGTTGGAGGAATTGAGACTTGGTCTAAAGAATGGTTATAGCATTTTCTCTTGATATATTATGTGTGAAAATGCATACTATGTAAGGATACAAGGTTAATGAAGAAAGGATTGTCTCTCTTTGAGTAAACAAAAATGGTTTGAAAACTTAAGTGAAAAGTTAAACCCGGAGAATATTAAAATAGATGAAGCATTAAATTTGCATACAGTAACAAAAATGGGTGGGATGGCAGATTTGTTTGTCACACCGTCCACGCAGGATGAAGCAGCCTTTGTTGTGCAGTATGCTTATGAACATAATATACCAATGCTACTATTAGGAAATGGATCTAATATGGTCGTACGGGATGGTGGAGTAAGAGGAATCGTACTTCGACTGGAAAATTTAAATAATATTATAATAGATGGTAACCGAGTAATTGCCGAGAGTGGTGCGGATATTATTGATGTGTCAAAAGCGGCAGCACAAGAGTCCTTAACTGGTTTGGAATTTGCCTGTGGTATTCCCGGATCTATCGGTGGAGCAATGGCGATGAATGCAGGAGCATATGGTGGCGAAATTCAAGACGTAATTGTGCAATGTACTGTACTAACACCATCTGGAGAAAAGTTAGTTCTTTCGAAAGAGCAATTGGAGCTAGGGTATCGAAAGAGTATTATTACGAAAAAAGGCTATTACGTATTGTCGACAGAATTTTTATTGGAAAAAGGGCATCAAGAAGAGATCGACTCAAAAATTGCAGATCTTACTTTTCAAAGAGAATCTAAACAACCATTAGAATATCCTTCTGCTGGTAGTGTATTCAAAAGACCACCAGGTTATTTTGCCGGGAAACTCATTCAAGACAGTGGCTTACAAGGTAAAGGCTTTGGTGGTGCAGAGGTTTCCACGAAGCATGCAGGCTTTATCGTCAATAAAAATAATGCTACAGCAACTGATTATATTAGCACGATAGAAATGGTGAAAGAGAAAGTGAAAGAAAACTTTGGTGTTGAGCTAGAGTTAGAAGTAAAAATTGTTGGAGAAAATATAGATTAATACAAGCCTAGGCCCATGAATATAATTATTCATGGGCCTTTTTTATATGTTTGAACGAGCATTGTAACCATTTTTAGCGTGAAGCACTCCAAAAAAATTGTGTGAAGGTTGAGGATGGGACTAGAGGTCTTTTGGGATGGTTTCCTATTTCTCTATTTGTATTCTAGCGAGATATATAGAAGGAAAAAAGTAGGAAATGTCGAATACTGTAAAGGAACAAAGGGGGCAAGGTATATGAGAAAAGGATGGAAAATAACTGCTTGGCTTATAGGTACTATCGTTGTGTTAGCAGTTATTGTCGTTGTAGGTTTGAACCTGTATTTATCTAGCACAAAAGCCATTATTGAAGGTGAACTTGCAATGAAGGTGCTAGACGCAGATGTAAAAGTAGTACGTGATACAGATGGGGTACCACATATTACTGCACAATCAGATGCTGACCTTTACCGTGCGCAAGGATTTGTGCAAGCACAGGATAGACTTTTTCAAATGGATTTAGCTAGAAGGCAGGCTAGTGGGCGTTTAGCAGAAGTGGTAGGAGAATCTGCGGTAGATACAGATAAGTTTTTCTTAACCTTTAGCTTACGTGATGCTGCTGAGAAATCTTATGATGGATATAGTGAGGAAGCGAAGGAAGTATTAGAGTTCTATGCAGAAGGGGTCAATGATTTTATCGAATTTGCGAAAGAAGAAAATAAATTAAGCTATGAGTTTAAATTACTTGGATATGAGCCAGAAGAGTGGACTCCAACTGACTCATTAGCAATTGGAAAGTATATGGCATATGACTTAGGTGGAAATTGGTCGACACTTGCAATACGACATTGGGCTTTAAATGAATTGGATGAAGAAAAGGCGAAGGAACTTTTTATTACTTATCCTGAGAATGCAAAATCGATTATAGAGGCGAATATAAGTAACCCAGTAAATGTAAGTGGTCACTTTGACTCATCGGTTTTACCGAATGAATTTAACGGTAGTAATAACTGGGTTGTGAGTGGGGACAAGACAGCTAGTGGTCTTCCACTACTTGCAGATGATCCACATTTGGGATTGAGCACACCATCTGTATGGTATCAAATGCATTTAGAATCACCAGAACAGAATGTTAGTGGTGTTATATTTGCTGGGATACCCGGCATTATTCTTGGTCATAACGAAGATGTTGCTTGGGGTGTAACCAATGTAGGGCCGGATGTGCAGGATCTTTATATTGAAACACCAAACCCAGAGGATCGCACCCAATTCTTATATGAGGGGAAATGGGAGCAAGCAGAGGTTCGTAATTCACCTATTAAAGTAAAGGGGCAGGAGGATATACCTTTTGAAGTAGTGGTAACTCGACATGGCCCAATTATTTCAGATGTCGTATTCAAAGAGGAAGAAGCATCAGCGTTATTTTCCATGCAATGGACTGCGTTAGCTCCAACACTTGAATTACAAGCAATCTTAAAAATGAATAAATCTGCTGATTGGGAAGAATTTGAAGTAGCACTAGAAGACTTCCATGCACCAGCTCAAAATTTTGTATTTGCTGCAAAAGATGGGACCATTGCCTATAAAGCAAATGGGAAGATACCTTTAAGAAAGACCGGGGATGGCCAATTGCCTGTTCCTGGAGACTCGGCGGAATACGATTGGCAAGGATTTGTTCCTTATAACGAGCTTCCAGTTGTTGTGAACCCAGAGGAAGGCTATATAGCGACAGCGAATAATGAGGTCGTAGATGATTCCTATCCATACCATATTACTGATTTTTGGGCTCAATCATATCGGTATGAGCGAATTGCTGAAGTACTGGAGAGCAAATCGGATTTCACAAAAGAAGATATGATGGATTTACAGATGGATCAAACGAATCTATACGCTAAAGAATTCTTGACACAGATGCTTGGATCAGTTGAAAACTTAGATACCAAGGGTGAATATAAAGAAATCCTTTCCTTAGTGAAGCAGTGGAATCAGGTAGATGATAAAGAACAAGCTGCTCCGCTAGTTTTTCATAAATGGATGAAGGAGTTACCTCAGACATTACTCGAGGAAGAAATGCCAGAGGATGTATATTCGATGTTGCCAGGAAAAGGTAATATTTCAGATCAATTATTACGAAAAGGCTATAATAATGAACAAAGTGCTTGGTTAGAAGCATATGGCGGTGTAGACAAGTGGGTATATGACTCATTTGTGAAAGCAACCGAAGAAATATCCGAAGAGTTTGGTTCAAATGAAAAGAAATGGAAGTGGGGAGATTACCACCAGTTAACATTTGATCATCCACTGGGAGGGGCCTCTCCAATCTTGGCTTATCTCTTAAATCCAGATCCAGTTCCTATAGGGGGATCCAATATTACCGTGCAAGCAGCCGGTTTTGGAGAGGATGGAAAAGTGGACCACGGAGCGTCCTGGCGATTTGTAGCAGATTTGGCTGATTTAAATGAGGCCTATCACATCGTAGGGCCGGGACAAAGCGGTCATATGAAATCCGAGTGGTATCATAGCCAAGTAGATGACTGGGCAGAAGGAAACTATCACACTACCGTAATAGACGGAGACATCAAAGAAGGATATGAACTAATATTAAAAGCAAACTAAAATTGGCAGCCGAAGGTGTTTATCTTCGGCTGTTTTTTTATATTAAGAGGAAATGAAGAGTAAAAGCTACCCTGTTTTTAAGCGATAAAATCTAAAATAGTAAAAACATTCAAATACTCATTAGAATAAGTTGCATATTAAATATTCTGAACATATACTGAATATAACAATCAAACAATCATTTGAATGAGGTGGAAATATGCAGACAAAGGATATGTGTGAAGTAACAAAGGTGAACGAAGACATAGTGTTTTCCATAAAGAACCAAATACCAGATTTAGGAGCAGCAGCTCAAATCTTTAAAGCACTAGCAGATGAAACAAGGTTGAAGATAGCATTTGCATTAACAATAGAGGAAGAACTTTGCGTTTGTGATGTGGGTGAGATTATAGGTTCATCTACAGCTACAGCATCTCATCATTTGCGATTTTTAAGAGACTTATCCCTTGCTAAATCAACACGTAAGGGAAAACAAGTTTATTATTCCTTAGCAGATCATCATGTGAACGCGTTAGTAAAAATCGCATATGAACATGCAATAGAAGAAGGTGAAAAGGATGGTAAAAGTAGCTAAACAAGAATATCGATTAGAAAATCTTTCATGTGCCAATTGTGCCATGAAATTTGAGCAAAATATAAAAAAACTTCCTGATGTAGAGGATGCAACAGTTAACTTTGGTGCTTCTAAAGTATCGGTCATTGGTAAAGCAACAATAGGGGATATTGAAAAAGCTGGGGCGTTTGATGGCATAAAAGTGACTACAGTCAAACAAAGTCAATTAGAAAAAATTCCTTTTTTCAAACGGAAAGAAAATATACTCACGGTTATTTCATTTGTATTTCTAGTTATAGGGATTATCGCATCGTTCACTTATGAGGAAGCACATCCACTTTCTATAGGGTTATTCATGATTTCTATAGTAGTAGGAGGCTTCGATTTATTTAGAGGTGGATTAGCCAATTTATCTCGTTTTTACTTCGATATGAAGTCGTTAATGACTATAGCTATTATTGGTGCAGCAATTATTGGAGAGTGGCGCGAGGGAGCGGTAGTAGTATTCTTATTCGCGGTGAGTGAAGCTTTAGAGGCTTATTCGATGAATAAAGCGCGTCAATCCATCAGTCATTTAATGGATATTGCGCCACCTACTGCAACGATCCGCAAAGATGGAAAGTTAATAGAGGTTGATACAGAGTTTATACAAATAAACGATGTACTAATTGTGAAACCAGGGCAAAAAATTGCAATGGATGGAATTGTACTGAAAGGTACTTCTACAATCAACCAGGCGTCTATCACCGGTGAATCATTACCAGTTATGAAATCGGTAGACGATGAGGTATTTGCTGGTACGTTAAACGAAGAAGGATCACTTGAAGTACGAGTGACTAAGAGAGTAGAAGATACAACAATTGCGAAAATCATACACCTTGTTGAAGAGGCGCAAGCGGAAAAAGCACCTTCTCAAAAATTTGTAGATAAATTTGCAAAATATTATACACCTGCAATTATCATGATAGCTATATTAGTAGCTATAATTCCTCCGTTGTTCGGATCAGATTGGCAAACATGGATTTACCAAGGGCTAGCGGTATTAGTTGTGGGTTGTCCATGTGCGTTAGTAGTATCAACTCCCGTTGCCATTGTTACGGCAATCGGAAATGCAGCAAAACAAGGTGTATTAATCAAAGGTGGTATTCACTTAGAAGAGATTGGTCGACTTCAAGCAATTGCATTTGACAAAACTGGCACGCTTACCAAAGGGTATCCAGAGGTAACGCATGTAGAAGCAGATGCACCAAAAGACTTTATCCAAAAAGTAATGTCCATTGAAATCTACTCTCAGCATCCATTGGCAAAGGCTATTGTAAAATATGGTGCAAAAGAGCATATTCAAAGTGTAGAAATCGAGCATTTTCAATCTGTTACTGGCAAAGGGGCAGAGGGTATAGTGGACGGAACAAAATGGTCAGTTGGAAGTGTTAGTTGGATTTCTACTATCAGCACTGTTTCCTTTGAAGTCATTACTAAAATTGAACAGTTACAAACGGAGGGTAATACAGTCATGCTAGCTTCGGCAGATGGTGTATATCAAGGGTTTATAGCTGTAGCAGATCCAATCCGTGAAACTAGTGTAAATGTGTTAGAGCAACTGAAAAAAGCAGGGATAAAGCATACTGTCATGCTAACAGGAGATGACAAACGTACGGCAAACGCTATCGCAACAAAACTAGGTCTGACGGACGTAGAAGCAGAGTTAATGCCAGAACAAAAACTTTTTGCCATAAAAGCATTAAAAGAAGAGTACGGTACGGTTGCAATGGTAGGAGATGGTGTTAATGATTCTCCTGCCCTAGCAGCGGCATCAGTTGGTATAGCGATGGGTGGAGCAGGAACAGATGCGGCACTTGAAACAGCGGATGTGGCTTTAATGGCTGATGACCTAGATAAGTTACCTTATACAATCCGATTAAGTCGAAAAGCATTGCATATTATTAAAGAAAATATTATGTTTGCATTAGGATTAAAAATAATTGCATTGCTACTCATTATTCCAGGATGGTTAACTTTATGGATTGCTATCTTTGCAGATATGGGGGCTACTCTATTGGTAGTGCTTAATTCATTAAGACTTATAAGGATAAATAAATAGCGTGTACGGAGGCGGGAAAATGAAGCTTACGGAATGGACGATGGAAGAACAAGAACAACTGATCCACTTCATGACGACGAATAGTTGGCCGTATCATGGAAACTCACACCCAGCAAGAGAACTAATCGAAAAAACGATTGAAGAAGGCGGATATCAATCGGATGAAGTTAAAACCTTTTGGATTGAAAATGAAACAAATGAAAAGGTTGGTTTCGTAAAAATTTATGACCTACGAGATGAAATTCCTCTTTTTGACTTGCGAATTGCAGATCATGCGAGAGGTAGTGGTTACGGACCGGAGGCATTAAAGCTTGTAGCTGAGTATGTATTCCAACTACCAGAAGCGAAAATTCGTTTAGAAGGACATACAAGACAGGATAACTTTGCAATGCGCAAAACTTTTGAACGAGCTGGCTTTGTAAAAGAAGCACAACTTCGACAAGCATGGTTTTCTCCTAAAGAGAGTTCCTATTACGATGCTGTAACGTATGGTCTAACAAGAGAAGATTTCTTAAAAGGAACTGCAACTCCCGTGAAGTGGGATGAAGATTTCCCTAAGACTTATCCTGCTAAAGAAGAGCTAACCTTTGCGGAGGAGTTTTACACAGAACGATTGTTGATACGAGCTCCAAAGGTAGAAGACGCGGATGAAATTTGGAAGGCGGTAGTCAATTCGGATGCTGCACTGAAAGAATGGATGCCATGGGCCCAAAAAAAGCAGTCATTGGAGCAAATTACAACGAATATACGTCAAGCAGTTGCCGACTTTATAACTAGAAAGGATTTACGCCTGCAATTGTATTTAAGGGAAACAGGAGAATTTGTAGGTGCTTCTGGATTGCATCGAATTGACTGGAACGTTCGGAAATTTGAAATTGGCTATTGGATTGATAGTAAGTTTGAGGGGAAAGGCTTAATGACAGAAGCATGTGAACGCATAACACAATTTGCATTCGAGGAACTACTGGCCAATAGAGTAGAAATTCGTTGTGATAGTGAAAATGTTCGAAGTCGCTCTGTAGCCGAAAGAGCTGGGTTTAAGTTGGAGGGCATACTTCAAAATGATTCTTTATCTGCCGATGGGGAAAAATTGAGGGACACATGCATATATGCCAAAGTTAGGGAATCTCAAGATTCTATTTAAAATTTCAATTTGAATATCAATGAAAAAATAAAAAGGTGTTGCCGTTTAGGCAACACCTTTCTTTATAGTGATCGTTTTCCACTGATTAGTTGAACTACAAAAATGATACCCGCAATGATTAGTAGCGCATGAATAAATCCGCCGCCAATTTTTAATACTAAACCAATTAGCCAAAGTACGATTAATACTACGATAATTCCCCATAAAATTCTACCCATTTCATATCTTCCTCTCTTTATTTAATTTATCAAGTCATGTTGATATTTAAATTTTACCCGTTTGGGTATAGTATTAAACATGCTTCACTTTTTATATGCATGAAAGGAGTGTTATCATTGCTTACTAATGTGATGCAAGAAATAGTTCATAGCCTTGTCAGAGTGATGATGAGAGGGTCCGAGTATCAAACCTTTTGCAAATGCGGACAATGCGAACGTGATATTATTGCCTTGAGTTTAAATACATTACCTGCTCATTACGTTACAACAGAAAAAGGAAGAATAGCCGTTTTTGAGCGCTTAAATACAGCAGAAAACTTAGAATGGATCAACAAAAGAATTATCCACTCCATCTATGTTGTGGGTAAGTACCCGCATCGTCACTAAAACCTTGTCTTTTTTCGATAAGGTTTTTCCTCTGTTTAAATATTAATAGATAAATGCTTTTTGCTCAGACTCTTTCTAGTTCCAGCGCCTAGCCCCTCGAGTCGTTTCAGACTTGCGGGGCCGCAGGATGCGGGTCAGTCAGTCGTTGCGACACGATGTCGCGAACTTAGACTGACTTCGACTGGGCAAAGAGTGCCTTATTCCAATTCTTCCAACGCATTTCGGGGCTAACATAGGCGCTTGCACCCTCCAAAATATAGGAATAAATATCTAGAATTGTGATAGGGTCTTTATTGTAGTAAAATATATAGAGCAAAGATGAGAGGAAGATAAATATGCCAACACCAAGCATGGAAGACCATATTGAACAAATTTATTTGTTGATAGAGCAAAAAGGATATGCTCGTGTGTCTGATATTGCAGAAGCATTGTCTGTATTACCATCTTCCGTAACCAAAATGGTTCAAAAACTTGATAAAGATGGCTTCTTAATATATGAAAAGTATCGCGGGTTAACTCTTACGGCAAAAGGAATGAAGCTCGGAAAAAAATTAGTAAAAAGACATGAACTTTTAGAAGATTTCTTGAGAATTATTGGCGTAAAGGAAGAGAATATTTACAATGACGTAGAGGGAATTGAACACCATTTAAGTTGGAACTCCATTGACCGTATTGCAGATTTGGTATTATTTTTAGAGGAAAATCCAGCATTACAATCCAAGTTAATGGAATTACAAGAACCAGAAAATGAGCAAACCTTGTAAATGTTGTTTAAAGGAATACCACATGATACATACAATCTTTGGGAATGATAGAGGTTGAGTTTTAACACAAAAAGTAGAATATAATCTTTTGTGTGTATGAGTTTACAATAGAGTTTATGATTTATATGAATCGGCTATAGGGAAGTAGCATAACCTTTTTTGCAGTCTAATCACTTTATATATAATTCAGAAGAAGCGAGTAAAGATCGATACCATATTTGGTGAGAAGGAGAGCGGTAATTTTGATAGGAACAGCATCAGGAGAAATAGTCAAGTTACAAGTGAAAGAACAGGACGGATCGAAATGGATTTTAACATATGATGGAATGGATATTCCGTTAAATGCATCTGAAGCACCAGAGGGTGTAGAGGTAGGTGGCACAATAGAAGCATTCTTATTTGTGGACAGACGTGGAAATCTATCTGCCACAACACAGCTTCCATCTATTCAAAAAGGCACATACGGATGGGCTCGTGTCATTAAAGTAGTCGATAGAGATGGCGTTTTTGTTGATATCGGTACTTCTAAGGAAGTTCAGGTTAAAGAAGATGATCTTCCAAAAATAAAAGAACTATGGCCTGCTGTTGGAGATCATTTATATATGACACTCCGTACCGATAAAGATGGTGAGTTATTCGGTCGATTAGCAACTGAGGACCGAGTAGAAGAGCTATATATAGATGCACCAACGACATTATTCAATCAAAATCTACAAGCACGTGCATACCGCTTGCTTCCTGTAGGTACGTTTTTGTTAAGTTTTCCTGAAAACTATCGAATTTTTGTACATGAGTCAGAACGCTTTAATGAACCGCGGTTAGGTGAAGATTTAACAGTACGCGTTATTGACGTGAAAGAGGATGGATCTTTGAATGGTTCCCTTTTGCCACGTAGACATGAACGTCTAGGAGACGATGCAGAATCTATATTCCGTTACCTGAATGATGTTGGTGGTAAAATGCCATTCACAGATAAGTCTTCTCCAGATGAAATTCAAGAAATGTTCAGTATGAGTAAAGCTGCTTTCAAACGCGCCCTAGGTAAACTTATGAAAGATAAAAAAATTGTTCAAGAAGATGGTTGGACACAATTGAAAATGTAGTTCATACGGAGTAAAAAGAATCGATTAGTCGGAACTTTTTACTCCTATTTTCGTATTATTGAAGGAATGGAAGAGAAAGGAAAGGGGTTAAATAGTATGAAGAAATTATTATTGCCATTCATTACAGCAATGTTATTAATAGGTATGGTTATTGCGCCTACCTATTCATTAGCAGACTCAGATGGCTCCACTGAAGAAGAAGTTGTAAATGAAAAATTTGGTGCACCTATCATCGTATATGGAGGAAATTTAACTGCTGAGCAAAAAGACAGTGTAAAAAAGAGCTTAAAAATAACGGATAAATCAGATGTTCAAGAAATAGAAGTAACTGGCAAAGATTTAGCAACATATTTACAGGACGGAGATGCATCTGCAAGAATGTTCTCTTCTGCTAAGATCACTCGAAAAGACGCTGGTAAAGGTCTAGTGATAAGCATAGTTACACCGGATAATATTACAGAAGTAACATCCGAGATGTATGCAAATGCAATGCTAACTGCGGGCATTAAGGACGCAGTAGTAGAAATTGCTGCACCTAAGCCTGTAACGGGTCATTCAGCACTAGTAGGGATATATAAAGCCTATGAGGTTTCGGGGGAAGAACTTGATCCCGAACGTACAGATGTGGCCAATGACGAACTATCTATTGCTACTAATCTAGCAAAAGATGCAGGTATTGATGAGGCAAAAGTGAGTGAGTTATTAACAGAGATTAAAAAGCAAATTGCAGAACAAAATCCAGTATCTCGTGAAGAGGTGGAAAAAATTGTTTCGGAGCAATTAGCTAATCTAAAAATTGAGCTTTCGGAAAAGGATCGTCAGCTGTTGATCGATTTAATGGACCGTATTCGTCAATTAGATATCGATTTCAGTCAATGGTCAGATCAACTGAATGATTTAAGTAAAACAATTGAAGACAAGATTGGAAAAATAGTCGATAATGAAGGATTTTGGGAAGGTGTCAAAAACTTCTTTACGAATCTAATAGATTCGATTCGTTCTATTTTTAACTAATGTATAGGCCCTCCTTCTTAAATAGATAGGAGGGCTTTGTTTTGTTCAAGATTTATTTTAAGATAATGCACCTATACTTATATAGTTTTATATTCAATTACCGATTATATAATGTGGATCTAGTTGATTGGAGCGAAGAGCCGTGACTGCAGTGGGAACAGCGCGAGCTGAAGACCCTGGACTGAGTTTCTTAAAGCCTTGTTCTCTTTCTTTGCACAAAATACAAGGATTTGTTATCATGGAAGTAATATATCTCGACTTCAAGATAAAATAATGAGGAGGTAAAGAAATGAAATTAGCAGGTATCCACCATGTCTCAGCAATTACTGGAGACGCTGATAAAAATCATGACTTTTATACAAGAATATTAGGAATGCGATTAGTGAAGAAAAGTGTAAATCAGGATAATCCTTCTTCTTATCATTTGTTTTATGCAGATGCTGTAGGTACGCCAGGAACAGACATGACTTACTTTGACATACCCAATGCAGGAAGAACATATCCTGGTGTATCTAGTATTAGCAATACAAGTTTCCGGATCAAAAACGAGCAAGCTCTACATTTTTGGAAAAGTAGATTTGAAAAATTTAATGTACCACATGATTCTATTATAGAAAGGTTTGGTCGTAAAACACTTTACTTTGAAGATTTTGAAGGGGCAAGACTTATGTTAGTAGTCGACAACGGGGCTGGAATACCTTATGGCGAAGCATGGGTTAGAGAGGAGATTTCAGCGGACAATGCAATTGTTGGTTTAGGTCCCGTAAAGCTTACAGTTCGAAAATTAGCACCTACTGAAAAGGTCTTAACAGAAATACTTGGATTTGAGTTAGCTGGTTCCTACCCATCGGAGGTACTGGACATGCCAGATATTCAAGTTTATACGACGGGAAAAGGCGGTCCAGGTGGAGAAGTTCATATCGAGACACGCACAGATTTACCAATGGAGCGACCTGGAAGGGGTAGTGTACATCATGTAGCATTCCGAATTCCTTCAATGGAAGATTACCCAAAATGGGAGGAGCGCTTACGTGAAAATGGCTTTACCACTTCTGGTTTAGTAGACCGATACTATTTCAAGGCAATCTATTTCAGAGAACCAAATGGCATTTTATTTGAATTATCTACCGATGAGCCAGGATTCGATACAGATGAACAAATGGATAGCTTGGGAGAACGATTAGCACTACCACCTTTTCTAGAAATGAGAAGAGTGGAAATTGAAGCGAAGTTGCGTCCGTTGTCAATCAATAAATAAATGTGCTAAAATTCAGAAAAGGAGTGGTTATTGATGGAATTTGAATTTAAAGAATTAGGAAACGATGTTTATGCGTTTCAATATATACAAGGCGGGGAAAGATTAGGCGAAATTACTTGGACGTTACTTGGAGATGTCATGGTGATGGATCACACATTTGTATCGGATAAGCTGAGAGGACAAGGGGTTGCCAAAAAATTATTAGATAGCGCTGCTTCTTATGCAAGAGAGCAGGAGCTAAAGATGGAGCCGGTTTGCTCATACGTAGTGGCAGCCTTCTCAAAATCTAACGAATATGATGATGTAAAAGCATAACAGAAATTTGTATACTTCATAACAAAAAGGCAATCCGCTTCTATTTAGAAATGGATTGCCTTTTTATAATAGCATTATTAAATTTGTGTGAAAAACACTAAAATTCCTGTTAATACCGATGCACCTGCTAACGTATAAAGGAAATCTGCTTGGTTAAAAATTATCTTTTTTTCCATAAATTCCACCCTCTCTTTTTATGTTGATAGTTAAATATTACCCTGGTTTATAAATGTTTAAACAGGTTTAAATTATTTTATGAAGGGGATTTTAAAATTATACGAAACCTTTTCAACTATTAATCGTAGAATGATAAGAAGTGTAAAAATGAAGGGACTGAATTCTATGTCACGTACAGGAGAAGTAGTATTAAGTGTTATTAGTGCAATTATGACATTACTTAGTATTATTTTAGTAACAGTTTTAGTGGTAAGTGGAAGCAGCATATTGAAAGATGAAGAATTTAAAAAAGAATTTGAGAGTACGATTTCGAATGAGCCTACATTTACGGAAACTGACCAACAATTGATAAATGATAATATGGATGTAGTTATTGATGCATTTAGTTTATTTGGTTGGGTGTTTATAATTATTCTTGTTATTAGCCTAATCTTGAATATTATCGGAATCATGTCTATTTCCAAAAATAAAAACCCGAAGTTAGCAGGAATTATGTTCATCCTTGCAGGTCTTTTTGCTGGTGTAATATCGCTAACATCAATTCTATTGTATATTGCGGCTATCATGTGTTTCGTTCGCAAACCACCAGTTCAAATACAAGAGGAATACTATACAACTGAAAAGTCACTTTAACAAACAAAAACACCGACCTATAAGGCCGGTGTTTTCAATAGATATACGTATTTAGCGGTAGATAAAGGATGTCCCTCAAAATATTCATCGAATTCTTCTAAACATTCGAAGCCAAAATTTTCATAGAATTGACGGGCATTATCATTTAAGCTTTCCACGTAAACAAATAACTGTCGTCCAGATGGCATTTGGTTTAGCCCAGCTAATAATAGTTTTTTTCCATATCCACTTTGTTTATATTCAGGTAACACATAAATAGCAGTTAGTTCTGCATCTCCATCTTCGTCGGTATAAGTAAAGTTAGCGAAACCGATGGGATTGCCTTCATATTCAGCGATTAAGAAGATAGTTTTCTCTATTCTCTTCACAATCATCATAGGGGAATAAGCCTTTTCTAGAAAAAGAGTTTGTATGTCATCAGGTATAATATTCTTGTATGTATCGTTCCAACTGACCTTTGCGATCTGTTGAATTACTTGAATGTCATCTAACGTAGTCGCTCTAATCATTTGAAATCACCTCTAGATTCTTTTTGTAATCATAACAAAAATAACTATAATCTTCTACATATATATACAATTAAAATCATTTAGATATCAAACTGTAATATAAGATGGGTAATCTCAAGCATTAAAATCATATACCTCTAAAGAATTAGTTTGTTAAGGTGTTAACTTATTTAATAGTGGGTATATACATTATATATAGAAAACCTTGGAGGTAATTAGGATGGCAAAAAACAAATCACTATTATTGGCAGGATTAGCGGCAGGAGCGTATGCATATTTCAGTAAGAAAGAAAATCGTGAGAAAGCGGTAGTGGCTTTTAATAATACAAAATCTAAAGTGAATGCTTACATAGACTCACAAAAACATCAAAGATCCGATTTAACTGCAGCAGGACATCCAGATCCTTACGATACATCAGATAATAATATGGTCGATGAAGGAGCTCTTACAAGCGTCCAGTACTATAATGATGAAGTTCAGGACAACCAAAAGAAAGACGATACAAATAAGCAAGACGGAGAAAAGAAGTCTAATCCTAATGACCAAATAACTTTATAATCTTAATAGGACAGGAATGTGTCAAAAACCACATTCCTGTCCTATTTATTTTCTCCACGTAATGGCCAAGATAGACACTATTAACAATATGATTCCTGTCATAGTAAACCCGCTCGTAGCATCCAATTCTAGGAAGCCAGTGATACTCGATCCCACAACTACTCCTATAGAAAAGAAAGCATAGAAATAGCCATATGCTTTTCCTCTATAGGATTGTTCTGTTGAATCTATTAATAATGTGTTAATAGATGGGAAAAGAAATGCAAATCCTATTCCATATAACCCCATCCAAATATATAGTAAGTTCAGTGAATCTGTATGGCCGAGCAATAGCATACTTACTCCCATGATGCTCATACCAAAAGTAAGTGTATAGATGGGTTTTACTCGGTCAAATATTCGATTTATCGGAAGGATAAACACTAAAATTGCGACAAAGCCGAAAGTACTTAGAAGAAATCCGCTTGTTTTAGTGTCAAATCCTAAATCCACTATTTTTAAAGGGAGCATATACGCTAATACCCCTTGCGAGAACATTAAGAAAAAAGCACCTGCAAATGACTTAATCACTCCACTTTTTTGGAAAATAGAGTGAACGGAATGCTGAGAGACATCCTTCTCTTTTCTTTCGATAGCTACTTTTCTTAACAAAACTAAAGACAGTATACTTAAAGCAAGCATAATAGAACCTGTCATTCCTAACACAAATACCTCATTTTTTTTGCTTGCGAGAATACCACTTGTAGCGGGACCAACAATTGCAGCAAGTCCAACAAATGCACCTGATAGTGCAACTCCTTTACCTCGTTTTTCATGCGAAGTCCTATTAGCTGAGTAGGTAAAAGCTGCAGGTACAATTAGTCCAGCTACTAAACCATGTATAAAACGTATTAGTAATAATCCAAACGGCTCGCTAGCAAATTGGTAAAGGAATAAGGAGAAACTCGTTGCAAATAAACCAGTGATGAGTATGTAATAGGGTCCTTTTCGATCAGTTAGAAATCCAGAAATAATATTACCAAATGTATTCGAAAGAGAATACATCCCTACAACTAAACCAGTTATAAAAGGAGTGGCACCAAGAGATTCTGCAAAGGGGCTCATAATTGGTAGTTGAGAAAATAAGTCGAAAAATGAGATGAAGATAATAATATATATAAAAAAGTGCAATACTGCTCCTCTTTTCTATAGTAGCTTTTATTCTAGTATAAAGGTTTTAAATGTATCGATAAAGGGAATTTGGAACAAAACAAATCATACAAGGGGGAAGTCTTATGAAAGCAATGTTCATCTATAACCCATCTTCAGGAAAAGCGGATGCCGAGCGATATAAAGAAACAACAGTTAATGTGTTAGAAGGCTTGGGGTATGAAGTGATTATTAAGGAAACGAGTAAACAAAATGATGCCACCATATTTGCCACACAGGCGTGTGCTGAGAAAGTAGACTTTTTGTTAGCAATGGGTGGAGATGGGACGATAAATGAGGTTGTCAATGGTCTCGCTGAACAACCTAATCGACCTCTATTTTCATTTATTCCACTCGGTACTGTGAACGATTTTGCTCGTGCACTTGGCATTCCATTGGAGCCTGAGCTTGCTATTGAAGCTTTAAAAATGACGAACACACGATTAGTGGATATTGGGCAAATTGGGGATAAATATTTTATGAATATAGTAGCTGTTGGTGAGATAGCTAGTCGTGTTGCGGATACTACTGTTGAACAAAAAACAAAAATGGGTTCACTTGCTTATTTGCTAGAAGGAGCAAAAGCCATTATTTCGAAAGAAGAAATAAAAATGACAATAACGCATGATCAAGGAATTTGGAAAGGGACACCTATGCTTATACTTGTGGCTTTAACGAATTCTGTAGGTGGATTTGAAAAATTGGTAAATGCAGCGGAAGTAAATGATGGAAAGTTACATATTTATATTATAAAACAAGCAGGATTGGCTTCTATAGCAAGAATGGGAGCAAAAGTCCTGTTGGGTACACTAGAGGAAGATATTGGAGTGGAAGTAATCGAATCTAGTAATGTATTAATCGAATCTGGAAATCCTCTATATTGTAATGTAGACGGGGATGAAGGAGATTGCACGCCACTGAACATTCAAATATTACCTAAACATTTAAAAATGCTAGTCCCTCAAAAAAACTGAGTCTAAAAGGTTGAAAAAATATATTATTTCCAGGATAATGATATAGACTAATACAACATACCTAAAAGGTTATATAAACATTAAGACCTACTTAGGGAAAAAGAGGGAAATATGAAGACTGTAGAGAAGCAATTTTTAGATAATTTCTCTAAAATATACACTAGAGAAATAGGTACAACAACAAGAGTAGAAGGTTTAGATTCTTTCCTAGAATTAGAAGAACAGCTATTTCAAAAAATGTTTTCTTTTGAAGTAACGGAAGCAAAAGAAATTCTAAGAAGCATGATAGATTTAATAATTGCTAGAACACGTAAGAATATGATCCAAAATGTAAAGTATTACTACATTCAGCTAGTGGCTATTATGGGAAGAAAACTAAATGAGAGTCAAGTTCCTACTGATAAAGTTAGCGCGTTTAACATTGCATGTGTAGAAACTATTGAGACGAAGATGAGTGATGCACAATTTTTATTATGTGCAGATGAGTTGGTTGAGTTTTTTGTGATGGTCATAACCGAAAGGAAAAAGCCGTCATTTGGCCATCAAACGGTTAACAAAGTAATCCTCTATATTAATGATGAAATAGAGACAAATTTAACGGTAGAGGATATTGCAAAAAGATTTGCTATAAGTACAAGTCATCTTTCTCGTATTTTTAGAGAGCATACAGGAGTGACGCTTGTAGAATACTTAAATGTTCGAAAAGTAGAGGAATGCCAATACTTTTTAAGAACAACAAATAAAGCTATTTCCGATATTTCCAGTAGTTTTCACTTTTGCAATCAAAGCTATTTCACTCGCATATTCAAAAAGTATACCGGAATAACACCGAAGCAATACCGCGATAACCAGGAATATCCTAGTTTTAAATATAATTTTCCTAATGAACAACAATCAGTTTAAATATTTTGGATTAAATTTGATAAATAGCTTCATAGTAAGGTATACTTCTTTATAGTTTGATGAGTGAAGGTGAATAGAGTGAAAAAGAAGATTAGTTTATTTTCTATTCTTGTATTTGCAGCACTAGTGCTTAGTGGATGTTCTGGAGTAGAAAACAAAGAAGGTACTTTTTATAATATTTTTGTTCGACCTTTTGAATTTCTTATACATTTCTTTGGAGAAATGTTCAATGGTAGTTATGGGCTGGCGATTATCGCTATTACCGTACTTATCCGTCTTATTCTGATGCCTTTGATGCTTAAAAATTATAAAAATCAACAAGGCATGAAACAGAAAATGGATAAATTGAAACCAGAAATGGACGATATCCAAAAGAGATTAAAGGAAACAAAAGATAAAGAACAGCAAATGGCTCTACAACAAGAAATGATGGGATTATACCGTAAGCATGGAGTAAATCCGCTGAACATGGGTTGTCTACCGATGATTATTCAGATGCCTATTGTAATGGGATTGTATTTTGCGATTCTCTATTCTGCGGATATTAAAGCGCATCCATTTTTATGGTTTAACTTAGGATCTCCTGATATTGCAATGACACTTATTGCTGGAGCGGTTTATTTCATTCAAGCAAAAGTTTCATTATGGACAGTACCTGAGCAGCAACAGAAACAAATGAAAATGATGATTTATATTTCGCCAATTATGATTATGTTTATTTCCTTCAGTTCTATGGCGGCACTGCCAGTTTATTGGGCTGTCGGTGGACTATTGCTAATATTCCAAACGTATTTGGGGCGTAAATTCTACTCGAATCATCCAGAAAAAGCAGAGGAATCTGTATAACACAAAAACGAAGCGATTGTTGCTTCGTTTTTTTCTTGAGAGGTAAGGTGTTTATGAATAGAAATTGGATATTTGGACTACTGATTGCAGCAGTTAGTATTTCTGCGTTGGTATTTATCATTAAAGGAAATATTAATATGGCTGTATTGTTTATGACAGCAATCTTTGCTCTAAGTAATGGTTTCCGAGCAATAAGTTTTAAAGAAAAAGGATTTGCCAAAGAGGCGAAATGGATGAAAGGTATGTCCATTTTGTTTGCAGTATTATTTTTTGTCGTGTTAATTTTGCTAATTTTTTAATAAAAGAGAGCGTATTTACCTATCATGGGTAGATACGCTTTTACTTATTTAGGAGGATTCATTTATCGTTCAGGATGGTTATAATTATTTTGGCGAAGTTGAATTTCAATAAGAGAATAGTTATTAGAAAAATGGTAAACTAGAAATAACGTAATAAGAAAGAAGGAAGTCCGAAGATATGCAGTCAAGATATAGCTTTTTACAAGAAAAAAAGAAGAAAAAATGGCCATATATTATTTCTGGAATCATTGCAGGAATACTTGTAGCCACAGCGGTAGTGTGGGTAGGAATGAATGAATGGAATATAGATAAAAGTATAGAGGAACTCCGTGATTTGACAGGTGTTAAGCAAATAGTCGATGTTGATAAAACAGAAGAAGCTAATGTGGATAAACCAGTTATAGAAGAACCAAAACAGGAAATTCCTATTGTGGAGGAGCCGGTAGTGGAAGAGGTAGATATGTCTGGCGCAAAAGGCTATATTGGTAACGAAGTTTTACCCCAGGAGCCTACAATAGTAAAAGGTGTATTAATTGCTAGTAAAAAGTATCCCCTGCCATCTACTTATGCACCTGGTGAAAGCAAAGAGGCTAGAACAGCATTTCAAGAAATGGCTGCTGAGGCAATTTTATCTGGGTATGACCTTGTAGCTTTCAGTACGTATCGATCTTTTGACTATCAAACTCAGTTATATGAACGTTATGTAACAAATGACGGACAAGAGGCTGCGGATCGTTATAGTGCACGCCCGGGCTATTCCGAACATCAAACAGGGCTAGCTTTTGACATCGGAGAGCAGCATTTTGAACAACATTTCGCTAGAGAAAGCTTCGGAGAAACAGAAGCAGGCAAATGGGTTGCAGCCAATGCCCATAAGTATGGATTTATTATGCGTTATCCGAATGGCTCAGAAAAAATTACAGGTTATATGTATGAGCCGTGGCATTTTAGGTACATCGGAAAAGAACTTGCGCCTCAAGTATACGAAGCAAACGTGACTTTAGAAGAATTCCTAAATCTTTAGTAGACAGGATTAGAATACAAAAAGAGGTTTCCAGAAATGAACTAACCTATTTCTAAAAGATGTAAGAGGGCTACGGACAGTAAAAAGCCATAAGAATACCGAGAAAAAAGAGGCTAGTTGTGACGTCAGTCACGACTAGCCTCTTAAAAAAATCAAACGGTAATCTTATAGCAATAAATCTGTCCAAAGCCCTTCGAAAACAATATTAAAGTATCGGTGAAATTAGACGAGCTAATGACTCTTTGAATTTAATCATGGTTGATCTTTCTTCATATATTTCTGCCGTCATCTCGGTAGATAACTTCATATCCTCTTCAAATAACTCTGCTAACTGATGAGAAGTTTCGCGATCATATATAAAGGCATTTACTTCAAAATTCAATTTAAAACTACGCACATCAATATTTGCCGTTCCCACTGTAGAAGCTTCGTCATCAATTACAATCATTTTTGTATGCAAGAATCCATTCTGGTAAATATATACTTTAGCTCCAGCTCTTATTAACTCGCCAACATAGGAGTAAGTCGCCCAGTAGACAAAAATATGATCGGGTTTATTTGGAATCATAATTCGTACATCAATACCTGAGAGGCATGCAATACGTAACGTATCCATGAAACTAGCATCTGGGATGAAGTATGGAGATTGAATATAAATATACTTTTTAGCCATCATAATTAACTTAAGGTAGCCATTTTTTATTTGCTCCCATTCGGAATCGGGTCCACTAGAAACAATTTGCAAGCCAACAGAACCTTTCATCGGAATGGCTGGGAAAAATCTATCAGAATACTCGATATCATGCTCTGCGGAGGCTTGGTTCCAATCGAGAATGAATCGGGTTTGAAGAGGATGAACAGAACTACCTTCGATACGTAAATGCGTGTCGCGCCAGTATCCAAATTTCTTTTTTAGTCCAAGATATTCATCTCCAACATTAAATCCTCCGATATAACCGATTCGTCCGTCTATTACAACGATTTTTCTGTGGTTCCGGTAATTCATCCGGGGATTGATAAGTGGAAAGATAGAAGGGAAAAATGCCTCTACACGACCACCTAACTCAATCAGTTCGTTAAAATGTCTTTTTCTTAAGGAACGTGATCCAGTATCATCGTATAAAACTCTTACTTTAACCCCTTGTTTTGCTTTGGCTAACACTGCCTGGTAAATCTCCTGCCCTAAGGAATCTAATCGGAATATATAGTATTGAATATGGATATGATCCTTTGCATTTCCGATATCGTGAAGGAGAGCATCAAACTTTTCTCGTCCATCAGTGAAAATTTCGACTTTATTGTCTTGAGTTAAGACTGCTTGGTTATTATGTAAGTGCATAACGATTAACTCTTTATAATGCATTGCATCATCTAAACGAAAATCAAATGAGTCATCTTCGATAGCTTCCATTTGAAATTCAATGAGATTATCGATACCTATCTTGTTTTTTCCTTCCCAACGGAATAACGTTTTTTTACGTAGCTTTCGTCCAAACAATAAATAAATACCAAATCCTAAAATAGGTATAAAGAATAGGACTAGAATCCACGCCCAAGTAGCGGAAGCATCTCGACGTTCTAAAAATATTAGGGCTATTGCCAAAGAAATATTTAAAATGAGGATGCCAGAAACAATAATACCATAAAAGCTTGCTATCAAATTTTCACCCCCGGTGCATGTCTATATAATCATTTGCTATTAAATTCTAGTATAGCTGATTTGTCTCAAAGAAAGTAGGGAAGACATATATTAAATAGAAAGTAATTCCTACTTGACCGATAGGGATAAAAGTATTAATATATGATGAGCACAAAAAATGGAGGTTTTTATATGAATTTATTATTTATTATTCTAAACATAGTTGCCTTACTCCTTTTAGTTGGAGTACTAATCATAATGCAAAAGAAACATGTTTCATTCTCGAAGCGTGTATTCACGGCTCTAGGACTAGGTATTTTACTAGGTTTAGTATTGAATTTAGCCTATGGGGTAGATTCGGAAGTGTTGGCAGAAACTGTACCTTGGTATAACCTTATCGGTACTGGTTATGTAAAATTACTACAAATGATTGTAATGCCATTAGTATTCATCTCAATATTAGGGGCGTTTACAAAAATTACAATCGGTAAAAACTTTGGTAAAATGGCAGCAATTATTTTGAGTTTCTTAATCGGAACTACTGCCATTGCTGCTGTTATTGGTATTGGCTCTGCAGCAATATTCGATTTGAATGCAGAACAAATCATTCAAGGAGATGCTGAAACTGAACGTGCAGAATACTATGAAGGTCGCTCTGCAGAAGTTGCAGACAAAGCACTTCCAGACCAAATACTAGAATTATTACCTGCAAATCCATTTTTAGATTTTACAGGAGCTAGACCAACGTCCACTATTGGGGTAGTTATCTTCGCAGCGTTTTTAGGATTCGCTTATTTAGGAATAGCACGTAAAGAGAAAGAAACTGCAGCAACCATTAAAACAGGCATTGATGCGATTTACGCATTAATCATGCGAGTAGTTAAGCTAGTACTTCGTTTAACTCCATACGGAATTTTAGCAATTATTGCAAGAACCGTTGCAACATCAGATTTTAGTGCCATATACAATTTAGGTAAGTTTGTTCTCGCTTCTTATGTAGCATTGGCAGTAGTATTTGCGATACATTTATTAATCATTACTTTATCTGGATTAAATCCAATAACTTATGTTAAAAAGGCAGCAGAACCATTAATCTTTGCGTTCACTTCACGTTCAAGTGCAGGAACTCTACCTATTAACATTAATGCACAAACAACTAAAATGGGTGTATCAGAAGGAGTTGCTAACTTCTCTGGATCGTTCGGACTATCTATTGGTCAAAATGGTTGTGCAGGTATTTACCCAGCGATGCTAGCGTTCATGATTGCTCCATCAGCAGGCATCAATCCATTAGACCCGATGTTCATCTTAACTGTTGTCGGAGTAGTAGCAATTAGTTCGTTTGGTGTAGCAGGAGTTGGTGGCGGTGCAACATTTGCTGCAATTCTAGTTCTATCTGCATTAAATTTACCAGTTGCTTTAGCGGGTCTCCTAGTATCGGTTGAACCGTTAATCGATATGGGACGTACAGCAGTAAACGTTAGTGGTTCAATGACCGCTGGTGTTGCTACTGCAAAACTAACTGGTGAATTAGATAAAGATTTATACAATACACCATTAAACCAAATTGCAACAGACGAAGTTTAATATGTCTCGCAAAAAAACTGTCCTTTCATCAAAGGGCAGTTTTTTTATGGTTCTACAGAAATTTAAAGAATGAATAATACTACTGCTTTCTGTTATGTGGATCGGAGCGGGTATCAACGGCATATGCACATTTTATTTTTAAGGGACCGGGCATTTTTTGCTCGGTTTTTCTCATGTTTAGAAATATACTTTCAGATAAATTATCGAAATACTAAATATTAAAAATATTTCTACATAAACTAATCTAGTAGTTTGCTATAATCGAAATAACTAGGTTGTAAGGAGATGGAGAAATGCTTCAAGCCATAAATCTTTCTAAGAAATTTAAAACCAAAGTAGTTGTAAAAGAAGTCAATGTGGAACTGTTCGCGGGAGAGTCGGTCGGATTACTAGGTCCCAATGGGGCGGGCAAATCAACGACTATTTCTATGTTATCTTCCTTAGTTCAACCGACAAGCGGGGACGTCTTATGGAATGAAAAATCCATTGCAAAAAATCCAGACCCATTGCGTAAAGCATTAGGAGTAGTTCCACAAGAAATTGCCTTATATCCAGAGCTTTCTGCTAGGGAAAATCTCGCTTTTTTCGGTAGAGTTAATGGATTAAAAGGGCAACTTTTGGCAACGAGGATCACAGAAGTCCTAACAAAGATTGGGCTGTTGGATAGACAAAAGGATATAGTTAAAACATTTTCAGGTGGGATGAAACGACGTCTGAATATTGGTGCTGCACTTTTACATAAACCTTCGATTTTAATAATGGATGAGCCGACCGTCGGAATTGATCCACAATCGAGAGCGTATATTTTAGAAACTGTTAAGCAGTTTGTGGCAGATGGAATGACTCTTTTATATACGAGTCACTATATGGAAGAAGTAGAAATGCTGTGTGACAAAATATATATTATGGATCAAGGAAAAATAATTGCACACGGTACAAAAGAAGAGCTTAAAGAACTGGTCTCCGACAATCAAACAATTGAATTGAAAACTAATTTACTTACGGAGAACTTTGAAAAGAACTTGAAAGAGCAGTTCCCACAAGCAACTTTTCGTATAGATGAAGAGATACTAACGATTTCAATGTCCAAAAGTGAAGAGCCACTAGCTAATATTTTTGCGATTGCTGCGGCAAGTAATGTAGTGATTACCTCTGCGATTGTCAAAGTGCCATCCCTAGAAGATGTGTTCTTGCATTTGACTGGAAAAGCACTAAGGGATTAAGAGGGGAGATGAAGTGATGCTGTTTAGTTTAATTGCGAAACAAATGAAAATGCTGATTCGAAATAAGCAACCGTTAATTATTTTATTGGTCATGCCACTCGTTTTAATAACCATACTTTCAAATGCGTTAGGAAGCATAATGGACGGTGGAGAAGAAGCGGCGATTCAAGCAAATTTACTCATCCTAGATAATTCATCATGGGTTCAAGAGGAAAAAGAAATTAAGCTATTTTTAGAAGGAGAAGGGGTAACAGGCGTAGCCTTGGATGCTTTGCTCACTCAGTTTAAAAGTGGTGATCCAGTAGAATTATTAAACAGCACCGTTCTAGCTGCTGACGAAATGAAGAAGTATATTGCTGTGGAATATAAAAAGGAAGTAGATTTAAAGACCGCTCGACAGGATGAAAATATAGATGGCATCCTAACTATCCCTTCTAACTTCCGATTGAATTATATAAAATCTGCCTATTTTAATAATCCCGATTTTCCTAGTGTATCCTTATATCTAAATCAAGATAATGAAATTCGTGCATCCATAATTGATGCTGTTCTAACAGACTGGCAAAGTGGATATTCCCAATCCGCGGCACTTTTAGCGGCAAACTTATCACCTCAGGAAATTATGAGTAACGTCAGTAGTGTAGAGAAGGTAGAACAGGTTTTAGAGGCAAGTGGGCGGAAAATACCTGCAACTATTTACTACACAGTTGGAATGATGGTGATGTTCGCATTATATATCCCTGCTTTCCTAGCAGGCTTTGCACTGCAAGAAGTACAATGGAAAGTATATGACCGGATATTACTTGCAGGGGTGTCTCCTGTTTTATATACACTTTCTATTTTCTTTACAGGAACATTTGTAGCCTTTATCCAGCAAGCCATTATGCTTTCATTTGGAATGCTTGTATTAGGTATAGAATGGATCACTCTAGAGGGAATGGGCCTTATAATTATTAGTTATAGTGTATTTGTTGGTGCATTGTCTGCTTTGATAACTACTCTCCAATTTCGAACAAAAACAGAAGGTATTGCGAATGTGTTTAATGGATTGTTTATAACGGTATTTTCTTTCTTAGGTGGATCTTTCTTTAATATTCGTGATATTTCGGAAACACTCGGAAAGATTGGTGACTTTACTCCCAATGGTGCAACAATGTCTGCCATACTCTCTATACAAAAAGGGCAGGATTTATCAGTTATTTGGCCTTTTATGTTGGCTATATATGTTCTAGTAGCTGTGTGCGTGCTATTTGCCATTGTTTTCTTTCCGAGAAGAGGTGTAGCAGGATGAAGGGGATATGGATTGCTAGATTTTTAAATTTAAAACGAAAGCCTGTCGTTTTAATCATGATGACAGTAATGACCTTAGTAATGGCATACGTAGTAGGCAGCTCTAGTAATGGAAAGATGAGTGTATCGGTGGCTGTCGACGGTACTGAAACGACTCAAGCAGTACTAGAGAAGTTGAAGGAAGAGGACGGATATTCCCTTATAGAAATTACAGACGAAGAGTTGCAGCAAAAAGCGAAAAAAGATATTCGAATGGTCGGTATTGGGTTGAAGGAAAATTCCTATACTATTTATTCTGCCTCAGATTCTGATAATGTGAGAAACCTATCTTTGAGAATTGAATCGGCTTATAGCGATATTAGTTTTAAAAAGCAAGTTATACAGGTAGGTGGTGTGGAAGCTTGGGAAGACATTCAAATAAGTTTGCAAGAAGACCAAGCATTCCATATTCAAACAGAAGCAATGGATGAGTCAGAAGTATTTCGTTACGATAATGCACTTCAAAGTTTGTTTGGGTTTACGCTATTCTTTGTTTTTTATACGGTATCAATTAATGTTCAATTTATATTAGAAGACAAGCGCACGGGAGTATGGAATCGATTAAAGTTAGCATCAGTAAGTAAATTTCAACTTTATGTCGGGCATCTGTCTTTTAGTTACATTATCGGGCTTCTCCAAGTGATGCTTGTTTTATTTGTCTTCAGGTATGTGTTAGGTACCAATATGTACGGTGGATTTTGGAAAGTAGGGATTATTGCTGCTATCTATGTTTTGCTTGTACTGGCATTTTCTGTTTTTGTTATTTCATTAGTAAAAACAGTAAGTCAAAGCAGTATTATCATTTCTCTTGTAGCGGTAGCATTTGCAATGATTGGCGGGGCTTACTGGCCATTAGAAATAGTTCAGTCGGAAGCATTACTGGCGATGAAATGGATTTCTCCAATATATTATGCAATGGAGTCTATGAAACAAGTGACGGTATATGAGGGAACTTTTGGTAGTATTTGGACGTATGTAAGTATGATGGTGGTTATTGCAATAGTTCTATTGATGGTAGGGATTAGTTTATTGGAAAAAAGAACGGAACGCTATCATTCCAGTGAATAGATAGGGGAGATAGGGATGTATTGGTGTAAAATTGCACGAACAGAAAAAGAGTTTGAAGCGATAGCGCGATTAAATTATGAAACATTTGTGGAGGAGATTCCACAGCACGAGCCGGATCCTAGTGGGATGCGGGTCGATGCGTTTCACCATGAGAATGTGTATGTCATTGTTTTAAAGGATCAGGAGTTAGCAGGAATGGTAGCATTTCGAGCTGCCCGTCCTTTTTCTCTAGATTTAAAGCTTGGGCAAGTGGAGGAGTATCTGCCGAAGGATGCATTAGGTGGACTGTTATGTGAGGTTCGATTAATGGCTGTAGATAAGGCTCACCGGAATGGACGAGTGTTTTATTACTTAGCACGTGCTCTTTCCGATTATGCGTATGAAAATGGATATGGAGCAGCGCTAATATCGGGAACGGTACGGGAACAAAAGTTGTATAATCAGCTTGGTTTTGAACCTTTTGCTGATCCAGTGGGTACAGAAGAAGCTAAATTTATCCCGATGGTACTAACTAGGGATCGTTTTGACCAGTCAGTGGCCTCTCGGTTTAAACAAAAAAGATATTCATTTTATCCTGGGCCTGTACAACAGTCGGACGCCATACAACGAGCGTTTTCTGCCAGTCCATTGTCTCATCGAACGCATGAGTTCGAGGTCATGCTAGAGCGAGTGAAGAACAATCTATTATCGATGAGTGGTGCAGCATATGCCCACTTGCTTTTAGGGAGTGGGACGCTTGCAAATGAAGCGATGATAGCGCAGTTACACGTATTAGGAGAGAAAGGCTTAATCGTTAAAAATGGAGCCTTTGGAGACCGCTTGGAAAAACAAGCGGAACGTTGGCAGTTATCTTTTGATGTTGCATCTTTTGAATGGGGAAGCCCTTATAATCTATCGCTAATCGAAGAAAAACTTGCCACCGGAGCTTATAGTTGGCTCTTAATGGTCCACGGTGAAACGTCCACTGGAATGTTAAATAACCTGGAAGAAATAAAGTTATTATGTAACCGTTATAGTGTGCTGCTTTGTATGGATTGTGTGAGTTCATTTGGAGCACTTCCATTTAGCTTAGAAGGAGTATATCTTGCAACTGGTGTAAGTGGTAAAGCTATCGGGACTATGAGTGGATTAGCTTTTGTATTCGCTAACACAGAAGTAACATCGAGTAATAATATCCCTTCATATTTAGATCTGGGATTGAGCGTGAATAATGCAATACCTTTTACGATTCCTTCTCAGTTTGTACATAGCCTAGAGGTAGCTTTAAAAGCTTATGAAAATGGAGAGAGGTACAATCTGTTACATCGTCGCATGCGATTTATCGAAGACGAAGTGTCCAAGCATGGGATCGAATTGCTCTCAGATAATCACTATCCAATGATTTTCACATGGAAAGAGGTTAAGTTTCCTTACTTAGCAGAAGATGCAAGAATGTCTGGTTTTGACCTTCACTATAAAAGTGATTATTTAATCGTAAAAAATTTGCTACAAGTATCTTGTATTCAACCAGATTTTGAAGACGCATGGGTGAAGTTTATGAATTGGTTAGGGAACTATCGAAGGTATCATGACTAATAAACGCATACTGCTTTTCTCTAGGTTCCGACTAATATTATAAGATTATTGAAAAATGGGATGCTAGTTGGTTGTGACGGATATCACAACCAATTAGCATCCCTGAAATTTTACTCACTTGGTAATCACTATAATTAAAACGTCTGTCTAAAACCCTTCAAAATTATACCGTCCTTAGGAAACTGTTTTTGTAAGTTACGTAAGTAAAAAAGAAATGAAATTTCGATAATAAAAGAAGAAACATTGATTTCCCCCTAAGAACGTATCATTACTTGCTCATACGTAGTGTAAATAAAAACTTTATACGGCGTGTCGGGCATTTTTCCGACGTTGTTTATTGCGACATTTACAGCATCAACAGCCTTCTTAACCTGGTTTAGTTCTAGATAACATAATGCAATGTATGCATCCTTTTCATAGAAAATAGATAGATCGATTGGATGGTGAACGATGTCAGGAATTTTCACCTCATCAAATATCTTCAATGCTTCAAAAACTCTACCTAATCCGTATAAAGTCTTAGCTCTTTCCAGTTGGAAGTAGGGGGTAAATAATTTCGTATTAATCTTATCAAGAGAGAATTTATGGTATAGAGCATCCGCCTCCATATACATCTTTTGATAGGTATTTAAGTAATGCAAATTAGCATAGTGGATAAAAGCTTTGGAATCCTCATCATCAGCAAATTCACTATAGGCTTCTAGTTTTTTTAAATAATGCGCCATTTTCCCCGCGTCCTCTTCCATCATCGCATGAACTGCTGCTAGCCTAAATAAATTATCTATTTGTTTAAAAATTTTATGTTCACTGGAATATTGAATAGCTTCGTTCATCATTTGAATGGCATCTGTATTTCTTCCTACTGCAAAGTAAAGTACAGCTTCCAAATAGTCGAAATCCATCCGCGATAATGGATCAATCCATAGAGGGTTTGCTTCCAGTTTTTTTCGTTCTTCTAACAATACATCTAGTGCGATTTGATACTGGTGATTCATAAATGGAATGATCGCAAGATTTCTCCCTATGTCAGCTGCTTTAGTTATCAAGTGTAAGTCTTCATACATTTTTGCAACCTTTTTCAGCAGCGTGACAGATTCTTCGGGAGCAGAGTAAGCTAAGCATCGACCGTATATATCTAGTAACCGCGTTGCCTCGTAGCCTTGAGTTAGTCTTGGTATATACGGTTCTATTAGATTTTTCACCTGCTCAAGTTCATTTAGAAAGTCATAATCCTTTGTGTTGAACAGTAATTCTGCTTGATCTAATACCTCTCGTACCTCTTGTCCGCTTATTTCCTCCAGTAACTCACTTACTTCAACACCTAGCTGTGACGCGATGTAATTCAAGCTTTCCATAGAAGGATTTGCTTTGTTGTTTTCTATTAAACTGAGCATGCCTTTTGTTAATTCTGTACCTGCTAAAGCTTCAAGTGTCATTTTCTGTTGTTTACGTAATGTTCGAATGCGTTCGCCTAATGTGGACAACTTTTTCACCTCTTTACAGTAGTTTAATTATATTAAACTTTTTGTTGAAATGAAAGTATATTCATGATATTATTTGTTTAATCATATTAAACTTTTTGATAATTCACAAAACGAAGGGGTTAGAGAAATGGAAGAAGCACTAAAACTTAAGAAGGCGACATATCATTTGTGGACGTTCACAGTAAGTAAATTAGTTTCCACTTTTGGAGCACAGGTCTATGCATTTGCAATTAGTTTTTATATTTTACAGTTAACAGGATCTGCATCAAGCTTTGCACTAAATTTGATTTGTAGTATTTTACCGAGAACGATAGTTGCACCTTTTGCGGGATATGCTGCTGATAAATATTCTCGTAAAATGATTGTTATTGTGGCACAGATTGCAACAACAATCGCAATTGGTGGGCTACTCGTTGTGAGTTTGACGATGGGATTATCTTTATTCGCGATTTATAGTACGACCGTGATCTTATCGTTAACTTCTTTATTCTCTGGAGTTACTTTTAGTTCATCTATTACAGGATTAGTCGATGAGGGACGAATTCAAAAAGCAATGTCGCTCAACCAAATGTCCATTTCTTTTGCAGCCATTGGAAGCCCAGCTGTAGGTGGACTTCTTTACGGAGCAGTGTCTATGCCGGTATTCCTAATTATGTATATGGTTGCTTCCGTTATTGCGGTTCTTTTGGAATCTACGATGGACTTTAAATTGTTTGCGAAGCGAAAAGAAGTAGTTGAAGGGGAACCGAAGGAACCAATGCTAGAGAGTATGAAAGCTGGTTTACGTTACTTGATGAAGCAACCTATTTTAAAAACAATGGTTGTCATCTCTTTATTTATCAACTTTTTGTTTGGTGCCTATCAGGTAGGATACTCATTTATCCTCATTGAAAAATTAAAGATTAATGCACAACATTTTGGTTTTACAGAGGGGGCATTTGCGATTGGGATGCTTCTATTGTCTATTTACTTCTCTACACGAAAAGAATTGAAATTTCCGTTTCTCGTATCCAAATGGGGAATCGTTGTATTAGGAGTTCTTATGGGGACAGTGGCTTTGCCCTTGTTAATAACTATGTCTTCCACAATGTTAGTAGTATTTTATATTGTACTAATGTTCTTCTTTGGAGCAACAATGATGGTAACTAATACTCCGATACAGGTAATGATGCAGAAAATGATAGAGGATGATTATAAGGGGCGTGTATTTTCTATCATAGAAACCTGCGCAATGGCGCTTATGCCACTTGGAATGGTATTGTTCGGTTTCTTATACGATATATTCCCGGCAGAAGGTATTTTAATTGTCTCTAGTATGTTGTTGATATTAGTAACTCTATTCTTGGCAAGACCTTCTGTAGTTAGAGCTGCACATCCGGAGTTAGGGCAGAAAAAAGTGGCGTATTTAAAGACGGAAAGTTAGTCTGGCTTGGTTATACGAGAGCGAAATTATACTATACGAGAAAGTTCGATTTGAACGATAGTAATCTGGCTCTATCCGAGAGAGGTTAACTGTTATCCGAGAAAGCTCCTTACTTATACGGGCATACGAGACAGACCACCAGCTATCCGAGAGGAACTAACTCGTATAGACCACCATCTTGATACAAGGAAGCTCAACCACATAAAAATACAGGTGAAGGAATTGTTTTCTTCACCTGTATTAATAGTTAAATGCTATGCCGCATTCTTTAATGATTTCGTTGATTTGCGATACGCAAAGATTAAAACAATAGAGAGCACCGCAAGTACCCCAGATAGCATATAAATATTATCTGGTTGTTTTGTAAATAGCCAAGCGAATAATAATGGACCGATAATACGACCTAGGTTATCCATCGAATAAGACATCCCTGCTGCTGTCCCATAGCGTCCACCCGATTCTTTCGTTGTGAGAGAAACAATCGTTGTTCGTGCTAACGCATTTCCTGCAGTAAACACACATAAAGATAGTCCTGCCCAGAAAATACTTTGAGTGAAGACAGTCATAAACAATCCAATTGCTGTAACAATTTGTGCGTACAAAAGCCATTTTGTTTCAGTACCATTTTTAATACGTCTAACGACACCACCCTGGATTGCCGCATCGACAAATCCGCTGAACATGAACAAATAGCCTATTTGTAGCGGGGTAATCTCAATTCTTTCGATTTGGAACAATTGGAACGTGGCCTCAAGACCCGCTAGTAAAAACGTGACCATGAACGAAAATAGGAATAGATATTTAATGCGGTAGCTCCACAAACTCATAGCTCCCTTAGGAAGGAGTGCACGTTTATTTGCTTCACCTGTACGCTCTGGTTCTTTTAAAATGATCAAAGCATACACGAAAATCACCAGTAACAAGATAGCTGAAGCTGTAAATGGAAGAGCTAAATCTATATGTCCGAGAACTCCGCCAATTGCTGGACCGAATATAAAGCCTAAACCAATCGACATACCGAGGAATCCCATATACTTATTACGGTTTTCTTCCGTTGATAAGTCAGCTGCAAAACCTGTAACTGCTGCATACAATGCCCCAGAAAATAATCCTCCAACTACACGAGATAAGTAAAGCATAAAGAGCGAATCAAAAAACAAGGAAAACAACCAAAAACTTAAACTGAATCCTACCAATCCGACTAAAATAAGTGTTTTACGGCCAATACGATCGGATAGCATTCCCCAAAGTGGAGCAGTGAAGAAGGAAGCTAACGAGTAAATCGTCAATAAACCACCAACGTGAATTTCATTATAATTTTGCTCTAAAATAACCTCTGGCAGCACGGGAATAATAATTCCAAAGCCGAGATAAACTAAAAATTGGATAGACATCAATATGAGTAGAATCTTTTTCACGCATCAAACCCGCTTTCTGCAATCTTCTAATCTCTATATTACACGTTTTTAATCAGTTTGCCACGTTGTAATCGATATCCTAGTAGATAATAAAAAAAGAGCTAAATGCTACAAAGTAAGGTATAACCAAGTGGAATGTAATAAAAAAAACCGTCCTAATTAGGACAGCTTTTATGTTTAGAAATCCCTTGGCTCGGATATACTTTCCATAGCATTAGAAATTTCTTGGACATGTGGAAAAGGAAAAGCTAAGTCAGCTAAAGAGACAAATCCTACAAGGACACCATCCTCTACTACGGGAAGTCTTCGAACTTGATGGCGTGCCATAACAATGGATGCATCGGATGTAGAATCTTCTGGGGTGACAGAGATAACAGATTTAGTCATAACCTCTTCTACTTTGCTTTTCATGTCTTTGGCAACCGCCCTTGTCACAATATCTCGATCAGTAATCATTCCAACTAATTTTTTATTGCTGACTACGGGTAAACAGCCGATATCCAAAGTGCGCATCTGTTCTGCAACTTCGCTCACATAGTCCTGTGGGTTGCACGTTACTACTTGTTTACTCATTACATTTCTTATGTTCAAACCATTCACTCCTTTAAGAAATAGCATGGTTTACAAGACCATAATATATGTAATAAAAATGAAAGATTAAACTTAGGTAAAAAGTGGTATAATAAAATATATTAATTAGACAAACAAGAAACTTTTACGAAAGAAAATCGTAATTATTATAGAAGGACGAGGTGGATTCAATGGTAAAGGAAGTTGATTTGAAGAAAATTGTAAGTAATCTTTCTAAGCTTGGTGTTACTGTTACAATGACTAAATCTAGACTTGACCTACTTAAAGCTTTAGCACCACCAGCACAAACTCCTCATGCGCAAAACTAAAAAGAAGGTGACTCTACAATTTCGTTAACAAACGATTAGAGTCACCTTCTTTTTCTTAGAAGAAAATAATCTAGAATTTGGTGTCTTTTATTTAGGCACCTAGACAATGATACTGCTGATTTCCGCTTCAGGTGAACGCTTTCCGCGGGCACGGCTTCAATCTCCTCGTCACAAAGACATTGATCAAACAAAGTTTGACCAATGTCTTCCTTGTGGGGGACAAACGCCATAAAACTACCAATCAGTATCCCTAAAAATCCACTCGGTAATAATATAGCAAAATGTCTGTTCAAAGCCCTTCGGAAACGTTAGAAATATGTTTTGAACTTTTTTTTAACCTGTCCAACAAACCAAAAAACGTGCAGAGGTCGGGCGTTAATCCCTTTATCTACACGCTTTAATTGATTAATCGTCTTCATTTTTTGAAAACATATAAGTTCGATGATGAAATTTCATACTAAACACTAAACCAATGGCTAACATATTCCCCATGAGTGAACTACCACCATAACTTATAAAAGGAAGGGGTATACCAGTAATTGGTAATAACTGAATCGTCATGCCGACATTTTCAAATACATGGAATGTAATCATTGCAATGATACCTGCGCATACATACGTACTATAAGCATCCTTTAACTGAAGGGTAATTTTCGTCAAATGAAAAATAAGTAAGAAGTAAAGGCTAACCACAATACTTGCTCCTACAAAACCATACTCTTCGCCAATGACAGCAAATATAAAGTCGGTATGATTTTCTGGGACATACACAATACGTTCTCCGTAGCCTTTACCGAAAATTTCTCCAGAGCCAATTGCATTTAATGAAGTGATTAAATGCATTCCTTCATCAGATGCGTATGAGTAGGGATCCAACCATGAGTATATACGTGCAAATTGGTACGGGTTAAATCCAAAATTATCCGATAAGAAATCCTGCATATAAACCGCCATCCAAAGTAGTAAACCGCCCATTCCCAACCCACCTAAAAAGATGGGGAGAATTATTTTCCATGTAATTCCTGCGACTATGATTAAGGCTACAGTAATTGCAAGGAACACTAACGATGTCCCTAAATCTGGTTGTTGCATGATAAATGCTAAAGGAATAATTAAAGTTACACCCATTTTACCTAGCAAAATTAAATCAGTTTTAACCGTTTTAATAAGATTTTGCTCATGATGCATAGTGATTAATCGGGCCAGTCCTAGTATATAAAAAGTTTTCATAAATTCGGCAGGTTGAATATCACCTATAGGTAAGTGAAACCAACTTTTTGCGCCATTCATCGGTTTTACTAAAGCTAAACTGTCAGGGAGTACGAAAAGGATAAATAGTAAAAATACTCCAATACCATAAATATACCAAGACAATTTTTTATATTGTTCTGGTTCAAAAAACATGACAATTCCAATAATAATAGAACCAATAATATACCAAACAAGCTGTTTAGGTATAAAGTTTATGCCATATTGTCCAGTCGTTTGTGCTGATGAAATAGCAAACAAACTAATGATTAGAAATAGTAATATAATAAAAGCAAGTGTCCAATCGAAACGATCAGCAAAGCCTTTTTTGTTTTCCATGTAAGTCACCTATATTTCTTTCGAATTTCATTCATTTATTATAGCGTATATTGATATTTTTTGCTTGATGGTTTAATAGAGACGTGAGAGGTAATAAAGATGTTTCCTTGTATTAATCGTGCTATTATTAAGAACAGATAAAGGAGTGATTTTCAGTGGCAAAAAAAGAAGTGAGAGATATGGATGAGTACTTAACTCATTTGTATGTTCACGTTAATGAGGTAGAGCACTTTGCTCTGTTTAGTGGGATTACGATTCAGCAATTTATAAGGAATTTCACTGATTTGTCAGCTCTTTTATTACTAAAACATGGTTATGATGATGCTTCATTTAATATGCATACACAGCTTGAATTTATAGTTCCTGAACAATACAACCATTTTATCAAGGAATTTGCTGAAGGCCCATTTGAATTATGCTTTATGGATTTTGAAGATGAGCGGAAATTGAATATGCTCTCTCCTCAAGAACAAGCAGAGCTACTATACATAGCACATAAAAAAGAAGCTATTCGATCACCGTTTTATCATCATCTACAAAATAGATTTGTCTACCTTTCAGACGAAGGGCAGAAAATTACTAAAATTTACTTCCGTGATATGGAGGATTTAAATCATTTAGTTGCAAACGTTTTTACCGGGTTGATTGGTGAAAAGTCTAAGTCGAGTGCTTTTTGGCGTAAAAAGAATAATATCGTTCTACCTAGATTGTCTGCGGAGAAAGTAACAGAGCATAACGAATTGTTTGAAGATGGAGTGTTAATGTCCTTGTTCAAAACAGATAAACTAAATTATGGTATTGAGATTCGCATTCTCCCAGAAAATATTTTCCCAGATGAAGTTTTGGAAGATCTAAACTTACATATGGCTAAGCCATCAGACGTCTTAATAGAAGTATAAATAGAACGCTTTTGCTACGGGAAAGTGGCGAGAGCGTTTATTGTAATGAGGTGAACTAAGTGGCGTGGATCTTATTGATAATAGCAGGGTTAACAGAAATCGTCTGGGCGATTGGTTTAAAGGAGGCACATGGCTTTACGGAGCTTGTTCCTTCTATTGTAACGATTATATTTTTAATCGTAAGTTTTTTCCTGTTCGCTAAAGCGATGAAGACGATTCCGATCGGTACAGCATATGCTATATTCACGGGTATTGGAGCAGCAGGCACGGCTATTGTTGGCATTATTTGGTTTAGTGAAGAAGTAAGTGCAGGGAAACTACTCTTTTTGTTTGTCCTACTTTTTGGAATCATCGGTCTTAAACTAGTAGATGATGAAGATGAAGAGGAGGCGATCTAATGGCGTGGTTTTTAATAGTAATTGCTGGTGTATTTGAAGTTGCCTTCGTTATTAGCATGAAGTTATCGGATGGATTCAAAAACATAAAATTTACGATTCTAACAGTGATCTCTGCTGCTTTAAGTTTTTTCTTATTGTCTTTAGCATTAAAAGAAATTGCGGTTGGTACTGGTTACGCTGTATGGACAGGAATTGGTGCTGCAGGAAGTGTTCTATTAGGGATGTATTTATTTAAAGAGAAAAGAAGTAGAAAGAAGTTGTTCTTTTTAAGCTGTATAATTATGGGTGTAGTGGGTCTTAAATTGTTTGGTTAAATACTCAACTATTGAGGCTGTCCGTGATAAAATAATGAATATCCAAAACGTGGAGGAATATAACTTATGAAAATAAAAGTGGGCTTATTATACGGTGGGAAATCTGCAGAGCATGAAGTATCTTTACTTACTGCAAGAGCGGTCTCTCAAGCGATTAACTTTGATAAATATGAAGTGTATCCAATTTTCATCACAAAAACAGGTGAATGGAGAAAAGAAGGTCAGCTCACTGCAGCAGTTGAGTCAATTGAATCTCTGCAATTTGGCAGTGAAATAACAAATCCAAATACGATTACTAGTTTTCTACCGCAACAAGGGGACGATACAACTCAACTAGATGTTATTTTTCCTCTTTTGCATGGTCCGAACGGGGAAGATGGAACGGTACAAGGATTGTTAGAAGTATTAAACTTACCCTATGTTGGTAATGGTGTATTAGCATCTGCGGCAGGTATGGATAAAGTAGTGATGAAGCAGTTATTTGCACAAGCTGGCTTATCACAGGTTCCATATATCTATTTCATAAATAGAGAATGGAAAAAAAATCAGAATGATTTACTTCAAAAAATGGAAGAAAGCCTACATTGGCCTCTATTTGTAAAACCAGCCAATCTAGGTTCTAGTGTAGGGATTAGTCGAGTTACAAACCGCCAAGAACTTATCAAAGCAATAGAGTATGCCTTTAAATATGACCGTAAAATTATTGTGGAGCAAGGAATTATGGCGCGTGAAATTGAAATGAGCGTACTTGGTAATGATGAGCCTAGATGTTCCGTTGCGGGGGAAGTACTACCGACGAAGGACTTTTATGACTATGAGGCAAAATATGAGGATGGCACAACCAATTATGCAATCCCTGCCCAAGTTTCTGTAGAGCTTCAAGGGAAATTAGAGGATGCTGCTATTCGTGCTTTCAAAATCTTGGATTGTTCGGGTCTTGTACGGGCAGACTTTTTTGTAACAGATGAAGAAGAAGTCATTATCAATGAAGTAAATACAATGCCAGGATTTACACCTATAAGCATGTATCCTAAACTTTGGATGGAATCAGGTCTCTCGTATTCGTATTTAATAGAAGAACTTATCCAATTAGCGCTTGAACGTCATGAAGAAAAGCAACAGTTGGAACACTCGAAAGACGGGGAGTGACCAAGTGAAAAAGACATTAGCACATATAGCAGAGTGGTTACACATTGAAGAGAAAATTGATGAGAATCCTGTTATTACAGGAGTTTCGATCAATACAAGAACGATTCAACCAGGTGATTTGTTTATACCATTTCGCGGAGAGCAAGTAAATGGTCATCGATTTGTTCAGGATGCTTTTGCTAAAGGAGCAGCAGCATCCCTTTGGTTGAAAGACGAACCGAATCCACCCCAAAACGTTCCCCTTTTGTTTGTAGAAAGCGGAGAAGGAGCACTTCAGCAAATGGCGAAGGCTTATCGGGCTGAATTGCATTCAGTGTTCATCGGAATTACTGGATCTAATGGTAAAACATCGACTAAAGATTTGGTGGCAGGTATGCTTTCGCCATATTTCCGCGTGAAAAAGACAGAGGGTAATTTTAATAATGAGTTAGGCTTACCTTTAACAATCCTTTCTCTTGAAGAAGATACGGAATTTGCAGTGCTTGAAATGGGAATGAGCTCTTTTGGCGAAATTGAATTTTTATCCAATTTGGCAAAGCCAAAATATGTAGTTATTACGAATATTGGCGAAGCGCACATGCAGGATCTCGGCTCTCGTGAAGGTATTGCAAAAGCAAAATTTGAAATTATTGCAGGGCTAGAGGCAACTGGCCAATTATTCTATGATGGAGATGAACCATTGCTACGTCCGTTTGTTGAAGGTAATCCTCATATAATGACTAAATCATTCGGTATTCAGGAACACAATAATTTACGTATTGCTGAAGTGAACTTTACGGAACAAGGAAGCACCTTCCGTGTAGAAGGAGAGTTAAACGAAGAAATGTCTATTCCTGTATTAGGAGAGCATCAAGTGAAAAATACGCTTGCTGCACTATTAATCGGAAAAGAAGTGGGATTAACTTCCGAACAAATGCGTAAAGCGTTAAAACAAATAGTCTTAACAGATATGCGAATGCAAGTAATAGAAGGGGAAAATGGGGCAGTTTTCATCAATGATGCTTATAATGCGGCTCCGACTTCCATGCGTGCAGCAATTTCGTTCATTGAAAAATCCTCTATAAAGCCAGAAAAATGGTTAGTTTTAGGAGATATGCTCGAGCTTGGTAACAAAGAGCAGCAATACCATGAAGAGATGAGCAAATCGATTTCGAGTGAAGTCTTTAACGGAGTTTGTTTATACGGTCCACGGATGGAATGGCTGTATAACAAGTTGGCAGAACAATTTGCTGACAAACAAATTATTTGGGTTAATGATGACATAGAAAAACTTGTGGCTTTCTTAGCAAATAAAATAAATGATCAATCTATTGTTTTAGTAAAGGGCTCAAGGGGAATGCAGTTAGAAAGAGTAATTGAGCCATTTCAAAAATAATGTGATAGGTGTGGGGACGATGAAAACAGGAGTATTAGGTATTCACGGTTTTACAGGTGGACCATATGAGATACAGCCATTTGTAGACTATTTACAAACGCATACAAACTGGAACATCGTTGTCCCTACTTTACCTGGTCATGGTGAAACGTTGGAGCTAAAAAATGTAACAGCAGAATCATGGATGATGGCGGCGGAACAGTCGCTTCGCCAGTTACAAAAAGAAGTAGACCGTGTAATTATAGTGGGATTTTCCATGGGTGGTATTATTGGGATGTACTTGGCGAATCGTTATCCAATTCACAAACTTGTATTGTTGAGTGCTGCTGCAAAGTATATATATCCATCCCAACTTCTACAAGATATAAAGGATATAGCTAAAGAGGCAGTTGTTGGTAAGCTTGCAGAAAATACTTTATATAAACAATACAGTTATAAAGTGAAAGGAACTCCTATACCGGCAACATTAGAATTTATCCGTTTAGTACGTATAGTTCAACCTTATTATGGTCAAATTACAGTACCAGTCTATATAGTCCAAGGTAAAAAAGATGGTATTGTACCTTATGCCACTGCCCAGTATATCTACGATGAAATTGGTTCTTTGAAAAAAGAAATAGTCTATTCGGAATTAGGGAAACACCATATTTGCCATAGTGAAGACTGTCAAGATTGGTTTAATACCGCACTCAATTTTTTGAAGGAGGAAGAAGAGGAGGGAAATATTGCGAGTAATTAATTAATAATTATAACAGTTGCTTATTCATTGCAACTGAGTTTGTTGCATGATATACTACGTTTAGAGCAATGGATACATTTTGTGTGGAGACTCTTCAGCGTTTATTGAAGAGTACTTTTTTTTGAACATAACGGTTTGTTGAAGTAGTATGGCACGATCACTCATTAACAGACCGCTCGGCAAAAGACCGGGCTTTCCCTTTATATAAGACCCCTCTGATCTAAAACCACAGAGAATTTTAAGTAACGGAAACGTTCCTCGTATAGGCTCGAATTTGCCGCAATTTCATCTGAAAATGTAACCATTTGTCGAAAAAGGACAAAAAGGAGATTAAAATTTTGACAAACTTTTCAGAATTAAATATTAGCGCTTCTACATTAAAATCCGTACAACGTATGGGGTTTGAAGAAGCAACACCAATCCAAGAAGGTACTATTACACATGCTATGAGTGGACGCGACGTTATCGGTCAAGCACAGACTGGTACAGGTAAAACTGCTGCATTTGGTATCCCAATGATTGAAAAAATCGATATTAAAAATCCGAATATCCAAGCGTTAATCATCGCTCCAACTCGTGAACTTGCAATTCAAGTTTCGGAAGAGCTTTATAAATTAGGATATGACAAAAAGGTTCGTCTATTATCAGTATACGGTGGGCAAGAAATTAGCCGTCAAATCCGTGCACTTAAAAACAAACCACAAGTTATCGTAGGTACACCTGGTCGTATTCTTGACCATATTAACCGTCGTACGTTAAAACTTGACCAAGTTCAAACACTTATCTTAGACGAAGCAGATGAAATGCTTAACATGGGATTCATTGAAGATATTAACACAATTTTAGAAAGTGTACCTCCTGAGCGTCAAACATTATTGTTCTCAGCTACAATGCCAGGACCAATTCGTAAAATTGCAGAACGCTTCATGAAAGATCCAGTGGAAGTAAAAATCAAGTCTAAAGAAATGACTGTTGAAAATATTGAACAGTTTTACGTAAAAGCTACTGAACGTGAGAAATTTGATGTTCTTTCAAGAATTTTAAATGTACAACAACCAGAACTTGCGATTATCTTTGGTCGTACAAAACGTAGAGTAGACGAATTAGCGCATGCTCTAAGCATTCGTGGATATCTTGCAGAAGGTATTCATGGTGATTTAAGCCAAGCGAAACGTATGTCTGTATTAAAACAATTCAAGGCTGGTAAAATCGATATTCTTGTTGCAACAGATGTAGCGGCACGTGGATTAGATATCTCTGGCGTAACACATGTGTATAACTTTGATATCCCACAAGATCCTGAAAGCTATGTTCACCGTATCGGTCGTACAGGGCGTGCAGGTAAAAGTGGTATCGCAACTACATTCGTAACACCGAGAGAAATGGGTTACTTACGTATCGTTGAGAATACAACGAAAAAACGTATGGAAGCTTTAATCCCTCCAAGCTCTGATGAAGCACTAGTTGGACTTAAACGTGTTGCAGTAGAATCTTTAGCTGAAATTGTAAACAAAAATGATTTAGGCGATTATCGTCCATTAGCACAAGAAATGCTTGAAAAATTTGAAGCAGTAGATGTAATTGCTGCAGCTTTAAAATCAATGACGAAAGAACCGGATGATACTCCGATTTCTCTTTCTGAAGAACGTCCATTACCTTCTCGTGGAGAACGTGGTGGCGGCGGACGCAGTGGCGGCGGTGGTTACAAAGGTAACCGTAGCGGCGGTGGCGGACGTAGTTCATCAGGTGGTCGTAGTGGAAGCAGCGATCGCGGACCTCGTTCATCATCAGCTGGCGGTTCACGTCCAAGTTCAGGCGCACGTCGTAGCAGTGGTCCCCGTGACGGCTCTACACAACGTAGCACAAGAACTCGCTCACCACGTAGCGAAAAATAATTTAAGACAAGAACTTATAAAGGGTGAACTTACATTTCGATGTAAGTTCATCCTTTTTTCTTTTGGAAGAATTTTTAAATGGAAGTTGCCATTTATTGAAACATTTTATCCTTTGTTTCGTATACAATGATGGAAGAGGGGGTTTCATATGAGACAAGAACCAATCAATCAATTATCAGAAAGTGGATTACGTGTCTGGAGAATTTACGGGTTATTTCAAACGTTAATTGTCCTTTTAGTAGGTATTGGAGTAGGAGTTATCAATTATTTTACAGGACAATTTATATGGTTATACATAGTAGATGTAGTAGTGATATTACTCATAGGATATTTATTAATTTATTTGTTCCCCAAAATTAGATGGACTCGTTGGAGATATGAAGTGCGTGAACAAGAAATTGAATTACAGCATGGTTTGTTTATCGTGAAAAGAACTTTAGTGCCAATGGTGAGAGTACAGCATGTTGATACGGAACAGGGACCTATTTTGAGAAAGTATGATCTATCTTCTATTACTATTTCAACTGCTGCGACGAGTCATACTATTCCTGCACTCGTAACTGGGGAAGCGGATGAACTTCGAGGCAGGATTTCTGTACTTGCAAGGGTGGCGGAAGATGATGTCTAAAGAAAAGTTTACTCTACATCCTATTTCAGCGGTTATTAACTTTGTAAAAGTATTAAAAGAAATGATTATTCCATTAGTCGTAGTTATTGCCGTTAATGGATTTGGGGGAGGCTCTGGTAGTTGGACCTCCTATATTATCTATATTATTTATGCCGTACTATTAATCGCAATGTTAGTTAGTGGCATCATTGAATGGAAAAGGTTTCGTTATTGGTTTGAAGAAGAAGAGCTTCGCATCGAATATGGTCTCTTCGTAAAGAAAAAAAGGTATATCCCATTTGAACGAATCCAAAGTTTAAATTATACAGAGGGCATATTTCATCGACCATTTGGTTTAATAAAGGTGAAAGTAGAAACAGCTGGCGGGGGCGCGACAAAAGAAGCGGATGCTGAATTGACCGCAATTACCAAAGAAGCAGCAGAGCAAATAAAAAAAGAGATGAATCTAGCTAAACATAAAGAATCAACTTTATCTGATGGAAATCTTCAACAAGAAGAGCTAGCGAAAGAGCAAAGGAAGCCCTTGTTTCGTATGTCTCGAAAAGATTTATTCATTCTTGCTAGTACATCAGGCGGGGTAGGTGTATTTTTCTCAGGTTTAGCAGTGTTCGTTTCGCAATTCTCGGAATTGATCCCATACGAAACAATTTATAATGAGATTATTATGTTTATCCGTTTTGGAGCTCTACTAATTGCATTATTGGTATTCTTTGCGCTGCTAGTAGCATGGATTGTATCAGTAGCTATTACTTTTATAAATTACTATGAGTTTACTATTTTGGTTGAAGATCAGGAGATTATTATTACTAGGGGATTATTAGAAAAGAAAAAAATAACTATTCCTTTATCTCGCATTCAGGCAGTACGTATAGTGGAAAATCCTTTAAGGCAGCTTACGGGACATGCGACCGTCATCGTGGATAGTGCGGGGGGATCACTAGCAGAGAAGGATGAGAAAATTAGGTTAATCCCTCTCATTAAAAAGGATAAAATAAACCCGATTCTCGTTCAAATTTTCCCTAACTATGAATTTGAAGCTAACTTTACAAGAGTTCCGAAGCGGTCGAGAAAGTTTTTCTATCGTTTAGATTTTTTATGGATGATTCCAGTTGCGGCATGTGTAAGTTATTTCTTCTTTCCATTTGGACTATTCTCCTTCTTACTATTTCCGCTGAGTTTCCTTTGGGGAGCATGGCAGCATAAGACGGCTGGATATTGGATGGATGAAAAGCAACTTGTTGTGCAATATCGTCTATTTAGTAGAGTATCTATTTGGATGGAAAAGAAACGTATTCAAGCAATGACAGCTCGCACTACGTATTTTCAAAAAAAAGCCAATGTATCTTCTATTATGACTACTATTAAGTCAGGCGTGTCTGGATCATCAACTACTATTCCTCATATTGAAAAAGCTGATGCAGAGAGCTTAATGAAATGGTATGAACCTACTAGGATAGAGCCTATAGATAGAGAGAAGGAACAGCCTTTGTAAGGGCTGTTCTTTTTTTATGAAGTGTGAGCCCAGGAATAAGATTAATGAAAAAAGAGAGACTGATTGCGACGACAGTCACAATCAGTCTCTCAAAAAATTAACGGTTAATAAAATAGCTGTAAATCTGTCCGAAGCACTTCGGAAACGATAGAATCTGGTTTTGATCCTTAAACAGATTTAAGCTTACGCTGTCTTTTCTTCCAAGCAGCTATTCGCTTCGGATGGAAGTAAACCATTCCTAGTACAAAACCAGTTACCAGCCCAGCTATGTGAGCAGTAACATTAATCTGCGGTTGCAGGAATGTCATAATTACTCCAATTACAATAATCGGAATAATAATTTGTTTTAGCTGTGGCATGAAATTTCTCGTATAATAAACCAAAGCGCCAAAAGCTCCGAATATCCCGTAAATAGCACCACTTGCCCCAACACTTGTATAATTCCAATCGTGTATTAGATAGGTAGCGACATTACCAACTAATCCTGCTAGCATATAAATAGTTAGGAAACGAGCCTTACCAGCTAGTTGCTCCAACTCTGGCCCAAATATGTACAAAGAGAACATATTGAATAATAAATGAGCGAAGTTTGCATGCAAGAATATCGGAGTTATCAAACGCCAGTATTCACCCTCACTAATTAATAAGTTAAAGTGAACACCGTAATTAAATAATTGTGATCCAAATATAGGGACTAAAGTTAACAAATGAATAACAATATTCAATGCGAGCAAAGAAGAAACAACTGGATATAGTTTTATGTATTGTTTAAAATTTTCTGTTCTACTAAACATTATTTCACCTCAATTTATCTACTATTAGTATATCCTGTAAGGAGGATATTTGGAAAGGAGAAACATTCATGATTACTGGAATAGGATTAGATATAACTGAAATAGAAAGAATCCAATCCATTTCTGCTAAAACACGTAAGTTTGAAGAGCGGGTACTTTCCGAAAAAGAAAGAGTTCAATTAAATGAGTTATCCGGGACAAGACGAATCGAATACTTAGCAGGGAGATTTGCAGCCAAAGAAGCATTTTCTAAAGCTCGAGGAACTGGAATAGGGAAAGATTGTAGTTTTCAAGATATTGAAATTTTAAAAGAACCTTCAGGTAAGCCTGTTTTATATTTTAAAGGAATAGAAGTTAATGGATTTGTATCTATAACCCATACAAAAGATTATGTGGCTGCTCAAGTAATTCTACAATCATAACCGGTCGTCCATCTACATACAATGAATGAACGCAGTGATAATAGAAAGGATGGACTGATTGAAGAGCCGCGTGGCTAAACTATTTTTTTTAATTGTAACAATCTTAGTACTTTCCGCATGTGGAGCCGATTCGAAAGAAGATGTTGTGAAAAAACTTAGTAACAAGTGGGTGGATGCAAAGGGGTATGAGCTCGAAGCAGAGATGAGCATCATGACTGGGGAAGAACCAAGAGTATATGGTGTGGAAGTTTGGCACACTAAACCAGATTTTTACCGAGTACAGGTGTCGGATACAAATGCAGAGAATACCCAAATGATCATCCGTAACACAGAAGGTGTATTTGTCGTAACACCAGCGCTGAACAAAACGTATAAGTTCCAAAGTAAATGGCCAACTGAAAATAGCCAAGCATATTTAATCGGTTCACTAGCCAACGACATAAAAAAAGACAAAACGGCAACCTTCAAAGAAGAAGGTGACAAATATGTCTTTGAAACAAAAACTAGTAACAACCATAAAACTATGCTGCCAACTCAAAAGATTTACATCAATAAAAAGACATTACTACCAACAGATGTTTCTATCATGAATGAGAACAAAGAAGAGCAAATTCATATTACATTTAAAAAAGTATCGCTAGGAAAAACACATGCAGCAGCAGAATATAAAATAGAGCAAACGCCTACAGGTAAAGCTGAAGGCACGGAAGAAACCGTAGAGGCATCGGCAGAGATTGATAATGCTGAAATGGAAACTTATTATCCAATGTTAAAATGGGATCAAGTGCACAATATTGACGAAAAAGTGGTGGAAGTCGACGGAGCAAAAAGAGTTATTTTAACATATAGTGGAGACAAAGAGTTTACGATAATTCAACATCGAAGCGAACCGGGGGACTCCTCTATTATTCCTGTATTCTCACCTGGAGATCCGGTTGATCTAGGAGTTGCAATTGGTGCAATTACTGACCAGTCTCTTTCTTGGGAGCAAGATGGTATGTCATTCTTTATTGCATCCTCTACATTGACGAAAGAAGAAATGATTGAAGTTGCTGCATCTATGACAACTAGTGGTTTAAAGTAATTAGGGTTGACTACTTCAGTACACTAGTAGGATAATCGGTTTAAACTGATTAAAAGAGGGAACTATATGTCTCAACAGCTATACCGACCTACATTCATCAAAGTAAACTTACAAGCTATACAAAATAATATTAAACGGCTCATGGAAATACTTCCAGAACATACTGCCGTGATTGCTGTAGTTAAAGCGAATGGCTACGGTCATGGAGATATTGAAGTTGCGCAAGCAGCATTAAAAGCAGGAGCCAATCTTTTGGCGGTTGCCACGCCAGAAGAAGCATTACATTTAAGGGAAGCGGGTATTGAAGCGGAAATACTTCTAATAGGTACATCTCCGCTCTCTTTTTTAGAGGAAGCTTCTAAACAAAACATTACACTTACAGCATATTCATATGAGTGGTTACTTGCTACTAAGGATCTTCAAGTTCCGCTAAAGCTTCATATAAAAATCGATAGTGGAATGGGTAGAATTGGTTTTACAGAAGTGACAGAGCTACAGCAGGCACTTGCCTTCATAAGCAAAAGAGATTGGTTGCAAATTACGGGCGTTTTTACTCATTTTGCAACTGCTGATGAAGAGGAGCAAACACTATTCCGAAAACAAGTTTCCAGATTCGAACAATTATTAAATGTATTTGAGCAAAGACCCGCAATGGTTCATACTTCTAATAGTGCAGCGGCTTTACTATACCCTGACCAGCACTGGAATGCGGTGCGTTTTGGTATATCTATGTATGGAATAGCGCCGTCTTCTTGGGTTAATGGAGAACTTCCGTTTCCCTTAGAAAAAGCTCTTTCGTTACACACTGAGGTTGCATATGTTAAAAAGGTAACGAAGGGTTCTACCATTGGTTACGGAGCTACATATGTAGCTCCAACAAATGAGTGGATTGCAACAATACCGATTGGATATGCAGATGGGCTATTAAGGAAACTTCATAACCAGTCTGTTTTGATAAAAGGTAAAAAGATGCCAATCGTCGGGAAAATTTGTATGGATCAATGCATGATTCGTCTCGATGAAAAAGTAGAGGTTGGCGAAAAAGTTACATTACTAGGTTTACAGGAAAATGAAGAGATTCTAATAGAAGAATGGGCGGAAGCATTGGAAACTATCCCTTATGAAGTTTGCTGCACTTTCTCTAACAGAATCCCCAGAATATATAGCAAGTAGATTTTCGACAAAACTTAAAGTTATATGCATAAATTGTCTAACCATTTCTCTTAATGTCTTTTATTTAAGCTATAGAAATGGTAAGATGAAGTATATTGTCATATAGGGAAATGTTTTGTCGGAGGTGTTTGCTGTGGTAAGTGATAAAAAGAAAAAGGAAGCGATTATTCAGCTTCCAAATCAATTGGTTAATGAAGGAGTAAAAACCGTAAAACAATCATTAACTGGCGTAGAAAGTTTCGTTCGTGTCCAAGCAAATGAATATGTAAAAAATGGTCAGGCAAATCTTATAAGAGAAGCGATGAAGAAAGGCTATGTTGAGATGTCTCATATAAATCTATCCATTTGCACGGAGTGTTTACATGCAGAGTATGAAGCTCAACATACGACAGAGCGACTCGTAAGTGGAGGATGAAAATTTGATCGTAAAACGTGGAGACGTTTTTTTTGCGGATTTATCACCAGTAATCGGGTCTGAGCAAGGTGGAACCAGACCCGTTTTGGTGATACAAAATGATATCGGTAATAGATTCAGTCCAACTGTCATCGTGGCAGCTATCACAGCTCAAATTCAAAAAGCAAAGTTACCAACACATGTAGAAATAAATGCAAAAGAATATGATTTTGAACGAGATTCCGTTATTTTGTTGGAGCAGTTAAGAACAATTGATAAATCCAGACTTACGGATAAAATCACCCACCTTGATGAAGACGTGATGGAAGACGTAGATCATGCATTAGGGATTAGTTTAGGGATTGTTAAATTTTAATACATAGTAAAAACACAATGTGGAACCGACAAAAACACATTGTGTTTTTTAATAGGAATTTTTTTAACTAAGTTAGAGTTGAAGGTAAAACTAACTCACTTTGATTGGTTTGCAAAATACTATATTACAGGGTAGTGTCACTAATCAGGTAAAACATGGACAAGTATAAAAGATGTAATGTTAGATGAAATTCTGTACAATATAATTACTAATATTTAACGAGGAGATGTATGTAAAACAATGAATAGCAGAATTGCTTCGTATATTCACGATAATATTGATGAAATTTTAGAAAAGTGGAGAATAAAAATGGAGGAAGAGAAGGATGATCGTTTTTTCCAGATTATGTCTAATAGAATAGTGGATAATACAGTTCGTGAATTCGGAGAGTTAATGATTTCAAGTCTAACGGAAGATCGCGATACATATACGGCCAAGTTAAATGATTTTTCCGTTCAAATTGTACATTATGGATGGTCGATCTCTTTTGTTTTAAAAGCCTTAACCAACTTCACAGAAATTATCTATGAAAAAATGGACGATGTAGAGAACTTAGATGAAGGTAATTTCCAATCATATAGAGAAATATTAAATAATTGGATTATTCCTTTGAATCACAGTATTGTAGATGCCTATTCGGTAGTGTGGGAAAAAACGGTGAGTCTACAAAAGATTGCTCTACAAGAACTGTCTGCTTCCTTAATACCTGTCTTCGAAAAAATTTCCGTAATGCCTTTAGTAGGTACAATTGATACGGAACGAGCAAAGCTAATAATGGAAAATCTTCTACAGGGAGTTGTAAAGCATCGTGCAGAAGTTGTGTTGCTAGACATTACAGGCGTCCCAGTAGTAGATACGATGGTTGCGCATCATATTATTCAAGCAGCAGATGCCGTCCGATTAGTCGGAGCTAAATGTATGCTAGTTGGAATCCGTCCGGAAATTGCGCAAACTATTGTTACACTAGGTATAAACTTAAATGATTTTACAACAACAAGTACTTTACAAAAAGGCGTTGAACAAGCCCTGGCTTTAACAAATCGAGCAATAGTAGAGGTGGAAGCATTATGATGACAAGAATACCTATTTTAAAATTGAGAGATTGTTTAATCGTTTCCATTCAGTGGGAGTTAGATGATCAAACTGCTCTTTCTTTTCAAGAAGATTTACTTGATAAGCTTCATACAACATCTGCAAGAGGAGTAGTACTTGATCTTACACCAATAGATTTTATAGACTCATTCATCGCAAAAGTATTGGGAGATGTAATCAGTATGTCGGGTCTAATGGGTGCGAAGGTAGTAATTACAGGTATTCAACCTGCGGTAGCTATTACTCTCATAGAATTAGGCATTAGACTCGAAAATGTAGTTACGGCCCTAGACTTAGAAAATGGATTGGAAAAATTAGAACGAGAATTGGAGGACTAGTCCATGAACTTAAGGTCTTCTGTTGATATAATAACTGAGTGGGATATCGTTGCTGCAAGGCAACTTGGTAGAAATGAAGCGAAGGATGTAGGCTTCGGTACAGTTGACCAAGCAAGAATTACAACAGCGATTAGTGAACTCGCTCGGAATATATACTTATATGCTGGTAAAGGTAAAATAGAAATTAGACAAATTACTGATGGCAACCTAAAAGGTCTGCTTGTCATTGCATCTGATAAAGGACCAGGAATTGCAGATGTTCGTAAAGTCATGGAAGATGGATATACGACATCAGGTGGTTTAGGTGCCGGCCTTCCAGGAGTAAAGCGACTAATGGACGATTTCAAAATTGAAACTGTCCTAGGAGAAGGTACCACTATTAGTGCATCTAAGTTATTAAGATAGGAGGTAATTCAAAGTATGCCTCAAGAATTTAAGAGACAATACAGAGAGATTTTAGAGCAATATATACAAAGACAAACAGAACATAATTTGTATGAAGGTCAAAACTTCAGTAGACAACTTATCCAAAAGAATATTTCTCCAGAGGAAGTTATAAGTATACATAAGGCTTCTTTAGAAGAGCTTATGCCTGAATTGCCAAATAATGTTTGGCATTCTTTTGATTTATTAATAGAAGTGATGATTAGATATGGACTTGCACTAAAAGAACACCAGACCCTAATTAAAAAACAGGAAAACTTTAGAATGGAAATGGAGCTGGCTTCTAATGTTCAACAAACGTTGTTGAAAACTAAAGTGCCAGAGATGAACAGTTTAGATATAGGGATGATCTCTGTTCCTGCAAAAGAAATGAATGGGGATTACACGCATTTTCTAAATGATGATACTACAGTAGGTATTGCCGTTGCAGATGTAATCGGTAAAGGGATTCCAGCTGCCCTATGCATGTCCATGATTAAGTATGGGATGGATAGTTTAAATGGAGCAGAAACCGAACCCATTGTTGTACTAGATGTCATCAATCGAATTGTTGAGAAAAGTGTAAGTGATTCGATGTTCATCTCCATGTTTTATGGAACTTATGATACCTCTACAAGTGTATTTACATATGCCTCTGCAGGACATGAGCCACCTTTATTTTATTGTGCTAAGTCTAATAGTTTTTCAGAACTACAAGCAAAGGGATTATTGTTAGGTGTAATTCCCAATGTTAAATACGAACAACACTCTATTTCTTTAGGAAAAGACGATTTTGTCGTTATGATGACTGATGGTGTAACTGAATGCCGTTCAAAAGAGGGATTCATTGACCAAAAAACCGTGATGAATATTATTGAAAGCGTAAGAGATCAATCTGCTCAAGATATGGTGGAATATGTGTTTCATAAGCTTGAGGAATTACAGGAGTTTGAACAACGAGATGATTTCACGCTCGTTATTTTCAAAAAGAAGTAATTTGAGGTTTATTAATAACTGCTTTGTGGTATAGAGACTATAGACAATAGATAATAGACTATATATAGCGAAAACGGGGGAATAAAAATGAATATTTCAGTTGAATTACAAACGATAGCTGAATTGCATATTAAAGGATTAATTGGTGGTGAAATCGATGCTTTTACAGCGCCGATTTTAAGAGAGAAACTTGCAGAGGTAACCTTACAGGATAATATACATGTTGAATTGAATTTACAAGATGTTTCCTATATGGATAGTACGGGACTAGGTGTTTTTGTGGGCTTTTATAAGAGCGTCATAGCTGCAAATGGTCATATGGAGTTAACGGGACTTTCATCTAGATTGAAGCGCTTATTTGATATTACTGGTTTAGTGGAAATTATGGATATACAGGCTAGAGATGAAGAGGTGAAAATAGATGAAACCGTTTGATTATGTTGAAATTCGGGTGCCTGCAAAGCCTCAATATGTTAGCGTTGCTCGCCTCACAATTTCTGGTTTGGCCAATCGTATCGGATTTACGTATGATGATATCGAAGACTTAAAAATAGCTGCAAGTGAAGCGATTACAAATGCAGTCCAACATGCATATGCGGATAATGAGGAAGGCGAAGTGGTTATTGGCTGTGCATTATACGATGAAAAAATAGAAATCATGGTAGCGGATCATGGTAAAAGTTTTGACTTTGAAGAAACGAAAGCAAAAGTCGGCCCTTATCATGATTTAGAGGAAGGATCTTTCTTGAGAGAAGGAGGTCTTGGTTTATATTTGATCGAGACATTAATGGATGAGGTTAAAGTACATCACCAAGAAGGCGTTACTGTATTTATGACGAAACATGTCAGAGTAGAGCAGGTGGATGAAAATGTCGAACACGTCCCTTCCTAATAAAGAATCGAAAGAGAAAATATTGGGATGGATCAAAGAATATCAAGAGACAGAAAGTGAAGAGGCGCAAACTAACTTAGTACTGAATTACACTAGGTTGGTAGAATCCATTGCTCGAAAATATTCTAATGGTAAATCGCATCATGAGGATATCGCCCAAGTCGGCATGCTTGGTCTTCTTGGAGCTATCCGAAGATATGATCCATCATTCGGAAAAAACTTTGAAGCTTTTGCTATCCCTACCATTATCGGAGAGATAAAACGCTTTTTAAGAGATAAAACTTGGGCTGTACATGTTCCGAGAAGGATAAAAGAACTTGGACCACGAATCCGAGTAGCAGTGGAAACACTAACAGTGGAATTCCAACGTTCTCCTATTATTCCAGAAATCGCTGATTATCTAGGTGTAGAAGTAGAAGACGTTCTTGAAGCCATGGAAATGGGTAAAAGTTATCAGGCATTATCTATGGATCATTCACTTGAATCTGACTCAGACGGTAGTACCATTACGTTATTTGATGTTATTGGTAAAGCAGATGGCGAATACGAGAAAACAGATCAACGCTTACTTGTTGCTAATGCACTAAATGTATTATCAGATCGAGAGAAAGAAATCATTCAACTTACATACATGGAGCAGCTTAGTCAAAAAGAAACAGGAGATCGTCTAGGTATATCCCAAATGCATGTATCTAGGATTCAACGAAAGGCTATAAAGAAATTACAGGAGGCCATTTTATTGTCAGGTGAAGTAGTTAAATGATGAATTTTTCAGATGACAAAGTAGATTTGTTTGTATACCAAGAAGCCAAAAGTGGAAATCTAGAATCTGGAGATACTTATTATATTACAAAGACAGATGAGTTTATGCTTTGTGCTATAGCAGATGGGTTGGGAAATGGACCTGTGGCTAAAGAGTCTGCAGATATTATCCCGAAGATTCTAGAGGAATATAAAGAAGAAACATTAGATGAATTACTACTACGTTGCAACGAGTTAATGGTTAGTAAGAGAGGTGCAGCAGTAGCGATAGTTAAAATAGATTATAAACATCAAACTATATCCTATAGCTGTGTTGGTAATGTGAAGTTTTATATGTATAAACGCTCTACCGATAAAATGATTTATCCTCTACCCGTGATGGGCTACTTATCAGGCAGAAAGCAAAAGATTAATACCCAAACATATGCCTGTGAAAAAAATGATTTGTTCATGCTTCACTCAGACGGGGTTGTGATGAAAAGTCCGAAATCCACTATAAAAAATGCCTCGAATGCGGAATGTCTCTATGAAACGATTTTTAAAGAAATTGAACATGGCGACGACTCAACGTTTATAGTAGGAAGCTTACTCTAATATAGGGTAAGCTTTTTTGTTTGGCTTTTTCTAGAAGGTAACAAATATGATAAACTGAGTACTATAAAGAAAGGACGTGTTCATATTGGAAATAAAGAAAATGCTCCAACTTGTTTCAAAAGATACAGGTGTTAAATCATCGCAAGCTGAACAGGTTATAAAATTACTAGAAGAGGGAAATACGGTTCCTTTTATAGCTAGATATAGAAAAGAACAAACAGGCTCTTTAGATGAAGTCCAAATTAAAGCCGTTGAAGATCGGTATAATTACATACAGCAGTTGGAACAAAGAAAAGAAGAGATCCTTCGCTTAATTGAAGAGCAAGGTAAACTAACCGAAGAGTTAACTGCTTCTATTAATAATGCGACGGTATTGCAACGATTAGAAGATTTATATCGACCATATAAGCAAAAACGTAGAACAAAGGCTACTATTGCAAAGGAAAAAGGATTAGAACCTTTGGCGGCTCTCATCATGACTTTCCCTAAAGAATCCATTTCTAAGTTAGCAGAAGGCTATTTAAATGAAGAACTAGAAGTTCTTTCAGTAGAGGATGCGTTACTTGGAGCTAGAGATATCCTAGCTGAGCAATTTGCTGACGATGCGAAAATAAGAGAGCAAATCCGTAATATTACCCGTGCGGACGGTAAAATTATTACATCGGTCAAAAAGGCAGAGCTAGATGAAAAGAATGTGTTTGAAATGTATTATGAGTACGAAGAACCTGTTAAAAAGATAGTTCCTCATCGTATATTAGCGGTAAACCGAGGGGAAAAAGAAGATATCTTAAAAGTTGCTCTTCAAGTTCCTATGGAGAAAGCAGCTAATGTGATGAAAACACATTGGATTAAACCATCCTCTAGTGATGCAGTGGAACAAATTGAATTGGCGGTAGAAGACTCATACAAACGATTAATTCAGCCTTCTGTTGAACGAGAGATTCGAGCAGAGCTTACAGAAAAAGCAGAAGCTCAGGCTATTCACATATTCTCCGAAAACCTAAGGAACCTACTATTGCAACAACCATTAAAGGGAAAAGTAATTCTAGGTGTCGATCCAGCTTATCGTACTGGGTGTAAATTAGCGGTTGTAGATGATACAGGAAAACTGCTAGAAGTATCGGCTATTTATCCACATGCGCCTAAAATGGATGTGGAGGGTTCCAAGAAAAAAGTACTTGCTTACTTAAAAAACTATCCTATTTCTTTAATAGCTATCGGAAATGGTACCGCTTCTCGCGAAACAGAACAATTCATTGTGGACTGTTTGAAAGAGGTAGAGGGCGAGGTAGCGTATGTAATAGTAAATGAAGCGGGTGCCAGTGTGTATTCAGCATCTGAAACAGCACGTAATGAGTTTCCTGACTTACAAGTAGAGCAGAGAAGTGCGGTATCTATTGCAAGAAGATTGCAGGATCCTTTGGCGGAATTAGTGAAGATAGATCCAAAAGCAGTAGGAGTAGGACAATACCAACATGACGTTTCGCAAAAGAAATTATCCGATTCCTTATCCTTTATAGTAGAAACTGCGGTTAACCAAGTTGGAGTAAATGTAAATACTGCATCTGCTTCCCTTTTACAATACGTCTCAGGGTTGTCAAAAACAGTTGCAGAAAACGTGGTGAATATGAGAAACGAGCAAGGGAGGTTTACTTCGCGAGCACAACTTAAGAAAATTCCACGCCTTGGAGCCAAAACTTATGAACAAGCAATTGGGTTTTTACGCGTACCAGATGCAAAAAATCCGTTTGATGCAACAGGAATCCACCCTGAAAGTTATAAGGGAGCGGAGCAGGTACTGGAAATTGCAGGACTTAAGAAGACGCAAATAGGCACAAAAGAAGCAGAAGAGGCATTAAAGAAAATTTCTATAGAAGAAGTAAGTAGAGAGTTAGAAATAGGGGAGATCACATTAAAGGATATTGTAGATACATTGATCAAACCAGCGCGTGACCCTCGTGAAGCATTCCCGCAGCCAATCCTGAAAAAAGATGTACTCAAATTAGAGGACTTAAAAACAGGAATGGAGTTACAAGGAACAGTAAGAAATGTAGTAGACTTCGGTGCATTTGTAGATATTGGTGTAAAACAAGATGGCCTAGTTCATATTTCTAAACTAAAAAAAGGCTTTGTCAAACATCCCTTAGATGTTGTCTCCCTTGGAGATATAGTTACTGTCTGGGTAGAACAGTTTGATGCCAACAAAGGAAGGATTGCATTAACGATGCTTCCTCCAGAACAACAAGTGTAAAGAATAGAGTTGTCCAATGGAGATATGCCACTGGACAACCCTCTTTAAATACGGGGGAGATAATATGTCTGATGAAAAATTACACGAACTAGTAAGTCATGTATCAAACGAAGTCTTTGGGAAACAATTTCAACATAAAGCATATTTCAACAAAAGACTTAGAACAACTGGTGGAAGGTATATGTTGAGATCGCACAATATAGAAGTGAATCCGCTAGTTTTCGAAAAGTATGGAATGGATGAATTGCTAGGCGTGATCAAACATGAGCTTTGTCATTATCACTTACATATAGAAGGAAAAGGCTATCAGCATAGAGATACTGACTTTAGGGAATTACTTAAAATAACAAACTCACCTAGATTTTGTTCTACTTTAGTAGAGAGAAATGTCCGGAAAAGTAAAAAGAGATATACGTATAAATGCGTTAAATGCTCTCTTTCATATAATCGGAAAATTCGTTTAAATACAAGGAAATACCGTTGTGGCAAGTGTTTTGGAGACCTAATGTTAGTTTCTTTTGAAAATCTTAAATAAATTATCAAAAAGTAGTTGACGTTTTGCAAAACCCTCTCTATAATAGAAAAAGTCGAGTAAAACAAAACGACAAAAGTTATTCCGAAGTAGCTCAGTGGTAGAGCAATCGACTGTTAATCGATCGGTCGTAGGTTCGAGTCCTACCTTCGGAGCCATTATGGCCCCTTGGTCAAGCGGTTAAGACACCGCCCTTTCACGGCGGTAACACGGGTTCGAATCCCGTAGGGGTCATTACCATTTATATTTATTACTTTGTATTTTCAACGGTCCCGTGGTGTAGCGGTTAACATGCCTGCCTGTCACGCAGGAGATCGCCGGTTCGATCCCGGTCGGGACCGCCATGTTGGGGTATAGCCAAGCGGTAAGGCAATGGATTTTGATTCCATCATGCCCTGGTTCGAATCCAGGTACCCCAGCCATTTTTGAGCCATTAGCTCAGTTGGTAGAGCATCTGACTTTTAATCAGAGGGTCGTAGGTTCGAATCCTACATGGCTCATCAAATTGTTGTTGACATTTAAGGTGTTCGAGAGTATAATCAACCTTGTTCTGTTAAGTACTAAGCGGTCGTGGCGGAACGGCAGACGCGCTAGGTTGAGGGCCTAGTGGGGGATAACCCCGTGGAGGTTCAAGTCCTCTCGGCCGCACCAGTCACATAACAATTTAACAAAATTTAATGCGGGTGTAGTTTAGTGGTAAAACCTCAGCCTTCCAAGCTGATGATGAGAGTTCGATTCTCTTCACCCGCTCCATTATTTAATATCATTGAATATTGAACATTGAAAACTGAACATGCAAAACGTTAAGAAACATAGCTTTCAACTAACTTAGTTAGTATGATAGCAAAACAATTTTTGACATCATTTAATGATGATGCCAGCAAAACAAATTGAGCTTTTTAAGTTCTCTATTATGGAGAGTTTGATCCTGGCTCAGGACGAACGCTGGCGGCATGCCTAATACATGCAAGTCGAGCGAATGACGAAGAAGCTTGCTTCTTCTGATTTAGCGGCGGACGGGTGAGTAACACGTGGGCAACCTGCCCTGTAGATTGGGATAACTCCGGGAAACCGGGGCTAATACCGAATAATCCATTTCCTCTCATGGGGAGATGTTAAAAGACGGTTTCGGCTGTCACTACAGGATGGGCCCGCGGCGCATTAGCTAGTTGGTGAGGTAACGGCTCACCAAGGCGACGATGCGTAGCCGACCTGAGAGGGTGATCGGCCACACTGGGACTGAGACACGGCCCAGACTCCTACGGGAGGCAGCAGTAGGGAATCTTCCACAATGGACGAAAGTCTGATGGAGCAATGCCGCGTGAGTGAAGAAGGTTTTCGGATCGTAAAACTCTGTTGTGAGGGAAGAACAAGTATGAGAGTAACTGCTCGTACCTTGACGGTACCTCATTAGAAAGCCACGGCTAACTACGTGCCAGCAGCCGCGGTAATACGTAGGTGGCAAGCGTTGTCCGGAATTATTGGGCGTAAAGCGCGCGCAGGCGGTCCTTTAAGTCTGATGTGAAATCCCACGGCTCAACCGTGGAAGGTCATTGGAAACTGGGGGACTTGAGTACAGAAGAGGAAAGCGGAATTCCAAGTGTAGCGGTGAAATGCGTAGAGATTTGGAGGAACACCAGTGGCGAAGGCGGCTTTCTGGTCTGTAACTGACGCTGAGGCGCGAAAGCGTGGGGAGCAAACAGGATTAGATACCCTGGTAGTCCACGCCGTAAACGATGAGTGCTAAGTGTTAGGGGGTTTCCGCCCCTTAGTGCTGCAGCTAACGCATTAAGCACTCCGCCTGGGGAGTACGGTCGCAAGACTGAAACTCAAAGGAATTGACGGGGGCCCGCACAAGCGGTGGAGCATGTGGTTTAATTCGAAGCAACGCGAAGAACCTTACCAGGTCTTGACATCCCGCTGACCGGCCTAGAGATAGGCTTTTCCCTTCGGGGACAGCGGTGACAGGTGGTGCATGGTTGTCGTCAGCTCGTGTCGTGAGATGTTGGGTTAAGTCCCGCAACGAGCGCAACCCTTGATCTTAGTTGCCAGCATTTAGTTGGGCACTCTAAGGTGACTGCCGGTGATAAACCGGAGGAAGGTGGGGATGACGTCAAATCATCATGCCCCTTATGACCTGGGCTACACACGTGCTACAATGGACGGTACAGAGGGTCGCAACCCCGCGAGGGTGAGCAAATCCCATAAAACCGTTCTCAGTTCGGATTGTAGGCTGCAACTCGCCTACATGAAGCCGGAATCGCTAGTAATCGTGGATCAGCATGCCACGGTGAATACGTTCCCGGGCCTTGTACACACCGCCCGTCACACCACGAGAGTTTGTAACACCCGAAGTCGGTGGGGTAACCCTTACGGGAGCCAGCCGCCGAAGGTGGGACAGATGATTGGGGTGAAGTCGTAACAAGGTAGCCGTATCGGAAGGTGCGGCTGGATCACCTCCTTTCTAAGGATAATATCGGAATACGAATCTTTATTCGTATCTTAACGTTTTGCAGTTCAGTTTTGAATGTTCATTTTATATGAAGATTCAACTCTTGTTCTTTGAAAACTGGATAAAACGACATTGAAACAATAAACAACAAGAAATTCTGTTGTGATTATTTACGTAATCACGACGTGTAAGACTTTTTAACTTTTAGGTTAAGTTAATAAGGGCGCACGGTGAATGCCTTGGCACTAGGAGTCGACGAAGGACGGCACTAACACCGATATGCTTCGGGGAGCTGTAAGTGAGCTTTGATCCGGAGATTTCCGAATGGGGAAACCCACTGTTCGTAATGGAGCAGTACATTTGCGTGAATACATAGCGCATCTGAGACACACCCAGGGAACTGAAACATCTAAGTACCTGGAGGAAGAGAAAGAAAATTCGATTCCCTGAGTAGCGGCGAGCGAAACGGGAATAGCCCAAACCAAAAGGCTTGCCTTTTGGGGTTGTAGGACACTCTACATAGAGTTACAAAGGAATGAGTTAGACGAAGCGATCTGGAAAGGTCCGCAGGATAGGGTAAAAGCCCCGTAGTCTAAAATTCATTCTCTCTTGAGTGTATCCTGAGTACGGCGGAACACGTGAAATTCCGTCGGAATCTGGGAGGACCATCTCCCAAGGCTAAATACTACCTAGTGACCGATAGTGAACCAGTACCGTGAGGGAAAGGTGAAAAGCACCCCGGAAGGGGAGTGAAATAGATCCTGAAACCGTGTGCCTACAAGTAGTTAGAGCCCGTTAATGGGTGATAGCGTGCCTTTTGTAGAATGAACCGGCGAGTTACGATCCCATGCAAGGTTAAGTCGAGAAGACGGAGCCGCAGCGAAAGCGAGTCTGAATAGGGCGAATGAGTATGTGGTCGTAGACCCGAAACCAGGTGATCTACCCATGTCCAGGATGAAGGTAAGGTAACACTTACTGGAGGTCCGAACCCACGCACGTTGAAAAGTGCGGGGATGAGGTGTGGGTAGCGGAGAAATTCCAATCGAACCTGGAGATAGCTGGTTCTCTCCGAAATAGCTTTAGGGCTAGCCTCAAACGTTAGAATCTTGGAGGTAGAGCACTGTTTGGACTAGGGGCCCATCCCGGGTTACCGAATTCAGACAAACTCCGAATGCCAATGATTTATGTTTGGGAGTCAGACTGCGAGTGATAAGATCCGTAGTCAAGAGGGAAACAGCCCAGACCACCAGCTAAGGTCCCAAAGTATTTGTTAAGTGGAAAAGGATGTGGCGTTGCTTAGACAACCAGGATGTTGGCTTAGAAGCAGCCATCATTTAAAGAGTGCGTAATAGCTCACTGGTCGAGTGACGCTGCGCCGAAAATGTATCGGGGCTAAACAAATCACCGAAGCTGTGGATTGATACCTTTGGTATCAGTGGTAGGAGAGCGTTCTAAGGGCGTTGAAGTCAGACCGGAAGGACTGGTGGAGCGCTTAGAAGTGAGAATGCCGGTATGAGTAGCGAAAGACGGGTGAGAATCCCGTCCACCGTATGACTAAGGTTTCCTGAGGAAGGCTCGTCCGCTCAGGGTTAGTCGGGACCTAAGCCGAGGCCGATAGGCGTAGGCGATGGATAACAGGTTGATATTCCTGTACCACCAAACCACCGTTTGAGTAATGGGGGGACGCAGAAGGATAGGGTAAGCATGCTGTTGGTTATGCATGTCCAAGCAGTAAGGTGTGAATGTAGGCAAATCCGCATTCTTTAACATTGAGCTGTGATGGCGAGGACGTATGTCTAGAGTTCCTGATTTCACACTGCCAAGAAAAGCCTCTAGCGAGGTGAAAGGTGCCCGTACCGCAAACCGACACAGGTAGTCGAGGAGAGAATCCTAAGGTGAGCGAGAGAACTCTCGTTAAGGAACTCGGCAAAATGACCCCGTAACTTCGGGAGAAGGGGTGCTCTTTTGGGTTCATAGCCTAGAAGAGCCGCAGTGAATAGGCCCAGGCGACTGTTTAGCAAAAACACAGGTCTATGCAAAACCGTAAGGTGAAGTATATGGGCTGACGCCTGCCCGGTGCTGGAAGGTTAAGAGGAGTGCTTAGCGCAAGCGAAGGTGCGAATTGAAGCCCCAGTAAACGGCGGCCGTAACTATAACGGTCCTAAGGTAGCGAAATTCCTTGTCGGGTAAGTTCCGACCCGCACGAAAGGCGTAACGATCTGGGCACTGTCTCAACGAGAGACTCGGTGAAATTATAGTACCTGTGAAGATGCAGGTTACCCGCGACAGGACGGAAAGACCCCGTGGAGCTTTACTATAGCTTGATATTGAATTTTGGTGCAACTTGTACAGGATAGGCAGGAGCCTTAGAGCCCGGAGCGCCAGCTTCGGAGGAGGCGTCGGTGGGATACTGCCCTGGTTGTATTGAAATTCTAACCCATACCCGTAACCCGGGTAGGAGACAGTGTCAGGCGGGTAGTTTGACTGGGGCGGTCGCCTCCTAAAGTGTAACGGAGGCGCCCAAAGGTTCCCTCAGAATGGTTGGAAATCATTCGAAGAGTGTAAAGGCAGAAGGGAGCTTGACTGCGAGACCTACAAGTCGAGCAGGGTCGAAAGACGGGCTTAGTGATCCGGTGGTTCCGCATGGAAGGGCCATCGCTCAACGGATAAAAGCTACCCCGGGGATAACAGGCTTATCTCCCCCAAGAGTCCACATCGACGGGGAGGTTTGGCACCTCGATGTCGGCTCATCGCATCCTGGGGCTGTAGTCGGTCCCAAGGGTTGGGCTGTTCGCCCATTAAAGCGGTACGCGAGCTGGGTTCAGAACGTCGTGAGACAGTTCGGTCCCTATCCGTCGTGGGCGTAGGAAATTTGAGAGGAGCTGTCCTTAGTACGAGAGGACCGGGATGGACACACCGCTGGTGTACCAGTTGTTCTGCCAAGAGCATCGCTGGGTAGCTATGTGTGGACGGGATAAGTGCTGAAAGCATCTAAGCACGAAGCCCCCCTCAAGATGAGATTTCCCATTACGCAAGTAAGTAAGATCCCTCAAAGACGATGAGGTAGATAGGTTCGGGGTGGAAGCGTGGCGACACGTGCAGCTGACGAATACTAATCGATCGAGGACTTAACCAAATTTGTTTAACGTAACAATGTCGTTTATCCAGTTTTGAGTGAACAAGCACTCTATTTTATAAGGATTTCAAGATACAACGCAATGCGCTGTAAATTGGAAGCCGAAGAGTCTAGTGATGATGGCGAAGAGGTCACACCCGTTCCCATACCGAACACGGAAGTTAAGCTCTTCAGCGCCGATGGTAGTTGGGGGTTTCCCCCTGTGAGAGTAGGACGTCGCTGGGCACCAAAAAGAAGTCGTTACCGAGTTATATCGGTGACGACTTCTTTTTTTGTTTTTGAAAAAATAAGCCGAAGGCAGTTACTATATAAGAAAGTGTACGAGCAAGTTGAGAGACGAAGAGTTCGAGTGCAGCTGCCGGAGAAATCTGTCAGGAACAGAAGTTAAGATCTAGCGCCAATGGTAGTTGGAGGTTTCTACCAGTGAGAATAGGGCGTCACGGGGTTCTAAAAGATTTGTTGCAGAGTCAGACATTAAGGAATTTTTTTGTATAAGAATTTGGAATAAATATGATTAATTTGGGTTAAGACTCTAGTGTTAATTAAATGAAAAAGTAAGGGATTAAATAAACCTAATTTAAACCTTAAAGGATCTATTGGTATTTAACTATTGGGGATTAATTTTATTCAATATACGAAAGTAGAAGACTGTTTAACTCTATAAGAAGGTATGTAAGATGATCTGCAAAAAGGAAATAGAAAAAGCTACGGACGGAGAGTATACCTTTCGTTAACTGGAGATGATATAACAGTTGGAAATGAAAAGGAGGGTAGTTCCCTTAAATAAACCCCTTTTATATAGTAGGAACAGGAGTGAAACATAGCTGTTCTTGTATAAAATATAGAATTCTAAAAGAAAATACGAAAAGACCTTGCCAACTACCATTATAAGTGGTATACTTATCAAGTTGTCACTTTAACCAGTGACGTTAAACAAACAAAAATAATTTAAAAAAGTTGTTGACAATCACATCGGGATTTGATATGATATATAAGTTGTCAAAAAGACATCACAACAACATGAACATTGAAAACTGAACATGCAAAACGTTAAGAAACATAGCTTTCAACTAACTTAGTTAGTATGATAGTAAAACAATTATGGACATCATTTAATGGTGATGCCAGCAAAACAAAATGAGCTTTTAAACTAGTTCTAATTTGTTCGCTTTCAATGTGCTCTGTATACTGGAAGTGAACTATTATGGAGAGTTTGATCCTGGCTCAGGACGAACGCTGGCGGCATGCCTAATACATGCAAGTCGAGCGAATGACGAAGAAGCTTGCTTCTTCTGATTTAGCGGCGGACGGGTGAGTAACACGTGGGCAACCTGCCCTGTAGATTGGGATAACTCCGGGAAACCGGGGCTAATACCGAATAATCCATTTCCTCACATGGGGAGATGTTAAAAGACGGTTTCGGCTGTCACTACAGGATGGGCCCGCGGCGCATTAGCTAGTTGGTGAGGTAACGGCTCACCAAGGCGACGATGCGTAGCCGACCTGAGAGGGTGATCGGCCACACTGGGACTGAGACACGGCCCAGACTCCTACGGGAGGCAGCAGTAGGGAATCTTCCACAATGGACGAAAGTCTGATGGAGCAATGCCGCGTGAGTGAAGAAGGTTTTCGGATCGTAAAACTCTGTTGTGAGGGAAGAACAAGTATGAGAGTAACTGCTCGTACCTTGACGGTACCTCATTAGAAAGCCACGGCTAACTACGTGCCAGCAGCCGCGGTAATACGTAGGTGGCAAGCGTTGTCCGGAATTATTGGGCGTAAAGCGCGCGCAGGCGGTCCTTTAAGTCTGATGTGAAATCCCACGGCTCAACCGTGGAAGGTCATTGGAAACTGGGGGACTTGAGTACAGAAGAGGAAAGCGGAATTCCAAGTGTAGCGGTGAAATGCGTAGAGATTTGGAGGAACACCAGTGGCGAAGGCGGCTTTCTGGTCTGTAACTGACGCTGAGGCGCGAAAGCGTGGGGAGCAAACAGGATTAGATACCCTGGTAGTCCACGCCGTAAACGATGAGTGCTAAGTGTTAGGGGGTTTCCGCCCCTTAGTGCTGCAGCTAACGCATTAAGCACTCCGCCTGGGGAGTACGGTCGCAAGACTGAAACTCAAAGGAATTGACGGGGGCCCGCACAAGCGGTGGAGCATGTGGTTTAATTCGAAGCAACGCGAAGAACCTTACCAGGTCTTGACATCCCGCTGACCGGCCTAGAGATAGGCTTTTCCCTTCGGGGACAGCGGTGACAGGTGGTGCATGGTTGTCGTCAGCTCGTGTCGTGAGATGTTGGGTTAAGTCCCGCAACGAGCGCAACCCTTGATCTTAGTTGCCAGCATTTAGTTGGGCACTCTAAGGTGACTGCCGGTGATAAACCGGAGGAAGGTGGGGATGACGTCAAATCATCATGCCCCTTATGACCTGGGCTACACACGTGCTACAATGGACGGTACAGAGGGTCGCAACCCCGCGAGGGTGAGCAAATCCCATAAAACCGTTCTCAGTTCGGATTGTAGGCTGCAACTCGCCTACATGAAGCCGGAATCGCTAGTAATCGTGGATCAGCATGCCACGGTGAATACGTTCCCGGGCCTTGTACACACCGCCCGTCACACCACGAGAGTTTGTAACACCCGAAGTCGGTGGGGTAACCCTTACGGGAGCCAGCCGCCGAAGGTGGGACAGATGATTGGGGTGAAGTCGTAACAAGGTAGCCGTATCGGAAGGTGCGGCTGGATCACCTCCTTTCTAAGGATAATATCGGAATACGAATATTTATTCGTATCTTAACGTTTTGCAGTTCAGTTTTGAATGTTCATTTTATATGAAGATTCAACGCTTGTTCTTTGAAAACTGGATAAAACGACATTGAAACAATAAACAACAAGAAATTCTGTTGTGATTATTTACGTAATCATGACGTGTAAGACTTTTTAACTTTTAGGTTAAGTTAATAAGGGCGCACGGTGAATGCCTTGGCACTAGGAGTCGACGAAGGACGGCACTAACACCGATATGCTTCGGGGAGCTGTAAGTGAGCTTTGATCCGGAGATTTCCGAATGGGGAAACCCACTGTTCGTAATGGAGCAGTACATTTGCGTGAATACATAGCGCATCTGAGACACACCCAGGGAACTGAAACATCTAAGTACCTGGAGGAAGAGAAAGAAAATTCGATTCCCTGAGTAGCGGCGAGCGAAACGGGAATAGCCCAAACCAAAAGGCTTGCCTTTTGGGGTTGTAGGACACTCTACATAGAGTTACAAAGGAATGAGTTAGACGAAGCGATCTGGAAAGGTCCGCAGGATAGGGTAAAAGCCCCGTAGTCTAAAATTCATTCTCTCTTGAGTGTATCCTGAGTACGGCGGAACACGTGAAATTCCGTCGGAATCTGGGAGGACCATCTCCCAAGGCTAAATACTACCTAGTGACCGATAGTGAACCAGTACCGTGAGGGAAAGGTGAAAAGCACCCCGGAAGGGGAGTGAAATAGATCCTGAAACCGTGTGCCTACAAGTAGTTAGAGCCCGTTAATGGGTGATAGCGTGCCTTTTGTAGAATGAACCGGCGAGTTACGATCCCATGCAAGGTTAAGTCGAGAAGACGGAGCCGCAGCGAAAGCGAGTCTGAATAGGGCGAATGAGTATGTGGTCGTAGACCCGAAACCAGGTGATCTACCCATGTCCAGGATGAAGGTAAGGTAACACTTACTGGAGGTCCGAACCCACGCACGTTGAAAAGTGCGGGGATGAGGTGTGGGTAGCGGAGAAATTCCAATCGAACCTGGAGATAGCTGGTTCTCTCCGAAATAGCTTTAGGGCTAGCCTCAAACGTTAGAATCTTGGAGGTAGAGCACTGTTTGGACTAGGGGCCCATCCCGGGTTACCGAATTCAGACAAACTCCGAATGCCAATGATTTATGTTTGGGAGTCAGACTGCGAGTGATAAGATCCGTAGTCAAGAGGGAAACAGCCCAGACCACCAGCTAAGGTCCCAAAGTATTTGTTAAGTGGAAAAGGATGTGGCGTTGCTTAGACAACCAGGATGTTGGCTTAGAAGCAGCCATCATTTAAAGAGTGCGTAATAGCTCACTGGTCGAGTGACGCTGCGCCGAAAATGTATCGGGGCTAAACAAATCACCGAAGCTGTGGATTGATACCTTTGGTATCAGTGGTAGGAGAGCGTTCTAAGGGCGTTGAAGTCAGACCGGAAGGACTGGTGGAGCGCTTAGAAGTGAGAATGCCGGTATGAGTAGCGAAAGACGGGTGAGAATCCCGTCCACCGTATGACTAAGGTTTCCTGAGGAAGGCTCGTCCGCTCAGGGTTAGTCGGGACCTAAGCCGAGGCCGATAGGCGTAGGCGATGGATAACAGGTTGATATTCCTGTACCACCAAACCACCGTTTGAGTAATGGGGGGACGCAGAAGGATAGGGTAAGCATGCTGTTGGTTATGCATGTCCAAGCAGTAAGGTGTGAATGTAGGCAAATCCGCATTCTTTAACATTGAGCTGTGATGGCGAGGACGTATGTCTAGAGTTCCTGATTTCACACTGCCAAGAAAAGCCTCTAGCGAGGTGAAAGGTGCCCGTACCGCAAACCGACACAGGTAGTCGAGGAGAGAATCCTAAGGTGAGCGAGAGAACTCTCGTTAAGGAACTCGGCAAAATGACCCCGTAACTTCGGGAGAAGGGGTGCTCTTTTGGGTTCATAGCCTAGAAGAGCCGCAGTGAATAGGCCCAGGCGACTGTTTAGCAAAAACACAGGTCTATGCAAAACCGTAAGGTGAAGTATATGGGCTGACGCCTGCCCGGTGCTGGAAGGTTAAGAGGAGTGCTTAGCGCAAGCGAAGGTGCGAATTGAAGCCCCAGTAAACGGCGGCCGTAACTATAACGGTCCTAAGGTAGCGAAATTCCTTGTCGGGTAAGTTCCGACCCGCACGAAAGGCGTAACGATCTGGGCACTGTCTCAACGAGAGACTCGGTGAAATTATAGTACCTGTGAAGATGCAGGTTACCCGCGACAGGACGGAAAGACCCCGTGGAGCTTTACTATAGCTTGATATTGAATTTTGGTGCAACTTGTACAGGATAGGCAGGAGCCTTAGAGCCCGGAGCGCCAGCTTCGGAGGAGGCGTCGGTGGGATACTGCCCTGGTTGTATTGAAATTCTAACCCATACCCGTAACCCGGGTAGGAGACAGTGTCAGGCGGGTAGTTTGACTGGGGCGGTCGCCTCCTAAAGTGTAACGGAGGCGCCCAAAGGTTCCCTCAGAATGGTTGGAAATCATTCGAAGAGTGTAAAGGCAGAAGGGAGCTTGACTGCGAGACCTACAAGTCGAGCAGGGTCGAAAGACGGGCTTAGTGATCCGGTGGTTCCGCATGGAAGGGCCATCGCTCAACGGATAAAAGCTACCCCGGGGATAACAGGCTTATCTCCCCCAAGAGTCCACATCGACGGGGAGGTTTGGCACCTCGATGTCGGCTCATCGCATCCTGGGGCTGTAGTCGGTCCCAAGGGTTGGGCTGTTCGCCCATTAAAGCGGTACGCGAGCTGGGTTCAGAACGTCGTGAGACAGTTCGGTCCCTATCCGTCGTGGGCGTAGGAAATTTGAGAGGAGCTGTCCTTAGTACGAGAGGACCGGGATGGACACACCGCTGGTGTACCAGTTGTTCTGCCAAGAGCATCGCTGGGTAGCTATGTGTGGACGGGATAAGTGCTGAAAGCATCTAAGCACGAAGCCCCCCTCAAGATGAGATTTCCCATTACGCAAGTAAGTAAGATCCCTCAAAGACGATGAGGTAGATAGGTTCGGGGTGGAAGCGTGGCGACACGTGCAGCTGACGAATACTAATCGATCGAGGACTTAACCAAATTTTGTTTAACGTAACAATGTCGTTTATCCAGTTTTGAGTGAACAAGCACTCTAGTTTACATTAGGGTTTCAAGATACAAGCAGTGCTAGGAAACGAGTGAGAGAAGGAAGGAACGTACTAACGTACGTGACTGACAGATCGAATGAAGTTGACAACGCAATGCGCCGTATATTGGAAGCCGAATAAGTCTAGTGATGATGGCGAAGAGGTCACACCCGTTCCCATACCGAACACGGAAGTTAAGCTCTTCAGCGCCGATGGTAGTTGGGGGTTTCCCCCTGTGAGAGTAGGACGTCGCTGGGCACCAAAAAGAAGTCGTTACCGAGTTATATCGGTAACGACTTCTTTTTTTGTTTTTGAAAAAATAAGCCGAAGGCAGTTACTATATAAGAAAGTGTACGAGCAAGTTGAGAGACGATGAGTTCGAGTGCGGCTGTCGAAAAAATCTGTCGGCTATTTACTTTCGTGCTCTGGAGTATTAATGAATTAAAACGGAGAATGTAGTTTCCTTAAGCTATGTTAATTAAAGATGCAGGTTGATTCGTAGTTTGTGAAGTGTTCACGTTCAACTAACACCGCAGGTGAGTTGAACAAGGAATGATTGTAACTGAGCAGGATAAACTAACCCTAAATATAATTAAGGGTGATGAAATATTGGATAAAAGTCCTCTGTTGGTTTTAATTAGTATACTAATTTGTGGGTTGTATTATGGGACAGTAAATGCAAAACTGAACGATACTCCACCTTCTTTTGAGGAAACACTTGCTGGAGTAGGGTACAAATCGGTAGCTGATGCATTAGACGATTTTGAACATCATTTTAACCAAGAACTTGAGTTACCGACAAGAGTACCACCAATTAGCTTTACTCACTACTTTGGTAGGTTTAGTAATCTAGATGGCGAGATAAACGATACTTTGGAAGTTAAATTTATAAGTGACCAATTACCTGATAATCATTTCAAAATAGATATTCGACCTATTCAGCATAAAATCACATTTGAAAAATATAAATTAAAAGTCTTTAAGTTAAAAAATGGAACCAATGCAACATATATTAACGACCTAAAATTTGGATTTAATTTGTTAGTCTTCGAAAGTGATAATTGGCAGTATATGTTTAGTATTGATGCAGACGTATCTGATAAAGTAACACCCGAAATACTCGTTCAGATAGCAAATTCTATTGATTTCTAAATAATCCTTATTCAGCTAACGCATCCTTTAGCAAAAGATAATAGGTTGCTTTGGCAACTCTTTTTTCTTTTTGAATGAAAGCCGCAGGTTAGTTGAAGAAGTACATATAAAAAGACCAATAAGTGGTCTTTTTTAAAGGGGAGAATCAAAAGTTTTTAGTAACGTATCAATTTCTGTTTTAAAGGTAAAAAAATGAGGCCTTTTTTCATCATCAAATATGAGTAAATAAGGCTTTTCATTTTCGGGAATAATAATGATAACTTCATCAATCAAAGTATTCACCCATTTATTTTCTAATCGAAGAGATGGCGTTAAGGGGATTTTTACTATATAACCTTTGTCTGGAATAGGATTGAATTTTTTAACAATATTATCAATTTCTTTAATAATTCTTTTAGTCTCGAGTTGTATTTTAGGATTTGTTGGCATTGTTATTATCTTGTTTTTTTCAATATCAAGTAGTTCAATTTCCGTAATGCCTTGAGCACTTACTGTGAGTAGATTAAAAAGGAAAAGTATAGGAATTGACGAAAATAAAATTTTGCGAATCACATTTATCACCTCAAAATTATTCTTACCAAAGATAATTTTGTTATACCTTATGCTTATTTAACCAACGGGTGCCTTAGTGAAATATAGAGTTGGATAGTACAGCTCTTTTTTTGTTCAACTAACGCCGCAATCTAGTGGTATAAGAAAGATCTCTAGGAACACTAAAATGAGGTGTTTTTTATGAAAAAATACATTATTTTAGTGTTAGTGTTTATTTTCTTTGTTGTTCCCAAAACTCTAAGTGCAACAAAAGAAGTATATGAAGTGGTTACGAAGTTATCCAAAGATATAGTATTATACGCTAAGAAAACGAATGAAGATTTATATCGGGACTTTAAACTAGATTTCAAAGGAGAGACTTACTTTATACCTTTTGGGATAAATGTTACAAACCCAACCTATGCCCCTAAAATATTCTACCAAGACATAAACGAAGATAGAAAAAAGGAATTAATCATAACTTTAACAAAAGGTTACGGTTCTGGTGTGCGAGATGAAGAAGTTTATGCTTATAGTTATACAAATGGATTGATTGATGTCATTGTCGATAATCCTTTAGCAATTATCAATAAAAACGTAAAAACAAAATTAACTCCTGAAAAAGCCAAAATCACCTTGGGTGACAAAGTATTCATTGTCGATACTAAGTCAATAGAATCAACGCATTTATTTGAGGATATAAGTTTTGGCAGCGTTATTGATTATGAAGTAATTAACAAAAATCTTATGGTCAGAGTAAGTAGTCAAATAACACCAGCGATGTTTGTTGGAGATATTATCATTACTTATGAATACAGTGATAAAATGTATCAAGCAAAAGAAATTAAATTTATAACGGATATTAATAAAAACCCATTTTATGGTCTAGTTAAACATTAGGCCATATTCGGGTGAAAGAGAATGGAATTTATGTGCTGGATTATAGAGTTTTGGAGGATAAATATCTTAAAAGTGGTAAACCCTTATTTTAAGATATGCGAGGTTCATTATAACGAAAAGTATTTTCTCATATATGGGGTGAAATAATGCCTGCTGAATCATTAGAGGAATTGAAGGAAGATTATGAGTATAGGCGTAAAGCATTTGAAAGTCCTGTATGGAAGGTAGTTGATAAGTTAGTAGAACTGACAGAATAATGTTCCAGTATGACAATAATGTTTAATAAAAGATAATGTACTAATACAACTAACGAGTACTTTAGTAAAAACGGACTCCAAAGGAAAATGAACGTAGATATGCCTTTGTATTTTATATCAACCATCAACCTTTACTTTTAACATAGTCTTTCCTTATATAAAATCCATTTATTCCTTTTATATAGTAGGAACAGGAGGGAAAGTAGCTGTTCTTACATTAAATATAGAATTCTAAAAGAAAATTGGAAAAGACCTTGCCAATGACCATTATAAGTGGTATAGTTATCAAGTTGTCACTTTAACAAGTGACGTTAAACAAAAAAACACTTTAAAAAAAGTTGTTGACAATCACATCAGGAATTGATATGATATATAAGTTGTCAAAACGACATTACAACAACATGAACATTGAAAACTGAACATGCAAAACGTTAAGAAACATAGCTTTCAACTAACTTGTTAGGATGATAGCAAAACAATTTTGGACATCATTTAATGATGATGCCAGCAAAACAAAATGAGCTTTTAAACTAGTTCTAATTTGTTCGCTTTCAATGTGCTCTGCATACTGGAAGTGAACTATTATGGAGAGTTTGATCCTGGCTCAGGACGAACGCTGGCGGCATGCCTAATACATGCAAGTCGAGCGAATGACGAAGAAGCTTGCTTCTTCTGATTTAGCGGCGGACGGGTGAGTAACACGTGGGCAACCTGCCCTGTAGATTGGGATAACTCCGGGAAACCGGGGCTAATACCGAATAATCCATTTCCTCTCATGGGGAGATGTTAAAAGACGGCATCTCGCTGTCACTACAGGATGGGCCCGCGGCGCATTAGCTAGTTGGTGAGGTAACGGCTCACCAAGGCGACGATGCGTAGCCGACCTGAGAGGGTGATCGGCCACACTGGGACTGAGACACGGCCCAGACTCCTACGGGAGGCAGCAGTAGGGAATCTTCCACAATGGACGAAAGTCTGATGGAGCAATGCCGCGTGAGTGAAGAAGGTTTTCGGATCGTAAAACTCTGTTGTGAGGGAAGAACAAGTATGAGAGTAACTGCTCGTACCTTGACGGTACCTCATTAGAAAGCCACGGCTAACTACGTGCCAGCAGCCGCGGTAATACGTAGGTGGCAAGCGTTGTCCGGAATTATTGGGCGTAAAGCGCGCGCAGGCGGTCCTTTAAGTCTGATGTGAAATCCCACGGCTCAACCGTGGAAGGTCATTGGAAACTGGGGGACTTGAGTACAGAAGAGGAAAGCGGAATTCCAAGTGTAGCGGTGAAATGCGTAGAGATTTGGAGGAACACCAGTGGCGAAGGCGGCTTTCTGGTCTGTAACTGACGCTGAGGCGCGAAAGCGTGGGGAGCAAACAGGATTAGATACCCTGGTAGTCCACGCCGTAAACGATGAGTGCTAAGTGTTAGGGGGTTTCCGCCCCTTAGTGCTGCAGCTAACGCATTAAGCACTCCGCCTGGGGAGTACGGTCGCAAGACTGAAACTCAAAGGAATTGACGGGGGCCCGCACAAGCGGTGGAGCATGTGGTTTAATTCGAAGCAACGCGAAGAACCTTACCAGGTCTTGACATCCCGCTGACCGGCCTAGAGATAGGCTTTTCCCTTCGGGGACAGCGGTGACAGGTGGTGCATGGTTGTCGTCAGCTCGTGTCGTGAGATGTTGGGTTAAGTCCCGCAACGAGCGCAACCCTTGATCTTAGTTGCCAGCATTTAGTTGGGCACTCTAAGGTGACTGCCGGTGATAAACCGGAGGAAGGTGGGGATGACGTCAAATCATCATGCCCCTTATGACCTGGGCTACACACGTGCTACAATGGACGGTACAGAGGGTCGCAACCCCGCGAGGGTGAGCAAATCCCATAAAACCGTTCTCAGTTCGGATTGTAGGCTGCAACTCGCCTACATGAAGCCGGAATCGCTAGTAATCGTGGATCAGCATGCCACGGTGAATACGTTCCCGGGCCTTGTACACACCGCCCGTCACACCACGAGAGTTTGTAACACCCGAAGTCGGTGGGGTAACCCTTACGGGAGCCAGCCGCCGAAGGTGGGACAGATGATTGGGGTGAAGTCGTAACAAGGTAGCCGTATCGGAAGGTGCGGCTGGATCACCTCCTTTCTAAGGATAATATCGGAATACGAATATTTATTCGTATCTTAACGTTTTGCAGTTCAGTTTTGAATGTTCATTTTATATGAAGATTCAACGCTTGTTCTTTGAAAACTGGATAAAACGACATTGAAACAATAAACAACAAGAAATTCTGTTGTGATTATTTACGTAATCATGACGTGTAAGACTTTTTAACTTTTAGGTTAAGTTAATAAGGGCGCACGGTGAATGCCTTGGCACTAGGAGTCGACGAAGGACGGCACTAACACCGATATGCTTCGGGGAGCTGTAAGTGAGCTTTGATCCGGAGATTTCCGAATGGGGAAACCCACTGTTCGTAATGGAGCAGTACATTTGCGTGAATACATAGCGCATCTGAGACACACCCAGGGAACTGAAACATCTAAGTACCTGGAGGAAGAGAAAGAAAATTCGATTCCCTGAGTAGCGGCGAGCGAAACGGGAATAGCCCAAACCAAAAGGCTTGCCTTTTGGGGTTGTAGGACACTCTACATAGAGTTACAAAGGAATGAGTTAGACGAAGCGATCTGGAAAGGTCCGCAGGATAGGGTAAAAGCCCCGTAGTCTAAAATTCATTCTCTCTTGAGTGTATCCTGAGTACGGCGGAACACGTGAAATTCCGTCGGAATCTGGGAGGACCATCTCCCAAGGCTAAATACTACCTAGTGACCGATAGTGAACCAGTACCGTGAGGGAAAGGTGAAAAGCACCCCGGAAGGGGAGTGAAATAGATCCTGAAACCGTGTGCCTACAAGTAGTTAGAGCCCGTTAATGGGTGATAGCGTGCCTTTTGTAGAATGAACCGGCGAGTTACGATCCCATGCAAGGTTAAGTCGAGAAGACGGAGCCGCAGCGAAAGCGAGTCTGAATAGGGCGAATGAGTATGTGGTCGTAGACCCGAAACCAGGTGATCTACCCATGTCCAGGATGAAGGTAAGGTAACACTTACTGGAGGTCCGAACCCACGCACGTTGAAAAGTGCGGGGATGAGGTGTGGGTAGCGGAGAAATTCCAATCGAACCTGGAGATAGCTGGTTCTCTCCGAAATAGCTTTAGGGCTAGCCTCAAACGTTAGAATCTTGGAGGTAGAGCACTGTTTGGACTAGGGGCCCATCCCGGGTTACCGAATTCAGACAAACTCCGAATGCCAATGATTTATGTTTGGGAGTCAGACTGCGAGTGATAAGATCCGTAGTCAAGAGGGAAACAGCCCAGACCACCAGCTAAGGTCCCAAAGTATTTGTTAAGTGGAAAAGGATGTGGCGTTGCTTAGACAACCAGGATGTTGGCTTAGAAGCAGCCATCATTTAAAGAGTGCGTAATAGCTCACTGGTCGAGTGACGCTGCGCCGAAAATGTATCGGGGCTAAACAAATCACCGAAGCTGTGGATTGATACCTTTGGTATCAGTGGTAGGAGAGCGTTCTAAGGGCGTTGAAGTCAGACCGGAAGGACTGGTGGAGCGCTTAGAAGTGAGAATGCCGGTATGAGTAGCGAAAGACGGGTGAGAATCCCGTCCACCGTATGACTAAGGTTTCCTGAGGAAGGCTCGTCCGCTCAGGGTTAGTCGGGACCTAAGCCGAGGCCGATAGGCGTAGGCGATGGATAACAGGTTGATATTCCTGTACCACCAAACCACCGTTTGAGTAATGGGGGGACGCAGAAGGATAGGGTAAGCATGCTGTTGGTTATGCATGTCCAAGCAGTAAGGTGTGAATGTAGGCAAATCCGCATTCTTTAACATTGAGCTGTGATGGCGAGGACGTATGTCTAGAGTTCCTGATTTCACACTGCCAAGAAAAGCCTCTAGCGAGGTGAAAGGTGCCCGTACCGCAAACCGACACAGGTAGTCGAGGAGAGAATCCTAAGGTGAGCGAGAGAACTCTCGTTAAGGAACTCGGCAAAATGACCCCGTAACTTCGGGAGAAGGGGTGCTCTTTTGGGTTCATAGCCTAGAAGAGCCGCAGTGAATAGGCCCAGGCGACTGTTTAGCAAAAACACAGGTCTATGCAAAACCGTAAGGTGAAGTATATGGGCTGACGCCTGCCCGGTGCTGGAAGGTTAAGAGGAGTGCTTAGCGCAAGCGAAGGTGCGAATTGAAGCCCCAGTAAACGGCGGCCGTAACTATAACGGTCCTAAGGTAGCGAAATTCCTTGTCGGGTAAGTTCCGACCCGCACGAAAGGCGTAACGATCTGGGCACTGTCTCAACGAGAGACTCGGTGAAATTATAGTACCTGTGAAGATGCAGGTTACCCGCGACAGGACGGAAAGACCCCGTGGAGCTTTACTATAGCTTGATATTGAATTTTGGTGCAACTTGTACAGGATAGGCAGGAGCCTTAGAGCCCGGAGCGCCAGCTTCGGAGGAGGCGTCGGTGGGATACTGCCCTGGTTGTATTGAAATTCTAACCCATACCCGTAACCCGGGTAGGAGACAGTGTCAGGCGGGTAGTTTGACTGGGGCGGTCGCCTCCTAAAGTGTAACGGAGGCGCCCAAAGGTTCCCTCAGAATGGTTGGAAATCATTCGAAGAGTGTAAAGGCAGAAGGGAGCTTGACTGCGAGACCTACAAGTCGAGCAGGGTCGAAAGACGGGCTTAGTGATCCGGTGGTTCCGCATGGAAGGGCCATCGCTCAACGGATAAAAGCTACCCCGGGGATAACAGGCTTATCTCCCCCAAGAGTCCACATCGACGGGGAGGTTTGGCACCTCGATGTCGGCTCATCGCATCCTGGGGCTGTAGTCGGTCCCAAGGGTTGGGCTGTTCGCCCATTAAAGCGGTACGCGAGCTGGGTTCAGAACGTCGTGAGACAGTTCGGTCCCTATCCGTCGTGGGCGTAGGAAATTTGAGAGGAGCTGTCCTTAGTACGAGAGGACCGGGATGGACACACCGCTGGTGTACCAGTTGTTCTGCCAAGAGCATCGCTGGGTAGCTATGTGTGGACGGGATAAGTGCTGAAAGCATCTAAGCACGAAGCCCCCCTCAAGATGAGATTTCCCATTACGCAAGTAAGTAAGATCCCTCAAAGACGATGAGGTAGATAGGTTCGGGGTGGAAGCGTGGCGACACGTGCAGCTGACGAATACTAATCGATCGAGGACTTAACCAAATTTGTTTAACGTAACAATGTCGTTTATCCAGTTTTGAGTGAACAAGCACTCTATTTTATAAGGATTTCAAGATACAACGCAATGCGCTGTAAATTGGAAGCCGAAGAGTCTAGTGATGATGGCGAAGAGGTCACACCCGTTCCCATACCGAACACGGAAGTTAAGCTCTTCAGCGCCGATGGTAGTTGGGGGTTTCCCCCTGTGAGAGTAGGACGTCGCTGGGCACCAAAAAGAAGTCGTTACCGAGTTATATCGGTAACGACTTCTTTTTTGTTTTTGAAAAATTAACGTTCGTTCATTAATGCAAGTGTATTTCCTTCTGTATCTTTAAAGAATGCCATCCAGGTTTCTGTATCCTCTACCTTTGCTACCATATGTGGTTCATCGATGAAAGTAGCTCCGGCCTCCTTCATTCTCAAAACCTCGCTATTTAAATCCTCCACTTGGAAATATAACACGGAGCTGGGGTGATTGAATTCTTCTTTTTCAGCTCGACTTAACAGAAGTCGCGTATCTCCACATTGAAAAAAAGCTAGACCACCCATTTCAAATAACAGAGATAAATTAATAACATCCTTATAAAATGTAACCGCTCTTTCCACATTTTCAACATTTACTGCAACTTGTCCTAATTTCATAAATAATTTCCCTCATTTCTTATATATATCTATTCTCTATTTCATTGCAAACTCCTTTAAATACTTGCCTATGCATAGGACCCAAATATAACTAGACAATTGACAGTTAATATTATATACTACATTACAACACTAATGCACTGATTTTTAGGAGAGAGGAGATTAACCTCAGGTGATATTAAGTAACGACAGCAGTAAGCCAATATATGTGCAAATTGCAGAATGGTTGGAGAATGAAATTATTGCAGAGCGTTTTACGGCTAACGAAAAAGTATACTCTCAGTATCAGTTGGCAGAGCTTTTCAATATAAATCCAGCTACAGCAGCTAAGGGATTAACGATACTTGTAGAGGAAATGACATTATATAAGAAGAGGGGACTTGGGATGTTCGTAGCACCAGAGGCCAAAATGATGATTCTGGAAAAACGGAGAAATGAGACACTTACGAAAATGGTAACAGACATTGTTTTAGAAGCGAAAAGGTTATCAGTAACAAAAGCGGAATTAATACAACTCATCCATAAATGTGAGGAGGAGATCCAGTGAATGTGATAGATTGTCAAAAGGTAAGCAAGGGTTATCGAAGAACTAATGCTTTAGAAGATATTACTTTTCAACTGACAGATCAAAAAATTACAGGACTTATTGGTCGTAATGGTGCGGGGAAGACAACTTTGCTCAAAATATTGGCAGGCTTAACTAAGCATAAATCTGGTGAAGTAAATGTATTTGGAAAAAACCCTTATAATAATTTACTGGTTTCTGCAAACAGTATTTTAGTGGATGATCAAATGACTTTTCCAGACTCACTTACCTTAGAAGAGATATTACGAAGTGCGCCAGCTTTTTATAAAAAGTGGGATACACAACTTGCAGTTAGGTTATTTCGATACTTTAAACTGGATTCCAAGCAACAGCATTCTAATTTATCCAAAGGTTCAAGAGCTACGTTTAATATGATTTTCGGATTGTCTACACATTGTGAGTTAACGATGTTTGATGAGCCAACAAACGGAATGGATGAAGCGGTCCGGACAGACTTTTATAGAGCTTTACTAAAGGATTATATTGCATATCCTCGCTCTATTTTAATATCTAGTCACCATTTATCAGAAATAGAGCATTTACTAGAGGATATATTATTGATTCATAAAGGGGAAGTTGTTCTTCATGCAGACTTAGATGAAGTGAAGGAATATGCGGTAGCTATTCAGGGACCAGTTGCAGATGTGGAAAAATGGACAGCAGGGGAAGAAGTTCTTCATTCAAAAAGAGTTGATGAGCAAAAGCAATATGCAGTGGTTAAAAAAAATTCGGAGCTGGAAAGAGCTCGCTTAGAAGGTGCCAACATTCAGATGTTAACTGCCAGTGAGGTATGCATGTACATGACGAGTGAGAGCAAAGGAGGAATCGATGATGTTTTTAAGTAACAGTAGCCTAACGAGTGTAGTACTATCTCAGGTAAAGTTTAAGCTAAGTGCTTATAGCGGATTGATCTACTCACTAATTATTTTACAGGTGTTAGGGATACTTTTTGCTACTGGGTGGTCAAGTAGTGGAACTTCCATTAATAATATATCTATTAATTTGAATATATCATCAATCGATTCAGGATTCATTTTTGTCTCATTATTAGCTATTTCAGTTGGTAATCTAATTACAACGAGAGCATACCGCTATGATGACTTTTCGTTTGTAGCTACTCGTCTAAGTAGCAATATAGCTAATTGTATCGTTTTATTGATTTTTAGTTGTTATGCAGGGGTGACTACTTACTTTTCAGTTTATCTAATGCGTATCTTTTTAACGTTTAATAGTACTAATGAGTTTGTAGAAGGTCCTACTATTCTAGATAATCCTATGAATTCTTTATTAACTATTCTAGCGATGATTATTTTCTTATGGATGTTCAGCTCGTTAGGATATATAGCTGGCACTTTGTTTCAAAAGCATAAGCTACTGTTCTTTGGTGCATTAGTAATTATTATTATGTTGTTGCTGACAGGGACTTGGATAAGGATATCAGAAATCATTTTTGTAGAGAACAGTTCATTGCTAATATTGATTGCAAAAACTTTTGGTATAGCGATATTGATCTTTGCGACATCCACTGCAATTTCTAACCGTTTGGAGGTTAGAGTATGAGTAATACTTGGATGATATTCCTTATTGGATTAATACCTGTAGTCATTGGAATACTTATAGTTCTTTATATAACGAAGAAAGTAAAATATAAAGGGAGTCTACGTCTAAATAAAATTGTGATAATTATCTACTTCAGTTTATTAATCGGTGTTGGAGTTGTATATGAAATACTACCAAAGGAACCGAAAGTAGAACAATTATCCGAAGAACAATTACAGCAATTACAAACAGAAAACGAAGTATTTGAAGCAAAGTTACTAAAACAAGAAGAGAGCAAATTGAGTCAGAAGTTTCTTAAAGAAGAATGGACTCATGAACTAAGTGGGAATACATTAACTCTAGGATATATAGGAAATGACTCATATTCTACAAAAGTGGTAGTGGAATGGATAGACTCTACTGCTCAAAAGATTGAAGGAAAGGTATACCGGTCTCATATAAATTTATATGGATTAAAAATAGAAGATAAGATTCCCCTTCATGAAGCAGAATGGAAGGGAAATGAGTTAGTTATACATGAGCCTGTGAGCAAGAGTTTACATTCGATCAGTTATCTAATGAGTTAAACGTATTTCAGCAAACGGATACGATGGAGATTAGGATGGTAAGAGGCCGAACGTATATTCACTTAAAAGTCCCGAAGCATATAGAGATCGTGGATCCATTGGGGCTTCAAATGTATTAACTAAAGATAAAGTGCTTGCTACTCGAGCACTTTATTTTAGTTTTACATCAAATAAGAATTTCAATTGTCTCATTAAAAGTTTAGAAGGGATAAAAGGGAATAAAAAGTCTCGAACACTGGCAATTGGGCGAGATTGGATTTGAGCGATTTCTCCAATTTGACGAGAAAGCCTAATTACTTTAGCAGTTCGTGCAACTCGCTTTTCTGCATAAAATGCTAACACCTTATCCACATGTTCAAATTGTTTGAAGCCGTTACCTAAAACGATGGCATCCTCAATAGCCTGTCCTGCTCCTTGACCCATATTGGGTGTAGTGGCATGAGCAGCATCTCCAAGAAGAACTACTCTTCCAAAAACAAATTGCCGCAATGGTTTAATATCAGATAAGTCATGGTGAAGAATTCTCTCGAGAGGTGTAGTTGTAATTATGTTGTGTACAACTTTTGGAAGATGGTCAAATATATCACCGATTTCCGGAGCAGTGAGCTTTTGAAATTGTGGATTTCTAGCCGTTGTATTAATACAGGCGAACCAATATATCAAGCCATTTTTCATCGGGGCCATCCCAAATCTTCCTTGTGTCGCCCAATATTCCGAAGATGTGTATTCATCAACTCTTCCATTGTTCTCTGTTATTCCTCTCCAACATGTGTAGCCGGCGTATCGAGTAACAGAGCCAGGTAGTAGTTGTTGCCGTATAGATGAATGAATACCATCGGCAGCTATGAGTAAATTGGCGGTCACAGTTGTACCGTCTTCGAAATAGACAGTTACTTGATTATCATTTTGCTCGACAGATATGTATTTTTTATTGAAATGAAGTGTATCTGGTTTAAGTGCTTTCAGAAAAATCTTATGTAAATCAGCTCGGTGAATGGTAATATTCTCTTGTCCATAAAGCTCTTTTAGTACGGTAAGATCTATCGTATTGAGTGTATTCCCATAGGTATCTAGAAATACCTGTTGATGAAGAGCATGACCATTCGCAAATATCTCTTCTCCAACACCAATTTCCATCAGTGCTTGCAAAGCATTAGAGCCTATTCCAATACCAGCGCCGACAGGTTGAAAAGTTGGACTAGCTTCATATACCTGAACAGAAAAACCTTGTTTTTGTAGTGTTACGGCAGCACAGAGCCCTCCAATACCCCCGCCTATTATTGCTATTTTCATTTGGTAAAACCTCCTCCTCCTGTGATATTCTAATCTAAAGGGGTGATAATCATGATAAAGCTAACTATGTATAATAACAGTTATAGAAAACCATTAGAAAATTATCCGCTATCTGTGGAGCAGCTTTCATTTACGGGACATCCATTAGAATTGCTAGAACGAGCTAATATAAATGCGTCGTATACTCCCATTATTATAACGGAAGATGATCAAGTTGCTGGGTTTTTCGTGCTAGATACCGGTGAGGATAAATTTCACTACACAGATATTGAAGAGAGTATTTTACTAAGAGGATATTCCATTCACCCAGATTATCAGGGGAAGGGAATTGCGCAAGCATCAATGATACTGCTTCAATCATTTGTGGCGAAGCATTTTCCACATGTAAACAGAATCGTTCTAGGAGTGAATGAAGCAAACATTGCTGCCCAGGCTGTGTATATTAAATCAGGTTTTATAGATGAGGGCAGACGTTTTAATGGAAGATCTGGTATTCAAATTGCTATGTCAAAAAGGATTTGTTTAGAATCGATAAATGACGTGTGATAATCGTTCGATGTGGAAGGGAAATCGATCAATCCCACGGGGAAATCGATCGATGCCTTCCAAACATCGATCGATCACGCGCAATAATCGATCGATCATAACTGTTATTTTAGTCTATATAGTACATCATCATCTTCACTCGGTGTTCCTCGGCCATCCGTGTTATTGGTGATGAAATAGAGTGATTCCCCATCAGAGAATACGTCTCGTACTCGTCCGAACCCGGTAATCGATTGCTCCACCTCGCCAGTTTCCACATTCAGTATTTTAATAGATTCACCGCGGAGAGTCGCTACATATAATTTTCCTTGGTGAAAGGTAATGCCTGAAGGTGCCCAGGTTTCCTTGCTGCCAGTAGTGATAATAGGTGATTCAAGGCCTTCTTCCGTTTCATCTCCTTCAATGATTGGATAGCCGTAGTTTTTGCCTTGTTCAACCAAATTGATTTCATCATTTGCTGACTGACCATGTTCCGCTTCATAAAGTGTTCCCGCCGCATTCCAAGCGAGACCTTGTGGATTGCGGTGCCCCATAGAGAATAATTCAAAAGCACCATTATCTTTCATACGAAGAATTTTCCCATTTAGTGAAGCTGGATCCTGCGCATTAATTGGGTTTCCAGCGTCTCCGACAGTTACATATAAAGACCCGTCTGGACCAATTTCTAAACGCCCACCGTGATGTATATTGCTGGTCTCAATGCCGTCCAAATGAATGGAAATTTCCTGCCACTGCCCATCTTGGCGTTTAATAGTCACGATTTTGTTAAAGGGGTTTCCATTCATGTCATACGTATAGTAAGCATAAGCTTCACCAGTTTCAGGGAAGTCAGGTTTCAGCGCAAAGCCGAGTAGTCCTGCTTCAGATACAGAGGAAAGACTAGCCGATAGTTGAACGGGCTCATGTACAACATGGTCACCTTGTATACGTGCAATCGTTCCGACCCTTTCTGATATATAAAATGTATCGTCCTGTAAATTGATAGACCAGGGGATATTCAAATTAGTTACGATCTTTTCTGCAATGGGACCCTGGGTAGGGGATTTTTCAGTTTCCTCTGCGCAACCATATAAAACTAAGGAAATAACTAGCATCCACTTTTTCATCATAATCCCTCCATGTATTACTAGTTCCCTTAAGAGAACAATTAATCCTTCCAAGAATGATAAGTTTTTCCTATGTAAAACGATAATAACTATCGAATTTACTTATGACATTAGTCAATGTATGCTAAATACACAGAAGCGGATTTTGAAAGAAGGCAGTTAAATGGAGTTTTTAATCTTTTTTATCATAGGAATTGTAGGAAATGTAGTGGGCACATTAGTTGGAGGCGGGGGGCTTATAAGTTTACCAATGATGTTACTAATGGGTCTGCCAGTGCATTCAGCCATTGGGGCAAATAAAGTCTCTAATACAGTTAGCTCGCTTTCAAGTTTTCTAGTAATCTTCACTAAAAAAGAGGTAACGGGTAAGGAAGCACTTTCCGTATTGGTATTTTGTTTAGGAGGAGGAATAATAGGAGGGCTGATAGCATCTTTTCTAAGTGGTGAGGTACTGACGATAATTGCTATTATTTTATTGAGCTTTGCCTTTATTACTTCCTTTATGGGTAAAGGGAATTTTGGCGGCACGGAAATCTTTCAACTAAACAAAAAAACAGCTCCAGCTTTGTTGGGAATTGGTATGTACGACGGCATGTTCGGTCCAGGGAGCAGCACATTAGCGCTATATTTATATGCGAGTGAAAAAATTGCCTATATACGTGCAGTAGGACTTGCTCGAATTGGTGTGTTTTCTAGTTGCTTTGGAGCATCCATTACGTATATTTCTACTGGTAAAATAATGTGGCCGGTTACATTTGCCCTAATGCTAGGGGCGATACTTGGAGCGCAGCTTGGACTTCGACTTGCGCGAAAATTAAAGGCAAAGCATGTGAAGCCATTATTACGTGTGGTAACTATATTGCTTTTAGTGCAAATTGTTGTGGACTATTTGAGATAGGGGGAAATTAGTATGAGGATAAGCTGTGCTATTTTAGATGATTATCAGCAAGTTGCGTTAAAAAGTGCAGATTGGTCAAGTATTACAGAGAAGGTCGACGTTGTATCATTTTCTCAGCACTTTAATGATGAAGATGAATTAGTAGATTCCATTCGTGATGCGGAGATAGTAATTATTATGCGAGAGCGTACACCTTTTGGAGCAACACTCTTCAAAAAGTTACCGAAGCTTAAATTAATGATTACTACTGGAATGAGAAATTCATCGATTGACCTTGAGGCTGCTTCTGCGCATGGAGTCGCTGTGTGTGGAACTGCGAGCTCTTCTGAGCCACCAACTGAGTTAACATGGGCTTTAATACTAAACTTGGCACGTCATATTGTAAAAGAAAACGCTGAACTTCGTAGCAATGGATTATGGCAGAGTACAGTTGGGACAGATTTATACGGGAAGCGTTTAGGTCTCCTTGGGCTCGGTAAAATAGGAGGGCGAATGGCAACTATAGCAAAAGCCTTTGGAATGGATGTCATCGCCTGGAGTCAAAATTTAACGAAGGAGCAAACAGATAAGCTAGGTGTTCAATTGGCAAATTCAAAAGAAGAGTTGTTAGAGACAAGTGATTACATTTCTATTCATCTCGTATTAAGCGACAGAACTAGAGGACTTATTGGTAAGAAGGACTTAAAGCTTATGAAAAGCTCTGCTTATTTAATCAATACATCTCGAGCAGCTATAATTGACGAGCAAGCGATTATACAAGCGCTCCATGAAAATTGGATTGCCGGAGCAGCATTAGATGTATTCGACCTCGAGCCATTACCTCAAGACCATCCTTTCCGAACAATGCCAAATGTATTAGCTACTCCACATTTAGGATATGTGACAGAGAAAAACTACACTACATACTACGAAGAAGCGGTGGAAGATATACAGGCGTACTTGGATGGGAGAGTGATTCGTTCTTTACTATTATAAATAGAAAAAAGGAAAGGCTATCTAAAGAGTTCACAAGAACTCTCCGATAGCCTTTTTTATAATTATTTTAATGCTTCAAGCTGTTTGCCTAGTTCTTGTACAGCTTTTGTTTCTTCATCTGTAGTTGTTTTCAATAATAATTTTTGTCTTTCTAGTACTTCATTCAATGTTGCTAGTTCAGCGGATATGTCGGCATCTTTTTGCTCACTTTTTTCGATCAATGAGTTAATCGGATCGAATAGGTTTTCGTGACCGACTATTCTGCCTTCACCCCACATCAGTTTTTCTTTAGGCGCTTCTAGCACATAGTTTGTAAAGTAATTGAATACCTCTTTATCAAAGTCGTAGGCATACCAATTATTGTCGATAGCCCATAGGTATTCATCCACTGCAGTAGTTATATCGCCTTTCTCTATAGCTTCGATAGCGAGTATAAGATTAGTAATATTATTTTGTGCATGTTCGTGTGGGAATATTTGTGCATCTTCCCATGTTAAACGAACGAATTGATCTTCAGCGTGTTTGAATGCAGCGAGTAGACCGCTATTCAAATCACGGCTTTCCTCATATAACTTTTGTGTTGCCTCGGTATCTTCCTCAGTTAAAGCAGTAAAATAATCATCATTTACTTTAGCGACCTTTGCATTTACTTCTTCTGCAAGTGCAATAGCTTTGTCAATCTCCCCAACTAATTGGTCGGAAGAAACTTCAGCTTGTCCAAAAGTATCTGAGTCAATTACTTTTTTCATTGCCGTCAAACGGGTTGTGAAGTCTAGTGGAACGACTGCTGTTTGATCGTAATGCATGGAAAGTAAACCGTATAGATTTAAATGGAATTTGAATGCATCTGCGTTATATGTGTCCTCATTATCAAATTGTGAATGATAATGGGTACGCATGAAATCACTGTCTTGGAAATCATTACGAAGGGCTGGAACCCCAGCAATTCCAAATGAAAAATCATCTGACCATGTACGCAGTGGTGAAACGACAGAAATTCCATCCTTATAGACACCATCTACAGTTGGTACATTCTTCGCAAAATCCGTTAAATAACTATTCAATTCATAGACAGAACGAATTTCATCTTGTGTTGTGTGCTCATAGGCTGGAAGCTCAAAGTTCATATTGGCAAAAGCTTTTCCTACCCACTCCGGATGAATATTGAATATTTGGTTATAAGCCCCGGTTGACCAGTCATAGCGAGAGTTAGAAACTCCCCATTCTTCTGCAGCAAGTGCGTTGAAAATAATTGTTTTTTCTGGTTGATAGCCACTGTCTACTAACCCTTTAGCGACACCCATCATTAACCCGATTGCTGCATGGTCATCTTGGAATCCTGTAAAGTAAGAATCATAGTGAGCAGATAAAATAATATATGATTCCGGGTCTTTTCCGATAATTTTCCCGTAATAATTATAAGACTTTCCATCCATTTTGACCGTAGATTTAGCATCGAATTTTACAGTCATCGTACCATTCTCACTAGATTCTAAAGCCTTCTTCAGCTGATTTGCATCCGTTTGAGACATAGAAAATGCAGGAGCATCATCCGGTCCACAGACATCCTGAGCGTTAAGTGCATCTTCATCCGCTTCCGCATAACCTGCTTCCTGAACTGCAATTACTGCCGCAGCTCCTTTTAAATGTGCTTGGTAGGCAGGATAGTTTATCCACCATTCCTCGCGTTGGTTTATGTCAACTAAAACTAGCTTACCTTCGACATCTAGATTTGCTAAATCATCAGCAGTCCCTTTACCACCGTAGACAATTTCAAGATCCTTTACACCATTCGTATCAAAATTCACTTGGTATGCTCCTAAAACAGCCAAATGCTCTTTGCCATTTTCATCTACGAATGTTAGGTCCGCTTTTTCAAATTCCCATGTGTCTAAGGTGAATTCATCCTTTGTCACTTCAGTAAGTCCAATTTTCTTCATTTCGTCCGCAATTTTTTCTCCAGTTTTCAGCTCTGCCTCTGATCCAGCAGTCCGATAACCAAGTTTTTCATTTGTTTTAAATTCTTCTAAGCTCTTTGTGAATCCAAAGGCATAGTCGACGTCGACAGCTGATAGATAATCTTCATTTACACTGATTAAATCCTTTTCAGGTGTAACCTCTTTTTTTACTTCTGTCGACTCTTCTTTAGGCGCACAGGCCCCCAATGACATAGCGATTACCAAAGATAATGCTATTCCTCCCGTAAACTTGTTCATTTATCACATTCCTTTACAAAATTTTTAACAACTAGCTTATTAAACGATAAAACTAGCGTAATTACAAGAGTAATTTTCACTTATCACATTCCCTATATTAAAAAGAAAAAACCTAATAACTATTGGCTATTAAGATACATTTAGTGTAAAATTACACTAAATAGAGTGAAAATTCATTTTAGAGGAGCCATATATGGATAAAGAATATGTAACACAGCTTATTTCCTTGCGGATTCGAATGGTTCGACTAGAAAAAGGTTATTCACAAGAAAAAATGGCGAGCATTATAGGTATCTCTAAAAAAACGCTTGTCCAAATAGAGAAAGAGAGAGTACTAGCAGGATGGACTAGTGTAATTGCAGTATGTGCATTGTTTCATGATAGTGAGATATTGCGGTCGGTTTTAGGGGATGATCCATTAGAAGTGATTGAAACAATAGCGCTTGACGGCATAAATCGTCCGAAGGATAAATCAATGGGTGGACGTGTATGGTGGAAAGAGATTATTTCAAAGGGAGATTTCCGATTGCAACAAAACGTTATTAGTCAGCATTATCGTATTTTAGATGATAAAAATTATCGATGGTTTAGTTCGTTTGATGAAGAGGAAGCAAAAATTCGCTTAAATGAACTAACTAAAAAAGAATAATAATGGGGGAAATGGGATGAAAGTAGAGTCTAAATTTGCGGCAGTATTGGTTTCCATTTTTGCATTAATCGTATTGGTGTTCTTTGAAGGCTTCGGTGCGTTGTTTCTACTGCTTATGGGGAAAATCGATTATATTGCATTGCTTATAACTGTTGGATTGGTGCTATATCTACTGTTTGTGTTTAATTTACTTCATCTTTTTCAAACAAAAAAGCGGAAAGTTATTTTTGGTTCTATCGCAGGAGCAGCCATATTAGTCAGCGCCATTACTCCTATAAAAGATGCGTATACTCACTTGATACCTACAGTAGATGCAGAGGTGGATATAAGTAAGTACGAACCTTTTTCACAATTTGGTAAGGTTACTAAGTTAGAGGAGAAAGTGACACTTCAGCTAACTGATGATTTACCAATATTAGACGGGGCAACTGCACTTTATCCGTTATATGCGGCCATTGCAGAAGCGACATATCCAGAAAAGGTGTATCCTTCATACGATAGTGAAGTAATGGTGAGCACTACACAGTATGCCTATGAGAACCTATTTGATGGTACGGTAGATATGATTTTTGCTGCAGCACCATCTACAGCTCAAAAGGAAACTGCAGCGAAAAAAGGACTTGAGCTACAGATGATTCCTATTGGTAGAGAAGCATTTGTCTTTTTTGTCAATCAAAAAAATCCTGTAAATAACCTTACTGTAGAACAAATTACAGATATATATATGGGAAAGGTCACCAACTGGAAACAACTAGGGGGCAACAATGATGAAATCCGGGCTTTTCAACGACCAGAAGACAGTGGCTCTCAATCTGCGCTTCAGTCACTTATGAAGGGAATGCCGCTTATGCAGCCACCTTCAAAGGATATAGTTACAGGAATGGGTGGTATCATAAATGAAGTGTCCCAATATAGAAACTATAAGAATGCAATTGGCTTTACATTTCGATTTTATTCCACCGAAATGGTCGACAATGATGAGATTAAACTACTAGAAGTAGATGGAGTGGCACCGACGAAAGAAAATATACGAGCAAATACTTATCCCATTACATCAGAGTTCTATATTGTTACAGCAGGAACGGAAAATCCAAATGTAAAGCCGCTAATCGAGTGGGTGTTATCGGAGCAGGGGCAAGCACTTGTGGAAAAAGTAGGATATGTTCCATTAAAAGAATAGAAATATTAAGTCGCAGTTTATACACTGCGGCTATTTTTATATGTATATTCAAAACGTACAATGTTATTTCACCTAAACCACGCTTGATAGATTCTTTCATTAAAGTGATTCTATACACCTATTTAATTTAGATAGGGATACTGCCATAGGTGAAGTAAAGAGGATAGAGAATAAAATCCAATCAGCATTACATAATTTAGGGGAAATAAATAGAGATTGGTCCATTTGGGATGATACGTATGATTTTATGGTGGATCAAAATCCTCTATATATCGAACGAAACTTAGAACCTGAGACATTCGCTAACCTGAACATTAACTACATAATCTATATAGATAGTGAAAAAAAACCTAAATTGCAAGTAGGCTATGACTTAGATAACAAAAAAATAGTACCTCTGCAGAATGATTTTTATGAAGAATTTCTACCTGCTATTAAAAGTAGAAAATACTAGTGAAGAATTGCTTGTAATGAGCAAGAATGGATTCTCACTGGCATCGTTTGAATCCATCTATCAAAGCAATGGAGATGGACCTTCTGCAGGTACTTTAATCATTGGGAAATATCTAGATGAACGTACTATTAACCGAATCGGAAAAGAGTTGTCGTTTGATTTGACGTTTCATGAAGTGCAGGACAATGAAAAAGCGCAGGGACGGTTTGGTGTTGAAGTCACAGGCGCCGATCAAATGCAAGGTTCGGTTTTACTAAAAGACTACAAAGAACAGTCATTATTGGGGATAAGCTTTAATATGGATAGAAGCTTCTATATGGAGAAAAAGAATACAGTTAATAACATTGCAGTTTCTTTAGTAATTATAGGAATTATATTTGTTATTCTTACAATTTTTCTGTTAGATCGTTTTATAATCAGTCGGATCAGTAACCTCTCCAAGCAGCTTCATAATATTCAAGCAGAAGGAAATGTTAACTTGAGGATTCATGTTAAAAAGAATCAGCACGACGAAATTTCCAAGCTTGAAAATTCTATTAATCAAGTTCTCTCTTCACTTAAAGAGAAGCATGATGAAGTAATTCAGTTAGCATTGTATGACCATTTAACTGGGTTACCTAACCGTTATGCATTTAAGAAAGAGGTAAATAGACGAATGGATGCCTCAACAAATGAGTTAATCATTTTATTTGTTGACCTGGATGGATTTAAACAGGTGAATGATACATACGGTCATGAAATAGGTGATCAACTATTGAGAGAACTTTCGCAAAGAGTACAAATTATTGCAGCAGAAAAGAATGGATTGGTTGCTCGGTATGGTGGGGATGAATTTTTAGTATTATTCGATCAAATGAATGATCAGGAACTAGAAAGAATAGTTCAGCGACTATTAGAGGAAATAGGAAGGGAATACCAGTTTAATGCTATTAGTACACTTGTCACTGCAAGCATTGGTATTAGTATATATCCAAGAGACGGTACTACTATAGAACAAGTTTTAAAAAGTGCGGATACAGCAATGTACGAGGCAAAAAATAAAGGCGAAAATCAATATGTATGTTTCCATGAAATAAATAATAATGATTAAAAAATGAAAACGGCACAATAATTAAATTGTGCCGTTTTCGTTATTTATCTATTCACGTACAAAAAAGTCAAAACCAAGGGACGTCGCAACACCAAATATTATTGCCCAAACCCCAATACTAATGGTCGACCATATCGTAGTTTTAAATTTAGATGCTCCAAGCGTCATGCCTATAAACGCGGCAACATGTGTACCGATTAAAATAGGTCCAAGCATGAGCATTCCAGGTAACCCGTATTTATCCCAAAGTGCTTTTGCGCGTTCACTTCTTTTGGATACTTTTTGTTCTTTTCCTTCATTTCGTTTGGCTAGCCATAGTTTAAATTTATCGTAGCCAATAATAAGGGCAAGTACTGTTACCATATTTCCTATAAAACCGACGATAATAACTGCTAAAGGATTTAACCCGGAGATAACCCCCAGAGGAATGACTAGTCCTAATTCAAGCCAAGGTATGGCTGCTCCCAAAAATACTAAGAAATAATTCACGATATATACACTTCCTTCCGTCCCTTAGGTACGATGCTGTATAAGAAAAGTTTCACTTTTATAACAACCTATTTATTCAATCCTTAGAAATATCATTAATAGCCTTAGATCAGACTACTAAATAATACATATTTAGAGGGATTCTATCTTCAAAAAAAATTTTTTATCTAACTATTAATCATTTCAGTGGACAAATGCTGAAATATGTTATATAGTTAAGACAATAATTAAATTGCTTAGATAGAAACAATGAATTCACATATTACAAAAAGTAATCGTGAGTCTTCGGTAGCTTTTTGTAATATGTGAATTTTTTTATTCACCATAATGGAGGTTTTTTACATGACACAAGGTACAGTAAAATGGTTTAACGCAGAAAAAGGTTTTGGATTTATCGAGGTTGAAGGTGGAAATGACGTATTCGCTCATTTCTCAGCAATCCAAGGCGACGGATTCAAATCTTTAGACGAAGGTCAAAAAGTTGAATTTGACGTTGAAGATGGTCAACGTGGACCACAAGCAGTAAACATCGTAAAACTTTAATTCTTAGGAATTTTAAGTAAAGGTACTACTGTTAAAAAGAGATACTCTTTCGAGAGTATCTCTTTTTTTGTGTGTTTTTTTAATTAAAAGAAAAATTCAAATAGCGTTATCTTTGGTAAACTATTAATAACTCTAATTTGAAAGAATGAATTGAAACGATATTTTAAAAAGCGTCACGATAAGAAATGGAGAGGTGAAGGATGAAAAAACTACTTTTGACTGGATTTGAACCATTTTTAGCATTTACAGTAAATCCGACCATGAAAATTGTAGAGGAATTAGACAAGTCGATAATAGGAGAGTATGAAGTAACAAGCAGAGTTCTCTCAGTCGACTTTAAGAAGGCAGGAGCTCAGTTACTACGTTATATAGAAGAGATAAAACCAGATGCCGTTATATCCTTAGGTTTAGCTGGTGGGCGTTATAAGATTACACCAGAACGCATTGCGATCAATGTGAAAGACGGTGCCGCGGACAACAATGGTAATATACCAGTAGATGAGTCAATACAGCTAGACGGAGATCCGGGTTACTTTTCGACATTACCTATTCGATTAATGGTAGACGAATTAACGAAGCAAGGACTTCCTGCTGCTATTTCGAACACAGCTGGTACATACTTGTGTAATAACGTCATGTACGAGGCTTTACATTATGCTAAATTGAACAATCTAAGCATGCCGTGCGGGTTCATCCATATACCAGCATCTCATGAATTAGCAATTCAGCATGGGAAAATTCCGAGTTGGTCTCATGTAGATTTAAAACGAGGGGTAGAAATTTGTATCGGAGTGCTATAAAAGTGATACCGCCAGCTATTGCATTACTGAAAAATATTTTAGACAGTTGAAACGTATTTCCTACTAACTCGTATAAAAGGTAGGAGGGGATATACATGTGGGGTAAATTACAAGAACGTCAGACGGTTTTAAAAACGGAAATTATAAATAGGGATAAGGTAAAAAGAAAGCACCAAACACTAACGGAACATTTAGAGGTCGCATTACATAAAAAGCAAACGTATTGGTCGCGTTTAAAAAAGGAACAGAAAGATGTGGAGAATCTTGACGGGTTTTCAATCTTGAAGGTAGTTCGAACATGGACTGGCAAGCAGGACGAGATCCGAGAAAAGGAATTAAGTGAGCTAGCTACTATAGAAGCGAAGTACAGAGAAATAGATAAAACAGTGACAGATTTAGAACAGGATATAGTAGATATTGAAAGAGAGCTAGATCAAGCGCGCTGGAAATCTATTGATATGGAATGGGAAACGTTAATGAAAGAAAAAGAGGGATGGATATACGGGAACAAGCAGGTGGAAGCAGCTCGTCTCGACGAGTTATATGATCAAAAGACATTTCTTACATCAAGTAGGCGTGAAATAACAGAAGCAATATCTGCGGGGCATGAGGCTAAGATTGCCTTAAGAAGAGCCCTAAAGTCACTAGAAGGCGCAAAGGATTACTCTACTTGGGACACTTTTTTAGGTGGGGGACTAATTGCAACCTCTTTAAAGCATAGTAAACTGGATGAATCGGAAAATGCTATTCATGCTGCGCAGCGTTCTTTACAAAAGTTTCAAACAGAACTGTTAGATATCCAACAAATAAATGCCGAGAACTTATCTGTTGAAAGAGATAGTTTTGTTACATTCGCAGATTATATATTCGATGATATCTTTTCTGCGTGGTCCACTCATTCCAAAATTAATAACTCGATAGATCACATTAATGAGACAATAAGCAGTTTGGAATATACAACTGTTCAACTAGAGGAACAGTTTAAAGAAGATCAAGATATGTTATATAATATGGAGAAAGAAATTGCGAAGATAATTGAACAATAATATAGGTGAACCGAAAAGCACAAATGCCAACGCCTGTACGTATTGGCGATAAGATCTGTATAATATGACGAAATTGAGCGTTATCTATACTTATTTCTCGGGAAATAATTTGACAATTAACTTGTCTTTTAGACAAATGATTATGTTGGCATTGGCAACAGTATAATTTCATTTAACAGGGGCAAGTATAGATAAAGCGCACGTAAATTGTTCTCAGGAGGAAAACCAATGTATGATCCAACTATTTTTGAAAATCTAAAAGTAGCATTTGAAAATCATGTATACGATTTAGATAATATAGAACGTAAGATAGATATTAAAAACCGAGTCGACCTCATGGACCTTTCCGTCATCGCGAGAGCTTTTAAGATAGAGTTTACTTTAGCTGACCAGCAGGATATAACAGCGGAAATAATCTTAGATGCATCTTTAGAAGATTTGGCAGGAGAAATCCTAGAAATAGGCAATAAAAATCTAGGGTGTACATTAGAGTTGAAGTTTATTAAAAATATACAAAACCCCGATCTACAATGTGAAGAAATTGAACAAGCAATTAATAACATTTGGGAGGACGATATATCGTTGACCCAAACACTTAGCTTTGTATTTGGAACGGAATTATCAAGTTATAAAAACACTATAGAAGTAAAGTTTGATCAGAAGATTAATGAAGATCAAATAAGTGACATTTCTGTGTTTCTGGATCATGTTTTAGAGACGTTAGAAATATTATTTAAAATATAATAATCATTTCACTAGCTTTTTGTTTGGATGTGTTGTATAGTTAGGATAATAATTAAATTGCTTAGATAGAAACAATGAATTCACATATTACTAAAGGTAATCGTGAGTCTTCGGTAGCTTTTCGTAATATGTGAATTTTTTTATTCACCATAAATGGAGGTTTTTTACATGACACAAGGTACAGTAAAATGGTTTAACGCAGAAAAAGGTTTTGGATTTATCGAGGTTGAAGGTGGAAACGACGTATTCGCTCATTTCTCAGCAATCCAAGGCGACGGATTCAAATCTTTAGACGAAGGTCAAAAAGTTGAATTTGACGTTGAAGATGGTCAACGTGGACCACAAGCAGTTAACATTGTAAAACTTTAATTCTTCGGAATTAATTAAACATAGTTAGCAAAAAAGACATCCTTTCTAAGGGTGTCTTTTTTTGTGCATTTTTTTATTGTTAATGGAAGAAAATAGCTATTCCAACTAAGCCATCTATTATTCCAACTAAACGAGCGTAGTGAACTGAGATCTTATTAATATGGCTAGAATTGTATTGTTTTTACCTTAAGTTTGGCTCACTATTAACATCTAGAACGCATGTTATCAGATTTTTTTAAAGCAAAGTGATAGTATATAAAGAAAGAACTTAGAAATAGGATGTGCAAAATATGAGCAATACACATATATTTTCAAAACGTGAAGAGATGGCTAATGCAATCATTCATGGGATAGGGGCTATTTTTAGTATCGCTGCGCTTGTCATACTAATCGTATCTTCTGCCATGCAGGGAACAGCTTGGCATGTCGTAAGTTTTACGTTATTTGGTTCATCGATGGTCCTATTATATTTGTCCTCCACACTTGTCCATAGTTTTCCGGCAGGACGTGTAAAAGATTTCTTTGAGATTATGGATCACTCCGCTATCTACTTTTTTATAGCTGGAACGTATACCCCTTTTTTATTTCTTGCTATTAAAGGTGCGTTGGGTTGGACATTGTTCGGTATCGTATGGGGGCTTGCAATTGGGGGCACCGTGTTCAAAGCCTTTTTTGTGAAACGTTTTTTACATACTTCGACCTTATTATACGTCGTAATGGGTTGGTTAATGGTATTTGGATGGAAACCCCTTCTGGAGAATGTATCATCACAAGGACTTATACTGCTAGCTATAGGTGGTATCTTATATACAGTAGGAGCAGTTTTCTATGTGTGGCGGGCTTTTACTTATCATCATGCAGTTTGGCATGTATTTGTACTTGCAGCGTCTATTCTCCATTTCTTCGCAGTTATGACGTTGTTGCCGTAAAATATTAGGGGAAATTAAAATACAAGGTAGAGTTGTCGAAGTTTAATTCCGACAGCTCTTTTTTGGTTTGATCATTTTTCTAGCTGGAACGTAAAATGATTCTAGTTTATCCTCCTCTTATCATTTCACTTGTAAGTATGTACAACTTGTATAACCTTTGGACATATAAATCAGTCAATGTTTTATTAACTATCACATTTAAGGTTATACAAAGTATTGACACATGAGAAATAGAATGTTATTTTTAATTTAATAGAAGTTCGTAAACTGAAATCTTTGAGGAGGTTAAGAGGATGTATTTAAAAACTTATGTAGTAACAATTATTGTGTTTTTCTTAATAGATATCATATGGCTCGGTTTTATTTCTAAAAATTTATATCAAGAAAAGCTTGGACATTTGATGAAAGCGGATGTGAATTGGGTAGCAGCGGGTCTGTTCTATCTATTATTCATAGCCGGTTTAATATTCTTCGTGATCAATCCCGCACTTGCAAAGGATAGCTGGAAGTACGCGCTTTTAGCTGGTGGATTCTTTGGAATGATTGCTTATGCAACATATGATATGACAAATCTTGCAACCTTAAAGGATTGGCCAATTCAAGTAACCATTTTAGACATTATTTGGGGAACTGTATTATGTGGTGTCACATCGATGATTACATTCTTCGTCATAAGTTATTTCGGAGGTGCAGAAGGATGACCATACAATATATGAATAGTGAAAAGCTATACTTTGGCTTTTTAGCGGGTGCCCGTGAGGTTATTAAACAAAAGCACGACCTCAACAAAATCAATGTATTTCCAGTAGCTGATGGAGATACTGGAACTAATCTTGCATTTACAATGAATGCCATCATTGAGGAAGCAAAAGTACAAAGCTCTGCTAAAAGAACGATGGAAACCATTGCGGATGCTGCTTTAGTTGGTGCTAGGGGTAATTCTGGTATTATCTTTGCACAATTCATCAATGGTTTATATATGGGGTTAGAAGATAAAGAGGAAATCTCCATTAAAGGATTTTCTCACTCCGTAACTAGTGCAGTATCATACGCACACAAAGCAATTTCCAATCCAGTTGAAGGAACGATGATTACCGTTATGCGTGACTGGGCAAATTCCTTAGATACATTAAAGGATAAAGCAACAGATTTTACAGAAGTATTTACAAAATCAATGATTATCGCTATGCAATCATTGAAGGATACTCCAAATAAACTAAAGATTTTAAAGGACGCTTCCGTCGTCGATTCAGGAGCAAAGGGTTTTATCCATTTCTTAGAAGGATTTGGGCACTTCATTCAAACGGGGAAAAGCAATGAAACATCCGTTGGGAAAGAAGAAAATATCATCCAACTAGAACACACTCATACACACGATAACCAAGATTTAAGTCACAGGTATTGCACGGAAGCACTTGTAAAAGGAGAGAACTTGGATTTAGATCAGATTAGACAGACTCTAAGTGATCTCGGGGATTCGTTAATAGTTGCAGGAAATGAACATAAAATACGCATTCATATTCATACAAATACACCAGCAGATTTGTTTCATAGATTAAAAAACTTTGGACAGATTATTCAACAAAAAGCAGATGATATGCAAAGACAATATGAAGCAGGTCATGCAAGAAAGCATAAAATTGCACTTGTAACAGATTCCATAGCAGATCTACCAAAAGACATTATGGACAAACATCAAATACATATGATTCCATTGAATCTGATTGTGGATGATAGCAATTACTTAGATAAACTAACGATAAGCCCTTCCTATTTATATGAGTTAATGGATAAGGGAGAAAATTATCCAACATCTTCGCAGCCAACCCGTAAAGCGGCGGAGGATTTCTTGAACTTTGTTTCTACAAACTATGATTCTATTGTCGTTGTAACAGTATCGAATCGAATGAGTGGGACATTTGAAACGATTACTAAAGCTGCACAAAAGCTACAGGACGCTGGGAAAAAAATTGCAGTAATCGATTCCAAGTCGAATTCGGCAGCGCAAGGACTAATCGTTTTAAAGGCAGCGGAATCCATTGAAGCAGGTAAGTCTTTTGAAGAGGTAGTGTATCAAACGGAAAAAGCTGTACAAAACACGAAAATTTTTGTGCATGTTAAAACGCTAAAATATATGGCAAGATCTGGTCGCATCAATAAAATAACAGGGATGGCAGGCAAGTTATTAAATCTGAAACCAGTTGTTTCGATTGATGAAAATGGAGAGGGCATCATCCTTGGTAAAGCTCTAAGTGATAGTTCTAGTAAAAAGAAAATGCAAGCACTTGTAAGCAATATAGCACAAAGTAAAAATATAACAGGTTACTCTATCGTGCATGCCGATGCTGAACAACAAGCAAGGCAATATGCGAAGGAATTCAGTTTATTAATTGGAAAAGAGCCAACATATATCACTAATATTTCATCTATTGTTGCGATGAATGCAGGGGTTGGCTGCGTAGCAATTGCTTTAACAACAGAGTAAGGGGGGATGAGGAATATGAATATTTATATCGAAATATTACTAGTATTATTGGCATTTTTCTTTGTCGTATTTTTAATTGGGCAAGTTAAAAAGAATAATGGTTTAGTAGATATTGCTTGGGGACTGGGCTTTGTCATTGTTGGCGGTTATAGCTTTTTTGTAAGTGAATTTCAATCAGAACGTGCAGCAGTCGTTACAATTTTAGTGGCCTTATGGGGACTTCGTCTAGCGTACTATTTATTTCGTAGAAATTGGAGTAAAGATGAAGATTATAGATACGTGAATATGCGTAAACGTTGGGGTACGACTAAATCGAAGTACGTGAAGATGTTCTTGAATGTATATCTTCTTCAGCTTATCCTACTGTTTATCATTGCACAGCCCATCATAACGGTCAATAAATCCTCGGAAATGGGATTAGGCTGGTTAGATTATATTGGGATAGCAATATGGATTATTGGATACATTTTTGAAGTAGTAGGTGACAGTCAGCTTAAAGCGTTCATAAGCAAACCGGAGAATAAAGGCAGACTGATGAAATACGGATTGTGGAAATACACACGCCACCCAAATTACTTTGGTGAAGCAACGATGTGGTGGGGTATTTTCATTATCTCGCTATCCGTTCCAAATGGTTGGATCGGTTTTTATAGTCCGCTAATTATTACATTACTATTGCTCTTTGTATCGGGAGTTCCATTACTTGAGAAAAAATACAAAAAACATCCGGAATGGGCGGAGTATGAAAGAACAACTAGTAAATTTATCCCAATGTATTCCAAACGAATTTAAAGCTATTGACGGACTATTCTGGATGTACCTTTCTGTTCTCTGTTTTATACTTCAAATGTTATAATGAAATTTAAATGTTTAGAAGCAGAATTTAGAGAAGAGGATAGTTATGAATAAAACATCTATATATGGATTAACATTAGATCAATTAATAGAGTGGCTTCATGAACGTGGCCACAAAAAGTCTCGAGCGTTACAGGTTTGGAATTGGTTATATAGAAAGCGTGTTACGAATTTTGCAGATATGACAGATATACATGAAGAATGTATTCAATTATTGCAAGAACATTATACGATACAAACCCTTACGGAACATGTAAAGCAAGAAGCAGCCGATGGAACGATGAAGTTTTTGTTTAGGCTGCAAGATGGCAACTTGATCGAAACGGTTATGATGAGACACAAATATGGTATTTCCGTTTGTGTGACGACCCAAGTAGGCTGTAACATCGGCTGTAGCTTCTGTGCGAGTGGCTTACTTGCAAAGAGCCGCGATTTATCAAGCGGAGAAATCGTCGAACAAATTATGAATATTCAATTGCATCTAGACCAACTGGAGCAAAAAGATGAGGTTAGTCACATTGTCGTGATGGGAATTGGAGAGCCGTTTGATAACTTTACAAATCTGTTAGACTTCCTAAACGTCGTGATTGATCATAAAGGATTGGCAATAGCTGCTAGAAAGATAACTGTTTCTACGAGTGGTATTGTCAATAAAATTTATGAATTCACGGATACCAAAATTCCAGTAAATCTAGCTATATCCTTACATGCACCAAACAATGAGCTACGTACTAGAATTATGAAGATCAACCGTGCCATGCCAATTGAAAAGCTAATGGAATCTCTAAAATACTACTTATCAAAAAACAATCGAAGAATTACGATTGAATACATCCTACTGAAGGACGTAAATGATACGAAAGTAGTAGCTGAGGAGTTAGCCGATTTACTTCATGACATAAAAGATCAGTTATATGTCAACTTGATACCGTATAACCCTGTCGATGAACATAGCCAGTATCAAAGAAGCGAACAAGCATCTGTATTGTCGTTCTATGATACGCTGAAAAAAAGAGGCGTCAATTGCAAAATTCGTCAAGAACATGGAACAGACATCGATGCTGCGTGTGGTCAGTTGAGAAGTAAGCAAATGAAAAAGGAAAAAGTACGGTAATTAGCGTATTAACTTTTGATAGTATTAGCTAGGATATCACTTAATAAGCACTCAGTTGGATTTTCATCAAGCTGAGTGTTTTTTCTATGTTATTTAATTGGAAAAAGGAAAACTACATCTTTATTTGGCGAAAGATGGCATTTATTTTATGGACAGCAATTTTAATGTTACGATAATAGAATAATACTAATGTTGGGGGAGAGATTCTGTGTTTTTGGATAAGCTGAAGAAGGGTCTAAATGATAAGCAACCGCTTTTTATAGGAGAGGAAACGGCACTACGTTATGCCGTTTTAATACCCCTAGTACAAGTGGATGGCGAATGGCATGTGCTATTCGAGGTGCGCTCATTAACGATGAGAAAGCAACCAGGGGACATCAGTTTTCCAGGTGGTCGAATCGATCCAACAGACGCATCTCCAATGGAAGCGGCAATTCGAGAAACCCATGAAGAGTTAGGAGTCGATAGGGCATGCATCCAGGTCCTAGGACAGATGAGTGCATATATTGCCTCTCCATCATTTGTTGTCTACCCATTTGTGGCAACGATCGACCATCACGAAATCGAATCCTTTAACAAAGACGAGGTCGAAGCGGTATTCACGATCCCCGTTAACTGGCTTTTAAATCATGAGCCCTATATGCATACAGTTTCTGTACAGCCAATGCCCCCGATGGATTTCCCATACGACAAGATTTTCAACGGAGACAAATATCAATGGAGACCTCGTGCAATTGAGGAATGGTTTTACGAGTATGGGGAATATACAATTTGGGGTCTGACAGCTAGGGTATTGAAGCATTTTGTGGAGACGATAAAATAAACGGTTCCCTGTGTAGGACACTATTCTGAATAGTGTCCTACACAGGGAACATATAAAACACCGATTCCCAAAAGGAATCGGTGTTTTCGACACATCTATTCTTTGCTGATAAATCCAGCTTCTTGAAGGAATTCTTTAGCTACAAGTTCAACCATCTGTCCTTCATTGTCTACTTTAGCATTCATCTCTTGCATTGCTGTTTCATCAATTTTACCTGCTAATTCAAGGAGGACTTCGCCAATTTCAGGGTACTGTTCCAATACCTCTGTTCGAACGAGAGGAAGAGCATGATATGGTGGGAAATAACCTTTGTCATCTTCTAACACACGTAAATTATACATTTGTAGCTGACCATCCGTTGTATAAGAGTTAATAACGTCTACCTCTTTAGCATTGATGGAGCGATACATAATCCCGTGATCCATTCCCTTTACATCCTTGAACTGAAGATCGTATTCTTTTTGAAACCCTGGTAAACCATCAGGACGATCGATAAATTCAAAAACCGCGCCGAGTATAAAATCATCGGAAACTTTTGCGAAGTCACTAAATGTTGTTACTCCCAATGATTCAGCCTCTGCTTCATCAAGGGCTAATGTATACGTATTGTTAAATCCAAAAGATTCAAGAGCAGTAATATCATCAGCTAAAACTAACTCTTTTGTCTTTGCCAACGTTTCATCGGCATTACCGGTAGTTTCTTGATAATAGTTAATAACGATCGTACCAGTATAGTCTGGAATAACATCTATTTTTCCATTTAACATAGCAGTCCAAACGACATTAGATCCACCAAGGTTTTCTTTATAAGTTACATTAATACCTGTTTTTTCTTCTATTAATTGGCCCATAAGATTAGAGAGAATGATACTTTCCGTATTGTTTCTAGACCCTATTATTAAGGCATCCTCTTCTTTGAATATACAGCCTGATAGTGTAGTAACTAAAAGAAGTAGTGCTAAACATTTAATAAGAGTTTTTTTCGTCATATGATCACCTTATTTTAACCCTTCTGGCGTCGTCCAACGTTCTAGATAAGTAAAGAAAATTTCTAAAATTATCGCTAACAATGCCGCTGGAATAGCACCTAGTAAGATTAATCCGTCTATACCACGAGTAATCCCAAGGAAGATGAAATCTCCAAGACCACCAGCACCGATAAACGCTGCAAGTGTAGCAGTTCCGACATTAATAACAGCAGCAGTACGTACACCGGCCATAATCATTGGAATCGCAAGAGGAAGTTCTACTTTTATCAACACTTGAAGACTTGTCATACCCATACCCTTCGCAGCTTCTACTGTTGCTTTATTGACATCTTTAATACCGGTATATGTGTTTCTTATAATTGGAAGAAGAGAATACAGAAATAGAGCAGCAATTGCTGTATTTACACCAATACCGAAAATAGGAATCATAAAACCTAATAGTGCTAAACTCGGGATGGTTTGCATAATTCCCGCACCACCAAGTACTACTGTTGATAGCTTTGGAACACGTGTTATTAAAATTCCTAAACCAATTCCTAGGACAATTGCGATTAGCATAGAGAAGAAAACTAATTGTATATGAACAGAAGTTGCTTCTAGTACCTCTGTCCAGCGCATTTCTGCTTGTTGCATAAACTGTTCCCATATATTTAAATTATTCATTTATACCCTCCAATTCTGTCCACTGACTGGACAAAGCAGTGAGTAATGTCCCACGAGTCACTATTCCAACTACTTTTTTTGCTTCATTTAAGACAGGTATAACCCCGTATTTAACACTTGGCATCATCATAATTGCATCTTTTGCTGTCGCTGTTATGGTCAAGGTATGTTCAGGTACTATTAGGATTTCTTCGATTGACTGAATCGAATTCATTTTTTTTATTAATTCATAGGCAGAGATGAGCCCAATGAATGAATCATCCAGATCATTTTCAATAATTAAAGAAGTAATTTTTTGTTGACGCATCATTAATAATGCTTTTTCAGGAGAGAGATTAAGTAAAGAGGTAACAACTCTTGTTGTCATTACACTGACCACAGGCATCAGTTCTGGGTTTTGTATAATTCTATCCTTACCGATAAATTCCTCGACAAAGTTGGAAGCAGGTTCTTGTAATATTTTCTCTGGAGTATCTATTTGGAGTAAATTTCCGTCTTTCATAATCGCAATACGATCCCCAAGCTTTAACGCCTCATCCATATCATGTGTCACGAATACAATTGTTTTCTTTAGTTTTCTTTGCAAAGTTATTAATTGGTCTTGTAGCTGATCACGAGTTATAGGATCTAATGCACCAAACGGCTCATCCATGAGAAGGACACGAGGGTCAGATGCCAGTGCTCTTGCCACACCCACACGCTGTTGTTGTCCTCCCGAAAGTTCTTTGGGATAACGACTACCGTACACTTCAGGGTCAAGGTCAACCATTATGAGTAACTCTTTCACTCGAGCTTTAATCTTCTCTTTGTCCCAGCCTTTTAACTCTGGAACAATTGCAATATTTTTTTCGATTGTATAGTGTGGAAAAAGACCAATTTGTTGGATAACATATCCGATATTACGACGTAATTCTGAAGGGTTTAACTTCGTAATGTCCTTTCCATCAATAGATATAGTCCCGTTTGTGTGCGGAATCATTCGATTAATCATCTTCATTGTGGTTGATTTTCCAGAACCACTAGGTCCGATAAGAACTAAAAACTCACCTTCTGGGACTTCAAAACTCACTGAATCCACAGCTTTAAAGCCATCCGTATATACTTTGCTAACATGTTCGAATTTTATCATAAGTACCTCCTTGGTTAATAATTATTTAAATAGAAAATATTTACATTAATTTGGCGCACAAAAAAAGGACTACCTACAATTCCTTTGGGAAAGTGAGGTGTCTCTATGCCATTGCTAAGACATACAGCTAATGTTTCAAAATGTGACTTTATCAAAATGATAACTACCTTTGACGAGAGAAGTAAATAGCAATTGGTGCTGAACTTGTGATCAGCATAGAATGGTTTCACGTAGAGTGTGAATAGAAAAGTGATGGGAGAAAATCGTCTGGTTTTTTAGAATAAAATCATTTATATAAATATTTCCTTTATTAAGGGTAACACTATTTTCCTAGTTTTGCAAAGGTGCTTCCAATTAGTTACCAATTACGAAAGCAATTAGTTTTATAGAAAGTTAGATACTGTAGTAGGTAGTTCAGTTAAAGTCGTGTATTGCTTGCGATTCTAAGCGTAATTTCGGTAAGATGAAAATAAGTATAATTTCTATGTTACAGCTAGAGGAGGTTCAACGTTGAAAAGAACTGGTACAGTGCTGATGTTTATAGGAGCAGTGATGCTTGGTATTTTTATGTTTGCAGATTTAACAATGGATTTTAATTTATGGATTACAGGATTCTTACTTAGCATGGTCGTTGCAATTTCAGGAACAGTAATGTTAATCATATATTTGGCAAGAGGCACTAAAGCAGATAAAGCATCAAAAAACGATTTCGAATAGGAAATCGTTTTTTGATGTTCCCTGTGTAAGAAACAATTCTAAATTGTTTCTTACACAGGGAACAAAAAAAGGAGAGATACAATGGGGATAAAAGTGGGAATTATAGGATGTGGATCGATTACTAAATTGCGCCATGCACCAGAATATAAAGCAAATCCATTCGTGGACGAAATCGTTTTTTATGATCGAAATCCTGAGCGAGCAGAGGCATTAGCGGACATGTTTGGTGGAACAGTCGAACAGGATGTAGATAAATTATTAACAGATCCCATGATTCAAGTAATTAGTGATTGTTCTTCGAATGAATCTCATCATATATTTTCATCAAAAGCACTATTGAACGGGAAGCACGTTCTGTGTGAAAAACCAATCTCGCTTACGATTGAACATGCAAAAGAAATACTGGATGCCCAAAAGAAATCCGGGAAAAAGTTTATGGTAGATCACAATCAACGTTTTACTCGTGCGCATCAAAAGGCAAAAGAAATCATACAAAGTAAAGAGCTTGGTAAAGTGCTGACTTTCAGAACGACATTTGGACACTCAGGACCAGAACAATGGGGTATAAATAAATCTAACTCCACCTGGTTTTTTCAAAAGGAGCGTTCGGGCCTAGGTGTTGCTGGAGATTTAGGAATCCATAAGATAGATTTATTGCATTATTTGTTAGATGATGAAATGGAACAGGTAAGTGCCTTCCAGGGGGCACTAGACAAAGTGGATGAAAACAACGAACCGATAGAAGTATGCGATAACATTGTATGTAGTTTAAAAACGAAAAAAGGGCGTTTAGGAACTGCAGCATTTTCGTGGACATATTACGGAGAAGAAGATAATAGCACTATTATCTACTGTGAAAAAGGTATTGTGAAAATCTATCATAGTGATCAGCACCAATTAGAAGTGATTACGAAAGATGGAGAGAAGGTACAATACCAACTAGAGAATATCCAAACGAATAACAACCAAACAAACAGTGGGGTAATCGATGCCTTTATCTACAGCATCCGTATGGATCAGACTCCGCTTGTTACTGGAGAAGATGCACTTCTTGCTTTAAAAGTTATTTTAGGTATTATAGAAGCAACTGAAACAAATACAGTTGTGATGATATAAAGTACAAGGATGAAATTAAAAATTTTACAATAAACAAAGCCTTTTTCTGACTGAACAGAAAAAGGCTTTTTTAATATCATGACTTTCCTTCGATAGCTTTTCAGATCCACTACCCACTTTTGAAATAGGAATTTATACTAAAGAGGAGGAAGTAAATGCAGCATCTTTACTAAAAAGTGATGTTTAATTCTTGTCCGATGAATAAAATAGTTTTGTCTGCAGAACTTCTAATGCATGTTCAATATCATCTAAATCTTCTATTGAAGCATTTTCTATTCGCTTTAGAAAACGAGATTCTATAGTTGCAAAAGCTTCGTTCATCATGGCTTCTCCATCATTTGAAAGACGAATATATTGTTTTCGTCGATCTTCAGTATCATTTATCTTTTCAATTAAGTTCTTATTACTTAACTTACTGAGCTCACGACTCGTGTTTGGCATAGACATGTTTTGACAATCGTTAATTTCACTGGGAGTCACAGGTTGACTAACTGATATATATTCAAGAATATTATATTGGGTCTGCGAGATTGAATGTGACTTTGCGTTTTTTGTCAATTCCTGTGTAACTCGATGAACAGAAGATGTAAATGATACTAATTTATAAAAAAGAGCATTTTTGTCCATTTTCCTCACCTCTTATAGACAAGGTAACAAAGATATTGTCAAAAAACAATTATCATTTGATAATTAAAATTACACATGCTATTATTTAGTTATCAAATGATAATAAAGAGGTGCGTTATGAAGTTGCTGCTAATTTACACATATCCAAACCACAATAGCTTAAACTATACTTTTTTACAAAATGTAATTAGGGGAAGTAACGAAAACCCCAAGGTAAAGGACTTACAAGTTTTAGATTTATATGAAGAAAAATTTAATCCACTTCTAGTATTCAATGAACAAAAGCGTAGACGTGATATGCATACTGATCCTAGTCTTGAAAAATATAGGGAACAATTTATGTGGGCTGACCAGATTGTTTTTATCTATCCGATTTGGTGGGGAAGACCACCCGCAATGCTATTGGGATATGTAGATCAATTATTTTCTTCTAATTTTGCCTATAAAGATAAGAAAGGACTTTTCCCGGAAGGACTATTGAAAGGGAAGTCCGTGGTATGTGTGTCTACCATGAAGGGGCCAACTAACTATCCATTTCTTTGGTTAAACAATGCCCACAAAATTCTAATGAAAAGAGCCTTATTTAATTTTGTGGGTATCAAGAAAGTTAAGTTCTTTGAGTTTGGAAATATGGAAAGTCCAAAGGGAAATCAAAAGAAAAAGCTAGAAAAAGTCTATAATTATTTTAAAAAGATAGAGCACTAAGAAACCAAATCCTTTTTTAACCGAGAAAGTCTAAAGAAGTTAAAGGAGATTAGAACACTCTAATCTCCTTTAACATCTACCATAAACCACATTCATCACATTTTTCGGAAGCTACTCCAATTAAAAACTTCACTTACATCCGCAATTGTCAGTTACTCTACCATCTTGGGCTAGTGCTGAAACTGGAAAGTTCATTGCTTGCCATGCTGCAATACCCCGGTCAACTCTTTAACTTGATAATCCTTTTCTAATAAGACCTTCGCTACTTTGGCAGCGGTATTGCACCAGACATCCTAGTAATATTAAGCGATCAAGTAATTCTTGTTCTGGTATTCTATTCGCATCTTTAATGATCAAGCTTCTTACATGAACAGGACCGTTTTTTTCAACGATTAAATTTATCCATTTTAAATTTCACCTCCAGTTTTAGAGAAGTTTAAGTGTGAAAAAACTTAGTTATACTATAGGAAATTATAGTAAGTATCGAAGCTAATAATTTCGAAAAAATTATCATGGATTTTTTAGAACAGGAGATAATAGATGTGAAAGAATTCAAAGTTACGTACTTTTTTGATGAAGATCATTATATTAGAAGGTTCATCTATGCCGAGTCCCAAGAAAAAGTGGAAGAACTAATTCAAAATGAGCGGGATGGATATATTTCATTTACAGATAGCAGAGAGATATATCATGAACTAAATACGAGGAGAGTTCGAGTGACTCAAATAGCGGAATATCACCGAATAGATAAAACGAAAAAAGCATCAGGGATTGATAAAATCTGATGCTTTTATTGGGAATTGGTTCAGGAGCTTAGTAATATGGTGGTTTAGAACAAACAGTAGGAAACCTTAAAAGGACAAGACGTATGAGTGTATCTTATCTTTTCACTTCATAATGCAGCTCAGCAAATTGGTTAAAAGAATTAATACTTTTTAGAGTAAGTTCCGTCTCAAAATCCACTTCTTTAAACAAAGGAATTCCTTTTCCAATTAGCACTGGGGACACTGTAATAATCATTTCATCCACTAATTTATCGTTAATGAATGAGTGGATTAAATCTCCACCGCCCATTACCCAAATATTTTTTCCTTCTTTATTTTTTAATTGATTCGTAAAGTCGACTACATTTTCACTAAAGAATTTGACGTTCTCATTATCCTTACTAACGGTTCTAGAGAAAACATAGCATTCCTTACCTTTATAAGGGAAGCTTTCTGATTCTTGTTCGAGAAGCCAGTCGTATGTGCGTCTACCCATTATTACAGTATCTACTGTGTCATAGAATTCAGAATATCCATTATCACCTTCACCTTCCACATTAAATAACCACTCTAAAGAGTCATCCTCTGTTGCAATATACCCGTCTAAGCTTGTGGCTATGAACAATACAATTTTTCTTTTATTAATCATAATAAACTCCTTTAGTTAGATTTCTAGAGAGACCAGGATCAAACAGGTCGAAGATAAGAGAATTCTGGTCATGGCTCTTTTATAAAAGAAATATAAAGGTACCCTGTGTAAGATACAACTCAGAAACAATTCCAAGTAGTGTTGAAGTTGTGTGTTACACAGGGAGCATATTTTAGTCCCATCATACAATACTTTCTGGAAATTATCCTTTTAAACTTGTCGCTTCAAATTTTTCATCCCATAAAAGGGTGATTTTTTATGGAAGAAATAATCGAATCATTAAGTTTTAAAAGAAAAATGTTAGAAGTGAATTTTTTTTAGGGAAAAGAAATATTAAGAAGAAAAATAGGAAGGTGAATGTTTCAACCTTTTCCAATTTTATATGAAAATTAAGTGGTGAAACTGTTGAAAGTCTGCCAAACCTCTTGTTTAGCAAGTGGAGGATAAGTGGATATAAAGTTCACAATGATTAAGGGATTATTTAGATCTGGGTATAGGTAGAATAAAAACCTGTCACCATATCGAATAGCTGTTAAAGCAAGTGGTAGTTCGCGTCGGAAAACTTCCTCCCGTTTTGTTGCTGTGGTTAAGTCGTACTCTCCTTGATCGATATATAGAAATACATTGAAATATAAACAATTTTCATGTGTTACCCATTCACCTAATACTTCATCTCTCATTTTAGGATTGACTTTATCCCACGCAAACTGGGTTCCAATTGTTAAGAATAGTTCTCCAGTGAAATCAGAATGAGTTAGTGTGTATTTTCTAGAAATAATCGGCTCCGTAGCGGTGACACAATCCCTGTATTCAACAGAAAGTTTTTCTGAATTGAACTTACTCATGCCATTAACCCCAATCGTTTATTTATATGTATATGCTACTTTTTTGTTTGAGATCGGTACCAAGTCATGAATGTTCAGAATCATCTAGGAATTTTCATCACACTAAACAAGGAAGGCTAATGAGTTTTTTATTGTATGATGCAATTATTGTTGGAATGTGAACCCTTCATTGAACAGAGTGTCATATATGAACAAATTAATGGACATAAAAACAAAGTGGAGTTTTAGGAAGCAATATAAAACCAATTAAACTTTGCATCTCCATCATGTTCAAGCTTGATTGGCTGAAAATCCAGTTCCAATTGAACAGTTTTTTTTACTTTGTTCTCTAGTTGTAAAAAAGTCCAATTAAATAGTTAAATATTGTGACATAGAATAAGTTGGAAACATTTATCCTTTTACTTATTCATCCTCCACCTCTATCAAATAAATCCCTTTTTCAAATCCACCGCGTTTTTCTTTCTTAGCAATTCGAATTTTCTCCAAATTCTCATAAGTTGCTTCATGTATTGGAAGAGCAGCATGAATTAATTCCAATATGTCTGCTAGTTCCTCTAATGCATCCTGGTGGTTCATCGTTTCTTGGAATTCCTGTACTTCTTCATATAGTTTTTTCTTTATAAAGGTACCCTGTGTAAGATACAACTCAGAAACAATTCCAAGTAGTGTTGAAGTTGTGTGTTACACAGGGAGCATATTTTAGTCCCATCATACAATACTTTCTGGAAATTATCCTTTTAAACTTGTCTCTTTAAATTTTCATCCTACATGATAGGTAAAGATTAACTGGACAGCTATAAGCTTACGTAAAAAGGTGATTTTTTTATGGAAGAAATAGTTGAATCATTAAGTTTTAAAGGGAAAATGTTAGAAATGACTTTTTTAGGGAAAAGAAATACTAAGAAGAAAAATAGGAAGGTGAATGTGATGAAAAAAGAGTCTAATCATAATAAGGATACCTCTAATCCAAAAGATATAACTGTGGAGCAAGGAAAGCCTAATGAGTTAAGTGACCAACAGAAAGAAGAACTTCAAGTGAAAGATGGCCAAAATGATCCTCATGTGGATGAACGTGGCGGAAATTAATAGGAAGCAATAAAACACTTTTTGTTAGGTACAGACAATACCTAATATGAAAAGTGTTTTTTCTATGGGGGGCAAGACTCAGTTATCCAGTTGAAGTGAAAATGAATGCAATAGAAAACCAGGAGAGTGGCTAGCGCTCTCCTGGTTATAAAAGTGTCCTATATTTCATCAATCTTGAACACAAAACGATTTTCTACTTGGAACTCTCCATCCTGAAAAGTTCGCTCTACAAACGTAACGTGATTTTCTTTATCGATTAATAAAACGGTGGATGAACGAGGGCCATAGTTAGGAATCTTAATAAACATAGGAGACAACAATCTCTCCATCTCTAAACCACCTCCGGTTTCAGGTAGTTCCAAATCATCCGCCATGGTTTGATCTGAGATGATATCAAATAGTGAATCTACAGCTACTTCAACAGGACAGGATTGAACATACTCACTTAATCTCTTCTTGCCCTTAGCAACCTTAGGCCAAGGAGTATTCAATGTATGAAAGCAGCTCTTACAGCTGCTTTCTTTTCAATTCATCTAGAGTTTTTCCGTTTTTATTTTTCCAATCTACCCAACCATTAGAGGGACTTTGGTTTATGAAACTAGAAGCTGCAGATGGTGAATTAAATGGATAATCTTTTAAAAATATTATTCTATTCTCGTCTTCTTTACCTAAGACTCCATCATCCAAGAGGTTTTGAATTTTTTCGTTGTGTTTATCTAACTTTGATTCAAAACCAGGAGAAGAATGGCTGGCCATTTTCGAGCCTTTATATACTATAAAACCGTCTTCCGTCCATTTACCAAAAGCTGCAGAATCACGACGTGAACAGTAGAATAATTCTTCATCATTATCTTGTGTTGTACTACTACCATCTGACTTACTTCGATAACTTTCAAAGAGTGGATACCCAAGTGTTCCTAGTAAGAGAGTGATGGTTTCGAATACATCCAAAAGGTCTTCTTTTCTCCATTCTGGAATAAATGGATTTGTTGGTATGGTTTGATTTATAGCGTAACGACCTGCTTCCACCGCTTCATTGTAAGCTAAATGTTCTAAAAACTTCACGTCCGCTTTAGTGAACTGATTTTGATTATTGTTAGTCACTACAAGTACTGCGACATCCCAAAAGTCTTTGCCAACATTATGTTGCTTTAATCTTTCATATCCAACTTCAGCCTCTCCTATATATGCCTCAGTTCTAGAAACTTCTTCATTGTCCCCAAATAAAAAGTAAAGGGCTACGTTCTGTACTTCAGGTCTCTCTTTTATCGTTTTTAATAAACTACGGGGAATTAAAATCGCTTGTACAGTCCTATTAGTTACTTCAACAAATTTAACTCCACCAGGATTTCCATCAGGAAGAAAAATTTGAATAGTTTTACCTCTGTTTGTTTTCATTGCATTTCCTCCAGGTCTCACCAAAAATAAAAGCATTTTAATCGAATAATTACAGTTTCTCACCTTTCTTCTCAAAATACCAATGCAATCGAAACTCACAAATCTCCTTAGTCCATTCAAAAACAATCTCATTCACCGATTCCACCACATCGAAATTCAACTGAAAAAATCCATTTTCAAAAGTAATCTTCCCTTTAGAAGACCCACTCCATTTAGTCATAGGCATCCGCTCCATCAAAGAAGATACTTTCTTCATATCGGTATCAATGACATCAATCTTTCTTCTATATTCCTTCGCTGTTAAGTAATCGGCAAAGAAGGGAGCAACTTCCTCTGCTTTTACTGGTTTATGCCAATGATCTATACCTCTTGAAAGCATGTATTTCAGTAGGACCATTTTATAACTCTTGGTCATAGCCGTTTTTTCTACTTCTTCTAGCCAGTCTTTATACAGTTCAAAAGCCTCTAATTCTTGCTCATTTAATTCCCCAGATTCTTGTAGCATTCCTACATAAGAACCGAATTCTTTTTTGACATTGGTGGCGATAATTCCTGATTTTAGATGATAGTCTAGATAAGTTGGTCGTGATCCCATTTCTTCTTTCAGTCTGAAATATTCATAGATTAGTCGTTGTTTATGGGATGCTGCTTTTCTAGCCATTTCTTTGACTAGGTCGATAATTTCTGTTTCCAGATGAAAGGCACATAGCTCGGGTAAGGACGTTTGGATTGTTTTAAATTCGACTTTATCAGTTGAATACGGAGTAAACACTGTTAGTTTTGTATCTGCATTTCGGTAGTTACCTATCAAATCAATGATGATGCAGTGCGATTTTCCTTCTGCTAGGCGGAGTCCGCGACCTATTTGCTGGGTGAATATTGCAATGGATTCGGTCGGGCGTGCGAATAGAAGGGTATCTACTGTTGGAATGTCTACTCCTTCATTGAACAAATCTACTGTGAAAATGATATCGAGTTGTCCTGATTCCAGTTGTTTTCTAGCATTCATTCGTTCATTTCTTGGTGTGTTTCCATTCAATGCTATGGAACGGTAGCCAGCTTGTGTAAAATAATAACTTAGGAAGTTGGCTTGTCTAACAGTGGAGCAGAAACCGATTGTTCTTGTTTGTTTCTTGTCTATCCATGCCAGCAAAATTTTCTCAGCCATATCTTCTCTTAATTGAACCCGAGATAGTTCTTCCTCGTCATAGCCTGTTCCAATCCACCGAATTTTGGAGTAGTCTGTATCGTCGTAAACTCCGTAATAATGGAAGGGAGAGAGCCAGTTTCGCTGAATGGCATCGATAAAGTGGATGCGAATGGCGATGTTCCCATCACAGATGCTATAGACGTCTTTATTGTCTAAACGGTCAGGTGTTGCAGTAATGCCGAGTAGAAACTTTGGCTTGAAGTAGTCTAACAGTCGTTCATAGCTTGGAGCAGCTGCATGATGGAACTCGTCGATAACGATTAAGTCGAATGCATGTGGATCAAATTTTTCCAGATGGAATTTTTGAGAGAGTGTGTGTATGGATGCAAAGACGAAATCAGCATCCTTATTTTTCTCGATGGCATTATATAGTCCTGCTGTTTTTACTGGATGAACATGTAAGAAGGAGCCCTTTGCCTGGTTTAATATTTCCTCTCGGTGTGCAATAAATAACACTCGGTTGAATTGCTCCGCGAAGAAAGCAGCTAAATAAGTTTTTCCAAGGCCAGTTGCAAGGACCACCAGTGCTTTGTCGTATTCATCCTGCATTGTTTCTTGTAATGCATCTAGCGCCAATACCTGTGCTGGACGTGGAGTGAGTTTTGTCGTTTCTATTACATAGGGTTCCTCTTGTTCATAAACTGTTGAACCAGTGCTTATAGGACCAAACATAACTTCCTGCTCTTCCGTTTCGGTCCATTTTTGACTTAAAGGAACTGTAAGATTAGCTTGTTCATATGCAGTAGAATAGGTTTCAAGAGTTTCCTTATTCAATGCAATGGTATCTTCCGAATAAAACAGTTTCATAAATTCATCCGTTGCTTCCTCGAAAACTGGTCCACTCACTTCTGCAGGTGCATATAGATTCCACTCAATCCCTCTTTGTAGTGCAGAGGCAGATAGATTGGATGAGCCTACAATTAAATGATTCGTTATTTCTGAACGGAACAAATAAGCCTTCGGGTGAAAGGAGATGCCACTACTTTTATGTATTCGAATTTCTGCTCCAGGTAATTCCTGCAACAGCAATTCTAGTGCTTTGGGTTGCGTGATATATAAGTAATCACCAACCAATATTTTAACCTCGGTGTTGCTTGCTAGCGCTTCTCTTAATGAAGGTAGCACTAGCCTAACACCAGATTTCATCGCAAATGCAGTTACCCAGTAAATGCTAGATGCCTCAGTGGACAGCATGGTTAAATCTTGAATAAGATTCGACGTAATAAGCCGTAACTTATTCATCCTCCACCTCTATCAAATAAATCCCTTCTTCAAATCCACCTCGTTTTTCTTTCTTAGCATTTCGGATTTTCTCCAAATCCCCATAAGTTGCTTCATGAATAGGAAGTGCCGCATGAATTAATTCCAAAATGTCTGCTAGTTCCTCTAATGCATCTTGGTGATTCATCGTTTCTTGGAATTCCTGTACTTCTTCATATAGTTTTTTCTTTATTTCCGTTAAATGTTCGGAAGGATCTAGTGTACGAGTAGTGAATTTACTGCCTGATTTTTCGATGACTTGCGGTATTAAATCGCGTACTAGTTTGTTGTAGACTGGCATTGAGAATCCCCCTTTTTCTTTTATTATAGAGAAAACTGGGATTATTTGAAAGGTTAGAACTAGTGGGGTATCCTTCTCTGCTTTCTCATTTTTTTGAAAAAGTTTGTAAAAATATGAAAACAAAGAAAAAATATAGCGTATTTTGTATAATGGTAAGTAATAATCTAAAGGGGTGTTTTCATGCAAATACAACGTGGGCAGAAGGTTACATTAGAAAATACAACACAACTAGAATGTTTTGTACGATGGTCCACACCGAAAAAAGATATGGAGCTAGATATTTCTTCCTTTTTATTGCAAGCTGGTGATCGCTGCGAAAAGGATGAACATTTTATCTTTTATGGTCAACCACATAGTCCCGATAAATCAGTTAGCTATGCGAAAGGAACAATATTAGATGGCTCGATTACTATTCAGTTGAATACTGTTCCTGAAACAATTGAAAAAATAGCTATTGCCTTGACTATTCATGAAGGAGACGCGCAAAATTTACGTTTTCAAGAAGTAGAAAAGCTAGAGCTTCTTATAAGAGATGCTGCTACAGGCAATACTTTATATACTTATTCGTTTGGTGACGACTTGCAGCAGGAGACGGCCATAGTGGTAGGTGAGTTATATAGATATAAGGGGTATTGGAAATTTAGTGTGATTGGTAGTGGATTTAATGGAGGGCTGGAGGCATTATGCTTAAATTATGGTTTAGAGATTGAAAATAGCGAGAGTAGTATACAGAGTGATCCTACTCCACCTCCTATAGAAGCACCTAAAAAAGAAAAGCCAAACCTGGAGAAAATGAATATTAATCTGAAGAAAAAGGAATCCATATCGATAGCTAAGTCCAATAAAATTGTAGCCACTTTGGAGTGGCCGAATCGTAAAAAGGATTTAGATTTATATTGTTTTTATGTATTGAAAAATGGAGATACCGGAAAAGTGTATTACCGTTCAATGGGGAATGCGAACCAAAAGCCTTTTATTACGCTAGATGGTGATAGTAGGGGAGCAGGAAAAGAAACTATTGTCATACACGATCCCTCTAAATTAAAGTATGTATTGTTTGCGGCATATAGCGCAGTTAGCAATGGCATAGGTAGTTTCAAAAGTATGAAGGCGCAAGCTGTCGTTGATAACCAATTGGGTCAACGGATAACTAGCCCGTTATATGAAAAAAATCGTTTAGCTTACTGGGTAGCGATTGCCCATATTGACTTTACAGATGCCGATAATATTAATGTCAGTCACGTAGAGAGGTATTCAAAATCTGGTTCTGAACATTCTCCAGAGCTATATGCGGATGGCTTGTTTGAAATGGATCGTGGAGTAGTTGAGTTTAAATAATTTTTAATGCTGTATCCATTTGTGTGCGAAAGTTAGGATGATGGTGGAAAGTTGTGGGTAGGATATGCAGAGACTGTTCATATTAATGGGGATAACTTTATTCCTCCAAGGCTGTATGGCGATGAATATAGGAGAGGATGAGACGATGAACGAGCAATTATTCAAAGAAGTAGAAGGCAAAGAGATTGATAGAGTTAGAGGTTTGCTTGATAAAGGAGTAGATATCAATGCACAGGATATACAGGGGAGAACAGCAATCATGATTGCTACTTACGCAAATGACGTGGAAATGGTCAAGGTATTAATCGCTGAAGGTGCAGATGTAGATATTCAGGATAATATGCTTAATAACCCTTTTCTTTATGCAGGAGCAGAAGGATATATGGAAATCTTAAAGCTAATGATTGCAGCTGGAGCAGATCCAACGATCACTAATCGATATGGTGGAGTTGCACTCATCCCTGCTTCAGAACATGGGTATGTAGAGGTAGTGAACGAGCTTTTGACAAATACAAAGACTGACGTGAATCATGTGAATAATCTAGGGTGGACTGCTTTGCTCGAGGCTATCATTTTAAATGATGGATCTGAAAAACAGCAGCAAACGATTCGTTTATTAATCGAGCACGGAGCAGATGTAAATCTTGCAGATAAAGATGGGGTAACTCCGTTGGAACATGCTAGGGAAAAGGGATATAAAGAGATTGAAGAGATTTTGTTGGAAGCAGAGGCAAACTAATAAGCTAGGAATATTTTAAAGAGTATTATATATAATTTGGGACTCTCTAATAGCGCATGATAATATCATGGAATCAGAAAGATTCATAGAAAGAGGCTAAAACCTATGGAATGCAGAGTAATTGGTATGTGGGGAGGGTTCCCTAAAAAGAATGGCCCTTGCTCAGGGTATTTAATCCAGCACGAAGGATTTTCATTACTACTAGACTGTGGAAGTGGTGTCTTATCAGAGTTACAAAATTATATAGATTTAAATGATATAAATCATGTTATTTTAACTCACTACCATTATGATCATTTCAGTGATATTGGATCGTATTTATTCTCTAGGCTGGTAAATACACAGTTAGGTAGAGCTTCGGAAGAATTATGTGTTTATGGACCGGCAGACGATGGGATGCAAAAGCAAGTGGAGGCTGTTGCTTTTTCTCGTTTCACTTCATTTAATGAACAGAGTCAATTAGAAATCGGACCATTCACCTGTACATTTAAGCGAAATATTCATCCAGTAGAAACGTATAGCATAAAAATTGTATGTGACAGCAAAAGTATTGTGTTCACATCTGATACTAGCTTTACGCCAGGTTTAATAGATTTTGCTTCTAATAGCGATCTTCTTATTACGGAATGTAGTTTGTATGAAGGAATGGACGGGGAAGGTTCGGGACATATGACTTCCAAGGATGCCGGTATACTAGCGTATCAATCAAAAGCAAAAAGAGTGTTATTAACACATCTTCCGCACTACGGTGATTTGAACGATTTAGTAGTTAGTGCGATAAACCAAGGAAATAAACATATTGAGTTAGCAGAGTCAGGAATGTTAATAGAAATATAAAATTGGTAGAATGAATGCTCTTTGAAAAGTATTCGTTCTACCGGTTATTTGAATCTAATAGGAGTGCTTTTTTTATCCTCACCATTTTAAGACACATCATATAAACAGTTTGTAAAGGTTATAAGGTGAGGGTAACTGATAAAGAGACAAAGTTTATCGTGGAAACAATGGATACTGCGATCAAGAGTTACCCTTTTGGTCTTCCACTGAGTTAGGCCTTTGATACCTAGTATCGTCATGGAAAATAATATACTCAAAAGTATCGGGAAAAGTTAGCACATGTAGACTTCATTCCCACCGTGTGGATATGAAAAAAAGCCTGATTGGAAACAAGAAATTTGTCTCCAATCAGGCTTTTATTAAATTTTACCGTTTGCTAACCAAGGCATGAAGCCGTCTAAAAACCGCTCTGTAGCGGGCATGAAATAAGATCCAAAATGATAGTCAGGATCTAGTGTTGTGATAATCCATGTCCCATTTGTACTTACTTTGTCTACATAGAGTACTGCACCGCCGTCTTCGGTAGTGATCAGTTTTTGTGCACCTTCGACTGGCCAGAAGACACCATGTTGATGCCAAGTTGCATCTGCTAATGTTATGTAGTTAAACAAATCATAGCTTGGATCAACTAATACAAGTCCACTTTTAGCATCTTTTTCAAGCCACCACCAGAAGTTTGTTTCACGTTCTTCCCATTTTTGATGCGGTAGCCATTCCCACGGTTGTGGACCAAATGCTACAACAATTCCACCTGCACTCGCAAACTCGCTTATTTTTTCTTTTGCTTCAAATAAAAGGTTTCCGTGTAACTGCGAAGGAACTAAAAGCACTTCCACTCCTTCTAATGAAGCAGTCATAAAATCAGGAAAGTAAATTAAGTGATCTATATATTGTTTATATTTTGGCTCATTAAATGTGCGATAGTGGGAGGAATTTCCACTGTAAATAACTGCAATTTTCCTCATAAGTTGTTCCCACCTTTTTGTAGCTGCTCGTATTCATCATGAATCCACTGGAGAAGTTGTGCACTAATACGGTCTGTTGATCTATTTTGCATGCGAAGCCCAAATAAATCACGCCCAGCATGGCATAAAATTGTCCCGTTTGTAGAACAATGGTCAATATACGTCATTGGCACTTTGTCTGGGAATGTAAGTAACACATCTGCGCCGTAAGGTACTGGTGAATGTGTCACACGTGCAAAGAAGCCTGCAATACCTTTGTTGAAAGTCATATCATCCGGATGGACTCCAGCAAAAATCGGATGTTGTCTATCATTAACCACTTCATAATCTGTATGAGATTGAATAGTACGGGGGGTGAAAATAGGGCATCCTGGTAGCCACTCTTTAAATAGATGACCACAAAAGATGACAATTTTTCCCTCAGCCAAAAAATCTTCGATAATTGCCTTGTTTCTATATAAATGTTCTTGATCGGCAAAGTCGTGGACAACGATACATGTAAATGGAGCTAAATCTATTTCGGTCAAACGATATTGGTCAATTAATGTAAAGTTTTGATTGATAAATGAGTTCGTACGATTTTCTAAGCCGAATGCATGGCCGGGATCTAAATACAATATAGGATTAACTTGAGCCACAAAGAGCCCTCCAATCATTTCTATTGATACAATTGATAATAATTCTCATTCAATGAATGTTAACATAGATTAAGCGGTAAAAGCAATTGAAGAGGGACATTTTTTGTATACTAAAATAACAAAAATCTTACGAAATAATTCGGAATATTACGGCTTATGTGTAGCTTATTGACGTATAAGTTTTATTAGTATAAGTTATTAAATGTAATGAAAATCATTCTCAATTGAAGAAATGTGAGGAACAACATGAAAAGTAAATATAAGTATATATTAACTGCAGCCTCTTTAGCGTTATTACTAGCTGGATGTAGTGATTCTAATAATGAAGTAAGTAAAGATCTTGAACCTACAGCAGAAACAAAAATAATTGTAGATGAATTGAATAGAGAAGTAGAAATACCTGCAAAATTAGACCGCGTTGTTATGGGTAGTATTCTCCCTTATTTCTCGACTTGGTTTATCGCTACAAACTCAACAGAAGAGATTGTTGGGATTCATCCTAACTCATTTAACGCAGCTTCCCATTCTATTTTAAAAGACATTTCGCCAGCAATTTTGGATGCGAAAACAAACTTTATAGAAAATGGTGAAGTAAATATAGAAGAACTCTTATCATTAGACCCTCAAGTCTATTTTGAAATTGCAAGCCAAGAAAATACGGTGAAAAAATTAGAGGAAACTGGTATTGCTACAGTTGCTTTAGATACCAATACAGATTCTCTGAACCCATTAGATACGCTCAATCGTTGGTTAACCCTAACTGGAGAAATTACTGGTGTAACTGATCGTCCTGCAGAAATTATTGCTGAAGGTGAAGCAAACCAACAACTGATTAACGACACATTAGCAGAAGCAGACATTAAAGAGGAAGATAAACCACGTGTAATGGTCTTACAATATCATAGTGATGGAGAAATTTCCGTTGCAGGTACAAATATGCATGGTAACCGATGGCTAAACGCAACTGGTGGTATTGATGTTGCAGCAGATGATATTGACGGGATTAAAGCAGTTAATATGGAGCAAATCTACGAATGGAATCCGGACATTATTTACATTACAAACTTTACGGAAACGCAACCAGAAGACTTATATAACAATGTATTCGAAAGTCAGGACTGGAGCGAAGTAAAAGCAGTACAAGACAAGAAAGTCTATAAGATGCCATTAGGTATTTATCGTTGGTATCCGCCAAGTGGGGATGCACCATTGATGCTTAAATGGATGGCGCAACATAATTACCCAGAACTATTTTCGTATGATATGGATGAAGAGATTAAAGACTATTATAGCCGTTTCTATCATTATGAATTAACTGATGAACAAGTGGAAGAGATTCAAAATCCACCATCAGAAGCAGCAAAATATTAATATAAAGGTGTCCTTCAAATGAAGTCAAAGTTAATTAAAACATTACTGTGGACATTACCTCTAATAGTAGCGTTTATCTCGATTGGGATAGGGCGCTACCAAATTGATTTCATTGTTCAGCTGAAAATACTACTCTCACAGATTATTCCTATGGAACAAACGTGGACAAACATGGAAGAAACAGTTGTCATTAACGTTCGTTTACCTCGTATTCTTCTAGCAATGCTAATCGGGGGCGGGTTATCTATCGCCGGTGCAGCGTTTCAAGGGATGTTCTCGAATCCATTAGTTAGCCCAGACATTTTAGGTGTATCAGCAGGTGCTGGTTTTGGTGCATCAATAGGTATTTTACTTTTTGGAAATGGTTTAACGATGCAACTACTTGCATTAGGTATGGGGATGCTAGCTATCGGATTTACCTTTTTAATAGGTGGCGTAAAAAAGGATATGCCCATATTTATGCTTGTATTGGCAGGAGTTGTAACAAGTGCATTATTCCAAGCGCTAATTTCACTCGTGAAGTTTCTAGCAGATCCGGAAGAAAAGTTGCCTGCCATTACTTATTGGTTAATGGGTAGCCTTGGAACAGCAAGCTACGCCGATTTATATATTGGTGGTCCCCTTATTTTGATTGGTATATTGATCTTATATGTATTACGTTGGCGTCTAAATATTTTGTCGCTATCAGAAGAAGAAGCGACATCACTGGGTATTTCTGTTACAAAACTAAAATGGATGGTCATCTTAGGTGCAACATTAATCACGGCTGCAGCTGTTTCCATCGCGGGGATTATTGGCTGGATCGGTTTAATCATTCCTCATATAGCTCGTATGCTTGTCGGTAGTAATAACCAATATGTTCTGCCAGCATCTATTTCAATTGGAGCGGTTTACTTGCTCATTATTGATAACTTATCAAGAAGTTTAACTGCGGCAGAGATACCATTATCCATTTTGACGGCTATAATTGGAGCACCATTTTTCGCATACTTACTTCGTAAAACTGGAGGTGGCTGGAGTTGATCTTACAAGTCAAAGACGGCAATTATTCCTATACGAAAGCTAAAAAAGGTGAGACTCCTAATTTTTTATATACGAATGATATCAATTTTGAATTACATCCAGGAGAGATTTTATCGGTCCTTGGCCCAAATGGTGCAGGTAAAACGACCCTTTTGAAATGCATGATGGGTTTATTGAAATGGGGAAAAGGGTCAACCTTACTTGATGGTAAACCCCTTACGTCTCTAAACTCAAAAGATGTTTGGAAGAAAATCGGTTATGTACCACAGGCTTCTCAGATGACATTTAGCTATTCCATTTTGGAGTTAGTAACAATGGGACGTGCTATATATATACGTGCTTTTGCGCAACCTTCAAAAAAAGACCAGGAACTAGCACTAGAAGCGCTAGAATTAGTCGGCATTAAACACTTAGCCAATCAAGCTTGCACGGCTGTAAGCGGTGGAGAGTTACAACTCGCGTTAATAGCTAGAACACTAGTAGCAGAACCAGAAATCCTAGTATTAGATGAACCTGAATCTCATCTAGATATGCAAAAACAAAAAGTCATCTTGCAAACCATTAAAAAATTGGTAGAAGTAAAAGGACTGGCATGCATTATTAATACACATTATGCGAACCATGCATTCTATCTTGGCGATAAAGTATTAATGGTAGCGAAAGAACTACCGGTGATAACTGGTAACGTTTTTGACATCATGACAGAAGCTCATATTTTAAATTACTTCCAGATTGACGTGAAGCGACTCCGCAATGAAATAGATGGCCAGGTGTATGAAACGATGGTTCCTACTTATTTTGGCATAGAGAACAATGGTGACCTTTCAAAATAAAAACCAGATCAGAATTTCTGATCTGGTTTTTTTATGTTTACTTTAAACATATTTCAAGTTTTTCGTAGCTACCAGAGATAAGGGAGGGAATTGATGCTGTCGCTGTGTAAGAAACATTGAATTTCAGACTCCGACCTCTCATATGGGAAAACCGTGGCTTTTCGAAAGAAAAAATGGATTTGAGGTCTTGACCCAATTAGTGAAGTGACCACTTACACTAAATGTGTTTGTTTGGTATACGAAGCCGTTATATTCTCGTGCATTAACTGATTCGTATCTTAAGCAATCACCCCAAGTTAAGTCCACTTTCATAATTTCTCACTTTTAAGACAAGCTATAAAAAAGAGAAAGGTGATGGAATGGACAAAAATAATGGATTAGGTAGTTCGCAATATGAATAAACCCTTCGTACCACAGCTTGTTTATTTTGAGCCTAACGCACTGGATTATCCGCTTGGAATAGAACTAAAGGAAAAGTTCGAGAAAATGGGTATCGAAATCCGCTTTACTACTTCACACAATCAAATTCGGGATTTACCAGGTGAAACAGACGCTCAAAAATATCGCATCGCAAAATCTACATTAGTCGTAGGTATTCGGAAAACGTTAAAATTTGATACGTCCAAGCCGTCTGCTGAATATGCAATCCCACTTGCGACAGGATGTATGGGGCATTGTCATTATTGTTATTTACAAACGACGATGGGCAGTAAACCATATATTCGAACTTACGTGAACGTGGAGGAGATTTTCGAAGCAGCAGATCGTTATATTGAGGAACGTGCACCTGAGATTACTCGATTTGAAGCCGCATGTACATCCGATATTGTGGGGATTGACCATTTGACACATTCATTAAAAAGAGCCATTGAACATATTGGTCAAACAGAGCTAGGTAGGCTTCGTTTTGTAACCAAATTTCATTTTGTCGACCATTTATTAGATGCTAAACACAATGGGAATACGCGATTCCGATTTAGTATAAATGCCGACTATGTCATTAAAAATTTTGAGCCAGGCACTTCTCCTTTGGATAAAAGAATCGAGGCTGCTGGGAAAGTTGCAAGAGCAGGATACCCGCTTGGTTTTATCGTTGCTCCCATCTACCTTCATGATGGCTGGGAGGAAGGCTACCGTCACATGTTCGAACGACTAGACGAGGAATTGCCAAAAGATGCAAGAGATGATATTACCTTTGAATTCATCCAACATCGGTTCACAAAGCCTGCCAAAAAAGTAATTGAGAAAAACTATCCTAAGTCAAAATTAGAGTTGGATGAAGAAAAAAGACGCTATAAATGGGGCAAGTATGGAATTGGGAAATACATTTATCAAAAAGACGAAGAGGAGGATATAAAGTCTCATCTTTACGGCTATATGGATAAATACTTTCCGAATGCGAAGTTAGAGTATTTTACTTGAGATACTAAAAAAAGCGTAAAGCTCCAGGAGTGAAGGGGCTTTACGCTTTTTAATTGGGTCGTCTTGCGATTAGTGGAGATGAACTTGCGATTCTCCGTGTCGAACATGCGATTAGAAGGAGTTCCTTTGCTATTTTCCGGAAGTATCTTGTGATTCTCAATATCCACCTTGTGATTCGAAGCATCATACCAAATAAACGCAGAACGAATACCTCACTCCATCGCTTCATACATCTTCCTCAAAGCCTCAAATCGCTCCGTATCAAAGTCCTTCTGTCCACGCATAAATTTTTCTTTAAGATTGAAATAACATATCTCGAAATACTCATTGTTATGATGATGGATGAATGGGTTCATCACTTTCTCGAAAGGTCCATCTGCGAAGTAACGTTCCATTTTATCAACTGTGCGAATATTGATATCACGTGCCCGCATTTCATGCAATACCAGTTGAGTATAGGAAAACAAATCATCTTTTGAATAGTCATAAATATAATTGATCAAAATATGCCGGTCTTCCTTTGCATAAATACTATTCAACTCACGCCACTGTGCCAGTAGCTGGGATTTTGGCAAAACGCGAAGTAAACTTTGGTGCCATAAACGCAAAAAAATCATCTCCAGTTCAATCTGCTAAAATAATTTCATCTATGAGTTCATCCAACAGCCAGTCTTAATTTAATCAATGAACACTTTTACTTCCCTATTACAATAAAGTCAAAACAATAATAGGGGGCTATTTTATTAATAGTTCACCAAGGAATAAATTCGAGAACAGCTTTATCAAACGCTTTACTCCTATAGTACTACAAATCATTTGTAAGTATTATGTTCCTTTAAAATTAGACTCATAATCATGACTAATAGAATTACATCCGTGCAAACTAAGTATTAGTAGCTCTTGTAAGAAAGGATGTGTCCTATGGATTTTTTTCAGAGTCAGGAAACGCTTACTTCGATTGAGTGGGTATTGCGTGCCATTGTTGCATTTATCTTTTTAGTTATTGTAGCTAAAGTGATGGGTCAACGTGCCATCTCCCAATTAAGACTTTTAGATTTTGTTATGGCTTTGGTCATCGGAAATATTATTGCACACCCGTTATCTGATGAGAACCTTGGACTTAAAGGTTCTGTTATTACAACAATTGTATTGGTTTCCCTATATCTTTGTGGTATTTATCTGATCCTTAAATGGCCGTGGTTTAGAAGACTCGTAACACCTCCACCCATTAACCTTGTAAAAGATGGAGAAATCATTTATCAGGGATTAAAAAAGGCGAGAATATCTATTGATGTGTTATTGGAGGAGCTAAGAGAAGAAAAAGTAGAAGATGTAAAGAAAGTGGCATTAGCTATTTGGGAGGCTGATGGGAAAATTTCCGTATTCCTAGATCCAAAATATAATCCACTTACACCTGCAAATTATAAGTTAGCAACAGAGCCCTTTGATCTGCCAAAGATAATCATCAAGGATGGAAAATTGGAATTAAAAGAGTTAAAGCAAATCAATAAGGACGAGCAATGGGTAGCTTCAAACTTAAAAGTGCAATACCAGACAGAAATAAAAAATGTTTTGCTCGCTACTATTGATCAGAAAGAAAATTTGAAGGTTTTTTTGTATAAGTAACGGAAGGGATTTTTAGTTTCATTTTATAAAACAACGCCCAAAGACTTCTCCGGGGCGTTTGTTTATGCTGCAATCTATTTAGTGCATTGTCTTTATGAGTTCAAATAGCTTTAGTATACTCTCCGGAAATGTACGGTCTTTCATAGTACTTAAGTATACACTTCGACTTAGAAAATCACTGTGTACTTGGCGTGATATTAAGCTCTCGGATAAATGGTGGTTAACATATTGTTGGGGCAGTAGAGCAATTCCGAGCCCTTCTTCTACCAAAACTTTAATCATCTCAAATCTTTCTATTTTATATTGAATATGTGGTGTGATATTTTCTTGTTCAAATGCTTTTAATATTTGTGCACTCGTTTGAAATTCAGGCATTCCTATTATGAGGGATTCTTCCGCAAAGTCTACTAGCGTGATTTTCTCTTTTGTAGCAAAAGGATGATCTTTTTTAGTTAGCACGACGTACGGTTCGGTATACAATAATTCGCTTTTTATTTCCTGATCGACAATATGCTGGTTTGTAATAACACCATGTACATTTAAACCTAATAACGCTTGACGAACCGTTTGATTGTACAATGTATCGATTAACGTAATTTGGTTTTGTGGATATTGTTTTTGATAGGCAATAATTACTTGTGAAAACCAGTGATTTGCTGACTCAATCATGCCTAATCGAATTTCTAATTGCTCGCCTTTTGCTAACTCTTTTAACTCAGTATCCATTACTTCAAATTGAGCAAGTAAACTTTTTGAACGTTCATAGAATTGCTGGCCTAATTCGGTTAGTTGAAATTGTTTGGTTGTGCGCTCTATAAGTGGTGCATTTATTTCTAATTCTAAGGTTTTTATTGCATTGCTTAATGAAGGTTGAGATATATGTAGAGATTTTGCGGCTCTTGAAAAGCTTTGATATTTTACAGTGGCATTGAAGTAATACATCCTCCGTAAATCCATTTCGCACCTCATTTATAGTTTTAAACTATTATAATATAAAAAAATAGTATTTGTTATTATAAATACATATAAAATATAATGAAAATATGAATTTTTCAGTTTATAAGGAGACGAGCCTATTGTATAGAAAAACGGATGTGAGTATTTGGCAAGGGCGCATCGATCATGAGGTGGATTCGACCTACTTTCGTTATCATCAAATTGTTCAAGTCGAACCAACAACGGAGCATGGAATAATTGGCTTAGTAGGTTTTTCTTGTGATGAAGGTGTCCGGCGTAATAATGGACGTGTTGGTGCAAAGGATGCTCCTCTTGCTTTGCGTAAACAGTTGGCATCGTTACCATGGCGCAATCATATTCATACAAATTTTTTAATGGATTTTGGGGATATCGTTTGTGAGGGGCATGAACTAGAGCAGGCACAGCTGGAATTGGGAGATAAAGTTTCTGACATCCTAACAAATGGGAAGGCAATTGTACTTGGAGGTGGGCACGAAACGTTATATGGACAATATTTAGGGGTGCGTAAAGCAGTAGGGACAGAAGCTTCCATAGGTTTACTTAATATTGATGCGCACTTTGATATGCGTGCTTATGATGAACAAACCTCTTCTGGCACCATGTTTAAGCAAATTTTAGACGAGGATCCAAATGCACATTATTTCGTGTGTGGCATCCAACAATATGGGAACACTACGGCATTATTCAATACAGCAGCTCAATATAATGTGCATTACTTTTTAGATGAACAATTGGAATCACCTCAGTTTAACAAAGATTTAACAGATTTTATGAACGCCCATGATGTATTACTCGTTACTCTTTGTATGGATGTTTTAAATGCTGCTGAAGCTCCAGGTGTCAGTGCACCATCTCCATTTGGTTTATCCGCTATAAAAGTTCGAGACATTTTACGTCAGATGGTTTCGCATAAAAACACGGTAAGTTTTAGTATTTGTGAAGTGAATCCTTCGCTTGATATAAACAATCAAACAGCAAAATTGGGGGCTTACTTTATAAATGAAGTAATTATGAATAGCTTCGAATAAACAAAGGGGAATGTATATGGCTATAAATCAAATTACAACATTATGTCTCGCAGTAACATTATTCTTAGTCGGCACTTTTTTAGTTAAAAGGGTAGGCTTTTTAAATCGATTTTGTATTCCAGCACCCGTTGTAGGAGGCTTACTATTCGCAATTCTAGCAACGATTTTAAAGGGTTTAGACCTAATCGAGATTACGTTAGATACTTCACTACAATCTATTTTCATGATTACCTTCTTTACAACTATCGGACTTGGTGCGAGTTTCAAACTTGTTAAATTAGGTGGAAAATTATTAGTAATCTATTGGTTAGCTTGTGGATTCTTAGCCTTAATGCAAAATGTAATTGGTGTTTCTTTAGCTAAATTAATGGATCTTCATCCATTGATCGGCGTTATGGCAGGGGCTGTATCTATGGAAGGGGGACATGGTGCGGCTGCAGCTTTTGGGGAAACAATTGAAGGGTTAGGAGTACCATCCGCAGTATCAATAGGGATGGCTGCAGCTACATGTGGACTAGTAGCTGGTGGACTTGTTGGTGGTCCTGTTATCGGCTACTTGATCCGTAAATTTGACTTAAAGCCATCTTCTGAAGAAACAGAAGCATACGTTGAAAAATCACAACATCCGATTACAGACAAATCATTCATGATGCAAGTTTTCTTAATCACTTTCTGTATGGCAGTTGGTACATATGTAGGCGAATGGTTCTCTACTATAACAGGATTTGTTTTACCTGGTTATGTAGGTGCTATGTTCATAGCAGTAATCGTTCGTAATTTGGTAGATCGCATCAAGCCTGAACTAATCAATATGAGAGAAATAAATTTAATCGGTGATATTTCCCTTGGTATTTTCCTATCAATGGCATTGATGAGCATAAAGCTATGGGAAATTGCAGACTTAGCGTTACCGTTATTTATCATCGTGTTAGTACAAGTAATCTTCATCGTACTATTCGCTGTGTTCGTCCTTTTCCGGTTGCTTGGAAAAAACTACGATGCAGCAATTATGGTATCGGGTTTCCTTGGACATGGTCTAGGTGCAACGCCTAACGCAATGGCTAATATGTCTGCAGTAGTTTCGAAATTTGGTCCATCACGGAAAGCATTCCTAATCGTACCGATTGTAGGAGCATTCTTAATAGATGTTTTCGGTATGCCAATTATTATTACAACTATTAACCTCTTTAAATAGAATACTGGGCATAGAAAAGCGCAAACCCTTGAATTCCAGGGCTTGCGCTTTTTCGTCCCTGTGTAAGAAACATTCGCGTTGGTTTGAACAAACGTGAATGTTTGAACTTTCATGTTTGTTTGCTACACTGGGAACCAATCGATTAAGGCAAGGAAATAGAAAACACCTCTTCGATGAAGAGGTGTTTTTCAGTATTATAAGTAATTTTTCATCCATTCTTGGAAGTTGGCGATTACTGTATCAATAAACTCAACTGTTGCTTGGTCTGTTAATTCACCATTGTCATTGAATTTAGTATGCGCTGCTCCAACGTATACTTCGTTCATCGGAAGTAAAGGTGAATTTAAACCACTTGCGAATAGAATATCACGTAGATGCATTTGTGCTTTTACCGTACCCATAGCACCCATAGAAGCACCCATAATCATAGATGGTTTTCCAGTCATAACTTTATCTACACGACTCATCCAGTCAATAGCGTTTCCTAAAACACCTGGAATCGTAGAGTTATATTCGGGTGTTATCCAAAGAACAGCGTCGGCTGCTTTCACTTTTGCTTTAAAGTCTAATACTTCCTGTGGTGCATCTAGCTCGATATCTTGGTTATACATTGGAATCGGTTTTAAATCTAAGATCTCTAGCTCAAACTTCTCTGCATAACGTGTTTGTAGATGTTTTGCTAGTTTCAAATTCAATGAATCTTCTCGGATACTTCCTACAATTGCTACTAATTTCATGATGTGTTCCCTCCAAAGTTCTAGTTAGTGGAAATTTGTGATTTCCATTTTAAGTGTGTGTGACTGCTAGTCGTTAATAGTTACACATTATAAGAAGCAGACTCTTTATATTGTGTCATTTTTTCAACTTTAGTCCTTTGTTAGTATAGGAGGTTACTAAAAGTAAGTCAAAGAATTTGGCTCGCTGCTATATACAATACGTCTTCGCGACAAATATACTGTTGATCCTTAAAGCTAGTGGTTTATTTAAAATGCACAATAAGGAGTTAGGATATATTCACCACTCACTTATTGTGTTGTCCTATTTTACTAAGGCTTCGTGTGAAAATTTCCAAGCTTATAATGGTAAACTCATAGAAACTGTTCTTAACTTAAATCCTATGCTTTCATAAAGTTTAATAGCTTGATTTCCTGCAAATGCACTAAGACGAACTTCAGAGTATCCATTTAATCTTAGCTGGTCAATGGCTGTTCTCATTAACAGTTTGGAAACTCCATTCCCTCTAAATTCTTCTTTAACAAATAACTCATAAATAAATCCATTCATCTTATCAGTAAATTGGTCTTTACTCTCCCCTAAAAGAATCCACCCAATTATTTTACCGTTCTCTGTTGCTATTAAATAATAGCTCCCCTTTTCTAATAGTGGTTCCATAAGACTTTTTACTTTTTCAATTGTAGGTTTTACTTCACCCAATGTTCCGTCAAATACGGCTTGTGGAGAAAGTAAAAGAACCTCTTTAAGTTCGGAATCACTAGGTCTTCTTATATCCATTAATAGAGTCATTCCTTTCAAAGTTCTTTGATATATTCTAACATAATATTCCAGATATCTATTTCTACTAATTTAACTAACCTGTCATTTTAGTTCAATTTAAACCACAGGAATAACGAAAAAAGTGATACTGGCTGTGTATTATGTCCAACCAATACCACTATTAATTTACTGGTTAATAATATAGAAAACATTTGTCCAAGCTCTTCCGAAATGTCCTGAGTTTTCTTATTATGAAAGGGCTGGAATTCGAACTGTTAAAGTGGTGCCTTCTCCTAAAACACTATCAATAGTGATTCCATATTTGTTGCCGAAATAATATCGGATTTGTTCGTGTACATTTTTAAGTCCGATATGTTCTTCGGTTAACGTGTTAGATGATTCTTCTAGGTAATCTCGCAATTGCTGAACTTGTTCTGGATTAATACCCACTCCGTTATCTTGAATCTTAATAAGTAGGTCTTTGCCTGAAAAGGTAGAAGAAAGTTCTAGCGTGCCTTGTCCAAGCATCGGTTCTAAACCATGAATAATTGCATTCTCCACTAGGGGCTGTAGCGAAAAATGTACGATGTGTATGGAGTTACTATGTGGTGCTAAGTTTTCGATATACTGTATTTTGTCCCCAAATCGCATTTGTTGCACTTGTATATATAAGCGAATATGTGTGAGTTCTTCTTCCAATGTGATAGTTTCTTTTCCACTTTGTATAGTGATGCGGAATAACTGTCCCAGGAGTCCAATCATTTCTGCAATATCTCGTTGTTTGTTGATGACCGCCTTCATTTGAATTGATTCGAGGGCGTTTGCTAAAAAGTGTGGATTGACCTGACTTTTAAGAGCACGATAATGTGCTAGTTGTTGTTGGGCTTTGAGATAAGAAGCTCGTTCAATATAATTCTTTAGGTTAGTAGTCATTTTACTAATCCCTTGATATAAAACCCCGAATTCATCTTGACGTTCACTAGTTAAGTTAACATTGAATTGTCCACTTCCAATTTTTTTTACTTGCTTACTTAAAAAGATAATAGGTTTCGTCACACGTGAATATAAGATCACCATAAACAACATAGCCATAGCTATGGAGAAGAGTGCTAACCATAAAATAACCTGACGAAGGATATCTGCATGCTTCGTCATTTCTTGTTCCTCAATATATTGTATAACTGTCCATCCGGAGTATGGAGAAGTAACATAGTTAAAGAAAGAGTTAACTTCATTTACTTCGGCATAGAAGCTTCCGTTATCTGTTTGCGTATCTGATATTGCTTGCTGAACAGGTGTTTTAAATTTTTTGTTAGAGTTAACCTGATTTAAATCAGAAGCATAAATAATCTTGCCAACGTCATCCATAATAACGAAGTTTCGATTGCTATTCTCTGATAGGTTTAAGATATTGCGGAGTGAATCTAAACGGATATCGATTAGTAGAACACCTAAAGGATTCCTAGTACCACTTTTGTTAATGACCCTTGCGATAGAAATAACAGATTCACTAGAGTTAGGACGATGAAAGGGTTGGTGGGTTCCAAATAATACTCTTTTTCCTTTTTGGGCCACCGTTTGTTTATACCATTCCTCGCTTGAAAGGTTACTAACATCGTAAACAGCTCTTTTAAAGCTCGAGTAAAATACACGATTATCTAAAAAGATTTGTACACTGTCTACATTATCAATGGTCATTTCAATACTGCTGATGAAATGTTCAATGGCATTTTCGTATTCTAGACTTTGAACATAGTCCTTGTCGGAGTCCGTTTTCCCCCAGTTTTCTAATGCATTTTGAAGATTACTATCCATATGAGCTGTTAAAGCTCCAATTTCCACACTCCGCAAATATTGATCGAAATTAAATGATAAATTATTGAGAATCAGGTTCGAACTATTTTGATATTCACTTTTTGCTGATTGTATAGAGAAGATATATATAATAACGGATAAAATTAGCAACGGTATGGTAATTGTTATAATCATTAGACTGAAAATTTGATAGTTAACATGTTTAAACTGACATATTTGAAAGAGTCGTTTTAGTTGTTTCATCACATTATATCCTTAATTGTTTTCGGTATTCCGTAGGTGTCATTTGCGAAATACTTTTAAATAATTTTACGAAGTGTTTATAGCTTTTATAGCCACACATAAGTGACACGTCATTGATGGAGTATTTGGATTCTTTTAGACATTCTAGCGCATAGCGAATTCTGATTTCGCTTACAAAGGTCATATAGTTCATATTGAGTTTTGTTTTAAATAACCGACTTAAATACGATGGATTATAAAAGAAATGATCCGCAACCATATTGAGTGTTAACTCTTGGTTAATATGCTTTTTTATATAGGATTCAATTTTTTTGAACAGTTGAAGATCCTCTTGAGAAAGCGTTTCCATTCTATTCAAAATGAGAGAGGAATCCAGTATATTTTGCGTGCTCTCTATAGTTTCTGGGGATCCTAATTGCTTCTTACGGATTTTTTCTATGCACTCCACAATTACTGAAAAACTCTTGTCATACTGTAATGGTTTGAGTAAATAATCGTGTACCCCGCCGTAGTGAATAGCTTTTTGTGCATATTCAAATTCGCTATGCCCAGTTAAAATAATGAATATGGCGTCAGGTAACTTTGGTCGTAGATGACCAATCATTTCAAGTCCATCCATTACGGGCATTCGAATATCTGTAATGATTAGGTGAGGTAATTCGATTAAAGCTGTATCTACTCCATCTTTGCCATTCTCTGCTTCCACAATGGTTTCAACCCCTAATTCCTTCCAATCAAAATATTGCTTTAAGCCAGAACGTATGACAGGTTCATCTTCAACTATCATTAATTTGTACATCATATTCCCCCAAAATGATTTAATAGTAGTTGTTATAGAAGACGTTTAGACATTTTTCTATGCCATTTTTTCCTAGTGTACATGATAAAGTAGAATTTCCCAATAGGTAATTATATGAGCATTCAGATAATTTTATATATTTAGAGTGTATATGTCAGAATGGGAGTATGAATGTAAAATAAGAGGGATTGTAGATAGAGCTCTATAACCCTATGATAAAAACAGGTAATGAAAGCGCTTACCGATATTTTCAGATTCATAATAGGGGGGATACTATGCAAGGTTCAAAGAGAAGGTTCATTTTGTTTATCGCAATTGCATTTGTTGTATCAATGTTCTTGGCAGCTTGTAGTGAGGATGCCGGTGAAAAAGAAAAAGATGATTCTACAAAAGTTCCAGCTTCTAGTGACGCAAAATCAGTAGAAATAACATGGTGGAATTTTCCCAACTTCCAGGCTTTAGATGGAGAAGTAGGGAAGTATGAAGAAGGAATTATAGCAGCTTTCCAGGAGAAAAATCCGGATATTAAAGTGAATTTAGAAATGCTAACTTTTGAAGGTGGTCCGGAAAAGCTTAACGTGGCTATTGCTACAAATACAGCGCCAGACGTAATTTACGATGCTCCTGGAAGAATTATTGACTGGGGTAAAAAAGATTTACTTGCACCGTTAAATGACATGATGCCAGAAGAGGTAATGAGTGATATTTCTCCAGCTTTGTTAAAGCTATCGATGGTTGGGGAGGAAGTATTCATGTACCCATTCAATACAGGACCATTCATGATGGCAGTAAATAAAACATTGTTTGAGGAAATTGGAGAACTTGATTTATTGCCTTTAGATCGACCAGATCGTACTTGGACTGTCGAAGAATATGAAAAAGCTCTAAATGCAGTGAAAGAAAAAGCGCCAGATATTATTCCTTCTGGGTTTTATGCAAAGAGTGTTGCAGGTGATCAAGGAACACGAGGTTACATTACGAACTTAGGTGGAAGTAGATTTTTAAATGAGGATTATAGCGAAGTAGCGATTAATTCAGCTGCTGGTGTAAAAGGACTTGAGTGGGTTGTGCAAGCTTCTAAAGATGGATTAGTAGCACCGGGTGCAGCTTCACTTGAAGCAGGAGATCATAATGATTTGTTCCTACAAGGGAAAATGGCATTTGCTATTAACTATTCTGCTGTACTAAAATCACTATTTGCTCCAAATAAAACAGAAGACTTTGAAGATGTATTATTACCTTATCCAACTCCAGATGGATCAGATCCAAAGCTTGAGCCGTTTCTTGGAGGGTTAGCTGTATTTAACAATGAAGATGACAAAAAGGTAGAGGCTTCTAAGAAATTAATCGACTTTATCGTGAATGATCCAGAATGGGGCGAAAAGAACCTTATTCAAACTGGAGGATTGTCAGCGCGTAACTCCGTAACAGGGATATACGAAGGGTCTGAATATGACTACTCAGAGTTAGCACGTAAATTTATAACAGATCCTCCAACTACTGCAGATGGTTATGCTGAAATCCGTACTTTCTGGTTCCCTGCGCTGCAAGAAGCAATTCTTGAAACGAAAACACCGAAAGAAGCATTAGATGAGTTTGCGGAAAAAGCGAATGCAACGATTGAAAAAGCAAAATCTGCAAAATAGTATTACCGATATTACACAGCAGCATGAATAGATGGAAAAGGAGCAGCATCATAGATGTCTTGCTCCTTTCTAAAAAGAAAAATTAGTCAAAAGCATGCTTGCCGTCGCCCGCGGAGGCCAACAGGATGTAGTCACAAAGGCGTTGCCACACGAGGTGGCGCTCTTAGCCTTTGAAATCAGTAGTATTATTCATTTTTAAAAATTCCATGAACTCAGTGTTCATACTCCATATTTATATACTTATCTTAAAAAAGAATTAGATTGAGGTGGTAGTAAATTGTTAGCAACTATTCGTAAGCCAAACAAACACAAATTGCACGATTGGTTGATGAGTTATTTGTTCTTGTTACCAGCGTTAACATTTTTCCTCATTTTCGTTGTATATCCTATGTTAAGAGGGATATATATGAGTTTCTTCGACTATAGCATTACAAGCTTTGAATTCATTGGATGGGAAAACTATGTAACCTTGTATCATGATGAAACTTTCCATAAGTCACTCATAAATACGATTGTATTAGTAGCTGTTGCAGTCCCTATAGTTATTGGCTTCTCTATTTTCGTCGCAATGGCGATTTACAAGAAAAGTGAGTTTATCCGGTCATTTTGTAGAGGCATCTTTTATCTGCCAGCGGTTACTTCTGTTGTAAGTGTGACCGTCGTATGGGGATGGATCTATCATCCAAACTTTGGACTGCTAAATTATATAACTAACTTTTTCGGAATGGAGCCGATATCCTGGCTTGGAGATCCAAAAACAGCATTAATGGCCATAACAGTCATATTAATCACAACTTCTGTCGGTCAGCCGATCATTTTATATGTTGCTTCTTTAGGTAATATTCCTGCCAGTTATATAGAGGCTGCTCAAATTGACCGTGCAAGTCCAGGACAAATTTTCCGCAAAATTATTTGGCCATTACTAATGCCAACAAGCTTGTATGTAATTGTCATTACTACGATAAATTCGTTTCAGTGTTTTGCACTTATACAATTACTTACTTCCGGCGGACCAATTCATAGTACCTCGACGGTCATGTATGGTGTTTACCAACAAGCATTTCTTTTAGGTAACTTTGGTATAGCCTCAGCTATGGGGGTAATTCTAGCCATTATCATTGGCATAATTTCAATCATTCAATTTAAATACTTAGGGAATGACGTGGAGTATTAAAAGGAGGAAACATCTTGAAAGCAATATCTCCGGTAAAAATGAAGAAAGAAAATGATGGGCGTGGACGTCCAAAATGGTTTCGCGACTTAAGCGCATTTAAAATAATATCCACAATTATATTAGTCCTCTCTGGATTATTCTTTTTGTTCCCACTTTACTGGATTGTTACTGGCGCGTTTAAATCTCAAGTTGTAGCAATCACAATTCCACCAGAATGGTTTCCGTTAAATCCTATACTGGATAACTGGGTAATATTATTTAACAATCCAGTTTGGCGTTGGACATTTAATAGTTTCTTCATAGCAAGTGCAGAGATGATTGCCGTATGTTTTGTAAGTGCAACAGCAGGTTTTGTACTAGCAAAAAAGGTATTTCCTGGTCGTAAGCTTATCTTTATCGCACTTATCGCTGCAATGGCGCTACCTAAACAGGTTATTTTAGTTCCGCTGTTTACGATGCTAGCAGATTTGGGCTGGGTAGATACATATAAAGGACTGATCATTCCTGCAATTGGCTGGCCATTTGGAGTTTTCTTGATGAAGCAGTTCTCACAAACAATACCAAATGAACTCCTAGAAGCTGCAAAAATAGATGGCTGTGGTGAGATTCGTTCATTTTTCCATATCGTGTTGCCGATGCTTAAACCAGCAATCGGAGCTTTAGCCATTTTCACCTTCATGTTAAGTTGGAATGATTATTTTAGCCAACTCGTTATTACGCGTTCCACGGATATGATGACTCTGCCATTAGGTATTGCAACCATGCAGGGTGAATACAAAACAGATTACGGTGTAATGATGGCCGGTGCTGCATTAGCTTCTGTTCCTATGATCATCATCTTCATGCTTTTCCAAAAATCATTCACACAAGGAATTACAATGGGTTCTATCAAGTAAAAGGGTGGGGATTATATTGCTAAACAAATTTAAAGGGATTATACCTGCTTTTTATGCTTGCTATGATGATGCAGGGGAAATATCACAAGAGAGAATAATAAAACTAAGTCAGTATTTATATGAAAAAGGGATCAAGGGTCTCTATGTGGGGGGAAGTTCGGGCGAGTGTATATATCAATCTCTTGCCGAAAGAAAGGCAACACTCAAGTATGTTGCGGAAAGCCTGCAAGGGAAATTGACGCTCATCGCACATGTCGGAGCACCATCTACTAAGGAAAGTGTGGAATTAGCCAAGTATGCGGAGGAATTAGGCTATGACGCGTTATCTGCTATTCCCCCGATCTATTTTCAACTACCTGAAAGTGCGATTGAAAAATACTGGTTGGAAATTATGAATTCAACGGAATTGCCATTTATCATTTACAACATTCCTCAAACGACGGGCTATAACCTTTCTGTTTCGTTACTGAAAAGGCTATTAAAAAATGACAAGCTAATCGGCGTTAAGAATTCTTCTATGCCAGTGATGGATATTGAGCGATTTAAAGCAGCAGCCCATGAGGAATTTATCGTTTTTAATGGACCAGATGAACAATATGTGTCTGGTAGATTAATAGGGGCAGATGGAGGAATTGGCGGAACGTATGGAGTAATGCCGGAGTTATTCTTAAAAGCAGAGGAATTTATTGCAACAGGTAACTTCTCAAATGCTAGAGAAATCCAACATGAAATTAACGATATTATTATTGCACTTTGTTCATTGAATGGTTCGATGTATTCCGTTATAAAAGAGATTTTAAAAATAAGAGGCATAAATATTGGAAGTGTCCGGGGTCCATTAGAGGCACTACATGGAGAAGATTTAGGGAAAGTAGAAGGTATTAAAAGGATGATTGATGAGGCAATCGAAAAATATCAAATGGCTTAAGTATGGAGATGAATATAGATGAAACGTAAAGAGGAAATATTAAAATCCATCGAGCGTGAACTCATCGTTTCTTGCCAGGCTTTGCCTGAAGAACCATTGCATAGCCCTTACATTATGGCAAGAATGGCTTATGCTGCGATGTTGGGTGGCGCAAAGGGGATTAGAGCGAATAGCATTGATGATATTAGAGAGATTAAAAAAGCAGTTAACCTGCCGATCATTGGCATTATTAAACAGGTCTATGATGAATCGAATGTTTTCATCACACCTACACATAAAGAAATAGATTTACTCTATCAGGAAGGCGTCGAAATTATTGCGATTGATGCAACTAATAGGATTAGACCTGATGGTAAAGTAATTAGCGAAGTTTTTCCAGCTATTCGTGAACAATATAGGAACCAATTGTTTATGGCTGATTGTTCCACTTATGATGAGGCAAAACAAGCATATGAATTAGGTTTTGATTGCTTAGGTACTACACTTAGTGGTTATACAACATATACGCAAGGTACTAAATTACCAGATGGGGAGCTGATTGCAAACCTAGTTAGAGATTTTCCAATTCCAATCATTGCAGAGGGTGGAATTTGGACACCTGAGGAACTAAAGGGAGTATTCGAATTAGGTGCATATTCAGCGGTAGTTGGAACTGCCATTACGAGACCGATGGATATTACGAAAAGATTTGTAAAAGCTGTAAAGTTCGATCTAGAAGGATGAACCCGATGAATATATTAGCTATCGATATTGGTGGAACATCTATTAAACTTGGCATCTCTGATGAAAAAGGAAATATAGTAAATTTTCAAGAGTTCGATTCTCAAGCTAAAATGGGAGGGAACCATTTAATAGAAAGAATAATTCAGTTAGTCAAAATGAATTATGTAGACTTCCAAGCTATTGGCATTAGTACCGCTGGGCAGGTTAATAGTAAAGAAGGCTCTATCATCTATGCAAATGATAACATTCCTAATTTTACTGGTATGAGGTTAAAGTCTATTTTTGAGTTGAATTTTAATGTCCCAGTTGCTGTAGAAAATGATGTGAATGCTGCAGCGTTAGGGGAAAAAAAGTTTGGTGCTGGTAAAAGGTATACTGACTTTTTATGTTTAACCTATGGAACTGGTATAGGTGGTGCTATTGTATATAATTCTAGTATCTATAGAGGGTTTAATGGCTCAGCAGCTGAGTTTGGACATATAATTCTATATCCAGGTGGAAGGAAATGTACTTGTGGGTTTTTAGGCTGTTATGAAGTGTATGGTTCCACCACAGCCTTAGTTGAAAAAGCACTTCAAGTCGATCATAAGTATGCGAACGGTCGAGCGATATTTGAAGGGCTTGAAAGAGGTAATGCAGAACTGGAGAAGATTCTGAATGCATGGATAATGGATGTAGCATATGGTTTAGTTTCATTGACCCACATATTCAATCCTCCTGTAATTATTTTAGGCGGTGGAGTTATGGAACAGGACAAATTAGTATCATTGGTAAACAGTAAAGTTAAGGAACTAGTAATGGAAAGTTATTCCGATATAGAAATTGTAAAGGCAACACTCGGCAACAAAGCAGGGTTATTAGGTGCAGTTTCCTTGCATTTATGAATGAAAACTTGTAGAGTTATAAAAAATAAATTGATCTAAAGCCTTGAATCATGATAGTTCTTATCCAATTAAATATAAAAAAAGAAGATGCCAATCCTCTTTGGTAGCTTCTTTTTTGCGTGACAAATAATGATTCTTTGTATGTAAAATACTTATTTCCATATAAAACCTTACATAAAATAATTGTTTTGATGCATATTAAAACAGTCGACAACTTCAGATTTTAAGAGACCTTTATAATGTACGCTTTGGAAAGCTACCTATTGCACTTATAGACAGAAATGTTTGTCTCTCTCTTTTTTAGGGCAATACATAAAAGGGATTATTGAAAAGTACATCGGAGGTATAACATTGAAAAATAGAATTATAATATTTACACTAATATTTATAAGTATAACTTTATCTACAGCAAGTGCTTCAGAACCATTGATAAACCAACTAGATTTACCAAATACAAAGGTAGAGGATACACCTATCGTAGAAGAAAGTCTTCCAGATCCAACTATTCATACAGTTGTAGAAGGAGATAATCTGTATGATATTGCGGAAGCTTATAATGTTCCCATTGACTTACTAATGGAGTGGAATGGATTGTCTGATCATGTGATTTATCCAAAAGACCAGTTAATACTAAGTAAGGATGCGGAGCTAGTGAAGCACCCAAGTACTATTCCGCCAGACGGACCAGGACAAGAGATGATAGTGGAGGCAACAGCCTATACAGCCTATTGCTATGGCTGCATCGGCATAACTGCTTACGGCATCGATCTAAGATCCAATCCAGAAGAGAAAGTGATTGCAGTGGACCCTACAGTTATTCCGCTTGGCACTAGAGTGTGGGTAGAAGGATACGGAGAAGCAATTGCTGGGGATACTGGTGGTGCTATAAAAGGTAATCGAATTGATGTGTTCATTCCTACTTATGATGGAGCAATTGAGTGGGGAAGACAGGAAATAATATTGAAAATCCTGGAGTAATTTAGATGTAAACTATGTGTATATAACACCATTTTTCCAAACAGATTTTATATGTTTGGGAGGATGGTTTCTTTTTATTTTGTTAGAATGTTTGTTTTTGAAAGTTTTTGGGCAATACTTAATCAAATTTAAAAGTGATTGAAAGATTGCTTGTAAGGAGGATAAAGTATTGAAAGCAAAAACGTTGTTAATGATTTTAGTAGCTACTTTTTCGATGAGCTCAGTAACGTACGCTGCTGATCCATTTCTAGTCGCCACTAGTGATGGAGAAGAATTTGATATATACAATTCAGATAGCGTCGCGGATTTTTCTTTTTTTGATGATGCACTAAATATCGAACTAGCTTATGATTTTCTACTGGAACCTAAGACATATACGGTAGAAAAAGGGGATAATCTATTTAGGATTGCTCTAGAGCATAGTATTTCATTGGAATCTCTGATGGAATGGAATAATATCGAAGGGGAACTAATCTTACCTGGCGATGTATTAACTGTAAGCAACACTGGTATCCCTGAAACTATTAAGAAGGTAGCAGCTGCTTCAACAACTGTAGCTAGAAGTTCCCCACCTACTAATACGGTGGAAGCACCAAAAGTAACCGTATCTTCTTCCAAAGAAGAGCCGGAAAGTTATGGAGCAGAGATGACGGTTACCGCCACGGCTTACACAGCGTATTGCGCAGGGTGCTCAGGGACGACCGCATATGGGATCGATTTGCGAGCTAACCCTGATCAAAAAGTAATAGCAGTAGATCCTCGGGTAATCCCATTAGGTACAAGAGTGTGGGTAGAGGGTTATGGAGAAGCAATAGCTGGTGACACAGGGGGAGCTATTAAAGGCAATAAAATTGATGTTTTTATCCCTTCCCATGATAATGCTATCGCTTGGGGAGTCAAAGAAGTAAAACTTAGGGTTATCAATTAAATCCAAAAAACAGATCAGCGACTTATGCTGATCTGTTTTTTTTACATATTTAGTTCGTTTTTATAAGTAAGTAGATAAAGTAAGGAGCACCAAGAACGGAGATGACCAATCCGACTGGGAGTTCCATTGGTGCTAATATGACACGGCCAAGGGTGTCTGCGAGCAATAGTAACAGTGCTCCTAGCAAAGCAGCTAGGGGTAGTGACTTGGCATGAGAAGCACCTACTAAACGGCGTGCCATATGTGGAGCGATTAAACCGAGAAAAGTAATTCCTCCTCCAACTGATACGCAAACCGCCGCAATCGCTACGGAAATGAACAGAAGGAAGCGTCTTTCTTTTTCAATATTGGCCCCGACACCTATTGCAATAGAGTCTCCTAACTTTAATACATCTAAGACTCGAGATTTATAAAGAACAATTGGGATCAGGACAACTAACCAAAGGGCAATCATCCAAACAAATGTCCAATTTGTTCCCCAAATACTACCAGAAAGCCAAACGATCGCTTTCATAAAGTCAATCGGCTCCATTTTCATTTGGAAAATAGTTAGACCTGCTCCAAATGCAGCATTAATCCCGATTCCTACAAGTATTAGCCGTATAGGAGTTACACGACCATTTTTCCAGGAAATTATATAGATAAGGAATGCTGCTATAAATCCTCCGATTAGTGCTGCAAATGGCATGATGAAAATAGAAAGCCAACCAGTTATAAAGACAGTTCCTTGAAAAAAGAACATATAAAGCACGATGGTAAAACCTGCACCAGCATTGATGCCTAGAATGCCGGGATCAGCTAGTGGGTTTCCAGAAATTCCTTGCAAAATTGCACCAGATATAGAAATTCCTAAACCTACCAGTAAGGCCATGAATATTCGAGGTAAGCGGAATTCAAATATAGTAAGTTCATTTTGAGGAGTACCATTACCAAACAATGTAGCAATAACATCGGCAATCGGTATTTTCATATATCCTGCATTAATACTTATTAGAATAGCCATAATGATTAAAATAAATGTAGTGATCATAAGAAACTTATATTTGGCTTCATTTTTAGCTAAAGTGTTTGGCATCATAATCCTCTCCCCTCTTTACGTGCTAGGTAGAGAAAGAACGGCACACCGATCAAGGCAGTAATTGCACTGACAGGTGTCTCAAAGGGAGGATTTACACTACGTCCAACGATATCTGCAGTGATCAATAATATACCGCCTAAAATAGCGGAACATGGAATAATCCACCGATAATCTACTCCAACAAGAAATCTAGTGATATGAGGAATTACCAGACCTACAAAACCAATCATCCCAGCAATGGATACTGCAGCCCCCGTTAATAGAAGCACAGCAATTGTTCCTAACAATTGTACATAACCGGTTCGTTGACCGAGTCCTTTTGCGACATCTTCTCCTAAACTTAGCACAGAGATAGAGCGCGACAAGATTAACGCTAATATAAGTCCGACGATGATAAATGGAATAGCAAATAAAATATGTTGCGGCTGAATACTCGATACGCCGCCAGCATACCAGTAGCTGATATCCTTTGATACATTGAATTTAATACCAATAGCTGTGGATAGGGAACTAAGTAGGGAAGTAATGGCTGAGCCGACTAGCGCTAATTTTACCGGAGTCACCCCACCCTTCGCCATAGCAGAGATTCCAAATACTAAAGCTGCACCGAGCCCCGCTCCAACGAATGAGAACATCATTAAGCCCAAGTAACTTATACCTGGTAACGCAGCTAGCGCAATGGCTATTAAAAAAGATGACCCTGAAGTGACCCCCATTATGGATGGGGAAGCCAATGGATTTCTTGTCATCCCTTGCATGATTGCACCAGATACTGCTAAAGCAGCTCCAACAGAAATAGCGGCTATAGCTCGGGGAAGTCGAAGTTCACGAATGATAACATGGGAAGAATTAGTTGGATCAAAGTGAAAAATAGCACTCCATACGTCCTGATAGCTTAAGGTGGAGGATGCCCCAAAATTTATAGATACCACCACACTAAGGGCAAGTAGTATGATGCCAATGATTATGACAGCAGAGCTAGTGAAAGGATTTTTATAATCTAATGTTGTTTTAGTATTCATATGTATCATTATCCCCATTTTAAGAAAAAATAAATATTGACAAATGAAAGAATTTGTATTCTAATTGAAATCGAGAATCATTATCAATGATTCTATTATATCATACCAAAAGGGAGATTAACATGAAAAATATACTAGGTAAAAATAAATGGATACAATTAGTAGGAGCAGGTGCTTTAGCTTTAGCATTAGCGGCTTGTGGGGATGAAGATTCTAAAGAGCAGTCCACAACAGATAAAGCAGAAGAACAAGCAACGGACGTACAGGAAAGCGATACACGTACATTGACAGATGCGATGGGCAATGAAGTAGTAGTGCCTGTTAACCCGGAACGTGTACTAGCTTCATACTTAGAAGATAATTTAGTCGCATTAGGAATAACTCCTGTTGCACAATGGAGTGTAAATGATGGTGCAAGCATACAGGGATATTTACAGGACGATTTAAAAGACGTTCCAATGATTCCTTATGACTTACCATTCGAAGCAGTTCAAGAATACGCACCTGACTTGATCATCATGGATTCAGCAAGCATGGTAGAAGGCGGTAAATACGAGCAATACAGTAAAATTGCTCCAACATACGTAATTGGAACAGAAGTCAACAACGATTGGCGCGACGAACTAAAGCGTGTAGGGGAGGTATTCGGTAAAGAAGCAGAAGCTCAAAAAGCACTGGAAGATTATGATGCAAAAGCGGCAGAAGCAAAAGCAACGATAGAAGCTGAGGTAGGAAATCCTTCAGTAGCTGCTGTATGGCTAGTAGGTGGGAAATTCTTCGTAGTAGGAGAAAACTTATCTAGTGGTGCGGTAATGTATGGTGATTTAGGATTGAAGACACCTGCAGTAGTAAAAGAAATTTCAGCAAGTGCAACTGGTAACTGGAGTGAAATATCTTTAGAAAAACTGGTTGAGTTAGATGCAGAGCATTTATTCTTGATCAATAGTGATACAACAAGTGGTTCTACTGCTTTAAGTGAAGCATTATGGAACAGTGTTCCTGCTGTAAAAGCTGGAAATGTATATGAATTTTCACCAGACGAAAGCTGGTTATACACTGGAACAATTGCTAATGAACAAATTATCGACAATATTTTAAAAAGCATTGTAAAATAGTTTGCCAAGAGAGGCTATCTCCCTGTTATTGGGAGATAGCTTTTAATTGTTTTAGTTCTTCTGCCAATTTAGATCTACGTAACTTTCTGTGTCGCAGAAAGTCCTTCATCTCATCCACGGATTGATAAGACAAGCGAATATTGTAATAATTTATATACTCTGCTAGCGCAAACAGATATAAAAAGAGGGTCCAATAGTAGGCTTTAGAATGATTTATCGATTCATATATCAATATAATAAAGCCAACTCCTATAAGAAAAAGATTCACTCGCTTTAGAATCCTGAAAAATTTCAGATGATAATCGGGCAATATAGTGAAATCCCTATGCTTAGCTTGTCTCCATTTTAAATACCAATAATAACTTCCTTGTAATAATAGAAATTCTAGGAATAGAAATGCATATAAAGGGGGAAAAGAAGTGAAGTATGGATTTGCCCATTCATGCATACGTAAAAACAGTAGCCATACACCTCCAAACATGATTGTTGCGGTCAATTCACCTGTAAACAATTTAAATAGTTTTTTCGTTAGTTTCTGATGCATGTACACACCCTCTTTGCGTAAAATTCTATGTTTAACATCGATTGTACCCCACTTTAATCATTTAATTTACTAAAGGGTTGAGAAGACAGATAGAATGTAGCATAATAAGAAAATTAATATTTATATAATGGGAGCTGTTTCTATGTCTATTAACATGAAAGCAAAAAGTAACTCACAACATCAAAACAGTCATTTTGAAAATCGTGGACGATTGCTAGTAAAATGCCCTGATAAACCAGGAATCGTGTCAGTGCTATCAACATTTTTACACACACATAATTCAAATATTATTGAGTCTAGCCAATATTCCAGTGATCCAGTGAACGGTACATTTTTTATACGAATTGCATATCATTGTGAAGGTTTAGTTGGAAAGTGTGCACAAATGGAAAAGGATTTCGAACAAATTGCTGCAGTGCATAATATGGAATATAGTTTTAATTATTTACGTGAGCGTACACGTTCTGCAATTTTTGTTTCTAAGGAACCACACTGTTTAATGGAGCTTTTATGGGAATGGCAAAACGGAGATTTGGATACAGATATAGTTGTAGTCATTAGTAATCATGAAGACGCCCGGCCATTTGTCGAGGCTCTAGGCATTCCATATTATTATATACCAGCAAACAAAGATATTCGAAAACAAGTGGAAGCTGAACAGGTTCGTTTAATGGAGCAGTACAAAGTAGATTTACTCATCCTGGCTCGTTATATGCAAATATTAACACCAGAGTTTGTAGAGCATTTTGAAAATCGGATTATTAATATACATCATTCATTTTTACCAGCGTTTATCGGTGCTGGTCCATATGAGCGGGCATACGAACGCGGAGTGAAGCTGATTGGGGCTACTTCTCATTATGTAACAAACAATTTAGATGAAGGTCCAATTATCGAACAAGATGTGGAGCGAGTAGATCATCGGGATGACGTAGTTCAGTTAAAGAAAATTGGTCGTACTATCGAACGACGAGTATTAACAAAAGCTGTGAAATGGCATTTAGAAAATCGTGTTATCGTAGAAGGCAATAAGACAATCGTTTTCCACTAAGTCAAAAGTTGGTAATGCTCATATAGGTTGAATGCGCTACTCCTTCTGTATATAATGGATATAGAAACAGAGACTATAAAGACTGGATACGCGAATATCCAGTCAGCAATTACAGACCGCGGAAAGAGCGGTTGGTCCAAGGTCGAAAATAACCGTCAAACCTTTAGCTCAGGGGACGGTTATTTCTTTTTTACAAAGAAAATGATAATGGTCACTACTATGGAAAAGGTTGCTATCAGTACAGCACTAAGCTGGATCAACAAACTCATCATCTGGTATGTTGTCATGGCAACACCTCCTAACGGAAAAGTGACCAGCCGCCTACCCTACTATGTAATTGCCAACTTATTATAACACAAAAAAGAACTAATGTTCTATTTTATTGTTGTGTCGTTATTCGAATCTCTATCTAATGATGTCACAGATGCATGATTTTTCACATAAATTCTCCGACAATAAAAGCCCTACCAGAGCAATTATTTCTCTGGTAGGGCTTCTATTAAATTTGAATGGGTTTCTTTGCTCGAATATCTCCTAATAAGAACCTTCCGTATGGAATCATTTTTTGAATTATGATAGATGCTATGATCGGTATGATTAATCCGAGTGTCGTAAAACCAATAATGCCGTATTGGAAATAGTCGTTCAGGATAATATCAGTGAAAATATGCAAATACATAATAGTAATTGAATGTTTTTCAATTTTTGCCAACCAGTCTAACGAAAGAATAGTAGTAATTCTTTGGAACAGACCAAGAATAACGATTATGAACGCAATGGGTATCACTAAGTCTAGTAGTAAATGTTCATAGCGAAGGAATTTCATACTTAAGTGATAATCAATAACCCCAAGTTTATCAGTAACTATGGCAGTTATTGCCACGATTAGAGCTCCGATAAACCACGTTTTAGTAATGTTCATCCAAATAGATTTAGCATAATAGCCAAGAGAAAAATAGACGATTGCCATTAAGACGACATCCAAGTTCCAAAGCATTGGAATTGTTTGTGAAGCTTTATCTGGTGCTCCACTAATATATTGCATTGCAAAAATACTTTCTAAATGTGCGACGATGTAAAAGACGATAAGTAATACTATTTGTTTGAATCGATTTAAATACTTTGTCATCAATGTGAACAATAAATATGTAAAGAACAATGTGGTGACGAACCAGAAAACTCCATAAGCACCCCGTGCAAAACGACCCGCAATAACTAATTTCCATAAATCTTGTATGTACCAGGATAAGTCGAAGTTACCTCCTGCAAGCTCCATTCCATATCGAACAGTTGTAATGGCTAATAGGAAAAAGAAATAAGGTACCATCAGCTGTAGAAACCTTTTTTTGATAGAGACTTTTGTATCTTGTTCCTCTTTTAATTCTTTGAAAAATAATCCACTTAATAAGAAAAAGGCCGGCATATGAAACCAATATATATAAGTGATAAACGGAAAATCCAATTCACCTGGATAATGTCCGATTACAACTAATATCATTAAGAATCCTTTTGTCACATCCACCCATGTTAATCGCTTGTTAGCCATAAAACTTCCTCCAAAACATAATATCTATGTTTGTTTATCCGTTTTTGGGTAATTATAAACGTATAATGTGTTTCAAGTATATTACATATTTTTAAAAGGAGTTTTGTTATATGTTGGAAGTAATTTGTTTTGGTGATAGTATCACTGCCAGAAAAGAAGGGTATCCATCGCCCATATTAACTCATAAAATGTCTTCAAAAATGCCTAATTATAAATTTATCAATGCAGGAGTATCCGGAAATACAACGGAGCAAGCGATGTTTCGTTTTAACAGAGATGTGTTATCTAAGCGTCCAGATGTAGTGACTGTATTATTTGGAGCAAATGATTCGGCAACTGATAAGTTGGTAGATATAGATACGTTTAAGCGTAATATTTCATTGTTTACAAAGCAGATTGGTCCAGAAAAGACTATATTAATAAGCCCAGCTCCCGTTGATGAATCTCTTCAGCGCAACCGAACGAATGAACGTTTAAAACAATATGCTCAGGTCGTTCAAGAGGTAGCAGAAGAGACAAACAGTTATTTTATCGATTTTTTTCAAATTGTATACTCAAAGCCAAACTATAAGGAGTTATTAGTTGGAGAGAAGAATGATGGACTTCATTTTGGGGAAGCTTGCTATGAATTGCTTTCTGATGTAATAGTGGAAAAGATAGAGGACATGGAAATTGAGGATGGTTTCTTCAAAAAGTTAGTAGACCGATTAATGAGAGGCTAGTATTTTTCTAGCGATTGTTGGTAATGATAATAGAAAGATTCGAATGAGGAGTGAATTTTTCATGCTGCAATTACAAACAGAGTTAGAAGGAAAAGAAATCGGTTTTGGTGATTTAAGAAGTAGAATAGATAGCCTCGGGTATACGATAGGTGGAAATTGGGACTACCATAAAGGCAGTTTTGACAATGTATTATGGCGAAATGAAGGCGAAACCATTTACTTGCGACTTCCATTTGAAGTGGTGGAAGGGGAGTTAGATAATTACGACGCACAGATTAAGTTTCAAACTCCTTATGTGATCAAGCATGTTGTTAATATAGGTTTAGATGATGAGGAGAATTCACTGCTCACTTCTACAGGGTTCAATCAATTCCAACCTCCAGTTGATAAGGATGGTCAAATTGAAAACCAAAATAAATGGACAGCAGCTGGAGAACAAGCAGTTGAGAAAATCGTACGGTTAGTTCAATAAGTGAAAGATCATTTTGCACAAGTTGCGAAATGGTCTTTTTTTAACTGATGAGAAAGTGTATGTAGTGTGAAATTTGGAATTACAGAACTATAAAGGATAAATAATACTACTGACTTTCACTTCCGGCGGACACTTCCCGTGAGCTTGGCTTCAGCTATAGCTGGTGTCACCGCCCCCCTCCGCTCCACTCAATGACATATCTACTTTTTTTAAGTACCGGGTGTTTTTTACCTGGTTTTTCTTATGCTTTAGGAAATTATAAAATCTACGGCATATGGATAACCTTCTACAAGTAATTATTCGTCCAGACTTCAGCGCCTAGCCCCTCGAGTCGCTTCAGAATAGCAATAAAGACAAAGAGCGCCTTTATTGCTATTCTTCCAGCGCTTGTAGGGTCTTACATAGGCGCTTGCGCTTTTGTTCTTGCTAGAAGCTAACTAGAAAGACCCCACACTTACAATATTCGACGTATTTCATTATAATAGAAGCATTAGAGATGTAACTGGAAAGGAAAGCAACCGATGAAATATGAACGAATGATTAATTCGGAGCAAGAAACACAGGCTCTTGCCGAGCAAATGGCAGCTCGCTTACATGCCGGGGATGTCCTGACTCTAGAAGGTGATTTAGGAGCAGGTAAAACGACATTCACTAAAAGTGTGGCAAAAGGCTTGGGTATTAAGCGTAACGTGAACAGTCCCACTTTTACTATATTAAAACAGTATGAGGGTAGGCTCCCGTTAAACCATTTAGATGTTTACCGACTTGCAAATAGTGATGAGGATCTAGGGTGGGACGAGCTGTTTTACGGGGATGCGGTCAGCATTATTGAGTGGGCCCATTTGATAGAAGAAGACCTACCGGCAGAACGACTAGCGATTCAGATACTACGGCTAGATGAGAATGCCAGAAAATTTACGTTTATGCCTCTGGGCGAACGATATGAACAATTATGTGAGGAGCTTTTTGAATGATTTGGTTAGGAATAGATACATCACATTCACCGCTAGCGGTAGCTATTGTAAAGGATGAACAAGTACTTGCTTCGATTCAGTCCTCTATGAAAATTACTCACTCGATTGGGACAATGCCAGCGATTGAAGAATTAATGGAAAAAGCAAATATCAAGCCAAATGAAATAGAGGCAATTGCTGTAGCGAAAGGACCCGGTTCTTATACAGGAGTCCGTATTGGAGTTACGATTGGAAAAACGCTCGCATGGACACTAAAGGTGCCGATATATTCAGTATCAAGCTTACATGTACTTGCCGAGAATGCACCCTATTTCCAAGGAGTAGTGTGTTCTATTATGGATGCACGTCGCGGTAATGTCTTTGCTGGAATCTATACAAACGGTGAAGTAGTAAAAGAAGCGCATATGTCTTTAGTAGATCTACTGACCACGTTAGATAATTTAGAACAGCCAGTTTTGTTTGTTGGGATGGACGTTACAATTCACTGGGAGCGTATAAAGGAAATACTTGGAGATAAGGTGCAACGTGTTAATGCTGCTTTCGATTTACCAAATGCTGCAGTTTTAATAGAAATGGCAAAAAAAATGGAGCCTAACGAAGTGCATACAGTAGTGCCGGAGTATTTACGTATTACAGAAGCAGAGGCAAACTGGATGAAAGAGCAGAAGAAAAATGGAAACTAATATTACGTATCGCAAAATGACAATAGATGATATAGACCAAGTTCTGTTAATCGAAGAGGAAGCTTTCGATACACCGTGGACAAGAGAAGCCTTTGAGCACGAAATGACGACAAATGAATATTCACACTATCTTGTAGCTGAAACTGAAACGAAAGAGATAGTTGGATACTGTGGCATGTGGGTAGTGATGGATGAAAGTCATATTACCAATGTGGCGGTATCGGAAAGAATGCGTGGAAACAAAATTGGCGAAGGCTTAATGCGTGAAGCTATCCGTGTTGTAACAGAGCAAAATGTAGTTCTCATGACGTTAGAAGTTAGAGTTTCAAATGATGTAGCGAAGAACTTATATCATAAACTCAATTTTCAAGACGGAGGCATACGGAAAAATTATTATTCAGATACCGGAGAGGATGCACTTGTGATGTGGGTGGAATTTAAATGATGAAAGACCAATATATCTTAGGGATAGAAACGAGCTGTGATGAGACAGCGGCATCGATAGTAAAAAATGGTCAAGAGATTATTTCCAATGTAGTCGCTTCACAAATTGAAAGTCATAAACGATTCGGTGGGGTAGTGCCCGAAATTGCATCCAGACATCATGTGGAGCAAATTACGATTGTCATTGAAGAAGCATTAAAACAAGCGGGCATGACACCTCAGGATTTAGATGCAGTTGCAGTAACAGAAGGACCTGGGTTAGTAGGGGCTCTTCTAATAGGTATAAATGCAGCGAAAGCATTTGCTTTTGCGAATGGGCTTCCACTTGTTGGGGTTCATCATATAGCAGGGCATATTTATGCAAATGCGTTAGTACAGAAGATGGAATTTCCACTTCTTGCATTAGTTGTTTCTGGAGGGCATACAGAGCTTGTATTGATGAAGGACGATGGTCTGTTCGAACTAATCGGTGAGACTAGAGATGACGCTGCAGGTGAAGCGTACGATAAAGTAGCACGTGTACTGAATCTCCCTTATCCAGGAGGCCCACATATCGATAAACTAGCTAATGAAAGTGACGAAGCACTGCAATTTCCAAGAGCTTGGCTAGAAGACGGGTCCTATGATTTTAGCTTTAGTGGATTAAAATCAGCAGTTATCAATTATCAGCATAACGCCGAGCAACGAGGGGAAAAAGTAAATCCGAACCATCTGGCGGCGGGCTTCCAGCAAAGTGTAGTGGAAGTGTTAACAACAAAAACAATTCGTGCTGCACGAGAATTTAAAGTTAAACAAGTCATAGCGGCAGGTGGAGTTGCTGCCAATAAAGGACTTCGTACATCACTAGAAGAAGCTTTTACTAAAGAAAATATACCTTTTTATGTTCCTCCCATCAAACTGTGTACCGATAATGCTGCGATGATTGCAGCTGCAGGAAATTCGAAATTTTCAGCGGGTCATAGAGGTAATATGTCGATGAATGGTAGGCCTGGACTAGAATTAGATAGTTGGAACTGAAAAAAAACAGAAATACCTATAATAGCCCTGAAAAGCGTTGCAGAATTGACGGTAAGGCTTCTTTTGCCTTTATCCGACATTCTGAAACAACTCAAGGGGCTAGAGCCTAGACAAATAATTGATGCCCCCTTTTCTTCGACAAGAAAAGAGGGTTTTTTAACACGGAATTTAGTAGTTGTCAATAGAGAACATCCGTACTTATGCACAATTTGTGGATAACATGTGTGTAACTTAAGATAAAACTATATATAGTATGATTGTTATGCACAGTGCTGTGGACAACTAAGTTTTTGAATTGTGGACAATGTGGATAAACCTGTTGATAGATTGATATAACTCGTTTTTCTTTGTGAATAAATATGTGGAGAAAAATTTATTGCAAAATAGCACTTGACCAACATATATGTACACCATACGACAGGCATTCAATGAAAAATTAATATAAAGGAAGGATTAATACTAAAATTGTAGAATTTTAGTAGTTAGGGAGAAAATACCAAGATTAGAAAGCAAAAAGAAAAGGTAGTGAAGCCAAAACAAAATTGGTTACACTACCTTTTTTCTTTAAGTCGCTATTTCTTCCAGTTGTTCCTGTAATTCCAACCACTCATTGGATAAGTTATCTTGTTTTTCCTTCAATTGATCGAGTTCCATTTGTAATTGTTGAACAGCTTCATGGTCTTGGAAAATCTCCGGTTCACATAGCTTTTCTTCGATTATCGTAATTTCCGCGTCCACCGTCGGCATCTGACTTTCTAATTCCTCTAACTGACGTCGAAGCTGGCGTTCTTTTTTCTTAGCTTCTTTATCTATAGTGGATGTGTTCACTTTGGTAACTACCGTATTTTCCACGACAGCATTTTCTAAAGCAAGCTCTTCCATTTCTTCTTTTTTCTCTAAGTAATAGTCGTAGTCTCCAAGGAACAGGGTTGCATCATCACTTGCTAACTCAATCACTTTTGTGGCAATTCGGTTAATGAAATACCGGTCATGGGATACGAATATAATAGTCCCTGGGAAATCAAGTAATGCATTTTCGAGAACCTCTTTACTGTCTAAGTCTAAATGGTTAGTAGGCTCATCGAGTACAAGGGTGTTCGCTTTTAAAAGCATGAGCTTGGCAAGTGCAAGTCTAGCTTTTTCACCACCGGACAGTGTAGATACCGTTTTTTGTACATCATCTCCCGTAAATAAGAATCGACCTAATACGTTACGGATATCTCGTTCATTCATCAATGGCCATTCATCCCACAGTTCTAACAAAGCTGTCTTATTGCCAGTCAGTGCCGCTTGCTCTTGGTCATAATAACCAAATTGGACATTTGTTCCGTATTGAATTTTGCCTCCAGTAGCTTCCAGTTGTTTCATAATGGTTTTTAGTAAAGTCGATTTTCCAACTCCATTTGGTCCAACAAGTGCAATTCGATCCTGTTTGTACACAGAAAAGGATATGTTAGATGAAACTGTATTTTTTGGATAACCGACTGCAATTTCCTCTAGGCGGAGAACGTCATTCCCACTAGGTCGGTCGATAGTAAATCCGAATGAAGCAGATTTTTCATCGCCATCTGGGGAATCCATCCAGTCTGTTTTTTCAATAACCTTCCGTCTAGATTGGGCCATTTTAGTCGTAGAGGCACGAGCTAGGTTTTTACTAACAAACTCCTCTAGCTTTGCTTTTTCCTCTTGCTGTTTTTCATATTTCTTACTATCTAATTCATAGTTTTTTGCTTTTTGCGTTAAGTAAGAGCTATAGTTTCCAACAAATCTTGCTACATTATGACGAGATACCTCATACACAAAGGTAACTACCTGATCTAAAAAGTAACGATCATGCGATACGATAAGAACAGCGCCATTATAATTCTTTAAATAATTTTCTAAAAAGCTTAATGTTTGAATGTCCAAATGGTTGGTAGGCTCATCGAGGATAAGTAAGTCTGGCTTACTTAAAAGCATTTTAGCTAATGCTAGTCTCGTTTTTTGACCACCAGACAATGCTTGCACTGGCTTCTCATAATCTTCTGGGAAGAACTGCATGCCATGTAGGATAGATCGAATATCAGATTCGAAGCGATAACCACCAGCTTCATTGAAAGCTAATTGCAATTCATCGTACGTTGCTGCCACTCTTGCATAAGCCTCGGTATCTTCATATACAGAAGGATCAGCCATCTGTGATTCTAAGGAACGAAGCTCTTTTTCTGAGTTAATGAGATGACTAAAAATAGTCTTCATTTCGTCCCAAATAGTCAGCTTAGATTCTAGACCTGCATGTTGCTCTAGATAGCCAAGACGAATATTTTTGGGCATAATGATTTCGCCTGAATCGTATGACATTTCACCAGCGATTATTTTAAGTAAAGTAGATTTTCCAGCACCGTTTCTGCCAACAAGGGCGACCCGGTCTCTGTCCTGAACCTCTAGCTTTACGTTTGTTAATATATCTTCACCGTTAAAGGATTTTGTTATTTGATTGACTTGTAAAACGATCACAGTATTCGCACCTCAATTCTAACTTAAGTGTAATAGATAGGGCTTGTTGTTGCAACGCCATAGCTTTACAATGGTAGAAATGTCTAGTAAGATAAAAACGATTTGTTTGACTAAACTAGGAGGATTTTTATGAAACCAGATATACCAAGAATTCCTCAAGCAACTACAAAAAGACTTCCATTATATTATAGATTTTTACAAAGCTTTGATAATGCTGGACATAAAAGAGTTTCTTCACAGGAATTGAGTGAAGCGATGAAGATTGATTCCGCAACAATTAGAAGAGATTTCTCTCATTTTGGTGCTCTCGGGAAAAAGGGTTACGGCTATGAAGTACCAACGTTACTGGAGTTTTTCCGTAAAACACTTGATCAGGATGAGGCAGCGAATGTCGCGCTTATTGGTGTTGGTAGTTTGGGAACTGCTTTCTTGAAGTATAACTTCCAAAAAAATCATAACACTAAGATTGTCGTAGCTTTTGATACAAAGGCACCTGTTGAGGGAACGACTATTAGTGATATACCTGTATATCATTCTAGTGTTATGCTAGAAAAACTAGAGGAATATGGAATTGAGTTAGTTATTTTCACTTTACCGAGTAGATCAGCACAGCAAGTAGCAGACCAACTAGGGACTTCGTCTATTAAAGGGATACTAAACTTTACACCAATTCGTATTCAAACAACGGATGCGATCCGTGTACACACAATCGATTTATCTGTTGAATTGCAAACCTTGATTTATCTCATAAGAAACGAACATACTGAATAACTAAAGAAGCCTTTGACCACAATGCTAATGGGTCAAAGGCTTTTTATTGAGGACTAGAAGTTATAGGAGGGTACTATTGAAAGAATATTAACTGCATATTGGAATATTGCTTCAAAAATTGCTGGATTTCATCTCCGTAAAATTGAACGAGTACAACGAATCCATTTAATAGCATATGGGAAATCATAGACGCTATAATCCTTTTCGTCTTGTAATAGATAAAGGAGAATATAAATCCTGATACTGCATATAGTAGTATGTGCGTAAAGTCAAAGTGAATAATTCCAAATACAATCGCACTAACAGAAGCAGCTACAAAGAAATTAGTTTTTGGTAATAATGTTCCGAAGATTATGCGTCTGAATATGAGCTCCTCTAAAATAGGAGCGAAAATAACGATGGAAAAAATAGCTAATGGTACAGCTTGGGCGATTTCGATAAACTGGGTTGTATTCTCTGATCCAGGATCCACACCAAACTTTTGTTCAATGTTAGCTGCATAAGCTTGACCTAAAAGGACTAGGAAAAAACCGATAACTCCCCAACCAACTGTTTGAAGGAGTGGACTAGACTTGCCTTTTAACGGTTTTAAGTAATTATTGTCTTTCTTAATAATGAACAAGGTGATTAATGTGGCGATCCCCATACTAAGAAATACCCACCATCCAGAAGCAATGAGGGCCGCATTTTCTATTTCCATAGTTTCTAATAACTTATAAAGAAGCGGTGCAAACACAGCTCCTGATAACTGCATAATACAATAAACAATTAAAATGTAGATACCGGTTTTTTGTTGTTTCATGAACAGTTTGATTCCTCTCTGTATGTACCTTCTCCTTTTATTGTATAGGAAATAGGAAATAAAAGAAAAAGATACCTTCTCACTTGCAAAATGTTCTGTGATTAATTATTATTATAAGTGTGTTAGCACTCAAAGAGTAAGAGTGCTAATAATATTACATTTTACTATTTTAGGGAGGTAGTTTCACTTGTTAAGACCATTAGGTGATCGTATCATAATCGAATTAATCGAAGCTGAGGAAAAAACAGCATCTGGCATCGTACTTCCAGACTCTGCTAAAGAAAAACCGCAAGAGGGAAAAATTGTTGCTATAGGTACTGGACGAGTACTTGAAAACGGCACTCGCGTTGAACTTGACGTTAAAGAGGGAGACCGTATCATCTTCTCTAAATATTCAGGTACAGAAGTGAAATATGACAACAACGACTATTTAATATTACGCGAAAGCGATGTACTAGCTGTAATTGGCTAATAATAAAACTTTACAAAATATATTCAGGAGGTAACTATACACATGGCTAAAGAAATTAAATTCAGTGAAGACGCTCGTAGTGCAATGCTACGTGGAGTGGATAAACTTGCAGATGCTGTTAAAGTAACACTTGGACCAAAAGGACGTAACGTTGTTCTAGAGAAAAAATTTGGTTCACCACTTATTACTAATGATGGTGTAACAATTGCAAAAGATATCGAATTGGAAGATGCATTCGAAAACATGGGTGCTAAATTAGTGGCAGAAGTTGCTTCTAAAACAAACGATATCGCTGGTGACGGTACAACAACTGCTACAGTACTTGCACAATCCATGATTCGCGAAGGATTGAAAAACGTAACAGCTGGTGCTAACCCAGTAGGGATCCGTAAAGGTATTGACCTTGCAGTTGCTGCAGCAGTTACAGAACTAAAAGCAATCTCTAAACAAATCGAAGGCAAAGAGTCTATTGCTCAAGTTGCAGCTATATCTTCAGGTGATTCTGAAGTGGGTGAACTAATCGCTGAAGCAATGGAACGCGTTGGTAACGACGGTGTTATTACTATTGAAGAATCTAAAGGGTTTACAACTGAACTTGATGTAGTAGAAGGTATGCAATTCGATCGTGGATATGCATCTCCTTATATGGTGACAGATTCAGATAAAATGGAAGCTATTTTAGATAATCCATATATTTTAATTACTGATAAAAAAATCACAAGCATTCAAGAAATTCTTCCTGTGCTTGAGCAAGTAGTTCAACAAGGCAAGCCACTTTTACTAATCTCTGAGGACGTAGAAGGAGAAGCACTTGCTACTCTAGTGTTAAACAAATTACGTGGAACTTTCAATGCTGTAGCTGTTAAAGCTCCAGGATTTGGTGACCGTCGTAAAGCAATGCTAGAAGATATTGCCGTATTAACTGGTGCTGAAGTAATTACAGAAGATTTAGGTTTAGATTTAAAATCTGCTAATATTACACAGTTAGGTCGCGCATCTAAAGTTGTTGTATCTAAAGACAATACGACAATCGTAGAAGGTAACGGAGATTCTGATCGTATCGCTGGTCGTGTAACACAAATTCGTTCTCAATTAGAAGACACAACATCTGAATTCGACAAAGAAAAACTACAAGAACGCCTTGCTAAATTAGCTGGTGGTGTAGCAGTAGTGAAAGTTGGAGCAGCTACAGAAACAGAACTAAAAGAACGTAAGCTTCGTATTGAGGATGCTTTAAACGCAACTCGCGCAGCTGTAGAAGAAGGTATCGTAGCTGGTGGTGGTACTGCACTAGTAAACGTATATAACAAAGTTGCAGAATTAGCAGAAACTAAAGAAGGCGACGTAGCAACTGGACTGAAAATTGTACTTCGTGCATTAGAAGAGCCAGTTCGTCAAATCGCTAACAACGCAGGTCTTGAGGGATCTATCGTTGTAGATCGTTTGAAACGTGAAGAAGTTGGTATCGGCTTTAACGCAGCAACAGGCGAATGGGTGAACATGATCGAAGCTGGTATCGTAGATCCAACTAAAGTTACTCGTTCAGCACTTCAAAATGCTGCATCTGTAGCAGCATTATTCTTAACTACAGAAGCAGTAGTAGCAGATATTCCAGAACCAGCAGGCGGCGGCATGGGTATGCCTGACATGGGTGGAATGGGCGGCATGATGTAATCTTTTTTACATCGTTTTCTGTGAAGTAGTGTAAATCACAATTAATTAGTAAAGCTATGACCACTTCTCATAATTAGAGAGGTGGTTATTTTTTATGCTGTTGAAATTTGCCTATCAAGACTTTTTAGCTGACAGAAAGTTTAAGAACACAACCGAGACGAACATTAAGAACTATGAAATGACTTTAGGGCAGTTTATTAAGTATTGTCTTGAACAAGGTGTCATTAACATTGAAGAGGTTGGTCATCATCATGTACGTAATTATTTGCTAGATTGTCAGGAGAGAGGAAATAAACCGAATACTGTTAACACGAAGATTCTCAGAATCCGAGCATTCTTCAAATACCTCATCGAAGAAAAAATAGTAGATGAAAATATGGGGCGAAGAGTAAAGTTACAAAAAGAAGATGTAAAGATTGATGTTTTTACAGATGAACAGATATATCAGATGTTAGCTTACTATCGAAGTTTAAGACGCAAGGAGAAGAGTTATTTTAGTTATCGTGGCTATCTGTTGATAATGCTGTTACTTGGAACGGGATTACGACGCAAAGAGGTTATTAATCTAAAATGGTCAGATGTTGATATGCCAAGTTTTACGATGAATGTTTACGGTAAAAACCGTCAATACGAAACAGTATTTATGACTGAAAAGCTTGCCAAAGAACTTTCAGTGTATCAAGTTTTTTGTAAGAATCATTTCGGACAAGGAAATGAATATGTCTTCTTGAAGCGTGATAATACACAAATGACCGATAATTCAATAACACAACTGTTTAACAACTTACAGAACCACATGAATTTTAATGATGTTCGTGTGTCTGCACATACTTTTAGGCATTCTTTCTGCCATCGCTTAGCAATGAGTGGTATGTCTGCCTTTGCCATACAAAAGATGATGCGCCATAAAAACATCAATGTGACGATGCGCTATGTGGCTATGTGGGGGAGTGAGCTAAGGGAGCAAAATGATAAACATAATCCATTGAATAACTTAAATATATAGAAAAGAATTCAAGTGAAAATATTAAATCACTATATATAGCTCATATATTTTTAATTCCTAAGAATCCAGTCTTTCCTAAGATTGGGTTCTTTTTTTGTCTAGTGGAACAAGGTGAACTAATAGTGTCAGCCTCATACCTAACTAACAGAAGCCATTAGAATCAATCCTAAGCCTTCTGTTTAGTTAATTAACAAATATATCCATGGGTAGTCTGTGTTACTTGTAACGCTCATTGAACAGTATTAAGACAGAATGTAGATTGGTAGATAAAAAAATTAAAAACGAGTTTGCATCTAACCTACCATTTACTTACAATTAAATAACTAGAAAATTGCAGAGTACATTAAACAAACAAAAATGAAAAATCTAATTCAAAAGAAAAGAGGGTAAATGTATATGAAATGATAGAAACCGGTTAGAGTACGAGTAAAACTATTTAACATGTTGCAGTTGGGAGATTATTTAAAAATTCCTACAACCCATAGCATAGTATACATATATTTATACCTATGGAGTGGGTTGTAGGAATTTCAAATTTAAAGGAGAGAAAAAGAATGTTTTTAGATAACAAAATATTTGGGATTACTGAACTTGAAGCTATTCTATTAACGATGACTTGGGGTTTTGAAGGAAATGAGCTGAATACTAGAAATTGGCTTAAAAATGGGTCGCTTGATGGTACTAAAGATAAAGAAACACAGGAATTTACAGATAGAGCAATTTTAGGATTAATCAGCAAATTATACACTAGGTATGAAAATATAGAAGTCATGGGTAGAGGGAAAAATAGAAAATATATTCTATTGGACTTAAGGGTTACTCCAATAGAAAGAAAAATGAATTATAAAGGCACAGAAATAACAGATGATGAACAAATGATGAAAGAAATTATTTTTAATCAGTTGGTGTCTAATCCACTCCCAAAAGGAAATGAAAAGAATGGAAGAAGTAATAATTCATGGGCTAATCATTTTGGTATTTTCGATTCTGATAGAACAAAAAAAACAGAAGATTTCCTGATAGAAACTTTAGTTGAGCAATTTGGAGAAGAAACAGTTTACTTTAAGCCTAAACATATTATAAATGGATTTAACCAAGCTATCTACGATTTGAGAGTAACTGCAGTTGAAAAAGCCTTTGAAAGATTACAAAAAGAAAATCGTATAAAAGTTACTATGTTTCATATAGCTGTAAAGCAAAAAGAAAATGTTAAAACTAAGCATGATGTTGAGTTTGTAGTTATTTCACAACAAGAATATGACAGAATAGAACAACATAAAGAAATGATTATTAATGCAATGGGTAGCTCAATAAAAGAGTATAGACAGAATTATATTAAGAGAGAGAAAACTTTAAAGATGAGATTAGTTTTTAGTGCAGTAGAAGAAATGTTGTGGAATGATTATGGAGTAAAGAGAATATACAAGTCTTATTCAATTGAAGTATTGGATTCTAAGACTAAAAAAGATACAACTTATTACTCATTTGAACAATTCCTCTTTAACCGTTTAAAAAAACTTACTAGAGATAGAAGTACAACTGTTAAATATACAAATTCAACTTTCTACTGGCATCGATTCTACTTATTAAATACTTATACTATTTTAGAAGTTCTTGAAAAAGAACATGGAATAGATTTTGAATTATTTCAACTGGAAAAAGAACTATATTCCGATAAATTAGAATTATTCAAAAGTGAATTTTACAGTAATTTAGCAGATAAAAGAGCTAAAGATGTTAAACCTACATTTGCTGAGATTATTGCAGAAGAATTCGATAAAAGAGAAATTGAAGAAACAGACCAGATTGAAATGGAAGGGGAGAGAAGTGAAGAGAGCGGAATTCGAGAAGCTAGGAGTCTTCAGTTTGATAGTACATTTAATATTAAGCCAGAGGAATTCAGAGTTAAATGGGATAACTCATTATTAGAAATACATTCAGAAGAAGAATTAGAAATGATGAGAGAAGAACAGCTCTTAGAAAACAGTCAATTGGAACTTTGCAGTTAACTAAAGGGAAGATAAATAACAATAGGAAGAAATTGAGTTGTACCAATTTAAATGTTGGTACGCTTTTTTATTTGTAACAGAGCAGATGAGTATAAAAAGTTTGCAGTTATCGTCCGAAAGGAGAACAATTTAAAGAATCTAATTATGATGAAAACCCTTATATATCAACTGATTTCTTCAATCTGCTCCTCTGATATTTCACTTCTATCGAAGTAAATTAGCGCTCGAAGAGGTTTTTGGTTTTTATAGCCGTTTAAAATCCCTAATAAATCTAATGATTAAGGTACACCAATATAGCATATTCGGTTTCGCTGAGATTCGATAGAGGAATCTTAATGTATGACATATCGTAATTGGACATAATCTTTTAATCCCACTCATTGGGAAGACGACTAATATTTGCATCATCAAAATGCTCGTCAATAACCACATCTACAATATTTGTTTTCTCATTCAGTTCATAATCTATTTCTTTAGATAAACCTAACTCAGATAACATATCATCTTTCGTTACTCCGTCCTTTAATTCCAGTTGAGCTTGAACAAGTTGACCATCTATAAATGTACCAGTTGCATAATCAAAGGTTTCACCCTCTAAATAAAAATACCAATCCGCATATAAAATAGAACCATCTTTCAATTCAAATTTGCCATTTATAAACGGTTCACTATATTCCGTATCAAGTTCATAACGATTGTTAAAATCGTCTAAAGTTAATGGTGTTAATTCACTTACCTCTGTTTCTGGCACAATAACCTCAATTTCTTCAGATGGCTCAGAAACTTGTGTTTGTTCGTTATCCACTGTAACTTCTTTACTTATGGATGGTTTTGAATCACTACAAGCAGCTAACACCATGGCGCTAATTAAAATAAAAATCCATTTCAAGATAAACCCTCCATTTTGCAATATATAGAAATTTAGCTGATAGTTGTAGAGCTTGTAGAAGCATCACAAAGCTCATTTTCTCCTGCCTTTTTTTACTAAAGCACCCGTTAATTGAGCACTTTATCTATACTTTTTCAGACTTATCCTTTAGAAATAATCCGATTAACGTAACTACAAATCCACCAGTTACAATAAAGAACTCTTTATCACCACGCAATATTCCACCATATTCTTGTATCCAGAAACCTAAAATCATTATTGCAATGCCAAGTAACATTATTTTAGTAGAACGCATTATTCTCCCTCTTTTCTTATTGAAGTAAAGCACACCGTTAGTTTAATAAGCTCTCCTTCTAATTTTCAGGGGGACACCCATTAACTTAATATATTTCCTTTGCATTAGAAGGTAAATTTCTAATATGTTTAAGATATATAGTCATGTTTCTATCATCATCTATTGGATACGTAAAATTAAAATGTTCAGCAACTTCTTGAGCTAAGATTCTAAATAGTTCACAAGTAACAAATATTGATTCCCACATATTTGTATAATCGGAATTAGAATAAGTTTTTTTGTACATATTCCAATATAATTCTGGAAGATATTTCTTAAAATACTTTCCTAACTTTCCTGTTGAAACCTGAAAATCTTGTTGTATACCAATCCACCAAGAAACCATTTTATCCAAAGAATCTCTCGTTGTATATTCAAACATTAGTTTTGCATACGGTAGTTCATCACGCCAAATTCCCTTAGCAACGTTTTGTAAACACCACCAAAAATTGTTTGTGTAACTATCATATTCACCTTTAGATGGCATTTTGATATGATAATCAATATCGGTAGGATATGGGATTGTTGGCAAGAGTTCATCTTTGTTCATTAAGGGAAGCGTGAGCTTATCTTTTCCATACTCTTCAAGCATAATCTCTTTTGTTTGAATACGAAGGTCTATACGATTTCCATCTGTAAAAAGCATTAAAAACCCATAAGACCTATTAACATCGAAATCAATTTCCCTACCAAAATCATTTTTGTCAGGTTCTTGTATCATGATTAAATCTCCAAAATCGTTAATCCATGTCTTATCTTCTATAAAAGACGCTGTTTCTGTTACAACATACACAATATCATAATCCTGAAAAATATCTTTTGTAACCTTAGTATTAGTTTTTGAACCATTCATATAGACTGCTCGGATTCTTTCATCTCTTTGTGCAAAGCTTAATATTAAATCCATCATTTCATTTTCATTTCTCAATGCTATTCACCCCGCAAAATAAAATATCCTATTACATTTCTTGTTAAACAAAACTGCTTCGTAAGCTCAATAAGGAAAAAGGCTTCAGAAGTAAAGCACCCGTTACTTCAAGAAGCACCTTCTCTTTTATTACACATTATGGTCGTAATGTGCATCATAGTATAGTTTTCTTCATACGATTACTTGAGGTGAATAAAATGGAATTACTTTCTGAAAAGGATGCATTGAACTGGATACTTTATGTTCTTTACTTTGGATTTCCTATTCTAATAGCAATAAATTTAGGTGTATTAATAACTTTAATCCAATTAAAGAGAAGAAATAAAAGATAAAATATAACCCTAAAGGAACAGAGTAATTGTTCTTTCTCTTATTGAAGTAAAGCACCCGTTAGTTGAAGAAGAACTTTTTATAACGACTCCAATCTTTTTCAGATAAAGGGTTGGCATAAATAGACTATTTACTTACTCTATTCCTTGCAGAATCGGTCTTTGAAGCTACTGGCATATGAGAGTAAGCCTTGGAAAGTCCGAACTTTGGCATATTGTTATATATAGCTTCTGATGAACCCTTTTCAATTATGTATGTTTCATGGTATATCCCAACACTTCCGTCATCTTTAATCTTTTGGTTAAAGTTTTTCCAAGCAACAGAGTGAGTTTTCCCATGAGCATATGCCTCCAAATCTTCAAAGCTCCTCCAATACTGGATCAGTGTGACTCCCCTCCAACTAAGAAGAAATTCAGTGTGACGGAATCCCAATTCAGGGTTCTGATATAATTCTTTTATCATAGGACCCATTGCCTTAATAACTGGTACCCACTTTGTGAATGAAAAAAATTTATTAATACGCATTCCAATTATAAATAAAACCAAACTCTCCTCAGTGCTTGCAATAAACCTACCGTTATAAATTTTTTTTCCCAAAAATTCACCTCATAATTTGTGATTAAAGTAGTATATTCTCTATTTCTTCATAAATATCCTTTTTCACTAACCTGCTTCGTTAGTTTAAGTGAACACTTTCACAATCTTATGTTTATTTTAACATAAATATCCAGTATCTAAATTAAATAGCGAAACCCATTTCAATTTAATATTAGATAGCTCTGAATGTTTTCAAGTTATGAAAAACTTGCTTTTCGTAACCTATAAAAGATACAATAATATTAACAAAAAGTTACAGAAAAGGTAGGTTTTTTTTAGTGGGTGAAGTGGTAAAGGTTGAAATGTTCGCAAAAAATAAAAAAGTGAATGAAGCTATTCAACAACAAATTAATAAGAAGTTAAAAATGTATGAAGGTGATTTCAAGCGATTTGAACAGTATTGTAAACAATCAAGCAGAATAATTTCATTTGATGCACTAGAAAAATATCTATATCAAACCATTGCAGAGGATAAACTAAAGCTATCAACATTTAATAGACGTGCTGCTGGTGTATCTTATTATCTTGTAAATCAATACAACCAGTTTGAAACAGCGGAACAAAAGCAACGTATTGCACAGTTACGCAGTATATACAACGATAAGGAACACAGCGAACAGAAGTTAATGAAAGGACAATCTGCAAAGAATAAAGATGAAGTAATGTACGAGATAAATAAACTAGATACAAGAGCAAAAGCAATCAGTTTAGTGAATTTAATTACAGCTTGTAGACCCTCAGAAATGATTGCTATTCAGATTAAGCATATTGAATTAGATAATCATTCAGTCAGTGTATATATGCAGAAACAAAGTCAATGGAAAACAAAAAGGTTAACGCTTGAATGTGTGAATACTTTACGCAAATATATTAAAGGTTATCAACTAACAGATGAAAGTTATCTTGTATGTAGAACAGATAAGCATGGCAATGTGTCAAAGGATAAATCAATTAGCGATACAGCATACAGAAAATCAATTCATAAATGGTTGGGATTTGCACCCTATAGCTTACGTAAAACTCAAATTAGTAGTATGCATGAAGCAGGAGCTGACCTACCGACAATAGCTAAACAGAGTGGTCATAGGAGCTTAGAGACTATTACTAAGCATTATTTGGAAGTGAATGACACAACAGTAGACAAATATCTGTAAATTAAACTAATAGGAGCGTTCATTTATTTAAAATGAATTGCTCCATTTGTATTTATAATAGAAGAAACAGCAATAAAGTAATGATTTTATTTGAAAATGGTATGACTTAAATACCCATAGAATGGGCGTTCAGAGGTTTAGGAGGGGGAGCTATTTTCCAATTTTTCAATAGGTATTATCCAAGTAGGCAGGGGGGCAAGTATTTTCACACACTCAAAGTATAGATTTTAGGAGCAGCTATATTAGTGGACTGCTCCTTTTTCTATCATACTTTTCTTTTATTATATGAATAGTCAAATATTAATGGTGGTATAATTACTTGGCATAGGGATTTTTAGATTATTTAGTAAGAGATGTATATTAAGGAGTGTTTGTGATGAATGATTATGAATTATTTTCTGTAAGATATAAGGTTAATAATGAAGAAGATGTTTATATTTATGATGATGTACCCCAAAAACTTAGAGCTCAAATAATTAATATTGTAATGAAGTATATAAATAACATATCAGGTAATCAATATGTTTCTATTAAGATGTGGAATGAACTTGAAGAAAATATTAAGATAGAATTGGGAATCATATCATTGAAAGGTACTGTAAACTCTCAATCTAGAGTATGTAACTTTTTTATCCATGCTGAAAATAATATTGTTATCGACTTGATAGACCTGATTGTATACAGCTTATACAAAAATACGGAAAAAACTAGATTAGAATCTTTAAAGAATACAGTTAATGAAGTAATTCATAAAATTAATAAGAAAATGAAAGAAAATTCTTTTGGTTATGAAATCCATGATTATAAGTTAGTTCGGATTGATAATCAATTTATTCATAAGGAAATTGTAAAACAAACAATTTTACTAATTAATAATCCTCTTTTTCACTCAGTTTCAGAAGAATTTTTAAAGGCGCATGAACATTACAAAAAAGGTGATTATAAAGATGCTCTTGTTAACTCAGGAAAAGCTTTTGAAAGTACAATGAAAATTATATGTAGTGCAATGGGTTATGAATTTGATGAGAAAAGAGACACAGCAAGTAGATTGATAGCCGTTCTATTTAAAAATGACTTTGTACCTGAATATTTGCAAAACCATTTCACTGGGTTAAAACAAACATTAGAGAGCGGATTACCCACTTTGAGAAACAAATTAGGGGGACATGGACAAGGAGAAAGTATAATTGAAGTCCCTGAGTCACTTGTAAAGTATACATTAAATTTGTGTGCAACTAATATAGTTTTCTTAGTGAATACATTTGAAGAAGTACAAGGAAGATAGTAATTAGTATGCAGCTTCAATGAATAGAATAACTTTCTAAACACATAAAAGTAATTAAAGATGCTTTCAGAGATAATTATCAGATTTTAGGTGTGAATGGAATTATGGTTGTTCAATTGAGCATATGACTCAGTAAAGTAACATAATCATTTTTTTAAACGTGGAGTAACTATTGACCAATATACCAATCAATTAAGAGCACTTTTTCATCATTTGAGGATACTACTTCACAAAATGCAACGAATACTTCATAATATAAATATATTAAATTTTTTGAGAAGTGGTACTTCTCTAATTAATCGTGAATAAACGGCGTTGTTACTCGTTCAGCACTTCAAAATGCTGCATCTGTAGCAGCATTATTCTTAACTACAGAAGCAGTAGTAGCAGATATTCCAGAACCAGCAGGCGGCGGCATGGGTATGCCTGACATGGGTGGAATGGGCGGCATGATGTAATAAGCCACTTCAACCCTTGATATGTATGGGTTTGTATGTAAGGTGAAAGTGAAATTGATTATAATCGAGGCTTCTCATTAGTTGTGTAAACTTTTGGGAAGCTTCTTTTTTCATTTCTTTTGTAACGTGGAGATAGACATTCTTGGTGATTTGATCATCTGAAATGGCCAAGTCTATCCATGATTTGTTCGAGTGCGATACCTGCTTCTGCTAATAATGAAGTGTGTATATGCCTCAATGAATGCGGTGAAATGGATTGGTTTAGTCAACCATTCCACTTATATAGGAACAGAGCCCCATCTGCGCCTCTAAATACTCTAAATAGGAAGGTCTTTCATCAATTCGCTGAATTGTTGAAAGACCTTTTTTATATTAAATATTGATGCCTCTCTTTAATCCGCTGAATTTTGGAGAGGTATTTTTAGTTCTGTTTTGGAAGGAGAAGAAGCATCTTTCAGTAAAATATAGTTATGGGAAGAGTAAAGTGAATGAGTTTGAATCAAACTGTATTAAAACCAGTTCTCGCATATATTTTCTTTCGAGAAATGGGAAAGTGAGACTACAAGCAAGGGTTTTTTCTATTTATATTACAAAGTAAGGAGTTATATAAAATGATATTTACTAATGGCAATAAGTTAGAGGAAATCAGACAGGCGCTCAATTCAAAGTTTTTTGAACGAGAGAATGAGGTTGAGGGAATTCTAGTTGCATTACTCTCTAGGCAGCATATGCTCATGATTGGTCCTGCAGGAACTGCAAAATCGGCATTGTCGAGTGAATTATCTAAAATTATAGAGGGATCTGCATATTTTCAATGGTTGCTGACAAAGTTCAGTACACCCGAGGAAGTATTTGGCCCATTGTCGTTAAAAGGTTTGGAACAGGGCGTATACCAACGGATTATTACATCTAAAATGCCGGAAGCGAATATAGTTTTCTTAGATGAAATCTTTAAAGCAAACTCTGCTATTTTGAATAGCTTGCTTACGCTTATTAATGAAAGACTATTCTATAATAATGGGTCACCAGTTCAAGTTCCCTTGATGTCTGTAATAGGTGCTTCTAATGAATACCCTGAGGAAGAAGAAGGGCTTGATGCGCTATTTGATCGTTTCCTTTTGCGATTTGAGATTGACTTTATCGCAGATGAAACAAATTTTGTCTCGATGTTGAAAGCTGCTGAGAAAACTATACAAATGCCATTCATGACATTGGAAGAATTGTTGCATCTCCAGTTTTTGACCGATAGGGTAGTCATTCCTGACGAGGTTTATAAAGCCCTATCGAAAATTCGTGTGGAGTTAAGGGATGAAGGAATTCGCCCATCAGATAGAAGGTTCAAGCAGTCATTGAGTGTTCTACAAGCGAAAGCAATGATTAACCAAAGGCAAGCTGTCCAGATGGATGATATCGCGATTCTTGAAAATGTTCTTTGGGAAAAGGTGGAGCAAAAAGATGTCGTGTCTTACATTATTCGGAACCATGCACATGACGTTATTACGCAAACTCTCTATTCCTTACAAAATGAAGCAAATGAAGTGTTCTACTCCATACTCCAGGATCAGTCACCAGAGACTGGAATGGAAGCGACTCAAAAAATGATGGTCTTAGTGGCTGATTTAAATAAGCTTAAAAATCAAAATGAAAGTCGAAAGGCTGATATCGATGTCTTACTAAATAAAGTAACCTCGATGCAACATGAAATGTTGGATAGGATTTTAGAACCCTGTTATTTGGATAACCTAAAAGAAAAAAGATGTTCCACGAGTATCTTTTTTAAGATGTGAAAAGGGATGACCTCTGTGAAATCTCCTAAAAGTTACATCGACAATCTTTCCGTATTGAACACGGACTCATTCGATAAAAGACGCTTCAAAGAAGTATTTGAGATGTCATCCGGCCTTCAAAAGGTTAGAGGTGAAGGTGTATTACCGATGTTCGAACCATTACTAGCTGACATTTGGGCATCATTATATAAGATGAAACCTGAAATTACGGAAAGTGATGTAGATAACATGCTTATGGTCAATAAAACACTCATGGAAAGAATTATGAAGGATGAATATTTTGTAGAATACCGGAACTTCACCCGATTGGATGATTTGTCGTCAGCTATTGCCACTGTGAAAATCGGAGAGAGGACGAACCAATGGCTGGTTGACCAAATACAGGAAGATGAAAAAATTCAGAAACAGATGCAGGAACTTCACATGATTCAAAGGAATTTTCTAAAGCAAAAGCGGCAAGAGTATATAGGAAAAGAACCTTTGTTGTCAGAAGAGAATCTTACAGAAGCGATGACTATGTTTAATGAGAAATTGCAATGGATGCTTCAAATCAACAGTGACAGCTTTTCCCATGCATTGGTTCACGCTATGCAAGAAACAAAACAAGTGAAAGATAGTCTGAAGTCGTTGCTTGGTGGCTACAGTGCAGGGAATAGTGATGCAGAACTGAAAAAGATTCCTTTGCGTGACCAAATCTCATTAGCTGAAAAAATTGCATCTAATAAAAAGATGAAAGAAATTGCGGATTGGGCTGGAAGATTTAAACAGATAGCTCGCAATAAGCAAAAGCCCAATAAAAGTGATTCAATAGAAAGAAGTGGGGTTACGTTAGGCAACGATGTGGAGAGAATACTGCCGATAGAATTGGGCTTATATATACACCCAATAACAAAGAACGACTTCCTTCGTCGCTTTGTAGAAGGGCAGACGATGCAATATGAGCAAATAGGGAAAGAAGTATTGGGGAAAGGACCAATCATACTTTGTCTAGATCAATCAGGAAGTATGCAAAGGCTAGACACCCAATCCAAAGGCTTTACATTAGCTCTTATGTCAATTGCAAGAAAGCAAAGAAGGGATTTTTGTTTAATTTTGTTCTCTACCTCCACGCAGATTTTAACATTCGAAAAAGGAAAAATAAAAAGTTCAGATATGATCAATTTAGCTCAAACTTTCTTAGGTGGAGGTACGAACTTTGCACTTCCTCTTGATGGAGCAATGAATGTAATAAATGAAAGCCAGTTTAAGCAAGCGGATATTGTGTTTGTAACAGACGGGGAAGATAAGGTTTCGGCTTCATTTCTGGAAGCATTTAATAGAAAGAAAAAGGAGAAGAATTTTAAAGTGCTATCCCTTGTAATAGGTTGCAGCATAGATACTGTTGAACAGTTTGCCGATAAGGTTATTAAAGTTAAAGATTTTGATGAAGAGGGTAGTTTTACTGCGTTTGAAATATAAAAGAAAGCTTTCCATTTTGGCACTTCTTTTCATTTACTTTAAAGAGAAAGAAGAGCTATCAATAATTTCAACGTATTTCCTTTTTTTACATCATTTTAAGTAATCATCATTAAATAATAAAGCTATAACCACTTCACGTAAGTAGAGAGGTGGTTATTTTTTATGCTTTTAAAATACTATTCAATTTAACAAGGATGAATAGTAAGTTTCCTATATAGTAAAAATGAGTAATCACCAAATCAAAAATTTTGGTAAAGCCTGATATCTTTTAAAATCACCTAGCATTTAGTATGTTCGATGTGTTGATTATTGTATGATAATATTAGAACAGCTTAACTAACTCAATTTATTTATACAGTATGAAAATTAAGGAGAATGATATGTCCTGGAGCAAATTAAAACACAATTTGGAGAGTTTTCTCAGTCCTGCATTACAAGGAAGAGTTGAATACCGTGCAACTAGCTACCGTTATTTACCCGATAAAGCAGGGAGTTGTTATATCGCGGTCGATAAAAAGAATGTCTTCAATATGAGCGATAGAACTACATTAATCAAATGGTATCAGACAGAGCTAGAAATTAAGAATGACTCTGGTATACAAATTCCTATCAGTAATGAGGAAATTGAAGTATTGAGAAAAGAAACCAAGGGATTAGTTCCAGAGGATCGCCTACTAGTAATAGCAAGGAGCAGAAAGTTATCAGAATTGGCAAAGGAGCTTTTGTCAGCGCAGTCATCATTAAGCAAATCAAACTTTATCGTTGTAGCTAATAAGTTTTTATCCACTCCTCTAGAGGAAAGCCTAGAGAGCAATGATATTCTAATGAATATTCTAGCTTTGGTAGACAGACGGCTTGGAAAAAAACGAATTTTAAATATGGCTGAGAAGATTAAGCTAAAGCATCCAATTGTACAGTATTTTTATGCAATACGACTTAGTAAATTATGATAATAAATAACGATGTGAAAATTTATAATGACATTCAAAAGTTTAGCGACCTTTCATCCAAACATAGCTTTGGAGAGAGGTCTTTCTTCTTTTTTATATTTAAATATTTTAAATAATAGATTGTTTTAAATAGTCTAAGGAACACTGTTATTTTACGGCTAATTGCTATAGTATAAAATAAGAAATCTAAAATAAAGGTAGGATATAAATGGAGAATAAATGGAAGTTTGGTATACGTCCTAAGATTACCATCGGATACATCATTATTATTGTTTGTTTATTTGCTTCCGTGATTATATTAAACAATCAAATTCGTTCACTTCAGCAAGAAAGAAATTTTCTTCTTCAATATAATAATAAAGTTGAAACACTGACAAATAATGTAGAGAAATTTGTGATGGATATGCAGGCAGGTCAGCGTGGGTTTGTCATTACAGGAAATGAAATCTATTTAGAGCCTTACTACAAAGCAGCTGGTGAGTGGCAGATTGAATTCAAGGAACTGTATCAGTTAATGGCGGATAAACCAGATCAGCAACAAAAACTACAGGTGGTAAGAGAAACAACTGACCTGTGGATAGAGGAGGCTGGGGAGAACGCGATTAGACTGAAAAGGGACAATGATGATGCTGCTATTCAACAGTTCTATGCCAATGACCGTGGTCGTGAATACATGCAATCTATAAGAAAGCAGTTTAACGACTTCCGTGAATCCGAAAGAGAGATTGCCCAAGTTAGGGCAGAGGAGTTAGATAAGCAAAATAATAATTTGACAGTAGGATTATTCGGTCTGCTTTTAACTGTTTCTATCATTGCAATAGTTATATCAAGCCAGGTTTCGAAATCAATTGTTAGAACTATTAATGACGTGACACAAACCATTAAAAAAATTGCCTCTAACAATGGTGATTTGAAAGAAAGAATACATGTAAATACGAATGATGAAATAAATGAACTTGCAAATGCAACCAATGATCTATTGGATAATTTGGATGGCAGAGAATGGTTGCAAACAAATCTTGCTGACATTGTGACAAAATATCAAGGCGTTGCTTCTATAGACGCACTTGCAAAAGTATTTATGTCTGAAATAGCGAAGATGACTAACTCTTCTTCTGGTGCATTTTATATTAGAGAAATAGAGGATAACCGAAATCATTTCATAAAGAATGCCTCCTTTGCAGATAATAATTTCGAGAAGGATATTGGAAGAGAAAGTTTTCGAATTGGACAGGGGCTAATTGGGCAGTGTGTCCAAGAGAAACAAACCTTCATCTTTAATGAAATACCGGAAGATTATCGCTATATATCTACTGGTTTAGGGGAAGTACCTCCTCGTAGTATATTTATTGTTCCTATATTATTTGAAGGGGACGTCATAGCAGTGATGGAACTTGCTACTATGTCTGAATATAGTAAGCTACAGCAGGACTTAGTAAAACAAATTGTGGAGACCTTTGGATTATCGATTAATAGTGTCATAGGACGCATGGAAATTATTCGACTACTAAACGAATCTAGAGCGATGACAGAAGAATTACAAGTACAGTCTGAGGAATTACAAACTCAATCCGAAGAGCTTCAAATGCAAACGGAAGAATTAACACAAATTAATGAGCAGTTAGAAGAAAAAACAAAGGATGCGGAAACAAAAAACAAAGAGCTAGAGAAAATTAGGAAAGAATTAGAAGAAAAGGCAGAGCAACTTACCCTACATTCAAACTATAAATCAGAGTTTCTGGCGAATATGTCTCATGAACTCCGAACACCTTTGAATAGTATTCTGATATTATCGGAAATGCTAGCAGAAAACGATCAAGGACGTTTAACAGATGAGGATGCAGAGTTTGCAAATGTTATCCATTCTTCAGGAGAAGATTTACTCTCATTAATAAACGACATCTTAGATCTTTCTAAGGTAGAGGCAGGTAAACTCGAAGTTCTATTTGAAGAAGTCAATTTAAGTGAGTTACCTCAACATATGGAGCATGTATTCTCGCCTATTGCACAGAAGAAAAATTTAGAATTTCATATTTTCAAAGAAGACGATGTAATAGACCTTTTCTTTACAGACGAAAAAAGGTTGCAGCAGATTTTAAAAAATCTTCTATCCAATGCCTTTAAATTCACGGAAGAAGGTTCCGTTGCATTAACGATTAAACAAATTGAGAACCAACTGCAAACAGAGGAAATGAGAGCAATAAGCAAAGATTGGTTGGAAGTATCGATAGCCGACACAGGTATTGGTATTCCTGCAGACAAGCATGAGCTGATTTTTGAGACATTCCAGCAAGCGGATGGTGCAACCGTTCGTAAGTTTGGTGGAACAGGTCTTGGTTTGTCTATTTGTAAACAGTTTGCAAGGTTGCTTGGTGGTTGGATTACACTGCAAAGTGAAGAAGGTGTTGGTAGCGTATTTAAACTAGTTGTTCCAAGTCTTCCTAACGGCCTTATTCTAGATAAACATTTAAATATAGATTATTCAGAGGTAGCTGTAACACAGGCATCATATGAACCGTCCACAGCTTTTGTGTCAGACTTGGCTAAGCTTGAGGTCCAGAAGCAAACTGTAATTGAAAAAGATGAAGTGTTAGTTTCATTGCATGATCACACGAATGTTTTTCAAAACAAAAATATTTTAATCGTTGATGATGATTACCGTAATATATACGCTCTTAAAACGGCCCTTGAAAAAAGGGGAGTGAATATCCTGGTAGCCAAAGATGGCATTGAATGCTTGGATATATTACAGGACAATACTGAAATTGATATAGTACTAATGGATATCATGATGCCGAATATGGATGGATATGAAGCAATGTATAGAATTAGAAACGATTTACAATTGAAAGAATTACCTGTAATAGCTTTAACAGCGAAGGCAATGAAGAATGATCGAGATAAGTGTTTGGAAGCTGGTGCTTCTGACTATATCAGTAAACCGCTAAATCTAGATCAACTATTCTCTGTTCTTCGAGTATGGTTAGTATCTTAAGGGAGTTTTAAAAGATGGACAAGCAAGGTGAAAATATGAAACTTGAGGAAGTATATAAACAACATGAAGACTTGGAGATCGACTTCTTGCTGGAGGCCATCTATCGCTTATCAGGATTCGATTTTCGACAGTACAACCGATCTTCCATTTCTCGTCGTATTCACAATCGCATGAATATAAATGGCATTGAGACAGTTACCGGGTTACTAGAAAAAGTGATACATGAAGAGCACTTTTTAGAAAAATTGCTAAATGATTTTTCCATCAACGTAACAGAAATGTTTCGTAATCCTAGCTTCTTTAAGACTTTTAGAAAAGAAGTAGTTCCTATTCTTCGCAAGTATCCAGAGATTCGAATTTGGCATGCAGGATGTGCAACCGGTGAAGAGGTATACTCCATGGCAATTTTGTTAGAAGAAGAAGGACTCAAGGACAAAGCAGTTATATATGCGACGGATATGAATGAACAAGTATTGGAAAAGGCAAGAAAAGGCGCCTTTCCTATCCAAAAAATGCAAGCATATACGAAAAACTATATGCTTGCAGGAGGAAATTACGCATTTTCTGAGTACTATAAAGCAGATGATCAATATGCTTATTTTCATCCATCTATACTAGAGAATATTATCTTTGCTCAGCATAATCTAGTGACAGATCAATCATTCAATGAGTTTCATGTGATTATATGCCGAAATGTCCTTATTTACTTTACTGCAGATCTCCAAGAACAGGTACAGCATCTATTCTATGAGAGTTTAAGCCCTCAAGGGTTCCTAGGATTGGGAGACAAAGAAACACTCCGTTTCTCTCAAGTCACGGAGAAGTATCAAGAAATAGCAGGGAATGAACGTATTTATCAAAGGGTTTGATAATGATTACTTTAGGATGTTTTAGGAGGAGTATTTACATTTACTTTTTAAGCTTCTAATCATAGCTGACTATCATATCTCTCCTAAGTTAACCAATAAGTTTAAAAAAGCACAAATGTTGTAAAATAACATTTGTGCTTTTTTTTATATAAGAATGTACTTTTTAAATTTATTCGTTGCATTTAATCATTAACACACACATATCGTCAGGTTGAGCAGTTTGTTGTTCTTTTGTTAATAGGTTATCAATCAATGACTGTGATTGTTTCCATCTTTTAGAAGCTAACTGTTCAAGTTTTTTTTCAGATTCTATTTCACAAGGATCCATAGCTTCTAGAACTCCGTCTGTATACAATATAATTTGTATATCTTTCTCGTACGTAATAACCTCTTTTTTAACCTCAATCTCATCGAAGAAACCAACTGCGCAGCTCCCTTTATCTAATGGAACCATTTTAGTATCGTCTACAAGTGCGAATCCCGGAGGATGACCAGCATTCACGTATTCAATCGTTTTCTTTTCTGTGTCTACGACCATATAGATAGCTGTAAAATAATAAGGGATTCCAATTTTTTCATTATGTAAAAGAAGCATATAACGATTTAATTCCTTAATAACTAGTTCCGGCTCTACTAATTGCTTAATAGACTCTCTTAGTACGGAGGATATAAACATACATACTAAGGAAGCCGAAATACCATGTCCCATCATGTCCAATAAAACGATCGCATATCGATTGTCACTTATTTTATGCCAATAGTACATATCTCCCGCAAGATTAAAAGAAGGAAGGTATGATACTTCGATTTGTATCTTTTCTTCTTTAAAAGGAGCGGTCAATAAACTTCTTTGGACATGTGTGGCCAAGTCTAGCTCGTATTGAATTTTGTTTTCATGTTGGGTATGCCAGTCAAGTTCAGCCTTTAAGCGAAGGGCTACGCGAATACGTGCTAATAGCTCCACTTTGTTTATTGGCTTAGTTATATAATCGCTCCCACCAATATCAAGTGCTTCAGCTAGTTTGTTTTTATCTTCGAGTGCTGTTACGAAGATAATTTGGATATCTTTAAATCTCTCATTTTGTTTAATACGTTTACAAGCCTCAATGCCATCAATTTCGGGCATCATGATGTCTAGTAAAATTAAATCAACCGAATTAAAGGTTGGATTAGGATGATCAAGTTGTAAATAGTCAAATAACATTTGAGCCGATGTTAGTGAAACTGTATCTTTATAACCAGCGCTATCTAATATTTTTTCTATTACAAATAGATTGACGGTATTGTCATCTACCAGTAAAATCGTCATTGGTTATTTCCCCCAGTAGTTTATAAAGATATATTTTTGTATTTTATCACTTAATAATATGAGTTAATACTTATTATCTCTTTATTATACAAAAGATTAAACAGATACGGTATTTAAAAGATTAATGCTTTAATTTAAAATTTAGTTTAATAATTTTGTGTTGAAAGGAGTGTTTTTTTATGGGTGTTTATCACTATGATGATATAGTTACTGTTCCAAAAGAATTTAGCTTCAGTGAAAATATTAGATATATGTTAAGGTCTTCCTATGAGTGCTTGTTCGAAATCAGGGACGATAAAGTCACAAAGGCAATTCCAGTAACAGATGTGGTTCCATTGATTGAAATTAGCGAGAATGTTGACGGAAATATTGGTATTCGTTTTTAGGGGACTCCTCACTAGTGAGCGAAAAGGTGCGTAGCGAGGTACACCACTATGTAAGAGAATGGTTTGATCTAGATAATGATTTAAGACCTTTTTATGAAATGGCTAAAAAAGATAACTTACTACATAATGCAGTGGATGAGTTTTATGGGCTTCGTAATATTGGGATTCCAGGTTTATTTGAAGCAATAGTTTGGGGAATTCTTGGACAGCAGATCAATCTTGCGTATGCATATACATTAAAAAGAAGATTGGTAGAAACATTCGGAAGTTCAATTGAATGGGAGGGTCATCGATATTAGATCTTCCCTAAAGCTTACGATATTGCTAATTTAACAGTGGAGGATTTAGCTCCACTAAAAATGACCGTCAAAAAATGTGAATATCTTATTGGTGTTGCATAGCTAATTGTCGAAGGAAGTCTCTCAAAAACGCTTTTAAAGGGAACTGAAAACTTTAAAGAAGCAGAAAAAATACTTGTTAAAATCCGTGGCATCGGTCCCTGGACTGCAAACTATGTATTAATGCGTTGTCTACGATTTTCGAGTGATTTCCGATTGATAATGTCGGATTGCATAATGCGATCAAACATTTAACTGGTACAGTAGATAAACCATCAAAAGAAGAAATATCAAAACTAGCAGTCCCATGGAGCGGCTGGGAGTCATATGCAACCTTTTATTTATGGAGATTCTTATATTGAATCGAAGATGTTCTTAGGTTCGTTGGAATGAAAAGAACTAAATAAGCCTCCAATCAATTCACTGAATTGGTCGGGGCTTTTTGTATAGAATATATCACACAGTACTGGAAACTTTCATTTTTGAGTGAACACTGTTTGAAATCTCTTCCAATATGGATTCAAAGGAAGTATTTAAAGAATATGCCAGTTCTCTATACAGAATGTTTTGAACGGAAATCAATAATTTCAAGTCCTGGTCAACTAATTTTTTATTTTCCAACTGGGCATCATATTTTTTTCGTAAAAGTGTATTTACTACTTTTGCGAGCCCTTTTCGATTACCACTTTTAATAATCTCAGAGTAAGTTTTTGTACGTTGTTTACTATCTTCAATCCACTCAATACCCGATGAGCCAAAGGAATTTAATATTGTTTTAGCCTCAGCTTGATCAAGGAGTTCAAGCATAGCTACCGCTTTACTATTGACCGGAGTGCTTATCGATAACTTCAGATTGTCTAATGGGTGTAAAACATAATATTTCTTTGTAACATCGAAATATGTTTTTTCACAAATATCATCTATCTGACATATGCCATGAGTAGAATAAACAATTAGTTCGCCAACTTTAAACATTTACATGCTCCTCTAAAGAATATTGTCAACTAAGTTAACTAAGCTAATTATAACCCAAATATAAAAATAGTCAACTTAGTTGACGATTTGATAGAGGGCTTGTATATTTGTAAAGGACATTATTGAACGGGGGAAAGTGCTTGAATTTCGAGATAAATGATTTAGATTTATTTGATCTAATAAGTGAGAGGAATCTTATGATTCGAAAGGTAACAGAAGAATTATGGAATAGTAGCAATGATATCTATATATCTAATTCAGAGTGGTTCATCATCGCAAGAATATACAATAAGAATCCGACCATATCCTCTATTAATAAACAAGTAAATATTACACGCCAGGCAACGCATAAGTTCATAAGAAGCTTAGAATCAAAAGGATTAGTGGAAGTTAATCAAGTAACACACAATAAAAAAGAAAAATGCATTCGGTTAACTACCTTAGGAGAAGCATGCTATGAAAAAAATGAATCACTTAAGGCTGGATTAGAGAAAAAAATTGCAAATCAAATAGATAGAGAAAAGTTAGATGTATTCAAAGAAATATTGAAACTGGACTGGGGAATTTAATTTAGAACCCATAGATCATACAAGTCTAGTTTTATAAATTGAAGACCACTCTCCATAATTAAATGGGTGAGTGGTCTTTTTTATATATGTAAACTTAGATCTTTGAAGGAACTTTGTGCCATTGTGAAGAACTACTTATAAAATGAACAGAAAGTAGGAGGCAATATGAAAAACATTATTATGGAGTATTATAATAGGTTTGATGAATGGGGACGATTGGATAGGGAGCCTATCGAGTTCCAAGTGAATTGGCATTATATAAAAAAGTATCTTCCTTTAAATGGAGAGATTCTAGATAATGGTGCGGGACCGGGAAAATATTCTATGCGATTAGCAAATGAGGGATACAGAGTTACACTCACCGATTTAACTCCACAGCTTGTGGAAATGGCTAAAGATAAAGCAAATGAGCTTAAGTTAGAACAAAATTTTAATGGATTCCATGTAGCGGATGCAACAGATCTTACTATACTGAAAGATAACCAATTTGATGCCTCATTAATGCTTGGCCCTTTGTATCATTTACAAGAAGAAGCAGAGCGTGTTCAAGCGGTAAATGAGTTATATAGAGTTACGAAAAAGGGTGGAATTGTTTTTGTGGCGTTTATGCCGAGAGTTAGACATATTTTAACGTCTCTCATGTATCCAGAAAATTGGAAGCCGAATAACCAAATGGATAATATAGACCAGTTTTCTCAAAGTGGACGTTTTAACCATAAGGAGGAAGGACGATTTACAGGAGCTTATTACTTTAATATAGAAGAAATAAAACCATTCATGGAGGCAAACGGATTTGAAAGTCTAGATTTAATAGGTTCTAATATAGGTACTCTCTTGAGCGGTGATAATTGGAGCTACTGGAGAGATAAAGGTTCAAGTGAGTTTGAGAAAGTTATTAGATTACTAACCGAGAAAGCTAATGATCCCCATGTTTTAGGAATCTCCTCGCATTTACTTTATATCGGGAAAAAGATTTAGAACATAAAATATAGATTAACAATAAGATATCAAAATCTATTTAGTCAGTCTAAATAACTATTCTTCCAGTATAGGTACTTTCTAGTCATTATCAGATAATTTACATAATATTTATGAAGTGGGGTAAATACTAGTAGATTACTTTTTAAATAACGTTTAGAAAGGGGAATATACAATGCAAGTAAAAGGAGAGGTTCTGCGCAAAGTTCGAAAAGAACAGAACATGTCACAGGAGGAACTTGCCCTAGAGTTAAAGGTAACAATCAGCACTGTTTCTAATTGGGAACGTCAGGATGTGCCAGACGGCCGATATATTAGACCAATTGCGGAAGCCTTAGATGTAAGTGTTCATAAGTTAACTGGAGTTCCACCAAATGTTGCATCAGTGGAAGTGAAATCTATAGATACGTACGAGGAAGAAAATATTTTGCTTGAACGTTTGATGGAATCATTTGAACAATATGTACAGGATAAAGAAAAGAGTGTAGGAAATAACAAGCAGGAATTCTGGGAAGATGAATGGAGAAATGGTTAAGAAGACCGGATGCAGGTGTTTTGGAAAAAGCGAATATACCATAACCTGGTTCATCCGCAAAATAGGTTATGAAAGAAGCCGGTAGCACTTAATGCTAAAGGTTTCTTTTTTTATGGAAAAATTTAATAATCACCAATCGACTCTGAATTCTACCCCAATATCCTATAAGTTATTCTAAAAGCTAAAAAAGTATAGGTAATGATAAAAGAATACAGTTGATAGCGCTTTCATTTAAATATTCTGAATTTATAATAAAGAAGTAACCAACTTTTAGAAAAAGGGAGAGGGATAAAGAATGAAGAAGTTCAAGGGGTTAACTTTTTTAGTTATATTAATGGTTTTCGCATTAGTGGCCGCAGGGTGTAATAATGGCGGAGGTAATTCGGTAGATGTTGGTATTGTATTACCAACAAAGGATGAGCCACGTTGGGTTCAAGATGAGCAACGCTTCAAAGACGCTTTAGCAGATTCGGATTATTCTACAGAAATTCTATTCAGCCAAGGTTCTTCAGCGAAGGAAAAAGAAAATGTAGAAGCATTATTAAATAAAGGAATTAAAGTATTAATCATCACTCCTCATGACGGTGCAGCAGCGGCTTCAGCAGTAGAGGCAGCGAAAAAAGAGGGTGTAACAGTTATTGCATATGACCGTTTAATCACGGATACGGATGCAGTAGATTACTATGTGACTTTTGATAGCTTAGCAGTTGGTGCAGCACAAGCGCAGTATCTAGTAGACAATGCTGATGGCTCAGATGTTCCACTTTACTTGTATGCAGGTGCAGCGTCTGATAACAATGCATTCTTGTTCTTTGAAGGAGCATGGAAAGTGCTTCAGCCGAAAATTGCTGATGGAACTTTTAAAATTGCCAATTCAAGTGAAGCAGAGGCATTAAAAGACTCAGCAGATCTTTCACGTGATCAGCTAGGTAAAATTATTGGTCAAATCACTACAAACTGGGATCCAAACGATGCAAAAAACAAAGCACAAACTCATTTAACAGCAGCAGCAGATAATCTAAAAGGAAATGTTTCCATACTTGCACCGAATGATGGAACTGCTCGTTCTATCGCAGATGTATTTGCATCTGATAGTGCTATTACTGATTACTTTGTAACTGGCCAAGATGCAGAAAAAGCTTCCATTCAATACATCATTGACGAACAACAATCGATGACTGTTTTCAAAGATGTTCGTACATTAGTAAAAGATGCAATGGGTATGGCAGTAGAAGTTCTAGATGGCAACACACCAAAAACAACAGGTTCTTACGATAATGGATCCGTGGAAGTAAAAGCGAAACAAACGGATGTAATCGTAGTAGACAAAGACAATGTTAAAGCAGAACTTATCGATTCTGAGTATTATGAGTCAAGTGAATTTACAGGTCTAGAGTAAAACAGTTGAAAAGGAGGAATAGTGATAGATTCGTCTATCACTATTTCTCCATTTTTACCCCGCATCGACGGGCGGTAGGCATCTATCTTCTACACCAAGGTAAAGGACTAAGGCGTAAGTGAAAGTGCAAATGGTCGTAAATGCCCGAATGGTTCAACTAACAAATAGTAGATGAAAAAGAGTCACCTACTGTTTGATGTTTCACTTTTTTTGTTTAAGTAAGGGGAGGCATTAGTATGAGTGAGTATATTTTAGAGATGAATAATATTTCTAAAGAATTCCCAGGAGTTAAGGCGCTTTCAAACGTGAATTTCAAAGTGAAAAAAGGCGAGATTCATTGTTTGGTTGGAGAAAATGGAGCAGGTAAATCGACTTTGATGAAAGTGTTAAGTGGAGTTTACCCATATGGTAATTACACTGGGGACATCGTATATGAGGGAAAAGTTCAACAGTTCAATGAAATTTCGGATAGTGTCAAAGTAGGCATCGGTATTATTTACCAGGAACTAGCTCTATTTCCCGATTTGACTGTATATGAAAATATATTTGCTGGAAACGAGCAAAAAAAAGGTCCTTTTGTAGACTGGAATAAAACAATCGTTCAAGCAACCGAATTATTGCAAAAAGTGAAGTTAAGAGTAACTCCAGAAACACTGATCAAGGAATTAGGTGTAGGCAAGCAGCAGCTGGTGGAAATCGCCAAAGCTCTAAGTAAGGACGTTAACTTGCTTATATTAGATGAACCGACTGCGGCGCTTAATGAAGATGATAGTGAGAATTTGTTAGTACTTCTAAAAGAGCTGAAAGAACAAGGCATTAGTTGCATTATGATTTCTCATAAGCTTAAGGAAGTTATAAATATTGCAGATAAAGTAACAGTATTGCGTGATGGACAGACAATTTGCACGCTTGATGCGAGTGAGGGAGAAGTATCTGAAAACGTCATTATAAAAAATATGGTTGGCCGTGATATTGAAGATATTTATCCGAAACGTCCTGATAAGAAAATTGGTGAAACAATTCTTGAATTATCTGATTGGACTGCTTATGATTCACAGCTCGGTCGGAATGTAGTGAAAAACGTAAAGCTTGAGGTAAAAAAAGGCGAAATAATCGGGATTGCAGGTCTGATGGGATCTGGTCGAACAGAGCTTGCCCTCAGCATTTTTGGTAACCCTAAAAACTATAAAATACAGGGTAATATGAAAATGTTTGGGGAAAAAAAGGTGTTAAAGCATACAAGTGAGGCGATTAAAGCTGGTATTGCCTATGTAACGGAAGATCGTAAAGGGGACGGCTTATTTCTATTACAGGATATCAAGAGTAATGTTTCTGCAGCGCATCTCAAAGGAATTTCTACAAAGGGAATACTAAATTTAAACGAAGAAGTGAAAGTTGGAACAACGTATAAGGATTCTCTCTATATAAAAGCTAGCTCACTAGAACAGATTGTCGGGAAGCTCAGTGGAGGAAACCAACAAAAAGTATCACTTGGTAAGTGGTTGTTTACAGGACCTAAGATTTTGATATTAGATGAACCGACAAGGGGAATCGATGTCGGGGCGAAGTTTGAAATTTACACAATTATGAATGAACTGATCAATGAAGGAATGAGTATTATAATGATTTCCTCTGAACTGGGCGAAGTACTAGGGATGAGTGATCGAGTTTATGTCATGGCAGAGGGCTCCGTTAAAGGAGAGCTAACTATGGAGGAAGCGACACAAGAAACGATAATGGAACTTGCGACGCAATAAAAGGGGGATAATGATGAACTTTTTTGGAGAAGCAAAAGCACTCGTCAAAGCCAACATTCGGGATTATGGAATGTATATTGCGTTAATATTCATTATGTTAACGTTTACGATTATGACGAACGGACTATTTATGTCCTCAAGAAACATTAGTAATCTATTGGATTCAGCAGGATATATCGCTGTATTGGCAGTAGGGATGACGCTCGTAATTGTCATTCGCCATATAGATTTATCGGTTGGATTTTTAGCAGGATTTTTAGGGGCAATTGCAGCAATATTTTTAACGCAAATGGGCGTGTCGGTTTGGATTACTATTCCAGCAATTTTAATCCTTGGAGCACTCATTGGATTGGTTAATGGTGTCTTAATCGCTAAAATAGGTATACCAGCCTTTGTAGCAACGCTTGCGGGAATGTTAATTTTCCGAGGTGCATTACTTCAAGTAACAGAAAAAACTGGAACTATTATTATTAAAGATGATCAATTTAATGCGATTGGGAATGGATTTATCCCTTCGATTATGCAAATAAATGGTTTGCATCTATTAACATTATTAGTTGGTTTAGTTGGGATTCTATTATTTGTCTACAATGAAATTTCTACTCGTCGCAACAAAATGACTTATGGTTTCGAAGTTATGTCTAGTGGGTTATTCAGTGCGAAACTGGTGTTAATATCCGCAATTATTGGATATATTACATGGATTTTAGCAGGATACAATGGTTTATCATGGACAGTAATCATTATGATTATAGTAGTAGTTATCTATCATTTCTTAACGACGAAAACCGTACTTGGTCGCCATATTTACGCAGTCGGAAGTAATCCAGAAGCTGCCCATTTAAGTGGTATCAATGTACAAAAGATTACATATATCGTATTTGGATCGATGGGTATGCTCGCAGCATTATCTGGGATTCTATTTACTTCGAGACTACAATCAGCTACGACTACAGCAGGTACATTATTTGAACTGGATGCAATCGCTGCTGCTTATGTTGGAGGGGTATCTTCTGCTGGTGGTGTTGGTAAAGTAACAGGTGCTGTTATTGGTGCTATTGTAATGGCTTGCTTATCAAGCGGGATGAACTTGCTAGGTGTCGGTATATCTTATCAATACATGATCCGTGGAGGAGTTTTGGCAGGAGCGGTAATTTTCGATGTGATGACACGTAAGCAAAGAGCTTAATGTATAGGTTAATGTGGCACCCTTTTTTTCAAGGGGTGCCTTGTATTTTATCTAGGAGATTATGGAGTTTACTTGTGATCAACTGTTAGTTACTCACGGAAAGGGAATAATACTTGCTCCAGTCGGTGAAGTATTTGCAAAAGGGATAAAAAGATTGGGAATCATCTGAATATAGGATTGTCAATTTAATTGAAGGTGTTAATATGGAAGAAACTAGCCTATGGAAAGGGGAAGGTGAATGAGAAAAACAATTGTTCTATTATTAGGAACACTAATTATTATTTTTAGTTATTTAACAATTGTATCTGCAACAAAGGCTTTTCGGTCCTCTAGTGAATTACCTGCTTCCCTTTCCGAGATGGAAGATTCCATTCGCCTTGTATTGATAACACAAGAACTGGACACCCCTTTTTGGAATAAGGTTGGACAAGGAGCAAAACAGCAAGCAAAGCTAGAAAATGTGGACCTCGAAGTATGGGGAAGCTATGGAAATAACGAAGACGATTTTTTGAAAAAGATGGAGATCGCTATTCACTCCAAAGTAGATGGAATCATTGTTCAAGGCCTGGACACGGATGAATTTAAAGAACTAACCAAAATTAAAGCTGCTTTTTATGGAATACCTGTTATTACAGTAGCTAACGACGTTCCGGTAGAAGAAAGCTTGCGCAAAACATATGTAGGATCCGACCAATTTGGGGCGGGTAAAATGGTTGCTTATGAACTGATTAAAGAAATGGGTACGTCTGGAGAAGTGATAGTTCTTAGAGATGAAGTACAAGCATATTACCAAAAAGAGCGCTTGGCTGGAATACAAGATGTCCTCGAAAATTATCCGGATATTGACATAACCATTAGAGGAACAGAAGACACAAACGAACAAGTGATTTCGACAACCCAACAGCTTATGAATGATGCGCCGAGAGCTACTGCGTTTATCGCGATTAATGCAAATTATGCGGGACCTATGATTCAGGAAATAGGAAGACGAACGCAAGTAGAGCCGTATCATATTTATACGTTTGATGACGGAGTTGAATCGACTACTCTTTTGGAGCAGGGAAAACTAGATGGCATTTTAGAACAAAAACCAGAGCAAATGGGCCAGGAAAGTGTGAAATGGCTCATGGAGTGGATTTCTGGAGAGACAGTTCCTCTAAATTCTAGTGGTTATTTGACGGAAACCAAGATGCTTGTATCAGATGGTGACAAGCCATGACTACTATTCAACGAAAGATTTGGCTACTCGTTTCTGTTATGTTGCTCATCATGGGAATTATTTGGATGACGCTCACTTATTACAATCAGCAAACACAAGAACAAACAAATTCTATTCTACAGCGTTATTTACGCCTTAATGAAGTAACAATTGCTAGTCAAAAAATGATAACCGACTTAAATAATTATTTGTTGGATCCTACAGAAATACATAAAGTACAGATAGAGAAAAGTATTAAAACCATTGAGGAAGTTCAACAGGATGTAGTAAAGCTTCGCAATGAAGAAAATGCGTTTTCTGTTACGAATTATATTCATTTAATCGATAGTTTAGTAGAGACGGCCAATCGTTCTATATTATTTTCAGAAGAGCAGGAATTAGAGGGCTCCACAAATGAATTCAATGAGGCAAATCGTATATCAATGTACATATCAGAAATGACATTAACTATTTTAGAGCGGGAGTTAAAAACCTATAATCTATTTTACCGAGAAATCATCGATCAGTCAGAGGAGTTAAAAAAACTAGGAATCTGGATACTCCTTCTAGTAACAGCAGTGTTGCTTCTAGCTACTTATTGGTTCTCGCTCAGTATTACAAAACCTGTACATCAGCTCACGAAGGCTGCAAACGAATTAGCACATGGTCGTTTCAATCAAAAAATAAAAGTAGAATCTAATGATGAAATTGCATTCCTAGCACAGACATTTGATACAATGCGCATAAATATTAATGACTTGATATTGGAGATTCAGCAAAAGGCGCAGCTTGAACATGAACTTCAGCAAAGTAAGCTACTATTAAAGGAGAGCCAATTAAAGAGTTTACAAAGCCAGATTAATCCCCATTTTTTGTTTAACACATTAAATACATTGTCCAAGAAAGCTTACTTAGACGGGGCAGAGGAAACGAGTGATCTGTTAGTAAGTGTAGCTGGGTTACTGCGGTATAATCTGAAGCGGATCGATCGCCCAGTTACATTGTATGAGGAAGTGCTTGTGCTCTATCAATACATGGAAATACAGAGAGCACGCTTTGCTGACCGTCTGCATTTTGAAGCAAATATCGATGAATCCTGCTTACATGTTAATATTCCTGGCCTTACCCTTCAGCCTATTATCGAAAATGCTGTTATACATGCAATCGAACCAGAAGAGGATGGAGGTACTATCTCGGTTAGAATTTCAAGAGATGGGTCCTGGATTATTATGGAGATAGAGGATAGTGGGAAAGGTATTTCTCAGGATAATATAGAATTGCTACTAAGTGGGCATCTGGATACAAATGTAGGACATTCCACTGGAATTGGGTTTCAGAATGTAGTGAAAAGGCTCCAACTATTTTACGGTGTAGAAAATTTAGTATCGATTGAAAGTGAAGAGGGTATTGGAACGAAAGTAATCATACAAATCCCAGAAACTAGGGAGGAGGTAAATGATGAGACTACTAATAGTGGATGATGAACCAATTGAGCGAGAGGGAATGGAGGCCATCATCCAAAAGGCATTTCCTGACCTTTTAATTGAACAGGCGAAAAACGGTAAAATGGCAATCGAATTAGCAGATACTTTTCAGCCTGACTTAGTCTTAATGGACATAATGATGCCGGGTATTAATGGATTAGAGGCAATTGAAGCAATGAAGGTTTCTCATCCGACTATCAAATTTGTCATGGTAACTGCTTTTGATATGTTCGATTATGCAAGACAGGCTATCAAACTTGGAGTAAAAGATTATTTATTGAAACCTAGTAAAGCTAGTGAAATTGTTATAACAGTAGGAAGAGTATTAGATGAGTGTCAGAAAGAGCTAGAGGCAGAGAATAATAGTAAAATGCAAATCGAGAAGTGGGAACAGGCACTGACTTTGGCGGAAACGGATATTGTCACCCAGTTATTATTTGACCATGTTCATGAGGTCCATATTGATATGCTTGTAGAAATGCTTGAAACTCGTTCCACACTAGAAAAATTTGTTGTTGTACTTGTATTGCCAGAAGGTGCACATCATTATTATTTATCGATTAAAGAAAAGGTAAGAGCAACTGGAGATGCTTGGATAGGTGCTCTAAACGGGAGGCAGTTACCTCTAATTATTTTTCGAGATTCTAAGAGTAGCTTTCGATCGCAGGCGATAGCTTTAGCTAAATCCATTCTATCCTTGGGCAATGAGCAGCAAGGGACAGAGTGGTTCATGGGGATAGGTCAGGTATGTGAAAATCTAGATGATATTCGCCTATCTTACCAGGAGGCACTTATTGCGACAATGGATACAACCTTAGCAGTTAAGTATAGATTTTATATGGACGTTCCAGCCCTTACTTTAGAAACCGATAATCATATTATTAAGCAGCAACAAAAAGAATTTTTTGATCATATCCGGCTTGGGGATTGGGCTGCTATTCGTACCCGTTTGTTGGAAGTAATTCAGCAATATGAAAATGTGGGCAATTCATTGATCTATACTCAGCAACGCATACTCGAATTACTTTGGGTGGCAAACCGTGTAATGGATGAAATGGGAATGGAAACGAATGCATTGTTTTTCTCGTTCCAGGCAAATGATTATAGACAGTTACGAACAGAAACACTATTACTGTTGGAACAGATGAATGCTGTTTATAACGCCCATTACGATCAAATAGAAGCTGATAAGATACATCAAATTCAACAGTATATTCGTGAACATTCACATGAAGATATTTCTTTGGATGCACTAGCATATCGAGTGAATTTGAGCCCAATTTATATTAGTAAAATGTTTAAGGAAAAGCTAGGCGTCAACTATATAGACTATTTAACAGAGTGCCGCATTGAAAAAGCAAAGAAATTATTGAATGACCCAGAGAAAAGTTTAAAAGAGATTACTTTTGAAATTGGTTATCATGAACCCAATTACTTTAGTAAAGTATTCAAGAAAATGTGTGGCGTGTCTCCGAAAGAATATAGAAAAACATTATGGACTAAAAAAGCGGAAGTCTAGAGGAGGAGACAGATGAAAAGTAAGTTTATGACCGTTTGTCTTTTCGGAATGACCATGTTTCTTTTTGCCTGCACGGATAATTCTGTACCTAAAACTCAAGAGCCGGAACATAGTCCAGTTGTTAATGAGGAAGAGCCTGTTAGAATTGGTTTTTCCATGGATACATTGCTAGAGGAGCGTTGGCTAAAAGACCGTGAATTGTTTAAAGAGGCTGTAGAAAATCTAGGAGCAGAAGTAGAGATTGTTGCTGCAAATGGTGACGATGCGTTACAGATTTCACAAGCAGAGACACTTATTCAAAGTGGTATCGATCTATTGGTAATCGTACCTCATAATGCGGCAGCTACAGCAGCAATCGTCCATAAAGCACATCTTGCGGGAATTCAAGTAATTGCTTATGATCGTCTAGTTAAAAATGCAGAGGTCGATATGTATATTTCGTTTGATAATGAACAAGTTGGTAAAATGCAAGCGGAGGCTATGACGGCACTTGTTCCAAAGGGGAATTATGTCTTTATAGGAGGAGCCATCACGGATAATAATGCACATCTTTTAAAAAAAGGTGTATTTAAGGTGTTGCAACCATTTATAGAAAGTGGAGATATTCACGTTGTCTATGACCAATGGACGAAAGATTGGACTCCTGCAAATGCCCAGGCCAATATGGAACAAGCTATTCGTAATTCAAATGGTCAAATTGATGCAGTGATTGCTGCAAACGATGCTACAGCTGGCGGTGCCATTCAAGCACTCCAGAATCATGGACTAATTAGTCAAATACCAGTAGCGGGACAAGATGCAGATCTCGCTGGTGTTCAAAGAATTGTAGTTGGAACACAAACAATGACTGTTTATAAACCTATTAAGATACTTACTCAAAAAGTAGCGGAAATAGCGGTAGCCATGGCAAAGGGAGAAAAAGTAACTGCCAACCAACAAGTCAATAATGGGAAGAAGGAAGTGCCATCCATATTACTATCCCCAATTGCAGTGAATATAGATAATATTGAAAGTACTGTAATTGAGGACGGTTTTCATGCCGCAGAAGAAGTATATGCAAGAGAATTAGAGTAAAATATTAGGATGTGAACTTCTAATTCCAAGCATAATTCCCGATTGACTCTCTTTTTGAATGATGCTATAGTGTAAATATTCTAATAAAAGGTGTGGTGAAGTATGTCTGAAGTAGGTATGAGCTAATTTTCATTAGTTTAATAAGGTGTGTAAAAATCTGGTGATTAACCAGCTTGTTTAGTACGCCTTGTTCTACATTGTTTTTCAATGTGGATACCTACCTTAAGACTGCTTCCTTTCCATAGTTCGTTTAACATGATGTATGTTAGGACGAAGAGTGTGGTGGGATTTGTCCTGCTGCGCTCTTTTTGTTCTTCACTTTTTGTGAACGATTTATATGCCTTGTCTAATATACTTGGCAGATGCCCGCAGAAGCTTTCTATCCATTTTTAAAAATGGAGTGGTAGGAAACTTTTTTGCGGGCATTTTTTTATTATTCTTAATGGAGGTAAGTAAATGAATACGATGGCATATGAAAAATTACAATATAACGAACTAAAAGAGCTGGTGAAATCTTACTGTGTTAGCAGCTTGGGGAAGGAATTAATGGATAATCTTTTTCCGAGTCCAAACAGTAAAGTAGTAGAAAATAGACTAAACGAGACAACTGAAGCGAGAAGACTGTTAGATGCAGAAAATCATCTTCCATTAAAAGGTATCTCCAATATTAATCACCTAATGGAGAAACTTGAAAAAGGGATTATTTTGGGTCCCTCTGAGTTAGTAGCAATATCGGACTTCTTAAGAGGATGTAGGATGATTAAGAAATTCATGTTAGGGAAGGAATTTTTTGCGCCTATTCTCCATTCTTATGCTTATTCCATGATGGAATTTACGATGATTGAAGAAATGATTAATGCTTCTATTAGAGGGAATATCGTAGATTCTGAAGCGAGCAGAGAGTTAAAACGTATACGAAATCAAATAGTAAAAACCGAAGAAAAGATTGAGGAGCGGCTTAATAAATTTCTCAAAAGTAGTGCCAACAAAGAATATATACAGGAATTTTTTATCAGTAAAAAAGATGATAGATTTACTATCCCGATTAAAGCGTCTTATAAAAACCAAGTACAGGGTACGATTATTGACTCGTCCTCTAAAGGATCTACGGTATTTATTGAACCAGCAACAATCACTAAATTTAACGGAGATCTTGCAATTCTTAAATCGGAAGAATCAATAGAAGAGTATCAAATTTTAGCTACTATTTCTGGAATGATTCAAGAGGAAAATAGACAAATTCTTATTAATATTGAATTGATTGCTCAGTATGATATGATTTTTGCAAAAGCGAAATTCAGTAAAAGCATCGATGGTATTGAACCTAAGTTAAACAATTATGGTTATATCCATTTAAAAAATTGCAAGCATCCACTTTTATCAGGTAATATCGTACCTCTAGATTTTGAAATTGGGAAAAACTATCGTAGTTTGATAATTACTGGACCAAATGCGGGTGGAAAAACGGTAGTGCTGAAGACGATTGGTATTTTAACTCTTGCTGTCATGTCCGGATTTCATATAGCCGCTGATGTGGGGACGGAAATAGCGGTGGTCGATAACTTATTTGTTGATATCGGAGACAATCAGAGTATTGAAAATGCTCTTAGCACTTTTTCTTCTCATATGAAAAATATTTCGGAAATTATGAGCGTATCAACAAATAATACATTACTTCTCTTCGATGAAATAGGTAGTGGAACTGAACCAAATGAAGGAGCAGCACTAGCTATTGCAATCTTGGAGGAATTTTATCAAATGGGTTGTATAACAGTGGCAACAACCCACTATGGTGAGATAAAGCGCTATTCTGAAATCCATAGTGATTTTATGAATGCAGCGATGCAGTTTGATAGTGAAGTATTAGAGCCGATGTATAAGCTTCTCATTGGTAAGTCGGGAGAAAGTAATGCGCTATGGATTTCTAAAAAAATGAATATTCGGGAGAAAGTTTTACAAAAAGCGCAAAATTATATCGAAAGTAAAACATATGATTTAGGCCGTGTAAGAGAAAATAAGATTAAAAAATCAACTACTCTCATGGCTACACAAGTAGAAACGTACTGCTTCGAAAGAGGAGACAGGGTAAAATTACTTGAACATGACGATTTTGGTATCGTGTATGAGAAAAAGGATCACCAGAATAATGTGTCTGTTTTCTACAACAATGAAGTAATTAAGCAGAATATAAAAAGAATAGTGTTGGAGGGAAAAGCGGCGGACTTATACCCAGAAGGATATGATTTATCTACATTATTTGTAAGCTATACGGAAAGGAAATTCAACCATGACATAGAAAGAGGTTCCAAAAAAGCTTTAAGAAAAATAGCTAAGGAAATAAAAAACAAACCCAATAAGTAGGAAATGGCTAAGTAAGCTTACTCTCTATTTACTCAATAAGAATAAAACTCTCCAGCTAGAGCAAATTAGACTCTAGGAGGTGAATAGTCATGAGTAAAAACAACAAAAAAACAATCAATGTCAGAACTCATAATAGTTACGAGCTGTATAAAAACCCAACGAATAATCCTGATGAGGAGTTTTCAGAAGAGTTTGTAGAGATATCCAAAAATAAGATAACGAATGAAATTAATAAAAACCCCTCTAACAAAAGAAAAAATAATTAATATATAAAAGGTGAGATTAATTGGAGCTCACCTTTTTCTTGTATTTATTTACCCTAGCAAGCATGTTGTGTTTCCCGCTATTAGTTATATAAACTTTATCTTAAATTATACATGATGGTGTCATACTACCAAATTCTATGTGGATTTTCTCTTTTATTGTTTCAAACTTTTCTAAAGCAACTAATGCATTATTACCACTTCTTTTATTTTTTGCTTATAGTCCATAAATATACTAATGAGTAAACTAATTGGATTTCTATATCGCCTGAGATTTAGAGTAGCTATTAATAGCCTGAACATTCTCCGATATTAGGCAATTCTATGCAGGGATATATTTCTTTCTATCGAATTTAAATTAGAAAGGAAAGGGTGAAGGAAATGAATAAAAATAATCCTGTAGAAGGAGCTCAAAAATTTGTACATAAGTATTTTCCAAATTGTAATGGGGCCTTGTTAGCAGGGAGTGTCGTTCGGGGGGAGACGACGGAAACGTCTGATTTAGACATTGTAATTTTTGATGAAACGTTTCTTTCTTCCTATCGAGAGACATTTATAGAATTCGGGTGGCCAATTGAAGTGTTTGTACATAATGGAAGCTCCTATAAGTCGTTTTTTGAGATTGATCGAGAGCGTGCACGACCTTCGCTGCCTAGAATGGTGTCAGAGGGAATAATTTTAAGAGACGATGGGATTATAGAAGCTATAAAAAAAGAAGCGGAGGAACTATTAAAGGAAGGACCAGAACAATGGACCGAGAAAACTATACAATTCAAACGGTATTTTCTTACAGATACATTAGATGATTTTATAGGAAGCTCTAATAGAGCGGAAGGAATATTCATCGCAAACACATTAGCAGAAATTACAAGCGAATTTGTTCTTAGAACTAACCGACGTTGGATAGGAACTTCTAAATGGATTGTTCGCTCTTTAAAAGCATTTGATGAAAACTTCGCCAATCAATTTGTTGAAGCTTTTGATACATATTACACAACCGGCGATAAAAGCAGAGTAATTTGTTTAGTAAAGGCAGCGATGGAGCCTCATGGGGGACGGTTACTAGAAGGTTTTTCATTAGGGAAATGATGGAATAAGGAGGTCTTATGAAAACTATAATTGGAATATTATCCATATTATTTGGAGCATTGTTTATAAATATCACAACTAATCAATTCGAGAAAATAGGAAATATTATGCTGACCTTTTACGGGATAACGTTATGTGTACTCGGTGCTAATGTACTTAGCAATCGAAAAATAACAAATGGAAAAATTTACACAAGAGTTATAGGAATAGGTATTGCGATGATATTATTTGGAGTTGCGTTCGTATTGAAACCAGGTGAAGCAGGTAGCAGTTTTGGAATGACCATAATTATCCTTGGTTTGTTATTTTCATTAGTAGATTATTTAGAACTATAGGATAATGAGCTGGAATGAAGTCGATGTCCAAAATAAATATAATGCCGACTAATAAAAGAATTTTGCAAACTTTTTACTCTTGTTCGACGTCTAATAAATACTAACTATAAAAAGTCCGGTTTAATAGGCATATAACAGGAGGAATAGCGTGAAGAATTTACTAGTTCTTTTAATGCCAATGATGCTATTGGTAGGATGCAATAATGAGGAGACAGAACCGGCTACAGAAACCGATAAGCTAGGAAGCGAGACGGTAATAGACGAGCCAAATATTGTTGAAGAAGATAAAGATAATAATGTAGTGGAGGAAAATAAGAATAAGCCAGTAGTCCAGGAAAAACCTGTAACTAAAGAAAAAACAGAAACTGTAAATCTCTCCGGAACAAAAGATAAATATTTAAAGCAGCTAAATGACATTGAAAATAGTCTAGGTGATTTAAACAATCAATACAACAATGGTACACAAACCGAGATGAACGAAGCAAAGTCAAAAATTTTAAATAAATGGGATGCAGCTTTAAACGAGATCTATGGTGTATTGAAAAAACAGCTGTCTGCAGATGAAATGAGTAGTCTAAAAGTGGAACAGCGAAATTGGATTAAACAAAGAGATCAAAAGGCTAAAGATGAGTCCTCTGTTTTTACAGGTGGAACAATGGAAGCTACTATATACGTATCTACACAGGCACAGCTGACGAAAGAACGCTGTTATGAATTAGTACAAAAATATATGAAATGAAAATAGAGTTGAAAGTCAGCGAATGTTGATTTTCAACTATTTTTGTACTTACTCAATATACTGGAAGGAATAATTACTCATTTGTTGAATTAAACAATAGGCTTAAATATGAGGTGAAAAACCATGTGGATCATTAAAAATATGGAGAATAAGGAACTGGAATTCTTGAAGGATATGTTATATGAATCGATTTATATGCCGGAGGATGTAAAAGATAAAGCAAAGCTATTAAACTCCCCTTCAATAAAAAAGTATTATGAAGATTGGGGAAGAAAAGGAGATATAGCATTAATAGCAACTGATGCCAATAATAGAGCAGTAGGAGCAGTTTGGTATAGACTTTTTGATGAATCTAATATGGGATATGGCTATGTAGACAATCAAACTCCGGAATTAGGAATCGCAGTTATGAAAGAAGCAAGAGGATTAGAAGTAGGCACTTTACTTATGAAAAAGATAATCGAACAGGCTGCAGTGGATGGATATAAAACACTCTCCTTAAGTGTTGACCCTGATAACAGAAGCGCAGTTCATATTTATCGGCAGCTAGGTTTTGTAGACTACGGCATATCAGGGACATCGATAACGATGATTTACCGTGAAGAGAGCAAAGTTTAATATTAAATAATAAAGTCAGTTTGGGGAACAACTAAAGTGACTATTTAAATCTTAAACAAGGGTGTGTTTCACATGAAGACTGCAGTTTTCTTGGATCGGGATGGTGTAATTAATGAGGTGCTCACGGAGCGAGTTAAATTTGTGAACAAACCAGAGCAGCTATACTTTTTAAAAGGGGTACCTGAAGCTATTAAGAAATTGAACGCTTCCTTCGATCATATATTTGTCGTTACCAATCAAGGAGGAGTAGGATTGGGGTTTATGAAGGAATCCCAGCTGCAAAGAATCCATGACCATATGATTGCAGTTTTAAAAAAGGAAGGTGCTACTATTCATGAGGTTGTGTACTGTCCGCATAAGCCAAAGTCTGGTTGTGCATGTCGAAAGCCAAACAGTAAGTTAATAGTAGATCTGGGTAAAAAGTATAATGTGGATTTGTCCAAATCCTATATGGTAGGGGATACGGACACAGATATTATTGCTGGGAAAAAAGCCGGAACAAAAGGAGTTTTTCTAGGGAAAATTGACCCTATTGCGGATGCTGTATTTCCGGATCTTAAAAGCGCGGTAGAATGGATTTTACAGGATGCAAAAACAAGTTAAGGTATTTTATGTTACATCAAGCGTATAATTTGAAAAGGAGTAGGATTTTGCTAAAGACTCGTGAATATGAGATGATTTGAATATGCATGGATCCACGAATAATACCATATGTATGTGAAATACTATATGGATAAACAAATCATATAAGTTTTGTGTAAATGCAAGTTGTATTGGGTAGTGAATACTAGAAAGAATACGTGATATTAATAGGAGGAATTTGAAATGGAAGAAAAAATGGGTAGTATTGAAGTAGGAGAAATCCTAACGGTATTAGATGAAGAAGATCGCGAACAAGAGATCGAAGTAATCGGGCTTTTAACAATTGAAGAAAAAGAATATGCAGCAGTTGCATTTGCGGAGGATACGCAAGAAGAAACCGACGAAGACATGGATGTATTCTTTTTCCAAGTAGTTGAAGGTGAGGACTTAGCGGAAATCGAAACAGATGAAGAATTTGAAAAAGTATCTGCAGCATTTCTTGAAGCAGAAGAAGCAGTAGAAGACGAAGAATAGAAAAACTAGAAAAGAGAGGATAATCTCCTCTTTTTTTCAATTAGTAGTAGGATAGCTTTGGTAGGAGGTAAATGGAATGTTACAAAATGAAGGTAAACTAGATATTGGCAGTACATTTAAAGTGTTAGATGAAAATAACCAAGAACAAGAAATGAAAGTTGTAGGATATTTGACTGTAGAACAGATGGAATATGTTGCAGTCATTTTCCTAGAGGATATACAAGAAGATTCTGAAGAAGATATAGGTATTTTCTTTTTCCGGTTAGATGAAGACAAAAACTTTGTCATGATGGAAAGCGACGAAGAGTTCGAAAATGTATCGGCAGCATATATCAAGCTAGAGAAAAATAACTTTGCTAAAAAGAAAAAAAGATAAATACTTGTAACTTTAAAGCATGATACCTAACACAATAGGTATCATGTTTTTTTATATACATCTTCAGGCGGAGATAGAACCGTACCTAGGGGCTAATTTTAATATAGCTATAATAAGATAAAATGAATAATAATAGTAAAAGATAAAGGGGTAGAACTAGTGGATACGTATAGATGGAAAGTTGAAGAGGAACTATTTCTTTGGAAAAGGAAGATGACGAAACGAACGGGATTAATAGGTCGTACGTCTAAGAATGTACAAACAAAGGTTAACGGACTTATTCCTGAAAAGGTCCATCAAGTGATAACGGAAAGTATTAAGAATATGGTAAAGGTGACGCTTGTTGGGTCAAATATAAAAATGAAAAAAAGGCTGCCACTGGAACTTAACCTTCAGGAGCGAGATGAACTTTTACAGGAAAAACTTACTACGTTCCGAAAAACTGCTGTAGTAGAAGGAGCAGGGACAGGAGCAGGAGGCATACTCCTTGGACTCGCTGACTTCCCGCTACTATTATCAATTAAGATGAAGTTTCTCTTTGAAGCAGCGACGGTTTATGGATTCGACACGGATGAATACGAGGAAAGGTTATATATATTGCATATATTCCTTTTAGCTTTTTCTAGTGAGGAAAAAAGAAAAGAAACGCTAGAAATTATGGAGCACTGGGAGCAACAAAAGAGCTTAATTGGCGAGATTTCCAACAGGAATATCGGGATTATATTGATCTAGTGAAAATGCTCCAATTACTACCTGGAATAGGAGCGATGGTAGGAGCTGTTGCTAACTATAATTTGCTCGATCAACTTGGTGAAACAGCGATGAATTCATACCGACTTCGTTTATTGTCAAAAAATGGTCTTGAAATAACAAAGGGCATTGACTTTAATAATTAGATTCCATACCAAATTATTGGTATTTTCTCTATCTTGCAATCATAGACTTCAAAGACTGCAAAAGAAGGAGAGATTTTTTTATGAGTTTTAAATATGTTGGTATCATACTAGGCGCTTCTGCACTATCAATCGGACTTTTTTCAGCGAACGTCCATGCAACTACTACTTTGAAAGAACAACCCCCTGTACAAATTCAAGCAGCATCAACAGACAATGTTTTTACAAAAGAGGATTTGATCAAAAAGTTTCGAGGTCTATTTCCAAAGCAATTCGATTTCTTGAAGAGTTCCGATTTCCAGATGAACGGTGGTTATTATTTTCCTGGTGACGAGACAATGCGTTATGATCTATACTTCACAAAAACAATCGATGGAAAACAGTTATATGGCAATGTTTCGTTTGTTGGTAAAGATTTACAAATAGAAAACTTCTCTTATCAACCTGCAACTGTAACAGAAGCGCTTTTTCCAGCTAAAGTTTCTAAAGTGGAAGCGCAAAAGATAGCCGGAGATTTTATGAAAAAATATCTAGACGGCGGAGAATATCAATTAGAGACGGATTCTTATGGCTATTATCCAAATCAGGTATTAACGGAACCAATACGATATTCATTTTCCTACACTCGTTTGAAAAACAAAGTTTCTGTTACTGACCAACGAATTGAAGTTTCCGTTCTAGGAAACGGTGAAATTGTTGGCTTTTATAGAAATCCAGAAACTAACAAAGCATCCACTTTTGATGACGTGAAAAAAGTTAAAGCGAAAGATGGCGTATTAAAGAAGGTAAAAGAAAATATATATGTGGAAAAGCAATATCAAGTAGAAACAGATTACCAAACTGGTGAACGACATGTGCGACTCGTATATCAACCGTTACCAAATTTACTTGGTGTTCATGCTTCTTCTGGAAAATACTTAACTTCCAAAGGATACTCAGTAGATTTCCCTAAAAAATCAACCATTTCACTGCTTTCTTCCAAGCAGCTCCCAGCCAACTATAAGAATGGGATCACTATAGAAGAAGCAAAGAAAATGTCCGAGAAATTACTGAAAATAGATTTGAAAAATGTTAAGTTGAACATCGACTCTATCAGAGAAATGACTAATTATAACGGACAGGAAGTTATTAGTGTTCAATATATGTATAATTTTCCAAATGGCGGTACTGGAGCAAGTATAGAGATAGACAAACAAACAGGTGAAGTAATTCAGTACTATAATATGAAGAGTGAGATCTTAGCGCAGATGGGTGAGAAGCCAAGTGAAGCGAAGCCACTTTCCGAAAAACAAGCGCTTGAAAAAGCAGTGGAACATATGAAAAAGTGGATTCCATCTTACCTTCATAACTATGCAAAACCTACAGAAGTAGCATATATGGATGAAATGCAGGGTAGCTTTATGTTTAATTTCCCGAGAGTTGTAAATGGAGTTGTGGTTTCGGGTGATTCTATTAATGTCGGAGTGGCGAAGGATGGTTCACTAAATAATCTTTATGTTAATTATCAAGAGGTGAAGAGTTGGCCATCACCAGAAAAAGCAATATCAGAAAAAGAAGCGAAGGAAATAATAACTAAGGCATTGAGTTTAAGACTTAACTATATGAAATCCAATCAAAAAGAGGGAAATAACCACTATGACCTAGTCTACTCTCAATTATTTAATGAGAAATCTTTTAGTACTTTAGATGCTTTAACAGGTGAGTGGCAAGTGCTTAATGGAGAGAACAATACAACTGTTGTTTCCCATCCTTGGGCGCAAGAGGAACTAAATTATTTTATAAATGCAAAAATCCTTGATGTCAAAGATCCAAAACAGTTTGACGGAGATGCTGCTATTTCCAAGGGAGAAGCGCTAAAAGTAATGATGAAATCACTTACTTATATGTATGATGGCTATTATTATCCTGAGCAGGACAATCAGAAACAATCATTTGACAATATCGATCCTAAGCATCCACTATACCAGTCGGTCGAGCGTGCTGTGGATATGGGAATCCTAAAAGCCGATACAAAGAGTTTTGCGATAGATGAGCCGGTAAGTAAAGAACTGCTAGCAGTTTGGTATATTCGTGCATTAGGTCTCGAACAGGCTGCCAAAAATTCGACTATTTATAAACTTCCTTTTACAGATGCTGATAAAGTACAAAAGGAATTATTAGGTTATGTCGCACTCGCTAATTCATTAGAATTATTGGAGGCGGAAAAAGGAGTATTCAATCCTAAAAAAGAAGTAACCTATGCAGAACTAGTAGTTTCAACAATTCACCTTGCTCACAAGATTTCAGAAAAAGGAAGAACTTTTCTTTATTGATATTTAAGCAATTTAAACAGCTTTCAATTATTTAAATTTACGTTGCTTTTTGGATCTCTGGATGATATTATCGGATTATAAATACGCATATTGGTCACATGTTACTGAACTTTCAGGCATGGTGGTAAACTGTGAGGGAATAATACTATTATTCTTTTCCATTACCCCATGCCTTTTTATGTTCTTTTAGGTCTCATGGAGCAATATATTTTAATAAGACAATTTCCATAATATCTTTATACAAAGGAGTTCTACTAATGTTTGCTAAATTCATGAAAAAAAATAAAGTACAAGTATTCTCACCACTATCTGGTCAAGTGATTCCCCTAGAACAAGTTCCAGATCCAGTTTTCAGTCAAAAAATGATGGGTGAGGGAGTAGCAATTATGCCAACTGGAGGAGATGTAGTAGCGCCGATTGATGGGACAGTTGTATTAATCTCTAAAACAAAGCATGCGATCGGTATTCGGACAAAGGACGATACCGAAGTGCTAATTCACGTTGGTTTGGAAACAGTCACACTAAAGGGTGAAGGATTTACTGTATTTGTAAATGAAGGCGATGTAGTTTCTACAGGACAAAAACTAATGACAGTGGATTGGGATTTTATCAAAGATAAAGTGCCAAGCATTATTACACCAGTAGTAATTACGAATAGTGCAGAAAGAACTGTAGAATATACTGATGCGTCAGCAAGTGTAGCGGGTGACACATTGGTAATGTCTGTTTCTTCGAAGTAATTCAGGTTGGATAGTATGTGAAGGAGGCTGACTTTCCATTAAAATCACAAAGATACTTAATAATAACGCTGTGATTGTTCTACATGATGGACGCGAGAAAATAGCTATTGGCTCGGGTATAGCTTTTCAAAAGAAACGGAATGACATTATCATTGGGTCCAAAATTGAAAAGATTTTTGTTATGCAAGAAAATGATAAGCTAGTGCAGCTATTAAGTCGAATTCCAGAAGAACATTTTACTATTTCAGAAGAAATAATTACTTACGCCGAAGCGTATTTAAATACAAGATTAAATGAGCATATTCATATAGCTTTGACAGACCACATCTCATTTGCTATTGAAAGAGCAAAGGATGGCATTAATTTAAACAATAGACTGCTTCATGAGATTCGAGTTCTATATAGAGCAGAGTTTGAAATAGGTCTTTGGGCAATTCAGCATATAAATAAAACGTGTCAGGTAGAAATGCCTGTAGATGAAGCGGCTTACATAGCGCTTCATATTCACACGATGAAAATTCAAGGGGGGGATTTACATCAGACAATAAGACAAACTAATTTAATAAAGGGCATGGTTTTATCGATTAAAAAGTACTTGAATATTGAAATTGAGGAAGACGATATTTCCTATCATCGGTTAATCACCCATTTACGCTTTGCATTAACACGGTTAAATCAATCTGAGCTTCATATGATGGATGAGGAAATGTTAGTGATGATTCAAAAGAAATTCCCGGTTGGCTATAGTTGCGCAAGCCAAATAGCAAAAGAGCTTAAGGCGGACCATGGAATTGAGTTTCCCGAAGAAGAGTTAGGTTATATTGCACTGCATATTGAACGGTTAAGAAAGCAAGTTTCATAATTCGGCATTATTTTATACTATTATATTTTTATTAAAAATCAGTTAAAAGGAGATGAATAAATTATGATGAAGTTTTTACAAAATTTGGGGCGTTCGTTAATGCTTCCAGTAGCTGTTTTACCCGCAGCTGCAATATTAATGGGGATTGGATACTGGATTGACTCGGATGGTTGGGGATCAGGAAATGTATTTGCAGCCTTCATGATAAAAGCTGGTAGCTCGATTATTGATAATATTCCTATTCTGTTTGCAGTAGGAGTAGCGATAGGGATGTCCAAGGCGAAAGATGGGGCAGCCGCTTTAAGTGGATTAGTAGCTTTCTTAGTTGTAACTACGATGCTTTCAAGTGGGACTGTTGGTTTATTACAAGGAATCGATGTAGAGAGTGTTGATCCTGCATTTGGAAAGATTAATAATGCATTTATAGGTATTCTTTCTGGTCTTGTTGCTGCAACAATGTATAATCGCTTCAGTCACGTGAAATTACCTGATTTCTTAGCATTCTTTAGTGGAAAACGTTTAGTACCTATTATGTCCGCTGTTGCAATGTTAGTTGCTTCTGCAGCACTATTTTATATTTGGCCAATCGTTTTTGGTGGACTAGTTAACTTTGGTGAAGCAATTAGTAGTCTAGGAGCAGTAGGCGCTGGGCTTTATGGCTTCTTTAACAGACTATTAATACCTACAGGATTGCATCACGCATTAAATGCAGTGTTTTGGTTTGACACTGTTGGTATAAATGATATCAATAAGTTTTGGAGCAGTGAAGGCGTTAAGGGTGTAACTGGTATGTACCAAGCCGGATTCTTCCCGATTATGATGTTCGGATTACCAGCAGCAGCTCTTGCAATGTATCACACGGCTAAAACAAAAAGAAAAAAACAAGCAGCTTCTCTTATGCTTGCAGCTGGTTTTGCTTCATTCTTTACAGGTGTAACTGAGCCACTTGAATTTTCATTCATGTTCTTAGCTCCAGCACTTTATGTAGTTCATGCAGCTTTAACAGGGTTATCTTTATTCATCGCAGCATCCTTTAACTGGACAGCAGGCTTTGGATTTAGTGCAGGGTTAGTCGATTATCTTTTAAGTCTTCGAATTCCAATCGCTAATTTCCCGCTTATGCTATTGCTACAAGGGCTAGTATTTGCAGTTATTTACTATTTCTTATTCCGTTTCTTAATCTTGAAGTTTAACTTAAAAACTCCAGGTAGAGAAGACGATACAGATGAAAGTGAAGAAACTGTTGTAGTTTCATCTGATGATAAGTTTTCAAATATGGCAGCTAGAATCTATGATGGGCTAGGTGGGGATGCCAATGTTGCATCTGTAGAACACTGTACAACTCGTTTACGTGTAGAAGTATTAGATATGGATAAAGTCGATCAAAAGAAAATTAAAGATACTGGTGTTCCAGGTATTAATATAGTTGGTCCGAAAAATATTCAAGTTATTGTTGGAACAAGCGTACAATTTGTTGCAGACGAAATTGAGAAAATACGTAAAAAGTAGATAATTGAAAAGCTGTTTAATTTGGGTGTCCATATTAAACGGCTTTTCTTTATGGTGATGCAGATTCTATTTATCATTTTGGGATTATTAATCTATACTGTTATTAAGCAAACTGCGGAGGTGTAGTAATGAGTAAAACAATTCTAATATCGAACGTGACTATTGTAAATTATGATCGTGAAATTACAGGGGATCTATTTATCCGAAATGGTAAGGTAGAGAAAATTGGACAAGCTTTACAAGTGGAGGCAGATATCTTTTTAGATGGAACTGCAAAGAATTGGATAGTTATGCCAGGTTTTATCGATATGCATATTCATGGGTCAGCTGGTTTTGACATGATGGATGCTACAGAAGAAGCGCTTAGAGGAATGTCTCGTTCATTAGTAAAAGAAGGTACGACTAGCTATTTGCCAACTACTATCACTCAACGGGTGGATGCGATTGAAGCAGCGCTTGAAAATGTAAATGGCTTTGTAAATAATGCAGATGAAGCAGAGGTTTTAGGGATTCATGTAGAGGGACCATATATTTCTACAAAATGGGCTGGAGCACAGCCAATTGAACATATTAGCGAGCCCTCTATTGAACAGTTTCTAAAGTGGCAACAACTTAGTGGAAATCGCATTAAACAAGTGACCGTTGCTCCCGAAATAGTGGGTGGTTTTGAATTTGTACAAGCCATGAGTGAGGAAGGCATTATCTCTTCAATCGGACATTCAGATGCTAGTTCAGATGAAGTTGAAAAGGCAGTACAATTAGGAGCTAAGCAGGCTACCCATTTATATAACCAAATGCGTCCATTCCATCATCGTGATACAGGTGTAGTCGGATCAGTTCTGCTAGACGATCATATGAAAGTGGAAATCATTGTTGATTATATACATAGTCATATGAAGGCAGTGAATTTAGCATACCGTTTGAAGGGTGCTGAAGGAATTATTTTAATAACAGATGCTATGCGTGCTAAAGGATTAGAGTATGGGGAATACGATCTTGGTGGACAGACTGTTTATGTCACAGAAAAAGGTGCACATCTGTCTAGTGGCGCATTAGCGGGAAGTATACTGACAATGGACCAGGCTGTTCGTAATATGAAGCAAACGACGGGTTGTTCCTTGCAAGAACTGGTATCGATGTCCTCTACTAATGCAGCGAAACAATTGAAATTATCCCATAAAGGGTATATTGATGAAGGCTTTGACGCAGATTTGGTTATATTGGATTTGGAATTGAATGTACAAAAAACAATCTGTCGAGGAAATATAGTATTTGAAAGTTAATGAAAATAGAGGTGATCAAATGCAGTCCTATTGGAAGGAAATAAATAGTTTACTGGAGCAGGTTGCAGAACTGGAAAAAGAAAATATAGATAATACTTCTAAGCTAATTGGTGACCGTATTAAAAAGGGGGGAATAGTGCAATTATTTGGTTGTGGACATTCCCATCTTTTAGCTCAGGAAGCATATTACCGTGCAGGAGGGTTAGTACCGGTTGCTCCGATTACCATAGAGCCTTTAATGTTACACAAAGGTGCGTTGACTTCTTCACAGAACGAGAAAGATCCTACGTTCATCGAGCGTAATAATGACCACATAAGCTTCCAACCGAATGATATTCTAATTGTTATTTCTACTTCTGGTCGCAATCCAGCTCCAATAGATATGGCTTTCTCAGGGAAAAAGGCGGGTATTTTAGTTATCTCTCTTCAGTCTTTAAATTATAAAGATCAAGAAGGTCGACACGCGAGCGGGAAGCGCCTAGAAGATGTAGTGGATATCGTTTTAAATACACATATACCTGTTGGTGATGGACTTCTGAGTAACAAGGGATTGCAATATGGTCCATCTTCTACGGTTGTTGGGGCTGCTCTTCTTAATGCACTTATCTCGCAAATTATCGAGGAGATAAGTAAGGAATCTGATCAAATACCGGTGTTTAAAAGTGCAAATATCTCAGATAGCCAATTGCATAATGAAGAGATGATGGAAAAGTATAAAAGTCGAATAGATTTTAACTAAAGTATTATTAGTGCTTGTTTGCTCTCGATTTGCATCAAATGACCAAATTGAATATAATGATAATTTTACTAACGTAAAAATTTAGCAATTAGTGAGTATGCGCAATTCAGAAAAAGGTGGTTTTCAGTATGGCATTAGATTTAGAAGTATGGGAAGACAATGATGCTCTATATAGTCGGGCACAAGAAATATTTTCAACACAGATAAAGAATGGTGCAACTACATTTGGATTAGCAACGGGCGGGACGATGATTCCACTTTATGAAAAGTTGCGAAGTAGCGCGTTGGATTTCTCTCACTGTAATAGTGTAAATCTAGACGAGTATGTGGGAGTTCCTCAAGGACATCCAGCAAGCTACCATACGTTTATGCAACAACATCTCTTTGATGCAAAACCATTTAAAGCTACATATATTCCTAATGGTGTAGCTGAAGATGTACATGCAGAAGCATTAAAATATGAAAACGTGTTAAAATCACTAACTGTCGATATGCAATTATTAGGTGTCGGAGTGAATGGGCATATAGGTTTCAATGAACCAGGTACATCCTTTCAAAGTGAAACAGATGTGGTTGAGCTAACAGCTTCCACTAGATCTGCAAATGCTAGATTTTTTGACTCGCTTGATGAAGTTCCAAAGCAAGCCATTACGATGGGCATTGCTTCTATAATGAGAGCGAAATGCATTCTTTTAATTGCAGTAGGAGAAGAGAAAAGAACTGCGATTGAAGCGTTATTAAAAGGAGATGTAACGGAGGATATTCCGGTTACACGGCTTTGTAATCATCCCAATGTTATTGTGTTAACTGATTTGCAAATATAATAACGACTAAAAATAGCATAGTTACAAGTAGCGTTCGAAGAGTCCATTTTCGAACGCTTTTTTGTATGTATGAAGAAGCAGTGTTTATTGTAAATACATAATGAGAAATAGAAAGAAGGAATTTTCGGATAATTGCAGAAGTAGGTATAGATGAGTTTGTTTATAAGGAGGGAATTACTATGGAACGAAATACTTCACTAGACTATGCCCAAAAATTAGATGAGCAAGATACTTTAAGGATGTATCGACACGAATTTTATATCCAACCAAATACCATTTATATGGATGGAAATTCCCTTGGGTTACTCTCTAAGCGAGCAGAAAATTCAGTATTAACCCTACTAGATTCTTGGAAAGAATATGGAATAGATGGCTGGACAAAAGGGCAGTATCCTTGGTTTTATTTCCCTGAGTTATTAAGTGAGATGTGTGCTCCACTAGTAGGAGCCTCAAAGGACGAAGTAATTATAACGGGCTCTACAACGGCAAACTTGCATCAGTTGGTTGCTAGTTTTTATCGACCCGAGGGAAAGCGTACGAAAATAGTTGTGGATGAACTAAATTTCCCATCTGATATATATGCTATTAGTAGTCAGCTGTCCTTGCATGGATTGGATGCTAAAGACCATATGATAATGGTGAAAAGTCGAGATGGCTATACGTTAGAGGAAGAAGATATTATTAATGCGTTGACCGATGATGTGGCTCTAATAGTACTACCTAGTGTGCTATATCGAAGTGGTCAAGTATTAGACATCCAATTGCTCACGGAAGCGGCGCATAAGCGCAATATTATTATTGGTTTTGATTTGTGTCATTCAATAGGATCTGTACCACATGAGTTAGATAAATGGGATGTAGATTTTGCTTTTTGGTGTGACTACAAGCATCTGAATGGTGGACCTGGCGCAACAGGTGGCTTATATGTGAACCGTAAGCATTTCGGAAGAAAGCCTGGATTAGCAGGGTGGTTTGGGTCAGATAAAGAGAAGCAATTTGATATGTCTACCCAAATGGTACCAGCAGTTGATGCTGGTGCGTATCAGATCGGGACTCCTCATATACTAAGTAGTGCACCATTATTAGGTTCGCTAGAGATGTTCCAAGAGGTTGGAATGGAAGCGATTCGTGAAAAATCATTAAGGCTTACCGATTATCTGATGATGTTAATTGATTTGGAGTTGGGTGAGTATAATTTTGTCGTTTCTAATCCGCGTGAATCAGAAAAGCGTGGGGGTCATATCTTTTTAGTGCATGAAGAGGCGGCACGTATATGTAAAGCGTTAAAAGAGCATCAAGTCATTCCCGATTTTCGTTCACCTAATGGTATTCGCCTGGCACCAGTTGCATTGTATAACTCGTTTGAAGACGTTTGGAATACTGTGCAGATGTTAAAAAGGATTATGGAGGAAGAGCTGTATAGAAAATATGAAAACAAACGTGATGTCGTTGCTTAATAAGGAGGGATGATATGCAAGATGAAAAGAAGGAAAGTGGCATTCATACAGATTTTAGCAATGATATGACGTATGGAGAATATTTGCAACTGGATAATTTATTGTCTAGTCAGAACAGATTATCTGGACATCATGATGAAATGCTGTTCATCATTATCCATCAAGTTAGTGAACTTTGGATGAAGCTTATCCTACATGAATTGACTAGTGCCATTCATGCTATTCAGGCTGATAAGATGCAATCTGCCTTTAAAATGCTAGCAAGAGTGACGAAAATTCAAACACAAATTATTCAAGCTTGGGATGTTCTTTCTACATTAACACCGGCAGAGTATCTAGAATTTCGAGATAAGTTAGGCAAGGCTTCTGGATTTCAATCTTTTCAATACCGACAAATCGAATTTGCTCTTGGCCATAAGTCCAAACATATATTAAAGATTTACGAGCAGGATGAAGAATTGCATAGAGAATTAGAAACTGCTTTTCTTGCACCGAGTATTTATGATGTTTCGATTCAAGCATTAGCTAGAGCGGGGTTTCCGATAGCTCCTTCATTATTGAATCGAGATTATTCCATTTCGTATGTGGGAGATGAATCAGTAGCCAATGCATGGAAGGAAGTTTATCAAAACGTCGATCAACACTGGAATTTATATCAACTAGCAGAAAAGCTAATAGACGTGGAAGACTGGCTTCAACAGTGGCGCTTTCGTCATATGAAAACGGTTGAAAGAATAATAGGATTTAAGAAAGGCACTGGGGGATCTTCCGGTGTGAATTATTTACGACATGTGTTAGATCATCGTTTTTTCCCGGAACTTTGGGATTTACGCACTAATTTATAGGGGGTCACGGATATGAATAAGGAATGGATCGATATTACACAAACTATCTCTACTAGAATAGCTACATGGCCAGGAGATACACTCTTTGAATATGAACTAACCGCTACAAAGGATGATGGTGGTGCTGCAAATGTTGGGACGATTACAGCAAGTTTGCATACTGGAACACATGCAGATGCCCCATTTCACTATGTAAGTGAAGGGAAAACGTTAGATATGCTAGACGTTAATATGTATATTGGTCGTGCCAAAGTGGTGAGTGTCGTTGGGGCTACGGAAATTGGTAGGGAGGAGTTAGAAGGGTTTGATCTAACAGGTGTAGAACGTTTGCTTTTAAAAACAACGAATACTGCATCTCCTGAAAAATTTCCAGACAGGATTAACACGTTGAAGGAAAATATTGGACCTTTTTTAAAGGAAAAGGGTATCTATCTCATTGGCACCGACCAACCGTCCGTGGACGGTATCGAAAGTAAGGAACTATTAGCTCACCATTCGCTGTTTAACAACGATGTATTTATAATTGAAAATCTTTTGCTCGAAAATGTAGAACCAGGTGATTATGATTTAATCGCTCTGCCCTTGAAAATTGAAGGGGCAGATGGAAGTCCCATACGAGCTGTGTTAAGAAAAGTATAATACCAAGGGTAGATATAGCACTTAGAAATGCTAGTCTATCCATTTTTTCTTTTGGTTCTATTAAGGAGGAGCTTGAATGAAAAGATTTTTATTTATTTTCCTTTCAACGGTAATAGTTGGAGGTGTTTTTTATATGGGCATGGATTATCAAATGCGATTAAGAGAAAGGTCAGCGATAGTATTTGATATTAAACCTTTTATAATATTTACAAGTATTTTCTCTATTTTTATGGGAATGTTGTTACGATTACCTAAATTGATCATAGAAATTAAAGATAAAAAGAGATGGTCGATTGATTGGGTAAAGGTCCTTGTAATTGGAATCCCATCTATTTATATCGCTATGATTCGGCTTCTGGCTATTGTTTATGGAAAGAATTTGTTATTTTTCAATGAAGTAATGCTATTAGGTGATTTTACATTCACGTATATAGCAGGAGTTATATTTGGCTATGTTTTGTTAGACAGTCTGAAAAGCAATGATTCATCAAATGATAAGGGTAAATTAGCATAATAGTGAATTCAGTCGATAAAAAAGCCTTGTTATTATACAAGGCTTTTAGTTTGACGACAAAGGTATTTTTATAAACGGTTATGAATAGTAATAAATGTTCCTAAGGATGTTTATTCATCCTATTAAAAGTAAGATATTGAATTCTCTATTGGAACTGTTTATAAGGCAAGGTCCACCACGAAGACTCCAGTGGTAAAAGCTTGAGCTGAAGACCCCGCAGGAACGTAGTGACGAGGAGGCTGAAGCCAAGCCCACGGAAAGTGAAGTGGTGGGCCTTGCCGAGTTTAATATTCAACTCTATACACCTAGAATTGAATTTGTCTACAGTCTGAAAGCCTTGTTATTATACAAGGCTTTTACTAATGGAGATTGTTTCTTTAGAATTAGTTTTTCTCTATTTGTTCATAATTTACCTTCTCGTAGTGAGGTAAATCATATCCGATAATTTTAAAAACGCTTATACTAGTTATATGAAGTGAAATAAGGAGTGGTTATGTTGAAAAGAATAGTAGTTATAGGCGGAGGCATTACAGGCCTTTCAACGATGCATTATTTGCAGAAACTCAAAAAAGAAAAGTCATTAGATATAGAGTTAGTGTTAGTTGAAGCAAATGAGTATTTAGGTGGTAAAATCCATACCGTACTGGAGAATGACTTTATCATGGAGGTTGGGGCAGATTCAATCGTTGCAAGAAATGAATCCATCATTCAGCTAATTGAAGAGCTTCAACTAGAAGATGAAAAAGTGTACAACTCAACAGGCATTTCATATATTTACACAAATAATGAGCTCCATGCGATTCCTGCAGATAGTGTTTTCGGTATCCCTGCAAGTATCGAGTCGTTAAATAGCAGTACGCTAGTATCCGAATTAGGGAAAAAAGAAGCGTTAAAGGATTTAGAAATACCAAATGAAACTTTCACAAAAGAAAGTTCTGTCGGATCATTTTTAGAATATTTCTTAGGGAAAGAATTAGTGGAAAAACAAGTTGTTCCTGTGTTATCTGGCGTATACTCGGGGGATCTAAATAAGCTTTCTATCGCTTCAACATTGCCATACTTAATCGATTATAAAAACAAATACGGCAGTATAATGAAAGGGTTAGAAGAAAACAAAGCGCAATTCCAGGCCTCAGCAAATAAGAAGTTTATTTCCTTTCAAAACGGACTTTCTACACTTATCGATCGCTTAGAGGAAGTGCTAAGCCAATCAACAATTATTAAAGGTGTGGCAACGAAGAAAGTAGAGAAGAAAGATGATTATTATTCGATTTTATTGACTAACGGAGAAACGATTGAAGCGGACAGTGTAGTGCTAGCAACTCCTCATAACGTGGCGCAAGTAATTCTTCAGGATGAAGAGTTGGATACGGACTTTAACAAATTGAAAAATTCCTCCCTTATTAGTGTATATCTTGGTTTTGATATTCCAGACGAGCAGCTCCCAGCGGAGGGAACTGGTTTTATCGTTTCGGAAAATAGTGATGTGAGATGTAATGCATGTACGTGGACAAGTCGGAAATGGACGCACACATCAAAAAATAATCAGTTATTAGTTCGTATGTTTTATAAGAGTTCGAACCCGGCTTTTGAGAGTATGAAGAACATGAGTGAAGACGAGCTAGTGGAAGTGGCGCTTCAAGATATTGAAATGAGCTTGAAATTAACAGGCAAACCTGAAGTCATAGAAGTAACAAAATGGAACGAGCAAATGCCGAACTATCATTTAGCGCATGGAGATGCGATTCAATCATTAACAGCTAAAATGGCAAATGACATGCCAAATGTCTTGTTAGCTGGCTGTTCTTATTACGGAGTTGGGATTGCGGCTTGTATTAAGAATGGCAGAGAAACTGCAGAAAAAATCATAAATTCAATAGTACAGTAAATTACGGGACCAAAATTCACTTTTGGTCTTTTTTTTATGCGGAAAACAGAATAGTTGCGTATTTAATGGAATTTACAATTTCTTTTATTGTGCTACGATGCGGGTGGGGGTGGTTGGTTGCTTACAAGAATAGATACAAGAGAATACAATTTAGTGGGCCTACAAATGTTAGGGGAACGATTAAATGATACACATCCGCAAAAGGAAATAATTATTGCAAAAGCAAGGGCGGCAAAAGCTGGTTTGCAAGGAGAAAGAAGAATAAGGGACGTGTTTGCAAAATATACATTTCCATTTGAATACTTTCTCGTTGAAAGTGTAGGTTTGAATTCAAACGGTAAATTTCAAATGGATGCTATCTTTCTGACACCTTATTTTTTAGTTATTCTTGAAAGTAAAAATATTAGTGGTAAATTATTTTTTAAACAAAATCCTGCATTATTAGAGCGTGAAACAAATGAGGGGAAAATTGATGTTTTTGAAAGCCCAGAAATTCAATTGTCGCGAAATATTTATTTACTTCAAGAGTGGCTAGGTGAACATGTATTGCCTATCCCAATCCACGGAGTAATTGTTCTGAGCAACCCGAAAGTGAGAGTAATTGAACCTCCGAAAAAACATATTGCTATTCTTCCGCAAACGATCCCAGTCTATTTACGCAATCTACCTCGTGAAACTATGTATTATAATTCAACCCAGATGCAAAAGTTTAGTGAAAAAATAGTAGTCGACCAACAAACCTACATTCCTTTTCCAATGTGTGCACGCTGGGGTATTAAACCTGAAGACCTGATAAGCGGGGTACGATGTGAAAAGTGTAATTTTCATGGAATGGTAAAAAGGAAAAATGGTTGGACTTGTCCTATCTGTGGTCATTTCGATAAGATTGCTCATGAAAAAGCAATAAGGGATTGGTTTATGCTAATTAGCGATACGATAACGAACAAACAATGTAGAACCTTTCTCCATTTAGAATCAAGCGAGATTGCCCACAGACTACTACAATCAATGAATCTAACCCACACAGGAACCTCTAGGGATAGAAAGTATAAATGGACTTGGTAAAAGGAAACACCCGAAAGTTTGTTAGAATCACCTGAATGTAGACGATAATCACCAGAATATACTCAAAAATCACCCGAATATAGTGTGAAATCACAGGAATAACTCAGCTCAACCCAGTTCTTCCGAAAATATAGAAAGTTCAAAATATAACTTGACGCTTTAGTTGAATAAAGGTACGATATGTCTAATTAGAAAACTGAATAGTGAAATTCTTATCAAGAGAAGCCGAGGGACTGGCCCTACGACGCTTCAGCAACCAGCCATTCATTTGGTCAGGTGCTAAATCCAGCAGACTTTGCAAAAGTTTGAAAGATGAGAAGGTGGTATCTTGCATACTAGTAAAGCCTTCTTTTCATAGAAGGCTTTTTTATATGGGAGGATGAATGCACTATGAGTTTATTGGAGAAGTTACAGACGTCAATACTGACAGCAGACGGGGCAATGGGGACACTACTGTACTCTTATGGAATTGACTATTGTAATGAAGAGTTAAATATTCAAAAACCGGAAATTATAGAGAAAATCCATCAGGATTATATTGCGGCCGGAGCAGATATTATTCAAACGAATACATACGGAGCAAATGCTATTAAGCTTGCTCGCTATGGACTAGAAAATCAAGTGAAAGAAATAAATGAAGCTGCCATTCAAATTGCGAAAAGAGCTGCCGCATCTGGAAACCAATTCGTCCTCGGGACTATTGGGGGGATTCGAGGAATTCGAAAAAGTGATGCTACACTCCAAGAAATTATTCATTCACTCGACCAACAAGCAATCCAATTGTTGGCGGGAGATCCAGATGGTCTATTACTTGAAACCTATTATGATTTCGAAGAGCTAAAGACTACTGTGACTTATCTTCGTACACTTACCGATATTCCGATAATAGCTCAAGTGTCTATGCATGATCCGGGTATTTTGCAAAATGGCTTACCTCTAAATGATGCGCTGCATGAGCTTGAAACAATTGGAGCCAACATTGTGGGAGTCAACTGTCGACTAGGTCCACATCATACAATTCAAGCATTTGAAGGAGTAAAGCTGCCAGAAAAGGCATTCTTATCTGCTTATCCAAATGCGAGCTTACTGGATATAGATGAAGGACGCATAGTTTACGAATCCGATGCTGAGTACTTTGGTAAAGCTGCATTATATTTGAGAGATGCAGGAGTGTGCTTAATAGGTGGTTGCTGTGGAACGACTCCAAAGCATATTGAAGCAGTGAAAAGACATATTGGGCATTTAACCCCTATTACCAATAAAGTAGTAGAGACAAGAAAGCCTATTATTATTCAAGATGCTAAGCCAACTAATACCCAAGCTCTACATGAAAAAGCGAAAACAGAACGGACCATAATTGTTGAATTAGACACTCCCCGTCATCTCGATACGACTACATTCATGGAAGGTGCAGAAAAGCTATATGCAACTGGAATTGACGCGGTGACAATGGCGGATAATTCATTGGCTTCTCCACGAGTTAGTAATATGGCGATGGGTTCGATGTTAAAACACCAAAAAAATATTAGACCACTTGCTCATATTACGTGCCGTGATCGTAATTTAATTGGTCTTCAATCTCATTTGATGGGATTGGATGCGCTTGGAATCCATGACATTCTTGCAGTTACTGGAGACCCGACTAAAATTGGGGATTTTCCTGGGGCGACAAGTGTTTATGATGTATCAAGCTTAGAACTGATTCAACTGATCAAACAATTAAACGAAGGTATTTCTTTCTCAGGAAAGTCGCTACGGAAAAAGGCTAACTTCTCTGTAGCAGCTGCTTTTAATCCGAATGTTCGTGTGCTGGACCGTGCAGTGAAGCGACTAGAGAAGAAAATTGAGTGTGGGGCGGATTATTTCATCACACAGCCTGTCTATTCGAAAGAAAAAATCCATGAGATTTACGAAGCGACCAAGCATTTATCAACCCCTATTTTCATCGGAATTATGCCACTAACCAATAGTCGAAATTCTGAATTCCTTCACAATGAAGTCCCAGGCATAAAATTGTCTGAAGAGGTGCTAGAGCGTATGCGTTTATGTGGAGAGGATAGAGAGCGAGCTACTGCAGAAGGTATTCAAATATCGAAGGAATTAATCGATACAGCAGCGGAACTATTTAACGGAATTTATATTATTACACCATTTTTCCGTTACGACATGTCTCTAGAATTAATTCATTATATTCAAGAGACTGACCGGGAGAAAGAGAGAGGATTCAGCTATGTCCAAACATCTAATTGAGCAGCAGCTCCAACAAAGAATACTAATTATTGATGGTGCAATGGGAACGATGATACAAAATGCGGATCTTAGCCCTGAAGACTTCGGAGGGGAAGAATACGACGGTTGTAATGAGTATTTAAATATCGTCAAACCAGATGTTATTGAACATGTTCATCGTGAATATTTAGCTGCTGGGGCTGATATTATTTGTACGAATACATTTGGTGGAACCCCAGTCGTGTTAAATGAATATGATCTTGGTGCTCAGGCACATGATATAAACTTTCGAGCAGCCCAGCTAGCTAAAATATGTGCAGATGAATTTTCTACATCTGACTGGCCACGATTTGTAGCTGGGGCAATAGGGCCAACGACTAAAACACTATCGGTTACTGGTGGTATTACGTTTGACGAACTTACAAACGACTTTTATGTACAGGCAAAAGCTTTAGTAGAAGGTGGAGTAGACGTTATTTTACTAGAAACGAGCCAGGATATGCTGAATGTGAAGGCTGCGACAATTGGTATCCAACAGGCTTTTACTGAGCTAAAGATAGAACTACCTATTATGATTTCTGGAACCATTGAACCGATGGGAACGACACTTGCAGGGCAGAGTATTGAAGCATTCTATATTTCCATCGAACATATAAAGCCACTTTCTGTTGGATTGAATTGTGCTACCGGACCAGAATTTATGACCGATCATATCCGTTCGTTATCTGAGCTATCAGATGGATATGTTAGCTGCTATCCTAATGCTGGCTTACCAGATGAGGAAGGGCATTATCACGAATCTCCTGAATCACTTTCTAAAAAGCTGAGAGGCTTTGCGGAAAAAGGGTGGTTGAATGTTGTTGGTGGATGCTGTGGAACTACTCCAGCTCATATTCGAGCAATACGAGAAGCGGTAAAGGATCTTTCACCACGTAAACCCGTAGAAGCAGGTCATGGGCATGTAGTATCAGGGATTGAGCCTCTTCAATACGACGAAACGATGCGGCCACTCTTTATAGGAGAACGAACAAATGTAATTGGCTCTCGAAAATTTAAACGTTTAATCGTAGATGAAAAATTTGAGGAAGCCTCTGAAATTGCTCGGGCACAGGTAAAAGGTGGAGCTCATGTTATCGATATTTGCCTAGCAAATCCGGACCGCGATGAACTAGAGGACATGACTAACTTTATGAAAGAGGTAGTGAAAAAAGTTAAAGTGCCACTTGTTATTGATTCGACTGATGAAAAGGTAATTGAAGTTGCACTGAAATATTCCCAAGGAAAAACAATTATCAACTCTATTAATTTAGAAGATGGAGAAGAGCGGTTTGAAGCTGTAATGCCTTTAGTGAAGAAATACGGTGCTGCAGTTGTAGTTGGCACAATTGATGAGATAGGAATGGCGGTTACAAGACAGCGAAAGTTAGAAATCGCAGAACGTTCATATGATTTATTAGTTAATAAATGGGGGCTTGCGCCAGAGGATATTATCTTTGATCCACTCGTATTCCCAGTCGGAACAGGTGACCAACAATACATTGGATCAGCAGTAGAAACGATTGAAGGGATTCGCCTCATTAAAGAAAAACTGCCAAGAGCACTAACTATTTTAGGAGTAAGTAATGTATCCTTTGGTCTTCCGCCAGTTGGTCGCGAAGTATTGAATGCAGTCTATTTATATCATTGCACGCAGGCTGGTTTGGACTACGCGATTGTAAATACCGAGAAACTGGAGAGATATGCGTCTATTCCTAAACAAGAAATCGACATGGCCAACGAGCTTTTGTTTACGACGACTGACAAAACACTTGCTGATTTCACTGATTTTTACCGAGATAAAAAGAAAGAAAAGACCGAAGATGATATACCCAAAACTGTACCAGAACGTCTTGCCTATTATGTTATTGAAGGGACGAAGGAAGGACTTATCCCGGATTTAGAAGCAGCACTTCAAATGTATGATGCACCACTAGATGTTATTAATGGTCCATTAATGAAGGGCATGGCTGAGGTAGGGCGACTGTTTAATGACAATCAGTTAATAGTTGCAGAGGTTCTTCAAAGTGCGGGAGTGATGAAGGCTTCTGTTGCATATTTGGAGCAGTTCATGGAGAAAAAAGAGGATGACTCTGGTAAAGGGAAGATCGTCCTTGCGACTGTAAAAGGCGATGTACATGATATAGGTAAAAACTTAGTTGATATTATATTGAGTAATAACGGATATAAAGTAATCGATGTTGGGATTAAAGTAACTCCAGCCACGTTAATAGAGGTAATCCGGAAAGAAAAGCCTGATATGATCGGACTTTCAGGGCTCCTTGTAAAATCTGCGCAGCAAATGGTCATCACTGCTCAAGACTTTAAAGAAGCGGGTATTGATGTGCCAATATTAGTAGGTGGAGCAGCACTTTCTCGTCGTTTTACTGAGACAAAAATTTCCACTCAATATGATGGGCCTGTTCTATATGCGAAAGATGCCATGCAGGGTCTAGACTTAGCCAATCGATTACAAAATAAAGAAGATAAAGAAACTCTATTAGTAGAACTTAGTGTTCAACAGGAAAAACGAAAAATTGCGGAAGCTAATCGCTCGGCCAAACAAGCGGTAGCTGTTTTAGAAAAACCAGTGAAGACAGTAAGTGAGGATGTTCAGGTATACATTCCAAAGGATGTTCGTAAACATGTATTAAAGGATTATTCAGTTGCGCATTTGCACCCATATGTAAATATGCGAACATTAATAGGCCATCATTTAGGATTAAAAGGGTATAGTGAAAAACTATTAGCAGAGAATGACGGGCGTGCAACGGAATTACATGAATTAGTCACAGGATATTTGCAATCTGATATATTGAAGCCACAAGGAGTATATCAATTTTTCCCTGCTCAGGCAGATGGCAATGATGTCATTATTTATGACCCGACCGATGGTAAAACAGAAATCGAGCGCTTTACATTCCCACGTCAATCCGTCGTGCCATTCCTGTGTTTAGCAGATTATATAAGGTCTGTAGACAGTGGAGAAATGGATTATGTAGCGCTGATGCTAGTTACTGCAGGACATGGAGTTCGTGCGGAAGCAGCTATACTTAAAGAGCAAGGGAAATTCCTAGAGAGCCATGCGTTACAGGCAACTGCACTTGAAGTAGCAGAAGGATTTGCCGAACGCATTCACCAAGAAATCCGAGACCAATGGGGATTCCCAGATGCAACGGAATTCACCATGCGCGACCGTTTTGCTGCAAAATACCAAGGCCAACGCTTCTCCTTCGGCTATCCAGCCTGCCCGAATCTGGATGATCAAGCAAAGCTATTTGGTTTGATAAAGCCTGAAGTAATTGGAGTAGAGCTTACAGAAGAGTTTATGATGGAACCGGAAGCATCAGTTTCTGCCATCGTATTTGCTCATCCGGATGCAAGATATTTTGTAGTGGATTAAAGATTAACCACTGCCAACTGACTTGGCAGTGGTTTTTTAATAGCTAATCGGTTAAGAAACACTTAATATCTGCGGAATCAATCGATGATCCACTAAAATCAATCGATGATGCTCCATAATCGATCCACCGAGTAAGAATATCGATCGATAGCGACCGATAATCGATCAATCACAAACAATAATCGATCAATCCTCACACATTTATAAGGAACGGCTCTTCACTCGCTTCAATTGTGCAACGATAATAACGCTTATAATCACAAGTAAAAACCACGAGCTAATTTTGCCGATATGCACGAGCGACCAGGTCTCCGCTTGGTTAGGATACTGCCATGCACCTAAGAAGGTAACGATATTCTCAGCGATCCAAATAAAAAAGCCAATTAGTAAAAATGCAAGAATCATAGGCATTTTAAACACTTTTTCTCTTAACTCAAAAGTCACTACTGTGCGGAAAAAGATGATTAACAATAAGCATTTTAGAATCCAACGAATATCAGAGGTGAAATGGTGGGTAAAGAAATTGAAGTAGATAAGAACACTAATTCCTACCGCCCAAAAGGGTTTCGGCCAATTGTACATATGGAGATTCATCCTACGCCAACTTTGACAAATATAGCTCGCAACACTCGCATACATAAACCCGCTATACAAAGGTACGCCACCTACCTTACTAAAGGCGTCCTCGGGGTACGACCAAGAACCCATATGTACTTTATATAATTCTAAACCGAGACCAATAATATGAAACAAACAAATTACCTTAAATTCATCCCAAGTCTCTAATTTGGAAATGAGCATAAATATTTGCCCCGCTATACAAAGGAGTAGGATCAGATCATATCTAGGGATAAGTGGGATACTGACAAATTTAGAAAGAGCTAAGGCTGAAAAGATGATTACAGGAAATATACAAGAAAGTGCCTGTAAATAAGTAAATAGTAGAAGATTTCGCATTCCCATACTCCTTTTAAATGGCTATAGGAATATGGACGAACTTAAAACAGATTGGTTCAAGGATGATTATTCATGTATAATTTTGACTATATTTAAAAAGACAAGGGGGAATTGCTCATGAATTCGGAAAGTTATTCGATAGGGGATAGAAGAATTCGGAGAACAAAAAATCTCTTGAAGATGCATTTTATCCAGCTAGTGAAGAGCAAAGGATATAAAAACGTTACGGTCACAGATATAGTGGAAAAGGCAGACTATAATAGAAGCACCTTTTATTTACACTTTAAAGATAAAGAGGACTTAGCAGAAGAATTGCTAGCAGAAGTATTAGGAGAATTAAAATTAGCATTTCATAAGCCATTTCTAGACACAAAGGTTGTTGATTATAATCATATATTACCTTCATCCAATGCTTTTTTTAAACACTTTTATGATAATAGAGATTTTTATAGTTTATTAACATTAGAAGATTCCATTCCTAGGATGAATGATAAATTCTTTTTGAAATTTAAGGAAGTATTTGAGGGAATCGTATATTTAAATGCAGCGAATGAAAGTATTGAGCTAGAGCATTATAATACATATAAAATGTATGGTTCTTATGGGGTAATTCTTGAATGGATACATGGTGGGTGTAAACAAACACCAGAGCAAATTGCAGATAATTTATTAGAAATATTTAAAACCAATAATAGCTCATTTCATTTCAAAAAGAAAAGCTAATTCTAATAAAAAAAGCTGGTCTTGACAGATGTCAGGACCAACCAAAATTATTATTTTTTATCTAAATTTACTTCAGATGCTTCGACTTTTTTATCATCTTTTTCTTCATCATTTATAATATCTCGAGTCGAGGTTTTGAATTCTTTTAACGTTTGTCCAACAGCTTTGCCTAGTTGAGGTAATTTAGATGGACCAAAGATGATCAAAGCAATAATTAGTACAAGTATTAAACCGGGTATCCCTATGTTTGGCATAGAATCTCCTCCTTCTATAAAGAATCGTTATTAATATAACACATTTTGAAAGAAAATGATGGTTCTACACTTGCTACTGTATTATTTTTTAGGAACTAATGGTCCGCCGCCGTTTTTTAAGTACTCAATCATACCTTCAGTTGCTCGGTAAGCCAATGCACCAACAGTTGGAGTTGGATTCGTTGGACCAAAGTGAGGGAATGCCGAAGCTCCACAAACGAATAAATTATCTACATCCCACATTTGCATGTAATTATTTACTGCAGAGTTTTCAGGGCTATCACCCATGATTACACCGCCACCATCATGTTGGAAAGTAAATCTTCCACCAAAATGCTCAGCCATTGGAATTGTATCGATAATGTCTGCTCCCATTTCTTTTACTACTTCATTAATTTTTTCAACTAAAAATTCATTACGTTTATGGTCCATCTCAGTATAATCGAATGTTACACGAATTAACGGATCACCGTAATCATCTGTATACGTTGGATCTAAGTCTAGATAATGATCTTTATGAGGCAATATAGCTCTTTGTGATACTACACTTAGGTTACGGTAGAAATAGTGTAAAGAGTTTTTCTTAAATTCTTTACCCCAAGTCGGCGTACCAAATGGTGCAGGATTATTAGAAATAGGTTCATTACCAAATAAATGCAATTCAATCTGCCCACCATGTATGAAATCTAGATTTGCATGGTCAAAGTTATCCGCATTAAAGTCATTGAAAGCCGATCCTAAAGAACCTGTTCCGATGTAACTATTGAATTTTTTCTCTTCAAAATAACCAATAGCTCCAGTAATCGTATGATGATCTGTGTAGTTTTTACCGATAATTCCTTCACCAGTTTTAGGATTATACGGTTTTCCAATACCAGATAACAATAGTAAGCGAACATTATTAAAGATATAGCTTGTTAAAACAACAAGATCTGCAGGTTGTTCGAACTCCTCACCAGTTCTTGTATCTTTATATAAAACACCAGTTGCTTTTGTTCCATCATATAATACACGCGTTACGATAGAATTTGTTCGAAGTTCAAAATTACCTGTTTTCTTAGCAGTTGGTATTACTGTTACGATTGGGTCTGCTTTTGCTCCGTACTCACAGCCATAGTTCCCACAAAATGCACAGTACTGACATGCATTTAATGTTTCTCCATCTGGATTCGTATATGTTTCTGACACATTTGCAGTAGGAACTACGAATGGATGATATCCAAGTTTCTCTGCTGCTTCATGAAACATTTTCATTTGTGGTAATTTTTTTAGTGGTGGTGTTGGGTAATCGATCGAACGATGTCCTGCTAAAGGATCGGGTTCCCCTGATATACCAGCCATTTGTTCAAACTTGGAGTAATATGGTTCGATTTCATCGTACGTAATACCCCAGTCTTGAATAGTAACATCAGCCGGAATTTTACCTTCACCATATTTTTCAATCGTTTTACTACGAATTTCAAAATCATATGGGAAATAGCGATACGTTTGGCCACCCCAGTGAGCACCGCCGCCGCCAGTACCAGTTCCTACTACTAATGCACCTTCATCACGTACTGGTTTGGCAGTATCGTTTAATGTATTACGGAATGTAATAGTATCTTTTGTTAACTTTTGCATTAATTCTTTATGAATATTATATTTTAATTCATCATGACCATGTAAATAATCTTCGATGGATCTTTCTACTCCACGTTCTAATCCAACAACATGATAGCCAGCTTTTGTCAGTTCAGCAGCAACAATACCGCCTGTCCAACCCATACCAGTTGTTACAACATCAACTTTTGGTAATTTTGTAACCATAATAATCCTCCTCTTATTGTTTTACCTTATGAATGTTTGTGTCCGCCTAAACTAATAGGATCTATTAATACAAATTCTTCTTCATCTAAATAGGAAGCATACGACATTTGAGCTCCAGGGAATTCTTTCATTTTCCAGCCAGCCATGTTTTTATTGCCACCATAAAGTGGGTCTGAGAAACAACCTTGTAATGTAAGTGTTCTTAGTAAACCAAAAAATGCTGCAGAATTTACTAAATCCATCTTTACTTCTCCAGCTTCAAAAGTACTAAGGATAGTAATTTGTTGCTCTTCCGATAAATCTTTGAAGACCGTTCCATCATACTCTTTCTCTGCAACTTCATTTATTTTACGAACACCCTGCAGCATAATTTCTGCTTTATCTAGAGGGACTTCGCCTGGTTGGAAAGGACCTTTTCTATAATCATCCGTATTAATTCCCCAAGGGCTAGCTAATTGTTTGTCTATAAAGTAAGGAGCGCCGAGTGTAATAGCGCCTGGACCATGCTCATCCTCTGGATAAATTAGTTCCGTCGCTGTACTAAGTGCATCAAAATCTTTTTGTCTTACGAAAAACTGACGAGTATCACTGTAATCGATTGCCGTATGAGTACTTCCGCTAGTAGCCGTATGACTAGTTGTTTCCGTTTTCCCTCCAACTAACGAACCGATTGCTCCACCTAAAACAAGTCCCCCAACTGTTAAACCAGAATTTTTGATGAATGTACGTCTAGATGAACGCTTATCTAAAATAGGACTCTTTTTTTCTTGTTCTGACATATTCAAACCCTCCATTTATGAAAAAAGTATTAATGTACAATAGTTTGCCAATTATAAACGATTGAAAATAAGGCAGTGCTTACTAATAATGCGGCGATGAAAAGTGTGTATTTTTTTCCGGTCCAACAAGCAACAATAATGGACAATCCAATAGCTGCGCCAATTAATGAGAACCAGGGAAAAATATTATTAGTGAAATGAAGGAAAAGTGCAAAATCAGCAACAATAAATAGGGCAAACAAAAACTGATTTAATAGTTTCAACTCTTCTAAATTATATTGAGTCACATTATCTCTCCTTTAAATTCTATCTTTTTGGAATAATATTTTTTTATAGTTATAACAAGCAATGAAATTGTAACAAGTTTGTAATATGGACACAATCACTAATACATGGCTATATGACTAACAACTAGACATATGTATATAGAGTGTTTAATAGAAAAGTGTATTGTGAATATTCAATGTATAATAATTGTAGAAAAGATGTATGCGCTCAATATTCCTTTTTATTCTTAATCTTCAGGCTGAAAAACTAAATTATATCAACCATCTACGGCTTAGGACTTAGTCACTTTCCACCTTAAGTACGTTTGGAATTATTAAAAAATAGAGGATGATTAGGATAATAGATTAGAGGAAAAATACCTCTTCTGAACGAGGTGGAAAAAATGGGGAAAAAGGTTTATATCATTCTAAGTAATACTGGGACACTTTTTTCAAAAGCGATTGGCATGTATACAAAAAAAGAGTTGAACCATGCCTCTATTGCTTTTGATGAGGAACTAAATGAGATGTATAGCTTCGGTAGAAAAAGTGATCATAACCCTTTTAATGGCGGGTTTATAAAAGAAAACCCGATTAAGGGAATGCTTCAAAGAGCTACTTGTGCCATTTATGAGTGTGCGGTAACGGATTCCGAATATTTACGGATGAAAAGTATAATCACTCAAATGGAACAACAACAGCAATTATACAAATATAATTTAATCGGCTTAGTGTACGTTGCGATAAATATTGAAAAAGAACGTGAGAATGCATTCTTTTGTTCTCAGTTTGTCGCTACAATTATGAAAGAATGTCCGTCCTCGCAGTTCCGGGTTGCACCTCCTTTAACGCAGCCATATCATTTCGAACAACTTTCAGCATTATCCTTAACATTTAAAGGAGATTTACAAACGTATGTTAGTGGAAAAAGGAAAGTAGAGAAACCGATTCACGTATCGGTTTGGAGAAAGTATGCACTTTCTATAGCAAGCTTTATGTAATACTGGAATATTTACTCATTGTTCTGGACAGTATAGAGAGGAATGTAAATTCTATCTTGTGTTTAGGAGGATGAACAGTGAAGGAAGAACAAACTAATAACACTACAAATGTGGAAAATGAGGATACTCTTACGAATAGGCAGGGGCATCCGGTAACGAATAATCAGAATATGAGGACCGTTGGAAACAGAGGACCAGCAACGTTAGAAAATTATGATTTCATTGAGAAAATAAGTCACTTTGACAGAGAAAGAATACCAGAGCGAGTAGTTCATGCAAGAGGTGCCGGAGCGCATGGTTATTTCGAAGCTTATGGTGCTGTGGGAGACGAGGCAGTTTCTAAATATACTCGTGCTAAAGTATTTCAGGGAAAAGGAAAGAAAACTCCTGTTTTTGTTCGATTTTCATCCGTTATTCATGGAGGGCATTCTCCTGAAACGCTACGTGATCCACGTGGGTTTGCAGTGAAGTTTTATACAGAGGATGGAAACTGGGATTTAGTAGGGAATAACTTAAAAATATTCTTTATCCGTGATGCGATAAAGTTCCCGGACATGATTCATGCTTTTAAGCCAGATCCGGTAACTAATATTCAAGATTCAGAACGTTTTTTTGATTTTTGTGCGAGTTCCCCTGAGTCATTTCATATGGTGACTTTCATCTATTCTCCATGGGGCATTCCGGCAAATTACCGAATGATGCAAGGGTCAGGTGTAAATACGTATAAATGGGTAAACAACGAAGGTAAAGCAGTCCTTGTAAAATATCACTGGGAGCCAAAGCAAGGCATTCGTAACTTAACTCAAAAAGAAGCAGAGGAAATACAGGCAAAAAACTTTAATCATGCAACACAGGATTTATATGATGCAATTGAAAAAGGTGATTTCCCTGAGTGGGAGTTACTAGTCCAAACGATGAGTGATGATGATCATCCAGAGTTAGACTTTGATCCATTAGATGATACAAAGCTGTGGCCTGAAGACTTATTCCCCTGGAAGGCTGTTGGAAAAATGGTGTTAGATCGAAACCCAGTGGATTATTTTACAGAGGTGGAACAGGCAGCGTTTGGTACCGGTGTACTCGTAGATGGATTGGACTTTTCGGACGATAAAATGCTACAAGGCCGTACATTTTCATATTCAGATACACAACGTCACCGTGTTGGAGCAAACTATTTACAGCTTCCGATCAATGCACCTAAAAAACGTGTTGCAACCAATCAAAGCGGTGGCCAAATGGCGTACAAGTTAGATAGAGGTCCGTTCCAAAATCCACATATCAACTATGAACCTTCCATACTAGATGGCTTAAAGGAAGCAACACAAATTGGTAAAGAGTACACTCCAATGATTAAAGGAAACTTAGTGCGCGAGTCCATTGACCGTCAAAATAACACAAAGCAAGCAGGAGAAACCTATCGACAATTTGAGCAATGGGAAAAAACGGAGCTCATCTCGAATTTAGTAAACGACCTGTCTGCCTGTGACCCACGAATTCAAGAAAAGATGATTGCTTTAGCGGAGGAAGCAGATGAAGACTATGGGCGTCATTTAAGAGAAGGACTTGCTCAAGCTAAAAGTAATGGTTCCTCTCAAAAACCGTTGGGAAATAAAGACGGAGATAAAGCACCAGAACAAGCAATTGATAAAAGTCATGAAGCGGATCCATATTAACCGGAAAACCCTGCTCTCCAAGAGCAGGGTTTTCCAGTTTGACGACAAAGGTATTTTATAAATGGTTATGAATAGTAATAAATATTCATAAGGGTTTTATTTATCCTATTAAAAGTAAGATTTACATACTCTATTGGAACTGTTTATAAGGCAAGGTACCACCACGAAGACTCCTGTGGGATTAGCTTGAGCTGAAGACCCCGCAGGAACGTAGTGACGAGGAGGCTGAAGCCAAGCCCACGGAAAGCGAAGTGGTGGGCATTGCCGAGTTTAATATTCAACTCCATCTAAAATTAAGTTTGTCTACAGTCTGAACCCTGCTCTCCAAGAGCAGGGTTTTATGCTGTTGTCTCCAACTTTATTGGTATATACTAATGCATAGTAGTTTGATAGGAATAGAAGTAGAGGAGTGGATGATTTTGTCTAAAATATATATAATTCATGAAAATGATGAGTGGACGGTTCATTTAACAAAACGATTAGAAGAATTAAATTTACCGTATGAATTATGGCATCTAAACCAGGGAATTGTAGATTTAACAACAGCGCCTCCAGAAGGGGTGTTTTATAACAGAATGAGTGCTTCTTCCCATACTAGGGGACATAGATATGCACCTGAATTAGCTGGTGGAGTGCTGTCTTGGCTTGAGCTTCATGGAAGAACAGTATTTAATGGAACGAAAGCGTTAAGTTTAGAACTAAGTAAGATCAATCAGTATACTGCTTTACAAGCAAGCGGCATCAATACGCCAAAAACGATAGCGGCTGTTGGTAGTGAGGAAATAATTTTAGCTGCTAAAAAGCTTGGGAAGACGCCATTTATCACAAAGCATAATCGTGCTGGTAAAGGATTAGGAGTACAATTATTTCAAACAATTGAGGCATTGGAAGCTTACGTGAATGGCCCTGCATTTGAAGATCCTGTAGATGGTATTACGCTTATCCAACAATACATCCAATCACCAGATGCTTATATTACGAGAGCAGAGTTCATCGGTGGTAAGTATTTATATGCAGTAAGAGTAGATACTTCAGAAGGATTCGAGCTTTGTCCGGCAGATTCTTGTCAAATTGGAGATGCATTCTGTCCAGTGGGAGAAGAACCAGCTATGAAGTTTGAAGTTAAAGAAGATATAGATGTATCTTGGGTCGAGCGATATGAAGCATTCTTGCAAGCAAACAAAATTGATGTAGCCGGTATTGAATTTATTCGTGATGCAAACGGGGAAGTGTACACGTATGACGTAAACACAAATACGAACTACAATGCGGATGCAGAGGCTAAGGCAGAGAAATATGGGATGCTGGAGCTTGCTAATTTTTTAGGGACTGCCCTAGAAAAGTCTAAAGTCCATGCTTAATAGAGTTAGCACCAAAGGAGGGTTTTTATGAGCTTAGTATTGTTTGGGGCTATTTCATTAGTTATTTTGTTTGGGCTATTTGCATTAGCTATCGCCATATTTGTGTTACTGAAGATGACTAAAAAGTAAAGAGTAAGTCAGTCTTTATTGAAAGAGAACGATGTAATCTAAAATGACTATCAGATTATATATCAATCTGATAGCCATTTATAAGGGATGAGAGATAGCGTACTTCGAAAATGTTTAACGTTTTTTAAAGTTAGATTTCTCATAACCAAAGTTCATGCGCTGATAGCGTCCGAGTATGATTTGGTGGAGGCCATATAAAATTAGTCCAATTGCTACTATAGCTAGCAAAAATTTTCCGAAGGGCTGGTTTGCTAATTCTGTCAAAGCACCCCCAAACCCTTTAGATTCTTCGGAGTTATTTGTATATGCGGTGCGAATAAAGAAAAATCCGATCATACTTATAACAGTCCCTCTTGAAATAAGACCAATTTTCCCTGTTATTCTAGCAATATTTCGTTCCATACCATTCATTTCATAGGTTTTGAATTCAGACATGAATTTCTCTTTAATACCACTATAAAGTTCGAAAACGCCACATCCAATAATTATTGCACCAACTATTCCAACTAACCATATACCAAATGGTTGTTCCAGTAACTTAATGGAAACGTTTTTCTCAGATTCACTATTACCAGCATTTCCCGTATGGCTTGCTAGTTTTATAGCTCCATATGATAAATTTGCATAAATGACTCCACTAATGAAATAACCCGCTCTTTTTATTAGACCTGGTACATCAGTTCCTACATTATTAGGATCTTTAATTGCTAATATAAAAACCCATAGGATATAACCAAATAAACCTATTCCAATAATCCATAAGGCAATTTCCCCGAATGGTATTTCAGAGATTGATTGCAGTACACCAGACGTTCCGGTCATCTCTCCTCGGGGTCCGAATGCTGCTAAAGCTGCTAGAATGCCGATCATTCCATACACAATACCTATAGTCATATAACCAAAACGACCAAAGCGACGAACCCAAGGTTTCGCTTCGCTCATTTTATGTTTTGCCCCGGATGATTTTAATGATACATCCATGTATTCGACACTTCCTCTACTATTCTCTTATTTATAAAGTACCCTTTTTCTCACTAAATAGAAACCCAATCTAGCGACCAATATATGCTAGCTAGAATGACAGAATTCTTAACCAAAAGAGGATTGATCTATATTAATCAGCATAACTCTGGAATTATAAAAATCTCCATTACTTGTCTTGCCTACTCATTGTTTTTAAAAGAGACAACACTTTGTTATGATTAATATAAAACTAGTTACATAAGTTTCTATCTTGGAGGATATAAAATGAAGTTGGTTTCATGGAATGTGAATGGCATAAGAGCCTGCGCGAAAAAAGGATTTCTCGAATATTTTAATGAAGTAAACGCTGATATTTTTTGTTTGCAAGAAACAAAGCTACAAGCTGGTCAAATTGAGCTACCCTTACACGGCTATGAACAGTATTGGAACTATGCCTTGAAAAAGGGCTATTCTGGTACAGCAATTTTTACGAAGGTAAAACCGATTTCCGTTAAATATGGTGTTGGTGATAATGTTTCAGAGGACGAAGGTAGAATTATTACACTAGAGTATGATCAATTTTACTTGGTGAATGTATACACTCCGAATGCTAAACGAGATCTAACGAGACTTCCATATCGACTGGAATGGGAAGATGAAATGCGTACTTACTTAATAACACTTAATGCTATAAAGCCTGTAATTATGTGTGGGGACTTAAACGTGGCTCATAGCGAAATAGATTTGAAAAACGCTAAATCTAATAGAGGTAACTCAGGGTTTACGGAACAAGAGCGTGGCAAAATGACCGATTTACTTGCAGCAGGATTTGTAGATACATTTCGTTACTTTTATCCAGAAAAAGAAGATGCCTATAGTTGGTGGTCCTATATGAGTCAGGTGCGAGAGCGGAATATTGGATGGAGAATAGATTATTTTATAGCTTCTGAAAAACTAGTTCCTTTTTTGAAGGATGCTTCTATAGATTCACAGGTACTCGGAAGTGATCATTGTCCTGTTATTTTAGAATTAGTGCAGTGACAAGGTTAGAATGATATATTTCACGTAAGGGTATAATACTTTAGTTAAATAGAGTACAATATTTGTAAATCAGATATTATGGAGGTACCAATAGATGAATGCTTTAGCAACGCAATTAAATGAAAAAATGCAAAAAGAAAACCCAGCAGTCTATAATATGTTGTCCGATTTAGGTAAAAACTTGTACTATCCAAAAGGTATTTTAAGTCAAAGTGCAGAAGCAGGGAAAAAAGCACATCGTTTTAATGCTACTATTGGAATCGCAACGGAAAATGGGGAACCGATGCATTTCAACCATATACAAAAGAAGTTAGATTATAAACCAAATGATATCTATCCATATGCACCTCCTCAGGGGAAGGAAGCTTTACGGTTAGTATGGAAGGAAAAGCTTTTAGTAGACAACCCATCGATGAATGGTAAATCAATTGGTACACCGATAGTAACTAGTGCACTAACACATGGCTTAAGTATTGCAGCAGACTTGTTCATGGATGCTGGAGACGTATTAGTAACACCGCAACAATATTGGGGGAACTATAACACAGTGTTCCAAGTAAGAAGAGGTGGACGGGTAGAGACTTTCCCTCTTTTCAATGAGGCTGGTAGTTTCCATGTGGAAGCGTTCCGTGACACACTTGCTAAACAAACGGAAAAAGCAATCGTCTTGTTAAACTTCCCTAACAATCCTACGGGCTTTACGCCTTCTGTTAAAGAGGCAGAAGCAATCGTTCAAGTATTGAAGGATGCTGCTGAAGGTGGTTTGAAATTAGTAGTTTTACTAGATGATGCATACTTCGGGTTATTTTATGAGGATTCTATTAAAGAATCGTTGTTCGGTTTATTAGCGGATAGTCATGAAAACATTTTGCCAGTCAAAATTGATGGTGCGACAAAAGAAAATTACGTTTGGGGATTCCGTGTTGGATTTATCACATATGCGGCGAGTCCTGATACATTAGATGCTCTAGAACAGAAGACGAAGGGAATAATTCGCGGTACGGTTTCAAGTGGATCTCATATTTCTCAGACAATTCTGTTGGAATCTCTTCAATCTGAAGAGTTTTTACAAGAAAAAGAAGAAAAGTTCCAAATTATGCAGGGTAGAGCAGTAAAAACAAAGCAAGTCCTAGCGGATGAAAAATTCGCTCCATATTGGACCTATTATCCATTCAACTCGGGTTACTTCATGTGCTTGAAGTTAAACGCAGTGGATGCAGAAACTTTAAGACTACATTTACTTGATCATTATGGTGTAGGAGTAATCGCAAGCAACAAAACAGACATCCGCGTTGCATTCTCCTGTGTAGAAGAGAATGACATTCAAGAGTTGTTTGATCTAATCTATGAAGGTTGTAAAGACTTAACTAAATAAGAAGGTATTAAAAAAACTGTTCAGGAGTCTAAACTCTTGAACAGTTTTTTTATTTGATTCGACTATCGAAGAAACCGCATTTCTATCAAATTCGAAACATAAAATATTTAAACGGACATTTCACTATTTTTGAAGGGAGAGTCAGATGAAAAATAGAGGATTATCAGTATCTGCACTATTCTTTATAGGATTAGTAATCACTTTAGTAGCTTTTTTTATGATATATCTAGTAATAAACTTTGAAAACTTGAATGAAGGGAACGGAGAAGTTCCATATGCCAGCATAACAGTAAAAGAGGAACCAGAGGAAGAGACAGAAGTGGAAGAAAGTCCATTAATACCTAATGAAGTAGTAAAATATTCTTCAACTGAATGGACAACAAATGGTGGAGATTACTACAACAGACGTTATTCTATGCTAAACCAAATCACTACTGAAAATATTGGGGATTTAAAACCAACTTGGGTTAGTAGCTTAGGAGGGTCAGGAGCAGAAGGTAAATATTCTGGAGAAGCAACTCCTATTGTAGTTGATGGTATTATGTATATCGCTACTGGAGCAAATGATGTTTTCGCTATAGATGCTAAAACTGGAGAACAATTATGGGTATACAATCCGGATATACCGCAAGAAATGGATACAGTATGCTGTGGTTGGACGACTCGTGGAGTTGCGGTCGGTGACGGAAAAGTATTTGTAGGATTACTGGACGCACGTTTAATCGCACTCGACCAAAAGACAGGAGAAGTATTATGGGAAACTACTGTAGCTGAGTGGGAAGAAGGTTACACGATCACTAGTGCACCTCTATTATATAATGGGAAAGTCTATACGGGGGTAGCGGGAGGAGAATATGGTATTCGTGGACGTGTAATGGCCTATGATGCAGATTTAGGTTTTGAAGTTTGGCGTTTCTACACAATACCTGGTCCGGGTGATATAAACGGAGATACATGGCCAGCAGATAGTGACGCTTGGTTAACAGGTGGAGGACCGGTATGGAATACTCCATCCGTTGATCCTGAACTGGGGTACATTTACTTTGCAACTGGAAATACCGCTCCAGACTTAGATGGAAGTAACCGTGAAGGGGATAATTTATATGCCAATTCGGTCGTCGCGGTGAATGCTGAAAACGGACAATATGTATGGCATTTCCAAGAAGTGCATCATGATATTTGGGATATGGATCCAGCAAACCCAGTCGTTCTTTATGATGTAGAAATGGATGGGAAAATGAGAAAAGGGCTTGGGCAGGCCGGTAAAACTGGTTGGGTTTATCTATTAGACCGTGCCGATGGAACGCCGCTTGTTGGTATAGAAGAAAAACCTGTACCGCAGGATGAACGTCAAAAAACGGCAGCAACGCAACCGTTTCCTGTTGGAGATGCCTTTGTTCCTCAGGCTGTGACAGAGGAAGATGTGAAGAATGATCTATCATCTGATTTCACAGGTGAAATTGGAGGTATCTTTACACCATTTTGGGATGTTCCAATTACACTTAAGCCAGGGCCAACTGGTGGAGCAAACTGGCCACCTTCAGCTTATAATCCGGATACAGAGTACTTTTATGTATTAGGTAATGACACATATATGTCCTTTGAAAGAAGTGAGTTGGAAGAATTTAAAGAGGGAGATCAATACTTTGGAAGTATTTTTGGACCAATTTTAGATGCTCCAGTTCGGGGGACTGTCACTGCAATCGACGTAAAAACTAACAAAATTGCTTGGCAGCAAAAGTGGGATACTCAAGCGTATAGTGGAGTGTTAACTACTAAAGGAAATCTTGTTTTTGTTGGACATAATGACGGCCGTTTGATTGCATACGATGCAAAAACGGGCGATCAAGTTTGGGAATACATGATGGATGCAGGAGCAAATGCACCTTCCGTTACGTATGAAATTGATGGTGAGCAATACATCAGTATATATGCTGCGGGTAATGCACTTGCAGGTAGTAAGCATGGAGATAAGATATACACATTTAAATTAGGTGGAGATTTACCAGAAGGGCAAGTAATTAAGTTCCCAGCAAAAAGTACAAAACCAGCAGAAAAGCCGACTGAAGGGGACACAGTGAGTGCAAATCCTGATAAAGGGATTACTGTATATGATGCAAACTGTTTAGCTTGCCATGGAAACCAAGGCGCAAACGGCCATAATGGACCTAATTTACAAAAAAGTGAAGTTGCTGTAAGCAGAGATGATGTTATAGCGCGTATTGAAGAGGGTGGTACTTCCATGCCTTCGTTTAAAGATACGCTGACCGCTGAAGAAATCGAAGCAGTTGCAGCCTATGTTGTAGATGTAATTTCTCCAATGGGAGAATAATAAAACCCAAAAATACTAGCTACTCATTAAGTTGTTATTCAAACTTATTGAGCAGCTTTTTCTGTTTTTAAAACTACTAATATTAATTAGATTAGATATCATTCTCTCTAGGATAATACGTCACACCTAAACGTCAGGTTTTCTCCGAAATTGTAAGCGTCATTGGGATAGGATTATTTGCAAAGAAAAAGGGTAAATAGTGTATACTTATTTCAATAGTTATGAAAAAGGGGATTTTTATGAAGAAAAATTATCCAGATGACGGTTTAGCCTTACATACTGATTTATACCAAATAAATATGGTGGAAACCTATTGGGCAGATAATATGCATGAACGGAAAGCAGTGTTTGAATTGTTTTTCCGCAAACTCCCATTTGGTAATGGATATGGCATTTTTGCAGGACTAGAAAGATGTCTAGATTATTTGCGTGATTTTCACTTCACCGACAGTGATTTAGAGTATTTGCAAGAAGAGCTTGGATACAGAGAAGACTTTATAGCCTATTTACGTACTATTCGTTTTACCGGAAATGTATATTCAATGGTTGAAGGGGAGCTAGTATTTCCGAACGAACCGATTATTCGTATTGAATCTACGCTTGCGGAAGCGCAGCTAGTAGAAACGGCCCTGCTTAATATCGTCAATTATCAAACGTTAATAGCGACAAAAGGATCTCGTATTAAACAAGTGCTTAAAGATGAAATCGCTATGGAGTTTGGTTCAAGACGTGCGCAAGAAATGGATGCAGCCATCTGGGGTACTCGAGCTGCCTACATAGGTGGAATAGATGGAACTAGTAATGTTCGTGCTGGGAAAAAGTTTGGAATTCCTGTGACTGGAACGCATGCTCATTCACTAGTGCAAGCATATAAAAATGAATATGAAGCATTTCATTCGTATGCGCAGCGCCATAAAGATTGCGTATTTTTGGTGGATACATATAATACATTAAAAACTGGGGTTCCTACAGCTATAAGAGTAGCGAGAGAACTGGGAGATAAGATTAACTTTATCGGTATTCGTTTAGATTCAGGTGATATTTCATTTTTATCGAAGGAAGCTAGAAAAATGTTAGATGAAGCTGGCTTCCCTAATGCTAAAATCGTTGTTTCCAATGATTTAGATGAATATACTATTTTGAACTTAAAAGCACAAGGTGCCAAGGTTGATAGTTGGGGAATCGGAACGAAGTTAATCACTGCATACGATCAACCAGCACTTGGAGCAGTTTATAAAATTGTCTCTATTGCAAACGAGGCAGGGGTGATGGAAGACACGATTAAGATTTCTTCCACTACTGAAAAGGTGACAACGCCTGGCCAGAAAAAACTATATCGAATTATTGATAAAGAAAATGGTAAAGCAGAAGGTGACTATATTACAATGCACGATGAAGATCCAACACATGAGGAACGCTTAAAGATGTTCCATCCAGTGCATACATTTGTCTCTAAATTTGTAACCAATTTTGAAGCAAGGGATCTACATGAAAAAGTGATTGAAAATGGGGAAGTTATTTATCGAATCCCTGAGTTATCGGAAGTTCGGAAATATGCGCATGACAATCTGGATCTATTGTGGGAAGAGTATAAACGCTCTCTAAATCCGGAGGAGTATCCAGTGGACTTGAGCCAAAAATGTTGGGACAATAAAATGCGTAATATTCAAGAGATTAAGGACATGGAACATAATATTATTGACCAAAATGGAGGTAGGTATTAATGTCAGCTAAACAACAAGAAATTATAGCAGCGTTAAAAGTGAAACCAACCATTGATGTACAACAAGAAATACGTATTAGTATTGATTTCATGAAGGACTATTTAAAAAAACACCCCTTTTTAACAAGTATGGTCTTAGGTATTTCTGGAGGTCAAGATTCTACATTAGTAGGGAAACTTGCTCAGCTCACAGTCGATGAATTAAATGAAGAGCTTGGTGAGGATAAATATTCATTTATAGCAGTAAGTTTACCGTATGGTATTCAATTCGATGAAACGGATCGTCAAGATGCATTGGACTTTATCAAGCCAAGTAAACGTATAACAATCAATATAAAAGAAGCTGTGGATGCTAGTGATAGGGCTTTAGTGGAGGCTGGAGTGAGCTTATCTGATTTTGCTAAAGGGAATGAAAAGGCTCGAGAGCGTATGAAAGCTCAATATTCTATAGCAGCTATGCACAATGGTGTGGTCCTTGGTACGGATCATGCAGCAGAAGCCGTAACAGGATTTTATACAAAATACGGAGATGGTGGAGTAGATATTACGCCAATCTTCCGCTTAAACAAGCGTCAAGGTAAGCTGATTTTGAAAGAATTAGGTTGTCCTGAACATCTCTATACTAAAATTCCGACTGCAGATTTGGAAGAAGACAGACCGGCTCTACCGGATGAAGTAGCGCTTGGCGTAACATATGATGAAATTGATGATTATTTAGAAGGTAAAACGGTATCGAAGGAATCGGAAGAAAAAATTGAAGGTTTCTATATTCGGTCCATGCATAAACGTAATATGCCAGTCACCATTTTTGATGATTTTTGGAAATAATAACAAAGTCTGATGTATAAAATAAAAAGTCGAACTGTCGAGTAAAAAGGCAGCTCGACTTTTTTGTTTTCTATTTGTACTTAAGGCAAATTTTGGGTATGCTTATAGCGTATTGTAAAAATTTTCACGCAAGTCAATTTATACGTGATTTTAGGGGGAGAATGATGAGAGAACGAGCACAGATAGAAACGATTATTCGAAATATAGAAAAAGTAATGATTGGTAAAAAGGATATTGCGGAACTTGCAGTAGTTGCATTATTAGCGCAAGGACATGTGTTATTAGAAGACGTACCAGGTGTAGGTAAAACGATGATGGTGCGAGCACTTGCCAAATCTATTGGAGCAGATTTTAAAAGAATTCAATTCACACCGGATTTATTGCCTTCGGACGTATTAGGGGTTTCTATTTATAATCCAAAGGAAATGGAGTTCGAGTTTAGACCTGGACCTATTATGGGGAATATAGTGCTTGCGGATGAAATCAATCGTACATCCCCAAAAACGCAATCTGCGCTACTAGAAGGGATGGAAGAAGCTTCCGTTACCATTGATGGAGTGACTATGCCGATTCCAAGACCATTTTTTGTAATGGCGACGCAAAATCCGATTGAACATGAAGGGACCTACCCGTTACCAGAGGCCCAATTAGATCGTTTTTTACTTAAGTTAAAGATGGGTTATCCGCATCCAAGCGAAGAAATTGAAGTATTAAATAGATTAGAGCATGCATCACCGATTGATACATTGGTGCCTGTCATTTCTCTAGAAGAGTTAATCGAACTTCAGAAAAAGGTGAAGCAAGTAACAGTAGATGAAACAATAAAGAGCTACATCGTTGAACTATCTAATCGTACAAGACAGGATACATATATTTATCTAGGAGTAAGTCCACGTGCATCTATTGCATTAATGCGCGCGTCGCAGGGTCTTGCGTTGCTTCATGGTAGAGATTATGTAAACCCAGATGATATTCAATATTTGATGCCTTATGTTTTTGGACATCGTGTCATCTTACGCCCTGAGGCACGTTATGATGGAATTTCGTCTGAGGAAGTGCTTGCTCGAATTGTGAAGAGGACTCCGGTTCCTATTAAGAGGAAAATAAGTCAATGAAGCATATGCTCAATCGATGGAATAAGATTCGAGGGATAGTAGGCGTTCTATTCCTTCTAGTAGTAGCTTTTGTTTATGCAATGTTTCAAGGAGGGTTTGTTAGCTGGTTTTTGTTTTATTTGATCGTCCCTATTTCTTTATATTCGTTGTTATTATATATGAATTCACTGAACGATATCGTTGTGGACCGAATAATTGAAACTGGTAAAGTTCAAAGTGGTGGAAGGTTTTCAGCAACTATTCAGGTGACAAGAAAAAGTCGTTTTCCACTAATGTACGTTCAAATGGAGGAGAAAGTAAGCCCTTCTCTTGCTACAGAAGCTTCATGGAAACAGCTTACCTTTTGGGGCATGAAAAAAGAATTTAGGTGGACTTATGAAATAGAGCATATTCCACGTGGCGAGCATGTTTTAGAGGGGACAAGCATTGTAGTAAGCGATTTATTTGGTTGGGTGAAAAAAGAAGTATTTGTAACAAACTCTAAAACAATTCTCGTATTTCCAAACTTGACTGAGATGGTCTACATTCCAATTGAAACGAGATATGACCAAGGAGCGGCTGCTTCTAGAATTCAAGCTATGAAAGATACATCAATGGCAACTGGGGTTAGATCATACCAATCGGGTGATCGTGTATCATGGATTCATTGGAAGTCTTTCGCCAGAACACAAACACTAAAGACAAAAGAATTCGAAGATCGTCAATCCCAGGATATGTTCGTGGTGATGGACCGAACGCCTTCTCCTCTGTTTGAGGAAGTGGTCGACTTAACAGCCTCAATGATGCAAGCGATTGTAAAACATCAGGCATCCTCTGCATTTCTCTCGGTTGGAGAGGAACGATTGTTCTTGCCTGAAGTTCAAACTGACCAGCATCTTCAACGAGTGCTATATCATTTAACAAAGGTAAAAGACGATTTAACGAAGCCGCTAGAGCAAGTAATTTTGCATGACCGATCATTATCCAATGCGACAACTCTTTTATATGTGACTAGTAATCTAACTTATGAATGGATGGATAATGTACAAAAAAATGCAACAAACTTACGAGCGTGTACTTGTTTTGTCATAAAATCCAAAAATGAAAAAAATACGAGTGAAGAGAATGCTATGTACAAGTATGCAGCAAGTAGAGGTTTTCAAGTACAGTCGATTACGAAAGATCGCTTTGCCCAAGCCTTTTTGGAGGTGAAACGTTCATGAGTAACAAAGCGCAGCAAACAATAATATCTATACTTATTTATTCTTTTGTTTTTATCTTAATGATGGAATGGTTAAAACCAGTTATCGAGTTAACGAGTACAGGTTTTTTAAGCTTATTTGGTTGGTATTTAGTAATCTCCTTTTTGTTTTATCTTATAAAATTGAAATGGATATATGCATTTCCTGTTAAGTTAGTATTTATTTGTTGGGTAATTATACATATCTATACAGATCTATCTTTCTTATCAATAGAGGCATTGAAGTTTATTTGGGGGATGTTCGTAGGAAATATCGCTTCTCTTATAAGTCAAGATTGGGTACAGGTGACAGACCCCTTCCGAACATTTTTATTTTTCATTTTATTATGGATGACTACGTATCTATTAAACTATTGGATACGAGTACGTAAAAACTTAATGTTATTCTTTTTGTTTACCGTTTTATTTATAACAATCTTAGATACATTTAGTCCATATAGTGGAGAGAAGAGTATTGTTACCGTGTTAATATCTGGCTTCCTCATTTTGGGACTATTATATGCTCAAAAAATGTTATCGGGGCAAGATGGGAAAATACATGGTGCATTTATAGTAGCATGTATTGGAAGTTTGTTAAGTATTATAGTTATTAGTAGTGCCCTCGCTTACGTTTTGCCAAAAGCAGGTCCTAGTTGGCCAGATCCAGTGCCTTTTCTATTATCGACCAGTCCAAATGCAGATAATAGGGAAGATGGAAAAGGTGTTGGTGGAGGAATACAAAAAGTCGGCTATGGAGAAAATGATGAGCGCTTGGGAGGAGCCTTTGCGAGCGATGATACTCCCGTATTTTATGCGACTAGTCCAACGAAACAATATTGGAAGATTGAAACGAAGGATATGTATACTTCTAAAGGCTGGGTAAATTCAGCAACAGAGCCTCCAATCCTTTCGAACTACGGGCTGGGAGAACCGATTCAATCTGATATTGCACCTGGGACAGAAGATGAGTCGTTAATAGCTAGAATCTATATGTCTCAACCGTATCCTTTTATCATGCAGCCTTATGGAATCGAGCGGGTTGACTCAGTGGAGCCTATTTCTTTAAAAATGAATGAAAGAAATCAAAAACTATATACATTTAATGGAGACAATGAAGTACCTGTTGGAACCTATGAAGTAACCTATAACGAGCCAATCTATAGCTTAAAAGCACTTAGGGATACGGCGCCTGCAAACTTAGAAGGATTGTCTAGTGAATTCGATCGCTATTTGCAGCTTCCAGAAACATTACCTTCAAGGGTAAAGGAATTGGCAGCTTCTATTACTGCAGATACCGATAATTTATATGATAAGGCAAAAGCAATTGAACGCTATTTCCGATTAAATGGTTTTAGCTACAATCAGGATTTGGCGGCAGTTCCAGAAGGTGATACCGATTATGTCGATCAGTTTTTATTTGATACGAAGGTCGGCTATTGTGATAACTTCTCCACTTCGATGGTTGTATTGTTGCGTTCGGAAGGAATTCCTGCACGTTGGGTGAAGGGGTTTGCACCGGGAGACGTAGTTGAACGTGATAATGGAGTTCCAGTTTATGAAGTGACAAACAATAATGCACACTCATGGGTAGAAGCTTATTTTCCAGGTACTGGATGGATGACATTCGAGCCTACAATTGGATTTACGAATGCTGTCAATTTAAATTATGATATAGACAATGAAAAAGATGAGTTGGAAACACCGGAAAATACACCTAAGGAGACTCCAGAAAAGTCTCAAGCTGAAAAAGATAAGAAGGAAGTTTCCAAAGGTTTTACAGAAATCATGAGTAGCTTTGCTAAATGGATTTCTAATAACAAAGCACCTATATTATGGACACTACTCGGTTTAGTATTGCTTTCTATGGTAGCCTATCGTTATCGAAGAAAGTGGTTATCCAAAGTGTTAATACCGGTGAGCCGAATGCGGAAAAACGACTGGGATACATTTGAAAAAATGTATCATCAGCTATTGAAACAATTAGATGCATATGGAATGAAGAGAGAGCAAGGACAGACGCTATCTGCTTATGCAAAATATGTGGATTCTGGCTTTGGAGAAACACATATGCGTAAATTAACAGATGCATATGAAAAAGGCTTATATGGTAATAATCGAGAGGGCGTAAATTATGAGTCGATGAGAGAAAGTTGGGAATATTTAATCAATCAGCTTAGCGGTTGATTTTGAGGGCAACTACCTGTAAACTAAAGTCAAATTAAATGACCAATGTTGCCCTCGTATATGTCCGATAATATGGTTCGGATGTTTCTACCAAGTTGCCATTAACAACTTGACTATGAAGGTGAATGCAGTCATGTCTTTTTTAGGCATATGCATTCACCTTTTTGATGTAGAGAACATAAACGCGTAGAAAGAGGAGGTATGCTTTCTTACGCGTTTTTTTATCATTCTATTAGATTGAGGGTACGTTTGGATTATTATCAGAAGAGGTGGAACTAATGACTTTAACACCATTATTAAAGGAACAAGAAAAGATAGTTGTTTTGGATTTCGGTAGTCAATATAACCAACTAATTACACGTCGTATTCGTGAATTTGGTGTTTACAGTGAACTACTGCCACATACAGTTACAGCAGAAGAATTGAAAAAAGTAAATGCAACAGGGATCATCTTCTCAGGCGGACCTAATTCAGTTTACGATGAAAATGCATTCCATATCGATTCTGCAATCTATGACATAGGTGTTCCAATTTTAGGTATTTGCTACGGTATGCAGCTAATGTCTCAGCATTTTGGTGGGAAAGTAGAAAAAGCTTCTCATCGCGAGTATGGGAAAGCGGAGATCAATGTGAAAAACGCAACTCCTTTATTTGGACAACTTCCAGAAAACCAAGTCGTTTGGATGAGTCACGGAGACCATGTAACAGTTGCTCCTGAGGGCTTTGAAGTTATTGCAACAAGTCCATCTTGTGAAGTAGCTGCAATGGCAAACGAAGCAAAAAATTACTATGCTGTACAATTCCATCCTGAAGTTAGACATTCTATTTATGGGATTGAGTTAATACGTCAATTCGTATTTGATATTTGTCATGCTAAAGGTGACTGGTCCATGGAAAGCTTTGTAGAGATGCAAATCCAAAACATTCGCCAAGAAGTTGGGGATAAAAAAGTTCTTTGTGCACTAAGTGGTGGAGTAGATTCTTCAGTAGTTGCGGTACTAATCCATAAAGCAATTGGAGACCAACTAACATGTATGTTTGTGGACCATAACTTAAACCGTAAAGGTGAAGTAGAGCAAGTAATGAAGACTTTCACAGAAGGTTTTAATATGAATGTTATTAAAATTGATGCTCGCGAACGTTTCATGAACAAATTAGCTGGGGTTTCAGATCCAGAGAAAAAACGCAAAATTATTGGGAACGAATTTATATACGTATTTGACGAGGAAGCTTCTAAGTTAGACGGTATGGATTTCCTAGCACAAGGTACGCTTTATACAGATATTATTGAGTCTGGAACTGCAACAGCTCAAACGATTAAATCTCATCATAATGTTGGTGGATTGCCAGAAGATATGCAGTTTAAACTAATTGAGCCACTTAAAACATTGTTTAAAGACGAAGTGCGTGCATTAGGATTAGAACTTGGTATTGATGAAAAAATCGTTTGGCGTCAACCTTTCCCAGGACCTGGTTTAGGAATTCGTGTATTAGGTGAAATTACTGAAGAAAAATTAGAAATCGTTCGTGAATCTGATTTCATCCTTCGCGAAGAAATCGCCAAAGCCGGACTTGATCGTGATATTTGGCAGTACTTCACCGTTCTTCCAGACATCCGCAGCGTTGGTGTAATGGGTGATGCACGTACATATGATTATGCAATCGGTATCCGTGCAGTAACCTCTATTGATGGAATGACTTCTGACTGGGCACGTATCCCATGGGACGTTCTAGAGAAAGTATCTGTTCGTTTAGTCAATGAAGTGTCTCACATTAACCGCGTACTGTATGACATTACGAGTAAACCACCAGCTACGATTGAGTGGGAATAGGACCAAACACTAAACATCTTATATCAGGATTTAAAGGTTATGAGTGATCGTTTCAAAATAGGGCTTTCTTTTATTCATGTAATTCATGATTAAAGGGAGGTCTTATTTTATGTTCTGAATCATTGAATTGAAGGAAGGTTTCAAAATGAATCAGGAAACTGTATTATGTAGAGATGTGTATTAAAGCATTGGAGTTGATTCATATTAAGAAGTACAAGTACATTCAGTACCGTAAATCTAATCTTTAGATTAGCTATTAAGCTAATAGGGTTTAATTCCGTAAAATAAGGTATATTATATTTGTTGAATAGATTCTCTTTAAAGACAAGAAAAGTGGGTGAACAAAGTGGGAAAATATCTTTTGGATAATAAAGGTCAGGCAGCTGTGGCAAGTTATCATGAAAAAAACAAGCCTGCCAAATTTGATAAAAAGCAGCAGCTAGAAAAAATACGGGCAGAGTATTTGAAAAAGAAACAAAACCAAACGGAAAAATAATATAAATGAAAACACAGGAGGATAAACCCTTTCCTGTGTTTTTCTTATTCCAGTTATTGGAGATAGAGTTATTTGAATTTATAAATGAATAATAGTCGTTCCGTTTTTAATATAATACATATTCCTTCTATTTAAAATGGAAATTACAAATTTGCTCTTGTTTACAGTAGTAAGTATGAGGAGTATTTGAATTAGTAAGAAATACTAAAAATGTCATAATGACGAACTATATTAACTTTTTATATAAAAACGTTCGGATTTAGTATTGATTTTCTAAAATAATGATGTTATATTACATATATAATTTAATATGTCGTCGTATAACGTTGGGAATAAGGCCCAAAAGTCTCTACCGAATCACCGTAAATGATTCGACTACGATTAAGAGGAAGAAGGATAATTCTTCCCTTACTTGAGATACTAAAGCATACGACTGATTTACTAGTCGTATGCTTTTTTCTGTTATACGGACAATAACTGGAGGAAATCATGAAAAAGTATTTTCAGTTTGAAGAATTAGGGACTAATTACCGCAGTGAAATTATTGGAGGGTTAACAACTTTCCTAGCTATGGCGTATATTCTTATAGTAAACCCGATGATCCTTTCGCTTGAAGGGATAGAGGGTTTACCAGATTCCATGCATATGGATAAAGGAGCTGTATTTACAGCTACTGCTCTTGCAGCAGGTCTTGGTTCTATATTAATGGGAGTACTGGCGAAATATCCAATTGCACTAGCACCAGGTATGGGATTAAATGCATTTTTTGCTTTTACAGTAGTACTAGATTTTGGAATCTCATGGCAAATTGCTTTAACTGGCGTTTTTGTAGCAGGAGTAATCTTTATACTTCTATCGTTAACTGGCATTCGTGAAACAATTATAAACGCAATTCCAACCGAACTAAAGTATGCAGTGGGTGCTGGAATTGGTTTGTTTATCACTTTTGTAGGTTTGCAAAACTCTAAGATTATCGTGAGTGATCCTTCTGTAATTGTTGGTCTAGGAGATTTAGCAGACCCTAACATTTTATTAACGATTTTTGGGCTTGTTATTACAGTGATTATGATGGTGAAAGGCGTTAAAGGTGGAATATTCTACGGAATGCTGATTACGGCAATCGTTGGTATGATTTTCAGTCTAGTGCCACTACCATCCGGAATCGTAAGTAGTATTCCAGATGTAAGCCCAACATTTGGAGCTGCACTTGATCCAATTTTTAATGATCCAACTTCTTTATTAACTACACAATTCTTAGTTGTAGTGCTTACTTTCTTATTTGTAAACTTCTTTGATACAGCTGGAACATTGATATCTGTTGCTAACCAAGCGGGATTAATGAAAGGCAATAAATTACCACGTGCTGGTAAAGCGTTACTAGCAGATGCAATAGCTACTACAGCTGGAGCAGTAGCGGGTACTTCCACTACTACTAGTTATGTAGAATCAACAGCTGGTGTTGCAGCTGGGGCGCGCTCAGGTTTCGCGGCAGTAGTAACGGGAGTGCTGATGTTATTAGCATTATTCTTCTATCCAATATTAAGTGTAGTTACTTCTTATGTAACGGCGCCGGCGTTAATAATAGTTGGGGTATTGATGGTTTCTGCTTTAGGAAATATAGAGTGGAAAAAATTCGAAGTTGCAGTGCCTGCGTTTTTCGTAATCATTGCAATGCCATTAACTTATTCTATTGCAACTGGTATCGCCATTGGATTTTTATTCTACCCAATTACAATGATCGTAGCAGGGCGTATTAAAGAAATCCATCCGATTATGTATGGTTTATGGGTTATATTCCTTTGTTACTTTATCTTCTTATAAAAATAGTAAAACAAGAGAGAAGCATTGTGCTTCTCTTTTTTGTTTCTTCTATATAGATTTACCTTATGATAAATTCATCTAACTTTACTAAACTTTGAAAACTAAAGAGGGTATTATCTCTTTGTTCTAACTTATTTTAATTAGAATCTTAAATATTATAATTAGGAATCTAGATAGATTTGAGTTTAAAGGAAGTGTCGTTATTTTCATAGAAACCTAGCGTTTAAAAGGGTTCCTATTAACTCTATTTAATTGTTGCATTTATCAGAAAAAAGTGTTATTATATTTTACACAACAACTTTACAAAAAGCTGTTGACGAAGGTAGCAAAAGGGTGTTAAGATACAAAGGTCGCTGAAACAAGACGACAACTTAAACAACATGAACATTGAAAACTGAACATGCAAAACGTTAAGAAACATAGCTTTCAACTAACTTGTTAGGATGAGAGCAAAACAATTTTGGACATCATTTAATGATGATGCCAGCAAAACAAAATGAGCTTTTAAACTAGTTCTAATTTGTTCGCTTTCAATGTGCTCTGCATACTGGAAGTGAACTATTATGGAGAGTTTGATCCTGGCTCAGGACGAACGCTGGCGGCATGCCTAATACATGCAAGTCGAGCGAATGACGAAGAAGCTTGCTTCTTCTGATTTAGCGGCGGACGGGTGAGTAACACGTGGGCAACCTGCCCTGTAGATTGGGATAACTCCGGGAAACCGGGGCTAATACCGAATAATCCATTTCCTCACATGGGGAGATGTTAAAAGACGGCATCTCGCTGTCACTACAGGATGGGCCCGCGGCGCATTAGCTAGTTGGTGAGGTAACGGCTCACCAAGGCGACGATGCGTAGCCGACCTGAGAGGGTGATCGGCCACACTGGGACTGAGACACGGCCCAGACTCCTACGGGAGGCAGCAGTAGGGAATCTTCCACAATGGACGAAAGTCTGATGGAGCAATGCCGCGTGAGTGAAGAAGGTTTTCGGATCGTAAAACTCTGTTGTGAGGGAAGAACAAGTACGAGAGTAACTGCTCGTACCTTGACGGTACCTCATTAGAAAGCCACGGCTAACTACGTGCCAGCAGCCGCGGTAATACGTAGGTGGCAAGCGTTGTCCGGAATTATTGGGCGTAAAGCGCGCGCAGGCGGTCCTTTAAGTCTGATGTGAAATCCCACGGCTCAACCGTGGAAGGTCATTGGAAACTGGGGGACTTGAGTACAGAAGAGGAAAGCGGAATTCCAAGTGTAGCGGTGAAATGCGTAGAGATTTGGAGGAACACCAGTGGCGAAGGCGGCTTTCTGGTCTGTAACTGACGCTGAGGCGCGAAAGCGTGGGGAGCAAACAGGATTAGATACCCTGGTAGTCCACGCCGTAAACGATGAGTGCTAAGTGTTAGGGGGTTTCCGCCCCTTAGTGCTGCAGCTAACGCATTAAGCACTCCGCCTGGGGAGTACGGTCGCAAGACTGAAACTCAAAGGAATTGACGGGGGCCCGCACAAGCGGTGGAGCATGTGGTTTAATTCGAAGCAACGCGAAGAACCTTACCAGGTCTTGACATCCCGCTGACCGGCCTAGAGATAGGCTTTTCCCTTCGGGGACAGCGGTGACAGGTGGTGCATGGTTGTCGTCAGCTCGTGTCGTGAGATGTTGGGTTAAGTCCCGCAACGAGCGCAACCCTTGATCTTAGTTGCCAGCATTTAGTTGGGCACTCTAAGGTGACTGCCGGTGATAAACCGGAGGAAGGTGGGGATGACGTCAAATCATCATGCCCCTTATGACCTGGGCTACACACGTGCTACAATGGACGGTACAGAGGGTCGCAACCCCGCGAGGGTGAGCAAATCCCATAAAACCGTTCTCAGTTCGGATTGTAGGCTGCAACTCGCCTACATGAAGCCGGAATCGCTAGTAATCGTGGATCAGCATGCCACGGTGAATACGTTCCCGGGCCTTGTACACACCGCCCGTCACACCACGAGAGTTTGTAACACCCGAAGTCGGTGGGGTAACCCTTACGGGAGCCAGCCGCCGAAGGTGGGACAGATGATTGGGGTGAAGTCGTAACAAGGTAGCCGTATCGGAAGGTGCGGCTGGATCACCTCCTTTCTAAGGATAATATCGGAATACGAATATTTATTCGTATCTTAACGTTTTGCAGTTCAGTTTTGAATGTTCATTTTATATGAAGATTCAACGCTTGTTCTTTGAAAACTGGATAAAACGACATTGAAACAATAAACAACAAGAAATTCTGTTGTGATTATTTACGTAATCACGACGTGTAAGACTTTTTAACTTTTAGGTTAAGTTAATAAGGGCGCACGGTGAATGCCTTGGCACTAGGAGTCGACGAAGGACGGCACTAACACCGATATGCTTCGGGGAGCTGTAAGTGAGCTTTGATCCGGAGATTTCCGAATGGGGAAACCCACTGTTCGTAATGGAGCAGTACATTTGCGTGAATACATAGCGCATCTGAGACACACCCAGGGAACTGAAACATCTAAGTACCTGGAGGAAGAGAAAGAAAATTCGATTCCCTGAGTAGCGGCGAGCGAAACGGGAATAGCCCAAACCAAAAGGCTTGCCTTTTGGGGTTGTAGGACACTCTACATAGAGTTACAAAGGAATGAGTTAGACGAAGCGATCTGGAAAGGTCCGCAGGATAGGGTAAAAGCCCCGTAGTCTAAAATTCATTCTCTCTTGAGTGTATCCTGAGTACGGCGGAACACGTGAAATTCCGTCGGAATCTGGGAGGACCATCTCCCAAGGCTAAATACTACCTAGTGACCGATAGTGAACCAGTACCGTGAGGGAAAGGTGAAAAGCACCCCGGAAGGGGAGTGAAATAGATCCTGAAACCGTGTGCCTACAAGTAGTTAGAGCCCGTTAATGGGTGATAGCGTGCCTTTTGTAGAATGAACCGGCGAGTTACGATCCCATGCAAGGTTAAGTCGAGAAGACGGAGCCGCAGCGAAAGCGAGTCTGAATAGGGCGAATGAGTATGTGGTCGTAGACCCGAAACCAGGTGATCTACCCATGTCCAGGATGAAGGTAAGGTAACACTTACTGGAGGTCCGAACCCACGCACGTTGAAAAGTGCGGGGATGAGGTGTGGGTAGCGGAGAAATTCCAATCGAACCTGGAGATAGCTGGTTCTCTCCGAAATAGCTTTAGGGCTAGCCTCAAACGTTAGAATCTTGGAGGTAGAGCACTGTTTGGACTAGGGGCCCATCCCGGGTTACCGAATTCAGACAAACTCCGAATGCCAATGATTTATGTTTGGGAGTCAGACTGCGAGTGATAAGATCCGTAGTCAAGAGGGAAACAGCCCAGACCACCAGCTAAGGTCCCAAAGTATTTGTTAAGTGGAAAAGGATGTGGCGTTGCTTAGACAACCAGGATGTTGGCTTAGAAGCAGCCATCATTTAAAGAGTGCGTAATAGCTCACTGGTCGAGTGACGCTGCGCCGAAAATGTATCGGGGCTAAACAAATCACCGAAGCTGTGGATTGATACCTTTGGTATCAGTGGTAGGAGAGCGTTCTAAGGGCGTTGAAGTCAGACCGGAAGGACTGGTGGAGCGCTTAGAAGTGAGAATGCCGGTATGAGTAGCGAAAGACGGGTGAGAATCCCGTCCACCGTATGACTAAGGTTTCCTGAGGAAGGCTCGTCCGCTCAGGGTTAGTCGGGACCTAAGCCGAGGCCGATAGGCGTAGGCGATGGATAACAGGTTGATATTCCTGTACCACCAAACCACCGTTTGAGTAATGGGGGGACGCAGAAGGATAGGGTAAGCATGCTGTTGGTTATGCATGTCCAAGCAGTAAGGTGTGAATGTAGGCAAATCCGCATTCTTTAACATTGAGCTGTGATGGCGAGGACGTATGTCTAGAGTTCCTGATTTCACACTGCCAAGAAAAGCCTCTAGCGAGGTGAAAGGTGCCCGTACCGCAAACCGACACAGGTAGTCGAGGAGAGAATCCTAAGGTGAGCGAGAGAACTCTCGTTAAGGAACTCGGCAAAATGACCCCGTAACTTCGGGAGAAGGGGTGCTCTTTTGGGTTCATAGCCTAGAAGAGCCGCAGTGAATAGGCCCAGGCGACTGTTTAGCAAAAACACAGGTCTATGCAAAACCGTAAGGTGAAGTATATGGGCTGACGCCTGCCCGGTGCTGGAAGGTTAAGAGGAGTGCTTAGCGCAAGCGAAGGTGCGAATTGAAGCCCCAGTAAACGGCGGCCGTAACTATAACGGTCCTAAGGTAGCGAAATTCCTTGTCGGGTAAGTTCCGACCCGCACGAAAGGCGTAACGATCTGGGCACTGTCTCAACGAGAGACTCGGTGAAATTATAGTACCTGTGAAGATGCAGGTTACCCGCGACAGGACGGAAAGACCCCGTGGAGCTTTACTATAGCTTGATATTGAATTTTGGTGCAACTTGTACAGGATAGGCAGGAGCCTTAGAGCCCGGAGCGCCAGCTTCGGAGGAGGCGTCGGTGGGATACTGCCCTGGTTGTATTGAAATTCTAACCCATACCCGTAACCCGGGTAGGAGACAGTGTCAGGCGGGTAGTTTGACTGGGGCGGTCGCCTCCTAAAGTGTAACGGAGGCGCCCAAAGGTTCCCTCAGAATGGTTGGAAATCATTCGAAGAGTGTAAAGGCAGAAGGGAGCTTGACTGCGAGACCTACAAGTCGAGCAGGGTCGAAAGACGGGCTTAGTGATCCGGTGGTTCCGCATGGAAGGGCCATCGCTCAACGGATAAAAGCTACCCCGGGGATAACAGGCTTATCTCCCCCAAGAGTCCACATCGACGGGGAGGTTTGGCACCTCGATGTCGGCTCATCGCATCCTGGGGCTGTAGTCGGTCCCAAGGGTTGGGCTGTTCGCCCATTAAAGCGGTACGCGAGCTGGGTTCAGAACGTCGTGAGACAGTTCGGTCCCTATCCGTCGTGGGCGTAGGAAATTTGAGAGGAGCTGTCCTTAGTACGAGAGGACCGGGATGGACACACCGCTGGTGTACCAGTTGTTCTGCCAAGAGCATCGCTGGGTAGCTATGTGTGGACGGGATAAGTGCTGAAAGCATCTAAGCACGAAGCCCCCCTCAAGATGAGATTTCCCATTACGCAAGTAAGTAAGATCCCTCAAAGACGATGAGGTAGATAGGTTCGGGGTGGAAGCGTGGCGACACGTGCAGCTGACGAATACTAATCGATCGAGGACTTAACCAAATTTTGTTTAACGTAACAATGTCGTTTATCCAGTTTTGAGTGAACAAGCACTCTAGTTTACATGAGGGTTTCAAGACACGAGTAATTCGAGGAAACAATTGAGAGAGGAAAGGAGCATACTACCGTATGTGACTGACCGAACGAATGAAGTTGACGAAGAAGTACGATGTGTATTGGAAGCCGAAAGAGTCTAGTGATGATGGCGAAGAGGTCACACCCGTTCCCATACCGAACACGGAAGTTAAGCTCTTCAGCGCCGATGGTAGTTGGGGGTTTCCCCCTGTGAGAGTAGGACGTCGCTGGGCACCAAAAAGAAGTCGTTACCGAGTTATATCGGTAACGACTTTTTTGTGATTATAGATATTTTTCTCCCACTTATCCAAAGGGAAAAGTTCACTATTTGCAACTAGGAACAAGGAAGTTTGATATCCTTTTTCTTTAACATGCGCAATTAAGAAAGGCTTAGGTACTCGTTACCTACAATACCTGGCGAGGCTATTTTTGGTGCTCTTTTTTGTGGTGATTTTTTACTATTCCAAGTAAACAGCTCAAACTTCCAACTACGCCCCTTTAGCAAAAAAAAGAGAAACCCCACTGTGATTTCTCTCATTTTTATACTATTACTGCATTTTTCACGGTAAAGTAAGCGTAAAAAAGAGGGGCAAATCTCAAGAATGTAAGGAAGAGATGCTCAGAGGTATATTATACCGGAGAATCAAAAGAGAGCCCTAACGATAAAAATCTAGACATATTATGCCATCATAAGTTTTAGCCACGGCCGATTAAACTCTTGCACAGGTCTTTGTAAGAGTATGACATCACTAGACGCCATATAAAAAGTCGGCACTAAGTTTAATTCAATAGCAACTTATTAGACTTTTTTTGAATATAAAGAAGTAAGAAAATTAATTTTATATTTTATGAAATTCACTCCCTACTTTCATAAATGAAGCATATGAAAATTTCAAAGATTCTTGAGTTTTCTGGGATATGAAAGCTTTTTTAAGTGAATATAAATAGGAAGCTTTTTAAGTAACTCCATTTTTTGTTGCTCATTATACTTTTTTTCAATTTCCTTGAGACGACTTATTTCTTCTTGAGAATATGGAGAGAGCGCATTTTTCCCATCTTCTTTATATTTTCTAATCCACGTTGTAACTGAATTGACGCTTACGTGCAATTCATCTGCTACCTCTTTACGTCCTCTTCCGTTTTTTAGAACTTCTTGTACTGCATACATTTTTTGTTCTTGTGTTGTTTGTGTATATCTTTTTCTAAATTGTCCATGCATTGACTGATCCCCCTAGAAATTGGTGATATTCTCTAACAGTATTTATGAACTAAAACAATTTCAAATCCACACTTCACCCAATTAGTGTATTGTACTATCTTTTGTATAATATGTCATCAGAATATTGTAAATTTTAACTTTATAATAAAGGAATACAATTTCAGCTAAAAGCTTTAATTCCTTGAAATTGCGACACTATATGCGATAATGAAGAACAACATATGTTAGGAGTTGATGAAATGGATGTATCTCCAATTTTAATGATAATCATTATTTTTTCTATTAATATTGTTTATGTTACTTTCTTTACTTTGCGAATGATTCTTACATTAAAAGGATACCGTTATATCGCCGCACTTATAAGTATGGTAGAAACGGTAATTTATATAGTGGGACTAGGTCTAGTATTAGATAACTTAAATGAAATCCAAAACTTGGTTGCTTATGCAGTTGGGTATGGTACTGGAGTTATTATTGGAACGAAAATTGAAGAAAAAATGGCACTAGGGTATATTATGGTAAATGCAATCTCTACAGACACTAAACTAAACTTACCTTTAATATTGAGAGATGAAGGATATGGAGTTACAGATTGGCATGCGAATGGTAGACAAGGTGAGAGACAAGCTCTTCAAATACTAACACCAAGGAAATATGAGTTAAAACTGTATACTAGACTGAAAGATCTTGATCCGGGTATTTTCATAATCGCCTATGAACCCAAGTCAATTCACGGCGGATTTTGGGTGAAATCTTTAAAGAAGGGAAAACTGTTTAAATGAAGAAAGAAACAAAATGGTTTGAAGTGGAAGAGAATGAAACTATTTCAGAGTGTATAGACAGAATGACTGAAGATGGTTATCAAATTGCTGGACGGAGAGAAGAGCCAATTTTTGCAGAGGTTGAAGGTGGTCCCCCTGTACCAGTAAGACAATTAATTATGTTAAAAGGAATTAAAGAAACATAATTGTTGTAATTACTCCTAAAACCGAACAATAAAGTTATCTGAAAATTAATCGTTCGTATTTAAGCGTTGACGTTCTTCGTATAAGTTGTTAAAATATGAATAGAAATAGACGATTATATCCCCATATATGCTAAAGGATTGGCTTTAGCGTCTCTACCAAGTCACCGTAATGACTGGACTATGAGGGAAAGCGACTTATGGATAATGCAAAAGGGTGTGTTTGTTTATGTTTTCCCTGACACAAACTGGGCAATTATGTTCCCTAAGTAAACTGCTTTTCTTTCATAGAGAGAGTAGTTTATTTGGGGAATTTTTTATGCTTACAACATATAAGCCTTAGGTTAATCTATTATGCTCGATATAATCTTCAGAGTTTTAGTTTCGATGCCGAGGTGAATCTGACAGAAGGGACGATAACAATGAATACAAAAATTGGTGTGATTATGGGTAGCTCAAGCGATTGGGAGACGATGAAATATAGCTGCGAAATTCTTGAGGAACTGCATATACCGTTTGAAAAACGCGTAGTATCGGCACATCGTACTCCAGATTTAATGTTTGAATATGCAGAGGAAGCGAGATCACGTGGAATACAGGTGATTATTGCAGGAGCTGGAGGTGCAGCGCATTTACCAGGTATGGTTGCGGCTAAGACAACACTTCCGGTAATCGGGGTGCCCGTTCAATCTAAAGCACTAAACGGATTAGATTCATTATTATCGATTGTTCAAATGCCTGGTGGAGTACCGGTGGCAACTGTTGCAATAGGTAAAGCAGGAGCTACAAATGCTGGATTGCTTGCCGCTCAAATCCTTTCTATCTCAGATGATGAGTTAGCAGAACGTCTTGAAAAGCGAAGAGAAGATACGAGAAACAAAGTTCTTGAAAGTAATGGTGAACTTCAATGACAAAAGTAATCTATCCAGGACAGACTATAGGAATTATTGGTGGAGGCCAACTTGGTCGTATGATGGCACTAGCTGCTAGGGAAGCAGGATTTAAGGTGGCGGTTTTAGACCCTACGATAGATTCTCCTTGCGGGCAGGTTTCCGATATACAAATTGTTGCCCCGTATGATGATGAAACGGCGTTAGAGGAGTTAGCAGAAGTAAGTGATGTTATAACTTATGAGTTTGAAAATATTGATTATACAGGGTTGAAGAGGCTATCAGAAATTGCGTATGTTCCCCAAGGAGCGGAACTGGTGAGAATTACGCAGGATCGTATTCTAGAAAAAATAGAAATTCAGTCGGCTGGTGTAGCTATTGCGAAATTTGTCGAAGCTAGCACGTATGAAGAGTTAGAGCAAAGAATTGATAGAGTGGGCTTCCCTTGTGTAGTTAAGACCTCTCGCGGAGGATATGATGGCAAAGGGCAGCAAATAATTCAAACAAAAGAGCAATTATCCTTAGCCAAATCTTTGTTTGCTCACTCCGCCTGTATCGCTGAATCCTTTGTTCCCTTTACAAAAGAGATATCCGTCATTGTACAGCGTAATGGAAGTGGAGAAACGTATTGTTTGCCGATTGGTGAAAATATTCATGTAAATCATATATTGCATGAAACGATTGTGCCAGCAAGAATCGATGAAACACTTACTACAAAAGCAATAGAGGCCGCTGAGAAAATTGCCAACCATTTAAACTTAATTGGTACGCTTGCGGTTGAAATGTTTGTTTTAGAGAACAATGAAATCATAATAAATGAATTGGCACCTAGACCACATAATTCTGGCCACTACTCAATTGAAACATGTAATATTTCTCAGTTTCATCAACATGTAAGAGCTATCTGCGGATGGTCACTTAGAAAGCCAAAACTTTGGACATCAACAGTTATGGTGAATATATTAGGTCAGCATGTAATACCTGTTACAAACAATCTTTCTAAGTATCCTAACTGGTCGGTTCATTTATACGGCAAAAGCGAAGCGAAAGAGAATAGAAAGATGGGACATGTCACCATCCTATCGACTAATATTGAAGACACTTTAAACGAAATAGAACAATCTAAAATTTGGTTATAAATTAGGAGGAAGTTAAATGATAGAACGCTACACACGCCCAGAAATGGGAGCAATATGGACAGAACAAAATAAATACAATGCATGGTTAGAGGTAGAAATTCTAGCTTGTGAGGCTTGGGCAGAGATTGGAGATATTCCAAAAGAAGATACAGTTCTCCTTCGTAAAAATGCCTCCTTCGATGTAGAACGTATATTAGAAATCGAAAAAGAAACAAGACATGACGTAGTAGCGTTCACTCGCGCCGTATCAGAAACTTTAGGAGAAGAGCGTAAATGGGTTCATTACGGTCTTACTTCAACAGATGTAGTAGATACAGCTCTTTCTTATATCATTAAGCAAGCAAATGTTGTTTTGCGAAAAGATATTGAAAACTTCATCGAAATCTTAGAAAACAAAGCAAAAGAACATAAATACACAGTAATGATGGGGCGTACACATGGTGTTCATGCAGAGCCAACTACTTTTGGTTTAAAGTTAGCACTTTGGACAGAAGAAATGAAACGTAACCTAGAGCGCTTTGAGGCTGCTGCAAAAGTAATTGAAACTGGTAAAATGTCAGGTGCTGTTGGAACGTATGCGAATATCGATCCATTTGTTGAACAATATGTATGTGAAAAGTTAGGTTTAGCTGCATCACCAATTTCTACACAAACATTACAACGTGACCGTCATGCACAATACTTAAGTGTTATCGCATTAGTTGCTACTTCTATCGAAAAATTTGCTACAGAAATTCGCGGTCTACAAAAATCAGAAACTCGCGAAGTAGAGGAGTTCTTCTCTAAAGGTCAAAAAGGATCTTCTGCAATGCCACATAAACGGAATCCTATCGGTTCTGAGAACATGGTTGGGCTATCAAGACTTATCCGAGGATATATGATGACAGCATATGAAAATGTTGCATTATGGCATGAAAGAGATATCTCTCATTCATCTGCAGAACGTGTAATTTTACCAGATGCAACAATTGCCTTGAACTATATGCTAAACCGCTTTGGTAATATCGTGAAAAACTTAACAGTATTCCCAGAGAACATGAAACGTAATATGGATTCCACTTTAGGATTAATCTACTCCCAACGTGTATTACTAGCATTAATAGATAAAGGGTTAGCTCGTGAAACAGCATATGATACTGTTCAACCACTTGCTATGCAAGCATGGGAGTCTCAAACTGCATTCCGCACTTTTGTAGATGCAGATGAGCAAGTTACTTCTCTATTATCAAAAGAAGAGCTAGATGATTGCTTTGACTATAACTATCACATTCAACATGTAGATATGATTTTTGAACGTTTAGGACTTAACTAAGCTTTAAATTGATTAGGGGGAATTGAAAGTGGAAAAGGGTCGCCTACTATACGAAGGTAAAGCAAAACAATTATTTGAAACAGATGATGAAAATATATTGTTTGTGTCATATAAGGACAGTGCTACAGCATTTAACGGTGAGAAAAAAGAAGATATTGATGGAAAAGGCATTTTAAACAATAAAATCACAACGATTCTTTTTGAACAGTTAAAAAGTAAAGGAATTGAATCCCACTTTGTAGAGCAAATCTCAGACAATGAGCAGCTTGTTCGCAAAGTGGATATCATTCCACTTGAAGTAGTAGTCCGTAATATCGCAGCTGGAAGTCTATCAAAGAGATTAGGAATTAAAGAGGGTACACCTTTAAAGCATACCATCGTGGAATTTTACTACAAAGACGATGAACTAGGAGATCCACTACTCACAAATGCTCATATAGAATTACTTGCACTTGCTACACCGGAGGAAATAGATACTCTTCAAACTAAAGCACTGGAAATCAATCAAGTGCTTCAGCCCATTTTCAAAGAAATAGGTGTTACCCTAATCGATTTTAAATTGGAGTTTGGAAAAACGGCAAATGGAGAAATCTTACTTGCTGATGAAATTTCTCCCGACACTTGTAGATTGTGGGATGACAAAACAAATAACAAACTAGACAAAGATGTGTTTAGACGTAATTTAGGAAGCTTAACAGAAGTTTATGAAATAATACTTTCCCGCCTAGGAGGATTATCAAAATGAAAAAAGTTAAAGTGTATGTGACGTTACGTGAAAGTGTTTTAGATCCACAAGGTTCTGCAGTGATGGGAGCTCTTCATTCAATGGAATACAGCGAAGTAAAGGATGTTCGTATTGGGAAGTTTTTAGAACTTCAGATTGAAGAGGGAATTCGTGATATAGATACAGTAGTAAAGGAAATGTGTGAAAAGCTTCTAGCAAATACAGTGATTGAAGACTATCGTTTTGAAGTTGAGGAGGCTGTAAGCAAATGAAGTTTGCAGTAATCGTATTTCCTGGATCGAACTGTGATTTAGATATGTATCATGCGATCAAAGATGAACTTGGAGAAGGAGTAGAGTACGTTTGGCATGATGCAAAGGATTTGAGCGAATTTGATGGTATTTTATTGCCAGGAGGGTTCTCCTATGGGGATTACTTGCGTTGTGGAGCTATGGCCAACCAATCGAATGTAATGTCTGAAGTGGTGAAGGCAGCTGAGGCAGGTAAACCAATTCTAGGTATTTGTAACGGGTTCCAAGTATTAACGGAAGCTGGGTTGTTACCTGGAGCACTTCTGCGCAACAAAAACTTAAAATTCATGTGCCGTACCGTAGAGTTAAAAGTAGTAAATAACGCTACACAGTTTACAACTGGCTATAAAAAAGACGAAATAATCCAAATTCCAATTGCCCATGGCGAAGGAAATTATTATTGTGACGATGAAACACTTACTAGATTAAAAGAGAATAACCAAATTGTTTTTAAATACGCTTTTGAAGGACCTAATGGAAGCATTGAGGACATTGCAGGTATTGTAAATGAAAAAGGGAATGTCCTTGGTATGATGCCACATCCAGAGCGTGCAGTACATGATCTTATAGGTGGATCAGATGGACTAGCGTTATTCAAATCAATAGTGAAACAGTGGAGGGAAACTCATGTCAGTCATGCTTGAACCAAATCCAATGCAAATTAAAGAACAAAAGATATATGCTCAAATGGGAATGTCTGATTCAGAATTTGAAATGGTGGAGAAAATTCTTGGTCGTTTACCGAATTATACAGAAACCGGATTATTTTCAGTTATGTGGTCAGAACATTGTTCGTATAAAAACTCTAAACCGGTATTAAGTAAGTTTCCTACAAAAGGGAAGCATGTTTTACAAGGACCGGGTGAAGGTGCTGGAATTGTTGATATTGGCGATGGTCAAGCAGTTGTATTTAAAATGGAGTCCCACAACCATCCATCTGCAATTGAACCTTATCAAGGAGCTGCAACAGGCGTAGGCGGTATTATCCGTGATGTTTTCTCGATGGGAGCTCGTCCAATTGCATTGCTGAACTCACTTCGATTTGGAGAACTGAAGACTCCACGTGTGAAATATTTATTTGAAGAAGTAGTAGCTGGTATTGCGGGTTATGGTAACTGTATCGGAATTCCAACAGTTGGCGGAGAGATTCAATTTGACGACTGTTACGAAGGAAATCCACTGGTTAACGCAATGTGTGTAGGTCTGATCAATCATGAGGATATTCAAAAAGGAATTGCAGCAGGTGAAGGTAACACAGTCATGTATGCTGGAGCTAAAACTGGACGTGACGGCATTCACGGAGCAACATTCGCATCGGAAGAATTAACTGAAGCTTCTGAAGAAAAGCGCCCTGCAGTTCAAGTTGGGGATCCTTTTATGGAGAAACTTCTATTAGAGGCTTGTTTAGAAGTGATTAAGTCAGATGCGTTAATTGGTATTCAAGATATGGGAGCAGCAGGGTTAACTTCATCATCTGCGGAAATGGCTTCAAAAGCTGGCTTCGGTATAGAGATGAATTTAGACTTCGTACCCCAGCGTGAAACGGGGATGACAGCATACGAAATGATGCTTTCAGAATCACAAGAACGCATGTTAATCGTTGTAAAAAAAGGTCGTGAAGAGGAGATTGTTAAAATCTTTGAAAAGTACGACTTAGATTGTGTAGCGGTTGGTAAAGTGACAGGCGATAAAATGCTTCGATTAATTCATAACGGAGATGTAGTAGCGGATGTACCTGCAGATGCACTTGCAGAAGAAGCACCAGTTTACTATAAACCATCGTCGGTACCTGCATACTATACGGAATTTCAAGCAATGGAAAATGTAGAGCCTGTAATTTCGGACTACAAAGAGACTTTACTAAATCTACTTCAACAACCAACAATTGCTTCTAAAGAATGGGTTTATGATCAGTACGACTACCAAGTACGCACAAGTACAGTAGTAACCCCTGGTTCAGATGCTGCAGTAGTTCGAGTTCGGGGGACGAATAAAGGACTTGCTATGACAACGGATTGTAATTCTCGTTATATCTATCTAGACCCAGTAACAGGTGGGAAGATTGCAGTAGCTGAAGCAGCTCGTAATATCGTTTGTTCAGGTGCAACGCCACTTGCTATTACAGACTGTTTGAACTTTGGTAACCCAGAAAACCCAGAAATCTTCTGGCAAATTGAGAAATCTGCAGACGGTATTTCAGAGGCTTGTATTGCATTAGAATCACCTGTTATTGGTGGGAACGTTTCGTTATATAACGAACGTAGTGGAACTGCGGTTTACCCTACACCAACAATTGGGATGGTCGGACTTGTAGATGATCTTGCACATGTAACAACCCAATCAGTGAAACAAGCTGGAGATGTTGTATATGTAATCGGGGAAACTAAAACAGAGTTTGGTGGATCGGAACTACAAAAATTAGTGGAAAAACGTATTTTTGGGCTTGCTCCATCTATCGACCTTGAAGTAGAAGTGACTCGTCAAAAAGCTCTTTTAACAGCTATTAAATCTGGTGTTGTACAATCTGCGCATGATATCTCTGAAGGTGGTTTTGCAGTAGCTTTAGCTGAAATAGCTTTCGGTGCAAATGGTCTTGGAGTTGAAGTAACTATTACTGGATCAGCTACAAGTGCATTATTTAGTGAATCTCAATCACGCTTTATCGTCACGGTAAAAGCTGAACATGCTAGTAAATTTGAAGAAATCGTAGCAGATGCAGTACAAATTGGTAGAGTAACTGAGTCTAATAATTTAGTAATCTCACATGAAGATGGAACTACTTGGATTAGCGGTTCTGTTGATGAATTCCGTTCCGCTTGGAAAGGAGCAATACCATGCTTGCTGAACTCAGAGGCTTAAACGAAGAATGTGGTGTTTTCGGTATTTGGGGTCATCCAAATCCTGCAGCCATGAGTTATTACGGATTACATGCACTTCAGCATAGAGGGCAAGAAGGTGCTGGAATTATTGTGACAGATGGTACTAGGCTACGCGCAGTAAAAGGCGAAGGTTTAGTAAACGATGTATTTAATAATGGCAAGTTAGAGAAATTGGAAGGTCATGCTGCAGTAGGGCATGTGCGTTATGCTACTTCCGGCGGCTCAGGAATTGAAAATGTCCAACCTTTGTTGTTCAACTCAACTACTGGTGGCCTTGCGATTGCTCATAATGGGAATATTGTAAATGCTACACGTTTAAAACGTAATTTAGAACAGCAAGGTAGTATTTTCCAAACGACTTCGGATACGGAGGTACTTGCCCATTTGTTGAAGAAGAGTAATCTTGCTTCTTTCGAGGATCGTGCCAAACAAGCTTTACGTTTATTGGATGGAGCTTTCGCCGTTGTCATTATGACGGAACACGCGATGTATGTAGCGCAGGACCCACAGGGCATGCGTCCTCTTTCTTTAGGAATGTTAGATGGTGCTTATGTAGTAGCTTCTGAGACAAGTGCCTTCGATTTGATAGGTGCAGAGCTAGTTCGCTCGATTGATCCAGGGGAGTTATTAATAATAAATGACGAAGGTTGCCGTTCAGAGCGTTATGTAGAGAAAAAAGACCGTGCTATTTGTACGATGGAATATGTCTACTTCTCTCGTCCAGATTCAGATATTGATGGCATTAATATTCATATGGCTAGAAAACGTCTTGGTAAGCAACTTGCGAAAGAATTGACAATTGATGCAGATGTTGTAACAGGCGTACCTGACTCCAGTATTTCTGCTGCTATTGGTTTTTCAGAAGCTACAGGTATTCCTTATGAGTTAGGTCTTATAAAGAATCGTTATGTGGGTAGAACGTTTATCCAACCTTCACAGGACTTACGGGAGCGTGGGGTGAAGATGAAACTTTCACCAGTACGTCAGGTTGTAAAAGGAAAACGAGTAGTCATGGTAGATGATTCAATTGTTCGTGGGACAACTTCACGTCGTATTGTGAAAATGCTGAAGGATGCTGGGGCGACAGAGGTTCATGTCGTTATAAGTTCCCCACCATTAAAAAATCCATGTTTTTATGGGATTGATATAAGCTCGGATTCTGAGCTTATTGCTGCTAATAATACAATTGATGAAATGCGTGAACTGATTGGAGCAGACTCGTTAACATTCTTATCGGTTGAAGGAATGGTAGAGGCAATTGGCAGATCAGATGGGGAAAAAAATTGTGGACATTGTTTAGCATGTTTCACTGGAGAATATCCAACTAGTATCTATGCGGATACGAAATTACCACATGAAAAAGAGCTTGTTCGATAGGAGGATTTTACATGTCAAAAGCATATGAAAAAGCAGGCGTGAACATTGAAGCTGGGTATGAAGCCGTGCAAAGAATGAAATCACATGTCGAGCGCACAGCTAGAAAAGGTATCATGGGTACTTTCGGTGGTTTCGGTGGAATGTTTGATTTGTCTTCCTTGAATTATAAGGAACCTGTTTTGATATCTGGAACAGATGGTGTTGGAACAAAGCTAAAGCTTGCGTTTATGACAGATTCACACGATACAATCGGCGTAGACTGTGTAGCAATGTGTGTGAATGATATCGTTGCACAAGGTGCGGAGCCTCTATTTTTCTTAGATTACGTAGCAGTAGGTAAAGCAGTTCCTGAACGAATTGAACAAATCGTTAAAGGTGTGGCTGACGGCTGTGTACAGTCTGGAGCAGCATTAATCGGGGGAGAGACAGCCGAAATGCCTGGTCTTTATGAGGAAGACGAATATGATCTTGCTGGATTTGCGGTTGGAGCATGCGAAAAATCAAAAATCGTTACAGGGGAGAATATTACAGAAGGTGATGTACTAGTAGGTATCGCTTCTAGCGGTGTTCACTCAAACGGATATTCACTAGTACGTAAAATTGTTTTTGAAGAGCAAGGCTATTCTCCAAAGGATGTTGTAGAAGGATATGAAACGTTAGGCGAAATTGGTAAAGCCCTTTTAACACCAACGAAAATCTATGCGAAGCCAGTAATGGAAATGCATAACGAGCTTTCTATCCACGGGATGGCACATGTGACGGGTGGAGGTTTTTATGAAAATCTACCGCGTATGATGCCTGAAGGGTTAGCTGTGGAAGTTAAACTTGGTTCATGGGAAGTGCTTTCTGTATTTGATTTGTTAAAAGAAAAAGGTAAGTTAGAAGACCGTGATTTATACAATGTGTTTAATATGGGGATAGGCTTTGTACTTGCACTATCAGGTGAAGAGGCGCAAAAAGCAATTGCAATTGCGGAAGCCCACGGAGAAAAAGCATATACGATTGGCCGTGTAGTGAAAGGTGAAGGTGTTATTTTCAACGGAGCACATGACGGGAGTTTAGTGTAATGACCGGAATGACAAAATTTGCTGTATTTGCATCAGGGAGCGGTACGAACTTTCAAGCTATCAACGATGCAGTGCAGGAAGGAAAACTCCCTGGTGAAGCTGTTCTAGTAGTGACAGATAAGCCAGGAGCTTTAATAGTAGAACGTGCCGAGAAAGCGGGTATGGAAGTACTTGCTATTAAGCCTGCCGGTTTTTCTTCCAAAGCAGTGTATGAGCAACTGATTTTAGAAAAACTACGAGAGTTAGATGTAGAGTGGATTGTGCTCGCTGGATATATGCGACTGATCGGAGATGTATTGCTAGCAGCATTTCCCAATCGAATTATCAACATCCATCCTTCGCTATTACCAGCCTTTCCTGGGAAAGACGCTATCGGACAGGCAATGGATCACGGCGTGAAGGTGACTGGCGTAACGGTTCACTATGTGGACGCAGGAATGGATACTGGAACAATCATAGCTCAGCAAGCAGTAGAAGTAGTAGAAGGCAATAGAGCACAAACCGAAGAACGAATTCATGCAGTAGAGCATGCTTTGTATCCGAAGGCATTGCAGCAACTGTTTGTCGGTAAATTATAGGGTTACTCACAAAACGGAAAATATCTATTTAACTTGCACTGTAGCTGATTTGTTTTTCGTTATGGGAGGGCATTTCGGCTAATGCAGGCGTAATGAAGTAGTTATTTATAATAATAGGAACACAACTAGAACTACCAATTTAAGGAGGAATTATGGTGTCAAAACGTGCGTTAATTAGTCTTTCAGATAAATCAGGAATTCTCGAGTTTGCAAAAGAGTTGGAACTACTTGGCTATGAAATTTTATCAACTGGTGGAACCAAAGCATTTTTAGAACAAAATGGTGTGGCAATTACATCAGTAGACCAAGTGACAAACTTTCCAGAAATTTTGGATGGTCGAGTAAAAACATTGAACCCAATGATACATGGGGCTTTATTGGCAAAGCATGACGACGCTTCTCATCAAGCACAATTAGAAGAGCATCAAATAACTCCTATTCAAGTAGTTTGTGTTAATTTATATCCTTTCCGTGAAACAATTTCTAAGTCAGATGTGACGTTTGAAGATGCTATCGAAAATATTGATATCGGTGGTCCATCAATGCTTCGCTCTGCAGCGAAAAATCATCAGTATGTAACAGTTGTAACGGATGCATCTGACTATGAGGAAGTACTTGCTCAGTTAAAAGAAACTGGTGAGACGACACTAGAAACGCGTCGTAAACTGGCTGCAAAAGTATTCCGCCACACCGCTGCTTATGATGCGTTGATTGCTGGCTATATGACTGACTTAACTGGAGAAGAATTCCCAGAACTATTAACACTTACATATGAACGTAAGCAATCATTACGCTACGGTGAAAATCCGCATCAACAAGCAGCGTTTTACAAACGACCACTTGGATCTGATTTTTCTGTAGCTTCTGCTACTCAATTACATGGGAAAGAACTATCCTATAATAATATCCAAGATGCCAATGCTGCGATTCAAATAGTAAAAGAATTTAAGCTTCCAGCTGCAGTAGCGGTAAAACATATGAACCCATGTGGTGTTGGTACCGGCGAAACAATCTCAGATGCATTCAATAAAGCCTATGAAGCGGATTCAACATCTATTTTCGGAGGAATCGTTGCCTTAAACCGTGAAGTAGACGCAGCAACCGCTAAAGTATTGGCTGGCATTTTCTTAGAAATTGTTATTGCTCCTTCATTCTCCGATGATGCAATTGCAATGTTAACGGCGAAGAAGAACATTCGCTTGCTCACAATTTCTTACGAACAAACGAAAAAAGATGCATGGAATACTGTATCTGTAGAAGGTGGATTATTAGTGCAGTCTCCTGACACGTTCGGATTAAAAGAGGCAGATGTGAAGGTCGTTACAGACCGAGAGCCGACCGCGGAAGAATGGAAAGCATTAGAGCTTGGTTGGAGCGTAGTGAAACATGTAAAATCTAATGCAATTGTAGTAGCTACAGAAGATATGACTATTGGTGTCGGCGCAGGACAGATGAACCGCGTAGGCTCAGCTAAAATTGCTTTAGAGCAAGCTGGAGAACGTGCAAAAGGAGCAGGTCTTGCTTCAGATGCATTCTTCCCAATGAATGATACGGTGGAAGTGGCGGCTAAAGCAGGAATTACAGCTATTATTCAAACAGGTGGATCAGTGAAAGACCAAGATTCAATCGACAAAGCAAATGAGTATGGGATTGCGATGGTATTCACTGGCGTACGTCATTTCAAACACTAAGGAGGAATTGCTAGATGAATATTCTTGTAATTGGTAGTGGGGGTCGTGAGCATGCAATCGCCCAACAATTCATAGATTCACCTTCAGTTGAAAATGTATTTGTAGCTCCAGGTAATGACGGTATGTCAGGTGGTATTCAGATTGTGTCTATTGATGCGTTGGCCTTTGAAGAGCTAGCAACCTTCGCAAAGGAGAACAAAGTCGACTTAACATTCGTTGGACCGGAGCAACCACTGGCAGCGGGTATTGTAGATTATTTTGAAGCAGAAGGTTTACGTATATTTGGACCAACAAAAGCTGCGGCTCAAATTGAGGGTAGTAAGGCATTTGCAAAAGAAATTATGGATAAATATAATATTCCTACTGCTGCATATGAAACTTTTACAGAAGTAGATAAAGCAAAGGAATATATTGAGAAGTTAGGTGCTCCCATCGTTGTGAAAGCAGATGGACTTGCTGCAGGAAAAGGTGTAGTTGTTGCTATGACTGTGGATGAAGCGAACAAAGCGGTGGAAGACATGATCGGCAACCAATTATACGGAGAATCCTCATCACGTGTGGTCATTGAGGAGTATTTGGAAGGGGAAGAATTCTCCTTTATGTCATTTGTACATAAAGGCCAAATTCATCCAATGGTTATCGCACAGGATCACAAGCGAGCTTATGATGGAGATAAAGGACCTAACACGGGAGGAATGGGTGCTTATTCCCCAGTTCCGCAAATCTCCTCGGACATAGTTGATATAGCTTATGAAACTGTAGTAGTTCCTACCGTTAAAGCGATGACAGAAGAAGGAATTCCATTTACAGGTATTCTATATGCTGGTCTTATTTTAACAAGCGAAGGACCAAAAGTGATCGAGTTCAATGCCCGTTTTGGAGACCCAGAGACACAAGTGGTATTACCCCGAATGACAAGTGATTTTGGAGAGTTTATGATAGCTTTGATGAATGAAAATCCGTTTGAACTATCATGGTCGGACGAGGGGATGCTTGGAGTTGTAATTGCATCAGAGGGCTACCCTACTGACGTGAAAAAAGGAGCCAAGCTGCCAGATCTAGGGACATTAACAGACACTGGATTATTCGTTTTTCATGCTGGTACAAAAGCAGATGATAAAGATTTTATTGCTAATGGCGGACGTGTCATACTTGTAGCAGCAAGGGAGTCTTCTATAAAGAAAGCGCAACAAAAAGTTTATTCAGGTCTCACTAAGTTAGAATGGGATGGTCTCTTCTATCGAAAAGATATTGGTTGGCGTACATTTCAATAATTGCTGAACAGGCAAAGAAAAAACTGATGTTTTTCTTTGCCTGTTTTTCTATATTGGTTTTAGGTTCCTATTTCCTAACTTTCCTGTAAGAATTACCAAAAATAGAATTCAGTACTTTGCTTTACTAAAGTACTATGCTAATATTATTTTTATGAGTAAACAAAAAGAAAGGAGAATGGATGCAATGCAATATCCCATTTGGAAAATTGAAGAAATAAGGCATCAGATTGATGTGGTCAATGGAACAAAGTCTCCTGATATAGTAATTACTAATGCAACTTTTTTGCATAGTCATTTAAAAAAGTGGATCACAGGAAACATATGGATAGTGAAAGATCGAATTGTTTATACGGGTTCTGAAATGCCACTAGTTTCCGACCAAACTGAGGTATATGATGCAACTGGTCAAAAAATAGTACCTGGCTATATTGAGCCTCACGTACATCCATTCCAACTTTATAATCCACAAACATTTGCAGATTATGCAGCGCAATTGGGAACGACTACGTTTATAGCGGATAACTTAACATTGTTCTTGATGCTTGAAAATAAGAAAGCGTTTTCATTAATGGACGAACTGAAAGAACTGCCATTTTCCTTCTATTGGTGGGCGCGTTTTGATTCGCAAACTGAGTTAAAGAATGAAGAAGAATTATTTACCTCTAAGACGATTGGAGAATGGATTGAGCGTTCGGATGTCATTATGGGTGGTGAACTGACTGGATGGCCTCGTTTGCTTTCTGGAGATGATCAAATGCTCTATTGGATGCAACAGGCTAAGACAAACGGTATGAAAATTGAAGGCCATTTTCCTGGAGCTTCCGAGCGCACGCTTGCAAGAATGCGTTTGTTAGGAGCAGACGGAGATCATGAAGCAATGACCATTGAAGAAGTGGAACGACGAATTCTACAGGGATATGCAGTAACTCTCCGTCATTCGTCTATACGTCCTGATCTTCCACAACTATTAAAGGATATTTTGGAAAAGGATCTTCAAATTTTTGATCACTTAATGATGACGACAGATGGAGCAACACCTTCTTTTCATATAGATGGAGTTATGGATAAATGTATTCAAGTTGCACTAGATGCAGGTGTAAAACCGATTGACGCCTATTTGATGGCATCCTTTAATGTGGCAAAGTATTATAATATGTCTAATCTACATGGGGTGATTGCAACAGGGCGCTATGCAGATCTCAATTTCTTAAAGGATGAACACAGTCCAGTACCTTTAAGTGTACTTTCCAAAGGAATTTGGCTAAAAAAAGAACAACAAAAAACGAGGGCGCTTGATCCAATCAATTGGTCATCTATACCAGATCTAAACTTGTCATTTGACGTTTCGGAAGCTGATTTTCAGTTCTCTATGCCATTTGGGATAGAAATGGTAAATGATGTAATTACCAAACCCTATTCCATTAGCCATGATACGACTGAAATGGAATTATCCAAAAATCATGATGAAAGTTTTCTTTTGTTAATAGATCGCAAAGGAAAGTGGAAAGTTTCAACACTTATTAAAGGCTTTGCAACTTCACTAATGGGCTTCGCCTCTTCATACTCTAATACGGGTGATATTTTATTGATCGGGAAGAACAAAGAAAGTATGCAACAAGCTTTCCGGGAAGTAAAAAAAATGAATGGTGGAATTGTTATTGTGGAGGATGAACAAATCATTTGTTCTGTCCAACTCCCGATAGGTGGAGTATTATCTAATAAGCCAGTAGAAGATTTAATAGAAGAGGAACTAGTTTTAAAAAGAGAACTAGCAGCTAGAGGATTTAAGCATGGGGATGCTATTTACACATTGTTATTCCTTCAAGCAACACACTTACCGTATGTAAGGATAACGCAAAAAGGAATTTTCGATGTGATGAAAAAACAAGTATTGTTTCCAGCATTAATGAGGTAGGGGGACGTAAGTTGTGTTCAAACAGTGGGGAATTTTAATGTTAGCTAGTGTACTTCTTGTAGCTTGTTCCGATAAAGAGAAAGGAACAGAAGAGGTTAATCCAGTAGACGATACAATAGAGGAAGTCGGGGAAGAAGTTGTAGAGACAGAAGAGGAAGTAGTATTGCCGTTCACAGCACCTTTCACAGGTGTTGGATCAGAGAAAGAATTGACACAAAGACCTATTCTAGTCACTATAAACAATCATCCGCTTGCACGTCCACAGTCAGGAATTGCAAAAGCAGATATTATTTACGAAATGTTAGCAGAAGGTAATGTAACAAGATTTTTAGCAGTTTATCAAAGTGAGATTCCAGAAAAAATGGGCCCAGTTAGAAGTGCTAGAGACTACTTTGTTGATATTGCTAGAGGGCTAGATGCATTTTATGTTGCACATGGATATAGTCCTGATGCTCAAAGTATGCTAAGTTCTAGAGTAGTTGATAACATAAACGGAATGCAATACGACGGTATATTATTCGAACGATCGAGGGAGCGAAAAGCACCGCATAATTCGTATATATCAAAAGATAAAGTATTAGCAGGTGCAGAAAAAGTAAAGGCTTCGATGGAGATTACTAAAATACCAAGGTTTTCTTTCTTCGACTCTTTTGAAGGGATAAAGATTGGGAATCCAGTATCTAATTTTTCTATACATTACGGTGCAGGCTCCACTTTTGAAAACGAATATACGTATATTTCAGACGAAGGTTTATATGAGCGTGAGACCGCTGGAGCTCTGACAATAGATAAAGAGACAGACAAAGCTGTTAAAATTGCCAATATAATATGCATGGAAATTCCGCACAAAATTATTGATAGTTCAGGTCGCCGTCAGTTATCTTTAAATGATGGAGGAAGAGCGTATATTTTTCAAGCAGGTATTATGAAAGAAATCGAATGGGAGAATATCGATGGAATTCTGATGCCGATGGAAAATGGAGTTCCTGCTAAACTAGTACCTGGTCAAACATGGATCAGTTTTATACCGACAAACCCTGGTTTAGAAGAGATGGTCACTTATTTACCTTAACCAATCTAGAAGACCCAATATAAACAAGAAGGAGGATGACTGCAATGCAAATTGAAAAAATCAAAGGCAATCAAACAGAACAACTATTTAAGGCAGTATTAGAGTTAAAGAACATGGAAGAATGTTATAAGTTTTTTGACGATCTTTGTACAATAAGCGAAATTCAATCCTTAGCACAACGTTTCGAGGTTGCACATCTATTACGTTTGAAGAAAACATATGAATCTATTAAAAAAGAAACTGGGGCAAGTACTGCTACCATTTCACGTGTAAGACGTGCCTACGACTACGGCAACGGTACTTATGATGAAATGTTAGGTCGCTTATATCCAGATGAAAATTCGACGCCAACCATTAAAGAGTAGATTAAAAAATATAAGTTTTCAAAATATGTAAGAACATGTACTGAACAGCGATGTCTGTTCAGTTTTTTTGTTATAATGGGATGAATGTTAACTAATTAGATGTAGGTGAAAAAATTGGAATATAAAGATTGGCGACATATATTCAAGTTAGATCCAGCAAAAAATATAGAAGCAGATGCTCTTGAACTAATATGTGAATCTGGCACAGATGCAATTATTATCGGGGGCTCTGACAATGTAACACTCGATAATGTGATTGATTTGCTAATGCGGGTTAGAAGGTATGCAGTTCCTGTGGCGTTAGAAGTATCTACGATTGAAGCTATAACTCCTGGATTTGATTATTATTTTATACCTAGTGTATTAAATAGCTCCGAAACGAAGTGGGTGAAGGATTTACATCACGCAGCTACGAAGGAATTTGGAGAGGTTATGAATTGGGATGAAATTATTCCAGAAGGGTATTGTATTTTAAACCCTGATTGTAAAGCTGCAAAATTAACGAATGCCTTGCATCCGTTAAGTGAAGAGGACATTATAGCATATGCGGAAATGGTCGAGCATTTGTTTAGATTTCCGGTTTTCTACATGGAGTATAGCGGAATGTATGGAGATGTACAAACTGTGAAAAAAGTGAGTAAACGTTTAAAAAACACTCAACTGTTTTATGGTGGAGGTATTCAAACCGAGGAGCAAGCAAGACAAATGGCTACCTATGCAGATACAATAATTGTTGGTAATTATATATATGACAATCTGGCAGAGGCTTTAAAAACAGTAGAAGCAGTAAAGACATTGAGTAAACAATAGATTTACGATATGATTAGAGAACAAATGTTCTTGAAAGGAAGTGCACTATGGAAATCATCGCGAAAAACTTATTGAATGGTATGAATAAAGAACAAGAAGAAGCCGTGAAGACAACAGAAGGTCCACTTCTTATTATGGCAGGTGCAGGTTCAGGGAAAACACGTGTACTAACCCACCGAATTGCTTATTTAATCGTAGAAAAGGAAGTATACCCATCGAAAATACTAGCCATCACCTTTACCAATAAAGCAGCAAGAGAGATGCGAGAGCGTATAGATGGCTTATTAGGACCGGGGACTGGAGAAAGAATGTGGGTATCTACATTTCACTCCATGTGTGTACGTATTTTAAGAAGAGATATTGACCGAATAGGATATACAAAAAACTTTTCTATTTTAGATACAAGTGATCAACTGACGGTTATTAAAAATGTTTTAAAAGAACAAAATATTGATTCAAAACAATATGATCCTCGTTCGATGTTAAATGCGATTAGTGGAGCCAAGAATATATGCATCGATTCGGATATGTATCGTGCACAGATGAATGAGATGAATCCTTTTGAAAAGACAGTAGCAAATGTGTATCAAAGCTATCAAAAAAAATTGAGAAAGAACCAATCACTCGATTTTGATGATTTAATCATGCTAACATCAACGCTGTTTAAACGAGTTCCTGATGTCCTGGAGTTTTATCAAAACAAATTCCAGTATATCCATGTAGATGAATATCAAGATACAAACAAAGCGCAGTATGAGTTAGTACAAATGCTTGCTAAAAAGTTCAAAAATATTTGTGTTGTTGGTGACTCGGATCAATCGATTTATCGTTGGCGAGGAGCAGATATTCAGAATATCCTATCGTTTGAAAAAGATTATCCTAATGCAAAAGCCATCATGCTAGAACAAAATTATCGTTCTTCTCAACGAATCTTACAGGCAGCAAATGACGTCATTGGTAATAACACGAGTAGATACCCGAAGGTTTTACGAACAGAGAATCTAGATGGGGAAAAAATCGAGTTATTCCGTGCGATGAATGAACAGCAGGAAGCACAATATGTCGTTCAAAAAATTCAAGATTTAATGGAATTAGAGAATCGTACATTAAATGATTTTGCCGTTTTATATCGGACGAATGCCCAGTCACGTGTGATGGAGGAAGTACTTGTAAAATCGAATATGGCCTATACAATTGTGGGCGGTACAAAGTTCTATGATCGTAAAGAGATTAAAGACTTACTTGCCTACCTGCGTCTAATAGCAAATAACGATGATGACTTATCACTTGCTCGAATTATTAATGAGCCGAAACGAAATATTGGAGCGACTTCTTTTGAACGTATGGCTCTCTATGCAATAGACCAAGATCGTTCGATTTTAGATGCATTAAACGAAGTCGACTTTATGGGGATACCTGCTCGGGCTGTAAACTCTGTTATTCAATTCCAAGGGCTGATCAATAACTTAACCCAAATGCAGGAGTTTTTGTCTGTCACAGAAATAGTGGAGCAAGTGCTTGATAAAACAGGGTATCGTACGATGCTTAAAAATGAAAAGACAATTGAATCGGAAAGTCGATTAGAAAATATTGAAGAGTTTTTATCAGTAACGAAAGCATTTGAGAAACAGAGTGAAGATAAGTCGTTAGTTGCCTTTTTAACCGACCTGGCACTTATCTCAGATATAGATAAGTTGGATGAAGAGGAAGATATATCAAAAGGGAATATTATATTAATGACGATGCATGCTGCAAAAGGCTTGGAATTTCCAGTAGTATTTATCATAGGGATGGAAGAAAATATATTCCCACATTCACGTTCTCTTGGTGATGATGATGAAATGGAAGAGGAACGACGCTTGGCTTATGTAGGAATCACTCGTGCAGAAGAAAGACTTGTGATAACCTGTGCCCAGTCTCGAACTATTTTTGGTCGTGGCAGTTTTAATAGCCCATCTCGTTTTATCAAAGAGATTTCAGATGATATTATTGAGGTCGTTGGATGGACTAAAGACATCGGCAAAAATCCAGAACGAAATGCAAAAGCTATGGCTAACACTCGTAAAGCAGTAGTTACTCGTCCAGCATATAACGAGTCTGGTGGGGATAAAATGGGCTGGCAAGTTGGAGATAAAGCGACCCATAAAAAATGGGGCGAAGGTATGGTTGTCAGTGTTCGTGGCGATGGTGAGAATACCGAGCTAGATATTGCATTTCCAAGTCCTACGGGCATTAAGCGTCTGCTTGCTAAGTTTGCCCCTATCGAAAAAGTATAACTACAACAGGAGGAACCCTGGATGGATCAGTTAGAACAACGAGTACAAGAGTTACACAAGCTGTTAAATGATTATGGACATGCCTATTATGTATTAGATGATCCTATTGTTCCGGATGCCGTATACGATCAATACTTGCATGAACTAATAGCTTTGGAGGAACAAAATCCAGATTTGATATTACCAGATTCTCCTACTCAGCGAGTTGGTTCCATCGTAAGTGAAGGCTTTAAAAAGGTAACTCATGCAAATCCAATGCTTAGTCTATCTAATGCATTCAATGAAGGGGATTTGCGTGATTTTGATAAACGTATTCAAGGTATTATCGATGAAACACCAACGTATATATGTGAACTGAAAATCGATGGACTGGCAATTTCCCTATTATATGAGGACGGTCTTTTGAAAAGAGGGGCTACTCGAGGAGATGGGACGATTGGTGAAGATATTACCAGTAATATTAAAACCATTCGTTCGATTCCAATGCGCCTAAAAGATTCAGTAACCTTGGAGGCAAGAGGCGAAGCGTATATGCCAAAGTCTTCCTTTGCAAAGTTGAACGAAGATCGCACAGCACAAGCAGAAGTCTTATTTGCCAACCCACGGAATGCGGCAGCAGGTTCTTTACGTCAGCTTGACCCGAAAATAACTGCTAGCCGTAATTTATCGATGTTCGTCTATGGAATGGGCGGAGATGGTGAGGACCAGAATATAGACAATCATTTGGATGCACTAGGTTTTATGAATACACAGGGATTACCGACTAATAAGGAAACGAAGAAGTGCACTTCTATCGAAGAAGTGCTCAGCTTTATAGAAGAGTGGACAGAAAAAAGGCATGACATTCCATATGAAATTGATGGAATTGTTATAAAAGTTAATGACTATGCCCAACAAGAAGAGCTAGGATTTACAGCAAAGAGTCCACGATTTGCAATTGCTTATAAATTTCCTGCCGAGGAAGTAGTCACGCAAATTATTGATATCGATTTAACTGTTGGTCGCACAGGTGTTGTCACGCCAACTGCAATTTTAGTACCAGCACAAGTAGCAGGTTCTACTGTACAACGTGCTACACTTCATAATGAAGATTTAATCCGTGAAAAAGATATTCGAATTGGGGATCATGTCATTATCCGTAAAGCAGGAGACATTATTCCAGAAGTAGTGTCTGTTATAACGGAAGAGAGAAAAGGCACAGAGGAACCATATAAAATGCCAACTCATTGCCCGGTATGTGAAAGTGAATTAGTGAGAATCGAAGAAGAAGTAGCACTTCGTTGTGTAAATCCGCAATGCCCAGCTCAGATCCAAGAAGGTATTTACCACTTTGCTTCACGCAATGCGATGAATATTGATGGACTTGGTGAAAAAGTGGTAGAACAGCTTTTTAGAGAACAACTGATCAAGGATATTTCAGATTTATATAAATTGACAGTAGATGACTTAGTGAAGCTTGAGCGCATGGGGCTCAAGTCAGCAACCAATTTAGTGGAAGCATTAGAAGTATCTAAAGCAAACTCAATGGAGCGAGTGCTATTTGGACTTGGTATTCGTCATATTGGAGAAAAAGCTGCCAAAATACTTTCGGCTAATTTTCATAGTTTTGAGGCATTGATGAAAGCAACAAGGGAAGAGCTTATAGCTATTTATGAAATTGGTGACAAAATGGCTGATTCATTAGTGACTTATTTTGAGCAGGAAGAGGTCCAGTTATTGATTGAACGCTTAAAAGAAGCTGGATTGACCCTACAGTATACTGGTAGAATTATTGATGCAGATGTAATGGAGAATAGTCCGTTTGCTGGTAAAACAGTTGTTTTAACAGGAAAACTGATGCAACTATCACGTACTGATGCTAAAGAAAAAATAGAGTCATTAGGTGGTAAGGTTGCTGGAAGTGTCAGCAAGAAAACAGATTTGGTCATTGCCGGAGAAGAAGCAGGATCAAAATTGGAAAAAGCAACAAGCCTAGGTATTGAGGTTTGGGATGAACAAAAATTATTGGACTCCATAGTGGAGTAAAGGGAGTGGCGAACATGACCAAAAAACATATAGGCATGTTGACGCTGGCTTTATTACTAACGGTTTCTGGGTGTGCTCCTTCTTTAGATGACGAAACAAAAGTTATACAAAATACAGAAGAAGAAGAGACCAAGACAGTAATAATTCCGAGTTTGCAGCTAGATGAAACATACTACAGAACATTATTACCTTATGAGGAAAGTGCAAGTAAAGGATTAGTATTATCTAATTTGTCTACTAAGTACGATATGAAGGAAGTGGAAACTGGACTTCTACGTATTTCTCAAAATGAATTCTCGCCTGATAAGTATTTGTTCCAGGAGGGACAGTACTTAGATACGACAACACTGAAGAAATGGCTTGCAAGAAGCAACCAAGCAGAAGGTGGATTAAACCCGGATGATAAAGGTTTAACTGGAGAAGAAAAAGCCCAAAAAGCACCAGTCTATATCACGCATATTGTGGAACAAAACTATTTGGAAAAAGTAGATAATAAAGTTAGTCTATCTGGGATATCTATTGGATTGGCGTTAAATTCCACGTATTATTACACGAAGGAAAAATACGGTGCTACTTATGAAGAAAAGCTGAGCCAGGCTCAGATTGAAGAGAATGGAAGAAGAATTGCGGAAGAAGTAGTTACCCGTTTACGTAAGATAGATGGTCTTGCAGATATTCCAATTGTAGTAGGTTTGTTTAAGCAAAATAGCCGAAATGCAGTTGTTCCAGGAACATACTTCTCTTATAGCACTGCGCCAGCGGGCAAAAATGTGTCGGATTGGAAGGGAAATGATGAGGAATATATTTTATTCCCAACGGCTGAATCAGAAGAAAAGTACCGAGATTTAGATACAATTTTCCGGAACTTCAAAATGGATGTAGAGACATATTTCCCTAACTATACAAGCATTATTGGGACTGGTTATTTCAAAGACAAACAGCTTCAAAAATGGACGATCACCATTCCTATTCAGTTTTATGGAACGGCAGAGATAATTGGCTTTACACAGTATTTGGCTGGACTTGTAAAGGATCATTTTAATCCATCGATGAATGTAGAATTACAGGTTAATTCCTTGGATGGTGCAGAAGCATTACTTGTTAAAAAAACTGGCGATGAAGAAGCTTATGTCCATATTTACACGCAATAGGCTACGCTCTGTTCAAGTAGAGTGAAAAATGATATGATATTTCGTATGGTTATTGAATTCGGAGGTGTTATAAATGGCGGAATTAACAAAAGAAGAAGTTAAGCATGTTGCGCATCTTGCAAGACTTGCAATTACAGAAGAAGAGGCAGAAAAGTTTGCGCTACAACTAGGAGCAATCACTGAATTTGCTGAGCAATTAAAAGAATTAGATACAACAAATGTAGAACCTACTACACATGTCCTACCTTTAGTAAACGTGTTACGCGAAGATGTAGCTACAAAAGGATTGGACCGTGATACGATGATGTTAAATGTTAAAGAACAAGAAGCAGGACAAGTAAAAGTACCATCAATAATGGACTAATAGATGTAAGGAGGGAAAATCATGACGTTATTTAATCACTCAGCGAAAGAACTACAAGCACTTGTACATAGTAAAGAAGTTTCTTTAGTAGATTTGACTAACGAAGCTTTTGGACGTGTGGAAAAACTAGATGGCGAGGTAGAAGCCTTCTTAGCTTTGAACAAAGAAAAAGCATTAGAAACAGCTACAGAATTAGAAAAAGTTCCTTTTGAAGAACGTGGACCATTATTTGGGTTACCGATCGGAGTGAAGGATAATATCGTAACTGAAGGATTAGAAACGACTTGTGCAAGTAAAATTTTACAAGGATTCAATCCTATCTATGATGCAACTGTTGTGAAAAAGTTGCGTGAGGCTGGAATGATTACAATTGGTAAACTGAATATGGATGAGTTTGCAATGGGATCTTCCAATGAAAACTCAGCATATAAAACAACAAAAAATCCATGGTCATTAGATCGTGTTCCTGGTGGATCTTCAGGTGCATCTGCAGCAGCTGTAGCAGCTGGTGAAGTACCATTCTCCTTAGGCTCAGATACAGGTGGATCTATTCGTCAACCGGCATCCTATTGTGGTGTTGTTGGGATGAAACCTACATACGGACGTGTGTCCCGTTTTGGATTAGTAGCGTTTGCATCTTCTTTAGATCAAATTGGTCCAATCACTCGTAATGTAGAAGACAATGCACTACTTTTAGAAGCAATTTCTGGAGTTGATGCACATGACTCTACTTCGGCAGATGTTGAGGTTCCAAACTTTGCAGCTGCTCTTACTGGAGATATTAAAGGTCTTCGTATTGCCGTGCCTAAAGAGTATTTAGGAGAAGGTGTAAGTGAAGCAGTTCGTGGGTCTATTATGGATGCATTGAAAGTATTAGAAGCAAAAGGAGCTACTTGGGAAGAGGTTTCATTGCCACATTCTAAATATGCTTTAGCGACATATTATATTCTTTCTTCTTCAGAGGCTTCTTCTAACCTTTCTCGTTTTGATGGAATTCGTTATGGCTTCCGTGCTGAAAACGTAGAAAACTTATTGGACCTTTATAAAGAAACTCGTGCGCAAGGATTTGGGGACGAAGTAAAACGTCGTATTATGCTTGGGACTTACTCGTTAAGTGCTGGAACATATGATGCTTACTATAAAAAAGCGCAGCAAGTTCGTACGCTTATCAAACAAGATTTTGATAAAGTTTTAGCGGACTATGATGTAATCGTAGGACCAACTGCACCAACTCCAGCATTCAAAATTGGAGAAAACGTAGAAGATCCATTGACGATGTATGCCAATGATATATTAACAATCCCAATTAACCTTGCAGGTTTGCCAGCAATTTCTATCCCTTGTGGATTTGAAGATGGAATGCCACTAGGATTGCAAATTATCGGAAATTATTTTGATGAGTCCACGATTTATCGTGTAGCACATGTTTACGAGCAGTCTACTGATTTCCATAAACAAACTCCTCAAATATGGGAGGGAAAATAACATGAACTTTGAAACAGTTATTGGTTTAGAAGTACACGTTGAGTTAAAAACAGAGTCGAAAATCTTCTCATCAGCACCTAATCATTTTGGTGCTGAACCTAACACTAATACAACAGTAGTAGACCTAGGATACCCTGGTGTTTTACCAGTATTGAATAAAAATGTAGTCGATTTTGCGATGCGTGCAGCACTCGCATTAAATATGGAAATTGAACAAAATACAAAGTTTGATCGCAAAAACTATTTCTATCCAGATAATCCGAAAGCATATCAAATTTCACAATTTGATAAACCAATCGGTAAAAATGGTTGGGTTGAAATTGAAGTCAATGGTGAGAAAAAACGTATCGGGATTACTCGTCTACATATGGAAGAGGATGCTGGGAAACTTTCACATGCAGATGGATATTCACTAGTAGACTTTAACCGTCAAGGAACTCCACTAGTAGAAATCGTTTCAGAGCCAGATATTCGTACTCCTGAGGAAGCATATGCTTATTTAGAAAAAGTTAAATCAATTATCCAATATACAGACGTTTCTGACTGTAAAATGGAAGAAGGATCTTTACGCTGTGATGCCAATATTTCTATTCGTCCTTATGGTCAAGAGGAATTTGGGACTAAAACAGAGTTGAAGAACTTAAACTCTTTCAACTTTGTACGTAGAGGGTTAGAGCACGAAGAGATTCGTCAAGCAGAAGTATTATCTACTGGTGGAATTATTGAACAAGAAACTCGTCGCTATGATGAGAAAACTGGTAAAACGATTCTTATGCGTGTTAAAGAAGGTACGGATGACTATCGTTATTTCCCAGAGCCAGATTTAGTGGATCTTGTAATTGATGATGCATGGTTAGAACGTGTACGCTCAGAAATCCCTGAACTACCAGATGCGCGTAAACAACGTTATATCCAAGAGCTTGGATTATCTCCATATGATGCACATGTATTAACGTTGTCTAAAGATATGGCGAACTTCTTTGAAGCAACCATTGCTGATGGTGCAGACGTAAAACTGGCTGCTAACTGGATGATGGGTGAGGTTTCCGCTTACCTAAATGCAGACCAAAAAGAGTTGAAGGATATAGAACTTACTCCTGCTAATCTTTCTGGAATGATCAAACTAATCTCTGATGGCACCATTTCTTCAAAAATTGCGAAAAAAGTATTCAAAGAGCTTGCTGATAATGGCGGAGACGCTGCGGAAGTAGTAAAAGCTAAAGGCTTAGTACAAATTTCGGACGAAGGCGCACTTCGTGAAATCGTTACAGCAACACTGGATGCTAACCCACAATCTATTGAAGATTTTAAAAACGGAAAAGACCGCGCAATCGGCTTCTTAGTTGGACAAATCATGAAAGCAACAAAAGGCCAAGCAAACCCGCCTCTTGTTAACAAAATCTTGAACGAAGAAATTACTAAACGCTAATACTCAAGGATACCCACTTTAAGTGGGTATCCTTTTTTGTGGGTATATTTAACTCGTCTCTCATATGGATGCAAAGTTCTCTCGGATAAAAGTCAATCGCTCTCGTATAGTGTGGATATTTCGAGATGTCTCTCGTAAGGATTCGAAATGCTCTCGGATAGCAGGTTATTGCTCTCGGATAGCAGGTTATTGCTCTCGTATGGATGCCAAGCTCTCTCGGATAGCAGTTGATCGCTCTCGTATAGTGTGGATATTTCGAGGTGTCTCTCGTAAGGATTCGAAATGCTCTCGGATAGCAGGTTATTGCTCTCGTATAGATGCCAAGCTCTCTCGGATAGCAGTTGATCACACTCATTAGTAAAGAACTTTTTGAATAGAATTGTATTTATTTCCAAGAAAACTGATGCTATGATAAATGAATATTTATTTAACATATAAAGAGGTGAATCAAGGTGGAGCTATGTTTTATTGGTGGGGGACATGTTTTAAAGGGTGAGCTAGATGATATATTTGAAGAATTGACGAAAAAGATTAAAGCAAATGCAAAAGTTTTAGTAGTTCCTTTTGCGACAGAAGTTTCTAATTATGACAGCTGGATGGTAAATCTAAAACAGGCTTTTTCTACCTATACAAACGCTACACTTAGATTATTACATGAGGACCTATCCAAAAAAGAAATGGAAGATTTGATAAATGATAGCGATGTTCTGTATTTAATAGGCGGGAGACCAGAAAAATTACTTCAGCTGATTGAAGAAAAAGAACTTGCTAGGAGTATTGAAAATTTTCCTGGGCTATTAATCGGTTATAGTGCAGGGGCTTTAGCATTTTGTAAGGATTGTCTTTTAACTAAAGACGATGACTATCCGGAGTCCTTAGTCATAAAAGGGTTAGGTTTAGTGGACTTTAGTGTGGAGGTGCATTATAACGAAGCATCTGATGACGAATTGTCTACTCTTTCCTCCGCTCGTAGGATTTATGCTCTCCCTGATGGAAGTGCCATTTTCTACAAAGAAGGTAAACTACATAAAAAAGTGAATGATGTCATTTTATTTGAATCGAAGAAAAAATTAATGTTATAGAAATTGGCTGTCTTTGATGACAGTCTTTTTTTTTGAAATGAATGGCACAGTTTGTGACACTAACATATAAAGATATTTGCTCAACTAAGTAATGAGGATGAAAATGTACACTTGGGTTATATTGATTTAGAGAGCGGAAAATCACACGAAATTAAAGCACCTCCATTTTCAGAGACGCTGTATTTGAAGACTATAATTCGATAAACGTAAAGGAAACCACTATGGTAAAAATAGAAGACAATGAGCAACATGAGTGAAAGACTTGTGCGACCACGCTTTACAGAAGAAGGCACACTTGTGGTTAACGGTGAAGGGGAACAGAGAAAGCTGTATTTACAGGGTGTAAACTTCGAACAATAATATAGTTTATATATTCATGAGTCTAGCTTGTTTGAATAACATTTAAAAACGAAGTATACTTAGAAAAAAGGGGGCTACTCACTTGACTACAGAACAACAGTATTTTGAAAATGCAAAACCACTAGCTCAATATATGGATGTTATGACTACGAAAAAAGAAGAATCTTTCAGCATCTATGAAAAATTTGATGTGCCAGCGGATGATGAATTCATCCAAGTACTAAAGGATAGAGCGCCACATATATTAGTTATTACAGAAGACTGGTGTGGCGATGCAATGATGAACAATGCGATATTGCGTAAAATTGCAGAAGCAGCAAATGTAGAAGTACGTGCTGTTTATCGCGATGAAAACTTGGATTTAATTGACCAGTATTTAACAAATGGTGGTCGTTCAATTCCCGTTTATTTGTTGATAAGCAAAGATGGTGAAGTGATTTCTAAATGGGGTCCCCGTGCAGAGAGTGTTCAGCAATTCGTAATGGATGGCAGAGCTAAATTCCCAGCCAAAGAAGACCCATCATTTGAGGAAACTCAAAAAGAATTTTACGCACAAATGTCTAATGAATTTGTAAACAATCAAGAATTTCACCTAGCAGTATATGAAGCAATTCGTAATGCTTGGTTACCAGCACTACAAAAATAATTAGGCTGATCAAATTATTAAAGGAGTCGGCAACAGTCGACTCTTTTAATAGTGGAATGAAACTTTTTTTGATGAAACATAGTCTTTATAATAACAAAGATTGTGAAACAGAAAGGAAATAAGTATGAAACGTGCACGAATTATCTATAATCCAACTTCTGGAAGAGAACTATTTAAAAAGAACTTAGCAGAAGTATTGGAAACGTTAGAGATTGCTGGGTATGAGACATCGTGTCACGCCACTACGCGTGAAGGTGATGCTACAGAGGCAGCGAGGAAAGCAGTGGAAAATGGCTTTGATATTATCATTGCATCTGGCGGAGATGGTACGCTAAATGAGGTTGTTGCAGGGGTAAGTGAATTCGAAAAGCGACCTAAAATTGGGCTGATTCCAATGGGGACGACGAATGACTTTGCAAGAGCAGTTCATATTCCAAGAGACATAAAAAAAGCTGTGGAGATTATTGTTAAAGGTGATTCTATTCCAGTTGACGTGGGATTAGTTAATGACCGCTATTTTATCAATATTGCTGGTGGTGGTCGAATTACCGAGCTTACGTATGATGTACCAAGTAAACTGAAAACAATGCTTGGGCAGCTTGCTTATTATTTAAAAGGGATTGAAATGCTTCCGTCGATTAAATCAACAAGAGTTAGAATTGAATATGACGGGGAAGTATTTGAAGACGAGGCCATGATGTTCCTAGTTGGTTTAACGAACTCGGTCGGTGGGTTTGAAAAGCTTGCCCCAAGTTCAAGTATTAATGATGGATTGTTTTCTTTGTTAATATTGAAAAAGTTGAACATAGCAGAGTTTATCCGTGTGGCATCTTTAGCCTTACGGGGGGAACATTTAACGGATCCCCATGTTATTTTTAAAAAAGCAAAACATATTAAAGTAACTTCTGACGATATGGTTCTTTTAAATTTAGACGGAGAATACGGCGGAGTTATACCTGCCACATTCCAAAATTTACACAGACATATAGAGGTTTTCGTACCGATTGATGAAATACGTGAAGAGGATAGACCTTAAGTAAAAGCTCAGCATTTTATTAAATGCTGAGCTTTTTTATATTCTTTTAGAAAACACCGATAGATAAAGTTCAATATTTTTGTTTTTGGGTAATATGATGATAAAGGGGTGGAGCACATGTATAAGAAACAAGAGAAGTATTTAATGTGGCTTGCTTTTGTTGTGGCAGGAATCATGATGCTATCAATAGCGGGGAGAATATTTGGGAACTAGAATGGGGGAAGGCTGATGAATGAAGAATCGGTATTTTTTAGTCGCGTTTTAACCGAATTGACCTTATCGTTTCATATTATTTACGCAACTATTGGTGTTGGTGTACCTTTAATGATTATGATTGCCCAGTGGGTAGGTATTAAAAAGAATGATGAGCATTACATATTGTTAGCACGTAGGTGGGCGAGAGGATTCGTCATTACTGTAGCGGTAGGAGTTGTTACAGGGACCGCAATTGGTATGCAGTTGTCATTACTGTGGCCGAACTTTATGGAACTTGCGGGGAATATTATAGCTCTTCCTCTATTCATGGAGACTTTTGCTTTCTTTTTTGAAGCTATTTTCCTTGGTATTTACTTATATACTTGGGATCGATTTGAGAACCAAAAGAAGCATCTCCTGTTACTTATTCCAGTTGCCATTGGTGCTTCATTTTCCGCAGTTTTTATAACCATGGTAAATGCATTTATGAATGCCCCTCAAGGATTCGATATAGTTAACGGGGAATTAGTGAATATTAGCCCGCTGCTAGCCATGTTCAACCCTGCTATGCCAACAAAGGTTGCTCATGTAGTGGTAACGGCGTATATGACCTCTGCATTTGTGTTAGCGGCGATTGCAGCTTTTCGTTTATTGAAAGGCTCTAATCATATATACCATAAAAAAGCATTATTTTTAACGATGAAAGTAGGGTTAGTATTTTCAATTGCTACTGCTATTATTGGAGATTTCTCAGGAAAGTATTTAGCGGAGTATCAGCCTGAAAAACTAGCTGCAGCTGAATGGCATTTTGAAACGGAAGAAAGTGCGCCACTAATTCTCTATGGAATATTAGATGATGGAGAAGTGAAGTATGCAATAGAAATACCCTTTGCTTTGAGTATTCTCGCCCATTTCAATCCGACTGCAGAAGTGATTGGTTTAGATCAGTTCCCAGAGGATGAAACACCGCCGTTATATATTCACTACTTGTTTGATATTATGGTGACGATTGGTATGTCGATGGTAGCACTTTCGGGACTATACTGGCTTGGTAAAATCCTGAAATGGTCCTTTGTCAATTCTAGATGGTACCGTTGGCTCATAGTTTTGGGAGGACCAGCGTCTATACTCGCTATTGAAGCTGGTTGGTGGCTTGCGGAAGTAGGAAGGCAGCCATGGATACTAAGAGGTATTATGCGGGTGGAAGATGCTGCAACGACCAGTCCACATGTCGATATCATGCTGATTTTATTTGCTGGTCTTTACCTAGTACTTGGGGTCGGAAGTATCGTTGTTTTAAGTCGTATGTTCAGAAAGAATCCAGTCGAACAGGAAATAGAAGACCGACATGCTGAAAAGGGCGGTGATATGTTATGACATTAGAGATCATCGGAATTTTTGTGTTGTGGACGTTTCTTTTCGGATATTTAGTCGTTGCATCTATTGACTTTGGTGCAGGTTTTTTTAACGCGTATAGTTTACTCACAGGAAGGCAGAGGATATTAACGAATATTATACAGCGTTATTTGTCGCCAGTTTGGGAGGTAACGAATGTATTTTTAGTTTTTTTCTTTGTAGGGATTATCGGATTTTTCCCGAAAACTGCATTTTATTATGGTACGACCTTACTAGTTCCTGCAAGTATAGCTCTAATATTACTTGCGATTCGCGGCTCTTATTATGCTTTTGAAACATATGGTTCTAGAGGGCACAAGGGATACTCATTTATGTATGGTCTTGCTGGTCTTTTTATCCCGGCAGCTTTGTCTATTGTATTAACAATATCAGAAGGCGGCTTTGTTCATATGATCAATGATTCGCCTACTCTCGATTACGAGGCATTATTTACAAGCCCACTCACATGGTCGATTGTTGTATTAAGTCTTTCTTCAGTATTGTATATTTCATCCGTGTTTTTGACCTGGTATGCCAATAAAGCAGGAGACATAGATGCGACAAGGCTGATGCGAAAGTATGCACTTATTTGGGCACTGCCGACGATAATAACAGCGGGTGGAATTATGGTGGAGCTTCGTTCACATAATCCGGAGCATTACGAAAACATGCTTAATATTTGGTGGGCATTTGCATTATCACTATTACTTTTCATCGGTACAGTGTGGTTATTATGGTCGAAAAGAAGTTACGGATTGGCTTTTGTGTTATTAGGAGGCCAGTTTCTTATAGCATTCTTCGCATACGGATTTGCGCATCTCCCATATTTGCTGTATCCACATTTAACAATCTATGACAGCTTTACTAATGAAGCAATGGCTCTTGCTTTAATAGTCGCTTTTATAGCTGGGCTTGCTTTACTAATACCATCGCTATATTTACTACTGAGATTGTTTTTGTTCAATAAAGATTATGTACGTGGAAAAAAAGAAGATAATCACGCATAAGGAAGGAGCAAACTATGACAGAGTTTATGATATTTTATGCACCATTCATCGTATTAATCGGCTCCATTATCATAGCCTTTTGGGCAGCTTCTAAAGACGGGGCAGTGAAGGACGAATAAACGAATGTCCTCGGTCGACTTGATCGGGGACATTATTATGTGTTCAGTCAGATGACCCTAAAAACTTTATATGGCCAAAACAGATTAAATATAGTCCATAAATAGCACTATTACATGCAAGAAAGCCCTAAAAGTTAATAAGATAGCCCATATAGCCCATTAAATATTTATTGGACCTGGAAAGAATATCTTCTTATTAGAAAACACTAAAGGATATTTTAGTCTAATATCTATTCTGCTACAATTGGAGGGACAGGAAAGGGGTATTTTTGATGAAATATGATGTACTACTATTTGATTTAGATGACACTTTACTTGACTTTGGAATGACTGAACATAATGCATTTCGTTTTTTGTTTGAAGAGTATGGATTGCCAAATGGTTTAAATGATTATCTAGATACCTACAAGGCTATAAGTAAAAGCTTATGGGAAGACCTAGAATATGGTCGTACCACTTTAACAGAGCTAAAAGTCGAACGTTTTAAACGGTTATTTACCGAACATTCCTTAGACATAGATCCGATTATATGCGGAGAGAAGTACATAGAAAATTTAGGGAAAGAAGTTCATCTGATTGAAGGAGTAGAAGAAATGTTAGCAAGCATGAAAGATTTCCGAATCGCTCTTCTTACTAATGGATTTAAAGATGCACAGCATGCACGAGTAAATGGATCTTCTTTAAAGAATATTTTTGAAGCCATCATAACCTCGGAAGAAACAGGATTCCAAAAACCTCAAAAAGAAATTTTTGCATATGCATTAGAGAAGCTACAAATTTCAGATCCATCTCGCGTATTAATGGTTGGTGATTCACTTTCTTCCGACATTCAAGGAGGAAATAATTTTGGAATTGATACATGTTGGTTCAATCCAAATAGAAAACAGAATCAAACTAATATAGAACCAACCTATGAAATTCATTCATGGGAGCAATTAGCTGGTCTCGTTAAAATATTGGCAGTAGAAACAAAGTAATATTGGACCTCAAAATGAGGTTCTTTTTTATTTTTATTCTACTTATAGCATTTTATACAGTTTTTCAAAAAAGGATAATTGCTGCCTAGTGGCACATGATAAAACAAATTGAAGGAAGGAGATTTGTCTATGAAAAAACATTGGGTTAGTGTTATAACAGCAATTTTAATGTGTTTGGGAATAATGGGGTTTTCATTAGAAACAAAAGCAGAAATGCCAGCAGATATAAAGTTAACGGCGAAACAACAAGAAGAGATGAAGTCTTTACAACAAGATGCGCTTAACCAAAAGAAAGAAATTATTAACAAATATGTTGAGTATGGTGTGTTTTCTAAAGAAAAGGGACAAAAGATAATAACCCATCTAGAGGAGCGCTATTTAAAACTGGAACAAAACGGATTTGTTCCAGTCATTCATGACGACTATAGAAAACATCGAAGTAATGAATCCTAATCTTATACTAAGCTAAAGCTCTAGTTAGGTTTTTCTCATTAATTTACCTCTGTCCTGCTATTAATTTCATATGCAAAAAAGCCAAGTAGTAGGCCTGCCCCAGAGCCAAAAGATAAAGTGGATAATAATGAAAATGAGAAAAGTATATTAAATATAACCCCAACTACACATCCAAATAGCATTCCTAGAGGTATCAAACTGTCCAGTAAATCTTGTTGGTCGTTTGAATTTTTTCTGCCAGTCTTACCTTGCTTTTGTTTATGCTCAAGCTTTTTAATAATAAAGATCGCAATGCCTCCAACTATTACAACGGGCAGTACATTACCTATAATTTCCATAAGTAACTCCATCTTATTACCTCCATTATTATCTAATTTGATTTATTTTTAACTTGTTTTTTAAAACATTCAGGACAGTGTTTGTGGAAGATGGGCTTTTTAAATAAATAAAGCTATAACTAGTATAACATTTCTAAAAATTCTGTTATATTATAGAAGGTTCACATAACTGTGATTTTGTGTAGAAGAATTGAAAAATAATTGATAATGCGTATGAGTCAGCAGACTTGTACGCATTCTTTTTGGTATAATGAATCAATCATAACTAGAACGGAGATTAACATTGAATACACCAGTACAAAAAAATGATCAGTTAACAGTCTATATTGAAGATTTAACACATGACGGAGCGGGTGTCGCAAAGGTCGACGGATATCCTCTATTTATAGCAGGAGGCTTGCCAAATGAAACTGTAGAAGTCCACGTGCTTAAAACATTAAAAAACTATGGCTTTGCCAAGTTAAAAAATATCGTAGAGCCATCTCCATTTCGTGTAGAAGCACCTTGTCCAGTATTTTATCAATGTGGAGGCTGTCAGCTTCAGCATATGACATATGAAGGACAGCTTGCATGGAAGGAAAGTATGGTTCGCAATGTCATGAAACGCATTGGGAAAATAGAAGCACCAGTTCTTCCTGTAAAAGGTATGGACAAGCCTTGGGAATATCGCAACAAATCTCAAATACCATTTGATTTAGAAAATGGTCAAGTTATTGCAGGCTTCTATCAAGCGAAATCTCATCGAATAGCAGATACGAATACTTGTTTAATACAATCAGATGAGGCAGATAGATTACTAAGAGCAGTAAAAGAAAATGCATTGAAACTGGATTTAGTTCCATACAATGAAGAAACGAAAAAAGGTCAGCTACGCCACTTAGTCGTCCGTAAAGGACGGGCAACTGGAGAAGTGATGGTTGTACTTGTAACGAAGCATGCAAAATTAGCGAAGCAAGAGGAAATTATTCAATTCATCCGTGAAGTAGAACCAAATGTGAAATCAATTGTTCATAATGTGAATAACCAGAACACAAATGTGATTTTTGGAAATGAAACAAACGTTATTTGGGGCAAAGCCGTTATTGAAGACTTAATCGGGGATGTTCGCTTTGAAATTTCAGCGCGCTCATTTTACCAAGTAAATCCTGTACAAACGGAGGTCCTATACAAGCAAGCACTGGATTATGCACAGCTAACAGGGGAAGAAACAGTAATTGACGCATATTGCGGAATTGGTACAATTTCATTATTTTTAGCGCAAAAAGCCAAACAAGTACTTGGAGTAGAGATCGTCCCACAGGCAATTGAAGACGCAAAACGAAATGCAGAGCTGAATGGTTTTACTAACACATACTTTGAGGCTGGACCTGCAGAGGAAGTTATTCCTAATTGGTACAAAGAAGGCAAGCATGCAGATGTCTTAGTAGTGGATCCACCGAGAAAAGGTTGTGATGAAGCACTATTAACGACAATTATAGAGCAGCGTCCAAAGCGTGTTGTTTATGTATCTTGTAACCCCGCAACGCTTGCTCGTGATTTGAGAATATTAGAAGACGGCGGTTATAAAACAAAAGAGGTTCAACCAGTGGATATGTTCCCGCAATCGACGCATTGTGAAGCTGTGGCGTGGCTTGAACTAGCTGACTAATCCTACATCAAGCGTGCTTTTCAACGTACGCTTTGTTGGGATGAATCTTTGGTATAGCTAATTTAATATTGTTGAAAACATAAAAAGCAGACGGTTTAGAAGTGCAATAATGCACTTCTAGTTGGGCGTCTGCTTTTACTTGTTAGTTTATGAATTAAGGGAGCTAAGATTGTTGGTGTCAGCTCTGTAAGTGGTTGTTTAGAATTTTATTGAGGAAAAATAGCTGTTATCAACCTAACCTTACATTGGAAAGCTTTACATAGATTTTAATAATTGAATTACCTCTTTGGCCACTGCACCACCTGATGCAGGATTTTGTCCAGTAACGATACGATTATCAGCTACAGCAAACACTGCCCAGTCTTCGCCTTTTACGTAATTTGCCCCTTTACGAACAAGTTCATCTTCAGTTAAAAATGGCACGACTTTATCTAGTCCAACAGCAATTTCTTCTGTGTTAGTAAAACCAGTCACTTTAGTATTTTTAATTAAATATTCACCGTCACCATTTTTAATATTTAATAATCCAACAACTCCGTGACAAACAGCAGAAACAACGCCACCGTTATCGTAAATGGTACTGGCAATGTTTTGTAGGTTTTCATCTTCTGGGAAATCCCACATAACTCCATGACCACCTGCATAATAGATAGCATCATAATCATTTGGATTAATAGCGTCAGCCGATAAAGTAGTACTTAGCTTGTTTAAGAAATCATCATTTGAATAATATTGCCAATCCAATTCCGTCATTTGATCAGCTTGTAGGCTGTGTGGGTCAAGTGGCGTGTGACCACCTTTAGGGCTTACAAAATCAATTTGGTAGCCTTCCTTTTCCATTTCAGCTGTAAAGTGAACAGCTTCCCCTAACCATAATCCTGTTGCGCGTTCTAAATTTGGATATTTAGAAATATTTGTTACTACTACTAAAATCTTTTTCATTATACATTCTCCTTTTGATTTGATACTATCAACCTTAAAGGTTAAACCATACTTTAAGTCAAGGAGGATGCCTCGTGTATACAATTCAACAAGCTAGTCTCTTAGTTGAAATTCCATCAAGCTCAATTCGATACTATGAAAAAATAGATTTAATTGCATCAATAAAAAGAAATACACAAAATCATCGAATATTTGATGATCAAGATATTGAACTCCTAAAATTAATCAAATGTTTTCGAAATCTGGGCATGTCGATTGAGGATATACGAGAAAATATTTCAACTCTGAATTTAGAACAGGAAGAGATTAATACGCAAGCTATATTAGTTCAGCACAAGGAAAAATTAGAAGAGCAAATTGGGGTTTTAAACTCTTATATTCATGAAATCGATGGGAAAATAGTTACTTAAATAGCGGATTACCTGTAGAGCGTGCAAACAGAGAAGAGTTCGCTTAGGAACCGAGCCTAGTTCTAAAACCTTTTAATATTAAAAGGTTTTAGATGCTACATAATCAATACACCGCTCCACAAACTCCAGTTAGCTCTTTTTCAAAAGTAAAATAAAATTTACGATGGAAGCGCTAAAAATAGCTCCTTTTTAGTGAATGAAAATACGGAAATACGAAATATCTATTTTTGTTGTACAAGTAATTATTAGATGTGTCATGCTGGATCCGACGACCAAAGAAAAAAGGTTGTTGAAAATAAATTAATAAAAATTGACTCGACTTTATTAAACTGGGAACTAGCCAAAATAATTAAACCCACCAGCACTCCAAACATTGTGAAGCAGTCACTTGGTTGGAGTTAGTATAATGAAAGAAGAACGAATTTCCGTTGTATGGAATTCGTTCTTTTCTCTTGTTGTTTTAAAAAAGATAAAATAATTTTTAGAAGGTAAGTCCATGAATACAACCTTGACTATTAATCAAAGGGGATAGACATCACTATTTGTAACTTTTGTATGGAAAAATCCCAATTGACCTCTACAATGATCTGTCCCATATTCACACTTTATTAATGAATGTCTTGAACTACTTTTTCTAGGAATTCACCCATTTGTTTAACAACTGGCTCTGAAAAGTCAAAATTTACCCCAGTTTCTTTATAAATAGTTGCGATGGATTGATTGTAGTCTGCACTTGCACCTTTTTTAAAGGATTCAACTGCTTTCTCTGGGTTGTTCTGATAATTCTCCAGTATTTGTAGTGCACCAAGCATCGAGATAGAGTATTCAATAAGATAGAAAGGAACTTGGAAATAATGAAGGGTACCAGCCCAGATCATCCCAATTTCTTCCTCCAGGCCAGAAGTATCAACAGGGTTTAAGCCATAAAGTTTTGAGATTTCAAAGTACTTTTCATCTCGCTCTTTGGAAGTGTGTTTAGGATTTGTATACATCCAATGCAGGAAGAGATCTCCTGCTAATGGTCCGATTAACATCGAAAATGCTCGTCTCAGCTCTTCACGCTGTGCATTCTTAAAATCCTCCTCTTCTGGATAGAAACGGTCAAGCTTATCCAATAAGAGTAATTCCATCCCATGAGAATAAAGCTCAGCAACTTCACTTCGTCCTTTGTAGTCTTCAATGGGGCCGTGTTCGGATAACTGAAAATATCCATTCACTGCATGGCCCATTTCATGAATTAATGCGATAAGAGAGAAAAAGGAAGGACTAAAGTTCGCAAAAACAAAAGTATCCCCTGATATAGGTAAAGAAGTACAGAAACCACCTGGGACTTTACCTTTTCGGTCATCGAGGTCTAGTAACCCATTCGCTCTCATGTAATCGAAACGGTCTGCAAAAAATGGGTCAGTTTTGCCTAACATTTCAGAAACGCCATCCATCAGAGTAGACACCTCAGAGTATGGTGGGTTTTTCATGAATTTAGCCGTGTTATCCCAAGGGCGATACTTATCGACACCAAGCTTTGTTTTAAAAACATTTGAGAGACGATTCCAAGCGGGAATAATATATTTTGCTACATTTTCATGAAAGTCATAACAATCCTGGATGCTATATTCACGATTTTTCTCTATAAACATATAATCACGGTAATTTTCAAATCCTGCATTTAAAGCTATTTGATGGCGCAGTTGAATAAGCTCGTCCATGATGGCATCCATATCGGGCTTAATTTGACGATGGGCTGACATCATTGTGTGATAAGCTTTTTTTCGCACGGCTCTGTCTAGATGATCTAGAAGGGATTCGATAAATGGAAAAGGCTTTTCCTCTCCCTCCCATTCAACTGTTAGGCTACCCATAATTTCATCGTACTTAGTACAAAGCTCTTGTTCCTTTACAAGTAGTGGAATATTCTCTTCTCTGAAAAGTTTAACCTTCGACTCACGAACACGTCGCATCAAGCCGTAACGGTTATCATCTAAATGAGTAAAATAAGTAGAATCACAGCATTTTTCATTTAACTTTGCTACGTATTTCATTAAAAGTGGTTGAATGGCTTGCTGATCGTGAAGATAAGTTGACTTGATGTCCGCATCTTCTGTGTTTCGGTAGAAGTCGACTTGGTGACCTGTCATCGCCTCATCGATTATAAACAGTAAATCCTTTTCGTCTTCTAACCACTTTTCTAAATCAGAAATGGATTCAATCGGAACAGCAAGTAAACTTTTAAACTGAGCTTCCACCCGTTCGACATCTTGTAAATCAATTAATTCTTTATAATAATTAGGACTTGTATTTTGTGACATGAATGACTCTCCTTCTATCATATAATTATTTCAATAATTTTAATTATTAAAACTATTATATTATAGATTGCTAGTTATTAACCCTTTTAGAAAAAATAATTAACAAAAGATGCCTTAAGGGAAGATGAGTTTAGTTGAAGATAAAAAATAAAAATAGGCTCGATTCCCCAAGAATAGGAACCGAACTTATATAATTAATCTCACCAGCACCAACGGACATTGTAAGAAATACGAATGGTATAAAAGATAAAAAAAGCGTAGTAGTAAAGACCATAGCCATGGTTTCTACTACTATGCTTAATTTGTTTTAAAACAATAGATTTTCGCATTAATGAGCAAAACTTAAAGCTTCTCTACATTGTGATTTAAGCGCGTGAGAAATTGCTTGAGTTGCTGTAAATCACTATCAGAAAAATCATCGTAGAGATCATTCATAAATTGATCTTTAAACATTGTACAACCCTCTAATAATTCTCGTCCTTTATCAGAAATCGTTACAAGTACTTCACGATTGTTTTTTTCATTACGTTTGCGTTCGACATATTGCTGTTCTTCAAGCAACTTTAAGTGTCGCGTAATTGCCGATTGATCGATAGCTAGGGATTGTTGTAGTACTTTTTGTGAAACACTACCCTTTTTAATTAGAGAAGCTAAAATTTCATATCTAGTCAAACTAACTTCTGTTCTTTTTTCAAAAACTTGCGTTACGTGCCGGTCTAATCTTTTCAACATCATAATCATTTGTTTTTTATCATCCAAACAAACTTCCATACTATTCCTCCTCACATTGATTGTTTTTCGTTTTGCACGCATTAAAAATTGAGTTCGAATTCGGCATTTATTTTAGAAGATTTTTAGGTGTTTCATAATGTACGCCAGATGCTCTATGTGACATTGAACAGAGGGACGCTATGTCTAAACCTATATAATAGCATTTTCGTTTATTAGAAAGGATAACAAAATCAAATTTAAAATGAATTAAGAGCTGAAATGCCTTATTTAGCTAGAAAAGCGAATAATTTGTTCAAACGGTAAACGTGATGAATTACGTGCTGGCATAGCCGCTTTACCGATAGCGATTAACACCATTGGTATCTCATTTGCAGGTAGCTCGTATTTTTGAGCGAATGCTGCTTTATCGAAGCCACCCATAATTACAGTGTCATAACCCATATCCTTCGATAAAAGTACGATTTGCATAGTAATTAAACCAGCATCTAAATGTGCAATGTTTGTCCGTTGTTCATTCGATAAATCGCTATACGTGGATTCCGAGTTGGCGATCATCATATCAGCAATATCGCGTGGCATATAGCCTAGCTCAACATTTAAATCATTAATTTGTTTAGCGTTTTTATGCATTTCATTATCACCTAATACAGCAATAATCGCTGAAGATGTTTCAATTTGTGCCTGATTAAAACCAGCAATACGTAATTCTTTCTTTTGTTCTTGATCATCAATAACTAGGAAGCGCCAAGGCTGTAAGTTACTTGATGATGGAGCTGATGTAGCTTGCTGTAAAATATGCTCGATTGTTTCGCGAGGAATCGTAACGCCCGACTCATACTTACGCACAGATTTACGCTCCTCCATTAATTGTTCTAAAGCTGTTTTTTGTTGTATCATATTTTCCACCCTTTTTTATTGAAATATAAATCTATGGTTATTATAGTTGATTAATCAATAGTTGACAAGTCATGTGTTTGATTGGAATCTTTAATAGGAGAAGGATTAAAAAATGGTAAGGTGTTTTGATTCGATTGTTTATGTATATGAAAGATAGCTTGAGGAGTAGGGAAACATCTTATCTTTGTTGGAATTGGTTTAATAGTGAAATTAAAAGCAGATGGTATAGAAGTGCTGGTATCGCACATCTAAACCATCTGCTTGTTATTATAGAAGGTAAACTTTTGATTTAATTTAATAATGCTCACACTTGTCTTGAATTACTTTTTCTAGAAATTTACCCATACGTTTAACTGCTGGCTCTGAAAAATCAAAATCCACTCCCGTTTCTTTATAAATAGCGGCAATGGGTTGATTGTAATCCGCACTTGCACCTTTTTTATAAGATGCTCGAGTTAGTTGGACAGTATTATTTATTTATATCCGGGGAGATTAGTAAAAATGAACTTTACCAATACTTGATACTAGGTATATCCCTTTTAATTCTAGTACGATTCATAAACCGATAATCTCTTGATTTAATTTAATAATGACAGGGGGATAAAATCGATTGTTGACTTAAGGACTTTATAAATTTTAGTTAGTATAATCAATAAAAATATCGCTATATCAAAATCCGCGTTTGAATGGGTTTAGACAAAGAGGTTTGTTTGAGGCTTTTGAATTGCAGTTAATTATCTCACCGGGTGCAACGCTGATTTAACACATTAAATTGAGATGTTTTAACGTTTTATATTTTCGTATTTAGTCCGACCTACCTAAAATTAAGACTAATTTATTTTCTCTTATTCTTACCCATTTTCTCGTTTCCACGTTTAAAGTTACCTGTAATTTTCGCTAACAATAATTGTACTTCTAACATATTATTTTCAACTGCTTTAATTCTTGCTATAAGTCGCTCAGCCTCCTTATCCTTTACAACTTTAATCTGTTTACCTTTGTAATTGATTGTTACCGTTCCATTTTTCGTTATTTGATAAGTAAATGGTTCCTCACTTAATCTGTTTCGTTTATCTATTTCGCTCACTATACCAGCTCCCTAATTATTTTGGGTTTCTTATTATATTCAAATAAATAAGCCAACAATCCAATGAAATATAAAAGAGATAGAATCGAAATTTAAAATTTTCCTAACTTATCTATAACTATATATTGCATATAAGCACTAGCAATTGCTAGACTAAAATCGAAAAAGATTGTTGCGTATGCAATAAGATAACCAAGAATTCCCGAAAGAGCTGTGGAATACCACGTTAACGAGTAGTCCTAATGAAAGAAAAAAACTAGACAAATTAGAACTTATCTAGTTAAATAAATCATGGAAAAACACAAGCTTGTTGGGATTACTGTCAAATAAGGTTTTACTTAGAGGAGAAGCATGGAAAAAATTAAAAAATACTTCGGTGAATTTAATATGACCTGGCCAAGAGTTATTCTTTTGGCTATTATTACAGCCGTATATACTGCCCTAATCAATCAGGTGTCTTTTTTGAAAGGTACCTCATTTCAGGACATAGCTATTTATGTTGACTGTTGGTTTCTTTTTGCCATTTTCATTATTGTTAATTGCCAAAAGTGGTGGGAAGCTTCGCTTAAATGTTTCGTGTTCTTCCTTGTCAGCCAGCCTCTTATTTTTTTGATTGAGGTTCCGTTTTACGAATACGGTTGGGAGATATTCCGTTATTATGAATACTGGTTTAAAATCACACTTCTGACCCTGCCTGGTGCTGTGATAGCATTCCAACTCAAAAAGAAAAACTGGCTCAGTGTCCTAGTTCTATCCGTGGCAACAGGTTATCTTTCCGCCGCTAGCGTCCGTTATTTCAGAACTGCAATGGCAAATTTTCCGAATCATTTACTCAGCTCTATTTTCTGCCTTGCTCTGGCCATTTTCTTCGTTTTTATTTTGCTAGATAAGAAAAAGCACCGCGTCGCAGCGCTTACTGTCATAGCTGCAGTTCTTATTACGTTTGTTAGCATCACTGGAGTAGACAAGTCCAAGGATATATTCCTTGACGATGGAAATTGGGCATACTCGATGGAGGATGAGTCTGTTGTCGTTGTCGAGATTAAAGATGGGAACCATGTCGTGCTTACGGCAAAGCATGATGGCAATACGTTCATCCGCTTTGAAAATGCTGACGGTAGTGAGCAAAACTACTATATTACTGTAAGCGGCGGCAACATTTGGATTAACCTGCTTGACGAAAACTGAACTTTTACTCCACGCTCAGCATCATGACAATGTGAAGTCGTCTCGTGGTTGGAGTTAGTATAAAAAGAACAAAGCGGTAAGGGTAATACCTAAAAAGGTAGCATTTAATAATGCAGCTAATTGGCTGGTATGAGTTCGGTTTTTTACCGGCTCATGCTCGCCAATTTTTGTTTAATTCGTTCATTGTTATAAAAAGTCCTGATCTCACTAAATTGGAGCAAGCCTATGAAATGGTTGGAACTGTTGGGCGGATTCTAATAGTAGAGTCCGGTCTTTTTTACGTTGTTCCAATAAGGATTATAGGTGTTTTTGGTTAAAATTTATTGAACGTAAGAGGCAAATTAACATGCAAGTTTCTTTAAATAAGTGGATTGTTTAGAAGGGCAGGAAAGCATTTCAAAACCGTCTGCTTTTTCATTCCACCTATCTTTAATTCGTCATGAATGTTGGTGAGTAAGTATTAGAATTAGTTGGCGGAAGAAATCATAACTTTATATGTCTACCCTCAAGTAAATCAATAAGATTTTTCTCCAAGGTAGTATTGATATTCCACTTCTTATGTGAATTTTCTGATTATTAAACTGATTAATATCCCGGTCTAGTGTATATTAAGGATAAATAAAATAACTAATTACGCAGGAATGGTTGCGTTGGTTGAAAGGAATGTTCAATGAGTAGGATTATTTTTTCGACAGAGAGTGGCGCTGATTTACCGAAAGACCTGGTTGAGAAACATCAAATCCAAGTAGTGCCGATGCATGTCATCATGGATGGGAAGGATTACTTAGATGGTGAGTTACCGGTAGAGGATGTTTTTGATTATCATAGTCGCACGAAAAAAATACCATCTACAACAGCAACGAATATACATGAGTACCATGAATTGTTTACGAAAATTAGAAAATATTTTCCTGATAGCATCATTATTCATATTGGATATACGTCCAAAGCATCTGCTTCCTTTCAAAGTGCATTAATCGCAGCGGAAGATTTTGAAGATCTTTTTCTAATTGATGCGCTAAATGTAACAGGTGGATTAGCTGCAATCGTGATGTATGCTGTAACTTTGCTTGAGGAAGAACCTTCCATTAGCCATGTTCACTTAATGGAAAAAATAGAATCTGTAGTTCCTAAAACAAGACTGGCTTTCCTTCCCGGCAGTTTAGATTTTCTAAGGTCTGGTGGAAGGGTAAGTAACGTTGCTTATATTGGAGGAGTACTATTAAAAATAAAGCCCTGCATCGAATTAGTAGAAGGAAAGCTTGTTTCAACTAGAAAATATCGTGGAAGTATGAGCATAGTTGCGGAAAAGCTCATGCGAGACTACTTAAACCAATACGATATTGATAGAAAGCAGCTGTATTTAATCTACTCTATTGGACTTGATGAGAGTATTAAAAGACGAATGGATGAAATCGCGAAGGAAGCAGGTTTCGAGAAAATCACATGGATGCAAGCAGGTGCAATGATTTCTACCCATGCTGGACCAGGTGGTTTTGGGATTGCAGGAGTGGAATGTTAGAAATTTTAGAGGGATTTAGTATATAAATAAAAGAGAGTAAAATCTAAGCAGGGAGATTCACTCACTTTGGCTGAGATTGTGGATAGTCCTTAGTTAACTAGTCTTTACAACATCTGAGCCGATTGATATATTAAGTGTTAATATCAAAAATAAAGATTAGGGAAAAGGGGTTTGAAAAGTGGATGTTAGATACCCAATTGGAGAATTACAAGTTCCTGAAAAAGTAACATTAGAAAATATTCAAGAATGGTTAAAGGAAATTAGAACGTATACGGTGCGACTTAGAGAAACGGTTGACACATTAAGTGATGAAGAGTTAAACAAAACGTATCGTGAAGGTGTATGGACAGTTCGTCAGCTTGTTCACCACATTGCAGATTCACAGTTGAACATGTACCAACGTTTGAAGCTAGCTTTAACTGATGAGAATCCAGTAGTACCAGGATTTAGTGAGGAGAAGTGGGCAATACAACCAGATACAATACTTCCTGTAGAAAGTTCTATCAAAATGCTAGAAGGTATAAATGAGCGTATTGTTTCTTTAGGGCAGGATTTAACTGAAGACCAATTAAAACGAGTATTTACTCATCAAACAAACGGCGAAATAACAGTGGCGAAAAAAGTTGCAAAACTGGCTTGGCACGAAGAGCATCACTTAGCTCATATAAAGATCGCATTATCCAATTAATATAATAATTAAAATAACAGACGGTTGAGAATTGCGATAATGCACTTCTCAACCGTCTGTTTAGTTTTAGATTTTTTTTTTAGTATCAAACATGGTAGAAGAAAAATTATATAAGCTAGGTTATACTATAATAATGACTTTATTATTTTAACCAACAGATAACACCATAGTGAGAGGATTTGAATTTTAGTATGATAGATAATTTTTGGCGAGATTTACCACGACCATTTTTTGTACTTGCGCCAATGGAAGATGTGACGGATGTTGTTTTTCGTCAAGTTGTAAGTCAAGCTGGTAGACCAGACGTGTTTTTTACGGAGTTTACAAACTCAGATAGCTATTGTCATCCAGAAGGGACGAAAAGTGTCCGTGGTCGCTTAATTTTCACTGAGGATGAACAGCCAATGGTGGCACATATATGGGGAGATAATCCTGAGTATTTTCGTCAAATGAGTATTGGTATGGCAGAGTTAGGATTTAAAGGTATTGATATTAATATGGGATGCCCTGTACCGAATGTGGCTACTAGAGGAAAAGGAAGCGGACTTATCCTTCGTCCAGATGTTGCAGCGGAACTTATACAAGCAGCAAAAGCAGGAGGATTGCCAGTCAGTGTGAAGACAAGACTTGGTTTTACGGAACTAGAGGAGATGCATGACTGGCTAACACATATTTTGAAACAAGACATTGCGAATCTTTCCATTCATCTACGGACAAGGAAGGAAATGAGCCAAGCAGATGCCCATTGGGAGCTCATTCCGGAAATAAAAAAATTACGCGATTCTATAGCACCAAATACGCTACTAACAATTAATGGGGACATTCCTGACCGTAAAAAAGGTTTGGAGCTTGCTGAAAAATACGGTATTGATGGAGTGATGATTGGACGAGGTATTTTTAAAAATCCATTCGCTTTTGAAAAAGAACCAAAGGACCATTCCACTACTGAATACCTGAATCTGCTAAGATTACAACTGGATTTACAAGATCAATATGCAGAAGAATTACCACGATCAATCACAGGACTGCATCGCTTCTTCAAAATATATGTCAAAGGATTCCCTGGAGCTGGGGAGTTAAGAAACCAATTGATGAATACAAAGTCAACGGATGAAGTGCGTGCTTTGCTTGATAAATTCGAGGAACAAAGTGAAGAGACGGAGAAAACAGTAGAATGATTAGAAACAGTGAGTAGAATTTCGTACTCACTGTTTTTTATGTGTATTTATTTCAATCAAAAATATAATGGATGACATCTATCGCTTGATCAACAGTTTCTACGGTTACATTCGCCTTGTTTGAAAGCTCTTTTAGTGGGTGAGTCAATGATTCAGGTCTAATAATAATCGTCGGCTTGTTCATAGCAATAGCCGTGCTAGCATCCATTGCAGTATTCCATTGTTTATATTTCTCCCCGAATAAAGCTATGACGATATCCGCTTTTTGCATTAAGACTTGTGTTCGGAAATTATTAATATCTGATGCAGCATCATCTTTATAAAGGTTAGATGGCTGTTTTCCTTGAATTTCTTCACCGATATTGTCTGAACGATCATGGTTTGTTTGAGGCCCTACAAATTCGAGAGGAAGATTTTTGGCGTTTGCTTTTTGTGCAACTTCTTCTCTCCAATCATCATGAATTTGACCTGCTAAATAAACAATAAGTTTCATGCTAATTCCTCCAATACTATTTGACTCTACTCATATAGTATCGAATTTAATGAAGTTTTCAAAGGGAACACCTAAATCTCCTTGCTTCAAATGAGGTGTCCTTCATTTAGCGTGAGCTTGAAATGAAGTTTAAACTGTGTGAAGATAAATTCAATAAGACTTGAGTTAAATTAGGAGGAGATATATATGACAAAACAAAATAGGCAGTTGTCACACGAGCAACGTGAGGAATTACTCGACATATTGAAGAACCGTTTTGAGAAAAATATGAACCGTCATGACGGGATGGAGTGGAATAGTGTCCAATCAAAGCTAGAAGCGAATGATGATAAACTCTGGACGCTCTATGAAATGGAGAGAACTGAAGGGGAACCTGATGTAGTGGGCTATGATAACGAGAATAACGAATATATTTTCATGGACTGTTCAGCAGAAAGCCCTAAAGGTCGCAGAAGTATTTGTTATGACCGTAAGGCATTGGATTCTAGGAAAAAAAATAAACCAGAGAATTGTGCTTTAGATATGGCAACAGAGATGGGCATTGAACTTTTAACAGAGGAACAGTATCGAGAGTTGCAGAATCTAGGAAACTTCGATTTAAAAACGTCAAGTTGGGTGCAAACACCGGACAATATAAGAAAACTTGGAGGAGCAATCTTTTGTGATAGTCGCTACGATACTGTCTTTACGTACCATAATGGAGCAGATTCCTATTATGCCGCAAGGGGATTCCGAGGCTCTCTAAAGGTTTAGAATTATACTTTGAATTGGAAGACGAAAATAAGTTGCCAAATTCTAATACAAAATTGACAAAAATAAATAATATTATTAAAAAAAGGTTGGAAATTAATGTACAAAGTTAATGGTAGTTATGAAAGTTAAAGTTGAAAATACGATAATTGAATTTAATGTTCAGTATGGAAATGGAAAGAAGCTATCTATTCATATAGATTCATCAGGTTTCATTACTGTTAAAGCTCCAAAAGACACAAGTAAAGAAGTAATTAATGGAGCAATAGAAAGTAAAGGTACATGGATACTAGAGAAACTCGAGGAGATTAGAAAAGCTCGAGAATTACCTCAGGCAAGAGAGTATCATGCTAATGGCAAGTTCTTATACATGGGAGAAGAAAGATTTCTTCATGAATTAATAGATTGTAGTGATTTAAATGAAGAAGTACTTAAAAGAAATCTGAAGAAATTCTATATGACTAGATGCAAGGCTATTACCGAGGAACGTATAAAAATATATCAAAAACAGCTGAAAGTAAAACCTAAAATTATTGAAATTGTAGAATCTAAAGTTAAATGGGGTAGCTGTAGTTCAGGTAAAAAGATTACCTTTAATTTTCGTCTTGCTATGGCTCCCATTGAAGTAATCGATTATGTAATAATTCATGAGTTATGTCATATTACACATATGAATCATGATCGATCATTTTGGCGACGAGTGGGGAGTATTATGCCAGATTATAAAGAGAAGGAAGAATATTTAGCAAGGCACAGTCAGTCAATGTCACTTTAAAAAAAACTACACTGCTCAAAAGTGTAGTTTTTTTTATTAAAAATTTATATTAATAACATTCGTGACAAAGGATACGTTATAAATTTAATCTCGAATTATTAAAACTGTTCGGCTACAAAGAAAATCTAACTAAATTATATTTAACTGTGCTCATAACCTCCGTGTCCCTTAAGTGGTTGCATATTTTATAGAGAGGGGGAAGTTATATATTGTCCTCTTTGATTAATTTATAGGGGGGAGGAATGGACATGTTGTTTTTTGGAAATGAAATACGGAAAGTAAGTAAAAAAATGGGGCCTTCAGCATGGAGTACTATGCGATTACAAGACCCACGCGTAAACGGACAATTGCGGAAGGATCAGATAGCCCGGGAAAAGGAAGCAAATGAAGCAGAGAAACATAGAAATCGTTTATTGAACAGAGATGACTGATTGGGATAAAAGACGTTGCTTCACCCGGAAAGCTGGGGCTACGTCTTTTTTGTTTTAGGATAAGTATATAAAAATCACCGGGAATACTTCCGTTGCAGGTCGACGCTTTCCGCGTGGTAGATCGGTTTTTCTGATGAAGTTGAGTCTATAATATTTGTTTGTGTATATGTATAATTATAACAAATAGTATTACATAGACGGGGAGGTCATATTATTGTTACTCTACTTTTGATAAGTATCATCTATTCTAATATGTTAATAACATTAAGGAGATGATATTTATGAAATACAAAAATACAACCAGTGATATTTCCACCGATATGTTAGAAGGTTTTTTCGTAGATTGGCCAAATCCCCCCAGTCCCAAGACTCACTTAATAATGCTAAATAAAAGCAGTAAAGTAATTGTGGCGATTGATGAAAGTTCTAATCAAGTAGTTGGATTTATTACTGCGATTAGTGATGGCGTTTTATCTGCCTATATTCCATTTCTGGAGGTTTTACCAGAATACAAAAAGAGAGGTATAGGCAAGGAATTAGTAAATCACATGCTAAAAGAACTTAATGACATTTATATGATTGATTTGTGTTGCGACGATGACTTGGTTCCTTATTATGATACGTTTGGAATGACTAAAACAAATGGTATGGTTTTAAGAAACTATAAAATGCAATCTGGCAATATAAAAAATTATGAGCAAAAAATCTAAAAGTGTAGTGTAAACCATTAACACTTAACAATAAAACTTTAAAAAGATGCGAATGGTGTTATATAAGGTAATTCCTCAAATGGTAGTCTAAGTTGTTTTAAACCAATTAAGTTCGGGGAAACTTAGAAGGAATAATGGATAGATTCAGCGAATTTAGAAAGAATGTATTAAAAAAGGGAGCTGGAAGAATGGATACTAATCGCTCATTAATAACAGTAGAAGCAATTATACATGCACCTGTGGAACAAGTATGGGAATATTGGACAGTACCTGCTCATATAACAAATTGGAATAATGCCTCGGAAGAATGGCATACGCCATACGCTGAAAATGATTTAAGAGCTGGGGGCAAATTTGTTTCTAGAATGGAAGCAAAAGATGGAAGCTTTGGCTTTGATTTTGGTGGCCTATATGATGAAGTGCGTTCTTATGAGTTCATCTCCTATACATTAGGGGATGGGAGAAAAGTTGAAATTACATTCATTCCTCACCAAAACGAAACGAAAGTGGTAGAAGTTTTTGAGCCTGAAACAACTAATCCAATTGAAATGCAACAAGAAGGTTGGCAGGCAATTTTAAACAATTTCAAAAAATATGCGGAGCAACAATAAATAAAAAGGTGCCTGTTTCTAATACAATTTTGTATTTGGAAACAGGCACCTTTTACTAAAGGAGAAAAAACATGAGAACTTCAGATGAAATATTTGAATTAGTTTTAGGTTACGCAGCAAATGATGAAAGGATTCGAGCAGTAGGGCTAAATGGTTCAAGGACGAACCCCAATGCTCCAAAAGACTTGTTTCAGGATTTTGATATTGTTTATGTGGTAACTGATGTGAATTCATTCATTGAAGATCCACATTGGATAGAGGTATTCGGTGAACGAATCATTATGCAAACTCCCGAGAATATGTCTATGTTTCCGCCAGGTTTAGGTGGTAGGTTCTCCTACCTAATGTTGTTTACTGATGGAAACCGTATTGATCTTACGCTTGTTTCGAATGATGAAAAAGATACATATTACAAAGAGGATAAGTTAACGGTTATTTTAATGGACAAGGATAACGACCTAGCTGAACTCCTGCCACCAACAGACAAGGATTATTGGGTAAAACGTCCTTCTGCCGAATTCTTCTCCGATTGCTGTAACGAGTTTTGGTGGGTATCTACATATGTGGCGAAGGGCTTGTGGAGAAGTGAAATTCTTTACGCAGCGGAGCATTTAAATAATATTATGAGACCGATGCTGTTAAAGATGCTCGAATGGAAGGTTGGTATTGAACACTCTTACTCCGTCAGTATAGGTAAATTTGGTAAGTACTTGGAGAAGTACCTATCCGAAGAGAATTGGCAAGAACTACTCTCCACTTATGCTGATGGAAGTTATAAAGATATGTGGAGAGCATTATTTGCAATGTTAGTTCTATTTCGTACCACAGCTATATTTGTAGCTGAAGGATTAGGTTATGAATATTCCAGAGAAGAGGATGTCAAAGTTACTGCATACCTAGAGCATATAAGCCATTTATCACCCAACGCAACGAAAATCAATGGATGAAAGTATGAAACATTTGAAAGTGTAATTTCCAATTTTAATGTTGTACTCTATAGAATAACTTTGAAATAAATGGAAAGTAATATAGTACTGATTTAGACTCATCCTAAGTAATTCTAAAGTGAGTTTTATAAATATTTAAAATAGACTGACTTGTTTTTAATTAAATTTACAAAAGCTTTACAATTGTAGTATTAAAAATTTACACTCTGCCTTTATTCTATAATTAGACAAAATACGTCATAGAACAGACATAACTTATTTTCTTGGAGGTAAGAAATGATTAGCTTGAATAAAGTGAAAATAGGATTGTTACTGCTGTCTATACTTACTGTATTAACAGCATGTTCAAACAATAACAAGGATACTACAGAGTCAAGTGGTAATAATGCAACAGTATCTATTTCCGGATCTACTTCCGTAGGACCTCTAGCTGAAAAATTAGCAGCAAAATATACAGAGAAAGACAACACGAATATCGAGATAAATCAAATTGGTTCCTCAGCGGGAATTACAAACGCTATTAGTGGGGTGTCGGAGATAGGAATGTCTTCGCGTGATTTAAAAGAAGAAGAAGTTGCAAGTGGATTGAATGAAGTAATTATTGCTTATGATGGAATTGTAGTAGTAACTCATCCAAGTAATAAAGTAAAAGATTTAACGATGGAGCAGGTTAAACAGATTTTTACTGGGGAAATAACAAACTGGAGTGAACTCGGTGGGGATGACTTAGAAATTGTAGTGGTTTCTCGCGAGGACGGATCAGGTTCACGTGATGCCTTTCAAGAAATAGTAGAATATAGCTCTGGAGAGTTAATCAGAAACTCGATCATTGCAAGTGGTAATGGAAATATTAAAACAACAGTTGCTAACAATAAACATGCAGTTGGTTTTATCTCTTTTGAATATATTGATGAGAACATTTCAACAATTGACATTAATGGTGTAGAAGCTACAGCAGAAAATGTTTTACAAAAAAAATACAGCTTGTCTAGGCCATTCTTGTTTGTCTATAAAGAAGGACAATTAACTGAGGCGGGACAGCAATTTATAGATTTTATACTAAGTGAAGAAGGACAACTCATTGCAGCAGAAGCAGGAGCTATCCCTATAAAGTAGATATAGATGAATTAGGAAGACAACAACATAAACTTTTGACTTACTTTTGGAGGAATAAGAGTGTCTATCCCAACAACTAACAAGCAGTCCGTCGAAATCGGCAAAGCAAACAAGAGAAAGTATATGTTAGAGAAGGTGTCCCAAAGACTATTCTTAATTTGTGCACTTCTCTCCGTAATCACTTTATTGTTAATCATTGGATTTGTATTTTATAAAGGTGCCCATCCATTTGTAGCGGAGGGCTATAGCTTTATAGATTTTATATTTGGTAGTGATTGGGTACCGAGTGAAGATAAATTCGGTATATTCCCAATGATTGTTGCATCTATTTTTGCGACAATTGGAGCTTTAATCATTGGAGTTCCTATTGGTCTATTTACAGCTATTTTCTTAGCTGAAATTGCCTCAGAACGATTAGCAAAGATTATTTCACCAGCAGTACAATTGCTAGCAGGTATTCCATCAGTGTTATATGGTGTGTTTGGACTTGCTATCATTGTTCCATTTTTACAAAATACTTTCGGTTTAGTGAAAGGGCAAAGCCTAATCGCAGTTATTCTAGTGCTAGCAATCATGATGTTACCAACCATTGTAACGGTTGCTGAAACTGCCATTCGTGCAGTGCCGCAAACATATCGTGAAGGATCACTAGCTCTCGGGGTATCGCAAATTGGGACAATTTTTAAAGTTATTGTACCAGCAGCAAAATCTGGTATTATGACTGCCATTGTATTAGGTCTTGGTCGTGCAATTGGAGAAACAATGGCAGTTATCTTAGTAGCTGGGAACAGCTTAATCGTGCCAACTAGCTTAACAGATAGTGTGCGTCCATTAACGACAAATATTGCTTTAGAAATGGGTTATGCATTCGGTACTCATCAAGAAATGTTATTTGCTACGGGAATTGTTTTATTCTCGTTTATCTTAATACTAAATTTCGTTTTAGCAAAAATAAGTTCCAAAGGAGGCAACTAAGATGAGACAATTTAAAGATAACTTACTCCGAGGACTTTTGTGGTTATCAGCTTTCTTATCAGTTGCCGTTCTTGTTATGATTGTAGGTTTTATCTTTTATAAGGGAATTGGTTTGATCAGCTTCGACTTTATCTTTGGTGATTATTCTCCAGATGGAGATGGTGGTATTTGGCCAATGATCGTAACGACTATATATACAGTCCTTATCTCGTTAGTCATCGCAACACCTATTGGAATATTGGCAGCCGTTTATCTACAGGAATATGCAAAACAAGGCCGATTAGTAAGACTAATACGATTTGCAACAGAAAGTTTAACAGGAATACCATCTATTATTTACGGTTTGTTTGGAGCGGTGTTCTTTGTTACAACATTAAAATTAGGTATGTCGATATTAGCAGCTTCATTAACTTTAACGATTATTGTATTACCTGTAATTATACGGACAACTGAAGAAGCATTAAAAACAGTTCCAGGTTCGTACCGAGAAGGTTCACTAGCGCTTGGGACAACAAAATTACAAACACTGTATAAAGTAATTTTACCAAGCTCAATGCCAGGTATACTATCTGGTATTATCCTTTCAGTCGGAAGGATTGTTGGTGAGTCAGCTGCTATCTTCTTAACTGCTGGAACCGTGGCAGCTATGCCAGACAGCATTCTATCATCTGCTAGAACCTTAACTGTACATTCGTATCTAGTTACACAAGAATCTGGAGATATTGAACTTGCTGCAGCTGTAGGTATAGTTTTAATCGTAATTATATTAGCAATTAACCTTTCGGCAACATATATTTCGAAAAAATTTAACAGAGCTACAAATAAATAAGAGTATGTTAAGTCCACAGTAATTGAACATGCAGAGCTAATGACCAAATAAATTACGTAGGGAAGGTATTTTAGCATATGGAGCAAAGTAAAGAAGCAACTATAATCAATGTAAGAGATTTAAATTTATTTTATGGCGAGAAACAAGCATTATTTGGAGTCGATCTTGCTATTCAGGAAAAAGAGGTTACAGCTTTAATCGGTCCATCTGGCTGTGGGAAATCTACTTTTTTACGCACACTAAATCGTATGAATGATTTAATCGATGGTGTGAAAATTACAGGAGAAATTGTCATTGATCATGAAGATATTTATAAATCTAATGATGTTATCAAACTCAGAACGAAGGTAGGAATGGTATTTCAAAAACCAAATCTATTTCCTATGAGTATTTATGACAACGTGGCTTACGGACCAAAAATGCAAGGTATTAAAAACAAAAAAGAATTAAATATAATTGTAGAAGAAAGTTTACGTAGTGCAGCAATTTGGGATGAAGTAAAAGATCGTCTTAAAACATCGGCCCTAGGATTGTCAGGTGGTCAGCAACAACGTGTATGTATTGCTCGTGCAATAGCGATGAAACCTGATATTATTTTAATGGACGAGCCTACTTCCGCATTAGATCCGATTTCTACTCTAAAAATAGAAGAACTAATCACCAATATGAAAGAAGATTATACAATTGTTATTGTGACACATAACATGCAACAGGCTGCTAGAATCTCCGATAAAACCGCATTTTTCTTAAATGGAGAAGTAGTAGAATACGATGATACAGATAATATTTTCTCCACCCCACAGGATCAGAGAACAGAAGACTATGTTACAGGTCGATTTGGATAATAGGAGGTTACCAATGGGTATTCGTGTAAACTTTGAAAATAATTTAGAAGAACTAAAGAGTAAGATTATCGAAATGGGTGAACTCTCAGTTGTCGCTCTAGAAAAATCTTTTAAGGCGTTAAAAACACAGGATGTGGAGATTGCTCTAAAAGTAATTGAAGGAGATACAGCGATTGATAATCTTGAAATAGAAGTAAATCAGTTCTCCATATGGATGATAGCGAAAGAATCACCTGTTTCCAGAGATTTACGTGAAATAATTGGTGTCCTTAAAATTTCATCTGAAATTGAACGGGTCGCAGATTTTGCTGTAAATATTGCAAAAGCAACGATTAAAATCGGCAATACTGAATCTTTACTAGATATTACCCATCTAGAAAAGATGAAAGATATATCGATCGAAATGCTTCGAAAAGCATTACAATCATTCTTAGAGGAAAATATCCTGCTTGCTAAAGAAGTGGGAGATTTAGAGGACAATGTAGATCAATATAGTAGAGAGACATATAAAAAACTTACTGCTTATCTAAGTGAACATCCAGAAGAAACAAGTCAGCTTGTACAATTATTATTTGTTAATCGCTTTTTAGAGAGAACAGCAGACCATATTACGAATATCGCTGAAAGCACAGCTTATTTGATAAAAGGTCAAATATATGATTTCAATTCATAGGCAAATGAAATCAAACTGGTGGAGAAAATGAAAAATTTCTCTTCCAGTTTTTTTATACTAGCTCACATTGTGCTATTCTAGTAATGATTAGTTCCGTATGATATCTACTTATGCGGACATTGGGAGGTTTATAAATGGAAAATAATGATATATTAATCAGATTGAGATATGCCCTTGATATAAAGAATAAGGATATGGTAGAGGTATTTAAACTTGGCGGTATGGAAGTAACTAAAGAGGAAGTTCTCAAAATTCTTACCAAAGCAAAAGAGGAAAGTGAAGAGGAAGAAGTAGTAGAGGATGAAAACCACATAAAGTGTAATAATAAAATGTTAGAATCGTTTTTGAATGGACTAATCACACATAAAAGAGGCAAGCAGGATCCAAAACCGGAACAGCCAGCAGATACGGAGCCAGTTGTACAGCAGAAGGATCACGTGAATAATATGCTGTTGAAAAAGCTTAAAGTAGCTCTACAATTAACAACAGAAGATATGCTAGATGTGTTGCATGATGGTGGTATTGTAGTTTCAAAAGGTGAGCTTGGAGCTATTTTACGAAAACCAGGTCATCGTAATTATAAAGAATGCGGAGACAATTTTGCGCGCAAATTCCTTAAAGGCTTAGCGGTTAAATATAGAAGTTAAATTAAAAAAGAGCGAATTCCAGTAGTTGGAATTCGCTCTTTTTAAGACTTTACGCCTTCTGGTAGTGTAGTTAATACTTCCTTTAAAGTAGTAAGCTCCTCAGCATTTAAAGGAACCATAGGTAGGCGAACTCCACCCACGGGAACACCTTTTAAATTCAATGCTGTTTTAACAGGTGTAGGATTTGGGGCTGCAAATAATGCTTTCATGACAGGCAATAGTCTGCGATGATCCATTGCAGCTTCTCTTACATTGCCATTATTGAACTTTGCGATCATTGCTTGCATTTCATTTCCTATAATATGCGAAGCTACGGAAATAACACCCGTTCCACCAATTGATAGTACCGGAATTGTTAAACCGTCATCACCACTATACAGCGAAAAGTCCTCACGAGTATTACTAATAATCTCAGACATAGTGTCCAAATTGCCGCCCGCTTCTTTGATAGCAACGATATTCGGAATCTCAGAAAGTCGGATGACGGTATCTAATGACATGTTGACCACGCTTCGACCTGGAATATTGTATAGCATAATCGGCAATGATGTTGTTGCAGCAATTGTTTGGAAGTGTTGGTACAAGCCTTCTTGAGATGGTTTGTTATAATAAGGAACAACAAGCATAATACCATCGACACCAGCATCAGTAGCCTGTTTTGTTAAATTGATAGAAGCTTTTGTGCTATATGAGCCGGTTCCAGCAATAACCGGCACTCTACCATTCACAACTTCAACTGTAAATTTAAACAGCTGTACTTTTTCTTCATCAGTTAACGTCGGAGACTCTCCGGTTGTTCCAGACACAACCAAACCTTGTGTTCCATTGGAGATTAAGTAATTTATTAAGTTTCTTGTAGCTGGAAAATCTATATCCTCATTATGATCAAAAGGAGTAACCATAGCCGTTAATATTTGTCCGAAATTCATAACTTCTCCACATCCTATAATTTATTATTAAAAATTCAGGGAGAAGGGCTTCATCAATTACACTTCGGTGTAATTGCGTCCAGATTTTGAATTGCGCTAGCGCAATTAACTCCAAAGTCTGTGACATCCACCGGAGGCTTAACTTGATATTTGTTTGGTAGTCAAGTTAAGTAAACGCGAAAAAGCAACAACGAGGGCTCGTTGTTGCAGTAGAAATAGAGTAATATTTCTGTGCGTAAGATAGCCCTCCATATAGTCTCCTATATGACAATTCAGTGTTTGTTCAACAGCTGAACCAGCTTCAAGAAAAATGAGATTCTTTCAACTTCGGCAAATTCCCCTTTCCACAAATGTCCTAGGATCTCATTATCCTCTAATTGTGTACTAATGGTTTTTGCGCCTCTATCCTTACTTCAAATATAATTGAAATAAGAGAATATTTAATTATTAAAATAATACATGACTTTTAATACTATTGCAACAGTTTACCTGTAAAATAAATATTAAGTAGTAAAATCCGTCAAAGTTGATCTTCACTCCAGGTGGACGCTTTCCGCGGATATGGCTTCACTCCTCGTCACTGGAGTCGCCACCTTGCGCTACAATCAACGGAGTCCAATTTTATATTGATAAAAGTAATTTGAAGTTGACCCAAATAACTTTTAAATTAGTTTATTAATAAGTTTCGTATGTAAAAACCATACTATATAAGAGGTGAAGAGAATGTATAAATTATTGTCCCATAATGATTTAGATGGTGTCGGATGTGGTATTTTAGCAAAGCTAGCATTTGGTGAGAATGTAAAGGTGCGCTATAATTCGATTTCATCTCTTAATCGGGAGATTGAATATTTTTTAGAAAATGATGAACCTGATACATTTTTATTCGTAACGGATTTGACGCCGAACGGGGATAATGAAAAAAAATTAAATGATTTTTACAATGCAAATGGGAAGGTACAACTAATCGATCATCATAAATCAGCGTTGCACTTTAATGATTATGAATGGGGATATATTTTAGTGGAAGATCAGGAAGGCAAATTAACTTCTGCCACATCCTTATTATATGAGTACCTTGTATCCAACAAATTATTGGAACCAACTGCTGCAGTAACAGAATTTGTAGAATTAGTTAGACAGTATGATACATGGGAATGGGAAAAGAACGGGAATCATCAGGCACATTCCCTAAACTCATTGTTCTATTTAATATCGATGGAAGAATTTGAAGAAAAAATAATGGAACGACTTCGTACGAGTGACCATTTTGATTTTGATGAATTTGAAAAGAAAATATTGAAAATGGAATCCGAGAAGATTGATCGCTATATTCGTCGCAAGAAAAGAGAGATTGTACAGGCAAAAGTGGGAGACCATATTGCTGGGGTGGTCTATGCAGAAACGTATCATTCGGAGTTAGGTAATGAACTTGGCAAAGAGTTTCCACATCTCGATTACATCGCAATTGTAATCATGGGAGGAAAAAGAATTTCTCTTCGTACAATTTATGATCATGTCGATGTTTCTGAAGTTGCTGGACAGTTCGGCGGCGGAGGACATCAAAAAGCATCAGGATGTACTTTAACGGAGGAAGCATATAAGTTATTTGTTTTGGACACTTTCCATCTGTCCTCAATACCAGAAGATGCAAAAAGAAATCAGTATAATTTGAAACAATCGGCTTTCGGTTCGTTTTATAAAAATAGAAATAATGACACGTTCATCTTATATTCTAAAAATGATCAAGATTGGATTCTCGAAAAAAATAAAATCGAATTAGAACAAACCTTTACAAGCTTTGAAGATGGCGAACGTTTCTTAAAGAGAAACTATGAGGCAGCTTTAGTAAGGGATGATCTGTTTGTCGATTATTTAATGAGTGAAGTGAAGAAGAGAGAGGATGCTTGAGGACAAGGGTTACTGAGTATTACTGGCGTTCACTCTATTGAATACTAGCAGATGGTTCCTTACATACTCTCTCTCGAGTTATTTTTACCCGTGAAACAGAATATCTTTCCAAAATCCTCTTTCTCCAATGAAACTGATAAATTGAATATAAATAGGATAATAAGGTATCATTAAGGCCGAAAGCATCCTTATATAAACAATTGAACGCAATAATGATTGGGGGAAAAATTAAGTGGAAATTGGTATAACAACGTTTGTGGAAACCACTCCAGATGTAAAAACTGGAAAAGTAATTAGCCATGCGGAGCGTATTCGTGAGGTTGTGGAAGAAATAGTATTAGCAGATGAAGTTGGGCTAGATGTATTCGGTGTAGGAGAACATCATCGCAAGGATTACGCGGCTTCCGCGCCCGCTGTTCTTCTGGCTGCAGCTGCGTCACGGACGAAGAATATAAGACTAACTAGTGCTGTAACAGTACTTTCATCGGATGATCCAGTACGAGTATTTGAGGAATTTTCTACATTAGACGCTATTTCCAATGGTCGAGCAGAGATCATGGCAGGGCGCGGTTCCTTTATCGAATCTTTCCCACTCTTTGGATATGATTTAAAGGATTATGATGAATTGTATGAAGAAAAGTTAGATTTACTCTTAAAAATACGTGAGTCTGAAATGGTTTCATGGAGTGGTAAGCATCGAGCTGCGATTCAGAATCGTGGGGTTTATCCACGTCCCGTACAAGACCCACTTCCCGTTTGGATTGCGAGCGGTGGAACACCGCAATCTGTTGCTCGAGCTGGATTCCTTGGATTGCCACTAGTGTTGGCAATTATCGGAGGTAGCCCACTCCAGTTTGAGCCACTTGTGAAACTGTATAAGAAAGCCGCGACTCAAGCAGGACATGATTTATCGAAGTTAACGGTTGCATCGCACTCGCACGGGTTTGTGGCAGAATCTACGGATATTGCAGTAGAAAAATTTTTCGCACCAACACAGCAAGCAATGAACGTTATAGGAAGAGAGCGCGGATGGGGTCCGTATACTCGTTCGACATTCGATGATGCACGTAGCTTGGAAGGTGCTTTATACGTTGGAGATGTGAAGACAGTAGCTGAAAAGATTATTTTCTTACGTAAAAATGTGGGTATTACTCGCTTTATGCTGCATGTACCAGTTGGATCAATGCCTCATGAAGACGTGATGAAAGCAATTGAACTACTTGGCAAAGAAGTGGCACCAATTGTTCGTGCAGAAATAGATAGATGGGAATCAGCTGGTGAAGTTGAAAGTAATTAAGACAATTTTCTATAGAGTGTAGAAAGTAACCCCCAAAAAGTACAATAGCACCATGAACTGTGAGCCGAATGAGCTGCAGTTCATGGTGCTTTTTTTGAAGACGGTAATAAGTTGTCAGTTAGATAAAATCCAACGGTCTTTCATAAATAGCACACGCCCGATAAAGAAAATAATAATTGCTAATAGAATATTACTGCTTAGTGTCAGTAAAATATGTTCTACATTCAACACACCAAAAAATAACTCTTTGAAGATTGTAAATAAATTCATTAGGGGCACTACAAAATGTATAGTTGATAATTCATTTAACCCTAAACTTGACGTAAGTAACGCTGGCAACATAACAATCATTGTCACTGGTGTTCCATAACTTTGAGATTCTTTTACCGTTTTCGCTAAAATACTTGTTACCATTAGGGCAGATGCCATAAGTGCAGCAAAGGCTATTATTACTAATAGTGCTACCACTGCTATCCATATTGCTTCATTGTTTTCAAATGCCAAACCTTCCTTTAATTTCTCAGTAAAGAATATAATCTCCACTGTGACAATGAGCAAGGTAATGATGCCTGTCAAACTTGCTATAATCACCATGGTTATCCATTTTCCTAATAATAGAGCACTACGGTTCACTGGAGTCATCAATAAAGCTTCCATTGTCCGACGTTCTTTTTCACCAGCGACTAAATCCGAAGCTGATGGGCCAACTCCTATACCTACTGCAACCGATAACATTAACGGAACTAAGAATGCAATTAACATCATAGATGAATCACCTTCCACCGTTTGAACTTGTTGAATTGTAAAGGGTGTTAATAGTTCACTATCTAATTTATTTTGTTGTAAACGTTCCGCAACAATTTGTTGATTATATTGTCCAAATGCAGACTCAATATAACTAGCTGCAAGCGCGCTTTTTTGACTGTATAAATCACCAAGTACTTGAATAGTTGGTGTATTCTCGGTTGTTATTTGTTGTTCAAAGTCAGATGGAATTATTACTCCAGCTATTGCATCGCCATTCGCAATAGTTTCTTCCACATTTGCAACACCTGTCACTTCCATATTGTCATAAGAAGTGAGTAATTGCTTTGCGAATTCAAGTTGCTCTTCATTTACGACAATCCCGTAAGTTTCATCTTCATCACTAGCTAATAAATTTTCATAGAAGAACACAAGTGCACTCATGAGTACCAATGGAAGCAATACTGTAAGAAGTAAAGTTCTACGATCTCGAAAACTATCTTTCAATTCTTTTTTTAAAATATTAAGCATCCTTTTGTCCTCCTCGCACTAACTTACTCATAAAGATATAGTTTAAGTCCTGGTTATTTTCTTCTCTATAAAGTTCTTCAAGAGTTCCTTCATATACTAATTCACCTTTATGAATCATTGCCACTCGATCGCAAAGCGTGGTTATTTCTTCTACATAATGACTAGAGAATATAATCGTTTTGCCTTCCCCTTTTAGCTGATGAACGAGTTGGCGAAATACACTCGAAGATGTAATATCAAGACCTGTAGTCGGTTCATCAAAAAGAATAATATCGGGATCATGCAGAATCGTTCGTGCAATGGCTACTTTTTGTCGCATTCCTTTCGAAAAACTACCTACTCTACGATCTAAGTAGTCGCGCATACCAAAAGTTTTTGCTAGCTTTTCAATACGCACTTTTGTCTCATGTGCGCCTAAGCCATACAAGGAGGCAAAGTATTCTAGGTTCTCTCTTGCTGTTAGACGATCGTACAAACCTGTCTCACTTCCGAATAATACTCCGAGTCTTTTTTTTACTTCATCAGATTCTTTCACTGTATCAAAGCCATCAACTTGAATTTCACCACTCGAGGGTTGAATGAGTGTAGCGATTGAACGGAGTAAAGTTGTTTTCCCAGCTCCATTTTCACCAAGTAGTCCGAGAACTTCACCTTCTTCAATTTTTAAAGAAACATGCTTTAAAGCTGTTACGTACTTCTTTTTTTCAGAGAACTGCTTTGTTACTTCTTGTATATGGATCATATTTTTCACCTCTGTTATTTATTGTCTTTATCTTACTAAGGAAAGCAGTGGCTGTCTGCGAAGATGTCGCGAAAGAGCCATTTGAGGTCGCCAAACGGGTAAAACAAAGTAACTTATGCCAGAAAATTCATTTTAGTGTAAAATTAATAAGGTATAAGGGGAGATAATATGAGAGTAGGACTAGTTGATGACAGACAAATAGATTTAGATAAATTACAAGGGATTATCGCAATGATTGAAAAGGTTGAGATAGTTTTTGCGACAACTTCTGCGACAACAGCTTATGAAGAAATCAAAAAGCAATCCGTTGATTTACTTATTGCTGATATTGAGATGCCAGACCTCACAGGCTATGAACTAGCTGACATTATCCATTCACATGCACTTAATATCTCTGTTATTTTTGTAACAGCGAATAGTGGTTATGCTGTACATGCTTTTGAAATTAATGTACACGACTACATTATGAAGCCATATACAAAAGATCGCCTCATCCAATCAATTGAACGTTTAATGATGAAACAGTATAAATCGGAAATGACTGGGCGTCTATATATTAAACAAAAAAATGATATTCATATTATTCAAAAACAAGATATTATTTTCATCGAACGTACGGGACGTTCAACAATGATTCATACAAGAAATGGTCAGGTCAAAACCTATCAAACTCTAAATGAATTAGAAGGTGAATTAAGGGAGCGTTCATTTTTAAGATCTCATCGTTCCTTTATTATTAATATTCTTTTTATTATGAACTTCTCCTTATATGCAAAAAATTCCTACCTTGTTTCCTTTGAGAATATAGAAGAAAAGGCAATGATTACTAAGGAAAATATTGGAATACTTCAACGAAATTATTTCTGAGGTGAGATTTATGGGAAGACGCTTTTTATATAGTGCTTTGTGCATATTACATATGATTTTATTTTTACAAGCAGTATCATCATTCTGGATAGCAGGACTAATAGGGCTTATCATCAGCATCTATACTTATAAATACGTAATACTGGATGAAACCTGGAGTATTCAACTATTATTAATTGGCGTGTATATATTTAGTGAACCTTCGTTAGCATATATTTGTGTATTATGCAGTAGTACCGCGTTATTTCTATACAGCGTGAAAGATAGTAAAACAAAGAACATGATTAGTGAAAAAATAGCTGCAACGGATGTTCAACAAGACAAATTCAACCAAACTTTCCAAACTCTTAGAAATGAAAGACATGACTATTTAAAGCATATAACAGCTATTCATTATTTGCTGGAAAAGCAAACATCGAAAGAGGTAAAGGAATATATGGAAGTATTAATTGATGGATATGAGGAAACAAACTTATCTATTAAAGGAGAGCATGGTGCAGTGGCCGCTATATTACACAGCATTTATAAACGTGCTCACGATGCCAATATAACTCTCAACTATCACTTCGATCTACCCTGTTCTAAATTGCCTTTGCCTACTCCTAAAGTGGTTGCATTGGTAGGTAACATTTTGGAAAATGCTTTAGATGCGTGTGAGGAATGGCAACAACAAAGTGGCATGCAAGGCTATATTGAAATGACTTTGCAAAAACGAAGTGGTCTTTACATATTAACTTGTAAGAATAGTACGTTACCACTCTCTCCACATATTGCAGATCAATTATTTCAAACGGTGGGCATAACAACTAAATCTTCCCATGATGGACTTGGTACTTCTATTATTCAAAATATTATTAAAGAACAACAAGGATATTTAGATTTTTTAAATGAAAAGGAAACTTTTACATTAACCTGTAAAATTCCAAGTATTCAATAGTAGAAGATGGACAGTTTAATGCCATAAGATGAACGGAAAAGGAGGGGTGGTCGTGACATGAGTCATGACCACCCCTCCAAAATTAGCCAGAAAATAATATAGCTTAAAGCAGCCGCCCAAGGCATTCGATAACATTTGAAACAGGTTTTTCTTATTTTTCGATTATGAAGCAGCGGTTTGACTCATAGAAATAGAAAGAGGAATAATTCTGTAGCTTAAAGTAAATCATCCATACGTTGAATGTTATAATTATAATAGTAATTGGAGTGGAATTTATAAATAAGAAGTGAAGGTGAGTAATGATATGAACAAAGAATTAATCATTAATACCGATGCTTGTTACAAGCAGGCAGAAGAGAAGGCCAATCATTATTTTCAATCACTTTATACGCAGGTTCAACAGAAGACATATGTGAAAGTTCTTACAGAAGATATACATTTGTGGAAACATAATCATATACGACACCATTCAATACTTTCTCTGTTTTCCAGGGGGAAAGGAAAAGCTAATGCGAGTGGATATCACAGTTATATAAAGTGGCTAAATTATACAGGGAAATTAGATAATTATCTGAATCGAAGTATTTCATATATATTTATGAGAGATTTAGGAAAAGCGTTGAATTCTCCAGAAACGGAAAGTCGAATCCGAAATGTAGTGGAAAGTTTGAAAACTCATCTTATCTCTTCCGCAACAGATCGAGAGAATGATAGTGAAATGTTCAATATGACTGCCTTGTATCGCCTGGCTCAGAAAGAAGGCGTGGAATCGACTTTCATCTGGCTGATCAATAAGTTAAAAAATGTATCCGCTAGTATTCCTACAGGGATGGAGGCTGAGCATGCCCAACGAAAACTTATTAAAATCATTGCAGGGGTAATCATGCAAGAAATAGAAGAAATGAATGGGGATGTTTCTCCAGAAGAGCGAAAGTATAGGCTTGATAAAGCGATAAGGCTAGGGTTTTCCTATGGACTTACGTATCCATTTATTGACGATCTTCTAGATGCTAAAATTCTAACAGTAGACGAAGAAAAACAATATGCTAATCTGATACGCACTACCCTTACTACGGGAATAGTTCCCGAACTAGGTGATTGGAAAGGGGAAAATGCGGAACTGATTGGTTATATTCACTCAGAACTTAGTGAAGCATTTGAATATATTAAGGAACATCAGCGACCAGAGACAAGAAATAACTTTTTCGAGCAATCTTATGTGTTTTTCAACTCTCAAGAAGTGGATCGCAAATATGATTTGGCTTATCCAGAATATACGAATGAGGAGCTTTATATACCAGTCATTCTAAAATCTGCATCTTCTCGATTGATTGTTCGTTCTGTAATTGGTGCTTCTGAGGATGAAGGTTTTGACACTCGAACATTTTTTTACGGAATCTACAATCAACTTGCGGATGATTTTGCAGATATGTTTGATGATATGGAGGAAGGGGCGGTAACTCCCTACACATATTACTTGAAGTATCACGATAAACGGCCAGATCTCATAAATCCATTTGAAATGTACTGGACAGTAATCTCTAATTTGATTCATCATGTTTATGATTCGGATCAAATGACGCGTGAAGTTATTTTAGACCGAGCTATCAACGGTCTTAAAAGATTTAAGGAGCGGGTAGGTTCCGGAAAATATAAGGAGATAATGAACCTTTTTGCTTCTGGAAACCCTACTTTCAATAAACTAATCCAAGAGATGGTTCGAAAAGCAGATGATGTAGATTTCTTCGATAAGCTGCTGCGTGACCATATGATTACAAGCTTGAAAAATAATAGACAGGGACAGGAAGAATTTATAGAAAACGCCAAAACTGTCCGGAATCAGATTAACGAAGTTCTAGATCTCTCAAAACCTGATAAGTCGCCTGATTCCATTATAGATGCTGCGAATTACAGTCTACAAGGTGATGGAAAACGTTTAAGACCAATAGTCACTTGGTTTATGGGAGTCAATGCATATGGGTTAAAAAGCTCAGAGCTAGAACCACTTTTAAAATCATTAGAGTATATGCATACAGCTTCTCTCATTTTTGACGATCTTCCATCTCAAGATAATGCTTCACTCCGCAGAGGTCGGCCTACCCTCCATGAGGTTTATAATGTTTCCATCGCAGAGTTAACAGGACTTTTCTTGACTCAGAAAGCTATTTGGGAGCAAACGACATTGGATCAGTTCGATTCGAAAGCTGTGTTGAAACTCATCCAGTATTCTGCCCAAGTGACGGCCGATATGTGTAGAGGTCAGGCAATGGACTTAAATTCAAAAGGCGAACAATTATCTTTGGACCAATTAAATAACATGTGCTTCTACAAAACAGGACTTGGATTTGAAGCATCTATTCTAATGCCTGCAATCCTTGCCAATACTAGCGAATTAGAAATTGAAGCATTGAAAAAGTTTGCACGCCATGCAGGTATTGCATTTCAGATTAAAGATGACCTCCTTGATGTAGAAGGAGATACAGCTTTGTTAGGGAAAACCGTTGGGAAGGATTCCGAAAATAACAGCTCTACTTTCGTTTCTATATTAGGGGTTGAAGATGCCAAAAAAGAGATGTGGGAAAATTACTGTGTTGCGATGGAATCATTACATGACGTGCCACGAGATACAACTTTTTTGAAGCACTTTTTGGATTATATTATTAATCGAGACAAGTAGACATAGCTTTAGAGACTACCATTAAGTTTTTATTTTCAAGACTTAATGGTAATCTCTTTTTATTTTGAATAAAGTACTTAAAAATGTCTGGTGAACACTGAGATTGCGGGACTTGAAGAATAACACAGCTGATTTTTGCTTCAGATGGACGCTTGCTGGGATTAAGCAAAGCCTCTAACTTAGAGATAAGATTAGTCAAAGTTAAAGGAGGGATAAAACCGTCTGCCCGATAACGAATACTATTTAATAATGAAAGAAGGAGTATATTTTCTTTTTTTTGAGTCTATTTTATCATTAATTATTTTAGGATAATACACCTGTATTTATGTGGTTTTATCTTCATTTATATAAAGTGGATCTAGTTGATTGGAGCGCAGAGCGGCGACTCCAGTGGGAACAGCACGAGCTGAAGACCCTGGACTGAGCGTAAGCGAAGGAAGCGGCTGAAGCCGTGCCCACGGAAAGCGTCCGCTCGGAGCGGAAATCAACTGCATACTTACCAACGTTTCTTTTTTAGAGGACCTGGCGTCTCTTTAACCAGTTTGTCTTATGGCCTTATTGAAACGGGAGTACCGATCGGAATTATACGTGCTAATTCTTCTACATCTTTATTGTTCATACGGATACAACCACGTGATACTGCTCTGCCAATCGAACTGGGATCGTTAGTACCGTGAATCCCATAATGTTCTTTCGATAAACTCATCCACATGGTGCCGAAAGGTCCTCCCGGATTAGGTGCTTTGTTTATAATGATAAAATCTCCAACAGGTGTATTGAATAACATTCTTCCTACCGCAATAGGATACTCTTTTTGTAAAAGCCCATCTTTAAACAACCGTAGTCGCCGATTGTTTATGGAAACCTCGATCTGATATGGCAGTGAGTTAGGATCTGGAAAACCTGGTATCACAATGGATTGACCTATATAAAGTATATTTGGGTTTATAGATGGGTTAGCGCTAATGATGTTGGATAGGGGTGTACGATAGTCTCGAGCTATTTGACTCAGTGTTTCCCCTTGTTGAACAGTATGAATCAGCATAAACACCTCCGCTTTAATGAAATAATATATTATATGCTAAATGATTGAAGTTGGTAATTTATTTTCGTCTATTTCGGTGATTGGAAGTAGACAATTTCAAAGACTTAAGTATAAGGACATAGTTTCACGAATAGAATCTCTTATAACAGAATTCTAAAGGTGGAATGAGATTGAAAATACTAGTTATATTTCTATTATTCTTTATTTATTTCGCATTATCACTTTCACTAGAAAGTACAAATGCAATTGGATTGTATCTGGTCATTTCATTGGGATTATTCTTTTGGGGAGTTATAGAATGGAAACTTTTTATAAATAGAAGAAACGCTGAAAGTAGAAGGAGATTAGAGGAACAACTTGCAGAAATTCCCCATACACAGTCTCTGATCTCGAACAATTTGTTAAATGTCATGTTAATAGATGATGTAGGAAACTTTCTTTATATACTTCAAAGAGATTCCATAGAAGAAGATTTTAGTATAGATCCTATTTCCTTTTCTAAAGTATTAGAGGTTGGCTTAGTAGAAGAGGGAGAGGTTATAAACTTATATCCGCGGAAAGGTTTGTTAGGCAGTACACTATTGCATGATCAAGCCGAAATGGAAGAAGATGTTGACGAGGAAGATGAAGAAGAAGATGAGGATGACGTTGAATCTATAGAAGCATTATGTTTGAGAATAGTGGTGGATGATTTGATCAATCCTATTTTAGAATATCCATTTATTGCAGATGACCAATCCTTTGAAATCGATTCGGAAGAATACACAGAAGTAAATACACTTTGTAATGAATGGTATCAAAAAGTATGTATTATTATTAAACGCTATGAACATACCAATGTAGCTGTGAGACTTTGGCAATAAGAGAACAACTGTCGGAAGAAATAATAATATAAAAGGTGTCGAACCAATTAACGGAAAATGACTTAGGCGGCACCTTTTTATACTAAGTATAAGTGATTTAATGAGATCTCCCTAGCTCTCACAAGTTGGCATACCTGGAACCGTGCCACTTGTCGGAGATAATCTTTTTTGCTTGGATTGTTCTTGGAGAATACTTATTAATACTTTTTGAATTAGTTTGGATTCGGGAGTTTCATTCAAATGAAATGCAAGATTACATTCTTCCGTTGGATCTCTAGTGACATTATATAATTCATATTCATCGTCGACTGGAGTTTGTTTCGTGGTAGTTATACAAATAGCTACTTCCTTCGTATCTGTAACTGGAGTGGAATCCTCCTGACTTGTCACTTTATCTTCTACACCGGGATTGCTCCAAAACTGTGGATTGTCAAAATAACGGGTAAGCTTCCAGACCTCATCGGTTTTTTCTTTGCCAGTAGGCAATTTCAAAATAATGGTTTCTAGATGGTTTGGCTGAATAACTGATTCATATGGTTTTCCGGTTACAGTAAACTGATTTAATCCTTTTGTCACTTCATCGTCCGTCATAAAGTATATAGGCTCGTTTGCCCGAGGGAAATTGGTTTTTCCATTTATTAACGGGGAGAAATCTCGTCCAACCAATGGGTGCACCTCGCTATGGCTTTTCTTAAGTTCTTTTTGAGCATCGACTGCATTAATATTGGCAAGACCTAAAAGTGTAGGGATAATGTCTAGATGGCTTGTGATTATGTCCGTTTCTCTAGGGACTGAAAATTTTGGGCTATGAATTATTAAAGGAACATGTAAGGATTCTTCATAAGCATTATGCCACTTTTGAAATAGTCCACCATGTGCTCCTACTAAGCTTCCATGATCTGCTGTGAAAATTATTATTGTGTCTTCATAAAAGATGGATGATTGAAGGGCTTGAAATACTTTGTACATTTCATCATCTACCTTCTTTTGTAGAGAATAGTAGAGTTGTCTATAAAGTAGCGAATCGAATGTGGGCTGAAGGGCTTGTTGGTAGATATCACGATAACTTAACTGAACAGAAGGTTTGGTAAGTAGGTTTTCATTTGCTGTAGGTGCTGGTGGAACGAAAGGAAGAGTCGGATCAATCTCAAAATTATAGGAGGGATTGAATCGTGTGAATAGACCAAGCAGGGTAATATCATGTGGGTTCACGAATGAGGATACGATTAACCAAGGTTGATCGTTAGGTGATTTTGCATTTTTTTCGAGTGAATGTATTAAATCTACTACCTCTTTAGCGTAAACTTCATCTCTTCCACTTACTCCGACACCTGCCGAAGATGCAGAATTTCGCGGATTTGATCCATGAGGTTCAGGACCTATCCAACCATCAAAGCCATAATCACTTAATCTATTGGCTTTTTCATAAATTTGCTCTTGCGCACTGTTAGGTACACCAGTTTTTGTATTGTAGCTCGGTAATGCGTCATGCGTACCAGGTATTAGAATATCCTCATCCGATAGATGCCATTTTCCTTTCCAGTACGTTTGATATCCCGCTGTGCGAAAGTATTCCCCTAAAGTAGGCACTGTGCTATGATCTAACCAAAATACATCGGGATCAAATGCACCTTTTGCAACACCAGTCGTTTGTGTCACTCCATGAAGTGACGGATACTGGCCAGTAAAAAGCGTTGCTCTACTTGGTGAACAAGCGGTACTCCCAATATAATGATTTGAAAATGTCATTCCATTTTTGCGTAACAGCTCTTGCGTTTTTAAATTTTTCACTCGCCACTCTTTTATTGCTTCAGTTTCATAAACAGTCGGAAATCTCTCTTCATCTACAATGATAAAAAGAATATTAGGTCTTTTATTGTGATGATGAGAATTTGAAAAGTTCTCATTTGATTTGCTCAATTTAATAACTCCTCCTACTTTATTTTATATATCTGTTTAGTTTATGAAAAAAGGAGCAGGGGATATGGATAGTTAGTCTAGAGAGATGTCCAATTAACGCAAAAAGCTGCAACGACAAATAGTCATTGCAACTCTTATTGAATTATTCTTACTCTTAGTTCTTAGTAATGGCTATCAACTATCGCATTACTTACTTTTCTCCAACATTTCTAAGAAAGCAGGGGCGATTGTTATTTGTTGATTTGAATTACTTATTAACTTAGTCAATTCATCTACTTCGGTTACTTTGTTTTCTTTTTTGATTACTTTTACTTCATTATGCAGTCGTTCCATTTTCTGATCTAATGCAAATGCTGAATCGGCTGCTTCTTTTAACTCGATTAATAACTGTTCCGGTACCGACTGATCATATTTATAAAAGATTTTATGTTCAAGGCTTGCCCAAAAATCCATCGCAATAGTTCGTATTTGCACTTCGACGGTTACAATTTCTTTACCATCGGACATAAAAACAGGTGTTTCCAATAAAACATGTAAACTTTTATAGCCATTACTTTTTGGGTTTTTAATATAATCTTTTACTTCTAATACCTTTATATCACTTTGTTTTTCCAACATACCAAAAACTCGATATATATCAGAGATGAAAGAACAAGTAATACGCATTCCTGCAATGTCTTTCACATTTTCACGGATGCTTTCTACTGAAATACTTTTACCCTTGCGATTAAGTTTTTTTAATATACCTTCTGGAGATTTCAATCTGGAATTCGTATGTTCAATTGGATTATAATCATGGATCATTAAAAATTCTTCTCGAAGAATTTCAATTTTTGTTTCAAGCTCACTCAATGCAAACTTATACAACAGCATCATTCGAGTCATTTTCTTTTTCATCTGTTGAAACTGTTCTACTTGTTCTTTATTCATCTATAAGCGCTCCTTCAATAACTACCTGTAGAAATGATAACAAACTTATCCTTTCTAAACAAACGTATTGCTAAGTAACGATTTTAGGATGAAATATATTTTACAAGTATTTGGATTTAGTTTTTTAGTATCTAGAGTTTCTACAAGTAAAAGCTGTTTGCAATTTCATATAATTATAGAGCGTTCGGGCATGTCTTCCCTTTGGTGTGTGATTATTTACTTTAGGCTGTAGCCGACGGAGAAACTCACGATCACATTCACATCGATTATTTCCTCTTCTATAGCATTCATCGTGTGCTTTACAAGCCGCATCCACATCATTTATAGGAGCACCAGGTCCACTACAACCGGGTCCACACCAATTATAACCAGGGAACACACAAAAACGGGGATTTCCATTTCTTCTATATGCCAAATATATGACCTCCTTATCATTGTTTTCTTTCTTATAGTCTATTCCTAAAATTTGGTATTGTATAAACTATCCGACCCATTCATGGATTGTCCACTAGTAGTCGATAAAAGCAAAAAAAGCTGTTTTTCCAAAACAGCCATCATAGCTAGAATGCTATGATGCTAGGATGTTCATAACACAGATGAGACTTTGAGAATTAAATAATCCGTTTGGATACAATGGTATCTATTTTAAAATTTATTACCTTGACTTCAAGATAATAAATCCATACACTTAACTAAACCAAGTGAAATACTATGTTTAATAGAAAAGGATGATGAGACATGGAAGAGACTAAGAAACAAGGTCCAACTGAAGTGGATGAAAAGGGTAAATTTATTCGTCAAAAAAATCGATTCTCAACAACTTTTGGAAGTGAAGCTGGGGAACTTCCAGTAGAAGCAGGAAAGTATCGTCTACTATGGGCAGCTGTTTGTCCATGGGCACATCGCTCTGTCATTGTGAGAAGTGTACTTGGGTTAGAAGATGTTATTAGCTTAGGAACTGCAAGTCCAATGCGTCCGAATATTGATTGGGTAGATTGGGAGTTTTCCTTAGATAAGAATGGCGTTGACCCCGTTTTAGGTATTAAATATATAAGTGAAGTATATTTACAAGCAGATGCGACATATGAAGGCAGACCCACTGTTCCGGTCATTGTCGATATAGCAGAAAAAAAAGCTGTGAATAATGACTATTTCCGATTAACCAATCATTTAGAGACAGCTTGGAAGCCGTTCCACAAAGAAAATGCACCTGAGTTATATCCAGAGCATTTACGAGAAGAGATTGATGCATTAAGCGATATCATTTTCCATGAAGTGAATAATGGAGTGTATAAATGTGGCTTTGCACGTTCCCAGGAAGCATATGAAGAGGCATACGACGTGTTATTTGCCCGTTTGGACGAACTAGAAAATCGTCTTTCTACGCAACGTTTCTTGTTTGGGGATTATATTACAGACTCAGATGTTCGCCTATATGCGACACTTGTACGCTTCGATGTTGCGTACTATGCGGCTTTCAAAACAAATCGAAACCGCATTGTTGATTTTCCGAATTTATGGGGTTACTTACGTGATTTATACCAAACACCTGGATTTGGTGATACAACAGATTTTGAAGCGATTAAAATACATTATCATTTATCAAACCATATTGCTAGTGACGATCAAAAAGGACCAAATAATATATTACCAAAAGGTCCGGATACGTCTATCTTCAACTCAAAGCATGACCGTGAGGCTTTAAGTGGTAAGGAAGAGAAATTTCTTATTCAATAAGGAGATGAAAAAAATGATTATTCGTAATGCGAAAGAAGAAGAGTTAGTTCATATACGTGAAATGAGATTACATGCATATGAAGAGCATGCACCTAAAATACCGGAGGCCCACTGGAATGCACTTCAACAATCTATTCTATCGGATGCAGATTCCAAACCTGGTATTGAACGAATCGTGGCAGAAATTGATGGAGAAATTGCAGGAAGTGTTGCTTTGTTTGCACCTGATAAACAAATTTATGAAGGTTTACTGGACGAAGTGCTCAATTATCCAGAGTTACGTATGCTAGCTATCTCTCGACAAGCTAGAGGTAAGGGTGTAGCAACAGCACTTATCCATGAATGTATGAAGCGCACAAAAGAAAAAGGTTTTACAGAGATGGGACTGCATACTGCAGATTTTATGGAAAATGCCATAACATTATATACGCACCTAGGCTTTGAACGCTTACCACAATATGATTTTGAACCAGCAAATGACGGGATTATTGTAAAAGCATTTCGAATTAAAGTATAGCTAAGGAAAAAGATTCTCTTTATGTAAAATAAGAGGATCTTTTTTTTACGTTGTTCCGATTATGTAGCTGAATAATGAACATTTTCATATGATGAAAGGATGGAGCCAGTTCTTTCATAAATGTGGTATTTCTAAATCACCAACCATATTATAGACTTCATCGTTTTAACTCTTGATCAAAACAAGGAGGTGATATGTATGAACGAACAGGAAAATAACAGTAAAGAAGAAGCTGCTTCTCCTAAACAAAAGGAAACAGAAATAGGAGTAAATAAAAATAATGCAATTGGTTTAGATGAAAATATTGCTGGAATGCTTTGTTATTTTTTCATCGTCGGACTTATCTTTCTATTTGTAGAGAAGGAAAATCGCTTCATTCGTTTTCATGCATTGCAGTCCGTATTTTTAGGGGTAGCTCTTATTATAATAAGTATGGTCTTGCCTTTTATCCCAATAATCGGTTGGATGCTGAGTATCTGGTTGCCTTTACTTGTCCTTGCACTGGTAGTTTTCTTAATGTACCAGGCTTACAATGGGAAATACTACAAGCTTCCACTTCTTGGTGATATTACTGAAAAACAGTTAAAGTAAGTTAGATATAAAGTTTCCGTAATTAGATGAAACACTAAAATGGGATACCTAGTTCTTTACAGCATAGTCTGTTTTAAGAGCTAGGTGTTTTTGTTTAAAATGAGTGAAAGAAAAAGAGAGTCAAAAGGAGTGATATAAGCTATTGAAAGCTAGTAAATTCATTTCTATATTAGACGATGAAGTGGGTCAGCTGTCAAATCGTCTACAATTGTTAAAGTGCATACCTGATTTAACTCAAGAAGGAATAGAAGATTACCAAGTTGTCTTTTGTATTTTGGAAATTGATCATTTCAAACGTTATATTGATTTTCATGGTCGTAAAGAAGGAGAACATTGTTTACAACAAATTTCAGAGTGTATAAAAGTATTTTTGAATGGACGACAAGGAGAAATAGGACGTCTTAGTGAAGAAAAATTTGTTTGTTTTTTTATGGATATTAGTCGAGATACATTAGGTCCCTTGATGAATAATATGAGGGAGGCTATTGAAAACCTAAACTTAAAGTTTTGTTGTGAGCAGCATTCTTTTCACATTACTAGTAGTGTGGGTGGCGTACATGGTGTAGTGAGGCAATTTAAGGATATGGCAGAAATGCTTGTAATAGCAGAAGAGGAGCTCTATCAAGCAAAATCGACTGGATGTAATAACGTCAAAATAAAATTCAAATGATGAAGGCTGCTCGGGGAATTACACGAGTAGTTTTTTATAGAGGAAATTCAAAAGACTAAGCCGAATATTAATAGAGTAGATAGGGAGGGAAAAGATTGGAATATGCCTTTAAAATGTTTTCTGGAGTACATTTAACTTCCGCTATTACATTATTTATATTAATCTTGCTGTTATTTTTTACTAGAAACAAGTGGTCTCATCAACAACAGAAAATCCAATTAAGGGAACGTTTTTTCGCTCTGACTTTATTTATTATGGATGGTTGTTATTATATGTGGCTTGTTCAAACAGGAAGGTGGGATTGGGGAAACTCATTGCCCCTTGAGCTATGCAGCATTAGTTTAATCGTTACAATGGTTTTACTTTGGACTGGTAACAAGAAGTTCTATCCGTTTGTATTTTTTGCTGGAATTGGAGGAGCTATTCAGGCAGTTGTCACCCCGGTATTAGATATAAATTTTCCTCACTTCAGGTTCTTTCATTTCTTCTATACACATTTTGGAATTATTTTAACTGCCCTTTATTTCACATGGGTGAGAGGTTACCGACCAACTTTTAAAGGGCTTATCCAGACGATGGTTATTTTGAATATATTGCTACCTTTCTTATTCGCTATAAATTTTATAGTAGATGGCAATTATATGTTTTTACAGGAAAAGCCAAAGGGTGGGAGTTTATTGGATTTCCTAGGTCCTTATCCGTGGTATGTATTATCACTGGAATTTGTAGCGTTTGGTGTATTTTACTGTCTATGGCTTTTGTTTAGGAACCGGAGCAAGTAAGGAGAGAGTGTATATGTTAAATAATCCGACCATCTTTTCAGACTGGGTAACACCACATTCCATAGAGTGGTATGAACAACTGTCAGCATTGCAACGTGTTTATAAGTACAATTGGAATTCTACAATAACCATACCAAATGGAGAGTCTGTTTTTGATGAAGAAGTGATGAGGTTGATCAAAAACAAAAAGGTTTTGGATGCTGGTTGTGGGCATGGCGAGTTTACTAAGTATTGTAGTTCATTTGCAAGGCAGATTGTAGGTTTTGATGTTACCGAAAACTTCTTGGAAATCGCGAATGTAAATGAGAAGTCGAATCTATCTTTCCTAGCTGGAAATACAAAACATGGGATGCCTTTCAAAAAAGAGGAGTTTGAATGTGCTTACATACGAAAGGGACCTACCTCGGCATATTCCTCCCTTGCTGAAATAGTTCAAAAGGGAGGAATCATTCTGGGACTTCATCCTGGAGACGACTTCGGCAAAGAACTGCCTCAAATATTCCCAAAGTTATTTGAACAATCCTTGGGTACGCCTTTCTTAGATAAAATAGAATTACAATTAGCGAATAATAAGTACACCACTTCTAAAATTGACTATATAGTAAGTACAGAATATCTTCTTTCACCTTTAGACGTATTAAAATTACGCTGCTTTGGTCAGCAGGCTTCAGTTTATGACAAGCTAAAGGAAGAAGATTTAGAGGAAGTTACTAAAATATTTAATGAAAATAGTACAACGAATGGTCTAGCAGTGACCAATTCCTTCTACATCGTTCGCTTAATTGTTTAAATGGACTGAAACTTTTTTTATGGTAAAAGTGTCCTATATATAAAGGGGAGAATTTACAGCATGAAGTTATTAAAAAAGACGAGCATGGCTATTCTAGTCATGTTAACCGTGATTGTATTGAGCGCATGCGCAGAAAAGGAAACACCAAAAGAAGCAACACCAAAAGAATCAATGTCTGCAGGTGAAAAACTCGTTAATATTATGAATTATGAGCTTTCTACAAAGCTTCTCACTTTGGATGAGGTTGAATGGATTGATGAATCGGATACGGATAGGATTAAGGAATTGGGATTAGATGTAGAGAAAGATCTACCTACGTCATTTGCTGTTAATGGATTTGCAATTTATAACGAAAACATGGAAGAAGTAAGCATAAAACTAGCTGATGATGCAGAACTGTTTTTAGTAAATCAAGAAAATCCATTGGAGCCAAGAGCGGTTGATGAAAAGGAATTTATCACTTATTTATTAGGTGTTAAAGGTCCTTATAATGTAACGGTTAAAGATGATGAAGTAGTGAGAGTCGAAGAAAAGTATATGCCTTAATGAACGAAAACACTTGGATTACTGTAAATAAACAGTAATCCAGGTGATTTTTTTGTTCTAGGATAGTTTTTATCGATTATGAGCTATGGTAAGAGCTTTAAGGTCTAAAGTGGTGATTTTATGGGCTATGTGTGCACTCCTTCGCTTGAGAAATATTATTTATAAAAGAGGAATTAATTGCTAATCGGGAGAATTTAAGAGTAGAAAGCATTATAGAAGGGATTGAAATCTTGTATATATTAAAGAAAATGACACAGACGCAAGCTGAAGATATAGCTAGTAATTGGCATTATAATGATGAATACTCTTTTTATGATATGGATGCAGATGAAGAGGACCGTGTTGAATTCTTAAATCCAAATCAACGTAAGGAGTCTACATTTGCTGTCATGAATGGTCAAGATATTATTGGTTACTTTAGTTTTAATAGAGTAGATAAAGGAACGATTGATATAGGTTTAGGGCTGAAACCAAATTTAACTGGAAATGGAAGAGGAGTGGAGTTCCTAAGAGCAGGCCTAGATTTTGCTAAATTTACGTATAATCCTGACTATATTACATTATCGGTAGCAACCTTTAATCAACGAGCTATAAAAGTATATAAAAAAGTTGGATTTAAGGAAGTGCAGACATTTATGCAGACAACAAATGGAGGTTGTTATGAGTTCCTTAAAATGACTTATCCATGTGTTCGCTAAAAGGAGAGATATTTATAAATATAAAAGTAAGATTAATTTTCGTTATGATATGTTTAATCGTTTTAGTAGGGTGCGCAGAACAACAGTTAATATCAGAGGATAAGATTCGTATTGGAGTTATTGGCGACAATATAGAACAATTTAAGTATTCAAATGTCATTTATGAATCTTTAGAGGTGGAGGAAGTACTCACAAATGACGAATTGAAAACAAAGTATAATTTTCTAATGGTTAGTAATGAACATTTTAACACTGTATCTGGAAGTGATTATATATCTCGTTTTGACAGTATGCAGATGCCTGTTTTATTTGTTGACTCAACAAAAGGGTGGATGCCCTTTATTAGCCCATTAAATTTGCAAATACCTAAACTGTACAGTGAATTTAACACTCTCCCTTTTAAACAATCTATCATTTCTACCTATGAACTTACGGGGGTATTTAGTGGAGTATCAGTTCAATATCCCAATGATGAAAAACTTTCTCAAGAAGAATTTGAAGAACTAGCGACTTATATTTTCAGATAATATAAAAGCTTATGGGCTTGAAAGTATCGACATTGATTTCACAATAGAACTTAAATAAGATAGACGAGAAGAGACACATCGCTAGGAGGTGAGAATTTGGAAGAGACCAATAAGTTCGCTTTGTATTTTTATGCTTATGCAGGTGCATTAGGTCTGGTTCTTTTAATAGTAACTATCATAAAATATTATGAAAGTGTTGAATTTAGTTCTAGTTACCTATTACCTTTCTTTGGATTTATTCTTACATTTTCTTATATAAATTACTTGGAAAGTAGAGCAGGCATTAGTAAAAAGATTATTTGGATCAAATCGATTTCATCAATTATTATGTTGCTGTTAATTTCAAAGGTTTTATTTTATTAATCTAATACCGCACATTCAGTGGTAACTTTTACGGCAATGTATGACTACTAGGGCAGTTTAAAACCGGATGGTATAGATATATTGGTTTCGACAAAACGTTCAACCAGAATAGAGGGGATATTATGGATATATCTTTTAAAACGGCAGAAGGTAGATTTAATTATCGTGTGGGGGGATTGATAGTGCATGATAACAAGCTGCTAATCATGCAAGACCAAGGTCAGCCATACTATTATGTCCCAGGTGGACGTATTAAAATGAACGAAAAAAGCGAAGATGCAGTCAAGCGTGAAATAAAAGAAGAGCTAGGCGTGGAAGTCACTGTAAAGCGAATGCTTTGGGTAAATGAAAATTTTTTCAAAGAGGAAACACTTAATGAACAATTTCATGAAATTTGCTTCTTTTATTTGCTGGAGTTAGAAGATGAAAAACTCCTAAAAAATAATGAATTTGTAGTAGATGAAGAAGGAAAAATACATACATATTATTGGAAAACGCTGAATGAACTTAAACTTATTAATCTGTATCCACAGTTTTTGAGAGAGAAGATAGTTGAGCTGCCTTTGCATATAAAACATATTGTAGTGACTTAAAATAAGTCGTGGTGATACTATAGTTAAGCGAAGTGAGTAATGGAATAATAAAAAACGCTGATTTGATTCAGCGTTTTTATTATGTTGATATTTGGTAGAAATCATCTTGTTAATAGGTAGTTACTTTCGTAAACTTTTGCAATGTATAAATCCATCTTTGCCACCAAGTAAATCCGTCTTGGAACTCTTCCAATTCTACTGTGTACATAGCGTCTTCGTTATTCCAAAGTCGTTCAAAATAAGTTTCCATTTGGATTACTAATTCACTATCATTTGGTGCTACTACTTTTAAATTATTTTCAAGATTATAATCATCTAGCGTTCTTTCCGTGTAATTAGAAGAACCACTAGAAATAATCGTATGCTCGTCCGATTGAATCCAAATTGCTTTTGTATGGTATTGACCAATCACCGTATTATACCATCGTATATTCAGTTTACCTTTTGTATCTTCAACCATTTCCTGTACTACCGGACGATTTGGAAGACCAGATTTTTCCTGGCCAAATGAATTTTCGTTTGGATCGAGAATCATATTAACTTCTACACCTCGATTTGCGGCATCTATTAGTGCATTTACGATATCTCGCTTAGCAACAAAAAACATCCCGAGCCAAATTTTATCGCCTTTTTTGGTTGCTGCTAAGTCTTCGAGTAAAGCATCGAGAATCTTTTTCTCTGTTAAATACTGCACCTGATATTGTCCGTTGGATTCTTTTGTATCTACACGAGGCAGTTTAGGACCACCGGAAAACAAGGAAACGGCTTCTTCTGATTTTAAAATATCATTTAAGATGGGACCGGTAACTTTCAGTGCAATATTACCATGAAACCCACTCGCATCATGCGGGTTAGAAGACGTTACCATTGCTTCTTTTTCCGTAACTACTGCCTTCCGATGGTTTGCTTTCACATTAAGCAAAGTCAAATAGGAAGCAACTGTCATCTTAGGGGCTTCACTTGCCATCGCATTCGCAATCCAGCCCTCGCCTCCAAAGTCAAACCACTGGAAAAAGGTACGATAAATACCCGAATAGACGGGGGTAGAATCGCGCAAAGGATCTAAATCGGTATAAACTATTTCTACACCAGCTTCTCGCATTTTCTTAAACCACTTACTTTCAAAGGACCCGTAGCCCTTGTTTAGAGGATCGGTGATAAATACGATAGGCATATCTGGATGGTCTATCTTTTTTTGGGCTAATGTTGAAGACAATGTATCTGCAATCTTAGGGAAGTCTTCCTTTTCATCGTAATAGCCATCAACCAGGAAAAAATCCACTACGACAAAATCTTCTGCTTCCTCAATCATGTTATAAACTTCTTCAAATATATGATTTTCGTGTACCATGCCAGTCCCTTTTTGGTCCTGTGCATAGGTTAAATCAGTAATCATCTCAACTGAATCTGTATTATGTATGTCCCCTTTAAAAGAAACTCCCTCTGGTAAGGGTTTATATGTATGCCACAGCATGACTGCTATATAAACTACCGCAAACGCACATAGAGAACCGACCACTATTCTTTTTCGTTTACTCCATGGCTTCTTCTTCTTTCTAACCATCTTTCTTCCCCCTACTAATTCTCTTTTCTAGTTCTTTTCCCTTATAACTTGGAATACAAACCACCTTAAAGAAGTCATGTAGCATTGTTTCTTAGGAAAGTGGACACACCTAGATATTCCATTAAATATCAATGAAAAAAGAGACCAATCATATTATGATATGGGCTCTTTTCTGTTGTCTATTATTTAGAAGAAACTACCAAAAACCGGATAGTCTTGTCTGAATAGTTATACCAGTAATGAGGCATATTCGCATCGAACATTATGGATTGTTGTTCCTGTAATTCCCTTTTTGACTCATTTACGACAACAGTTAATGTGCCTTCTAGAACAAATAAAAATTCATGACCTCCGTGAGAAAAGGCATTTCCTTCATTTTCACCTGGCTGGAGAGTTACTAGTATAGGGGCATAGGATGCTTCTTTCATATCACAGGATAAATCCTTGTAATAGAATTGCTGTCTTATTTCTTCTAGTTCTTCTGCGTGTGTGCTATCTGGGAAAAATACGGTTGGATTCACTGTTAATGCGTCTGCTATTTTTTTTAGGGATTCGAGTGTAACGCTCGATTTTCCTCGCTCCACCTGAGATAGGAAACTGATGGAGACATTGGTTTGTTCTGCTAAATCCTTTAAGGTTAGTTTTCGTTCTTTTCGTAATTCCTTTAAAATCTTACCAATTGAATGAGAAGACATCTATTATTCTCCTTAACTATGATGTATATATACATCATACCTTACCTTTTTGATATTCTTCCAATTATTATATTAAAAATAATGTTGACAGAAAATTTAAAACTATTTAGAATGTTAAAAACGGGAGAATTAAAGTGTCACTTCAATTATTAAAGGGGAAATGTGCGATGGATCCAAAGAAAATGAGGAAAGTCTGGATTGCAAGTTTAGTAGGAAGCTCGATTGAATGGTTCGATTATTTCTTGTATGGTACAGTTGCAGCACTTGTATTTAATCAAATATTTTTTGTTACAGAAGATCCATCAGTTGGACTAATACTTGCTTATGCATCATTTGCTCTATCATTCTTCATTCGCCCATTCGGAGGGATTATCTTCAGTCATATTGGAGATAGAATTGGGCGTAAAAAAACTCTAGTAGTTACACTATCACTGATGGGCGTCGCTACTTTTGGAATGGGGTTACTTCCAACCTATCAGGCGATTGGAATTTGGGCACCAATTTTGTTAATCACTTTACGTTTAGTCCAAGGGCTAGGTATTGGTGGAGAATGGGGAGGAGCCCTATTATTAGCGGTTGAATACGCGCCAAAAGAAAAAAGAGGTCTTTACGGATCCATCCCCCAAATGGGTGTAACGATTGGGATGGTAATGGGTACAGTTGCCTTATCTATAATGACTCTACTACCGGAAGAGTCCTTCATGACTTGGGGTTGGCGTATACCATTCTTATTAAGTGCTTTACTAGTAATTTTCGGATTGTGGATTCGTAAGGGAATTGACGAAACGCCTTCATTTAAAAAAGTACAAGAAACTGGAGATATTCCTAAATTACCAATTGTAGATACATTAAGGTATCACTGGCGTGAAGTATTAATAGCAATTGGTGCGAAGGTAGTAGAAACGGCACCATTTTATATATTTGGAACATTTGTTGTTTCCTATGCAACTACGGAACTAGGTTTTTCTAGAACGACGACTTTGAACACCGTAATGGTAGCGACGATTATTACAACTATATTGATTCCTATTATGGGTAGCTTATCCGATAGAATCGGTCGTAAAAAAGTGTATGTAGCTGGTACAATTGGGATGCTATTATTTGCTTTCCCATATTTCTGGATGCTACAACAACAATCAGTTGTTTTACTAGTTGTGGCAACTGTAATCGGTCTAGGTATTATTTGGGCTCCAATTACAGCGGTACTTGGTACTATGTTCTCTGAAATATTTAACGCGAAGGTTCGTTATACTGGAGTTACATTAGGGTACCAAATTGGAGCGGCTTTAGCTGGAGGAACTGCCCCATTGGTAGCGGCGAGCCTGATGTTACAGTTTAACGGTTCTTATGTGCCAGTTGCAGTATATATCATGTTCACGGCAGTAATCTCTTTAATTGCTATTTGGGCAGTAAAAGACCGCAGTCAGGAAAACTTAGATGAGGAAAGTCCGTTAATAAAACCAGGTAGCAAAAGTATTAAAGTTGAAAAAGAATTAAGCAAAGTCTAATAACAAAACTCGTCTTTGCACGTGAGTGAAAAGACGAGTTTTTCATCATTGGAGGGTCACATAATGTTAATAGTGAATGAACAACAAATTATGCGTACATATAATATGAATGAAGCAATAAAAGATGTAGAAGAAGTGTTGAAGGCGAAAGTAGCTGAGAAAATTTCAAACCCGCATCGGACTGTAATCGAATTTCCACAACATGAGGCATCAGCCCTTTACATGCCGAGTGCGGATTTAGTAGAGGAAGTAACTGCTGTTAAAGTAGTAACTATCTATCCAAACAATCCAACTAATGGAAAACCAACGACACAAGGGGTTGTTCTATTATCGGACGCCAAAAATGGGGAGCATGTGGCAATGTTGAACGCTTCTTACTTAACTCGATTACGAACGGGAGCCCTAAGTGCTATTGCTACCAATTATTTAGCTAGAAAAAATGCAAAGGTACTGACGGTTATTGGTACTGGGGCCATGGCTTTTGAACAAACTTTAGGCGTACTAGCAGTTCGAGATATCGATCGAATTATATTATTTAATCGTACTGCAAAAAAAGCACAGCAATTTGGAGAGCAGTTAAAAGATTTTGGTATAGAAGTTCCTTTTGAAATAGCAGAAGACGTATCTGTAGCAGTTCGTCAGGCACATATCATTTGCTGTGCAACTCGTTCAGTCGAACCTGTATTTAATGGGAATGACTTACAACCAGGCACACATATTAATGGTGTAGGTTCTTATTTACCACATATGTTGGAGCTAGATGTAACAACTATAAAACGTGCTTCTAAAGTAGTTGTGGATGATTTGGCAGGAGTGAAGGATGAAGCTGGTGAACTGATACATGCTGAGAGTATTGGGGAGTGGTCATTTAATGATGTGCACGGAGAAATAGGACAGCTTGTTGCACGACAAGTAAATGGTCGAGAAGAGGAAGATGAAATTACTATATTCAAATCTGTAGGAGCGGCCTATTTTGATTTGGCTGTAGCTAAAGGCGCCTATATAAAAGCCAAAGAAAAAAACATTGGAACACATATAGAAGTTTGATGAACAAGCTAAAACTGTCTCCACTATGGGACAGTTTTTTTATTGGAAGAAAAATTAACTCTATGAGAGGTTTTATTTTATAAATCTGTGGAAGGATAGCATTATTGACAGGTTTTAATATCCATGATAAAATTACTTTGAATTAGAGATACTTAAATTAAAGATAAATTATTGGAGGAATATAGATGAATCACTTAAAAGGAATACACCATGTTACTGCTATTACAAGTAGTGCAGAAGAAAACTATAGATTTTTCACTTATGTATTAGGCATGAGACTCGTTAAGAAAACAGTCAACCAAGATGATATTCAAACTTATCATTTGTTTTTTGCAGATGATGTTGGTGGGGCAGGAACGGATATGACGTTCTTCGATTTTCCAAACATACCTAAAGGGACACACGGTACGAACGAAATATATCGTACTGGCTTCCGCGTGCCTACTGATGCTGCGTTAGATTACTGGGTAAAACGTTTTGACCGCCTAGATGTAAAACATACTGGCATACAAGAGCAATTCGGAACTCAGGTGTTATCATTTGTAGATTTTGATGACCAACAATATCAACTAGTATCAGATGAAAACAATAATGGTGTAGCAGCAGGCACACCATGGCAAAAAGGTCCCATCCCACTAGAATTTGCTATAACTGGTCTAGGACCGATTACTATACGCATTGCTGAATTTGACTACATGAAAGAAGTGCTTGAAAAGGTATTATTATTTAAAGAGATTGGGCAAAACGGGTCATTCCACTTATTTGAAGTAGGTGAGGGTGGTAATGGTGCACAGGTTATTATAGAAAAAAACGTCATACTTCCTCCAGGTCGTCAAGGTTTCGGAACTGTTCATCATGCAGCCTTCCGAGTGGAAGATCGAGCAGTATTAGATGAATGGACACAACGGATGGAAAGCTTTGGCTTCAAAACATCTGGATTTGTTGATCGATTCTTTTTTCAATCCTTGTATTCAAGAGTTGCAAACGGCATTCTGTTTGAATTTGCCACAGATGGTCCAGGATTTATGGGGGACGAATCATATGAAACACTTGGGGAAAAATTGTCATTACCTCCATTCCTAGAACCACAGCGCGAACAAATTGAAGGACTAGTTCGTCCAATCGATACAGTTCGAAGCACAATCGAATTTGTAAAAGAATAAAAATAGAGTAAACCGTTTCCTAAAAGGGAGGCGGTTTTTTTATATGGCTGCATTAATAGTTGAGAGTAAAAAAATGCTTCTAGGAATAGTATCCGCTTAGTGAGTAAACGAGCGATGAGCCAAGTAAATTCAGTTTAACAGTGAGTAAAAACTTACTTATAAAGCTATCTGAACTATGTAGTAGATTCATTAAAACAGATTTCAAATAAAAGTCATAAATAGAGCAATCGAATGCTTTATCTTAAACTTTTCAGGGTATACATAGAGGTTAGTAAATATAGTATAGATAAGGGGGCATACAATTTGATTCGTTTCGAGAATATTACGAAGGTGTTTCCAGACGGAACGAAAGCTTTGCAAGGGGTCTCTTTAACAATTCCAAAGGAGCAATTAGTGGTCATCATAGGACCGAGTGGTTGTGGTAAAACAACCCTTTTAAAACTTATTAATCGTTTAGAAACTCCTACGACTGGAGAAATTTACGTAGGCGACAAGGCAATTTCTGCTATCGATCCTGTTGAACTAAGGAAAACAATTGGATATGTAATTCAGCGCATTGGCTTATTTCCTCATATGACTATTGAAAAAAATGCTGCACTAGTCCCAAACTTGAAGGGCTGGCCAAAGGAAAAAACGGCAACCCGTATTTTCGAATTAATGAATATGGTAGGACTTAAACCCGAACAGTTTTTACGAAAATACCCACTTGAGTTAAGTGGTGGTCAGCAACAACGAATTGGTGTTGTGCGTGCACTAGCTGCGAATCCAGATATTATATTAATGGATGAACCATTTAGTGCGCTGGATCCGATTAGCCGGGAACAATTGCAAAATGAGATAAAGTATTTACAAGAAAAGATAAAGAAAACAATTGTCTTTGTTACACATGATATTGATGAAGCACTGAAAATTGCAGATATGGTTATAGTCATGAAAGATGGCATGATTGAGCAGATTGGGACACCTACAGAGTTAATAGAAAACCCTATTAATGATTTTGTGAAAAACTATATCGGAATCGAAAGAATTAATCGGAAAAAATCTGTTGGAAAAAGGGAGCTAAAGGACTTTTCCTCCTTTTTTGACGGCGAATGGGAAGCTCCATATATAGAGGTCGATGCAGCTATGTTAATAGAAGAGGCTATTGCCTTACTAGAAAACGGAACTACACATGGCCTTCTAGTGAAGGGTAACAACAAGGTGCTGGGCTTTGTAAATCAATCTATCCTACTTCGTGCAATATTAGCGAAGGAAGAGGTGGTATAAGTGAGTACCTTTATAGAGACGGTTCAAAGTCGTTCAGATTTAATACAAGAGGCGTTTATGCAGCATATTTACTTATCATTTGTAGCTTTAGCCGTTGGTATTGCCATTGCCTTACCTTTAGGAATATTAGTTGCAAGGTATCGTAGAATAGCAGAGCCAGTTATAGGAATCACCGCGATCTTTCAGACAATACCTAGCTTAGCGCTTTTTGGCTTCCTCGTTCCATTAATAGGAATTGGTGCTAAAACAGCTTTAATAGCCTTAATAATTTATGCACTTTTACCTATTTTACGTAATACATATACCGGGATTTCAAATATCGACGAATCTATGATTGAAGCTGGAAGAGGAATGGGCATGACGAAAGGTCAGTTGCTCTGGCAAATTGAATTTCCGCTTGCTTTGCCATTTATAATGGCGGGTATTCGAACGGCTACAGTTCTAACTGTAGGTATTGCTACCTTGGCAACATTTGTTGGAGCAGGTGGGTTGGGAGACGTAATTTACCGTGGATTGCAATCATACAATAATTCGCTCGTATTAGCAGGGGCATTACCAGTTGCATTACTAGCAATTCTGTTTGATCTGCTATTGAAATGGATTGAGAAAAAAGCTACACCAAAAGGAATGAAAACTGGAGGATGAAGAGATGAAAAAGATCATAGGATTAGTAGGAATTGCAGGAGTGATGCTTTTAAGTGCTTGTTCGAATTCAGATGAAGCATTAGTAATTAGTGGGAAGCCGTGGACGGAACAATTTATACTCCCACAAATTTTAGGCCAATATATTGAGGAAAAAACAGATATTGATGTGGAATATAAGGAAGGTCTAGGAGAAGTAGCAATTATGACTCCCGCTTTGGAAAAAGGTGATATTGATCTTTATGTTGAGTACACTGGCACAGGCTTAAAGGATGTTTTAAAAGAAGAATCTGAAGTAGGAGAAAGCTCAGATAGTGTATTAGAAAAAGTAAGGAAAGGCTATGAGGAAAAGTTTGAGGCTACTTGGTTAAGTCCACTTGGATTTGAAAATACGTATACACTAGCTTATACAAAAGATAATGAGTACAATGCAGAAACTTACTCAGAATTGGTAGAAGCTTCTAAAACTGGTGGTATGGTATTTGGGGCCCCTCATGCATTTTATGAAAGAAAAGGAGACGGCTTTGATGATTTAATAAATACATATCCATTTGTATTTTCTGAAACGCAAAGTCTAGATCCTAATGTTATGTATGAAGCATTGAAAAACGGAGACGTCGATGTTATACCTGCCTTTACGACTGATGGACGTATCGAACGATTTGACTTGCAAACGACAACGGATGATTTGGGATTCTTCCCTAAATATGATGCAGCTCCAGTCGTACGTATGGATGCTTTAGAAAAGTTTCCAGAGCTTGAGGATGTACTAAACGAGTTAGCGGGTAAAATATCCGAAGAGGATATGTTGAAGATGAATGCGAGAGTTGACATTGATGGAGATAAACCCGAAGATGTAGCCCACGACTTTTTAGTGGAAAAAGGATTAATAGAAAAATAAAAAACACCCGGTTCTAGTTTTCTAGAATCGGGTGAAGTTATTTAGATTAGCGTCTTAAAATTCAATCGTTTATCTAAAGCGATAATAATTGGGATACCGACAGCTAATACGGTGAACTCACCAGCTGCAACGGTTAACCATGTATAGAAGAATGGGAAATCTAGCGCAAGCATTAGTTCAAATGCGATAATACACATGGTAAATGTAAAGAGCACTGTATTAATAACCATGCGTGCTATGTTTCCTTTTACATATTTAGTCGCCAAAATCGTTAGCGATAACGTAATGATGGAATGTGCTACTCCAAATGTTAGGTCATAAGCGGCCATTGGAGAGAACATATTTGTTATAAATACTCCTAATACAATACCAAAAAAGTATTTTTTATTAAATACGATTAAGTGATTGAACATCTCCGCAATACGAAACTGTACTGCACCAAATGCAAAAGGAGCCACTAGTAGAGATACCGCGACATAAAGAGCGGCAATAACACCAGTTACTGCTATAGTCTTTGTTTTCATTATTCATTTCTCCTTAGTTTTTTTCCGTGGGAGGTTCTCGAACCACGTTAGTTTTCACAAACAGTTATTCTATGCGAATAGCTATCAACTGTCAAGGGAATCTTTAATATATGAATCTTAGTGTCCTATGGTAGAATCATGCAAAGTACGAAAAGGAAGGTTTTATATGAGAAAGATCACATTTTTAGTAAGTATATGTATAGCTGTTTTGCTAAGTGGCTGTACATTAAATCAGCAACCAGATAAAACAATACAAGCATCACAAGTGCCAGTGGAACCTGGAGACAAAATGAAGGTTCATTTTATAAATGTAGGGCAAGGGGATTCAATATTAGTACAATCGCCAAACGGAAAAAATTTGTTAGTAGATGGGGGGACAAAAGAAGCTGGAAAGGATGTAGTAAATTATCTACGAAAACACGGGGTTGAGAAGCTCGATTATGTTGTGGCAACTCATCCAGATGCCGATCATATCGGAGGCTTACATTCCGTGTTGAATTCTATATCTATAAAAAATTTCGTGGACTCTGGAAAAACACATACTTCTCAAACGTATAAGGAAATGTTACAGCTTATATTAGACAAAAATATACCATTCATCGTGCCAAAAACTGGCGATACGATTCCTCTAGATGAGGAGTTAGATATCTCTGTCATACATATGGGAGACAAATCAGCTGATAATAATGAAGCATCTATAGTATTAAAATTATCTTACGGAGAAACTTCCTTTTTATTGATGGGAGATGCAGATATCAGGGTAGAGAAAGACATACTAGAAGAGACGAATGTTAAAGCAACCGTTTTGAAAGCAGGACATCATGGTTCGGACACTAGTAGCTCGCAAGATTTTATAGAAGCAGTAAATCCAGAGGTTACCATTTTAAGTTATGGAAAAGATAATTCCTATGGTCATCCAAATGCAGAGGTGAAGTCAAGACTGGAGCGGATAAGTTCACAATTATATGCCACAGCAATAGTTGGTAATATAGTAGTGGAAACAGATGGAGTAGATTATAACGTAATAACAAATGGTAATGTTGGGCCAACTGAAATTGCTAATACGGAAGCCATAGGTATTAATATTTCTAGTAAAGACCTTAGAGGCGAAATAGTAGGAATTACCAACTCCGGTGAGTCAGCTGTTAATTTAGAAGAATGGCATTTAGTTTCCGTAGATGGTAATCAAACATTTAAGTTTCCGAACATTAGCTTGCAAGCAGGGAAAACAATATACGTCACAAGTGGACCCAAAGCAAAAGAGGGAGCTGGCTATTTGAAATGGACTACTACGCAAATGTGGAGAAATGATGGGGATGCAGCTATATTATTAAATAACAAAGGAGAGATTGTGAGTGAATTCGAATAAATATACGCTCGATCGTTTTGAAGGAGATTATGCAGTCTTTTTAAAAACTCCAAATGAAACAGAAATCCTTCAAATTCTCTGTTCTGATATAAAAGTTAAACTAAAACAAGGGGACATAGTGAACATTTCATCAATAGAAGATAAGTATGAAATCGAACCTCTTGTGGAAGAAACAACTAATCAGAAGGAAAAGGTTCGTCGATTACTGGAACAGCTAAAAGAAAGAAGCTGACTGGAGTTTGACAATATAATAATTGCCTTGCTGTAGTTTAAGATCAAAGAGTTGCTTCGGCAACTCTTTTTTTGTAGGTTATGTTAAAAGATAAAGGGTGATTTAAAATGTACTTAAAAATGAGTTGGGATATGTATCTCAAGTACATTTTATATTGCTGTCCTTTTTTACTAAAGCACCTGTTAGTTGTATAACACTTACGACTAGCTCCTAATATTTCTGTTCTGCTAAAGTCCCTGTTTTTCCAATAACTTCTTAAAAATCTTTATTATTAATATCCCAGCTATCCCTATTATTCCTCCTACAAGACCAGCTATAATTACAGTAACAATTTCGCCCCAATAAACCTCTTCGTTCTTCCATAAACTTTTTGCAATTAGCACGATTATTATTACAAACATAAATGAGAACCACGATTTAAATTGCCTTTTAGTCACTATTTCCCCCCTTAAGATGGCCTTGTTTAACTAAAGTTAAGGTACATTACTTCACAAACACGGTAAATTTTGCGAGTTATTCTCCACTTTTATGTCTATTATCTCCCATCAAATAGATGTTGGAACTTTCTCCTGGTTTTGCATTTGAATTAATCGGATTCTGATTATTGTTACTAATTTTATTATTTCTTCTGTCAACTAATAAAGCAAAGGTGATAATAACAAAAAGAATAATAAGAACTATTAACCAAATCATATTTATCTCTCCTTTATTTACAGTATATTCGAACTCTTGAAACCTACAATCTTTTTAAAGGATTTTCTTCTTCAACTAACCCGCTTCGTTAATTCAATAAGAAAAAAGCTTTACTCCATCTTGAAGTAAAGCACCCGTTAGTTGAATAAACTAAAACCATCTATCTAATGTCCATCCTTCAGCTAATCTCTGTTTAAGTAAGGTGTCATTCCAAGTTCCCCAAGGTGATAGTTGCTTTTGTTCCTCAGTCATTCTTTCGACTTTTTCTCTGTTCCAAGTATCATAATCAATGAGATGCCAACAAATAAATTCACCATTTACCGTATGTTCACTTCTAAATTTTTTAGGTAATTTAAAATTTTGTGGAATGGGATAACTACCTTTTTTAGTTACTAACTTTTGATTTAATGCAGCTCCTAAAGGGAAATGAATAAGATATAATTCCTTCTCTTTCACTATTTCATCTTCTATAACATAACCCTCCTTAAATAAGCAGGGTAATATACGAATTAACTCTCCAATGGTTTCGTCTTTATGAACATATTGAAATAACCCTATTCCATTTGATGTAACTATCTCAAAAACATCACCAATTTTTAACCGTGTCACTCAAATCATTCCCTAGTGTTTTTCTTTATTTTAACACACGCCTTATTCAACTAAACTGCCGCTTTAGTTCAATTAGAAAAAAGGCTTTACTCCTTCTTGAAGTAAAGCACCCGTTAGCCATCCATGTAGCGCAAAATCAGCGCTACACCACAGAGAATGAAAATGTGAAAACCTGGGTATAGGATACTACGGCTGGGAGAGGAAGGTCGATGAACTATGGTGCCATAGAGCCCATCCGTTAGTCTGACTCCAACGACCACGGTGCATCACAGACTGTCGCTCCCTTACGGGAAGCACTCATGGGAGATTAATCCTACTCTGGTTATTGCACCAGCCTCCAATACTATTTGCCGTAGAAAGGATGATTACCATGGAAGTAATCATTGAACGTGCTTGTGGGATGGATGTCCATAAGGATTCCATTACTGCTTGTATTATTACGCCTAAAAGAAAGGAGATTCAAACGTTTTCCACTAAAACTGTATTTCTATTACAGTTAATTGACTGGATTAAGGAGCATGGTTGTACTCACGTAGCAATGGAAAGTACAGGTGTATTTTGGAAGCCTATTGTTAACTTGCTAGAAGCCGAGAGCATTGAGTTTTTAGTAGTGAACGCTCAACATATGAAGGCAGTACCAGGTCGCAAGACCGATGTAAAGGATGCCGAATGGATTGCCAAACTTCTTCGTCATGGTCTACTTAAAGCAAGTTTTATTCCAGACCGAAATCAGCGGGAATTACGAGAGTTGGTTCGATACCGTCGAAGTATTATTGAAGAGCGTGCGAGACAACATAATCGGATTCAAAAGGTTTTAGAAGGAGCGAATATCAAACTCGGTTCCGTTGTCTCCGACATCATGGGTGTTTCGTCGCTTGATATGCTTCGTGCTATCGCCGATGGCGAAAATGATCCTGAGAAATTAGCCAGCTTTGCCCGCCGATCAATGAAGAAGAAAAAGAGTGAACTAGAACTAGCTCTTCGAGGGTATATCAATCCACATCAACGTCTCATGTTAAGAACCATTCTGGTCCATATAGAATTTCTAACTGAGCAGATTGAGCTATTAAACGAAGAGGTGGCTACTAGGTTATCCTCCCATCAAGAAGATATAGAACGATTGGATTCCATTCCTGGCATCGCCACTCGAATGGCTGAACAAATCTTAGCCGAAGTCGGTACAGATGTGGAGAAGCAATTTCCCAGTTCAGCGCACTTATGTTCCTGGGCAGGATTAGTACCTGGACATAATGAAAGTGCGGGCAAGAGGAAATCAACCAACATGAAAAAAGGAAACAAGTACTTGAAATCGGCGTTAATTGAAGCAGCGCATTCTGTTAGAGGATCCAAAACCTACTTGGGAGCCTTGTATAGGCGTACTGCATCAAGAAAGGGTAAAAAGCGTGCAGGTATATCAGTGGCCCATGCCATTTTAAGAATCAGCTATTATCTCCTAACTCGCAAAGAAATGTACGTAGACTTAGGGGAAGATTATTTTGACAAACAAAAAGAACAATCGATTGTACGATATTCTGTTCGAAGACTTGAAAACTTAGGTTACAACGTGACAATCACTGAACCAAATGCCTCCTAGTTCAACCCACAATTTAATTCACATTTAGGCGCCGCACTTTTTTAAAAAATTATTGAGCTGCGTCAGATTTCGTATTGCCTTTTTCTCTAAATCGAAGATTTAAATTTTCATGGGAGTTGAATAACCGTTTATGTTGTTTCTTTTGTTGCGCCCCTGTGTTAGAAACTACTCTGATAATTCACTACAATTCAGTCCTTGTTTGAAAGTCTACCTAAATCCTGTTCACTTAGCCATTTCCTAACTGATTGCCTAGATTCCGTATTTCACATGTTTGATATAGTCTCTGGATAGTAACCGAATCATTTCTTGTACGGAGGTGTTGTTAATGATCCTAAGAGAACTAGAACTTTTTGCCAATATACACCCTATAGTATTTCTTATAGAATAGGTGAGAAAGTTTTTCAAAATTTCCATCGGGATAAGGAGAATAAGTAAGTGAATAAATGGTATTTATTTGTGTCAGTTAGTATATTAATCCTTGGATTTATGATAATGCCTAGTACAGGCAAGGCTAGTTCCTTTTCTGAGGCGGAAAAGCTAGTTCAAAAAGCAGAGAATGCTGCATCCATGTTAAAATGGGAAATTTCTTTAGAGTATCGGAAACTTAAATACGCTGATCCCATCACATCGCCGAATATGAAATTATACAATGATACAAAACGTGCAAAGCAGTTAGCGGACGAAGCCACTAAAAATCTGTCTACTCAAGAAAAAAACATACTAAGCGCTCGATTGGCTAGCAATGTTGATATTCATCTGACTAGGTCTATGGCTTATATAGATGCTATACAGTCTGGTAAGAAAATTCTAGTAAAAACAGATGCGCTAAATAGTTCATATAAATTAGATCCTTTTAGTGCTGCAACTGAAAAAGCGTATCACTATTTATCTAGTGAGATTAGAAAGCAAGCGATTTTACTATATCGTGTATACGGCAAGTCAACTAGAGATGCGATTTTAGACAAATACAAAAGTCCAGGTGAAAAAGCCAGACAATCTGCCATCCATGTAATAAGCTCAAAACTTGAAATGGAAAAGCTTCAGCAAGCTATTGCGAATGGTATAGCTAAAGAAGAGTTGCTTTTTTCCGTTCAGCAAATAGAAGTGAATATCCGTAAAGTGGAGGATGAAAAAGCTAGAGCCCTCTTACAAACTCAATTAGATGAAGCTAAAAAGAGCATTTTAGAAAAGGATATGCCTGTTAAAGATGAGTTCTTCTTTTTATCTGATCTAGTTAGAGAGGTCGTTATTCATCCGTCCCAACCAATTATTTATGCTCTGAATGAAAAGAAGGATGTTCTAGCTATCAACTTTGAAACGGGTGAAACGAAGCGACTTTCGATGAACTTAGAAACTCAAACGATCTACTATCAGAACAATGAGTTATATGTTGGTCTTTTAAAAGGGATACATAGTCCTTTTCGTTATGATCAAGAAGGTGCTATTGCTATTATTGATACCAACAGTTTTACATTAGCAGAACAGTTTGATACGAATATCGACCCGTTTGATATTGTGGCAGATGACAAGTCTATTTACGTATCAAGTGGCTCTGGTCAATGGACAACTATCCAAGGGTATTCTAGAGAAACGTTACTGGAAACATCTGAGGGCCATGTGTATTCAGAAAGTTATATAGAGATGCATCCAAGCTTTGAAAGAATTTATTCTATTGATACGACGCTAAGTCCAAGAATAGTCAAGACGCATTTAGTGGTAGATGGTAAATTAACTCCTGGCTACGACACTGCATACCAGGGAAATTATAGACTCCAGAAAAATATGAGTATTTCTCCTGATGGAAAATACATCTTTAACGGTTCTGGTGTAATTATGGCATCTTCTGATCATTCACAGATAAACATGAAGTATCTAACAAAATTACCTACCTCCTTTGAGCAAATCACTTACAACCTAAATGAAGGATTCTTTTATACAAGTAATAAAAACAATCTAGAAGTCTATAATTACGCAACAATGGAAAAAGTAACGAGTCATGCATTGAGCGGAAATATTCAACATATTTTCTATCAAGACGGGAAATTGATAGTTGTTACTATCGAAGAATTATACTCTACCAAGCTTCCCACATATGCTATAAAAATGTATAAGGTCGAAGGTAGTAAAGTCACCGAGCTTTGAGTCGTCCTAAAAGCAACGTCCACCTAATTCAGTGTTGGGCGTTCTTTTTTGCTGACTGTAGAATATTTTACCAATATACTTATCTTTATTAATCTCTTAGACTAAATAGGTAAGATTTTGAAAATTTACAATTAGATAAGGAGCGAAAGTAAGTGAAGAAGTGGAAGTTTATATGGAGAATCCTCCTTTTAGCAGCTGTTATTCTGATTGTCCCTACTAATAGTAACGCAGCTACCGTATCAGATGCAGAAAAGCTTGTTAAAAAAGCAGAGAACGCTGCCACCGTTTTAAAGTGGGAAGTTTCTTTAGAAAATCGAAAGATCAAGTATTCAGATCCCGTGACATTACCTAATATGAACTTTTATAACGACACCAAGCGTGCTAGACAATTAGCGTACAATGCGATTAACACATTGCCTACACAGGAAAAAACGATATTAACCAAAAGAATGGAAAGCAATGTAGATATCCATTTAAATAGATCTATGGCTTATATCGACGCACTAAAGTCTGGTAATAAAATCCTTGTAAAAAAAGGTGACTTGGATTTTGCATATGGTTTCAATCCATTAAGTGAGCAAACGGAAAAGGCTTACCATGATTTGTCTAGTGAGATTCGTAAACAAGCGATATTACTCTATCGTGTTTATGGAAAGTCAACTAGAGAGGCAATATTAGACAAATACAAAACACCAGGAGAAAAAGCTAGACAAACCACTATGCATGCAATAAGCGCAAAAATGGAATTGGATCAGCTTCAGTCCTCTATTGCTAAGAACAAAACAAAAGAAGAACTACTTCTAACGGTTAAACAAATTGAAGCGACTGTTAATAATCTACAAGATGAAAACGCTAAAAATCTACTAATCACTAAACTTAATCAGATTAAAAAGACTATTCCAGGTGTTAGTCTCTTAGATTTTAATGAGTTCTTCTATTTAACAGATTTAATTCGGGAAACGGTAATACACCCAACAGAGCCAATTATTTATACGCTAAACGAAAATAAAGATGTTCTAGAGATTAACTATATGACAGGTAATATTCGACGACTTCCCATGAATCTAGTTCCCCAAACATTATATCTACATAATAATGAGCTATATGTTGCTTTATTAAAAGGACCACGTAGTCCTTATGGGGAATTGCAAGACCAGGAAGGGGCTGTTGCAATAATTAATACTGCTAATTTTATGTTAACGGAGCAATTTAATATTCAATCAAATCCATATGACATTCTGGCAGATGATCAGACCATTTATGTAGCAAGTGGGGCAAGTCAAGTGGGGAATATCCAAGGGTATTCAAGAGAAACGTTATTGGAAACCTCTAAAATCAGTTATACAGATGATGAGAGTTATATAGAAATGCATCCAAGCTTGAATAGAATTTATTCTGTTGATACGACTGTTAGTCCTAGAGATGTGGAAACCCATTTTATTGAAGATGGTAAGATAAAAAAAGGATACGATTCACCTTACCACGGTGATTATGATCTTCGTACAAATATAAGTATTTCACCTGATGGAAAATATATTTTTAACGGCTCTGGAGTCGTTATGATTGCTTCCGATTCGAAGGCAATGAATATGACGTATTTTACAAAACTATATACGCCTTTTGATGAGATTACCTTTAATCTGGAGGGTGGATTATTCTATACAGCCAATAGAAAAAATCTAGAGGTCTACAATTATAAAACAATGGAAAGAGTGAAGAGCTATCCACTGAGTGGTTACATCGATGATCTATTTTATCAAAATGGACGAATAGTAGTGGTTACGACCGAATCATTATATTCTTCAAAATTCCCAAAACATGCGATCAAAACCTATAAAGTGGATGGAAGTGAAGTTATTATCCAGTGATGCGTCCCTGTGTCAGAAACAATTCCGATAATTTAATACAATTTCAATATTTACACTAGCAAAAGAGCATGAACCCATTTTAGTAAAGGGTTTCGTGCTCTTTTTGCTTTCAGAGATCCTGTTGCTTAAAGAATAAATCCGCACATACAGTGGTGTGAGAGGCTGTAAGCTAATTCTTCCCTCCTACCCGATTCTTGAACAACATTAAACAAGGAAAACAATAAACTAATGGCGAATATTTGATAAACAAACTAATAAGGATGATGGTTATATGAGAATAATAATTCTAGGTGCAACAGGCTTTTTAGGCTCAAATTTATTTCAACTGGCTTCACAGAACATACTGAACATTTCCTCCTTGCAGATACAATCACATTCTGAAATCCTTATTCAACTACCCTGCTGCGTTAGTTCAATAAGAAAAAAGGCTTTACTTCTTCTTGAAGTAAAGCACCCGTTAGTTTAAGTGTAATTTTTCACAATATAACAAGTAAAGATAAATTAACTTTTATCATCTTTAATCAACAAAAAAGATAATAAGTCCTATATAAGTAAAAACACTTGAAAAAAATAACAAACCAAAAACTATTCCGTTTATCGCTTTATAATGATTCCGTATCAAATAGATTAAGAGTATTCCAAAAGCAATTGAAATATCTTTACCTGCGTTACCAAAAATATCAATTAATAAATCACTTTCCATAGAACCCAATACTAGACCATTTAAAACAAACAAGGATAAAAAGCATAAGAAAATTTGCATACGAACGCCTCCTCTTCCAATTGTTATTCAACTACCCTGCCGCGTTAGTTTGATAAGAAAAAGGCTTTACTCCTTCTAAAAGTAAAGCACCTCATTAGTTCAATAAGAACATTTCACAAAATACTCTTTAAAATTTCTAATAAAAAACCTGAGAGCGACATTATAGCAAAATAACGATAAAGTCTAAATGAATTAAGGTAGTACTCATCCGCTCTTATCATTTTTTCTTTCTTTTTATTAAGCCAAATACACACTTTTATTAGTTCAATTAATGCAAGTATTAAAAAGACAATAAAGACGATAAAAAGTATATTTTTTAAGAAAAAAATTATTATCATTTGTCTAACCTCCACACACCAAACTAACATATATTTACCTCCGCTTTGTTTATTGCGAAAATTTTGTTTATATGTAGTCATCCTAACTCTTATTCAACTAAATTGCTGCTTTAGTTTAATAAGAAAAAAGGCTTTACTCCTTCTTGAAGTAAAGCACCCGTTAGTTGAATAAGAATATATTATTTTTCTAATATTCCTATAATTTCTTCAAGTAAATCAAATGGTTCTACTTCTACCCCAATTAACTTCGCATTCCAGTTCGCACCAACTAAAAGACCATCTTCATTCATTCCGTTCAACCAAGTATTCATAAAAATTTCCAAAGGTATCGATGACGGCTTATAATGTGACCAACCATCTACTGCACATTGTCGTGCATATGCCTCATCTGACCAAAACAACATAACAACAGTATCTTCATATTCATTAGATTCGCAAACACACCATCCATCTTCATTTTCTAAACCCCAAACCACTTTATTTTCCGAAACTCTTTTTATAAAATTTTCATAACGTCTTTTAGAATTTATTATCAAATCAAGCATCGTTTTAATTCTCCCCATCTTTCAGTTTCCATATAATTCTTTACCTCTATAAGCTTAACGATATATCGCCTTGATTCATACATGTATTTTTTTCTTATTAAACTAAACTGCCCCTTTAGTTTAAGTGAACGCTTTCACAATCTAACATTTATATTAACATAGGTATCAGAACGGGAAACCCATTCCTTATTCATTAAAATCAATCCGAGCCCTTAATATAGCCTTTTTGTACTTTAGGTGCCGGTATTGAAGAAGGGATTATCTATTATTTGTAGAACTAATTACTATTACTTTTTTCTGAAAGGAGCATGTGGATGAGACAAATAATTGCTCTTGGTGGTGGTGGCTTTTCGATGGAACCAGATAATCCCTTGTTAGATTTGTATATATTGGAACAAGCAAAGAAAGTTAATCCACAAATTTGCATTATCCCTACTGCAAGTGGGGATTCTGATAGTTATATATCAAGGTATTATAACTTTTTTAACCAACAAGATTGTAAACCATCCCATTTATCATTATTTGCACCTCCGACAAGGGATCTGGAGAGCTTTATTTTAGAGAAAGACATACTTTATGTTGGTGGAGGAAATACTAAAAACCTTTTAGTCTTGTGGAAAGAATGGAGTTTAGATGACATTTTAAGAAAAGCGTGGAATCACGGCGTTATTTTGGCAGGGTTAAGTGCAGGTTCCATTTGTTGGTTTGAAGAAGGGATTACTGACTCGTATGGGGATGGACTTGAACCAATAAAATGCTTGGGTTTTTTAAACGGGAGTAATTGTCCGCATTACGATGGAGAAATAGAAAGAAGAGCAGCATATCACAAACTTATGGAATCAAAAAAAATAAAATCAGGCATTGCGACAGATGATGGGGTTGCTATTCATTACAAGGAACAAGGAATTAGTAAAATAGTAAGCTCTCGGCCTAACGCTAAGGCGTATAGTGTTTCCTTCGAAACTAAGGTTATAGAGACAGAACTTCAAACAGAATTTTTAGGCTCTTATTGAAATACCGCCGTGCTTTAACAGAACAAGGCTGTAATGAATTGGCTAACAGACGGAGGAATTCAATTGAAAAAATGTATACTGCTAATTTTATTTAGCTTCACCTTAATCTTATCTGCTTGTTCTCAAGCTGAAGAGGACACACAGTAATATTTAGGGGTTATTGGTGAAGGAAAAGCTTTTGGTTATGAGTACACCGTAACAAAAGAACAAAACAATAAATTTTCTTGGAAGATTGGATACAAAGGAGATATATCTATTATTAAAGAGAGTGATGCCAATAAAAAGGATTTAATAAATTTTATGGATGCTGTAAACGATAGTAAATTAGTATTAGTAAAACTAATTACATCGTTATCATACTTTTTAATCGTAATTATCACAACGGTTATCCTCTTTAAGAAAGATAGAAAAATACTTAAAGATAGCGGAATTATTATATCTATATTTGCTGGTATTGCAATATATATTGCCTTCCAAGCATCATTTGATTTAATTAGTTTATTACAAGATACAAAGTACTATTACTTGACACTAACTAATTGAGCTATTGGTTGCTTTACTTCAAGAAGGAGTAAAGCCTTTTCTTGTTGAACTACCGGCGAAGTTTAGTTCAACAGGAATTTAATAGTCATTCTGTAGCAATTTGGTAGCTATTCTATTATGGAAAGAAGGAAGGAAATAATGTTACAATCACTGATTTTTGATATGGATGGAACTCTATTTCAAACAGATAAAATTTTAGAAATATCTCTAGATGATACATTTAATCATTTACGGTCATTAAATAAATGGGATACAGTAACCCCTATTGATAAATATCGTGAAATTATGGGCGTACCTTTACCAAAAGTATGGGAAGCTTTGTTACCCAATCACTCCAAGGTAGACAGAGAACAGACTGATGCCTACTTTCTGGAAATGTTAGTTAAAAACATAAGAAGTGGAAAAGGGGCTTTATATCCTAATGTAAAAGAAGTTTTCAGTTATTTAAAAGAGAATAATTGTTCCATTTACATAGCGAGTAATGGGTTAACAGAGTACTTAAAAGCAATAGTAAATTATTATAATTTAGATAATTGGGTTACTGAAACTTTTAGTATTCAACAAATACAGTCGCTAGATAAAGGAGATTTAGTTAAAGCTATTTTAAAGAAATATGATATAAAAAAAGCAGCAGTAATCGGAGACCGTCTATCTGATATAAATGCGGCTAAGGATAATAGTTTAATTGCAATTGGATGTAATTTCGATTTTGCACAAGAAGATGAGCTCGCGCAGGCTGATCTGGTAATAGATGACTTAATTGAACTAATAACAATATTACCTAAAATAAAACACTCACATCTGCAGAACTAGGAAATTCAAACTTATGAAGTGTGTATTACGTCCTCAAAATAGGTGAAATATTTGTATAGAATCATTAATATTAATGATTTTAGGAAGGCGATGATTAAAATGACTAAGCTAACAAAGATTGTATTATTGCTTTTTTCAATCATTATGTTGTTTAGCATCTTATTTTTGAATCGTGTATTAAGCCCAACGTTAAGTAGTATTCATGTGAATGAGAAGTCAATTGATGTCAATGGTATAGAAATTGCTATTGATGATACCTATGATTTAGGAATAAATAATGAATTTGGGGAGAGATTGTATAAATGCTATTTTCACTCCGTTCTAAAGGGATTTTTTTATGCAAAATAAAATAATAATATGGATTGCCATTCCACTTTTATTGGTAGGGTCTGTAATAGTTAACTGGAACTATATTTCCAAATCTATTGAATGGAAATTGAATTGGGGATTTGCGGCACCTATAACAAATAAGATAGAAACAGTATTTCATACAAGGAATGAGTTTCCGAATGAGGGGGAAACCTTTCATGTCCTTAAGTATAGGTATATTGAAAAGAAGTTAAAGGAGAAAGATGGTTGGATTCCTATTAATGAAGAATCCTTTGATACTGTTTCAAGACACCTTAAAACATTTCAAAAAGATGTGGTTAGTATCAATAAGGATACGCAGAACCTTAATGTGTTATTTCAAGAGAATCCCGTGACTTACGATAATAATGATAAATACTTTTATAAACTAGAGGAAGATAATAGCTATATCCTTGTAATTTCAAATGTGAAAGAACAAAAACTATTTGTAATGGAATGGATTCAATAGTTGCATATAAAGATCTTGTTTAATTTTGTTGGATAAATTGACTAATTTCATAAAGCTGATTGAAAATAAAAAAATGATGAGGGATTCAGATGGAGCAGGAGTTACTAAAGGTATTTGATGATAAACATAACCCAATAGGAGTGAAGTCCCGAGAGGAAATCCATCGACTCGGTTTATGGCATGAAACATTTCAATGTTGGTTCATTGGTAACCATGAAGGAAAACAATATGTTTACTTACAATTACGCAGTAACTTAAAGAAGGATTATCCAGGCTTATTGGATATTACTGCTGCAGGTCATTTGTTGGAAAGTGAAACTGTCTTTGATGGAATACGCGAGGTAAAAGAGGAGCTTGGAATCGATGTCGTTTTTGAGGAATTGTATTCACTGGGTGTGCTGAAGTATTCAGTTACAACGGCTGATTTAATAGATAATGAGCTAGCACATGTATTTATATATGATTGTTCACTGGATTGGGACCAATTTACGTTACAGGCAGAGGAAGTATCTGGGATTGTGCGAGCCGAGATTTCTCAATTTGTAAGCTTATGGAAGGGTGAATTAGAGGAACTAGAAATCATTGGTTTCAGAGTAGAGGACGATGGAACAACAAGCCCGATTCATGAAATAGTTGGAAAGACAAATTTTGTGCCACATGCGCAATCGTACTATGAAGAAATATGCAGAGGAATAATATTTGTTATATCAAAAAACCAACTTTCTAGTTGAAAGTTGGTTGTATATTTTATTCTAAGATTTTAACATTTACATTTTTACGTCCCCATTTATAGGCTTCGCTTTTGGAGGAAAAAAACACGTCAATTTTATTTCCTTTGATCGCACTTCCTATATCACCAGCTACTGCATATCCATAACCTTCCACATAAACCTTAGTTCCTAATGGAATTACTTTTGGATCAACTGCGATAACTTTTACATCGGGATTACGTTTGAGGTTAATACCTGTGCTAGTAACACCAGAGCAACCGTTACAGTTTGCTGTGAATGCACTTGCAGAAACTACAATCTCCTTCACTACATTATCATCTGTAGATCTAGACGGGTTTTTCTTTTTCTTTGCTGCAGTTGCCGTTTTTGCTGAAGTTTTTAATTTTTGATTGAGCTTAATCGTATCGGATTTTAAATTGTTCCAAGATTTTAAAGTGGATACAGACACTTTGTGTGTTTTAGCAATTTTAAACAAAGTATCTCCTTTTTGAACCGTATAAGTTGAAGATGCGGCTAGGCTTATGCTTGACCCGCTAACCAATAGTGCAATTGTGATGATGAGTGTCCCAAGAATTCTTCTCAAATACTCTACCCCTTGCTATTTAGTCTAAGCATATCTTACCAATACATTATTACGAGAATATTACGACAATTTGGCATTATCATGACAAATATAAATAATATTACAGATATATATCACTAGATTATAGTCTATTAAATAGACTGGTTATTTATACCAATAAGATAGAAGATAGCCCATAAACTTTGCAATATAGCCCTTAAAACGGTATCAAGAGCCCATAAAAACAAAAAACAGTCTATAAACTCACAAACATAGGCCATAAACTCACTTCACAACGAAAAGGCCTCACTAGTTTTTCACTAGCGAAGCCTTTATTCCATCCATTATAGTTACACTAGAATCTCTCCATCAAACACACTCACAGCAGGTCCTGTCATGAATACTCCTTCATCGGTGTAACGGATAACTAAATCCCCACCTAAAAGTTTTACAGTAATATTGGAATCTTTATCACAGTATCCATTTAAGACTGCTGCTACAACTGCCGCGCAAGCTCCGGTTCCACACGCAAGTGTTTCTCCACTGCCACGTTCCCATACGCGCATATAGAGGGTGTTACGGTCCTTAACTACGATAAATTCTGTATTTACACTCTCCGGAAAAAAAGAATGATGCTCAAATTTTGGTCCAATAAGTGGTAAGTCTACTAACATCGGGTCCTCCACGAATACAACACAATGAGGGTTCCCCATGGATACGGTTGTTATATGGTAGGATATGTCCTCCACTTGCAAGGGGAAGTTTATTAATGGATTTTCTTCTTTCGATTGAACTGGTATAAGAGCTGGTTCTAAAATAGCTTTGCCCATATCCACTTTAGCAGTAGTCATTTTGCCATTTTCCATAAAAAGTTCTATCGTTTTAATCCCACTAAGTGTCTCAATCTTTAACACTTCTTTTGCAATGATATTATTGTCATACACGTATTTGGCAACACAACGAATAGCATTTCCGCACATTTTACCTTCACTGCCATCTATATTGAACATGCGCATCTTAGCATCAGCTTCATCGGAAGGGCATATTAATACAATCCCATCTCCACCAATACCAAAATGGCGATCTGATATTTGCTGGCTTAGTGTACTAGGATTATCTATAGTATGCTCAAAACAATTAATATAAATATAATCATTTCCGCAGCCATGCATTTTTGTAAAAGGTATCTTCATTTTCAATGTAACTCCTTTGTCACAATCTTCTTATTTATCCCATTATAGCATAGGGATAAGCAAGGGAATATGTTATGGAGTTTTGCTATTAAACGTGTCTCCACCCTGGATTGTGCCGTTTTCATACCCTTTGTAAAACCAACTCTTACGTTGTTCAGATGTACCATGTGTGAAACTTTCGGGAACGACATAGCCCATAGCTTGTTTTTGGAGTGTGTCATCACCAACTGCACTTGCAGCGGTCAGTGCCTCATCTAAATCCCCTTCTTCTAAGTAGCCCATACCTTGTGCATGCTTCGCCCATACTCCAGAGAAATAATCAGCTTGAAGCTCAAAGCGGACAAGGTATTTATTGAATTCTTCTTCACTTAGCTTCTGCTGTAGAGGCATTACTTGTTCGGTTGTCCCGAGTAAAGTTTGCACATGGTGGCCAACTTCATGGGCAATTACATAAGCCATGGCAAAATCTCCTGGGGCATTGAACTTCGTTTGTAGTTCCTGATAGAAACTTAAGTCGATATATAACTTCTGGTCACCAGGACAGTAAAAAGGTCCAACGGATGCTCCAGCTGCACCACATGCAGAATTGACACTATCCGTATATAACACTAAAGTCGGCTCCACGTATTCCATACCGTTTTCTTTAAATATTTCTGCCCATACCTTTTCCGTATCAGCTAGAATAACGGAAACGAATTCAGATAGCTCTTTTTCTTGTTCGGATTCTTCATAGGGTACACTGCTCGACTGGTCTGTTGTTCCAAGATTACCCATTAGATCATCAGGGTTTCCACCAAGTAACGTAATGATAATTACAATGATTAGTCCGATTCCTCCACCTACTCCGGCAATGGCCTTACCGCCACCTTTTCCTCTGCGGTCTTCTACGTTGGAACTACCGGCTCTACCTTTCCATTTCATGTTGCCCACATCCTTCTCTGTTGCAGATTATATGTATATTGTTTTTATACCCAAAAATTTTCATATTAGTCATTCATGAAGGATAGATTCCTTTATAATGAATTAAAAAGGGGGATTAATCATGCTGAAAAAACCAAAAATGCTAAAAGCGGGAGACAAGGTGGCGACTATTAGTTTGTCGTGGGGTGGCGCTGGTGAACCTGATCTTCGATGGAGGTATGAACAAGGAATAGATAGATTGCGTAATGTGTTTGGCTTGGAAGTGGTGGCGATGCCAAATAGTTTAAAGGGTGGAGACTATTTATATGAAAACCCACAAGCACGTGCAGAAGATTTAATGAATGCATTCAAGGATCCTACTATTAAAGGTATCTTTTCTAATATTGGGGGCAGCGAAAGTATTCGACTATTACCTTATATTGACTTCGATGTAATTCGAGATAATCCTAAGGTTTTTATCGGCTATTCGGACTCTACTGTCACGCATCTATTTTGTCACAAAGCAGGGATATCCTCCTTTTATGGACCGGCTATATTGACGGATTTCGCGGAAAATGTAGAGATGCATGAATATACGGTAGAAGCATTGAAGAAGACATTGTTTACAGCAAGTGCAATAGGTGAGGTAAAACCTGCAACTGAGTGGACAAGTGAAAGATTGGAATGGATTATCGAAAACAAAGATAAAAAACGGAAAATGAATACAAATAAAGGCTATGAATTATTACAAGGTTCTGGAATAGCACAAGGTAGATTAATCGGAGGATGTATCGAAGTATTAGAATTTGCTAAAGGTACATCACTTTGGCCAGCAAAAGAATATTGGAAAGACAGTATATTATTTTTTGAAACGTCTGAGGAGTTACCAACACCTGGTAATGTAGAATATTGGCTACGTAATTATGGCACTCAGGGAATCCTTCAGCAAGCAAAGGGGATAATTTTTGGTAAACCTCAAAATGAGAAGTACTATGAGGAATATAAGGAGTCCATTCGAGTAATTATGAAAGAACTTTCTTTAGAAAATTTACCAGTTTTATATAATTTAAACTTTGGTCACACAGAACCTAAATTTGTACTACCATATGGCGCAATGGCAGAGATTAATTGTGAAAATAGGACGTTTTCCATTTTAGATAGTGGAGTGGAGTAATTGATGTCATCTTATATTATAGTCGGAGGAGGAATTCTAGGAGCATCGACCGCTTATCATCTTGCCAAGCGAGATGTGAAAGTCACCCTTATCGATCGTCACGATAAAGGGCAGGCATCGGCTGCAGCTGCTGGGATAATTTGCCCTTGGATTTCTCAACGAAGAAATAAAAAGTGGTACGCATTAGTAAAAAATGGAGCAAGCTACTATAAACAACTTGTAGAAGAGTTAGAGTCTCTCGGAGAATATTCCACAGGTTATAAGCGGGTAGGTGCTATTGCACTTCAAAATGATCCGAAAAAACTACAGAAAATGTTAGAACGTGCACTAGAGAAAAGAGTAGATGCGCCTGAAATAGGTGAATTGAAAATATTGTCACCAGAAGAGACGAAAGTACGATTTCCTCTAATTTCAGAAGACTTCACTTCCTTGTACGTGGAAGGAGCTGCACGAGTGGATGGTAGTGCAATGCGTGATGCATTAATAAGTGCGGCTAAAAAGCATGGGGCAATAGTGATTAACGGTGATGCTACATTTTCGGATGGTGTTTTACTAGTGAATGGTCACTCAATGGAGGCAGATGCAATCGTGTTAACTGCAGGTGCATGGGGCAATGAGTTGCCACAGGAGCTTGGTGTTGATATGAAAGTTAGTTTTCAAAAAGCCCAAATCATGCATTTCCAAGTGAATGAGTTGGACACTGGAGAATGGCCGGTGGTATTACCCCCAACGAATCAGTATTTATTAACATTTGATAATGGTAAGGTTGTGGCTGGATCTACGTATGAAGAAAATACCGGTTATGATACTAGCGTGACGGAGGCTGGTAAGAAAGAGCTTTTAGAAAATGCTGTTAGTATCACGAGTTCATTAAGAAGTGCGGAAATTTCAGAAGTTCGAGTAGGATTTAGACCATACACGCCAGAATTTCTTCCGGTAATTGGAAAATTGCCTGGTTATGAGTCCATTTACTTCTCCAATGGGTTAGGGGCATCTGGTTTAACCGCAGGGCCGTTTGTTGGCTCTGAGTTAGCTAGATTAATCATAGGAGAAAAGACTATTTTGGATCTAACTGATTATGCACCAATGTAAAGATTAATATGGGGGTTGAGGATTGTGAATTATTCACAAACAGAAGAAGTAAATGATATGACCGTGGTAGAGGCTTTAGAAAAGAATTTAGCTATTATCCGATTTGATTTAGACCGTCGTGTTGCGTATGTAAATGAAAATTTTGCAAAAGAGATTGGCTACTCCGTAAGCGAACTAATGGGAAAACAGCATAAAGAGCTATGTTTTCCCACATTTACAAAAAGTCCAGAATACGAAAAACTTTGGAAAGATTTGATGTCTGGAAATACGCTTCAGGATAAAGTAGAGCGTAAAAGTAAACTGGGTAATAGTGTTATGCTAGAAGCTACTTATATGCCAATAATCGGATCTGCTGGAAAGGTTTTAGGGGTAACTAAAGTTGCAACGAATGTAACAAAACGCCATGAAATATTGTTAAGCGTGACAGAAGAACTGAAAGAAATGTCCATGGAATTGAGTACGCGTGCAGAAGTTGGCACTAATAGAAGTGAGGAACTGCTGCAGCGAATAGATGAAATTGCAACTGGCTCCAAAGAAAATACTGCTTCTTTGCAGAGCCTCCAAGGACAAGCAGATTCGATTCGAGGAATTGTACAAACCATTCGAGAGATAGCTGCTCAAACGAATTTACTTGCATTAAACGCTGCAATAGAAGCAGCGAGGGCAGGAGAGCACGGACGTGGGTTTAATGTAGTGGCCCAGGAAGTGCGTAAATTAGCTGGCAGAGTGGAGAATTCTATCGTAGAAGTACGTGAAAATATTGAAGGAATTGCGAAGCAAGTGGAAAAAGTAACGACTAGTAATAGTAATTCCCAGACAAGTATCGAAAAAAGTCAGAAAGAAATACGTTCTGCTTTGGAAGAGTTCAAGGATATTTCATCAGCAGCAATCAAATTAGAAAGCCAAGCAGCAGAATTTGTGAAGCTGATTTAAAGTTGTAAAATGTATATTCTTACCTCAATCATGCTAAAATAGGTGAGGTATAGGAGGTGCAACAGATGAGTAAATATCTTATAAGCTATATTGAGATTGAACGGCAAATAGATTTTTATTATCAAATGAAGCAGATTGAAAAGAAGTTCGAACTTCAGTTAACAGTAGATGGGTTCATATCTGATCGTCATCAGTTTATGTTACAACATGTATACGATGTATCTCATAAACCATTCTCGTTTGGAGGCGGCCTATTATACCTTCATACAAACCAAGGCGTTTTTCCTTTCCAAATTCAAGAAAATCCATCAACATTTATACAAGGTTTTAAGTCATTGAAAACTGAACACTCCTGAACATCTACGATTTCATAAAACGTGGGTGTTTTTTTGATATCCCGACTGAATTTTATGAATCATTGAACATTTTGAAGAGCAATTGAAAACGGGGATAAGCATGCTATAATGAGAAATATTCAAATAATAAGAACTCGTATAATAGCAGGGATATGGCCTGCAAGTTTCTACCAGCTTACCGTAAACAAGCTGACTATGGGTGGCGATGAAGTACTTAGTTTATGGCATTTTTGTCATAGTCTATTTTATTTCTATTCGACTTTTTTAGCTCGAATGACATTGCTCCACTCCATAATTGAGTGGTTGCAATATCATTCGGGCTTTTTGTTTGTCCAAATTAAAAATAGAGAGGGAATGTTTAATTATGAAATTATTACAAGAGGAAATTATTAAAAATGGTAAAGTATTATCAGAAAATGTATTAAAAGTGGATACTTTTTTAAATCATCAAATAGATCCTGTGCTAATGCAAGCAATAGGAAATGAATTTGCTGCACGTTATAAAGATGCTGGAATTACTAAAATACTAACGATTGAATCTTCTGGTATTGCCCCTTCTATGTTTGCTGGACTTACACTAGGTGTGCCTGTAGTATTCGCGAGAAAACGTAAATCACTTACTCTATCAGACAACTTATTTACTTCTAAGGTGCACTCATTTACTAAAGGGGAAACAAATGATATTTCTGTTTCAAAAGATTTTATAAGCAAGGAAGACACGGTATTGATCATTGATGACTTCTTAGCGAATGGACAAGCGGCATTAGGGCTTTTAGAAATTTTAGATCAAGCAGAAGCAAATACTGCAGGTGTTGGAATAGTAATAGAAAAAGGCTTTCAGCCAGGAGGAAAGCTAATTCGTGACAAAGGTATCCGAGTAGATTCACTAGCTAATATTAAATCATTGGCAAATGGTAAAATTGAGTTTTTTGAGGAGGAAACTGTAAGATGAATAGCGCCTTAAAAAATACTGCGCTCGGAATTCAGCATGTCCTTGCAATGTACGCAGGAGCGGTAATTGTACCCTTAATAGTTGGAGGAGCAATAGGTCTTACAACAGAACAGCTTACATATTTAGTAGCAATTGATATATTAATGTGTGGTGTGGCAACCATCTTACAGGTTATGAGTAATCGCTTTTTTGGAATCGGACTTCCTGTAGTCTTAGGATGTACGTTTACAGCAGTTGGACCAATGATTGCTATAGGTGGGGATTATGGGGTTTCCGCTATTTATGGAGCAATTATTGTTTCTGGGGTAGTCGTTATATTAATAAGTGGCTTTTTTGGGAAGCTTGTGAAGTTTTTCCCACCAGTTGTAACAGGCTCTGTAGTAACGATTATTGGGATTACGTTAATACCCGTTGCGATTAATAATATGGGCGGTGGTCAAGGAGCAGCTGATTTTGGTTCCTTGCCGAATATTCTATTAGCCTTTGGAACTCTACTATTTATCGTATTGTTATACCGATTCTCTTCAGGCTTTATAAAAGCTATCTCTATATTAATAGGTATTGTAGGCGGAACGATTGCAGCGGCATTTATGGGAAAAGTAGACTTTTCTCCAGTGCGAGATTCAGATTTTTTCCATATGATTCAACCTTTTTACTTTGGTACACCTACTTTTGAAATCTCTCCTATTATTACAATGACGTTAGTAGCCATCGTATCGTTAGTTGAATCGACAGGTGTATACTTTGCTTTAGGGGATATGCTTGGTAAAAAGATAGAAAAAGAGGATTTAACTAAAGGTTATCGTGCGGAAGGGATCGCTGTAGTATTAGGTGGTATTTTCAACTCATTCCCTTATACTACGTTTTCTCAAAACGTTGGGCTAATGCAAATCTCTGGGGTGAAAACGAAAACGGTTATTTATATAACTGGGGTAATGCTAATTGTACTTGGTTTCATCCCAAAGATTGCTGCTCTAACAACAATCATTCCCGCGTCTGTGTTAGGTGGAGCGATGATTGCTATGTTCGGGATGATTGTGGCACAAGGGATTAAAATGTTAAGTAAAGTCGTATCTGATACAGAAGATAATTCAATGATTATTGCATGTTCTATTGGTATAGGACTTGGAGTAACAGTCGTTCCTGAATTATTTGCGGAATTACCAACGAGCATGAAAATCTTGACGAGTAATGGGATTGTGGCAGGGAGTATAACTGCAATTGTTTTAAATATTGTGTTTAACATGATTCCAAGAAGAAAAAAATCATAATAATTTAATTACTGCGAAGGAGATATTCCTTCGTAGTTTTTTATTTTGGGATCCATAAACACAAAAGAAGTGTTTCTCATACTATAATGTGAGGTGAGAAAATGCCAAGAATAAAGTATCGAGATGCGGACGTTGACTTAGTGGCAAGGATGATGAGAGCAGAAGGCGAAGGCGAAGGAAACCAAGGTATGTTATATATTGGGAATGTAATTGTTAATCGTGCTGTTGCAGATTGTTTAGATTTTAGAGATGTAAGAACAATTGAAGACGTCATTTATCAGGTGCAGGGAGGAAATTATTCTTTTGAAGCTGTTCAAAAAGGTAATTTATTTTATTCGCCTGCGAGAGAAAATGAAAGAAAATTAGCAAGACGAGTTTTGGAAAATTGGAGAGACCACCCAGCGAAATTTGCTCTTTGGTATTTCAATCCATATGGCGAATGCCCTCCAACATGGTATGATCAACCTTTTACTGGTCAATTTAAACAACATTGTTTCTATGAACCAATAGCCGGAACATGTGAAAGTGTTTATAGGGGATAGGTAACAGTAATTAGTATTTAACCACTCTAATGAGCCTTACTACATAGTGTTATGTAGTAAGGCTCTAGTTTTTTTGGCTTTATGCTTGTAAAGAAATTGTTAAATATTCAAAAGCGTGATAAAAGTCACTGTGCACCAAATACCTATTTGGTAGCATGGATATTAATGCTAAACACTTTGGAGGTAATAGAATGTTTAGAAAAAAACGAATTAGTTCACCTATCAATCTGTTAAATAGACCTGATGTTCACTTCGATATTAAGGATAAACTTAGACTGATTCAGTTGCAGTTGATTGATTTCACTGAAAAGGATCTTGCCAACCTTTAACAAATGGAATCATACTTTGCGCCCCACATTCCAGAAGCGGTTAAGAACTTCTATGACTCCCTAATGGCAAATGAAGAATTAATCGATATTATAAATAAACATAGTTCACGAAATCGTTTAGAACAAACATTAATAATACACATTGGGGATTGGTTTGCTGGATTTTTGAACGAGGGGTACATAGAAAAACGAAAGAAAATTGCTAAAATGCATGTACATATTCAGCTGAAAACGAAATGTTATTTAGGAGCATGTTATCAGCTCCAAAACAGTTTAGTGGAAAAAATACAATTAGCTCAATTGCCAATTGAAAAACAAATCGGATTTGTAGCATCTTTAAACAAAATAATTAACTATGAGCAACAATTAGTTGTAGAAATTTACGATAAGTATGCCGAAGAGCAAGCAGGGGAAAAAGAAGATCGTATAAAAAGAGCCATAAAAGAAACATTGGGAAGTATCGTTACTAACCTAGAATATCAAACTACTGAAACCACCACCTCTGTAGAGGAGCTAATTGGAACTACAAAAGATGTGGAGATAGAAGTAGCGAAGGGAGTAGAAATCTCACAGAGGACGATTGAAAAGGCCGAAAATGGGAAGCAAATTATACAAACCTTAACGGGTCATTCACAGGAAATTTACGACAAAACGAAGTCGATGTCAGGCTTAATCATCAAATTAAACCAATCTTCTCAAGAAATTTTGAATGTCGTAAAGATAGTCAAAGATATAGCGACTAAAACAAATTTGCTCTCATTGAATTCAGCGATAGAAGCAGCAAGAGCTGGAGAGAGATTATGGATGAGAATCGGTTGAATGTCATAAAGAATCGGTCGAATATCACAAATAATCGGTCGAATCCAACGGACAATCGGTTGAATAATACGAAACCTCCTCTATGGTCAGGGGATATAGATTTATGGGGAATCTGAATTTTCTCACAGATCTCATTCATTAGCTATAAAATTGTCTATTTCGTAAATCGAAATAATGTGGTAGGATAGTTTAATTAATCAATGAGTTGTGGGGATATAGAATGAGAATAAGAGATTGGGATCGTAGTTTACAGGTCCGTTTGTTTGGGGAGTTTTTTAGTAATTTAAGCTTTTGGATGGTATTTCCCTTTTTAGCTATTTATTTTGCTGATGAATTTGGTACGAGTATGGCAGGGGTTTTACTAGTTGCATCGCAAGTTTTTTCAGTAGGGGCTAATTTAGTAGGGGGCTATTGTGCGGATAGATTTGGTCGCCGGACAATGCTGTTTTTCTCAGCAATAGCAGAAGGGTTGGCATTCATATTATTTGCGTTTGCGAACTCCCCCTGGTTAGATTCACCGATGCTAAGCTTTGTAGCCTTTACGATTGCGGGGATGGCAGGGTCGTTATATCATCCTGCAAGTCAAGCAATTGTCGCGGATGTTGTGCCGGAAAAAGACCGAAGCACTGTATTTTCGGTGTTCTATACGTCTATAAATATTTCGGTAGTAATTGGTCCAATAGTTGGGGCGGTATTATTCTTTAATCACCGTTTTATACTTTTATTAGTTTCGGGAATTATTTTCTGTATCGTTGGTTTGGCAATTAGATTTTTAACGGAAGAAACTTTGCCCGACGATATGAAGGCTAAGATGGCAAGCGGGTCGAATAATTGGACTCAGGTGATTGTCACTCAGGTTAAAACTTACGGGTTAATCGTAAAGGATAAGGTTTTCTTCTTATTCGTTATAGCAGGTATTTTACTTGGACAAACCTATATGCAATTGGATATGCTGATACCAGTTTATATGAAAGAGGTTATCGACAAGCAAGTGCTTGGTACTCTTTTTAATAGGGAATGGTCTGTAACAGGAGAAGGCTCGTTTGGTATTCTTCTTTCCGAAAACGGATTATTAGTAGTACTGTTTACGGTAATTGTTACAAGGTGGATGACAAAATATCCGGAGAAGTGGGTGTTTTTTCTATCTTCGTTTTTATACGCAGTGGCAATGCTTATATTCCCGATGACAGCGAACTTCTGGGTTTTCTTAATAGCGATGGCAATCTTTACTTTAGGAGAATTAGCAACAGTTGGATTACAGGAAAGCTTTGTGTCCAAATTAGCTCCTGACGATATGAGGGGACAATATTTTGCGGCGGCAAGTCTCCGCTATACTATTGGTAGAACAATTGCACCCTTAGTATTTCCGCTAGTAGCTTGGATTGGGTTTACGTGGACATTCGCGATACTTGCAGCTTTAGCTTTACTGAGTGGATTCATCTATTTGCTGATGTTCAAAGAATACAACAAACGAAAAAAAGAAATAGCTGGATAAATTGGACAAGGGGCGCTCTCATAATGAGAACACCCCTTGATTTTGTATAGGTATAACATAACTTTTGAATTTTAAAATTTTCATCCCGAAAAGCTCGGGGAATAATTTCCATGAAAGAAACCTTTCAATGCCGCGGTAAATTGTTCCACTGGTTGCCTTCTAACCTAAGCAACGTAAACCCTACCTTCTTTTACGTCCTTGCGACCCTATAGCCGCTCCAGTGTGAATAAGTATTATCAAAAACACATATAGCAGAATGCCAATATCGAAAAACTATGTCGTACCAAATGTTAACTAAAGTATTATCTCACACATGAAAATAATTGTCAAACATGACTAAAACTAAGATGCTTGAATGATATACTATTTGTAACGAATAAGGTGTAAAGAGGGTGCAGAAATGGAACGTTGGGATATTGTGAATGAGTTCAGAGAGAGTACGGGAAAGATATGGATAAGAGGAAATGAGATGATGGAGGGTGACTTTCATCAAGTAGTTCATGTATGGATCATGAATGAAAAAGGTCAATTTCTTATTCAACAGCGTCAGCCGTGGAAAAAAGGCTGGCCAAGTATGTGGGATTGTGCTGCAGCAGGGGCTGTTCTTGTAGGAGAAACTAGTGAAATGGGTGCTATTCGTGAAACGAAAGAAGAATTAGGCATTGAGTTGCAAATGGAAGACGCAGAGCTGATATTCACTGTAAAGTTTTCTCGTGGTTTTGATGACCATTGGCTAGTCAAACAAGAAATAGAGGCGGATCTATTAAATTTACAATACGAAGAGGTAGCGGATGCTAAATGGGCATCAATCGATGAAATATATGAACTGGTTAAAAGTGGAGATTTTATCCCCTATCATCTTTTAGAAGCGCTTTTTGAAATAAGTAAGTCTTCTATTTCTCTAAGGAAAGCTAGTTTATCAGACGCTTCTGAACTATTTACATTACAAAAAAAAGTGTTTCAACCTATCTATGAAAAATACCAAGACCATGATACTAGTCCTGTTTTCCAGACGTTTGAAAGGTTTAATGAACGGTTACAGACAGGGGACTATTTTAAAATCTTAAAAGATGAATTGTTGGTAGGGAGTGTTCATGTATATCCGAAGTCACCAGGGGTGATGAGATTACACATGATTAATATTCTCGAGGAATTTCAAGGGAAAGGTATTGCCCAAGAAGTCATGAGCCGTATTGAGGGCATGTATCCACATGCGATAAAGTGGGAGCTAGATACAATTAAGCAAGAACAAAGAAATTGTTACTTATATGAGAAAATGGGCTATATGAAGACTGGTGATGAATGGAAGGTAAATGAGCAGATGACCCTCATTCACTATATGAAAACGAATGGTATAAACCAGTTAATATCATTTTAATAAGTGTATTAAGTTATATAAACCGGTAAAAAGGGATGCTAGTTAATTGTGGTGGAAATCACAATTAACTAGCATCCCTAAAAATTTACTCGGTAAATATATAGCAAAACGTCTATTCAAAGTCCTTCGAAGAGGTTTTAATCTAAAAGGACCCACGTCATTTTTATCCGTTTTTCATTAACTAACTGTTACTGCTGAGAAAAATTCATTGTATAATGCACGCAGAATTTTGTTCTCACTACTTTCTTGAACACCAAATGACAGACTGACCTCAGAAGATCCTTGGTTAATCATTTCAATATTTGCTCCAGTATTTGCAATAGCGGATGCAGCACGTGCTGCCAGTCCTGTACTATTGTTCATACCTTCTCCTACAATTACAATCATGGAAAAATGATGGCGGAAGTGGACATCATCTGCTTTAAGTTCGTTCAATACTCGACTCATAATACGTGCTTCTTTCTCTGGGTCCAGTTGATGACTACGTACAATAACAGAAATATCGTCTAATCCAGATGGTGTGTGTTCATAAGAAATATGCTCTTCTTCTAAAATTTGAAGCAACTTACGACCAAATCCGATTTCTCGGTTCATTAAATACTTACTTACATATAAAATAGAAAAACCGTTATCAGCGGAAATTCCAGTTACTGGGCGCTTGTTGTTTTTACGTTTAGCTACTATTTTCGTTCCAGGAGCTGATGGGTTATTTGTATTTTTAATACATACTGGAATGCCACTTTTAAATACAGGCATTAATGCTTCATCATGAAAAACAGAGAAGCCAGCGTAGGAAAGCTCTCGCATTTCACGGTATGTGATTTCTTCAATTTCAGCAGGATGGTTCACTACTTTAGGATTAGCGCAAAACACAGAATCGACATCCGTAAAGTTTTCGTATAAATCGGCTTTCACTGCTGCTGCAAGGATAGAACCGGAGATATCAGATCCACCACGATCGAATGTGCGCAGAGTGCCATTTGGTGTAAACCCAAAAAAGCCAGGGAATACAACAACGCCAGAAAGGTGGTTTAATGCATATAGATTGTCATATGCCTGTGGTAACGCTTGGGCTCGCTCAGGGAGATCATTTACAAGCAACCCTGCAGTCCTCGGGTTAATATATTGAGAATCGAGACCAATACTAGTGAAATAAGCGGAAATTAGTTTTGCATTATTATCTTCTCCACTTGCTTTAATATTGTCTACAAATAATTCAAGAATACTTTGGTCTTCGTTAATACGTGAACGTAGGTCCTCTTCAATAACGTTACAAATTGTATCATCTAGTTCTAGGCCCTGTGCGATTTCTTTATAACGATCCAAGACTTTGAATAGTTTTTCTTCTACTTCTTCTTTATGTATAGCAGCGATTGCCAATTCAATTAGTAAGTCCGTTACTTTTTTATCGGTATCGTAGCGTTTACCTGGTGCAGATACAACAATGAATTTTCGAGATGGATCTGCTTTAACTATTGCAGCTACTTTTTTAATTTGGATTGCACTTGCAACAGATGTTCCACCAAATTTACTTACTTTCATCTAATCAAATCCTTATAATTTAATGTTATTGTACTCACAGGAAAAACAAATGGTTTTATACAGTGTACAAATTAAACTCTTTAAGGTCAATAACTTTATAGCTATTTTTAAAATATATTTTTATATATACGAACTTTAATTGGTTTAGAATAAATAAAGTTCGCTTTTACATTTAAATTTCATATATTAATTATATTTTTAATGCTTATATCATTAGAACACGAATTAAAAATATTTATAAAGTTTTTTCGGATTGTTAAACTGCTTCATATCAATGTTTTTTTGACACAAATAAAAATGATAGCGTTTTCAAGTATTTTGACTATATTGACAATTAGTCTACTGGTGAGTATGATGAATTTAATTCAATAAAGCGTAAACAATTTTGACGGAGATAAACTTTACAATTTGAGATCTTCAGAGAGCTGATGGTTGGTGTAAATCAGTGATTTTGTTTGTAGAGTAGCACTCTAGAATTGGTGGACTGAAAACAGAGGATTTAGGTTCATCCGTGAAATGCGCGTTAAGCATACTAATTGAGAATCTGCGAGATGATTGCAGTAAAATTTGGGTGGTACCGCGTGAGTGTATAAGCTCTTCGCCCCTTACATGTTTGTAGGGAGTGGAGGGCTTTTTTATGTTTTTAAAATAAGGAGGAGTACTGGTATTTCATTTGATGCTAAATAATCGTACAAAAATATAGTAATAAAAGGAGAAGATTCATATGACATTTAATATTCTAATCAGTGATCCACTAAGCGAAGATGGTATTTTCCCGTTAAGAAATGCAGAAGGATTTAATATCGTTGTTGATACTTCATTAACTCCAGAACAACTTGGCGAAAAAATTGGTGGGTTTGATGCATTGTTAGTTCGTAGCCAAACACAGGTTACTCGAGAAATTATTGAAAAAGGAACTAATTTGAAAATTATTGGTCGTGCAGGAGTTGGGGTGGATAACATCGACTTAACTGCTGCAACAGAACGTGGGATCATCGTTGTTAATGCTCCTGATGGAAATACGAACTCAGCTGCAGAACATTCTATTGCTATGCTTATGTCGCTTGCGCGCAATATCCCACAAGCCTTCCATTCCTTGAAAAATAAAAAATGGGATCGCAAAACTTTTATCGGCGTAGAAGTGAAGAACAAAACATTAGGTGTTCTAGGCTTCGGAAGAATTGGGCAGGAGGTTGCTTTCCGTGCAAAAGGGCAACGTATGAATGTCATTGCCTATGACCCATTTTTAACAGCTGAAAAAGCGGAGAAACTAGGAGTTCAGTTTGGTTCAGTAGAAGAGGTGATCAAAGCGGCAGACTTTATAACAGTACATACGCCTCTATTGAAAGAAACTCGTCACTTAATAAATAAAGAAGCTTTTGAAAAAATGAAAGACGGGGTTCAAATTATTAACTGTGCTCGAGGTGGAATTATCGACGAAGATGCATTATATGATGCTATCATGTCAGGTAAAGTTGCAGGTGCTGCACTGGATGTATTTGAGGAAGAACCTTTTGTAGAGCATAAATTATTAACACTTCCACAGGTTATTGCAACACCCCATTTAGGTGCTAGTACGATAGAAGCACAAGAGATTGTAGCAATTGATGTGTCTTATGACGTTGTGAGCTTCTTACAAAATGGGACAGTGAAGAATCCTGTTAACCTTTCTTCTGTACCAAAGGATGTCCTAGCTAAAATTGAGCCATTCTTTAATCTAGCGGAGCAATTAGGTTCATTCCTAAGCGATCTTGCGGATGGAGTACCTGAGGAGGTCAATATTACTTATTCTGGGGAATTGGCAAATCTAGACACTCGTCCATTATCACGTAATGCTATAAAAGGTCTACTGAAAAGCAAATTAGGGGAATCAGTAAATGATGTAAATGCGAAATTCCTTGCAGACCGTTTGGGCATTACAGTAAACGAATTAAAAACTTCCAAGTCCAAAGGTTTTACAAGTTTAATAACGGTTGAAATGAAAACAGCGACTGGAACAAGAAAAGTAGCAGGCACATTATTAAATGGTCTAGGTGGCCGTATCGTACGTGTAGATGACTTTATCGTAGATGTAGTTCCATCTGGTTATTTATTATTTATCCGTCATAAAGACCAACCGGGTGCTATTGGTCGCGTAGGAACACTGCTTGCTTCGGAAGGTATCAATATTGCAGCGATGCAAGTGGGTCGTTCTGAAGTAGGTGGAGATGCGATTATGATGATTTCAATTGATAAGCATGTGGAAGAGTCAGGTGTAGAGCAGCTTAAGGCATTAGAAGATATCTTTGATGCAACGCCGATTGATCTATAAAATAAAAAGGTGGATTCACGACAATTAAATGTCGAGGATCCACCTTTTCTTAATAGAAGAAGAGTATAAAATTTAGTGCAGTGAGTTCATCTATCTAGGTATCATGAAGAATAAGATCTATACAATGATACTACTGATTTCCGTTTCTGGTGGAGAACAAAGGCTAAGTGCGCCACGTCCTGTGGCAAAGCCTTTGTGACCAACCTCCTGTTGTCCTCCTCGTTCGCTACGCTCCTGCGGGGTCTCGACTTTCTCGCTTCGCCACCTTGCACTCCAATCAATATAGTGAGTAGTACTCCACTCTAAGATTATGCATAGCTTCTCGCTTAGATGTTAATAGTGATTACCGGAAAAAGAAGTGGTGGTCGTGACGTTAGTCACGACCACCCTTCAAAAATTAGCTTAAAGTATAGCAACAAGTCTGTCCAAAGCGCTTCGAAAGCGATAGAAACAGGTCTTTACCTTAAAGTACCGAGTGTTTTTTGTCCGTTTTTATAAAGAGAGCAATGTTAAAAGCTCTCGCAAGTTTTCAATTGTATATGTAGGTTTTACTTCTTCACTGGCCGGTTTTTCCTCGCGGTTAATCCACACAGATTGAATGCCAACCTTAGAAGAGCCCAATATATCGGTCATTAAGTTATCACCGACCATCAATACTTCTTCTGCCGATAATCCTACCATCTCTAAGGCATGTTCAAAAATGGATGGATCAGGCTTTCCTTTACCGAAGGATCCAGAGATAAGGATATGATCAAAATATGGAGCTATCTCCGGTGTGATTTCTAATTTAGTGTTTTGAAGACTTGGTGAACCGTTTGTCATTAATAATAATGAATACTTTTCTTTTAGTTGGTCTAATACTTCATAGGTTTCTTCATATACAAAGGGGCTTTCTTTTCGCATTCGTGGGAAATACTCCGCCAGCTCTCTGCCTAATTCTTCATTATTAATCCCTAACTGCTCTAATCCCTTCGTCCAAGCTAAACGCTGATATTCGGGTATGATAGCTTTCATCTTTTGAAAATCTTCAGAAGGATCGTCAAAAGTTCCCCATAGCCCTTCAAAAGGATTAATGCCGATCATTTTAGTGTAAGCACGTGTTTCATATGTATCGTACAATGTGCTTGCCTCTGAACGTACGGCTTGTTCTAGAGCAAATGGATCCACATTAACCTGAGTGGCTGCATATACGCATGTTTTGTGAAACGCAGTGGACACACTTTTATTGTCCCATAGTAAAGTATCATCTAAGTCAAAGAAAATTGCTTTTTTCATTCCCATAAACCCCCAGTACGTATTTATATAATACTTTACCGTACTAAAGAGAGTGTGTCACTAGAATGGAATCATTTTTTCAAGAATACCACCTTCCCGAATAAGATTTTCTATATCTTTAATGGTAATTGGAAAATAGGGGAAGCCGTATACATACGGAGTCCATTCATACACTTGAAAATAAATGACAAGTGAATGGTCCGCTATATAAAAATCTTGATCACTTCGTATTTGTGTAAAATCCTCTAATAGAGGTACATCCCACTCGACAATTTTCTTTTCAATCATGTCAGAGAGGACTTTTACATAATTGCTGTCTGGCTTAAACAATTCACTTAGTCCATACTGCTTCCCAGTCTTGACATCAAAGGTGAGTGATTTTGTAATTGTTAGACCATGGGCTCCACCTGTAAACGAATAGACAGTTAAACTTAAGCTGAGAACGCCTCGTTCATTCGTTTTAATCTCATAAGTACCGACCATTTCAACTAAATGTTCACTGTAAAATCCTTGTTCGATTAAAAGCTTGTTTAGTTCATGAATAATATCTGCATTAATCTTTTTTTCAACGGCAGGATTGGGTAGATTAGTTACTATAGGATAGTACACGTTAATTTTTGGCGAACTTTTCTTAATATATTTCGTTTCTATACGAATAGGTAGATCCAAGGCAAACAACCTTTCTTCAGAAGTAATAATTTATGATATGAGTGGGAGAGGAATCATATGTTTTTAAATAGAGTGACCCTTTTCAAAGAGCCGCAAATGGAAAGGCAGTATCCATTCACCATTCCTGCAATTAGTAACTTTAATGAATTAGAGCTAACTTCTCCTGTCACTTTCTTTGTGGGAGAGAACGGGACTGGGAAATCGACATTATTAGAAGGAATTGCAGATAAATGTGAGTTTAATACTGCTGGAGGAAGTCGAAATAACCTTTATGATGTAGATGCTGCAGAAAGTGCACTGGGGAAATATCTAAGACTTTCTTGGATGCCCAAAGTAACTAGTGGTTTCTTTTTACGAGCAGAATCCTATTATCAGTTTGCTTCACATCTGGATGAACTGGAAAGAGAAAATCCTGGCCTTGGTGTGTTAGACAGTTATGGTGGAAAATCCCTTCATGAGCAATCTCATGGTGAGTCATTTTTGTCGTTATTTAAAAATCGATTTAATGGTAGGGCTATTTATCTGTTAGACGAACCAGAGGCAGCATTATCACCGCAGAGACAATTGGCATTTTTACGTATCATGCATGATTTGATCAAAGAACAGAATTGCCAGTTTATCATTGCGACACACTCTCCAATATTATTAGGATATCCTGAAGCGACGATCCTAAGTTTTGATGAAGGACAAATTGAGGAAATCGATTATGAACTGACAGCGCATTATCAAATTACAAAGTATTTTTTAGATCATAGGGAAAAATTTTTAGAAGAGTTATTTGAAGGTGAGTAGATGTATGTAATCATAAATTATTTAGATGATATGTTATTTTTTATAGGGATTGCCTTTCCATTGATCGTCATTTGGCGACTATTTCGTTGGAAGAAGAGAGGATTTAAGCTTAAAGAGACTTTACATGAGATTGGAATATTAGTGTTTTTCTCAGTACTTGTTGGTCTTTTTTCTCAAACAATAATACCTAAAGTAGGGGACGTACCTGCCTATACTACTGGTGTAAATTTGGAGTTATTTCGTGTTGTAGAAGAAACCTACAAGTCAGTTGTATACCTAGGTTTTTGGCAACCATTTTATATAAACTTCCTTGGTAATATCATTCTATTTATGCCAATTGGATTTCTTCTACCTTTACTATTTAAAAGGATGGAACTTTTTATATTACCTGTATTTGTGGGATTATGTATCTCCTTATTTATTGAAATTATGCAGATTCCACAAAGTAGGAGCAGTGACGTGGATGATTTGTGGCTGAATACACTTGGGACATTTCTAGGCTTTGTATGCTATTACTTTGTTCGTAAAGCTTTCCCATCATTTACGGGTGCTTTCAAAAGAATGAAAAGACAAGTTTATTAAACCTTAGAATGGGTAAAATACAATGGAATAAAATTTGCAAGGAGACATTAACATGATGATAAAAGAGTCACAAACAGAACAAAAACGTGATGGAATTATTGAAGAATTTGTAAACAAAGGTGTATATAAAATTGATGGAAGACAATTATATGAGTTGAATTTTTATGAATTAATGAAGGAATATACAACTGAAGAGGATAGTAAATAAGTGCCTTTTTTACAGGTACTTTTTTTTATCTAAATCTCTATAATCTATAAATAATAGTCGATATAAAAAATATGGTACACTTGACTTAAATACGGATAAGGTGGAAACAAATTTGACTTTTATAACTAACTTAAATGAAACATTACAAAACAAATGGCAGGATGCAAATTTTGCATCACCAATGCCTATACAATCTCAATTAATCCCACATATGCTGGATGGCTCTGATATTGTTGCAGAATCTCCAACAGGAACGGGAAAAACGCTTGCTTATGTACTTCCAATCTTGCAGATGGTAGACCCTACCAAAAAACATATTCAGGCAATGGTAATCATTCCTTCTCAAGAACTTGGAATGCAAATTGTAGAGGTTTTTCGTGAATGGGTGAAAGGTACAGACATTTCAGTTGCACAATTAATTGGTGGAGCAAATATTCACAGACAAATTGATGTACTTAAAAAGAAACCGACAATTGTCGTTGGAACCCCTGGTAGATTGCAAGAACTAGTAAAAACGAAAAAACTAAAAATGCATGAAATAAACATCGTTGTCCTAGATGAAGGAGACCAACTTCTGAGCAGAGAACATCGCACAACTGTGAAAAGTTTAGTTGATGCAACTGTCGAAAGCCAACTAATAGTAACTTCTGCAACAATCACAGAAGAAATAGAACTAGTTGCGGAACGTATGATGAAGAATCCTGTGCGTATTCAAGTAGCAGCAGAAGATATTCCTTCGCAAGGGGAAGTTATCCATAGTTTCGTGAAGACAGAACCTCGTGATAAAACTGAATTACTGCGTAGAATATCTTACTTGAAAGGTATGCGAGGCCTTGCATTTGTAAATAGTTTAGATCAGCTATTAATGAAGGATGCAAAACTTTCTTATAGAGATGCGCCGATTGTATCCCTTCATTCTGAAATGAAAAAGGATGAACGGAAGAAAGCATTAGATGATTTTAAAAGCGGTAAAGTAAGTTTACTAATTGCTACAGATGTGGCAGCAAGAGGATTAGATATATCTGGACTTACTCATGTAATCCATGTAGATGTACCACACTCAGTGGAACAATACTTACATCGTTCAGGACGCACAGGTCGTGCAGGTGCGGATGGAGAGGTAATGACATTATTAACTTATTCCGATGAAAAGACTTTTAAAAAGTGGACAAAAGAGCTTCCTAAAAAGCCAATTCAAAAAGTATGGTATCGCGGAGAGTTAATCGAGGGGACATCTAAAACTATTAGTCAAAAGGGGAAATAAAGATGGATTTTCAACAAAAGCTTGAAGAGTATGCAGAATTAGTAGTGAAGGTAGGCTTGAATATACAGCCGAACCAACCACTTCTTATAAATACGACGACAGATACAATTGAATTTACACGATTAATAGTGAAAAAAGCTTATGAAGCTGGCGCAAAAAGAGTAGATGTCAACTATACAGATGAAGTAAATGCACGCGCATTTTATGATTTTGCTCCAGATGAAGCATTCCATGAATTTCCTAAGTGGGCTGCTATGCAGCGTGACGAGTTAATCGAAAATAAAGGCGCATTATTATGGATTGACGCGGATAACCCAGATCTACTAGAAGGTGTTTCGATTGACCGTATTTCAAGCTTTCAAAAGGCAAGTGGGAAAGCGTTAGAAAATTATCGAAAAGCTGTGATGAATGATGTAATTACATGGTCCATCGTTGCAATGCCTTCGGAGAAATGGGCTGCCAAAGTTTTCCCTGATCTTAAGCCTGAAGAACAAATGCAAGCCCTTTGGGAGTTGATATTCAAAGTTGTGCGCATCGGCGAAGGCACAGCAGTTCAACAGTGGAAAGAACATATTGACAACCTGGAAAGTAGAGCGGCACTACTAAATAATAAGCATTTCAAAAAGCTGCACTATAAAGCAGAAGGAACAGATATTCAAGTGGAACTTCCAAAAGAACATATTTGGATGTCCGGAGCTAGTAAAAATGGTCAAAACACACCATTTATAGCAAATATGCCAACAGAAGAAGTATATACTGCACCACTTAAAACAGGTGTAAATGGCTATGTGAAAAATACAAAGCCATTTGTTTACCAAGGAAATGTAATAGATGATTTTACTTTGACTTTTGAAAATGGGAAGATTACTTCTATTAAAGCTGCAACTGGTGAGAAACTATTGCAAGAGTTAATTGGAACAGATGAGGGAGCAAAGTATTTAGGCGAGATTGCTTTAGTGCCACATGAATCACCTATTTCCGCTTCGAATGTATTATTCTTTAACACCTTATTTGATGAAAATGCCTCCAACCATTTTGCAATTGGAGAAGCATACCCTACCTGTGTGGAAGGTGCTCGTGGCTTAACTCATATTGAATTAGAAGCTATGGGTATTAACACATCCATTGTGCATGAAGATTTTATGATTGGTAGTGGCGACATGGATATTATGGGAGAATTAGCAGATGGATCAATGGAGCCTATATTCAAAAAAGGAGCATGGGCTTTTTAAGGAGTGAGTAGTTTGAAAAAAATGCTTGGTACTTTAATCATTCTGTTTATCTCATTTGGCTCTATAACAGTAGATGCAAAGGGATCTGAAGTCTATATTGCACTTGGCGATTCTTTGGCAGCCGGTCAAACACCAAATCGTGCCATCGATACTGGTTATACAGACTTAATCGCACAGAAACTAACTACAACAGGACAGCTGGCTTTCTATTCAAAAGCATTAGCATTTCCAGGATATACAACAGCAGATGTTCTTGAGAGTATTCAGACAGATGAAGCGAAAGAGTTGCTGAAGAAGGCTACGTTAGTTACGATATCCGCAGGAGCAAATGATTTGCTACAAATGGTACAAGTGAATTCAACGAGTGGTTCTGTAGCATATCAACAAATTTCAGCTGATTTTGCTTTAAATAATGCGCGAAAAAATATAGCGCAGATTATTAAAGAAGTGCAAGTACTAACACCAAAAGCAAAAATTTATGTCATGGGTTATTATTTTGCTTATCCTCATGTCAGAGAGTCGCAAAAGGGTGGTATTAAAAAAGAGTTAGACCGTTTGCAGCTTATATTAAAAAAACAATCAGAGGCAAATGGAGCAACTTATGTGTCAGTAGAGGAGTCATTTGGAGTTAATGCAACGACATTATTACCAAATCCTGCAGATGTCCATCCAACGATGGAAGGTTATCGTATTATGGCAAATGCATTTTTTTCACAGTACAACAAGGGAATATTTGTGACCCAAAGTGAGTTGCCTGCACCGAATCCACTATCGTTTGAACAAATTCTGAATGCTAGTAAAGAAGAAGGAAAATCTCCTGTAGCTAGGGCAGAGGGAAAGGACAACTACTACTCATTAACAGAATTGAAGCCACTAATATAGCATGTTGCTTACCTTTCCAAATGCTTAGCTTGTATTGACGCTTGGGGGAAGTTGCTTAAATAGGGGTAGAAGTTGCAAATTTACTGATGAATGCTGCGCAAAAGCACCTCATATACTAAAAAACTGTCCCCTTATTTAGGAGGACAGCTTTTTAGCGAGTAGTTTTTTTAGATTTTAACACTTTGCGGATAATGGGATAAACAATTGGTGCAAATTTAATTGCTGTTTTGACTAAGTTTTTTACTTTCATCATAATCGCTCCTTGGCTTTCGTTATTAATAATTATGTACCCTTAAGAGCCTATAAATAAACGTTATCTTAATACTTTAATGCCTTGAACAATATTCCAAACCATTACTATAACATACACAAGCATATATATACCGATTAGTATTAAAGGTCCCACTGCCATCCAAAGGGTAGGCTGTTCATTATATCCAGTTGTAAAAGGCATAAAACTTGAAAAGATACTAATGAACAAAATTACTAATAAAACAACAGGTATGATATGAGAGATTAAGGATTTTTTTGCATGATATTTAACTTCAGAATCCTGTGAGACAAAATAAACGATGATGGGCAAAAAAAAGGGAGCAAACAAAACACTAAAATAGGAAAGTGCTGATAAAATTCTTGGATTATCCAGTTTATATCACCTCTATTCTTTCTAATATATCCTACGAAATTATGATATTTTTCTCACTTTTACCTAAGGAGACTAAGATGTTTTTATAAGTTTCCGTAGAGGAAATAGATACATATTCTTTTTCACCATGCCAGTCCCCACCACTTGGTCCAAACTCAATAGCGCCTGCTCCAGTTTCTGCATAAAAGCGAGCATCAGCTGCTCCATGCTGCCCAAATAACACAGCAGGTTTTCCTATAAACTGTGAAGTGACCTGAGCAATACGTTCGATATATGGGTTAATAGCTTCAGTTGTTACTGCAGGAGCGGTAGTGTGCACTTGTATTTCACTATTGGGAAATTCTTCTGTCAACGTTTGTAGGTCTAAAAGAATACTATGCATATCTTGTCCGGGTACGTAACGAAGATCATAACTTACTATGCACTCATCAGGAACTACGTTATATCGTTCTCCTGCTTGTATTTTTGCCAAGTTTAAGGAAGGATAATCATAGAACTCATTGCTTGCTGTTAAAAAAGAAAGTGTGCGAAGCTGTTGGTCAAAAAGAAACGCTTGTTCAATTGCATTTATTCCTTCCCAAGGACGACTGCCATGACTAGATTTGCCCTTAAGTATTACATCAAACTGGATAATTCCTTTTGCCTGTAAGCCAATTTGTAGATGGGTAGGTTCTCCGCATATAACAAAGTCACCGATATATCCTTGATCGACCAAAAATTTAGATGTCTCTCCGTCTGTTTCCTCATCGGTTACGATATGTAGTTGAATTTTTTGAGCAAGATTTTCAGGTTGTTTAGATAGCTCATAAAAGGCTTGCATCATCGCAGCAACTCCCGCTTTCATATCAGCTGTTCCACGACCATATAAATAATCTCCCTCAATATAAGGCTGAAATTGTGAAGTTTCTCCTGGAACAACATCTACGTGACCATTCCAAATCATACATTTATCACCGTCTCCTATTACTGCCACAAGCATCAGTTTTTCCTCATGCTTTAAGATCGTAGTAGTAATACCTCGTTCCTCTAGCCAATTCTCACAAAATAACAAAGCATTATTTGCGCCTTCCAATGTGTCACTTTTGATACGTATTAAATCTTTTAATAATGTAATCATGTAAACATCCCCTTACGCATATAGTTTTTACAAGTATAACAAAAGAACAAAAGAAGGTTGCAATACTTTATCTATTCAGCTACAATGAACTCGAACTAAATAATTCAAACCACAAGGGGCGCCGTTGATACGGCTGAGATAGTACCCTTCGAACCTGTAAGTTAATACTTGCGTAGGGATGTGGATGGAAACTGACAATCGCGCGATGTCTGGGTCTATCCCGGGGGTCGTTTTTTTTGTGGTCAAAAAAAGGGGATTGTCATGAAGAATAATCGAGTATTAATATTAATGGAAATCGCTATTTTTGCAGCTTTAGGATATGTTTTAGATATGATCGGCTTTGGAATGCCGCAAGGTGGATCAGTTACATTCGTTTTAGTACCTGTTATTTTAATGGCTTTTCGTCGTGGTATTGTAGCAGGTTTAACTACTGGATTTTTGATAGGTGTATTACAAGTCGTTACAGGCCGTTTTTACGCAGCGCCCTTATCATTTGAAATAGTGATAGCACAAGTAGCAATAGATTATTTCATCGCATTTATGGTAGCTGGTTTTGCTGGTTTTCTGAGACCTGCGTTTCTACATGCATTTGAACAAAAGGATAAAATGAAAATGGTTAGAGCAGTTGTCTTGGGAACGTTCATCGCAGCTTTTCTTCGTTATTTAGCTCATGTAACTTCAGGTATTCTATTCTTTGGTGAATTTGCTGGTGAGCAAAATGTTATTTTGTATTCGTTGATCTATAATTCTACTTATATGATTCCTGTATTTTTAGTAGCAGCTTTCATTTGTTCCATATTATTTGTTAAAGCTCCGCGCCTCACACTGCCGAATCTTCACTAAATATGGTATGATTAGAATACATTTAGTGAAGAAGGGATCTTGTTAAGATGATTGTACAAACTGACGAAGAGTTAGTAGCATTAAAAAAAATAGGGCGTATTGTTGCAGAAATTCGAGATGTAATGAAGGCTGCTACTAAACCTGGTGTGACTACGAAAGAGTTAGATGAAATCGGCGGAAAGCTATTTAAAGAGCATGGCGCGATTTCTGGACCAATGGGAGAATATGATTTTCCGGGATATACTTGTATTAGTGTTAATGAGGAAGTAGCTCATGGTATGCCAGGCGCTCGTGTTATAAAAGATGGTGATATCGTGAATATAGACGTTTCAGGATCACTTGATGGTTATTTTGCAGACACAGGAATTTCTTTTGTCGTAGGCGAAGGATATGAAGAGAAAGAGAAGTTGTGTGCTGTAGCTGAGAGTGCATTTGAGCGTGCAATGCTAAAAGTTAAAGCAGGTTCACGATTGAACCAAATTGGTAAAGCAGTAGCTAGAGAAGCCAAAGATAATGGCTTGCATGTTATTATGAACCTAACTGGACATGGTATTGGGAAATCACTTCATGAAGCTCCTCAACATGTATTGAATTATTATGATGCATGGGATCCAACAATATTAAAAGAAGGAATGGTTTTAGCAGTTGAGCCATTTATTTCTGCGAAGGCAGAGCATATTGTGGAATCAGGTGATGGTTGGACATTTATCACTCCTGATAAATCCTTAGTAGCACAGATTGAGCATACAATTGTTGTCACAAAAGGTGCACCAATTTTATTAACTAAATTAGATTAAAACAAAACGCCTTCAAGAGTTCACTCTTTCGAAGGCGTTTTTTATATTAAGAGTATGAATTATCCTACTACGAAGTCAGTGCTCATGGTAATTTTCGGCTGATTCCGTTACAGGTGGACGGTTTCCATGGGCGTTGCCTCAGCCTCCTCGCTTAGAAAACACATTTATATCTAGTTATTTAAAAATACATTAACTATTTCTTAAAGTTGTAGGAGACAGACAGATAAATATGTTTAACGAAAAAAGAGAGGCTGTTTGTGACAACTACCACAAACAGCCTCTAATATTGTAAAATGTCTGTCCAAACCTTAAGGGGTTCTGGAACCTTTCTTAAGGAAAATTATCCCAACGACCAAGACGCAGCTTAGGAAAAGAGAAGCTGAGGTCAGGAGCAGTTGACTAAAGTTGTGTTGGATTGCTACCCCGACGAAAGTCCAGATAAACACAACTGACATAAGACGATCAAAATAATGATAGCGGAAGTGAAGAGCTATCGCTGTCGCAATGGTTAAGAAGATAACACCCCAAAGTGATTTTGTCATACCAAATCCACCGAATTCATAAAACGTGAGGAGATAAGATAGATTTATGAAGAAACTGATAAATGTCCATCCTAAAAGGAAGGAAATTGGTAACCGATTTTTTCGATTTATATCATCTAAAGGATAGGTTAAATATAATTTAAACAAGCAGCTTAGTAAGATAGTGAGAATACCAAAAGCATAACCAAACAGTTCGTAATGCCAACTGAATATATACAAAATATATAACACAGATGATGCCCCGTATAATAGAACGCGTCTAGTAGGGATAGGATGAGAAGACTTGTAGTCTTTCATTATATTCCAAATCCACCAAGCTAATGAGATGAAAATAACAATCCATATGTAAAACACATAATTTGCTGGAGTAAAAAAGACGGGAAGTCTATTGAAAATCTCGCCACTGGTTTGACCATTTATGGGAAGTAGAATAGATAGTAATTTAACGATTACAGTAGATATAAAAAATAATATTAAAAGGATTATTTTAAACATTCAGCTGCCTCCTTCTATTTAATAAGTATACCTTTGATATATACCAACAACAAATTAGAATTATGAATGTTATGTGACGAAATTGGGACAATCTGTATGAGGAAAACATGATATACTAGAAATCTAATATAATTGTCAATATAGGAGGAATATTTAGATGATTGAACAAACTTATCCGGTTGTATGGGATCTTGATCGCTTTTTTGAAGGGGGTAGTAGCTCTCCATCTTTAAGAAGCCATTTGGATGAAGTAAAAGGAAAGCTAAGCAGTTTTGACACAAAACTCCAAGACTTTAACTCACCAACATCTATAGCAGATGTCTCCGTTATTGAGCAAACAATAGAACAATTAAAAGATATCGCAACAAATTTATCTGAAGCTGGAGCAGTAATAGGTTGCTTTATGGCACAGGATACAACTGATAAGCAGGCAGCATTATTAGAAGGGGAGATAGGGTCACTTTATGCTAGATTCTCTTCTCAAATGCTCACAATTCAACAAGTGCTAAGTAAAACAGAGGAATCTGTATGGGAAGATCTACTTCAAACACCTGAGCTTTCTTCATTTGCATTTGTGTTGAATGAATGGAGAGAAGAAGCAAAAAGAATGCTTTCTGAAAAAGAGGAAGACATAATTACTAAACTTGAGGTAGATGGCTATCATTCATGGGGACAACTTTATGATTTACTTGTAGGTGATATTCGTATTAAACTTACAATAGATGGAGAAGTAAAAGAAATGTCAGTTGGACAGGTTAATAATCTGAGCTCCCATGAAGATGCAACGATTCGAAAAGAATCATTTGAAGCACTTGAAGCTTCTTGGACAGATAAAGAGGAGTTTTTTGCAAAAACACTGAATCATATTGCTGGCTTCCGTCTTGCAGTTTATGAAAAGAGAGGATGGAATTCTGTTTTAGAAGAGCCTCTTCATATTAATCGTATGAGTGAACAAACACTAGATGCAATGTGGGGAGCTATCTCTAAAAATAAAGCTCCATTCGTAGAATACTTAAACAAAAAATCGGCAATGCTAGGCGAAAAACAAATGCATTGGTACGACTTAGATGCACCCGTGAGTACTTCTACAGAGAAAATGGATTATCAACAAGGTGCTGAGTTTATACTAAAACATTTTAAAGAATTTGGACCAAAGTTAGAGTCATTTTCAAGAAATGCGTTTGAAAAAGGTTGGATTGAAGCAGAGGATCGTCCAAACAAGCGTCCAGGAGGATTTTGTACAGGAATGCCTGTAACAGAGGAATCACGCATTTTCATGACGTATAGTGGGTCTATGTCCAATGTTTCTACGTTAGCTCATGAATTGGGTCATGCCTTCCATTCATATGCTTTAAGACCAGTACATTGGATGAACCGTCAATATGCTATGGGTGTTGCGGAAACTGCATCCACATTTGCTGAAATGATAGTTGCCGATGCTGCTGTAAAGGAAGCAACAACTGATGATGAAAAAATTGCTTTACTAGAAGATAAAATTCAACGTAGTGTAGCATTTTTTATGAATATCCATGCTAGATTCTTATTTGAAACTAGATTCTATGAGGAACGTAAAAATGGAATAGTTTCTGCTGCTCGTTTGAATGATTTAATGGTTGCAGCTCAACAGGAAGCATACGGGGATGCATTAGACACAACACATCCTCATTTCTGGGCATCTAAACTGCATTTCTATATAACGGGAGTACCATTCTATAACTTCCCATATACATTTGGTTACTTATTCTCTTTAAGTATCTATGCTAAAGCTATAAGTGAAGGTGCGAACTTTGAAGAGAAGTACATTGCATTATTGCAAGATACGGCAGTAATGTCGGTAGAAGACTTAGCGATGAAACATTTAAATGAAGACATTACTCAAGAAGCATTTTGGATAAAAGGAATTGATCTATGTATCCAAGATGTTAAAGAGTTTATTCAATTGACTAACGCAAAAGGGTGAAGGTGTTTGATTTATCTAGAAGGAGATACATGTTATTTACGAACATTAAATACGAAAGATGCACCAGCTCTAGCGGATCTGACTTATCGCAATAAGATGTATTGGTCTGTTTATGAACCGCTGCATCGGGATGATTATTATACTACTTCTGTCCAACGGGAGAAAATTCGGGAATCTCTTATGCTCTCAAAGGAAAAAAGAGAGTATAGCTTCGGGATTTTTGAACATCAGTCAGACAAAATGATTGGTAGTGTATCCTTATACAGTATTAAAAGAATGCCTTTTTCTAGTGGGCTTATCGGGTATTCTATGGACGAATCCAATATTGGAAAAGGGATTGCTTCTGAAGCGGTTCACCTTGTGAAAATATTCGGATTTGAGCATGTCCAACTAAATCGTATTGAAGCATATGTATCTCCAAATAACCCTGGTTCTATTAAAGTATTAGAGAAAAATGGCTTCAACCAAGAGGGATTACTACGAAAACTACTTTATATCAATGGTAAATGGCAGGATCATTTTATCTATGCATCCTTAACAGAAGAAGATATTTAACAAACTTAAAACCCACTTATTCATTTTTCATGAATAGGTGGGTTTTCTTTAGAATTCATTATTTAGTCTCGCTGTCGATTTCCCTGGAAATAGTTTATTTCTTGTCGATATTCCCATCAGTCACTAAATCTAGACGCCCGGTTTCCGGATCTATAATTAGACCATGAACAGGGATTTCCGGAAGCATAAGCGGGTGATTACGAATCATTTCAACACTATGTAAGACACTACTTTCTACGTTAGAAAAACCTTCCAACCATTTTTCTAAGTCCACGCCAGAATTTTTAAGCGTATCTAATACACGAGGATCTACCCCACGTGTAATCATTTTATCAATCATTTTATCGGTTTGTATAGCACTCATTCCACAATCATGATGACCAATTACATATATCTCATCGGCCTGAAGCTCATAAACAGCTACCATAAGACTACGCATGATTCCACCAAATGGATGGTTGATAATTGCGCCAGCACTTTTAACGATTTTGACATCGCCATTTTTAAAATTCATGGATTTTGGAAGCATCTCTGTGAGTCTTGTATCCATACAAGTTAAAATAACAATTCGTTTGTTTGGAAACTTTGTAGTTAAAAAAGGTTCGTAAAGTTTACTTTCTACAAAATGATCATTGTAAGTTAGAATTTCTTGTAAGCTTGGCATCGTATTCCTCCTTTAGGTTATAATTATATTTTATAGGAAATGAAAGATAATTGCTTTATTTAATACTTAGTACTTCCTATTCAATTTAATAGTATACAAAAAAGCAAAATGTTGTTCATCTGAATGAACAGTATTTTGCTTTTTCATTAGGTATTTTTATATTTTAAGGTCTAGAAACCATTAAGTGAACTTTATTTTATTTCGCTAGTTTTTGTTTTCGGTCTGAGACAATATAGGATTTCCCTGTCCCAATAGCAACAGATTGTAATGGCTCCGGTGCAAGGTGAACTGGAACTTCAATGACCTGAGTTAACCATTCGGAAATACCTTTTAGTAGTGCTCCACCACCAGTTAGTATTACCCCGTGATCGACGATATCTCCAGCAAGTTCAGGCGGGCAAGTTTCCAACGTAGCACGAATTGCTTCTAAAATTGTTTCCAGTGATTCTGTTAAAACTCCTTGAACTTGAGTAGACGATAGATAAATGGTCTTTGGTAATCCACTCACTACATCTCTCCCGGTAACTTGCATTTGTTCTATTGCATGGGGAACTAAAGCATGTCCAATAGTCATCTTTATAAGTTCAGCGGTAGGTTCGCCAATTATGACATTATATTCTTTTCGGACAAAGTGAATAATCGCTTCATCCATACGATCTCCAGCAGCCTTTACTGTATTAGATGCGACAACACCACCGAAAGAAATAATACCCACTTCCGTAGTACCTCCACCAATATCCACAATCATACTTGCCACTGGTTCATCTACAGGCAGACCAGCACCGATTGCAGCTGCAACAGGTTCTTCCATTAACTGAACTTCCTTTGCTCCACTTTGTCTTACGGCATCTTGTATAGCTCTTCGTTCAACAGAGGTTGCACCAGATGGAGTACATACAACAACAGTTGGTTTTCTCAAAGAAGTGCCAAGTTTTTTTCCTGCTTTTTGCATAATAAGTTTTAATAATTGTGTTGTAATATCAAAATCGGCAATTACGCCATCTTTTAGAGGACGTATTACCTCAATAGAAGTGGGAGTCTTGCCAACCATTTTTTTTGCCTCTTCACCAAAAGCTACAATTTCACGAGTTTTAGTATTTACTGCTACTATGGTAGGTTCATCTATTAATAAGCCTTTGCTTTTTGTATAAACTAATGTATTTGCTGTACCTAAATCTATTCCAATATGTGAGTTTGAAAACATTTGTCTTCCTCCTATTCCAATCATACTAAATAAGTATAATAGATAAACAGAGGTTTGCCATTTGTCACATTATGGTATTTTACATATATTTCATCAGATTTTAGGTCAATAGAAATAGAGAGGGACATAAAAATAAACGAATAGTATTGGTTTGTCATCTCTTTGTAATAGTTTTGTAGTTAATTTGAGAACAAAAAGAGATAACATAACATAAAAAAACAACCGTCAGCTTACTCGACGGTTGTTTTTGGTATTATTGAAAAGGTTTTGGATCTATCGTAGTGGAATCTTTTGAATTCATGCCTTTTCCGAAGAAATGTAAAATCGCATATCCAACGATTCCCATTACTACAGAAAATCCAAGTACTGTAGATATGAATAAAGCCATTATTAAACACCTCACTAGTCTTGTTTATTTGATTATAACCCAAATTCGAAAGAATAGTAACTAGTAAAATATTGAATTATAGTTAACAATTAAAATGCCCAGTTCCCATTACGGAATATTGGCTCTGTAGTTCCATCTTCTTTTATACCGTCAATATCCATTTTATCTGACCCAATCATGAAATCAACATGTGTAATACTTTCGTTCAAACCATTTTCTGCTAGTTCTTCACGACTCATATTTTTGCCACCTTCTAAACAGAAAGCATATGCACTTCCGATTGCTAGATGGTTAGATGCATTTTCATCAAAAAGAGTGTTGTAAAATAATAGATTTGAATTAGATATCGGTGAGTCATGTGGTACAAGTGCAACTTCGCCTAAGTAATGAGACCCTTCGTCCGTTGCCACTAAGTTCTCCAGAACTTCTTGACCTTGTTCTGCCACCACTTTAACAATACGACCATTTTCAAAAGTAATAGTGAAATTATCAATAATATTTCCACCATAGCTTAATGGTTTCGTGCTTGCTACATAACCATTAACGCCTGTTTTCAATGGGACAGAGAATACTTCTTCCGTAGGCATGTTAGCCATGAAAGAAAATCCTTTTTCGTTTGTGCTGCCAGCTCCACACCATAAATGACCCTTTGGTAATTCAATAGTTAAGTCCGTACCTGGAGCAGTATAATGAAGCTTTTGATAATTTTTTTCGTTTAGATAATCTACTTTCGTGTGTAAAAGGTTATCGTGGTCAATCCATGCTTGCGTTGGGTTAGCAACATCCGCACGAACTGCTTGGAAGATTGCTTCCCATAATGCTGGTACTTGTTCCTCTTCTGATAGCTCAGGGAATACCTTTTTAGCCCAAGCTGTAGATGGAGATGCAATTACTGACCAACTTATTTTATCGGATTGCACATATTGACGATACTTGCTCAGAGCTTGACCAGCAGCTTTTTGGAATGCTGAAATTTTAGAAGAATCCATGCCTTTTAATAGGTCGGGACTTTGGCTGACAACACTTATAAATGCTGCACCACCATCAGCTAATAGTTCTTTTTCTTGTGCTTTCCAAGATGGGAAGAAGTCAAATGAATCCTCGGGTGCCAGTTCATAACGAAGACGAGTAATCTCATCGTCTGTTAAATCTACGAATACTTGTTTAGCTCCGGCTATGTATGCTTTTTTAGTAATTAATCGAACAAGTTGCACACTATCCGTTGAAGCGGCGATAAATAAATTTTGACCAGGCTGAATGTTTACTCCTACTTCTACAACAAGAGAAGCATAATTTTCTAGTTTTGTGTTGAAAGATGTCATTTAGATACTTCCTTTCTATTATTATCTCCATAGTATCAGTATTGAACATGTATTATCAATATTCAAATTTGTCTATTAGTAAAAATTTGTTCATAATTTAGAAATTTAATATAAACATTCTGGCAACTTATATTAATAAAATATTTATCTTGCCGAAATAAAGTAGAGAAATAGAATGTGGGGGAAGTTGAATGGATAAGTCTACAGTGTTTGGTTTAATAATAGGATTTGTATCATTATTAGTTGGGATGGTTATGAAAGGTGTTACCATAGGAGCATTATTAAATCCTGCAGCAATCTTAATCATCATTTTCGGTACGATTGCTACAATAGTTATTGGATTCCCAATGAATGAATTAAAGAGAATACCTAAGCTTTTTGGCGTTATTTTTAAGGAAAAAAAACTAGTACCAGATGTTGAAGTTATTAAAATGTTCTCTAGCTGGGCAGATTTAGCAAGAAGAGAAGGGTTATTAGCGCTTGAAAGTAAAACAACAGATGTAGAAGACCCGTTTTTGAAAAATGGTCTTACATTAGCAATTGATGGACAAAATGCAGACTATATTCGAGATGTACTAACAGAGGAAATTGACGCACTAGAGGAAAGGCATTCTGGTGGTGCTCAAATTTTTACTCAAGCTGGTACATATGCTCCAACGCTTGGTGTACTTGGAGCAGTAGTAGGTTTAATAGCTGCTTTAAGTGATATGAGTGATATCGATAAACTAGCTCATGCTATCTCTGCAGCCTTTGTCGCAACTCTTTTAGGTATTTTCACTGGATATGTTCTATGGCATCCATTTGCAAATAAATTAAAGCGTAAATCGAAACAAGAAGTTAGACAAAAGACAATGATGCTAGAAGGAATACTTTCTGTATTAGAAGGAGATGCTCCTCGAGTTATTGAACAAAAACTAGCTTCCTACTTATCTATGTCTGAGCGTAAAAAAGTTTTAGATGAAAGCGGGGAGGCTGGCCTTGGCAAAGAAGCATAAAAAACATAAGCATGAAGAGGAAGTAAGTGAAGCTTGGCTTCTTCCATATTCGGATGTTTTGACCTTATTATTAGCATTGTTTATCGTATTATTTGCTACGAGTTCCGTAGATCAGCAAAAAATGGAACAAATGTCTGAAGCCTTTAACCAAGTTCTTAATGGTGGGACTAGTGTTTTTGAACAACCGTCTCCGGTGGAAATGCCTGATACACCTAATGATTCAGGCAAGGGAGAAGATGGAGAGAGTAAGGCTTATTTGGAAGATCAGCAAGCACTGTCAGAAATTCAAGATAGTGTTGATGAATATATAGCGGTAAATGCACTTGAAAAACAATTTATTACGAAACTTACGGATGAAGGATTACTAGTAACAATAAGAGATAGTATCTTATTCGATACCGGGGAAGCCGAAGTAAAAGGGGAATATCGTCAAATTGCAGTAGATATTTCTGATTTGCTAGTGTTTGATCCACCAAGAAATGTAGTTATTACTGGTCATACAGATAATATTCCGATCTCTAGTAGTGAGTATTCTTCTAACTGGGAACTGAGTGTAATGCGTTCAGTAAACTTCCTAAAAATATTAGCAGGCAACAATACGATAGATCCTCTATATTTTAGTGCGAAAGGTTACGGTGAATTTAAACCTGTAGTTGCCAATGATACTCCAGCAAATAGAGCAAAAAATAGAAGAGTTGAAGTACTCATTCAACCACGTGTTTTAGAAGATGGTACATTAAACGATAAACCTGAGTAAATAGAGCAACTGACAACTAGATTAATGGTTGTCAGTTTTTATTTGACTTATTAAAACAAAAGTTTATAATTGAAACATAAGTTTAAAGTGGCGAGGAGGTGGAAAGTAAATGAATTCAAAAGAAACAAGTATTTTAAAGTACTTACGAGAAAACCCGTATGCTTCTCAAATGGAAATAGCAAATGAATTAAAAATGTCTAGACCAGCCGTTGCGAATATAATCTCCCAATTAATTAAAAATGGGAATATTACAGGAAGAGCGTATATATTACCTGAGAATAAAGAAATTATTTGCATAGGCGGAGCGAATGTAGATAGAAAATATACATTGAATAATAAACTCCAAATGGGTACATCCAATCCGACATCCAGTATACAAAGTGTAGGAGGGGTTGCAAGGAATATTGCTGAAAACTTAGGTAGACTAGGACAATCTGTTCGCTTATTGTCTGTTGTAGGTACCGATATGGAATACGAAGCGATTGAAAAAGCCTCTAGTCATTGGATGAATTTATTTTCAGTCGAAAAGTTACCAAATTACACAACTGGAACATATTCCGCAGTGTTAGATTCAACGGGAGAAATGCTTCTTGCTTTAGCTAATATGGATATTTATGAACAGTTAACTGTGGATTATTTAAAGAAACACGAAGCTCATTTGACCAATGCACAGCTAATCATTATAGACATGAACTGCTCGAAAGAAGTAATAGAATATATTCGAACTGTCTCTATTGGACATAATATACCGCTTGCTTTAATACCTGTATCTTCCCCGAAAATGGATAGAATGCCTGAATCCTTAGAGGGGATTGAGTGGTTAATCACCAATAAAGATGAGGCAGAAACGTATTTAGGTGTGAGCATTAACGATAAGGAATCTTGGGAAGAAGCCACAAGACTATTTGTGCAAAAAGGTATTTCTCATGTCGCTATAACTTGGGGGAGCCAGGGCATCATGTATGCAGGTAGTGATATGGAAACGTCGCATTTTCCAGCAATACTAGTGGAGAATGTAATTGATGTAACAGGAGCAGGAGATGCATTTGTATCCGCAACTTTATATGCATGGTTAAATGGTGATGTTATTTCAACTGCTATACAAACAGGTATGTTAAATGCCAGTAATACAATTCGTTCAAGCGAAACGGTAAGAACAGAACTTTCCAGAAATAATTTAACTAATGAGATGGAGGAATTTATAAAATGAAACAATATATCACTTATTCAGAAGAAGTAGCAAAAGGTATGCAAGAAGGAAAGGCTATAGTAGCGCTAGAGTCGACGATTATCTCACACGGTATGCCATACCCTCAGAATGTAGAAACAGCTAGAAAAGTAGAGCAAATTGTACGTGACAATGGTGCCGTTCCAGCGACTATTGCTATCATGGACGGGAAGATTAAAATCGGTTTATCTGATGAAGAATTAGAAACACTAGGAACTAGCAAAAATGCAAGAAAAACTTCTAGACGAGATCTTGCATACGTTGTATCTTCAAAAGAAATTGGTGCAACTACAGTAGCAACGACAATGATTTGTGCAGAAATGGCCGGCATTAAGCTATTTGTTACAGGTGGAATTGGCGGGGTGCATAGAGGCGCAGAAACGACGATGGATATCTCTGCTGATTTAGAAGAACTAGCAAATACAAACGTTGCAGTAGTTTGTGCAGGGGCAAAATCTATTCTAGATATCGGTTTAACTCTAGAGTACTTAGAAACAAAAGGTGTTCCAGTTGTAGGCTACAAAACTGACTCATTCCCAGCATTTTATACAACGACAAGTGAATTCAATGCGGATTTCCGTTTAAACAGCGAAAAAGAAGTAGCAGAAATGTTAAAAGCTAAATGGGATCTTAAGTTGGATGGAGGAGCAGTAATTGCAAACCCTATCCCAACAGAACATTCTTTAGAAGACTCTTATATTAACTCGATTATCCAAACTGCTTTACAGGAAGCTGAAGCAAATGGCATCAAAGGAAAAGACGTAACTCCATTCATGCTAGGTAAAGTAAAAGAGCTAACAGAAGGTAAATCTTTAGAGGCTAACATCGAACTAGTTTATAATAATGCTCGAGTTGGTTCTAAAATTGCAGTCGAGTTAAATAATCTATAATCATAAGGGCTATCTATTGTCGGTAGAAGACAATAGATAGCCCTTTTTTACAAGTTAAGCAAGTTATAAAAATACAGTATGAACACTTGATTTTGCAGAGTATTTAAGAATGATAACACTACTGATTTCCGTTACATATGGAGAACAAAGGCGAGGACGCAGAAAGCGTCCGCTCGGAGTAGAAATCAATGGCATATTTCCGTATTTGTTTTAAAAGGACCGGGCGCATTTGGGAAACATTTGAAATATAAATGGATAAATTATTCTTTCCGAAAGTAAATCTCCATCAAGAGCAAGTAAATGGCTATCTAGTGGTAATATGCCTTAATTCTTCCTTGATCTCTTAAATGGAATAAAATAATAAAGTTGACCATGAACGAATTCATGGTCAACCATTATCATATGATTATTTACGTAAGTTTCCTAGTTCAGATGCGATTGCTTGCATTTCACTTGGACTAAAAGTATCTCGTTTTTTTACCATTTCATATAAGTAAACAAGATCTTCATATTGTGTTGCATTAAAGTCTTCTGCTCTCATTGCGTCTACATTGACCATACGAAGCTTTTCTTTAATTGTTTCAATCATATACGTTACATTTTCCGCTGAGGGTTGTGATAGATCCATTCTTAGTAACCTGCCTTTCATACATTAGAATTATCATTTCACGCTACGCCTACAATGTCAAACACTAAATAGATTTTGATGCCTCTTTTTCTTCTTTTAATTTCTCCTGGATTTTCTTCGTTTCATAAATAATTACTCCAGACAGTCCTAGAAGACCTATTAAGTTAGGAATTGCCATTAATGCATTGGTAATATCAGAGAACGTCCAGATTAAATCTAGAGAAATGACTGACCCAACAAATACCATCAAAACAAAAGCAATACGATATACAATTAGAAGAGAAGGATTTTTAAATAAATATTGGAAACATTTCTCGCCATAATACGCCCATCCGATAATGGTAGAAGAAGCAAAGAATATCAATCCAATTGCCACTACTATTGGTCCGAGGTCACCTAAGAAGTGGCCGAATGCTCCGGTTGTAATTTCATTTGCAGCTAGGCTTTTATCCGTATATATTCCCGACATAACAATTGTAATACCAGTAATGGAACAAATGATAAATGTATCAAAGAACACCTGTGTCATGGAGATAAGTCCTTGCCTACCTGCAAGATCTGTTTTTGCAGCAGCTGCCGCAATAGGAGCAGAGCCTAAACCAGCCTCATTGGAGAAAACTCCACGAGCAATCCCGTAACGAATAGCGGCACCGATTGCTCCGCCTGCAGCGGCTTCACCAGAGAACGCCATTTTGAAAATCGTAGCAAAAGCTTCAGGTATTGCAGTAACATTCATAACCATGACTATTAATCCAGCAGCTACATAGAATATAGCCATTACAGGAACAAAAATTGCCGTAACCTTACCGATAGATTTAATACCACCTAAAATAACTAAAGCAGCAAATACAGTTAGTACAATTCCTGTTATCCAATTATCAATACCAAATGTAGCATTAACTACTCCAGCAACGGAATTCGATTGAGTACCGTTACCAATACCGAATGCCGCAATTGCTCCAAAAATTGCGAATAAAACAGCTAACCACTTTTGTTTTAAGCCATGCTCTAAATAGTACATAGGTCCGCCGGCCATTTCGCCATTTGCATCTTTTACCCGATACTTAACTGCTAGTACGGCCTCTCCATATTTTGTTGCCATCCCGAAGAATGCGGAAACCCACATCCAAAATACTGCACCTGGTCCACCTAGAACTATAGCAGTGGCAACACCAACAATATTACCAGTTCCCACTGTTGCAGCCAGTGCAGTCGTAAGAGCTTGAAACTGTGAAATATCTCCTTCTGCCGACTTATCATGGTTTTTGGAGAAAACTTGCTTTAAAGCAGCAGGTAACAAGCGTAATTGTAAAATTCCTAAACGCACTGTCAAATAAATACCTGTACCTACTATTAATACAAGAAGTGGGATACCCCATAAAAAAGTAGAAACGGAACCTAAAAACTCATTTAATTTTTCCATCGACAAGAACCTCCACATATTTAAAATGAACTCTATCATCCTTTCAAATTATTTCTCCTTGTTACAATATTCGTAAAATTATGAGTTCTAGTCAAGGGTATTTTTTAAATATATAAAATTATTGTTTGATTCTTTTTTACTGAGGGTATAATTAAATCATCTATATAGTTAAACTTGGAGGTAATTCGGATGAGTGAAAATAAATTTGTAAAAGGCATTTTATATGGAGCAGTTGTGGGGGGAGCAATCACCCTACTAGATAGAAAAACTAGAGATTCAGTTATGAACAAAACAAGATACGTACGAAATGAAATTAAATATTACAGCAAAAATAGAGAAGAGTTAAAAAACAATATTGAACAGCAAATAACAAAGTGGAAGTCTGTCTATGATCAATTTTCATCGGATGCTATGTATTTAACTGAAAAAGTGAACGAGGCTAAAGAAATAACGCCTCAGGTTAAAACTTTATTTACAGATACAAAAGATGCATTTTCCCAATCAAAAGAAGAATACAAATCAATTGTAGTTCCTGAACAAGAAGAAAAAAGTATTTTTGAACCAAAAAAGTAATGGCCATAACGAAAGGAGAGGATGAAGTGAAAGAATTTCATAAGACTGAAGAAGATGCGAACCCTTCATCCTCAAATAGTAGTTGGTACGAGAAGTTAAAATTTCTTAATATAAAGAAGAAGGAAAAGCAAGACGTGCACCATGATCTTACAACATGGTCGGGATACATAAAGCATTTAATACAACATATTCAAAAAACAGATATTGCAGGATTAGCAGCTCAGTTAGCCTACTTCTTTCTATTATCTTTATTTCCCTTACTAATTTTCATAGTTACTTTGTTGCCGTACTTAAATATTGACGAGGCGCAAGTCTTCCGTCTATTAGAGAACATCGCGCCACAGGAAGTATATATCCTTATTAGTGATACGTTATCTGAAGTTCTTACAAATAGAAATGGTGGGCTATTATCCATCGGGATCATTGGTACGATATGGTCTGCTTCTAATGGAGTGAATGCAATAGTTAAGTCGTTAAACCTTTCATATAGATTGGAAGAAACAAGACCCTTTATAATTGTTCGACTATTATCTATCGTGTTTACGTTATTAATGATTATGTTGTTTGTAGTAGCACTAGTATTACCAGTCTTTGGTCAGCAAATCGGAACAATTCTCTTCTCATACTTTGGGTTTGAAGAAAGTTTTGTAACGCTTTGGAATAATTTAAGGTGGACGATTAGTCCATTAATCATGTTTATCGTTTTAATCGCGTTATATTGGATTGTCCCGAATACAAAACTATTCTTAAGAAGTGTACTACCAGGGGCTGCTTTTGCAGCAATTGGTTGGCTTCTAGTATCATTAGGATTCTCTTTCTATGTTAGTAATTTCTCTAACTATTCGTCCACCTATGGAAGTATCGGGGGAATCATCGTATTAATGTTATGGTTATATATATCAGGGAATATTTTGTTGGTTGGCGGTCAAATAAATGCAGTTATGCAGGAACGTAAAATAGCATTAGAAAAAAAAGAAACAGAAGGACACGTTTAAACGTGGTCTTCTGTTTCTTTTTAAGTGCTCCTATATATTTCGATTCAACATACGTAATCCATTTAATATAACTAATATGGTACTGCCTTCATGACCAATAACTCCTAATGGAAGATCTACTACTTGAAGGAAATTAGAGACAATGAGTAGGGCGATTACCGTTACGGAAAATACGATATTTTGCTTAACGATACGTCGCATTTTACGTGACATCTTCACTGCGTACGCAATTTTAGATAAATCATTTTTCATTAATATAATGTCAGCAGTTTCTAGTGCCACATCTGTACCTTCTCCCATGGCAAATCCAGTAGTTGCTGTTGCAAGTGCTGGAGCATCATTTATACCATCTCCAACCATCCCAACAAACTTATGTTGCTGTAGTAATTCTTTCATATGCTTCACTTTAGTTTCTGGTAAACACTCTGCAATATATTGGTCAATACCAGCCTCTTTTGCGATGACACTTGCAGTCTTTTCATTGTCCCCTGTAAGCATTACCGTTTTAATACCAAGGGATTGAAGTTGTTTAATCGCAGCCTTTGCTTCTTCACGGACCGTATCTTTTAATGCAGCTACAGCTGCGATTCCTTTTTCATCTCGCATAAAAATAACTGTTTTTCCTTCTTCAGCAAGTGTAATAGCGATACCATTTTGAAAGGCAAAGGCATCTTTCCTATTAACAAAGTCAGGTTTTCCAACTAGTATTGTCTCTCCATCGATAGTAGCTTGTATTCCAAATCCCGGTTTGTCTTCAATAGGAATAAGGGGTAAATTTCCTACACCTTCAGATTTTGCAAAGGCTGTAATTGCCTGAGCTAGTGGATGATTGGATTGACCTTCAATAGTTGCAAGCTTTGTTAACGTAGCTATTCTATCTAAATCTGGTCGAACTAAATAATCTGTTACAACGGGTTTCCCGGTTGTTAATGTACCAGTTTTGTCTAATGCGATTGCTTTCATCTCACTGATGTTTTCTAAATGTACTCCACCTTTGAATAATATCCCCATTTTAGCACCGTTCGAAATTGCTGCTAAAGTGGCTGGCATGATCGAAGCGACCAGAGCACAAGGAGATGCCACTACCAATAAAACCATTGCACGATAGAATGTGGTGTTCCAGTCCCAATCAAGTAGGTAGTGGGGAAGGAACAGCATAAATGCTACTGAAATTAGAACCACTTTCACATACGTACTTTCAAAGCGTTCGATAAACTGTTGAGCAGGAGACTTTTCATCCTGAGCTGTTTGCACAAGATTAATAATTTTTTGGAATAGCGAGTCCTTGTTATCCTTCGTCATTTCCATCGTAATAGCACCGCTCATATTAACAGTTCCTGCGAAAAGTTCATCATTTAATTGTTTAGTTACAGGGATTGACTCGCCACTTATAGCAGACTCGTCAATCACAGTAGTTCCGCTTAGTATTTTACCATCTGCAGGAATTCGTTCACCTGGCTTTACAATTAAGTGATTGCCTACTAAAAGTTCACTTACTGCAACGCGAGAGCTAGTGCCATCATTATTTAAACGCAACGCCTCATCGGGTTGGAGCTCCATAAGAGAGGAAATTTCCTTTTTGCTTTTATTCATCGTGTACGTTTCAAGGGCACCACTTACAGCGAATATGAATATTAGAATGGCACCTTCCGTCCAATAACCAATGATGGATGAGCCTATTGCTGCAAGTATCATCAGTAATTCTACATTTAGTTCTTTTTCTTTAAATGTTTCTATTAAACCTTCTTTGGCTTTTGCATATCCACCTATTATAAATGCAAGTAAGTAGAAAATAATTGATGCAGTTTCTTGATCGGTATTTCCTAACAGCCAAGCTATGAGGATTAGTATCCCAGAGAAAAGAGCTGCGATCAATTCAATATGAGACTTTAAGGTTTCAAGAAATAATGGGGTAGATTTACTCTCAGTTATTGTTGTCATATAAAAACCTCCTTGATAATGATTTTCAATATTAATAGTCCTTATAAATGAAGAAAATGGACTTCCAATAGGAAATCCATTTTGTATTTATTACTAATTTATAATTATTATAATCTAGAGGTTTTTATAAGTCAACTGTTTACATTAACTGAATACTTTTTCTTTATAAGCTGATAGTTTTTCAAGTGAAGATTTTTCTACATCAGCATGTAAGCTATTACCATGGGAATCCATTGTTACTACAGCTGTGAATTTTTCGACACGAAGATGCCACATAGCTTCAGGAATGCCGAATTCCATCAAGTCCACACCTTCTACCCCTTTAATACAATCTGCATAATACTGAGCAGCTCCGCCGATTGCATTTAAGTAAACTCCACCATGTTCAGAAAGAGCAGCAAGTGTTTTGGGACCCATTCCACCTTTACCGATTACTGCACGAATGCCAAATTTCTTCATAATATCGCCTTGGTAAGGTTCTTCACGGATAGATGTAGTTGGACCTGCAGCACGAACATGCCAGTCACCTGCGTCATCTTTTTGCATGACAGGACCACAGTGATAAATAATTTGCCCATTTAAGTCAACTGGTGCATCATGGCTCATCAAGTGGTGATGTATTGCGTCACGGCCAGTATACATACGACCACTGATTGAAACAACATCTCCGACCTGGAGTGCACGAATTTGTTCCTCTGTGATAGGAGCTTGTAATTCTACTACTTTTTGAGGAGCTTCTTCGGAAGATTGGTCTTTGAACTCAATTTTCTCTCCATCTTGGTAGTGCCATTCGATAATTTCACCTGTAGTGGAGTTAATATTAATCGCCATACGACGGTAAGCCCAACAATTATAAGCAACAGACACATAGAAACTTGCAGGAATACGGTGCATTACTCCAATTTTACAGCCAAGTAATGTAGCTTCTCCACCGAAGCCCATTGTACCAATGCCTAGTGTGTTAGCTTTTTCAACTATATATTGCTCTAATTTTGCTAGGTCAGGATTTGGGTTTGTATCTTCTACATGACGGAATAATTGTTCTTTGGCTAAATCATATCCAGAAGAACGATCCCCACCGATTCCTACTCCGATAAAGCCAGCTGAACAGCCTTGTCCTTGTGCTTGATAGACAGAATGTAAAATACATTTGCGAATTCCGTCTAAGTCACGACCAGCACGACCTAATCCTTCTAACTCAGTAGGTAGGCTATATTGAATATTTTTGTTTTCACAGCCGCCACCTTTTAAAATAAGCTTCATCTCAATGTAGTCGTTTTCCCATTGCTCAAACTTAACAACAGGAAGACCATCCCCTAAATTATCCCCACTGTTAGCACCGGTTAAAGAGTCAACTGCATTCGGACGAAGCTTTGCATCTTTAGTAGCTGTAGCTATTGCACGCTTAATCGCTGCTTTAATTTCTAATTGGTTCACGCCAATAGGTGTTTTAATCTTGAAAGTTGGTAAACCCGTATCTTGGCAAATAGGAGAAACATTATCATCTGCCATTTGAATATTATTTGTGATCGTATCTAAACTCATCGCAGCTCGAGTACCAGCATTTTCAGCAGCTTTTGCCTTTTTTATCGCACGTCGAACATCCTTAGGTAAATTTGTAGAAGTTTCGGTAATTAAATCATAAATACTTTTTTCTAATTGCTCCAATTGCATGAGGTGAACGCTCCTTTTATATGTAAATAGGTAACAAACATTACAAGTATACTATTTTATGGAGATGAAAAAAAGAGTAGCTGAGGGAATAAATACTTGGAATGGCGTAAGTGCGGGGACAGTGGCTTCAGGGGAAAATGCTCTCACACTAGTAGAGGCTTAGGAGAGAGGTGTATCCGTAGGGAACCACCCGAGTGTCCAAGTAGAGTGGTCATCAGCCTGAGAGAAGAAGTTATGTGCCCGAGAACCACGGCTATCCGCCCAGGAAACGCCCGATCGCCCAAGAGAACGGCTTATCCGCCCGAGCGAAGTAGGTATGCGCTCGAGAACCACGGCTATCCGCCCACGAAATGCCCGAGTGCCCAAGAGAACGGCTTATCCGCCCGATCGAAGTAGGTATACGCCCGAGAACCACGGCTATCCGCCCACGAAACGCCCGATCGCCCAAGAGAACGGCTTATCCGCCCGAGCGAAGTAGGTATGCGCCCGAGAACCAAGGCTATCCGCCCACGAAATGCCCGAGTGCCCAAGAGAACGGCTATCCGCCCGAGCGAAGTAGGTATGCGCCCGAGAACCACGGCTATCCGCCCACGAAACGCCCGATCGCCCAAGAGAACGGCTTATCCGCCCGAGCGAAGTAGGTATGCGCTCGAGAACCACGGCTATCCGCCCACGAAACGCCCGATCGCCGAAGAGAACAGTGTATCCGCCCGAGCGAAGTAGGTATGCGCTCGAGAACCAAGGCTATCCGCCCACGAAACGCCCGATCGCCGAAGAGAACAGCTTATCCGTCCGAGCGAAGGAGCTATGCGCTCGAGAACCACGGCTATCCGCCCACGAAACGCCCGATCGCCGAAGAGAACAGCTTATCCGTCCGAGCGAAGGAGGTATGCGCCCGAGAACCACAGCTATCCGCCCACGAAACGCCCGAGCGCCCAAGAGAACGGCTTATCTGTCCGAGCGAAGGAGGTATGCGCCTGAGAACCACGGCTTATCCGCCCGATCGAAGTAGCTATCCGCTCGAGATCTACAACCATCCATCCACGAAAAAAAAGTTCGGAATGATTTCATTCCGAACTTTTTAATTATTCTTTTGTGTTTTTAAACTGTTCAACTTTTAACTCAAGGTCGTCCATCATTTGAATCAGGCGGTCTATATCTTCAAGTTCAGTTGTTTCAGGTTCGATTGTGTCTAAAACTTCTAAAAACATTTGAAGTCGATCTTTTAAATAAGATACTTGTTGTTCTGGATTTGAAATTTGTTTACCCACAGAATAACACCTCACTTTAGTATAGGATATAGGAAATTGTAAAGAAAAGATAGGTCTAAAGAGTTAATTTAATGATTTCTATATTTACAATGTTTACAATATTCTGTTTATATGATAAAGTATCAATAAGATACATAGAAGGGAGGCCGTAGTGAACAGTCGACCATTCTAATCAGTTGAAAGAGGGTGTATAGACATTTCACCGGCAGACAGGCCGAAAATGCAGTTATGAATATACAAGTAAATAATAGTTATATGTAAAGGCTCAGTCCATTATCTTACAGAGATATCGGCTGAGCCTTTTGTTGTGTAAATTTATATATTACCCATTCTTATTCTCTGCTAAACTAAAGCTATTATGAAAATAGTTTGGATAAAAAGAGGTAATAATATGCATGAATTTACATTAGAAGAAAAAAGACGTTTTAGAATATTAGTTGCTATTGTTTCGATATCTGGTTTTTCGCAAGGGATGTTGCTTCCTTTAATTTCTGTAATTTTTGAACAAGATGGTGTTAGTGCTACTTTAAATGGATTAAGTGCAACTGGATTATACATAGGTACGTTATTAATCTCTCCTTTTATGGAACCACCTCTACGAAAATTCGGATATAAACCGATAATAATTGTAGGTGGACTTCTTGTTATTGTGTCCTTAATGCTTTTTCCTTTGTGGAAAAGTGTAGCATTTTGGTTTGTGTTGCGGCTATTGATCGGAATTGGTGATCATGCTCTTCATTTTTCGACACAAACTTGGATTACTAGCTTTTCACCACAGCATCGATTAGGTAGAAATATTGCTATTTACGGATTATCATTTGGCGTAGGTTTTGCGGTGGGACCTTTATTTGTCCAATTAGTGGAGATCTTTGAAGGTTTACCGTTCATTGTTTCGAGTATCCTTTGTTTAGGTGCGTGGGTCCTTGTATTCTTCATTAAGAATGAAAAGCCTGAAGTTTTTTCCGATAGTGCCTTAATAGCTGGGACCTGGAAACGCTTTGGAGCAGCATTTGCAGTTGCATGGATAGCATTTATACCACCGTTTAGCTATGGTTTTTTGGAGTCCTCACTGAACGCAATCTATCCGGTGTATGCACTACGTAATGCTCTAGAAGTTACAGATCTTTCTTATATATTAGCAGCATTTTCTATCGGGGGTGTTGTATCTCAGCTACCATTAGGGGTATTAAGTGATCGCATCGGTCGAAGAAAAGTGTTGATCGTGGCATTGGCCATGGGCTCTTTAACATTTGGTATAGCTAGTATGTTCGAAACTTCCGTACTAGTCATAGGAAGTATGTTTTTTATAGCAGGTACATTTGTAGGTTCAACGTTTTCCCTTGGTATTTCGTATATGACCGATTTAACACCAAAAGAATTACTACCAACTGGCAATTTACTCTGTGGAATTTTCTTTAGTTTAGGAAGCTTGTCTGGACCATTTTTAGGTGGGCTTTTCATACAACTATTTGATGGCCTAAGTTTCTTAATACTTATAGCTCTATTGTTAGGTTCATTATCATTTCTTATACTCATCTCCAATCCACAGAAGAAAGGTCGATTGTTATGAAGCAAAAATCATCTAAGTTAGGAAGTAAAATTACACTCTATATTGTCGTAGGGATACTATTACTCGTAGCATTATTTACCACTGTCCTTGTTTACAACACGAACAAAACTGTAAAAGATTCATTAGGGGGAAATGGCATACATATTGCGCAAAATATCGCAACGTTAGTAGATGTTCCAGCCTATGAAGAATTTAAAAAGAACCCTGAACAAAATGAAAAGTACTGGGAATTAAGAGAAGAGTTAAATAATTTATTAATACAAAATGGCATATTATATGCGTATATTACGGATATTCCTAAAGAAGGAGAAACAGCCACCATCATTGTCGATGCTGCAGGAAAAGATGATGATAGTGCTTATTTACCAGGGGATATAAGTGAAGGAACAAATTATGAAGCTGTAGAAGGTGCATTAACTGGAAGTGGAAGCTACACAGACTTAATTGAGGATGAAGAATACGGGGAATACTTATCATCGTATGCTCCTTTGAAAAATGAAGCAGGAGAAATAATTGGGATTGTAGGAGTTGATATTTCTGCAGCGAATGTCCAAGTAATTCAACAAAAAAGCTTAAAAGAATCTGTTCCTTTTTCTTTGATAATGGTTATTCTGTTAGGTACAGTCATCACTTTAATACTCTATCGTTATGTTCGAACTGCCTTGAAGCCACTAACAAATATGCAAGATGCTTCTATTAAGTTTGCAAATGGAGACCTTCGAGGGGCTGAAGAATTATTAAAATCGGTGTCATTAAAACAGAATAATGAAATATCCGATTTTGCTAAATCATTCCGAAAATCCATTGTTCAATTATCCTCTATTTTAACAAATATGAATGGAACAGCGGGTTCGCTATTAAAAGTATCTGATGAATTAGAGGAAGTAATGAAGTCAGTTAGATCCTCAAATGATGAAATATCAGAGAGTATTTATAAAATAGCTTCTGGATCTGAAATACAGAAAATAAATAATGATGAAGCTCTAACTGCTATGGAAGAGATGACTATTGGCATCCAGAGAATTGCAGATTCTTCTACATCAGTGGCCACATCATCTAGTGATATGACAGAACTTGTTACCTCAAGTGCAGCAAATTCTATGACAGTAGTTCACCAGATTAAAAACGTCGAGGCTTCTGTATTGGCAACTGAAAAACATGTGAAAGATCTAGGAGAGAAATATCAATCCATTGAAGAGATGGTTACAGTGATTACAGGTATTGCTGATCAGACGAATCTACTAGCATTGAATGCAGCTATTGAAGCGGCTCGGGCAGGTGAAGCAGGTAAGGGCTTTGCTGTTGTTGCAGATGAGGTTAGAAAACTAGCAGAAATGTCGAGAAACTCTGCGGAGGAAATACGTGATCATATTCAAGGATTCCAAACAGTAACTGTTCTAGCACTAGAAGAAATGGCTAGAAGCGCAAAAGATGTACAAAGTGGATCATTAGCCGTCGAAGAGATCGGAAACGATTTGAATAAGGTACTGGAATCTGTTGTCCGTGTAAATGAAGAAGTGCAAGATGTTTCAGCTGTAACAGAACAAATGTCTGCAAGCTCCGAAGAAGTACTTGCATCCATGGAGCAAGTTACCGCTATTGTAAATGAGTCAGTAGAACAAACGAAAACTGTTGCTGTTTCGGCAGATTATCAAGTGGATACCGTTGAAAACTTAGACAAAACAATTCAAACTCTACAACAATCAGCCCGTCAGCTTCAAAAAGCAATTAACCAATTTAATCTGTAATAGCGAAGCACTAAGGATTGTTCTTTTTTAAGAACAACCTTAGTGTTTTTGCTTTTGGCTATTTTAAAGATAAAGGCTTTTCTGGTCTATTAGGGCAATATTTGCAACTAGGGTCGCTACATTTAGAGTCTATCCAACTATTACATTTAGGACAAAAATACGTATCAAAATTATCATAATAAACTAAATTAAACTTGCAGGTTGAACAATACTTTTCTTGTTCAATTTGACCATAAAATTCAAAGTCATCTACTATCACTTTGTTATCTACTTCTTTTATTTTCATGAAAATCTCCCCCTTAAGTTCATTTCCTACGTCCCATCCCTGAAAATAACATTATATAAACAACTCTTGACAATATTCTGAATAATAGGTTAGTCTGAGTTAATTATAGTAAAGGGAGAGATTCATATGCAAAGAATAACACTGACTTCTTCATTCAAATTGGAGGGCATGTTGGTTTAATAATATGATCTCCGATTTGATTCAATCCAGAATCAACTAAATCGGAGGAATTATAGTGAGCATACAAAATTTTTATTACACAATCACAAGTTCTAGATCGTTTTTTATCCAAATTGTGTTTACATTAAATGCTATTTATTATGTAACGCAAGCAGACTTAAATGCATTGCAACTGGTTTTAATCGGCACAATTATGGAAGTTTCCGTTCTCTTGTTTGAAATGCCAACGGGCTTGTATGCAGATCACTACGGACGAAAACGTTCACTAGCACTGGGCACAGTTATTATTGGTTTGGCACATGTTCTTGAAGGGAGTACGCCAGAATTTTGGGCGATTGCTTTCGCTTCTGCGATGTGGGGAATAGGCTGGACTTTCATAAGTGGAGCTGAACAAGCATGGATTGCGGATGAGTTAGACGGCGAAGACTTAGACACCACGTTCATTCGTGGTTCCCAATTTTCTTCTTTTGCACGTTTCGCAGCAATTTTGGCCAGTGTGGCAATTGCGGCTGTTTGGTCGGTACAAACGGCGATTATATTTGCAGGTGTCATGCTGATTGCCCTTTCATTCTGGGCATTCATCAAGCTACCCGAAACCAAGTTTGTCAAAGTAACACGTGAAAAAGGTGTCTCGGGTGTCACTCATATGGTTACCACTATCAAAGCTGGACTATCACAGATTCGTGGGAATACTATGCTAGTTAGCATAGCGGTAGTTACATTATTATGGGGACTTGCGAGTGAAGGATTCGACCGTTTATATGGTGCCCATTTCATTACTGACTATAATTTGTCGGAAGATGAGTCCATCTACTGGTTCGGTGCTTTTTATGCGATTGCATTTTTACTTAATATTGTCGTACTACGTTTTGTTGAGAAAAACGTGAAAGGTCGCTACGCGGCTGTGCTATTGCTTATAAATGCTGTGTTGACAGGAACGATGCTAATTTTCGCATGGACAGGTCATTTCTGGGTAGCTGTGGTGATGTACTGGGTGACAAGTGCACTGAGAAACGTAAACTATCCATTAATGAGCATCATTACAAATGAACAAATTGAATCGAAAGGTAGAGCAACAACACTTTCCATGTTTGGGCAACTTGATGCTTTTGGACAAATTGTTGGGGGCCCATTAGTAGGATTGTTAGCATTATACACAACAATTGCAGGAGGCATTTCGGCATCTGCATTCCTAATTTTACCCGTTCTTTATTTCTTATGGCGAATGAAGCGGAAAACGGTTCATTCATAATTTTTTAGTACTTGATGCGAATGAGCATCAGGTACTATTTGATTGGAGTGATATGTGATAAGAAGCTACTCCATCAATATGATGCCAGTTGTTGTAGCCCCTTTAGTTTAAGTGATAACCTTCACAACAATGATGTATGTATCTTTACCATAACCGTAATTGTGTAACTTTTCTGCTTACTTTACGTATAATCAATAAATACACTACTTCAAAAAAAGGAGTGGAATCGATGATAACGCTGAATGCAGAAAAAAAGTATATAAATTTACTTCTATACTTGCTTCTCATAGCTTTTGTGCTTGTCACATACACCTTGGATTTATATCCAGGAGCACATCAAATAGATTATAGTGATGAGCAATCTTTTACTATAACTAAGAAAGGTATGCTTCACTCGGAGCAACATAAGGTTATCAAAACAGAGGAATCCACCTTAAAAGTTGCACTGATAGATTATGAGGTAAATTTTCTGAAGGCACTTTGGCTTGCGGGTATTATAGTATTCTCCATGTTTTTTATTAATCTTGTTAACTTACTGGAACAAGGGAGTATTAAGCCAGCCCTAATAATATCAGCTATTTATATCGTTATTTTTATAGGGGCTCTTTTTGTCTATATAGATAGATTCCTTTTTGTAAATGAAGTAATTAAGAAATTAATAGTTTGAAGATCAACTAAAATGAAAAATAGATATTGTTTATTGAAGAATGGAAGGAAATGATATTTTCAAATGGAAGCAATGGAACTTAAAGAGATATTATCGGAGCTTAAAAGTGGGGAAAGAATTTGGGAAGCCGAGGAAACAGTCATTATTATCAAATCGATGATTGAACATATTGGTTCTTCAGATGGCGAGTTGAGAGATCAATTAATATATAGCTGGTTTTATCATTTAATAATAAAAAAGAATTTGCTAGATCAGGATCTGTTGAAGGAACTATTAGAAGTGGCACTAAAGGATTTGTTATTGAAAGGTATTGGAGATAAAGACACAGATACTGTATTCACAAGGTCTTTTACTACTCTTTTAATAGCACTTATCTTATCTAGAGACAACGAAGATGACTTTCTTAGCCAAGATGTAATTTTGCAAGTAAAGAATAAAATAGTAGATTATATTAATCTTGAAAAAGACTTAAGAGGATATATTCCATATAAAGGATGGGCTCACAGTGTAGCGCATGTCGCAGATACTTTGGATGAATTGATAAAAAGTAAAAAAGTGGACGAAAAATACTTTGGAGAAATCTTAAATGCACTGTGGGATAAAGTCCTTGTTTCCACTACTGTTTACATTCACGAAGAGGAGGAAAGAATATTAGTTCCAATACTGGAGATGCTCGAACGAGGTCTAGAAATAAAAGAAATACAATCATTGTTACAGCAAATACCAGATGAATTACATAAACAGAAAATGTTAGTGAGTGAAGAAGAGTATTGGTATTTATATGCAAACTGCAAGTCATTCTTAAAAAGCTTTTTGATTGAAGTTCAAAAAAGACCAAAATTATATCCTTTGCAAAAAAGTATTGAAGATTGCCTTGAATCGGAATGGAATCTTATGTCATGAGAAAAGGACAGACAAGTTGAATGTCTGTCCAATGTATTATATATAATTAAGGTTTTAACACGAATTTAATACTTTCTTCTTCATGATCATGGAAAGTTTTATAAGCATCGCTTGCTTTGTCTAATGGCATACTATGTGTAATAATTTCTTTTGGATCGAATTCACCGTTCGTAATTTTATCAAATAAGGTAGGCATATAATGTACAACTGGGGCTTGTCCCATCTTTAGGGTTACATTTCGTTCGAAAATATTACCTAGTGGGAACATATTATACAATGACCCGTAAACGCCTGTTAATTGAATTGTCCCAAACTTTCTTACTGCGTTTATTCCGATATCTAGAGCACTTAATGTTCCACCCTGGAGTTTTAGCTTTTGTTCCACTTTTTCAACCATCGACATTTTACCGTCCATACCTACACAGTCAATCACTACGTCTACTCCACCGTTAGTAATTTCTTTAATATGTGAACCCATATCATCGTATTGTTCAAAATTATACACTTCAACATTATTCATCTTTATAGAATGTTTTAAACGATAATCTAAATGATCCACTGCAATTACTCTCTTTGCACCTTTCATCCAAGCAAACTTCTGTACCATCAGACCGATAGGACCTGCTCCTAAAACGGCAACGGTGTCTCCTTCTTTCATGCCAGAGTTTTCAACACTCCAATAGGCAGTAGGAAGAACGTCTGAAAGAAATAACAAAGATTCATCTTCTAGTTCACAAGATTCCGGTATTAAGAACGGCAGATAGTTTCCATATGGTACTCGTAAGTATTCTGCCTGACCCCCAGGGAAATTACCATAACGTTCGGTAAAACCAAAGTAACCCCCTGTATCCAAGGCTGGATTATCATTAGAGTTATTGCATTGGCTTTCCATCTCATTCTGACAATAAAAACATTCGCCACATGATACGTTAAATGGAATAACTACTCTATCTCCTTTTTTAACTTTCGTTACTGCTGGTCCAACCTCTTCCACTATTCCCATTGGTTCATGCCCGATGACATAGTCCTTTCGAGTAGGCATGGCACCTCTATAAATATGAAGATCTGATCCACAAATAGCTGTAGTGGTAATACGTACGAGGATATCATCTTGTTTTTCTAATTTGGCATCTGGAACTTCTTTTACTTGGACATCTTTGGCACCTTGATATGTGACAGCTTTCAAAAAAATCTCCTCCTTTAAAAGTATGTTCAATTTAATCTTTCCCTATGATCTCCAAATTAAAACTCATGAAGATATGATGAGGGTGGGGAGTGAGAAAAGTAGTAATCATTAAAATCTGGTAGAAAAAATAAAAATCCCGAGAAATAATTCTCGGGATTTTCTATTATTTTAGTATTAATAATGTTACTGCTTCAACATGTGCAGTTTGAGCAAACATATCAACAGGCTGGATGTATTCTATATTGTAAATTTCTTTAAGAGCAGCTAAATCCTTCGCCAGTGTCGATGGGTTACATGATGTGTAAACAAAACGTTTTGGTTTAATATCCAAGATCGTTTTTAACAATTCATCATCTAAACCTGCGCGTGGTGGATCTACTGTTAATACATCTGGAACGAATCCTTCATTTTTCCACTTTTGTAACCAATGTTGTGCTGTACCATGTACATATTGCGTATTTTTGAAGCCATTTCGCTTGGCATTCTTTTTAGCATCTTGAACAGATTCTTGAATAATATCCATACCACGAACCTCTTTGGCATTTTTTGCAAGCCATAGTCCGATGGTGCCGACACCACAATAAGCATCTACGATTGTTTCTTCTCCTGTAAGAGCCGCTGCTTTTTCGATCTCATTGTACAAATGCACTGTTTGTTCCGGATTTAACTGGAAGAATGCTCGAGCAGATAAATCGAAAGCTAATTCTCCAAGCTTTTCATGAATCGTTTCTTTCCCATGTAAGTTAATCGTCGTATCACCAAATATTAGCGAAGTATCTTCTGCATTGATATTCTGATTAATGGACACTATATTAGGATCAATTGCTCTTATTTTTTGAACTAGTTCTTCTTTTTGATGCATTTTCTTTTGAGTTGTCACAAGGGTAACTTGAATTTGTCCAGTTTTCATACCCGTACGAACGACAATTGTGCGGACGACTCCTTTAGAATTTCTTCCATCATAGATAGAAATTTTCATTTCTTCCAGGAATCTTTTTATTTCATTTGTAATATGGGTAGTAGCCGGGTGTTGAACGGAACATTCGTTAATATCGATTAACATATTGGATTCTTCCGCGTATAATCCAGCAATAACTTTATCGCCTAATTCTCTCACTTGGAATTGACTTTTGTTGCGATAGTGCCATGGGTTTTCCATGCCAATCGTTGGTCTTACATCAATTGATGGGGCTAAGTCCTTCACATATCGTTCTAAAGCCTGTATAACTAAATCTCTTTTTACAAGCAGCTGACTTTCATAAGTCATGTGCTGTAACTGACATCCCCCACAGGATTCATATACTGGGCAAGGTGGAGTAACACGATGCGGAGACGGTTCTCTTAATGTTTTAACTTCTGCTTCGGCATACTTAGGATTTGCTACTGTCACTTTCGCAGTAATTACTTCTCCTGGAAGTGCACCTTTAACAAAAACAACATTACGTTTAAAGAATCCAACGCCTTCTCCATTGATACCAAGTCGTTTAATCGTCAGGGGGAATTCTTGTCCTACTTCTATAACTGATTTTTCACTCATACCTTCACGTCCTTTATAATCTTCCTTCTATTATAAAGGAGTTTATTCAGGAAGCAAAGTAAGCGGAATATCCAGATTATTCATGACTAGATCATCTAGTGTTCCAAATGTATATCCCATTTTTCTAGCATCCTTGATGAACATTGGTAAGCCTTCTGCATTATCAGGAGATACTGTGTGCATTAAGATGATTGCACCAGGGTGGATTTGGGACATTAGCTCATCATAAGCATATTTACCACCTTTTTTCTGATCCTTATGCCAATCAATAAAAGCTACAGACCAAAAGATATGCTGATATCCTATTTCATTGGCAGCCTCTAGCACTTGTTCGTTAAAAGTGCCTTCCGGTGGCCGAGTGACGGTTGTTCGGGTTAATGAAGTTAGTTCACTTAAACGTTTATCAAATTTTTGCAGTTCTTTTTTCACACCATCCTTAGAGAGCCTTGCTAGGTTCGGGTGTCCATATGAATGGTTGCCAATCTGGTGTCCTTCTGCAATCATTCTTTTTACTAAAGGAGTTGCACTTTCTAAATAATGCCCAGTTAAAAAGAATGTAGCTTGAATATTTTCAGCTTTTAAAGTGTCTAAAATACTTTCGGTATAGCCGTTTTCATAGCCGTTATCGAATGTAAAATATAGAATTTTTTCATCTGCAGATCCCTTATATATGGAACCATGTTTTTTGAGCAAGGCATCCATTTCTCCACCTGCTTCTGCTTGTTGTTCATTTGTAGCTTTTTTTAAGCCCCAATGGATTTCCTTATCAGCTTGGGCAGAAAAAGGTTTATTCATAAATCCGATACTTAAAATGATTGTTGCAATAATAATTCCTACTAGGTGAGATTTCCACATAAAAACGCAACCTTTCTTTTTTAAGTAGGTTGCGCCAATAAGAGTCAGTTATTCATTTATAAATAACGCGTAAAGCACTTTCTAAATTAGGAAAGTGGAATGTATAACCTTCATCCAGTAGAACCTTTGGTATAACATGTTGGCCTTCTATGACAAGCTGACTTTTTTCACCTAAAGCAAACTTTAAAGCAAAAGATGGAACGGGAAAATAATGTGGCCTTTTCAATACAGTTGCTAAGGTTTTTCCAAAATCGTTCATCTTTTTTGCATGGGGCGCAGTAATATTAAATGGACCATTAATGGGTTGTTCTATTGCAAATAATAAGGCACTTGCAACATCTTTAACATGTACCCATGACATCCAATTATCACCTGTTCCAATAGGTCCACCAACAAAAAGCTTGTATGGTAATGCCATCAATGGAAGTGCACCTTCAGATTTCCCTAAAATAATTCCGAATCTACCATAAGCAACACGTATCTGAAGCTCTTCTGCACTTTTAGCTTTCAGCTCCCAATCTCGAACCGTTCGAGCTAGAAAGTCAGTACCAACTTCTTTCGATTTTTCTGTATATCTTGTACTAGTCGAGGCTGGATAAATGCCAATCGCACTTGCATTTACTAGTACTTTCGGTTTTACAGCAAGCGCTTTTAATATCCGGAGCAGTTCATCCGTTGTTTGCATCCGACTATCATAGATTTTTTGTTTTTGTACTTCTGTCCATCGCCCATTATTAATGGACTCACCAGCCAGATTTACAAAAGCATCGATGCCTTCTAACTGTTTTTCAGGGTGGGCATTTTCAGATAGCCACTGTACATATGTTATGCCATGTTCCGTTCCCTGTTTAGAACGAGATAGTATATATACATCATGTCCTTTTTGCAACAGTAACTCTGTCAGTTCGCTTCCTACAAATCCAGTTCCTCCAGTAATTGCAATTTTCATTTATCTTTAACCTCCTTCTTAGTTTTATCATAACAGTTCAATCATTTATCACCAACCAACTTATACGCTATAATTGAAGAAAGGCGAATGGAGAGAGTGAAAATGCCGGTTATTACGAGAATTGGACGACAAAAGAATAATAATGAACGGTATAATTTATATTTGGATGAAAAGTATGCATTTAGTTTGGATGAAGCAGTTCTGATCAAGTACCAATTATCTAAGGGCAAAGTCATCGAAGAATTTACACTAGATGAAATTGTTTTTGACGATGAAGTAAGAAAGGCGTTTAACAAAGCCATTAACTTTTTAAGTTACCGTATGAGAAGTGAGTACGAAGTAAAACAAAAACTATTGCAAAATGAGTATGGTGAAGCAGTTATATTAGAAGCAATTCGAAAATTATATGAGTATGGCTTTCTTAATGATGAAAGCTTTACGAAAGCCTTAGTAGAAACACAAAAGAAAAATAGCAAAAAAGGACCTACTGCAATACGTCAGGAACTGAAGAAAAAAGGAATTGATAAAGATCTCCAAGAGAAAGTATTGGGCAATTATTCAGAAGAAGAGCAAGTAGATATAGCGAGAACTTTGGCAGAAAAGATTATTAATCAAAATCAGGATAAAACACCAAGGCAGATAAAACAAAAAGTCCAAGATACACTTCAAAGAAAAGGGTATAATTTTAGTATAATTACCCAAGCACTTTCAACATTCGAATTAGAAAAAAATGAAGAAGAATGGATCGATATAATTGCTACGCAGGGAGACAAAATTTGGCGAAAACATTCGACTAAGTATAAAGGAAACGATTTACGAAGACGTATAAAGACAGCGTTATATCAAAAAGGTTTTCCTGCAGAACAAATTGATCTATATATAGAAAAGAAGGAGTTGGAAGAGCAAGATGAGTGAAAAAAAATATGGTGATATGACTGTACCAGAGCTAAGAACGGAAATTGCAAATTTAAAAGAGAAATCACGAAAAGCCGAGCAACTAGGAATAGTAAATGAATATGCCGTTTACGAAAGAAAAGCATTGATGGCCCAAGCTTTTCTAATAGATCCTGCTACTATTAAACCAGGTGAGATGTACCGAATTATTGGAGATCCTGGTGTGTTTTTTCAGGTAGAATACTTAAAAGGAAGATTTGCATGGGGTTACAGATTAGGTGGAGAAAAATATGAAGAGGCCTTGCCAATATCAATGCTAGAATCACTGGAGGAAAGAAAATAATATGCAAACAAAAATAGATGAATTAACTTTCGCACTTCTAGAAAAAAATGATAAGCTATCTGCTGCAAAGGCAAGAGCTTGGATAGAGTTACTATGGTCAGACTTTGAATCCTCGTATGCCAAAGCTGGATATGATTATAAAGGGGCTGCTGTCACAGAAATGGTCATTAGAAAATGGATAGATGGCTACGGTGCACAGCTACATGAATTTGCAAATACGAACGAGAAGTATAAACATTTATTGGAGACCGACGATTTTAGCAATTAAAAACGCTAGGAAATGTATCCTAGCGTTTTTTCTTTATTAGTTATGTGGGATAAAATCTAGCTTTTTACGTAGCTTATCCTCACTAAATATCCAACCTGTGTAGGAATTGACTATTTCTAGATCTTCATTTAAATGTGCCACGGCTACGAATGGATAAAAGTCATTACTGCGATATCGTAAGTCAATTAGTCTTACTTCATATATATGCTCAAATTCTGTAATCTCCCAGCGGTATATAGGAGAAAACGAAGTAAATGCACTCATATTTTGGTCTTTCAAAGCAGCTTTTACTAAATCAGATTCGGGCAGCGGATTACGTTCGAACTTATCATAAATAGTGATAGATCTGCCGTATGCTCTTCCTACATAATGATGTGTTTTAGAATTTGCAGCTACTCTCCATTGAAAAAATTTCATCGTAGGTGCAACAATAATTTCATCTGCATCGGGAATAGTATGCTTAACAGAATTTTTCACTGCATGCTGTACGGCGAATCGTAAAATATAGTACAGGAAAATAATAGCGTACATAGTAAGAAAAGTTGGTACAGGATTTAAGCTTAACATCCATAAAAGTATACCAACCACATGAATACCAAAAATAATTGGATCAAATGTATTAATAACTCCCAGGGCAACCCATTTCTTTGAAAATGGCCTTAAAGCTTGAGTTCCATAAGAATTGAAGATATCTACAAAAACATGTACAAATACAGCAAGAAAAGTCCATAACCATAAATGCAGTAAATTGGCTTCAGGGAAAATAAGCCATAACACACCTGCTATTAAAATAGGCCATAAAATAACGGCTGGAATTGAGTGGGTAATTCCACGATGATGTCGAATATAAACTGCATTATTGCGTAATTTTAGAACAGTATCTATATCAGGGGCTTGAGAGCCTATAATTGTACCTGCTATAACTGCAGTCGTTGTAAGTGTGCTCCCTGCAACAACGGGGTCAATAAGAGAGAGACCGCCTAGTGCAACACCCATAACAACATGTGTACCTGTGTCCATACAACCAGCTCCTTTAGGATTACAGCTTACTACATCTTAAAATAGATTAGTTAAAAAACAAAGCCGCTACTATTCATATACCCAAATTTAATGTCAATAATCGCAAGGAAGGATTTTACAGTGAACGAATTATACAAAAAAAATGTTAGAGAATCACTAGTTTCATGGTTTTTAGAAGAAAAACGTGACTTGCCGTGGAGGAAAACAACAGACCCATATAAAATTTGGGTTTCCGAAGTAATGCTACAACAAACAAAAGTGGATACTGTTATTCCTTATTATGAAAGATTTATCGCAAAATATCCTTCACCACAATCATTAGCTAATGCAGAAGAAGGAGAACTATTAAAAGAATGGGAAGGATTAGGTTATTATTCCCGTGCCAGAAACTTACAGAGTGGTGTAAAAGAAGTAGTTGAACATTATAATAGCGTTGTACCTTCCAATCGAAAAGAAATTTCCAAGTTGAAAGGTATTGGTCCATATACTGCTGGTGCTATTTTAAGTATTGCATACGGAGTGCCAGAACATGCTGTAGATGGTAATGTTATGCGTGTACTTTCTAGAGTCTTATTGATAAAAGAAGACATTGCGAAGCCAAAAACAAAGAAAATATTTGAAGAGGCAGTAATGGATTTGATAGATCGTGAAAATCCCTCTGCCTTTAACCAAGGTCTTATGGAACTAGGTGCAGTAATTTGTACCCCAACTAAACCAAAATGTCTTTTGTGTCCAATAAGAGAAAATTGCTCTGCATTTTTTGAAGGTGTGCAAGATGAGTTGCCTATAAAAACAATTCAAAAGAAATCAAAGACCCATAAAGTGAAAACCGTAGTTATACAGAATAAGGATGGACATGTATTACTTGAAAAACGAGCTTCTAAAGGCTTACTAGCGAATATGTGGCAATTCCCAATGGTAGAGTTACCAACGCCTAACCATACAGTAGAAGAGATTGTCGAACATGATTACGGAATAGAGATTGAAAAAGGTCCGTTAATCAATGAGTTTAAACATGTGTTTTCGCACCTAGTATGGGAAATGGAAAGTTTTGAAGCAATCTTGAAGCAGGAAAAAGAGCTTCCAAATCGTTGTAAGTGGCTTACTATAGAAGAAATAAATCTACAACCGATGCCCGTCCCGATGTTGAAAATTTGGAATGCATGGAAAGAGAGGGAGATTTGAAAATGACAACAAATAAAGTAGCTTTAGTTACAGGTAGTAGCAGAGGTTTAGGGAAAGCTATTGCTATCGAACTTGCCAAAAACGGATATGATATCGTCGTAAACTATGCTCGAAGTAAAACCGCTGCTCTTGAGACAGTGAAGGAAATTGAAATCCTAGGAAGAAAAGCACTTTTAGTAAAGGCGAATGTAGGAGATGTGGAAAAGCTTCGTGTTATGTTCCACACTATTAAAGAAGAGTTTGGTCGTTTAGATATTTTTGTTAGCAATGCTGCTTCCGGTGTTTTAAGACCTATTATGGAATTAGAGGAATCACATTGGGACTGGACAATGAATATTAACGCCAAAGGAATGTTATTTGGTGCCCAGGAAGCGGCTAAGTTAATGCCAGACGGTGGGAAAATTTTGGGGATCAGTTCTTTAGGGTCTATCCGTTATTTAGAAAACTACACAACAGTCGGAGTTTCAAAAGCCGCAATAGAATCACTCACAAGGTATTTAGCAGTGGAGCTTGCACCTAAAGGAATTGTAGTAAATACTGTATCTGGTGGTGCGCTCGACACTGACGCACTCAAGCATTTTCCAAATCGAGATGAATTACTAGACGATGCCAGAGTAAATACACCAGCAGGACGGATGGTAGAAATAGATGACATGGTCAAAACAGCTATGTTCTTGCTATCTGATGACGCTTCCATGATTAGAGGCCAAACAATTATTGTCGATGGCGGAAGATCGTTAAAAATGTAGTGTCTTACACTCCCACTAATTTTTCAGCTAGGAAGACATAAATGCATAGCGTGCGACGGCCACATCTGAGTAAAACTTCTTATATTGGTATAATGAAGACTGTCTATCTAAACTTGAAGGCGAAGATGCAAATGTAAGCTAGATTCATAAATGACTATCTATTTATAGTAGCTATTACTTCATACACAGTGGTCGGTTGGATGTGCGCCTTCCAAGCCGCATGAGCGCGAAGAATGAGACGTTAAAAGGGTGAAGGAACGGAGTGACTCATCCTTAAAGGCTCATGCGTAGCGTGCGGCAGCGCACATCCGTGTAGAAATTTCTTTTATTGCTAGTACTCTATATGAAATTGACTCAAAGAATGAATAAAATTATGCCATCTGCACATGATAGGAATGTACGGAGGTGAACAATCCATGAAGAATAACAGAAAACAGCAGAACCAAAACCAAGAGTTTGCTTCTGAAACTGATATTCAAAAAGTTAAAGAACAAAATCGTCAAGCAGAGTTGAAAAAACAACAAGCTAGCGGTCCACAAGCAAATCGTTCTTCTAACCGAACTAAATAACATGGATTCACCAAAAATCAGCGAGGGTAAATAACCCTCGCTGATTTTTTTACTATAGTTTTTTACATTGAATTGCTATAATAAGAAAATAAGTATAAAAATTCTAAATTTACGCTTGATGAAAAGGTGGCTAAATCATGGCGATTCCAAATGAAGGAGAAACTATTCAAATTCACAGCTACAAGCATAATGGTCGAATCCACCGGGTCTGGCAAGAAACGATGGTTTTAAAAGGAACCAAAAATATTGTAATTGGAGCAAATGAACGAACACTTGTAATTGAATCCGATGGTAGAACTTGGATTACTAGAGAACCTTCTATTTGTTACTTTCATGCAGAATATTGGTTTAACATTATTTGTATGCTACGAGAAGATGGTGTATACTATTACATCAACATGAGTTCTCCATTTGTCTATAACAATGGAATGCTAAAGTACATTGATTATGATTTAGATGTGAAGGTATTTCCTGATATGACCTACACAATTCTGGATGAAGACGAATATGAGCAACATAAAAAAGAAATGAAATATCCAGAAGAAATTGATGGTATTTTAAATCGAAATGTCGAGAAGCTCATTTCCTGGATCAAACAAAGAAAAGGTCCGTTTGCACCAGATTTTATTGAGGCTTGGACAAGTCGTTATCATTTTCAAAAACAGTTGAATGAGTAGTTAGAGAAACCTGTTGAAATATGCAACAGGTTTTTCTCATGGTAGAAGGGAGTTTTTATATGAATTCGATGAAAAGATATATGGAATTTGTAAAACCGTATAACTTTCAAATTTTCTTGACAATCGTCATAGGGGTTATAAAATTTGCTATCCCATTATTTATTCCGATTCTTATCAAGATTGTAATTGATGATATTATCGGAGCAGAAGCATTAACCAATGATGAAAAAATGACTCAATTAATATATTGGCTTGGCGGGACTGCATTAGTATTCTTAATCGTTCGACCACCAATAGAGTATTATAGACAATACTTAGCGCAATTAGTGAGTAATAAAATCTTGTTTGATATACGTAAGAAAATGTATATCCATTTACAAAAGCTTAGCTTAAAGTACTACTCCAACACACGTGCTGGTGAGGTTATTTCTCGAGTTATCAATGATGTGGAGCAGACGAAAAATTTTGTCATGATTGGATTGATGAACGTCTGGTTGGACCTAGCGACTATTTTAATCGCTATCGGCATCATGTTAACGATGAATGTAAAGCTTACTTTAGTTACATTATTAGCATTTCCGTTCTATGCATTCAGCGTTAAATACTTCTTCGGAAGATTACGGGATTTAACAAAAGAGCGTTCTCAAGCATTAGCTGGTGTTCAAAGTTACTTACATGAGCGTGTACAAGGAATGAGTATTATTAAAACCTTTACGCTAGAAAAGCATGAACAAAAATTATTTAATGAGACAAATGGAGAATTTTTAGATGCAGCAGTAAAACAAACAGTATGGAATGCAAAAGCATTTGCAGTAGTTAATACGATTACAGATATTGCTCCTTTACTTGTTATTGCTTATGCGGGTTATGAAGCTATTCATGGAAGACTTTCTGTAGGGACAATGGCTGCATTTATTGCTTATGTGGAGCGCTTATACAGCCCGTTAAGACGTTTAGTCAATTCATCCACAACATTAACGCAATCATTCGCTTCGATGGATCGTGTATTTGAGCTAATGGATGAAGAGTATGATATTGTCGATAAAAAAGGTGCTTCTACTTTAGGAACCTCTAGCGGAGAAGTGACATTTTCTAACGTATCATTCCAGTATGAAAAAGATGGACATATGATTTTAGAGGATATCGATTTCCGTGTTAATGCAGGTGAAACAGTAGCTTTTGTAGGTATGAGTGGCGGCGGTAAATCGACTATTATTAGCTTAATTCCTAGATTTTATGATGTTACTAAGGGACAAATACTAATTGACGGTAAGGATGTTCGTGATGTCACCATTGAATCCTTAAGAAAGCAAATCGGTATAGTGCTACAAGATAATATTCTTTTTAGTGATTCGGTCAAGTCCAATATTTTAATGGGGAAACCTGGTGCTACAGATGAAGAAGTAATGGAAGCGGCTATAGCAGCAAACGCACATGACTTTATCATGGAGCTTCCTGAAGGATATGAAACAAAAGTCGGAGAGCGTGGAGTGAAACTTTCAGGAGGTCAAAAGCAGCGTGTTGCGATCGCCAGAGTATTTTTGAAAAATCCATCTATTTTAGTTCTAGATGAAGCAACTTCAGCATTAGACTTAGAGAGTGAATCTTTAATACAGGATTCTTTAGAGAAGCTAGCTTCCAATCGTACGACCATAATCGTAGCACACCGTCTATCTACTATTACGCATGCCGATAATATAATCGTTATTGAAAATGGTAAAGTGATTGAGAACGGTTCACATGCGCAATTGATGAAACAAAAAAATACTTATTACAATCTATTTCAAATTCAACAACTTGATACAGAATAATTACTCAAACATCTTATAAGTGTTTCTTCCGCTTATAAGATGTTTTTTTATATTTAGGAAGGGAGGATAGTCGTATGATTTTTCAGAAAAGTGTTGCATAACAGAATTTTTTGTGTAAAATATCATTTATAGTACTTTAGTTAGAAGATTCGAATATTTGTGAAAAGAGGGAACATCATGAGTGAACGACAAACAATTTTGGAAGTGAAAGATCTTCAAACGTCCTTTTTCACAGATGATGGTGTTATTCCATCCGTAGATCATATTGATTTTCATGTAAGAGAAGGCGAGATTCTAGGTATTGTTGGAGAATCAGGATGTGGAAAAAGTGTTACTTCTCTTTCCATCATGGGACTAGTTCCAAGTCCACCAGGGAAAATTACGAGTGGTCAAATATTGTTTGAGGGCAAAGACTTAACAAAGTTTTCTGAGAAAGAAATGCGCAAAGTCCGCGGCAACGATGTGGCAATGATTTTCCAAGAACCAATGACATCATTAAATCCTTTATTTACAATTGGAAATCAATTACTAGAGGCAATAACCTTACATAAGAAAGACTGGAACAAAAAGAAAGCGAAAGCAAGAGCGATAGAAATGCTAAAACTAGTTGGACTTCCGAGAGCAGAAGAACTTATGAATGACTATCCACATCAGCTCTCCGGTGGAATGAGACAACGTGTAATGATAGCTATGGCATTAGTTTGTGATCCCAAGCTCTTGATAGCTGATGAACCGACAACAGCTTTAGATGTAACTATTCAAGCCCAAATATTAAAGTTAATGCGCGAGTTAAATGAACGGCTGAATACGGCGGTAATATTAATAACGCATGATCTAGGCGTAGTAGCTGAAACTTGTGAACGAGTTGTAGTGATGTATGCAGGAAAAGTAGTAGAAGAGGGCACCGTGGATACAATCTTTAATAACCCACAGCATCCATATACAAAAGGTTTAATTGCTTCTGTTCCAGATATGCGATATAAAAAACAGCGCCTCTACTCTATTCCTGGGAGTGTTCCAAAACCTGGATCCATCAAACAAGGTTGCAGATTTGCAGCTCGCTGTGAATTTGTAGTAGGAAGATGTACGGAAGAAAATCCTCCTCTATATGAAACAGCTGAAGGTCATAAAACAAGATGCTTCTTATACGATGAAAAGGAGGTTTTGGAAGATGACAGAGCCGCTGTTAAAAGTTGAAGGATTGAAAAAGTATTTTCCAATACGTACTGGGATGTTAGGAAAACATACAGGTAATGTGAAAGCTGTAGATGATATTTCTTTCTTTGTAAATGAAGGAGAAACTCTAGGAATAGTGGGTGAATCTGGTTGTGGTAAATCTACTACAGGCAGGATGCTTATGAGATTACTAGAGCCTACTGAAGGAAAAGTGACGTTTAACGGAAAAGATCTAACGAGTATTTCAAATGATGAGATGAGAAAAGCTAGACGTGAAATACAAATGGTATTCCAAGATCCTTATGCTTCTTTAAATCCTCGTCATACAATTGAAAAGATTCTAATGGAGCCTTTAATTGTCCATAATATTGGAGACCCAAAGAGTAGAAAAAAGAAAGTACATGACTTTCTAGAAATTGTCGGTTTAAGTAGCTATCATGCCAAACGTTATCCACATCAATTTAGTGGAGGACAAAGGCAACGTATAGGAATAGCAAGAGCATTGATGACTAATCCGAAGTTGATAATAGCGGATGAGCCAGTGTCGGCACTCGACGTTTCGATACAGGCACAAGTCTTGAATCTCATGCAAGATTTACAGAAGGAGCTCAAGTTAACTTATATCTTTATTGCTCATGATTTGGGAGTTGTTCGCCATATCAGTGATCGTGTAGGGGTAATGTATTTAGGAAGAATGGTAGAACTCGCTACAAGTGAATCCATGTACGCTGAACCTTTACATCCTTATACAAAAGCTTTACTTTCTGCAGTTCCAGTTCCAGATCCGGAGTTTAAACGGGAACAAATTATTTTAGAAGGAGACATTCCAAGTCCCTCAAATCCACCTTCTGGGTGTACCTTCCATACAAGATGTCCTTTTAAGATGGATATTTGTGTGAAGGATGTTCCACAATTACAAGAAGCTAAAACAGGTCATTTTGTTGCATGCCATTTATATAATGAGCAATTGCAGCATTGATAATAAATAAATAATTGGAGGGGTCCAAATGGGAAAAACGAAGATATGGTCATTTTTGCTGCTGATGTTCGTTGCACTTACTATGGTACTTGCTGCGTGTTCATCTGACGATTCATCAGACGGCGATACAAAAAAAGATAATGACAAGGGAACTACAGAAACTGCGGAAGATAAAGTATTAATCTTTGGTCGTGGAGGAGATTCTGTTTCACTCGATCCAGCTGCTGTAACGGATGGTGAATCATTCAAAGTTACACAAAACGTGCAAGAAACTTTATTAAACTTTGGTGAGCAAGATACAACAATTAATGAAGGATTAGCTACAAAGTGGGAGCCATCTGAAGATGGACTTACGTATACATTCACACTTCGTGAAGGTGTAAAATTCCATGATGGAACTGATTTTAATGCAGAAGCAGTTGTTAAAAACTTTGAACGTTGGGCTAGCGGTTCTGAAGATCTATTCCCCTATTATGGGTCTATGTTCGGTGGATATGCTGGTGATGAAGGTCATGTAATTGAATCAGTTACTGCTGAGGGAGATTACACGGTAATATTCAAACTTACGCGTGCACAAGCACCTTTCTTGAAAAATATTGCAATGAGTCCATTCGCTATTGCAAGTCCAACTGCATTTGAAGCAGCAGGAGATAAATATGGAGATAGCCCAGTTGGTACTGGACCATTCAAATTTGTAGAGTGGAAACGTAATGATTCTATTACTATTGAAAAGTATGAAGAGTATTGGAATTCGGAAGAGCCGAAATTAGATCGTGTTGTTTTCCGTGCAATTCCTGATAACTCTGCTCGTTTAAACTCTCTTTTAACTGGAGAAATTGATTTAGCTGATGGTGTAAATCCTTCGGACGGAGCTACAGTTGAGTCAGAGGCAGCTCTACAACTATTCGAACGTCCATCTATGAATGTTGGGTACCTTGGGTTAACAAATACTCGTCCTCCATTCGATAACCCAAAAGTTCGTCAAGCTGTAAACTATGCAATTGATAAACAAGCTATTGTGGACGCTTTCTTTGAAGGTCGTGCAGAGGTAGCGAAAAACCCTATGCCATCTTCTATTAGTGGATACAATGAAGATATTCCGGGTTATGAGTACGATCCAGAAAAAGCGAAGCAATTATTAGCAGATGCTGGTATGGCTGACGGTTTTGAAATGGAACTATGGGCAATGCCTGTACCACGTCCTTATATGCCAGATGGTGCAAAAGTTGCTGAAGCTATTCAAAAGAACTTAGCTGATGTTGGTATTACTGCTAATATCGTATCTTACGAATGGGCTACTTATTTAGAAAAAGCTAAAAATGGTGAAGCAGATGCATTCTTATTAGGTTGGACTGGTGATAATGGAGATGCGGACAACTTTATCTATGTTTTACTTGACGAAGATAATATCGGAAGTAACAACTATAGCTACTACAAAAACGATGAGACACATAAAATCTTAATCGAAGCACAAACAGAAGTAGACGAAGACAAACGTAATGAACTTTATAAACAAGCACAAGAATTAATCTTTGAGGATGCTCCGTGGGTTCCACTTGCTCACTCAACACCATTACTAGCTGGAGATGCTGAAATTACTAATTTCTTCCCACATCCAACTGGTTCTGATAGATTAAACAAGGTCGACTTTAAGTAATAAGCTTAAGGGGGGAGGTCTTCGTGATTTCTCCCCTTTATTCATTAAATTAGATATTGTATTTATTCAGCATTTGTTTAGCTCCTACGTCTAGTCCCTCGAGTTGCTTCAAGATATCAGGGGCGTATGATGAGGGTCAGTAGTTGTGACACGACGATCATAATCATATACTGACTTCCAATTACATAGGCGTTTGTGCTTTTCTTAATTTAAATTAGAGAGGTGAAGAAAATGCTTCACTATATCGGTAAACGATTATTACAATTGATACCTGTATTACTTGGTATGACATTTGTTGTTTTCATGATCATACGAGCAATTCCTGGTAATCCCGCACAAGTAATATTAGGACAATTAGCATCTAAAGAAGCGATAGAAGCATTGGAGATTAAACTAGGCTTGAACCAGCCTTGGTATACACAATACTTTGACTATTTAGCTGGTCTCCTAAAAGGTGATTTGGGCGAATCTATGCGAACGGTTCAACCAGTTGCTAAAGAGATTTGGCCATACTTGGCTGCAACAATGGAGCTAGCTTTCTTTGCCATTATTATTGCAGTAATAATTGGAGTTAATGCAGGTATTATATCGGCTTGGTTCCAAAACTCTTGGTTCGATTATATGGCAATGGTCTTAGCTTTAATCGGAGTATCCATGCCAATTTTTTGGTTAGGTTTGATGGAACAGTGGATTTTTGGTATTGAATTACAATGGCTTCCAACGACTGGTCGAGAAGAGGTTCGAGATCCCATTAACTCCATCACGAGCTTGTATGTAATAGATACAATTATACAGGGAAGATTCGATCAACTAGGTACTGTACTGAAACATTTAATATTACCTGGTATTGCGTTAGCAACAATTCCTATGGCGATAATTGCTCGTATGACTAGATCAAGTATGCTTGAAGTAATGAGAGCGGATTATGTTCGTACTGCTAGAGCTAAAGGGCAGAAAATGTTTTTTGTAGTTTACAAACATGCTTTAAAAAATGCAATTATACCCGTATTAACTGTAATTGGACTTCAAACTGGGCTTTTACTTGGAGGCGCTATTTTAACGGAGACTATCTTCGGATGGCCAGGAATCGGCAGGTATATTTACGAAGCTATCTCGTTCCGTGATTATCCAGTAATTCAGTCCGGTATATTGGTTGTTGCTTTTATATTCGTGATGATTAACTTATTTGTAGATATTTTATATGGGTTAGTAGATCCGAGGATTAAATATGATTAAAAGGAGGAATAGATATGTCCGAAATGGTTCCGAATGCGACAAATGATCAACTAATAGTAACTAAAGAAACGTCGACCGGTCCTTGGCGAGATGCATGGCGTAGCTTTCGAAAAAACAAAGGAGCGCTTGTAGGAGCAGGGATTGTCTTATTCTTCTTATTTTTAGCATTTTTTGGTCCTTGGCTTGCACCACAAGGTATTAATGATCAGCTTTTAACAGATCGATTGAAACCACCGTCTAGTAAGTATTGGTTTGGTACGGATGATTTTGGTCGTGATATATTCTCTAGAATTATTTATGGAGCTAGAATCTCCTTAATGGTAGGGTTTTTCTCTGTTATTGGTTCTGTAGTAGCTGGTAGTATTTTAGGTATTATTGCAGGTTACTATGGGAAATGGATAGACATGATTATTTCAAGAATTTTCGATATCATGTTAGCTTTTCCAAGTATATTATTGGCCATTGCTGTAGTTTCTGTCTTAGGACCGTCTTTACAAAATGCATTGATTGCTATTGCGATTATTAATATTCCTAACTTTGGTCGCCTAATACGCTCGAAAGTTCTAAGTATTAAAGAAGAAGAGTACATAACATCTGCTAAAGCAATTGGGATGAGGGACATTCGAATTTTGTTTTCTCATATTCTACCTAATTCTATGGCACCGGTTATTGTTGCAGGAACACTGGCAATCGCTTCAGCTATTATTGAAGCAGCTGCTCTAGGGTTCTTAGGATTGGGAGCTCAAGCGCCTGCTCCTGAATGGGGGAAAATGCTAGCGGATGCCCGTATGTATTTAAGAAATGCACCGTGGACGATGATTTTCCCAGGAGTAGCAATAATGTTAACAGTTGTAGGATTTAACTTGATGGGTGATGGACTCCGAGATGCACTAGATCCGAAGATGAAAAATTAATAACCCTGCCACTTAGCATTCTAACGCTAAGTGGCATTTTTTTAGAAGAACTTTTACGAGGCGTAACTAATTTACTTGTTGTATTTGCTAAACAATAATCGGACGATCCAACTACTAATATCTAAAAAAAACTGGTTGGTCGCGAGAAAACTCACGATCAACCAGTTTTTTTAATAAGGCGTTTCTTCAATTTCAACAGTCAGCTCTTCGCTATGAAAGTTTTGATATGAGGTGATGAGTTTATCCACATGTTCCAATTGTTCCTCATAGCTTAAAATAGCAGATAGTAAATGTAGCAGATGGTATGAAGAAAACTCCTCTTCCATTTGTGTAATAGTAATTTGTTTGACGAAAATATCCATTACTTCTTGCCTTTGTAAAAATGCCTCGGAATCGTTCTCTTCAATATGCTCGGGTCTTAACTTACCGATGAATTTCAAATGGAGCTGTTCATGATAGGTTAATAGAGTATCCAATCTTTCCTTTATCATCATTAGAAAATGTTCGGGAAGAAGAGTAAATTCATGCTCATGGTGATGCAACTTTTTTAGTACATCTAAGCTTTTATAGGAAGCCGAAATTAATTCGCGGTAGACGACTAATTTTCTTCCCTTTGTGTGGTTTGCTTTCTTAGTGTATCCACGTTCTTCTTTAAAGAATGAGTATATTTGATCAACACGAACAAGTCTTTCATTTAATTGACTAATGGTTTGTTTAGTCGATTGATGATCGGATGCTTGTCGAACTGCTATTCGTAACCAACGAATTATTTCGTCCTGTGTATAGTGAATTGCATTGAATAGCTTCTTTTCAAACTTAGGAGGTAAAAATACTAAATTCACAATAAAAGCAGATATTACTCCAACTAGAATGGTAGCAAATCGTAATACTGCAAATAGTAGAAAGTCATCTCCTTGTATTTCCATAATCGCAATTACCGTAACAAGAGCTAGTGTTAAGGCTTTCTCTAATTTTAGTTTAAGCATAATTGTAATGGTGATGATTGCGGCAAATCCTACGATTACATAATCTTTACCGAAAACTAAAGAGAAGATAACTGCAACAATGGCTCCGATTAAGTTCCCTTGAATTTGTTCAGTGGCTGTTTTATACGACCTATATATAGAAGGTTGAATGGCGAAAATAGCTGCTATTCCTGCAAATACAGGATTGGGAAGCTGAAGTAATTCAGCTATGAATAAAGAAAATACAATAGCTACTCCAGTTTTAAATATTCGAGCTCCTAATTTCATTAAATCCAATCCTTTCGTAAGAAACAGCGCACTTGTTTATTGAAGTTTAGCAAATGCATTATTAACTGCAGAAAGTGTTTCTTGAATATCACTTTCTGAATGCGCAGTTGTGATAAACCAAGCTTCGTATTTTGAAGGTGCCAAGTTAATACCTTGGTTTAACATTAACTTAAAGAACTTCGCAAACATTTCCCCATCACTTGCTTCTGCTTGTTCATAATTCTCTACTTTCACATCTGTGAAGTAAACGGAAAGTGCGCCTTTAATACGATTAATAGTGATGGTCACATTATTTTTCTTGGCTGCTTCTAAAATACCGACCTCAAGTAGTCCACCTAGTCTATCGAGTTCATCATATAACCCAGGAGTTTGTAAAACTTCTAAGCAAGCAATACCCGCTTGCATAGACGCTGGATTACCTGCCATAGTTCCCGCTTGGTATGCTGGTCCTAATGGGGCAACTTGCTCCATAATTTCTTTTCTGCCACCGTAAGCACCTATTGGAAGACCTCCACCGATGATTTTACCTAATGCTGTTAAGTCAGGTGTTTGCTCTAACATAGTAGATGCTGCGCCGTAATGGAAACGGAATGCGGTAATTACTTCATCGTAAATAACTAGTGCACCTTTATCTTTTGCCAATTTATGAACTAGTGGAAGGAAATCTTCATTTGGCTCTACCATTCCAAAGTTTCCTACGATTGGCTCCACTAAAATACAAGCTAATTCGTCTCCCCATTTCTCCATAGCCTCCTCAAAAGCTTTTGGATCATTAAATGGAATAGTAATTACTTCTTTCGCTGTTTCTTTAGAAACACCCGCAGAGTCAGGAGTACCTAATGTAGCAGGACCTGAACCAGCTGCAACTAGTACTAAATCAAAGTGGCCATGATAGCATCCCGCGAATTTCATCACTTTTGTTCTTCCAGTATAAGCACGAGCAACTCGAATTGTTGTCATTACTGCTTCTGTTCCTGAGTTAACAAAACGAACTTTGTCCATTGAGGGAATAGCATCCTTTAACATTTTTGCAAAGGTTACTTCATGTTTTGTTGGAGTCCCATATAACAGACCAGTTTGTGCCGCTTTTGTGATGGCCTCGGTAATATGAGGATGTGCATGACCTGTAATAATAGGTCCGTATGCCGCTAAATAGTCGATATATTTATTGCCATCCACGTCATAAAAATAAGCACCTTCTGCTCTTTCCATAACGATAGGTGCTCCTCCACCTACTGCTTTATATGATCGTGATGGACTGTTTACACCACCTACTATATGTTCTAGTGCCTCAATTTGAATTTTTTCTGATTGTGTTTGTTTCAATGTCCTAGCCTCCGCTCAGTTTGTTTACAGATAGAAAGTATAACGTTTCTATTCAATTATTGTCTAGTATACTAATTCTTTAAGTTCCTCTTAATTGTAGACAATAATATTGAAAATTGCTAAGAAAATTGAACAAAGTGACTAACTTCGTTACGATATATATATAATAGGAGGGATTATGATGGAAAAACTAGAAGGCATGGTAGCACCTAACTTTTCATTGAAAAATGAAAAAGGAGATATTATTTCATTAAAAGACTTTGCAGGGAAGAAATATGTCGTTTTGTATTTTTACCCAAAGGATGCTACACCGGGCTGTACAACGGAAGCATGTGATTTTAAAGCGGCTCATACAAGTTTCACTGACTTAAATGCAGTTATTCTTGGAGTTAGCGCAGATGATGAAAAGGCCCATACAAAATTTATAGACAAGCATGGTCTTCCATTTTCGCTATTAGTAGATGATACGCATGAAGTATCAGAGGCATATGGAGTATGGAAGTTGAAAAAGAATTTTGGAAAAGAGTATATGGGTATCGAACGTTCTACTTTTTTAATCGATCCTACTGGAACGGTCGTAAAAGAATGGAATAAAGTTAAAGTCGACGGACACGTAGAAGAAGCACTTCTAACATTAAAATCATTAGTGACTGAAGGGCAATAATATGAGTATATTGTTTTCTTTTTTACCAAAGCAGGAGCAACAGGATGAATTAGTAAAAAAGTTCCCACATGCAGAATTTATATTTCAAAAAGGTTTAAATGAAGAACTGCTAAAGTCAGCGTCAATTCTAGTTACGTACGGCGAGGACATAGATGCACCTCACCTCAAAACTGCCGAACAGCTAAAATGGATTATGGTGGCTTCTGCTGGCTTAGAAAAAATGCCGTTACTGGAAATTGCAAAGCGGGGCATTGTCGTTACCAATGTACGAGGAATTCACAAAACTCCAATGGCAGAAACGATCTTAGCCCATATACTTTCTATTAAGAAGTCACTCCCGTTGATCAATGAAAATCAACGAAAAGGGGAATGGTCTAAACGTGTGTCTCCAACCGAATTATTAGATTCAACTGCGATAATATTAGGTCCCGGTGCAATAGGCGGGGAAGTAGGAAGAATACTACAGGCTTTTGGCGTGCACACAATTGGATGTAATAGCAGTGGAAAACTACCTCCATTTATGGACGAAATAGTTACCTTCGATAAACTAAATGAAGTTTTACCGAAAGCGGATATTGTTATTTCCATTCTACCGAGTACGGAGCAAACAAAGGGATTAATCACATACGAGCATTTACAGTCTATGAAGCAGAGTGCAATCTTTATGAATTTTGGACGTGGTGATTTAGTGAAAGAACAACACTTACTACGTGCATTAGAAGAAGAGAAAATCGCATATGCTGTACTGGATGTATTTGAGAAGGAACCACTTGCCGCAGAACACCCATTTTGGAGTATGAATAATGTAATCGTTTCTCCACATGTCTCCAGTCACTCTTCTCAATATGTAATAAGGGCGCTACAAATTTTCTCAAGTAATTTAAATGCTTGGATGGAGCAAAAGCCACTGGAAAATGAGATTGATTTGGAAAAGGGTTACTAATCTATGTATATCTTTCCTTAACGAGTAATAAATTTGACAGTTCATGCCCTTTCTATTTATACTTATTGTAACAATTATAATTAAAGAATGAATATGAAAAGAGGTGCATTGCGATGACGGAAGTACATTTAAGAGATGCTTTAGATACATTAAAATCGACTGGTGTACGAATTACACCTCAACGCCATGCGATACTGGAATTTATTATCCAATCTATGTCACATCCCACAGCGGACGATATATATAAAGCACTAGAAAGTAAATTTCCTAGCATGAGTGTTGCAACGGTTTATAATAATTTACGTGTTTTTAGAGAAGCAGGACTCGTTAAAGAGTTAACCTATGGCGATTCTTCTAGTCGTTTTGATTTTGTTACGAATGATCATTATCATATGATTTGCGACGCTTGCGGTAAAATTGTTGATTTTCATTATCCTGGATTAGATGAAGTAGAACATTTAGCTTCTCATTTAACTGGGTTTGATGTAAGCTATCATCGAATGGAAATTTACGGTGTTTGTCCAACATGCAAAGAGCATGCAACTAAAGTTCAATAAGCAAAACCGAGCGTAGTAAGACACGCTCGGTTTTTTATTTGTATAGTGGAGGTTGGCAAAAGCTCTGTATTTGCCACAATATACTAAGACAAAAAACATAGGATTTTCACTTCCACCTTCCACCTACTTAGAATAGAAAAAACACTTTGCTAAAAAAGCAAAGTGTCCATTATCTTTTTTTATTCAATGCTTCATCAAATTCTTGACCTTCAAGATTAGGATCTAGCGTTAAAGGTTCTTTACAATACATACACATATCTACTCTACCTAATACTTTAGTATGCTTACCACAGTTAGGACATACAACAGGCACTGCTTTTGTTGATAATAATCCAATCCAACCATAGACTGCTGTACTAGCTAAAATAGATAGTAGCCCCAGCGTTACGAAAATGGTAACTAATATACCGTTATCTTTAAAAAAGATTGCACCGTACATAATGATAAAACCAAAGAATATAAGTCCAAGTGCAAACGAACGTATACGATTTATTTTGTTTTTATAGGGTTTCATTTTTCAGCCTCCTAATTTCTACATACACTATATCATATTTTAGTATAAAGTTAAGTTAGGAATGAATTATAGAAGGAAATATAGAAAAGTTGTCGAAAATTTATAGTAGAAGTAAATAAAGGAGGCTTCATTTTGGAAGCGTTATTGAGACCGATTTATCAAGAAAGAGCAAGTGAACCTAATACACTTGGTGTTATTTTAGTAGAGAAACGGGCAGATTTTAGTCCTATTACAGATATGTTTGACTCTATTTTATTAATATTAACGAAAGAATCTGAGGTACCTGTTTTTACAAAGCATTATACGTATGAGGATAAAAAAACTGCGCTTCATATAATTACAGAAAAGCAGTTAAGAAAATGGCTCTTGTTGGGAACTAACCCGAAACTGGTGGATTGGTTAATCAACGGTCGCGTGGTATTTGATCGCAATGAATATGTAGAAAGTTTAAAACAAGAGCTATACGTATTTCCGATAAACGGAAGAAAAGCTCGAATGGGTATAGAGTTTGCCAAACTAACGAGACGGTATTTAGAAGGAAAGCTTTTTTTTGAACAACGTAATTTCTTAGATGCTTATAATCATATGGTAGATTCTTTACATCATCTAGCACGATTAGCTGTTTTTGAAAATGGTATGCACCCAGAAGTGATGGTATGGAATCAAGTAAAAGCATTAGATCCTTCTATATATAAATTGTACGATGAGTTAATCTCTAGTGATGAATCATTAGAAAAAAGATTAGAGCTTTTGTTTTTAGCGAGTGACTTTTTGATTCATTCCCGATCAAAAGATGGAGCACAACACATTATAGAAGTACTTGGCTCAAAAGAGTTTTGGACGATCCAAGAAATTCATGAGCAAGAAGAGCTTAAAAACTACTCTGTAGATTTAGAGGTTTTTATCGAGTTTCTAATAGATAAAGGGTATATTTCAATTGAAGAACAGCAAACCAAAAGCAACGCGATCATGCATAGATACTACAAAGTGATGATGTAGAAACAACATTTAAAAACGAACAATGAAATTTGTTCGTTTTTATTGTTGACATAATAAATAAATGCATGGTATTATAATAAGCGTCGTCAAAAACAACACAAACTATTTCAAACAAATAATAGTGAAAAAGTTTTTTAGAAAAACTTCTTGACACTTACCGAGTACGATGGTAAATTAGAGAAGTCGCAAAAAACGACACAACAAAATGAACATTGAAAACTGAACATGCAAAACGTTAAGAAACATAGCTTTCAACTAACTTAGTTAGTATGATAGCAAAACAATTTTGGACATCATTTAATGATGATGCCAGCAAAACAAAATGAGCTTTTAAACTAGTTCTAATTTGTTCGCTCTCAATGTGCTCTGCATACTGAAGGTGAACTATTATGGAGAGTTTGATCCTGGCTCAGGACGAACGCTGGCGGCATGCCTAATACATGCAAGTCGAGCGAATGACGAAGAAGCTTGCTTCTTCTGATTTAGCGGCGGACGGGTGAGTAACACGTGGGCAACCTGCCCTGTAGATTGGGATAACTCCGGGAAACCGGGGCTAATACCGAATAATCCATTTCCTCTCATGGGGAGATGTTAAAAGACGGCATCTCGCTGTCACTACAGGATGGGCCCGCGGCGCATTAGCTAGTTGGTGAGGTAACGGCTCACCAAGGCGACGATGCGTAGCCGACCTGAGAGGGTGATCGGCCACACTGGGACTGAGACACGGCCCAGACTCCTACGGGAGGCAGCAGTAGGGAATCTTCCACAATGGACGAAAGTCTGATGGAGCAATGCCGCGTGAGTGAAGAAGGTTTTCGGATCGTAAAACTCTGTTGTGAGGGAAGAACAAGTACGAGAGTAACTGCTCGTACCTTGACGGTACCTCATTAGAAAGCCACGGCTAACTACGTGCCAGCAGCCGCGGTAATACGTAGGTGGCAAGCGTTGTCCGGAATTATTGGGCGTAAAGCGCGCGCAGGCGGTCCTTTAAGTCTGATGTGAAATCCCACGGCTCAACCGTGGAAGGTCATTGGAAACTGGGGGACTTGAGTACAGAAGAGGAAAGCGGAATTCCAAGTGTAGCGGTGAAATGCGTAGAGATTTGGAGGAACACCAGTGGCGAAGGCGGCTTTCTGGTCTGTAACTGACGCTGAGGCGCGAAAGCGTGGGGAGCAAACAGGATTAGATACCCTGGTAGTCCACGCCGTAAACGATGAGTGCTAAGTGTTAGGGGGTTTCCGCCCCTTAGTGCTGCAGCTAACGCATTAAGCACTCCGCCTGGGGAGTACGGTCGCAAGACTGAAACTCAAAGGAATTGACGGGGGCCCGCACAAGCGGTGGAGCATGTGGTTTAATTCGAAGCAACGCGAAGAACCTTACCAGGTCTTGACATCCCGCTGACCGGCCTAGAGATAGGCTTTTCCCTTCGGGGACAGCGGTGACAGGTGGTGCATGGTTGTCGTCAGCTCGTGTCGTGAGATGTTGGGTTAAGTCCCGCAACGAGCGCAACCCTTGATCTTAGTTGCCAGCATTTAGTTGGGCACTCTAAGGTGACTGCCGGTGATAAACCGGAGGAAGGTGGGGATGACGTCAAATCATCATGCCCCTTATGACCTGGGCTACACACGTGCTACAATGGACGGTACAGAGGGTCGCAACCCCGCGAGGGTGAGCAAATCCCATAAAACCGTTCTCAGTTCGGATTGTAGGCTGCAACTCGCCTACATGAAGCCGGAATCGCTAGTAATCGTGGATCAGCATGCCACGGTGAATACGTTCCCGGGCCTTGTACACACCGCCCGTCACACCACGAGAGTTTGTAACACCCGAAGTCGGTGGGGTAACCCTTATGGGAGCCAGCCGCCGAAGGTGGGACAGATGATTGGGGTGAAGTCGTAACAAGGTAGCCGTATCGGAAGGTTCGGCTGGATCACCTCCTTTCTAAGGATAATATCGGAATACGAATCTTTATTCGTATCTTAACGTTTTGCAGTTCAGTTTTGAATGTTCATATTTATTATATGGAAATTCAAAGAGGGCCTATAGCTCAGCTGGTTAGAGCGCACGCCTGATAAGCGTGAGGTCGATGGTTCGAGTCCATTTAGGCCCACCATACCCTTTTTAAATCCCGGGGCCTTAGCTCAGCTGGGAGAGCGCCTGCCTTGCACGCAGGAGGTCAGCGGTTCGATCCCGCTAGGCTCCACCAAAGATTATTATTTGTTCTTTGAAAACTGGATAAAACGACATTGAAACAATAAACAACAAGAAATTCTGTTGTGATTATTTACGTAATCACAACGTGTAAGACTTTTTAACTTTTAGGTTAAGTTAATAAGGGCGCACGGTGAATGCCTTGGCACTAGGAGTCGACGAAGGACGGCACTAACACCGATATGCTTCGGGGAGCTGTAAGTGAGCTTTGATCCGGAGATTTCCGAATGGGGAAACCCACTGTTCGTAATGGAGCAGTACATTTGCGTGAATACATAGCGCATCTGAGACACACCCAGGGAACTGAAACATCTAAGTACCTGGAGGAAGAGAAAGAAAATTCGATTCCCTGAGTAGCGGCGAGCGAAACGGGAATAGCCCAAACCAAAAGGCTTGCCTTTTGGGGTTGTAGGACACTCTACATAGAGTTACAAAGGAATGAGTTAGACGAAGCGATCTGGAAAGGTCCGCAGGATAGGGTAAAAGCCCCGTAGTCTAAAATTCATTCTCTCTTGAGTGTATCCTGAGTACGGCGGAACACGTGAAATTCCGTCGGAATCTGGGAGGACCATCTCCCAAGGCTAAATACTACCTAGTGACCGATAGTGAACCAGTACCGTGAGGGAAAGGTGAAAAGCACCCCGGAAGGGGAGTGAAATAGATCCTGAAACCGTGTGCCTACAAGTAGTTAGAGCCCGTTAATGGGTGATAGCGTGCCTTTTGTAGAATGAACCGGCGAGTTACGATCCCATGCAAGGTTAAGTCGAGAAGACGGAGCCGCAGCGAAAGCGAGTCTGAATAGGGCGAATGAGTATGTGGTCGTAGACCCGAAACCAGGTGATCTACCCATGTCCAGGATGAAGGTAAGGTAACACTTACTGGAGGTCCGAACCCACGCACGTTGAAAAGTGCGGGGATGAGGTGTGGGTAGCGGAGAAATTCCAATCGAACCTGGAGATAGCTGGTTCTCTCCGAAATAGCTTTAGGGCTAGCCTCAAACGTTAGAATCTTGGAGGTAGAGCACTGTTTGGACTAGGGGCCCATCCCGGGTTACCGAATTCAGACAAACTCCGAATGCCAATGATTTATGTTTGGGAGTCAGACTGCGAGTGATAAGATCCGTAGTCAAGAGGGAAACAGCCCAGACCACCAGCTAAGGTCCCAAAGTATTTGTTAAGTGGAAAAGGATGTGGCGTTGCTTAGACAACCAGGATGTTGGCTTAGAAGCAGCCATCATTTAAAGAGTGCGTAATAGCTCACTGGTCGAGTGACGCTGCGCCGAAAATGTATCGGGGCTAAACAAATCACCGAAGCTGTGGATTGATACCTTTGGTATCAGTGGTAGGAGAGCGTTCTAAGGGCGTTGAAGTCAGACCGGAAGGACTGGTGGAGCGCTTAGAAGTGAGAATGCCGGTATGAGTAGCGAAAGACGGGTGAGAATCCCGTCCACCGTATGACTAAGGTTTCCTGAGGAAGGCTCGTCCGCTCAGGGTTAGTCGGGACCTAAGCCGAGGCCGATAGGCGTAGGCGATGGATAACAGGTTGATATTCCTGTACCACCAAACCACCGTTTGAGTAATGGGGGGACGCAGAAGGATAGGGTAAGCATGCTGTTGGTTATGCATGTCCAAGCAGTAAGGTGTGAATGTAGGCAAATCCGCATTCTTTAACATTGAGCTGTGATGGCGAGGACGTATGTCTAGAGTTCCTGATTTCACACTGCCAAGAAAAGCCTCTAGCGAGGTGAAAGGTGCCCGTACCGCAAACCGACACAGGTAGTCGAGGAGAGAATCCTAAGGTGAGCGAGAGAACTCTCGTTAAGGAACTCGGCAAAATGACCCCGTAACTTCGGGAGAAGGGGTGCTCTTTTGGGTTCATAGCCTAGAAGAGCCGCAGTGAATAGGCCCAGGCGACTGTTTAGCAAAAACACAGGTCTATGCAAAACCGTAAGGTGAAGTATATGGGCTGACGCCTGCCCGGTGCTGGAAGGTTAAGAGGAGTGCTTAGCGCAAGCGAAGGTGCGAATTGAAGCCCCAGTAAACGGCGGCCGTAACTATAACGGTCCTAAGGTAGCGAAATTCCTTGTCGGGTAAGTTCCGACCCGCACGAAAGGCGTAACGATCTGGGCACTGTCTCAACGAGAGACTCGGTGAAATTATAGTACCTGTGAAGATGCAGGTTACCCGCGACAGGACGGAAAGACCCCGTGGAGCTTTACTATAGCTTGATATTGAATTTTGGTGCAACTTGTACAGGATAGGCAGGAGCCTTAGAGCCCGGAGCGCCAGCTTCGGAGGAGGCGTCGGTGGGATACTGCCCTGGTTGTATTGAAATTCTAACCCATACCCGTAACCCGGGTAGGAGACAGTGTCAGGCGGGTAGTTTGACTGGGGCGGTCGCCTCCTAAAGTGTAACGGAGGCGCCCAAAGGTTCCCTCAGAATGGTTGGAAATCATTCGAAGAGTGTAAAGGCAGAAGGGAGCTTGACTGCGAGACCTACAAGTCGAGCAGGGTCGAAAGACGGGCTTAGTGATCCGGTGGTTCCGCATGGAAGGGCCATCGCTCAACGGATAAAAGCTACCCCGGGGATAACAGGCTTATCTCCCCCAAGAGTCCACATCGACGGGGAGGTTTGGCACCTCGATGTCGGCTCATCGCATCCTGGGGCTGTAGTCGGTCCCAAGGGTTGGGCTGTTCGCCCATTAAAGCGGTACGCGAGCTGGGTTCAGAACGTCGTGAGACAGTTCGGTCCCTATCCGTCGTGGGCGTAGGAAATTTGAGAGGAGCTGTCCTTAGTACGAGAGGACCGGGATGGACACACCGCTGGTGTACCAGTTGTTCTGCCAAGAGCATCGCTGGGTAGCTATGTGTGGACGGGATAAGTGCTGAAAGCATCTAAGCACGAAGCCCCCCTCAAGATGAGATTTCCCATTACGCAAGTAAGTAAGATCCCTCAAAGACGATGAGGTAGATAGGTTCGGGGTGGAAGCGTGGCGACACGTGCAGCTGACGAATACTAATCGATCGAGGACTTAACCAAATTTTGTTTAACGTAACAATGTCGTTTATCCAGTTTTGAAAGTACAAAAAAAATATAAAAAAAAGCTTGAATTATTTTCTAGTTTTGTTATACTAAGTATTGTCTTTCAAATTAATAAGGTCTAGTGATGATGGCGAAGAGGTCACACCCGTTCCCATACCGAACACGGAAGTTAAGCTCTTCAGCGCCGATGGTAGTTGGGGGTCTCCCCCTGTGAGAGTAGGACGTTGCTAGGCTGTATTATTCCGAAGTAGCTCAGTGGTAGAGCAATCGACTGTTAATCGATTGGTCGTAGGTTCGAGTCCTACCTTCGGAGCCATTTTAGGAGAGCTGTCCGAGTGGCCGAAGGAGCACGATTGGAAATCGTGTAGGCGGGTTAAACTGTCTCAAGGGTTCAAATCCCTTGCTCTCCGCCAGATTAGTTTTCTACATAAAAGTATGGCCCCTTGGTCAAGCGGTTAAGACACCGCCCTTTCACGGCGGTAACACGGGTTCGAATCCCGTAGGGGTCACCATTTATTAAATTGAACGAATGAAGTTGACGCAGAGATGCGAAGCTTATCGTAATTTAACCCAGGAGGATTAGCTCAGCTGGGAGAGCATCTGCCTTACAAGCAGAGGGTCGGCGGTTCGAGCCCGTCATCCTCCACCATTTCTTTTGAAACAAATTAGCAATTATAGTATTGTCGCGGGGTGGAGCAGTGGTAGCTCGTCGGGCTCATAACCCGAAGGTCGCAGGTTCAAATCCTGTCCCCGCAACCAAATGGTCCCGTGGTGTAGCGGTTAACATGCCTGCCTGTCACGCAGGAGATCGCCGGTTCGATCCCGGTCGGGACCGCCATTTTTTAAAAGATTGGTGATAAGCAAGAAGGTCGAGGAAGCGATTGAGTGATGGAAGGAACGTACTAAAGTACGTGACTAACTGAACGAATGAAGCTGACAAAGAGATTCGCAGCTTAGCACAATCGAATTTGGCTCAGTAGCTCAGTCGGTAGAGCAAAGGACTGAAAATCCTTGTGTCGGCGGTTCGATTCCGTCCTGAGCCACCATATTTATACGCCGGAATAGCTCAACTGGTAGAGCAACTGACTTGTAATCAGTAGGTTGAGGGTTCAAGTCCTTTTTCCGGCACCATACACTGGTGGGGTAGCGAAGTGGCTAAACGCGGCGGACTGTAAATCCGCTCCTTCGGGTTCGGCGGTTCGAATCCGTCCCCCACCACCAGTTTTTAGGGGCATAGTTTAACGGTAGAATAGAGGTCTCCAAAACCTTTGATGTGGGTTCGATTCCTACTGCCCCTGCCAATTTTTTTTAGTTAGCTTTGAATAATGGCGGTTGTGGCGAAGTGGTTAACGCATCGGATTGTGATTCCGACATTCGGGGGTTCAATTCCCCTCAGTCGCCCCATATTCCTTAGTAGTTAGCTCTTTTTTTATTTGTGGCGGTTGTGGCGAAGTGGTTAACGCACCGGATTGTGATTCCGGCATTCGGGGGTTCAATTCCCCTCAGTCGCCCCATTGGGGTATAGCCAAGCGGTAAGGCAATGGATTTTGATTCCATCATGCCCTGGTTCGAATCCAGGTACCCCAGTTTGCGGAAGTAGTTCAGTGGTAGAACACCACCTTGCCAAGGTGGGGGTCGCGAGTTCGAACCTCGTCTTCCGCTCCAATTACTTTACGGCGGCATAGCCAAGTGGTAAGGCACAGGTCTGCAACACCTTTATCACCGGTTCAAATCCGGTTGCCGCCTCCAATTTTTAAAAATGATTTAATAACTGCCTAGTATTTATTTTGCCGGTGTGGCGGAATTGGCAGACGCGCGGGACTCAAAATCCCGTATCCTCTGGATGTGCCGGTTCGACCCCGGCCACCGGTATAAAAGCAAAGAACCCTTGATATTTCAAGGGTTCTTTTTTTGGAAAAATGTAGATAACATAGTTGTACTATAAATAGAAAAAGAAATTACTCACGGTTTCAATAGTAATAAGAATAAGCCCAAGAGAAATCACCTCTTGGGCTTTATATGTTTACAAGCTACCACAAAGCTTTTGATCATTTAGTGTGTTCCTACAATAGTTAGGAATCAACACGGCAAACTCTGCACTCCTTTGGAATCTAGGGCAATTCTCTTAAGCAACGATACATGTTACGCATAACCATTTACAAAGTACTCGATTATTTCTAAATCGTCTTCCGTCACGTCACGGCCAAAATGAGAGGACATCTCTTCTGCAATTGCCTCTATTTTTCCTTTATGTTTATTTGTTAATTCTGCACTTGTCTTCAATAATGATACAAAGGAAGTAAATTCATCCTTTGTTAAAGGTGCTGGATGATGAGATAGGAAGAAGATTTCTGCGTCATAGCCTTCAATTTTCTCCAAAAGCTTATACATCTTTTCAATGGTATAATGCCACTTTTCTGCGTACATATTTGCATAGAGACAGTCCCCAAGAAATAATGTCTTTTCCTCTGCTATATAAATGAGATTCGAATCAGGTGAATGATCTCCACCAACATGTTCAATGATACAGTTAACCCCACCTATATTAAGTTTGATTTGCTTGTCAAAAATGATAGTGGGATCTGGTATGATAACTTCTCGCATACTTCCTAGCTCTAGCTTTATCGCATCTGCACAAAAAGGAATTTCAATCCCTGCTTCGACACGTCCATCCAACTCCTTGTCTTCCCATGATAGCTTTTGAAGTTCTTTTACTTTGTTATAGGTCATGGAATTGGAAACTGAAGGAACATCCATTTCACGTAAGCCAAATACATGATCCCAATGCCAATGTGTGAGAGCCAGAATATCCCCGGTGAGATGATAGGAAGCTAATTGCTCTTTAAAGTATTTAGCGTGATTAGAAGAATTACCAGCATCAATCAGTAGAGTCTGTTTGTCCCCTACAATAGCAGCTAATATCGGTCGATCTGTCTTTTGATATGCAGGCAGGTAAAAGAGTCGATCGGAAAGTTTTTTCAATGTTTGCATGAACTCGTACTCCCTTAAGAATGTTTATAATGTTCATTATATACTACTGTTTCAAGAGATGAAAAATAAAGCTAACTAGAAGTGTTTTTTAACTTTGCACTCCCGGGTGGGGATACATAGTTGTTAAATCTAGTTGCATATAAATTTGCTCGTGCAAACATGTAAAATTTATTATTGTTTGATAAAGATCCACTTTCATTTAATTTTTTAAACTATATATGTACTTTAGTAAGCGAGTCTCTTAAAGGTAGAGTTTGAAAAGATTCACAAGATAGCTTATTAAGCCCTCCCGTGAACCAATTCTAATAGTAAGTAAAACCTATCCAACAAACTGTTTGATTAGCTCGTTAAATTTTTCTCGTTCTTCCCAGAAAAGCCCATGTCCGCTATAGTGAAATGGAACGAGATGCGAATTTTTTATGGCTTCGTTAAGTTCTTGAGCTTGTTTAAATGGCACAAGCTTGTCATGTACACCATGAACGATTAATGTAGGAACTGTTATTTTAGGAAGATCTGTACCAAGCTTTTCATCTCTTAAAGTGTTGATAATTGCTGCTGTGGACCAACCAGCTGCTTGTAGTCCTAATCCATTAAACCAATTAGAGAATGGGGCAGAAATATATTGAAAGAAAAAAGTATCTGTTACACCTTGCATCATTTTAGGTCGGTCGTTTAATGTTTCTGTAAGAAGTCGGTTCGCTGTTTCCTGTGTAAATCCAGTTGGAGCAGCGGCGTCTATTAGAATCAGTCTCGATAATCCGTAAGCATTGTGACGAGTCGCATATCGTATAGCGATTGCTCCTCCTGTAGAATGGCCAGCTAGCGTAAAGTTGGTTAACTGGAGTGATTTAACTACTGCATGGATGTCATCTGCTAGTCTGTCAAAGTTGTAGCCATGGATTGGTCTATCTGACTTTCCAAATCCTCTCCAGTCAATACCAATACAGCGATATCCCATTGATGGCAGAACATCATACTGATATTCGAATTGTTCATGGTTTAAAGGCCAACCATGTAAAAACACAATTGTCTTGCTTGCACTAGGATTGATATCCTCTACAAATAAATTCACACCTTGTTCTACGTTTACAAAGTAACCCACGCCAATTCCTCCATGAAAAAGTTTTATAGGTTAAGATACTCGAAAGTGTTTAAATGGGTGAATCGCAAGATACTAACCACAAATCGCAAATTAGAATTTTTTAATCGTAAGTTCCCCTAAGATAATCGCAAGTTCCAAGGCTTGCTCTTTACATAAAAAACATAAAATTATTAGCAGAGCTTTATTCACATTGTATTAAAGTAGGATATTTGGTATATTATTAGTAATACAATCTACGAAGTGACCAAGTAAATGAGAATTGTGAAACAGAAAGTATGGCCAATGCTGAAAGCTATACCACCGCTTCTTATTGAAACCTATCACGGAGATGTTATGTAAACATAACCGACTCGTTTTCGTTAACAAACGTTTAGAGGGCTTAAAATTTTTAAGCTAAACTAAGGTGGTACCACGTCTATTCAGCACAGAGACGTCCTTTTACGAGGATGACTTTGTGCTTTTTTCATTGATGTAAATAGGAGGAATATAAATGACAAATCAACAGCAAAACGATTTTACTAAATGGTATATTGACACGATTCAGAAGGCAGATTTAATGGATTACACACCAGTTCGTGGGTGTATTGCTTTTAAACCAGATGGCTTTGAAATTTGGGAGCATATTCAAGATGAGATGAACAGACGTTTTAAAGAAACAGGTCACCGTAATGCTTATTTCCCAATGCTAATTCCTGAATCTTTCTTCCAAAAAGAAAAGGATCATATTGAAGGGTTTGCGCCAGAATTACCATGGGTTACTGAGGCAGCTGGTGAAAAATTAGAAGAGCGTTTAGCATTACGCCCAACATCAGAAACAATGATTGGTCATTTGTATTCGAATTGGATTAAGAGTTATCGTGATCTGCCAGTTCTTATTAACCAATGGGCTAACGTTTTTCGTTGGGAAAAGAAAACACTTCCATTTATCCGTACTTCTGAATTTTTATGGCAAGAAGGACATACAGCACACGTAGACGAGGAAGAGGCACGTCAGGAAACAATGCAGATGCTTAACATCTATAAAGAGGTTGTAGAGGAGCTTTTAGCAATTCCTGTATATGATGGTCAAAAAACACCTTCCGAACGTTTTGCAGGAGCTGTAGATACCTATTCTATCGAAGCTATGATGAAAGACGGAAAAGCTGTTCAAGCTGGGACTTCTCATTACCTTGGAACAAAATTTGCGGAAGCATTTGATATCAAATACTTAAACAAAGAAAACAAGCATCAGCATGTGCATACAACGTCTTGGGGAACATCTACTCGTTTAATCGGTTCAGTTATTATGGTACATGGTGATGAACAGGGTCTTGTATTACCTCCACGTGTTGCACCAACTCAAGTAGTGCTAATTCCTGTGGGTCCTTGGAAGAAGAACCCTGCAATTATGGAGAAATTAGATGAGCTATATGCTGCATTAAAAGCAAAAGGTATTCGTGTTCGACTTGACGATTCAGATCAATCTCCTGGTTATAAATTCAATGAATGGGAGCTTAAAGGTGTACCGGTTCGTATTGAATTAGGACCTCGTGATTTAGAGAACAATCAAGCACTGATCAAAGTACGTGACCTGATCGAAAAAGAATCAGTAGAAATTGCTGTTATAGTAGAACGTATTGAAGAAGAGTTAACTACTATGCAAACACGTTTACTGGAGAAAGCTCGTGCATTCCGTGATGAGAATTCCCATACAAATGTAGATTCTCTAGAGCAATTAAAACAACATCTTACGGATTCAACGGAAAATGGCACAATTCCTGGATGGATTCTTGCAGGATGGTGTGGGGAGGATGCTTGTGAAGAGAATGTGAAGAATGAAACGAAATTTACGACTCGTAATATTCCATTCAACCCACCAACTGAAAAAGCAACATGTATTAACTGTGGGAAAGATTCGAAACATACTGTATGGTTCGGTCGTGCCTACTAAAAAATAGTAGTGATTAAAAAAAACAACCCTAAGTGGTTGTTTTTTTGATGACGAAACATATTATTTTGATCCTGCTACCCAATTCATACCCCAGTTATACGCATGATCCATCTCTTTATGACCCTTGAAGTATTCTACTAAGCGTTCAATTTTAAATGTCTCATTATTTATATTTTCAATCATTGCGACTGCACACATTATTTGTCCATTACGATGTTCATCTAGCTTCACTTCAATAGCTGGTCCAGCCGGATATGTTAATGTAACAACTCCATCTGCTTCTGCCCAATTGGCTACCCCTTGATAGATAAATGAATACACCAAAATTCTTTTTATATCTGTTATTTTATTTCCGTTAATTCTCAGGTTTTCTCCTCCTGATATGGAACCAGTACGATCATCACCATCGAGTTCCATATAGGGTGCTTGCTTTAGTGTGCCAAAAGCGTTACCTAAAGCTTGTACGCAGCCTTTTTCGCCGTTATTTAATTCATATAAGCAACCTAGGTCTAAGTCTACACCTTTAGGTTTTCCACCGAGTAGGGAAGAAAGGAATCCAGTAGATTTTGCTTTAACTTGTTGATCCCATTGGAGATTTACTAAAATTTCTCCGATATTATTGTTGTTTTTAGTAAGATTAATGGACTGTCCCTTTTTCTTAAGCTCAATCTTGTTCAAATTTACCATCAATAATCACTCCTTTTCTAATTTCACCATTTTGTCTACTTAAACTAAAACCGAAGAATCTTCTGAAGATAGGATTACTGGCTGTTCTATGTGTGTTGCTTTCAAACCAAATTTAGGATAAAGAGGCTCCAACTGATTACCTAGCAATAATTTAATAGCATAGTAGGGGAAATTGATATCTGCTAGACAGCTGATATGCAATCCACCACTCATACGGGGATTAATCTCTAGTAGCTTAGGAATACCGTCTTTGTATTTAACTTGGATATTAAATACATAAGGAATTTTATATTGTATTGCCATTTTCTCTGCGATTTCGATTAAATCTTTGTTGTATTCAATTTCTCGAATACGTCCATTTCCTTTTTTCCTAGGTATTGCAGTAAGTAGTGTTCCGTCTGCATCAGCTAAACAGTCGATACTATACTCATAGCCATCCAAATATTCCAAAACCATTAAGTCCGGGAAATGCTCCTGCGTTTGTAAAATTCTAAGGGCAGTTTCATATGAAATTTTTTGAGAAGAAGCAGTATTGAATATAAAAGGAATCGTATCTGCATCATTATCTATAATTCGGAATCCGCTTGCTCCTTCTCCAATGACAGGTTTAATGCATAGTTTCGTATTATCCTTACTTAATTGTTCATAGGCTTCTTTAAATTCCTTCGCATTGTTAACAATTTGATAGGATGGAATAGTAACGATAAAGTTACCTTCCTTTTCTTGGCTTTGTAAAGATTGATACATCGCTGCTTTGTTATCTACCATGGCCATTAAATCACCATCCGGACAAACCAACACTGACACACCGATGTCTTCGAACTTTTCTAAGTGCCGAGATATAAGCAAGTTTTCTTTTCGTGGAACAAATATATGAATCTGATTTTGTATACAATAGTCTAAGCAAAACTGTATATAATCCTCGCCCTCAATATCTGGCTCTGTACTAAACACATCGCAATAATTGAAATATACAGTGTCAGAATTAGGATGTGTTCCATGAATGATAAATTCTTGTTGATCGGGATTATGACGTATCAACTCCATGTAGTGTGAAACAGTTGAAAACCATCTGTTAAACCAAATATTGAGGACCATTATAACTCTCCTTTGCTCGTATGAAAGTTTGTATTTAAAATTTTTGTTTTAAAATCACCGCCATGTATTTGAGTAAACATGGAAGCCATAGATTCAAGTAATTTCTTACTTTCCTCTATCTTTAAGGAAGGACGTAGAAATACGATTTGTAATGCTTCTGTAGTATCTTCTGTTACAGCTGTTCGTGCAGAGTCTACAAATGGACTTCCAAATGGTCCTGCCTCATCCTGTAGAGTTATAATATTTTTTAATGTATTATCTCTGTCATTTAATCCGACATAAGTTGTTTCTTCGGTTCCAATAGTGATGTTTGTTTCACCTTGAATTTTCGCCACATCATATATACCCATTGGAATTTCATATTGCATAGAGAAGAAGTTGTTTAAATCTACAGCAGAATGCAAGGGTGTGATATAATTTTGTTTTGCAATCCTTCTATACATAGCTTCCATTGAGGGGCGGTACCGATTAGGATCTGCTCCGAACTTTTTCCAGAGAGCTCTCCATTCTTTAATCCCCGCGAAATCATTTACGGGCTTGTCGTCCATTTCAAAGAAAAGTTGCTCTTGAAATAATTGAAGTCTTCCTTTAAGCATTTGGGGTGAGGAAGTAACAATAATTTTGGTATAATGAATAATACCTATTTTAAATGAGGGCTCTATTTCAGTAATTGAATCATCCAATTTTACTAACATATCAACCATCCTTACAATTATTTTTCTTAAGTGTAGCATAAGAAAGGAGAACATTTGTGAATATCATTCAGTTTCAAGAAAACCTCATAGATTATGCAGCATCCATTGGAATTGACAAAATTGGATTTACTTCTGTTTCTCCATTTCATGAATTAAAAAATCGATTAATCCGACAGCAGGAGTTAGGGTATGCCTCTGGATTCGAAGAACCTGATATTGAGAAAAGAGTGCATCCTGAAAACTTGTCAGAAGAAGCTAGTAGTATTATATCTATTGCAATTGCGTATCCTTCAAAAATGAAAGATGCCCCTCAAAGTGTGAAAGGTGCAAGACGAGGAATCTTCGCACGCGCATCATGGGGTATAGATTATCATACAGTTTTACGTGAAAAGTTAGCACTGTTAGAATTATATATTTTATCGCATATTCCAGATGCTAAATTGCGCTCAATGGTAGATACAGGAGAACTTTCGGATCGTGCCGTAGCAGAGCGCGCCGGAATAGGATGGAGTGCAAAAAACTGCGCTATTATTACTCCTGAGTTTGGTTCTTATGTCTATTTAGGAGAAATGATTACGTCAATTCCTTTTGAGTCTAGTGAGCAGATGGAGGACCAATGTGGTGATTGTCGATTATGCTTAGATGTTTGTCCAACAGGAGCCTTAATAGAAGGTGGTCAGCTAAATGCCCAGCGCTGTATTGCTTTTATAACCCAAACGAAAACAAGGGTTCCAGATGAATTTCGAGCAAAAATTGGTAATCGCATATATGGTTGTGATACATGCCAAACAGTTTGTCCAAAAAACAAAGGCAAAGCCAATCTTCACCAAGAATCATTTAAGCCAGAACCTGAGTTAGTGAAACCTTTGCTACTACCTTTACTTAAAATGACGAATCGCACATTTAAAGAAACATATGGTCATATGTCCGGTGCTTGGCGAGGGAAGAATCCAATTCAGCGAAATGCTATAATTGCATTAGCTCATTTTAAAGAGCAGGCAGCAGTTCCAACACTGATAGATTTAATGCAACATGATGCTAGACCAGTCATCCGTGGTACAGCAGCGTGGGCAATAGGTAAAATAAATACACAAGAAGGCTTGCTAGCCCTTCAAGAGGCTGAACAAAGTGAACAAGTGGATGAAGTTTTAGAAGAGATTAGAAAAGGGTTAGAATATTATACAGTAGAGAATTAGGAAGTGGAATATTTGAGTATTAATGTTGTTTTATATCAACCAGAAATACCTGCTAATACAGGGAATATAGCTAGAACTTGTGCCGGAACAGATGTTAAATTACATTTAATCCGACCTTTAGGATTCTCCACAGATGATAAGATGCTAAAGCGAGCAGGATTAGATTATTGGGAACATGTAGATATTACTTATTATGATGGTCTCGATGAGTTTTTTGCAGCACATCCATCTGGCGAATACTATTTAATTACAAAGTTTGGGGCTAAGCCACATACTACGTTTGATTTTAGTGATACGGAGAAGGATCATTTCTTTATTTTTGGACGTGAAACAAAAGGGTTGCCAAGAGAGTTTATAGATGCACATCCTGATCGTGCATTGAGAATTCCTATGAACGATAATATTCGTTCCTTAAATTTATCGAATACAGCAGCCATTCTAGTTTACGAGGCATTACGTCAGCAAAACTATCCAAATTTGCACTAAGAAGAGCTAGGTATCATGATTGGGTTCACTAAAAAAACGGACGAGGTCATAAATGACTCGTCCGTTTTAACAATAGATTATTTTTCAGATGCACCTGGTTTGTCATCGTATCCTGCTGTGAAAATTGCCACAAGGAACGAAATACTAACACCAAGAATAAGGATTAGTTTCATATGGAGTGCCTCCTCTATAGTATTCTGCACCTAGTATACCCTAATTTGTTTGAAAAAGAAATATTTCAAAAAAACGAAATTTGACAAAAATCGTTCATTTGAATGTTGCAACCTTTCGAATATTCTACTAACATAAAGAAAAGGAGTGATTTTTGATATGAACGAATTCAAAAATGGTCCAGAGAACGGTTCAATGGCAACAAACATGGAAGAACTAAAGCAGTTAGGAAAACAAATGGATAGAATGAGAGACAACAAAGAGCTAGAAGAAGATAATCGAGTGTCCGATCCAGCCCAATCGGAAGAAACATCTTCCATGAAGAAAAGAGAAAACGACTGAGTAACTCAGTCGTTTTCCTCCTAAGAAAGGATGAGAACTATGGCTTTAAATATACATTCAACAAAAAAGTTATCAAATGGAATTGAGATGCCTAGATTGGGATTAGGCGTTTATAAAATGACTGAACCTGATATGGCAATTCAAGCAATGACAGCTGCTCTAGATTATGGCTATCGTCATATTGACACGGCAAGTTTATATGCCAACGAAAAAGAAGTGGGCGAAGCAGTTAGATCATCAAATGTTCCACGCAAAGATATATTCATTACTACAAAGGTGTGGAATACAGATCAAGGCTATGATCAAACTCTCAGAGCATTTGAAAAGTCTTTAAAGCTCTTAGAGATGGATTACGTAGATTTATATTTAACGCATTGGCCAATTACAGAAACTTTTGTAGATACATATCGAGCAATAGAACGGTTATATGATGAAAAGCTAATTCGAGCTACAGGTGTTGCCAATCATCATCAGCATCATTTGGAGGCTATTTCTGTTAAAGCAAACGTTAAACCAATGGTTAACCAAATTGAATGTCATCCACGCCTTACGCAGTTTGATCTACGTGAGTATTGTGCAGAACAAGAAATCGCGATAACTTCGTGGTCTCCACTTGCAAGAGGACGAATATTAGAGGAGCCAACATTACAACGTATTAGTAACAAATATGGTAAGTCTACTGCTCAAACCATTATAAGATGGCACCTGCAACATGATTTGATCGTCATTCCTAAGTCAGAAAATCCATCTAGAATTGCCGAAAATATGGATGTATTTGATTTTGAGTTATCATTCGAGGACATGAAAAATATAGATGCACTTAACTTAAATGAGCGTACTGGTAAAGATCCAGATAACTTTAGTTTTTAATAAGATGATTTAAGTAATATTGCACGATAGTATCTCTCCTGATTTTGAAGAGAAACTATCGTGTTTTTATTTATATTGGAAAATATTACGAAATAATGAAACCTATTACATATTTAAGCGTATTAGTAATAATACATGAATAAATATTAGATGAGGTCAATAATGAATATATTTTTTGAAAAGACTTACAAGAAAAAAAGTAGTAAGCCGTTCATAATATTAAAGATGCTATTGATAAGTTTGATGATTGCAATGCTAATAATGACCATATGGAATAATTTAGATATTTTTTATGTGAGATTAGTATTCATATTAGCAGGGATTAACTTTATGGTAGATGCTATAGAAAGTTATCTTCAAAAAGAAAGTAAAAAAGTGATAATAAGAGAAGTAGTGTTAGGGGCTTTGCATATATTATTTGCTTTAATCCTTAAGTGGTGAGTGTTAGGAGGAGACTTTAATGGAAGGTTTTATGGGAACAGGAAATTGGCTAGGCATCTTATCTATCGTTTTTATAGTATTATGCTTTTATTTTACGCTTACTTTTTTTCAATACTTAAAACAAGAGGATGCACGTTTAACTAAACAATCCAAATTTGGAGCAGTTATTTGCCTCGCAGTGAGCTTGCTAATTCCAGCAATATACAATCTATATATTTTTATGGAGATGATGAGGTAAGGGAGTATGGGGTTATGAAGCAATGGAAGACGTTAAATACGGAGTATGTCCATAAAAGCTCTTACGGAAATATTAGGAAAGATATATGTGAGCTTCCTAATGGTCTGGTCATTAATGATTATTTTGTAAATGAGTATTCCGATTGGGTGAATGCTGTTGTTCTAACTAAGGAAAATAAAATACTACTGGTAGAGCAATATAGACATGCCGGAAATGATATCTATTTAGAAATTCCTGCAGGTAAAAGAGAACATGGGGAAACGGATGAGGAAGGCATTATAAGAGAAGTTAAAGAAGAAACAGGGTACATTTCACGACAAACACCTATTTTGCTGGGTGAATTTATGATTAATCCTGCTACGCAAACTAATAAAATTAGAACCTATCTCCTGTTAGATGCATATAAACAATTTGATCAAGAACTAGATGAAACCGAGGAGATATGTGTACAATTGTTAGATTTTGAATCGTTAGGTTCTCTTATAAAAACAAATAAGATCAAAACACAGCTTTTTACTGCTCATGCTTATCATCTGACAAAGACTTTCCTTTCTGAAAACCCGTAAAAGTAGAGGAGTGATTATTATTTCTAACACAGATTACTTCATATTATTTGTAATTACTCTCGTAAGTATACTTATCAATTTTATTTTGTCGAAACTGTACAAAGACAAGGAAAAAGTAGATAAGGGTTTTGTATTTGTTTATCACAAGCTAACCTATAGAAGAAAAATGGTGCGAACACTTTGGACAGCTCCTTTTTTAATTCTTTGTTTAATTATGATAAAGAAAGTTAGTGAATGGCCATCGTACTTAATTCTCCTGTTCTCTATCTTTTGTTTTGTAATGATTGTTTGGGATTTTTCTTATAACTATTTAAAGTGGAAAAAGTTAGAGAAAAATAGAGAAGAAGTAGATGCTAGAGAAAAAGAAAAAGTAAAATCCATATAAAACGCAGATGAGAATTAAAAATCTCACCTGCGTTTTCATTTGTGCAACGTTTGAATTCATACTCGCAACGTCGGTTAGTATAGAAGCAACATTTGACTACTTATTCGCAACGTCCACTGATTTACTGCCATAACATCAACCTAGTTCTGTTGGCGTTTATCTTCTATAACGAGTACTTCACCTGTTATGGGATGATTAAATTGGACTTTAAATGCATGAAGCTCATACATTTTAGTTGGTGTTCTTTTAGCACCATATAGTTCGTCTCCAACAATTGGATGTCCTAGATGAGCTAAGTGAACTCGAATTTGGTGGGTACGTCCAGTTTCTAAAATGGCATGTACTTTCGTGAATTGTTCATGTTTCCCTGCAACTTCATAATGAGTAATAGCATTTTGCCCAGACGGAGAAACTCTTTTGCGGGTCGGATGGTGGCGATCATTACCGATAGCTGCTCGAATGGTGCCATGCTGGTTTTTCACTTGACCTTCTACAGTTGCCTCGTACGTGCGGACAATTGTTTTGTTCTCCAGCATACGATCGAGCATACCTTTGACAAGTGGATTTTTTGCAATAACTACTAATCCCTTTGTGCCTTCATCGATGCGATGTACATGTTCACCGTAATGCTGGTCTTTACTGTGTAAATAATTTGTCACAGTGTTCATAAAGGTATGATTTTGACCATCTTCGTTAGGATGTGTCGCTACTCCGCGTGGTTTAGAAGCGATTAGTAAATACTCATCTTCATATGCTACATATAAAGGAATCTGATCGGAAAGGAGATAGTTTGAAGATTCCCCCTCCCATTTAATAACGAGTACATCACCTTTTTTGTTTGGAAGCTTCCATTGTAGAAGTTCTCCGCTCTTGTTGCTTACGGCTTTCTGCATTAGTAACTCATGTATTAACTTCTTGCCTAATTTCCATTTCTCTTGAAATAGATTATTGATGGTTAATCCATCTTCTTGTACGGTATACGTTAATGTATGAATCATCTTCCTAACTCCTTTAAAAAAAGGGTCTGTCTGCTCGACATGACCCTTTTGGTTATTTTAAAACGACTTCATCAAAGAATCCTTGAATTTGACTATTAGATATGGCACCTTCTACTCGAACTACTTCTTGGCCTTTTTCAAAATAGATCATTGTTGGTGTTGCTTTGATACGGTAATCATTCCAACCCTTTTCATACTCAAGTACATTGTATTTTACAATTTCAACTTTATTTTCTTTAGCAAGCGGTGTCAGTCGTGGTGTCATCTCTTGACAATGTACACACTCTGGGCTGAAGAAGTAAGCTGTCACAGGTTCTCCAGTAGCAATCTTTTTTTCCAATTCTTCTGGTAAAATAATATTTTGATAGTTCGGATCATCGATTAGATCAATAGTAGATTGTCTTAGGTCATCCGTATCGTATGGATTATTCGCTAATGCATCCTTGTTTTTCTGAGCGTTTAACACAAAGATTAATACAAAGACTGCAACGATAATACCACCAAAAATAAGTAGTTTTTTCAAGTTACTTTTCCTCCTTGATGTCCCTCCATACTAAAACACTTGTAATTGCAATTATAATAAATGCAATAAGAGCTAAAAATGGAATGGTTATAAAACCTGCATAGTTAATATATTCTCCAGTACACGCTACTCTACCACATGCGGGTGCTGATTCTTGCATGAAAGTAAGTTTTTGAATGCTATAATGATAAGCAGATATACATCCACCAATCACGGAGAATATAAAAGTTGTTACTGCAATTTTAGGGTTTTTTTGAACATATGCAATTCCTAATATTAGCACAAGTGGATACATGAGTATACGCTGGTACCAACATAAATCACATGGTTCGTATCCTCTTACTTCTGAAAAGTAGAGTGAACCTAATGTTGCAGTAAGGGAAACTGTCCACATAAATAGTAATAGATTTTCCAGTTTTTTTGTCATAGGAACTCCTTTAAATTACTTTGAACTCAAATTAAAGTATAATCCTTCTTTAAATACATGTAAAATATTTTATCTGAAGAGCAAATAGCTATATAATGAAAGTTACTGATGAAAGAGGAGCCGATACAATGACAGAAGAATTTGATTTATCCCCATTCGAACAAAGCATGATTATAAGACAAACGTCTTTTTCCGATATAGAGTCGATCTTAGAAATACAACGACAATGTTTTCCGGGTATGGACCCTTGGGAAGTATCCCATTTACGTAGCCATTTAACTATTTTCCCAGAAGGCCAACTTGTTGCAGAACTAGACGGCAAAGTAATTGGTTCCTGTTCTAGTCTTATTATAAATTTTGATGAGTATGATGATCGTCATTCTTGGTCGGATGTAACAGATGCAGGCTACATTACGAACCACAATCCAGATGGCTATAATTTATATGGTATTGAAGTAATGGTGCATCCTGAATATAGAAGAATGAAGGTTGGTCAACGTTTATATGAAGGCAGAAAAGATATTGCAAGACAGTTCAATTTAAAGTCCATTATAATCGGAGGGCGCATTCCAAACTATCATAAGTTTGCAGAAGAAATGTCTCCAAGAGAATATGTGACATCTGTTTCTCGCCACAAAATATATGATCCAGTACTTACCTTCCAATTGATGAATGGCTTTACGCTAATGCGTATTAACCCAAATTATCTACCGGATGATATGGCGTCAGCCAAATATGCAACGCTGATGGAATGGAATAATGTCGATTATATTCCACTTTCTAAACGTCACTTTAAAACAAGCTATCCTGTACGAATTTGTGCAGTGCAATATATGATGCGTAAAATAAATTCATTTGAAGAGTTTGCTAACCAATGTGAATATTTTGTTGACGTAGCTTCCGATGCTCAATCTGATTTTGTAGTGTTCCCGGAAATCTTTACTACGCAGCTAATGTCCTTCCTGAATGAACCATCGCCAAGTCAGGCAGTTCGTAAACTGACAGAATATACTCCGCAATATATGGAGTTATTCTCAGATTTATCGATTCGTTATAATATCAATATTATTGCTGGTTCTCACTTCGTGGAAGAAGAAAACGAGGAAATTTATAATATCGCCTATTTATTCCACCGAGATGGTGCAATTGATAAGCAATATAAAATTCATATTACACCGAACGAACGTAAATGGTGGGGAATTAGTGCAGGCGATTCTGTACAAGTATTTGATACGGATTGTGGGAAAATTGCGATTCAAATTTGTTATGATATAGAGTTTCCAGAACTTGCCCGCATAGCTACTGATATGGGTGCAAATATTATCTTCTCTCCATTTTGTACCGAGGATCGTCAAGGATACTTACGAGTTCGCTATTGTGCACAAGCACGTGCTATTGAAAACCAAATCTATACTGTTATTTCAGGTACAGTTGGAAACTTGCCACAAACAGAAAATATGGATATTCAATATGCACAGTCTGCCATTTTCGCACCTTCTGATTTTGAATTTGCACGTGATGGTATTGTGGGAGAAACAGAACCAAACGTTGAGATGGTCTTAATAGGGGATGTAGATTTAGAAATCCTTCGTCGTCAACGTCAAGACGGGACAGTTAAGCATTTAAAAGATAGACGTCATGATGTATACAGTATCGATTATAAAAAATAATGAAGTGGAGTTGACTTTCCTATGCGTTATAGACAACTATTTGACCAATGGAATAACTTCTCAGAGTTAGAAACCGATTGGAAAGAGAACCTTCAACAGCTAGCCAAGGATGAAAAAAGGATAGAGGATGCATTTTACCGTGATCTAGAATTCGGAACAGGTGGCATGCGTGGAGAAATTGGTGCTGGAACGAATCGTATGAACACGTACACTGTTCGTAAAGCGACTACAGGTTTAGCTTCCTATATTAAGGGAGCCGGAGCAGAAGCTATGGAGCGTGGAGTGGTTATCGCTTATGATAGTCGAAGATATTCTCCAGAGTTTGCGCGTGAAGCAGCGAGTACACTAGCCTCTAATGGTATTAAAGCGTATTTATATATGGAACCTAGAACTACACCTCAGCTGTCATTTACGGTTAGACATTTACACGCATTTATGGGGATAGTTATTACTGCAAGTCATAATCCTCCTGAATATAATGGATACAAAGTATATGGCGAGGATGGTGCGCAGCTAAACATTGAGGACGCTGAGGTTGTTATTGAGCATGTCAATGATGCTGGAGATGCACTCCATATCGATCAACGAAATCCTGATAAACAATTAATAATTCAATTAGATGAAAAATTGGATGTAGCTTATTTGGAAGCCTTAAAAACAGTGCAAGAAAACGAAGAATTAGCATCTTCTTCTGATCTGAAGGTGGTATTCACTCCCTTACACGGTGCTTCTGGTAAAACAGTCCAACGTATATTAAAAGAAGTTGGTTACAAGCATATTTCCTATGTAGAAGAACAGATGGAGCCAGATGGAGACTTCCCGACAGTGGAATCTCCAAATCCGGAAGAGCAAAGTGCTTTTGAATACGCAATTCAGTACGGCGAAAGGAATCATGCAGATATTCTAATAGCAGTCGATCCAGACGGGGACCGCGTTGGTATTGCCGTAAAATCGGATTCTAAGTATGAACTTTTAACTGGCAATCAAACCGGTGCGATATTAATCGAATATCTATTATCACAACGTAAAGCGAAGGGTAATATCCCAGCTAATGGTCGCATATTTAAAACGATTGTTACTTCTGATCTAGGTCGTGTAATTGCCGAATATTACGGAGTAAGTTCAGAAAATGTATTAACAGGCTTCAAATTTATCGGCGAAAAGATTAAGAAATACGAAGAGACAAAAGAGTTTGAGTTTCTATTTGGCTATGAGGAAAGTTATGGTTACTTGATAAAAGATTTTGCACGTGATAAAGATGCGGTGCAAAGCGTGTTAGCGATAGTAGAAGCTGCTGCCTATTATAAGCAACAAGGAAAGACCTTACTCGATGTTTTAGCAATGTTATATGAAAGACATGGCTTCTATTTAGAAGGGCTTCAATCTGTTACGAAAAAAGGAGTAAGTGGTGCGAATGCCATTAAAAACTTACTAGAGCGGGTTCGGACAAACAGAATTACGGAAGTAGCAGGGATACATGTTACCTCTCAAGAGGATTACTTGCACTCCACTCGAATGTTTACCGATGGACGAGAAAAAGAGGAATTATTCTTACCAAAATCAAATGTAATTAAGTACTTCCTTGCAGACGGCTCATGGGTTTGTGTAAGACCAAGTGGAACCGAGCCTAAGATCAAATATTATTTTGGTGTACTTAGTGGCACAGAAGTAGAAAGTAAAGAAAAACTAAATTCTTTGAAGGAAGATTTTTCGTTTAAGATGAATCAATACTTAGTAGATTAATATAGAAAACAGGAAAAGTGAAATCTCTTTTCCTGTTTTTTTCGGTCAAAAGTATGATGCGCATACCCTACAGTGAATAGTAAATAAGTGATACTATGGAATTATCTGAATTACATACTTGGAGGAGTTTACATGTTATCAAATGAACTCTCGAACATAGAATTACTAAAAGAAATAGCAGAGTTGTTAAATGAAGAAACGGAAATGGAGAAAATGCTACAAGGTGCCTTGCAAAAACTATTAGATGGTACCTTATTTGAAACTGGGTGGATATTTTTTATTGATGAAAAAGGAAAACAACAGTTAATTGCACATGAAAATTTACCGAACGCATTAAAGCAGGATGACTGCAGACATTTGCAAAAGGATAGCTGCTGGTGTGTGTCCAGGTTTCAAAAGGGTGAGTTAAAAAAAGCTTCCAATATTATTGAGTGTAAAAGAATAGTAAATGCAAGAAAAATGAGTAATGAGGACAGTGGGGGCATCACGCATCATGCAACTGTACCCTTACAATCAGGACAAGAAAGCTTTGGCCTATTAAATGTTGCCACTCCAAACACGATACGATTTTCAGACGGCGAACTCGCGTTGCTCGAATCGGTGGCTTTTCAAATTGGGTCAGCAATTAAGCGGATTCTCCTCACAAGACAGGAGCAGCAAGTAGCTCTTGTACAGGAGAGAAACCGATTAGCACGAGATTTACATGACTCCGTTAACCAATTACTATTCTCCGTCACGCTTACTGCCCGTGGAGGAATTGAAATGACAGAGCAGCCGGATATTAAAGATACATTTAAAGAAATTCAATATTTAACGCAAGAAGCACTAACAGAAATGCGCGCCCTCATTTGGCAGCTACGTCCCAAAGGATTAGAATCAGGAATTATTGAAGGCCTTAAAGGATATGGTGATATTCTAGGGCTTACAATGACAGTGAAAGTAAAGGGCGTTGTTAACTTACCTGCGATTATAGAAGAAACACTCTTCAGAATTGCTCAGGAAGCACTGAATAATATTCGGAAGCATTCTGGTGTACTCATAGCAGAACTATACTTAACGGTCACTTCTACAGATGTATTGTTAGTTGTGAAAGACGAGGGTTGTGGATTTCATATGAAAGAACCCAATAAGCTACGTTCAATTGGTTTACAGAGTATGAAGGATAGAGCTAGTTTCGTTGGTGGGACAGTAGATTGGGTGACAGGTTGCGAAAAAGGAACAGAAATATTAGTGCGATTACCTTATTAGGAGGGTGTGATTATGATACGTGTATTAATAGCTGATGATCATCATGTAGTAAGAAGAGGATTAATGTTTTTTCTGAAAACCCAAAAGGATATGGATATTGTAGGGGAGGCTACTAACGGAAAAGAAGCGATGGAGCTAACACAAAGTTTAAAGCCCGATGTTATATTAATGGATTTAGTAATGCCGGTAATGGACGGAATTGAAGCAACGAAACTTATAAAATCTACTAATCCGGAAATTCAAATACTAATGCTCACTAGTTTTTCAGATAGAGATCATGTAATTCCTGCCTTAAAAGCTGGCGCAGCGGGTTATCAGTTAAAGGATATAGAACCGGATGACCTCGCTGATGCCATTCGTAAGCTCATGCGCGGAGAAAATACGATACATCCAGAGGCAACAACTCAATTAGAAAAAGAGTGGGAGCCCGTTGTACCAAGTCCACATGAAGAACATCCTTTAACACCTAGAGAGCAGGATGTATTATCTGAGTTGACAAAAGGAAAGAGTAATAGAGAAATAGCATCCTCGTTGTTTGTCACCGAAAAAACAGTCAAAACACATATTTCCAATATATTCGCGAAGCTACATGTTCAAGATCGTACACAAGCCGCCCTATACGCAGTAAAACACGGCCTAACAGAACCAAGCGGACGATGAAAAGCACGGAGAATCGCAATGACTATGCGATTCTCCGTGCTTTTTGTTTTTATTAACGTATCGATCGATGGCAACTAAGAATCAATCGATCAGCAGAAACTATCTACTGCTGATCGAGCAAGTCCATATTTGGTTCAATGTGGACTAAGATAACTGAAAAAGGTTTGACCTTCATAATACGATGTTCTATTTCTTCTGTTATACGATGACTATTCAACACGTTTAAATATGGATCCACTGTAACCGTAATATCGACAAACATTAAATTTCCATGCATTCTCGCTTTAAAATCAGTTAACTCATCCACACCCTCGACTAGTCGTACTATCGTAGAGAGGGATTCAGCTTCATCCACATTAAAACCGTCGGATAGCGTATATGCTGCATCATGAAAAATAGTATAGGCGGTATAGATAATGATGATACCAACTAACAGGGCAGTTATACCGTCTAAAAGAGGAAAACCTAAAATAGAACCGACGATACCAATAGTTGCACCGATACTAACAAGTGCATCAGAGCGATTATCATAAGCTGCCGCTTTTAGAGCAGCACTATTTATACGGTTTCCAAGGTTTAAATTATATCTATAAACAATATACATGATAATGGCACTAAACAAGGCAACAATTGCGGTTAAAAGGGAAGGTGACTCTTGGATAGGGTTAGCAAGATGTTGTACTGCTTGAATGAGAACCTGGATACCGATAAACGCCATAATAAAAGCGGCAACAAGGGAGGCAATGGTTTCTGCCCGTAAATGTCCATATTGGTGATGCTTATCTGGTGGTTTTTGAGAAATTCGCAATCCGATTAAAATAGCAACGGACGCAATGATGTCTGTAAAATTATTTAGACCATCGGCTTTTAAGGCTTCAGATGAACCGATAATACCAACAGTTAACTTAAGTGTACTTAAAAGTAAGTATACGCCAATGCTAATCCAGGCACCTTTTTCCCCTTCACGTAAGTTTGTATATAGTTCCACAATGTTTCCTCACTTCAACAATTATAGACATAGGAAAACGACCCTCATTTGAGAGTCGTTTTTTGAAATCTAATAATTTTTTTATTCCACTATCGGTTCTAGTTCTTCAACTGGAGGTGCAGATTTAATAATCTCTAGATATTGAATATGATGCCCATCAACTTCTTTAATCATGAAATCATAGCCTTGTTCCTGAATCTTTTCACCTTTAATGGTTTCGTAGCTTTTAGTCATAAACCAACCACCTATAGTATCTATATCCTCTTCATCGATATCTATACCAAGTAGGTCGTTAACATTTTCTATTAACATTTTCGCATCGAGAATATAATGATTTTCCTCTAACTTTTGAACTTCTGGAAGTTCATCAGTATCGAACTCGTCACGTATATCTCCTACGATTTCTTCGATAATATCTTCTATAGTTACAAGTCCTGAAGTACCACCGTATTCATCCATTAAGATTGCCATATGAATTCGTTCACGTTGAATCTTAAGTAATAAATCAGCGATTGGCATATTCTCAATAACTCGGATAATCGGTTGCATATAATCACTTACGGGTGTGGTTGCATTCGTTGGATCTTTTATATATGCAGTTAACAAGTTTTTCATATTTACAAGTCCAATAATATGGTCTTTATCACCGTCAGTTATTGGATATCTTGTATATTGTTCCACACCGATCAACTGAAATACTTCATCTAATGTAAAATCTTTATCAATAGAAGTAATCTCGGTGCGTGGAACCATGATTTCTTTTGCAATACGATCATCAAATTCAAAGATTTTGTTAACATATTTGTATTCGGCTTGGTTGATTTCTCCGCCTTTAAAGCTATCGGAAAGAATCATACGAAGCTCTTCTTCGGAATGGGCTACTTCTGACTCTGATACAGCATTTAAACCAAATACTTTGGTTGCTAAGAAACGAGCAGAACCATTCATACCGTGAATAACTGGATACATAAGTTTATCGAAAATGATAAGCGGTTTTGCTACCGCTAATGTAATTTGTTCAGACCTTTGAATAGCAAACGTCTTTGGTGTTAACTCTCCTACAACTACATGTATATAAGTTACAAGAGAGAATGCAATAATAAATGAAAGTAAAGAGGAAACACTCTCTGGGAGCTCAAAATAAGTAAATGCCGGATGTAAAATCCGTTCAATTGTCGGTTCTCCGAGCCAACCTAGCCCTAAAGCTGTTATGGTAATCCCGAGCTGACATGCAGATAGATATTCATCCAGATTGGAAACTACTTTTTTGGCATTTATCGCCTTAGTGTTTCCTTCAGCTATAAGCTGATCAATTCTTGTAGTTCTTACTTTTACAATTGCAAACTCACTCGCAACGAAAAATGCAGTGAATGCGATTAAGACAGCAAATGCTGCCAATCGTATGGCTATGTCCAAATAATTACTTTGTCCCTAACCCAAATGGGGGGTAAGACAAAGTGTACACCTCCTGTTTTCTAAAAAATAGTTTATACGTTTAATAATAAAATATAAAAAAAGAAATTACAAATCTTTCTACTTTAAATAGAGATTTCTATTAATAATTTTTACAAAATCTTAACATTTAGACGCTAAGAATTATTAGATAATAAAGATTATGCCTGTAGAGGAGGTAAAAATGAAAAATAAATATATCGATATACTGAAAGCATCTACTAAGCTTGGCTTAACGTCATTTGGAGGACCAGCTGCTCATATTGGTTATTTCCGGGAAGAATATGTGGAAAAAAGAAAATGGCTAGATGACAAGTTATATGCGGATATCGTTGCGCTATGTCAGTTTTTACCTGGACCGGCCTCCTCCCAAGTAGGAATCTCTATTGGATTATTAAGAGGAGGATTATTGGGAGGTATAATCTCGTGGATAGGTTTTACAATACCGTCTGTAATTATTTTAATGTTATTTGCTGCATTCATATCGAGTTCGGGATCTTTTGATAGTGGGTGGATTCAAGGACTAAAAATAGTAGCTGTTGCTGTAGTAGCACATGCGTTAATAGGTATGCAAAAATCATTAGCACCAGATCGTATAAGAATAAGTATCGCCATAGGATGCGCAATATTAACATTGCTTATTCCTACCGCAATTGGACAAATTACGATTATTCTCATAGCGGGTATTTTTGGTTTTTTCTATTATAAAAATGACGCAATAGAACCAGCACCTGAATTGAAGTTAAGTTTTGGTAAAAAGACTGGCATTATTAGTTGGGTATTATTTTTTACATTGCTCACTTTGCTTCCATTACTAAAACCGTTTGTACAATCTGTCTATTATGCGATATTCGATACTTATTACCGCGTTGGATCTATTGTATTTGGTGGTGGGCATGTTGTATTACCAATGCTACAAAGAGAGGTTGAGCTATCTGCTGATATGTTCCTGACTGGTTATGGAGCAGCACAAGCAGTGCCAGGACCATTATTCACAATCGCTGGTTTTTTAGGACAGATAACTGCTGGTACAGGTGGAGCATTGCTTGCCGTTTTTGCGATGTTTTTACCTTCCTTTTTATTGGTCATTGGAACATTGCCATTTTGGTCTATTATTCGTTCTAAAAAAGGGATTCAAGCAGCTTTAAAGGGAGTGAATGCAGCCGTTGTTGGAATTCTTCTTGCGGCACTTTATGATCCTGTTTTTACAAGTGCGGTAAATAGTACGCTTGATTTTGTTATTGTGTTAATTACTTTTACACTTTTAGTGGTGTATAAGTTAGCGCCATTCAAAGTAGTACTCATCAGTATTGTGTTAGGCGCAATTGTTCATTCATTATAAAAATTCAAAAAGTATTGACAATTAAAATTTCGGTATGCTAATGTTAATATACACAAAAAAATGGAAATGGAGGTATGACAAATGATTCGTTTAAAAGATAGCGCTGTTAACTTAAAAAGTTGTTCATACCTTCCATTAGATCGGAAATGATTTAATAATAGACTTTTGTATTCCATTGTCTATTATTGAGCGCATTACCTCTAGATGGGTAATGCGCTTTTTTCTGTCTTTTTGACTTCCAATTTTTGGTGAAAAATAAAAAGGAGTGTTGGTTATGGAAACAATTCAACGGACAAAGCAAATTTTATTAAAGGAATCTCTTGAAGGTGGCTAGTTATTAAGTAATGTGTAGAAAGAAGAAAAGAGGGGTTATATAATGTTTTCTGTTTTATTTAAGTTGAAGTGGTTTTTTAAGGATCATTGGAAACGATATACAGTAGCGGTTAGTTTGCTAATAATTGCTAGTGCTCTGGAGGTTTTACCACCGTGGTTAGTTGGGGAAGCGATCGATTCCATAACTATGGGAGATATGACTAGAGAGTCGTTAATGCAATATGTATTCTATTTTATCGGAATAATAATAGTAGGTTATATATTAAACTTTGTTTGGCAATACCAACTGTTTGGTGGTTCGATTACAATCGAGCGTATTTTACGGTCAAAGTTAAATTTGAAATTTTTGAATATGACTCCTACATTTTATGAAAAAAATCGTACGGGTGACTTAATGGCTCGTGCAACGAATGATTTGAACGCAGTAGCAACTACAGCAGGATTTGGGATTATGACATTAATCGATTCTACTATGTACATGGCTGCACTTATACTGGCAATGGGCTTTATCATTTCATGGAAGCTTACTATCTTTGCAATTTTACCAATACCTATTTTAGCTTTTATAATGCAATATTTAGGGAAAATTATTCATGAAAAATATATGGTAGCTCAAGATGCATTTGGTGATCTGAATGACCGTGTACTAGAATCGATCGCCGGGGTTCGAGTTATACGCGCTTATGTTCAAGAAAGAGCGGATGAGAAGAACTTTGCTGATATGAGTGAAGAAGTCTATGAGAAAAATATGGTTGTAGAACGTATTGATGCTCTTTTTGGTCCTATTACGAAGGTAGGAACTGGTATCAGTTATGTAGTTGCACTAGGTTATGGTGCTTATCTAGTATCCAAAGGTGAAATGACAGTCGGAAATTTAATCACCTTTAATGTTTACTTAGGTATGGCAATTTGGCCGATGTTTGCAATCGGGGAACTGATCAATGTAATGCAACGCGGAAATGCCTCGCTTGATCGCGTGCAAGAAACATTAGACTACGAGCAAGATGTAAAAGATCCAACTTCACCAGTTCAGTTAGACAATGTGGAGTCAATTGGATTTACCGATGTTGGATTCCAATACCCATTGTCCCAAGTGAAAAATCTTCAAGATATTCGAGTGAACTTAGAGAAAGGTCAGACACTTGGGATTGTAGGGAAAACGGGTTCTGGGAAAACTACCTTTATGAAGCAATTATTAAAGGAATATCCGATTGGTGCTGGACAGCTAACAATTGGAGAGACCGCAATTTCCGCACAAACGAAAGATCAGGTGCTAGAGTGGATTGGATATGTACCGCAGGATCATGTCTTGTTTTCGAGAACCATTCGTCAAAACATTCTATTTGGTAAAGAGGATGCAACAGAAGATGAACTAGAGGAAGCAATTCGCCTAGCGCATTTCCAACAGGATCTGATGAACTTACCGATGGGCTTAGAAACGTTAGTTGGAGAAAAAGGGGTATCATTATCCGGTGGACAAAAACAACGTGTATCCATTGCTCGAGCACTTATTAAAAATCCAGAAATACTACTGTTAGATGATTCTCTTTCTGCAGTAGATGCAAAGACAGAAGCCAAAATTATCGAAAATATACAAAATGAACGCAGTGGAAAGACAACAATTATTACGACGCATCGATTGTCTGGTATCCAACATGCAGACCATATTATCGTTTTAGATGAAGGTCTTATTGTAGAAGAAGGAACTCATCAAGAGCTTCTAAAACAAAATGGTTGGTACAAAGAGCAGTTTGATCGTCAGCAGCTAGAGGGGGTGTCGTCATGAGTACAGGGAAACGACTCTACCATTATGCGTTATTTTATAAAAAACCAATTATCCTTGGTCTAATCTTTTTAACTATTGCAGTGTTTGCAGATCTAACTGGTCCATTTATTGCAAAGAAAATTATTGACGACCATATCACAGAAGGGGCTATTAACCTTCAGCCGATACTAATGTTACTTGCTGTCTACTTTGGTTTAGCCATTGTCACAGCAATCTTTAGATATTTTATGTTCATCAACTTACAGGTCGGTGCTAACCGCGTTGTGCAAAAGCTGCGTAATGATGTTTTTCAACATATTCAAACTTTGCCGATACAGTATTTTGACAACTTGCCGGCAGGAAAAGTAGTTGCGCGTGTTACGAATGATACAGAAGCTATTCGTAATTTGTATGTGCAAGTACTTTCTCAGTTTGCGACTAGTATCATTTCGATTGCAGGGGTTTATGTTGCCTTGTTCATCTTAAATGTACAAATGGCTCTCATGGCACTTTTTGTAGTTCCTATTGTATATGTGTGGATGATTGCTTATCGTAAGTATGCATCTAAATATAATCACGTAGTTCGTACGAAAATTGCAGATTTGAATGCAATGCTAAATGAATCCATCCAAGGGATGTCCATTATTCAAGCATTTAAACGTGAGAAGCAGATGGAACGCGAATTTGAAGAGATGAATGATGAACACTATACGTACCAGAAAAAGTTACTTACATTAGATTCAGCAACTTCGTTTAACTTAGTAAGTGTGCTTCGTACGATTATGTTCGTCATGTTCATCTGGTATTTCGGAAGCTTATCCATGGAACCAAATACAATCATTTCAGCAGGTATGCTTTATGCCTTTGTAGACTATACAACTCGTTTATTTAATCCAATCACTGGGATTGTAAACCAATTTGCTCAGTTAGAAAGATCATTGGTTGCTGGTCATCGAGTATTTCAATTACTAGATGAAACTGGAGAAGATGTAAAAGACGAACGTATGGAACGATATGAAGGGAATGTAGAGTTTCAAAATGTATCATTTGCCTATAAAGCAGATGAATATGTCTTGAAAAATTTAAACTTTGTTGCCAACAAAGGGGAGACAGTAGCATTAGTAGGTCATACAGGATCTGGGAAAAGTTCCATTATGAATTTATTGTTCCGTTTCTATGATCCTTCTAAAGGTAAAATCCTAATCGATGGTATAGATATAACGACTGTACCTAGACAAACAATTCGAGATCATATGGGCATCGTGTTGCAGGACCCTTATTTGTTTTCAGGTACGATAGAGTCAAATGTGAGTTTAAGTGATCCTCGTATTTCTAGAGAAACGGTTATAGCCGCTTTAGAAGCGGTTGGTGGGGAACGAGTGTTGAAGAATCTAGAAAAAGGCTTAGATGAGCCTGTAATAGAAAAGGGTAGCACCTTATCATCCGGTCAACGACAGCTTGTTTCCTTCGCTAGAGCACTTGCATTTGATCCTGCTATATTAATCTTGGATGAAGCGACATCTAATATTGATACAGAAACAGAGGAAATTATTCAACATGCAATGGATGTACTGAAAAAAGGAAGAACTACTTTTATCATTGCTCATCGACTTTCTACTATTAAGAATGCAGACCGCATTTTAGTACTAGACCGTGGGGAAATTGTAGAAAGTGGATCGCACGACGAGTTAATAGAGCTACAAGGTCGCTATGAACAAATGTATAAACTACAAGCAGGAGTATCTCAGCATGTTTAACACATGCGGGGATATTCCCTTTTTTGTTGAATAGGTTATCCGCGTGACGAACTGAGCTATGTGCTCGAGCGACTAGGTTATCCGCCCGAGAAACTGAGCCATGCGCCCGAGCAGCCCGTTTATCGGCTCATCAAGCGGCCGAACGCTCGATTGATTAGGTTATCCGCCCGAGTGACCAAGCCATGTGCCGGAGCAAAGCACTTATCCGCCCGCCAAACAGAGCCAAGAATCCAAGCGAAACATTTATCCGCAGCACGCAATTATATATTGAAATTTTCTAACGATAATCGTATATTTAGTGTACCGAAATAAAAAAAGAAGAGGTACCTTATGATTTATTGGTTTGCAAATTGGAAAAAGAGCATTGCTTTATTCAATAGAAATATAAAAATGTTCATGCTTGCCAATGTACTCATTCAAGTGGGGATGGGTGTATTTTTAGTTATGTACAATCTATATATAAAGGAACTCGGGTTTCCAGAAACATTGAACGGTAAAATCATCTCTATGACATCTCTTGCTTCAGCGATTATGTTAATACCAGCTGGATATCTAAGCGACCGGCTAGGTAGGAAAGGAATTATTATTACTGGTGCTATTTTTGCTGCTGGTACGTTATTTTATAGAAGTTTGGTCACCGGCGAACAAAGCTTAGTTTATGCAGCTTTCTTTACTGGGTTGTTTATGGCATTGGTGCAAGTATCCGGTGTTCCTTTTCTTGCTGAAAACTCCACTGCTGGAGAACGAATGCATCTTTTTAGTATTCATTTTTCGTTGATGACTATAGCAAGCGTTATTGGAAGTCTTGGAGGAGGGGTATTAGCAGATGCGCTTCATCTAATTGGGAATATCTCCACAGTAGATTCTATTATGTATGTACTAATTATTGGAGCGATTATATTTACGATGGGCATAGTTCCATTGTTTCAGCTGAAACCAACGCAAAAAATAGAAGGTCAAACAGAGGCAAGTACCGAAGAATCAGAAGGAAATGCTCCGACTGGGTTCAGAAAAAATATGAAGGTTATTGTGTTATTTGGAGTTGCAAATCTATTAATAGGAACAGGGTCTGGTCTAGTTATTCCTTACTTGAACTTATACTTTGCGAACCGATTCGATGCATCGAACACTTATATTGGAATTATCTTGTCACTCGGATCAGCGATGGCAGCCGTTGCAATGCTACTTGGGCCAGCACTTGTGAAGAAGGTAGGGAAATTTAAGGCATTGGTCATTTTTCAGCTACTATCGATTCCATTTCTGTTCATCACAGGTTACACCAATTCATTAATCATCGCTTCGATTGCATTTTTGATGCGCCAAGCTCTAATGAATGCGGGGAATCCTATCCAAAGTGCAATTGCAATGGAACTAGTACAAGATAAATATAAAGGACTTGCTAACTCGGTAAATCAAATGGTCTTTAATGTAGGATGGGCAAGTACTGGTGCAATTTCGACAGGGCTTGTTATGACATTTGGCTTTTACTGGGGATATGCTTATACATTTACAATTACAGGGATTCTCTATATTATTGCATCTACTTATTTTTATTTACTGTTTGGGCGTAAGCGTACTTTGCGCAAGAAACAAGTATGAATGCTTCTTGCACAGTGACACCTCAGTCATACACGTGAAATAGCATTAACTCATGTATCATTTTTTTTACTGTTTCTTCATCAGCAGGTGTTTCACCTAGCCACTTAATCGTGCCATCCGGTTCATATTCTGCAGCGTATCTTTGTTGTTTATAAAAGAAAGAGACGGACCAACCAGGTAGTTGTTTGTTTTCATAGAGTGGTTTGAAGCTAAAGTGTTGTAGCAAGAATATCAACCTTTCATGTGAGTGAATTTGTTCGCATACACTAATATAAATGATTAGTGAAGGAGCATCGAATTGTTTAATGATCAGCTAAGGCAAGCAATACTTAATGAATATCATGATTATCATTTTTATCGTTCTATGTATAAATTGACGGATGATCCATACTGGCAAGGTTTTATCGAACATATTTATGAGGATGAAAAAAGCCATTACGAAATGTTCCAACAACTCTATTATATGCTCACTGGTACATTTGTACAAAACTTTCCAGAACCCACTTTATGTACAGACATGAAAGAGTGTTTAAAAAATGCGATAAGAGATGAATTAGAGGCTGCAGAACTGTATAAGGAAATGCTCTTACAAATACCAATCCAACAAGCATATGCTCCTCTATTTGTTGCGATGCACGATGAAACGGAGCATGCTATTCGTCTTACTACTTTGCTTCATCTATTGTAAATTCTTTTAGTGTTTGCCTCTCCTCTGCTATAATAATCTAGAAGCTAGAGGAAAAAGGTGAAATTGATGAATTTTATATGGACAATCACATTTATGGCAGTGGTCGGAGCAGCAATCGGAGCGGTAACTAATCACTTTGCTATTAAAATGCTATTCAGACCTCATGAGGCAAAATATATAGGGTCTTGGCGCATTCCATTCACACCTGGTCTGATCCCTAAGAGACGTGATGAACTTGCAAAACAATTAGGTAATACAGTAATTCAACATTTGCTGACACCTGATATTTTCAAGAAAAAATATTTTAACGAAGAGATGAAACAAAAGGCAAATCATTTTTTAACTGAGCAACTAAACGATAAAATCTTTCAGTCGGATAAAACGATAACAGATTGGTTAAAGCTTGCTGGACTAGAAAATGTTCCGACTATTGTAAATGATAAAATAGAAGAACAGGTGGACGTTCAATTTAGTCAATTAAAAACTAGGTTTGAACAAGAAACTATACGTCAACTTGCACCAATAGATTGGCAACTAAAAGCGGACACTAAAGTCGGAGAAATAGTTTCGTACATTCTACTCAAAGGTGAAGATTTCTTCGAATCAGAAGAAGGCAGAATGACGGTAAGAAATCTAATTGATGATTTCCTTTCTACAAAAGGGACGCTTGGCAATATGATACAAATGTTCATGGGCGAATCTTCATCACTTGCTGGAAAAGTTCAGCCGGAAATACTAAAATTCCTAAGAGCTCCAGGTACTAAAAATATGTTAGAAAAAATAGTACGAAGCGAATGGGAGAAGTTAAAAGATCGCCCACTCAATGAAATGATGGACGGCTTTGACTTTGAACCAATTGTTAAAAATGTTAAAGTATACTTAACTGGACAATTGGCTGTGGAAGAAAGATTGAACTATAATTTCCTCCATTACTTCCCTGGAGCAACTGGATGGACAGAGTCATATCTTATACCTAAAGTGACGACATTTGCATTCCATGAAGCAGAAACAAAGCTAGAAGAAGTCTTGCGTAAAATGAAATTAGAAGATATGGTAAAAGAGCAAGTTGATACTTTCCCAGTATCTCGCTTAGAGGAAATTGTTCTTGGTATATCGAAAAGAGAGTTCAAAATGATCACCATTCTAGGTGGTGTTCTTGGTGGACTTATCGGTATTATTCAAGGACTAATCGTTTTCTTAACTAATTAACCCTAAAGGAGCTTACAACATGATTAACATTTATGATGACATTAACAAACTTGAAAAAACACTACGTCAAACAGATGAATTTTCCAACGTTCAAACAGCAGTAGAATCTGTAAAAGCTGACGAACAGGCTCTAGTATTATTCCAAAGTTTCCGTAAAGTTCAAATGTCTCTTCAAGAGAAGCAAATGAATGGTGAAGAAATCTCTGGAGAAGAGATTGAGTATGCACAAAAAACGGCTCAGCTAGCACAAGGAAACGAAAAGATTTTCCATATGCTTCAAGCTGAAATGGCTTTGAGCCAACTTATTGAAGAAGTAAACCGTGTATTGATCAAACCCGTTCAAGAACTTTATGAAGGTATCTAAGAAAACAAATGAAAGGAACTTCTCCTACTATGGAGAGGTTCCTTTTTTCATTTACTAGAGAAATGGATAAATACTCCGTTGCGCTAGTAAATCCTCATCGAATGCGAGTAACTAAAAGCTATAAATAGTTTTCCCCTTTCTAAGAAGGACTTTAATAGTATAATGGCGAATTTAACAAGAATGAATGACTATTCACTTATAAAGGGGAATGTATATGTACAAAACTATATTGTTAGAAAAAGATGGTCGTATTGCGACTTTAACAATGAATCGTCCAGAAGCGATGAACTCGATGAATGGGGTTATGATGAGAGAGCTAGCAGAAAGTCTAGAATCTCTGCTAACAGACAAATCAGTTCAAGTGTTAGTTATAAAAGGTGAAGGGCGAGCATTTTCTGCTGGTGGAGACATTAAAGCAATGCTAGATAAAGAGAATCCTTTAGACATTGACGAGGCGATGACGTATCTTACAAGAATTGCTACAGCTTTATATAAGTTACCACAGATTACTATTGCATCAGTTCACGGCGCTGCTGCTGGATTAGGTTTTAGTATGGTATTAGGCTGCGATATTATCATAGCAGAGGAAAATAGTAAGCTCGCTATGAATTTTATCGGAATTGGGCTTGTTCCAGACGGTGGAGGCCATTTCTTCTTAAAGGAAAGAGTAGGGATCCCAAAAGCAAAACAACTGATGTGGAGCGGGCAGCTTTTCTCTGGAAAAGAAGCACAAAAAATCGGACTTGTGGATGAAGTTGCATCCGATGGTTTAGGTTCTGCAACTGCAGCATCCTATGCACAAAAACTAATCCAATCTCCAATTGCTGCCATGATCGCATCAAAAGAAATCTTACACGCAACGAAAATAAATGAATTGCAAACTGTTCTAGAAAAAGAAGCTGTTACGCAATCCGCAATGCGAAGAACCGAAGATCATTTAGAGGGTATTAAAGCATTTGTTGAAAAAAGAAAACCCGAGTTTAAAGGAAGATAAGATTTACATGGAGGATCATTTAGCTGATCCTCCTTTTTATTTGATTACATACTTTATTAAAAATGAAAGAGGATGGAAGCGACAATTAAACTGTTGGGATAATTTGTGGAATTAGAGATAAGTGAACGTTTTATAAAGTTCTTTTAACTAGGTTATTTTTCTTCTGAAAAGTTCTATTTACAAGATAGATACCAATAATAATAAACAAGCCACCAACGATGATAGAAGGGTATAACGTCTCCCCTAATAGTAACCAACCAGATAATACACCGAAGAAAGGTGCCAAAAATAAATAGGCACTCGTTTTTCCTGGATCCCCCTTTTGTAAAAGATAATACCAGACGGCGAATTGGACAATAGAAGACATAATACTTAACCATAATAAAATGAACAATGAATTACCATTCAAAATGAAGACTTGTTTTTCAAGAATAAAGCTGCCAAGTAGAAGTAGTAATCCACCAAAAAGCATCTGGTAAGCGGATAGAACCCACGTATTGAAAAGTGCCCCCCATTTTTTAACTAATAATGTGGAAATTGCCCAAAAAACAGCAGAAAGAATGCCAAAAAGAACGCCAATCTTTAATTCAATTTGCGCACCTACTGCAATACTAACCCCTACTAACCCTAAAAGAACACCAACCCATTGATAAAATTTATAGCGTGTTTTTAAAAACAAGGTACCGAATACAACAACAAGTAACGGGTTAGTGAATGTGAGAATTGAGGATTCACTAGCTGTAATGGTTCGTAAACTCAAGAAAATACAACCCATAACACTGGCAGTTTGGAAAGTACCAATAATAAGCATCTTTATCCAGTTTCCTTTAGATACTGGGTGCGGTCTTTTTAAAACGATAACACTTACTGCCATTATGAATCCAGCAAGTGTGAAGCGTAATCCTGCTAATAACAATGGGGATGAATAAGACAAACCTATTTTACCAACTGCAAAAGAAGAACCCATTAAAAATGTCGTTAAGAGTATTAATAATGTAAATTTGAAAGTATTCATTTTTTATCTCCCTACATATTATACTGAGCTATTTATGTCTATTATAACTTCTAAACATTTCAACTACGGTCGATATATGGAATGCAATTATGGTGCAATATGTCTTCATTAAATCAACCTCTCCGTTTTGATGTTTAACCGCTTTTGACTTACTCAGTATGGGAAATTACAAAACTATCAACTGAAAAAGTTGATCGGATTAAATGCTGAAAGAATGATATTGTTTTAGGTATGCTACGGACAAGAACATTACTCGATTTAAATATGACATGCAGTTATCTTATTAAGAATGGTACAGTAAGTTTAACAAGATGGAAGAGGTGAAGCTATTAATGGAACAATGTTTATGGCCGCAAAGCAGTGAGCTTATGCAAGCTTATCATGATGAAGAATGGTGCAGACCTAGTTGGGATGACCGGTATATTTTCGAGATGTTGACGTTGGAGGGGGCACAAGCTGGATTGTCGTGGAGTATTGTTTTAGCAAAACGCAAAGCTTACAAAGATGCTTTTCAAAATTTTGACATTGAGTATTGTGCTAGTCTGAGTGACACGGATTTAGAATTTATAAAAGAAAATTACAATGTCATTAAACATTTTTCAAAGCTTCAATCCATTCGCACCAATGCAGAAGCAGTAGTGAGGATACAAAAAGAATTTAAGAGTTTTTCCCATTTTTTATGGCACTTTGTTGATTTTAAACCAATTAATAATAATTGGGAGACAGACATTCAAATCCCTGCTCAATCTCCATTATCGGTACAGGTTAGCAAAGAGTTAAAAAAGAGAGGCGTCAAATTTGTGGGACCTGTTACAACGTATTCCTTTTTACAAGCAATAGGCATAGTAGATGATCATATTAAATCATGCGATCATCATACTTTAAATCAAATAAATCGTGAAAAGACTTGATATGACTTTAACAAGCAATATATTGATGGGTGGAAATGATAATTTACTAGAAATTTGCGTTAACGAAGAATATTCTACGTGCTTACTCAAATGAGCACTATTGAAGCCTATCGGATCTATATGAAAAATAAAAAAAGGACTTAGCCAATATAATGGTTAAGTCCTTTTTGTTGTTCTATACATGAAATAATACTAGTTTCCCAGAACTATTTACTAAACGATGTGTTTTATTGGAAAAGCCTTTTTCTTCAATAATTGCTTCCCCTTTTTGCTTTGCTTCCTCGTCATTTTCATATTCCCAAGTTTCCTCTAAAATTAGTTCTCCGGTTGGTTCAAAGGCAGTAAATCGGTATGGTTTCATGAGTCAAACACCCCTTCATTATTCTACTATATATTATACACAAAAAATTATGAAAACAAAATGTAAAGCTAGCTTGACAATGAAGTGTGAAGTAAAGTAAACTTTACGTAAAGCTAACTTTACAAAAAAGGAGGGGCAAGTTGAAAAACTACGTTCGAGATAAACGGATGGCATTTGGCATGACACAGGACGAACTATCAGAAAAGCTAGATGTATCCAGACAAACAATAATATCGTTAGAAAAAGGAAAATACAATCCATCGATTAATTTGGCTTTTAAGTTATCCAGACTATTTACATGTACGATTGAGGATCTATTCATTTACGAGGAGGAAGAGAAGGATGTATGAAAAATTTGATTTACTTACATTTTTAATCGGTTTGCCATTAGCAATTGTAATAATAGGTATAGTTTTCATGATCAATCGAAAAATCGGCAAGAAAAAGAGATGGTTTGATGAACGATACAATAGAATACATGAAAAAGCACGATCCTATTCATGGGTAGCGACGACTATTGCAATCTTAGTTGTCTGGATGATTGTCATAGTAATGGAGGGACCTGGGCTGACCTTTTTCTTATTAACGGGTCTTTGGATCGTTCATATGCTTTCCTATACAATCGGAGCATTTGTTGCAAATCAAGATAACTAAGAAGGATCGTAGAAGACTGTATACATTTAGTTGTATACAGTCTTTTCCTTATGGTAAAATAAGAACAAATATTCTATTTTGGGATGAGGTGTACTTGATGGCAAGAATTCGTTTTCTACATGTGGCAGATTTACATTTGGACAGCCCTTTTAAAGGTATTTCCTCTATTCCTAAAAAAAGGTGGAAAGAAATACGGGAGAGTACTTTTCAAGCGTTTCAAAACATGATTAATTACGCGGTGGAAAGTAAACCGGACTTTATATTAATAGTTGGCGATATTTATGATGGGGAAAATCGGAGTCTCCGTGCGCAGCATTTATTTCAACAAGGAATGGAAGCTCTAAATGTAGAAAATATTCCGGTTTACATCTGTCATGGCAATCATGATCATTTAAGTGGGAATTGGGTTCGTTTTCAATTGCCTGCAAATGTTCATGTATTTGGCGAAAAGGTAGAAACCAAAACACTCTTAATAAGAGAAGAAAAAGTCCATATTACAGGATTTAGTTATAAAGAACGTCATATTCAGGAAGCAATGCATAGCTACTATCCAATTTCTAATCATGAGGAAATTCATATTGGAATGCTCCATGGTAGTGTAGAAGGCAATAAGGAGCATGATGTATATGCACCATTTCGAAAAAGTGATTTGCTAGAAAAAGGCTATCATTATTGGGCGCTTGGTCATATACACAAGCGTCAAATAATCCATTCCGAACCACCTATTGTTTATCCGGGAAATACGCAAAGTAGGCACCGCAATGAAAGTGGCATAAAAGGATTCTATGAAGTAACTTTACTTAATACTCAAGCTGACCTTCAATTTGTCCCATCATCTGCTTTTATTTATGACAAACTTTCTATAGATTGTGCAGATATAATCCATGCAAATGAATTAATCATCCATATTGAAACTGCACTAAGAAATTACAGTGAAATATACGGGAAAGCAATCTTGGAACTTACGTTAAATGGAATGACAGATGAAACAATTGAATTATTAAAATCTAGCAATAAAGAGGAGTGGCAAGTATTAATCCAGGAGAGTCTCGAACAAGCAAATAACTTTTTAATAATCAAAGAACTGTATATAGAAACTCCCATTGAGAAAAGCCCTGAATCTACTATGCTATTATCTTCTTTGAATGAATGGAACACTTCAGAATGGAAGCTCGCTTTAAAGGAACTTTATCAGCATTCTAGAGGGAGTAGATATTTACAGCCCTTAGATCAAGTTTTTATGGATGACGTCGTAAAAGAAGCAGAATCATTAGTTTTAGAGGCTATTGCAAGGAGGGGTAGCAATTGAAACTTGTAAAGCTTCAAATATATGGCTTTGGAAAGCATGAAAATATAGAGATTAAACTTAGCGATGGTATAAATGTGTTCTTTGGTGAAAATGAGGTAGGAAAGACTACTATTCAACAATTCATCCTGCATATTTTATTTGGATTTCCGCAAAGAAATGCACAGTTACTTCGCTATGAACCTAAAAGCAATGCTACTTATGGAGGTAAAGTAGAAATAATTGATGACCAAGGACAGCTCATAACGATTGAGCGAGTTAAAGGGAAAGCAAGTGGAGAGGTTACATTATATTATCCAGATGGGACCCGTGGAGGCGAAAGGGAGCTGTCTAGTATTCTCCACGCTTATTCACGCTCAGACTTTGAAGCCATTTTTTCTTTCTCTTTACTTCAATTACAGGGCTTCGAGAAGATGACAGAAGAAGAGCTTACGAAAACGTTGTTATCTTCAGGAACAACCGGCATCGATACATTAGCGATTGTCGAAAATCAATTTACAAAAGATATGGGAGAGCTATTTAAGCCCACTGGCAGAAAACCTTTAATCAATCAAAAGATAGAAGAACTACGTGAACTGGAGACTGCCTACAAGCATCAGCTAGAAGAAGTAGGAAAATACCAACCTGCTATAAAACGTCTGAACGAAATAGAAACGATAGTTGAGGAACTAGATCAACAAGAAAAAGAGATTTCTCAGCAGTTACAACGCTATATGGAATGGAAGCAACTGAAACCATTGAAAGAAACAGAAATGGACTTAAATCTGGAGCTCGACTTAGTAAAAGAACAGACCTTTCCTTCAGACGGTATTCGAAGATTTGAGTTGACGAAAGATAAGTTGAATCGTAATTCTATAGAGATGGAGCAAGTGAAAAAAGAATTAGATTCTTTAACGATCAATACAACTAGCTTAACTTCATCGCAAATAGAGGGATTACAATCATTTCTAAATCGAGAGGCAGAATGGCATCAGCTTCGCTCCAAACGAATACAAATAGAAGAGGAGCAAAGTAAAACACTGCAAAGCCAAATGCAGCAGTTAGCGCTAGTAGGAGTGAACTGGGAAAAAAGCTTGCAGCATATAGTCCACGCAGATGTTTCCATACAGCAAGAGGACAAACTGGTTACGACGCTTCAAACTGAAAAAAACTTGGAGCTTGAGATACAGCAAGAAAAACGATTACTTCAAATGAAGGAACAGGACTTGCTCCATTTACAACAAAGAGTGATAGAGTCCAAAAAGGTTAATAAATCCTCTTGGGCTCAACAAACCAATAAAATAATGTTCGGTATTATTGCAGCTATTGTTCTTATCGGGGTTATTATAGGTGTTGCACAATCAAATTGGATAGTTCCTCTTACTGCTATTATCATTAGCGGAATTGTATATGCAGGATTTACTTTCATGATGAATACATGGAAGCAATCGGATGATGTTCGAATATATGCAGATTTATTAAACAAGGAACTGCAGCCACTACAACAAGCAATTTCACATTTGAATCAAAAAATTAATGAGTTAGAAACTAATAAAACAAATATATCAAAACAGGTAAATGAGTTTTTGACAAGCTATCATATTAGTGAACAATTATCACCAAGTCTATTACCTGAACTATTTAAGCGACTTCGCCTAATTCAAGAACAGCAAATTCAGCTAGAACAAATGGAAACAAAGCTCTATGAAGTTGGTCTGCGAATACAGGAATTGTATAGACAAGCATTGGAAAAAGTTCCTTTTAATCTCTCAGAAGAAATGCTATTCCACCAATTACGAGATTTCTATTTAGCTGAAAAGCAAAAGTTAGAAGATCAGCAGTATAAAGCGACAAGGATTTCCGAGCTGCAAAAGAAATATAAAGAGCTTGCTTTACTTCAAGAGTCTTTTACCGAACAAATCCGCCTATTATATCAGGAGGCAAATGTGGATTTAGAAAGCGATTATTATACGGCAAATTCTCTCTATGAGAAAAAAGTGGAGCTTGAAAAGGAATTACGCCATATCCACATGCAATTAGCTGGAAAACATATAAACTTGAACGATTTTGAAATTACATTTGAGGACAAGTGTAAGGGAGAACTACATCAGCTACAACAACAGAGACATAAATATAATGATGAAAAAGCAACTTTGTCTTATCAAACGAAAAGATTATTAGAGGATGAAGAGCAGAGTGAACAATTACAATTATTAGAACAGAAAAAAGCAGAACTACATGAGCTCGTAAAAAAATGGGCGGCTCAAAAAGTAGTTGTTGAATCGATTAAACAGATGATGAAACAGTTAAAAGAAGAGCGACTTCCCGAAGTATTAGAAAATGCACAACATTACTTTCAATTGCTTACAAACCAATCATATGTACAATTGATCTTATCACCAGAAGGGAACTTTGAGGCAGTTAAAACCACTGGACAACGCTTTAAAATTGCAGAGCTCAGTCAAGCGACAAAAGAGCAAGCATATATTTCCTTACGCCTGGCCCTAGCAGTTTCCTTGCAAAGAAAAGCACCATTTCCCATAATCATGGATGATCCATTTGTACATTTCGATCGTGTCAGACTTCAACAAGTGGTACAATTAATGGCAGAGCTACAAAAAGAACACCAATTACTCTATTTTACTTGTCATGACAACATGCAATATGTATGGGAAGACGCATCCGTCATACAAGTAGCGACATTATTACCTAGAAAGGTAGGGGTTGTGAAATGAAAGGCATTACACAATTGCGAGTAGGGGAACCAGTTGATCACTACTTACTTATAAAACAATCTACAAAAGGTGTAACAACCGTTGGAAAACCATTTATGTCACTAATATTGCAAGATAAGAGTGGAGATATTGAAGCAAAACTGTGGGATACAAATGATGAGCATGAAAAGCTTTATGGTGCGAGTCAAATTGTACGTGTCGGTGGGGAAATCCAAGATTACCGTGGGAAGTTCCAGTTACGTGTAAAAAGTATTCGCCCAGTAAAAGCGGAAGAACCCATTTCGATTAATGATTTAGTTCCATCTTCAGAAAAACCAAAAGAAGAATTGATGGAAGAGCTTTTACAATACTTCTTTGAAATGAAAAATCCAATAATACAACGTATTACGAGACATCTGATGAAAAAACATCAGACATCATTTATGACGTTCCCTGCAGCAACTAAAAACCATCATGACTATGCTTCTGGACTAATAGATCATGTTGTGTCTATGCTTAAATTAGGAAAATCGTTATGTGATTTGTATCCAACGTTAAATAAGGATCTTTTATATGCAGGAATTATCTTACATGATATTGGAAAAGTAGTGGAGCTTTCAGGACCTGTAGCAACAACATATACAGTAGAAGGTAATTTACTTGGACATATTACCATAATGGTAACTGAAATTTCTAAAGCTGCCGAAGAATTGGAAATCGAGGGAGAAGAGGTAATGCTTCTTAAACATATGGTACTGTCTCATCATGGTAAAGAAGAGTGGGGAAGTCCAAAACGTCCTGCACTTCGTGAAGCGGAGATGCTCCATTATATCGATAATATTGATGCGAAGATGAATATGCTTAATCGTGCATTAGATAAAACAAACCCTGGTGAATTCTCCGAGCGATTATTCCCATTAGAAAACCGTTCATTTTATAAGCCAACATTTGAATAGACAAAAAAAGCGTAAAGGTGCGAAGCCTTTACGTTTTTTTATGGCTTTGTATTACCGATCATTTTCGTAGTTTGTGAAGCTTTAACTAACAGACGCACTAATTCTATAAAGGGTGCTTTACTTCTTCATAAAGGAGTAAAGCACCCTTTTGGGTTAAAAAGTATAGATAGATTAATTGAACAAGGGAAATCTTAAAGGAATAGAGAATAGATAGAATTGAAGGGGATGAACACATGGAAAGAAAGTTCAGTAAGATTTCCATTATATTAATTATTGTTGGAATTTTTGGTGCATATATGGCGTTCCCACCCATTAATATTGATATTTTTGGGTGGTGGGGAATATGCATTGGCTTTGGTATCTATCTAACAGGCATAGTGCTTGGCATCTGTGCATTCTTTAAGAAAGAAAAAGGGGTAATGAAGTATATCTCGTTACTTTCTGTTTCGTTGGGTGCATTATTTATAGGTTTTCTTTATGCAATTATCGGTAAAATTTAATGACTAATTTGGTGAGCTTATCCCACCCAATGAAGATTTTAATACGCTCAATATCTATAAAATTGCATAACAGAAATTACTATTAAAATAAGCTGAGCCCTCAGAATATGGTGCTAGAATACTTAAGTTATAGGAGGTACATATATGTTTTATAGGAGAAAATTTTACATTATAAAAAATGAATTTGTAGAGAAGTTTAATGAACACTTCAACAATACTAATTTACCTAATCAACTAAAGCACGGAGCTCGTTTGGTAGGACGATGGATGTCGGATAACAAAGATAATACCACAGAAATATTTGCTATTTGGGAATATGACAGTTATAACGATTATATAGAAATAGAGAACAATGTAAAAGCTGACAATGCCCATATTAAACGCATTAAAGAGTGGTATGAAAAAAATGGTGGAAGGGAACATGTTTTTACTAATTATATATTGGAAGTGAAAAATGAAGCATTAGTATCTACTTTAAATAAAGTAGATTATTAATCTTAAATACGTGTTTAAATCTTTGGGTGCTTATGCGCGTTGGTTCATTCACGTCTTCCACATGTTACTAGGGAAATTAAACATATCTTCTTAAACACAGGTGCTTTAAGAAAGATCATATTGATAATTATTTTATGTATTAAGTTGCATTTTTTCGTTCCGTACATGAATGATAGTATTCTGAAAAAGAACGAGAGCAAAATAAAAAAGGTTGAACATGACTTCCGTCATGTTCAACCTTTTTACTTGTGTTATTTATTTTTCGTCTTCAGTTGCCTCAGCATCTTCAGTTGTATCTGTTTTAGCTTCTGCATCTTCAGCTGGTGTTTTTTGTTCTTCAGCAGCTGCTAAAAATTGATCTAATGATGTTTTTAAGTCCTCATCTTTAATCTCGATTTTAGCGTCTTTCATCATTTTAGCCACTTTTGGTAATAATTTTGATTGGTCAGCTTTTTCTAACTTCAATTGTTTTTCAATTTCAGCTTTTTTATCTTCATATGATTTCTCAATTGTGCGAGTATCCGTTACTTCAATAACGTGGTAACCAAATTCCGATTTAACTGGTTCAGATATTACATTTTTCTCTAAACCAAATGCTACTTTTTCGAATTCTGGAACCATTTGGCCTTTACCAAACCAACCTAGTTCTCCGCCACTTGTTTGAGCTACTTCTTCCGTAGAGTATTCTTTTGCAACTTCTGCAAAGTCTTTACCTGACTCTAATTCAGCTTTAACTTTTTTCGCTGTTTCTTCGTCTGCTACTAATACGTGACGAGCATTAATTTCATTTTTAATATTTTCATATTCTGCTTTAATTTCTTCTTCTGTTACTTTAACATCTTCTATTAAAGCTTTTTCTTGCAATAGGTTTAGTTCTAAGAATTTTTTGTAAGATTCTTCAGTATAGCCTTGTTGAGCAATCATTGCTTCAAAACTTTCCCCGTACTGCTCTTTATCAGCTTTTAACTGAGTGTTTACTTCATCCTTAGACACTTCGTACTTATCTGCAAGTACTTTTTCAATCATTAGCAATTGGAATGCTTGATCGCCGATAGATGATTTCATCTCTTCATACAAATCATTCTGTGTAATATCTCCGACTTTAGATGTAGCAATAACTTCACTGTTTTTGTCTGAGTCCCCGCTACAAGCTCCTAAAGCAAGAACTGATGCTGCAAGTGTTAATGTTAATACTGTTTTTTTCATGAAATATTCTCTCCTAACTTCTATGTGTTGCCGTAGTTACTATAACATAAACGAAATAAAAACAAAAATAGTTCCCTTACATTTGCCTACCGAACATTTAAAATGCCGCATAGGATACATGGAAAAGGAGGTGTTTTAAATGAGCGGACAATATAACGGTGGCGGCGGATATAACGGTGGTTCAGGGTTTGCTTTGATCGTAGTTTTATTTATTCTATTGATCATTGTAGGCGCAGCGTTTCTCTACTAATTAAATAGGAGAAACTGAGATCGTCTAAAAAACGATCTTAGTTTCTCGTATTTGTAGAGTGAAAAAAAGAAATGACCCAATCTTATGAAGATTTGGGTCCACTTTTTTTCTCTTAAACTGCGTAAACTAGCTCAACATAAAAGGAAACAAGAAGAATCGTGATCAGGATATTGATCGTACGAAAAATCTTCGGATGTTTCTCTTCCGGAATTTCTTTTGACATTACTAAAGCATATGTCATTCGGTTAATTTGTAGCAAATAAAATGCTGAGAATAGAACTAATGTGAATATAATCATGTCTAGACTCCCTTCATATACTGACTAAGCATAACAAACAATGAGGAGGATATACAAGTGTTACATATTGTTAATAGTTTTATTCCGCTATTAAAATTTCGTACCCTGCATCTGTTTCCTCGATTAAAGCGCACTTAGGTGATTTACTTAAGTTTTTTACATAAATTAAATCGATTAAGCAAATTCCACAATGGTAAGCAAACAAAATAGTAAAATAGTGTGCAAAAACAGGAACTGCTAACGCTCCTATGACAAGTAAAGCATTTAAGAAAATAAAAGGAGCTAGTAAGATGAAAAGAAATCTGCCTTTTTGAATTGGTTCTATTATTCTTAAATGTACAGTGGGAATAAATCTAAATTGATTAAAGACAATAAATTTTATTTTTTCTTTAAGTCCAATCATTGGGATAAAATGAAATATTTTATGAAGTGGATAAACACCCAAAAATGCTATCGTAAATATCCAAAAGTAATCATCCGATTTATGTGTATCATTAATAATTCCTAATAAGGCATATGCAAATGAAAAAACCATAATTACTACTAAAGAAGAAAGAACAAATAATCTTTCTAAGCCATATTGTTTTTTCACATTAATTGTTTTCCAGCAGTGCAAGGTATGCAACTCCTATATATATAAATTTAATTTAGATACATAAGATAATCCTTTTTAATAGAAAAAGCAACCTCTTTATTTATAGGGGATTATTAACCTCGTATTATTAGTCTTTTGCTACAATTGTACTCTCGAGATTTTTTAATGATCTTTCGAAGATATCCATGAAATCGTCCCCGTAAATATTGCGAATAACAGCGGTTACATCCATGAAATCTGGAAATTTGCCATATACCTCTTTGATAGGGAGAGAGCCTTCCAGTACAGCATGCGGAGTCTCATGGTAGTTTTCATACATCTCTTCTAAAAGTACCTGTCCTTTTTTGGTCACATCTACATACGTATTTCGCTTATCTGTTTCTCTTTTAGAAAATGAAAGTAATCCGCGTTCCTCTAATTTCTTAGAAAAATTAAATGCTGTGGAGACATGCATGACTCCGAATTTTGCTATATCAGAAATAGTTGCACCTTTAAGGTGATATGATATCCATAAAATATGATGTTCATTAATATTCAAGTCATAAGGTTTTATCCATGATTGCCAATCTTTTTCTACTGCTTTCCAAAGTGCTTTAGATAGTTGTGCTATCCGCTGACTGTAAAGCATTGCTTCTTTCTTCGTATAAAATTGATCTGCCATGTTACCCCTGCTTTCTGTATTTAATTTCTTAAAAACATTATAGCAAGAAAGTAAGTAAGTGAATACAAGTTTAATAAATATTATTATTTTTATAATAATATTTCGGATAATTTTTAGAGTGAAACGTTTATAAAAAAAGGGTATATCCCATTTTGGAATATACCCTCCGTTCATATTATATTGTTGCTTCTTTTTTCTTTGGTAACTTACTTTCTAAATCTGCCATTGCTTCTTGAATAGATGAAATTTCTGCTTGAAGATGGGCTTGAAGAGGTGCAGTTTCGTTTTTCCATTGGGCAATACTAGATTTAAGGTCTTCAATTGTACTTGGTACTACTTCTTTTGAAGAATTTGTTAAGTTGTTTATTGAACTTTTAACATCTGCTAGTTGAAGCTTTATGTCAGAAAGCTTGTCTCTAAAATCATTAGAGGTAGACTTTAAGGAAGATCGAACTTCCATACCTGATTTTGGAGTGGTCATAAGTACAGTAGAAGCCCCAACTAGTAAACCAGTTGTTAACCCGTAAAATAATGGTGCTAGTTTCATAATAATTCACTCCTTTGCTTATATGTATTATTCCTTACCTTATGATAATTAAAACATATTATTTTATATAACAAAAGGGCAAGCTCCACGATAGGCAATTTGCACAGCAGCAAGGCACTTGTGTCTGGACGGAGCATCACTTTAGAAATTTATTTATATGTCGCTAATTAGATAGTTTTCTATAGAAAAAAAGCTTTCCTTCGAAAAGGAAAGCAGTTAGATTATATTTATACGGTTAGGGCTGTTTCAAAACTAGTACGTTTAATCAATTTACCTATAATTGGATAGATGATAAAGAATGCTATTGCATTTATAGCAATCGCTGGAATTACTACAATAACAAATAATTCCTGGAAAATTGCACCTGCTCCGAATACAAAAATAGCAGTTGATAAGAAAACTGTACCTGATATTAGTGTGCCAATTCCTGTAAGGATTACACCGACTGCAACCTTATTGGCTAATTTGTTTAATAATAATACAAGACCTAAGAAAACAAATGCTGTTACTGCTTTATCAATGATATTTGGAACAAATCCTCCTGGAAAAGTAGAAAACAGTCCAGAAATAACACCTGTTGAAATACCAAGTAAGAATGTGCTTTTTACGTTAGGAAATAATAGTATTCCTATAAACATCATTGTCAGCATAAAGTCTGGTTTCATCCCACCATTAATTCCTGGGATAATAATGTAAAGTACTGCTCCGACACCTACTAAAAGGGCCATCAAAACTAAATTCTTCGTATTCATTTCTCATCTCTCCTCAGCTATTCTATGCTCTGTTTGTTAATTTCCTCTAACGTATCCTCATGATCGTTAGCAAGAAACTTATATATGATTTTACTTGCTCGATGTAGTAATAGCAAGAATTACTTCTTCAATTTTTCAAATAATTCTCCTGCTAAGTTTTGTATGATCTCCGGAGTAAATGTTTTCTCTTTTGTGATCCAAGTTGGACGGAAGCCATCTGTTTGATCGTAACGCGGGATGAAGTGTAAATGGAAATGAAATACGCTCTGACCGGCAGGTGCTCCATTGTTATTTAATAGGTTCATGCCCACTGGACCGAAACTTTCTTTCAAAGCACTCGCAATTTTAGGGACAACTTTGAATAAGTTACTAGCTTCTTCTTCGGATAAATCATACACGTTCTCTTTGTGATTTTTAGGAATAATTAGTGTGTGACCTTTTGTTAATGGCATTATATCCATGAAAGCATACACATACTCATCTTCATAGATTTTCGCACTTGGAATAGAACCATCAATTATTTTGCAAAAAATACATTCACTCATCATATAGCCTCCATATTCATCGTTATGAAAAGTTTAACATATAATAGGACAGGCTGTGGAATGATAGAAGATTTTTTGAATTTTTTTTGGTAAACTATGTATAAGAAGTGAGGTGCGTAAGATGACTGTATTAGAAGTCAAAGACGTGACAGGTGGCTATACAAGAAAGCCTGTGTTACATGATTTAAACTTTTCGATTGAAAAAGGAGAACTAGTAGGGTTAATCGGGTTGAATGGTGCTGGTAAAAGTACTACCATCAAACATATTATCGGAACAATGAACGCTCTAAAGGGTGAAATCCTACTTAACGGTAAAACATTGAAAGAGGATCCAGCACAATATCGTACATCGTTTTCCTATATACCTGAAACGCCAGTGTTATATGATGAGTTGACGTTAAAGGAACATCTTCAGCTAACAGCGATGGCCTACAATTTAGATGAATCTGTTTTTGAGGCAAGAAAAGAAGCATTATTGAAAGAATTCCGTATGGAAAAAAGATTGAACTGGTTTCCAGCGCACTTTTCTAAAGGAATGAGACAAAAAGTAATGATTATGTGTGCGTTCCTAGTGAATCCAACATTGTTCATTATCGATGAACCGTTTGTAGGTCTGGATCCATTAGGTATTAAATCATTACTGGAGCAGATGAAAACAAGAAAAGATGAAGGGGCATCCATATTAATGTCCACACATATATTGACTACTGCTGAAAAATACTGTGATCGTATCCTACTTTTGCATAACGGGAAAATTCGTGCTCAGGGGACAATGGACGATTTACGGGCGGCATTTCAAATGCCTGATGCAACATTAGATGATCTTTACATCGAAATGACGAAGGAACAACAAAATGAATAATTTGCGTGAAGTATGGAGTAAACGGTTTATATTTTATATAAATGAATTGCAAAAATACTTGAAGTATATTATTTCTGGGCATATTGCAATTGTCATTGTATTTGTAATTGGGGCAGCCGGGTATACGTATAGTGAATGGTTGAATACAGCTCCAAAGGATTTTCCCGCCTTTTTAGTTGTATCATTCATCGTGAGTATTTTACTCGCTTTGAGTATGCCAGTTACGTTAATGAAAAAAGCAGATAGTGTTTACTTTCTTCCATTAGAAACAAAACTAGGTGAATATTTAAAACTCGCGCTTACATGGACTTTCTTTTCATCTATTATAGTACCGTTAGCAGCTTTAGTTGTGTCGATACCACTGCTAACAAGAATAGCTGGTTCCACATCACAAGAAATATTATTCTTCTTCGGAGCGATCCTTATTTGGAAGTATTGGAGTATCCAAACGGAATTCCAATATCGATGGGCATCCAACGGTAAAAATGTCTGGGTAGATTATTTCATGCGAATGATTTTATTGTTTACCGGTTTATATTTCTTACTAAGTGGTACCTATTTATTTTTACTTGCGGTCGTTATTATTCAAATACTCTATTTAATAGCTTGGAAGAAGAAAAAAGCAGAAGTACCTTTTCCTTTTGATCATTTCATTGAAGTAGAGCAATCACGTATGATGCGTTTTTATCGTTTTGCTAATTACTTTACAGATGTCCCGCATATTCAGGGGATGACGAAAAGAAGAAAGTGGCTTGATATTCTTTACAAACTTGCACCCTATGAACAAAAACACACACAATTATATTTAGTGGTACGTACATTTGTCCGTACAAATGATTATTTCTATTTATGGGTTCGTCTTACAGCGCTCGCTATGATCGGGGCCATTTTCATACCGTTTCCAATCGTTGCGATCATCTTTACTAGTGCTCTTTCATTTGCTACAGTCATTCAACTCCGCCAGTCTTTAGCGGCAGGAGAAGAATTCCGAATGGATTTACTGTTTCCTATTAAAGAGGGTGCACGAAAAAAAGCTGTTGATAAACTGATAAGAATAATTCAACTCATTCAGGCAATTTTCGTCTTCATCGTAATTTTAGTACAAGCAGGGTTCATAATGGAGTTAATGTTCATACCGATTGTGATGATCATTATTTCTGAACTGACGCTTCGGGTAAGTAAAATATAATTTAAGAAAAACTAGGCAAAAAGACGCCTAGTCCTTTAAGAACAGAAACTTGGGTATGCAGTTGATGTCCGCTGCGCGGACGCTTTCCGTGGGCACGGCTTCAGCCTCTTCCTCGCCCGCGGAGCCCAAAAGGATGTTGGTCACAAAGGCTTTGCCACAGGACGTGGCGCACTTTAGCCTTTGTTCTCCACATGTAACGGAAATCAGCAGACTCATTCTAAAAAGTCCTGTAAAACCGGTGTTCTTGCCGGTACTTTTATATACTTTCTTATATGGTAAGAAAAAAAGAGGGAGCTTTAAAAAGCTTCCTCTTCTTCTATGGATTGGTAGGTAGATATATATGGTGCGCTTGTAAACAAATTTTGTTTATCTGCAATCATACTAAAATCCAGGTTGACTGTTTTTTCCCATACTTCATAGCTACTCGGACCAGTCCATTCCGATAAAATGATATATGTTTCGGATTTAATAGGTTCTAGCACTCTTAAAGCGATAAAACCCGGTTCATTTTGCGCAGTAGGACCAAGGTTTGTGTATTTGTGCTCGAAAATTGTTTTCCCTTCATCTGTAATGGGAATATGTTGTAAAACGAAGTAACCATTGTGTGAAAAGTTCCCTGCCGATTCTAGCACTTTATATTTTCTGGGTACTTGAAAAACTGATTTATTGGAGGTTTCGTGGATTAGAACGGAATTTCCAGTTCCGTGTAATAGGAAGAGTTCTTCGTTTGGATGTTTCTTTTTTATGGACTGCATAAATTCCGGAGTCCCGGATGTCATATATAAATTCATGAAATTAACTCCCTTTCTCTCTTTTCTTATATCGTTCCCATATTAATGATTTTAAAAACATAATACACAAGTATCATACAGAATTCCGGACAAATTTATGACAAATGCACTGTTTGGCTATACTTTAGAAAAAAGAACGTCTATAGTTGTAACGTATAGGAAAAACAGTACGTTTATATAAAGAGAGGCAGGTACCTTTAATGACTAAATTTAACGATACACTTCTTCGTGCAGCACGTGGAGAGCAAGTTGAACACACGCCAGTTTGGTTTATGAGGCAAGCTGGAAGATCACAACCTGAATACAGAAAAATAAAAGAAAAATATTCTCTAGAGCAAATTACACACGAACCTGAACTTTGTGCATATGTTACACGTTTACCAGTAGATAATTACAACGTCGATGCAGCAATTCTGTACAAAGATATAGTAACACCGCTTGTTGGAATAGGCGTAGATGTAAAGATTAAAAATGGAGTTGGCCCTGTAATTTCTAATCCAATCCGTACAGTTCAAGATGTAGCAAACTTAGGGGATTTATCTCCTGAAGATGATGTGCCATTTGTATTGGATACGATTAAATTATTAACGACTGAGCAGCTAAATGTTCCATTAATCGGATTTGCAGGGGCGCCATTCACTCTTGCTAGTTATATGATTGAAGGCGGTCCTTCAAAAAGCTATAACAAAACAAAAGCATTTATGGTTTCAGAACCACAGGCTTGGTTTGCATTAATGGATAAGCTTGCAGATATGATTATTGTCTACATCAAAGCTCAAGTTAAAGCTGGTGCGAAGGCTATTCAAATATTCGATTCGTGGGTAGGGGCTTTGAATGTAGCAGATTACCGTATTTTCATCAAACCGGTTATGACACGTATTTTCACGGAGCTTCGTGAAACAGGCGTTCCGCTTATTACATTTGGTGTTGGTGCTAGCCACTTAGCGAAGGAATGGCATGACCTTCCTGTTGATGTAGTCGGTATTGACTGGCGCTTATCTATTGAAGAAGCCCGTGCAAAAGGACTGACAAAGCCTTTAATGGGGAATTTAGATCCATCTTATTTAGTTGGCAGTTGGGATGAAATTGAAAAACGCGCGAAAATTATCGTAGAACAAGGTGTGGCTCAGCCTGGGCATATCTTTAACCTTGGACACGGCGTGTTCCCAGAAGTAGAACCGGAAACACTTAAACGTTTAACTTCTTTTGTTCATGATTATAGTAAAGAACTAATCGCAGCAAAATCAAACTAAATTTTTATGAGGTGAAGATGATGAAAAAAACAATGGGATTATTAGTAATGGCTTACGGAACTCCTTACTCAGAAGCAGATATTGAACGATATTATACACATATCAGACATGGTCGTAAACCGAGTGATGAGCAACTGGCTGATTTAACTGGACGTTACGAAGCAATTGGAGGTATTTCCCCACTTGCTAAAATCACTGAAAGCCAAGCAAGAGGATTATGTGACCGTTTAAATGAATTGCAAGATGAGATTGAATTCAAGTTATATATTGGCTTAAAACATATCGAGCCTTTCTTAGAGGATGCAGTTGCAGAAATGCATAAAGATGGTATTACAGAAGCAGTATCAATGGTATTGGCACCACATTTCTCTACTTTCTCTATTAAATCATATAATGGTCGTATTAAAGAGGAAGCAGAAAAGCTGGGTAACCTTAAAATTACTTCAATCGAAAGCTGGTACGATGAACCAAAATTCATCCAATACTGGAGTGACAGAGTAAGCGAAGCATTCGCAGCAATGACGGAAGAGCAACGCGAAAAAGCATGCTTAATCGTTTCTGCCCACTCATTACCAGAAAAAATAAAAGAATTAGGCGATCCATATCCCGACCAATTGCAAGAAACAGCAGATTTAATTGCACGAGCAGCAGGCGTGGAAAACTACGAAGTGGGCTGGCAAAGTGCTGGACAAACTCCTGAGCCTTGGATTGGACCAGATGTACAAGATTTAACTCGTGAATTACACGAACAAAAAGGATATACTACATTTGTTTACACTCCAGTAGGATTCGTTGCAGAGCATTTAGAAGTTCTTTACGATAATGACTATGAATGTAAAGTAGTATGCGATGATATCCAAGCGACATATGTACGCCCTGAAATGCCAAATGCACAACCTCAATTTATCGATGCAATGGCAGATGTCGTTTTAAAACACTTGAAATAATAGTTATCTAAATTACTCTGGACATCTGAATGATGTTTAGGGTAATTTTTTTGATCTTTAGGTGGAACAAAAAATTGAAATCTATTTCAAACTTTTTTCACATATTCTCGTTATAATGAAAGAAATGGGGGTGGATAGGTGAAAAAGTTATATATACTCTTATTACTTTGCCTTATAGGAGGGTGTTCAGAGGCAAGCTTTCCAGCCATCCCCTCGGATACGGATTTTGTTGCTAGCTTGAATACATTAGGCGGAAGCATAGACTTTATATCAAATGAAGCTGAAATAATGGAGTCATGGGAGCTAGAAGAGGCCTACACGGGTTTTGCATTAGCAACAGATGATCTACTTCTAGTTTACGGATACACCGTTGAAAAGGCAGAGCTCATTGAATTATCAACAGGTAAACAGGTAGCTTCTATTGACGTAGGTGAAGGCTCTACTTATGCGTATGTATATGAAGAAAAAATCTATATTACCAATGCTATAGATAATACAGTTTCCCTTTATAATACAAAAGGGGAAAAAATACAGACTCAAGCTACTGGAAATTATCCAATGGCAATGATTTCTGATGGCAATAATCTTTTTGTCGTCAATTTTAAAGATGAATTCCTCTCTAAACTATCTATGGAGTTAGAAGAAGTAGATGAGTGGGCGATTCCGACTTCTTCTCATGGTCTATTTATAAAGGACAACGAACTTTGGTTAGGCGGCCACGGTGCAGGAAGTAGTCCTAATCGCTCTATTAAAAGAATGAATATAAATACTGGTGAACTAATAGGTGAAATTGAAGTTCCATTAATGCCTATTAATATGGCTAGAGCGAAAAATGGACATGTTTTCACCGTAAGTCACGGTAGTAGTTCAGTCTATGAAATATCCGAAACTGGTGAGGTTTTAAACTCTATCAAAGCAGGAGCAAACCCGTTTTGGATAAGCTCCTTTGGTGATAGTATGGTGCTTGCTGGTTATGATGATCATCAATTATATTTTATCCAGTCTGGTGAGATTACCAAAAAACTGCAGGTCGGAAAAGGCCCATTCCAGTTAATCGTAAGGGAGATTGAATGATGACTACTATATTAGTCGTAGATGATGAAAGAGAAATGCGCAAGCTAGTTGAACTTCATTTATATCAAGCAGGTCATCATGTCCTCCACGCGGATAATGGAGAAGACGCAATTGAACAAGTGCGAACGTCCAACATAGACTTAATACTGCTAGATGTGATGATGTCTGGCATGAATGGATTTGAGGTTTGTGAGAAAATAAGAACATTTTCTCCAATACCGATTATCTTTTTAACTGCGTTGGATGCTAAAACAGATTTAGTCAAAGGGTTAAAGCTTGGTGGGGATGACTATGTCATCAAACCATTTACAGCTATCGAATTAATGGCTCGTATAAATGCTATACTTCGTAGAGTTGGGATAAACTCATATGAACATCATAAAGTAGGAATTATTGAACATGATGTAGTGAGTAGACAAATTACAGTAAATAATGAAAAAATCCAACTGACGTTAAAGGAATATGAATTACTTCATATATTCATGAAATATGAAGGAAAAGCATTTTCCAGAGAGCAGCTATTAGAACGAATTTGGGGAATGGATTATGAAGGCGGAACGCGCACTGTTGATACGCATATTAAAACACTTCGTTTAAAGCTAGGAGAACAAGCTGGGAAATATATTGAGACGGTGTGGGGAATAGGTTATCGGTTTGAGGTAGTAGAATGAAAAAACTATCCGTAAAAATTTGGATGTTGCTTTTATTGTTCATAACTATCACGATTGTATTCTTAATGATATTCACTAATTTTCTATATGAAGAACTTTATGTGGAGGATACAGAAACCTCCATGATAGAGATAGCAGAAAACTTACGAGGTACGTATAAGGGTGGAGCAGTTACAAATGACTTCATCAAACAAACAGAAGACTTCAATCGATTTTCGGACGTAGAGGTTTTTACTGTACGAAATCCGAAAGAGCTTAGTGCTTGTATTCCTTTTGATATAGACTATGAGTCATTAATTGGTCCAGAGGAACGCGCTCAGCTTATTGAAGGTGAGGCAGTCATTAAACGAGGTTATGAAAAGAGATTTAACCGTGAAGTTGTATCCGTTATTTATCCTTTAGTTGATGAAAATAGGCTAGAAGGAATTATTTATGTCTATGTACCATTAACGAAAATGACGGAAATGGCTTCGAAGGATGTCATTTTTTTATTGATAACAGTATCTCTTCTACTCCTTTTAATGGCATGGATCAGCTTAAAGACAGTGCAAAAAGTTCTCGTGCCGCTAGATAAGCTAAAAGTAGCAGCCAATGAAATGGCAGTAGGAAAATACGACACAAGAGTTGATGTGAAATCGACCGACGAAATTGGGGAACTTGCTAAAACCTTTAACCAAATGGCTACGTCTATTCAGGAAGAAGATGAGAAAAAAAGAGATTTCTTATCTATAGTATCCCATGAACTACGTACGCCGATTAGTTATATAAAAGGGTATGGGGAAGCATTTGAACAGCATCTTGTTCCAGAAGAAAAGAAAAAAGAGGTTTATACACTTATTGTGCAAGAGGCTAATCGAATGCAGAAACTGACAAATGATTTGCTAACATTAGCACGTTCTGAACAGCATCAGGAAGTTCATATATCGCCTTTAGTGTTATCGGAGATTGTGCGGGAGGTATTGCAGCTGGTCAAAACATTAGCAGATAAAAAGCAAATATCGTTTACTGTTACAATAGACGAGGATACAATTATAAAAGCTAATGAGCAAATGACCAAACAAATATTAATCAATATTTTAGAAAACGCTATTCACTATTCGTCTGTTTCATCCTCCATCAAAATAGGAAATGAACTAGCAAAGAATGACACAACTATTCATATTCAAGATGAAGGGTGTGGAATTGCACCGGAGCATTTGACACGTATTACCGAAAGGTTTTATCGTGTGAATAAGGCTAGAAGTCGTATAGATGGGGGAACTGGTCTTGGACTATCCATTGCTTCTCAACTTATCGAAATGCAAAAAGGCAAGCTAATATTCACAAGTGAAGTAGAAAAAGGAACAACGGTTTATATAACATTACCAATTTGGGAGGAATAGTTTTTATGAAAAAGACATTAGCAGTTCTAGTATTTGCAACGATGACACTTGTAGGTTGCGGAGATAAAGAAGTATCGGAAAGTCCATCAACAAGTAATAATGAAGGCACACTGGAAGAAGTGATAGTAGACATCCAAACAGCTGAAACACTTTCTGTAGATGATGTTGTCTTATCTGCAAAAGTAACGCAATCGGATGAAGCAGTGGATGATGCTAGCGTTGAATTTGAGGTATGGGAATCAGGCTTGCGTGACGAAGGGCATATGATAGAAGGAAATTTAACAGAAGATGGCGTATATGAAGCAAATTATTCATTTGATCATGATGGAGTTTATTATATGTTTGCTCATACAAATGCAAGGGGACTTCATGTTATGCCAAAGCAGGAACTGATTGTTGGTGAACCCGATATGAGTAAGGTATTGCCAGATGATAGTGATAATTCAATGAGTGAAATGAATCACGAATAAATACCTTGCCAATGAAATAAGATGGGTGTATTATAATGACTAGATGACCGAAACGGTTTTCTGGTCATTTTTTAGATTGGGGTGTAGCGAATGGATCGCAGGCAGGAAATATTAGAAGCTGCAACTAAATCCTTTTCTTTGTTTGGCTTTAAAGCTACAACGATGGAGCAAATAGCTAAAATTGCAAATGTAGGAAAAGGAACAATATATACCTTTTTTGAAAATAAAGAAGTACTTTTTCAAGAAATTGTACTTCGTGTAATTACGGAGATGAAACAGGAAGCGACAAAAGTGATTAATGAAGAAGCTTCTTTCCAAGAAAATGCATATGCCGCTTTGATGAAAATGCTAGAATTCCGGGACACTCACCAACTGTTTGCTAAAATTATTGCAGAGGAGCAGGAATGGAGAACCCCCGCATTAATACAGGTAAGGGCGCAAATTGAGCAAGCAATTGTTTCCTTTATTAAACAGAAGGTTGATAAGTATATTAATGCAGGAGAAATTCGTCAAGTAAATAGTGAACTCTTTGCATACTTACTATTAAAAGGGTATTTGGCGTTCGTTAACGACTGGAATCTAACACACGAAAAACCGTTAACAGAAAAGGAAATAACAGACTTTTTTCAAGATACCATTTTTCATAGTCTCATTATTTGAGACTTATTTTTTGGAGAAAATTGACCAACTGAACGAATTGGTCATACAGTACTAGGAGGGAATATTAATGATTAAATCAGAATGGAAAAATATTTTCACAAATAAAAAGTTACTCATTTCTATAATAGCGGTATTGTTTATACCTGTTATGTACGCAGGAATGTTCCTATGGGCATTTTGGGATCCCTATGCAAACTTAAGTGATCTACCTGTAGCAGTAGTAAATGCAGACGAAGGTGCTACGTATAATGATACTGCTCTATCGTTAGGGGACGACCTATCAGAGAAGTTAAAGGAAAGTGAACAGTTTAAGTTTATTTCTGTTTCAAAAGAAGACGCAGATGAAGGATTAGTAAATGAGGACTATTATTTATTAATCGAGATTCCTGAAAACTTTTCACAACATGCCACAACATTGTTAGATGAAGAGCCCCAAAAGATGGTAATAACATACAAAGCAAATGAAGGATATAACTTCCTATCCTCTCAAATTGGGGAAACTGCAATGGACCGAATACGTGCAGAGGTGAATAAGCAAGTCTCTGAAACCTATGCGGAGCAATTATTTGATTCTATTACGAAATTGGGAGATGGATTTGCCGAGGCTTCGGATGGAGCTGGTAAATTAAAAGATGGTGCTGCAGAGATTAATACGGGAGCATCTGATTTAAAAGGTTATTTAGAGCAATTGGCCAGCAGTACGATCAAGCTTCAAGATGGTACTAGTACAGTTGTAAATGGCATACAGAAAGCAGCAACTGGTTCAACCGAGTTAAATAGTGGACTATCAACACTTTCAGGTGGTTCAAAGCAATTAGCAGACGGAGTCAATCAAACAGCTACTGGTGCAGCTCAACTAAATAGTGGAATTCAAACATATACAAGCGGCGTAGCTAAGCTAAATGATAGCTATCAATTATTAAGTGAAAAAGAAAAGGAATTAATAAATTCCTTAGCTACATTACAGTCTAGCAGTGCAACTATTAATAACAGTACGAATCAGTTATCCGAAGGTTCTACTCAGGTAACGGCTGGGATTCAAGCACTATCTCAACAGTTAACTCAGTTATCTGAGTCATTACCAGCAGAACAGGCAGCAAAACTAGTTGAAACAGTGAAACAGTTAGAAACGGGTAGTTCTACAGTATCAGCGGGTCTTAAAAAGCTGGCTAATGGTACAGCTGCACTAGAAAAAGGTACTACTCAAGTGAGCAGCGGGGCAAATCAGCTTAGTGCCGGTTATACACAAGCACAGCAAGGGATTTCCAAACTAAATGGCTCTTCTAGTGCATTAATAGAGGGTTCTGCAAGCTTAGCAACTGGTACTAGTACACTTGCTTCTAAAATGAGCGATTTTACAACAGGTATTCAACAAGCATATAATGGCTCCTCTAGTTTAGTAGCTGGTCTGAATGAGTTAGCATCTGGCTCAAATCAGTTAAAAACTGGAACTGGAACATTGGCTGAGAAATCTGGAGAGTTAGCATCTGGCTCCGCTAAATTAACGGAGGGAACAGAACAATTAGCAGAAGGAACTGGAACTTTACAATCTAGCTTAAAGGATGCTAGTGAAAAGTCTAAAGAGGTATCAGCAAATGAGTCAACCTACGAAATGGTTGCTTCTCCAGTAGATGTGGAAGTCGAAGGAGTAAATGAAGTACCAAACTATGGTACCGGATTTACACCATACTTCTTATCTTTAGGATTATTTGTTGGAGCATTACTAATATCGATCGTATTTCCATTCGTGCAGTCTGCTATTAAGCCTACAAGCGGATCATCTTGGTTTTTCAGTAAGATCTCAGTATTGTCATTAGTAGGGATAATACAATCATTAGTAGTTGTAGCTATCGCTTTGTTTGCCTTAAAATTGGAGCCGCAAAGTGTAGGGTTATTCATATTATCAACAATCATTACAAGCTTTACCTACTTGGCTATTGTCCAATTACTTGTAACTGTACTAGGTGACCCAGGTCGCTTTGTAGCAATTGTCATCTTAATACTTCAATTGACAACTAGTGCAGGTACGTTCCCATTGGAGCTAATACCTCAGCCGTTACAAATCTTTAATAAATTCTTACCGATGACTTATTCAGTCCAAAGTTTTAAAGCATCTATTTCAACAGGAAACATGAGCAATTTCTGGTCAACTAATAGTGTATTATTAGGGTTTATGATAGTATGTTTTGCCTTAACTTTTGGTTACTTCATGCTAATGTTCAAAAAACGCCACTCTAAAGAAACAGTTGAAGCTTAAACTTTTTAACCCATCTCGTAAAAGAGGTGGGTTTTTTTTGAATAAAGCAAGATCCTGTGAACTTGAATTGTAAGCAATTATTTTAGATTTAATAGGAAACACCCCAAGGATATCATTCTTGGGGTGTTTGCATATGTGTTCCTTTTTACGAACAAAAAATCCCACTAGAAAGGGAGGTTTCTAGTGGGTAGTTCTTTCCATTATTAAAGTTTTGTACATTTATCACAGTGGTTCCCGTAGCATTCATGTTGTTCTTCAATTGTGTCACCACAGGTAGCACATTTCTTCGCGGGTAGGTTACGGAAAAATTCAAGTACGTTTTCTAACATAGTTGTTCCACCTCCATCTGTTATATAACTGGTTTTATTATTATCATTGTATTATAACACAGTTCAATTTGTCAACATATTGTCTGAAATTTTGATAAAATAATGTTAAAGGAGAGATGAACATGTATTTTATTGATAACAAAGGAATTACAGATCCACGCATTAACTTAGCAATTGAGGAATATGCATTAAACACAATGGACATAGAAAAGGATTCTTTTCTTCTGTTTTACATAAATCAGCCTTCCATTATAATTGGAAGAAACCAAAATACGGTGGAAGAAATAAATACTGATTTTGTAGAGAAGAATGGGATTATTCCTGTTCGAAGACTTTCAGGTGGTGGAGCTGTGTACCATGATTTAGGAAACCTGAATTATAGCTTTTTAACAAAGGATGATGGAGAAAGCTTCCGTAACTTTAAAAAGTTCACTCTGCCTGTTATAGAGGCACTTGCAAAAATGGGTGTAAATGCAGAGCTATCTGGAAGAAATGATATTTTGGCAGAAGGTAAAAAAATCTCTGGCAATGCACAATTCTCTACTCGTGGCCGAATGTTCAGCCACGGAACATTAATGTTTGATACAGATATAGATGCTGTTGTATCAGCTTTAAAAGTAAGTAAAGAAAAAATTGAATCTAAAGGTATTAAATCTATTCGAAGTCGCGTAACAAACATCAAAGAGCTGTTAGATAATCCTATGACAATCGAACAGTTCCGTTTAGAAATTCTTGCTTCTATTTTTGAAGGAGAAGAAAATATCCAGTATTGGGAGTTAACAGAGCAGGACTGGGAAAATATCCACAAGCTTTCAGAAGAGCGTTACCAGCAATGGGATTGGAATTACGGTAAATCACCTAAATTTAATATGAAACATTCACATCGCTTCCCAGTAGGTGGAGTAGATGTGCGTTTAGATGTAAATAGAGGCATGATGGAAGAAGTGAAAATCTTCGGCGACTTCTTCGGTGTAGGTGATATGGCGGAAGTAGAACAGCTACTAACTGGCAAACCATATAGCAAAGAAGGCATAGAAGCGGCGTTAGCAAACGTAGACGTACCTAAATACTTCGGTGGTATTACAAAAGAAGAGCTTGTTCAATTAATTTATTGATAAATGGAAGAGAGTCTGACGTATGTTGGGCTCTTTTTTGATATGATAAAGTAAGAACTGTTTTTGTGGAGGAGGATATTTGTGACAACGCATCGTGTGTTAGTAGTAGAGGATGACCGAAAAATTGCATCTTTGCTTGCAGATACTTTAAGGAAATATCATTATGAGGTACATACTATAGAGAACTTCGATCAAATAGTAGAGGAGTTTACTGCATTTGATCCACATATTGTTTTACTAGATATAAATTTACCGTCCTATGATGGCTATTATTGGTGTCGCCAATTGCGTCAATTGACGACTTGTCCGATTATATTTGTTTCCGCGAGATCTGGAGAAATGGATCAAATTTTCGCTCTAGAAAATGGTGGAGATGATTTTATCACGAAGCCTTTTCACTATGAAATCGTCTTAGCTAAAATAAGAAGTCATTTGAGACGAACGTATGGTGAATATGCTGCAAAGCAGGAAGAAAGAATTGTGAAGGTTGGCAGGCTCCAACTTTATATGGAGCGTATGGAGTTACATACGCCCAATGGTGAAATTCCGCTTCAAAAGAAAGAGTGTACGATATTGGAATTATTGTTACGCAATCATCCGAAGCTTGTGACCAGAGAGCAGCTACTAGAGGAGCTGTGGGATGACCAGTCATTCGTGGATGAGAATACATTAAATGTAAATATGACAAGAGTTCGAAAAAAGTTAAGTGACTATAAGGTTATATCTACGATTGAGACGGTAAGAGGAGCGGGATATAGATTAATCCTAAGCCCGGAGGAGTCATAATATGATTCGATTGTTCATAAAGGAGCATTTAGTTTTTTTAGTGTTTCAGGTTTTATTAGTATTATTTGTCATGCTATTGTATTGGCTAGATGGCTTCCGAAATGTTGATACTGCAGTGTATTCTATAGTTATTACGAGTATATTGACAATGACCTTTTTAGGGACCTTATTTGTAAAAAAGTATGCATTTTATAAAAAAATTCTTTCTGTACCTACTGAAATAGAGGGTGTCTTACAACGAGAGTCGCAGTCCGCAGAGATCAAACAAGTAGAGACGTACTTGCAACATATTTACCGTCTGTATCAAAAGGAAGTACAGCTTTTATATGCGAGGCAAAATAGACATCTCCAATTTATGAATAGTTGGGTGCATCAGATGAAAACACCTATTTCCGTTATCGAGTTAATGACGCAAGGGAATGATCAAGTTGATGCAGTTGGTGTTTCGGAGGAAATGGATCGTCTGAAGCGTGGTCTCGAAGCAGTTCTGATGAACGCACGATTAGATACATTTGAAGAAGATATGCATATTGAACAAATTGATATAAAGCAACTTGTTACCGAAGTGGTTTCGAGTAATAAGCGTTTGTTTATAGGAAGTCATGTGTTCCCAGTCATTTCGATTGCAGAAGAATGTGTGATTACTTCAGATTCAAAATGGTTACGATTTGTAATAGCTCAATTTATAACAAATGCTATTAAATATACATTTGAAGAAAACAAAAAGGTATACTTTGAAACTACCTTTGAACATAACCAAGTAATTTTGTCCGTGCGAGATGAGGGAATTGGTATTCCTGGCTCTGACATGAAAAGGGTAACGAAAGCCTTCTTCACTGGAGAAAATGGAAGGAAAACGGGAGAATCTACTGGCATGGGATTATATTTGGCTCAAGAAATTTGTCACAGGTTAGGACATGAGCTTCAAATCGCATCCACTGTTGGAGATGGAACTACTGTATCTATTATTTTTGAACAACATGAATCTACAGAACGAGGTGAGCTCGATGTCGATATTGATGCTGGAAGAAATAACGAAGGTTTATGAAGGAAAAGTAGCGCATCTAGCGATCAATCAACTGAGCTTCGAGGTTGAAAAGGGTGAGTTTCTAGCAGTTATGGGACCTTCAGGAAGTGGTAAAACAACATTACTAAATCTAATATCAACAATAGATCGCCCGACTTCTGGAGATATAATGATCAACGGTCTGGATCCATTGCAGTTGAAAAGCAATGATCTATCCCTATTCCGTAGAAGACAGCTTGGCTTTGTATTTCAGGATTTTAATTTACTTCCTGCGTTAACAGTGGAAGAGAATATGGTCTTACCTCTAACTTTAGATGGTCAGCCGGTAAGTGTCATGAAAGAGAAAGTTAATAAGATTGCGGAACAGCTTGACCTAACCTCTATTTTAGAAAAGCGTCCATTTGAAATTTCAGGCGGACAGGCGCAAAGAACTGCTATTGGACGCGCATTAATACATGAGCCCTCCATCATACTGGCAGATGAACCAACTGGAAATCTAGATTCAAAAGCTGCAAAGGATGTACTAGAACTACTATCTAATGTAAACAAAAAAAGTAAAACAACCATCATTATGGTGACACATGATCCGATTGCTGCGAGTTATTGTGATCGAGTTCTATTTATAAAAGACGGCGAATATTTTAATGAAATTTATAAAGATGACCGCAGACAAACGTTCTTTCAACGTATTTTAAATGTCTTATCATTACTAGGTGGAAATGTAAATGACCTTTCAACAATTCGCTTATCATAATGTCATTCGTAATGCACGGGTATATGCTGCATTTTTACTAGCTAGTATTTTTTCAGTTTTAGTATTTTTTGTTTACTCTATGTTAATGTTTCACCCTAATATTGAAGATCAATTTTTGCAAAATATTGCATTTGGTGGAATGTTCATTGCACAGGTAATTCTAATAATATTTACTTTGTTTTTTTTGTTTTATTCGATGAGTGCTTTTTTACAGGCACGGTCGCATGAATTTGGAGTGCTTCTTAACTTAGGAATGGACAAGCATCAGCTGAATCGGATGATTTTTTTAGAGACAATGATTTTAGGCGTCGTATCCACATCTGTAGGTATATTTTTCGGATTTGCCTTTTCTAAATTTTTCTTTATGGTTATTCGTGAAATGTTTTTACTAGATAGTCTGCCGCTATATATGTCATGGAAACCCTTTACATTAACCATTCTTGTATTTTTATCTTTGTATATTATTATTTCGTTTGGTAGTTCAGTATTTATTCGTAAAAAGAATATTATTCAATTGTTGAAAGGATATAGTAAGCAAAATGAACAGGAGAATTACAGCAAGGGTAGAGCAGTTTTAGGGTTATTGCTACTTTTAACGGCTTATAGTTTAGTAATATTTTCACTATTTCAACTTAAGGTTTACCTGAGCGTAGTCATTATTATACTGGCTTTTATAGGTACCTATCTGTTCTATACCGACAGTATTTTGTATATTTTAGGAGTTATACGAAAGCGTAAGAATTTATATTGGCATTCTTTCCGATTAATAGCTTTTGCAGAAGCTTCTATAAAAATTAGAGAAAATGCTCGAATGTTTTTTATAGTAACGCTTGTTTCGACTTTAGCCTTTCTTTCGGTTGGAGTCGTGACTTCGTTTACATCTTTTACAGCGCAATATCGGGAGATGAACCCGATTAGTATTTTTTACACTAGTAATTGGGACAATCCTTTTGAGGAAGAGCATGTGATGAAATTATCTCAGGAACTCCAAAAGGAAGGGTTATCCTACGAGTTGGTTAAGTTCACCGTAAAAAAACAAACTTCCTCCAATTTACGTAGCCGTGTAAATCTTATAAAGGAATCAGAAGTGAATAGTTTGGCGGTTGCATTGAAGATTCCATTGATTGACCTTCAAAATGGGGAAGCATTGGTCATTCCGAATAAGCGTGAGGCATCTGAAGAAATAAGAACAGAAGATGAGCAAACAGTGTTAGAAGAAAGTAATGTACCAATTCAAATTAAAGGAGTCTATAAACAGGTGATTTTCCCTTCACTTGCTCTTGGAGATAAATCATTAATCATTAGTGATGAGGATTATGGGCTGATAACCGAGCCTTTATATGGGCATGGCTTGAGGGAATCTAACATAACCTATTATGCTTTTCACGTTTCTGAGTGGCTTCGGACGAAGGATGTTGGGACAGATTTAGATAGAATTATGACACAGTCCATGGGTACTTCAAATACAAATCCCAACTCCTTCTATTTCTCCAATCCTGGTTTAAATTATTCACTTATCCAGGCAACGTTTTCTTTATTGTTATTTACAGGTCTACTGGTAGCAGCGGTATTGTTGCTTGCAGCTGGCAGTTTTGTTTACTTTAAACTTTATACAGATCTTGAGCGTGACAAAAAACAATATGATGTACTTCGGAGAATGGGTGTTACGGATAGAGAGCTAGTGAAAATCGTAAATCGTCAGTTAATCCCTCAGTTTTTCTTGCCTTGGGGATTGGCTATGGTGCATAGTACATTTTCATTTATGTTTTTACAAGCCTTTTGGGTTGATCTAGCTGCCGTTTCGATAGCGATGGAAATGTTACTCGTGTTAATAGCGTTCACGATTATTCAAGTCTCTTATTTCTTTTTGATCCGTTGGAGATACATTGCTCATATTCAGTAAAAAGGAAGGTTTAAAGGTTATCGATTGGTGTTAATATCGCAAGAAGTGTAATGTAAATAAAAATGTATATTAAATGGCACCGCTAGTGCGGTGCCATTTGTATATAAAAATAAAGGGTATGTTAAAGGTAAAGATTGATTTTTAGTAAAGCATTATGGATTTTACCTGCATCTAAAAGTTTGTGAAAGAATTTACTTAAACTAAAGCGGCAGTTTAGTTGAATAAGAGAAGTGGAGATGGGTGAAAATATGACAAATTCGTGGGAAGGCTTTTTAGACATAATTGCGTTAGACCAAAGTATCAGACTAAAAGGAAATTTACAGATTTTAATGGATTCATTTCCCAAATGGTAATCCAAATAAATCCTTGTTGGTAAGTTTATTCGACCAGATTGAAAAAAATTTATGGGAATAAGAGATGCACAATCTTTTGGTGGAATAATGGTAGAAGTCTTAATTCAAAGACTATTAGTAAAGACGATTTGGATTTTTTACAGTATTTTTGGGATGAAATAGTTGGAAATTTCTTTGTTGTTTTTACTAGAAGAGGTTGATATAAAAAGAACAAAAGTCGAAGGCGAGGAAGCATTCATTGGAAAGTGTTTAAAAACAACAGTCACACAAACTATTATCAGTTGTTGGATTATAAAATAAGAAACTCCTGACTAAATCAAAACGATTAATGTCAGGAGGTTCTATTTAAATACGTTCTTTATTTTTATAATTCGGAAGCATACTTGTTTAACTCTTTACTCATCGAGTGAATTTTGGTAATGATGTTAGAGATTTCTTCAGTAGAGGATACCTGGTCTCGTCCAACAATAACAACCTCTTGTATGGAAGCTGTAATCTCATTCACAGACTTTTGGATGTTAGTTAATGTTTGTCTTATTTTTTCTGTGGAAGAAACTGTTTCTAAAGAAAGTTTTCTTATTTCATTAGCAACTACTGTGAAGCCAAGACCTTTATCACCAGCCCTTGCTGCTTCAATAGCAGCATTTAACCCCAAAAGATTTGTTTGATCAGCGACTCTCTTAATGAAATTTAGTACTTCATCCGTATTATTCACTTCTTCCGAAGCACGATTGGACTTTTCTAACAATACATTACTTATTTTTGAGAGACCTTCCGAGCCATCTTTTATAGATACAACACGATTATTAGCTTGTTCCAGTGATTGTACAATCTGCTCTGAAATGGTTCTAAGTTGTTTTTCGTTTTGTTTTTGTAATTGAATGGCTAATGCTCCAATGACCTGACCATTATCTACAATAGGTGCAACTGATCCAGTGAACGGAATTCCAAAGAATTCGGATGGAACTTCTTCGCTTATTACTATCATGTTTTTAATACAATCTGCTAATGGTTCGAGTGGATTGATTTTAGTACCAGCTCTTGCTCCTATATCTATTTTACGCCCAGGATGATAAGCAATCCATTCTTGCGTATTTGTTAATCCAATAGCTATGTCTGGTAATATCGAGTGGAATATAGGTAAGATTTCTAAATAGTTTTGTAGACTTGGATGAATGGCTGAATTCGAATTTAAAATTTTAATATTAGTCATTTTCTATTTTTCCTTTTCTACTAAAAGATGGATTTTAATTTATCTTATCACTAGTAATTAAAATTGTCTGCTAAATTGTATTTTTTTGGTGCTCCATTACTATTATCGTTGTGAATTTTCTATTAAATTAGAGGATATAAGCTTTATTATAATTAATTGTCTTATTCCTAATATTTTTCTCTTTATAATAAATACAAATTCTATTCCAACTGTTGATTTGATTGATAATTAGAACAAGATCGACATATTGTTTCTCGTCATAATGTTCTCGTATTCGCTGATAAAGCTCATCTGGAACACGTTTCATCGGGATTAATGTCACGTGCTCTGTCAATTCTAAAGCTACTTTTTCTGCTTCAGTGTAGAAATCACACTCTTTCCATGCACTGACACAGTAAAGTCGCTGTTCGGTTTCACCCATTTTTCGGGCATCGGTTGTATGCATATTCAAACAAAATGCACATTCGTTAATTTGAGAAGCACGAATTTTAATTAGCTCACGAAGTTTTCGTTCGATAGCTGTAGTTTTCGTATATTTCTCCATTTCCATCATATCATATTTATTCAAGATGAAATCCAACTGTAAAGAGTAATTAGGGGTGCTTCGCAGTAAGTAGATAATGTGTAATAAAAGAGAAGGTGCTTATTGGGCACTGACTACCTTTTATGAGACAAGAATAAAACACCTAATTATGCAGCCAATTGACGGTATTGAACCGGTGATTGGCTGTTTAGTTTCGTTTGAATACGGATATTGTTATAATAAATAATGTATTCTTTGACTATATTTATCACACGCGCATTAGTCGTGTGGTAAATATCTTCAAGGTAAAACGTTTCAGACTTTAGCGTGGAATGGAACGTTTCGATGGGGGAATTATCAGCTGGCGTGCCTTTGCGGGACATGCTCATGGTAATTCCTTTTCCTTTGACTGCTTTTTGATAAGCATACGACGTATAAACGGATCCTTGGTCGCTATGCAGAATACATCCTTTTGGTACTTCGGGTAACTGGTGAAGTGTATCTAATACAAGGGTTGTATCTTGATTCAAGCCAATCGTATAGGCGATAATTTCACCGTTAAAGAGATCTTTAATACTGGAAAGATACAACATCGTCTGACCAAAAGGCAAGTAGGTGATATCTGTTACAAGCCTTTCCAGTGGCTTAGTTGCCGTGAAGTCACGAGCCAATAAGTTATCAGCGATATAGGCAGGTTGACCAGTTTTCTTACGTCTCTTGACTTTGACCTTACATTGCCATCCATATTTTTGCATAATACGCTGCACGGTTTTTTCCCCAATACCTGGATACAAAGCAGTTATCTTTCGATAACCATATCGGAACTTATGTTTTTTGCACATGTCTCCGATCTGCAGATCTCGAATCTCCTTTTGTGTGAGTTGACCCGCCTGCTTTCTCCATCGATAGTAAGACGAGCGACCTACACCAAGGTGGCGACAGATTTCACCAACTGGCATGATATCCTTTAAGTCTTCCACTAATTGAATTACTACTGCTGGCGCCACTTCCTTTCCAATTCCTTGTACTTTTTTAAAACTTCAATCTGCTGTTTCAAAAAACGATTCTCTGCTTGTAGTTTGGCAGTTTCACTACCATATTCCGGTCCTTTACCGAAGGTATATTGTTTACCGACTGGTTGATGGAGACGGTGGGTTTCTCCATTTCGATGCCACCGCAACCATGTTTCCAATTGTGTTTTGTTCCGAATGTTTAACTCTTCCATTACTTCTTTTACCGGCACCCCAGCCAATCGCATTTCAATGGCCTTCATTTTTACTTCCACTGGATAACTGATTCTTGTTCCCATAGAAAAAACACCTCCGTATTGATAAGTTAGGTAATGTATACCCGCTTTTCAACGAAAGGTGTTTTTATTTGTCTCATTTTTTTAGGTCACTGCATTTAGCTAACGGGTGCTTTACTTCAAGAAGGAGTAAAGCCTTTTTTATTAATTAGCATAAGATGAGAATGGGAGTTTTTATGTAGCATTTGACATAAGACGAGTTATAAAAAACCTACATCAAATGTAAGAACAAGAACTATTTCTTTTCAAGTTCTTCTATTCTTTTTTGTAATTTTTTCAGTCTATATTCATTGCCGACAGAAGAACCAAGACCAGCTACAGCAAAGTCAAAAGCGATATAAACAAGATAATTTTCCATTAAGACACCACCTAATATTTGTTAATTTAACTGTATAGTAAAAATCTTGACTATACAAGATGCTTAATCAAGTAACGGGTGCTTTAGTCAAATAGAGCAACGTCCTTTAAGGCGTTGCTCCTTCTTCATTTAAAAGTACTTCTGATAATACTCTTTTCTTAACCTTCCACTTAGCTGAGCATAGATCTAGGTGGTTTCACTTTTCTCATGGCCCATAAGACTTTGTATGACTTCAAGAGGAGCTCCATTATTCAACAAATGAGTTGCGTAGCTATGTCTAAGTTGGTGCGGATGAATTTCTTTATTAATTTCAGCACGATTGGAGATTCGCTTGATGATGTATCGCATTTGGGCGACGCTCATTTTGTGAGGCTGTCTAGCGGTTACAAAAATAGCAGAGTTATGATCATTACGGCTTTCTATATAGCGTTTAAGCCATATATCGCAACGTGTATTAAAATAAACCTCCCTTTCCTTGTCACCTTTTCCTCTAACAATCGCAGATTGATTGGACCAGTTAATATGGTTCTTTTCTAATGCAACTACTTCTCCAATCCGACAACCGGTAGAAAACATGAATTCAAAAATCGCTTTTTCGATTGGAGAATGACAGGATTCACGAAGGTGTTCGATTTCCAGCTCAGTTAAATATTTTGGTATCCGCTTACCCACTTTGGGTTCTTTGATTTTGGACGTTGGATTCTTACTCAGGTAGCCTTCTTCGTGGGACCAACGAAAAAATGACTTCATAAAACGAATGCGATGTGCAAGACTTGCTGGTTTTAAATGCTTGCCGGATATAGCGAGATATTCTTTCAGTTGATTTGTATCCAGTACCTCTATCTCTACATCCTTAAAATAATCAATTAGTAGCAAAGACTGTAACCGGTAGGCCTTCAATGTTTGTGGTGAAAATCCCTCTATTCGCTTATCAGCCTCAAACGAAGTCCATGCATTCGATAGTAACAACTCTATTCCCCCTAAAATAGTAATATTAAAAGGATTATTGCCAATTTAATAGAATTATAGACATAGGGTGTATTTCAACTAACGCGGCAGCGCGACAAGTTTTGTTATAAGCACTTATGTGTGAAAAAACAAGGGATTTCTTCGGAAATCCTAACTTTATAACCGAGGATAGGAATGACAAAACCATGTATTTTGAAACTATCCCATTAAGTTTCCTGCATGCGTCATAATGGACAGATTATGGGGTCTGAAGCTCAGGTAAAGTCGGCAGAACAAAGGCTGAAGCCACTCCTTACGGAAAAAGGTATGCCAATGGATATGCCGGATGGCTGAAAAACTAAATATGGTGAGAATTTTCTTGTGAAATAGAATAGACAAACTTCCGAACGTACGGGTCTAAAGTTAGAGCATAAGGAAACTTGTGTACCATCCAACGATGGGGTGAGTGACGTGGAGTAAAAATTGCTGCTATGAAACACGCTATACCGAACAATGGCGGTATCCAGCTCACAGGCTTACAGGAAGCACCTAAGTTTAGAAAAAGATAGCTAGGTTTTAAGGGACTTGGAAAGTAAGGAACGTTGAATCAAGGGCTGTCACCCGAAACGGTTGCTATAAGCTTTATGGCGAAATGCATTTATCCTTGTGAGGGTAGGGGTACGACCAATGAAACTTCTGTAATGGAAGTGGAGGAACAGCCCCAAGTCTAGTGATAAGTAATAATTATTTTTCAATTGTGCATTGCACCGGTCGGGTAAGAACGTGGGAACATCACTTCAAAGAGGAATGATGCCACAGTGCAAGCTCTCCGATATTGGGATTATTATGGGATGACAGACACCTTTACGGACTTACATGAACGAGCCAAAAATAAAGAATCATTCCTTCTGTTATACGGCATCATCACGTCGAGGAACAATATTTTATTAGCGTATCGAACAATCAAGTCAAATAAAGGGTCGAAGACCCCTGGAACAGATGGTAAAACTATTGTAGACATAGAGAAACAATCAGAGAACGAATTAGTAGAAGAAATACAAAGTAAGCTTAATAATTATCGCCCAAAGAAAGTTAGACGTAAACTAATCGAAAAAGATAATGGCAAGATGCGACCATTAGGTATTCCATGCATTCTGGATAGAATCATACAACAGTGCTTTAAACAAGTGTTAGAACCGATTGCTGAGGCTCATTTTTATAATCACAACTATGGATTTAGACCTTTGCGGTCTACTCATCATGCAATGGCAAGAATTCAATTTCTAGTTAACCGGTCGAAACTCCATTACGTTGTAGACATTGATATCAAAGGGTTCTTTGATAATATCAATCATACCTTGCTAATTAAGCAGCTATGGAATTTAGGTATCCGGGATAGACAAGTTCTGGCCTGTATATCTAAAATGTTAAAAGCCGAAGTGGATGGAGAAGGTATTCCAACAAAAGGTTCTCCGCAAGGTGGCCTACTTTCGCCGTTATTGTCTAATATTGTATTAGATGAATTGGACCAATGGGTAGCGAATCAATGGGAACTATTCCCCATCCTCAAAAACTTAAAAACTAGAGAAAGTCAGCTAGTTGAAAAGAAGCGAACTCACTTAAAAGAAGGCTACATAGTTCGTTATGCCGATGACTGTGTGCCACGAAAGCAAACGAAGTGTGCTTGAGAAGTAAACTTTGTAAGCTATGCTGCACTTAAGATGAGAGAAGGCCTCTCGCAATCGCTATACAGGTAGAGATTGCAAACCACCCTAAGGTGCTATAGTCAAAAGCTATGGTATTGAGCGTTAGGGGAAAAGGCAGAGCATGACTCTGTCAGGTATGTATTAAGGAGACGAAAACCATTGAACCGCTGATGAAGTATCGAAAGCGTAGAGATGTCATCAAAACTGAGGGGGAGTCATTAACTCAGGATAAGTTCGGAGGAAACCTGTTTACTGTCCGTTCGGTGACCGGTATAAAGGCGGCGTGAACTTAATACAGGCTTTTGTGTGGAACGTGGGAACCTACGACATGGATGCTAAGGGAGAGATTTCAAGTGGAAGCCCCACAAGAATCGGAGTACCAATGCCATGTATAGGGGCGGAATAACTCGTAGTAGCGATGAAATCTCCTAACGGAGATGGAGCGAAGGGGTTATATTATTCAGTTTTATATACAAGTCAACCAACAAACTGGGAGGAACTTATGCATAAAACAAAGCCATATGTTATATCCAAAAACGTAGTATATGAAGCTTTTCTAAGAGTAAAAGCAAACAAAGGGTCAGCAGGAATTGATGAACAATCCATAGCAGAATTTGAAGAAAATCTCAAAGATAATCTGTATAAAATATGGAACCGAATGTCATCTGGTAGTTATTTTCCTCCAGCTGTTAAAGCTGTAGAAATACCAAAGAAAGCTGGGGGTACAAGAACACTTGGAATCCCAACTGTGGCGGATAGAATTGCACAAATGACGGTGAAATTATATTTTGAACCTTCGGTAGAACCATTCTTTCATGAAGACTCCTATGGATACAGACCGAAGAAAAGTGCCATTCAAGCGTTAGAGATCACTCGGAAAAGATGTTGGAAGTACAATTGGGTACTTGAATTTGATATTAAAGGTTTATTTGATAATATAGACCATGATTTATTGATGAGAGCGGTAGAAAAGCATACAAAAGTAGAATGGATAAAGCTATATATCAAAAGATGGTTAAAAGCACCGTTTCAAACGAATAAAGGAATAAAAGAACGTACCTCTGGCACACCGCAAGGTGGGGTCATAAGTCCGGTATTAGCAAATCTATTTCTTCATTATACGTTTGATAAATGGATGGAAATCAATCATCCTAACAATCCATTTGCTAGGTACGCAGATGACGCAGTCATCCACTGTAAGACAGAGGAAGAAGCAAAGAAGTTGCTTGAATCCCTAAACAAGAGAATGAATATATGTAAACTCGAACTTCATCCAACTAAAACCAAAATTATTTATTGCAAGGATGCAGATAGAAAAGAAGAGCATGAAAATATATCGTTTGATTTTCTAGGGTATACGTTCAGACCGAGACTGTCGAAAAACAGGTGGGGGAAACACTTTGTGAATTTCACTCCTGCTATCAGCAATAAATCTAAGAAATCAATTCGGCAAAAAGTAAGAAGTTGGAAACTGCAACTGAAGGCATATAAGGAACTCTTTGACTTATCGATGATGTTTAACTCAGCTATTCAAGGATGGATTAATTACTATGGGAAGTTCTACAAATCCGAAATGTATTCTAGTTTGAGGCATATTAATAAAGCCTTAATCATGTGGGCAAGAAAGAAATATAAAAGACTTGCTCGTCATAAGAAAAATGCGGAACGTTTTATGGGTAGGATTGCTATTCAGAATCCTAAGCTCTTCAAACATTGGGAACTAGGAATAAAGCCTACGGCTGAATAATGGGAGCCGGATGAGTTGAGAGGCTCACGTCCGGTTCTGAGAGGGGCTACTGGGGAGGTTCCAGTGGTCTACTTGCCTTAAAATCATCTGTCGAGATTGGAAAACTGCCCAAAAATGGTATCATGCTGTTAAGCTCTATCTAAAAGAACGTTTAAAACTTGATATTTCACCAGAAAAATCGAAGATTATTAATCTACGCAAGAATGAGTCTGCTTTTCTTGGCTTCACAATACGTGCCAATCGTAAAGGAAAAAAGCGAGTGGCACACACGTTTGTCAAAGCTGAAAAGATGCAGAAAATTAAGGTGGATGCAAAGAAACGATTAGAAATACTCCGAACATCGCCAACTACTCAAAATGCCATGCGCTTTAATAGTTTTGTCTTAGGGTTACACAATTATTTTAACAGAGCTACTCACGTCAACTTAGCGTTCTCACGACTTGCCTACGAAATAGGTGCATCTATGTACAATCGTCTTAAACCTATCGGTAAATATGAACATCCTAACAACCCGCCACCTGTCTATAAAAAGTTCTATGGCTTAGGCTCTAAAACATATAAAATTGCCGGGATATACCTCTTCCCCCTTGGGATCATCAAAACTAAAAATGTGATTGCTTTTACTCAAAGTATAACCCCATTTACCGAAGAAGGTCGAGTACAAATATCTAAACGGTTGAGTAAAAATATAAGACAGGAAATAGTATTGTTAATGGATTCAAAAATACCGACACGAAGTGTCGAATATATGGATAATAGGATTAGTAGGTACAGTATGAAAAAAGGAAAATGTGAAATAACTGGCATGTTCCTACAAGCAGAAAACGTATACTGCCACCATTATATACCTAAACATCTTGGTGGAAACGACAAATTCAATAATTTACGTATTCTCCAAAAAGAAGTACATGAATTAATCCATATGACCGACAAAATTAAGGCGAATACACTCATAAAAATTTTGGGCATCACTGAATCGATGTTAAAGAAAATTAATAAATATCGAGAAAAATGTGAGCTAGAAATAATAAACTAACCCAAATCAACAAGAGTAACTTGAAACTTATAATTAATAATACCATCGCTAGATGGAACGCGGAATGCTGGGAAACTGGCACGTTCCGTGCGGAGTAGGGGAAAAGCTGGAGATAACTTCAAATGCTTACCTATTACTAACGTTTAGTTGAAGAAGCTAATTAATAAATTTTGGTATTTGGTTTGATATAATCCCTATAGTGGAAGAGGGTGTTATTTTGAAGAAAAGATATATAGCTCTGCTTATTGCATTGGCGATAGTTATGAATGTAATTGTTTTATACTTATTTTTTTTGTTTTTGGAAATGAAAAATCAAGGAGAGTATTGGAAATATGATAAAGGGGTTACTATTGAGGTAAATAATCTGAGTAATCAAAGTCTACCTAATCTTATTTTCTCATATAGCGTCAATAAGACAGATTATAAAGAGGTAGGAACGATTAAAAGTCTAAACGCTGGAGAATCAACTCAAATAACTGGTAGCAGTGAAGAAATAAATACTGGCGATTTAAGTTTATATTTACAATATTATATTAATAATGGCGGAAAAAAATTGGATAGTATAGTCTATTTCAATATTATGAAACCTAGAAAAGCAGTCGCAGTTATAGATATAATTGAAGTGGATGCCAATGGATTTTTAAAGTATGAAATGAAGGGTTTTGATGGTCTTTGGGAATTTGGACCAGAAGAAATTGGCAGTAGTGAAGTGAAATATTAATAATTGTGGAAATATTCTTATTCGACTAACGCGGCAGTTTAGTTGAAGAAGAGACGTTGAGGTTCTATGTCGCATTTGACACATATTGTGCAATAAAAAAAGTGTTTAGAAATAACCATTCTAAACACTAAGCATAATCTAATCAGGTGTGTTGCCTAACTTGTTTTGACTTTCTAATACAGAACTGTCATATGCAATTAAAGCTACATCTAATTGTTCCTCTAGTTGTTTTATTTCCTTGAGTTGCTCATGATTTAGTTCTGCAAATTTTGTTTCTTCCAAAAGACTCACATCCTTCTACAAGTATTATTTTAAGTATGAGAATTTTTTTGGAATTTAAACTTAATATTTACAATAAAACCGATTGTATTACCGTTATTGTCCATATCCTAATGAACAATTCGACCATAATGTGTAATAAATGGGCAGGTACTTATTCAACTAACGGGTGCTTTAGCAGAACAAAGAAAATATATTATAAATTAAATTTGAGTGTAAACCGAGGATTTGGGAGGTAATTTTTCTATGTCGCATCCATATAAAAAATTTGAAAATACACCTTTATGGGCAGTTATAAATAATGGTATAGATGACCTTGTGGAAAATAATGATATTGAAGAAAGTACACAAAGAGATTACATCGTTGGCTATCTCTGTAAGTTAATATCGGAATTAGAAACAGAAAATAAATAAGACTCTTTGTTTCACTAACGAGGTGCTTTAGGAGAAGTAAAACAAGAATATAATCGAGATTGGATTATAGGGGAGTTGGAATTGTGTGAACCTCTTTAAGTTTTTTGTTTATCAAGTCGTTTTTTCTATGATTGGTTTAGCAAATAATTCTTTTTTTAGGGACTTTATTTATGAACAGTTCCATATCAATAATAAATTTACTGTTTCACTGATTAAGACACCTATTGATTTGATAATAATTTATTTCACCTTTAGGTTATATTTCTTGTTAAAAATTAAGTTGAGATATAAGATTTTAATTCACATAGGTGCTTTTATTGTTGGGTTTGTAATTTTAGGATTAATAACTAATCAAATAGTTATGTAAAAATCTAAGGTTCAACGAATGATTTCTTATTAAACTAAAGGGTGCTTTAGTGAAATAAGAAATGCAATAAATTTGGATATAGCCAAGAAAAAGAACATGTATGAAGGTATGTGAACACTGTTGTTTTACATTCTTTTTCTTCTTTGTTTAACATCAAGTGAGGAATTAGTAGAAGAATTAACAGAACCAAAATTTAAGGTTATCAAACAAAAACAGATGTTCAGTGAAAGTTCGAAAGATAAATTAATGGAATCCTTAAGAAGAATAGCTATATTGGATAATGAGAACAAGAAGATGAAAAACAATAATGCTCGTTTACTTGGAAAGTTGACTAACAGATAAGAAAACCCCTGTATCTTTTACCTACTAAGGATGATAATTGATACATGGGGTTTTATAATGGTTCTATATACTAGCCTAAAATGATATTTGTCAAACGGTTTACCGCAGTATGCAAAGTTTCTTTCCCCTCTACACATGCCATTGCAACCCCATAAATGCCCCAACTCCAAAATGTAGCAAGAAAATAATGTTCTTCCTTCACACCATGCTCTTTATCTAATAAAGCGTGCAGATTTTCCGTCAATCGTTGTTTAATTTCATAGTCCATTTTCGGTTTAAATTCTTTAACTGCTCGTTGACAATGTAGGGCTAAATTTGTTTGAGAACCCATAATAGCTTGTAGGGACATAATAATCGTTTGTTCATCGATGACTTCTTGTAATGCTACTTCTTTAAAAATTTCTTTCGTAAGAACTTCTCTTTGAATCACATCGATTAAATCGTATTTATCCATAAAATGATAGTAAAATGTTGAACGGTTAATCTCTGCTTCTTGTGTAATATCAGCAATGGAAATATCACTAAAATCTTTTTGTTTAATCAGTCTCATAAAACTATTCATGATATTTTGTCTTGTCCGTTGAACCCGTGGATCTAGTTTTTTCATTCGTACCTACCTCCTCAAAACAAAATTATTTTTTAACACTTGTTGGATTAAATGAATGACTCGATTATAACAGAAAAATTTTTAGAAAAAAATAAGCAATTCGTGGTCCATACAAAATGGACCACGAATTGCAATATAAAGATAATAAACGATTAGAATTTTTGTGCTAATTGCTTTGATCGCTCGATGCCTTCTGCTTTAATTTCCTCTGCTTTTGTTGGCATTTTAGCTTGACCTTCAATAAATAAACCTTCGTATTCAGTAATACCCATGAAGTTCATGATATGTTTTAAGTATCTATCGCCTAGCTCTTCATCTGCTAAATGACCTACTGAATAAAAATCTCCACGAGCTTGAATGTGAAACACTTTTTTACCATGAAGTAAGCCTACAGCACCAGTTTCCGTATATCTAAACGTCTTGCCAGGTACAGCTACAGCATCAATGTATGCTTTCACAACTGCTGGAAATGAGAAATTCCACATAGGCGTTACGAATATCATTTTATCCGCTGAAATAAATTGATCGAGAACTTCGTTTAGGCGACTAACTTTTGCTAATTCCTCAGTTGAAAGAGCATCCAATGGCTGTCCTGCACGAAGTTTTCCCCACCCACTGAAAACATCTGCATCTAAATCTGGAATATCGTCCTTAAATAAATCCACGGTTACAATTTCATCCATTGGGTTTGTTTCTTTATATGTTTCAATAAATGCCTTTCCTGCTGCCATACTAAACGAATGATTTTCATCATTTGGATTTGCTGTAATAAATAATACCTTAGTCATAATTATTCCCTCTATTTCTTTAAGATTTACAACAACTGTTGTGTGAATTAGTATAAAACGATTTATTAACTAAACAAACCAACAGTTTTATCGAATTGTTGCAAATCCAACATTCAGCTGGTATTGACTAAAAAAAGAATAATCTAAATAAAATTAAAACTCCTGTCATAAAAAAAGATTAGAGAAGATTAGCTTCCTGACACGTAGGCCCAGACGGAAAAACAAGAAAGAAGAAATAACTCTTATTCAACTAAAGTCGTGCTTTAGTAAAAAAATGGACATCAAAGTAAACGGGCTTGGAGATACAATTCACAGCTCCGTTTTATTTGTAGTATTTTTAAATCATCCTTTACCTTTAACATAGCCAAAATAAAAAACCCAGTCCATTGAACTGAGCAATACATTGCCTACGCAGTATTTAACTTTATAAGAAAATGGACCTCTATTATATTTAGCTATTTATTCAAATTCGGTGATCAGGATTCGCTTGGTTTTGTAACTATTTTTACAAGTGCAGTGGATGTTATAACAAACATGGCAATAGTATAAGTACCGGTGATTAAACTATTTGCCCCACTATAATAGAGAGCAATTGAGTTCCTTTCACAATATTCCCACCCATATATGCCCTTTTAAGACCATTTTATTTTTCTCTGATTTTATACTAACTTGGAAAAGATAAACATAGCTCACTTATTAAATATGTTAGGTAGAACAACTTTCCATATATCATTTTCTTTTTTTAATTCCATTAAGGTCGTAGCTGTGAACCTGCCATAGGTAACCAATAATTCGACTAATAAGCCATTACTCTCTTCTTGTTTGACCTGGATTGAATCATAATATCTGAAATCTAAGGCTATTTCCATGTTGGATATGTTAAGGTGCGTGTAATATTTATCTTTAAAATTGTCGAATTCCAATGACTCACCTTCCATATAAGCCAACGCATAGATAGCTTCGATATCATCAATAACTGCTGAATGAATATATATAAGTAAAATATTTCCTGGTGAAAAACCTTTTAAGTATTTTGTATCATATTCTTCTGTAAATTGTTTATAGGACTTTAATTCTTCTTCCGACAAGTCAGTTAAATAAGAAAACTGTTCTTCCGAGTCCACCATCTTTAATACTTTCTAATCCACTTTACTGATTACATCTTCCTTTTTTGTTTCATTTGTTTTTAAGGAATTACTAGGCGTACAACCAGTTATTAAGAATAATGAAGTTAAAAATGCAACGAGAGAAATATTAGATTTCAAATAAATTACTCCTTTCATGCACCCTTGTAAGCTATATATTCTGCATGTTCTTAATTATTCCTTCTTCTACAAAAGTAGCCTTCCTTTTCACAGGTTTCACATAGCCTCTAGAATTCGAAGTTCTAGTTTTTGTTGAATTGTCAAAACTTTTCTTATATAATGAATATGGGATAATGAATGGTCATTCATTCAAAAAGATGGGGGACGAGAATATGAGTTTAGTTTCACGTGTTCAACAGATTGCCAGTGAGCATCCAGAGAAGATTGCTTATAACTTTATGGGGAAAGATACTACATACGCAGCATTTGAACAATCAGTGGAGTTATTTGCAGGGGCTTTAAAGTCAATTGGTGTGGAAAAAGGGGATAATATAGGTTTTTTACTAGGTAACTCACCACACTTTTTAATTTCTTTATATGCCACTATGCGAATAGGTGCTACCGCTGTTCCGATAAACCCAATTTATTCGCCAGATGAAATCAGTTATATTGTAAAAAACAGCGACGCTAAAGTAATTATTGCTCTTGATGCATTATTACCATTAGTAGAGAAAGCTGCAGGGGTTTTCACTTCGGTTGAAAATTATATTATTTGTGAAACACAACCAGACACGGTTCAAAAACTAGCAGCTTTACCTGAAAACTTAAAGACAAAAGTGAAACCGTTTTCAGTAATGATTTCTTCAGCTGCTATGGGTACGTCTGCTGTGGAAACTGATCCAGATGATATAGCAGTAATCTTATATACTTCCGGAACAACTGGTCATCCAAAAGGTGCAATGTTAACATATAACAATATTTACTCCAATGCTCGAGATGTTGCAGAATACTTAAAGATTAATACAGAGGATCGCGTAATTACAACGTTACCTGTATTTCATGTGTTCGCTTTAACGGTTGTTGTGAATGCTCCATTATTAATGGGTGCAACGCTACTATTAATTCCAAGATTTAGCCCGCAAGAAGTGTTTCAAATTGCAAAAGAGCAACAAGCTACTGTATTTGCAGGTGTTCCAACAATGTATAATTTCTTGTATCAATTCCCTGAAGGAAATGCAGAAGATTTTTCCAGTATACGTTTAGCAATATCAGGAGGATCTTCTTTACCTGTAGCCCTGTTGCATAACTTTGAGGACAAGTTCAATGTTCGTATATCTGAAGGGTATGGATTGTCAGAGGCATCACCAGTTACATGCTTTAACCCAATTGACCGTGATCGCAAGCCTGGTTCAATCGGAACAAATATCATAAATGTGGAGAACAAAATCGTCAATGAGCTTGGGGAAGAAGTTTCAGTAGGTGAGGTAGGAGAGTTAATCGTTCGTGGACCTAACGTGATGAAAGGTTACTACAAAATGCCGGAAGAAACAGAAAGTGCCATTCGCGATGGGTGGTTATATACTGGGGATCTGGCTAGACAAGATGAGGAAGGTTATTTCTTTATCGTAGATCGCAAAAAGGATATGATTATCGTAGGTGGGTATAATGTCTATCCTCGTGAAGTGGAGGAAGTTTTGTTTGCACATCCAGGTATCGTTGAGGCAGCGGTTGTCGGAATCCCTGATCCAAACTTTGGAGAAGAAGTGCTTGCATTTGTTGTAAAAAAAGATCCTACATTAACAGCGCAACAACTGGAAGCATATTGTTTAGAAAAACTAGCAAAATATAAAGTGCCGAAGAAGATTGAATTCTTAGAGGAACTTCCGAAGAACACAACGGGTAAAATATTACGTCGTTCTTTAAAACCACAAACAGTTTAAGAGATAAATTTGTTCAAGCTCCTCATGTATCTATGAGGAGCTTTTTTTTATATAAACTTTTCATAGAAAATAGAAGGAAAAAGATTTCGGTTGTCGAAATAAATAGGGAGAGAAATTTAAATAGAGGGAGATATTAATAATGGCAAAACGAAAATTAGAAGCTACTGATTTATTTAAAATACAATCAATCACCAATCCAGTAATTTCACCGGACGGGAATGAGGCAGTTTTCATCCGTACGGAAATGCACAAAAAGGATAACAAGTACTATGCTTACTTATATCATGTGAAGATCGAAACGAGTGAGGTAACACAATGGACTCATGCAAAAGAAAAAGTATCCTCTCCGAAATGGTCTGCAGATGGTAAACAATTAGCATTTATATCGAATCGTGACGATAAAAACCAAATTTACATAATGTCGGCTAAAGGTGGAGAAGCAAAACAGCTGACGAAATTTGAAAAAGGTGTTTCGAGCTTTATATGGTCTCCTTGTAGTAAAAAGATTTGGTTCTCTGCATCTCTAAAAGATGGGAGAAGTTGGACAGACGAAGCTGAAGAGAAAGAAGACAAACTACCAGAAGCTTACGTGGTAGATAATATGAAGTACCATAATGATGGTGTAGGATTATTACCAAAAGATACTTACCGACAAATAGGGTCTATCGTTATAGCATCAGGGGAAATTAAAGCCTTCACCGAAGGTACATTTAATCATAGTCTACAAGCAATTTCTCATGATGGAAAAAAACTAGTAATGGGTGTTAATCGTGATGAAAGTCAAGATTTTTCATTCCATGAACCTATGTTATTAATCGATATAGAAACGAAAAAGGAATCAGTAATCATTGAAGAAGACGGACACTTTGGAGGAGCTACATTTTCATCGGATGACCAATATATCGCTTTTGGTGGAATGCTTCACACATTTAAAAATGCAACGCATGCAGAAGTATATGTATATGAAGTGAGTACTGGAAAACTCCAAATACTAACAGAAGGGATAGACGCGCCAGTAGGTGACTATGCAGGGGCGGATATTCAACAAGGAGCAAATGCACCTGATGTTGTTTGGACTAACCAGAATCACCTATATTTCCAGTTATCCACAATGGGAGACGTACGGCTGTATTTTGCATCTTTGGATGGAGAAATTTATCCAGCATCTCCAGAAAACGAGCATGTATATGGATACGATATCGCTAGAAATGGAACTTATGCTCTAGCGACAATAAGTAATACAATATTTCCCGGGGAATTATTTAAACTAAATTTGGCGACTGGTGAAAGAATTACAATCACTAACTTTAACGAAGAGTTGATAAACGAGGTAGAGCTTGTCGAACCAGAAGCCATTGTGTATAAGGGTCTTAACGATTGGGATGTACATGGTTGGCTTATGAAGCCAGCGGGCTATCAAGAAGGACAGAAGTATCCCCTTGTTGTGGAAATTCACGGTGGACCTCATACGATGTATGCAAATACGTTTTTCCATGAGCTTCAACTATTAGCAGCCCAAGGGTATGGAGTATTATATGTAAATCCACGTGGAAGTCACTCATATAGTCAACATTTCGTCGACGCGGTTCGTGGGGACTACGGTGGTGGCGACTATGAAGATATCATGGCTGGAGTAGACTATGTGTTGAAGGAAAACAACTGGGTTGATGAAAACCGTTTAGGTGTAACTGGTGGGAGCTATGGTGGATTTATGACTAACTGGATCGTCGGTCATACAAATCGTTTTAAAGCAGCTGTTACGCAGCGTTCGATTTCTAATTGGATTAGTTTTTATGGAGTTTCTGATATTGGATACTACTTTACTCCATGGCAAATTGGCACTGATATGACAGATATCGATAAACTATGGGATGCTTCTCCACTTAAATATGCAGCTAATGTAGAGACACCTTTATTGATCTTGCATAGTGAAAATGACTATCGCTGTCCTATCGAACAAGGACAACAGCTATATATTACGCTAAAAGCTATGGGGAAAGAGACAAGTTTCGTTCGTTTCCCGCAATCTGATCATAATTTATCTCGAGTAGGGTTCCCAAATCTAAGACAAACACGACTAGACCAAATCACAAGCTGGTTTGCAAAATATCTTTGAAAATAGAGAAAACCCCTTCATTTCGATTTTGAAATGAAGGGGTTTTGCTGAATCGGAAACCTATTATCTTTTGTGAAATCCTTTTTTGTAATAGACAAAGACTAACCCAATTATCCATATAGGACCTACGATTAGGGCAATTCGTGTATCGGGGAAATAAGCCATGAGGCCAAGAACCAATACTAAGAAAGCTAATGCTAAATAAGAACCTACTGGGTAGAACAAAGCTTTATAGGAAAGCCTTGAAATTTCCCCTTTTGTAAGTGTTTTGCGGAATTTCAATTGGGATAATAATATAATTCCCCATGTCCAAACGGCTCCGAAAGTCGAAATACTCGTTACCCAAATGAATACTTTTTCAGGAACTAAGTAGTTTAATACAACGCCGACTAATAACAAGAAGGCAGAAAATATAATAGCCTTGGAAGGTACTCCCGTTCTACTAATGCTAGCGAATGAATTAGGAGCTTGTTTCTGCTCAGCCAAATTAAATAACATACGTCCTGTGCTGAAAATACCACTATTACAACTAGATAATGCTGCTGTAAGCACAACAAAGTTTATAATACCTGCTGCTGGACCAATTCCAATTTTCTCGAACATTAAAACGAAAGGACTTCCATTGGCTCCTATTTCATTCCATGGATAAATGGACATGATTACAAATAATGCCCCGACATAGAAAAGCAAAATACGCCAAAACACCGTGTCGATTGCTTTTGGAATAACCGTTTTAGGGTTTTTGGCTTCCCCTGCAGTTACACCAATCATTTCGACACCCAAATAAGCAAACATGACCATCTGTAAGGACATAAATATGCCAGTAACTCCATTTGGCGCAAATCCGCCGTTCGACCATAAATTACTTATGCCGACAGCAACTCCGCCATTACCAAGACCAAAGAGAATGACACCTAGCCCAACAAAAATCATCGCTAATATGGCAATAATTTTAATAAGTGCAAACCAAAACTCAAATTCCCCATAAGCTTTTACAGCAATTAAGTTAACCAATGTCATAATAACTAATGCCGCTAATGCCCAAATCCAAGGGGCTGTGTCTGGATACCACATTTTCATATATACTCCTACAGCAGTAATCTCTGCCATACAAGTAACTACCCATAAAAACCAATAATTCCATCCAGTTATGTATCCTGCAAGAGGGCCAAGATAATCCTTTGCATACCGACTAAATGAACCTGAAACTGGATTATGTACGGCCATTTCACCCAGTGCACGCATAATAATGAAAATGGCTATTCCTCCGACAATATAGGAAATCAGAATAGCAGGTCCTGCCAGCTGTATGGCTGTAGCTGAACCTAAAAATAGACCAACTCCGATTGCTGCTCCTAATGACATCAAGGTGATATGTCGCTGTTCTAATCCTCGCTGTAACTGCTGATTTCCACCCAAGCTATGTCACTCCTTATAAATTTATTACTCTGCAAGATAAAACTCTATCACAATAATATACGTATTGGGAACAGTCTATCATACTGATATTGTGATAAAATTATGAATACAAAGCATGATAGATTGGAGTTAAAAGATGAAAGTTGTATCGATTCGTCCTATTATCGAAAAAGAGCTTGTTCGACTGTGGGAATTAAGTGCAAAGGAAAGTGCTCCCGAATGGAAAAAATGGGATGCACCTTATTATCCCCATATTCCTTCAACTTTAGAACAATTTTTAGAAAAGAAAGATCAACTCGCCAACCAAGAAGATATGTGGGGGATTTATGTAGATGGAGAATTAGTCGGCTCGCTCTGTTACTACTGGGAGCATGAAGAATCCCTTTGGCTAGAAATGGGGATTGTCATTTATGAACCCCAATTTTGGAGTGGAGGAATAGGTACAGAGGCACTCCGAATGTGGATTAATCATTTATTTAAAGAATTACCACTTGTTCGTGTTGGCTATACAACCTGGTCAGGCAATGAACGGATGATTAAAGTCGGTGAAAAGTTAGGAATGACAATGGAAGCAAGACTTCGAAAATGTCGATTCTTTAACGGTGTATATTATGACTCAATACGAATGGGGTTATTAAGAGAAGAATGGGAAGAGTTAGAATGACTCCATTTTTGCAATTAAAGCAGCTGAAGAAGCATTGGGATGCATAAGTACCTACAATTGAAAGATTGGAGATAGTGAATGGAGCCAATAGTGATTGAAGAAACGCCGTCTATAGTTACAGTTAAATATGATTCAACGCCATACGAATTACCAGAACAAATGAGGGAAAAACATGAACACTTCTGGAATGAACAATTAAAGATAAATCCACATTTTCGTAATGGAGAAGTCTTTACCATTCAAAAAATTTGTAGAAATTCAGAGGAACTTCAAATTACTGTAGCAAAAACAGACTACAAGCATTATTTATATACGATTCGTCATGAAGAAAAAGTATTTCCGTGCAAAGTTATTTTTACTTGTGTGGCTGTTATTACCAAAGACAATTATATTGCATTTGGGAAAATGAACAAACATACTTCCACACCAGGTCGTTTACAATTTACAGGTGGAGGTTTAGACGAGTCGGATTTAAAAGGTGAGTTATTTAATCTGGAGAAAAGTATCGAAAAAGAATTGATTGAAGAAATGGGTTTATCAATTAACCCCTCCTATACAAAATCTTTTAGACCAATGTTTGTTAAGCGCGGAGGATTAAATGATTTTTGGGCTGTCGTTTTCGAGCTGAATGTGAATTTTACATCGAATGAATTACAAGTTATATTAGAAAAACACAATATGAGTATAATAGGAAAAGGCGAACAACCAGAATTTGCTGAGTTCCTCTTAGTCGCGTTAGATAAAGAAAGTGTGCATTCCTTTATACAAAATGATCTTTCTTTAAAAGAGGAATACTTAGAGCCAATTTTGGAGAAGTATATTAATCAAATGACTTAAGAATGACAAAATGCTGCAAGGGTTTGCTCCTGGCAGCATTTTCTATTGATTTAATATCCATTTGACTGCTTCCAGTAAATTCTCGGCAATATAATCCGGTTCTATGTCTTTCCATTCGACTCGATACTGTGATAACGAGTCTGTTCCCCAACCAGTAAGCACTAATATTTTCAGCGCTCCAACAGCTTGAGCAGCTAGCATATCAGTACCACCGACATCCCCAATAACTACACAATTTTTAAGATTGAGATTGTATTTGCTAGCAGCCTCAAGTAACATGCCAGGATTTGGCTTACGACATACACAGGAATCGAGAAGGCTATGTGGACAAATGAACCCATCATCAAAACCATAGGACAGAAATTCTTTTTGAAATTCCACTATGGATGCCTCTCCTCGACTCACCCGATGTTGGTTGGTGAATCCAAATATTTTAATTCCTTGGGATTGTAGTAACTGAATCGCTGTTCTACTAAACTCATAAGGAACAAAGTCATTTGGATGTATAAAATGACCTGTGCCACCAATTGTCCCATCACGATCTATAAAAACTGCTTCTAATTTCCTTATCAATTTATCCATTGCTCCATTAGTGCAATCTCTCTTTCACCAGAATTCATTTTAATTCGTCGTCCAATAGGCATTGTTAACATCGGGTGGGTATGGCAGCAGTCGAAGTCAGCAAGAATTGGAATTGTTGAAACTCCTATAATTTCTACTAAAATATCAGCCGGCATTCTCCCGGTTCCTTGATCATCAAACAATTCATGTTTTCCTAATATAATTCCAGAAACTCTATCAAATACACCATTTAACTTTAATAGGTTGAAGTTTTTTTCCACAACAGCTGCAGATTTCATCGTGTCTTCTATTAACAAAATATCTCCATCTTTTATTAAAGGCATAAACGGGCTTCCCCAAATACCATACATAGCATTCAAATTCCCACCTATTAATCTACCTTCAGCAGTTCCCTCATTTACGCAAGTCCATTCATTCGGTCTTAGTTGTTTGTCACAGGTTTTAATTTCCCAATTGAGTGGCTCATCTGTCCAATAAGGGGGGAGTGGGATAGTGAAAGGAATTTGTTGCTCGTTTATTAAAATATCCTTGAAATAATCATATGTATAATTTACGTAGGGTTCAAACTCTCCAAATGACGGCACTAATGCTGGTCCATAAAATGTTGGTATTCCAGTTTGAGCATAAATTGCGAGTAAAATTGCGGTAGCATCGGAGTAGCCAATCATGATCTTAGGGTTTCTTTTAAAAGCTTCATAATCAATATATGGCAAAATAGCGTTAGAGTTTGTCCCACCAATAGTAGACATAATACAGTGGATTTCAGGATTACGAATAAGCTCGTTTAACTCCTGAGCACGCTCTTGAATATCTCCAGAGCGGTAAAAGTCTTGTTTCCCAGTTAAATTTCCCTCTATAATTTCAAATCCCTTTGCTTCTAAAAAAGTTCTAGCTCTTTCAAAGCGCTGGGGAGAAGAATGCGTAATCGGTGAAGAAGGTGAATAAATTCCAATTTTGTCGCCTTTTTGTAACCTATTTAAACCTTTCATAGGTAGAATCATTCCTTTCAATAAATCGTAATGAGAGAATAAATTATAAAGATATGACTCTGAAGTTAAAATAATAAGTTGAATATTCTCTATTTAACATAACTTAAATATTATATAATTGGAACTACTTATATTAAATGAGTAATACATAGTAGAGAGGAGATAGATTAATGTATAAAGAAGAAATTGAGTTTACTAGTAAAGAAGAATTTTATATAAGTACGGATAAAAATTTATTGGATAAGGATGTTATCTATAAATTTCTTAGTCAAGAATCCTATTGGTTAGAAGGTACTTCAAGAGAATTAGTTGAAGCATCGATTGAGAATTCCATTCTTTGCTATGGGATTTATGAGGGGGATCCAACTAAGGGCAATCCAAAACAAATAGGTTTTGCTCGTGTTGTATCAGATCTTGTCCGATATTCTTGGTTGGGCGATGTTTTCGTACTTCCCGAGTATAGAGGAAAGGGACTTAGCAAATGGCTAATGACAATTATTACTGAAAATCCGAAATTGAAAGGCACTAATTTTCATTTGGCGACAAGAGATGCTCATACCCTGTACGAACAATTCGGTTTTAAGTCTGCGGAGAAAAGCGAAGTTAGTATGACCAGACCCCTTGATTGGGACGCTATTAATGCAATTTACAAAAAAGAAACGGTTTGAATCATTTTTGTATATCTTGTGACCTTTCCAAAAGAATACGTTTTCACTTATAGCTTTGGTTAGGAACTTTACATGGGCTTCTTATATAATGAGGGTAGAATTATGTAAGAAAGGATTCGCTCTATTATGCAATTAACTATTACATTTGTTGTTTTAGCGATCAGTATCGTTTTGTTTATAAGCAATCGAGTGCGTGCAGACCTTGTCGCGATTCTTGCACTTTTAGCTTTTGTTATTTCAGGTGTGTTAGAGCCTACGGAGGCACTTGCAGGGTTTTCTAATTCTGTCGTTATTATGATTGCAGGGCTATTTGTTGTGGGAGCTGGAATTGTTCGGACAGGTCTGGCACAGTCTGCCGGGAATTTATTGTTGAAATGGTCGGGGAAAAGCGAGAGGAAATTATTCGTTTTATTACTTATTATTACAGGCAGTGTTGGCTCCTTTATGAGTAATACGGGGGTAGTTGCTTTAATGCTACCGATTGTTATTAGCATCGCCATCAGTATTAATAGCAGCCCGTCTAAGTATTTAATCCCCCTATCTTATATTAGTAGCTTGTCAGGGCTAATGACACTAATTGCCACACCGGCCAATCTGATTGTCAGCCAGGTCCTTGTAGATAATGGATTTGAAAAACTAGGTTTTTTTGAAATTACCCCACTTGGAATTATTGGAATCACTACTGGTATCTTATATTTTCTTGTTGCTCGAAAATATGTGTTGCCGAATGATAAAAGAAAAAATAATGCCGGAGAAGGGCATAAATTATCTCCACAGCAACTGGCAGCAGATTATGAGTTAGGTGGTAACTTGCATCGTATTCGAGTGGTAGAGGATTCTTCGATTATTGGAAAACAACTCGCGGAGTTAAAGCTTCCTGCAAAATATCATCTTGCTATTTTGAAAATTGACCGTAAGTCGATGGAAGGCATGAATATCCTACCTATCCGTTATCAGGAAATGGCTGGTCCTATGAGTGTGATTGAAGGCAAGGATATTTTATATGTTCAAGGTCCACTAGAAAATACTTTGCAATTTGTGAGAGATTTTCACTTAGAGGTTGATGAAGAAACGAATGCAGAGGAACTCGTTTCTAAACAATTGGGTATAGCAGAGGTACTATTAACTCCACATTCCAATTTGATAAACGAAACGGTTGGAAGTATTAGTTTCCGAGAAAAATATAACTTAAATATACTAGGCATTAATCGCAAAGGAGAATATGTATTAACCGAAATGGCGGAAGTACGATTGCGATTCGGGGATGCGTTGTTGGTCCAAGGAGCTTGGGAAGAGATTGAGCTTTTGTCTAGAGCTGTAAAAGATGTTGTGATTATTGGGCAACCTAAAGAGCATGCAAGTATGGCTGCTGCTAGTGGGAAAGCGCCAATTGCTGGAGCAATTATGCTATTGATGATTGGGTTAATGGTTTTGGAAGTGTTTCCTGCAGTCATTTCTGTTCTTTTAGCCGCTACTTTAATGGTCATGACTGGGTGTCTGCGTAATATGGATGATGCGTATGGCAAGATGAACTGGGAAAGTATTATTTTAATCGCCGCCATGCTTCCAATGGCAACTGCCCTTGAAAAAACGGGTGGTATGGTAATTCTTTCCGAAGGGATAGTTAATCTTCTTGGTGGGTTCGGTGCAATGGGAGTGTTAGCTGGTATTTACTTTGTGACGATGATATTTGGTCAATTTATTAGTAATACTGCGACTGCTGTTTTGTTTGCCCCAATAGCAATGACTGCAGCCATTAGTTTAGATGCAAATCCGTATACATTTTTAATCGCTATAGCTGTATCTTCAAGTATGGCTTTTGCGACTCCTGTAGCGTCTCCTACTAATGCATTAGTAATGACAGCAGGAGGATATAAATTCTTTGACTTTATCAAGGCAGGAATACCTTTACAAATAATTATGTTCATCATTATGATGATTGCAATTCCAATATTTTTCCCATTGTAATTTTAAAGAGTTTCTCTTCCAAAGAGATGCTCTTTTTTTGTTTGACAATTTGTTGGAATATGATATAACTAATATTGTTAAGCCTAAAACAAAGTATGCAAGTAGGAATAATATGATTCAAAAAGGGGTTAAAAAATGGGCAGAGAATTTGTCGATATTTTTGATGGTTGGGCAGACTCTTATGATGCTTCCGTTTCGGGTAAAGATCCGGAGTATCGAGATGTATTCGAAGGCTATGAAACTATTTTAAGTGAGGTAGCTAACCGTGTTTCTGGTACTATTATTGAATTTGGAACAGGAACTGGGAATTTAACTGCCAAGTTATTAGAAGCAGGTTTTTCAGTTATTGGTATCGAACCTAATACTAAGATGCTTGAAGTAACCGCTAAACGTTTTCCTTCTATTAACTTAATTGATGGGGATTTACTTGAATTTGATGTACAAGATGAAAATATAGATGCATTTGTAAGCACTTATGTGTTTCATCACTTAACGGATGATGAAAAAGGAATAGCACTGAACAAATATGCTAACCTACTTTCGAAAAATGGAAAGGTCGTTTTTGCGGATACTGTTTTTCTTACAGAGGAAGCCAAACAAGCGCAAATTGCTAAGGAAAGAAATCGTGGATTCTTAAATGTAGTAGAAGATCTGGAACGAGAATATTATACAACGATTCCTAAACTAAAAGAATTGTTCACAGAAGCAGGTTTTCAAGTAGAATTCGTGAAAATGAATGATTATGTTTGGTTAATGGATGCAACCAAAAAATAAGGAGCGATAACGATGAAAAAAATGAATGTAGAAAGCTTTAACTTAGATCACACAAAAGTAGCGGCACCATTTGTACGCCTTGCAGGTACAAAAGTAGGGAACAGTGGCGATGTAATATTAAAATATGACATCCGTTTTAAACAGCCAAATAAAGAGCATATGGAAATGCCTGGTCTACACTCTTTAGAGCATTTAATGGCAGAAAATATTCGCAATCATACTGATCAAGTAGTGGATTTGAGTCCTATGGGCTGTCAAACTGGTTTCTACCTATCTGTTATCAATCATGATAACTTTGAGGAAATTCTGGAAATCTTAGAAAAAACATTACAAGATGTTTTACAAGCAACAGAGGTTCCAGCTTGCAATGAAGTCCAATGTGGTTGGGCTGCAAGTCATAGTTTGGAAGGTGCGAAAGAAATAGCTTCTGACATGCTAGCTAAAAAAGATGAATGGCGTCAAATTTATAAAGAGGAAGCATAATGAACATTTTTAGTAGTGTACAAGATTTAATAGGCAACACACCTGTAGTAGAGATAAAACATATTCCTATTCCTAATAATTGCCGTATTTTCGCAAAGCTTGAATATTTTAATCCTGGTGGCAGCGTAAAGGATCGACTAGGCTTGTCCTTGATTGAAGATGCTGAGAGGTCTGGGAAACTTCTACCAGGCGGTACCATTATTGAACCTACTGCAGGTAATACTGGTATAGGAGTTGCTTTAGCTGCAATTGGTAAAGGATATAAAGTTATTTTTGTTGTTCCAGAGAAATTTAGTGTAGAAAAGCAAACGTTAATGCGTGCATTAGGGGCGGAGATTGTAAACACAGATACAGCTTTAGGTATGCAGGGAGCGATTAAAAAAGCTATAGAACTAGTGGCTACAACACCAAATGCTTTCTCTCCTTCTCAATTTTCTAACCCTGCAAATCCAGCTACGTATACAAAGACAATCGGACCTGAATTATGGCGAGATTTAGATGGTGAAATTGATGTCTTTGTTGCAGGTGCAGGATCAGGTGGAACATTTATGGGTACTTCAATCTATTTGAAAAAACAAAAAGAATCGATTAAAACAGTTATTGTAGAACCGGTCGGATCCATATTAAATGGTGGTGAATCTGGTTCTCATGTGACAGAAGGAATCGGTATGGAGTTTCTACCGGACTTCATGGATACTTCCTATTTTAATGCAATCCATACTGTTACAGATGAGGATGCATTTCAACAATTACGAGCACTTTCAAAAAAAGAAGGCTTACTAGTCGGAAGCTCATCTGGAGCTGCTTTTCAAGCTGCATTGAAGGAAGCAGAGATAGCGAAAGAGGGAAGTCATATTGTAACGATTTTCCCAGATTCGAGCGAACGATATTTAAGCCAGAACGTTTATGAACTTTTCAAGGAGGAATAAGGATGCGCGCTAAAACGAAGTTAATACATGCAGGAATTGTTGGGGACGAGGCAACTGGAGCAGTATCGACACCTATTTATCAAGTAAGTACTTATAAACAAGAGGCAGTAGGCAAATTCAAAGGCTATGAATATTCACGTACTGGCAATCCGACGCGCCATGCTTTGGAAGTATTAATCAGCGAGCTAGAAGGAGGAGTTGCAGGGTTTGCTTTCGCATCTGGAATGGCAGCAACAAGCTCTGTTATGATGCTTTTTAGTAAAGGTGACCATGTTATTTTAACGGATGATGTATACGGTGGAACTTTCCGTGTAATTTCTAAAGTATTGAATCGCTTTGGCATTGAAGCAACATTCGTAGATACTGGAGACTTATCGAATGTTGAAGCGGCTATCCAAGAAAATACAAAAGCAATTTTCTTAGAAACCCCTACAAATCCATTGTTGAAAATTACCGATATTGAAGCAATTTCCAAGTTTGCGAAAGAAAAAGGATTATTGACTATTGTAGATAATACGTTCATGACGCCATATTTCCAACAACCGATATCACTTGGTGCGGACATTGTCGTGCATAGTGCTACTAAATATTTGGGTGGACATAGTGATGTTGTGGCAGGTCTTGTTGTTGTAAACTCGGATCAGCTAGCAACCGACTTACACTTTGTTCAAAACTCTGTAGGAGCAGTTCTTGGGCCGCAGGATTCTTGGTTGCTTATGCGTGGTATTAAAACACTGGGTATTCGGATGGAAGAGCATAATGTAAATGCTCAACGAATTGCAGAGTTCCTAAATAATCATGAAGCTGTTTCTAACGTTTTTTATCCTGGTCTAGCTACTCATCCAGCACATAACTTGATGAAGAAACAGTCTACAGGATTTGGCGGAATGATTTCCTTCGATGTTGGAAGTGGGGAGAAAGCAGATGAGCTTTTAGCGAAGCTTCGCTACTTTACACTTGCAGAGAGTTTAGGTGCGGTGGAGAGTTTAATCTCAGTTCCTGCGCGAATGACTCATGCATCCATCCCAAGTGAGCGTCGCGCTGAGCTTGGTATTACAGATGGGCTTGTCCGAATTTCAGTAGGAATTGAAGATGTGGAAGACTTATTAGAGGATTTAACACAAGCACTCGCATAATGTTGGATTAAGCATATCCCTTTGACAGAGGGGGTGTGCTTTTTTGTTGCTATATATCATTTAGTTGGAATGTGAACAGATTTAGTTGGAATTTCAATATATAAAGAGAGGCTGCAACCTCTCTTCATTATTACCAAAAAAATGCAGTAGCTAGTACGATGCCGGTAATCGCACCTAGTGCAATACCGTAGCCAAAGTCCGATCCGTATCCTCCAAAGCCGAAAAATCCAAGTCCGTAACCACCAAGATTTTCATCAGGACGAATCCATACCATATTTCTATTAACTCTTGTAACCTCTCCACGATGTACTCGCCCTTGGTTATCTACAATTCTTACTCGTTTTCCCTGATAGCTACAACAGAGATTATACATATCATTTTGATTCATCTATAGTCCTCCTCTCGCTAAAACTACATACAAGTATGTTCTGTTAGTTTATGTTGGTCCAGTGGACTTGCTAGAGACACTTGTCTATACACGGTAACTAAAATAAATTAAAAACATATGCTATAAGACAAAAAGGAGAGGGTTCATGTCGGTCAAAGAAACAAGAAATTTACTCTTTACATTTGCTGAAAAATGCGAAGAACAGCATGGGAGAGGGGCTGAGACTTTACAGCGAGAGATTATATGCGATTCAGTTATGAAGTTTTTCCCAGAGGTAAATTCGGAGGTCATACAATACGAACTTTTAAAAAATGGTTTATTTGAACCGACTGAATGGAAGTCTTTAAAGAAAACCGTGCGAAAATTAGAACTCAATCATGTTTGGGATATTGTGAAACAAGAATATAAATATTTGCGAGAATTATGGGGAGGTCCCAAGGTTTCTATTTATATTTATCCGATAAAAAAAGAAAGTGCACAGTGGAGAAAGGATTTTCCCCGTAAAAACGGGATCGCTTATCGAAATGTACTTTTTCTTTTCGTCTCTCCTGAGCTTAACAAAGAAGAGATTAAAGCATTAGTAGCTCATGAGTATAATCATGTATGTAGATTAAAATTTTTAAGTTCTCCGTCTTCAGCTATCTCCTTAGCAGATTCAGTGATTATTGAGGGGCTAGGCGAGTTTGCGGTAAAACAGTTGTACGGAAAAAAGTGGATAGCTCCTTGGACGAATATGTATCGTTTGGAAGAGGCGAAAGAAGTTTGGGAAAGGCATTTTGTACCTGGCTTGCACATAAAGGGTATTAAAAATCACCAGCTTTACTTATTTGGTCAAACTAAGACGCCGTTTCCGAAGTGGATTGGCTATCATATTGGCTATCAAATTGTGTATACGTACAATAAAAAACACGGGCCTTTTGTTATGAAGGAATTGCTGCTTAAGTCATCTGATGAAATAATCGCAGGCTCTGATTTTGCTATATAAACTGGAATCCTTTCCTATAAAAAAAGCGTCATCTCTGGCTTTCAAGAGATGACGCTTTTTTGGGAGGAATTCATCTTTATCTAATATTGTAGCAACTCAGAGGATTCACCATTACTCAAATCAATAGTTTCAATAAATCTTTCAACTGTAGTTGTTAAATATGTATTGGAACGTCTGATAAATACGGTTTTAATTTCACTGTATTTCGTAGGCAATAAATGACAGTGGATCAGTCCACGGGCCTCTAAATGGGACACTGCTGACCTTGGGATAAAAGTGATGCCTAAGCCAGCGACAACACTGCTTAAAATCGTTTCTAACGTTCCAAACTCCATTACTTTTTTAGGAACTATATTTTCATCTTTATACCAGGCTTCTAATCTAGCTCTGTATCCACAGCCTTTGCTAAAACATAAAAAGGGTTCATTTTTCAGTTGTTCTAGAGTTGTAGTATTTATATTTGATATTAATACTAGTTCTTCTTGAAAAACATCATGGGAGACAAGCTCTGGATGGGGAGTAGTTTCTGTAACAAAAGCTCCATCTAATCGATGATTCAATACTTCCTCCTGCAGTTTTTCTGTGACACCTGAGAAGAGAGAAAGGTCTACCTCTTTATACTTTTTAGTAAATGTAGATAAAATAGTTGGTAGTTTTATAACAGTTTCGACTGTTCCAATTTCTAATTTTCCCGATGGGTGTTCTTTATTTTGCACTACCTTTTTCATTTCGTTGGTTAATGATAAAATTTGCTCACAATATACTAATAGCTTTTTTCCTTCAGGTGTTAAATTCATCCCTCTATTATGGCGGTTAAATAATGGTGTATTTAGCTCTACTTCTAATTTTTTAATACGTGCTGTAATGTTGGATTGAACATAACTCAGTTCTTTTGCGACTGCTGTAACTGTTCCTTTTTGTGCAACAAGTTGAAATATTTCTAAGTCTTTTAACTCCACCTTGCATTCTCTCCTTTGTAAAATTATATGATATCACAATAAATGATACATAACATCAAAAATAATCATTTTACATGATAGGTAATCATGACGTTTAATAGATAAGGGAATACGAGAAGGAGAATAAATTTTATGAAAAATAATATTTTTTTAGGTGCCTTATTATGTTTTATCGCAAGTGTGTCATGGGGAGCAATGTTTCCGGTAGCGCATCATGCTTTTACTTATATTGATCCATTTTACTTTACTATTTTCCGCTACGGAGCAGTCTCCATAATTTTAGTTTTACTTTTACTATGGAAGGAAGGACCAAAGGCGTTTCGATTGGAGGGAAAGGGAAGGTTATTATGGTTTTTTGGGACAATGGCTTTTACTGTCTATAACTTACTTATTTTCTGGGGTGAAGACTTACTAGGAGAACCAGGTGTTATGGTTGCTTCTATTATGGAATCGTTAATGCCCATGATTTCAATTATAATCGTTTGGCTATTTTATAGACGCCGTCCTTATTCATTTACAATTTTATGTGTGGTGGTTTCTTTTGTGGGAGCAATACTTGTTATTACTAAAGGTGATATCACTTCCTTTTTGACTGCTACCAATAATATAATTCCATCTATATTGATTTTCATCGCGGTTATTGGCTGGGTTATTTATACAATGGGTGGAGACAAGTTTAGAGGGTGGTCTGTGCTTCGTTATTCGACATTAAGCTGTTTACTAGGTACGATTTCTGCAGTTGTAATTGTAGCAATAGCAACGATGGTAGGATACGTCTCTGTGCCGACATTTGGTACTATTCAAACAGTTAGTCCACATTTGCTATTTATGATTGTCTTTCCTGGAGTTATTGCTTTAGTTGGATGGAATATTGGTGTTAGTATTCTTTCGCCTTTAAATGCTTTGTTGTTTATTAACTTTGTTCCTGTTACGACTCTTGTTATTTCGAGTGTTCAGGGTAACCATATCTCTTCCTTTGAAATTATAGGAGTAGGTTTTATTATTCTGGCTCTTCTTGCTAATAATATTTTTGTCCGGTTAATTCAAAAAAAAGAGACAAGTCAACAAGTAAAACAAAGTTTACAAGAGAGTATTTCCTAGTTATAAAGCGACTTTCACTACAATGAAAATATTGTAGAAGAAGGCGCTTTTTTTGTGAATATTTACGCTATACTAGTTTTAGTATAATAAGGTTGGTGGGAATAATGTTTAAATATATGGGAGAATTATTATTAGTACTTACCGCTATTATTTGGGGTAGTGGATTTGTAGCAAGTGCAGTAGCTTTGGAACATTATACGCCGTATCAGATTTTAGCTGGCAGGTTTTTAATCGGAGCGGTTATATTAAGTCTTATATTTTTCAAAAAGTTTAATAAGCTAAACAAAAGTACGCTTATTAAAGGAGCGCTATTAGGGCTATTTTTATATATTGCTTTTGCTCTTCAAACAGTGGGACTCCAATTTACAACACCATCCAAAAACGCTTTTTTAACAGCCGTGAATGTTGTTATCGTTCCATTTATAGGATTTCTTTTATATAAAAGAAAAATAGATATGTACGAACTAACTGGTGCTATTCTCGCTGTTGTTGGTATTGCTGTCCTATCTTTAAAATTATCTTCGGACATCAATGTGGGAGATGTATTGACCTTAGGTTGTGCGGTAGGATTTGCTTTTCATATTTATTACACGGCTAAGTTTGTTAAGACGGAAGATCCTGTTGTGCTTACGATTGTGCAAATGGTTACTGCAGCAGTTATTGGTTGTATCGTCATACTATTTAGAGGAGAAACGAGTTTTTCCGTCGAATCTGAAGGTGTGCTGAATCTGTTATACTTAGGAATTTTTTCTACAACGATTGCTTTTCTCATGCAAACAGTGGCTCAAAAATATATTACAGAAACTAAGGCAGCCATTATATTAGCTACTGAATCGTTTTGGGGCATGGTCTTTTCCATTATCATTTTGAGTGAAATCATGACAGGAAGAATGATTATTGGAGCATTTCTCATTTTGTTAGCTATTCTAATTTCCGAAACAAAAATGGGATTTTTGAAAAAGGATAAAATGAAAACAGTCGGCTGATTTTACAGTTTGTGGTATAGAATCTCGCTGGAGCTTTTTGTGAAGGTATGTAGTTTTACAATCGATTCACAAGATAGTATTATTTTGACTCCAGCGGCCACACTGTATGGAAGACGTATGCATTCATTCATGAGAGATGAATCATACTCGGGTTCCTGCATTATCCCAACATTGGTTTTTAAAATGAAAAAAAATTTTCTCCACAGTCATTTTACGTTAGTGTCTTTTTTACTAAAGCATGATATTACCTTCAGAAACCTATCTTGTAAAAAGCAGCCAAATTAAAACAATAACAATAGCGATAAAAACCCAAGTAATGGCTTGGCTACTTTTTTTCATTACAAAACCTCCTCTTAAAACACTCAATACTAAACTATTTTTGTTAAAATAAGGAAATATTTATTTCCTTTTTCTACTAAAATATGGACCTAAACTTGTTTCATGTGTATTAACGTATGTCCAAGTGAAATCCTTATCAACGACAAAGATATCACCTTCATTATAGTCATCTTTCTGTACAAAATCACTGGCAGTAACAAATGTTGCATTTTCTATGATCAACGCGTAATCAGAGTTTTGATAGAATACGTAACATGTATTTTTTGATATATTATTAAATGCTTCATTGGCTTGCGTTTCTTTTAAACAATCTCTTTTTTCATAACTAAAAATATGCCATAAGTAGCCATGAGCAAAACCGTTATAAGACAGATGAATTTCTTCCTTCTCTTTATAGCTAAGGTGTCCAGCAAAACTATCTTCCCACTGCTGCCGTATATAAGGTCCCCAACCTGGTATTTCTCTCACCTGTACTTTTTTTATTTTAAGCCGATTTACTATATCCATAAATACCTCCATAAATATAAAAGTTCATTCGTTTCAAAAGTTCTAGCTAAAAGTCTTCACTAATTTGAACCAAACAATCTATGCCTCTTAAGTTGAACTTGGAAAGAAGAGGTGCTTATTATTGTTCCACTTAGGATGCGTTGGTTGTTAAAAGCGTCTGTCTTTACTCATTAAATCTTCCCATGATTATAGTATTATAATAATTCCCATCTGATAGTAGCTTATCCTTCTTCAATATCCCTTCTTCTTCAAAACCATATTTTTTATAAAGCATGATGGCTTTTTGATTAGTTTCCAGTACGTTCAAAGTAATTTTCTTAATTTCGTTTGTATCAGCGAACCTAATTGTTTCTTTTAACAAGTTTGTACCAATGCCGTATGTCCAGAAATCCTTGAGTACACAAACACCAAATGTGACTTTATGAGACATTCTTTTCAACTGACTTCCTTCACACCTTGAAAAGCCAACAATCTTACCGTTTGCTTCGCAAACTAAAAATAGATTATAAGGACTTTTGATGTCTTCAATGATTAGTTGTTTAAAACTACCTTCATCTATGTATGCTTCGCCCATTTCTCTATCCATATTTTCTGTTTCGCCATCTATCTGCAACCTCACTTCAGCTAAAGTTTTCGCATCCTCCTCTTTTGCTGACCTTATTACATAACTCAGATTTCGTATATTAAATTTTATTGTATTTCCTCTAATTACAAACATCTCCTTTCTGCAGTTTTGTTTAAGCGAATACTTTCACATATTTTAATATTTCAATTTCTCTTCATGTATGAATCGTTATTTCTGGTAAAAGATAAGAACGAATCTTAGTTGTTTTCGATATGTTATCCCATATCGTCGCTATCATTCGTAGAACTAATGAAGGAGGAGTTAATCAGTGGGATTTATACATCGGCTTGCTTTAGCCCTCGTTATAATTGGTGCAATTAACTGGGGATTGATCGGCTTTTTCGAATTCGATTTAGTTGCTTCTATTTTTGGAGGTCAGACTGCAGCTTTTTCTAGAGTGATCTATGCATTAGTAGGAATAAGCGGCTTAATCTGCATTCCACTTTTATTTAGAACGTCTGAGGAAGAAGAGTTCGGAACCAGCAGACAAAGTTCTCGAAACCTTCAATATGGAACTGAATTCGGGGAGGAACCAGAATTCACGGATATAAATGAAGCAGCTTCAAAAGAGAATGAGAAAAATAAATAACTAAGAAAGGATAGATAACTGCACCTTCAAGCAGATTATCTATCCTTTTTTAATAAGCATTTATGGATGCGGAAACTTATTTCCCCTTAAAAATCGGCTTTCTTTTTTCTCCGAAGGCTTGTAATGCTTCTAATCGATCTTCTGTAGGTATTGTAATTTCATATGCTTTTCTTTCAATACTTAAGCCAGTTTGTAGATCAACATTCATCCCGTGTTTTACAGCGAATTTAGCTTGCTGCAAAGCAATAGGTCCATTTGCAAGCATTAGTTGTGCAAATGCCTCTGTTTCTTCTTGGAGAGCTTCTCGAGTTGTTACCTTCGTTACTAATCCATAGGACATTGCTTCATCTGCTTTTAGTCTTCTAGCAGTTAATATCAATTCTAATGCTTTAGATTCTCCTATAAGTCTTGGCAGACGTTGAGTTCCACCAGCTCCGGGGATTATTGCTAAACTTGTCTCCGTCAAGCCAAGTAGAATATCATCTGAAGCAATTCTAAAATCACAGGCAAGCGCCAATTCTGTTCCGCCACCAAAAGCATAGCCATTTAGCATAGCTATAGTGGGTTGAGGAAGGTTTTCAATCGCTGTAAATACTTCGCCAATTTTATATATATTCCGTTTAACTTGTTGATCAGTTAATGTTTTTCGTTCCTTTAAGTCTGCACCAACACTAAATGATTTTTCTCCTGCACCCGTGAAAATAACAACACGAATATCAGGGTTAATACGTATAGATTCTGTAATATCTCCGAGTTTACGTAGCATTTCATAGTTAAATGCATTTAATGCGTCTGGTCTGTTTAGCGTGACATATGCTATATTCCCCTGTTGTGTATAACGAATAGATTCCATTATTATTTCTCCCCTTTCGACGTTCTTCCCCATTATCAAACATATCATGTTCCAAGTTTTCTGTCATCCACAGGTAACAATTAGAAAATACATCGATATCCTTGGAAATATTTGCTACAATAGACATATTGAATATTTAGGATTTGAGGAGTTTGTATGGATGTTTTTGTGGCAAGACAACCAATCTTTACAAAAAATGAGCATATTTTTGCCTTTGAATTATTGTATCGTAATAGTGGTACGAATGTATTTCCTATTACAGACGGAGATTTTGCGACTTTAGAGGTATTAACTCATTCATTTTTGACGATTGGTATAAACAACCTTGTTGGAGAAAAATTATGCTTTATTAACTTTACAGAAAACTTATTAGATAATACAGTATTTGACAAGATTCCACCTAAACGTGTTGTTGTGGAAGTTCTAGAGGATATTTCGATTACGCCGTCTTTAATTGGAAAGCTTAAGTATATTAAAAAACTTGGATTTTTAATTGCATTGGATGATTTTATTTTACATGAAAATATAAACTTATATGATGAATTATTTAGTTTAGTTAATTTTATAAAAGTAGATTTTATGTTGAGTAAACCTTCTGAAAGACAAGTAATTGAAAAAATTGTGAAGAACAATTATCCTCATATTGTCCTGTTAGCTGAAAAAGTAGAAACGCGTGAAGAATTTTATCAGGCAAAAGAAGCTGGATACGGGTTATTCCAAGGGTACTTTTTTGCTAAACCTGAAATTATTAAAGGAACAGACGTACCTGCTAATATGGCACAATATTTTCGTATTATTAGCTTACTTAGTGACCCAGTTTCTTCTATTGAACAAATAGCAGAGGAAATAGAGCGTGATGTGTCGCTTTCCTTTAAAGTTTTGAAAATTATTAACTCTCCAACCTCCAGAAAAAGATCTAAGATTCGTTCCATTAAACAAGCTGCAGTGATGTTGGGCCTTGAAGAATTGAATCATTGGTTATATGTATTAATGTTGAGAGAGTCGACCGTAAATTCAAATGGTGATGGCATGGCTCTAATTGAAGCATCCTTATTTCGTGCGAAGTTTTGTGAGCTGTTAGCCAAAAATCATTCATTACGAAACTCTTCTGAATACTTTCTTGTAGGAATGTTTTCTTTAATAGATACATTATTGCATCAAAAGATGACTCTTTTACTTCAAGAACTGCCTCTCACAGATGAGGTAATAGAGACGCTAGCAGGAGAAAATACTGATATGACTCCTTATTTAGAACTTGCCGTAGCATGCGACGAAGTTAGATGGAATGCTATGATCGCAGGTGCTGGAGCTATGGGTATTGATCATATTACATTAAACAAATATTATTTAGAAGCCCGTAGGTGGGCTATGGATATAGTAGCTTAAGAACAACTGCCATTTTAGAGATGGCAGTTGTTCTTTTTAGTGATTGTTTTTTCTAATGTTTCATTTATATACCAATAACTCGTTTGTTGCTTTTTCCGATAAAAGTAGTACAATTAATAATAAGAACGTATGTTCCTAAAAGGGGAAGGAGGAGTAGTTATGCCATTAATACCGGAAGAGGCAATTCCATATCTTGAAAACATGATTTATCTTCCAATGGTCTTGACTATTTTAGAAAAAGATCGGACTATTTTTGAAAATGCTCCATTTAAATTGAAGCGTCCGTATATCGTTTTAGTAGAAGAAGCAGGAAAGCAAGTACAAAAAGAGTTAAAACAGACGCATATGTACATGAAGCGTCACAGTATGAAAGTTCTTCGGGGAGAAGGAGATGATATGTTCACAGAGTATGTATTTTTTCATGGTGGCTATGAAGAACATCGTCGTTACTTAAATGTTCGTCTCCGCAATAGAGTTGAAGAACTACTATCTATATATTTGGCAGTAGTAGAAAAACTTCGTTAGTACTGTGTGTCTTTTTGAATTTGTGGAGTTTGCGTGGTGTAACCAGTGTTTATTAAATAGCTCATCCGTTTCAGTAAATGCATATTTAGTATATTAGCAAATCCAACCTGTCTACTTATTGTTTGTGGAGAAGAAGGAACGATTATTTTTTGGCCATTAGTTAAAACAACGACACAACCTTCCTCAGACGGATAAAATCCTGCTATTGCCTTCAAAGAGAACCACACATTTAAATCAGATTTTGGCGAGAGTATTGGTAAGAAAATACATGGATTTCCGAAATCATGCGCTATAAGAATTGGTAACTTTAAATAATTTCCAATCGCATCTCTCGATAATCGTACTGTATGCTGAAACGAAGAGCCATAAAAAGAACAAGAATGACGAACAATATCAAAAGGCTTTTTACCTATAATATGGGATTCACCTGAAAAGTTAGTTACTTTCGTAAATATCATATTATTCACTATAAAAGGTTGAAGTACAGCGGTTTCAAATGAAATAAAATAAGATTTTTCTTCTGCTTTATTCGACATAAAAATCCACCCCTTTGTATTATATACCTTAATTATAGTTAATATTGGAAGTAAAGCAAGTATATATACCGAAATTTCGGAATATTCCATATTAACCATGTAATCTTAATTTTCTAAAAATGATTGCAAGTAGCTCGTTGCTTTTATATAATAGAAAAAAGACATCGGGGTGATGGAGATGGACAAACAATATTCATATGCAGATTTCTTGAAAGCAATGAGCCAGGCAGGGAAGGAAAGCTCTGCTGAAAATTTGTTAAACGAAATATATCTTGATATGTTTTTGAACATAATCCACCGGGAACAAAGTAGTAAACGTCTATTAACATTAATAGATGAGGCATTGGATCAGAAAGACATGGCAGCATTTATGGATTATACAACTGCACTTCATCAACTAAACAGTCCTAAATAATCAAATCTAACGTAAAAAACCACTTCTATTGAAGTGGTTTTTTTATATCGCAAAATTCTATTTCTTTTGACAAAATAGTACGTTAAGCTAAGAGAAGTTGAAAGATTTACCACTATAAGTGTTAAAGAAGGAGGATGCAATAAATGAAACATGGTTTGCTGACAGCATTATTTTTACTATTAATTCTACCAACTATTGTCCAAGCAGAAGACAGATGGGATATTAAAACCCTTGATACCTATCAAGTACTAACGGATGCCTCCATTGATTCTTCTATATTATTAGATGGTACAAAAGCTGATGTATACGAAACAACAGGTTTGCAGGAAGGATATTATAAAATTGATTTTAATGGAGTACAAGGATTTATCCATAGTAGTCAAGCAAGCACTTTGTTTGAACAAGAGCGAATGAGTTTTAAAGTAGTGGAGGATCAAATCCCATACTATATTATGACAAAAGGAAAGCTAGTGCAAAAAGGAACTCTGTTAAAAGAAGCTGTTTTAACTCGTACTAAAACTGCTTCTATCTATCATTTAGTAGAAGTGGGTAAAGAAGTATACTATATTCCACTGGCAGGTACGATTCCTACGACGACGGAACCTATAATAGATACTAGCAAAAAAGCGAAATATCCAATGAAATTATATAATCGTGATGAGGTACCTATTTACAATAAACAATTAATCCAAATAGCAACTCTTTCCGCCAATCAATCTGTGGATTTAATAGCATTAGAAAAGAGTAAAGGTGTTATTTATTTTCTTGGACAAGAGGCAAGGATAAATATGAATGATTTTGTCCATATGGATTTATTGCAACCGAAAAAAGTTTTAACTTATGAAGAAATGACTTATTTACTTCAAGTAGTTGCTACATTATATCCAGAGTTTACAAAGCTCCAGCAAATAGGTAAATCTGTAGAAGGTACCCCTATGTATGCGATGAAAATAGGAAACGGCAAAAAGGAAGTTCTACTAGATGGTTCTTTACATGCTCGCGAGCATATGACGACAAACGTTGTAGTTGAAATGATTGACACATATAGCATTCATTACAAAAACAAATCTGTTTATGGTGGATATAATGTTCGTGAGACATTGGACCAAACTGCTATTTGGTTTATCCCCATGATGAATCCTGATGGTGTAAAACTTGTTCAATCCGGACCAAAACCTTTAAAAAATGGGGCACTTGCTACAAAGATAAATGGAAGTACTAATTTTAATCGGTGGAAATCGAATATTCGTGGAGTAGATTTAAATGATAACTTTGCGTCTGGTTGGGATAAGATTACCGGCGGTCATAAGAAACCTGCATATATGGCATATAAAGGACCTAGTGCTTTTAGTGAACCAGAGTCACAAGCATTTCGAGATTTCGTCAAAAAACACAAATTTAAAACGTATATTTCTTACCATTCTTCAGGTCAAATTATGTACTGGTTTAACTATCAAAAGCAAGCAGAATCCAAGCGAGATCAAGCATTGGCAAAAACATTATCAAAGCTCACTGGCTACAAAGTAATGCCTCCTCAATATTTGCCGGGTTCAGGGGCATCTGCTGATTGGTTTATCCAACAAACGAAAATGCCAGGTATCACATTAGAAATTTCTCCGTATGTAGGAGATATTCCTGTGCCTTTATCGAAGTGGGATGCTATCTGGAGGCAGAACAACAAAGTAGGCTTATATTTAGCGCAAGAAGCATCTAAAAGATAATAATGGAATTAATAAAAGTCACTGATATCAGTGGCTTTTGTTATATTTAAAAAACGTATGTTCGTTTTATTAGGAAACAAAAAAAGAGTATGTTAAACTGAAATTATTCAAAAAATGGGAGGCTTATGTATGGAACAAATATTCGAATTACAAGCTCCGTATGAGCCAGCGGGAGATCAAATCGAAGCGATAAAAGAACTAGTAGCGGGTGTTAAAGAAGGGAAAAGATATCAAACCTTACTAGGTGCGACAGGTACTGGTAAAACATATACGATTTCAAATGTTATTCAACAGATAAACAAACCAACGCTAGTGATGGCACATAACAAAACATTAGCAGGTCAATTATATAACGAATTTAAAGAGTTTTTTCCTAACAATGCGGTTGAGTACTTTGTAAGTTACTATGATTATTTTCAACCAGAAGCGTATGTTCCTTCAACGGATACATTTATAGAAAAAGACTCCAGTGTCAATGAGGAAATAGATAAGCTTCGCCATTCCGCAACCTCTTCTTTATTCGAAAGAAAAGACGTTATTATTATTGCGTCTGTATCCTGTATTTACGGATTAGGGAATCCAGAAGAATATAATGAAATGGTCGTATCGCTAAGAACGGGAATGGAAATTGAACGCAATCAGTTATTACGTAAACTAGTCGACATTCAATATGAACGAAACGATTTAAACTTCGTACGTGGAAAGTTTCGTGTTCGCGGTGATGTAGTAGAAATTTTCCCCGCTTCACGTGATGAAAAATGTCTTCGTGTAGAATTTTTCGGAGATGAGATTGATCGGATTCGTGAAGTTAACGCACTTACGGGAGAAATTTTAGGCGAACGAGATCATGTTGCTATCTTTCCTGCATCCCATTTCGTTACTCGGGAAGAAAAGATGAAGCTAGCGATAGCTAATATTGAAAAAGAATTGGAAGAACAGCTGGCTTACTTACGCAGCGAGGATAAGCTGTTAGAAGCACAACGATTAGAGCAACGTACAAGATATGATTTAGAAATGATGGAAGAGATGGGCTTTTGTTCAGGCATAGAAAACTACTCCCGCCATTTAACATTAAGAGAGGCTGGAGCAGTTCCATATACATTACTAGATTATTTTCCAAAAGACTTTTTACTCGTAGTAGATGAAAGTCACGTTTCATTGCCTCAAGTAAGAGGAATGTATAATGGTGACCAAGCTAGAAAATCTGTGCTTGTAAATTACGGTTTTCGATTGCCATCTGCACTAGACAACAGACCTTTAACTTTTAATGAATATGAAAAACATATAAACCAAGCTATATTTGTTTCGGCAACACCAGGTCCTTATGAGTTGGAGCATACACCAGAAATGGTAGAGCAAATTATCCGACCAACTGGACTTTTAGATCCTGTCATAACTGTCAAGCCTATTGAAGGGCAAATAGATGATTTGATCAATGAAATTCATGAGAGATCTGCCAAAAATGAGCGAGTAATAATCACTACGCTAACTAAAAAAATGTCAGAGGATTTAACCGATTACTTAAAAGAAATAGGAATTAAGGTTCAGTACTTACATTCTGAAGTAAAAACTCTAGAACGCACAGAAATTATTCGACAGCTCCGTCTAGGTACGTACGATGTAATAATAGGGATTAACTTATTACGAGAAGGTATAGATATACCGGAAGTTTCTTTAGTAGCTATATTAGATGCGGATAAAGAAGGATTTTTACGTTCTGAACGTTCTTTAATACAAACAATTGGTCGTGCCGCCCGTAACTCAAATGGGGAAGTAATTATGTATGCGGACAAAATGACGGACTCCATGCGAAAAGCGATTGATGAAACGCAACGTCGCCGGACAATTCAAATGGAGTATAACGAAAAACATGGTATTACACCAATAACAATTAAAAAGAAAATAAACGATGTTATCCGTGCATCAAAAGTCGCGGAAGAGGAAGAAACATATGCTCAACGATTAATGAGTGGAAAACCACTATCGAAAGAAGAAAAAGCAACACTTCTAAACAAATTAGAGAAAGAAATGAAAGATGCAGCTAAAGCACTTAATTTTGAACGAGCTGCAGAATTACGGGATGCTATTTTGGAACTGAAGCTGGAAGGGTGATATGTGTTGAAAAATCAAGAAATCGTTATTCAAGGTGCACGTGCAAATAATTTAAAAAATGTTAGCTTGAAAATACCAAGAGATAAGCTAGTAGTCATGACTGGACTTTCTGGCTCTGGTAAGTCTTCTTTAGCTTTTGATACTATCTACGCGGAAGGTCAAAGACGCTATGTAGAGTCATTGTCTGCGTATGCACGACAATTTTTAGGACAAATGGAAAAGCCAGATGTCGATGTTATTGAGGGTCTATCACCAGCTATTTCCATCGATCAAAAAACAACGAGTAAAAATCCACGCTCCACTGTAGCAACGGTGACGGAAATTTATGATTATATGCGACTATTGTATGCGCGAGTTGGAAAACCGATATGTCCCAACCATGGTATTGAAATTTCATCACAAACGATTGAACAAATGGTCGATCGCTTAAGTGAGTACCCGGAAAAAACAAAGATGCAGGTGTTAGCACCCATTGTTTCAGGTCGTAAAGGAACGCATGTCAAACTTTTGGAAGAGATGAAAAAAGAAGGTTTCGTTCGAGTACGTATCGATGGGGAGTTAATCGATTTAGATGATGATATCAATCTAGACAAAAATAAAAAACATAATATTGAAGTGGTTATCGACCGAATTATCATGAAAGAAGGAGTTGCTCCAAGGCTTAGTGATTCCCTAGAGTCTGCACTAAGACTTGCAGATGGTAGAGTTTTAATAGATGTTATGGAGCACGAAGAAGTTCTATTTAGTGAACATCATGCCTGTCCAATATGTGGTTTTTCTATCGGAGAATTAGAGCCTCGTATGTTTTCGTTCAACAGTCCCTTTGGAGCTTGTGGGGAGTGTGACGGACTTGGTACTAAGTTAGAAGTAGATGCGGAATTAGTCGTTCCAGATAAAAGTATTTCCTTAGCAGATGGAGCAATTGTCGCATGGCAACCAACAAGCTCTCAGTATTACCCGAAGCTATTAGAAGCCGTTTGTAAGCATTACAAAATAAAAATGAATGTTCCAGTTGAAAAATTACCAATCGATCAATGGAACAAAATTATGTATGGATCAGGGGACGATAAAATTCGTTTTCGCTATGAAAATGAATTTGGCCAAGTTCGTGATAGTGAAATGTCATTTGAAGGTGTCCTTGCTAATATTGAACGCAGATTCAAAGATACGTCATCGGATTATATTCGTGAGCAAATGGAGAAATATATGGAGCAACACGATTGCCCTGCATGTAAAGGTTATCGTTTAAAAGAGGAAACGCTTGCGGTAAAAATAAATTCCCTTCATATCGGTGAAATTACAAGATTCTCCATTGAAGAAGCAAATAAATTTTTCGCGGAGTTGTCCTTATCAGAAAAAGATATGCAAATTGCTCGTCTTGTGTTGAGAGAAATCCATGAACGATTAGGATTTTTAGAGAATGTGGGACTAGATTATTTAACGTTAAACCGTGCATCAGGAACTTTATCCGGAGGAGAAGCGCAACGTATTCGTTTAGCTACTCAAATCGGATCAAGACTGACAGGTGTGTTATATATTTTAGATGAACCTTCTATTGGTTTACATCAGCGAGATAACGATCGATTAATTGAGACGCTAAAAAACATGCGAGATATAGGAAATACATTAATTGTCGTAGAGCATGATGAAGATACAATGATGGCTGCTGACTATTTGATAGATGTGGGACCTGGTGCAGGAGTGCATGGTGGAGAGATAATCGCTGCAGGAACTCCTGAACAAGTGATGAAAAACAAAAAGTCACTAACAGGACAATATTTAAGTGGGAAAAAGTTTATTCCACTTCCAGCTGAAAGAAGGAAACCAGACGGTCGCTTTATCAAAATAAAAGGCGCTTCTGAAAACAACTTAAAAAATGTCAGTGTAGATATTCCGTTAGGCGTATTTACCGCTGTGACAGGAGTTTCAGGATCTGGTAAAAGTACATTAGTCAACGAAATATTATATAAATCATTAGCACAAAAGTTAAATCGCTCTCGAGTAAAACCTGGTATTAGTAAAGGTGTTGAGGGTATAGAAATGTTAGAAAAAGTGATTGAGATTGACCAATCGCCAATTGGACGTACCCCAAGATCTAATCCCGCTACCTATACGGGCGTGTTTGATGATATACGAGACCTTTTTGCAACAACAAATGAAGCAAAAGTAAGAGGATATAAAAAAGGAAGATTTAGCTTCAATGTAAAAGGCGGCCGCTGTGAGGCATGTCGCGGAGATGGAATACTCAAAATTGAAATGCATTTCTTGCCAGATGTCTATGTGCCATGCGAAGTCTGTCATGGTAAAAGATATAATCGTGAAACATTGGAAGTACATTATAAAGGTAAAAATATAGCGGATATTTTAAAAATGACTGCAGAGGATGGCTATGCCTTTTTTGAGAACCATCCAAAAATAAGCCGGAAGATAAAAACGATCGTAGATGTAGGATTAGGGTATATGGAATTAGGACAACCTGCTACAACACTTTCTGGTGGTGAGGCACAGCGGGTTAAACTGGCTTCTGAATTACACAAGCGCTCTAACGGGAAGTCATTTTATATTTTAGATGAGCCAACTACGGGTCTGCATGTAGATGATATCGCAAGATTATTGATCGTACTTCAACGTTTAGTAGATAACGGTGATAGCGTGCTAGTAATTGAGCATAATTTAGATGTCATTAAAACAGCAGATTATATGATTGATTTAGGACCTGAAGGTGGAGAAAAGGGTGGTACCATCATTGCGGTAGGTTCACCTGAAAAAATTGCTGCATCAAAAGATTCCTATACAGGGAAGTACTTGAAAACCGTTTTAGAAAGAGATCGACAAAGGATGGATGATGTTGTAGCGAAAGCAACTAAAAAGAAAAAAAGTCCAGTATCCACTACATGATGAAACTTTTTGATTTTTCATTCGTATAAAGTAATGTAAGTAAAAATGATTTATAGTATAAATTCATGAGGAGGCCTTTCACTATGCAAGAAGAACGAAAACGTATTTTAGATATGGTTGAAAATGGCACGATTACTGCACAAGAAGCATTGGCATTACTAGAAGAGCTTGGAAAACAAACAGCACCTGTTACACCGTTTGTCCCTGAGGAAAAAGAATATAAAAAGTCATCGAATAATAATACGGATTTCGTCGAGGACTTGAAGCGTGATTTTACCGTGATGGGTGAAAGATTTATGCAGTTTATGCAAGGTACCGTCGACAAAATGAAAGATTTTGAAATGCCATTTGGAGAACCGGTTGTATTTGAAGAAGAATTCGTCCAAGCGGATACAGATTTCACAGATATCTCTATTAATATTGCGAATGGTAAAGTGGAAGTACTTCCGTCGGAAGAAAAGCATGCGCATGCTAGTGTCAAAGTTAAATCCTTTAAGAATTCATCTGAAGAGGAAGCAAAGGCACGTTTCCGTGAGGAGTTTATATTTACAACAGAAGGAAACAAATTACGTCTTTATAGTGATATGAAAACCACTTCTGTTCAAGTAACGTTATATGTACCGACTAAAGAGTATAACTATATTTCTGCTCGATTGTTTAATGGTGAGTTCTTAGCTAAGAATTTAGAAGCGAATTCATTTAAAGTGAAGACTACAAACGGAAAAGTAGAATTAGAGGACTTGAAGTTTGAAAGAGCTGATATAGAAACGGTTAATGGATCGGTTCAAGTTCAAAGGGTTGTAGGAGAAACAATTGAAGTAGAGACGATGAATGGTCGTATTTACGTAGATGGCAAGCTTAAAGAAATTGAGGGTTCATCGGTTAGTGGACATGTTATTTTAACAACAAAAGATAAAGCAGCACGTAAAATAGAAGGAACGGCAGTAGCTGGAACGGTTGAACTGTACATTCCAAAAGATGTTTCGATTAAAGGCGAAGCTACTTCCCAAATTGGTAAGATAGATGTTCAATTGGCTGATGTTACACACTTAAATCAATCTGAGCAGCTGTTAAACAAAAAGGTTGGGTTCACGAAAATAGTCGATTCCGAAGCTGTACCTTTACGAGTATACGGGGATGCAAAAACAGGATCTGTTGTTGTCCGTTATACAGTAGAAGGAGAATAAGAAAAAATGGAGGGGGATAATATCCCCCTCCATTTTTTTATGTGCAAAGATAATAAAATGATATTACGGATTTCTGTTTTAGATGGACGCTTATCGCGGGAGTTGCTACACGATGTGGCGTACTTATCCTTTGTTCCATTGGTACATTCCTGCGGAGTCTTCACTTAACGCTCTTTGTACTAGAGTTCATTTCAACCTAAACTTATGAATTAATACGTACCATTGTAGTCAGTTATTCGTTTATCTCAAGTGGATATTGTTGATTGGAGCGCAGGTCGGTGACTCTAGTGGGAACAGCACGAGTTGAAAGCCCCGCAGGAGCACATGTTTTCGTAGTGACGAGGAGATTGAAGCCGTGCCCACGGGAAAGCGTCCGACCAGAGCGGAAATCAACGCCATCCCTATGTATGGACGTATTTTTAAAGTATATCTTTTCAAGTTTAACGTTTCTGTTGAATCCAACATAGAATTGCATAGGTGATGGCTTTTGCACAGTGCATTCTGTAATTCGTGGATTGAAGTAAGATTGCTTCATTTTTATTCGTCATGAATCCACATTCCACTAGTACTGCTGGCATTCTTGTATCTCGAACAACCGCAAAGTCTGCTTTTTTCACACCTCTGTTTAATCTTCCTGTAATCGAACATAAAGAGTTTTGGATAAGCGATGCGAGAATAGTGGACTGTTTGGAAGGCTTCGTATAGGTGAAGGTTTCAATTCCACTCGTATTATTCCATGTTGTCCCGAATGCATTCGCATGGATAGAAATAAATGCATCCACTCCCATTTTATTTGCTAAAGCTGTTCTTTCGTTTAAAGGAACATCCCTCCCTCTGTCATGACCATTAATAACTATTAGTCCAATAGCAGTCAGCTCCTTTTTAACAAACTGTGCAACAGCCTCATTAAATTCAAATTCTTTCATTTTTCCATCTAGTGTACGTTTCCCCGCAGTATTAGGTCCGTGGCCAGCATCCAACATAATTTTCATCGGAAAAACCTCCCTTCCTCTCTTAAATAGAAGAAGAAAAGATAAATGGATACAATTTAAGTAGACAATCATGATAAAATAAGTACTAGGTTTGCAAATGTAGGACGAAGGGAGTTAAGGGGTATGTCACATGTGACGACGAAAGATATAAAAGAGCATTTGAATCTCACATTAGTAAGTGGGGAAGAAGGTATTGGACGTCACATTTCCATGAGTGATATTTCCAGACCAGGAATTGAAATTGCAGGTTACTTTACACATTATCCTTCAAATCGTATACAGCTTTTAGGAAAGACAGAGATTTCTTTTTTTGCTTTGCTACAGCCAAAAGAAAAAAGTGAACGAATGAGAAGACTTTGTGCACAAGATACACCGGTCATCATTGTCTCACACGGAATGGAAGTACCGAAGGAGTTAATCGCTGCATCTAATGAAAGTTCGGTTCCTGTATTAACGACAAGTTTGCCTACTACAAGATTTTCTAGTATGCTTACAAACTTTTTAGAAAGTAGGTTAGCGCCTTCAACTGCAGTACATGGGGTACTTGTAGATATTTATGGGGTTGGTGTGCTAATCACCGGGAAAAGTGGAGTCGGAAAAAGTGAAACGGCGTTAGAGTTAGTGAAAAGGGGTCACCGTTTAGTAGCGGATGATTGTGTAGAGATTAGACAAGAGGGGGAGGACACGCTAGTTGGAAGTGCTCCACAGTTAATCGAACATCTTTTAGAAATCCGCGGATTAGGTATTATCGACATAATGACCTTATTCGGAGCAAGTGCAATTCGGAGTTATAAACGTATAACGCTTGTAATCGAATTAGAAATCTGGGATGAGAAAAAGACATATGATCGCCTAGGTCTAGAAGAAGAGAAAATGGAAATTATTAATACAGCAATTACGAAGTTAACTGTTCCAGTTCGCCCTGGTCGAAATATAGCAGTTATAATTGAAGTGGCAGCCATGAATCATCGATTGAAAAAAATGGGTGTAAATGCTGCGGAAGATTTCGCTAAACGTTTAAATGATGTTATAGAACAAAATACAGAAGTGGATTATTAATTGATGCTTGAAGGGAGATACATATGAGTTTGTTACAAATAATTGATCCAGTAGCTTTTTCGCTAGGACCGTTATCAGTACGTTGGTATGGAGTAATCATTGCTCTAGGTATCGTATTAGCATTTTTCGTGGCACAAAAAGAAATGGTAAAACGAGGATTTCATCCGGATTATTTAACCGATTTACTTATTTGGGCGGTTCCCATTGCTATTCTTAGTGCGCGAATTTACTATGTTATTTTTAAATGGGATTTCTATGGTCAAAACCCTGGCAAAATTATTGAAATTTGGAATGGTGGAATTGCCATTCATGGGGCGTTGATAGGATCGTTTATCACGGCCTATATTTTCACCAAAAAACGTGGCTCTTCTTTTTGGAAGGTTGCAGATATAGTAGCACCGAGTATTTTAATCGGTCAGGCTATTGGTCGGTGGGGAAATTTCATTAATCAAGAAGCTCATGGTGGAGAAGTTACGAGAACTTTCTTAGAAAATTTAATGCTTCCCAATTGGATTATTGAACAAATGTATATAGATGGAAAATATTATCACCCAACTTTTTTATATGAATCCATCTGGAACTTTGTAGGCGTGATCATATTAATATTGCTTCGAAAAGTAAATTTACGTCGAGGGGAAATGGTGCTGTTTTATGCAGTGTGGTATTCTATTGGCCGATTCTTCATCGAAGGAATGCGTACGGACAGTCTCTATTTAATAGGGGAGTTGCGAACTGCACAAGTCGTTTCAATAGTGACCATTGTAGTTGCTCTAATTGTATTTATATATAGAAGAATGACAGTCAAACCTGTTGTTCATTATCAGGATAAGTAAGAAAGCTGGGATAAGATGGGGACGTTGAAAAACGGACTGTTAGCTGGTCTTAAAACAACATGGACATTAAGTAAAGTAATCTTCCCGATTACATTAATTGTAGTGATTTTACAATATACTCCTGTTCTTCCTTGGATTATTGATTTCATCTCGCCGTTTATGGGGTTATTGGGACTTCGGGGAGAAGCCGCAATTCCTTTAGTGCTAGGAAACGCATTAAATTTATATGCCGGGATCGCAGGTATACTATCTTTGGAGTTAACTGTAAAAGAAGTTTTCATATTAGCGACAATGCTTTCCTTTTCACATAATATTTTCATTGAAACTGGAGTTGCCCTTCGCGTTGGAGTGAAATTATGGGTTGTTTTGGTTGTACGATTTGGTTTGGCAATCCTTTCTGCTGTCATTATTAATCTTGTGTGGCAAGGAGGCGGAGAGGTAGCAAAATATGGTGCGCTAAAAGTAAGTCAGCAAGTTCCTGATGGATGGGGAGAAATTATTTTGCTTGGCTTACAGAAGGCCACGTTCGGTGTTATACAATTAGCGCTAATCGTTATACCATTAATGGTCATCATCCAATTTTTGAAAGACCGAAATTACTTGCAAAAGTTCTCAGAAAAGCTAGCTCCCTTTACGAAAGTTATTGGCGTACAACCAAATGCTTCTCTTACACTTGTAGCAGGCCTAACGATTGGGCTTGCTTATGGGGCAGGTGTAATGATTCAAGCAGTGCAAGAGGATGGAGTTAGTAAAAAGGATGCAACATTGGTCTTTATATTCTTAGTGGCATGTCACGCAGTGGTCGAGGATACATTAATCTTTATACCATTAGGAATTCCAATATGGCCATTACTATTAATAAGATTAATAACCGCTTTCGTATTAACAATTGTAGTAGCTTATGTTTGGAGGAAAGCGGAGCAAAGTAAACATAAGGAAGTGGTAGTCCCGTGAAAAACTATAAAGCGCTACTTTTTGATTTAGACGGTACATTATTAGATACGAATGAACTAATTATTGAATCTTTTTTACACGTATTAGGAGAAACATTTCCGGGGAAATATAGTCGGGAGCATGTGCTACCGTTTTTAGGTCCACCATTATATGAAACATTTGATGGAATAGATCCAACATTAACGGAGACTTTAACTGCTTCTTATCGTAAATGGAACCTAGAAAGACATGACCAGATGGTAGTACCGTTTGAAGGTGTCGTAGATACTTTACGACTACTAAAGCAGGATGGCTATAAAATGGCAATTGTTTCTACTAAAAGAAGAGAAATGATTGATCGAGGTCTCCAATTAATGGAGTGTGAAACATTATTTGATACGATTGTTGGATTCGAGGATGTTACACATACTAAGCCCGACCCTGAGCCAATCCAAATAGCACTTCAAAGAATTGGAGCTAATAAGGAAGACGCACTGATGATTGGCGACAACTTTCATGATATTGTAGGAGGGCAAAGAGCTGGTGTTGATACAGCAGCTGTAGCTTGGTCCATCAAAGGAGAAGCACACTTAGCTACTTATAATCCTACTTATATGCTTCATCAAATGAGTGACCTACTAGATATAGTAAAAGGGCAGCATATATGAGAAGGACCGAGCGTTATCCTGTAAAAGGTGCAAACTCTCTATGGCATGTATACGACACTGTTCCATTTTGGAAAGTGATGAAAAATTTTATTTTTATACAGGCGGCTAGATATTCCCCATTTTTAAGTTGGAAGAACTTTTTCTATCGGACCTTTTTGAAAATGGAGGTAGGAAAGGAAACTTCTTTTGCTTTAATGGTGATGGTGGATGTCATGTTCCCAGAGCGTATTAAAGTAGGCGACAATTCCATTATCGGCTACAATACGACAATTCTAGCACATGAATATTTGATCGATGAATATCGTATCGGTGATGTCATAATTGGTAATCGAGTATTGATTGGTGCAAATACGACCATTTTACCTGGCATTACAATTGGAGATGACGCAATTGTTTCTGCGGCAACTCTCGTCAATGCAGATATCCCAGAAGGATGCTTTGTTGGAGGAAACCCAATGCGCATTATTTATACGAAGGCAGAAATGATAGAACGAAGTAAAAACTAATGGAAAGGCTATCCTATTTTGGATAGCCTTTTTTGTGTGTGGAAAAATTTACTATTCCAACTAAAGGGCTCAAAATTCCAACTAAACAATCTCGTTCCTTATTAACACTGATAAATTCTCTCCATAAAAATATATCTCACTCAAAAAGAGGGAATACCAACAAGTTGACGAAATGGTTAAAATAGTATAAAATTTTATTAATTCATCTTGTTAGTTCTCTAGTGTACTAAAGTATTTTTAGGAGTGGTAATGTGAGCAAAATTCAAATGTTTGAAAAACCTCTTGGAATGAGAGATTCGTTTCCAGAAGTAAACGAACAAAAAGAATACATACGATTAACAGCAAGAGACTTTATACGAAGAAAAGGGTACGACTTTATAAAAACGCCTTCCGTGGAGTATTTCGAAACAATAGGTAAGGCTTCCGCTATTGATGAATCATCATTATTTAAACTAGTAGACAACCAAGGCGAAATGCTAGTTTTACGTCCCGATATGACGACGCCGATTGCTAGAATAGCAGCTTCTAAGTTATTGAAGGAAAAAAATCCATTACGCTTAGCATACTATGCGGATGTATTTCGAGCACAACAGCGAGAAGGCGGAAGACCAGCAGAGTTTGAGCAGCTAGGACTCGAACTGATTGGGGATTTTAGTCCTTATGCTGATAGTGAAATAATTTATACAGCAATCGAACTGTTGAAGGATTTAGGGGTTCAAGGCTTCCGAATTACAATCGGTCACGCTGAAATTCTAACGGCATTCTTGACAAATAACACGAATAATAATGAAGAGGTTGAATTGCTTAGACAACTATTAGTCGAGAAGAATTTAGTAGGTTTCTCACAAATGTTAGAAAGCATGAACTTACTAGAAGAACAAAAAGGCAGACTAAGTAAAATAATAGAATTTACAATCGATGCCAATGTATTTTCTGATTTCCGTCAATTCCTTAATGATGATCAACAATATTTGATTGATCAAGTGGAAGAACTTCAAGCTCTATTAGAATTTCAATTGAATGACTTTTCGGTTGTATCTTTCGATTTCTCTTTGGCAAGTCATATGAGCTATTACACAGGCATGCTGTTTGAGATTCATGCGGCAGGAAGTGGCTTCTCTATTGGTAATGGTGGTCGATATGATGAGTTATTTAAACAGTTCAACGAAAAAGTAGGAGCTACTGGATTTGGAATCCGAGTAGATCGATTATTGGAAGTTTTACCGAAGCAACTAATGAAAGAAAAGCGCACACTTCTTCTATTTGATAAAGGCTCTTTTTCTAAAGCGAATGTGTTAGCGGAAGCTAGAAGAAATGCATCCGAATATGTGACACTGCAATACGCGGAGAGTGTAAGTGATATTGAAGCGTTTAAACAAATTTTCGATGAAGTCATTATCGTGTCCGAAGGTGGTTCTTTCCGTGAAGAATGAATTAACAATTGCAATGCCAAAAGGGCGTATTTTTGAAGAAGCATATAAACTATTTGTCCAAGCAGGATTTAACTTACCGGCCGAGATTGATGATTCTAGAAAGTTAATCGTAGAGGCTCCCGACGAGCGCATTCAATTCATATTGGCAAAACCGATGGATGTACCTGTATACGTTGAACATGGTGTAGCGGATATCGGTATTGCGGGCAAGGATGTTTTGCTAGAGCAGCATCGTGATGTCCATGAACTATTAGATTTACAAATTAGTAATTGTTATATTGCTACTGCAGGTCTTCCGAACACAACGATGAACGATATTGCTCCACGTGTTGCTACAAAGTATCCTAGAATCGCAACAAACTTCTATAAGGAAAAAGGAGAGCAAGTCGAAATCATAGAGTTGAATGGATCGATTGAGCTGGCTCCAATGATCGGTCTTGCAGATCGCATTGTCGACATTGTTTCCACTGGACAGACTCTTAAGGAAAATGGCTTAGTAGAATATGAAAAAATTGTACCCATTTCCTCGCGGTTGATCGTCAATCCAGTAAGCTACCGAGTAAAAAGTGAACGGATTAATGCTTTTATTGCACAACTAAAAAATGAATTGAACAAAAGGTAGGGAATCCTATGAGAATAGAAAAGCTTACAAATACAATTTCATTATTGCGTTCGGTGGAACAAGCAAATGCCGATCATTTAACGACAGTTCGTGAGGTAATTACGGATGTACGAAAAAATGGTGATCTAGCACTTTTTCGTTACACAGAAAAATGGGATGGCGCAAAACTCACATCACTCAAAGTAACCAAAGAAGAGATGGACGAAGCGTATGCTAATTTTGATAGACAACTGATAGGCGATTTGGAAGAGGCAGCTACTAATATTCGCGCATTTCATACAGAGCAGGTTCGCAAACAAATAGACTTCCCATTAGCTAACAATTCTTATATTCAATACAAAATTTCACCATTAGATGCGGTAGGTTTATATGTACCAGGTGGAACAGCTGCTTATCCTTCCTCGGTATTAATGAACGCAATACCTGCATTAGTAGCAGGAGTAGGAAGGGTAGTTATTGTATCACCACCATCGAGTAATGGAAAACTACCTGATTCAGTATTAGTAGCAGCTCGTATAGCTGGCATTACCGAAATATATAAAGTTGGCGGTGCTCAAGCTATAGCGGCTTTGGCCTACGGTACTGAGTCGATAAGAGCGGTAGATAAGATTACGGGACCGGGAAATAGCTTTGTAGCACTTGCTAAACGAGAAGTGTTTGGTAGAGTTGCAATCGATATGATAGCTGGTCCAAGTGAAATAACGATAATTGCAGATGAAACTGCCTATGCAGACGAGGTAGCAGCCGACCTTTTGGCGCAAGCAGAGCATGACCGATTTGCAAGCTCTGTTTTAATTACTACAAGTGAAACTCTGGCAGAACAAGTTTTCTCAGAAGTAGAAAGACAATTAAAGCTTCTTCCGAGAGAAGAAATTGCTCGTGCATCTATTGAAAAATTCGGATATATCTATATTGCAGAATCATTAGAACAAGCGGTAGATGCGGTTAATGAACTTGCACCTGAGCATTTGGAAATTATTACAAAGCAACCAGAGGAACTCAGTAAAAAAATTAAGCATGCTGGAGCTATTTTCATCGGGAGATTCAGTAGTGAGCCAGTAGGTGATTATTTTGCGGGTACCAATCATGTACTTCCGACAAATAGCACGGCAAGATTTTCAAGTGGATTATGTGTAGATGATTTTGTGAAGAAAACAAGTGTCGTCTACTATTCGAAAGAAATGTGGCAGGAGCAATATCCTAAAATTGCACGCTTAGCGAGACTAGAGCAATTAGAAGGGCATGCTAGGTCTGTAGAGTCAAGAAGTTGGGATAAGGGGGATTCACAATGACAAACAAAAGAACGGCAAAAATAGAAAGAATGACGAACGAAACAAAAGTATGGGTTGAAATAGATTTAGATGGTGAAGGAAAAGCGGACATAGATACAGGAGTACCATTTATGGACCACATGTTAGATTTATTTACTAAGCATGGCTTATTTGATGCATCTATTAAAGCTAAGGGAGATACGTATATTGATGATCACCATACGACAGAAGACATCGGTATTGTTCTAGGACAAGCGGTAAAAGAAGCATTAGGAGACAAAATAGGTATTAAACGCTATGGTAATGCCTTTGTACCAATGGATGATGCTTTAGCACAAGTAGTCATTGATATTTCGAATCGTCCACATTTAGAGTTTCGTGCACAGTTTCCAACTGAAAAAGTAGGGAATTTTGATACAGAGCTTGTTCATGAATTTCTCTGGAAATTTGCCTTGGAGGCACGTATGAATGTACATGTAATCGTTCATTATGGTGCAAATACACATCATATGATTGAAGCAATTTTCAAAGCATTGGCTCGAGCTATTGATGATGCTATTACAAAAGACGATAGAGTGAAGGGCGTTCCTTCTACAAAAGGTCTACTTACATAAGAAGGAGAGAATAATATGACGTCGATTCAAGTTTACCCCGCAATTGATATGAAAGGTGGAAAATGTGTCCGCCTGTATCAGGGAGATTATGAGCAAGAAACCGTTTATGGAGATTCTCCATTCGATATGGCTAAGAAGTTTGCAGATGAAGGTGCTACATGGATTCATCTAGTGGATTTAGATGGGGCAAAAGATGGCGAAAAAATTCATGCCGACGCAGTTATACGCATTGCAAAAGAGCTACCAGTTAGTGTACAAATTGGTGGAGGCATTCGTACGAAAGAGGACGTTTTATTTTATTTGAATAACGGTGTAAATCGGGTAATTATAGGAAGTCTTGCTATTTCACAACCGGACTTAGTAGTAGAGTTATTGGAAGAATTCGGGGGGGACCGAATTGTCATTGGACTAGATGCAAAAGATGGCATGGTGGCTACACACGGGTGGCTAGAAACCTCTACGCAATCTGCCGTTGAGGTCGGTCAGTTTTTTGCTTCTAAAGGAGCCAAACACGTTATCTTTACGGACATTGCAACAGATGGAACGCTTCAAGGACCAAACTTACAGGCAAACAAAGAACTTGCTGAAGAAACGGGATTATCTATTATTGTATCGGGTGGGATTAGTTCGTTAGAAGATATTGCAGCCGTAGCAAAATTAGCGCAAACGACTACAGTTGCTGGTGTAATTACAGGTAAAGCATTGTACAATGAGCGGTTTACGCTTTCTGAAGCACTTCAAGAATCGATTAAATAAGTAAATAACCATTCGGTAAAATTGAATGAAAGAGGAGTAGAACTATCATGACTAATTTAACATTTGATGAAAAAGGTTTAATACCTGTTATTGTGCAACACGCGATGACAAGAGAAGTATTAACTCTTGCGTATATGAATGAGGAAGCTTATGCAAAAACGGTAGAAACCGGAGAAGCATGGTTTTTTAGCCGTAGCAGACAGGAACTTTGGCATAAGGGCGAAACTTCGGGAAATACGCAAAAAGTAGTTTCTATTAAGACAGACTGTGACTCGGATGCATTAGTAGTAGAAGTACTGCCAGCGGGACCTGCTTGTCATACTGGAGAAGATACATGCTTCCATAAGACAGTAGAGAAAATGGATGACACGGTAGGCTTTAATGCAATCTCCTCTCTTATTAATGTTATCGAAGAAAGACAGCAGTCCATGCCAGAAGGTGCGTATACAACGTACTTATTTGAAAAGGGTATAGATAAAATTTGTAAAAAAGTGGGGGAAGAGGCATCTGAAGTTATTATTGCTTCCAAAAATAATGATGGAGAAGAACTGAAGTGGGAAGCGGCAGATCTTCTATATCATTTACTAGTTCTTTTACAAAACCAACAAGTCAGTTTCTATGACTTACTGCAAGTATTACAGAAGAGACACGAAGCCAAAGCAGATAAAAAATAAATATATGTGATATACTGAAGAATATACTAATAAGGGACGTTTTTAACGTTCCTTATTATTTTTCGGAGGATTATATTGAATAAAAAAAGTAAAAAAGTACTTAGAGAAAATATCATATCGTTTTTACCTACGGGTGAATACTACTATAAAAAAGCATTAGATGAACTACAAAAAGATCAATATGAAAAAGCACATAAATATTTAAAACGAGCAGCAGAACTTAGTCCTAATGATCCCATGATATTGCTACAATATGCGATATTACAAATGGAGATAGATAATTTTGAACTAGCTCATGAGCTTTTGAGAAGTGCCCATGCTATTGATGGTAATGAGTCTGAAATAGTTTTCTTTTTAGCGGAAGTAAATGCCCATCTCGGGAATTTTGTAGAGGCCAATAAATTTGCTCAGCTGTATTTGGAAATGGATATACAAGGGGAGTATACGGAAGAAGCAATGGAAATTGTTGACTTCACGGAGCAGGAAGATATAGTTTCACTTCAAGTAGATGCTCCATCAGGTGAAGCGTTATTTTTACAAGAAAAATCGAGACGTTTGATGGAACAAGGGAAGTTTGCTGAGGCGGTAGAGCTATTAGAATCTATCGTGGTGGATCATCCAGATTTTTGGGCGGCATTTAATAATTTGGCGCTTGCTTATTTTTATATTGGCGAAGAGGAACAAGCGAAAGCTTTACTACATGATGTCCTACATGAAAATAGAGGTAATATCCACGCGCTATGTAATTTAGCAGTGATTCATTACTATGAAAAAAATGTAGAAGATCTGGAAGAAATCGTAGAGTTATTAGCAAAGATAAACCCTTACTTTGTTGAACATCGCTATAAGTTAGGTGCAACATTTGCGTTAATAGGCAAATATGATCAAGCCTTTAAATGGCTGAGAAGTTTACAGCGAAAAGGTTTTGAAGGGGATCCAGGATTCTATTTCTGGTTGTCTCATTCTGCTTATTTCTCTGGTCATGAAGAGATTGCTAAAAGTGCTTGGAAGTCGTTATTAAAACTAGATCCCGAAAAAGCTGGATTTGAACCTTGGTTACCTCAGAAAAGTGAATCAGATGATGCGGCTTCTAAAATTCAAAAGGAATATATTTTAGAGAAGATCGAGCATAAGCATGTGAGTGAACGTATATATGGGTTTTATTTGTTAGGGAAATCTAAGCATCGTCAAGAAATTATTTCACATCCTAAATGGATTGTAGTAGACAATCTAACAACGATGGAAAAACTATTCCTTGCCAATTCATTGGGGCATGATTTTGATGAAAAATCACCTGCGGAGAAAGCTTTCCTACGCGCTATTGCAGCGACAGATTTATTATATGATAAATATAAGCCGTTGGAACATGAAGACACATTTCTATTTCAAATGTGGTTTGTACTAGTGGAACGTGCACTAGAAAAAGGCTATAGCTTCAAAAATCCAAGTGCATTAGCAGCAGCAACGGAGTATATGTTTGAATCGTCTCGTTCTAAAAATGTAACAAAAAAATATTATGCCGAGCAATATGGTATTACGACCAATACATTGACTAAATATATTAATGAACTAATGCCATTTTTGCCTCTTTTTGATGCGTAGGCAAAATAGTTGAAGCGTATGAAAAAATCCTATAGATTGAGGATAGTAGCAATGTATGTAGGAGGAATAGAAGATGACTGTAGATAAAATTTATGATGTAATAATAATTGGTGCTGGACCAGCAGGAATGACAGCGGCGGTATATACTTCACGCGCAAACCTTTCCACTTTAATGATTGAACGTGGGATTCCAGGTGGACAAATGGCAAACACAGAAGAAGTTGAAAACTACCCTGGATTTGAAATGATCTTAGGACCTGAGCTTTCCACTAAGATGTTTGATCATGCGAAAAAATTTGGTGCGGAATATGCATACGGCGATGTGTCAGAAATTGTTGATGGAGAAGCTTACAAAACAGTTAAGGTAAGTGGAAAAGAATATAAAGCATTAGCAGTCATTATTTCTTCTGGTGCGGAATATAAAAAAATGGGAATTCCAGGCGAAACTGAGCTTGGTGGCCGCGGAGTTAGTTATTGTGCAGTTTGTGATGGAGCTTTCTTTAAACAGAAAAACCTTGTAGTTGTAGGTGGAGGAGACTCTGCTGTTGAAGAAGGTGCGTTCCTAACGAAATTTGCAAACAAAGTAACTATTGTGCATCGTCGTGATACGTTGCGTGCACAAAAAATTCTTCAAGATCGCGCATTTGCAAACGAGAAAATTGATTTTATCTGGAACACCACTTTAAAAGAAATTCATGGCAAAGATGGTAAAGTAGCAAGTGTTACATTAGTGTCTACTGTGGACGGTACGGAAAAAGAATTTGAAACAGACGGTGTATTTGTATACGTAGGGATGCTTCCATTAACAAAACCTTTTGGAAACTTAGGCATTTTAAATGACAATGGGTATATTGTGACTAACGAAAAAATGGAAACAACTGTACCTGGGATATTCGGCGCAGGAGATGTTCGTGAGAAAATGCTTCGTCAAATCGTTACTGCAACAGGCGACGGAAGTATTGCTGCACAAGCTGCGCAACACTATATTGAAAAATTGAAAGACAAAACAATCTCAAACGCTTAATTTAACTTTATTTTAATCTGATTGTAAACGTCTTGAAATATACAAAGTGTATAGTAAAGAATATAAATTGACCCCCCTTTTTATATAGAAACATTTGACGGGCTGTTTCGCGATATTAATCGTGAAGCAGCCTCTTTTTATGAAAATTAATGTATAATATAGTTTATTAACACATGATAGATGTGGAGTGAAGATTTGTGCAAAGAATAGCAAACCTGCTCGTATGTAAAGATGATAAAGTACTACTATTAAAAAAACCAAGAAGAAATTGGTATGTGGCACCAGGCGGTAAGATGGAAATAGGAGAATCTATTCTAGTTTCTGCCGTAAGAGAATTTACAGAAGAAACTAATACTGTTCCAATACAGCCACACTTAAAAGGAATTTACACAATGGTTATCGAAGAAGAAGGTAAGCGTGTAGATGAATGGATGTTATTTACCTTCGTCGCTAGAGATATAGAAGGTATACCTTATGAAGTAACAACCGAGGGTATATTAGAATGGCATTCAGTCGAAAGCTTACACCATCTTCCTATGGCCGAAGGTGATCGAACAAATCTATTATTTGCTGCGCAAGAAAAAGGTATGCAATATGGAACTTTTGTATATACACCTAATTTTGCCTTAATAAAGGAAACAATTCAGCAGTCAACGGAGGGGGAATAAACAATGGATAGTCTTCAAAAGCACGAAACAGAAGTTGTCATTATTACAGGAATGTCAGGTGCTGGAAAGACTGTAGCTATCCAAAGTTTTGAAGACCTTGGCTATTATTGTATTGATAACCTACCACCAGAACTATTAAGTACGTTTATCAAACTTATGATAGAGTCCAACAAACAACCACGGAATATCGCAGTGGTAATGGATTTGCGTGGTGGAGATATGTTCAATTCATTAGCAGATTCTGTTAATGAATTAGAAGAGGCAACAAAGGTGACACCGAAATTACTATTTTTGGATGCCGGAGATGAAGTACTAGTTAGACGATACAAGGAAACACGTCGATCGCATCCACTCGCTAACTCCGGATTACCATTAGAAGGTATTAAAAAAGAACGACAATTACTTTCTGATTTAAAGGGAAGAGCACAATACATTTACAACACTTCTAAGATGAAACCACGGGAACTAAGAGAGAAAATACAAGAAGAGTTTTCCTCCAAAAGTAGTCAAGTGTTCACTGTGAACGTCATGTCTTTTGGATTCAAGCATGGTATTCCGATAGATGCTGACTTAGTGTTTGATGTACGCTTTTTACCTAATCCCTACTATATAGAAGAGCTACGCTTAAAATCTGGGCTTGACGAAGAGGTATCTAGTTACGTATTAAAGTGGATCGATACTAAAACCTTAATCGAAAAGTTAACAGATCTGTTTCAATTCATGATTCCTCAATATAAAAGAGAAGGTAAAACCCAACTAGTTATTGCTTTTGGATGCACCGGAGGGCAACATCGCTCTGTTACACTAGCCGAATACTTTGGAAAGTCATTGAAAGCAGACGACAAAACCCTTGTAACGCACCGCGATGTTGTCATTAGAAAGGATTGAAGGAATGAGATCTACAAAACATCGTAAAAAATTGGTGATACTTGGTGGAGGTACTGGTCTGTCTACGTTACTTCGTGGCTTAAAGAAATTTCCACTGGATATTACAGCAATTGTAACGGTTGCCGATGACGGTGGTAGCTCTGGGCGACTACGTGATGAATATGATATACCGCCTCCAGGGGATGTTCGAAATGTGTTAGCAGCCCTTTCCGATGTGGAGCCTTTAGTAGAAGAAATGTTTCAGTATAGATTTTCTCAATCGGAGGAGTTAAAAGGTCATTCACTAGGCAATTTAATGTTAGCTGCCCTAACCTCTATAACAGGGGATTTTGCGCATGCCATAACGGAAATGAGTCGAGTGCTAAATATTCGTGGAAAAGTTCTACCTGCAGCCAATCAAATAGTAACTTTACATGCATTGTTTGAAGATCAAACAACCGTTGCGGGAGAATCTAAAATCCCTAAGTATGGTAAAAAAATTGAAAAAGTATTTATTACTCCTACGGACGTGAAACCGCTGCCAGAAACGATTAATGTCATTCGTCAGGCAGATGTTATTGTTATTGGTCCAGGAAGTCTATATACTAGTATTTTGCCTAATCTATTAGTGCAAGATATTCAACAAGCAATTAGGGAATCGAACGCAAAGAAAGTGTATATATGTAATTTAATGACACAGGCAGGGGAGACAGGGAATTATTCTGCATATGATCATGTAAATGCCCTGATCGAACATGTCGGAGAGAATTTCTTAGATGCTGTGTTGATAAGTAAGGAAGAAATTCCCGAAAATGTTCAGTATATGTATAAACAAGAGCAAGCATCTCCTGTTAAAATAGATATTGACCAATTAAAAAAGTTGAATATAGATATAGTAAAAAAAGACATTTCAGTCGTTCATGGCGGTGCAGTCCGTCATGATGCAACCGAAGTGGCAAAATGGCTTGTAGAATACGCAGACGGTTTAAAAACTTAACCCGTCCAGGAGAAAGGGGGAAACGGAAATGTCGTTTGCTTCTGAAACAAAAAAAGAGATGACCCAGGAAGAATCAGAACCTTGCTGTGCACGGGCAGAGCTATCAGCGCTTATACGCATGAATGGATCTCTCTCTTTTAGCAACAAAATGTTAAGCTTAGATGTACAAACAGAAAATGCAGCTATTGCTAGAAGACTATATACGTTGATAAAATCGTTATATCCATATCAAGTAGAATTGCTCGTTCGAAAAAAAATGAGGTTGAAAAAGAATAATATTTATATTTGTCGTATTAGAGATGGGGCAAAAAGTCTGCTAGAAGATCTTCAAATTCTAAAAGACGGCTTTCAATTTGAATATTCTATCTCCAAAGATCTTGTCTCAAAAAATTGCTGTAAGCGTGCTTATCTTAGAGGTGCATTTTTAGCAGGAGGATCAGTAAATAATCCGGAAACTTCTTCTTATCATTTAGAAATTTATTCTTCCTATAAAACACATAGTGATGCACTAGTAGATTTGATGAACGGATATGAACTAAATGCGAAAACAATTGAACGAAAAAAAGGGTTTGTCGCCTATTTAAAAGAAGCAGAAAAGATATCTGATTTTTTAAGTATTGCTGGAGCTCATAGAGCATTACTAAAATTTGAAGACGTTCGAATAATTCGAGATATGCGAAATAGTGTTAACCGACTAGTAAATTGCGAAACGGCCAATCTGAATAAAACAATTAGTGCAGCCATTCGCCAAGTGGACAATATACGTTTTATCGAAAATTCTATCGGATTAGATCGGTTACCTGAAAAACTTCGTGAAATAGCTAGGTTACGTGTAGAGTATCAAGATGTTACACTTAAAGAACTAGGTGAGATGGTTTCCTCAGGCGATGTGAGTAAATCAGGTGTTAATCACCGATTGCGAAAAATAGATGAAATAGCAAATGCGCTTCGTAATGGAGAGACAATTTAAGAAATGGGGAGTAGACTATGGCAGAACAGCAGGTGGAAGTAAAATTATCTTCAGGACTTCAAGCAAGGCAGGCTGCACTTTTTGTACAAGAAGCAAATCGTTATATTGCAGATGTCTATTTAGAAAAAGATACTAAAAAAGTGAATGCAAAAAGTATTATGGGAATTATGAGTTTAGCGATCAGCAAAGGAACAAAAGTAGGCTTAAGTGCAGACGGTTCCGATGCAGAGGAAGCAGTAGAAGCTTTAGCTAACTTCATCTCGAGTGAATCATAAAAACGAACGGCCTCATTAGTCATTTAGACGAAAGGGCTATTTTTTTTGAGGAAAATAAGGCATTATAAAACTCAAGAAGTTAGGAAAGTAGTTGCTCCATAGCTATTTAACGGTATCTTAGTGAATAAGATAGGTGGTGACTGTATGAAAAAGAATTTCATCTTAGGATTCTTTTTATGCTTAATCGTTTTAGCAAGTATTCAATTATCCAAAAGTATACTAATAGAAAATGAATTAACGGATGAGTTTTTTAGTAGTAATACTATTTTAAGGATAGAGGAAATAAATAAGACAAATTTTACAGAAACCAATACATCATTAGAAAAGCAACAAGCAATGAAAGAATTACTAAAAGGGCAGAAACTATCAATAATGGAGAAATCGTTTGATCCGCTTAAGGCGGAATATAGGATAGTGTCAACATCAAATCCGAATGACCAAATTTATATATTTGTTGAGGAAAATGTAATTGTATTTCCTCACAAAAGTAGTAGAGGATATAGCATAAAAAATAATCATGAGCTGATAAGAGAAGTTGATTTTTTATTGAAGTGAGGAAATTTCCTTTAAAAAAATCCCAAAGGAATAAATTCCTTTGGGATTTTAGTGGATAGATTATGCTTTTTTCATTTCGCTACGATCGATAATATGATCGATTAAGCCATATTCTTTAGCACGTTCAGCAGTCATGAAATTATCACGATCTGTGTCTTTTGCAATGACTTCGATTGGTTGACCAGTACGTTCAGAAATAATTTTGTTCAACTTATCGCGTAAATGTAAAATGCGTTTTGCAGCAATTTCGATTTCAGTTGCTTGCCCTTGTGCTCCACCAAGTGGTTGGTGAATCATTACTTCTGCGTTAGGAAGCGCATAACGTTTCCCTTTTGTTCCAGCAGTAAGTAGGAATGCTCCCATAGAAGCAGCCATACCGATACAAATTGTTTGTACATCAGGTTTGATGAACTGCATTGTATCATAAATTGCCATACCAGCTGTAATACTTCCGCCTGGGCTATTGATGTAGATAGAGATATCTTTTTCTGGATCTTCTGCTTCTAGGAATAATAATTGTGCAACGATTGAGTTTGAAACGTTGTCATCAATAGCACTTCCAAGCATAATGATACGGTCTTTTAATAATCGAGAGTAGATGTCATATGCACGCTCTCCACGATTAGTTTGTTCAATAACAGTAGGAATTAAATTCATCCTGATTTCCTCCTTCAAAGGTGGGTTAAATTATTTAGTTACTGAGAAAAGTTCCCTCAGTTGTAACTTTATCATACACATAATGGTCAAGGAAGGTCAAATGTTAAGCTTTGAAATGTTTGCTTGAATTATATGCCTTCTATTTGTATAATAGATAAGTCGCTTGCCCTTGTAGTGTAATGGATAACACACAAGCCTCCGAAGCTTGTAATGTGAGTTCGATCCTCGCCGAGGGCATATTATTTTAACATAGTTATACATAAGATATTGCAATCCTCCGTTTATTTTCTATATAAACGGAGGGTTTTTATTAGTTTAAAAACACTGGGTTTGTATTGTTTAGGGTGTTTTTTCGTCCTCTTTATTTCTTCTACCAAAGGAAACTGCATAAGCATCATGTCTAAAATGAAGAATCGAATCTTCGGAAAGGTCTATACCTTCTCCCACTATTGTCGGGTCAAACAATAGACTTTCAGTAGGGAAAACCTTTTTATTAATTGTTAAACTCCCTACTAATATCTTTTGTCTATCAGATGGCCATTTATCGGTAGGGTCATCGGTAGGATCTGTATCTTCCCCTATTCGAATATAGAGCTCAAATCCGACAGAGCCTTTTTCGACTCGCTTCTCTAAGTCCTCGTGTAAATAATTCTTCGATAAATGAATGTTGTCCAAGATAGAAGGGGATTTTTCATCTTTTAAAGGATGCCATTCATATTTTATAGATTGTCTTTTACCTTCAGCATTAACTAAAAAGAATGCATGAATAGGGTAGTAGTTTAAAGCCGCATAGCTAATCGGAGGTTGCTTTAGCTGTTCCTTAAGAGTGAGCAATGTATTCTTATGTTCTGGAAAGGTTGTCAGAAGCTTAGCCACTCCTAAACCTAAATCTACGGAGTGAATACCCGTTTTATGAGAGCCTAAAATTTTCAGCATATCTATAAAGGTTTTAGGGTCTTTTGTGACGAACATTGGAACCGTAGTACACACTTGATGACTATTAGAACCATCTGGCTGATGGAAATGGATAGCCATTCCTTTAGCTGGAGATAAGAAATCTGCTGCAGAGGGGTCTGGTAGACTATTGGAAAAACGAACGGTAGCAGCTACTGGTTCTTGTTGAAGATGGGGTGCCGTCGTATATGGAATCGCATTTCCGTTTGGAATAAAAGTGGCTTCATAAAATTCGCCTTTTGCATGGGCACGTCGATAACCAGGAAATTTACCTTGAAGTTGTTCTAATGTATTAACGGCATTTTGCGGTAGTGAATTACTCATCCAATCACCTCATTTTTTTGAATGAAAAGAAAGATTTCATTTATTAATCATTACCACTGAATAAATTACCTAAACAATGAAGTACTAAAAATATGTAAATATAGTATGAAAATGGTTAGCTAAGCTGATTTATATCTAAAATATGTTTACTTGCGAAACGGAAAAGTCATCCCATCTAGTTACTTCTATATAAGCATAAGATGAAACTTATATATATTTGGTCCGTAAATGATAATAGGTTTTGTATTTTCGAATTAAAGGTACAATAATACTATAATTATTGAAGAGGTGAGCGAGTTGAAAAAATTATTAGTGCCCATTATTATAGTCGTTGTAATTATTGCGATAATCGCAGGGATATTTATGGGAAGTTATAACGGATTTGTAGACAAAGAAGAAAACGTAAATAATGCGTATGCGCAAGTTGAAAACCAACTGCAACGTAGAATGGATTTAATACCGAACTTAGTTAGTACCGTTAAAGGTTTTGCAGCACATGAGGAAGAAGTGCTTGGAAATATCGCAGATGCACGATCAAGATTGGCAGGAGCGGGTTCACCTGAGGAACAAGCTGAGGCAAATGATGAATTATCGGGAGCTTTGAGCCGATTATTAGTTGTTGTGGAGAATTATCCAGAACTTAAGGCTGATGCGAACTTTAGACAATTAATGGATGAACTTTCAGGTACAGAAAACAGACTTTCTGTAGCAAGACAAGATTATAATACAGTTGTTTCGGATTACAATAAAAAAGTAAAACGGATGCCTGGTAGTATTGTAGCGTCTATGTTTGGCTTCGATGAGAAAGAATACTTTAAATCAGCTGAGGGAGCGGAAGAAGCGCCCGTAGTCGATTTTGAAGGAGATGGAGAGTGATGAAGAAAAGTGCATATGCTATCACATTTGCACTTCTCCTTACATTCCTCTTCCCATTATTAACTTTTGCAGAATCTAATTATCCAGAGCCTTTACCAGGTGAATTATATGTGCAAGACTTCTATGACGTTCTAACAGAAGAGCAAGAACAAGAAATTGAAAGGCTTGGACAAAACCTAGAAAATGCTACTGGTTCGCAAATCGTTGTAATGACAGTAGAGTCTTTAGAAGGTCAGGATGTTGCGACATATGCTGTAGATGTAATGCGTGGCTATGGTATAGGGGATGAAGAGAAGGATAATGGTGTACTTTTTATCTTGGAGATGGATCCTAATAAAGTAGAAGGCCGTGATGTATATATTGGGGTCGGCTACGGTTTAGAGGGAGCTTTACCGGATGGTAAGATTGGTAGAATTTTAGATGATTACACCTTTCCTTACTTAGAGAGTGGGGATGTACCTGGTGCTATTCTTTCGACTTATCAGCTATTATATAATCAGGTAGCTACTGAATACGGTTGGGACGGGGAGTTAACAAGTCCCAAAGGTCCTTCTCCTCTTGTAGGCTCTACAGATGGCGGTGGATCCACGATTAGAACAATTATTGTAGGTGTGATTGTCATATATATAATTGTTAGTTTAATGTCTGGAGGCGGAGGTAGTTCCGGTTCTGGTAGAAGACGAGGTATTAGTGGTAGAAGCTTCGGAGGCTTCGGCGGAGGCGGTAGAAGTTCCGGTGGTGGCTTTGGAGGTTTTGGCGGCGGTAGCTCAGGTGGTGGAGGAGCAGGTCGTAAGTGGTAAATATTAAAGTAAGTTTCTTAAATAAGATATAAACTAGAAAAAACCAACAAATTGTTGGTTTTTTTATTCGTTTTCAGCGAATTCCTCTAACATCAGCCTGACTTTTTCATACATCTCAACATGAGATTCTATAGTGATATCGCCAAGGTTTCCAAAGTCAGCACCTGTTGCGAACATTAGCACCCCATCATCGAATATGGTAATTGTATACAACGTATTTCCTTTATCTGCAGCATTTGTTAAGTAAATTTGATAATTATCGATTTGAGGAAGAGCTGCCGACCTCTCCGTACTTTCTTGTTCAGTTGCCGTTTTTATAGGAAGGTCATCAAAGTTTTCCAAAATATTATTTATCTTATTCTTGTCCGAAGTACAACCCGATTCAAATTCTACTTTCTCACCTTGGACATTCTTACGAGTATTAAAGCAAAGCGTATCGAAGGAAATATCAATAAGAGGTGTTCTAACATCCTGATTATCTTCAATATATGCAGGGAATTTTTCAATTTTCTCTTGAAGTTCGATGCCCCCACCATCCCTCACACCATTATAACTCCCTATTTTTCCAGGCTCAGATGTAGAAAAGATAAATTCTTCTTTCAATGTATGGAAAATTTTCTGACCTTCGTTATTAGTTAGGGAGACTTCGATAATGGGACGATAGATATTTGGATGCTCTTTTTCCTGTACTACTTTGACATTTTCTAAATGCACTTCGATGCTATTCTCTATAAGACTATAGTTATATTTGAAAATCAAATTCGACGCAATTGCATTTTTTAACAAGTTCTCAGTAAAATATTCACCATAAATAGTTGAATAATAATCCATTAAATCTGTGTATTTCTTTGATTGTAGAAGTTGGTCGTACTCTTCTTGGTTCTTCGTTTCCGTTACATTTTGGAGGTCCCACCATTCGTCTTGTAAGCGAGCAAGCTCCATATCTGGTCCATTATATTCTCTCTCTAACACCGCTCGTATAATTTTTTCGTTATCGATAGCTTGAGATGATTGCTCTGTTTCGGAGGGGTTTATATAAGTGAAAATTAGAAAAGAAGCGATTGCGATTATAGCCAATGAAATAAAAGCAGGAATAATAGGGCGTTTTCTTTTTGTTTCCACTTTTGCTTTTAATGCTAGCCAGGTATTTCTTTTTGCTTCTTCTGACCGCTCTACATGTTTCATTTCTGCCAACAGCTTATCGAATTCTTTTGATGGATCCATTTGGGTGACCTCCTTCCTGATGAAACTCCTTTTTCAGTGCCTCAAGTGCTCGTGTCATTTTCATCTTTACTTTAGCTTCTGTCCAACCAAGTATATAAGCGGTCTCTTGAATGGAACACTCTTGTATTTTGCGTAAGAGTAAGACTTCTTGGTAGTCTTTTTTTAGGGTATACAGGGAGTTATACATTCTAGCAAGCTGTTCTTTTTTTTCATAACTACATTCGGGCGATAATTCCTTATTTTCTATATCATGTTCTTTCTCGAAGGAGAAAAATTGTACGACCCTTTTCCTTCGAAAATAGTCATAAGTAACATTACGGGCAATTTTTAATAGCCAAGTAGAAGTGGAAGCTTCTTGGTTAAAGGTGCCAAGTCCTTTATATGCTTTATAAAATGTCTCTTGGGTGAGATCTTCCGCACATTCCTTGTGGCGAACAAGAAAGTATATAAAGCTATAAACCTTGTCGCTGTATTCTTTATATAGCTGTTCTATTTCCATCCTCTGACCTCCCTTATAGCTATAGACGAACGGTGAGTTTAAAAGTATCGCTATTATTTTTCCTTTAAACTGTTATGAGCGATTTTATTTATAAAAAAGATTATAATAAAATGAATGAAATGATTATTAAAAGGGATGATATAGATGATTGTACATTTTTACACAAGACCAGGCTGTCATTTATGTGATGATGCTAGGCTTATGTTGAAGTTAGTAAGAGAAGACGTAGCTTTTGACATAAAAGAAGTAAATATTGAAGAAGATGATACACTGCATGAAAAATATATGCTGATGATTCCGGTGATCGAGTTGGAAGATAAAATAATTCAATATGGACAAGTAGATTACGCAACTATATTGGAAGCGTTGCTTAGATAACTTTCTAAGCAATCGCAACAACCAACTTCTGATTCGCAACATAGCGAGGCATAATCGCAACAACCAACTTCTAAATCACCATATAGTAATCCGTAATCGCAACCTATGAACACCCAATCGCAATATAAAGTAGTAGTAGAAGTGCTTGAAAGCAGCTATAAGTATGTTTTGGAAAAAATTCTGGATAAATTTGTGTAGAAATAGGTTTCAAATTCTTGCTATTGGGAATATAGTATTGTAAGCTTAATTTAGAAATTAAATTTTTTTAAGTGCATGGGACAAAAATAGTAACCATGGGACAAAAACGTCACATGTGGTTGGGATGTGAAAAATGGATTCATTATTACAGGCTCAGTTAAAGTTAATGCCTGAGATGAGCATCTTGCTACAAAAAAGATATCAAATACTTCAAACGATTCAATTGTCTCCTGGTTATGGTCGTAGAGTGATCGGTGACATTCTAGGATTGTCTGAACGAGAAACTAGAAAAGAATTGGACTTTTTGCGCAATAAAGGCTTCATAGAAATATCAAGAGATGGCGCTAGTATAACTTCTAGCGGAAATGATTTATTGATAGAGCTGAAAGAAGTTGTTCGAGAATGGTCAGGTAGATTACAACTCGAAAAATCGCTTGCAAGTTATTTAAATATAAAAGAAGTGATAATTGTTCCGGGAAATGTAGATACTAATACAAATACTGCTTTGCTTCAGTCTCAAGAAGCAGCTAAATATTTGGAAAGTATTCTATCGGATGAGTTCATCATTGCTGTTACTGGTGGTACAACGATTGCTTCCATTTCAAATTATGTTCATCAAACGGACAAGTGGAAGCGACTATTATTTATAGCCGCAAGAGGTGGAGTTGGTAAGGATGTTAGGCTCCAAGCCAATACAATTGCTTCCTTATTTGCAAATAAAATGAATGGTTCATACCGAACATTATATATGCCAGATAGCTTGAGTGAGGAAGCATACTCTACGATGAAAAAAGAGCCATTTATAAAAGAAATGGTGGATTTATATGAACGCACGAACATCATTATTCATGGTATTGGGGATGCACTTGAGATGGCCCGCCGAAGAAATTCAAGCTTAGAAGAAATGCAACGCTTGGAAGAAATTGGCGCGGTGAGTGAGGCTTTTGGGTATTACTTTAATAACCAAGGGGAAGCAGTGCACAGAATTCGCACGATTGGCGTTCAACTTAAGCAATTAGAAAATATGGAGCATCTTCTAGCAGTAGCTGGAGGAACTAAAAAAGCAAATGCTCTACTTTCATATTTTAAACAAGCACCAGCTCAAACGGTTTTAGTAACCGATGAAGGTGCAGCACAAGAAATGATGAGAATAGTGGAACAAAACAACTAGGAGGAATTTAAAATGACAGTAAAATTAGCGATTAATGGTTTTGGACGTATCGGACGTAAAGTATTCAGAGAAGCTTTAGAACAAAAAGATTTAGAAGTAGTAGCAATCAATGACTTAACGGATGCTGCAATGCTTGCACATTTATTGAAATATGATTCAGTTCACGGAATCTTCAATGCAGACGTTTCTTCTGAAGGAGATTACCTTGTAGTAAATGGCAAAAACATTCGCGTGTTCGCAGAAAAAGATCCTTCAGCACTACCTTGGAAAGAAGAACAAGTGGATATCGTAATTGAATGTACGGGAATTTTCAGCACAACTCAAGCAGCTAGTAAGCATATTGAAGCTGGAGCTAAAAAAGTAATTTTATCACAACCTGCTAAAGACGATATGCCTACATTCGTTATGGGTGTAAATGCTGATCAATACAACCCAGCAACTGACCATGTAATTTCAAATGCATCTTGTACAACTAACTGTTTATCACCAATTGCTAAAGTATTACAAGATCAATTTGGTATCAAACGTGGGATGATGACAACAATTCATTCTTATACAAACGATCAACGTATTTTAGACTTACCGCATAGTGATTACCGTCGCGCTCGTGCAGCAGCAGAATCAATGATTCCTACAACAACAGGAGCAGCAGCAGCAGTAGCTAAAGTACTTCCTGAGTTGAAAGGGAAATTAGATGGTATGGCAGTTCGTGTACCAACTCCAAACGTTTCAATCGTAGACTTTGTTGCAGAATTAGATAAAAATGTTACAGCAGAAGAGTTAAATGCAGCGCTTAAATCAGCTTCTGAAAGTGATTTAAAAGGAATTATGGATTATAACGAGCTTCCTTTAGTTTCAAGAGACTATAACGGAAATACAGCTTCCTCTACAGTAGATGGTCTTTCTACAATGGTACTTGGAGATAACTTAGTAAAAGTATTAGCTTGGTATGACAACGAATCAGGATATTCTGCGCGTTGTATCGACCTTGCATTACTTATGGCTAAAAAAGGACTATAAGATTTTCGTTTTGACAAGGAAATACACATAATATGAATGTGATTTTACGTGGCGAATCGATAAAATAACCTCTATAATGAAAGAGGGTAAAGGAGCCAGGGATTACCCCTAGCTCCTTTTTTTAACATAATAGATGAATGAGGTGCTTTTATCGGCGCCTGTGCTTTTCATAACATAGAAGGAGGCTTATCTCATGAAGGTAAAACAAACAATGAGCGATGTAGCTTTACAAGGAAAACGTGTATTTTGTCGTGTAGACTTCAACGTACCAATGGAAGATGGGATTATCACGGATGATACTAGAATTCGTGCAGCATTACCAACGATCAATTATTTAATCGAACAGGGTGCGAAAGTAATTCTAGCAAGCCATATGGGACGACCTAAAGGTGAAGTGAAGGAAGATTTACGTTTAACCAAAGTTGGAGAACATTTAGCAAAACTTTTGGATAAGCCAGTGAATAAATTAGAAGAATCTATCGGCGAATCGGTAGAGAAAACAGTTTTAGAAATGAATGACGGAGATGTTGTTCTATTAGAAAATGTTCGTTTCCATGCAGGTGAAGAAAAGAACGATGCAGAGCTAGCTAAATCTTTTGCCAAGCTTGCAGAGATTTTTGTCAATGATGCTTTTGGTGCTGCTCATCGTGCACATGCTACAACGGAAGGTATTGCAAAACTACTACCAGCTGTGTCAGGTCTTTTAATGCAAAAAGAGTTAGATGTATTAGGCAAAGCTTTAGCAGAGCCTGAGCGTCCATTTACTGCCATCATTGGTGGGGCAAAAGTAAAAGATAAGATTGGCGTTATCGATCATTTATTGGACAAAGTAGATAATATCCTAATAGGTGGAGGCTTATCGTATACATTTACGAAAGCACAAGGCCATGAGATTGGAAAATCTCTACTAGAAGAAGATAAATTGGACCTTGCGAGAGGCTTCCTAGAAAAGGCAAAAGAAAAAGGTGTTTCTTTCCATTTGCCAGTGGATGTAGTAGTAGCTGATGATTTTTCAAAGGATGCTAACATAAAAGTAGTGGATATCGATCAAATTCCTTCTGATTGGGAAGGATTGGATATTGGACCAAAAACAAGAGAATTATACGCGGACGTTATTAAAAATAGTAAGCTCATTATTTGGAATGGACCGATGGGTGTATTCGAAATGGATGTATTTGCAGAAGGAACAAAAGCGGTAGCAAATGCAATGGCAGAAACAGCTGGCTATACAATTATCGGAGGCGGCGATTCTGCGGCAGCTGTAGAAAAGTTTAATGTTGGTGAGAAGATGGACCATATTTCCACTGGTGGCGGAGCTTCCTTGGAGTTTATGGAAGGTAAGGATTTACCGGGAGTTTCTGCTTTAAACGATAAGTAATGGAGGAGATGTCATATGCGTAAACCAGTAATAGCAGGGAATTGGAAGATGTATAAAACACTTGCGGAGGCAAAGGAATTTGCACTTCAGTTAAAAGAACAACAAGTGGATGGCACAAAAGTTGATGCAGTAATCTGCGCTCCACCGCTATTTTTAGATCAGCTTGTTGAAGCGACAAAGGGTTCTTTCGTTTCAATTGGAGCACAAACAATGCACGAGGAAAAAGAGGGCGCTTATACTGGTGAAGTTAGTGGACATCAGCTACAAGACCTAGGAGTAGAATATGTAGTACTCGGTCACTCGGAACGTCGTCAATATTTTAATGAAACAGACGAATCGGTGAATAAAAAAGCTAAAGCTGCTTTTGAAAATAACCTGACACCAATCATTTGTGTAGGCGAAACTTTAGAGCAACGTGAGCAGAACGAAACAGAAACGATCGTATCTAACCAAGTAATGGCAGCAATTGAAGGGTTAACAGAGGAACAACTAATCCAGTCTATTATTGCATATGAACCTATTTGGGCGATTGGTACTGGGAAAACAGCTACTGCTGACGATGCAAATGATGTCTGCCAAGCAATTCGTGAAACGATACTAGATGGCTACGGGGAAGAAGTGGCAAATAGTGTTCGTATTCAGTACGGTGGTAGTGTGAAACCTGAAAATATTGTAGAGCTTTTATCTAAAGAACATATTGATGGTGCACTTGTAGGAGGAGCAAGCTTACAAGTAGATTCTTTTGTAAAACTGTTGGAGGCCGGTGCAAATGCCTAAAAGTCCAGTAGCATTAATCATTCTAGATGGTTTTGGCTTGCGTCATGAAACCTTTGGCAATGCAGTCGCTCAAGCCAACAAACCAAATTTTGATCGATATTGGAAAAGTTTTCCTAACGCAACCTTAACGGCGTCTGGAGAAGCAGTTGGCTTACCAGAAGGCCAAATGGGTAACTCAGAAGTTGGTCATTTAAATATTGGTGCTGGGAGAGTTGTATACCAAAATCTAACTCGTATTCACAAATCAATTCGTGAAGAGGAATTTTTCTTGGAGCCTAAACTTTTAGCTGCCATTGAACATGTAAAGCAAACAGGTGGAAAATTACACTTAATGGGATTACTTTCGGATGGTGGCGTTCATAGTCACTATACGCATTTATTTGCATTATTGAAGCTAGCTAAAGAACAAGGATTAGAAGACGTTTTTGTCCATGGCTTTTTAGATGGACGCGATGTAGGTCCTCGTACAGCCATTGGTTATGTAACAGAAACAGAAGAGAAAATGAAGGAAATCGGCATAGGGAAGTTTGCCTCTATTAGTGGTAGATACTATGCGATGGATCGCGATCGTAGATGGGAAAGAGTTTTACTGGCATATAAAGCTATTGTTGACGGTTTAGGAAGAACAGCAGAATCAGCGACAGCTGGTATTTTAGCATCCTATGAAGAAGATATTGTGGATGAATTTATTGTTCCTTTCGTTATCGAAGAAGATGCAAAGCCTGCTGTAACGATTGATACAAACGATGCCGTTATTTTCTTTAACTTCCGTCCTGACCGTGCTATTCAATTATCGATGGCTCTTAACACACCATCATTTGATAGTATTCCTTTAAGCGACAAGCATCCAACGAATTTAAAATTTGTTACATTTACTCATTATAGTGATGATGTTGTGGCAGATGTGGTTTTCGAGAAAGCAGATCTTTACAACACAGTAGGGGAAGTTCTTGCGAAGCATGGCAAAACCCAATTACGTATTGCAGAGACAGAGAAATACCCACATGTAACATTCTTCATGAGTGGTGGGAGAGAAGCAACTTTCCCAGGTGAAGAACGTATCCTGATCAACTCGCCAAAGGTTGCTACATATGATTTGCAGCCCGAGATGAGCGCCTATGAAGTTACAGATGCTCTATTGGATGCAATTGCACATGATAAATTTGATGCGATTATTTTAAACTTTGCTAACCCCGATATGGTTGGACATAGTGGAATGCTAGAGCCGACGATTAAAGCTATAGAAGCAGTAGACGATTGTTTAGGTAAAGTGGTCGATGCAATTTTAGCTAAAGGCGGTCATGCAATTATCACTGCCGACCATGGTAATTCAGATGAAGTAACAACGGTGGAAGGGCAACCGATGACAGCCCATACAACCAATCCGGTACCGGTGGTTGTTACAGAGAAGAATGCAACACTAAGAAGTGACGGAATTTTAGCCGATTTGGCTCCAACCATGTTACACTTATTAGGGATAGAAACACCGCCTGAAATGACAGGTAAAACACTAATCGAAACGGAGAGTTAAAAATGCCAATTATTACACAAATTCAAGCACGTGAAGTATTAGATTCACGCGGAAACCCAACAGTAGAAGTAGAAGTATTTACAGAAAGCGGTGGATTTGGACGCGCAATCGTTCCGTCTGGTGCATCTACTGGTGAATATGAAGCAGTAGAACTTCGTGATGGTGACAAGTCAAGATACCAAGGCAAAGGTGTTTTAAAAGCAGTTGAAAATGTGAACAACATTATTGCAGCTGAACTAGAAGAAAACTTCTCCGTATTGGATCAAGTAGAAATTGACCATGCAATGATCGAATTAGACGGAACTGAAAATAAAGGGAATTTAGGCGCAAACGCTATTCTTGGCGTATCAATTGCTGTTGCACATGCAGCTGCAGATTATCTAGACATTCCGCTTTATCAATACTTAGGTGGATTCAATGCGAAGCAACTACCAGTACCAATGATGAATATTGTAAATGGTGGAGAGCATGCGGATAATAACGTAGATATCCAAGAATTTATGGTAATGCCAGTAGGCGCAGAATCATTCCGCCACGCATTACGTATGGGTGCTGAAATTTTCCATAGCTTAAAATCAGTATTAAAAGAAGCAGGATTAAACACAGCAGTTGGAGACGAGGGTGGATTTGCACCTAACTTAAAATCTAACGAAGAAGCTCTTTCTACCATTATGACGGCAATTGAAAAAGCTGGATATAAACCAGGCGAAGAAGTACTTCTTGCAATGGACGTTGCAGCTTCTGAGTTATTTAACAAAGAAGATGGCAAATACCACTTATCTGGTGAAGGCGTTGTAAAAACTTCAGAAGAAATGGTTGCTTGGTATGAAGAGCTTTGCGAAAAATACCCAATCATCTCCATCGAAGACGGCTTAGATGAAAATGACTGGGCTGGTCACAAATTATTAACGGAACGTTTAGGTAAAAAAATACAATTAGTTGGCGATGATCTTTTCGTAACAAACACGAAAAAATTAGCGCAAGGTATTGAACAAGGTGTAGGTAACTCTATTCTTGTGAAAGTAAACCAAATTGGTACACTGACAGAAACATTTGATGCTATTGAAATGGCTAAACGTGCTGGATATACAGCAGTAATCTCTCACCGTTCTGGTGAATCAGAGGATGTTACAATTGCAGATATCGCAGTTGCAACAAACGCTGGCCAAATCAAAACTGGTGCACCATCTCGTTCAGACCGTGTAGCAAAATACAACCAATTACTACGTATTGAAGATCAATTATATGAAACTGCTCAATACCTAGGCAAAGAAACATTCTATAACTTAAAAAAATAATGTAACAAAGCAGTTAGCGAAAGTTGCTAACTGCTTTTTTACTGCTAAATATGCTACTGATTTTCGTTTCAGGTGGACGCTTTCTGTGGGGTGAGCGATGAGCTATCACCGTCGCTTACGCGTCGATGTGATATCTCATCTGTCTCACTCTTCCCACTAGAGTCGCCACCTTTCACTCCAATCAGTTAAGTGAGTAGTACTCCACGAGAAGATGGACCATCGCCTCTCGTTTAGATGATAATAGTAGTCAAAGTTAATAGAGAGAGAAAACTGTCTACGGGGTTAGACCCGGTTTTTCTTAAATAGAAAGTAAAAATTCTACGTTCTATAAAAGCCAGGGATATCAAAACCTAAAGTTTCGCGAGGACTTACTACGTTTAAAATAGATAAATAAGAAACACCACTTATTCCTTATGAAAAGGAGGAAGTGGTGTTTTATTACTTATACAAATATTAACCAAAGGAGCATAGTGACAATAATTGTTGTAGCACCTTGAAGTAAGGTGGCCATTGTTTGTGCCTTGTATGCATCTGTTACTTTCATTCCACTAAATTGTGTAACTACCCAGAAGTAGCTGTCATTTACGTGGCTGACTGTCATTGCACCTGCTCCTATAGCCATAACCACTAATGCTAATGGCATCGCTCCTTCAATACCTAATGTAGGCAGCATTGGAGCTATGAGCGAAGATGTTATAACAAGTGCCGCTGTAGAAGACCCTTGCGCCGTTTTAAGTGCCGCTGCTATTAAAAACGGTACTAATAGGAATAATGCTCCTGTTGATAGAGCACCTAAATCCATCTTTTGTAAAATATCGGCAACACCAGAATTCTTGATGACTGTACCGAATGATCCACCAGCACCTGTGATTAGTAGAATGGGAGCTGCTTCTTTTAACGCATCACCAATCCATCCAGACAATGTTTTTTCACTAATTTCGGGTAACAATAAGAAGGCTGAAAATACGCCCAATATTAACGCGACAGTTGGTGCGCCTAAGAATTGCAAGAAATGTGTAAAGCCTGATTCGCTTCCTGTTAAAGCTGCCACTGAACCAATACCGATCAGCGCTATAGGTAAAACGATTGGAAGAAATGATTTGAAGGTAGATGGCATTTTACCAAATGATTTGATAATTTCATCATAGTCAAGTGCCTCTTCCTGATCCGCTTCTACATCAATTTTTGACCCTACTTTTACCGCCCAAATATAACCTACTATAACTGCAGGAATTGCTACTAATAGACCAACTAAAATGATTGTTCCTAGATAGTCCGAAGCCCCGATATTACCAGCTGCAGCTATTGGCCCTGGTGTTGGTGGAACTAATGTATGTGTCGCATATAACCCAGTGGATAATGCGACAGCCATTGAAGCAACTTTCACTTTGGAACGCTTCGCTAATGACTTCATCAAACTCGATAGAATAATAAATCCAGAATCACAAAATACAGGAATTGACACAATATATCCGATAATTGACATGGCAAGTTGTGGACGTTTTTCCCCTAAAACTCGAAGTACAACCTCTGCCATACGATAAGCAGCACCCGATTTTTCTAAAATAACGCCTATGATTGTACCAGCAACAATGACAATACCTATACTCGTCATCAGTCCACCGAAACCAGTATTTACATTTTCGACTACTGTTAGTAATGGCATGCCTGAAGCAATACCTACAAAAAAGGCACTAATCAGTAATGCTAAAAATGGGTGGAGCTTGAACACCGCCGTTAAGACTACAACTAAGATGACTCCAATTAATATGACTAAAAGTAACACATGATACACCCCTTTTTATTTTTGTAATAACTTAAACATGGTCTCTTTTGTTCTAATCCTTAAATAATGTTCCGCATTTTCAATCGACTCCTGTTGCGAAACAGAATCATCTGTAACGCTCACTAATAAATCGAAGTGAGTAGATAATGCCAAAATACTATCCGAAGCTATAAGACCGGAGATTAATATGACTGGAATATTCTTTGCTTTAGCCACACTCGCAATGCCAATTGGCGCTTTTCCAGAAAGGGTTTGAAAATCTGATTTTCCTTCCCCTGTAATAATAAAATCTGCGTGCTCAATTTGTTGATGAAAATTAACAGCTTCCAAGACAACTTCAATACCTGGTTTTAATGTGACTGGAAAAAATGCTAAAAATGCACCTCCAAGTCCGCCTGCTGCCCCTGCCCCTGGACGATCATGAAGGGCTATCCCTGTTAAACTCTCTATCTTATTTGCTAGATTTGCTAGATTTTTATCGATTGATTCAACCTGTTCTGGTGTAACGCCTTTTTGAGGTCCGAAAATAGCTGTAGCTCCATTTGGCCCGATGAAAGGATTATCTACATCGCATGCAATAACGAAGTGAGCATCTGCTATACGCAAGTCGAATTCAGTTGCATCAATTTCATGAAGGGACTGCAGTGACTCGGCACCCTGAGAAATTTCATCGCCAACTTCATTAAGGAATTTCATCCCTAGAGCACGCAGCATTCCAGTGCCACCATCATTCGTAGCACTTCCTCCAATACCAATAACAAATTTCCGATATCCCTCGTCTAATGCATGTCGGATTAACTCACCTGTCCCATAAGTAGATGCGATAAGCGGATTTCTTTCATGGTCTAATAGAAGAGTTAACCCTGAGGCTTTAGCCATCTCAATGACGCATGTTTCGCCGTCCCCAAGAATTCCATACTCTACTCGAATAGGACGACCTATTGGATCATTTACCTCCAGGAAAACTAGTTTTCCTTCTGTTGCAGAGATAAGTGGCTCTAAAGTTCCTTCCCCTCCATCTGCAACAGGTAGTAGTACAGTTTCAATTGTTGAATCGAGTTCCTTTATACTTCTAACTATTACTTGCCCAGCCTCTGTTGCGGTTAGTGATCCTTTAAAAGAATCAGGACTGACAACGATTTTCACTATAATACCTCCAATTAATAAAGCGCTTACATAGAATTTACAAAACAGCTTGCTGAACAAATTGTTGACCAAACAATGTTGCGACTTCAACGTAATATTAACGTTATGGAAACAAACGGCATGATCTTAGCTTCAGGTGACCTATTGCGTATCGAAAGTATTCATGAAGGAGCTTTAATAGTTGCTCAAACGAAAAAGCCTTTATGGATTACGGAACAGAACAAACATTTATATCCAAAGACAAAGCCGGGAATAAATTTACCTATATTCTATCAAAATGATTTGGTAGGGGTTATAGGCATTACAGGAGATCCTGAACAAATAGAAGAAATTGCAACACTTGTACAACTCACAACAGAAATGATGGTGCATCAAGCACTAATTGTATCGGAACGAGAGTGGAAACGAAAAATGCAAGAGATGATTTTTCTAGAGCTTATGAATAACCAAGGCATACAAAAGGTTATGTTCGAAAGAATGACAAAGTTAGGTTTTTCACTGAAACCTCCTTTTTACGCATGGGCAATTGAACTAAATCCAGAAACAGCGTCCTATCAAACTATTGTCCAAGATCTTGAATATTTTTTTCGAAACGACTCAATTATCCTCGGACACTATCAGCTGGACGAACATTTTATCCTTATTTCCGAGATGGAAGAAAAAGAAATGAAAAAGAAATTAACGATGCTCAGTCCTAAGTTGAAAAAGTATAAAGCTCTTAGACTAGGTGTCGGACAAGTAGTAGAGACACTGGATAGTATTCACTATGCCTATGAAACTGCGAAGGTAGCTTTACAATACGGTAACCCGAAAAACGTTATTGCGTATTTTGAAGACGTAGAACTCTATTCTTTATTCAAAAAAAGAGAGTCATCTGAAGCGCAGCATTTTACGAATCATATGTTAAAAGGATTAAATGATAAACTACTTCATACATTACAAGAGTATTTCAACTGCAACCAACAGCTAGCGATATGTGCGGAGACATTAGAGATTCATAGACATACCTTGACCTATCGTTTAAACAAGATATGCGAAATAACCGGTTATAATCCATCCGTTCTTCAGGATGCTATTACCTTGCAAATTGCATTATGGTTAAAGAAGGATTGAATATTTCACTTAGTAAAGTCGGGCAACAAGAAGGGCAGCCCTATGTGAGTCCTTTATATAACTTCTATCAATTGATCAATCTCTTTTTATGAGTTTCTTAACCTAGATTAAATCCAAGCTTTAAGGGTGATGGAGGAAGGCTAGTAAATTCTATACGAGTGCGAGTAAACAAATTTCAAGCTAATACACAGAGGAGTCAGATTTTTTTAACTAAATATTTTTCCGATAGGTTGTCAATGTTCGTGTTTTTTGGTAAAATTAGATATGTTGTGAACGTTCATATCAGGAGGTGGAATAAATGCACGCATTATTAATGACTTTACTAGTCATCGTTGCGATCGCATTGATCGTTGTTGTATTGTTACAATCAGGGAAAAGTGCTGGTCTCTCAGGAGCCATCTCTGGTGGAGCTGAACAACTTTTTGGAAAACAGAAAGCTCGCGGTATGGACTTAGTCTTACATAGAGTAACGATTGTACTGGCAGTTCTATTTTTCATATTGACTATTGCCGTAACTAAATTTTAATCCTAATCTATTGATAGGATGATTTTTTCTGGCGAGTGTATTATACACCTAAGCCTTTTTGATAATAAAACAGATGCGAACCGCCTGACCGACTTCTGATTGGTTAGGCGTTTTCTTATACATATGAAACATAAGGCATTATTCGGGCATATTACATTAATTAATGAAATAATTAGTATTGGCGAATAATGTATATAGCTTAATATTGATGGAGGTTTTACATATGCGAATTTCAACTCCTAAGCCATTTTTCTTTGAAGCTGGAAAACGTGCAGTATTGCTACTTCATGGTTTTACAGGGAACTCTTCAGATGTTCGTATGCTTGGACGGTTTTTAGAAAAAAATGGGTATACATCCTTAGCTCCTCATTACAAAGGGCATGGCGTTCCACCAGAAGAGTTACTGGAAACTGGACCACAGGATTGGTGGAAGGATGTCATGCAAGGATATGACCGACTAAAATCAGAAGGTTATGAAGAAATTGCTGTTGCTGGGTTATCTCTTGGAGGAGTATTCTCCCTGAAGTTAGGGTATACAGTACCTGTAAAAGGTATTGTTACGATGTGCTCCCCAATGACGATGAGAACAACTGATATTATGTTTGAAGGTGTATTAAAATACGCAAAAGAATATAAAAAGTATGAAGGAAAATCCGAACAGCAAATAGAAGAAGAAGTAGAGGCTATACGACAAACACCAATGGAGACATTGGCTGAGCTAAGAGAGTTTGTTTACAATGTCCGTGAGCATGTAGATCATGTGTATGCTCCGTTACTCGTAACTCAAGGGAAAAAAGATAAGGTAATCGATATTACCTCTGCAGATTATATATATGAACAGGCAGAATCGTTTGAGAAAAAACTAAATTGGTATGAGAATTCAGGACATGTAATTACACTTGGCTCGGAAAAGGAACAATTACACGAAGATATATTAAACTTTTTAGAGTCGCTTGATTGGAATGTGTAAAACAGTCCAAAAGTGCACACGCTGAAAAAGGAGGGATGTTTGATGGAAAATATGAAAGAACAATTACTTGAACTTATGAACACAGAAGAATATAAACCATTAACAACAAAAGAGTTGGAAGAACATTTTAATCTGGTAGATGCAGATGATTTTAAAGAATTAGTAAAAACGCTTGTTCAAATGGAGGAACAAGGTGCAGTCGTTCGCTCTAGATCGAATAGATATGGAATTCCTACTCGTATGAATCTAATAGCTGGGAAATTCATTGGACATGCAAAAGGATTCGGTTTCGTTACTCCAGAAGAGAGCGGAAATGATGATATTTTCATACCACCTACAGAAGTAAATGGAGCAGTCAACGGAGACAAAGTACTTGTACGAGTTTCCAAAGATTCATCTGGAGATCGCCAAGAAGGTGCGATTATCAAAATAACCCAACGCGGCATGACGCAGGTTGTCGGAACATTCCAGGACAATAAAGGCTTTGGCTTTGTTATTCCAGACGATAAAAAGGTCCCAATGGATGTGTTTATCGCTAAAGGAGATACATTAGGCGCTATTGAAGGGCATAAAGTAGTCGTAGAAATTACCGAATGGCCAAATGAAAGAAAGTCCGCTACCGGGATGGTAACACAAATTTTAGGACATAAAAATGATCCAGGTGTCGATATACTTTCTATTATTTATAAGCATGGTATTACGATTGACTTCCCAGAAGAAGTGATTAACCAAGCAGAAGCTGTTCCAGACCAAATTGACGAAAAAGATTTAGAGAATCGCCGTGATCTTCGTGACGAAGTAATCGTTACAATTGACGGAGCAGATGCTAAAGACTTAGATGATGCAGTAACCGTAACGAAAAATTCGGATGGTACATATAAACTTGGCGTCCATATCGCTGACGTTAGTCATTATGTAACGGATGGATCACCATTAGACCGTGAAGCTTATGACCGGGGAACAAGTGTCTATTTAGCAGACCGCGTTATTCCAATGATTCCGCACCGTCTATCAAACGGAATTTGTTCGTTAAACCCTCAAGTAGATCGTTTAACATTATCTTGTGAAATGATTATCGACGGTTCAGGAATGGTAACTTCACATGAAATTTTCCAAAGTGTTATTCGCACTACGGAAAGAATGACGTATGCAGATGTATACAAAATTCTTGAAGAAAAAGACGAAGCATTAATGGAACGCTATAAAGACTTAGTCCCTATGTTTGAACTAATGGGAGAGCTTGCGGAAGTTCTTCGTACGAAACGTGAAAGACGCGGAGCAATTGACTTCGATTTCCCAGAAGCGAAAATTCTTGTAGATGAAGATGGCTGGCCAACAGATATCGCTATAAGAGAACGTACTGTAGCAGAGCGTCTGATTGAAGAGTTTATGCTTGCTGCCAATGAAACAGTTGCCGAGCATTTTAAATGGATGGACGTACCGTTTATCTATCGTATTCATGAAGATCCAAAGCCTGAAAAACTAGAACGATTCTTTAATTTCTTAACGAATTTTGGGATTGTCGTTAAAGGTACTGGTAACGAAATTCATCCAAAAGCGTTACAAGAAATTATTGAAAACATTGAAGGAATGCCTGAAGAACCGGTTATTTCTACAATGCTTCTACGTTCATTACAACAAGCGAAATACTATTCTGAATGTCTAGGACATTTTGGTTTATCAACCGAGTTTTATACGCACTTCACATCACCAATTCGTCGTTATCCGGATCTAATCGTACATCGTTTGATACGCACATATTTGGTAAATGAAGATGTGTCCCAAGCTACCGTAAATCATTGGGGAGCTATCATGGACGATATTGCAGAGCATACGTCTAAACGAGAACGTCGCGCTGTAGATGCAGAGCGTGATACGGATGCACTTAAAAAAGCACAGTTTATGGCTGACAAGATTGGCGAAGAATTTGAAGGTATTGTTAGTTCCGTAACAAACTTTGGTCTGTTTATCGAACTTCCTAATACAATTGAAGGCCTAGTACATGTTACGAATATGACGGATGATTATTATCGTTTTGACGATCGTCAATTGGCGATGATTGGAGAACGTGGTGGTAAGCAGTTCCGCATTGGTGACGAGGTAACGGTTCGAGTATCTGCCGTAAAACCAGAAGAAGCTTCGATTGACTTCGAAATTGTAGGGATGAAAAAAGCATTCCAACGTACAAGAAGAGAAGCACCAAAAGTGATAAATGCCTCTAAAAGAGCAAGCAGTGGGTCAGGCAGTCGAGAAAAATCGCAGCCAGGACCAGCAAAAGGACCAAAACAGAAACAGAAGTTTTACGAGTCTGTTGCGAAAAAATCACAACGTCGTAAACGTCCAAAGAAAAAATAAGAGAGCGATCACTAAGTCGCTCTCTCTCAGTTTTTGAGTTTTGAGGGGTGAATGAAATGGCTAAAAAGAATGAAGACAGGATTCTTGCACAGAACAAAAAAGCAAATCATGATTATTATATTGAAGAAACGATTGAAGCTGGAATTGTATTGCAAGGAACTGAGATTAAATCTATACGTAATGCTAAAGTACAGTTGAAGGACTCTTTCGTACGTATTCGGAATAACGAAGCGTGGATTTCGAATATGCATATCAGTCCATATGAGCAAGGGAACCGATTTAACCATGATCCATTGCGTGCAAGAAAGCTATTGCTACACAAGAAACAAATAAGTGAGTTAATCGGTGATACAAAAAGAGATGGTTATTCCATCGTTCCTTTGAAGATGTATATGAAAAACGGCTTCGCCAAAGTATTAATAGGCGTCGGAAAAGGGAAAAAAGATTATGATAAACGCGATGTGTTGAAGAAAAAAGAAGCAAAACGCGATATGGATCGAGCATTTAAAGAGAGCAATAGATAAGAGGATAACCATAACTGGTAGAATGTCTCTCTTGAATTTTGACTATATTTGATGTATAGTTAGGTATGTAACAAAGCTTACATTATTCCATAAACGGGGACGTTATGGATTCGACAGGGATAGTCTGAGCTTGAGTTGCGCGTCGGAGGCTCGGCTCCGTAAAAACGGAACTTATAACAACAGGCAAAACAAACAACAACTTAGCATTCGCAGCGTAAGCTCGGATCTGCTTTATCTACCCATCGCCCATGTGGCTAGGTAAAGCTCAACTTTAGTGGGATACGGTAGCCAGTGCAACTTGAGCTGTCTGCAAGAGATTTCCAAGTTAGCGTACACAACGCCCGCTTGTCGGCATAGTGCTACGCGAAACCTAAATAGGCAAGATACACGCGTAGAAGCTTAAGTGTTAGAGTTTCTGGACGCGGGTTCAAATCCCGCCGTCTCCATACTTAAAGTGGCTGTAAATGCAGTCATATCAACGGTTTTAACTATAAGGGAGTTTGAACGGGTGTTGAACTAGGGAGGAAACTCTCTAATAAACTCCCTAACGAACTTGCGACAATTGACCTTCTAATTTATTAAAGTTAGGAGGTTTTTTGTATGGGTAGAAAACATGGTATTTTTTCCATTCAATCAGAAGAGGTTAACATTTCCACAAAGAAAAAAGTAGTAAAAAGAAGCGGTATAACAATTCCGCAAGCATTAGAAACAATTTATCAGCAAATGCGAATCGCAGGAAATCGAATTAGAACAATTGAAAGCTACGACTATATCTTTAATCAGTTTTTAAAGTTCAATAAATTGGAATATGTAGAGGATATCACAGCCGATAGCATTTACGAGTACTTAGGTTCATTAGAAGTTGCTCAACAGACGAAATTAATACGTTTAAAATCTATAAAAGCTGTATTAAGTAAATTTCATAATAACGGTTGGATGAAACAAAAATTCTGGAGTACCATAAACATCAAAATTGATAAGCAAATAAAAAAAGGTGCTAAGGCAAATGATATTGAAACGCTTATTGAACTAATTGACCAAAACACTTTCATTGGCTTTCGAGATACAGTAGCCATTCTAACAATGTATAAGACTGGTATACGTATTCAAACTTTAGGAGAGTTGAAAGAGAGACATATTGATTATGATAATCTTTCCTTAAACTTGGATGGCTCTATTTTGAAAAATCATAAGTTCTTAAAACTGCCAATTGACCAAGAATTAGCCGACTTTTTCAAAGTATTGATTAATCAAAATGATAAGATTCGAAGTTACTACAATACGGAGAATACAAATATCATCATTACTCAGAACGGCTTACCCATTAATAATAGTAAAACGTCTAATAACGCCATTTCCAAACAACTTAATAAATATTCCAAACGATTCGGTTTGGAAGACATCAATGCACATGCAATACGTAGAGGATATGCAAAGAAGCTACTAGACGCAGGAGCAAGCATTGCTATAATCTCAAAGGCACTTGGACATTCTGATTTAGGTGTAACAACACAGTATTTAGATTTAGATGTCGAAGAGGTAGCGTCTAGCTTGAGGGACTACCTTTGAGGGTTATAAAATAACATCTTATTTAGATGAGTAGAAGGCATGACCCATACTAAGAATTTTAAGAATCCAGTCTTTCATTAGATTGGGTTCTTTTTTTCTATATGTTTAAAAAGGCTTGTTGGAGCAGTAAACGGCAACGCAAGACGAACCTGTCTAGATGTTGAATAACACATGTGAAGAGGACATGGGGGAGTGTTTACAGGATAGCCAATAGCTACCCTAAGTACAATGGCTAGAACAGTTCTAGCCACAAAATAGGAATGAAATATAATTACGATACGAAAGGGAATTTAAGTTTCTGCCAAAAAGAGATAACAATTCAATTGCAAAACACTCTTGGAATTACAAAAACGAGCTGATGATGATGAAGTTGAATGAGTTATAAGTTATTTTTAATTGTTATTTTCAAAAAAGCCAAAACAATAGAATTTCATTGCGTAAAGGCTCTTTTAAATTTGAGTGGATATCAGTTGAGTTTACTGAAACATTTAAATTACAACTAAAGGAGCAGTATAATGATAGATTTATTTAGGGATAAAGGTATTTTTACAGAAGAAGAAGCAATTGAAATTACTACTCAATATGGTTATGATGGCGCAGAATATAAAACAGCGGTTTGGAAAACAAGAGGATGCTTGTCACCTAATAGAACATTGGATGCACTTATTCGAAAACTAAAAACCATTTACGATATTGTTGAAGTTGAAGGGAAAGGAAAAAAGCGTAAATACACCCTTAATAATAAAAAGGAAGTAGTTACCGAAATAGAATACAATTATAAAGGTACTGTTCCAACAGCGGATGACTATTCAATGAAAGAATATATTTTTAACTATCTAATAAAGAATGGAGTAATGAGTCCTAAAACATATAATAGGTGGGGAGAAGAGTTTGGATTACTACAACAAAAGATGGTTTCAGTTGATTTGTTAACTGATGCTATGAGGGAGCTACATAGCGGGGTGTTTTTTAATCCCAACGAAATCATTAGTGAGTTTATAAATGCTATTAAGAATCATAATATTGCTATAGTGCGTAATTCTTTTAATCGTCTTGAAAAGGAAGGAAGAATTAGTCAATCATCTATCTATGTTTTTAAAACAATCAAGGGTCATCATAAAGAGGTTAGTAAAGATGAATATGAATACGCAATTGAATACAAAAAGGAGTTAGTTGAATCATTAGGAGTTGACTATAAGCATTTTATATTATCTTATCATAGTGGTCATATAAATAAAGAAATGAAAGAGATTATCAAAGAAGTAGATAGTCAAATGTCGAAAAAATTCAATATCCATTACATGTATGAAATGATAAATATCTCAATTATAGATAAACAAGTGAAAGAAGACATCAAAAGAGTTGAATTTGACCGAGCATATTTTAAAAAGTTTATTAAATTAGCTATGGACAGACAGAATAGGCATGATTATAAAATCACTAAATCTTTTTGGAGAAGTACTTATTTGATGAACACATTGAAGATATTGTCACTAATTATTAAGGATAAATCGGAGTTAGAGCGAATAAATAAATTAATGGGTAAAGAAATAAAAAGAATATCAACAGATGGATTTATGGATTATACAGTAGAAAATTAGTTATTAGTTCTAAGAACGATTACTTTGTACACATTCCAAACTAGTAATATATATATCTATATACTACTTTGGGTTGTGTACATAATTTTAAAATCTAAAAGTGATTGCTATTCAGCCCGTGAGGGGGTGTGGGGGTGGTGCGGGAGGTTCTGTAATTGTGGAGTGAAACGGAACATTTACAGAAGATGGTCCAGCACCCCCACTAAAATTATTTCACCCATCTGCTTTGGTATGTACTGATACAGCCACTAACTACAAGAAGTTTGCCAAACTCAAAGGACTATTGCAGAGGGGTTACGTAATAGTAAATGAAATCACAATTCTATTTAGATTGGTAGTGGGTTAGACAAACAAATTCATCTCTATAGAGAAAAAATTAAATATTATAAAAATAACATTTTGGTTCTATTTGGTAACTGTTACAATAGGTTTAAAGGGTGAAAAAAGTATAGCATATTTAGATTAGAAAGGAGTAAGTTTGATGGATAAAATACTTTACTTTCCGACAATTAATATACCTAAGAGTCAATGGTTGATGAGTGCTTTATTTTATTGGGATAAGGTAGGGTCTATCGTTCCGTTAGATTTTTTAGAAAGACCACATAAGTTAGATAAATACATGAGAGAACTAGTTCACGCTGAGTTAATTGAGCAAGTAGTTCCAGAACAGTATTTAGGAAGTATCCCAAATCTAAGAAAAGGATTCTTGGATTACATTGATAATAATCCAGTATTTAACCATATATCAGGATTGGGTAATATGGGGCTGATTGGAAATGGGAGATTAATTCAGTCTACTTCGTTAATACATATGGGGAAACTTGACGATATTGGCGAAGAACTGGTAAGAAGAGGCTTAGCAACAAAGCAAAGAGGCCCATGGTATGCTGTTGAGAGTTATACAGCATCGAATTATATGACCTACTTAGCAACATTGTTAGGAACAGTAACAGATTATATGCCTGTAACAAATAGTTATAAAGAATTGTCGAATTTTCTTGAAATTCCCAAAAAATATGACAATCGAAAAGCTCTAAAAGAGCAACTTAGGGCGCGTATTCTTGAAAGAATACTACCTGTTCCATCAGTTATAGATGACCCATATGATATTTTTCGTTTTAAAGAAAAGCATCATGATGAATTAAGAAGATTTAGAAATTACATAGAGGATTTTATTCTTAATCTTGAAACATTTCCAGATGACCTTGTTGATGAAAAAATAAAATATTTTGTTAGTAATTCGGAAGATGAGATTAAATATATAAAAGATAGAATGCAATCTTTTAAATGGAAAGATGTCAATTTAACTACAATATGTTCTATAGGCTCACCAACAATATTTTTATTGAATGAAGTTGTAGAAAATAGTTTAATGAATACAGCAGGTGTCACTCTTGGATTACTAGGAGCAGTGAGTACTGCGCTTGGCAAAGAAAGATTATTAGATATTAAGTCTAAACCTTTAGCTTACGCCGCAATAATAGAGAGAAACTTTTGAAATCTTAAAGTACTACTAAATAAAATGGCGGCGAAGAGGTTCTACACCTTTCAAATATATTAATTTTATTCAGTTGCAAAAGAACATAGTATTTCTTCCCTTACTTAAAAATTCTTTTCTCATGGAAGTAAATCTTTATATGAAGCCTTGGCAAGCTCCTTGGTCTTATGGAGATAAGACTAAAATACTTATGGAAGAACTACTATTTTCAATTGAATTTTTAGATATAAAGAAAATGAAATGATAATCGAAAATAAGCTATACATAGTGTGTTTATTATTTCCAATATAGTACAATTAAAGAAACATACTATATTGAAGAGCGGTGAAATTATTGAAGAGTAACTTTGCTTTTTTTGAAGGTCAATGGGAAGTGCTAGGTAAATTAGGGGAAAGTGCTGAGCGTAATGTGTATCAAGACCCTCATACATCGATTATGAAACTTCGATTGTTTGCTGAAACGATTGCAAAAGCTGTATTAGCTTCTGATAATATTCGTGAAGCTTACAATACATCGCAAGTAGACCGAATAAATACAATGAGAAAAGAAGGCCTTGCAGAGCCAGAAATATTAGATATTTTTGATATATTACGTCGTAAAGGGAACACAGCTTCTCATGAAGCAAACTATGGTAAAACAGAAGAAGCGAAAAGCTTATTGGAGCTTGCATATCAACTATCTATTTGGTTTGTGGAAGTGTATGTTGATTGGAGCTTTTCCGCTCCTAAGTATATAGAACTGTTGCAACAAGTTGATATAACTACTAAAGAGCAACTTCAACAAAAAATAGAACAACTTGAAAAAGAAATTGAAACTAAAGAGAAGCAACTTGTTAAACAATTAGATGTAATAACAGATGATACGATTTCAAAAGATGTACGTGTAAAGCGTAGAGAAAAATCACAGCTTCATGTTAAGAAACATCGTCTTTCAGAAGCACAGACGCGAATTATTATTGATGAGAAATTAAGCTCTGTTGGTTGGGTTGTTGATACAGAAAATCTTAGTTTTAAAAAGAATAAAACAATGCCAGAGAAGAATAAAAATATGGCTATTGCTGAATGGAAAGTTGGTAGCAAATATGCTGACTACGCTCTATTCATTGGATTGCAATTAGTGGGCATTGTTGAAGCAAAAGCGAAGCATCGAGATATTCCCGCAGCTCTTGATAGTCAAACGAAAACGTATGCACGTTTAATAGAAGAAAAGGAAGGTATCACATTGCTTCCTGCAAATGGTGAATATAAAGCACCATTCTTATACGCTTCAAATGGACGACCATACTTAAAACAATTACAAGACCAATCAGGTATCTGGTTCTGGGATTCACGTACACCTCACAAACATGCGCATGCATTAGAAGGATGGCACTCACCAGAAGACTTAAGCTTACTTTTAGATGTAGATGATAAAGAAGCAAATGCGAAACTAGCAGTAGAAGATATTACAAAGTTTGGTTTACGTCCTTATCAACAAACTGCGGTTTTAGCTGTTGAAAAAGCATTAATCGAAGGACAGCGTAAAATGCTACTTGCGATGGCAACAGGAACAGGGAAAACACGTACAGCAATTTCACTTATGTATCGACTGATTAAAGCGAAGAAATGTCGTCGCATCTTATTTTTAGTTGACCGTAATTCACTTGGGCAGCAAGCAATTGACTCGCTAAAGGATACGAAAATTGAAGGCTTATCATTTGCTAGTATTTATGATGTAAAATCGCTTGAAGATATGACACCAGATGTTGAAACAAAGGTACAAATTGCGACAGTACAGGGAATGGTCAGACGCTTATTTTATAATGATGGAGAAAAGTTGCCTTCTGTTGGACAATATGATTTTATCATTGTCGATGAAGCACATAGAGGTTATACAAGTGACCGCGAAATGTCAGATGATGAGTTGTTATTCCAAAATCAAAATGACTATGTGAGCCAATATCGTCGCGTTATTGACTATTTTGATGCAGCAGTTCTTGGACTAACAGCTACACCAGCACTTCATACAACGGATATTTTTGGAATACCAATTTATAAATACTCTTATACAGAAGCTGTATTAGACGGTTACTTAGTAGACCATGAGCCGCCATATTTATTTGAATCAGAGTTAGCGAAGAGTGGTATTAAATTTGAAAAAGGCGAAGAAGTTGAAGTATATGACCCTGAGCAAGGTAAAATCATTCTTGAGCGTTTAAAAGATGAACTAAACTTCAATGTCGAGCAATTTAATAAACAAGTCATTACTGAACCATTTAATCGCGCAGTCCTAAATAGATTAACAGACTATCTTGACCCAGAAAGTCGAGAAAAAACTCTTATCTTTGCTGCAACGAATCAACATGCGGATTTAGTAGTACGTTTACTAAAAGAAGCATTTGCGAATCGTGGTGATGTAGTTTCAGATGATGCGATTGTAAAAATTACAGGTTCTATTTATAATCCAAATGAAATGATTAAACGCTTTAAAAATGAGCTTTTACCAAATATAGTTGTAACGGTTGATTTGCTAACTACAGGAATAGATGTGCCTACCATTACAAACTTAGTCTTTTTAAGACGTATAAAGTCGCGTATTTTATATGACCAAATGTTAGGTCGCGCAACTCGTTTATGTCCTGACATAGGGAAAACACATTTTCGAGTTTATGATGCGGTTGGTATTTACAATCAACTACAAAAATATACAGATATGAAGCCTGTTGTGAAGCAGCAACATTTCACGATTACAGATTTACATGAATCATTTAGGCAAGCTGAATCAGAAGATGAAGCTGAGCATTTCCGTAATCAGCTTGTTGCGAAAATTCAGCGCAAAAAGCAAAAAATAGATGATGCAGGGCAACGTCGCTTTGAAGAATTATCAAAAGGTGTATCACTTGATGAATGGGCGCAAGAAATTCAACATTATCGACCAGAACAAGCTCAAACAAATAGTATTTTGTTTGAATATGTCGCAACGTATCAGACACCTAAAGAGCTTCAAATTATTTCAAAGCATGAAGATGAAGTAAAGGACGTAACCCGTGGATATGGAGAAGGAAACGAAAAGCCAGCAGACTATTTAGACGGTTTTGTCCAATATATTCGTGATAACATGAATGAAATCCCAGCACTTCAATTAATATGCACAAGACCAAAAGAATTAACACGGAAAGATTTACGAGAGATTGTAACTCTTTTAGATATAAAAGGTTTCAAACAATCACATTTACAATCAGCTTGGAAGCAAGCGAAGAATGAAGAAATTGCTGCGGATATTATAAGTTTTATTCGTCAAGCTGCATTAGGTGAAGCTTTGGTTGACCATGAAACGCGCGTGAAAAATGCTATGCAAAAAGTTTATGCATTACACGATTGGACAATAAGACAGCGTAAATGGCTTGACCGTATTGAAAAGCAGTTGCTACAAGTCCCTGTTTTAGCACCAACGCCAGAAGAGGCATTTTCAGAAGAGCCTTTTAAAAGTAGCGGAGGTTATAAAGTGCTAAAACGTGAATTTGGAGATGAGATTGATAAGATTGTATATGCGATTAATGATAATTTGTATATAAGTTAATGAGGTGAGTAGATGATTGAAGAAGTATGGCAACGTATTGTTGAAAATCACGGGAATATATTTAAGCAAATTCGAGGAAAACAGTTTTCGTATACAGTTGTAGGAACATCAATTAAATTAACGACAACGAATCAACTAATAGCAAAAACTAAATTTGAAAAAGCTTTAGCTTTCTTACCGTTAAGTAATACAGTACCTATTCAACATTTGAGAGCACCGTCTTACATTTATGCAATTTTGACAGATAAACGAATAATTGAGTAATAAAAAGGGAGTCCATTAAGATGGATTCCCTTTTACTATCGAGATTATACCGAAATTCAGGTATAATTACTTAGATGAACAGACACCTAGGAGGAACACAATGAATAACGCAGAAATTGTTTCGAAGCTTTGGAATTTAGCGTCCGTCTTAAGAGATGACGGTATTACATATCATGAGTACGTTACTGAATTAACATATCTACTTTTCTTGAAAATGATGCAAGAACAAGGTACGGAATCTATTATTCCAGAAGGCAAGCGTTGGAGCGACCTAGTTAGTAAAGAAGGAATAGAATTAAATAGGTTTTATCGTCAATTACTACTCGATTTAGGTAATGAAGATATTGAAAATGAAAGTTTGCGTATGATATATAATGGTGCTTCAACTAGCATAGATGAGCCAAAAAATCTTGAAAAAATTATTAAATCAATTGATGGTTTAGATTGGTACAATGCTAAAGAAGAAGGATTAGGAAATCTTTATGAGGGATTACTTGAGAAAAATGCGAGTGAGAAAAAATCAGGAGCAGGTCAATATTTTACGCCACGTGTATTAATTGATGTAATGGTTCAACTGATTGAACCAAAAATAGGAGAGCGTTGTAATGACCCAGCAGCAGGAACATTAGGCTTTATGATTGCGGCTGACCATTATTTAAAGGAAAAAACAGATAATTATTTTGACCTTTCACCAGATGAGGCGGAATTCCAGAAGAAAGAAGCCTTTACGGGGATGGAGCTTGTTAAAGATACACATCGTTTAGCATTAATGAACGCATTACTTCATGATATGGAAGGGCGTTTAGAGCATGGAGATTCTTTATCAGCAAATGGTAAATGGATGAAAAACTTTAATGTTGTATTAACAAATCCTCCGTTTGGTACGAAAAAAGGTGGCGAACGTGTTACACGTGATGACTTAACATTTGAAACATCGAACAAACAATTAAACTTCTTGCAGCTGATTTATAACTCCTTAGTAACAGATGGTACAGGACGCTCAGCTGTTGTATTACCAGATAATGTACTATTTGAGAGTGGAATAGGGGCGCAAATCCGTCGTGACCTAATGAATAAATGTAGTTTGCATACTATCTTACGTTTACCAACAGGTATTTTCTATGCACAGGGAGTAAATACAAATGTTTTATTCTTTGATAGAGGAATAACCGATGAAGACAATACAAAAGAAGTATGGGTTTATGATATGCGTACAAATATGGTGAACTTCGGAAAACGTACACCATTTACAGAAAAGTATTTTGAAGGGTTTATTGCTGCTTACAATGCAGAAAATCGTCTTTTAGTGAAAGATGAACGCTTTAGTATGTTTACGCGTGAGAGTATTGCATCAAAGGGTGATAATTTAGATATTGGTTTAATCTCTGACGATTCACTATCAAGCTATGATAACTTACCAGCCCCAATTGAATCAGCAGAAGAAGCCATTGAGAAACTGAAACAGGCAATAAGCTTATTAAATGAAGTGGTAGATGACCTGCGCGCCATTGAGGTGAGTAAGGATGAGTAAAAAAACGAAAGTTCAGACATTAGATGAACTACTAGAAGAAGCATTAGTGCCAGAAGACGAGCAACCTTATGAGATTCCTGAGAATTGGGTATGGGTTTATTTAAAAGATATTACTCAAATAAATATGGGACAATCACCTAAAGGAGAGAATACTACTGAGAATATAGAAGATACTCCATTAATTGGTGGTCCTGCTGATATGGGAGAGAATTTTCCTATCGCTCAAAGATTCACATCAAAACCTACTAAATTAAGTGAAGTAGGGGAATTGATTGTTTCTATAAGGGCTACTTTAGGTAAAACTAATATCGCAGATGGGGAGTATTGTTTAGGAAGAGGAGTAGCTGGGATACGTTCTCATTATTTTGATTTAAAGTTACTTAGATTCTACTTTTCAACTATCAAAAATTATTTATACGAAATTAGTACGGGGACTACTTTCTCTCAGATTTCAAAGAATGATATAGAAAAATTGATGATTCCATTACCGCCAATAAAGGAACAAAAGAGAATCTTGTATAAACTAGAAGAGTTATGGAATAAAATTGATGAAGCTAAACAATTAATTAAAGAAGCAAATGAAACGTTTGAACTTCGTCGTGTAGCTATATTAGAAAAAGCATTTCACGGAGAGTTGACAAGGAAATGGCGGAAAGAGAATGTGTCTATTCTCCCCTATGTTATTGATGAATCTATTCCTGAGGAATGGAAACCAGTTATTAATATACCTAATACATGGGTGTATAAGTCGGTTGAAGATATATGTATTAAAGTAACTGATGGCACACATGATACTCCTAAAAGAACTGAATCTGGAGTACCTTACATTACAGCAAGGCATATAAGAGAAGGAAAAATTGACTTTGATAATTGTGACTATGTAAGTGAAGAGGACCATAAAGTCATTTACTCTAGGTGTAATCCAGAAAAGAACGACATTCTCTTAGTAAACATAGGGGCAGGAACAGCAACTACCGCATTAATTAATGTTGACTTTCAATTTAGTTTAAAAAATGTTGCTTTATTAAAACCTGACAATAGTATTGTAGATTCTAAATATCTTGAGTATTATTTAAGATTTGTTAAACTTTTCATTTTTAACAAGTTTACAAATGGAGGGGCGCAACCATTTCTAAGCTTAAAAAAGATAAAATCAATACCTATTATAGTGCCGACTTTGCAAGAGCAAAAAGAAATTATTGATAAGCTAGATTTAATTTTTCAGAAGGAAATTCGGATAAAAGCTGAATTGGAAAGGTTATCAATAATATTGAATGATAACAAAATGTCCATTCTCTCAAAAGCTTTTAAAGGCGAGCTAGGAACAAATGATTCTAATGATGAACCAGCAATTGAATTATTAAAATCTGCATTACATGAGAAATTGAGTTAGCTTCAAATTAATATACGTTTGATATATACTATTATATAGAAGGTCATTGAACCAAGTTCGTAAAATATGTAATACTCCCTATGAGTAAAACCATCAAATATATAAGTATGAAAACGGCACAAACCGTTGGGACTCTAATGTCGGCATAGTGCTACGCGAAACCTAAATAGGCAAGATACACGCGTAGAAGCTTAAGTGTTAGAGTTTCTGGACGCGGGTTCAAATCCCGCCGTCTCCAGAAATCATTGGATTACAATAGATGTCAAAATGTGACTTAAAGCATAAAGATGTCAGATTACATCTTTATGCTTTATTATTTAGTTGACAATCTTATGCTTTAGAAAGTAAAGTGAGTTTTTTAAAACTTGTGGTCTCAAATGTTTTGAGTATATTTAAAGCCCGTAAAAAATTAAGTGTGGCACTGGGCACTGACCTAAACAAATGAGACAAATAAAAACACCTTTCGTTGAAAAACGGGTATACAATACCTAAATTCAATGCGGAGGTGTTTTTTCTATGGGGACAAGAGTTAGTTATCCAGCAGAAGTGAAAATGAAGGCAATTGAAATGCGCTTGGCTAAGGTGCCGGTAAAAGAAGTAATGGATCAGTTGAACATTCGTAATAAGACGCAATTAAAGACATGGATGCGGTGGTATCGAAATGGAGAAATCCACCGTCTCCATCAACCAATTGGTAAACAATATACCTTCGGTAAAGGGCCAGAATACGACAGTGAGACAGCCAAGTTACAGTTGGAGAATCGGTACTTGAAACAGCAAATTGAAGTCTTAAAAAAGTACGCAGAATTGGAAAGGAAGTGGCGCCAAAAGTAGTCATCCAATTAGTCAAAGAATTAAAGGACATTATGCCAATAGGCGAGATTTGTCGGCACCTAGGTGTAGGTCGCTCATCCTACTATCGTTGGAGAAAGAATGCGGATCAACTCACTCAAAAAGAAATTCGAGATCAGCAGATTGGCGACTTATGCAAACAACATAGGTTCCGATATGGTTATCGCAAGATTGCCACTCTGTACCCAGGAGTTTGTGAGAAGACTGTGCAGCGTATCATGCAAATAAATGGTTGGCAATGTAAAGTTAAGGTGAAGAAACGCAAGCGTACCGGGCAGCCCGCATATGTCGCACCGAATTTATTGGCACGGGATTTTACAGCATCTAAGCCCTTGGAGAAGTTAGTCACAGATATTACGTACTTGCCTTTTGGCCAATCGATGATGTATCTTTCTAGTATTCTAGATGTCTACAATGGGGAGATTGTGGCACAAACTATTGGATTTAAACAAGACACCGACTTTGTGTTGGACACGCTCTATCAATTGCCTGAGCTACCCGAAGGGTGTATTCTGCATAGTGACCAAGGTTCCGTTTATACATCCTATGCTTATCAAAAAGCAGTCAAAGAAAAAGGAATTATCATGAGCATGTCCCGCAAAGGCACGCCAGCTGATAATTCCCCTATCGAAACGTTTCACTCCTCGCTAAAGTCAGAAACGTTCTACCTCGACGAAATTTACCGCACAACTAATGCGCGTGTGATAAGTATCGTCGAAGAATACATTACTTATTATAACAATATCCGTATTCAAACGAAACTAAACAGCCAATCGCCGGTTCAATACCGTCAATTGGCTGCATAATAGGGGTTTTTATTCTTGTCTCAAAAAGGGTAGTCAGTGCCCTGCTATAGTGGCTTTATTTTAGAAAACTTTATAGTTAATTTTTTTGCGACTTTAAGTATATCTTTGCCATAATGGCAAGGGTATACTTAATTTTGTTTTAGGGACTCTGGAAGGAAGGGATTAACGTTTGTTTTGTTGAACTTATTATACTAATAGATCAAAATACAAAAAAATGATTGTAGTAAGACCTATAAATAGGTAGTCAGAAACCATTTGTTAGAGGAGTTTGTGAAATGTTTCACTTAAACTAACGAAGCAGTTGTGCGGCCGAGCCTAGGTCGTATCATATAGCGGGTGGGATTCCCGTCGAGAAAGAACTAGCCATTCACTCGTAGCGAGTCTTGGAGGGCTAATGGTAACATTAGCCTTTAAGCGTAGACAGTTAGGTGGCGGGCCGAAAGCCAAATGGTTGAAGGGATTGAGCTCCATAATGTTAGTAAATCGAGAGGGCTGATGCCTTAACTGCGGTAGAAAGCTACATTTTATTCTTCGATAAAGGCAAGAAGAATAAAACCTCTCTGGGGTCAGAGACCTTGGCACGTCACACATGGATATGATACGGCAACTCGGGAGACCCTACCGGTCTCTTCTAATAGAAGAGTATGGTGTACAAGTGATAATAAGCAAGGAAACCAAATGCCGTTGTAGGGAGTCGGATAGCAGCGTAGTACCAATGAAGTTGGGTAATGCCGATGGAGGAAAGGCTGCTACCAAGTTATCACCCTTACTAGGGACACATTTACTACACTCGGAGGTAGGAATATTAAATGGAAACAAAACTATTAAGGATAGCAGAATTAGCAAAATCTGATCCTAAAATGAAATTTACATCTATTGTCCATTTACTAAATAAGCAATCTCTAGTTCAGTGTCATCTTGAATTACCTAATAAGAAGGCTACTGGGATTAATGGCACAACTAAAGAGCAATACAGTGAAACACTAGAGGAAAATATAGAGGATTTAGTAAGTAGGCTTAAAAGTAAAAGTTATCATCCTGTTCCCGTAAGGAGAATGTATATTCCGAAGCTTAACTCCAACAAGAAAAGACCATTGGGGATACCGGAACATGAAGATAAGATTGTACAGAAAGGCATTACAAAAATACTAAATGCCATCTATGAAAATGATTTTCTAGATTGCTCTTTTGGGTTCCGCCCAAATCGTAACTGCCACGATGCTTTGAAAATATTAAATTATTACATGGAAAAGAAATCAGTAAATTATATAGTAGATGTAGATATCAAAGGGTTCTTTGACAACGTTGACCACATATGGATGATGGAGTTCTTAAAACTGCGAATTGCTGACCCTAACTTACTAAGAATAATTGGTAGGTTTCTTAAAGGTGGATACATGGAGGAAGGAAAGAAATACAAGACAGATAAAGGCACACCGCAAGGTGGAGTCATATCTCCGATACTTGCCAATCTATACCTCCATTATGTCCTGGACCTGTGGTTTGAGAAGGAAGTTAGAAAACAGTGTAAAGGAGAAGCATACATAGTTCGTTATGCAGATGACTTTGTTTGTTGCTTCCAATATAAGAGCGAAGCTCAGGAATTCTTTCAATCATTAAAGCTGAGATTACAGAAGTTTAACTTAGAAATAGCGGAGGATAAAACCAAAATTATCCCCTTCGGGAGATTTGCGGAGAAAGATGCAAAACTAAAGGGAAATGGAAAACCTGACACCTTTGATTTCCTAGGTTTTACACACTACTGTGGAAAGAGTAAATCTGGATACTTTCGTGTGAAACGGAAATCAAGCAGGAAAAAGCTACAAGGTAAACTTAAGGAATCGAAGGAATGGATAAAGAAGAACCGAAACAATGATATTCATATGATTATGGATAGATTTAAACGCTCGCTTGTAGGTTATTACAACTACTATTGCATCACAGATAACACTCCAAGTGTTCAACAATTTAAAGACAAAATCCAATACTTACTGTTTAAATGGCTCAACAGAAGAAGTCAAAGAAAATCCTTTACTTGGGATAAATTCAATCTCTTTCTTCATAAATATCCGTTACCTTCACCAAGAATAAAGGTGAATATATACGACTTAAGAAAAGAGATTAGCTATATTTTGTGAATGAAGACTTGGAGGAGCCGTGTGCGTGAATAGCGCAAGCACGGTTCTGTGAGGGGAGAAGAACACAATCTACCGCAAGGTAGAGAGGTTCTCTTCTACTCGACTAGTTTAAGAAGATGGTAAAGTAAAGTATTGTTAATACATGCAAACATAGGGGTGGAAATATGGAATTAATATTGGCAACAAATAACGAGATTAATGCACTTCATTTAAAGTTTAATAAGTTTGATGTTCATCTTCTCGAAGAGCCCAGAAAACTATACAATTTTATCGGTACTATGGATGTGTTTAATCGTGTGCTTAATGCAGAAGAGGCAAGTGAGCTATTAGTGAGAAGTCATAATATAAAGCACAGTGCTAAATTTGTTAGCACTTTTACAAATCTTTTTAACATAGGTGAAAAAGAAGTATATGTACACATTAATAAAAAAGCAGTTGGAAAAGAAGAATTGAAGTACATATTAAGTTGTTTAAATCGAAAAGAGGCTAATTTTTTCCGAAAATTGTTTTCCGATAACAAGGGGATTTATAAAATAGGTGACCATGAAGCCATTGTCTTTTTAACGAAACTCTCAGTGAATGAACTATGTTTTGCAGATTTTTTCTTTCCTTCTCTTGATACAGTGATAATAGGGAATTATGATTTGTCATTTCCTGTTTATTCCAAGACGGTAATAGGGTTTAATAAGTGTAAAGAGATAATTGAAGAAAACGATTTGTTTATGCGGTAGTAGGAAATGAACAGCGATAGAAGTACCGATTTTTTGTTAAACTAACGGGTGCTTAGTTAAAATGGATGTTGCTTAGGTAATTCTTTTTTCTTATTGAATTAACATTGATGGTTAGCTACAAAACGGCATAGGAGGAAGGAATAGTATGCAATATAATTTAGCTTTCAATATACCAACCTATACGGATGATGAATCAACCTTTCCAAAGCCATTAATCGGAAATTACGATTATTGGACTGCATTATTCGAACATTTTTTAAAAAGTTCAGATACAATTGAAATTCATTGTTGGAATGAAGAGATTGACACTATTTCAGAGATTAAATCTCTCAATATAAATGAATTAGAAATTGTTAAAGGAGAAAATCTCACTATATTTAGCTGGCGAAAACACTCTACCCTTTCAGATTATTTATTGAATAACTATTTAAATATAATAGGAGAATTCAAGTGGTTCACAGTTAATTTAGACAAGGATATGGTGTCTGTGTTTCATTCGGGACACTGGGGGACGGAATTCTTTGTACCTAATGCATTGAAAAGTGATGTTGCATTAATCAAAAGTGTAATTCCCGATGAAACAAGTTTTCATCAAAGTTAACAATTCCTTATTCAACTAACGAGGTGCTTTAGTTCAACAAGTTGGCTGTCTGTAAAGGTAGCTTTTTCTTCTTAAACTAACGCGGCAGTTTAGTTTACTTTCTAAATAAATGGATAGTTATGTTAAATTGTATAGGAGGCATTTGTGAGGTTGCTTCAGAACTTATAATTATAGGATAAAAGTTGATAAAATGTTTATCTTTATTAATTTGACAATTTTAAAAATTTGAAAGAGAGGAGTTTATCGTATGTTAAAAAAAATAGTTTTTCTTAGTTTTCTAAGTATTTCTGTACTGGCAGGTTGTGGAGACGACAATGAACAAAACTCAACCGATAAGAAAGCACCTTCAGAGGGGGTTGAACAGAATGTTTCCTCTAGTAGTAATGATAAAATCAATCTAAATGATTTTATGGAAATTAAATCTTCTGCTTTAAATGACAGTGGTAATGGTGAATATAAACTTTCTGATACTAAATTAGAAAATGCGGAAGTTATTATAACTGATCCTCTTAATTTAGAAAAAAATGAGAAAGTAACAATTGAATTCCTATTAGAATCTAATGATTCTATAAACAACATAACTATTGGAATAATTAAAAATTATAATCCAGATGGATCTAACGAAATTGAAAAAATACATTCGGAAATCGTAGATGACAAATTGAAAATCACTTATACACCTCAAGATGATTCTGAATATTCATTTTGCTTTATAGGAAGCATGGCAGATACTGTTTTGATAAAAAACGGAAAAATAACAAAGTTGTAGGGAAGGATATTATATCAAAATGATATACCAACTGTATTTTAGTGTATCTGATGAATATGAAAAAATTGATTATTGGGTTCCTGTGATGAACTATTTTTTATTACAATCAGACAGCATAGAAATCCATTGTTGGAATGAAGAAGAAGTTGTTGTCGAGGAAACAAAATCAATGCTTAAAGGCTCATTTGAAACAATCACGGAAAACAACCTCACTATTTTCAAGGGAAATAAAGCACTAGATGTTGTAAAACATTTATTATATATTACAAGTGAATTATTACAAATCTAATATTGTATTAATTTATAACAATTGCAGTAGAGATAATTTACATTCTTATATTGCTTTAGGGAACAGTTAAAGTATCTTTAAATCATTTGGGTCAAACTTCCGTATGGAGAATTGTTGTGGAATGTGCAATTTATTTTTGAAAGGGGAATTTAGAAATGATGAAACAAGCTATGATTTCAGGAATTGTATTTTGTTCAATCTTGTTAGTTGGATGTAATACAACCGAGGTATTAGAAAGCGAGCAGGAAGTAGTAGTTTCTCAGAGAAGCAGCTTATTTTCTGAATTACAAAATGAAATAATATTATCAATTACAGAGCAGACGGAACTTGCTAGTGATTCACTAGCAATAATGATAGATGGTGGTACTGATGAATTAACAGTTTCAGTAGGTTTCCCGAAGGATGCAAAAATTGATAATACGTTGATTCAACAAATAGTTGAAGATTCTATTAAGAATGTTTCTGAAGCAGAAACAGTAACAGATAGCGAAGAAAAAATAAAAGTGAAAATAAAGATCGAGAAATACTAACATTGAATTTCTTAAAGGATACAAACGTCCTTAAAAATAAAGTAGTTTTATAAGTATGTGAATAAATGTACTTAAACTAACGGGTGCTTTACTTCAAGAAGGAGTAAAGCCTTTTTTTATTGAACTAAAGCAGCAGTTTAGTTGAATAATGCTGTAAAGTGATTGTAGTTTATAATAGCTAGAATATACTGTAAATAAAGGAGTGATAAATATGATTTGGTTAATAATTCTTATTATACTTTTTATTATTATCGCCTTTGCTTTACTAGTTGACAGGAGAAACAAGAAAATTAATAACAATAACCAGAATCCAATTAATTCAAATGCAAAACCAGGTGAAAGTTCGAACATCTATATGATGGGAGATAGTAGACATAAAGGTGGAGAATAACCGCTTAATTTACAGAGTTGTAAAGTGGCGTATTTAAACTAACGAGTGCTTTACTTCAAGAAGGAGCAAAGCACTTTTTCTTATTGAACTAACGCAGCAGTTTAGTTGAAGAAGGAAATATTACAACTGTGTAACAAATATTACAAGGGTGGTTTTTGAGTTCATTTGGTAATAGGTCAAATCCTTTTAAAAATGATGTTTAGGAGGTTCGATTGAGGCAGTTATATAATACGTCATTTGTGTGATTTAAATAGTAAATATGATTTGCAAATGCCTTTTAGAGCTAAATCGGAGCGCTTTTCTCATCTGAATTTTCTGGCAAAATAACGTTAAATTAATATTGATGTAACATCGGGAATGGTAACATTTAGTAAAATGGATAAGAGAGATAACTTTTACTAAGGGGGAAGTTTTTTGGAAAAGGCAATATTGAATTATGAGAATTTGCAAGAAATGTTAGATGGATTCCTAAGAGAGCCAAAGGATTTTTGGGATGATTTTTATATTGATAGGACTAAAGAAATTCCTTTTTTCAAAATTAAAGCTCCTGATGAAAATCTTGTAGAATATTTTAATAACGGGCTGGCACCTAAACGAGTATTGGAATTAGGATGTGGACCGGGTAGGAATGCTGTTTATATGGCTCATAAAGGCTGTGAGGTAGATGCTTTAGACCTGTCTACCAATGCGATAGAATGGGCAAAAGAAACGGCTAGAGAAGAAGGAGTTAATATAGATTTTCATTGTATTTCCCTATTTGACTTCAAGTTTCAGCCACACTCGTATGATTTTATTTATGACTGTGGGTTGTTTCACCATTTAGCACCACATCGCAGATTAACATATATTGAAATGCTGAAAAAAGCATTGAAAAGAGATGGATACTTCGGAATTGTTTGCTTCAATACTGAGGGTGCCTTAGATACATCGGATTGGGATGTCTACAAAGAAGGTAGTTTAAAAGGAGGAATAGGTTACGCTGAAGGGAGATTAAAAGAAGTGTTTATAAATGATTTCAATATAATTAATTTTAGGGAAATGAAAAAGATTACTCAACCAGATAATTTATTTGGTGAGGACTTTTTATGGGTCAGTTTGATGCAGGTTAGAAGTTAATTTCTTATTCAACTAACGGGTGCTTTAGCAGAACAAGGACAAGTCTACAGAGAGAACAAGTGAATAGAAAATACTGAGAAGTGGGGTTAGGAATTGGAGAAAGTTCTTGAAAAATTAGAGGAACTAAAGTCAGGTGAAGTGGGAATTATTATTTATTCTCAAGTAAAACAGGATATAGTTTTATCATTAAATAAAGGGCTATTAGTACCTCTTGCTTCTGCGGCAAAAGTTGCTATTGCCTTTTGTATCGCAAAATTGGTTGAAGAAAGACACTATAAATGGACAGACATTGTTGAAGATGTAATTTTAAATCCAGAAGAGGATAGCAACGAAGTGTATCCTCACTTTCAAGGTAGAGAAAACTTGGCACTCCAAGATGCGGTGGAAGTTATGATAGCCTGTCACGATAGCTTTGTCGCAGAGAGAATTGTTCAATTTTGTGGTGGATGGGAAATGATTAACAATAGAATAAAATCGTATTTTAAAAACATAAATATTACTCAAAATCCAAGAGACTTGGAAAACAGCGGAGAATTGAGTGAGATGTTAGAACTTTTACGATTAATACATCAAGGATACAAAACTAATCCTGATTTATGGATTCCCGTAATAAATGGTTTAGTTCGGCAACGAGGTGATATAGAAGGTATACCAAGCCATTTCTTAAATCATATGACTGGTGGATTAGATAATGTATTAGTTGATATTGGGATAATGGGTGAGTTTTCCAAAAAGCCATTATTATTTGTTTTGGGTGCAAAGGAGTTACCAAATCGATATAAAGAGAAATTAGCTGATGAAATAATTATTGATGCAATGAAATTACTTTATGATGAGTATTGCAATCAGGAAGTTGAATTGGAAAATGAAAGTCTAACTAATTCGTAAAATGCTTATTAAGCTAAGGGGTGCTTTACTTCAAGAAGGAGTAAAGCCTTTTTTCTTATTGAACTAAAGCAGCAGTTTAGTTGAATAAGATGATAAAGCAAGAGGTGAAAATATGGAATTAATAATGGCAACAAATAACGAGATTAAAGCACTTCATTCAAAGTTTAAAAAGTTTAATGTTCATCTTCTCGAAGAGCCCAGTAAGCAATACAATTTTATCGGTATTATGGACGTGTTTAATCGTGTGCTAAATGAAGAAGAGGCAAGTGAGCTATTAGGGAGAAGTCATAATATAAAGCACAGTGCTAAATTTGTTAGCACCTTTACAAATCTTTTTCACCTTTGTGAAAAAGAAGTATATGTACACATTAATAAAAAAGCAGTTGAAAAAGAAAAATTGAAGTATATATTAAGTTGTTTAAATCGAAAAGAGGCTAATTTTTTCCGGAAATTATTTTCCAATAACAAGGGGATTTATAAAATAGCTGACCATGAAGCCATTATCTTTTTAACGAAACTCTCAGTGGATGAACTATGTTTTGCAGATTTTTTCTTTCCTTCTCTGGATACAGTGATAATAGGGAATTATGATTTGTCATTTCCTGTTTATTCTAAGACGATAATAGGGTTTAATAAGTGTAAAGAGATAATTGAAGAGAACGGCTTATTTATACGGCAGTAGGAAATGAACAGTGGTAGAACTACCGATTTCTTTTTTCACTAACGGGTGCTTTACTTCAAGAAGGAGTAACGCCTTTTTATTATAGGTTCAGAAGGGTAATTTGTTTAGACTGAAAAATATGTAAAGATATAACTGCAGGACCTAAATTCATATTTGGATAGGAGAAAAAAATGATTTCAATTGATAGAAAAATAAGATTACAAGATTTAGAGATTTTTCGTTTCTTTAAAGATCATAAGATGTTAGCTTATGTTATTATCGAAGATACTAGAGGACCATATACAGAAGAAGACAAAAAGTTAGACCCACTTTGTTTTTTAGACGAAGAAGATCTAAATGAAATTGTTAATGTATTTAGAATTTATCTCCTATCAGATAAGCCTTTAGAAAAAGAAGATTCGATTATGTTAAGACAGTTTTTTGGAGAAATAGTCGGTATAGGTTCTTCTACAAACTACATTACTCAAGAATATGTACATAAAGACTTATATGAACATGTTGATTCTCAGAATATTAAAACTTATCAAAGAATGTTAGATATTGTTGGATCAAATTATAAAATTAAAGCCATTGATAAAAAAAACTGGTCACATTTATCTCAAGAATAAAGTCAATTTAGTTGAATGTCATGGGTTGCTTAGGCAACTCTTTTTTCTTATTGAACTAAAGCAGCAGTTTAGTTTAAGAAGGAATTGTTATAATTTATGTTGAACTTAGAAGTATAAGGAAAACCTGGAAAAGAGGTAGTTAAAATGAAATTTGCTAGATTTCTATATTTTTGTATAGTGTTTATATTTATTATGTTATTTGTGAATCTTTACATTCTTGATAGACCATACCATCATATTGTTTTTATGGTAGTCGGTATAACTTTTATAGCATCTTCATTTGTATATTATAAATATCAAGAAAAGGCAACAAAGTCATAAAAACGTGGAGTTGCTGAGAACTTTAGAACAAAAACGTAAAAACATTGTGAAAATTACACTTAAAATAAAGGTGTGCTTTACTTCAAGAAGGAGTAAAACCTTTTTTCTTATTGAATAAAAGGGGCTGTTTAGTTTAATAATGGTATCTTTTGAAATTGACAGATTATCAGTAGGAGGTATAAATAAATGGAAGAAAAAAAGTTTGATATTTTAATGTTATTTCAAATAATATTTGTAATCCTTGTTATATTAATTGGTATTTACGGTAAGGTTACGGAAAACTATAACTTACTACCATTGATGTTAATACTTCTGAGTATAACGTTACTTATAATGGGGTTACGAGAATATAAAAGAACTAAGAGTTTATTGTGGGGTATCTTCCTTTTATGCACTTCGGTATACATTTTATTCTCTGTGGTTGAAGGCATTATGAATAATTAAATTGAATTATTATTCAACTCCCATGAAAATTAAAAAATGCTCAAAATATACAAAATTGCATAACAAAAGAGACTCAGAAATTGCTTTTTTAAAAAAAGGCTGAGCCTTCAGAATGTTTATATTAAGTTAAAAGGTAAATCAAGAATCAACTCCATTCTTGTAAGAATAAAGGGTGGCTGGTGCAATAACCAGAGTAGGATTAATCTCCCATGAGTGCTACTCGTATAGAGTGCGACAGTCTGTGATGCACCGTGGTCGTCGGAGTCAGACTAACGGATGGGCTCAATGGCACCATAGTTGATCGACCTTCTTCGCCAGCCGTAGTATCCTATACCCGATTTTCACATTTTCATTCTCTGTGGTGAAGCGCTGATTTTGCGCTTCATGGATGGCTAACGGGTGCTTTACTTCAAGTATGGGTAGCACTTTTTCTTGAACGAACCAATAGATAGATTTTAATGGGAGGATTATATGAGAGGCAAAACAAAAGACTCTAAATATCCAAATTTCAACAACTATTTTAAGAAATTATTTCCCTTTATTTTTATACCAACTTTAATAGTATCTCTGTTCAGTGACCCTTACATTACAAATAATCCGTTCGAAGAATTAGAGGATTATGGTTCCTTTTTATTTGTAATATTATTTTCCTTATTAATAGCAACTATAGTTAGCTCAGTAATTATTAGTCTTATTTGGACATTTACTAAAAAGGTCGATTAAGTGGTATAGTTTTCATTCCCAGTGTCTGCCTTTCTTCAACTCCCATGAAAATTAAAATCTTCGATTTAGAGAAAAAGGCAATACGAAATCGGACGCAGCTCAATAATTTTTTAAAAAAGTGCGGCGCCTAAATGTGAATTAAATTGTGGGTTGAACTAGGAGGCATTTGGTTCAGTGATTGTCACGTTGTAACCTAAGTTTTCCAGTCTTCGAACAGAATATCGTACAATCGATTGTTCTTTTTGTTTGTCAAAATAATCTTCCCCTAAGTCTACGTACATTTCTTTGCGAGTTAGGAGATAATAGCTGATTCTTAAAATGGCATGGGCCACTGATATACCTGCACGCTTTTTACCCTTTCTTGATGCAGTACGCCTATACAAGGCTCCCAAGTAGGTCTTGGATCCTCTAACAGAATGCGCTGCTTCAATTAACGCCGATTTCAAGTACTTGTTTCCTTTTTTCATGTTGGTTGATTTCCTCTTGCCCGCACTTTCATTATGTCCAGGTACTAAACCTGCCCAGGAACATAAGTGCGCTGAACTGGGAAATTGCTTCTCCACATCTGTACCGACTTCGGCTAAGATTTGTTCAGCCATTCGAGTGGCGATGCCAGGAATGGAATCCAATCGTTCTATATCTTCTAGATGGGAGGATAACCTAGTAGCCACCTCTTCGTTTAATAGCTCAATCTGCTCAGTTAGAAATTCTATATGGACCAGAATGGTTTTTAACATGAGACGTTGATGTGGATTGATATACCCTCGAAGAGCTAGTTCTAGTTCACTCTTTTTCTTCTTCATGGATCGGCGGGCAAAGCTGGCTAATTTCTCAGGATCATTTTCGCCATCGGCGATAGCACGAAGCATATCAAGCGACGAAACACCCATGATGTCGGAGACAACGGAACCGAGTTTGATATTCGCTCCTTCTAAAACCTTTTGAATCCGATTATGTTGTCTCGCACGCTCTTCAATAATACTTCGACGGTATCGAACCAACTCTCGTAATTCCCGCTGATTTCGGTCTGGAATAAAACTTGCTTTAAGTAGACCATGACGAAGAAGTTTGGCAATCCATTCGGCATCCTTTACATCGGTCTTGCGACCTGGTACTGCCTTCATATGTTGAGCGTTCACTACTAAAAAATTAATGCTCTCGGCTTCTAGCAAGTTAACAATAGGCTTCCAAAATACACCTGTACTTTCCATTGCTACGTGAGTACAACCATGCTCCTTTATCCAGTCAATTAACTGTAATAGAAATACAGTTTTAGTGGAAAACGTTTGAATCTCCTTTCCTTTTGGCGTAATAATACAAGCAGTTATGGAATCCTTATGGACATCCATCCCACAAGCACGTTCAATGATTACTTCCATGGTAATCATCCTTTCTACGGCAAATAGTATTGGAGGCTGGTGCAATAACCAGAGTAGGATTAATCTCCCATGAGTGCTTCCCGTAAGGGAGCGACAGTCTGTGATGCACCGTGGTCGTTGGAGTCAGACTAACGGATGGGCTCTATGGCACCATAGTTCATCGACCTTCCTCTCCCAGCCGTAGTATCCTATACCCGGATTTTCACATTTTCATTCTCTGTGGTGTAGCGCTTTTTTTGCGCTACATGGGTGGCTAACGGGTGCTTTACTTCAAGAAGGAGTAAAGTTTATTCTAATTGAACTAAAGCAGCAGGTTAGTTGAATAGGAGAATGAAAGTTTTTATATCGCATTTGACACATATAACGACATAGAAGGAATGTTAGATTTGGAACTATTATCACTTATAAATGAATAAGTTCAAAAAGGATATGCAATCAAGCATGGCATTGTTAATCAATGCGAAAACGGATATTGCGAAGAGATCCATGCAGGTAACATACCTAACTTCACTTACACATTTTATATTCATCAAATGGAAGAAGAGCTTTGGTTATATTCGGTAGATACGTTAGAGGAAGGATTTTCTTTAGAAGAAAAATAGCTAAAAGGCAACAAAACTATAACTGGTTTTTAGGGTAAGTCGTTGTATTTAGACTCCTTAAAGTAAAGAAAAAATAAATATTATGACCCAGAGAGAGCGTATGTATTTGAGGTTTTTGTAATTTCATTTTTATCTAGTAAAGCAGCTAAAATAGAAGAATTCCCTATCTATTACTAGTTAATTATCTCTTATTTATTTTTGCTTGATAAACAAACGATTTGAATATTTGCTTCGAGAAGTTGATAAACAAATCTTTGTTGACCTAAGAGAAGTTATAAACGAAAACCCAGCGTTACATGATAAAATATTTATATATACAACCGCCGACATCTTAAATGTACTTGAGAAATAAACAAAGATAAAACCTCTTATTGACCAGGTATATCAAATACCTTGACTGTCTATAAGCGGTTTCTTCATCTTTGTTATTCAACAGACTAAACAATGACTTTTATTATATTAGCCAAGTCTTTTTCTGCTCGGTTGATATTAGATTTATCTTTTGTAAGAGTAAAACCCAAAATTGCATTTTGGAAAGATTCAGCCGCTTCACCTAAATATCCACATTTTTTTAAAAGTAGACCGTTCAAATGATATACCTTTCCTAATATGTACATCGATTGGTGCGATTCTAGATAATAAAGGACCTTATTAATGACATCTAAAGCATCGAGGTATCGTTCTAATTTAAATAATGTATGAGCATAGTTATAACCAACTCGCGGAGTAAGAGTGGGATCCTCAACAACAATATGATTTTGTAATTTCTTGTTTATAACATTATAGATTCTATGGGCTACTTCGACTTTTTCAATCGATAAATTAATTAGAGCAATGGAATTTAAAATATTGAAATCCAACTCTGAATTACTTGTCTTCAAATTTGCAAGTGAGTTTAAAACACGAAGAGCATCTAAAGGTTTCCCCACATTTTTGTGTAATAGAATCGCATGCTGCCATTGAATAAACTTCCTAAATTCCTCTTTGGTATAAACAGAGTCAATATCGTTTAAAACCTTTTTACATTCGTCTATGGTAAATTTTAACGATAGATAATCCTCATTATAAGTATGCTCTCTGCAAAGCCTCTTTAGTTCTTCCACTTCCTCATTTAAAGGAAATAATGCTTTAAAGGGCATCTCTAGTTTCGTACAAATGTCGTTTAGAATCTCTAAACGGGGAAGTTGTTTACCTTGCTCCAGTCGATAAATTGTTGATTCATCACATAGGTTTTCAGCGAGTGTTTTTACGGTAAATCCTTTTGCTTTCCTATAATCTGACACTTTTCTTCCTAAATCATACATTTTCTACACCCCTTTATGTCATAATCATGCACATTATCCTGTATACCTTAACAATAGTTTACTTTATATTAGTAAAGAAGGCACTATTATTAAGGAGGAAATCATGAGAAAAAAGAAACGAGTCATATTTACTATATTAGTAGCTCTAGGACTTTTTATAACTACTAGTCCCCATATAGAGAATAATAATCTACCAACAAAAAGTTTAATCGAAGTATTAATGGATGAACCAATTGATGGAAACCATTAATATATAAAAAACTCAGTTTATTTTAATCGTCATAGTAAGTAGTTATAGCAATCATTTAAAGTAGTTAATCCCATATAGATAACCCCTTACGTAAATGATCATCAATATTCATTGAAATTTAAAGTCAAACGAAAAGATCTTGTTTTTGATAACACAGTAGGTACATACGAAGTAAAATTAAAGCCAGATGGATCATATAACGATGGTTTATTTACTTTGTCACTTGATAAGTCTTCCAACTATTATATTGAATTTGCTGGACCAAATGAATTTAATGGATATATCGAATAATTCTTTAAACAATATGAATACAACTTCATTAGTGATTATACTAATTGCTATGGTGATTACTCATATAGGACAGCTTCTACAAATCACTCGATAAGAAAAAGAGAAATCGATGCCATTCGATTTCTCTTTTTTCTTGTATATCAGCAAGACCATTTACTAGAACACCCTCACATGTATTTATATATGATACTTTTTGCTAAGTCGTCTATTATACTTCACTTCCTACTGTCACAACTCTTGCATAACATCCTGTATATATTAATAATAGGTTTCTTTATATTGGAGTAGAAGACAGAGATATGGGGAGGGAAAAAGAGAACAATTTTTATAGCAATATTGCTAGCAACTAGTATATTCGTAAAGGTTGCAAGTAACGCTAGTGATAATCTCACACATTCTGCACAATATTTGTAATTAAATCAGACGAGGGAGCGATATTCATGAGTAAAATTTTCACTAAAATATCTTCACTAGCTTTAGCAGCAGCTGTTGTAGGGAGCGGATTAAGCGTTAATGTCAACGCTGCTGAATTAGAAAAGAAAGTACCAGATTCAATTGAATTAAAGAATGCAGTAGTCTCTGAAACACAAGAAAATGTAGGTGTAAATGAGGTAGGAGCAGGAGTAGGAGATCCAAACGTAATTGTACCTTATGATGTATCAAAACCAACTTCTACTTGGAATCTTTCTACGGATGGTCGATATCCGATCAGTGGAAAATCAAGCATGGCTACCTTATACTCAAATTACTTATTTACGGGAGTAAGTTCATTTACTATTAATATAAGAAATTATCATAACACTTCATTGAAAGTTAAATTAAAACGCAAGGACGCTATTTTGGATAATACTTTAGAGACGTATATAGTAAAACCATTTTCAAGTTGGCAAGATGATTTAAACGTTTCTTGGTCAGTCAATAGTTCTTCTAAATATTATCTTGAATTTGAAGGTCCAAGTGAGTTTTCTGGAAGTATCCAAAAAAACTAAAATAAATTGTACTAATTGCTAAGGTGATTACTCATATAGGACAGTTTATACAAAACACTCCTGTAAAGAACAAGAAAAAAGAGAAATCGATGGCATTCGATTTCTCTTTTTTTTTATTATATCAGCTAGTTATGTCCCAGCCTCTATATAATTATATTGGAGTTGCATAAAGCTGTTTTTTTATTGGATCCCAAATGATAATCCCAACATCTTGTTTTTGATCTGTAATAGTAATAGTGATAGGTATAGGAAGATAATTAACTAAAACAGTATTAAATTTACCAGCAGTGAGCTGTAAAAGACCAATTAATTCAGGATCATTAATTAAAGGCACGTTAACATCTATTTTTAAGTCGATTAATTGCCCGTTTTCATATCGAAGTTTACCAACTATTTTAGGATTTAAATGTTCAAAACCATCATGAATATCTTCTTTTAAAATTAATAATTTATCATGAGTTTCTTTGTCTAAACTATATAATGAATCTGAAGGGAATGTATAATTTTTTATATCTATATCAGTCCATTCATCTATTCTATCTCCTTCTGGAATATATGTTTCAGTTAAAAATATTCCTGGAAGTATACTATTTTCAATCGATTCTTGGTATAAAGTTAAATAAATAGGGACATTAGGTATTTCTTTATTGTTTCTAATATCTTTAATTATAATTTCGGCAATTTCCTTACCGTAATTTTCCACGTCATTTACATTATCATCGTTACTATCTACTTTAACTTGATCTGTATAAACTAAACCTTCAACATTTACTCTAATGTCATAAAATTCATTTAAGGATATGGCTAAAGATATTCCTTCTACATTTCCATTTTCTTTGTTAATAAAGTTTTGCTCTAATACATGAGATAATATCTTAGGATTATTTTTTTCGTCCTCTAAAACATCTCCAGTACTATTTTTTATAGTTGGGTTTAAACCAAAACCTTCTTTTGATTTTCTAACTAACCATTGACTAATAGTATTTTCATCTAAATATTGACCTTCCTGCATATAAAACTTGTTTGTAGAAAAGTGTTCTATTGATAAGTCCATTAGTCCTTTCTCTATTTCCTCTACATTTAAAGAATTGTTTATATTCCTCATTATCAATCCTCTTGAAACATTAAAATTTTCAGGTTGTTTAATTTCATATATATCCTTAGTTTGAGATGGTGATATAATATTTTCCACAATTTGTTCATCACTACTACAAGCAACTAAAAAGAATAGTGGTGTTATTAAAAACAAAATATTCTTCCGTATATCCATTTATTAGATCCACCTTTCTAATCTACATATAATTTAACCATACATTTCTATTTTAGGGAATTTAAAGTGAAAAGTATATACAAAACACAGATAACCAAATTAGTTATATAAAAATCTAACTTAATTATCTAAGTTTAGAATAGTACAAAGAGTTTTTATTCTCGAATTATTATCTCCATTATATTAAACAAACAACTCTTCTTATCTTGTAGTATTCGTGTTAACAGAAGATGGACTAATCTACACCTAAGATTAAATTTGTGGTCATATCTAAAACCTTTACAAGAGCTATATAACTAACTAGAGGTTCCAAAGGAGTTTCTATATATAAAATCAAGTTAATAAAACCGATTGGGAATCCCCCCCTTTAAACAAGGTCACGATTAGATACGTGTAACTTTTTCTGATTTAGTCGTGGAGTTTGAAGGAAGTATTTATCTTGAATTGTTTCACGACAGTAATTACTTTGAGGGATGGCAGTTAAGCGGGGAGAACGGGTTTTATTTATTTACTTTACCAGGAGGTACTTATTCGGTTTAAGTGGTGTACTAACCCCCTTCTTCTTCATACTAACGGGTGCTTTAGTTAAATATTCGAATTCCGAAATAATTAATATAAAATTACTGCGTATTTTAAATTTGAATCATAACATTAAGAAATGAGTTACTAACTATAATGTAAAAACCTTAAAGTACAATTGGATGGGTTACCAACTATAATGTAACTGGACATTGAAAGACAATAGATATGTATACTGAACAATAAAAAAATTAGCCGTATTTAAAGGAATTTTCCCTTAAATGCCGCTCTTTTTATATAATGAAGTTCCATTAGTATACAACTTTATTGTCCTAATGAAATTTCATTAAGCCTAACAATGCTACTTAAAGCATTTGTTAGTATACATCTTTATTGTAATTAAACATCCAAATATGTTGTGTCCAGTGACATTATAGTGGGGTACTCATGTTAAGAGATAAAGCTAGAGCTCAAGGATAGCAGTTGAAAAAAGTATGTTAAAAATCACCTCTAGTTTAATTAGAGGTGATTTTTTATTGAATATTTATGTTATAAAAATTAAATTAATGGTCTGAAATAGGAGGCTGCCACAATAAGTCTCGTTATTATTATAACTTATTGCCAAGCCTCTACATTTGTTATCCTTGTACTCATTGTAACAATTAAACTTAGAATTCTACATAATATACTTATTTGTCACAATTCCTGCATAACATCCAGTATATTTAAATATTCTCCTTAGTTATATTTGAAAAGTGAAAAAACTTTAATTAGAAGGAGAAGTTAGGATGAAGAAAAAAAGCAAAGTAATAGTCAAATTAGGAGGAAATATGAAAAAATTAAAAGTGAGTATCTGTTTATTAATTGTTTGTATAAGTTTTCCATTTGCGGCATACGCTTTTTATGGGGAAGTAGAGGGCGGTACGCTCCTTTTTGATGCAGGGCAAAATGATACAAAGATTCATAGTAGAATACAAGACAATTTGCACAACTTAAATGCATATGTTGTGGATGATGGTAAAAACTTTGCAGTAACGGCATCAGTTAAAGTTGGCAGTACAACGCATACATCTGATTGGAAAATAGCGGAAGCAAGTATAGCTGCAAATAGAGTATGGTATGCAAATGAATCTTCACATTATAACTTTAAATCAATAAGTACAAAATACACAAATCAAAATTGGGGAACTAATTATTAATAGATTTTAAAGAGCTATAATTTTTTATTATGTAGCCAGTTTAAAATAGTTGGGTATATTTATCCAACTATTTTAAATATGTTGAACTATACTAATTAAGTTAGTTAGTGAAAGAAATAATAATAGTTTATTTTACATATGAGATGGAAGGTATTTATATGAAAAAAATATATATAATTTATTTGACTGGTTTAATGATTATATTTTCCTATATTTATACTAATTCCATTTATGAAATCCATGGACTTAATAATATCGGAGATTCCTCATTGAATGAATATCAAGTAGATTATAAATCTGGTGAGGACTTATTAAAAGTCTATAAAGGACTTATTGAAGAGAAAGCAGAATTTCAGGTAGTAAAAAACCCTATTTCAGATGATGGAAATACCTATTATGATATTTACCATACAGATATAAACTCAGTAAAACAATTTGTTGGTATTTCTCATAATATTTATCGATATTTTAAAATGACAGAAGATGACTTTATAGATAGTCCTGGATATTTCAGTACAAATTTATCCAATAACCAAATAGAAGAATTTTCGCAAAAAAATGCAGTAGACATTAAAGTATTAAGCAAAAATGGGCTATCTTACGGTGACATTTTTTATAATAATCTATTACAATTTTTAATATTAAGTATCACTACTTTTGCCATTTTATATATATATACAATGTTTAGATTTAAAACAAATGCAGTGAAAAAGTTAGCGGGTTTTTCACCTTCAAAAATAGTCATAACGAACATAAAGGAAACTTTACATATACAAGGAATTCTTATCGTACTATTGGTTGTAGGACATTCATTATTTTATTTGACAACTGGTAAATTTTCTTGGACCTATGCAATTTTCTTAATATTATTTTTATCAATCATTAGTATCGCAATCATTTTATTACTGTTATTATTACAACATTTCGTAAGGAAGACCAATGTTGTTGCGGCGATAAAAAATAAAATATTTTCTAACAGACTATATACTATTATTAATTTGATTAAAATTATATTAATTCTTTCTGTTACCATTCTAATGAATCTTGTTATTAATTATTATGAAGAGGTAGATAAGGTCTATAAAAAATATGATCACTATAAAATGCTAGATTCCTTTTATTCTTCGCATGGTAGAAATTCAGATGAACTTGATAAATTATTAAAAAATACCCAAATGTTGGAAAAAGTTGCTGACAATGTAAAGCAAATGTATGCTGTAAATAAAGATCAAGCATATATTATGTTTGATCCAGTTATAGATAATTTGAACCCAGATTTGCAATACAATGGAATTTCGCGAGAAGAAGTAATGAATACTTATCAAAGAAATAATATAATTTTAAATAAAAATTATATAGAAAACTATACTGATATTAAAGTGCAATGGGACTTTAATGATAATATCCCTACAATACTTGTTCCTGAGAAATACAGAACTAGTGAAGAAGATATAAAAGAACATTTTATAGAAAGGTATAATACCACACTTAACTATAATACAAGGTATGGTATTAAAGTTAAGGAAGTTAGTATTAATGATATACAAATTATTTATGTTGAAAATGGAAATAAATATAAAATATTAAGTTCAATTCCCTTTGAAGATGAGATAGATATTGAACTTACAGATTCTATTATCATGCTTGATAATGGAAGTTTTGGAAGTGGATTTTATTTCGATATGTTAGGTTCTTCTCAGCTGGCATTTAAGTTAAATGATAGAGAAGAATTTAAAAGTATGTTGATTCAGTATGATTTAGATAATCTATATATGGCAAATAACTTGTTGACCCCTTTTGAAACTATTTTCAGTAATTATGAATTTCTAATGGATCAAGCAAAGCTTTTTGTATTCTTATTTATCATATTATTAGTTTTTATTATTTATATTTCGAATTATATAGATATGATTGTGAATGGTAAAAGGTATGCTTCAAGATACGTGCAAGGGTATCATTTACTAAAGAATTTAAGAGCTAATTTTGTAATGATAATTTTTATGATTGGTATTTCTATTGTATTTTATATTTTAAAAGTAAATATTTTAATTTATTTGCTGTTTATCTTATATGATTTGGTATCTATGCTTTATTTGTACAAGAAGCTTATAGTAAAAGACATATATAAAGTTTTGAATGGTGGGAGTTAACTTGGAAATAGTGAGATTAGAAAGCATATGTCAAGAGTTTAATGAAAATAGGGTTTTTGAAAACATTAACTTTTCTATAAATAATGGTGAAATGATAGCAGTCATGGGTAAGAGTGGTAAGGGTAAAACAACTCTATTAAATATAATGGGATTAATCTCAAAACCATCTGAGGGAGATTTATATTTATTTAATCAAAAGAATGTTGAAATCAATTCAAAACAAGCAATGCTATTAAGACGTCATAAGATTGGTTATTTATTTCAAAATTATGGTTTGGTAGAAGATGAGACAGTAAAATGGAATTTAAATATTGCATTAGAGTACAAAAACTTGTCTAAAAATGAACGACTACAAAAAATTAAAGAAGCACTAAAAGTTCTCCATTTAGAGAAACTTATGGATAAACAGGTATATAAGCTAAGTGGAGGAGAACAACAGAGAATAGCGATGCTAAAACTATATCTACAAGAAAGCCAACTCATATTAGCAGATGAACCCACAGGTTCTTTAGATGAAGAAAATCGGGATGTCATTATACAAATGTTGAAAGATTTTAATAACGAGGGTAAAACAATCGTTATTGTAACCCATGATAATTATATTGCTCAAACTTGTAGTAGGGTCATTAATATATAGAAAAAAGGATCTTCAAGTGAAGATCCTTTTTCAATATCGATAACAGGGGTTATATCTACATGGGGTTATGCAGCGAAAGAGTTAATTCTTGAAAAAATCTGAACGCATTCCCTTCGAAAAACGTTTGGCTATCATCAGATAATAAAAGGGACTAACATTACTCCCTTGATGAAGATGTTCAACCATATTTCCTTTTCTTATTGAACTAACGCCGCAGTTTAGTGGAACAAGGATTATAGTCAGATTTACAATCCTAAGTATAGAAATGTTATCAAACGATGCTTTGGAAACCTTATAAAAACAACTTAACTATTCTTCCATTTTTTTGAAACTTTCAGTTCATTGTATTCGTAAAGATAAGTGAATGGATTTCTTTTGAACGCTGAAATTGGAGGATACATATGTCAAAATTAGACTTAAATAAATTTGAAGAACACTTTATCAATGAAGAGTTTGAATTACTTTATAAAACTACATCAAAAGATTTTCAAAATCTTCTTGGGTTAAATGAATTTCAAAATATATGCTATTCCTATAAACAAGGTATTCAAAAATTAGAGAAGTTTTCCGAAAAGGAATGGTTTGGTACAACTCAAGTTATTTGGATAGACCAAAATAAAGAAAAAGCGATTCAGTTAGCATATGATTCTAGGCAAGTAATTACAGGATTTTATTTGAAACCGTTTATCACTTACGACTCTGACAAAAAATGGACAAAAAACCAATATCGTATGCCAATCCGTGATGAGTGGTTCGTGTTTTGGGGCGGTACAAATGAGTTTGATAATTATCATTATGCGTATGAAAACCAACGCTATGCTTACGATTTAGTACGTGTAATAAACGGGGTAACATATGAGGGTACAAATTTAATCAATGAAAATTATTTTGCTTTTGGCACATATATTGTTGCACCTTTTAATGGGAAAGTTGTAGAAGTAGTAGATGGTATTAAAGATAATGTACCTGGTGAAATGAACGAGCAATATCCTGCCGGCAACTATATCGTGATTGAACATCCAAATAAGGAAAATAGTATGATTGCACATTTTAAAAACGGCTCGATTTTAGTAAAGGAAGGCGAACAAGTTAAAGAAGGCCAACTATTAGGGCAATGTGGGAATTCAGGAAATTCGTCAGAGGCACATATCCACTTTCAAGTAATGGACCGCCCACAATTTGAAAAAGCGAAATCAATTCGCATCCAGTTCCAAAATCATCTTGAACCAGTACAGGGGGATACAGTGACGTCATTGCCTTTGGATGACAATAAGGTGGATACTTTGATAAAATAGAAAATTCATTAACATTTACAGATATAGTACTGACGATTCCAAAAATCATTGGACAGTATTTTAAGGGATAAAGAGAAATTTATAAAGCATGCGAAACAAATTCAAAAAATGTTCCCAAATAAAAGTTTCGGATTATATATAACCTCTTAGAATTTTTAGCATCTAGGAGATTTCTCTTTGTTTAACTTTAAACAGTTTTTTATGCAAAGTCGTTTGATGATGGATACCACAAGACTCTCTTTATTCTTCACCCTCAGAGTTGTGAACTTATATTGAATTGTGAAGATTTCGAATCATATACAGAAGATACAAAAGAAGAGGTTTAGGCTAGATTGTGAAAAATTGTACTTAAACTAACAGGTGCTTGTGCGGCCGAGCCTAGGTCGTATCATATAGCGGGTGGGATTCCCGTCGAGAAAGAACTAGCCATTCACTCGTAGCGAGTCTTGGAGGGCTAATGGTAACATTAGCCTTTAAGCGTAGACAGTTAGGTGGCGGGCCGAAAGCCAACTGGTTGAAGGGATTGAGCTCCATAATGTTAGTAAATCGAGAGGGCTGATGCTTTAAGCACGGCAGAAAGCTACATTTTATCCATCGTTAAAGGCAAGAAGGATAAAACCTCTCTGGAGTCAGAGACCTTGGCACGTCACACATGGATATGATACGGCAACTCTGGAGGCCCTACCGGTCTTTTCTTCTTATAGAAGAGTATGGTGTACAAGCGATAATAAGCAAGGTAACCAAATGCCGTTGTAGGGAGTCGGATAGCAGCGTAGTACCAATGAAGTTGGGTAATGCCGATGGAGGAAAGGCTGCTACCAAGTGATCAACCTCACTAGGGACACATTTACTACACACAGCGGTAGAGATAATAAATGTAAACTAAACTATTGAGGATAGCAGAGTCAGTGTGAATGATGATTTGGAGGAGCCGTGTGCGTAAATAGCGCAAGCACGGTTCTGTGAGGGGGGTGGAACACAATCTACCGTAAGGTAGAGAGGTTCCCTTCTACTCGACTACTTCAAGAAGGAGTAAAGCCTTTTTTTCTTATTGAACTAACGCGGCAGTTTAGTTTAATAAGAAAAAAATACATGTATGAATCAAGGCGATATATCGTTAAGCTTATAGAGGTAAAGAATTATATGGAAACTGAAAGATGGGGAGAATTAAAACGATGCTTGATTTGATAATAAATTCTAAAAGACGTTATGAAAATTTTATAAAAAGAGTTTCGGAAAATAAAGTGGTTTGGGGTTTAGAAAATGAAGATGGATGGTGTGTTTGCGAATCTAATGAATATGAAGATACTGTTGTTATGTTGTTTTGGTCAGATGAGGCATATGCACGACAATGTGCAGTAGATGGTTGGTCACATTATAAGCCGTCATCGATACCTTTGGAAATTTTTATGAATACTTGGTTGAACGGAATGAATGAAGATGGTCTTTTAGTTGGTGCGAACTGGAATGCGAAGTTAATTGGGGTAGAAGTAGAACCATTTGATTTACTTGAAGAAATTATAGGAATATTAGAAAAATAATATATTCTTATTCAACTAACGGGTGCTTTACTTCAAGAAGGAGTAAAGCCTTTTTTCTTATTAAAGTAAAGTAAGCAGTCTAGTTCAATAAGAAGATAAGATAGGAAAATGAAATGTGTGCCGAAATACAACTTAAAACTACTGGATTAAGGAGGAAAGGAATGACAAAAGATAAAAAAAACTAGATAAAAAAATGCACCGAATAGCAGACGAAGAACGATATATAGAAGTAAAGGAAATGACAGCAGAGGAATGGAATACAAAACTTGAAGAAAAAAGTAAGGCTAAAACTGGGAAGATGAAAGATAAAAAACGAAGGAAAAAAGTACAAGATAAAGTAATACATGGGACGACACCCGAAGAAAGATTTAAAGAAATACACGGAATGACTATTCAGGAATGGAATGCAGAGCAAGAAGAAGAGTTTAAAGCTAAAACAGGAATGACATACGATGAATGGTATGTAAATCAAATAAAAACAACCATACCTATTGAATTTCTTAAAGAACCCAACGGCACTATTACAGAAGATGATGTAAAGATGGTTAAGGATTTGCAAGTATTGGGACTGAAAGATGAAGTGATAAACGTTTTACTGCATTATGTTACAGTGGTTAGTAGAATAGGACTTGTACATCCTTTAATCAAAGAAATGGGTAAAAGTTGGCACGAAAACAATATACTAACCGTTGAAGAAGCTATTGTATTTGTTAGGGAAGAACAGAAAAAGTACAAAGAATCATCAGAGAAAGGACCATAATAGCAACTTTCTTCTTTAAGTAACGAGGTGCTTTACTTGAAGAAGGAGTAAAGTATTTTTTCATTTTGAACTAACGTGACAGGCTTGTTAAAGATTGCAGTATAAGGATTTTACTGAAACTGATAAAAGATTTGGAGGAAGAGAAAAATGAAAGATATTCATGATGAAAGTACATGACCCGTTTGGGCTAATGAAACAATAGACATTGTCGAACCAAATCCCAAGTGGATAGAAAAAGGTACTCAAGAAAAAGTCCATCTTCTTAATCTACTTTCAACTTTCGGCATAACGGAAATTCAACATTATGGAAGTACATCAATTCCTAATTTACCAGCTAAACCAATAATTGATTTAATGGCTAAAATTGATTCATTTCAAAAAATTAAAAAAATATCTTCATGGTTAGCTAATCATGACTGGCATTATGTACCACCTAACTTAGACAATCGACCATGGCAAAGATTTTTTGTGAAAGTAATTAACGATAAACGAGTAGTGCATTTACATATTTTACTTGAGGGAGAGGAACGGTGGGATAATCAGCTACTTTTTCGTGATGTATTACGGAATAATCAGCAGTTTATTGATGAATACGCTATTCTTAAAAGAAATTTAGCAAAAAAATATAACAATGATCGTGAAGCATACACTAAAGCAAAAGCAGAATTTATCAATTATGTTCTTAAATCTTAGTTGCGAACTAATATGAGTTTGTGAAAAAATATACTTGCACTAACGGGTGCTTTAGGAAGAAAAGGATATCAAATACAATGAGCTTGGAGACACATTTCCCAACTCATTTTTTTGTGCATTTTAAATTAACCTTTATCTTTAACATAGCCTTATATTATAAGTCCTCTACGATAAAACTTCTAAGTTAATATTTTGAGGAAAGAAATAATAATGAATATAGTGAATATTTACCGTTATATGATAAAATAGGACATAATTCTTAGAAGCTTTCTTAACAGATTAGTAGGAGTGGGGTATACTAGTGAATGTATTATTTAGATTATTTTTAACTTTTAATGCTACTTCCTTAATTATAGTTGTATATCTTGCCAAAGAACAATTTGTGTTAGGAGATATTGTTTCTTGTTTTGATATTATTCCTGACTTTATCTCTTATTTTATATATATTTTGATTCCAATTTGTCTTACTTATGTCAGTCTTACATTGTCAAACTTTTTAGATGACGATAGTATTCATTCAGATAAAACCCCTGTAATAAAAGAAGTTGAACAAGCAAATAATGCATTTCTTCCAAGTTATCTTGGTTACTTTTTTGTTGCATTAAGTGTTCCATATTTCGAAACCTTATTCTTTGTTTTTATTATACTTTTTGTTTTTACATTTCTGTCCCAGACACTATATTTTAATCCATTATATCTAATATTCGGTTACCACTTTTACTATGTAACCACTAATACAAGCGTAAAGGTATTTATTATTTCTAAACGAATACTAAAGGATCCTAAAAATCTCAGCTTTCAAAGATTAAAACGCATTAATAATTTTACTTTTATAGATCGAGAGGTGTAAATTATGAATTATTTGGTCTCCAAAACTAAGGGTGTTCAAGGAGAGTTTTTTAAAGTTCTATCAAGTGAAAAAGATATTTATCTGATACCTCAAAACTTAGAAAATGGAGTTCCATATTCTCCATCCTATAAGCTTGAGGAAGATGAATGGTTCACGATAGATGATTTTTCCAACAAAGAGTTCTATATAGAATTCTTATCTAGAACTTTCATATCAACTGACTATAATCAAGTTACCAAACAAAACTACAGTAAATTAGAGTATTTATGTTCAGTTCAAGGGGGAACTTACTTTTTTCAAAAGATATATGAATCGAATTTGATAAAAAAGAAGTTTCTTTCTATGTCTGCTACTCCAGTTCTTGTTGATAGTGAAAATGAACCAATATTAATATTGAACAAAATTCCAGATGCAATTTACGACAAGGATTTTGATTTACTTTATTTTAAAAAGTTAAGTGCATTAACAAGTATTTTCCGAGGAATTGAAACATTATATAAAGAAGCAACACAGGGAGAAACAGAGCAATTTTTAAAAAATGACTTTATTAGGTTAGAGGAAGGTTACAATGTTAATAAGGTGAAGACAGCTAATAGAAAGCGGATAGCATTAGCTATGGATACACTTGGAACCTATTCTCCTCAAGATCAGCAAAGTATATTTGCCTATACAAAAGAATACTGCGGAGAATTACAATATGATGAAAACCAAAAATTTTTTAGGATTAAATCCGAGGATGATCTAAAAAAACTTCTCTATGGTATAGAGCAACGATATTATACAACATTGCTCGGTAATGAAAAAAGGCTTGCAAATTCAGTAATGGTCCTAAATAATTGAACACTTTTAATTGGTTATGACTGCACAGTAAAGATATGGGAAGCAAAAATAACATTTATAAGAACAGCAAACAAAAGCGTCCAAAAAGTTGAACGTTTTTGTTTGCATTTGACTGATTCAATTTTTATTCGTAATAGTAGCAGATACCCTTGTATGCTTTGAACTTTAAAACACTAACGGGGCAGGTGTGCGGACGAGCCTAGGTCGTATCATATAGCGGGTGGGATTCCCGTCGAGAAAGAACTAGCCATTCACTCGTAGCGAGTCTTGGAGGGCTAATGGTAACATTAGTCTTTAAGCCTAGATAGTTAGGTGGCGGGCTGAAAGCCAACTGGTTGACGGGATTGAGCTCCATAATGTTCGTAACTCGAGAGGGCTGATGCCTTAACTGCGGTAGAAAGCTACATTTTATTCTTCGTTAAAGGCAAGAAGGATAAAACCTCTATGGGTTCAGTGACCTTGGCACGTCACACATGGATATGATACGGCAACTTGGGAGACTCTGCCGGTCTCTTTTTATAGAAGAGTATGGGTGTACCTGTGAGGGGGAGGAACCACAATCTTCCGTAAGGTAGAGAGGTTTCCTTCTACTCGACTAGTTGAAAGAGGAAAGTAAAAACGCTTAGAGAAATATTCTCTAAGCGTTTTTATTATGTTATTACAATTAAAACATCGTTAATTCGTTATATTCAATCCACTTTTCTTTTTCCCGCTCAACTGCTCGATTTTGCCATTCAAACCAAACGAAAGAACATTCACTACAATGACTCTCTACACCACTATTATTATGTAAATCTCTACGTATAAATAAAGTCCTTTTGCGACAACAGTAACAATAAATAATCTTTTCATCATGTTTTTTTATTATCATATAAACTTCCCCTCCAATATACATTATTAATTGTCTATTACATGGGAATTTATTCTTTAATCAAATAAATTGATCATTTAAAACTTATTAGAAATATTGGTCATCTATATACCCTTTATATTTTGATGTTTCTTTTTCAAAATTATTTTAGGTATTTGAATAAATATATTATTTAATTGCCAATAATTAATAGTAATCTATCAAGGTAATTATTGGAGGTGTTAACTATTCAAGCGTCTAGAAGTATTTTGTATAACATTGAGCCTATTGGAATTGAAACAGGTTTAGTAGAAAGTCTGGTTAGTTATTTAATTAGGCTCTCATATGAACATAACATCAATGTTGGTCACTTGGTAAATAAGATAGTGGTTCCTGAATTGCATAAAGATTATTTGGAAAGAAGCTCTAAATACGGTGGCAACAGTTTTTATGAAGGCGCGAAAACAATAAATGGATATACAGATAACTCAACTGAATTGGTTCGTGTTTTGGAAGAGTTAACAACCAGAATAGATTTAACTAGCTTAACTCTGTTTAAATTAAAAGATTTAGTTCCTCTAAGAAATTTATTTAAAGAAACTTTTTCTTGGTGTCCGGAATGTATAAAGAATTGGAACGATACTAATAAGAGTATATACTATCCTCTAATTTGGTATTTAAAACCGATACAGACTTGTTTTGAACATAAGTGTTTTTTAATTGACAAGTGTCCGACTTGCTATAAAAAAACTGGCATACTGCGTAGAAAAATGATTCCTGGTCATTGTCCATTCTGTTTTAATTTGTTAATTCAGGATGAAGTTATAAAAGAGATAAATAATCAGGAATGGCAATGGCATACATTTGTCTATCTAAATATTGAATGCTTAATAGGAATAAAATCTAGTAAGCTATTCGCTAAAGAACAGATTAGTAAACAATTAAAATTTATCAAACATCAATATTTTTCTAATAATATTATTGATTTTTCCGAATACTTATGTATTCCTAAAAGTACTTTAAGAGCCTGGATTAAATCTGAAAATATGCCGCCACTAGAAGAGTTACTAAAAATCTGTTTTAAATTAGATATTACAATTTTGGAATTCCTCTCAAAAAGTTTGCAAAATGTGACTATAAGTCATCTGGTTGAGAAACAGAATACAAAAAAAGAGTTAGTGATTAGAAGGAAACTTGACCTTGTTTCAATTGAAAATAGAATGAAGGAAATTCTCAAATATGACCCGCCAATATCTATGGCGGCAACTGCAAGAATGGTAGACCGAGATAAACGAATTTTATATTGTAATTTTCCAGAGTACTGTAAACAAATTTCAAAAAGATATAGAGATTATATCGATCTAAAATCAAAACAGAGAATAGAGGAATTAAAAAAAGAAATTCAAGTAGCCTTTTATTCTTTAGTAAATGAGGGTATATATCCAAGTAGTCGGAAGATTCAAATTAAAACTAAAAGAAGTTTACTGAGGGAGAGGGCTCTTCAAGAATTTTGGAAAGAATTATTGGTTAAGAATAATCTTTACAATGGATAGTGGAGAAATAGTAACAATTAGTGATAGCTAGTTTGAAGATTTGGGATACTAATTTAAATAGTACTTGAACAAGAAAAGTGGAATAAATAGAAATATGGAGGTGAATAGGAATGTTATCTGAAGTTGAATTTTTAAGCTGGTGCGAAAGGAATAATATAACAAAAAAGACACAAGAATATATCAATAGTAACATCCGCTTTGCCCCACCTGCACGGTCAGTAGGTGGAGGTCGTAAAAGTACTTCGGGGAAATATCCATCAAAAAAAATGGGTGTAACTATTCAGTGGGAAAGCGGAAAAGTTGAGGGGCCAGCGGTTTTGATGATGGAGAATGAAGAAAAAGTATTAGAATATTATGATCAACCAAATAAAATTAATATTAGTTACGTAAATGGGTCAGGTAGAAATAGAGGAGTTCTGTATACACCTGATTTCTTTGTTATTAGGAAAAACGGGGCTGGTTGGGAAGAATGGAAAAATGAAGATGACCTATTGGCTATATCCAAAAGGCAACCTTGGAAATACATTAAGGACGAAAGTGGTAATTGGAGATGTCCACCTGGGGAGAAGTTCGCCAAAAAATTAGGTCTGGAATTTAAGGTATGTACAAGTAATCGTATTAATTGGAATCTGCATAGAAATTATGTATTTTTAGATGATTACTTACGAAAAATAAATAATCTAGAGGGAAATATGGATTGTTTGGATGAAATTAAGGAAGTTATCTTTGAAGAACCTGGAATAACACTTAAGAATTTAATAGATAAATCTACTAGTCATGAATTTTCTGCAGATGATGTATATATTTTCGTAATTAATAACCTTATTTATGTAGATCTAAACGAAGCCGCATTAGCGGAGCCAGATTCCGTAAGAGTATTCTTGCATGAGGAACATGCAAAGATGTTTAGCAATTTAATTTCATGTAATTCAGATTTATTTTCTCCTAAAAAAATCACTATACAAGTCGGAACAAAGTTTTTATGGGATAACTATATATGGAAAATTATTAATATAGGTGCAAGCAGCTATTCATTTATTTCGGATGGAACTTATAATGAAATTACACGAGAATTATTTGAAAAGTTATTAAACGAAGGGAAAATTATTTTTGAGACTACTGACCAAGTGGATAATAATTCTTTAATTGATTTAATTGTTGAAGCAAGTGAAGAGGACTATAAAGAAGCAAACTATAGATTAATCCATGTGAAAACATATTTAGAAATAGGATCAAAAGAATATAAAAAGAAGAAAGAACCTAATTTACGCAGAGTCCGTGATTGGGTAGGTAAGTTTAGAAAAGCCGAAAAACTTTTTGGAAATGGTTATGTAGGACTACTTCCTAATCATAAAGCCAAAGGAAACAGTCAGAACAGATTTAGTATAGAGGTAACTTCTTTAATGGATCATTATATAAAAGAAGAATATGAAACGCTGGTTCAAAAAAACAAAACTTTAGTTTATGGTTCCTTTAAGAATGCATGCGAGGAAAAAGGCTACATTGCACCAAGTTTAGCAACTTTTTGTAGCTACATTAACAATCGACCAATTGAAGAACAAGTTAGAAAACGGAAGGGAAGAAGAGCAACCTATCAAAAAGAGACTTTTTATTGGGAACTAGAAAGAACAACACCGAGACACGGGGATTTTCCTTTTAATATATGTCACCTTGACCATACAGAATTAGATATTGAGCTATTGTGTTCGCAAACAGGGAAAAACCTTGGTAGGCCACACTTATCTTTGATGATAGATGCCTTTTCAAGAAGGGTATTAGCATTTTATTTATCTTTTGAGTCACCGAGTTACAGATCATGTTTAATGGTTTTTCGAGATTGTGTTAGGCGTTATAATCGGTTGCCGCAGCAGATAGTAGTGGATAATGGAAGAGAATTTCATAGCATTTATTTTGAAACACTACTTAGTATGTTCGAAAAAGAATCAAAGCGAAGACCGCCAGCACAACCACGATATGGTTCAATTTTAGAAAGACTCTTTGGAACAACAAACACTAAATTCATTCATAATTTACATGGAAATACCAAGATAATGAAGAATGTAAGAGAGGTTACGAAAAGCATAAATCCCAAGACACAAGCTGAATGGAGCTTGGCGAGCTTATCATTAGCTTTAAATGAATTTTTCTTTGAACTCTATGATACTATTGAACATCCTGCTTTGGGTCAAACACCAAGAGAAGCTTTTCAAAAGGGGTTATTTTACTCCGGTGAGAGGAAGGAGTTTTATATTCCATATGATAGTCTTTTTGAAATCTTGACTTTACCTTCAACTCAAATAGGGGAAGCAACAATTCAACAAAGTGGTATAAAAGTAAATTATATCTATTACTGGAATGATGAATTTAAAAGTCTTCATGTAAAGAAAATGAAAGTAAAAGTCAGATATGATCCTTTTAACATTGGGATAGCATACGCATATGTAAATAAAAGGTGGATAAAATGTAATTCTCAGTACTATTCAGTCTTTAAAAACTTAACTCAAAAAGAGCTTAATTTTATAACATCAGAAATTAAAAAAAGTAAAAAAAATCATTCAAAAAGTTACACAATAAATGCACAAAGAATAGCCAAGTTTATAAAAGAATTAGAAGGTAATAACCAGTTTGATTTATTAAAGTCTAAAGCTGCTGAATTAAAGAGTGCAAACAAATGGATTAATAAAGATTCAAATATTAAAAGTATTAACTCAGAAGTACCTAAACCAAATAAAGTAGAAGAATCGATTGAAAATTTTAACGAAGATCAAATCCTTGATGTATATGGAGAGTTTTAGTATGAGTAAAACTAAAAGATTTCCTTTTAATTTACAAGAGGCATCCATTGAGGAAAAAAAGAATTACTTTCTAAAACGTAACGTTAACCACCCTATACTACATAAGGTTTTTTTAAGTGTAATGGAAAAAATCCAGTCATCATCTGGAGGAAAACTTTATTTAGTTTTTGGTCCTAGAGGTGTAGGAAAGTCAACTTTATGTAGTAGAGTTAAAGATGAAGTATTAAAAGGCAATCAAACAATTATACAGAATGATAAAGGTGTAATCCCAGTCATATCTCTCGAACTACCATCACCAGATAACGGGAGATTCAATTGGAAAGATTTCTATAGGAGATTGTTAAGAGAGTTGAATGAACCGCTTATTGACTATAAAGTTAGTTATTCTAGTAATGAGGCCAAAAACAAAATACCCAATCATTACCCATCTACAGCACCAGAATTAAGGGAATCTTTAGAGAATGCTATTATTCATAGGAAAACAAAAATAATCTTATTAGATGAGTCGCAACATTTACTTAAAGTTGCAGGTGCCAAGGGAATACAGGATCAGATGGACGCAATAAAGTCTCTTGCTAATTTAACTAGTTCAGTTTTTGTGATGTTTGGAACTTATGAGTTAATAGATTTTTTCGACATAAATGGACAGTTAGGTAGAAGAACTGAAGAAATTCATTTCCGTCGTTATAAAATAGAGGATTCTCAAGATCTTATATCATTCAAAAGCGTTATTAATACATTTCAAACTCAATTGCCACTTACAGAGGACTCTAATCTAATTCCAAAATGGGAATTCATGTATGAACGATCCATTGGATGTGTAGGGATACTTAAAGAATGGCTTAATGTTTGTTTAATTGAGGCCTTGAATAAAAATTTACCTAAAATCACTGAAGAATTATTAATAAAGCATGCCCCTCTGCCTTCAAAAACTTTAAAAATAGCGGAAGAAACTATATATGGTGAACGTAAGATAGATGAGCAAGAAGATTCTCGTTCTCTTCTTCAAAATGTATTGGGCTTAACTAAAGATAGGGAAGAAGATAAAAATGAGAATAAAAAGACTCTTGAGAAAAAGATTGTTGGAAAACGGAATCCAGCTCGAGATGAAATAGGAATAACAGAGAATGGGACTTAATAAGGTGGTGACAAATTATTAATAATAAATTAGAAACATACGATAATTTCTTAATTGAACCCCCAGAAATAATCTCTTATTCTTTATATAATATAAAGCCAATTACTATATGTGGTAAGGATGGAGAAAGTTTAACAAGTTTTTTGTTTAGGTTAGCGAATGCTCATTGTGTTTCACTGGGGAAATTGACAGGTTACTTGCTGGCACCACAACTATCTGGTAAGTATAGTAAAAATCCATATAGGTTTCCTCCTCCTCATATTAATGGATATGGTAATATATCTCGACAAACTTTGGATATTTTGGAGAAATTAAATGGACTTAGTTGTAATACACCTTTGACTTTGAAGAATTTTGAAACAGTCTTCAGTATAAGAAATTTACTTAGAAAACATAGAGCATGGTGCGCATTATGTCTTGAAGATATGAGAGGGGAAATAATTTACGAGAAGTTAATCTGGTATATAACCAAATATGATGTATGCATTATACACCAAGTGAAAATAGAAGATACTTGCAGTAAATGTGAACGTCAACAAGAAAGCATTCCTTTGAAAGCACAGAATGGACATTGTCAATTCTGTAATAATTGGCTTGGGAGAAAAGGTAAAAAGACGTCAAATATAGATGTGATAGAAGATAAAGAAATTATATATAAGTCCAAACAAATAGAGGAAATGGTTAATTACTTTTATAAAAGATCAGCAAATAAAAAAAAGTTGATCTCATCACTAAAAAAAATTGATGAACAGTCAAAATATGAAATGCAAAGAAGAGAACTTTGTTTATTTAATTTAGGGATAGTGAATGAAACGTTTATCAATTATTGTAAGGGGTCGGGAAGATTGTCCCTAGATATACTCCTTGAAATTTGTTGGAACCTAAAAGTGAGTATAGTTAAATTAATGGAAGATAAACATATAGACTTTTCCCTGGATAATGAAAGTTTTATTGCGAGAAAAAGATCGTATAAAAATGAAACTGATTATTTGAAAGTAAAAAAGTATTTAGAGGATATTGTTAGAAGTAATGAATTCACCCATCTATCTGCGATAGAAGTAAAAATGAATATCACAAGTGTTACTTTACGGAAAAGATTTCCAAAATTAATGAGGAAAATTATTAATAAGAATAATTCATTAAGAAAGAAATACGGAAAAAAAATTGAACAAGGTTTTAAATCTGACCATATAGAAATTCTAAATTATTTGAATAGGTTATTCCATTCATCTAAGTTAACCCCAATTAATCATATTGCCAGTGAATTAGGAGTTAGTCATACTTTCTTGACTAAAAAATTTCCAGATTTAATAGAATCTATTCATCAAAAAAACCAGTCTTTAATGGAAAGGCGTGCAATTAAAAAGAGTAATAGAGTTTCAAAGTTTCATAAAATAGAAAAAGAAGAGCTTAAGAATATTGAAGTGAGGTTGCTGGAGATTTTAGAATCAATAATTGAAGAGCCTAAGTTTATTAATGATGTCTTAAAGGAAATAGGTAAGTCGCGAGCATTTGTTAAGTACTTTCCTGACATATTTAATAAAATTGTCGAAAAAAATAAAGAAGTGGGGGCGAGAAATCGAGAACAAGTGCTTCAACAGCGTAAAAAATTAATAAAAGAAGCTGTTATTCATCTTCATTCTACTGGGGTTTATCCAGGAATTAAACCAGTAGAAAGGCATATAGGATTTCAACTCGATAAAAATTTACTTGAATTTAGGAGAAATGCTCTAGCAGAATTGAATATTGAAAAGAAGATGTTTCCGAAATAAAGGTTTGAATATATTAGGAGTATCTACAATCTTGTTCGAACACTCTATAAAGGATAATATTGAATATAAGAGTACCGTAATGGTCCAGTAAATATTTGATGTTCTTATAAAGCAAAAAAACGTTAGAAGTTAGATTATAAAGCAATAGAATGTAAGGAGTTAAATATATATTCTAAATTTCTTTAAAGACATCAGTAGGAATTAAATTCCTACTGATGTTTTTAAAGAAATTGACTAAAGAATCGTTGTCATTAATGGTTTTATTAACATGACATACTTATGGTTTATTCTGTTACTATTTTATGGTTTAAGTCACACAAAACCCTTGGATAGGGTTTTGACATTTTTAATCCATTAATCCAAAAAGGTGTAGTCTTCTCCTAATGAGAAGACTACACCTTTTTAGTTAACTCTATAAACAAAAAACATTTGCCTTAGGCTCCTATATAACAAGAAAAAGGCAGGTATTTTCCAAAACCTAATTGTAATACAAGTTTTCTGTCGGATATACCGGATCATTGGTGATGTCGATTCCAAGCTTTTTAAAAGTCTGTTCGTTTTCTCTATTCATTATAACCGTAGAATGAGCTTGTGTGTCTTTTAAATTTGGCATCTGCTTATAAGCTAGCTCAGAAGTAGGGTTGGTGACTGCACTGATTGCCAGTGCAATAAGCACTTCATTGGCACTTAGTGTCGGGACTCGGCTGTTTAAATCATCGGTTTTCAACCGTTGAATCGTCTGCAAAATCATCGGTGACAACAAATTAATTTCATCGGCAATATTGGCCAATTTCTTCAACCCATTCAGAATCGCGGCTGCCGAAGCATCCATTAAAGTTGTCGTTCGACCGGTGATCATCTCTCCATTTGGCAGTTCTATCGCAATTACGGCTTGCAAATTCGTGCTGTCAATTTTCTCTTGGATTGCTTTCGCATAATTACGGGCCGGCAATACAGGTGCCCGATCCTCTTTTTTTAAGTCCGTCTCTTCCAAAATCACTTGCATATGGCGTACACTATCTTCATCGGCAAGCCCTTTTTTATAGTCGTTCTCTACACTGAAACTGCGCCGAATGATTTCCTGCCTTGCAGCTTCCTGCACGACCATATCGTCGGTGATACCAGATTTCAGACGATTAACACCCATATCGGTTGGTGAGCGGTAAACAGACTCTTTACCAGTAATTCTTTCAATAATCCGTTTGATGACAGGAAACGTCTCCATATCACGATTGTAATTGATCGCTACTGTCCCGTATGCTTCATAGTGATAATTGTCAATCATATTCACGTCTTTCAAATCGACGGTAGCCGCTTCATAAGCGATGTTTACCGGGTGCTTTAATGGCAAGTTCCAAACCGGAAAAGTCTCAAACTTGGCATAGCCGACTTTATTCCCCAGTTTATTCTCGTGGTACATTTGGTTAAGGCAGGTTGCAAGCTTTCCGCTGGCCGGCCCGGGCGCCGTTACTACCACGATTGGCTTTGTCGTTTTAATATAGGGATTCTTCGCAAATCCTTCCTCGCCAATGACCGCGTCCACATTTGTGGGATAACCTTTGATTTCGCTGTGGGTGTAGACGCTAATTCCGCTTCTCTCAAGCTTGCTCATAAATACTTTTGCTGTTGGCTGTCCTTGATAACGAGTGAGCAACACACTGTTGACAGAAATACCATATGCCCGATATTCATCGATTAAGCGCAAGACATCTTGGTCATAAGTGATACCATAATCTTCACGGACTTTGTTCCGCTCGATGTCTCCAGCGTACACACAGATGATGATTTCCGCATTTTCTTTCAGTGTATTCAATAATTTGATCTTGGCATCTTCATCAAATCCAGGCAAGACACGCTTGGCGTGTTTGTCGCCAATCAATTTTCCGCCAAATTCCAAGTAAAGTTTATCATACTGCTGCACCCGTTCTAGAATGTAGGCAGATTGTTCTTGCAAATATTTCTCCGAATCAAATCCGACTTTTTTCATTTAATTTCCGCCCGCCTTCTATACTCTAAGCATTCTCATAAACGATAGATTATAACACATTAAGAGAGAATGCTAACTAAATTACATCTTTTATTATTATAAAGCTTTTAAAAAAATAGACAAAGGAAAACTGGTCAAACCGTTTTAGTGATTGGTTATTCTAATAGGTACATTGACCTTAATATGGATGTATCCAACCAAAATAACGGAATTTGGGCGTGAGGAGTTTACCCGCTTAACCTTTTTATAGTTTAGCATTCCGAAATTCAAAAAGTTGTTCAATTCTTTAACCCTCCTGAATAGATTAGCCTTTACGAATTGGTTACCTTCTAAAGAGTGAAGAAACATAGTTAGAAAGTAGAAAAAGTATTGCCAGTAAAAAAATTGGACACCGATAAGTTATGGAATGGAAGTAGTTTTTAAACAAATGCCAAATGTAGCTTGTTGGTAATAGACCAACTTTACAAAAGCTATAATTATATATTTAAGCAATTTGTTCAATAAAATGGGGTGGTATTTATAGAAGAAATCAATTCAGAAAGTATTTTTAATTACTTGGAAAATCTCGATGTTTCTTTGCAAACAAAAAAATCCGTACTAGGAAAGCTTTTATAACAATTGGATATAAGGAAATTTGGAAGAGCATACATATCAAAATTGAGAAGGAAGTAAAATCATCCGCTAAACAATGTGATAATCAAGCGGTGTTTCATTTGATAGAAAAATCTACCCAAAAGTAATAGGAAGAGAATTTGATTATGAGATGAATCGCGTGTATGTATATTTAGAGCATCTATCAATTGATTCATCTGATGAATACGATTTAAAAGCTTATGTAGATAGTTACTTAAGCATGATTGGGGTTGTTCTTATTATGGCTTTGAGAAATAGTAAAGATTAATCAACTTCAAGCACTCTCATAAGTTTGGGGGTGTTTTTCTTTTGACCAAATTTCATGGGAGTAGTTGTAACCGTCAAGTGAAAACATACAGTTTTTGCTCGTTTGAAATGAACTTAATGTATCCTTTAAGTTAAAACATTTAGTTGCACTAACTAGCTCTGTGATCTGTTACACATCACCTCAAATAAATGAGCCATGCTTACACGTAGGTAAGCATGGCTCATTTAATGGTTAGATACTTATGCCAAGTGAAACCAGTAAGTAGTTTAGTGAGACGATTGCAACAGAGATGTGTAACAATACAGTTAACCAATTCTTATGTGTCCCTTGAAAGTCTTGCACTAGCATAGCTACTGACCATATGAAAATAAATAGGTAAGCAAGCTGTAATAGTATAGCTGGTAACATTAAAAAACCTCCCTTTCGATATTATATGAAATAAACAAGAGAAGGATGCCAGTGGAAAACGAGTGAAGAGGCTGTTGAAAAGAACTAAGAGAAGATGAAGGAAGAGTTAGCAGATATAATAACGTATGCACTTTTGTTTGCTAAGAAACTAATATTGATGTTGTGAGCGCAGTACATCAAAAATTAACTAATAATGAAGAGAAATATCCTGTGGAGAAGTCATTCGGGACTCTAGGGTTTTTTCTTCAGTGTAGTGGCTTTCACCTAGCTTCACTGAGTATCAATCAAACGTAAACTTTCTAAATTCCACGTTTGTTTCTAACATAGGGAACAATTGACTTTGTATATACATATTTTATACAATGATAACTCGACTGAAATTTTAGAAAGCTTAGGGGGGGAGTATCATAATGAGCACAATATATGAAGAGGAATTAAAGAGATTGCAGGAAGTTTTATCTACACTGGATGACCGAATACACAAGCTAGAAAGTATTCCAGTTTATCATGGAGATAACTATACCGAGCAAGTTCTTGAAAGTATGAGGGAGTTAAATCGGCAAAACTTACGAATTGGTGTACAGGAGCCATACTTTGGTCGGTTAGATTTTAGGGAGGATGGCCATTTAGAGCCAAATCCATTATACATTGGGAAAGTTGGTGTTTCGGATGAGGCAGCCAAGAAACCAATAGTGATTGATTGGCGTGCACCAGTTGCGAGTATGTTTTATTCTTTCAATGGAGGAGAAGAACTGGCTTTTTATCAATCGCCTGATGGATTGGTAGAAGGAGAAGTCTATTTAAAAAGAAATATAGCCATTCGTAAAAGAGAACTAGAGCGTGTGGTGGATACGTATATAAAAGGTAGTGAAGATGTATCCCTGACAGACGAATTTCTCTTATACCGATTAGGTGAAAATAAAGATAATAAATTAAAAGATATCGTTTCAACGATACAATCTGAGCAAAATGAAATTATCCGAGCTGAGAAAAATATACCGTTATTGATTCAAGGGGTTGCAGGGAGCGGAAAAACAACTGTCGCTTTACATCGCCTTGCTTTTTTAATCTATGAATATCGTGAACAGCTACAAGCAGATAGAATGATCATTTTCGCACCAAACAGTTTGTTTTTAGACTATATTTCTGGTGTACTTCCTGAACTGGGAGTAGGTAATATTAAACAAACTACTTTTCCAGAGTGGGCGTTACGTCTCTTAGATAATGCGGTGAAATTAAAACAACCAGAAGAAAAGTTGAAAGAAGCTTTTTCAATTAATCGTGACAATCATAAAGTGATGCTCGATAAATTGAAGGGGTCAATCAAGTTTAAGTCATTTATTGAAACAAGTCTCATTCAATTTGAAGAAAATCTAGTACCAACAACGAATCTCGAACTTTGGGATCAAGCTGAGATAACAGTAGATGAAATTAAGAAGTGGTTATTGGTTGAATATAAGCATTATCCATTAACAAAGCGCAGGGAACGATTAGTTGCACGAATCAAGCGTTGGATAGAGATAGAACTTAAAAAGGTCGAAGGAACTAATGAGAAAAAGCTACTGAAAAAAGAGGCTAATATAAGATTAAATGCATATATGAAGTTCTGGCCGAAAATAAGCGCTTTATCGTTTTATACATCCTTGATGAAACGAAAAGAAATAGTAGAACTACTGCCAGAAGGGCTTGTACGAGAAACAGAAAAGAATTGCCAAAAGAAAGAAGTAAATGTAGAAGATTTAGCACCACTCCTCTATATTCATCACCAATTAATAGGAATAGAGGGCAAACAAAAATTTCATCATGTTGTCATCGATGAAGCACAAGACTTTTCACCATTTCAAATTTATCTTTTAAAAGAGATTACACTGGGAAATTCTTTTACCATTTTGGGCGATTTGTCTCAAGCAATTTATAATTATCAAGGTATTGAGGACTGGAATGACTTTAAAGAATTGTTTCAAGAAACGGGTTATTATGAACTGACGAGAAGCTATCGTTCGACAAAGGAAATTATCGAATTTGCAAATGAGGTCATAAAGCATGCTGAAGTTCCAGTAGGTCTTGCAACACCAGTTTTTCGTAGTGGTGAAAAAGTGAAAGTGATTGCTACGGATGATCAAATTAACGAAGTCGTGAAGGTATTACAAGATTTAGGGAAAGGAAATCTCAAGACGATTGCGATAATAGGTAGAACAGACGCTGAATGCCGTTCGATACATGAAAAGTTACTAACTGCAGGGATTAATGCGAACGTCATTAAAGCAAATCAAAGTAAATACGCAGGTGGTATTTCAGTCGTACCGGTGTATTTAGCTAAAGGGTTGGAATTTGATGCAGTGCTACTTATCGATGTGGATGCAAGTCACTATAAAGATTCAAAGTATGATGCCAAATTATTATATGTAGGCTGCACGAGGTCTCTCCACGATTTACGTATTTTCTATTCTGGTGAAGCATCACCATTAATTCAAGGAATTCCAGAAGAATTTTATGAAAGTAAATAATAGATGTTGGAAGAGGATTACTCTGTGAGATGTTAGAGGGCCTCTTTTTTGCGTTATTTTAGCGAGAGTAGTTGGTCTTCTTGGAGAAACTGTTTAAAACCATGTCCACCTGTTACAAATTGTTGATCTAAGAATGATTTAATCTGTTCCATTGTCATGTCATCAATATTTTCTGTAAAAACTTTTGCAGTATCAAACTTACCTTTAATTAGTTTCATCATTTCAAACTTCCTCCTTTTTAACACCTATGTAACCATTCTAGTAAGGAGCAATAATCCCTTTTTCTTTAACGTAAATTTTATCAATCTTTGTCTAGCATTTTTATGGTAGCTAAAAACCTTCTAATTCAAAGGATAAGGATGAATTAGAAGGCTTTTCTATCAAATCATATATTATATCTAGGTTATGACTAATTTAGAACGGTATTTCCAACAAGAATAACTATTCAGACTGTTTAATAGTTTGCTTAAATAGTCGGAATAATAATCCTTAACTGCTATTCATTTAAAGAAACACTATTTCATCTTACTTTTTGTTTTCTCATCCATTGGGTTGCGACCCACTTCTCACCTGTTATAACTGGTGCTCCACCATGTAAAGTTAAATCGTTTATATTTTGATCATTATAAAAATACTCGAAGTAAACGGCCATCCCTTTTTTGGGTGTTACTGAAAAATTTAATTTAGGGAAGTAAGTTTCTCCACCTTCTTCTACATCATTTAAGTACATAACAAGTGTACTGATTCTATTATTGTTTGCTGCTTTACTAGTGGATGAAAAGAAATCATTATGAGCTCTATACTCTTGACCGGGTGTATATTGGAGTATTTGAAGGCCTTCTCCGTGTTCTATAGGTATATTCATGATAGAGGAGACTCTTTTTTCAACTCTCGCAACAATTTCATTTTCACTTTCTTCGAAAAACATACTACTACTTGTTCTTAGTTCATTTACTTCGCGTGACGCTCCAATTTTGGAACGATTCAATTTGTCCTTAGACAACCTGATTAATTCCTCGCACTCTTCATTACTTAATACATTACCCAATAGCACTATTAGTGGTTCCTCTAAACGAGTGACTATGTCAATCTCTCTATCTGTCATTATTTTGTTGCCAACGTGATCGAATATAGATTGCTCTTTGTTGTCCGTTATCAAGTGCAAATCTCCTCTTAGACTATTAAATTTTCAAAGCTAGTAAGTTATTATGTGAGAATATAATGCTAACGGTTAACTTTTCCTTAAAATATTTGAATTAAAAGGAATTAACTTATGCTCCTTTCTGGAATTAATTTCAATATATTTTATCATACTATTTTTATATATCGCAAATATGAGAAAAGTAAAATAAGTTTTTGGAATAGTCATTAGTTGGGGAATTATTTCATCGGTGACCTTTAACTATTTTGTGATAATGTATTTAAGAGGAGGGATACCCATGAAATGCGGTGCAAAGTGTTTTACTGTGGAGGCTGAAATAAATGGCAAGATGCAATCGATACCCGTGACAGCGAGGACTTCTATTCAAGCCAGAAAAGCTTTATCTCTAGAGTATGGCAATGAAATAAAGATTATTGCAGTGAAGGCTGATCCTGTTACTTAGGAAATTAATAGAAGATAAAAAAAGCACCTTTTCCTGCATATACATGGAGGGAAAGGTGCTTAAAATGTAATTTTAGTATACTTGGAAAAACTACGTTTACTTAGCCGCGTATCATGTTTCGACCACCATTAACTGGGATAGTTTGCCCGTTAATGTAGCTTGATGCATCAGAAGCTAGGAATACCATAACTGGTGCCATATCGCGATCTACGTCGCCCATTTCACCTTTCATCGGTACTTTTAAACGCTCTGCTTTTAAGAATGCTTCACGAGCATCTGGCTCTAAGCTATCTAAATATTGTTGGTACATAGGTGTTTTCATAGTTGGGTTTACACAGTTCGTACGGATATTGTATTTAATCGCCCACTCGTATGCAATTGTACGCGACCAAGAAAGTACTGCACCTTTAGAAGCTGCATATAGAGCGGAGTTTGCCATACCAGCTAATGCTGCGTCTGAAGCGAAGTTAATGATGGCAAATTCGCCTTCTTGACGTGCCATAATTTTGCAAGCTGCCTGGTTTGTGAAAATGGTACCGTTAATATTTACATCCCAAACAAATTTCATTTCTTCTGGTGTATAATCTTCTGCAGTATTAATTTTTTCGACTCCAGCTATATGTGCAAGAACATCTAATCCGCCCATGTCCTTAGAAGCTTGTTCGAACACAGCGAATACTTCATCGCGATCAGAGACATTACAGTGATAGTATGTAGCTTTTCCTTCGCCAAGTTTGTTCGCTTCTTCCACAACTTTTAACCCTAGTTCATCTTGAATATCCAACACTGCCACTTGAGCCCCTGCTTTTACATAACCACGAACTGTACCTGCAGCAATACCCATGGATCCACCAGTTACAATAATACGTTTATCTTTTAATTGCATAATAAAGCAGCCCCTATCATTTTATAGTTGTTTCTATATAAATTATAAAAAGCCAGTAACATAAATTCTACTATCGAAAAATGAAGTGTGTAACCTATTTTGTAACAGTTTATAGAAAGTGTAACCTTTGGTAGCTAGTATAAATGATTAAAAGCTGGAATTGTCCATTTCTCATACATTAAAGCCATTTCTTTAGGATGAATTATCATACCATCATTTATCCATTTCTTCAGGATCATCGTGTGAGAAGCTGCATAAAAGTAGATAGAATATTCTTTTGCATGGTCGGGTATATCTAAATTCCCCACTCTTTCGGAAATCATGTCGCTTGTATGATCAAGTATTAAATCCAAGAATGAGTTTTGACCTGTAAACAAACTTACTCTTGTGTAAAATAATCGGTCCTCATAAAATTGCTCATAAAGCCAACTAATGATTGTTACGGAGGGGAATTCAAAAGACTTAGATAGCTTAAACAATTGAGTCATTGGTTGAATAATATTTAAGAAAACGATATGGTCCACAATATCGTTTTTATCCTTGAAGTATTGATAGAAGGTTTTTCTAGAGATGCCCGCAACTGTACTAATTTCTGCTACAGATATTTTTTCGAAATCTTTTTCAGTCACTAATTTTTTGAAAATAGTAATGATTATGTCGTAAGTCTTAGATTTTTCCTTGTAGATTCTATTGTTTAAATCCTCTAATTTAAGTTGCCATTTATTATTTTTAATCATCTTCATTCCTCTTTATAAAGAATTTAATAATCATATTCTATCATTGATTTGCGAAAACAAAATGTGTCTATACGCAATCGTTGACCATTAAAAAACCCTTCGAAGATGGTACACTAAATCCAATACTTACATTCGGAGGTAACGGACATGAGCGGAAGATCAGAAGATAGAATGGTAAAGGAAATAATTTTAGATAATAGGTTAATAAAAGTAAATCATTATGAACAAGAAAAAATAAATGGTTTACACCAAATTTCAATAGTGTTTGACGTAACAAGTGAAGATTATCATGATATTGCGACTTTACTGTATAAGGGTACTTTTGAAGTTACTGTTCCAGACGCAGTATTATTTTTCCGGGGAACTATTAGGAATTACTCAACTTCCATTACTAACTTATATGAGCAAGGGCAAGTGGGCGAATATAAATTGACTTTGCTGGAGACGGAGATATAAGAAGGGGGCTTAAAGATGAAGTTAAGTATTCTGGATCAATCGCCGATTTCATCCAATCAAACAGCTCAAGAGGCTTTAAAGGATTCGTTGAAGTTAGCACAAGTTGGAGAGTCGTTAGGGTATTCTCGCTATTGGGTTACGGAACATCATGATTTACCTGGCTTAGCAAGTTCGGTTCCAGAAGTGATTTTAAGTTATATTGGAGCAAATACTAGTACAATTCGAATCGGCTCGGGAGCTGTGTTATTGCCTCATTATAAACCGTTCAAAGTGGCAGAAATTTATAATACACTTGCTACATTATTTCCTAATCGTATCGATGTAGGTATAGGACGTGCACCGGGAGGATCAGCTGAAGCAACCAATGCTTTATCGGATAATTATTTGCAAAATGTTTATAAGATGCCTAGTTTAGTGAAGGATTTACTGCATTTCCTAGATGATGATTTTCCGGCTGACCACGAGTACTCGAAAATCTCTGCGTCTCCCATTCCGTTAGTAGCACCAGTACCTTGGCTTCTAGGGACTAGTAAAAAAAGTGCTTTGCTCGCTGCAGAAAATGGGATGGCCTATACATTTGGGCAATTTATGAGTGACAATGATGGACCGTCCATTATTCAGGAATATCTAGAAGCTTTTACTCCTCGGAAACAAGGACAAACAGCGCAAGTGATGATAACTGTTTCTGTTATTTGTGCGGAAACAACGGAAAAAGCAAATGAGTTATTGTTAAGTTCGCTCATATGGGAATTGCAGAAAGCTAAAGGGGGAGGACACAAAGGAATTCCATCTATTGAAGAGGCACAGCAATATAAATGGGATGACCGAGAAAAAGTTACGCTTGATAATATGAAAAAGAATATAATCATCGGTAATCCACAGGAAGTAAAAGAGAAATTAATCGACTTGCAAGCTTCCTATAAAGCAGATGAAATTATGCTAAGTACCATTACATATTCTGCTGAAGCGAGAAGAAACTCCTATAGACTAATAGCAAATGAATTACTTATTAATAATTAAACATGGGACAGCCCACACCCTAGGTCAAAGTTAAACACATGAAGACGAATTACTAAATAATGATGAAAATGCCCGTGAAGTATATAAACTTCACGGGCATTTTTTCGTTAGATGAGTTAGTGTATTGCTATAGATTAAATAATAGTGTATGATACCCAGTATAAGATAGTGTATGACACATAGTATACAGTAGTGAGGTGAAACATGGAAAAATTGTTAAGTTCATTAATAACTGAGTTACGTAGAGGAACATTGACACTTGCTGTATTGAGCCAGCTAAGAACACCTCAATATGGATACTCTTTGGTGCAATTACTAGAAAAGTCGAGTGTTTCTATCGACCAAAGCACTCTATATCCTTTGCTGCGGCGCTTAGAAAAACAGGAATTAGTCGAGAGCAGCTGGGATACAACGGAAAGTAGACCGAGAAAGTATTATGTATTAAGCGAATATGGAATTGAAATTTTGGAGCAGTTAAAAGCCGAATGGGAAAAATCTACGAAGGAACTTCAAAACTTATTAAAAGGAGATGTTGAAAATGAACCTGATTGATATATATATACAGGAAGTGACACGCAGGCTTCCTGAAAAAAGTCGTGATGATATTGCACTTGAATTAAGGTCAACTATTGAAGATATGCTCCCAGAAAATTACACAGAGAAAGAAGTAAAAGAGGTTCTAGGAAATCTAGGAAACCCGGCATCACTTGCAAGTGAATACTCAGATCGACCGATGTATTTAATAGGGCCCAGATACTTTGATACGTACATGACTCTTTTGAAAATCGTGATACCAATCGTGGCGATACTCGCATTTTTAGTTATTGTTGTGGAAAATGTCATTTCTTATAGTGGGGAAGAAGACATTGTTAACGGAATTATTAACGTAATCATTTTGATCCTAGGTCATGGTATTTGGGGTATGTTCAGTGCAGCAATGGAGACATTCTTTTGGATTACGCTTGTTTTTGCCATTTTGGAACGCAAGGATACTTCAAAAAGCAAATCACCACTCACACCGGGTTGGACAGAATGGACACCTGATGATTTAAAAAGCATATCGCTTATTTCGAAAGAGAAGAAAATTTCCACTGGAGATATATTTGGTCACCTGTTGTGGATTGCTATTTTTATTTCAGTTTACTTTAATGCTGGTCACTTACTAGGTGTTTATGAAAAAGTACAAGGCAAAATAGAGTTAATCACCCCTACATTTAATCAGGAAGTATTACATTCGTATTGGCTAATTGTAATAGTTGCGTTAATAATAGAAATTGCTTTTGTATTTTATAAACTTATCCTTCGTCAATGGACATCTAAATTGGCAATTATGAATACGGTAAGAAATATAGTTTCTACCATAGTATTTATCATCGTTATTAGTAATGATCAACTTATAAATGAAGAATTCTATATGTATTTAGAGGATTTGTGGCAGTTATCATTTGAGCTTAAAAACTTATTTATCATTATTTTAATTGTATTTTGGTTATTTTTAAGCATTCTAGATATCGTACAAGGATTTAGAAAAGCAAATACGAAATAACAGGAATTTGGTTATTTGTAGTAACGCTCACATAAGTAAGGAACATTCACGTAGCGACAACTAGCTACAGGCATCCATCTATAAGGATGCTTTTTTTCTTTGTCCTACATGGATTACTGCTTACTTTTTTGTGAAGAACAAGGAGAATTAAAAAAAGGTGTGCGTTATTCCAGTTAAAAATAGCATCTAAGACCCCGCGTTTCAAACCTTCAAATTATTATATTTGGAGGTTTTTTTGATGGAACGTTATTTAAGGGGAAATACATTTCATAAAGATAATATTGTTAAAGCTTAAAAAGCAACTGTAGATATTTATTATTAAAAATTATCTAAAAATATATATTGACAGGAGGTTAAAATAACATTAAATTTAAATGAGAATGATAATCAGTCTTATTTCATTGCATATAATTATATTTAAGTATTAATAGAAATTATACTTTTTAATAAGAGTTGATAATTTTATAGAAGAGGAAGGGTTACATATGCAAAACAAAAAATCTTTATTACTAATGCTTGCAATGGCTTTTTTTGCAGTTTTAGTATTAGTAGGATGTTCAGATGATTCAACAACTGAAGAAGTAGATAAAAAGGATTCAGATACTTCAACTGAAACAGCAGCAAAAACAGAAACAGAATACCCAATGACAATTAAACACGCTTTAGGAGAGGCAGTACTTGAAAGCAAACCTGAGCGTATTGTAACTATACAATGGGCAAACCATGATATCTCTTTAGCCCTAGGTGTTGTGCCAGTTGGTTTTTCAGCTGCAAACTTTGGCGTTCAAGATGATAGTGGTTTACTACCATGGACAAAAGAAAAATTAGATGAACTTGGAGCTACAGATCCAAACGTGTTTCAAGATACAGATGGGTTAGATTTTGAAGCGATTTCAGATGCAAATCCAGACGTTATCCTTGCTGCATACTCAGGTATTACAGAAGAAGAATATGAAACATTAACACAAATTGCACCAGTTGTAGCATATCCAACATCAGCATGGACTACTACATGGCGCGAGCAGGTTGAATTGAATGCGGCAGGTATGGGGATGAAAGAAGAAGGCGAACAACTGATTAAAGATACGGAAAATTTAATCGCTGAAAAATTAAGCGCTTATCCACAAATCGAAGGTAAAAAAGTTGTGTGGGTGAATTTCTCTGCGCAGGATTTATCGCAATTACACATTTATACACCAGTGGATTCACGTGTAGCATTTTTAGAAGAATTAGGGCTAACGGCTCCTGAAAGTATTTCATCATTAATCACAGATCCAAAAAGTTATTCATTAAACTTAAGTACGGAAAATGTAGAAGCGTTGTTTGATGCAGATATTATCGTAGGATATGGTGATGAGGAATTGTACAATACCATTAAAGCAGATCCTTTACTTGGTAAAATTCCGGCTGTTGAAAGAGGTTCTGTAGCATTTATCACAAGTGATACACCATTAGTAGCGGCAGGAACTCCAAACCCACTTTCAATCGCGTATACGATTGACGAGTATTTAGAACTAATCGGAGGAGCTATAGACAAGATCAATGAATAGCACCACTGATTCCAAAAAGAAGCAATTAGATTTACATTTGCCAAAGCATTTTACGCTCATTTTGGTGATTGCAATCATCTTGTTGATTGTTAGCATCGTCTCCTCGCTTATGTTAGGGGCAAGGGTTGTAAGTTATCAAGAGCTGATGGACGGCTTATTTTATACAAACCAAGATTCTTATGGAGCCAACGTAGTGCGCAAACGAATTTCCCGCACGGTCTTTAGTTTGTGCTGTGGTGTTGCTTTAGGAATTGCAGGTGTGTTGATGCAAGCCGTAACACGTAATCCATTAGCAGACCCTAGTATTTTAGGGGTAAACACAGGTGCCACGTTATTTGTTGTAATAGGTATTACACTTTTTAACATTACAACTGCAGGGGAATATATTTGGTTAGCTTTAATAGGAGCGAGCATTACAGCAGTTTTCGTGTTTGGAATTGGTTCCATGGGGCGTGGTGGTGCTACACCTATTAAGTTACTCCTAGCAGGAGCTGCAACTAGTGCAGCTCTTTCTTCGCTTGTCACCGCAATTATTATTCCGAGCGCTTATGCTCAGGATCAGTTTAGATTTTGGCAAGTGGGAAGCGTTGGATCAGGAAATTGGGATTCTATCAAGATTTTCCTCCCGTTTCTTATCGTTGGGCTTTTAATAGCGTTTATTTCCGCACCTGCTTTAAATGCATTAGCCTTAGGGGATGATGTTGCGACTAGTCTAGGAGTACGCCCTGGTGTATTACGTGCTTTTGCCATCATTGCCGGTGTTGTTTTATGTGGGGCTGCTACTGCTTTAGCAGGTCCAATTGGATTTATCGGTCTGTTGGCAACACACGCTATGCGTTTTGTTATTGGACCAGATTTACGCTTTTTAATACCGATGTCGGCATTAGCAGGAGCCATCATTTTGACGTTTTCAGATGTTGTTGGTCGACTGATTGCTAGTCCAGGAGAGCTTGAAGTTGGTATTCTAACTGCGTTTATTGGTGCACCTATACTTATCATATTAGCTAAGAAATCGAAAGTGCGGTCATTATGAAAAATCAACCTGTTGAAGTTAATTTTATTATGCAAGGGATGCGTCAGAGAAGACGGAGATGGCTTTTTGTTACGACGCTCCTCGTCATTTTAGCTGTAGTACTTAGTTCTGCTATGTTGCTGCTCGGCAATACAATTTATCCAGTACATATTGTTGTGCGGACCCTATTGGGCGAAGAGATTTCTGGAGCCAATTTTGCGGTGAATACAATTCGACTTCCACGAATGCTCGCAGGGGTATTTGCAGGATTTGCTTTTGGTGTTGGAGGCTATGTCTTCCAAACGATGCTGCGAAATCCATTAGCAAATCCAAATATTTTAGGGATTACATCGGGCTCAAGTGTAGCAGCAGTATTTTGTATAACTGTATTGCATACGAGCAACTCGACTATATCTATTGCAGCCGTCATTGGTGGTTTAGCAACGGTAATTGTTATGTATTTATTAGCTCGCGGGGGAACATTTTCCATCGGTCGCATAATCATTATCGGTATTGCGATTCAAGCTATGTTAGATGCTGTCATTTCTTTTTTACTCCTGAAGAGTGCTCAACAAGATATTGCTGGAGCAATCAGATGGCTTGGAGGCAGTTTGAATGGCTCCAAAATGAGTGAGTTGCCTCCATTAATAATCGTTGTATTACTTTTCACGCCAGTAATTATTATATTTGGGAAGCAATTAGGCATTTTAGAGCTTGGTGAGCAAATGGCTTCTTCCCTAGGTGTTTCAACCGATAGACTACGGATTATTCTAATAGTCAGTTCTGTCTTTATGATTGCAATTGCTACAGCAACAACGGGACCAATTGCTTTTGTATCATTTTTAGCAGGGCCAATCGCAAATCGACTAGTTGGTGTTAGCTCATCTAATATTCTTCCAGCAGGGTTAGTAGGGGTCAATCTTGTTCTAATTGCCGATCTTATTGGACAATTTGCATTTGAATATAGATTTCCTGTAGGTGTTATCACAGGATTACTAGGGGCACCATACTTAATATATTTACTAATCCGTATGAACCGAAAAGGAGAATTGTAATGGGGAACACACACAGTTTTCGAGCCGATAAATTGTTTTCCGGCTATGACAATAAAACAATTATTCAAGGAATTGACCTTGAAATACCTAAAAATAAAATAAGTGTAATTATTGGTGCAAATGGTTGTGGAAAATCTACACTTCTTAAAACGATAGCAAAGCTCATAAAGCCCTCAGAAGGTGATGTAACGCTTGACGGAAAAGCGATAAACAAATACCCACCTAAGCAGTTAGCACGGATATTAGGTATTCTTCCTCAATCACCTGTTGTACCGGAAGGAATTACAGTTGCCGATTTAGTTGGAAGAGGAAGGTTTCCGCATCAATCCTTGTTTAGTGGATGGTCTAAGAAGGACTATGAGGCAGTTGAGGAAGCAATGGATTTTATGAACATTACGGAGTTTGCTAATCTTGATATTGACGAGCTATCCGGTGGTCAAAGGCAGCGAGTTTGGATAGCCATGGCTCTTGCACAGCAAACGGATATTTTACTACTAGATGAACCAACAACATTTCTAGATATCACCTATCAAGTAGAAATTTTAGATTTACTAACAAGCCTTAATGAAAAGTATGGGACTACCATCGTTATGGTGCTGCATGATATCAACTTATCTGCTCGTTATGCAGATTATATCTTTGCGCTCCATAAAGGTGAGCTTGTCGCAGAAGGAAAACCTTCGGACATCATAACAAGTGACTTAGTAAAATCTATTTTTGACTTGAATTGTGTTGTGATCCAAGATCCAATTTCCGATACACCTTTAGTTATACCTAAAGGCCGCTACCATGTAAAAAGTTAAATTTACGAGTGAACAGTCCTTATGACGATGTTTTGTTCATCCTTATTTTCGAAATGATGTAATTTAAATATAAGTGAGAAGACCAGAAAAACTAACTTCTGGTCTCAGTTTGACGACAAAGGTATTTTTATAAACGGGCATGAATAGTAAGAAATGTTCCTAAGGATGTTTATTCATCCTATTAAAAGTAAGATATTGAATACTCAATCCGAACTGTTTATAAGGCAAGGTCCACCACGAAGACTCCAGTGGGAATAGCTTGAGCTGAAGACCCCGCAGGAACGTAGTGACGAGGAGGCTGAAGCCAAGCCCACGGAAAGCGAAGTGGTGGACCTTGCCGAGTTTAATATCCAACTCTATACACCTAAAATTGAGTTTGTCTACAATCTGAGACCAGAAGAACTAACTTCTGGTCTTTTTTGTTTTCTTAATGATTAATCAATTTTAAAGGTTATCTACTAAATCAATTGACGAGGTCAATAATCATCCTATACAATAGTAAATGAAAGTGATTCTCATTATCATTTAATTTCCACTTAAAGATAATACAAAGAACCGTATTGTATGAACAAGGTCATTCAGCACAAACCAATAACAAGGGAGGAACATCTTATGAATGAAAATTTTATAATACTAGAAATGTTTCAGCATGAAGTAAGCTGTTGCTGTCCAGGACAAAAGCATAAACATATGATTGAGTTCCATCCAAGTGATGTATGGACGATAATAGATGAGCAAAAGTACGATGATTCTCTTGGATGGCACTTTTTGGTGACTGTTAATGGAGAGTTTCAATTTCTTATTCAAGTGGATGATATTGAAGAGCTTAGTAACGAAGGCAGAATTTGCTCCCTTATGGATTTAGAGTTAAAAATGATGCATTTGAATTTTAAAGTGAATGAATCACTCGATCAACATGATGAGGAGGCATTTACTTTGTTTGCAAATGAACTAAGCAATGTGCAGAAGATCATGGAAAATGGATATTCCTCTTTAGGTATAAAAGCTTAACCAAACCTTCCGTGAAGGAATTTTTTATATATTGTTACATATTATTACCGGAACATGAAAGAGAATGTATTGTTAATGCATATTAGCATATCCAATATTTGCTAATAATAATTACCTCCGTTATGGCAATCATAATTTTTGGAGGTGAAGAACAATGGCAAACAACAATAACAATAACGTTCCGAATGCAGCTCAAACAAATGCAGAAGAAGTTAGAAAGCAAAATGCTCAAGCAAATCAAAAAGCGCAACAAAATGGACAAGGTGCTTCACAAAACAAGTTTGAATTTGGATCAGAATTTGGGGTATCCTCAGAACGTCAAACAAATGCCCAAGAAGTGAGACAACAAAATGCTCAAGCAAATCAAAAAGCAGGACAAGCTGGATCTCAAAACATGTCTAGCGAATTTGGATCGGAATTTGGCGTATCAAAAGAGCGTCAAACAAATGTGCAAGAAGTGAAACAACAAAATGCTCAAGCTAACAGTAAAGCACAACAAAACGCAAATAATTTTAAGAAATAATATATAACTAAAATTTTGATGGGAGCTTAAACACTCCCGTCATTTTTTATTGGTTTAAAAACCTGGTTTACAAAAAAACTCAAAAAGTTGTAACAAAAAATAACAATGCAAGATTCTAAAAATTTGTGCTAAAATAAAATATCAGTCTACTTAAAGTTAAAATAAGTACATATTATTTTAATTGGGAAATTGAATTTTGTATTTCTTTCTAAAGGGAGAAAACTATGGGGGATAGTATGATGAAGAATTTATTAGCTAAATGGAATCAAATGAGTTTAGTAAAAAGGATTGTTATTGGTATTATTGTCGGTGTTATCTTAGCTTTAGCCGTTCCAACTGGCGCAAGCTGGATTTCTATTTTGGGCTCTTTATTTGTCGGAGCATTAAAAGCAGTTGCGCCGATATTAGTATTATTTATAGTAATGCACGCAATTGCTGTACATAAGAGTGGTAAAAAGACGAATATGAAATCAATTCTTGGCCTTTATGCTATTGGTACATTACTTGCCGGAGCAGTGGCTGTAGTAGCAAGTTTTCTATTCCCAGTTACACTAACGCTTACAACAGGAGTAGAAGAACTAACTCCCCCTGAAGGTATTGCTGAAGTTATTGAGACCTTACTATTTAACCTAGTTGCTAATCCAATTGATGCAGTAGTAAATGCTAACTATTTAGGGATATTAATGTGGGCGATTGTTCTTGGCTTTGCACTAAAAAATGCAAATCAACATACAAAAGATATGTTAGGTAATTTTTCGGATGCTATCACTAAAATAGTACAATGGGTGATCAATTTAGCACCACTTGGTATTATGGGGCTTGTATTTGATGCAATTGTAACAAGTGGTCTTTCGGCTTTAGCTGATTATGGTAGATTACTATTAATATTAGTTGGGTGTATGGTGTTTATCGCACTTGTAGTGAATCCAATAATTGTGTATATCTATACGAGAGAAAATCCTTATCCAATTGTTCTAATGGTTTTAAGAGAAAGTGGTATTACGGCGTTCTTTACACGTAGTTCCGCAGCAAATATTCCAGTAAATATGAAACTATGTGAAAAACTTGGATTAGATGAGGATACTTATGCAGTATCAATTCCTCTAGGTGCTACTATTAACATGGCTGGCGCAGCAGTGACTATTGCTGTTCTAACTCTAGCAACTGTAAATACATTAGGTGTTGAAGTAGATTTTGTGACTGCTCTTATGCTTGTTGTCGTTGCCGCTATCTCTGCAGCAGGTGCATCAGGTGTTGCAGGGGGATCATTGCTACTTATCCCATTAGCATGTAATTTATTTGGCATTCCTAATGACATTGCTATGCAAGTAGTTGGGGTTGGGTTTATCATTGGTGTTATACAAGATTCTTGCGAAACTGCTTTGAATTCTTCATCTGATGTATTGTTCACGGCTACAGCTCAGCGTGCGAAAGAGCGTAGAGAAGGTAAAACTAAAGTAGTTAAAACGATATAATAAAATTTTAAAAGCCACGGTTACCGAGAATAATTCGGTAATCGTGGCTTTTAAATATTAATACATTTATTTTACTTCTTTAAATCCTTGACTTTCTAATATTTCAAGAGACTTTTTCATACTCACGCCTTTATCTTTAGGATCTTCGGTAAACTCCATCCCCGGTAAGCTCTTTATGTCATCGTATTCTGCAACCTCATAATCTATAGTTAACGTTTCAATAGCTTTAGTATCCTCATATTCTAGGTTATGTGTTATTCCATCAATGTCTTGAAATTGCTCCACAAGGGGAGCAAAAAGCTCTTGTGCTTCTTCTTTGGAAGGAATACCCGCTAAGTCATATTGGATAATGTTTTCGGTCGATTGTTTAGTAACTTTATCTCCTTTAGTTGTGTATACCATCGTGGTAATAACACCATTTTGTTCTAATTCAAATGTTCTAGTAGACTCACTTCCACATGCTGTTAAAAATAGAGCTAAAACCATAATAATTATAAATCCAGTTAATTTTTTCATTGTTACACTCCTCGTGTATGTATAATTTAGTATAAAATTTTAAATACCATTATTAACCATAATATGATGCCAAAAAGAAAGCAGAACTGATTTTTTAAAATAGCATTTCTAGAAAAATGAAGATGATATAAATAATAATGTTTTATTTCCCGGCAGTTAACATCTCCTTTTTTCTTAGTTTCTCTTAAATTGGTTTTAATACCCTTCTATTCACCTAAACTTTTTTTAGTTTATAAGAAAAAATACCCTATTAATAGGTATCTTAAACTTTTTTTGTTGTATTTTAGTAAAAAATAAAAAAAGCTTGAAATTGTTATTCTACGCCTTTTTTCGAGACGACATAAATAATTTTTTCAGAGGTGAATTCTAATGATTGCGTATATAGTGTTACAAAATAGTGAACGCTTACATCAAATATACTTTTACTTTCTCCACTTGCAAACATTGTATTTGGACATCAGGAATAATGAAGGTATACTTAATAAGTAAGTGAGAAGGTTGTCAGACGTTCAACCTTATAAGAATACATCTTTGTGGAGGCATACAATGAATTATATAATCTCAATCGTGGGCTTAATTGTTGTTCTGGGACTTGCTTGGATTGCAAGTAGCAATCGTAAAGAAATTAAAGTCAGACCAATTATCCAGATGCTTATCTTGCAATTAATTTTGTCCTTTTTATTACTGAATACTAAGTTTGGGTTAATTATTATTGAGGGGATTGCAGCCGTTTTTACAAAATTACTAGATTTTGCGAATGAAGGAATCAGCTTTGTATTTGGTGGCATTGCGAATGAAGGACAAGCTCCTTTCTTCTTAAATGTTTTACTTCCAATCGTCTTCATATCAGCGCTAATTGGTATTCTACAGTATATTAAAGTTCTTCCTTTCATTATGAAGTGGTTGGGCTGGGGAATAAGTAAAGTAAACGGACTGGGTAAATTAGAGTCATACAATGGGGTAGCATCTGCTATTGTTGGCCAATCGGAAGTATTTATCACGGTGAAAAAGCAGCTTGGACAATTATCGTCTCAACGTCTTTATACACTCTGTGCATCAGCGATGTCTACTGTATCGATGTCTATTGTTGGGGCTTATATGACAATGGTGGAACCGAGATATGTCGTGACGGCTATCGTGGTTAATCTATTTGGTGGATTCATCATTGCTTCTATTATTAATCCATACAATGTCACTGAAGAAGAAGATATACTCGTTGTTCAAGAAGAAAAACAGAGCTTCTTTGAAATGTTGGGCGAATATATTATGGATGGATTTAAGGTTGCGATCGTAGTAGCGGCGATGTTAATCGGATTCGTTGCACTTATGGCAGGAGTAAATACCTTATTTGATATGGTATTAGGAATTTCATTCCAAGAAATTATTGGATATATCTTTGCTCCATTTGCAATTTTAATGGGTATTCCTGTATCAGAGTCAGTAACAGCTGGTGGTATTATGGCTACCAAACTAGTTACAAACGAATTTGTAGCGATGCTTTCATTAAATGATTTAGCATCAAATCTAAGTGAACGATCAATCGGAATTATTTCCGTGTTCCTTGTTTCGTTTGCAAACTTCTCTTCCATTGGGATTATTTCTGGTGCTGTAAAAGGTCTTCATGAAAAACAAGGTAACGTTGTAGCACGTATGGGCTTGAAACTGTTATACGGAGCAACATTAGTAAGTGTATTAACAGCGATTATTGTAAGTTTTATCTTATAAATAAAAATTTCACGATTTCAAAGAAATTAGTCTTATAAAGAATGAGCAAAAAACCTCCTAAGCAATTTTGATTAGGAGGTTTTTTGTATTAATTATTAGTCAATTTTTTGACGTGTTTTTGTTACGCTATTATGGAGAAAGGGGATTCCTTATGAAAACTCGAATGAGGGAACTAAGGGCACGTGATGGGTTGAACCAAACACAACTTGCAAAGCTTATTAAAGTTTCCAGACAAACAATTAGTTTAATAGAACGAGAAGAATTAATACCATCTTTGTTAATTGCTGCTCGACTTGCACGTGTGTTCAATGAACCAGTGGAAAGTATATTTCTAATCGAGGAGGATGAATTATAATGAAAACAGTGATACAAGTACTGCTTTGTGCAGTAACAGGGTTTGTTGTCGCTATACTTATGCTCAATAATTTCACTATAGATCTTATGGAGTATGCCGAAACAATAGTATAACTTTAATCGGTATCATTATAATATTGTTAGGTGTTAGCTTAAAATTATATTGGGAAGTAAAAAAACTGTATAACACGGAAGCTAAAGGGGATGAAGAAGATGAAGTAGATTTATTGATCTATAAAAAATTTGCAGATTACTCATTTCTAGTGCAGTCTAGTATAGTACTTTCCGTGTTGGTCTTGTGTACAACAGTAATTACATTACAGAGTATAGTTTTAACAATCATTGCCATCGCTACTATGATTGTAAGTTATTTGTTCACAATATTCATGACCAACTTAATCCAATTAGTATACCCAGAACGAAATATCCCCAAATTATCTGATTCCAAGTATGCAGAAAAACTGTTAGAAATTTCGGATGAAGGTGAAAAACATGTTATGTTAATTGGGTTTTATAAATCCTATAATTTACTGAATGTTGGTCTACTCATTGGTATTGTGCTTTCTACTTTCTATTCCATTTCGACAGATCAATCTCAACTATTCTCTATTATAGTAATGAGTTTAGTATTAGTCATTGTAAATGGGAAGTATTGTTTTACCATTCGAAATAAATAATTTTAATATTAAATTCCCTTTAGGAAAAAAGATAATAACTCCTTCAAAAGAATTTCATTAATCTAGGCAATAAAAAAAGCACTACCTCCAAGGAGATAATGCTTTTTTTCTAAAGAATTCTTTGTTCCTAAAGAACTCCTGCGGGTTTGGCACCCATTAATGTCGACTAAAATAATAATCGATAGTATCGATGTCAAACTTATTTCTTACTAGAAGATTAGTATAGCACATAAGTATATTAAAAACAACATTTATTGAAATGTGTATAAGGAGCCTATAAGTGATGGTATAATAACTCATTGAGGTAGATTTAGGATTCATGAATCTTGTTGAACAGAAGGTTGACGATGCTTCTTCTTCTTATACTTAAATAATATCGCAATCGGAGGTGTCAATATGAATAAAAAATGGACGATAGATGAAATAAGAAATTATGTTAGTAAAAATTCAGAAAGTACATTACTTTCAAAAGAATACGTAGGTTACTCACAAAAACTACTATTCAAATGTTCATGTGGAACGAACTTTGAAAAAACATTTACAAAGTTTAAAGCGAGTAATCAAAAAAAATGCTCTAATTGTCAAGAAGCTAGACCTTCGCGATAAGGTAATGAGGATTTTATAATAACAGATAAACAGATCATAGCTGGTTGCTATGGTCTGTTTATTGTCGTTAAAATAACTTTATTCTACAGAGGTGTCCTCATTGGCCATCTGTTTAACGCGTTGTTTTCTAGACTTTCTAAAATATAATAATTCATATATACATGGTATTACTATTAATGTAAGCAGGGTAGCCATAGCCAACCCACCAATAACAACAATAGCAAGACTTTGTGATACTAGGCTTCCCGTTTCAGCTTTTTTCAGCAATAGAGGAAGCATTGCACAAATCGTTGCAATGGCTGTCATGAAGATTGGTCTCATTCTCGTAGCGGCTGCCTCTACAAGCGCATCTCGTATAATCATTTTCTGCTCGTTTTGTTTCACGCGATCTAACAGTACGATCGCATTGGTTACAACGATACCTATAAGCATTAATGCACCAAGAAGGGCAGTAATATCTAAGGAAATACGACTGATAAGAATTCCTAAAATAGCGCCTATTGCAGCTAAAGGTAGTGAGCAAAGAATGGCAATAGGAGCTTTGATAGACTTAAAAGTAATGACCATTATTAGGAATACAATTCCAATGGAAACAAGCATGATTAGGAATAAATCTGTAAAATCTTCCGCTTGTTGACTACTTGAACCACCTATTAATACCTCAACATTTTCAGGGATATCCATACCTGTATTGTCTTGGTCCCCGAATATTGCTAAGTTAACTGCTGTTGCAATTTCGGAAAGCTTGGAAGGATCAACAGATGCCGTTACTCGAAGGTATGCATCCCCGTCTTTATGAATCTGGTTGGTAGAGCGTTCCTCACTTTGTAAAGTCGCAACGGAAGAGACTGGGGCTATTCCTTCATGGGTCATAACAGGAATATCTTTTAGCTCATCGGGTGTTACGGTATCCAGAAGAGGTTCCAGAATTACAGATTTTTGCTTGTCATTTATACTAACTGTTCCTATCGGTGTTTTGTTTAATAGTACTGCTAACTGGGATGCAATTTGTTCTGTATTGCCTTTAGAAGGATCAACTATTAGGGAGTGAACAGTTTTCTTTTCATCTTGGTTAGTCGTAACTTCCTCTACACCCTCTAATCTTTCTACCTTCTCTATAATTTCGGTTGCTACTTTCTCTAATTCAAGTATACTTTCCCCGATAATATCAATTGTTATATTTGGACTAGCTCCACCCATCATAAATGAAGCAGTGCTTACTTCAAACTTAGCATCTGAATATTGTTTTTTTTGAATTTTCATTTCTTTCACTAGAAAGTCGGTGTTCTTTTTATCCTCTAGAAAGATGCTGAAAGTTGCTTCTGTGGAAGAACCGACCCACCCATAATGAGCTGCTTCAGGAGGAGAACCAATTTGAGTAAATATGTGTTGAACCTCTTCCTTTGCAAGAATAGAGGATTCCAATTCAAAGGTTTTTTCCTTCACTATTTCCATTGGTGTATCAATTGGGTAAGCCAGTGTGACGATTACATAGTCAGCGGAAGAACTATCCACAGCCCCTTTAGGAATGGCGAAGTAAGCTCCAATAGACCCAACGAAGAGAAGGAGAGAAACCGAAAACACGATCCATTTATGGTTTAAAGACCAAGTAACCAATTTAGGGAAACGAACTGCGGGCTTATGCTCAGGAATCTTAGCGTTCTTCAATAATCCCGCACTCATCAGAGGGACAACTGTCAATGCAACGATTAAAGAGGCGAGTAATGAATAGGTTACGGTTAAAGCAAATGGTAAAAGGAATTCTTGAAGTCCACCATTTAACAAGCTCATTGGCAGGAAAACCGCTACTGTTGTTAATGTGGAAGCAGTTATTGCAACTCCTACTTGCTTAGTTGCATCAATAATCATTTGTATAGAGAATTTTTCTGATTGCATTTTGCGGAAAATATTTTCAATGACTACAATACTATCATCTACAAGTCGACCCACTGCAACAGCGACGCCACCTAGAGTTAAGATGTTTAATGTTACACCGGACCATGATAGTAAGAATAATGTAAAGCAAAGAGACAATGGAATCGATACGATTGTAATAAATGTAGAGCGTATATTTCGTAAAAAGAGCATGATTATAATCGTTGCAAAAAGTGCACCAAGAAGTACCTCTTTTATCATCGTGTGAACAGAATTCTCCACCAAGTCGGAGGAAGAAATATAAATAACAGATTCCTGTTGCTCAAACTTTTCATTTATTTCTTTTGTTACTTTTTCAATCTCCTTGCTAATCGTAACCGCGTTGGATTGACTATCTTTTGTAATACTAATATCTAAGCTATCCATCCCATTAAATCGACTAACGAAGTTTGAATCATTCGTTTCCTCAATAGTAGAGATATCTCCCAAAGCTATTTCAGGTGTAATCGGAAGAGCTTTTAATTCATCTAGACTTGTAAGATCTCCGATTACTTTAATATTGCTTGTTTTACCGTCTATTATTTTTTCGCCGATTGTGACAGAAATATTTTGACCTTGAAGAATCCCTACAATGGACTGAAGTGGAATTTGATTTTCGGATAGTTTTTCATCATCAATGACAACAGAAATGACGGAATTGGTTATCCCATATACATCTACGTTAGAGACCCCTTTTATCTCTTGATACATGGACTGTAGTTTGTTTCGTGCAAACTCCTTATTTTCTTCAGTTAAACCCTCTTCAAAGGTAACGGCAATATTAACAATTGGAATCATCGAAGTGTTAAGCTGTGAAATAATTGGCTTAGATATATAGGGAGGCAAGGATATCCCATTTAAAGCATCTTGAACATCTAACTTTGCCTGTTTCATATCATATCCTGCCTCGAAAAAAAGATCTACTTTTGAAAATCCATCGCCTGTTGTTGAAAAGACAGACGTTTTGCCATTCAATCCTGTAACTGATCTCTCAATTGGGAGGGTCACCTCAGACTCCATCGTTTTAGAGTCAATCCCTTGGCTCATGGAAATAATAGTTACTTGAGGATTATCCGCTGTTGGTAGAAATTCCATAGGCAGTCTAAAATAACTTACAACCCCTATAACTAGTATTAATACAGTTAGTACTGCCACTGCTGCTTTGTTCCCGAAAGCCCATTTTGTAAATAATGACATATAAAGTTTCCTCCTAGGTTAATTGCCTGTGAATCAAAATAGAAAAATGCTAAAATCTAACGCTTTAAGACAATTTATACTGATTTACCAGATGTGCTCCTCCCTAAGAATGGTTTGGTTACCAGTTAATTGTATAAAAGAGGGTAGGATTCTGCATTGAACTTTGGATAGAAATTAGTCTAGGGCTTGAGGTGTAGTAAAACCTAAGTAGGTTACTTTAAAGAAAAGATAAAAAGAAGGTATGCTTGAAAACTTCCATACATAGAATAAATGATATGGAAACCGGTTTATAAGAATTTTCAAAAAACTAATTGATTTTATTTTTAATTAGATTATAATGGAAATTGAAAGCGCTTTTATATATAGAAATTTGGTTTATTTCCTATTTTTTTAACCTTTATGGAAACCGGTTTCTATAAATAAGATGATTGTAATGACACCGAAGATGCGGAGCTTGATGGGATTAAATATAAGATGGGAGGGCGGTTTGGAGTAAAGGGGTTTTATTGTATGAATACTAGTAAACTATTAAAATTCAGGGGGAAATCATAATGAAACTAAAAAAACTACTAATCGCTTCATTATCCATATTGTTTGTGTTATTCGTTGCAGCATGTTCCGATTCATCAACTGATGATTCAGGTAAAAAAGCAGATGGCAAGGAACAAGTTACGCTTAACTTTTGGATGTTCGGTGCTACTGGTTATGAAGAACTTGTAAAAGAATATGAAAAACAAAATGAAAATATCAAAATTAAAATAAAAACATCAGAAACTGCTGATCATCATAATAACTTATTTACAGCCCTATCTGCTGGTAGTGGGGCACCAGATATAGCAGCACTTGAGCTTGATCAATTGGATCGTTTCCGTGATGCGCAAGATCGTTTTGTGAATTTATACGATATGGGTGCGAAGGATATTAAAGGAGAGTATTTGGACTGGAAATGGGAAATTGCTGAAAATGATAATGGAGAGTTCTTAATGGGTCTTCCAACGGATATTGGTCCAAAAGGCCTTTACTACAGATTAGATATATTTGAAGAAGCAGGATTACCTACAGATCCAGAAGAAGTTTCTGCTTTAATCGCAACTCCAAAAGATTTTAAGGATGCTGCTATAAAAATTAAAGAAAAAACTGGTAAACCAATGGTTGCTAGTATGGAAATGATGTACCGTGCGCAACTAGATGCTTTAGAGGAAAGTTATTTTGACGCAGAAGGAAATTTAATGATAGATGAAAGTGGTAACGGCGTTAAAGAAGCATATGACTTAGCAATCGATATGAATGAACTTGGTTTAGTCGGAAATTATGCAATGTGGTCCGCTGAATGGGCAAATGGTGTGAATAATGGCGACTTTGCTGTTGAATTAGGAGCTGCATGGTTCAAAGGGTGGATGGAATCTAATGCGCCTGATGCTGCTGGAAAATTTAGTATTGCTACATTACCGACGGAGTACAGTGGAAACTGGGGTGGTTCTTACATTTCAATTCCTAAAGAAACAAAGCATGCAGAAGAAGCATATGAATTTGTAAAATGGCTAGTTTCAGCTGAAAATCAATTGAAATCATTCAAGAACAATGGTCTTTTCCCTTCTGCTCCTGCTGTATATGATATGGCTGAATTTAAAGAAGCAAGTGATGAGTATTTTGGTGGACAGTCCACACAAACAGTATTTGCTCAATCTGCACAAAAGATTGGAAAAGTATATAAAGGTAAGGATTATACAAGCGTTCACGATGAAATCCTTGCTGCTTTAGTTAACTCACAGGCTGGTGCTGATCCGGAGAAAGAATGGACGGAAGCTATCAAACGTATTACAACTAAACTAGATCGCTAAGTTCAGAAAAGTGTTTAACATATTCGGCGGTATAACCGCCGGATATACTCTGTATGTAGGTAGGGGGACGAGTGTATGGTTTCTTTAGATGAAAAACAGCAAAAAAAACGAAGGAAAGGTTTTTCATCCCAAGATATGAAAGAGATGCTTTCAGGGTATTTATATATATCCCCATTCTTTATCATATTTGCGATTATTGGTCTATATCCGGCAATATTTAGTTTAATCCTCGCTTTTCAGAAATGGAACGGTATGGGGGAAATGGAGTTTGTCGGGTTAAATAACTTTCAAGTAATACTAAGTGACCCGCTATTTTGGAAATCTGTATATAATACCGTCATCCTTGGACTGATGGGCACTGCTCCTCAGCTCGTAATTGGATTGATACTAGCATTTTTATTGAACCTATCTTATTTACGATTTAAAGCCTTTTTCAGGGTCACAATATTCATGCCATATATCACTTCTATGGTAGCGGTTGCTTTAGTATTTAGTGTGTTTTTTAGTAATAATGAAACAGCGTTAGTGAATTATATTATTGGATTATTTGGTTTTGATCCAGTGAGCTGGAAGACCTCTGAATGGGGTGCGAAAATTGCAATTTCTACGATGGTATTTTGGCGCTGGCTTGGATACAACACCATTATTTACTTAGCAGGGATGCAAAGTATTCCGAACGAGTTGTATGAAGCATCTAAAATAGACGGCGCTAGCATCTTCCAACAACTTCGATATATTACGATTCCGTTATTAAAACCATTTATAATATTGACTGTCTTCTTTTCGACAGTTGGAGCGATGCAATTGTTTACGGAGCCAACAGTGTTTTTAGGTAACACCGCATTTTCAAGGGATGAGGCAATGACAGTTGTTATGTATTTATATCGAGATGCCTTTAAGTTATCTTCCTTCGGGACAGCATCTGCTGCTGCTATTGTTCTGTTGTTATTCATCGTAGTTGCATCTGCAATTAATATGTTACTGACAAAAAGGCTTGGAAGGGATAGGAGGGAAACATAGATGAAAGGTGATGTTGGTACTAAAAAGTGGGGCATTGGGCGTATAGGAATGTACTTGTTTTTAACGGTAATATCGCTCTTTTCGTTATTCCCTTTTTACTGGATGTTTGTTATGTCAACGAGACATAGCTCTGCATATAATTCGATACCTCCAGCGATGGTTCCAGGTGATCAGTTAAAGGAAAATTTCCAAAAAGTATTAGATATGATTCCATTTTTCCAGTCGATGTTCAATACATTAATCGTTTGTCTTACGGTAACGATTGTCGTGTTACTTATAAGTTCACTAGCTGGTTTTGCATTTTCTAAGCTGAAATTTCCAGGGAAAAATATTCTTTTCTTCGCTATATTGTTCACTATCATCATTCCGCCGCAACTTGGATTAATACCACAGTATTTGTTAGTTGCCAAAGCAGGATTATTGGATAATTTATTTGCAGCGATGGTATTATTTTTCCTAAATCCATTAGGAATATTTCTAATGAGACAATATGTGAGCGAATCTGTACCAGATGAATTGATCGAAGCCGCAAGATTAGATGGTTGTTCGATTTTCAGAATATACCGTAGTATTGTATTACCTATCATTTTACCTGCTTTTGCAACACTAGGAATTATTGTGTTCACCTCGGTTTGGGGAGAGTTCTTATGGCAGTTTACGGTGCTTCGAGACCCTGAATCCTATACAATTCAAGTTGCTTTAGCATCATTAAACACTCAATTTAAAGTAGATTTCGGTATGTTGTTATCTGGCGTATTTTGGGCTACAATACCACTTCTAATAGTGTTCTTGTTATTCAATAAACTATTTATATCTAGTATAGCCGAGGGATCGGTTAAATAATTGCGGTCAGCACATGGAATATGAGGGATGTAAAATGACGACTTTAACTATACGTGATATTGCTCAGATGTCGGGTGTCTCTAGGGGGACCGTCTCTAAAGTGATTAACAACTACGATGGTGTAAGTGAACTAACAAAGCGTAAAGTATTAGAGGTTATTGATAAAACTGGCTATCAACCTACTTTTTCTGCTCGATCACTTGCAACGAAAAAATCCAGCCTAATCGGACTGATCTATGCAGGGAAGATAAATGTAGAGTTTAACCATCCTTTTTTCAATGAGGTAATTTCATCTTTTCAAAAAACACTTGGTGCGATGGGCTATGATATTATCATTTTTTCCAATGAAATGTTCGATAAGGACAGTGTAGATTATCTTGCAAGGTCGCGGCATTATCGTTTAGATGGCTGTTTGATAATTGCGGGGGAAGAAGTAGAGGAAGCTGTTTCAGAGTTAGATAAAAGTGATATACCTTGTCTAGGGATAGACCTTGAGTTGACTGGGGAAAATTCTAGTTACGTCATGACTGATAACTTTAAAGTATCACAGCTTGCAGTGGAATACTTATATTTGAACTCTATTAGAGATGTTGGTTATATTGCTGGGAAGGACAGCTCTGATATATCGAATCAGCGATTAGAAGGATTTTTGCAGACAATGAGTCAATTTGGGATGACAGCGCAACCACAATGGATTAAACACGGAAACTTTTTTGAATCTAGTGGATACGAAGCAATGGAAGTAATACTTCAAGGCGAATCTTTGCCAAAAGCAATTATTGCCGCATCCGATATGATGGCTCTAGGTGCAATGAGAGCGATTAAAGACTATGGACTTCGAATTCCTCAGGATATTCAAGTGCTAGGTTGTGATGATGTAGAGGCTTGTCGTTATATGGAGCCTGCTCTTACTACTATTAAGCAGGATAAACAGAAAATTGGTAGATTGGCAGCGATAAAGTTAAACGATTTGATAAATGGAGTAACAGGTTTAAGGCCGTCACTCGTAGATCCAGAACTAGTAATCAGGAATTCTTCGGGTACCGCAGAAGAAGTAACGAAAAAACGATAAATGAAGGGTGGGCAATAAATGGCAATTATACAGTTTCCAAAAGACTTTAAATGGGGAGCAGCAACGGCTTCTTATCAAATTGAAGGTGCAACAAACGAAGATGGTAGAGGGGTATCGATATGGGATACTTTTTCTAAAACTCCGGGGAAGGTACATAATGGAGACACCGGAGACGTAGCGTGCGATAGCTACCACCGGTATGAAGAGGACGTAGAGCTAATAAATGATTTGGGAGCAGATGTGTATCGCTTTTCTGTTGCTTGGCCAAGGATTTTCCCTAATGGTACGGGAGAAGTTAACCAACTAGGAGTCGACTATTATCATAAATTAGTAGACTCGTTGTTAGAAAAAGGTATTGAACCAATGTGTACTTTGTATCATTGGGATCTACCACAAGTCTTACAGGACAAGGGTGGTTGGGATAACCGCGAAACAATCGAAGCTTTCGTTCAATATGCAGATTTCATGTTTAAGGAATTTGATGGCAAGATAAAAAAATGGATTACGGTTAACGAACCTTGGTGTTCCTCGTTCTTGTCAAACTATATTGGAGAGCATGCACCAGGGAATCAGAACCTCCAACTAGCGACGGATATAGCGCATCATTTATTGGTTGCTCATGGCCGTGCGGTAAAACAATTTAGAAACAGCAATATAGAAGGTGAAATAGGTTATGCTCCAAATGTTACTTGGTTTGAACCGTATAGCGCGAAACAACAAGATATTGAAGCGTGCAATCGAGGTAACGCTTGGAATTTAGAGTGGTTTTTTGATCCTGTATTTAAAGGGAGCTATCCTTCCTTCATGGTGGATTGGTTTAAAGAAAAAGGAGCTACTCCTACCATTTTAGATGGCGATCTAGAAATTATTTCACAACCAATCGATTTTCTAGGGATAAACTATTACACGGGTAATGTAGGGCGTTATAAAGAGAATGAAGGGTTATTTGATTTAGAAAATATAGATATGGGATATGACAAAACAGATATAGACTGGTTTATCTATCCGGAAGGTTTTTATAAAGTTCTGGTCAAAATTAAAGACCTTTATGGCAATGTTCCGATATATATTACTGAAAATGGCGCATGTTACAATGAGGAGCCTGAAAACGGGGAAGTCGCCGATCATAAACGAATTGACTACTTAAAGACTCATTTAACGGCATTGAAGCGAAGTATGGATTCTGGTGTAAATGTAAAAGGATTCTTATATTGGTCGCTAATGGATAACTTTGAATGGGCTTTAGGGTATAGTATGCGCTTTGGCATTGTGCATGTGAATTATGAAACTTTAGAAAGAACCAAAAAAGATAGTTACCACTGGTTTGGTGAAACGATTCAGAACGGTGAATTTACATTGTAATCTAAATAGAGAGGTGAGCGCTAAGCTACTTAGTGTTCGCTTCTTTTTTGATGCTGATCTTTTAATAGGTGTTGCATTTTCATATTCACTATTTGATCAACTGGATGAATTGTTTCAATTACTTAATCAATATGTGATAATATTACGTTTAAAGGATTTTAGAAAGTTTTATAGAATGTTATCGGAACAGTATTATTAGGAGGATTTGCATTATGGAGTTTATTACTACTTTGTTCAATTCGCATTATGACCTATATATTCGTTTGGGTGTAGCCACTTTTATAGGCTTCTTTATAGGCTTAGAGAGAGCGATAAAAAATAAACCAGCAGGAATCCGGACGCATATTCTAGTTTGCTTAGGGTCCACTCTAGCAATGGCGTTGTCTTCTCTAAACCAAGGAGCATATATGGATCCGATGCGTTTAGCCGCACAAGTAATTAGTGGTATTGGGTTTCTTGGAGCAGGTGTCATATGGGTAGATAAGGATAATGTAAAGCGGGGTCTAACTACTGCGGCTAACCTTTGGATTACTGCTTGTGTAGGATTAACTATTGGTTATGGTGCATATGATTTAGCGATCATAACAGTTATTTTAATGTTCATCGCAATGAATCTTCCAAAGTTGGCTGTGAAACTAGGTATACTACCTTCTCGAGGGAAAGAAGAAGAAGATAGTGACGGCGAATAAATGTAACAAAAAATAGGTATATGATAGGTAAACTGTCATCACTGTTAAAAACAGTGATGACAGTTTTTTTATTTGAATAGAAATATTTGAGAAGAAAAGCAGGCATTTCAAAGGTTTTAAAGTGATGGTAAATAGAAAATAAAATATATTCAGAAAATTGTGTTGACATCTAATCAAAAACGAATAAAATGAATATTATAAGTTATGTTAGCTTTTCTTACATCGTAAGATAGTTAAGTTGACATTAGAAAAGGAGAGATGAAAATGGAAGATGTAATGTATTTGATGAACAGCGTATGGACCATGATTGCTGCAATTTTAGTTATATTTATGATTGGTGGATTCATATTATTGGAAGCTGGTTCGACGAGAATGAAAAATGCTGGTCACGTTGCAGGTAAAACAATATTTACATTTGGTTTAGCATCAATGGTGTTCTGGGCAGTAGGTTACGGATTTATCTTTGGAGGCGATGCGAACTTCTTCGTAGGTATGACAGACTTTTTCTATAGTGGAGAAATTATAGAAGGAGCTGGTCTTGCCACAACGGTATTCTTTGTTTTCCAGTTAGCATTTGCTGGTATCGCGGTAACGATTGCATTAGGTGGATTTGCAGAACGTGCAAAATTATCCGCATATGTAATTTTCACCATTCTTTTTGGAATAATCGTTTATCCTGTAATTGCTCACTGGGTATGGGGTGGAGGATGGTTGGCTGAACATGGTAAACAGGATTTTGCCGGCTCCACTGTAGTTCATTTAACTGGTGCGATGGCTGCCCTTGCAGCAACAATGATTCTAAAACCGAGAATTGGGAAGTTCAACAAAGACGGCTCGGCAAACAATCTTGCAGGACATAACCAAGTTTATACAGCGCTAGGAGTACTAATACTTTGGGTTGGTTGGTTTGGATTTAATGCCGGGAGTACTATTTCTGTAGATGCTGCATTCTTTGGATATGTTGCATTAAATACAACACTGGCTGCTGGAGCAGGCGCGGTGGCTGCCACATTAATATCATGGGTAGTACTAGGTAAATCAGATATTCCTACCATTTTAAACGGTGCTTTAGCAGGATTGGTCGCTATTACAGCTTCTTGTGCATTCGTAGATGTTTGGGCGTCTGTAGTCATTGGTTTAATCGCAGGAGTATTAGTATTCTATAGCGCTAGATTTTTTGAGAAGCGAAAAGTGGATGATCCAATTTACGCATTATCTGTTCATGGGGCTGCTGGGGTATGGGGCACATTATCTACTGGTTTCTTTGCAACACCAGAGCTTGCCTCTGTTGGTAAACCTGGATTATTTTACGGTGGTGGATTCGATCAATTAGGAGTTCAGCTTATGGGTGTGGTGTCTTGTGGGTTATTTGCATTCGTAGTTTCCTATGCTATTCTCTTTATAATGAAAAAAGTCATGGGTGGTATTCGTGTAACAGAAGAAGAGGAACTAATGGGCCTAGATATGAGCGAACATGGCAACTATGGTTATCCAGAACAAATGATTTTAGAAGAATCTAAATCACTAAATTAAATTGAAAAAGCCTCTATTATTTAGGGGCTTTTTATATAAAAGGGCGTGAACTTGTGGAAACGTATGAATCTATTCGAGAATGGAAGGAACTAAATATTACAAACTTCCTAGATGACATCGTTTCTCTCAATTATTTTCATGATCGGGTGATGCTCAAAGTATTGGAAGTAGCATCTAAGAAAATGGAAATTGGTTCAGCTCCATGTGATTTTTCTTGGTTTATAACTGGTAGTGGAGGACGGTTAGAACAAGGGTTAATCAGTGATCAGGATCATGGAGTTATTTATGAAAAGTCTAATGCTGTAAATGATCTGTATTTTCAGGTGTTTGGAGCAGAAATTTCGAAAGGTCTCTATGAAGTAGGTTATCCATATTGTGAAGGTAAAGTGATGAGCTCCAATCCTATGTGGTGCAAGTCATTTGATAATTGGCGTTTACAGCTCCAAGAATGGGTGAAAGATGAAAGTTGGGAATCCATTCGTTACCTTCAAATTTTCTATGATGCTAGGGTACTGCATGGCAAGGGGGAATTCATGCTTCAATTAAAGTCATTCATTTATGAATACCAATTACAACATCCTATTTTACTAAGTCGATTTTCTGCGAACGTAGAACATGTTAAAAATGTAATTGGTCCAGTTGGCCAGCTATTAGTGGAAAGGCATGGAATATATCATGGATGTGTAAACTTAAAGTACTCGGGATTCATACCATATGTAAATGCCATTCGACTTTTATCGATAAAAGAAGGGGTAATGGAAACTTCCACTTTAGCTCGCATGAATAAACTAATTAAGATGCAAAAATATAGGAGCTTACTAAAATATAGTGATAGAAATTTTGTGGATTTATTAACCTATCGTCTGACCTTATCTCAAGTAGATAGCTATTCGGATACACACTATTTACACATTGAAGAACTGAACAAGACGGAACAGAAAGATATTAAACGGATTATTAAAGGTGGTATTAAATTACATCGCGAAGTAATTGCGATGATGAAAAAAGGTGGCCCCAATGGCATTTGAACCATTCATGCAAATACTAAGAGGTATTCAAGGGAAACGGTCAAATGTCGGTATAGGGGATGTTCAGAACGCTCAACAAATGGCCTTTCTAAGAAATCTGCAAAAAGAAAAGAAGAAAGAAGATACCCTAAAAGTTCCGTTAGATGAGCTAGATGTGGTCGTGTTCGACATTGAAACGACGGGCTTTAAACCCGAACAAGGCGATGAGATTATCTCCATTGGTGCCATAAAAATGTGTGGTTCTTTCATTCAAGAAGATGCTGTTTTTTACTCGCTTATAAACACTGGTAAAGAAATCTCTGCGGAGGTAGTTAATTTAACAGGGCTTACAAACGAAAAATTAAAGGAAGCCAGACATGTTGGGGATGTACTAATTGAATTCCTTAAGTTTGCAAAAGACTGTACACTTGTAGCACATCATGCGAATCACGAAAGAAATTTTCTGCAATACACCAGTAATAGAGTATTCCACACACCCTTTAAGCAAAGAATAGTGGATACGTCTTTTCTTTATAAAATTGTAGAACCCCATATTCAATTAAGTTCTTTAGAAGATTTGTGTAAACATAATACCATTCCAGTAATAGGAAGGCACCATGCATTAGAAGATGCAAAAATGACCGCCAAGCTTTGGAGCCTTTATTTGGAAAAAGTTAAAATGCTAGGCTGCGATACATTACAAGATGTATACGATCATTTTGCAAGAATATAAATGCACGACAGGAGAAATCGCCTGTCGTGCTTTTTTTATGGGGATAAGTTCCTTTTCGAACTAAGTTACGATTTTTCCAAATGAACTGCGCAAAATCCCAACTAAATTTAATAATCCTTCTCTGTCGATACTTTTTCATAAAATAAAAGTTTCCGAAATAAATTTCTGAACCATTCTTGGTCTAAATAGTCTGATAAACAATATGTTCTACCTTATTTATTGAAAATACGGTTAGAATAACTTGTCCTATGAATATAAAATTTAGTTCTTTTTTAATAGGTATATTGAATATACTTTGCTAAGTACTTTCTAAAATTTTGTTAAAAGGAGACCAGCCACTGGAAAGTTTGGAGCATACATTTTCTGAGCAGGATACGACGTTTTTTTATCGACGATTTGGTAAACGGATATTTGATGTGTTAGCTAGTTCATTGCTACTCGTTTTATTATTTCCAGCTATTATATGTTTGACTATTATTCTATTTATCTTTACAGGTAGTCCTGTTTTATACAAGCAAACTAGGGCAGGATTACATAATCGATCCTTTAAAATTTGGAAATTTCGAACAATGCATACTGGGGATATTGAGTCCAGTTTTCATCAATATGAATGGAAGGATGAAGTGCCACAAAACTTTTCTTTTACAACACCACCAACCTTAATAATTACAAAGCCGGGGAAGTTTTATAGGAAATATAGTTTAGATGAAATTCCACAGCTTTGGAATGTCTTAAAAGGGGATATGAGTTTTATAGGTCCAAGGCCAGAAATCATTGAAATTACTAATCATTATTCTCCTAGCCAAAAGAAACGCTTATTGGTAAAACCAGGTATCACAGGTTATGCACAGGTGAATGGTCGTTCCGCAATCACTCATGGGGAAAAGGTAAAACATGATTTATATTATGTCAAGCATTGCTCTCTGTTGCTTGACCTGAAGATTATAATACGAACGATTTTCATAGTAATTACGGGAAAAGGTGCTTGTTGAAAAAGAAAGGAAGAGGGGTTTGCTAGTAGATATTCATAATCATATTTTGCCTGGTCTAGATGATGGTCCTAAATCTCTAGAAGAAGCATTGTTACTTGCAGAAAACGCTGTTGCTAATGGAGTTTCTCATGTTATAGCAACCCCTCATCATAAAAATAGAAGGTATGTAAATTCACCATTGACAGTAAAACAAGCTGCAAAATGGTTGAATGATGAGCTATTAGAAAGATCAATACCACTGCATATTTTATGTGGACAAGAAATCTATTTTCATAACGATATGCTACAGAATATAGAGAGAGATATTTTGTGCTTAGGAGATAACGGAAAGTATTTATTGTTAGAGCTACCTACTTACTATTTCCCAACATTTATTTTTGATATCTTACTGGAGCTTCAGTTTTTAGGATATACCCCAATTATTGTTCATCCGGAAAGGTATGATTTTTTAAAAAAGGATAAGCAGTTAGGATATGAGCTAGTGAGACGAGGAGCACTATTTCAAGTGAATGCATCAACAATTTTAGGTATGAATGGGTTATCGTTGCAAAGATTCGCAAAGGATCTAATTAAACATAACTTAGTGCATTTCATTGCTTCCGATGCCCATCATTATAAAGAGAGACCCTTTTTGATAAAGGAAGCGTATAAATATATTCAAAAGAAATTCACTTCACAATACGTCACTTATTTTATGGATAACGCAAAACATGTGCTGGAGGGTTCTTTTCTACAACCTATACCGCCTATCAGTTTCAAAAACTAAAATACTTCTTTTCCTATAGAGGAGATGATCTGTTTGGAAGGTAAAGTTAGCCTATATGAAATAGTAAAAATAGTAAAGAAAAGAGCGCTATTAATTATAGTCTGTTTACTATTAATCGTAGGGATTACTGGTGCTATAAGTTATTTTTTTATTACTCCACAATATGATGCCAATGCACAAATATTGATTAATCATAAAGCGGTACAAGATCAACAATTGAGCACTCAAGATATACAGACAAATTTACAATTGATAAATACCTATACGGCCATCATAAAAAGTCCGGTCATTCTTTCAATTGTAATTGATAACCTAAATTTAAATACCACTCCTGATTTACTCATGGAGAAAATAGCGATGTCTAATGATCAAAACTCTCAAGTGCTCAATATCTCTGTAGAGGACACTAGTCAAAAAAGAGCAGTTAGTATTGCGAATAAGACTGCAGAGGTCTTTCAGGAGCAGATAACTGAATTGATGAATGTGGACAATGTCACGATACTTTCCCCGGCAAAAGAAAAGAAAAACAAAAATCCAATCATACCAAACATTCCTTTAAACTTAGCCATTGCTACATTTCTTGGATTAATAATAGGGGTTAGTATATCACTAATGATAGAGTTCTTCGATACAACAGTTAAAACTGAGCGGGATGTACAAGATATTATGAATTTTCCATTGTTAGGTCTTATAAGTCCTATTTCTACCAAAAGCATTATAAAAAAGGACATACAGTGAAGGGAGGGAGTGAAGGTGTTTAAAAAGAAAAATATGCAGCATGGTAGAAAACTTGTCATATTTACAAATAGGAAATCTATTGTGGCGGAACAAATTAGAACTGTTCGCGCAAATATTAAATTTGCAATGAAAGATAAACAGTATAAGACACTCTTATTTACATCGACCTCAATTGGTGAGGGTAAGTCTACATTAGCTTCGAATATTGCTATTTCCTTTGCTCAGGACGGACAGAAAGTTCTTTTGGTAGATGCTGATCTTAGAAAACCTACTATGCATTATACGTTCAATAAGCCTGTTTCGCCGGGACTTACGAATCTCTTAATGAGTAATTGGAGTTTATCAGACATTCTAAAGGATTCCGGGGTAATTGGTCTAGACTTGATAACTTGTGGACCGATTCCATCTAATCCAGCAGAATTACTCGGCTCGTTAACTATGAAAAAATTTTTGAAAGAGACAATTTCGTTATATGATCTAATTATTTTCGATGCACCACCTTTACTCTCGGTAGCTGATGCTCAAATACTAGCAGACATATGCGATGGTACAGTCCTAGTAACTAGCTCTGGCATAACCGAAAAGAAAAATTTGTATAAAGTTAAAGAGGTTTTAGAGGCATCAAATGCTCACGTATTAGGAATAATATTGAACCGTTTTAAACTAGAAAAAAATCATTATTATTATGAGTATTATGGAGAGAAAGAATAATTATTAGAAAAGTCAAGTTGAGGGGAGGAAAAAATTGAAAAAGAGAATATTGCATATTCTAAGTTCAAATGAATTAGCAGGCGCAGAAAATGTTGCAATAAATATTATTAATAATCTTTCTAATAAGTATGAATGTGCATATGCCTCTCCGGAGGGGGGGATAAGGAAAATACTAGAATCTAATGACATCCACTTTATACCACTTGAAAAATTTAATGTTTTTCAACTAAGAAAGGTAATAGATTTGTGGAAACCAGATATAATTCATGCTCACGATTTTAAAGCTACGGTGAAATGTCTGGTTGCTTCTATTATGATTCCGGTAGTTTCACATATTCATCAAAATCCGAATTGGCTTAAACGAGTAAATCCCTATTCTATATTGTTTTTTCTTGCTTGTTTCAAAATAAAACAAATTGTTGTTGTGAGTCCAGATATAAAAAAGTCGACTTTCCTCGCTACTATTTTTAATAGCAAGACAACTGTAATTAGAAACATAGTAGATATTAAGCGTATTAAAGAAATGTCTGAAACCACTATAGAGGATGAATATGATATTGCCTTTATAGGAAGGTTAAATCGTATCAAAAATCCTTTGAGATTTATTTCTATTATAGAAAAAGTGAAAGAAGTTATACCTAATTTAAAGGTTGTAATGCTAGGGGAGGGACCCCAGGAGAAAGAGTGTAAAGAGCATATTAAAAAAAGTGATTTAGTAGGTGTCATTGATTTGAAAGGTTTTTTACCTAATCCTTATCCACAGTTATCTAGTAGTAAAATTTTGGTGATGACTAGTCTTTCAGAAGGATTGCCAATTGTAGCAATAGAAGCACTGGCATTAGCCAAACCAATCATTGTCCCTCGTTTGGAGGGGATGGAATACATTGTGAACAAGACCTGTGGATTTATATGTAATAGTGAGGATGAGTTTGTGTCGAAAATCATTTACTCACTAAAATCGGAGAAATCTTATATAGACATGTCTAGAGCAGCTGCAAAACAAGCTACAGAACTATGTGATATGAATGTATATAGAAGAAATCTAGATCAGGTATATCGAAGTGTTTTCTAATAAGAATACTTTAAAAATGTCTCCCTCTAAAACTTCAAATGAATCAATTTTTTGGTTGTTGTTAGATACAGTAATAATTGGAGGATCTATTTTAGGTCAATTATTTGGTCCTAGTAACCTAATTATCTCTGCTTTAATTTGCTATCTAATAATGCGCTTGTTTTTTTCTTCATTGATTAATAATTTTGCGATTTTGATCTTTCTAGTACCCAATCTAGGCAGTACTTTTATATATATAGGTACCACTTCAATTCCTATTTTAAATTTATTGATATGTGTGGCTTTATTAAAACTCTGTTTAACATATTTTCATGATACAGTGAACAAAAAAGTTCTACTTGTAGCTAGTGTTTTTGTCCTGTATGAATGGATTCATATTTTTTTCTATGATGCAAAAACACTGGCTTTACTAATAAGTTGGAGTGCGGCAGTTTTATACGTATTTCTAATAAGTATCTATTGTCGTTCCGCCTATCATCATGAAACAGTCCTTAAATATTTTCTTGCAGGTGTTGGTATTTCTATAGTTTATGGTTTATTAAATTTCTATAATTTGTATGGCACTCTTCTGGCCAATAATCCTACGATTCGATTTAAAGGGGCTGCTGGTGACTCCAATTACTTTGCTATGTATATTATGATTTCGATGTTCAGCATACTATATCTTATAAATAAAAAAAGTAGTAAATGGGTACAAAGCATTTATCCATTACTTTTCCTTTTTTACGGAGCTTTTGGTGTGTTAAGTCTATCGAGAATGTTTTTGTTGGTTGTTAGTTTTTTAATGTTAGTAATGGTAGTGAAAGTGTTTATTGGACTTAGAGATAATAAAAAAATGTTTTGGTTTATTATTATTCTATTGTTATTAATAGCAAGTTTCTTTTTATACTTTAGTGAAGAAATTAATTCTGTATTTAGTTTATTCCTTTCTCGATTTACAGACTTTTTAGAAGATCCAAGTGGATTAACAAGTAATAGGAATGTAATAGCTGAGAGATATTTTGATTTTATAGTGTCTGACTTTTTTTCCATGTTAGTTGGTATTGGTATTCAAGAATATTACATTAGATCAGGTGTTTTTCTAGAAACCCACAACATTTTGCTAGAGATATTGGTAGTTTGGGGGCTAGTGGGCTTTCTAATATTCGGATTATTTATAGCAACAATATTTAAAATTGTGGCGGCCGAAAGAAAAATAAGTGAAACTAGTATTTTAGGATGGTTACCTATTATCTGTATGGCGGTGAGCTATATGTCTATAAATGCTATGTCCAACGAGAGTTTCTTTCTATTAGTTTTCTTTGCAATAAATCATATATATGAATTTGAGTAATTAATTTCGTAAAACTAGGAATGAAAATTAATAAATAACTAAGCGAAGAAGGACAAGCTATAGAAATGATAAAGAAGACAGCGTTTGTCATTATGATTATTACGATATTATCTAAGGTAACGGGATTTTTTAGAGATATAACACTCTCCTATTTTTATGGTGCTTCATCTATTAGTGATGCCTACATTGTCTCTATTACAATTACATCTGTTCTTTTTAGTTTAATAATTGCAGGCATCTCTACTGCTTATATACCTATGTATAAAAATATTGAATATAACGATAGTCGTTTTGCAGCCATTAAATTTACAAATAACCTAATCAATATCATCCTTATTATCACTACTACAATAATCGTAATGGGACTAGTTATGTCAAACTTATTAGTAAAAGTATTTGCTTTTGGCTTTGATGGAGAGACGTTGAAAATAGCCGTTTTATTCACTCGAATTGGGATGGTGGGTATCTACTTCTCTAGTTTAACCCAACTATTGGTTGGATATCTCCAGCTAAATGGGAAATTTGTAATACCCGCTATGATAGGTCTTCCATTTAATCTAATAATCATTATGTCAATTTTTGTTAGTACTCAAACTGATATTATCGTACTTGCTATTGGTAGTGTACTTGCGGCACTCTTTCAACTAATTTTTTTATTTCCTTCCTTATCTAAAACTAATTATAGATATAAATCAACTGTGAAGTTTAAAGATCCCCATATAAAGAAAATGTCCTTAATTGTTTTTCCGATAATGATTGGTATTTCTATTGATCAAATAAATTTAATGATTGATAAAACACTTGCTTCCACAATTATGGAGGGAGGTATATCAGCATTAACTTATGCAAGTAGATTAAACGATTTTGTACAAGGTATTTTCGTCCTTTCATTTGTCACTGTTATGTTTCCGGTTATTTCTAACTTAGTTGCACAAAAAAATATTACAGATTTTAAAAAGTCAATTAGTGGAGTAATCTCCAGTGTAATTCTAGTTGTCGTTCCAGCTAGTGTAGGGATTATGGTATTATCGGAACCCGTTATAAGATTACTATTCGGTCATGGTAACTTTGATGAACAAGCAATTCATATGACTTCACAAGCTCTTTTTTACTATTCCATAGGCATGATTGGTTATGCGATACGAGAGGTATTAAATCGTACATTTTATTCCTTGCAAGATTCGAAAACTCCAATGTTTAATGCAGCACTCGCAGTCGTATTAAATATTGTATTAAATTTTGTTTTATCTTCCATTATGGGACTTCATGGCCTAGCTTTGGCGACAAGTATTTCCGCATTATTTTGTTCGTTTATCCTAGGATTAAATTTACGTAAAAAAATTGGTCCATTTGGTATTAAAGAAAATGTTATTACTTTACTGAAGGTAATATGTGCATCTTGTGGGATGGGATTTGTTATTTATATACTACAAAAGTATATGCTGACAAGCTGGGTTCCTTTTTTGAAAATGTCTGTTGTCATAGTCATTGGTGTTTTAATATATTTCTTACTTATAACTATTTTAAAAGTAAAGGAATCAAAACTAATTATTCATCTTATAAGGAAGAAGCTTCATCTTTAACTTCTAAAAAAAAGAGGGATGTTGATGAGAATTGTTCAACTAATCACACATATGTATGAGGTAGGAGGAGCTCAAGTACATGTACTAGATCTTTCGGAAAGACTAGTAGCGGACGGTAATCAAGTTTCAATTTTTTATGGAAACGAAAAACAACGAGCTGACGTGCTAACTATTAATAATGTTGAATATATACCATTGAAAAACCTTATAAGAAAAGTACATGTGGCAAAAGATGTTCTAGCTTTTTTGGAGATAAGGAAAGCGTTGAAGCAAAAACAACCTGAAATTGTTGCCATACATTCTTCCAAGGCGGGAATAATTGGTAGACTGGCTTGTTGGACACTACGAATACCTTTCGTTTTTACAGCACATGGGTGGGCCTTCACAGACGGAGTAGAAAAAAACAAACAGAACTTTTATCGTACGCTGGAAAAATGGATAGGGAAATTAAGTACAAAAGTAATTACAGTATGTGAATATGACAGAGTTTTGGCATTGCAGCATCAAGTATTAACCTCGGCAAAATTAGAAACAATTCACAATGGTGTGATTGATCGAAGTCAACCTAAACAAGCTTTACCTCAGGATATGGTCAAGATATTAATGGTTGCTCGTTTTGATATCCCGAAAAAGCATTTAGAACTTTTAGAGGCCCTGTTCGTTATACAGGAACTAAATTGGCATATGATTTTTGCAGGAGATGGAATACTAAGGGAGCAAGCTGAAAATTATGTGCAAGAACATAATCTGGGGCATAAAGTAACTTTTTTAGGTAATCATTCTAACATTTCGGAACTACTAAACGATGCAGATATTTTTGTACTAACCTCATCATGGGAAGGGTTACCATTATCTATATTAGAAGCGATGTCTCATGGACTTCCAATTATTGCTTCCAATGTAGGAGGGATTAAGGAAGCTGTTAGGAATTCTGAAAACGGTTTTTTAATTCATCATAATTTGCCTCAACTTCTTTCTATATTAATAGAGAACCCTATGCTTCGAAAAAAAATGGGAACAAAGAGTCGTGAAATATATGAAATTAGCTTTACCTTTGAACGGATGTATGATCAAACCTTAGTAACATATAAAAATTTAATTAAATTGGGGGAAAAAGGTTGAAGGTGCTAGTCACAGGAGCAGCTGGGTTTATAGGTTCGTATGTAGTACAAGAGCTCATAAATCACCAATATTCGGTTGTTGCATTAGATAATTTATCAAAGGGTCATAAAAATAGGTTACCTAGGGGTGTCACATTCTATGAAACTGATGTGAATAATACTGAGACTGAGGAGATTTTTCAACTCGAACAGCCTGATTATGTTATTCATCTAGCTGCACAAACCTCAGTCCTAGCTTCTATGGTTAATCCAGTAGAGGATTGCCAAGCGAATGTTTTAGGTACGCTGAATATTCTTAAATTCTCCAATCAATTTAAAGTGAAAAAGTGTGTTTTTGCTTCTTCAGCTGCCGTTTATGGAAATCCAACAGTTATCCCTGTAGAAGAAGACTCTAAGTTGTCTCCACTTTCCTTTTATGGATTATCAAAAGTTTCTGCTGAGAATTATGTGCATTTGTATGAAAAAATGTTCGGTCTTAGAAGCTGTATTTTAAGGTTTTCAAATGTCTTTGGGCCAAATCAAGAGAATGGAGTTATCTCAAACTTTTTAAATCAAATTTATAAAGGAAATGCTCCCATTATCCATAACGGAAGTCAAACGAGAGATTTTATTTATGCTAAGGATGTAGCAGCCGCTTGTCTAACTGCAATGTTGAGTAATGAAACGGGTGTTTTTCATATTAGTTCCGGCACAGAAATTTCAATTTATGAAGTATTTAAATCTATCTCTCAATTAACAGAGATAGAAATAGAGCCGCTTTTCAAAGAAATGGATGTTGCGGAGATTAAAAGAAGTGTCCTTTCAAATGAAAAAGCTAGAAGGGTTCTAAATTGGGAACCAAGTTATTCTTTAGAAGAGGGATTAAGAGAAGTTATCCACTCTTATAGCAAGGTCTATCATTTGTAAACAAAAGGAGGATTATTTGAAGCTTATAAGTATTAAATCTTATACACATTTAGAAGTTTACGAAGAAGACTGGAATAAGATAACAGGGGATAATAAAAATACGAATCCCTTTATAGAATATCAGTTTGTTTATAACTGGTGGAAAATTTTAGGGGCTCAAGAAAACGTAGAGATTTTGGCAGTACAGGAGCATAACAGGATTATTGCTTTTTTTCCATTTCAATTTCAAAAAAAATGGTTTGGATATATAGCTCACTTCTTAGCTCTTGGAATAACAAATTATATGGATATTATAGCTAGGAAGTCTGACGTAAGCAGGACAATAATGTTTGCGTTAGATGAGGTAATAAATTCAAAAAAAAGTATTGTGTTTTATCTCCATGGTTTATTGGAAAGTACGAATACCCCACATGAATTATCAAAGTATTTACATGCGAGAAATATGAAAGAACGCCACTTCTCTATTGTTACCCCGTTTATAGATTTTGATAATCTAGATCTTGATGAGTATATGAATTCTCGAAAAAAAATGCATGGGATGGATCGTCGGAGCAAGCGATTAAAAGCATTAGGTGATGTTTCTTTACAAGTTTTAAAAGGGAATGAAATGGATGAAATTGTACGCCTGCATAAGCGAAGGTGGGAAAAGAAAAATGATACAAGTGGTTTTTCAACAGAAAGCAAGCAGAAGTTCTTTAGACATTTAGCTGAATTACCAGAAGGAGATTTTTCTGTTCGTTTGACAACATTACAATTACGAAACGAAAAGATTGCTTTTACGTATGGGTTTACATGCCGTACAAGGTATTTAGGATATGTATTAGGTCATGACTCGGATTTTGATTGTTTTGGGCCAGGAAGATTATTGGTAAAAGAAAAAGTTAGCCAACTAAAGTCTGAGGGATTTCAAAAATTGGATATGAGTATTGGCTACGAGCCCTACAAAATGGAATGGAATACGGACGTGGACTATACAAGGAAATCTATATTTTCGACAAATACTATAAGGGCAATGACTTTTAGAAATACATTATGGTTCAAGAACATATTTATTTCTAAAGTTAAGAAGTATAGAGCTGTCGTGTTATTTAGAAGAAATACAATAGGGAAGATTAAATACTTTTTTCGTCATAAAGGAAGTTTTCGATATTGGGCTAGAGACATTCATAAGAAGCTATTTCCCTTTGTCTATGATAAAAAGTCATATGTTATAGGTAAAATAGCGAAAGCAATAGCAGTAGGAGATGCACAAGCTAACTTTTCAGAAATTACGCCTAATTTAGTGCTTTCCTCTAAGCTTGAACGAAAAGATATTTTACAGAAGATTTATAACGGTTATGCAGGATTTTACACAAAAGATATATTAAAAGCATTTTGGGTTAATGAAAACGTCATTCGATTAGATGATGTTGAAGTAGTCATGAATCTAAAAAAAAGAAGCGTTTATATTCGAGATTGGCAAAATGAAAATATCCTACAAATTATTGGGTTTGTGAATCGGTATTACAAAGGAAAAGATGTATTTATAAGTGTGCTAACAAAAGATCAAGAAAGTGTTAAAATACTAACTAATCTTGGGGTTCAATGGACTGATAAAGTGACTTTTACAAGAGTTTTAGGTAAATCTAAAACTAGTAGAGAAGAATTCTGAATGAAAAGAAGGTGTCCAGATCATACTTGTGAAGCGAAAACTAATAAATTTGACCCTAGTGAATTGTTACTTTTTAAAAACTGGAGAAACTTCATTACCACCTGCGCACTTAATCGGATTTTCACATGCCTATCGACCGGTTAACCAATTAATAAAGCAAACTACATTACTTATAGATTTAACAAAAAGCAAGGAACAATTATTGCAAGATTTTCATCGTACAAATAGAAAACAAATTCGACAGGCGACTAATTATGATTTTCAGATAGAGGTGATTGACTCGCCTAACCTAACTGATATTCGAGAATTTCAAAAATTTTATAACAAATTTGCGAAATATACAAATACGTATAAATGTGGTGCATTCCACATTAAAACCATGGAACTATTAATGGAAACCAATAATTTAATTATTACCAGGATAGTAAGTAAGAATAGTAATGAAATCCTTGCCTATCAAGTTTACGTTGCGGATCAGGATACTGCATTTTCCTTATACTCTGCATCTCATTTTAGATTAAAGGCCGATGCAATTGACAAAAGAATGTTAAGTATAGCTAGCAGGTTTTTGTTATGGCAAAGTATTCTTTACTTTAAGCGAAGAAAAAATTTGGTGTATGACATGGGTGGATTAACGGAGAATAAAAATATTAGTAGTTTCAAAATGGAATTCGGTGGGGAGATTAAAGAAGTATACTCAGGTTATGAAGCAACATCAACACTTGGGAAATTGGTGCTCTTTGGGAGAACGATTAAACTGAGGAAAGGATGAGGAACTGGGAGCTCTTATTATTTCTTTAGATTTTGAGCTTAATTGGGGAGTACATGATGTATACACAATAGAAGAATATGGCGCCAATATATTGGGTGCTCGATTGGCAATTCCTCAAATACTACAATTGTTTTTAAAATATGATATTCATGCAACATGGGCGATTGTGGGAATGCTATACTGCAAGGATAAACAGGAACTCATATCTTATTTAAAAGAGGTGGATATACCTTATGGGAAAACTGCATTTAGCCCCAAAAACAATCTTTCTAATGTAGGTGAAAATGAAACGTTGGATCCTTATCATTTCGGATTGTCACTAATCAAGATGATTCAAGAAACATCAAATCAAGAGGTTGGAACGCATACCTTCACTCATTATTATTGCTTAGAAAAAGGGCAAAAGAAGGAGCATTTTATAAAGGATTTGGAGGCTGTTACTTCTTTAGGAAATACAGCATCTTTGGTTTTTCCAAGAAACCAAGTAAATCAACATTATTTACATGTATGTAAAGAGTATGGAGTTAAGGCGTATCGAGGAAATGAAAAAAACTGGATGTATAAAGCTAATACAAGCAATGAAAATTCATGGCTGAAACGATTGTGTCGCTTAATAGATGCTTATGTGAATATATCAGGAAATCATACTTATTGTTTAAAAAATATGGAGACAGATCCTATTGTGAATATTCCTTCCAGTCGATTTTTGAGGCCGTATAATAGTAGATTGTCTATATTAGAGCGATTTCGTCTTCGTCGAATTAAAAAGGGATTAACTAGCGCTGCAAAGAAAAATGAGCTCTATCATTTATGGTGGCACCCACATAATTTTGGGAAAAACACAAAAGAGAATCTACTATTTTTAGAAGAAATTTTAAAACATGTCGACTATCTAAAGCACAAGTATAACTTTCAGAGTATGCATATGAGAGATGTAACGGAGGTTTTAAAGATTATTTCTTCAAAAATTCTTAAGACCAGCTACTATTTTCCTTTTATTCTAGCTCTCTAAGATTGTTAGCTATGACATGCTGAACTCTCTTGTTTCCAATTTGGTAGTTAAAAGTTGGATAGAGGATTATGCATTATCCATGATCCTCTATCAGCTTAAATAATTATCTCACACCATATCTCCGCTCAAGATGAAATAGCTCGGAATCTTCGTTTCTATTTCCTAGTATTAAATCTCTTAAAATATAAGAGCCTAGCATGCTATAGACAGTACCATTTCCACCATATCCAAGTAGGTAATAGTGATTGGACTTCGTTTGGTGTTCCCCTATAAATGGAATATTATCAATAGATTCTCCAAAGCTTGCTGCATATGCGTATTCTATTTGAATATCATAGTCGGGGAAGAGCTCTCTTGCTTGTTGTAACAAATTTTCTGCTCGTTGTTGAATAACTTCCTCAGAGTCTGGTGCCTCAGCTTTATCCTCATCTAATCCCCCAACTATTAATCTTCCATCAACTGTTGAGCGAATATATAAATAAGGTCGCTGAGTTTCCCAAATTAACGCTTGTTCATACCAATCACTCAGTTTCGAGATTGGGTTACTAACGAAGGCAAAAGAGCGGTTAATATCTGCCCCAATTCTTTTGCCAACTGGGGGAGTTTCATAGCCAGTTGTATAGATGATTTGTTTAGCTTTAAAGGTGTTATTAGATGTTCGGATATCTAAATAATCATTGTCCTCAAATACATCCATTACCTCCGTATAAGGGAATAAATGTCCACCCAGTTCCTCAATTCTAGTAAGAACTCCATGAACAAACTTAAGTGGGTTAATCTCTGCATCGCCATGAGTAACTAAGGCGCCATATTTGGTAAAAGGCATTTTTTCTGCCATTTCATTTCTTCCCCAGTAGTCGCAAGGGAACCCGTATTTTGTTAATGTGTCATATTCAGCTTTTATCTTTTCTACATCGTTTTCATCGCTCGCATAGCATATGCTTGGTCTGCGTATGAAGTCTACTTCGTTTGGAAGTTTTTTCGCAACACGTTCAAGATCATCCATTGCCTCATAACAAAGTTGGTAAAAACGAACAGCATCTTTTTCTCCGATTTGTCCAATTAGTTCGTGTAGCATAATATCATTGGAGTACTGTAACAGGCCGGTATTTGCACTAGAACTGCCTGTAGCCATTTCACGTTTATCTAGTATCGCTATTTTGAGACCACTTTCAGCTAAAGCAAGTGCTGTAAGTGCACCTGACATTCCAGAACCAACTATGACTACATCATATATGTCTAGTTTTTCATAAGTAGTTTTTGGTGTAAATGGTGTTGTAGTAGTTGGCCAATAAAGAGATCCATTATGTATTTTCATCTTTCATACTCCATTCTATTAGTTTCCTAGTATATACCCATTGTTTAATAGAATGAACCTCCCCATGTTATAATAAGTAAACTTCAAAAAAAGGGTGTTTGAAATGACTCAGGAAAAACCACATGTATTAGTAATAGATGGAATGGCATTATTATTTAGATCGTTTTTTGCCACAGCAATGTCTGGTAACTATTTCAAGAATGATAAAGGAATTCCGACAAATGCGGTGCAAGGTTTTGCTCGGCATGTATTAGCAGCACAAAATTTGATGCAGCCTACTCATATGGCTGTTTGTTGGGACAAAGGGATGCTTACATTTAGGAATGAGTTATACGACGGTTATAAAGCAAACCGTCCAAAGCCAGCTGAAGAGCTTATTCCACAGTTTGATATGGCTCAGGAGTTGTCTGAGCATTTAGGATGGATGAACTTTGGAATAGCTGGAATGGAAGCAGATGATACCATTGCTTCCATTACACATAAATGGAAGGATGACGCAAGGTTTACGATAGTGAGTGGAGATAAGGATCTGCTCCAATTACTGGAGCCATCTACAGAAATTGCGTTCACGAAAAAAGGTTTTTCTATTTATGATATGTATAATGAATCTCGCTTCTATGAAGAATACGGCATTTCTCCATTGCTTTTCCCTGATGTGAAGGCATTTATGGGAGATTCTAGTGATGGCTATGCGGGCGTAAAGGGAATTGGTCCGAAAACAGCTTTACAACTTGTTCAAACCTATGGAACAGTAGATAAAGTCTTAGAGGCTTTACCGCTTTTGAAAGCTGGTCAACGAACTAAAATTGAAACGGATTTGGAAATGCTAAAGCTTTCTAAAGAGTTAGCTACCATTCGAAGAGATGTCCCGATTGGAGCGGAGCTGGAACATTTAGTATTAAAAGAAATCCCTTCAGCGAAACACGATTTCTTATATGAGCATGGTTATACTATTTTGGCGAGACAGCTTCAAAAATAGTTATTTTCCTATTGGAGTAATTTGGACAAATGTCAAAATCGGTGCATTATCTGAATAGCGAACTCTTCTAATTTGACTTGGACGATTTCTACCTCCATTGTCGTGGATTATTAATACTACTTCGCTATCAACTATTTCATAGCCAATAAGTGGAACCCAGTGATAGGAAAACGTAAATTTTTTATTCCACTTTAGTGAAAAGTACTTATCGAATTTTAAGGCAACTGCTCTGCCACTTTTTAGTTCGACCAGAGCATCTCGTAACGTACATTTGTCTACTATCCAATTCGGCCCGAGCAACTTACGCATATTTCGTATTAATCGATAGGTAAATAGCCCAATACGTGTACCTCCCAATTTTTCATACAAATCATTTGGCTGATGGTAACTAGTATTTGGGAACAAATAATTTAATAACACGTAAGCAGTGACTGGACCACACGCAGAAGCGCGGTAGTTAGCTTGAATTGTAGTATCATATTGGGAGTAACCTTGAACCGGTAATTGTATCTTCATGTTCGACCTCCTAATAGAGTTTTCCTTTTTCATGGGAAAACTCTATTTTTATATCTGAAGCAAATTATTATTCTCTAAATTGTTCGTCTATTCTATAATACAATTTAACACAATCGATAATACTGGAGGAAATAGAATGATTAGGTTACTGCAAAGCAAGGATTTAAAAAAGGCTGCCGATATAGCTTCATTAGCTTATCCTGGAATGCTAATTCAAACGGATGAAAAGAAAAAAGAATTAATAGAGCGATTGGAAACAGAACAAAGGGAAGCTAATGGAATTCAATTCTATGGTTGTTTTGATGAACAAGATGAACTTCTTGGGATTTTTCGTGTGAATGATTTCGAGTGCAATATAAATGGAAAGTTTCAACGTATATTTGGTATTGGTATGGTCGCAGTGCATTTATTACATAAAAAAGAAAAAGTAGCTTATCAACTTCTATCTTATTTTCATAACTATGCTAGACAGGAAAAGGTCGCTCTTGTTTCACTTTATCCTTTTAATCCAAGTTTTTATCGGAAAATGGGTTATGGTTATGGCCCACTACGATATGAATTTAAATTTAAACCGGGAGAAATGTTAGCTGATGGCAATAAAGGCCGAGTGAAATTTTTAACAGCTTCGGATGAAGAGGCGATTGTAACTCTCTACAATGAATACGCACAAAACAACCATGGTATGTTGAAAAGAACTTGGAAGGAGAGAGAGTATATTAAAGCGAGAAAAACATATTATGTTGGTGTAGAGGAGGAAAATCGTTTAGTCGGGGCTCTAGGTTTCACGTTGGAACCAGTAAAAGATAGTCATTTTCTACATCATCATATGATTATTCATGAATGGATCTGGAGTAACCCAAATGCCTATAAGCAACTCGCTTCATGGGTAAGTTCACAACAGGATCAAGTAGATCGAGTTATTTTCCGCACGAATGATCAATCATTTGTATATAGTCTTTCTAATCCATCGAACGATTCCAATCATGTAATTCCCAGTGTATATCATGAGGTGGCTACTACAGGTTCTGGTATTATGTATCGAATTACAAGTATAGAGTCATTTGTTAATGGCACTAATTTTCATGGTCTAGGAAAACCTCAAGATGAGACAAAAGTTTTATTGGCAATTGAGGATACATTTATTACAGATCAACATGGATTATATGAATTATCTTATAGTAGTGGGCAGTGGGCGATTCAGAAAGTTGAAGATAATATACAAGCAAATATTACTATTGGAATCCATGATTTAAGTTCGTGGTGGATGGGCTGTGTAACGGTAGAAACACTATATAATATCGGAGAAGCAGCGATACATCAGATAGATCCTAAAATACTAGATGAATGGTTTAAACCAAAAAATGGGCCAATTTGTTTTACGGCTTTTTAAATTAATAGAGCGAAAGTAAAACAAAAGGAGAATCGCTATACAATAAGCAATTCTCCTGATCATTATTTTTTAATGTTAAGGGTATTATCGGATTCACCTAAAAGTTTTTTCAATGCTTCACGGAAACTTTTATACGTTTCAATATCAACTTGGATACTAGCATGCACAATTTCACGGATAAAACGAGGATTGAAACCAACATAAATAGGACGAATACCCATTAAACGAAGTGAGCTATTCAAACTGGAAATAGCCAGTGCAAGTTCGTTATAGTCAAAGGCCTCCACATCTTCTACATTAACACCAGTAAAATCAAATACTGCTTGTTCAATTTCTTTGTGTTCTCCAATATATTGAAGCGTTTTAGTTTGAATATTTTCAAAGCGTTCTCTAAACATATAGCCAGCGATAGGGATTAAAATCGTCTTTGGAACGATTGATGGAATAATAGGTGTAGAGATTGTTTTGATAATTTTTTCGTAGTAAGTGATTTTTTCTTTAAGTTCCATTATTTCTTGTTCGTGAGACATATAAGTAAGCACCTCTATTATTTTCTGTTCTTTCGTCTAAAAGAAAAGGCTGCTTCTAATAGAAACAGCCTTTCTATCCATATACTTCTTGGTAGCTATGATTCTGTTACCGTGCTCTTGCAGAAAGCTCGTCGAGTATAAAGGTTAGATGTATTTTACTATAGATACTATCTTACTTACTTTGTGCATCTAAAAATTCTGTAACCTGCTCAGGGGATTTTGCATTTGCGCTATGAAGATGTGCTTTTTTCTCGCCATTTTGGTAAATAAGAAGGCTTGGAATTCCCATTACTTCATATTTTTCAGCTACGTCCGGAAGTTCATCACGATTTACTTCGTACCAAGTGTATTGGTTGTATTTTTCAACGATCGGATCGATGAACATTTCCATACGACGGCAATCAGGACACCAGCCAGCTTCAAATTTTACTAATACCTCTTTATCACCAGAAATGATCTCATTGAATTGTTCAGTAGTTGTAATTTTTTGCATGTTTATTTACCTCCTATGACTTTGTTTACAGTGTACACTGTTTCTTATGTTGGAGAAAGAAAAAAGAATTATTTATTCATTTTATTATTGCGAAAATTTAAATTTTGGTCTAAACTAATAGACATAGAGATTGCTTCTATTTTTTTTGTGAATAAAATGAATGAGCGTTCATTCAAGATGAAGGGGAGGCTTTGCATATGACATATCAAATTAAAAAGGCCGCTGTATTAGGTTCAGGAGTTATGGGGTCAGGAATTGCTGCTCACTTAGCGAATATCGGTATTCCTACATTACTATTAGATATCGTACCAAAAGAGGTAAGCAAAGATGAGGAAGCAAAGGGACTAACTATAGAGCATCCAACAGTAAGAAATAAATTCGCCGGGACAGCTATTCAAAAGTTGTTGAAGCAAAAACCTGCACCACTAAGTGCTAAGAAAAACTTACAGTTAATAACGGCAGGCAACTTAGAGGACGATCTTGAAAAACTAAAAGACGTCGACTGGATTATTGAAGTAGTAGTTGAAAACTTAGAAATTAAAAAGAGTTTATATGAAAGAATAGATGCAATTCGTAAGTCAGGCACAATCATTAGTTCAAATACATCAGGCATTAGTATTAATGCTATGGTGGAGGGTCGTTCGGAAGATTTTGGAAAGCATTTCTTAGGAACACATTTCTTTAATCCTCCTCGTTATTTGAAACTTTTAGAAGTTATTCCAGCTAATACAACAGCTCCTGAAGTTGTGGATTTCATGAAGCAGTTTGGTGAAGATGTATTAGGAAAAGGCGTAGTACTAGCAAAGGATACACCGAACTTCATTGCCAACCGCATTGGTACTTATGGCTTGCTTGTAACACTTCGTGAAATGCAAGCTAGAGGATATTCAGTTGGAGAGGTAGATTCGGTGACAGGACCACTAATTGGTCGTCCTAAGTCTGCGACATTCCGTACATTAGACGTAGTTGGTTTAGATACATTTGCACATGTTGCGAAAAACGTATTTGACCAAACAACTGGTGAGGAACAAAAAGTATTTGAAGTACCTGCATTTATGCAAAAAATGTTGGACAACAAATGGCTTGGTGCTAAAACGGGGCAAGGGTACTTCTTAAAAGAAGGAAAAGAAATTAAAGAACTAAATCCTGAAACGCTTGAATATGAAACAATGAAGAAATTGAAAACGCCTTCAATGGAAATGGCTAAGCAACAAAAAGGTCTTGCTGCAAAAGTGAAAACATTAACTTATGCAAAAGATAGAACTGGAGAATTACTTTGGAGCATTTTAAGTCCTACACTAATTTATTCGGCTAAATTACACGGAGAAATTGCAGATAATATCGTTGCAATTGACCAAGGAATGAAGTGGGGCTTCGGTTGGCAGCAAGGTCCATTTGAAATATGGGATGCCATCGGAGTAAAGGAATCCGTTGAAAAAATGTCTGCTGAAGGACTTGAAATTCCAGTATTCGCTCAGTCTTTACTTGATAAAGGATTCGAATCCTTCTATAAAGAAGAAGATGGAGATCAATACTATTTTAACGGAACTGATTATTCATTAGTTGCCGTAAGTGATAAAGTAATTGACCTAAAAAGATATAAGAAAAAACATGGCGTGATTAAATCTAATTCGGGTGCTAGTTTAATAGATTTAGGAGATGGAGTTGCTTTGCTTGAGTTCCATTCTAAATCGAACTCGATTGGTCTAGATATCCTTCAAATGATTAGCTTTGCGGTGGAGGAAGTTGAGAAGAACTTCAAAGGCCTTGTTATAGGTAACCAAGGGAAAAACTTCAGTGTTGGAGCGAATCTGGGAATGATTTTAATGGAAGCACAGGACGATAATATCTTCGAATTGGATTTTGTAGTTCGTCAATTCCAAAATGCAATGATGAAGATTAAATACTCGGCTAAACCAGTTGTAGTTGCTCCATTTGGAATGACTTTAGGTGGGGGAGCAGAAACATGCTTACCGGCTGCTCATATCCAAGCATCTTCTGAGACTTATATGGGCTTAGTAGAAGCTGGAGTTGGCCTTATCCCTGGTGGTGGAGGTAACAAAGAGCTTTATATTAAGCACTTAAAGGGACTTCCAAACGGTGTCGAGATAGATTATCTATCGGTAGCAAGCAAAGTATTTGAAACGATTGCAATGGCAAAAGTTTCTACATCAGCTGAAGAAGCTCGTGAAAACAACTTCTTGAATTTTGCAGATGGAATTAGTGTTAACCCAGACCACTTAATTTATGATGCGAAGCATGCAGTACTATCTCTTGCAGAAGCAGGATATAAAGCACCAATTCGTGAAAAAGTTCCTGTATCAGGATCTCCAGGATTTGCGGCACTTGTTTTAGGTGCTGAAGGAATGTTCCTTTCAGGATTTATCAGTGAGCATGATCTTAAAATTGCGAAAAAGCTTGCATATGTTGTTGCAGGTGGAGAAGTTCCATACGGTACGTTTGTAGATGAGCAATATTTACTTAACTTAGAGCGAGAAGCTTTCTTAAGTTTAGTTGCAGATCCAAAATCTCAAGCAAGAATGCAACACATGCTAGTGAAGGGTAAACCACTACGCAACTAGAGTTGTATAAAGGTAAAGGAGGAGAGCTCATGCGTGAAGCAGTATTAGTAGCTGGGGCAAGAACACCAGTAGGTAAAGCGAAAAAAGGTTCTTTAGCGACGGTTCGTCCAGATGATTTTGGAGCGCTAGTAGTTAAAGAAACATTACTAAGAGCGGGTGGATACGATGGCCCGATAGATGATTTTATATTAGGTTGTGCAATGCCAGAAGCAGAGCAAGGGATGAACGTTGCTCGTAATATCGGAGCATTAGCAGGACTGCCGGATACAACTCCAGCAATTACAGTGAATCGTTTCTGTTCATCTGGTTTACAGTCCATTGCATATGGTGCAGAGCGTATTATGTTAGGTCACGCGGAGGCGATTATCGCTGGTGGCGTAGAGTCTATGAGTATGGTTCCAATGATGGGTAATACCATTCGCCCGAACGCACATCTAGCACAAACAGCTCCGCAATACTATATGGGAATGGGGCACACAGCAGAACAGGTGGCCACGAAATATGGTATTAGTCGTGAGGACCAAGATGCATTTGCAGTAAGATCACATGAACTAGCAGCAGCTGCAATTGCTGCAGGAAAGTTCAATGATGATATTGTACCTGTTGAAGTTATCAAGCATTTTGTAGACGAAAACAATAAAGCACAACAGAAAAAATTCATGTTCGAAATGGACGAAGGCGTACGTGTCGGAACTTCACTGGAAACACTTGCAAAATTACGTCCAGCATTCAATGTTCGTGGATCCGTAACGGCAGGAAATGCTTCACAAACTTCTGATGGAGCAGGCGCTGTTCTAATCATGGACCGTGAAGTTGCTGAAGCACAAGGATTAAAACCGCTTGCAAAATTCCGTTCTTTTGCAGTTGGAGGAGTACCTCCTGAAGTAATGGGGATTGGACCAATTGTAGCAGTACCAAAAGCATTAAAACTTGCTGGTTTATCCATTGAGGACATCGATCTTTGGGAAATCAACGAAGCATTTGCTTCTCAATCAATTCAAGTTGTTCGTCATTTAGGCTTAGATATGGATAAGGTGAATGTAAATGGTGGAGCGATTGCACTTGGTCATCCACTTGGAGCGACGGGAACAATCTTAACATTGAAAATGATGAGTGAGTTAAGACGTCAAGGGAAGCAATTCGGAGTTGTTACAATGTGTATCGGTGGCGGTATGGGAGCTGCTGGAGTTTTCGAATTACTATAAGAATCTTTTAAACAAATAGGAGGAATATATATGAACGAATTAAAAGAGGCAATCAAAGGTGGAGCGTTTTTAGTAGAAGATTTGGACGCTAGTCGTATATTTACACCAGAGGATTTTAACGACGAGCAAAAGATGATTGCGAAAACGACAGAGGAGTATGTTAAAAACTCAGTACTTCCAGTGGTAGAAAACTTGGAGCATCATGAATTTGAACACTCTGTTCGTTTATTAAAAGAAGCGGGTGACCTAGGTCTACTTGCAGCTGATATTCCAGAAGAATATGGTGGAATTGGCTTAGACAAAATTTCTTCTGCACTAATTTCAGAAAAAATGTCTGTAGCCGGTGGGTATTCCATTACTCACGGAGCACATGTTGGAATTGGTACACTGCCAATCGTTCTATTTGGTAATGAAGAACAAAAACAAAAATACCTTCCGTCATCTGCATCAGGTGAGAAGATATTTGCTTATGCACTTACAGAACCAGGTTCAGGATCTGATGCACTAGGCGCAAAAACTACGGCTAAGTTAAATGCTGAAGGTACACATTATGTATTAAATGGGGAGAAACAATGGATTACTAATGCTGGATTTGCAGATGTATTCGTTGTTTACGCTAAAGTGGATGGAGACAAATTCTCTGCATTTATCGTAGAAAAAACATTCCCAGGCGTGTCTGTAGGAGCAGAAGAGAAGAAAATGGGTATCAAATCATCTTCAACTCGTACATTAATCTTACAAGATGCTCAAGTTCCTGTTGATAATCTTTTAGGTGAAATCGGACGCGGTCACGTTATCGCTTTCAACATATTAAATATTGGTCGTTATAAATTAGGGGTAGGTACAATCGGTGGATCTAAACGTGCGTTAGAATTAGCAATCGCTTATACAAACCAACGTCAACAATTTAAAACACCAATCTCTTCCTTTAATTTAACGAAGAACAAACTAGCTACAATGGCTTCAAAATTATATGCGACAGAAAGCTTAATCTACCGTACTGTAGGATACTTTGAAGAGCGTATGAGTCAGTTAAGCCCAGAAGAGCAAAAAGACGGAAAAGCAATCGCTGCTTCTATCGCTGAATATGCAATTGAATGTTCTATTAACAAAGTAGTAGGATCTGAGGTTCTAGATTACATTGTTGACGAAGCTGTTCAATTACATGGTGGATATGGCTTCATGCAAGAGTATGAAGTAGAGCGCCTTTACCGTGACTCTCGTATTAACCGCATCTTCGAAGGAACAAACGAAATCAACCGCTTAATCGTTCCAGGAACATTCCTGAAAAAAGCAATGAAGGGTGAATTGCCACTTCTTCAAAAAGCTGCGGGCTTACAAGAAGAGCTATTAATGATGATGCCTGAAGAGGTTGGAACAGAAGCACTTGCACAAGAAAAAGTATTAGTAGCTAATGCAAAGAAAATTGGTATTTTAGTAGCTGGGCTTGCTGCTCAACGTTTTGGTACAAAACTAGAGGCAGAGCAAGAAGTACTAGTGAACATTGCGAATATCGCTAATAACCTATTTGCTATGGAATCCGCAGTCCTTCGTACAGAAAAAGCTATCGGTCGTGATGGAGAAGAAAAAGCAGCACAAAAACTTCTTTATACACAAATCTTTACACAAGAAGCGTTTATCGAAATCGAACAAGCGGCAAAAGAAACTCTTATTGCAGCTGTAGATGGAGATAACCAACGTATGATGATTTCTGCTTTACGCAAATTGACTCGCTACACTCCATACAACGTAATTGAGAAAAAACGTGAAGCATCGGTTAAACTGATCGAAGCAGAAAAATACGTTCTTTAATCAATTCATGAAAAAGCCGATTCCTTATGAATCGGCTTTTTTGAAGATTAAGAGTATATAAAATTGTACCGGAACACTGTGTTTTAAGGGTGAAAGAATGAATAATTACTAATACTGATTTGCGTTTCAGGTGGACGCGTTTCGCGGGGTGAGCGATGAGCTAGCGCGTCGCTGTGATATCTCATCTGTCTCACTTATCCCGCAGAAGTCGCCACCTTTCACTTCAATCAATTAAGTTAGTAGTACTCAACTTTAAAATATTGCATAGCTTCTCGCTTAGATATTAAGAGTAGTAAAAGTTAATATAGGGATAAAACCGTCTCCTTAGTTAGGAACATTATTTTAATAAGGAAGTAGAAAGTGGATTTTCTTTGATACGATTCCCTTTCAGCCTTACTTATTTTAAGAAGAAATTATTATATTTAGGTAGTTTTATAATCAATTATCCGAACATTTAAAGCAATCTAGTTGTTTGGAGCGCAGAGCGGTGACACCAGTGGGAACAGTACGAGCTGAAGACCCTGGACTGCATCGCGAGGGAAGCGGCTGAAGCCGGGCCCACGGAAAGCGTCCGCTTGAAGCGGAATTTAATGGCACTTCTATATTCTTATTTTTAAAGGACCGGGCGCATTTTGCTCGGCTTTTCTTGATTGGAGGTTCAATCATATATTAATTTATTCAAAATAATTGCCTATCCTTTCGGCTTTTATGTATGATTAAAAGAAAAAGGTGGTACAACATGACTATTCAATATTATGGCTATCCAAAATGTACAACGTGCAGAAAAGCAAGTAAATGGTTAAAAGATAATGGATTAGATTACATAGACAATCATATTGCTGAAAATCCCCCAACGAGAGAAACTCTTCAAAAAATGTTTGAGGTAAGTGGACTAGAACTAAAAAAATTCTTTAACACTTCCGGTATGAAATATCGCGAGCTTGGACTAAAAGACAAGCTTCCAACAATGTCAGAAGACGAACAATTATCCTTACTTGCTTCGGATGGAATGCTTATTAAACGACCAATTGTTTTTGACGGGAATAAATTAACGCTAGGCTTCAAGGAGCAACAGTTTGAGGATGTATGGAAGACTTCTTAAAGTCACTTGTTTTTACTATTAAAATATGTGAATATAGTAGATGAATGTATTATTAATGGAGAGGGGTATAATATATGAACGCACCTAAAGATTTAAAATACTCAGCAGAGCATGAATGGGTAAAAACTGAAGGCGGCAATGTCCGTATCGGTATTACTGAATTTGCACAATCTGAACTTGGAGATATCGTTTTTGTTGAACTTCCACAAGTTGGAGATGAGATCAAAGCAGGAGATCCGTTTGGAAGTGTTGAATCGGTTAAAACTGTTTCTGAACTGTATGCACCAATTAGCGGTAAAGTAGTAGAGGTAAATACAGAACTAGAAGATAGCCCTGAGTATGTTAACGAATCCCCTTATGAAAATGCATGGATGATTGTTATTGAACCATCTGATGCAGCTGAAGTGGATGGTTTACTTTCTCCAGAAAAATACGAAGAATTAATTTCAGAATAATTTCGAAAACGCCGCTTAATATCGGCGTTTTTTTCATATAATATTGGAAAGGGCATAGTTGGGAGAGAGGCTGAATGGCTATTGTCTTTAGTGAAAAGATAATTCTTGTTGAGGGTAGATCTGATAAACTAAAGCTTTTAAAACTGCTGGATGAATCAACAGAAATTATTTGCACCAATGGAACGATATCGAATGTCAGGCTAGAAGAAATTTTAAGTCCTTATGAAGGCATTCCTATTTATGCGTTTCTGGATGCAGATAAGTCTGGTGAGCAAATTCGCTCTGTCGTGAGAAAAGAATACCCTGAAGCGATTCATCTATATACCAATCCGATGTTCTGCGAAGTAGCGACCACACCATTCAAAGTTTTGGCTTCTATATTAAAAAGTGTTAATATAAAAGTGAAAAGACAATATTTACTTTAGGATGATGTTAATATGAATGAATGGACCTTAGAACAATGGAACAGCCATAAGAACAGTGGGCAGCTTACCATATTTTATATTTATACACCTATGTGTGGAACCTGCCAAGTTGCTAGTAAAATGATGCAAGTTATAAAAGAGATAAAGCCTTTTTTAATTGGTCAAGCAAATATTAACTATCTTGGAGATTTTGCTATGGATCATCAAATTGAAAGTGTGCCATGTCTGCTAATCGCTAAAGGAGGAACGGTATATAAAAAAATATATGCCTTTCAGTCAGTTCCGTTTATCTTGGATGCGATAAAAAGTATTGACGACCAAGTTGTCGTATGATAACATTTGATATACCGACAAATTAATAGTTTTACTCTTATTAAGAGAGGTGGAGGGAAGTGCCCTTTGAAGCCCGGCAACCGTCATGTAAATGAAATGGTGCCAAGTCACGCAAAGCAAATGCTTTGGGAAATGAGAGAATGGATAAATGTTATTAAATTGGATAACTTTAAACCCTTCTGCTCTTTTGCAGGAGGGTTTTTTTAGTTGAAAATGGGAAGAATAAGGTTTTAATACAAAGTAAATTTCAACAACCTGTTAATAATAGATAGGTATAGAATAGTTTAAAGAAAGGGGGCAAGGTTCCCATGATTAGTTTAAAAAATATTTCCAAAAAATTTAGTACGAAACAAGGTACGATTGTTGCAGTGGAAGAGGTGAATCTTGACATAAAAAAGGGTGAGATCTTTGGCATTATTGGTTATAGTGGTGCTGGCAAAAGTACACTCATTCGCTTATTAAATGGATTAGAAAAACCAACTTCAGGTGAAATCATCGTAAATAATGAAGACATCACAAAGATAAATGAAGTGAAGCTTCGCCAAGTAAGACAAAAGGTAAGTATGATTTTTCAACATTTTAATTTGTTATGGTCAAGAACGGTTGAAGAGAATATTGCTTTCCCATTGGAGATCGCCGGTATACCACCAGCTCAACGTTCTCAAAGAGTAAAGGAACTTATTGATTTGGTTGGTCTGGAAGGGCGAGCGCATTATTATCCTTCACAACTATCAGGTGGACAAAAGCAACGTGTTGGGATTGCACGCGCATTAGCCAACCGTCCAGAAGTACTTCTTTGTGATGAAGCAACTTCTGCATTAGACCCCGAAACTACAGATTCTATTTTAGATTTATTAGTTAGTATCAATGCAAAACTAGGTCTGACAATTGTATTAATAACCCATGAGATGCAAGTTATTCAGAAGATATGTGGTCGCGTTGCAGTTATGGAAAAAGGTCATGTAGTAGAAGAAGGAAATGTGCTAGATGTATTTCAAAATCCGCAACAAACGATTACGAAACGTTTTGTTTCGCAGGTCAGTGATTCCAATAAGGCGTTGCAAACAATACAGCAATTAAAAGAACTTTATCCAAATGGCAAGCTGATTAAGCTCGTATTTGTTGGAGAGCAGACTGTACAACCAATACTGTCTAGACTTATCAAACAGTTTGATTTGGAAGTAAATATTGTACAAGGAAATATTTCGCATACACAAACTGGTGCATTTGGTACGCTAATCCTTCAGTTAGAAGGAGAAGCATTACTAATAGATGATGCAATTCGATATATACACGAACAAAAAGTAAATACAGAGGTGATCAACAATGATTAATAATTTGTTTCCTAATGTTGATTGGCCAAAAATGTGGGAAGCCACAGTTGAAACATTATATATGACTGCAGTATCAACAATTTTAACAGCTATTATTGGACTAGTTCTCGGTCTTCTACTTTTCTTAACTAGCCCTCATCAAGCGTGGGCAAACAAATTAGCAAACTGGTTAACAGGAGCTTTCGTCAATATATTCCGCTCCATTCCATTTATTATTTTGATCATTTTGCTAATACCTTTAACGAAGTTTTTGGTCGGAACAATGCGTGGTCCAAATGCGGCCTTCCCGGCTTTAGTAATCGGAGCTGCTCCATTCTACGCCCGTATGGTGTTAATAGCGCTTCGAGAAATTGATAAAGGTGTGCTAGAAGCTGCAAAATCGATGGGTGCTAAAACTTCTACTATTATATGGAAAGTATTAATGCCAGAATCTATGCCTGCTTTAGTATCAGGCATAACGGTTACAGCGATTTCACTAGTTGGATATACAGCGATGGCTGGTATTATCGGAGCTGGTGGACTAGGAACATTAGCCTTTTTAGATGGTTTCCAAAGAGGTAGGACAGACGTAACGCTTGTTGCCACGGTATTAATATTAATTATGGTATTTATCATCCAGTGGATTGGTGATGTAATTACTACGAAGATAGACAAACGATAATAGGTGTTAACGAGAGTACTCGATCACATAGAAATAATAGGATAAAAAGGGAGAGATATTGAATGAAGAAATTTTTAGCTGGAGCATTACTATCAGTAAGTGCATTAACCCTTGCAGCATGTGGAGATGAAAAAAGTAGTCAACTAGTAGTAGGTGCATCTAACGTACCTCATGCAGTTATATTAGAAGAAGTTAAACCAATTCTAGAAGAACAAGGAATTGAACTTGTTGTAGAATCATATCAAGATTATGTATTACCAAACAAAGATTTAGATTCAGGAGACTTGGACGCAAACTTTTTCCAACACATTCCTTACTTTGAATCACAAAAAGCTGATTTTGGATATGACTTCGCCAACGCAGGCGGTATTCACATCGAGCCAATCGGTTTATACTCTAAAAAATACGGTTCTATTGAAGAGCTTCCAGAGGGTGCAACTATTTTAATGAGTAACTCTGTTGCGGATCATGGACGTATCCTTGCAATGTTAGAAGCGAAAGGCCTTATTAAATTAGCAGACGGCATTGATAAAACAAAAGCGGAAGTAAAAGATATTGTGGAAAATGAGAAAAACCTTGAATTTGATGCTAACTATGAATCTGCTTTAATGGTTCAGTTATATGAAAATGAAGAAGGCGACGCAGTACTGATCAACTCTAACTATGCAATTGACGCTGACCTTAATCCATTAGAAGACTCAATCGCTATTGAAGAATCAGATGAATCTCCATACGTAAATATCATCGCAGTAAACTCTGGTGATGAAGACAATAAAGAGATTAAAGCTTTAGTAGAAGCATTAAAATCTAAAGAAATCCAAGACTTCATCCTAAGCGAATGGGGCGGATCAGTAGTACCGGTAAAATAATAATATTGTAGAGAAAACAGGCATCCTGGGGTGTCTGTTTTTTTGTGGTTGGTTTTTGGTTAGGATATGCCATAACAATGTCCAAATAGCCCATAACTAATATATATAGCCCATTAAACAAACCAACTCCATGATTAATAGAATATTACGTATATTACTCATCCTATTCACTTTAATAAATGAGTGTGCTAAAGTGTATGAAAGTTATAAATAACACATTTGTACATTTGAGGAGGACACTTCATGAAAAGGTTTGGGTTATTGCCACGAATAGTGGTAGCGATAGTAACTGGTGTTTTATTGGGATTAGTTGTCCCTAAAATAGTAGTGGAGATTATGGCTACTTTTAATAGTATTTTTAGTTCATTTTTAGGGTTTATTGTTCCTTTCATCATTATTGGTTTTATCGTTCCGGGGATAGCTAAACTCGGAAAAGGTTCTGGTAGATTACTAGGGATTTCTACGGGTATTGCTTATTTATCTACTTTAGTAGCAGGTTTTATTGCATTCTTTATCGCTTCCAATTTATTGCCGAAGCTTATAGGTGGGAAAGAGAGCGTGAAGTTAGAAAATCCAGAGGAGTTTTTAATTGGTGGGTTGTTTGACATGCCCATCCCTCCAATGATGGATATTATGACTGCATTGGTTTTCTCCTTTATTATGGGAATTGGAATTTCTAAATTAAAAGGAAATACGTTACAAAATGCATTTGAAGAGTTTAGTGAGATTATTGAAAAGGTAATTTCGTTTGTTATTATTCCGTTGTTACCGATACATATATTTGGGATATTTATGAATATGGCGTACGGTGGTCAAGTGGCAAAAGTATTATCTGTTTTCGGAGTTGTGTTTGTCATGATTATCGCACTGCATATTGTAATGCTTCTATTACAATATACTGCTGCCGGTACTGTAACTGGAAAAAATCCTTTGAAGCTGTTAAAAACAATGTCACCAGCCTACTTTACAGCTTTAGGTACACAGTCTTCAGCGGCAACTATTCCGGTGACGTTAAAACAGGCGCAGAAAACGGGTGCTTCCGATAAAGTAACAAACTTTACGATTCCTCTTTTTGCAACTATTCACTTATCAGGGAGTACGATTACGCTTGTCTCATGTTCTATTGGAGTATTGCTTATAAATGGGCAAGATATTCTGTTATCTATGTTTATACCATTTATATTCATGCTCGGTGTAACAATGATCGCAGCTCCTGGAGTTCCAGGTGGAGCCGTTATGGCAGCATTAGGTTTACTGGAAACAATGCTAGGCTTCAACGGGGCTATGATAGGTTTAATGATTGCTCTTTATATTGCACAGGATAGCTTTGGAACAGCGACAAATGTAACTGGTGACGGAGCACTTGCGATTATCGTAGATAAGTTTTCTAAGACAAATTAAGTTTTTTTATAAATAAATGTTTAAGTCCGAATTAGTTGGGTATATAAATCATGAACTCAAAAATAGAGAGGATGATTCATTATCAGTTCGGAAGATTTACCTTATACAGAACAGATGGACCACGCATTTAGAGGAGTACATGGTTTTGGATACGATGAATTGAGACAAAGTCAGGAATTACGATTGCAGGTCGAAAACAAGCGACAGCAGGATCATGAAAAATGTATGCAATTAGCGGCTAAACTTGATGCCCAAGCATTTAGGGGATAATATACAAGAATCCATGGAGAATTTCTCCATGGATTCTTTTTTGTTTACACTAGCTTCATAGTGAAATCCATTCTCAATTAGAAAGTTCTTAATGAAAATAAAGGAAGATTACTATTTACCTAATAGTTTAGTGAAAAGTCAATAGAAAACAGTAAATCTGTATATTCTACAATATTAAATAGAATATGCTTCAAAAGATTTGCAAGGTACCTTCGTTTGGGTTAAGATTAGAATGATAATAAATTAGAATGATTATACATTCGTATTTACTTAATGGAGGTTATTAAATGTCGACTTTAGCTATTAAAGATTTACACGTTGCAATAGACGGTAAAGAAATTTTAAAAGGTGTTAATTTAACAATTAATACAAACGAAATTCACGCAGTAATGGGGCCAAATGGTACAGGTAAATCTACTTTAGCTTCTGCTATTATGGGTCATCCAAAATATGAAGTTACATCTGGTTCAATTGAATTGGACGGCGAAGATGTATTAGCAATGGAAGTAGACGAACGTGCGCAAGCAGGTCTATTCCTAGCAATGCAATATCCAAGTGAAATTACTGGAGTAACAAATGCAGATTTCTTACGTTCAGCAATCAATTCACGCCGCGAAGAAGGCGATGAAATCTCACTAATGAAATTCATCCGTGAGCTTGATAGCAAAATGGAATTTTTAGAAATGGATTTAGATATGGCACAACGTTATTTAAATGAAGGATTCTCAGGCGGAGAGAAAAAACGTAACGAAATTCTTCAATTAATGATGTTACAACCAAAATTCGCTATTTTAGATGAAATTGACTCTGGTCTTGATATCGATGCTTTAAAAGTTGTTTCTAAAGGGATCAACCAAATGCGTGGAGAAGGATTCGGAAGCTTAGTAATCACTCACTATCAACGTCTTCTTAACTACATCACACCTGATCATGTTCATGTAATGATGCAAGGTCGCGTAGTTAAATCTGGTGGACCTGAGCTTGCTCAAAGATTAGAAGCAGAAGGCTATGAATGGATTAAAGAAGAATTAGGAATTGAAGACGAAACAGTTGGACAAGAAGCATAAGAAAGGAGTCGAATAAGCATGACGGTTGAAACAAAATTGGCATTAACCGAGCAAGATATCCGCTCCTTTTCAGAAGGTAAGCAAGAACCAAGCTGGATGACAGAACTTCGTCTAAAAGCATTTGGTCAACTTGAAACTCTTCCGATGCCAACACCAGATAAAACAAAAATTACTAATTGGAATTTCACTGAATTTCCAGTTCATACTGTAGAGAGCAGCAAATTTACATCTTTAGTAGAATTACCTGAAGAAGTGAAGGCTGTCGTAAATGCAGAGCAACAAAACATTTACATTCAACATAATAATACACCTGCTTTTCTTTCATTATCAGAAGAGCTAAAAGCAAAAGGTGTTATTTTAACAGATATATACACTGCAATTCGTGAGCATTCAGCACTTGTTCAACAATACTTCATGACCGATGGTGTCAAAGTAACAGAACATAAACTAACTGCACTTCATGCTGCATTATTAAACGGTGGTGTATTCTTATACGTACCTAAAAATGTAGTAATCGAAGAACCAATTCAAGTTATTTACTTACATGATGATAAAACAGCTTCTCTTTTCAATCACACTTTACTAGTAGCTGATGAAAATAGTTCTGTAACATATGTAGAGAACTACTTATCTACTGTGGATCATGCAGAAGGATTAGCTAATATCGTGACGGAAGTCATTGCCAAAGACAATTCAAGAGTTACATTTGGAACAGTTGATGTTCTAGCAGAAGGATTTACAACATACGTTAATCGTCGTGGTGTAACAAGTCGAGATGCAGTTCTTGAGTGGGCACTTGGTATGATGAATGATGGTGATACTATTTCTGAAAATACAACACATTTAGTTGGAGATAATTCAGAAGGTCATGTGAAAATGGTTGTTGTAGGTCGCGGGAAACAAAAGCAAAACTTTACAACAAAAGTAATCCACTGGGGCAAACATACGGAAGGTCAAATTCTTAAGCACGGCGTTATGAAAGACGAAGCTTCATCTATATTCAATGGTATTGGTAAAATTGAGTATGGTGCTACTAAATCTAACGCAGAGCAAGAATCTCGTGTATTAATGCTTAGCGAAAAAGCACGTGGAGATGCAAATCCTATTCTTTTAATCGATGAAGATGATGTAACAGCAGGTCACGCAGCATCAGTTGGCCGAGTAGATCCACTTCAGTTGTACTATTTAATGAGCCGTGGTATTTCTCAACATGAAGCAGAGCGTCTAGTAATTCATGGATTCCTTGCTCCTGTCGTAAACGAATTACCGATAGAAGGCGTGAAGAAACAACTGACGGAGGTTATTGAAAGGAAAGTTCGCTAATGCTCAATACTAAAGAGATTCGAAGCTATTTTCCGATTTTAAACCAAGAGATTAACGGTCATCCATTAGTCTATTTAGACAATGGGGCTACTTCTCAAAAACCAATTCAAGTAATAGAAGCGATCAAAAAGTATTATGAATTTGAAAACGCAAATGTGCATCGTGGTGTTCATACGCTGGGTAACCGAGCGACGGATAGTTACGAAGGAGCACGTGAAAAGGTTCGAAAATTTATTAATGCTAAGTCTACTAAAGAAGTTATTTTTACTCGTGGTACAACAACCGCTATCAATATGGTGGCACAGAGCTACGGCCAAGCTAACCTAAAAGAGGGCGATGAAATTGTTATTACGCATATGGAGCACCATTCCAATATTATTCCTTGGCAGCAACTAGCTAAGAGAACAGGTGCCGTATTAAAATATATCGATTTAGAAGCTGATGGTACACTTTCTTTAGAGAAGGTTAGAGAAACTATTACTAACCGAACTAAAATTGTGTCAATCGTTTATGTATCGAACGTCTTAGGAACCATGAATCCGATTAAAGAAATTACGCAAATTGCACATGAACATGGAGCTGTAATGGTAGTTGATGGTGCTCAAGCTGCACCACATCTAAAATTAGATGTTCAAGCACTTGATTGTGACTTCCTTGCATTCTCTGGACACAAAATGTGTGGGCCTACTGGAATAGGGGTACTATACGGAAAAGAAGCTTTATTGGATAAAATGGAACCAGTCGAATTTGGTGGGGAAATGATCGACTTCGTAGGTTTGTATGATTCTACGTGGAAAGAACTTCCTTGGAAATTCGAAGGGGGAACACCAATAATTGCTGGTGCCATTGGTCTTGGAGCTGCAATTGATTTCTTAGAGGAAATTGGCTTAGATGAAATTGAAAAGCATGAACATGAGTTAGCTGCTTACGCCATGGAAAGAATGTCTACAATTGAAGGGTTAACCATTTATGGACCTGTCGATCCTGCGAAACGTGCAGGAATTGTTACATTCAATTTAGATGATGTGCATCCACATGATGTTGCAACAGTTTTAGATATGAGTGGAATTGCAGTTCGTGCGGGACATCACTGTGCACAACCATTGATGAAATGGTTGCAATGTGTGGCAACTGCTCGTGCTAGTTTCTATATATACAATTCAGAAGAGGATTTAGATCGTCTAGTTACTGGATTGCTTTCAGCAAAGGAGTATTTTAACGATGTCTTCTAATTTAGATCAACTTTATCGCCGTGTCATTATGGATCATTATAAAAATCCTCGTAACAAAGGTAGTATCGAGGATGGGGCTTTGACAATTGATATGAATAACCCTACTTGTGGAGATCGCATCCATTTAACACTTCAAGTGGAAGATGGTAAAATTCAAAATGCGAAATTTGATGGAGAAGGATGCTCAATTTCTATGGCATCTGCTTCTATGATGACACAAGCAGTTAAAGGAAAGTCTGTAGAGGAAGCTTTACAACTTTCTAGTACTTTTTCTGAAATGATGCTTGGGAAAGATTATGATGACTCTTTAGATCTTGAAGATATAGAATCATTAAGTGGTGTTTCTCAGTTTCCAGCACGTATCAAGTGTGCAACTTTAGCTTGGAAGGCAATGGAAAAAGGCGTTTCAGAAGAAAAAGAATAACAGACGAACGGAGGAAATACGATGGCTAAAAAAATGCCTGAAATTGGTGATTACAAATATGGTTTCCACGATAAAGACGTATCCATTTTCCGTTCTAAACGTGGATTAACGAAAGAAATCGTAGAAGAAATATCACGTATGAAATCAGAACCACAATGGATGTTAGATTATCGCTTAAAAGCGTTAGAAATTTTTTACTCAAAACCAATGCCTCAATGGGGTGGAGATTTAGGGTCATTAAACTTCGATGAAATTACGTATTACGTGAAGCCTTCTGAACAAACAGAAACTTCATGGGATGAAGTACCAGAAGAAATCAAAGCTACTTTTGATAAATTAGGTATTCCAGAAGCAGAACAAAAATACCTTGCAGGTGTTTCTGCACAATACGAATCAGAAGTTGTATATCATAACATGAAGCAAGAGCTTCAAGACTTGGGTATAATATTTAAGGATACTGATTCTGCACTTCGTGAAAATGAAGATATTTTCAAAAAGCATTGGGGTACAGTAATTCCTTCTTCCGATAATAAGTTCTCTGCACTTAACTCTGCAGTATGGTCGGGTGGATCGTTTATCTATGTACCACCAGGCATTAAAGTGGAAACACCATTACAAGCATACTTCCGTATTAACTCTGAAAACATGGGTCAATTCGAACGTACGCTAATTATTGTAGACGAAGGTGCTTCTGTACATTATGTAGAAGGATGTACAGCTCCTGTTTACACAACAAATTCACTTCATAGTGCAGTTGTTGAGATCATTATTAAAAAAGATGCTTATTGCCGTTATACAACAATCCAAAACTGGGCAAACAACGTTTATAACTTAGTTACAAAACGTGCAGTTTGTGATGCAAATGCAACGATGGAATGGATTGACGGAAATATTGGATCTAAATTAACGATGAAATATCCAGCCGTTATCTTAAAAGGTGAAGGCGCTCGTGGTATGACTCTTTCTATCGCAATTGCTGGTAAAGGTCAACACCAAGATGCTGGTGCGAAAATGATGCATTTAGCTCCAAATACTTCTTCTACTATTGTTTCGAAATCAATTTCTAAACAAGGTGGTAAAGTAACATACCGTGGTATCGTTCATTTTGGCCGTAAAGCTACTGGTGCACGTGCGAATATCGAATGTGATACATTAATCATGGATAATCAGTCTACTTCTGATACAATTCCTTACAACGAAATCTTGAATGATAATATTTCTTTAGAGCATGAAGCAAAAGTTTCAAAAGTATCTGAAGAACAATTATTCTACTTGATGAGTCGTGGACTTAGTGAAGAAGAAGCTACTGAAATGATCGTAATGGGCTTCATCGAACCATTTACAAAAGAACTTCCAATGGAATATGCTGTAGAAATGAACCGTCTTATCAAGTTCGAGATGGAAGGCTCTATCGGTTAATCCATTTATATAAATGCAGCAGGGTGTACTTCACCTTGCTGCATTTTTTTATACTCTAAATAGGCAAATTGCTAAAAACTGTTAGGTTTGGTTATAACTATTAAGTGGTACTCAGAAAGTAGTAGAAGTATTTTGTAAAGAGAGGTATCGACAATGATTGTATTTGAAAGAGAAAAAAGCTATGTCATGGTTACTCAAGATGATCATGCCCAAGTTTCCAAGCAAATAGCAGAACATTGTAAAGATGATTTTTATTACGATTCTAAAGATGTGCAGGAAGTCGTTCTCGCCATTCAAGAGCATGACCGTGGTTGGATAGATCCGGATAAGTCCCCAGTATGGAATGATCAATTAGAACAGCCATTCTCGTTTATAGATTATCCTACAGATCTGAAGATTTCTTTTTATGAAAAAGGATTAGATGAAGTGGAGGAAATGAGTAAGTATGCTTGTTTATTGTGTAGTTTACATTACTCCTCTTTTGTCCAAGATGCTGATGAAACTGCAGTTCAAAAATTTTGGGATATAGAAAAGCAAAGACAGGATCGACTTTATGATGAATTAGGAATTGTCGGCAATGAGAAAAAGAAAGAAACGTTAATGTATCATTTAGATCTGCTGAAGTTTTCAGATTTTCTATCTTTGTTTATTTGTTTACACGAGCCAGGAAACAATGATAAATTGCATCCATTTTTTAAAAATGGATTTCCACAATTATTCCTATTCGTCACGCAGGAGCCAATTATAGCTAGCTGGGAAAGCGATGAAGTCGTTACTTTATCCTTCTCCCCCTTGAAGAGCGAACTAAATGTAAAGCTTACGTATAAAGAAGTATGGAAAGAACAGATTGAGAAAGATGGACTATTGCAGGCATTTAAGGATACTCCAGTTGCGCATAGAAAAGTTACGTTTAAATAATAGTATGCAAAAACCAGTCAAAGTAATTTGACTGGTTCTGTCTCTTTTTAAACCATCACAACAAACTGAGAAGCAAAAGATTGTTCTTTCTCTATTTGGATAGCTTGAATTTTAGCAACTTCTTTTTTCCTTACTGAAGCACAATCAGCAGTATTAAGAGAGGTAATTGTATTTTTGTCGATTAAAGAAGAGAAGTAATCCGCATCTTTTAGAGCACTGTTTAACCCAAATGCTCCAGTAGGAGTCATCGTGTGAACTGCATCTCCGATTAAAGCTAACCCTTTTTTCCCCCAAGTCTCACTAGAGCTACTATACACATCTAATAGAACAAAATCCTTCCAAGATTGAATATTTTCTCGAACGGTTTGTTCAAGTTCTGGAAAAGCCATTATGAGTTGCTCGATAAATGGAGTAAAAGGCTGTTTTCTAAGTGTTGCAAAAGAACCCTCTTCAATATTCCAACCAATTTGTATATAACCCTTTGCCTGTGTAAATAGGGAAATTTGCTTCCCTCCAATTAAAGTCATCCGAATAGACGGTTCCCAATTTACAGGTGCTGGTATTCTAGCCCAGAGTAAATCATATCCGTGTTTTCGAATAGTTACATCCAGATCAGCTTTCTTACGTACGGTCGAATAACGACCATCTGCACCAATAACCAATTCACTTTCAATAATAATTTCTTCTCCATTTTCGGATGCTTTTACTCCAGTGTAGGAGCCATGTTCATCTTGTAAAAGTTCATCAACTTTTGTGTTCAGCATTAAATGGAAGTTTGTATACTTCTTTGCAGCGTCTATCAATACTTGTAGTAAATGTGCTTGGGGAACATGAATACCAAGATGTCCGATCTCAGGATGAGGTAAAATAGTTTTAAATACTTCCCCATGCTGCCAATATTCAAGTTTTTTCATTCGTAAAAGCCCGAGCTTTTCTATTTCGTCAAATAAGTTATATTTTTTTAGAATCGCTTCGCCTTCTTCATTTAAATGTTCTCCACGAAACGTTTTTCCGATTTGATTTGTTCGCTCTATTAATACAACAGATATATTTTTCTTTGCCAATAAATACGCTAGAAGGGCACCACCAGGACCTGCACCGACTATACATACATCTACTTTCATCATGTTATTTCCTCCCTTTGCTTCAAAAAAGCGTAATGGGCTATATGTAACGACGACACTTATATATTTTAGCTAAATAAAAAATTATTATCCATCTTTTCATCCTTTGGGGGTCAATACGCTAATACGTGTAGTGCATACAGCTGAATACACCCAACTGAGTGATTATGCTATTATAGTAATAATAGTGAGGTGTTGTAAATGATTCAAATAGGCCTAACAGGATGGGGGGATCATCCTGACTTGTATGTATCCTCGGCAAGAGAAAGGTTACAAGATTACAGTGCACATTTTCCAGTGGTGGAATTAGATGCAGCATTCTATGCAATTCAACCAATAAAAAATAGCTTAAAGTGGATTAAAGAAACTCCAGATAATTTTCAATTTGTTGTAAAAACTTATCAAGGTATTACGGGTCATTTACGTGGTGATTTTCCTTTTGATTCGATCGAAGAAATGTTTGAATTATATCGACAATCGGTTATGCCATTTAAAAATTCGGGAAAGCTATCAATGATACTTGCACAATTTCCGCCTTGGTTCCAATGCACAAAAGAAAATGTACAATATATACGTAAAGTGAGAGAAGAACTAAAGGACTTTGAAGTGGTTATTGAGTTTCGTCACCAATCTTGGTATTCTTCTGAATATAAAGATTCTACGCTTCATTTTTTAAAAGAGAATGGTCTTCATCATAGTGTTTGTGATGAACCGCAGGCTGGGGATGGTAGTATTCCTTTAGTTCCAATTGCAACTACAAACAAGGTACTCGTAAGGTTACATGGTAGAAATACTTATGGGTGGGTTAATCCGGGCAATAATGTGAAGTGGAGAGAAGTAAGATACCTATACGATTATAATAAAGAAGAGCTTTCTTCTATTAAAGGTATTTGTGAGTATTTAGAGAAGCAGGCAAAAGAGGTTGTTGTGTTGTTTAATAATAACTCTGGAGGTCATGCAGCCAATAATGCCAAAACATTTCAAAGTATGTTAGGAATAGATTTTGAAGGACTTGCTCCAAAACAATTAGATTTTTTTGAAGGAGATTTTTAAATGGAATGGATTATACTAGCAATTAGTGGACTTTTCTCTGGAATTGTAGGAGCATTGGTTGGCCTCGGTGGAGGCGTTATTTTAGTACCGGCTATTTTGTTTTTTGGAGCTTCTCTTAGTTTAATACCAAATATTACTCCGCAAAGTGTTGTTGGTCTTTCTGTGGTTATGATGATATTCACAGGACTTTCTTCTACCCTATCCTATATGAAAACCAAAACGGTCGACTTTAAAAGTGGATTTATTTTTTTCATTGGTAGTATTCCTGGTACTATACTCGGAGCATTTGTAAACAAAGGACTGGACTTACCTTCTTTTAATTTATACTTTGGTATCTTACTTGTTATTTTATCTACTTTATTGTTGGTAAGAGATCGTTTAAGTCCTGTTCGATGGTTTGTGGAAAATGGGAAAAAGAAAACCTTTAATGATGGCGATAAAACATTTGTATATGGATATCCAATTTGGTTCGCATTATTATTAACTTTTGGTGTAGGATTCGCATCGGGTCTATTTGGTATTGGTGGGGGATCTATACTCGTACCAGCGATGATATTACTATTCCTGTTTCCGCCTCATGTGGCTGTCGGTACGTCTATGTTCATGGTATTTCTGTCGTCTTTAGTGAACTCTGTCACACATATTTCATTAGGAAATGTACCGTGGCTGTATACGATTCCGGTTATACCTGCTGCCTATATCGGAGCTAAGATAGGAGCAAAGTTAAATAAAAAGTTGAACTCAGATACACTAGTTTTGGCTTTGCGAATTGTACTTTTATTACTAGGTGTACGATCGATTATAGAAGGACTATTTTAACGTAAAATATGTAATGGATAGGGTGGGCAAAGAATGAGAGAGACGATTTATATATTCCACACAAATGATTTGCATAGTCATCTAGAAAACTGGCCCGCTATTCAGCAATTTCTCTCAGATACTCGGAAGAACCTTGGTGACAAGGCTTCCTATTTAACATTAGATATTGGAGATCATCTAGATCGTTCGAATATATATACAGAGGGTACACTTGGAAAGGGAAATGTGCATCTTCTAAATGATGCCAAGTATGATTATGTAACGATAGGAAATAACGAAGGCATTACCCTAAGTCATGAAGAATTAGAAACGTTGTACATAGAAGCTAATTTTGAAGTGATTGTCTCCAATTTCACGGAGTTAGGAGGAAATATTCCTTCTTGGGTATTACCCCACAAAATACATGTAACACCAACTGGTATACGGATTGGCATTGTTGCGGCAACTGCTGACTATGGTATTTACTATGAAAAATTGGGATGGCAAATTCAAGAGCCGATTACCCGACTGAAAGAGGTATGTAATACACTTCGTCCGCAAGTGGATGTTCTTATTTGTATGTCACATTTAGGGAAATCACTTGATGAAATAATTTCTTTGGAAATACCACAAATTGATGTGATATTGGGTTCACATACACATCACACGTTTGAAAAAGGTAAAGTAATTGGGAACACGTTGCAAGCTGCTACCGGTAAATTCGGGATGAATGTCGGACTTGTAACGTTGGAGTTTGATCATGCAGCAAAAGTAATCCAATCGAAGAAGGCAGTTTTATTTCCTACGGAAGCACTACCAGTTCCACTATATGCAAACGATTTACAGACTGCTTGGGAAAATGAAGGAATAGCGGAGATGTCTAATATTGCTTTTTATAATTCTTTTTTATTGAAGAAGGATTGGTTTAAGGAATCGGATCTATCCCGCTTTTTCGGAAAAGCACTTCTAGCTTTTACAAAAGCGGATTGTGCCATGTTTCCAGCGGGGATATTCTTAAAGGATCTTCAACAGGGGCCGATTACTGCAAGAGATCTACATCAATGTTTGCCTCATCCGATAAATCCTTGTGTTATTACATTAACCGGTGCAGAACTACTAGAAGTTATCCGAACAGGGAAAAATGAAAAATGGCCAACGCTTGAAGTAAAAGGGTTAGGGTTCAGAGGTAAATACCTTGGGGTCATATTATATGAACAGCTAATAGAGTTAGAAAGTGGTATAGTTCTAGTAAATGAATCTCCTATTGAACTAGAAAAAGTATATACATTGGCAACTTTAGATATGTTTACATTTGGTTACTTTTATCCGTCTTTAAAATTTGCTCCCAAACAGTATTTTATGCCAGAAATGATTCGAGATATTGTGAAATGGTATGGACAGCTTGAAAAAAGTGAATATGAGTCATGAAAATCCTCTTTCTTACATAAGTAGTAATTAGGGGGATTGTTTTTGTTCTATAGAAAGAAGAAAAAACGATTGACTTTCTTTACTAATCAGCGAAAATTAGCCATTTTTTTAGTTTGTTTTATGTTGTCAGTTGGAGGCCTCATCTATTATATTAATAAACAATTGACAGCTACCTATTTGGAATATGCAGAAGTACAAACAACAAAAATAGCATCCATGGTAATAAATAAAGCAATTAACTCAAGAATTTCAAATACGCTCGATGTAAATGACATAATCGAAGAGGTGCCATCAGACAGTACTACAATGGTAACTACTCGATTTAATACAGAAATTATAAATCGTATACTATCTGATACAAATCAGTTAGTTCAGTCTCATTTGGAGCAGGCTGAGCAGGGAAACTTTTCTAGCCTACCGTATTTAGATGACATCGAGTACGATAAACAAACGATGGAGGATCAGGGGGGAGTTGTATTCTTCGTTCCGATAGGGCAAGCGACGAATATCCCCATCATAGGTAACTTAGGCCCTAAAATTCCTATACGCTTTCACGTTATCGGAAATGTTCAATCGAATGTAGTTCCTTCTATTACTAAGTTTGGAATAAACAATGCTTATGTGGAGGTTAATATCCACATTACGGTAAATGTACAAATAATAGTTCCTCTGGCAAGTAAGATGAGTACGGTGGAACAGAGTATACCTGTGGCAATGGGAATCGTGCAAGGCCAGGTTCCTTACATTTACACAGGAGGAGACGGGGACGCTGCACCATCAATAGAAGTACCATTGCCATTACCTGAAAAATAAAAATCCTTAAGAATATTGTTTTTACTGCTATACTAGTGGAAATGAATAAGAATAGGTAGAGGCCGCATAACAAAAGAGTAGTTTACAGGAGAATGACAACTGTGATTGTAAACGAAAGGAAGTTATGCCGAAATTAGATGTTGACCGTCAAGTCAAATCTAGTTGGGGTTATTTTGAACAAAAATAACACTGTCATTTATACATATGTATAAATGGAGAGCTACAAAGTATAAAATTTTTGCTTGAAATTTTATCTAAAAGCCAACCTATATTTATATTAGGTTGGCTTTTTTATATTCTAAGGCATAATACACTTGTTCATTTTCGTTAGTGTATCGTCAGCTCATATCTCATCGAGTCTTGGGGTATATAAGGTGTAGATCATGCAGTCGTTGCGATAGGATGTCGCGAATTCAGACTGCCTACATTGAAGTAGGCACATACGCATTTCATATTGTCTAGCTTCAGCGCCTAGCCCCTCGAGTCGTTTCAGTCTGACGGTTAAGGCAAAGTACGCCTTGACCGTCAGGCTTCCAACGCGAGTCGGGGCTGGAGTAGGCGCATACGCATTTCATACTGTCTAGCTTCAGCGCCTAGCCCCTCGAGTCGTTTCAGTCTTACGGTTAAGGCAAAGTACGCCTTTACCGTCAGGCTTCCAACGCTAGTCGGGGCTGGAGTAGGCGCATACGCATTTCATTATTAGGAGGAAATTATGATGGAAAATACGATTTTTTCAATTTTACCGCCATTACTAGCGATTGTAATGGTACTTGTTACGAAAAGAGTTTTACTATCACTAGGAGTCGGGATTGTTTCAGCGGCTTTGTTAGTAGAAAGCTTTTCGCCGATTGATTCATTAATCATTCTTTGGGATTCCTTTATCACGTCATTTTGGGATAATGGATTGAATATGTATAATATTTATATATTATTGTTTATATTGTTGCTTGGGGTGGTTACTGCGATTGTTAGTCTGTCAGGAGGAAGTACTGCATTTGCTGCATGGGCAGTTAAACGTATTAAAACAAATCGCGGTTCTAAACTCCTTACAGCTTTTTTAGGTATTATTATCTTCGTAGACGATTATTTTAATGCACTTGCTGTAGGACAGATTGCTCGTCCAATTACTGACACTCATCGTGTTTCTCGTGCAAAGCTAGCTTATTTTATCGATTCTACTTCTGCACCTGTTTGTGTAGTTTCTCCCGTTTCTAGCTGGGGTGCGTTTCTAATAAGTCAGCTAGGTGTTATCTTTGCTACCCATGCCGTAACAGACTATACTCCACTGCAAGCGTTTATGTTAATGGCACCGATGAATTTCTATGTCATTGCTGCGCTTGCAATGGTATTTTTTACGGCATGGACAGACAATGATTTAGGTGAGATGAAAAAACATGAAACACTTGCAAGAGAAACTGGTGTCCTTTTTGATCCAAATAAATCAAATCCAGGTGATTTACAAGGTAATTTCCCGGAAAATAATTTTGGTAAAGTAAAGGATCTAATCCTTCCGATTGTATCATTAATAGTAGTAACTCTTTTTGCAATGTTTTGGACAGGCTATCAGGCTTCAGGAAAAGTAATGGACATATTTGTTATTTTTGAAAATACAGATGTTCCGCTCTCTCTATTTATAGGTGGGATGATATCGAGTATTTTAGCTGTACTATTGTATACGCGTCAATTCAAGAAAAACAAAGATGCTAATTTGGGCTTACTGGGGAAAGGAATTATTTCTGGTATAAATTCAATGTTACCTGCTATTTGCATTTTAATATTTGCTTGGTCCCTGTCATTTTTAATAACAGCTTTAGGAACTGGTGAGTATTTAGCTCATCTCGTTACAGATAATAATATTCCAGCAGGGGTTATTCCAGTCTTACTGTTTGTTTTAACAGCTTTTATGGCTTTCGCAACTGGATCTTCATGGGGATCATTTGGGATACTATTACCAATTGGTGCAAGTATCATCATGGTAGTAGAGCCAGAGTTATTACTCCCTGTTTTAGCGGCCGTTTTAGCGGGAGCTGTTTTTGGAGACCATTGTTCACCTATTTCAGACACTACAATTATGTCAGCGACTGGTGCAGGAGTTAATGTAATCGATCACGTAATGACTCAGTTACCATATGCCATTATTAGTGCAGTCATTGCTGCAATTGGTTATTTAGTATTAGGTCTTACAGGTTCTGTTATGTTTGGCTTTATAACAGTAGTGGTCATCCTTATCCTATTTTTCACGATCTGGAATTTTAAGAGTAAGAGGGTAGCTTAGTTGTTTTAAAATTGGTTGTCTTTGGTATTTGTATGGTTGTTTGCAATTAAATAATATGTTACATTGACAACAGTGTAGTTAGTTTATTTAGAATGGGGTCGGGATGAAATGACATCGTGTAAACCAACGAAAACAGAGTACCAAAGAAAACCAGAATGGCTAAAAATTAAGTTAAATACGAATGATGAATACAAGGGTCTTAAAAAGCTGATGCGTGAAAATAATTTAAATACAGTATGTGAGGAAGCAAAATGTCCAAATATACATGAGTGCTGGGGTTCACGTAGAACAGCTACATTTATGATTTTAGGAGCTATTTGCACACGTGCTTGCCGTTTTTGTGCCGTAAAAACTGGCCTACCTAATGAGTTAGATTTGGCAGAACCAGAAAGAGTTGCAGATTCGGTTGTTGTTATGAATTTAAAACATGCTGTCGTTACAGCAGTTGCTCGAGATGATTTAAAAGACGGTGGTTCTGAAGTTTTTGCTGAAACCATTCGTGCGATTCGACGCAAAAATCCTTTTACATCAATAGAAGTTTTACCTTCTGATATGGGCGGTATTGAACAAAATATCCGTAATATTATGGATGCAAAACCGGATATCCTAAATCACAATATTGAAACGGTTCGTCGACTCACTCCGAGAGTTAGAGCGAGAGCTAAATACGATCGTTCACTCGAATTATTGCGTCGTGCAAAAGAAATGCAACCAAGTATCCCAACGAAATCATCCCTAATGTTAGGTTTAGGGGAAACTCATGAAGAGATTCTGGAAGTAATGGACGACCTTCGTGCGAACAATGTAGATATCATGACGATTGGTCAATACTTGCAACCTTCAAAAAAACATTTACCGGTACTAAAATATTACTCCCCAGCAGAATTTGGAGAATTACGAAAAATTGCGATGAGCAAAGGATTCTCCCATTGTGAAGCTGGTCCACTAGTTAGAAGTAGCTACCATGCAGATGAACAGGTAAACGCTGCGGCTAAGCAAAGACAACTGCAAGGTGAACAACTTCTAGCTACTCCAAATAGTTAATGGATGGTGATTGAATGATAGTTGCAGAAGGCTTTACATATGAAATTATAGAAGATTATCGCGAGGCATTTAAAGAGGAAGCGTTTTTAGATCGTTATAGTGAAATTTTAACTAAATACGATTATATTATGGGTGACTGGGGTTACGGTCAGCTGCGTCTTAAAGGTTTTTTTGAGGATCGTAGTCATAAGGCTACATTTGATACGAAAATAGGAACGATGAAAGATTATTTATATGAATATTGTAATTTTGGATGCGCCTACTTTGTCGTAAAAAAAATAGGGGTTGCTCCAAAAATTGTTCCTGACGAAGCTATAATAGAAGTAAACGAAAACCTAGAGCAAGATCAACTATGATCTGCTCTAGGTTTTTTGCTTTTGCAACCAGATATGGGCTATCCCTCAAAAAATCTCCACACTAGTCTGGTTTAAGGATTAACTATTTGTATAAACTGATATTATTTCTAACTCTACTGCAATAAAAAAGCTAGTCGTGATATGAAATCACAACTAGCTATTTATATATTATATTAACTCAATAATTCTCGAAGATAATCTCGTAATTCTACTGCTTCTTCTTCTGATCTATTAAATACATGTTCGAGATAGCCTGGTTCTTCCACATCATCAGCTCCGATAATGGCAGCTCGTCCATATTGTATATCCATTACAAGTACTTTTCCAAAAAAGCGAGAGCTTTGAGAAATAGCTAAATCATATCTTTGGGATTCTCCTGTAAAGCCAACAAATCTCGTTTTAGTATCCTCTACATCATCGTACAAATAAAATCGCTCCACTATGTGACACTCCTTCCTACCTTAGAATTATGGTACTATAGAATAGGAGTATATATCAACTGAACAACAATTAGGAGGCCTTTCCATGTATTTTGTAGATAGAAAAAAGATTGCTTTAACATTGGCTCATATGAACCAATTGTTGAACCTTATTGAAACAAAACAAGATTGGCAAGTAGATGAATTATCTAACTTAGCGTTTGAGCGAATTGGTCATAATATTATTGAATCTATTATCGACGTAGGCAATTCAATGATCGATGGGTTTATCATGCGTGATCCTGGTGGATACGATGATATTATCGATATTTTAACGGATGAGAAAGTTATTTCTGCTGAGATGGATGGACCATTAAAAGAAGTTATTGAGTTTAGAAAAGTGCTTGTTCGCCAATTTTATGCGGTGGACCACAAAAAATTAGAGGAAGTTCTGAAGAATAATTTACCATTCTTAAAGGCCTTCCCGAAAGCTGTAGAAACTTATTTAGTTAATGAATTAGGGCCAGTTTCTGCCTTTTTACCTGAGGATTCTAATGTTAAATTATAAAGCTTACTTTATCGATTTAGATGGCACTGTCTATAGAGGTAAAACACCAATTCCTGAGGCTGTGAAATTCATTCATTATTTACAAAGCAATGGTAACCAACCATTTTTTGTGACGAATAATTCTTCTATGACTCAACAACAACTACAGGAAAAGCTGGCCATCATGGATATTCAAGTAGATACGGAACATATTATTTCATCGTCTATTGCAGCTGCAAATTATATTAATGAGTTTATGCCAGGTAAAGAAGTATTTATGATTGGTGAACTGGGCTTGGAAGATGCACTTAAATCACGAGATATTTCGATTACAACTGGCATGGCAGATGTTGTCGTACTTGGAATTGATCGTCACATTAATTATGAGAAGCTGGCAACTGCCTGTCTTTCCGTAAGAGCGGGCGCTACATTTCTTTCTACTAATAGTGATCATGCTTTTCCTTCTGAAATTGGATTTTTACCTGGAAATGGAGCCTTTACAAAGTTAGTGGAACATTCTACTGGAGTAGAACCAATCTATATGGGGAAACCTCAACCTTTTATGTTAGAGTTTATACAAAAAAAATATGGATTTAGTAAAGAAGAGATGGTCATGATTGGCGATAATTATCAAACAGACATCTTGACCGGAATTAATATGGGGATTGACACAGTACATGTGAACAGTGGGGTAGATTCTACTGCAGAAGTTAAGCTTCAGGCAGAGCAACCTACCTATTTTTTAGAATCTTTAAGCGAATGGACAAAATAAAAAGACTGTGCTCAAAGTACAGTCTTTTAAAATAGAGGGTTGTCCTCTATAAATTGATATATGTTTGCGACAAGTTCGCTTGGGGTATTTGCTTCTACAACTTCACCATTCACAATAGCAAATAAAGTTTCAGAACAGAGGGAGCAATAACTCAGGCAACCATACTCTAAAACGTCTAAATTGGAGTCTTGTTCTAATATTTCAAATGCTTCTTGGGACCCGTTTGCAAGGTTGCTTATACAAAATTCAACCATAGGATTCACAGCTGTTCACCTCACTACATGGTCATGCTACTCTTTTTTAAAGAAAACGTCAATTAAGAAGTTCTATTGTGAAATGTATCACAATCTATTATAATTTGAGATGACATTAAATTTAAGGGAGAATATTATGCGAAAATTAGTATTGTTAGGTGGGGGATATGGAAATATGCGAATATTACTTCGCTTATTGCCAAATAATATTCCTGATGATGTAGAAATTACTTTAATAGACAGAACACCGTTTCATAGTTTAAAAACAGAATTTTATGCACTAGCTGCTGGAACATCTCCAGATAGCGGTATTAGAGTAGCTTTCCCAGAAAACGAAAAATTAAAGGTAACATACGGAGAAATTTTAGAAATAGATGTAGATAGCAAGCAAGTGTTATTAGCTGATGGACAAGCAGTTTCTTATGATGAATTAGTAATTGGACTAGGTTGTGAGGATAAATACCATAATGTACCTGGTGCAGATGAATTTACTTATAGCATTCAAACGATTGGTAGTTCAAGAGATACGTACAATAAAATTGGTGGTCTACCATCAGGTTCTGTTGTAGGTATTGTTGGAGCGGGACTTAGCGGAATAGAACTTGCGAGTGAACTTCGTGAAAGTCGCCCAGATTTATCGATTAAATTATTTGACCGCAGTCCACGTGTTTTGAGAGATTTTCCAGAACGATTAAGTAATTATGTACAAAAGTGGTTTGATAATAACAATGTAGATGTAGTTAGTAATTCAAATATTACAAAAGTAGAGCCAAACAAATTATACAATCACGAAGAAGTAATTCCTGTAGATGTAGTTGTATGGACTGCAGGTATACAACCAGCAGCACCAGTAAGAGCATTACCTGGTGAAAAAGATAAAACCGGTCGTGTTATATTAACACAGTATCATGACTTACCAAGCTATCCAAATGTATATGTTGTTGGTGATGCAGCATCACTGCCATTAGCACCAAGTGCCCAGTTAGCAGAAGAGCAAGCTGAGCAAATTGTTAAAGTGCTTCAAGCGCGTTGGAAAGATGCACCACTTCCTGAAAAGATGCCAGAAATTAAGCTTAAAGGATTCATGGGCTCTCTTGGGAAAAAACAAGGATTTGCCTATTTAGCGGATATCTCAGTCACTGGACGTATTGCACGTTTGATGAAGTCTGGTCTGCTGTGGATGTATAAACGTCATAATGGGTAATAGAAAAAGCTTCGAAGGCTCCTTAGAGAGCACTTGGAAGCTTTTTTTGATCAATCTGTGTAGCCATATTTCTCAAGGGCAGCATAGATTGGTTTTAATTGGATATACCCTTCTCCAATCATCTCATCATTAATCATTACAAGTGGATAAAAGAATTCATCTTCCGCAATTCGGTAGGCGATGCTCTGTTGTTTTTCATTCTCAATTGGCTTTTCAATATCGATATAGTTGAAAATAACTTTGTGATTTGGAAATTTGCGGTCGATTGCAGCTTGTAACCATTCGTATGTATCCTTAGAAGATGGTGCGTTTACACAACTTGCGCAAACAACATCAGCCCCATAAATTTCTATATTTATAGATTGAAACGTCATAATAATGACCTCCTTGGAATTCTTTATTGGATTTTTTCCTTCCTTCACATTATAATGATTATAGCGAAAGGAGTCGATAGAAATGACTGATACAATGAATGAACAAGTTCAAGAGGTTTTAGATAAATTGCGTCCATTTTTACTTCGAGATGGAGGAGACTGCGAGCTTGTAGACATTGAAGATGGTATTGTAAAACTACGTCTTCTAGGAGCTTGTGGCAGCTGCCCAAGTTCAACGATTACACTTAAAGCTGGTATTGAACGTGCACTTCTAGAAGAAGTTCCGGGAGTAGTAGAAGTAGAACAAGTATTCTAATAATAATTATAAGCAAGCACCTATGTCTGCCTCGACAGGTATGGCACTGGAGTCTTTGCAGAGAATCTCTTGTAGTTAGAGTTCCTGCAAAATAGATTTTATACTTTCTTAAAGTAGAAAAAGGAGCCTAACCTATGGCTTCTTTTTCTTTTTGCGCACGAATTTCCTGCCAACGATCTTTTGCCATTTCAACAATAGTCGGTTCTAGAGAACTATTTTGTTTTTCAATTACTTTAGAAAAGTATCGCGTAGCATATTCAATATCACCGATTTTTCTCGATAATTCCGCTATTAAGTAGAGCATACGGGACTCAGACATTTGTGTACCATTGTAGTCATCGTTTGAATAGGACTCTGCATACCGATTACGTGCCATTTCTAAGAACCGGATTTCCTCTTCTTGTTTGTCTTGTAAACGGTATAACCATGCAGTACGTAACGCTAAACCGGCCATATTTACAAATTTTTCTTTCTTAAGAGTGCCCGATAGAATTCCGAGTTTATAGGTCATAATTCCCTCTTCAATCGACCTTTCATTACTGTATGTTCGAGGTACCCATTTACTGGAAATTTGTTCTTGGATTATTTCTTTCACTCCTGGTGCAAAATACTTTGTGAAGTCATCTGTAAATGAAAATCCACAATGTTCACATACGAATATGTTATATAGCAAAGGATTTATTTCTTTATTTTCATATATTGGTTGAAAATCTGTATGGTGTGATTCAACTTTGATAAATTTGGAGCGGACCTTTGTTGTTTTGAATTTTTGTTTACAATGTAAACATTCAATGTCTTTTTGATAATAGGGTGTAAGTTCCATCTTTAGTCCTCTTTTCACTTGATGTTTTATAGTTCCATTATACCTAACGTGGGTGATGAAAGCTAAGTAAATATTCAAGTGGTTTTCCTTGTCTACATAGTAATAACATTGATATGATATAAATAAGAAAAGGAAGGTGATTCAGATGTCACAAATAGTTATTTTATCTGAAGCGGCAGCTTACCGTGTAAAAGAAATGATGACACATAATGGAGAAGAAGGCTCTGCTCTTCGTGTTTCAGTTAATGGTGGCGGATGCAGCGGTCTTACTTACGGAATGGGATTTGAAAAAGAAAAACAGCAAGAAGATATAGAACTTCATCAGCATGGAATAGATATAGTAGTGTCGACAGAAGATGCTTCTATCCTAACTGGAACAACCATTGACTATAAAGAATCATTAATGGGGGGCGGTTTTACGATAGAAAACCCTAATGCCATTGCTTCTTGTGGTTGTGGAACGTCATTTAGAACAGCTAAAAAAGAAGGAACTCCGGAAAGCTGCTAATAGAGGAAAGAACATTTTCTGTAGAAGGAAATGTTCTTTTTTTGTAGTAGATTTTTCAGCTTTAGCCTAAGGTGCTTTTTTGGAAAGATAGGAGCTCAATCTCAGTATTTTCAGACCTTTACAATTAAATAACAATGTATTGAAATCATGTGAGAAAAGGTCTAATATAGGAAGTAAGAGTTTTTGTCGGAAAATAGACAAAGATGAAGCGTTTAGAAGTTATTTTTGTGTAATAACTTTTCTTAAAAAATATAAAAAGGTGGTTGTGATCTTCGTGAAAAGACCAACAATTCTAGTATTAGGTGCAGGATACGGTGGACTATCTACAGTAGTAAACCTTCAAAAATTAGTAGGTGCAAATGAAGCAGATATTACATTGATCAATAAAAATGATTATCATTATGAATCCACTTGGTTACATGAAGCTTCTGCTGGTACATTACGTCCCGATCAAGTTCGCTATGATGTGAAAAGCGTAATCCAATCTAGTAAAGTTAACTTTGTAAAAGCTACAGTTGATGCTATTGACGTTAATACTAAGAAAGTTACAACGAGTGCTGGTGAGTATACATATGACTACTTAGTTATTGGTTTAGGCTTTGAAGGAGAAACATTTGGTATTCCTGGCTTAGATAAATATGCACTTTCAATTGCTAACGTAAATGCTGCTCGTCAAATTCGTGATCATATCGAATATCAATTTGCTACTTGGTCTACTGAGGAAGTACATGATGATACTCGCTTAACTATCGTAGTAGGTGGAGCAGGATTCTCGGGTATTGAATTTTTAGGTGAACTAGGAAATCGTATTCCAGAACTTTGCAAAGAATATGATGTACCGAAAGAAAAAGTACGTGTAGTTTGTGTAGAGGCTGCTCCAATGGTTTTACCAGGATTCGATCCAGAGCTAGTTGAATATGCAGTAAGACAATTAGAGTCTAAAGGAATTGAATTCTCTATTGGAACTCCAGTAGTTGAAGCAACTCCAGAAGGCGTAAAAATTAAAAAAGGCGAAGAAGAATTCGAATTTATCAAAGCTGGTACTGTTGTATGGGCAGCGGGAGTTCGCGGAAGTCGCTTAATCGAAACATCAGGTATTGAAAATATGCGTGCGCGCGTTAAAGTAGAAAAAGATATGAGAGCTCCTGGTTTCCCTGACGTATTCATCGTCGGTGACTGTGCTTTATTAATTAATGAAGCTATTAATCGCCCATATCCACCAACTGCTCAAATTGCGATGCAACAAGCAGTAACTGTTGCTAAAAATATTGTAGCTCTTATTAATGGTAACCCAACAGAAGAATTTGTACCCAACCTAAAAGGAGCTGTATGTTCTCTTGGAGAGCATGACGCAATTGGGGATGTAATGGGAAGAAAACTGACAGGTACAAAAGCATCAATTATGAAAAAAGTAATCGATAATCGTGCCCTTTACATGATCGGTGGACTTCCACTAGTAGTGAAAAAAGGTAAATTCAGCTTATAATATCCGTTAACTATAGAAGCTCCCACTAAAATTTAGTGGGAGCTTCTTTTTTGATCATCAGTAAATTGAAATAAAAAGTATTTTATTAAGTTTTTACTTGTATTAGAGCTAGTTTTAGCCATATACCAAGTAGAAAACTGCATTTTGTTGCTAATTATATTACTCCTTTACAAATTATTTTGTATGTGATATATTATCTGAATATTAAGAAATATAGAGAGGGGTCGATTACATTGATAAAAAAAGAGACAAAGAATACGCATTGCCCATATTGCAAAGGGGAGGGATATTTCCAACTTCGCTTAGGTGGATCTGAGACTTGTAATTGCTGTAATGGATCTGGAAGAAAGTGAAGAAAGTATGACAAAAAAGTGAAAACAAATATGTTCATTGAATACTAACCTCCGTTAAGGTAAACTATTTACAGATGTTACGGAGGTTATATAATATGGAGTTTATGTTAGTTCAAATGATACTTTCAGTTGTTATATTTTTTGTCATGTTTTTTGGGATCGCTTTCTTATTGAATATGTTACTTCGTATGACATGGTTCATGGCCATTCTTTATCCGATTGTTGTGGTATTAATCATCGATGAAGTTAGATTTTTTGATTACTTTACAAAACCAGGTTCAGCTTTCTCCGCTCTAGGGGAAAAAATTGTTTCTCTTCATGCGGCTGATATTATAATATTAGCTGGCGGACTCGTTGGTACTATTGCAGCAGGCTTTGTCATAAAATTTTTAAGAAAAAATGGATATCAGATGTTTTAATAGAAAAGGATGGCTCCATAATGGAGCCATCCTTTTCTTTGTTTGGTTTTTCCTATAGTAGAAAGTTATAAATGATTACGGAAATTAGTATTCCAGTTATAGCACCCATAAAAACTTCAATTGGTTTATGACCAAGTAACGTTTTAAGCTCTTCTAACTTTTCATCATTTTTTTTATGTGACCATTCTTTGGTTTGTTCAACGAATAGTTGAAAGTCAAGACGCATTTGATTGATCATAATTGCTTGTTGACCTGCTTGAAAACGGACACCCGTTGCATCGAACATAACAATTACTGCAAATACCGTAGCAACTGCAAATAATGTTGAATCGAGTCCTGTTTCAAAAGCTATTGCCGTACATAAAGATGTAACAGCAGCTGAGTGAGAACTAGGCATCCCGCCAGTAGAAGTGAATAGCGACCAATCTAATTTTCTCGTCATTAAAAAGTGAATTGGAATTTTGACAAATTGTGCAAAGAAAATAGAAAAAAGTGCAGCTAGTAGTGGAGTGTTTTGGAGGATTGCCAAAGTAGACACCGCCTTTCATTTTGAACTTATATTATTGATAGTATAACACACTCCTACTAGTCGAAAAATAAGTAAGGTTCCTATATAATAAGATTATATCCGAAAATAGTAGGGGGAAAAATAATGATCATCCATACAAATGAAGTATTGTTTGAAGAAGTACAATCTGAAACTCTTGTAGTGGCAGTTTCAAAGCATGTAGAAAACACACCGAAATGGGATACTTTCTTAAAGAGCTTTGGGGAGCATATTGGAGATTGGGTAAAAAGTGGGGATATCTCCACTGATTTAAAGAAAATCGTTAAAATTCCTGTTTCTAACCATGAATCCGTAAAAAGAGTACTGTTTGTAGGTATAGGTGATCGTAAACAATTAACACAAGAACGACTTCGCGAAGCATTTGGCCTTGTTGGGAAAGAATTACTAGTTAGTAAACCTGAATCACTAGGAATCTGGCTACCTTCATTTACAACGGATGCTATAACTGTAGCAGATGTAGCTTATTTAGCAGCTGAAGGTATTGGCATGGGTTCATTTACATATGAAGGGTATAAAACATCTTCTAATGTTCCGGACTACTATCTGCCATCTATTGAACTTTTGATGGACGAAGAGGATGAAGAGATCGTCTCGTATTTTGAAGTGGGAACTATTTATGCAGATGCGGTAAATGAAGCAAGAATTCTTGTGAACACGCCTGGTAATGTGCTGACTTCTACTCAGTTGGGTGAATATGCAAGAGAATTGGGCGAAACATACGGATTCGAAACTGAAATACTGGGCAAGAAAGAAATTGAGGAGCTTGGAATGGGCGCACTTCTTGCTGTAAACCAGGGATCAGTTGAAGAACCAAGACTTATCGCATTAAAATATCAAGCAACAGACGACTGGACAGATGTTGTAGGGTTAGTAGGGAAAGGTATCACTTTTGATACAGGTGGATACTCGATTAAAACGAAAACTGGCATCGTTGGGATGAAAGGAGATATGGGAGGAGCTGCGGCCGTTTTAGGTGCAATGCAAATCATTGGTGAGCTTCGTCCAAACAAAAATGTTATTGCTATTATTGCTTCTACAGACAATATGATTTCAGGCAATGCCTTCAAACCAGATGATGTTATTACATCCATGAGTGGTAAAACGATTGAAATTTTAAATACAGATGCAGAAGGTCGTTTAGTTCTAGCAGATGCTGTTACATATGCTAAGCAACAAGGTGCGAACTATATTGTAGATGTTGCGACATTAACTGGTGGCGTTATAACAGCATTAGGATACGATAAAACCGGTGCATTAACGAACAATGAAGAGTTCTTCGAGACATTCATGGAATCTTCATTAGAAACAGGAGAATTCGTTTGGAGACTACCTCTAACTGAAAACGATAAAAAACGTATTCGTAAAAGTGATGTAGCAGATCTAAATAATTCACCTGGTGGAGATGGCCATATGATATTCGGTGGTGGATTTGTTGGGGAATTTGTGGAGGAAACTCCGTGGATTCATTTGGATATTGCGGGTACATCTGATACAAAATCAGCTCATGACTTTGGACCAAAAGGTGGTACAGGGGTAATGGTACGTACACTAGCAACATTAGTAGAAAGAATGGCAGAAGAAGAGTAGGGCGTAGGGCAAACACACAGCCTCGCTTTCCCTAGTGGCATACACTGAGGGGAAAGGAGGAGTAACATGGTAAGATTGCGCGGAGGTTATAGAGGACCCGGCTATGGTGGTTACAGAGGTCCAGGATTTGGAGGCATAGGAGGCATAGGAGGCTTCGGAGGCTTTGGGGGCCCGTTTGTAGGGGGCTTACTCGGAAGTTTTGTAGGTTCTGCATTATATGGAGGTGTTGGTGGATATAGGCAACCATATCCATATTATCCTTATCCTAATTACTATCCATATTCACCATATCCTTTTTATGGTGGTTATTACTAATAAAATTAATACTGGTAAAAAAGCTTCTGTATCCTCGGTTAATCCTTGGGTACAGAAGCTTTATTTTATTTATAGTGTAGATTGAGCTTAAGTAAAAATAAGAGATCTAGAATCGATTATTTCTCCCAATGAAGGGGGGATATGTCGAATGGGACCGAAAAAGGAGAGGAGAGAGGTTCGTTTGAATTTATTCATGACCTAGTCCTATTTAAAAAGCAAATTGGTAGAAAATCTACCAATTTGCTTTTTAAAAATCGAGTATTAATTTTCCGGTAATCATTCTATCAATCATTCAAGTTCCGATACAGTTACAAATGTATATCCTTCGCTGATCAAATATACAAGTACATCTTCTAGTCCTTGAGCAGTGGATAAATGTATATCATGCATTAAAATGGTGCTTCCATCATGAACACTGCTCTTCACAGATACTAATAGCTGAGAGGCATCACGGTGTTTCCAATCAAGTGTATCCACGTCCCATAATACAACCGGTAAGTTCAAAATGTTCACCAAATCATCATTGAAAGCACCGTAGGGAGGACGAAAAACGGTTGGTTCCTGTCCAGTGGATTGTTCGATGATGTTATTTGTTTTGGACACCTCTTCCAAGATTGCATCTGTGGTCATATTAGTCAATTTTGCATGAGTCCATGTGTGATTGCCAAGCTCATGTCCGGCTTTCAACACATCGCTTGCAATCTCCGGGTAGAATTCTACTCTGCTCCCAAGCATAAAGAATGTCGCTTTTGCATCATATTTTGCTAAAGTTGTAAGAATACTAGGTGTAACTTTTGGATCTGGTCCATCATCAAAAGTTAAAGCAACTCGCTTCGTTTTAGTATCATCAATTTGTTGGTCAACTTGAGTTGAAGTCTCATCTTTACTGTTTTTTTCCACTTGAACATCCACAGAACTATCTTCTACAGGAGGTTTCGGCAATCTATCCACTGAATTATCAAGCTTATAAGGTGCAAGTAGTTGTTCGTTTAACTCGGAAAGGGGGACAGCGATAATCGGTGCACCTGCAACCCCGCTAGCAATCTCATACTCATCAAAATAGATAACAAGTGTATCGTCTATTATTGCAAACTGTTCAAAGTTACCCCACCTAGGTTCGGTAGCTAGCAACATTTCCTCTTCTTGCACCTGATCTTTCAAGCTGGGGTCTTTCTTAATATTATCTCGTACAAGTGATGAAAGCTTTACCAGATTAGATTCATCATCTCCAAATAGATCATTTATCCCTATAATTTTTTCTGATTTGGGGTGAAAATTAACCGTATTAAATTCTGTATATCCATTTGCTCCTCCAGTATACATTCCGGTAATCATAACAAATGAAAAAGAGCCTGAGGTATGTGGAAATATTTCAAATGCGATGTTCAATTCACCAGGGATCTTACTACCGATCCGTTTATTTTCTTGCATGGTGCTTAAATAAGTGTCCAGTTGTTCATCTATGTATTTTTTAATATGTACATTGAATGCTTCTACTTTGCTGTTTGGGTATTGTATTGAATAAGGCGAATACTCGTCATTTGACACCTCCGTTTTAATAAGTATTCCAGGAAAAGCTGATTCTTTAGTAGAATCTTCTTTTGTTATTTTTGTATTTTTTCCATTGCTGCTAGTTTGGTTTGCATTACCCTTTGTTGAGGAACTGAGTAGGATAAAGCTCATGCTCAGAAGTGCAATTAAACCAATACAAGCAACCTCAATCCAAGGACCTCGTTTTTTGTTAGTGGGTTTGTTCATAAGATGGTATTCTCCTTTATTAATTGTAATTCAACTTCACATTCATAAATAAATATACTACTATTTAGACGGTTAATAAGATAAAAAGTTTACTAAAATAATAGTTTCTAGGGAATTTATATTCATTACGATAAATATTACTAATCTAGCTACGAGAGAGCCCGAATTCAATCTATAAATTCATCAAAAAAAGCATGTTTTGAATTTTTTCAAAACATGCTCGTTAGATTTAATATTAAACAGCTCTTATTGAAGCTTTTCTCTTTTCTTTTTAATCACGTCAGCTAAATCATCTCTGACTGTTTGATCGGAAAGTTTTACACCTGATAGATAAGCTGCGCGACCCATCATATGACCTCCTACTGGCCCGGTGATGAAGAGAAAGGCAATCCCTAATAATATTCTAGAATTGAAATGTCCTTCGATTAGCCAAAAATGAAGGAAGACCCCTAGCAGAATACTCATAACCCCTAAAGTGGCACTTTTTGACGCGGCATGAGCTCTGGAGAATGCATCGGGTAGACGTATTAAACCAATTGCAGTTACTAAGATGAAAATGGTTCCAAAGGAAATTGTAGCAATGATAAGTATATTAGCTATTACGGTCACGTTGAATGATTTCTCCCTTCTCCGTGAATTTAGAAAATGCCACTGTTCCTATAAAGGATAGAACAGCTAGTAATAATATAACTTCTAAGAAAAAGACAGTATCAAAGAGTATGGATATAAGCCCGATCAGCGTTATAAGTCCTACTCCTATTGCATCTAACGCAATAACACGGTCAGGTGTAGACGGACCTTTTACTAGACGATAAACAAAGGCTAGGATGGAGAAACTGATTAACACTACTATTACCCAGAGAAAGGTTATCATGATCTGCTCACCTCCAAAATGGCTTTTTCAAACGTATTTCGAATTGAATCTATAGCTTCATCAATATCTTCAAAGTCTAGCGAGTGGATGTATAGTGTTTTATTGTCGTCTGAAATGTCGATAACTACGGTGCCTGGTGTTAATGTGATCAAACTAGACAAAAGGGTAATCTCCCAATCCTGTTCGAGTACTGTCGGCATTGCAAAGATCGCCGGACGAATAGGCATTGTTGGTTGGATGATTAACTTTAAAACAGAGAAATTGGACATGACAAGTTCCTTTAGGAAAAGGCTAGTTAACTTCACAACAGCCCACAGACGATCCATATAAAATCGAGAGCTAAAGGATTTACGTAGCATGAACAGCATTAGTAAACCAATTAAATAACCGACTATAAATGTCGTAGGCTTAAATGACACGGATAGGAACATCCAAGTAAGTGCTATTAATACATTCAATAAAATTTGAAAAGCCATATTATTTCACCCCTTCAAATACAGCGTCAATATATAGAGAAGGTTCAAGGAGCACATTTGTGGCATCTCCCATAAATGGTACCAAGTATTCTGCACCAACACCATATAGAACTGTAATAGTAGCTAATGTTATAGCAGGAGCTAATAAATGACGGTACTTTTTATCACTAATAAGATGTTCTCCTTTTTCTTCCCCCCAGAATGCGTAAATGAAAATACGAATAACTGAAAGTAGAACTATAAGACTGGAAGCTAGTATGAAAATACTTTGCCATAATAGATCTCCTTCAAAACCACCTTGTACGATTAAAAGTTTCCCTATAAAACCACTGAGAGGGGGGATACCAGCCAGTCCGAATGCAACAACTAAGTAAACCCAGCCTAACATCGGGTAACGCTTCATAAGTCCTCCCATTTTCCGTAAATCTGACGTTCCAGTTATCTTAATAATAATTCCTATTAATAAGAACAGAGCGCCTTTTATGAGAATATCATGGATCAAATAAAACACAGATCCCATCATTCCACTTTCATTCATCACGGAGGCTCCAAACAATATAACACCTACTGCTATTACGATATTGTATATAATAATTTGTTTGACATCGAAATAGGCTAATGCCCCAATGCAACCTACAACAATAGTAAGGATGGACAGTATCATTAACAAAGTATGTGTATACCCAACATCGGTGGTGAAAAACAGAGTATAAGTTCGCATAATTGCGTATACTCCTACTTTTGTGAGCAATGCACCAAACAGTGCAATCACTGGGATAGGTGGCGCTGCATATGATCCTGGTAGCCAGAAAAATAATGGGAATATACCACCTTTAATCCCAAATACGATGAGGAACAATACAGCTATCACTGTCACAATTCCTGATGGACCTATTTCTGCAAGCTTCACAGAGATGTCTGCCATATTCAGTGTGCCGACTACGGAATACAAATAACCTACAGTAATAACAAACAATGAGGAAGATACAATATTTACGATTATGTATTTGATAGATTCTTTTAATTGAACCTTTTCTCCTCCTAATACAATTAGAACATATGAGGACATTAACAACACTTCAAAGAATACAAACATATTGAAAATATCGCCTGTAGTAAATGCACCGTTTACACCTGTGAGCATGAATAGTATGGCAGGGTAGTAGAAAGCCTTTTCTCGTGCCTCTCCTATAGAGCTAAAGCTATACCACACTACAAAGAACGCAATAAGTAGAGAAGATGTAACCAACATTGCAGAGAACATATCCGAGACCATTGTAATTCCAAATGGTGGTGCCCAACTGCCTAAAGTAAGTGCTTGTACACCATCTACTTTTACTTTGTAAAGTAAGACAAAGGAAGAAGCTAAAGCAAATAGCAAACCAATCATCGTTACAATTCGTTGCGCTTTCACTTTTTTCGGGAATAGTAATAGAACAGCAGCAAACAGGAAAGGAATTAGGACAGGAAATAATAATAAGTTAATCATTGTCTTCATTTCCTTTCATCAAATCCATATTGTCGGTACCAACAACTTTATATGCACGATAAGCTAAAACGAGAGAAAATGCAGTCACTCCAAAGCTAATCACAATCGCGGTTAAGATAAGTGCCTGTGGCAAAGGATCGGCATAATCAGTGATGCCATCTGCTAATACTGGAGCAGATTTCCCTCCTAATCCACCCATAGTCAGCAACAGTAAATGAGTTCCGTGACTTAGTAAACCTGTGCCAATTATTATACGTAACAAGCTTCTAGAAAGTATTAAATAGACGGCAGCCATAAATAGAAAGCCGATTAAAATGGACATGAGGATTTCCATTATTCATCTCCTCCTATCATTTGAATGATGTTCATCGTAACGCCTACCACTACTAAGTATACGCCTGTATCAAAAAACATAGCTGTATGAATAGAGGTTTCACCAAGTAATGGTAAGTTAAAGTAATCATAGACATGAGTGAAGAAAGGAACATTAAAGAAAATGGATCCTGCTGCAGTAAATAGGGCTATTAATAATCCTATAGCAGTAATTAAGGTGTAATTAATCGGTAGCATGTCTTGTACAGTTTTCAAATCAAAGGCTAACATCAGTAAAACGATTCCACTAGACATGACTAATCCGCCTACAAATCCTCCCCCAGGTGTATAGTGACCTGCAAAAAAGATATGAATGGAAAATAGAAAGATGATGAAAAATACTAATTTCGTAGTAGTCTGGATTATTAAATCATTTGTTTTCAACTTTTCTATCTCCTTTCTTTTTTGCTAGGCGAACAGTAATCATTCCTATAATTCCAAGTGAAGCAATAGTAAGTACACTAATTTCAAATAATGTATCAAAGCCACGATAATCGACTAAAATAACGTTTACGATATTACCTCCACCTGCTTCCGAGTAAACAGTTTCCTTATAATACTCAGAGATGGAGACAACAAGCTTTTGAGAGTGTGAAGCTATAGCAATCAACGTCACCATGACTCCAACACCTAAAGCAATTAGAAAGTTATTCAATCGGAAACGACGATCTTCTTTCCCTTTTTCATACTTGTTCAATTTCGGAAGATGATAGAAGGCACCTAAGAAAAGTGCAACCGATACAGTTTCAATGACTAACTGTGTTAATGCTAAATCTGGAGCTTTAAAAATGATATAAAATAACGCTACAGTATATCCAACAGCACCAAGAGCAATGATAGCAGTGAGTCTAGATTTGGTAACTAAAATAGTGATTGTACTGATGATTAACACAACTGAAATTAATACCTCAAAAAATTGAATTGGAGCTAGATTAGTGAGGTCCATAACAAATGCATCTTTTATCCACATTGTAAAAGCTAACAGAATTATCAATGCTGCAAACATGTAGATTAAATAGGATCGAATAGATCCAGTCATATAACTAGAAGATAATCGGTTTGCACCTTTGTCTGAGAGATTCATCAGGCCATCATAAAATCTATTCAGTGAAATCTTAGCAGGCATATTTTCGTATAGTGGAACCCATTTAGCAATTGTTTTATATAAGAGGAACCCTATTAAAAAGATGCCTAATGTCATATACAATGCTGTAGATTCAAAACCATGCCATGCTTTAATCTTAAATCCAACATCTGCTGGTACTTGATATGCAAGCGGCTGAATGGCAGCTACTGCAGGTTTTATAAACGTATTACCAAAAAAGTTGGGAACAAAGAATATTACTATTACAAGTATTGCTAAAATTGCAGGAGACACTAGCATTCCTAGAGGAGCTTCATGTGCTTTTTTCGGTAATAGTTCAGGTTTATATTTCCCACGGAATGTATGGAAAACGAAATACAAACTGTACACAAAGGTGAAAACACTAGCAACCCAAGCAATTACTGGAAACAAAATCCACCAGGAATCTAAAGAGTGTACATTAAATTGCTGCAAGGAAAGCGTAGCATCTAAAAACATTTCTTTACTTAAGAAACCATTAAATAATGGAATACCAGCCATGGAGAAACTACCGATCATAGCGATGGTAAAACTAATAGGCATCAAGCTCATTAGGCCGCCAAGTTTACGAATATCTCGTGTACCTGTCTCATGATCAACAATACCTGCAATCATGAACAAGCTACCTTTAAATGTAGCATGATTCATTAAGTGGAATATTGCTGCAAAAGAAGCGAATGTAAAGGTGGTTACTAAGTCTTCTGTAACATGATAGGAGATTGACCCAATTCCAAGTAAGGACATGATCAGTCCGAGTTGGCTCACGGTAGAGAAAGCAAGTATAGCCTTTAAATCTGTTTGTTTCACAGCAAAGATAGAACCCCAGAATAATGTTAACAATCCTACTCCAGTCACAAGCCAAACCCAAACTTCAGATAAAGCGAATATTGGAGTGAACCTGGCAACTAAATATAAGCCTGCTTTAACCATTGTAGCTGAATGTAAGTAGGCACTTACAGGAGTTGGGGCTTCCATCGCATCCGGTAACCATATGTAAAAAGGAAACTGAGCTGACTTTGTAAAAGCTCCAATTAGTACTAGGACAAGTGCCCAAACAAATAAATCATGATTGACGAGTGTAGAAGCTTGGTCGATTAGTTCACGAATAGAGAACGTGTTTCCCATAATACCTAGTATGATGAAGCCTCCAAGCATCATCAACCCACCGAATACAGTAATCATCATCGATTTTAGAGCGCCAAAGCGAGAGCGATCCTTTGTATACCAATATCCAATAAGTAAGAAAGACGAAATAGAGGTTAACTCCCAGAAAAAATATAAACTAATGAGATGATCCGATTGGACAACGCCTAACATTGCACTCATGAATAGCAATAGATAAACGTAGAAGTTTCCAAGTTTCTCTTTTTCCTTATCCAAGTAAAAAATAGAATAGAGAACGACTAACATACCGATTCCAGTAATTAGTAAAGAAAATAGTAAACTTAACCCGTCCAGATATGAAACTAAGGAAATATCCAAGGATGGAATCCATGCAAACTCCTCCATGTAAGTATTACCGGCCATGATGTCAGGGATATAGGTACCATAAAAGGCAACCAATCCAAGTGGAACAAGTAGTACAAACCAGCCGGTATGAATATTAGAAACTTTCTTGAACAGAAAAGGAATCACGAAGGCCACTATTATAGGTAAGAAAATAGCAAAAATAAGGGACAAGGGGAATCCTCCTTTCAGATAAGTATGTATTTATATGCACCTCAAATTATAACGTAAAAAATTATTATTTGCATGGACTATTGCGTATAGTCTATTTCATTCGATATGATAATTAGGATTAGTTAAATAAGTAGTACTACGTTTTGGAAATGTCATAAAGTATTCACTTGTTTCAATAATCGACACAAAAATAGCATTTATCAATTAAAGGAGTACTTATGAAAAACCCTTATCTGTTTGGCTTTTTACCATTAATTACAATAGTATTATTCAGTTTGTCCTTTGCAACATTCTCGATGAATAAAGTTATAGACCTTTTTAAGGTGATCGGGGTGTATAGCGGGATGAGAGAATTTCTTTCTGATATAGAACTAAAACTTTTTTTACTGATTATTTTGGCATTAATCTATTTTATGGTTTTTTCGGCATTAAAACTTATTGCTGAAACCATTCATGAAATAGGTATGTTATTTTTCTCGAAGGACTATGAAGGAAAAACAATGGCGCAGGCCCGTGGTGGATTTGTAATCTTTTTTATAGGGGCAATAATTTCTCTAGTAGGATTTCAATCGATTCAGTTTCTACTAATTATATTCTTGTTAACTACTTTTATATATTTTGTGTATGTTGTATATAAATTGAGTGGTTCAATGAGTCTTATCGGTACACTTGGTTTAGTCATGTTTGAAATTATTATCTGGAGTCTTTTCATGGCTCTGGTCATATATATAATTATCAAACTATACAATGGGATAATTGCCAGCCTACCGTTTCTTTAGGATTTACTAGATATACTATAGAACGGACATTTATCAGAGTAAGCAGTATAAGGCTAAAATGAATTATGACTTAGCGGGGTAGAGAAATGGAAAATATAGACAAAATCATAAGCGCTCTAACGAACAAACACATCATTGAAGAACAGAATATAGAATGGAAAGAGATAAAAAGTGGCACAACAGATGGAACTATATATAGATTATCTTCTGAAAAGAAGCCGTTATATGTATTAAAAAAAGATGAACCTAAAGTTGTTGCCGCGACTAATGGATTTCTTGAAACTTATAAAAATATTAAGTTATTGCCAAATGTACTTTACACGGATGAATTTAATGAGTTTATTGTTTACTCGTATATTTCAGGAGACACTCATATAAATCGCGGATCTAAATTTGAATGGATGAAGATTATAGTTGGAGAATTGATAAATCATTATAAAAAGCAGAGGAGAATTTTAGCCGTGGGAGAGTAACAGGTATAAATAGAAGCTTATGGGCTGACTTTAATCTGGAAAGCTTGGAATATGCTAAAGCTAATATCGGGGATTTATTTTCGAACGAAGAACACAGGAGAGTTAGACTTTTAGTAAATAAACTAAATACTTATGAATACCAACAAGAGAAATATTATCTTCACGGAGATGCAGGTGTGCATAATTTCGTATTTAAGAGCCACAAATTAAATGGAATTATCGACCCATCACCATTAATTGGTCCTAAGATTTATGATTTTACATATGCATTTTGTTCCTCTCCTGACGATTTAAATCTAGAAACCTTATATTCTTCGTTTTCGTTGTTGCATCAAGAACAGCGCATTACTAAGGTGGAACTTTTGGAAGAGGTTCTATTTCAGTTGTATACACGTATTGGTATTTGTAAAAAAGTGCATCCTCAAGATTTGGTTGCCTACCTTGAAGTATGGAAGGAATGGCGAGTATACCTTCCTTCTTTCTAATTCTATTTCTAAAATATGACAACGGAGTTGTCTAATGAAAAGGTTAGTAATTATGACAGTTGGAAAAACGCATAGTGGCAAAACTACATTTGCCAAAGCTTTAGAAAAAGAGCTTCTCAACTCAGTTGTGATAGATCAAGATAATCATGCGGAGTTTCTTTATGAGCATTACCAATCCTTATTGCCCAAGCAGGGTAGTAATACGATAAAATATGCAATTACACAAGCTATTGTTCATCATGCTGTTCATGAGACAAATTATCATATGATTCTTTGTAACTCAAATCGCAATCGGAATGGTCGTTTGAAACTAATCAATTATTATCAAAACAAAGGGTTTACTTGTATCCTCGTAAAATTTGAAATCCCTGATCATGTTTTAAAAGAGAGAATTACAAAAAGTGAGCGTAGTACATCGATTTTAAGAGTGGCTGCTACTTTTGATGAAGTATTTCTTCGCCAACAGGCAGAAACAAAAGAAGGCGATATACTAGCTCCTGCTGGAGATGAAGCCGAGCATTTATTTGTTATTAAAAAGCAAGAGGATGTTGAGTCCATCATTCGAAAAATCGTAGATACTGCTTTTTGAGGTATGTAGAGATTAGAAAAAATTATTATATAAAGAAGCAAAATAGCGAACGAAATTTCATCTTCGAGAACTTGCTTACTGAATAGGAAGCTATCCTTTCTCTAGTAATCCATGCTAACGTGTCTCCGAGTGGTACAAAGAAGACGGACACAACTATAAGACGAGAAAAAGGGATGCTGGTAGGTTGTGAAGGACGTCACAACAAACTAGCATCCCTTAAATATGACTCGGTAATAATCAATTAGCATAGTAACTATTCAGAGCCGTTCGAAAACGATAGAAACAGACTTTCTCAATTCATTATTTGATTAAAAATTTTATGGTGAATTTTTTTCGATTCTATCGATTTCATATTTTTCGGCATATCATAACCAATCCACACTGCAGCTGTATAAGTATCTGTAAGCCCTGTAATCCAGTAATCATAAAAATCATTGGTTGTTCCTGTTTTAGCCCCAATATAAGAGGACTGCACACTTATGCCTTTGCCGGTCCCATTAGCGACCACGTCTGCTAGTAAATCTCTCATTGTATGCACAGTTGTAGGAGACCAGACTTCGATCTTTTCTTCTTGCCATTCATATAGAGAATCGCCATTCTTGTTCGTTACTTTTTGAATAGCGTGAGCCGGTTTATACATTCCATTGATAAAGCCTGTGTAAGCATCAGCCATCTCCAGGACTGTAACCCCATTCGTTAACCCCCCTAGAGCAGCAGGGTAGGTATGATCTCCCGGAACTAAGTGATTAAATTGAAATTGCTCTAATTTCGCAAATGCCTCTTCAATCCCTACAGTTTGTAATAGACGCACAGCGGGTGTATTGTGACTAAATCGAAATGCTTGTTTTAGCGATACATTGCCGTATATGGCCCCACCATAATTTTGCGGACAATAACTCATAATACATAGTTTCCCCCCACTAATCTCATTGTTTGGAGTTAATGAAGTCGTTTCAAAAACGGGACCATATACGAGTAAAGGTTTTAAAGCTGAACCGGGTTGTCGCACTGCTTGATTGGCCCGGTTAAAATCAAACTTTTTATAATCTTTGCCGCCGAACATACTGACTATTTCTCTTGTCTCATTATTAATAACGATAGAAGCAGCTTGTAAATCATTTGTTCTGTCTAGGAGATTATCGATATATGTTACATCTTCTTTTTGCTTATGAGGATCTAATGCGGTATGCACGATTAGTCCTTGCGAGATTACTTCGTTAACCCGAGTTTGTAATTCGTTTTTTAGAAACACCGCCTGCTGCTCGTTGGAGGCAGAATCAATTTTCTGTTGAAACCCCTCGTTACTACTGATCAGGGACTTTAGCTCGTCTAACACATAGGTGCTATAAACTGGATACAATTGTTTTTTTGTCTTAGTCTGAAGAACAATAGGCTCGTTTTTTAAGCTATTTCCTTGCTCTGAAGAAATTTTGTTGTTTTTCACTAATACCTCTATCAACAACTCTTGTCGTTTTTTTGTAGCTTCGAAGTTTTCTAAAGGATTATATAGAGACGGGTTGTTAGGTATAGCGGTTATGAATACTTGTTGTGCTTCTGTTAATTCATTTAACGGTTTACCAAAGTAGTAGGTTGCAGCTGCCCCAATTCCATACACTTGGTTACTAAAGTATATTTCGTTTAGGTAATTCTCAAGTATCTCATCTTTTTCTGTTTGTTTTTCCATCTCATAGGCATAGACGAGTTCCGTAACTTTTCGTTCATACGTTTTTTCTGTAGATAAGTAACGTAGCCTCACTAATTGCTGAGTAATCGTACTTGCCCCCTGGTCGCTGGAATTTGCGGCAGCATTGGCAAAAACTGCACGGAAAATCGCACTGAAATTAAAGCCAATATGATTATAAAACTCTGCATCCTCACTTTGTATAAGCACCTCTTGTACGAAGAGAGGAATAGATTCTAATGGCAGGGGATCTCGCCACTCAACATAATCTTCCGAGAAAATTTCCTTATCTTTATCCAACAGTACTATAGGAGATGTAATAACGGGTGTATTCAGTGGAATTGCCTCTTTTAAACTTTCTTTAAACTCTGATGCAGTTAAAATTTCGCTATGGATAAACGAGTATAAAATCCAAATGAGAGGAAAGCAAAGAAGAACAATAATATATCCAAATGCTTGTCGCATAAACTTGCACTCCAATTCTAATAATCTAATAACTAAAGCGCAAATACCCATGTCTCCCATGGAAAGAGCTAAGGTATGTCAATTTAAATTTACGACATCGTGGTTCTTCTGCGAGAAGGGCATCGCAAAATAAAAAACATTTTGTAACGACTCGATGGGTAAGGCGCTGGATCTGGTCAGATAATATGTCAAAGCATATATTCTCTTTTCTAATAAAAAGAATAGCACACTTTCGATATGGAAAGTGTGCTATCTTTAAGTTAATTTTGCATGCATTTCTTCCTCTATTAACACATCCTCAAAATCTATTCGAGGTTTTTTTCTAGCGTAGTATATAATAACGAATGCTATTAAGAACAACGCACCAGTAACAAAAAAGACAGATGAAATACCGATGTAACCACTGATAAATCCTCCAAACATTGGTCCAATTATATTACCTAAAAAACGGAAACTTGTATTATATCCCATTAGTTCACCTTGAACCTCGATAGGGGCTTCTCTTCGTATTAAAGCGGTAGTAATTGGTATTAATCCACCAGATGCAATACCGAACAAGAAACGAAGTATTATCAGTTGCCATAATTCGGTGACGAATGCCTGAGGAACGATAAAAACAAAGGCTATAATTAGAAGAAAGGATAATATCTTTTCATATCCAATAGAATCTCCTAGTTTTCCCCAAGTTCTTGCAAACAGTAGACTTCCTACTCCGGTAGCACTAAAGGTAATACCTGCAAGAAGGGCAACTTCTTTCGAGTTCGTTAATTGAGAAACATATAAAGATAAAAGTGGCTGAATACTAAAAAGTCCAATTTGTATTAAGGAAGTTATCATTAGAACATTTAACACGAGACGGTGGTGAAATATACTGGAGATAACAGTTTTTCTGGAATATTCATGATCTCCTTCTTTTTTCTCTTTGCGAATTTCATGTATTCCAAAAAGAACGATTAAAGCCGCAATAGAGACAGCTGTTGCAGTAATCATAAATGTATATTGAAAACCGAAAGTATCTGCTAGTAACCCACCAATAATGGGGCCAAATAATGTACCAGAAACACTACCCATTTGCAAAGTACCCATTGTTTTTCCAGCAATTTTCTTTGGAGTTTGAGAGCTTATAAAGGCTAAAGAGGTAGGGATGAATCCAGTGACAATCCCCATAAACAAACGTAGGACAAAGAAGGCTTCTACAGAATTAACAAACCCCATTAACAAAACACTAATTGCAATCCCAAATCCATTAATGATTAAGATTGGTTTATATCCATATTTATCAGCTATTCTTCCCCAGATAGGTGACATTAAAAATGCAGAAACAAATGTAGCGCCGAATACGAGTCCCGACCATTTTTGAACATACGCTTCCGAGAAATCACCCATTGTATTTATATATAAGGATAAGAACGGCATAATCATTGTCATCGTGGCAGAAACTAGAAAGATTGAAAACCACATGATCGTAAAATTGCGCTTTTGTACGCTCACTGAAATCCCTTCCCTCTATTGTTTTCTTAGCTTGTACTATTACTAGTATAGAACATTTAGTGTGTCGAAGAAAGTTAGATACTTTGTCACTGAATTTTGGTGTATTGTTATGGTAAACTAATTTGGGGTGAATGATTCATGAAAAAACTATTAGTCATTATAGGGATAGCAACAACTATTTGCTTTTTAAGTGCTTGTGGAACAGATGATTCCAAAGCATCGAAAGTAGAGTTAAAAAAAGAAGATTCTACTATTAATTCTGATACCCAACAAGAAGGAGAGATAATCATGTATCCACAACTATCTAAAGAGGTTGCTTCAAATGAAGCACTAGTAACTATGAATACATCAATGGGATCGATTAAGATTAAATTATTCCCGGAACTAGCTCCAAAAACAGTGGAGAATTTCTTAACACATGCAGAAAACGGTTATTATGATGGCTTAATATTCCACCGTGTTATTCAAGATTTCATGATCCAAGGTGGAGATCCAACTGGTACTGGCATGGGGGGAGAAAGTATTTACGGAGCAGAATTTGAAGATGAGTTTTCGATGAATCTCTTCAACCTAAGAGGAGCTCTTTCTATGGCAAATGCAGGACCAAATACAAATGGTAGTCAATTTTTCATCGTTCAAGCTTCTGAACCACCTGCAACAGCTAAGCAAATGATCGATGGTGGATGGCCAAAGGAAATAGCTGAAGCTTACGAAGAAATGGGCGGAACTCCGCATCTTGACCAAAAACACACTGTATTTGGTCAGGTCATTGAAGGTATGGAAGTAGTGGACCAAATGGCAGCAGTTAAGAAAGGCGCTCAGGACAAGCCACTAGTCGATATCACAATAGATTCAATCGAAATCACGCAGAAATAATTAGAGGAGTGTCTATATGTTTTCGTTTTTACATCTAGCTTTTTTGTATTTCCCAGAAGATAAATCGGAATATATACCTGTTGTAATCGAATTAGTTGTTTTAGTAGCGCTTTGTGTAATTGTTTTTAGATGGTTATTGAAAAAATCTAGAAAAGACGCTGAGAAAGCAAGAGTTTTAGAAGAAAAAATTATGCAAGCAAAAAAAGATGAACTTCACAAATAGTCTCTAAAATAGTATGACAATTACTATAGGTGCATATACAAAGAGACCCTCCATTTACAGAGGGCTCTGAAAAAGTCCTAAAAGGTATTTTATAGCGAGTAAGGGAACAATTTTATGTTCTCTTGCTCGTTATTTTAAATTGGGGAGTCGTTGATTTGCATTCCAGTTGAAGTCGCTACCTTCCAAGCTAATCAGCTAGTATCATCTGCTTATTAGGAAGAAATTTTTCTTCTATCTAAAGAATTTTTCTCTTCCTGTATACTCAGATGGTGCGTCCCATGATTTCAAACAAAGAAACTCTTAACTAAGTCCATACATGTGATTTACGATATCGTCGTGCCGAAAGACAATAAGCTTAGTCAATTTTCGCATAGAACTTCACTTCAGGGTACCACAATAATATGCACTGTGAATTTCAAGCGAAAAGTGAAGATATTAGATGACTAAGGGTAAGAAATAGAAAATGAAATAAGGCACTCTCTGACCAAAACGGACAGAAAGTGCCTTGTTTTTTTATTCATAAAAGTCTTTTAGTACTATGAAATGATCGTGCTTTAAAATACTTCTATTCAAGTGATTTTTTAAAACGTTCGACGCCATCTTGAACGGTGGATAGGGGACAAGCTAGATTCATTCGCAAGAATCCCTCTCCCGCTTTTCCATACTTGGATCCTGGTTCTAGAGCAAGCTTACCAACAGTTAATAGACGATCCATCATTTCTTTTTCAGAAAGGCCTGTCCCACGGTAATCAATCCAAACCAAATAGGTGCCTTCAGGCTTGGAAACTTTAATGCCCTCTAATTTGGAAAGATGTTCTATCACGTAATCCATGTTTACAGTTAATACCTCTAATAATTCTTCCAACCATGGACCACCTTGTTCATATGCAGTTTGAAGGGCAGTAAGTGAAAATATATTTAAGCCCATATATCCACGACTCATCGCAAGGTTCTCTAATACTTTACGTTTTTGTTCATCAGGAACCACCATAGCAGCTGCTTGAATACCTGCAAGATTAAACGTTTTAGTTGGAGCAAAAAAAGTAATAATATTATTTGGTTCTTCCGCTACATTAAGTAATGGAGTGTGCTTATTTGGTTCAAAAATGAGATCCGAATGAATTTCATCAGATAATACTAATACATTATATTGCTGACAAAGTGCAGCCATTTTCGTTAAGTCACCTTTGCTCCAAACTTTTCCACCTGGATTATGTGGATTACATAATATAAAAGCTTTTACATCATTCTTTAAACAGTTTTCAAATGAATGCCAGTCCATCTCATAGGAATTATCCATTTCTATTAACTGACTTGTAACCACTTCTCTCCCTAAATTTGTAGGGATGGTCGTAAATGGGGGATAGACTGGAGTATGAATAAGCACCTTATCGCCAACTTCCGTGAAGGCTTCAATTACTTCCGCTATTCCTGGTATTACTCCTTGGCGAAACATAATCCACTCATTTTGTATAGTTACTTGATGCTTATCTGCAATCCATTTAGTAAGCGATGATTTTGTTTCTTCAGGTGCCATTGAGTAACCAAATACTGGGTGCTCCATACGTGTTTGTAATGCCTCAATGATAACAGAAGGGATGGCGAAATCCATATCCGCAACCCACATAGGGAGTACTTCCGAAGCGTTATTGATAGAATATACTTGCTCTAACATATCCCATTTTGCAGAATATGTATTTCGACGATTAAAAACAGTAGAAAAAATGGACAAAGTGATTTCCCCTTTCAATTTATATTTATTATGTTATTATAACCCTATCTAATAAAACTAGTAAGGTGAAACTAAATGGACACAATTGAAATGAATAGAAGAGCGGTATGGACATTACAAAAATGGGATCCTTTCCACATTGGAGAGAATGCATATGAAACAGAAACGGCAGATGTTGTTGCCTATCTACAAAATATTGACCATCCATCTGATTTAGCGAAACGAATTCAAGAAATTTATGAACATTCTTTTGAAGAATGGATTCCATTAGAAAAATGCGTAGAGATATCTTATAAGCTAATCGCTTTAAAGTATGAAATGAAATGTATTATTTAAAAACAAAAAGCTTTCGGTTTTATTAAACCGAAAGCTTTTTTTATTGATTAAGCTTCTTTAATACCGTCTAATAAGTTAGAAGCTGGAACTTCAAGTGCATTGGACAATCTTAGAATTGTTTGAACTGATGGTTGTTCAACGCCTGATTCGTAGGCTTCTAGCTTACCAGTACCAATTCTTGTTTTTAATGCAAGAGTTTCTAGCGTAATATTACGCTCTTCTCTAAGTTGACGTAATTGCTCATGTAAACCTTTTTTCATGTTAAACCCACCCCTATCTTAATGATTATATTATAACATAATTCCTCTTAAAACTTTTGATATTAATGTCAGAAAAAGTACAATTTTTACATTAATAATTTCATAGCACCTTGGATGAATACCACAAGTATAGCGATAGGAGCTGCAAAACGCACAATAATATGCCAAGAATTCAGTAGAAAATCATTCAATTGAAGTTCTTGGATTAGTGTGGACTTAGAAAAATGGAAACCAGCAAATAATGATATAAACAATGCTCCCAGCGGTAATCCGATACTACTCGTTAAGAAGTCGGCGAAGTCGAAAATCGACATACCTAAGATGCGAACATCTGCTAATATACCAAAAGATAGGGCACTTGGAATACCTAATAAGAAAATGAGGAAGCCATAACTCCAAGCAGCCCGTTTCCTTCTATCATATTTAGACTTGATGCCAATTGATACAACTATTTCTAACATACTGATGGAAGAAGTAAGTGTTGCAAACAATAGGAGAACAAAGAATAAAATTAAGAAAAATTGACCGAAAATGATTTGATCAAATACTGCTGGAATAATGATGAACGCTAACCCTGGTCCTGCGTCCGGTGAGAAGCCTAATGCAAAGACTGCTGGGAAAATAACAAGACCTGCCATAATGGATATACCGATGTTTAAAAGAGAGACGCTAAGTGCAGATGAGCTAATATTAGTCTCCTTCGGTAAATAAGATGCATAAGTAATCATTCCAGAAATACCAACACTTAAAGAGAAGAACGCTTGGCCTAATGCAAGTAATGCAGTCTCCCATGTAAAGTAGGACCAATCCGGTACAAATAAAAACCTAATCCCTTCGATAGCACCGTCTAGTGTGAGGGATCGAATAGCTAGTACTACAAAGAAAATTAGCAAGATGGGCATCATCCATTTACTAGCTTTCTCAATTCCTCCTTTAATACCCCCAGATACAATCCAAATTGTTAACAGGATAAAAGTTGCCTGAGCAATTAATACCTCCCATGGATTTGAAATCACGGTATCGAACAGATCATTAAAGAATGATTCACTACTACCATTTAAGCTAAATGTAATGGCGCGGAACAAATAAGATATAATCCACCCACCAACAACACTATAGAATGATAATATGATAAATGAAAAGGCAAAACCTGCCCACCCGATTAGAAACCAAGGTTTGTCCGGAGCAAGTTTTTTGAAGCCTGTGACAGCATCTGCTTGACCTTTTCTCCCAATTACAAATTCAGCAAGCAAGATAGGAAGACCTATTAGTAAAGTACATAAGATAAACAAGATAACAAACACACTACCCCCGTTTGTCCCTGCCATATAAGGAAATTTCCAAATAGCACCTAGTCCAATTGCACTTCCGGCTGCCGCTAATATAAATCCTATTTTAGATCCAAAATGATCCCGATTTGTCACGAAAATTCCTCCTTTAATAGGACTGTTTTATTGTACCTGAGGATTTAGAGAAAATGTTAATTTATTTTACGAAACAAACTGCAATAATCTTTCGTATCATCATTAGAGCACTAGAGAGAGAGGGAGGAATATGTTAGAGATCGAGTTAATAGAAAGAGCGCAAAAAGGGGACAAAACCGCATATACAGAACTCATACATATACATCATAGAACCGTTGAAAAATTTGCATTTCAGTGTGGTGTTCAAGTTCATGACATTCCAGATGTTACTCAAGAGGTATTTGTGAAGCTATATAGGTTCTTACATCAATTTCAGCGTGAACGGTTTACGACGTGGTTATATAAAATCACCTTAAATACTGCAAGGGATTACTACAGAAAAGAAACGAAAGAAAAGGAAAAGGAACAGAAATTGCACGTAGAAGTCGGATTAAATTATACAACGAAATCAGCGGAGGAACGAGTTTTAGTGTTTGAGGAAGACCGGCATCTCCATAATGCTATCCAAGCACTAGATGAAAAATATCGTCATCCTATTATTATGTTTTACTTTCATGAATTATCATATGAACAAATTGCAGAAGTATTAAATGTACCCTTATCTACGATAAAAATACGGTTAATGCGAGCAAAAGCATTATTAAAATCTGCTATACAAGTGAATGGAGGAGTCAAGCATGGACGATAAACAATTAGAAGAACGTTTAAATCTTTTAAAATCATCCTATGATCGATTGCCCTCATCTATTGATCCCGGTGAAATTTTAACAAAAATAGAAAATGAGAATAATGTTCCTCCGATAGAAAAGAAAATCAGAGGATCAAAGCGGCAACGAATTACCGTATGGGCAGTGAGCGTAGCAAGTGTGTTAGGGATTGGACTTTTAGGAACAACATATCTAACCGATTCAGATAATACAACAACTAGTGATGAAAACTACAGCGATGAAGATATAGAAAAATTTAAAAGCCGTTATAAAGACGAACGATTAAAACGTCAAAAAATTCTTCAGATGAATGATGCGGAGTTTACTACATTAGATTTTGTTCAGTACGCTGATAATATTTTTTCCTCCCAAATTGCCCCAGGGACTTTAGAAGGGAAAAATGATGATATTTCTATTCAAGAGGCATATGATTTGGCTATTGAAGGATTAAATCTTCCTTCTGAAATGATAGAAGTGGCTAAACAAAGAGGTAAAATAAATAGTAAAGAAAGCTCCTATTTTGTAGAAGATTTTGTTACTAAAACGGAGAATTTAGTTTTCTACTATGAGCAAATTCTACGAGATAATGAAGATGCTCTTAAAGTTGCCAAACATGAGGGAAGACTAAGTGAGCATGTACTCATTGCCAATCGATATAATCTCTCAAAAGAAATACAAAGCATGATCGAAGTTTTGCCTAAAGAAGGATTGAAATTAGGTGTAAATTTGGAAGGAACGGAATTTCGAATTATACCTGATTGGGCCTTATTCACAAGAGACCTTTTCTCCATTTTAGATGAAAATGAGGCTCGTTATTTAGGAATGTATGAGTTAATTCCAGGTCACGGGATAGCCACTTTGTTAGAGGAACAAGAACTATCTCAATTAGGATATTATTTAGCTAGCATAGAATTTACATTACTAAATTCAAGCGAAAGTTCGGCAATACATTCTCGCTGGGAAAATTATTACTTTGAGTTAGCAGAAAAAATTATTTTTCCATCAGACATTGGTGAAATATTAAATGATGACAATAAAATAAATATTGAAACCCAGATGGCATGGGAGTCACTAGTAAATATTCCGGGTGTGTCACCATTAGCTACAATGATGAAGCCTATCGTTGCTTCAATGAAATCAAGTGATTGGACATACAATGAGAACTATAAACTGTTGGACATTGAGCAACTAAGAGATTATTATCTCTTAGCCTTGGATAACAAACTAGAAACGAACAAATTAGACTGGATTTCTATACTGCCTGACGGAGTGGAGAATAGTTTAGAGACTCCTTATACAATGTATGGAATTCATGAATTGTATAAAAAGTTCAATGAGAACTTTAATCCCCTAGTATTACATGGAACTGGACCTATGGATATCACGCTCTTGTATCATTATGCTGATGGGCAAGATAACCATGAAATGATGTGGGAATTGATGACTAGTGATTTTAAAAATGAATATAAAAAAGCAGAATTTTTAGAGAATCCAACTTTTCAAAATATTATTGGAGATAGTGCAAAAAATCTATACTTTAACAAAGAGTATTTAATCCCGGACAATAATAATTTGAAAACCTATATTGGACAGGAAAAAGGAAGTCAAGTCAGCTACGATATACTTCTCCGTCTGGAAAATGATGATATATGGAGAATTCAAGGAGAAGAGGATCATTTAACAAGTAATGCAACTCCAGTGGACGATAAATTTGTCCAACGTGTGCATGCTTTATATAAGTTATTTGCAGGAACACATGACCAATCTGTCTTAACAGTGGCGTCACCGGAGGAAATTGTGGGGCTGTATTATTATTCTGCTCAGTTAAACGACTATGAAACACAGTATGAATTGTATATAAAAGATGAAGGGTGGGCACAAATACCTAAAGAGGAATACATGAACGGGGAGCATCAGATTATAGTAGATATTAGGCTTAATTTTAAAACGATGGAATTCAATACTCATGGCAAAGGAGAGGGAGTAGTTACCTTAACTAAACATCTCGATACCCGTAAATTTGCGGATAATAAAGTAATTGGCTTTCAGCTAATCCAAACTGAAAATGGATGGAGACCACCTTTTATGCCGACACAGTGATTTTTGCCGTCATACTTCCTACTATGTTATAATTTAACATGACTATATCGTATATAAGAAAGTAGGAACGGATTATGACTCAAAATTATAAGGTAGGAGATGTTGTCACGGGTAAAGTTACAGGGATTCAACCATACGGAGCCTTTGTAAGCTTAGATGAGCAAACACAGGGTCTAGTGCATATTTCAGAAATAACATACGGGTATGTAAAAGAAGTGGAAGAATTTTTAACTGTAGGGCAAGGCGTAGAGGTGAAAATTCTAGAGATTGACGATGAGGCTGGTAAAATAAGCTTGTCCATGAGAGAACTCCAGGAAAAACCGACACTACCAAAACGTGACGATAGACCTCGGAAATCACTTCAAGATCGTATAGATGAACATGATGAAGAAGGGTTTAATTCGTTAAAGGAAAAATTAGCGGACTGGATCAAAAAATCAGCACTATAAAAAGAGTTAGCTCTCGCAGAGATTATCCTCATGTATAAAAAAAGCAAGAATGTTGTTCAAAAATATGAACTCATTCTTGTTTTTTTGTATAAGCAGAATCTCTTATCGCTTCATTTTCCGTATTCGATATTGTAAATTTTGACGGCTCATGCCTAATGCTTCCGCAGCTTTAGTTATATTGCCATCAAATTTATCTAAAGCTTTTTGTAAGTAATACATTTCTGCGGATCGTAAATATTCATCTAGAGGAACCAATTCTTTATCGGAAGTTATCACAAAATCCTCTGCTTTTCCTGAAGTCACATTAAAATCCTGGACCTTTAACTTAAAGTGTAAAGGTAACATATCAAATTTCAATACTTGTTCAGTAGTTACCATTGAACTTATTTCATCTAGCAGCAGTTCTAATTCTTTCAGATTACCCGGCCATTCGTACTTTAAAAAAGCTTGAACAACTTCTTCTTCAATATCCTTTATAGTGGAACCATAACGGTTTAAATAGCGATTAAAATAATCATACATAAAAGGAAGGATATCTTCTGTACGTTTGCGCAAAGGTGGAATACTGATTGTTACCTGGGCAAAATAATAATATAGTTCCTTGCTTAACTTATTCGAAGAAATAAGATCTACTGGGTCCTCGCCAATACTTGCTATATAAAGGTTTTGTCCTGCTTCATTTGCAGATAGAATTTGCAAAAGTTCATTTTGTAATTCGAGGGATAATAAATCAATTCTTTCACAAAATATTGTACAGTGTGACATATCAGAAAGCTCTTTTTGAAATTTTTTTATTAAAAAACTATCCGAACTATGACAGTATAGAGAGATAAACTGTTTGTTTACTGGGGAGAGTTGGTTGTGAATTCCTTCAGCAATCAATTCCTTGCCCGTTCCAGCTTCTCCAACTAAAAGGACAGGCATTCGTACATGTGCCGCCTTAATAGAACGTTCTAATATATCTTGCATTTCTGATGAAACTGCTGTAATGCTAGAAAGGGTAATCGATTCATTGTACCTCTTTAAAGGCTGATAAATTAGTCTCTCTAGAGCAGTAATATCGCGAGAAAACTCCACTGCTCCTATAAGTTTTTCCTCAAGACATATAGGGTATGTATCATTAATAGTGGTTATTTCTTGGCCATTACGATTCCAGTAGGTCTGTTTAGCTCGTAATACTGGTTCGCCACTATGCAAAACTTTTAACAATGTACTTTCTTGTTGTTCAAATTGGAAAAGTTCGAAGATGGAACGGTCTACAACATCAGTTAAATTTAGCCCTTCAATCTCTTTCATTTTTTCATTGTAAATAATGGTTTTGCCTGTTAAGTCAATGGCATGAATACCAACTGCTACCTGTTCGGTAGCAAATTTATAAAACGGTAGAAAATCTTTTATTTGTTCGTCCAAAAGGCTCACCTCAAAAAAATATTTCACATTTTAGAATTTTTTACTTGAATTACGCAACAATCTTTTGCATTATTATATATGTAAACTAATTAGAACTGCAAATTTTTTTTGCACCCAAATCGAAGGAGGATATTAAATTGATACCTTACAAACATGAACCATTCACGGATTTTTCAAAAGAAGAAAATAAAAAAGCGATGCAAGAAGGATACAAAGTAGTTGATGCATACCTAGGAAATGATTTCCCATTAATCGTTGGTGGAGAACGTATTACTACAGAAGCAAAAATTAAATCTTATAATCCAGCAAAAAAAGAAGAATTAGTTGGTGCTGTTTCTAAAGCTACACAAGAAATTGCTTCTAAGGCTATGGATATTGCTGATGAAACATTCCAAACTTGGAAAAAAGTTAAACCTGAAATACGTGCAGACGTTCTTTTCAAAGCAGCAGCTATCATTCGTCGTCGTAAATTTGAGTTCTCTGCTCTATTATCAAGAGAAGCGGGTAAAACTTGGGTTGAAGCTGATGTAGAAGTTGCCGAAGGAATTGACTTCTTAGAATACTACGGACGTGAAATGTTACGTTTAAAAAATGGTGCACCAGTTGAAAGTCGTCCAGGTGAATATAACCAATATAACTATATTCCACTAGGTGTTGCTGTTGTAATCTCACCTTGGAACTTCCCATTTGCAATCATGGCTGGTACTACTGTTGCGGCAATGGTAGCAGGTAATACTGTACTATTAAAACCAGCTTCCACAACTCCAGTCGTTTCTTATAAATTTGTAGAAGTATTAGAAGAGGCGGGTATGCTTCCAGGAGTAGTAAACTTCATCCCAGGTTCTGGTGCTGAAATTGGTGATTTCATGGTAGAACATCCACGCACTCGTCTAATCAGCTTCACAGGTTCTCGTGATGTTGGATTAGGAATAGTAGAAAAATCTTCTAAATTAGCTCCAGGGCAAATTTGGATTAAACGTTCTATTCTTGAAATGGGTGGGAAAGACACAATCGTAGTGGATAAAGAGGCTGATTTAGAATTAGCAGCTCAATCTATTGTGAAGTCTGCATTCGGTTTCAGTGGTCAAAAATGTTCTGCATGTTCACGTGCAGTAATCGTAGAAGACGTTTACGATACAGTGTTGAACAGAGTAGAAGAATTAACAAACGCTTTAACGGTTGGTATTCCTGACAGTGATGAGCACTTTGTTGGTCCAGTTATCGATGGTGCTTCATTCAAAAAAATTATGAGTTATATCGAAATTGGTAAAGAAGAAGGTCGTTTGGTTACTGGTGGTACAGGAGATGATTCTAAAGGATTCTTTATCCAACCAACTGTCATTGCTGACCTATCTCCAACTGCACGTATTATGCAAGAAGAGATCTTCGGACCAGTTGTTGGTATTTCTAAAGCAAAAGATTTCGATGAGGCATTAGAAATAGCAAACAATACAGAGTACGGTTTAACAGGTGCTGTAATTACAAATAATCGTTTGAATCAAGAAAAAGCGCGTGAAGAGTTCCATGTAGGGAACCTATACTTCAACCGTGGATGTACAGGTGCTATTGTTGGTTACCAACCATTTGGTGGATTTAACATGTCTGGTACAGATTCAAAAGCTGGTGGACCAGATTATGTCCAACTTCATATGCAAGCGAAAACAACATCTGAAATGCTTTAAAATTTCCAAGGCAGACTTTGTTTGAAGTCTGCCTTCATTTTAAAAAAAAGGGGTAATGAAAGCATGACTATTTCATCGCAAATGATTGAACAAACGAATAAATTTGGTGCAAACAACTATAACCCACTTCCAATAGTAGTATCTGAAGCAGAGGGTGTTTGGGTAAAAGATCCTGAAGGTAACAAATATATGGATATGCTTTCTGCTTATTCGGCAGTAAACCAAGGACATCGTCATCCGAAGATTATTCAAGCGTTAAAAGATCAAGCGGATCGTGTAACTCTAACTTCTCGTGCTTTCCACAATGACCAATTAGGTCCATGGTATGAAAAAGTTAGTGAGTTAACAGGTAAAGACATGGTCTTACCAATGAATACTGGAGCAGAAGCAGTTGAAACAGCATTTAAAGCAGCTCGTAGATGGGCATATGATGTAAAAGGTGTAGCAGCTGACCAAGCAGAGGTAATTGCATGTAATGGAAACTTCCACGGTCGTACTATGGGAGCGGTTTCACTTTCATCTGATCCTGAATACAAAAGAGGATTTGGCCCAATGCTTCCAGGTATTAAGTTAATACCTTATGGTGATTTAGAAGCGTTGAAAGCTGCAATTACTCCTAACACGGCAGCATTTATAATTGAGCCAATTCAAGGGGAAGCTGGAATTATCATTCCACCTGCTGGATTCATGAAGGCAGCGCTTGAATTATGTCGCGAGAATAATGTTTTATTTATCGCGGATGAAATCCAAGCTGGTCTTTGCCGTACTGGTAAAATGTTCGCATCTGAATGGGAAGAAATAGATCCAGATATGTATATACTAGGAAAAGCATTAGGCGGTGGAGTTTTCCCAATCTCATGTATCGTTGCAAACAAAGAAATTCTAAGTGTATTTAATCCGGGATCTCATGGGTCTACATTTGGTGGTAACCCAATGGCATGTGCGGTTTCAATCGCAGCGTTAGACGTGTTGATAGATGAAAAATTAGCGGCTCGTTCCCTAGAACTAGGAAATTACTTTATGGATGCATTGAAAGAAATTAAACATTCTTCTATTAAAGAAGTACGCGGTCGTGGATTGTTTATTGGAATGGAATTAACAGAAGACGCACGCCCGTTCTGTGAAGAGCTTAAGGAATTAGGCTTACTATGTAAGGAAACACATGATACAGTAATTCGTTTTGCTCCACCTCTAATCATTTCAAAAGAAGAGTTAGATTGGGCAATTGAAAGAATCCAGAAAGTATTCAATAAATAATAATTTTTAGACAAATATCAACAATTCTATGTTACAATGGTTCCGAAGAAATTATTAAATATTAAAGAGGCGAAAATATAAAATGGCTGAAAATTTAAACCTGTTTACATCAACTCAGGCTGTAATTAAAGAGGCTCTGAACAAACTTGGTTATGACGAAGCAATGTATGACCTTTTGAAAGAACCACTAAGGATGCTAGAAGTTCGAATTCCAGTACGCATGGATGACAATACAGTAAAGGTATTCACTGGATACCGTTCACAGCATAATGATGCTGTTGGACCTACAAAAGGTGGAGTACGTTTTCATCCAGGTGTAACACCAGATGAAATGAAGGCTTTATCTATGTGGATGACATTAAAAGCTGGTATTGTGGACCTTCCTTATGGTGGAGGTAAAGGTGGAGTTATTTGTGATCCGCGCGAAATGTCAATGGGAGAAATTGAACGTCTAAGCCGTGGATATGTACGTGCGGTAGGACAAATCGTTGGACCGACAAAAGACATTCCTGCTCCAGACGTATTTACAAATGCTCAAATCATGGCATGGATGATGGATGAATATAGTCGTATGGACCAATTCAATTCACCAGGCTTCATCACTGGTAAACCACTTGTACTTGGTGGTTCACAGGGACGCGACCGTGCAACTGCTCAAGGTGTTACTATTATTATCAATGAAGCTGCAAAAAAACGTGATATTGATATGCAAGGAGCGCGCGTTGTTATCCAAGGTTTTGGTAATGCAGGAAGCTTCTTAGCTAAGTTTTTGAGTGATCAAGGTGCAAAAGTTATTGCTATTTCCGATGCTTACGGAGCTTTACATGATCCTAATGGTCTAGATATTGACTATCTATTGGATCGTCGTGATAGCTTTGGTACTGTAACAACTCTATTTGAAAATACGATTTCTAACCAAGAGTTATTAGAATTAGATTGTGATATTTTAGTTCCAGCTGCTATTGAGAACCAAATTACTGCTGAAAACGCTCATAATATTAAAGCGAAGATCGTAGTAGAGGCTGCCAATGGACCAACTACAACAGAAGGTACAAAAATTCTTTATGACAGAGGAATTCTATTAGTTCCTGATGTTTTAGCAAGTGCTGGTGGTGTAACAGTTTCTTACTTTGAATGGGTTCAAAATAACCAAGGTTATTACTGGACTGAAGAAGAAGTAGATGAGAAACTAGTGAAGAAAATGGTAGATGCATTCGCAAATATCTATGAAGTGGCATCCACTCGTAATATCGATATGCGTTTAGCTGCTTACATGGTAGGTGTACGTAAAACTGCGGAAGCGTCACGTTTCCGTGGATGGGTATAATATAATTGAAGTACTAGTAAGGTGAACCGCTTGTTTTTTACAAGCGGTTTTTTTATTATTAAGAAAGTATGGAAAGAGGAGGATGTCAAATGAATGCTTTTTCATTTTATAACCCTGTAAAATTGATATTTGGTAAAGATCAACTATTAAAGTTAAAAGGGGAATTATCATTATACGGAAAGAAAGTCCTTGTTGTTTACGGCGGGGGGAGTATCAAGAAAAATGGTTTATATGATAGCGTTATGACTGAATTAAAAGAAACAGGAATGGAAGTTTTTGAACTTGCAGGGGTGGAACCAAACCCTAGACTATCCACAGCTAGAAAGGGAGCAGAGATCTGTAAAAAAGAAGGCATTGATGTTTTGCTAGCAGTTGGTGGAGGTTCCGTAATTGATTGTACGAAACTTATCGCAGTTGCAGCTAAATACGACGGAGATGCTTGGGACTTTGTTTCACGTAAAGCGGTTCCACAAGAAGCTTTACCTTTTGGAACTATTTTAACTCTTGCAGCAACCGGTTCAGAGATGAATTCTGGATCTGTTATTACTAATGAAGAAACTCTAGAGAAGTATGGATGGGGAAGTCCTTTAGTTTATCCTAAATTCTCTATTTTGGATCCAGTAAACACGTTCACTGTTCCTCTTGATCAAACGGTTTATGGAATAGTGGATATGATGTCTCATATGTTCGAACAATATTATAATAATGCGACAAATACACCGGTTCAAGATGAAATGATAGAAGGTACTCTTCGTACAGTAATAGAAGTAGGACCAAAACTCATAGAAGACCTTACAAACTATGAGCACCGTGAAACTATTCTATTTGCAGGTACATTAGGGTTAAATGGCTTCCTACAAATGGGGTACAACGGGGACTGGGCAAGTCATAATTTAGAACACGCGATTTCAGCAGTTTATGACATTCCACACGGTGGAGGATTAGCTATCGTTTTCCCTAGATGGATGCGTCACAATGTAAAAGTAAATCCTCAGCGTTTTGCTAAGCTTGCAATTAATGTCTTTAACGTGAATTCTGAAGGTAAAGCAGTAGAAGAAGTAGCGTATGAAGGAATTGATCGCTTAGAAGCGTTTTGGAAGTCATTGAATGCACCTTCTACATTAGGTGATTACAATATAGATGAAAGCAAGATCGATTTGATGGTAGAAAAAGCAATGGTTTATGGAGAATATGGTAATTTCCATAAGTTAAATGAAGAAGATACAAAAACAATTTTAACAGCTTGTCTATAATAGTAAGAAATAAGAAAACCACATGGCAGAATTGATGTGACCCCAAAAAGTTAGACATAATTATTTGATTTGATATTTGAGAGAATAAAAAGATTTAGCGAATAAGTCATTCTTTTTCCTGCCCATCCATTTCTTCCGAAGCGTAGCGAGGAAGAAATGGATGGGCAGGTCGTGGCTTGCTTCGCTACCGCGTTTATCATTTAACACTTATTAAGCTGCTTGTTGGGCATGAGTTCGGTATTGTATCGGACTTTTGCCTTTTAATTTTGCCTTAATTCGTTTGTTATTATAGTACTCCATATATTTTTCTAGTTCTAATTTAAAATGTTCCACACTCTCAAATTCTTTTAAATAGAGAAACTCTGATTTCATAATGCCAAAGAAATTCTCCATCACTGAATTGTCGTAACAGTTCCCTTTACGAGACATACTTTGCGTGATGCTTCTTTTTTGTAAAGCATGACGATACTGTTTCATTTGATAATGCCAACCTTGATCGGAATGCATGAGAAGCTCATCTTCTTCGGAGAGACGTTCAAATGCTTTCTCTAACATTTCTGATACAAGTGAATAGGTAGGTTTAGAGCCGATTGTATAGGTAATGATTTCACTATTAAATAAATCCAGTACAGGGGACAGATAAAGCTTTTCTCCGAATAATTTAAACTCTGTAATATCTGTAACCCATTTTTCATTCGGTTGCTCGGCTGTGAATTGACGATTTAAAATATTCGGCGCAACTTTACCAACTGTTCCTTTATAGGATTTATATTTTTTCATACGCACAAGGCATTTTAAACCTAACTCTTTCATAATTCGCTGTATTTTTTTATGATTTACTCTTTGCCCACGATTGGTTAATTCATCACGAATACGACGATATCCATAACGACCTTCATGTTCCTCATAAATCGTTTTAATTTCTACTTTTAAATCGGCATCTGGATCAACTCTATCCATTTGTTTTACATAAAAATAATAGGTACTTCGAGGAATTTCTGCTAGCTTTACTAATTCTTTCACCGGAAACTCATGCCTTAATTCATAGACTACTTGAGCTTTGTCTTGTTTGGTGATTTTTCCTTGTTTTGAACTAAGGCATTCAACTTTTTTAAATACGCATTTTCCATACGCAAGCGTTCTAATTCTGCTTGTAACGCTTCCACTGATCCTTCTGCTGGAGTGTTGTTTTTAATAGCTTGTTTTACGTTTTCGTTTTTCATGAATGGACGCCCCTTTTTCTTTGATTTAAGGGCGTCAATTCCAATGTCTTCCAACTGCTTTTTCCATGTCAAAATTGTGGAGTGAGTTGGAATATTAAAAATTGCTGCTGTTTCTCGTATAGACGTCCCATTTTCGTTCATGTAATTGAGTACGTCTAGTTTATATTCCACTGTATAATTTGTACAGCGTTTCTTAAAAGCTTCATCTCCATGATGTTGATATTGCTTAATCCAGTTTAGTAATACCGAATGATCAACTCCTACCATATTTGAGACTGGTTTAAGCCCTTCATCCCCATTTAAATATATTTTGACAAACTCTACTTTTTCTTCTTCCGTAAATTTCGACAAAAGAAAAGCACCTCCAATTGTTAGATTTTTGTCTAACAATTGGGGTGCAGTTCAAATTCGTCATGTGGTTTTCTTATTAATATTGTTTTCGATAACACTAATCACGTGTTTTTAACACGGTACGTTGATCTCGATGTTCAGTCCACGTTCTGATTCCGTCATCTTCATCAAAGGAGATTGTAATATCTGTTACTCCTTGTTGATTTAAAATAAGTTCTTTAATTTTATCCTGAATATCGTCCACCTCGGCGAAAGAATATTGAGGATCTATCTCAATAATTATTTCCACATGGAGATATTCACCTTCTTTTATAACTTCAAGCTTTTGAATATCCTTTACATGCGGATTCTCAGAAACAATATGAGCAATATGAGTGAGCATTTGTTCATCTGTTTCCCCTAGTGCGCCTCGAGCGTTATCTAGGAATACTTTCCCTACCACATAGAACATCATAATACCGATCATAATAGAAGCTATACCTTCTGCTTGTAAAAAACCAGTAAAGTGGGAAATTAAAACTGCCACAAACGCTAATATTCCTCCTGCTGTTGCTACTAAGTCCTCCATAAAAACAAGCTTTGTTGCAGGTTTAGCTCTCTTTAAGTGAGTAAAGCTTGTTGTTAATGGAGAAAAGGCGGTTCCTTTAATCCCGACTTCATGCAAAATCTCTTTTCCAGCTTTATATAAGACGGCAAATTCCAAAATTATGGCAATAGCAAGTACGCTTAGGGTAATGGCAACACCTGTAGATTCAGTCGGGTGTTGAATATGGTGCCAACCTTCTATAATTGTTTCATAAGATAAAATTCCGACAATAATTACAGCGCCTAAGCAAACGAGGTTTACTAAGCGTCCAAAACCATTTGGAAATCTTGGCGTAGGGGCTTTCTTAGATAAGGATGACCCAATATAAACAAAGAATTGGTTTGCTGCATCGCCAATGGAGTGCATCATCTCTGCAAACATAGCTACATTTCCTGTAAAGAAAAACGCACCACCTTTTAAAATTGCAATAATAGTATTTACAACTGCTGCTAATAATGAAGGCTTATTACCACCTTTTAACAACCTAAATAATTCTCCCATATGATTACTCCTTTTTAAATAGATTCTACATCTACCGATTCGATAAATTTTTGTTTTTTAATGGTAGCGTAAAATTCTGCAGTATTTTTCTTAGTGATTATTGATAACCTCATATTCATTTCATGTTTAATTGTATTATTGTCTAAAGTGACGTCTTTAATGCGAATACTTTCTATATAAACACCGCTTCCTTGTAAATAGTCATATACTTTGGGAATGCTTTCTGGATTTCTTACCACAACTGTTAGAGATAGCTCCTTGGATCTCAGCCGTTTTGGACCTACTTTTGTTAGAAGGGGAGGGATTAACTCAATTCCTATTATTACAATAATTACACTAAGAGCGGATTCCATATAAAATCCAGCACCTACAGCTATACCAATCCCGCCAGCTCCCCAAATCATAGCTGCGGTTGTTAAACCAGTTATAGTATCATTACCTTTACGGAGTATAACTCCTGCACCGAGAAAACCTATACCGCTTACTATTTGTGCTGCCAAACGCAAAGGATCCATTGTAATATTTATAGCATCATTCGGAATGGCGGTGTAAGCTGCTTCTATTGATATATAAGTAAGGAGACAACTAAATGTTGCAATCACTATACTTGTCTTTAATCCAATAGGTTTCTTTTTTAGTTCCCTTTCTATACCTATTATTAAACTTAATAATGCAGCAAAGATTAATTTAAATGTAATTTCAGTATAATCATCCAAGTAGTTTACCCATTCCATCGATAACTCCTCCTTTATTCTTTAGGGGTTGAAGATATTTTACAAATCGATTTAATCTAAGAAGGACATTAAATATGGAGATCTGTAGAGTGATAATTTATACTTAAGGTGGATGCACTAAACTAAAAGCATAGTAGTAGATTGGGAGATTTCTTGTTATCTCCTATTATAAGTATAGAAGATGTTAAAATAAAGTTCTGACGTATGTATCAATTTCTAACTTATTTCATTATTGCTTTAGGGTGAGCTCTATTAGTCAAACTAATATTTGAAATCACGCTGATTGAATTTGCTGTAGAGGTTTGGTAGTCTTTTATGAACGAAATAAGAAGGCTAGATTTCTCATGAGTTATTCTGGAAGAACTTATTAAGTGATTGTAAGAGCTCAACAATTCAAGAGTTTAATAGATATTAAAGTTTTTTTCACAAAAAGGGTTGCTTTTTCTTTCTAGACGATGTATATTAATACTTGTCCTTCGGAACGAGATACAAACAACTTAAAAAAAGTTAAAAAAAGTGTTTGACATCAAATCTGAAATAAGTTATACTAATAAAGTCGTCAAAACGACGCGAACAACATGAACATTGAAAACTGAACATGCAAAACGTTAAGAAACATAGCTTTCAACTAACTTGTTAGGATGATAGCAAAACAATTTTGGACATCATTTAATGATGATGCCAGCAAAACAAAATGAGCTTTTAAACTAGTTCTAATTTGTTCGCTTTCAATGTGCTCTGCATACTGGAAGTGAACTATTATGGAGAGTTTGATCCTGGCTCAGGACGAACGCTGGCGGCATGCCTAATACATGCAAGTCGAGCGAATGACGAAGAAGCTTGCTTCTTCTGATTTAGCGGCGGACGGGTGAGTAACACGTGGGCAACCTGCCCTGTAGATTGGGATAACTCCGGGAAACCGGGGCTAATACCGAATAATCCATTTCCTCACATGGGGAGATGTTAAAAGACGGCATCTCGCTGTCACTACAGGATGGGCCCGCGGCGCATTAGCTAGTTGGTGAGGTAACGGCTCACCAAGGCGACGATGCGTAGCCGACCTGAGAGGGTGATCGGCCACACTGGGACTGAGACACGGCCCAGACTCCTACGGGAGGCAGCAGTAGGGAATCTTCCACAATGGACGAAAGTCTGATGGAGCAATGCCGCGTGAGTGAAGAAGGTTTTCGGATCGTAAAACTCTGTTGTGAGGGAAGAACAAGTATGAGAGTAACTGCTCGTACCTTGACGGTACCTCATTAGAAAGCCACGGCTAACTACGTGCCAGCAGCCGCGGTAATACGTAGGTGGCAAGCGTTGTCCGGAATTATTGGGCGTAAAGCGCGCGCAGGCGGTCCTTTAAGTCTGATGTGAAATCCCACGGCTCAACCGTGGAAGGTCATTGGAAACTGGGGGACTTGAGTACAGAAGAGGAAAGCGGAATTCCAAGTGTAGCGGTGAAATGCGTAGAGATTTGGAGGAACACCAGTGGCGAAGGCGGCTTTCTGGTCTGTAACTGACGCTGAGGCGCGAAAGCGTGGGGAGCAAACAGGATTAGATACCCTGGTAGTCCACGCCGTAAACGATGAGTGCTAAGTGTTAGGGGGTTTCCGCCCCTTAGTGCTGCAGCTAACGCATTAAGCACTCCGCCTGGGGAGTACGGTCGCAAGACTGAAACTCAAAGGAATTGACGGGGGCCCGCACAAGCGGTGGAGCATGTGGTTTAATTCGAAGCAACGCGAAGAACCTTACCAGGTCTTGACATCCCGCTGACCGGCCTAGAGATAGGCTTTTCCCTTCGGGGACAGCGGTGACAGGTGGTGCATGGTTGTCGTCAGCTCGTGTCGTGAGATGTTGGGTTAAGTCCCGCAACGAGCGCAACCCTTGATCTTAGTTGCCAGCATTTAGTTGGGCACTCTAAGGTGACTGCCGGTGATAAACCGGAGGAAGGTGGGGATGACGTCAAATCATCATGCCCCTTATGACCTGGGCTACACACGTGCTACAATGGACGGTACAGAGGGTCGCAACCCCGCGAGGGTGAGCAAATCCCATAAAACCGTTCTCAGTTCGGATTGTAGGCTGCAACTCGCCTACATGAAGCCGGAATCGCTAGTAATCGTGGATCAGCATGCCACGGTGAATACGTTCCCGGGCCTTGTACACACCGCCCGTCACACCACGAGAGTTTGTAACACCCGAAGTCGGTGGGGTAACCCTTACGGGAGCCAGCCGCCGAAGGTGGGACAGATGATTGGGGTGAAGTCGTAACAAGGTAGCCGTATCGGAAGGTGCGGCTGGATCACCTCCTTTCTAAGGATAATATCGGAATACGAATCTTTATTCGTATCTTAACGTTTTGCAGTTCAGTTTTGAATGTTCATTTTATATGAAGATTCAACTCTTGTTCTTTGAAAACTGGATAAAACGACATTGAAACAATAAACAACAAGAAATTCTGTTGTGATTATTTACGTAATCACGACGTGTAAGACTTTTTAACTTTTAGGTTAAGTTAATAAGGGCGCACGGTGAATGCCTTGGCACTAGGAGTCGACGAAGGACGGCACTAACACCGATATGCTTCGGGGAGCTGTAAGTGAGCTTTGATCCGGAGATTTCCGAATGGGGAAACCCACTGTTCGTAATGGAGCAGTACATTTGCGTGAATACATAGCGCATCTGAGACACACCCAGGGAACTGAAACATCTAAGTACCTGGAGGAAGAGAAAGAAAATTCGATTCCCTGAGTAGCGGCGAGCGAAACGGGAATAGCCCAAACCAAAAGGCTTGCCTTTTGGGGTTGTAGGACACTCTACATAGAGTTACAAAGGAATGAGTTAGACGAAGCGATCTGGAAAGGTCCGCAGGATAGGGTAAAAGCCCCGTAGTCTAAAATTCATTCTCTCTTGAGTGTATCCTGAGTACGGCGGAACACGTGAAATTCCGTCGGAATCTGGGAGGACCATCTCCCAAGGCTAAATACTACCTAGTGACCGATAGTGAACCAGTACCGTGAGGGAAAGGTGAAAAGCACCCCGGAAGGGGAGTGAAATAGATCCTGAAACCGTGTGCCTACAAGTAGTTAGAGCCCGTTAATGGGTGATAGCGTGCCTTTTGTAGAATGAACCGGCGAGTTACGATCCCATGCAAGGTTAAGTCGAGAAGACGGAGCCGCAGCGAAAGCGAGTCTGAATAGGGCGAATGAGTATGTGGTCGTAGACCCGAAACCAGGTGATCTACCCATGTCCAGGATGAAGGTAAGGTAACACTTACTGGAGGTCCGAACCCACGCACGTTGAAAAGTGCGGGGATGAGGTGTGGGTAGCGGAGAAATTCCAATCGAACCTGGAGATAGCTGGTTCTCTCCGAAATAGCTTTAGGGCTAGCCTCAAACGTTAGAATCTTGGAGGTAGAGCACTGTTTGGACTAGGGGCCCATCCCGGGTTACCGAATTCAGACAAACTCCGAATGCCAATGATTTATGTTTGGGAGTCAGACTGCGAGTGATAAGATCCGTAGTCAAGAGGGAAACAGCCCAGACCACCAGCTAAGGTCCCAAAGTATTTGTTAAGTGGAAAAGGATGTGGCGTTGCTTAGACAACCAGGATGTTGGCTTAGAAGCAGCCATCATTTAAAGAGTGCGTAATAGCTCACTGGTCGAGTGACGCTGCGCCGAAAATGTATCGGGGCTAAACAAATCACCGAAGCTGTGGATTGATACCTTTGGTATCAGTGGTAGGAGAGCGTTCTAAGGGCGTTGAAGTCAGACCGGAAGGACTGGTGGAGCGCTTAGAAGTGAGAATGCCGGTATGAGTAGCGAAAGACGGGTGAGAATCCCGTCCACCGTATGACTAAGGTTTCCTGAGGAAGGCTCGTCCGCTCAGGGTTAGTCGGGACCTAAGCCGAGGCCGATAGGCGTAGGCGATGGATAACAGGTTGATATTCCTGTACCACCAAACCACCGTTTGAGTAATGGGGGGACGCAGAAGGATAGGGTAAGCATGCTGTTGGTTATGCATGTCCAAGCAGTAAGGTGTGAATGTAGGCAAATCCGCATTCTTTAACATTGAGCTGTGATGGCGAGGACGTATGTCTAGAGTTCCTGATTTCACACTGCCAAGAAAAGCCTCTAGCGAGGTGAAAGGTGCCCGTACCGCAAACCGACACAGGTAGTCGAGGAGAGAATCCTAAGGTGAGCGAGAGAACTCTCGTTAAGGAACTCGGCAAAATGACCCCGTAACTTCGGGAGAAGGGGTGCTCTTTTGGGTTCATAGCCTAGAAGAGCCGCAGTGAATAGGCCCAGGCGACTGTTTAGCAAAAACACAGGTCTATGCAAAACCGTAAGGTGAAGTATATGGGCTGACGCCTGCCCGGTGCTGGAAGGTTAAGAGGAGTGCTTAGCGCAAGCGAAGGTGCGAATTGAAGCCCCAGTAAACGGCGGCCGTAACTATAACGGTCCTAAGGTAGCGAAATTCCTTGTCGGGTAAGTTCCGACCCGCACGAAAGGCGTAACGATCTGGGCACTGTCTCAACGAGAGACTCGGTGAAATTATAGTACCTGTGAAGATGCAGGTTACCCGCGACAGGACGGAAAGACCCCGTGGAGCTTTACTATAGCTTGATATTGAATTTTGGTGCAACTTGTACAGGATAGGCAGGAGCCTTAGAGCCCGGAGCGCCAGCTTCGGAGGAGGCGTCGGTGGGATACTGCCCTGGTTGTATTGAAATTCTAACCCATACCCGTAACCCGGGTAGGAGACAGTGTCAGGCGGGTAGTTTGACTGGGGCGGTCGCCTCCTAAAGTGTAACGGAGGCGCCCAAAGGTTCCCTCAGAATGGTTGGAAATCATTCGAAGAGTGTAAAGGCAGAAGGGAGCTTGACTGCGAGACCTACAAGTCGAGCAGGGTCGAAAGACGGGCTTAGTGATCCGGTGGTTCCGCATGGAAGGGCCATCGCTCAACGGATAAAAGCTACCCCGGGGATAACAGGCTTATCTCCCCCAAGAGTCCACATCGACGGGGAGGTTTGGCACCTCGATGTCGGCTCATCGCATCCTGGGGCTGTAGTCGGTCCCAAGGGTTGGGCTGTTCGCCCATTAAAGCGGTACGCGAGCTGGGTTCAGAACGTCGTGAGACAGTTCGGTCCCTATCCGTCGTGGGCGTAGGAAATTTGAGAGGAGCTGTCCTTAGTACGAGAGGACCGGGATGGACACACCGCTGGTGTACCAGTTGTTCTGCCAAGAGCATCGCTGGGTAGCTATGTGTGGACGGGATAAGTGCTGAAAGCATCTAAGCACGAAGCCCCCCTCAAGATGAGATTTCCCATTACGCAAGTAAGTAAGATCCCTCAAAGACGATGAGGTAGATAGGTTCGGGGTGGAAGCGTGGCGACACGTGCAGCTGACGAATACTAATCGATCGAGGACTTAACCAAATTTGTTTAACGTAACAATGTCGTTTATCCAGTTTTGAAAGAATAAATTTTTTAAAAATAACTCTTGTAATATTCTACAGAGTTGGTATAATAAAACTTGTCTTTCAATAATTATTCAAGTCTAGTGATGATGGCGAAGAGGTCACACCCGTTCCCATACCGAACACGGAAGTTAAGCTCTTCAGCGCCGATGGTAGTTGGGGGTTTCCCCCTGTGAGAGTAGGACGTCGCTGGGCTTGCAATAAATACATAACTTACCCAGGAGGATTAGCTCAGCTGGGAGAGCATCTGCCTTACAAGCAGAGGGTCGGCGGTTCGAGCCCGTCATCCTCCACCATATATTTACTCCTGCCGGAGTAGCTCAACTGGTAGAGCAACTGACTTGTAATCAGTAGGTTGAGGGTTCAAGTCCTTTCTCCGGCACCATTTTCCGAGCCATTAGCTCAGTTGGTAGAGCATCTGACTTTTAATCAGAGGGTCGTAGGTTCGAATCCTACATGGCTCATCACTTTTTCAGTGAATTATGTATGCGGGTGTGGCGGAACTGGCAGACGCACTAGACTTAGGATCTAGCGCCGCAAGGCGTGGGGGTTCGACTCCCTTCACCCGCACCATTTAATTTAATAACCGAGCGGAAGTAGTTCAGTGGTAGAACACCACCTTGCCAAGGTGGGGGTCGCGAGTTCGAACCTCGTCTTCCGCTCCAAAGATTCACTAAAGTGCCGGGGTGGCGGAACTGGCAGACGCACAGGACTTAAAATCCTGCGGTAGGTGACTACCGTACCGGTTCGATTCCGGTCCTCGGCACCACTTTTTTGAAACATTGCGCTCGTAGCTCAATTGGATAGAGCACTTGACTACGAATCAAGAGGTTGCAGGTTCGAGTCCTGCCGAGCGCACCATATAACGGGAAGTAGCTCAGCTTGGTAGAGCACTTGGTTTGGGACCAAGGGGTCGCAGGTTCGAATCCTGTCTTCCCGACCAGTTATTATTTATGGGGCCTTAGCTCAGCTGGGAGAGCGCCTGCCTTGCACGCAGGAGGTCAGCGGTTCGATCCCGCTAGGCTCCACCATTTATAAATTAGTTTGAAAATCATGGCGGTGTAGCTCAGTTGGCTAGAGCACTCGGTTCATACCCGAAAGGTCGTGGGTTCGACTCCCTCTGCCGCCATCTTAAGGACCTTTAGCTCAGTTGGTTAGAGCAGACGGCTCATAACCGTCCGGTCGCAGGTTCGAGTCCTGCAAGGTCCACCAACAATGTCTTGGAGGAATACCCAAGTTCGGCTGAAGGGATCGGTCTTGAAAACCGACAGGCGGGTCATACCGCGCGGGGGTTCGAATCCCTCTTCCTCCTCCATTTTTATCTTATTGTTTGTGGAAGTAATAATAATCCTTAAGTATTTTATTGTCGCGGGGTGGAGCAGTGGTAGCTCGTCGGGCTCATAACCCGAAGGTCGCAGGTTCAAATCCTGTCCCCGCAACCAAATGGTCCCGTGGTGTAGCGGTTAACATGCCTGCCTGTCACGCAGGAGATCGCCGGTTCGATCCCGGTCGGGACCGCCATTTATTTAATAATATTAATACATATCAATTGTAAATATAGCCTAAACAATTAGCTTTTATTTTAAGATTGAAGAGGCTCAGTAGCTCAGTCGGTAGAGCAAAGGACTGAAAATCCTTGTGTCGGCGGTTCGATTCCGTCCTGAGCCACCATTTAATGCGGGTGTAGTTTAGTGGTAAAACCTCAGCCTTCCAAGCTGATGATGAGAGTTCGATTCTCTTCACCCGCTCCAAAATAATGGGCCTATAGCTCAGCTGGTTAGAGCGCACGCCTGATAAGCGTGAGGTCGATGGTTCGAGTCCATTTAGGCCCACCATTATTCCGAAGTAGCTCAGTGGTAGAGCAATCGACTGTTAATCGATTGGTCGTAGGTTCGAGTCCTACCTTCGGAGCCATATATGGGGAAGTACTCAAGTGGCTGAAGAGGCGCCCCTGCTAAGGGTGTAGGTCGGGCAACCGGCGCGAGGGTTCAAATCCCTCCTTCTCCGCCATATATTGGCCCCTTGGTCAAGCGGTTAAGACACCGCCCTTTCACGGCGGTAACACGGGTTCGAATCCCGTAGGGGTCATACTCAAAAAAAGGTAACCAATCATTGGTTACCTTTTTTATTTTTAACTTTTATTTTATTCCTTTCTCTTTTTCTATGCCAATGTATGGAAAGGTCAGTCAATAGAATGTATACAACATAATGACCATTGATACCGCATGAATAATGAACCTAAGGTTATATTTATAGTGGTTTTAAAATATGATATAATTTCCAATGAAGGGAGAGGTTATAGTTGTTTCAAAAATTTAGTAAAGTTATGCTCATACTTGTACTAGCGGTAGGCTTCACAAGCTTAGGTAACATGCAAGCAGACGCAGCTACAAACAAAGTTATGTGGGGAAAAACAGAGTTAAAACAAGGGCAAATAGGTAAAGTAACAATTCTTGCAGACACGAATTTAGTTAAAGTTGGCTCCAATGGATCACTTAATAAAGTACGCACACTAAAAAAAGGTGATGAATATAGAGTCTATACGTATAAGGGAACAAATGGTGGCTTATATGGAGTAGGGGCAAGTAGTTTCGTACAAAAAGGTTCTAAAGTGAAATATGAAACTCCATCTAAAAGTAAGCTAGCTTTGCTTAATAAAGAAGTAATTGGTGGGCTAACTCCAAAAGCAGGGATGAAGCTTGTTTATTCTCCTAGCTTTACTGAAAATACACAAAATGAATTTACTGTTAGTGATTCCTATAATTCTGAATATGATGTGACGGAAGCTTTTCTAATGAAGAAAGGTAATTCCCTAAATAGTTTTACTTATATTGAACATAAAGATCGTTTAATATTTGGGGTAGGTCATACAGATTGGGCCATACTTGATATTGCTTTTCCATTGATTGAAGGAAAAACAACGAAAGAATATTATTTAACAGAGGACAACAGTCAAGCTTTTTATAATGTAAATGTGGAAAGTACTACTAGTACGGTTAAAGTAAAAGCCGGAACATTCCAAAACGTGGTAGTTGTTCGCACAAACTATGGCTACACGTTCTATATCGCACCTGGAATCGGAATTATCAAGCTTGTCGATAAAAAAGGTGTACTTAAAGCAGAGTTATTATCCTATAAATAAGAAAAAAACCAGAGTGCTAGCTTTTTACTAGCATTCTGGTTTTTTAAAATATTATAAATAATAGCCAATCAATAGACCTAAGCCTAAAAGGAATACAAAAATCGTATTCGTAAGAGCGGTGTCTTTCATAGCAGGCGCAACTTTAACTGGATTTTCTGTTTGTTTAAATAATTTTATCGCATGTATAGGTTTTTTCAAACTCAATAAAACTAATAAACTCCATGGAGTGATTATTTGCAAAACTACTAAACCTATAATCCATAGGTAAGACAAAACAAAATAGGAAGCTAGAATTGTAATTGCTGTTTTCCGACCAACTAATATAGCCATCGTTTTTCGTCCGCCTATTGTGTCTTCTACTAAATCGCGAATATTATTAGATAGCATGATTGCTGCTACTAGCAGAGCACTTGGTACAGATAACAATACAGCGAATAAAGGCACTGAACCTACTTGAATATAAACTGCAATTAAAACAATAAGCATCCCCATAAATAACCCACTGAAAAGCTCACCAAAGGGAGTACTAGAAATAGGGTAAGGTCCCCCAGTATAGAAATATCCCACTGCCATAGAAATTGCACCGACTATTAATAATAGCCAAGAGCTTTCATAACAAATATAGATACCTAATATAGCAGCTATTACATATAGCAATAGAGCTAGTTGCATTACCGTTTTGGGTTTTACACCATTCCTAACAATTGCCCCACCAATACCGACCGATTCCTCGCTATCGAGACCTCGTACAAAATCATAATACTCATTAAACATATTTGTAGCAGCTTGTATCAGTAGACAAGCTAATAACATAGCAATAAACAATAGCCAATCAATATTTGCCTCGTATAGGGCAATCATTGTACCAAGAAAAACTGGTGCAAATGAGGCAGTTAGGGTATGTGGTCTTGTCAGTTTCCACCATACGCGCCAGCCCTTGTCAGCTTGAAATTCGTGTGACATATTTTTTCTCTCCTTTAAAAGAATCCAATATCAATTTTAACATAAATTTATAGCTAAATGTGTGCTGAAATGTGTAGAAAGATGTATGATTAAAGGTAGAGTAAATTAGTTAACCTAGATAAAAGAGTAGTTACTAAACGGAGGTCATATTTATGCCGAAAACCACCGGTACCATTAATACAAAATACCGTTTTTATACTGAAACAATAGAAGTATCGAGATTGTCTGCACAAGCTTTTTTTGAAGCAGGGGATGAAATATATAAAGGGAAACGTTATTTTTGGCAAAACAAAGAGAAGACATTGACCTTAGTAGGATTGGGACATGCTCATACTATTACAAATAACTTAGAAGATAATAGATATAAGGATATTGATACAAAATGGAAGGAACTTTGCCAGTCATCATTAAAGGAAAAAGCGGATGTATCTCCTATCCTATTTGGCGGGTTTGCTTTCGATCCAAAAAACAAGATTTCTTCGGAATGGGATACATTTCCTTCTGCATTCTTTGTCGTGTCTACGTTTCAGCTAGTTATCCAACATGATCAGGCATTCGTGAACATTCACTATATTACGGACGAAGCAAAGAGTACGGAAACGTTTGAACTGTTACGTATAGAAAGAGATACGTTAATACACACTGCTCAAGTAAAAGAGTTAAGGGTACATGAAAAACCGTCCTTGATCAAACGAGAAGACCGCTTGAAGAACGAGTATTTACATGCTGTAGAGGATGTAACGAAGAGAATTCGAAAAGATGAAGTCCAAAAAGTAGTTATAGCTAGATCACTTAAACTGACATTTGCTGATACTTTCTCACCAGCAACAGCAATATATAATGCTTCCATGGAGCAACCTGAAAGTTATCTATTTGGATTAGAAAATGGAGAGAAAATCTTTTTTGGTGCAACACCAGAGCGACTTGTTAAAGTAGAAAATGACAAAGCCCAATCTGCTGGACTTGCCGGTTCTACGAGAAGAGGAAAGCATTCTCTTGAGGATAAGGAGCTTGGAGAGGCATTATTATCAGATCCCAAAAATTTAGGTGAGCATAAATATGTAGTGGAAATGATTAAAAAAGTATTCATGCAATATTGTGAAGACGTCAAAGTACCCACTAGACCAAAGCTTATGAAAATTAGAGATATTCAGCATTTATATTCTCCGATTGAAGGAAGTCTGAAAAAGAATTCATCCCTTTTTGAGCTAGTACAGGCTTTACATCCTACTCCAGCACTAGGTGGGGAGCCACGCCAGGATGCGATTAAGATTATTCGCGAATCGGAACAGATGAATCGTGGGTATTATGCTGCTCCAATTGGCTGGATAAACGCTGAAGGAGACGGGGAGTTCGCTGTTGGAATACGTTCTGCTTTAGTAGAAAATGAACACGCCTATTTATATGCAGGTGGCGGAATCGTTGCCGAATCATCCTCCATAGAGGAATTTGAAGAAACACGAGTGAAGTTCCGTCCAATGCTTCGAACACTTGGAGGAAATATGAATGACTAACATCGAGTATTTAACATCTTATGTAAATCACTTTGTAGAAACAATTAGACAGGCAGGTGTTCAGGACATAGTGATGTGTCCTGGTTCAAGGTCAACTCCTCTGGCATATGCATTTGCCAAAAGTGAGGGTTTTCAATTTTATAGACAAATAGATGAACGTTCCGCCGGTTACTTTGCTCTTGGCATTGCGAAAGCTAAGAAAACTCCAGTTGTGCTTTTATGTACTTCTGGAACCGCTGCTGCAAACTTTTTTCCAGCTATTGTAGAAGCGTATTATGCTCGTGTACCGCTATTAGTTGTTACAGCTGATCGTCCACATGAACTTAGAGAAGTGGGAGCACCTCAAGCAATAGACCAGCTTCATCTATATGGAAAGCATGTTAAATGGGCAGTAGACTTTCCTCTACCAGAATCAGAAGCAAATTTAGCGTTTGTAGAGCGTCATATTCAGCGTGCAGTGTCTACTTCCAAAACTGCTCCGATGGGACCTGTTCATATTAACGTACCATTCCGTGAGCCGTTATTACTTGATATGGAACAGCCATTACCAACAATGAACATACATGTACCCGAGATTGGAAAGTTGGCACCAAGTGAAGAATTTTTAGTGTGGTATAAAGATTTGCTTCAAAATGAAGTAAGAGGCATATTTATCGTAGGAGATTCTCTTCAAACTACTGATGGTTTTTGGGAATTTGTAAAAATGGTACAATGGCCAGTTCTTGTTGATCCGTTATCGAATTTACGCACATCTATACCTGCGGATTGCATGGATTTATGTATTGATCAATACGATGCCATTCTGAAAAACAAGTCCTTTCAAGAGATGGCTGTACCAAATATCGTAATTCGTTTTGGAGCACAACCAGTTTCTAAACCACTTATGCTTTATTTAAAAGAGTGTAAGCCTACGGTATTTATGGTTGTCGACGAAAGTCCACTTTTCCGTGATTCACTTCATATTGCTACGCATCATGTACAAGTGGATGCTGAATCACTATGGCTAAAAACAGATACAAAGTCTTCTTCTACATACACGGATTGCTGGACTCAAGCAAATAATATAGCGACTGCTCATGTGAACAGCTATATGGAACATGAAACAGATGAAGGTGCATTAGCAGGTTTGTTGTTTGAAGCACTACCAGATAAGTCATATTTATTTGCTAGTAGTAGTATGCCAATACGAGACCTTGATACCTTTTTCAATAAAACCACTAAGGATATTCAACTCTACGCAAACAGAGGAACGAATGGAATAGACGGGGTAGTTTCTTCCGCACTTGGAGTTCAAGCAGCACTAAATCGTCCTGGTTATTTATTGATTGGAGATTTAGCGTTTTTACATGATCTGAATGGTTTGATAGTTAGTCGGTTCCACCATTCTGATATGACGATTATTGTTATGAATAATGACGGCGGAGGAATTTTCTCTTATCTCCCTCAATCTACAGAAACCAATTATTTTGAGCATTTATTTGGTACTCCGACAGGTTTAGAGTTTTCCAATATAGCATCTATGTATAATGCTCAGTACAATGCAGTTCACTCGAAGGAAGATTTTAAAGAAGCTTTAGCCGAGGAAAAGACGAAGGATATTCGTATTATCGAAGTATTCACGAATAGACAAGTAAATACAGAGACACATCGAAAATTATGGGCTGCGATTTCGAAGGAGCTGGATTCGGTTTGGAAAGTATAACAGTCAATATCCGAGGAATTGATATTCATATCAACAGATATAATAAGGGTGCAAATGAAAAAATTGTTTTTTTGCATGGATTTACGGGGTCTACACATAGTTGGGATGAAGTAATTTCACATCTACCCAGTACATTTGATCTCCTTGCAATTGATCTTATAGGACATGGGGGGACTTCTAAACCTATGGATTCAGGTCGTTATTCAGCAGAGGAGCAGATAAAAGATTTGCATGCATTATTTCAACAGCTTCAGTGGAGTAACCTTACGCTTGTTGGTTATTCAATGGGTGGTAGGTTAGCTCTAGCCTATGCAAGTCAGTACACTGTAAAAAGACTAATTCTAGAAAGTAGTTCTCCCGGACTTATAGGAATAGAAGAACGCACCAATAGAAAACAATCCGATGAGCAGCTTGCCAATCGAATATTGGAAGAAGGGCTTGTATCTTTTGTAGATTTTTGGGAAAGAATACCTTTGTTTCAATCCCAAAGAAAGTTATCCTTGGAGAAACAGCAGCTTATACGACAAGAGCGACTAGCAGGGACTGAAATTGGTTTGGCAAATAGTTTACGTGGATTTGGCACTGGAGTGCAACCTTCTTATTGGGAAAAGCTTGATGAGGTTGTTACACCTACATTTTTAATAACAGGCGAGTTAGATGAAAAATTTAGTAATCTTGCGAAAAAGATGAAAAACTACTTTCCAAACGCTGCCCATACAGAAGTTAGGAATGTAGGTCATGCAATTCATGTGGAAAATCCTGAATTGTTTGCTACAATAGTAAAGGATATTATTTTAAAGGAGGATGTAAGATGACTCGTGAATGGACAACATTACATACATATGAAGATATTAAGTATGAGTTTTTTAACGGAATTGCTAAAGTAACTATTAACCGTCCTGAGGTGCGTAATGCATTTCGCCCTAAAACAGTAATGGAAATGATTGACGCATTTTCTCGTGCTCGTGACGATAAAAATGTAGGTGTCATTATTTTAACTGGTGAAGGTGAGCATGCATTCTGTTCAGGCGGAGACCAAAAAGTACGTGGACATGGTGGATACGTTGGAGAAGACGAGATTCCACGCTTAAACGTACTAGACTTACAACGCCTAATCCGTGTAATACCTAAACCGGTTGTCGCAATGGTAGCTGGTTATGCAATTGGTGGCGGACATGTTCTACATGTTGTTTGTGATTTAACAATTGCAGCGGACAATGCTAGATTTGGACAAACTGGTCCTAAAGTTGGATCATTTGATGCTGGTTATGGTTCTGGCTATTTGGCACGTATTATTGGACATAAAAAAGCGCGTGAAATTTGGTATTTATGTCGTCAATACGATGCACAGCAAGCTCTTGATATGGGCTTAGTCAATACAGTAGTTCCATATGAACAGTTAGAGGATGAAACTGTTCAGTGGTGTTCAGAAATGCTAGAAATGAGTCCAACAGCACTTCGCTTCTTAAAAGCTGCGATGAATGCAGATACGGATGGTTTAGCAGGGCTTCAACAATTAGCAGGTGACGCAACACTGCTTTACTATACAACGGATGAAGCCAAAGAAGGCCGAGATGCATTTAAAGAAAAACGCAAACCAGATTTCGGGCAATTCCCACGTTTCCCGTGATTAGTGAATGACGAGTACAAAAAAGCTATCCTTTATGGGATAGCTTTTTTACTAGATAAGCAAGTATATAAAAATACAGCATAAACAATGGTTTTACAGAACTATTAAGAAAGAGTAATACTACTGATTTCCGTTATATGTGGACGCTTTCCGCGGGCAAGGTCGAGCCTCCTCAGTCAGGCGCTCCGCTTCTTCCCGGCGGGGTCCAACTTTCTCGCTTATCCCGGCTAGATTTCACTAAAATCAATTAAGTGTGTAGTACTCCACGATAATATTGACCATAGTCTTTCGCTTAGATGATGAGAGTTGTCCAAGTGAAGAGATGGATAAAATCGTCCGCTTGTAAGGAATACTATTTTATTAGGAAAGATGAAAATGGATTTTCTTTGATTGAAGCGCAGAGCGGCGACTCCAGTGGGAATAGCACGAGCTGAAGATCTTGGACTGAGTGAAAGCGAGGGAAGCGGCTGAAGCCGTGCCCACGGAAAGCGTCCGCTCGGAGCGGAAATCAACACATCTCTAAGTTTTGTTTTTAAAGTATCGGGCTTCTTTTTGTCTGGTTTTTTTACATAGAATATCAAGGTATATTAAGTATATAGTTTAAAGAAAGGAGTTTAACATGTTTCCTAATTTACTATTAAAACGTGCCTATTTGACTCCGGAACGCACTGCTTTACGGTTTGGGGAAGAGGCATGGACATTTCAACAACTTTATAACGAAGCCAATGAATTTGCAGAGAAATTACACGCTAAAGGAATTCAGCCCGGTATGAGGATTGCTATTTTATCAAGCTCCAATGCAGAGCTAGTAATTGCCATACATGGTTGTCTTCAACTTGGTTGTGAATTAGTTATGTTAAACGAACGTTTAAGTGAAGTAGAGCTAAACTATCAGCTTCATGATAGTAAGCCAAATATTTTACTTGTAGATAACTATGAAAGAGAAATAAATTATAACCAAAGATTTTCTTTTCATGATATTCATAACAACAAAAGAAAAGTATATGCTATGGAAAGAGATTGGCCAAAAAGTCGTACTATTTCTATTATGTATACTTCTGGAACTACGGGAAGCCCTAAAGGAGTACGTCAATCATTAGAAAATCATGTGATGAACGCAACTGGTTCCGCACTACATCTAGGTATTCATCCCGATGATTGCTGGCTATGTGTAGTACCCTTGTTTCATATAAGTGGATTTTCTATTCTAATGCGTTCTGTATTATATGGAATGACTGTTAGCCTTCATACTAAATTTGATTCGGAAAAAGTAGTTGATGAAATATTAGAGGGTGCTGCCACAAGAATGTCATTAGTAGCAGTGATGCTTCAACGCATCGTATCCGTTTTAGAAAATCGAAATCAGTATTTCCCTGATTCGTTTCAATCGATTTTAGTTGGTGGCGGTCCCGTTCCTTTGTCTTATTTAGAGAGGGCAATCGAACGGAATATACCAGTATTACAAACGTATGGCATGACAGAAACAGCTTCTCAGACCACTACCTTATCAAGTGAGGATGCTATCCGTAAGCTTGGATCTTCTGGGAAACCTCTTTTCTTTGCAGATGTTCGGATAGATGGGGAAGAAAAAATGGGAGAAATATGTATTAAAGGGCCACATGTGACGAAAGGATATATTGGAGCAGCCGAGTCTAAGAAACCATTATTGAATGGTTGGTTACATACTGGAGATATAGGTTATTTAGATGAGGAAGGTTATTTGTTTGTTGTAGATCGTCGCTCAGATCTAATCATTTCGGGCGGGGAGAATATTTATCCTGCAGAGTTAGAGCAAGCATTAGTTAAACACCCAGCAGTTGTTGAAGCAGGAGTTACAGGTCGACAAGATGATAAATGGGGACAAATTCCAATAGCTTTTGTTGTAGTAAAAGAATTAGTTTCTATTGAAGAGTTAGAGGCTTTCATGAAGACACAGATTGCCTCTTATAAATTGCCAAAAGAATATTACTTTATAGAAGAATTACCTCGTAACGGGGCAAATAAGTTAGTGAGAAGAGAGTTATTAAATTTGATATGAATAGCTTTAAAAGATAAGAAAGTATAAAGAATGGATTGTATCATTTTGTTGGGATATCAATGAATGAATAATGCTACTCATTTCCGTTTCTGGTGGACGCTTTCCGTGGGCGAGGCCGAGCCTCCTCGGTCGCTACACTCCCTGCGGGGTCTCGACTTTCTCGCTTATCCCGCTGGAGGTGCCACCTTTCACTACAATAGTGAGTAGTACTCCACTCTAAGATTAAGCATAGCTTATCGCTTAGATGTTAAGAGGTAGTCAAAGTTATTATTGAGATAAAAGCGTCTGCAAAAAAACTATTCTGTCTGGAAGAAAGAAGAAAGTATATTTCTTTTATACTTTTGGAAACAAAGCAAGTAGTAAGTGGTTGCCTCATAAAGAAGTGAAATAGCAAACGAAATTGTATCATCGGGCCCGCACGATGCGGGTAAGGCAGTCGTTGCGATACGATGTCGCGTACTTAGACTGTCATCATCTTTGCTCTATCAATAGGAAATTATCTTATCTCTAATTATCCAAAAGCGCACTTACCTGTTTCTGAGAGTTGAAGGAAGGCGACGGACAGACAAATGCCATAAGATTACCCAAAAAAGGGATGCTGGTTGTTTGTGACGTTCGTCACAAACAACCAGCATCCCTAAAAAGTTAATTCGTTAATCATTATAGTAATATCTGTCCATAGTCCTTTGAAAACGATAGGGACAGGTTTGAACGTAAAGAGTTAGCCGTCTTTGCCCGATTTTTCTTATGAATAGCTTTACAATTTTATTTCAAAACCGTTCTTAATGTCTCGAGGTTTTTGTTCATTAATGTAAAATAAGTTTCTTTGTTTTGGATATCTTCTTTCGATAGCACACCTAAATTATGCAAAACCAAGCTTTCTGCACCAATTTCTTTTTGAATCACTTCAGTCAATTTAGAAGATACATTTTGCTCAAATAAAATATATTCAATATTTTTTTCTTCTGCCAAATCGATTAATTTAGTCAGTTCTTTTTGGGAAGGTTCATCTTGTGAATTTAGTCCAGCTACTGCCAGTTGTTCTAACCCATATGTGTTAGCAATATAACCAAATGCTGAGTGAGAAACAAAAAATGTTTTGTTAGGTGCATTATGCGCCATTTCTTCAAAGTCTGCATCTAGTTGTTGAAGATCACTAACTAATTCATCATAATTTTTTTCAAAAGTCTCTTGTTGCCCTGGTGAGATCTCTACTAAAGAGTCTTTAATAGAAAGCGCAAGACTTTGACTGATTTTAGGTGACATCCAAACATGTGGGTCGATATCCCCGTGATCATGTCCCTCATGGCTGTGATCTTCTGAGGATTCACTTTCGTGTTCATGATCGTGAGAATCCGTTGAAGTCGCTTCTTCCTCTTCGTGAGCGGCTTCCTCTAATTGTTCGTCTGAAATTGCATCCACAGTGGCTATCATATTCACTTCTTCATCTGCCAATGTCTTTTTAGCATTCTCTACAAAACCCTCTAAGCCAAGTCCTATGTAAAAAAACAAATCAGCATCTGCAAGTGCCATCATATCTTTTTGTGTTGGCTCAAAAGTATGTTCATTTGCGCCAGCAGGGTAGATAGAAGAGACATGTACAGATTCTCCACCGATACGTTCAGCAAAGTATTGTAATGGGTATACGGTTGTATATATTTGAACTTTCTCATCCGTATTTTGAGCTTTCTCTTCACTTTTTCCGCAAGCTGCAAGGAATAATACTAGACAAAGACTACTCCATATTAAAATTCGTTTCAATAAATTCACTCCCTAAATAGTAATGATTACGTTTTGAAAAATGATAACTTCATTAGATTACAGGACTTTCGGAAAAAATGCAAGAAAAAATAGCCTTTGTTTATTTTTTCTTCAAAGGCCATTCATCAGGAACGGGATCAATGCCACCTTCATGAAAAGGATGGCACTTCGATATTCTCTTTACAGTTAAAATACTCCCTTTAATTGCTCCATGTTTTTGAAGTGCTTCAACTCCATAATGAGAGCAGGTTGGATAAAAGCGACAACTAGGTGGAGACAGTGGGGAAATAAACTTTTGATAAAAACGAAAAATAGATATTATAATATGCTTCATGTATTAATCAACATCCTTTGGATGAGGATCAATTTTCGAAGGTTTCTCATTCATAGCTAATTTGTACAAAAAGGTAAAGCCAAAAATACTTAATAATATTGCTGCACCTAATATCCAAAATACCATTTTTATTCACTCCAATTAAACTTATCGTTATGTTTATTGTATGAGAGTTAGAGGTATATTAAAAGAGAAAGCAACTATTATTAAAGGGAGAGTGACAATTTTATGTCAGCAGCATTAAACAAAGAACTAAACAAACAAGTAGCAACATGGTCAGTTATGTACACTAAATTACATAATTTTCATTGGTATGTAAAGGGTCCGTCATTTTTTACTTTACATGCTAAATTTGAAGAATTATATAACGAAGCTACACTTAATATGGATGAAATTGCTGAACGTTTATTAACACTTGGTGGTAAACCTACAGCAACTTTAAAAGAACATTTGGAGCTTTCAGAAGTAAAAGAAGCTTCGAGTAAAGAGTCGGCTGACGATATGGTACAAACGGTTGTAGATGATTTTGATAAAATTATGAAATCTCTTAAAAAAGGGATGGAAGAAGCAGCCAATGATGAAGATGATATGACAGAAGATGTATTAAATGCAATTTACCAAAAAACTGAAAAACATCAGTGGATGTTAAATGCATTTTTAGGAGATACTAACGCTAGCACTGCTAAAAAATAATAAACGTTTAATAATAATTTGGATTTGCCGATATAAAGTTAGTTAGGGAGGGATTTCTTTGGATATAAACTCCATAATGTCATCTAACTTACTACAATTGCAACAGACCGTGCAAATGAGTGTTTTACAAAATGCTATGAACATGGAAACTGTAGCAGCGATAGAATTATTAGAAGGCATGCCACAATCAGCTGCAACACATCCTCATAAAGGAAGCGTTGTAGATATTCAAGCTTAATAAGCAAAGCGAAAGCGCCTATGTTAGCCTCGAAAAGCGTTGGAGGAGTGACAGTAAAGGCGTTTTTTGCCTTTACCTGACATTCTAAAACGACTCGAGCGGCTAGGCGCTGTAGCCTAGACAGATGATGATTAAAAAGTATCTCCTCTTGCTTAAAAAACATGTGCCCTAGTGGTGCATGTTTTTTTGATTTTTGCACAAACTTCTATAAAAGGATGTGTGAAAATGACCTTATACAAAGTGTATATCTCCATTAAAAGTCAGCAAGTATATGCTTATCCTGAAGAATCTCAGTGGGAATATGAAGTAACAGCTACCAGAAATGAAATAAAAGTATTTGAAAAGCTTTTCTATCAGCTGAAGTCAGTGCAAAGCAGAAACTTTCTACGGGCTCATGAGCCACAATTGGTAAAGCCATACCATGTGGATGGGGAAAATGACCAATATGATAGAAGACTCAAGAAAGTGTATGCATGGATTCATGAATTCACTTCAGATGACTCTAAACGATTTATCGAACAGTTACCTTATTTTCAAAGAAGAAAGGAGATTCAATTATGAGTAAAAATTTAAATAGAAAAGGTAATGAAAATCCTGTAACTTATCGTAATGTTAGTTCCTTGCTAAACCTATCCCCTCAAGATAAATCCAAGCAGAATATCGCACAAAATAGAGAAGAAGGAAATGAAGATTATAAAATGGGCCCACCCAAATAATAGTTACTTATAGACTTAGCTCTCATTGGGCTAAGTTTTTTTATATACATGAGTCAATTTCATAAATAAAATCCGAACAACGTTGATTTCCGTTCCAGGCGGTCGCTTTCCGCGGGCGTTGCCTCAGCCTCCTCGCTTCGCTGCGGGGTCTTCGCCTTAAACTATTTCCGCTCGAGTCGCCGCCTTCCATTTCAATCAACTAAAACGACTTCTTATAAAAACGAATTTAATTGATATAAGTAATTATGAAATTGATTCATATGTTAAAATTTAAAGAAAACAAAGGGAGTCAGGATATGATTTCTTTCCAAGATTTAAATGGTTATGATGTATTGTTAACTTTTGAGCAAGATAGCTTTGCAATCCCATCTGAACATGTACTAGTCGTAGCAAAATATAAAGGCAAATGGTTGGTGACGAAGCATCCTAAAAGGGGTTTAGAGTTTCCAGGTGGTAAGTTAGAGCAGGGAGAGACTTTAGTTGAAGCAGCAATTAGAGAAACAAAAGAAGAAACAAATGTGGATATAGTGGAGTTAGCATGGCTTGCAGAATATATGGTAATAGATAATATCCCTTTTTGTAAAACTGTTTATGTAGCGGAAGTTGGGTATATTAATAAAGAGAAGACAAACTTTGAAACAGAAGGAGCCTTTTGGTTATCTTCAGAAGAACTTACACAAAGTAATTATTTGAGCTTCCATATGAAAGATGATGGAATGAAAGCCATTTTAAAGAAGGTGAAAGAAATTGAAAGCAAATGGAACGATTGAAAAAGTTCGAGTTTATCCATCGCCCAATCCTCATATTGTATTAAGAGAAATTACATATTGGTCCTGTGGACTACGTGTCAAAGGGATGCTAGCGTCACCAAAAGAAGTAGGAGACTATGAAGGTATTCTATATTGTCGTGGTGGTATGCAAAGTATTGGGATGGTTCGACCCGCCCGAATCGCACAAATTGCTTCTGAAGGTTTTATCGTATTTGCGCCATATTATCGCGGCAATCGTGGTGGTGAAGGAAAAGATGAATTCGCTGGAGAAGATCGTTGGGATGCTATCTATGGAGTAGATATACTTAAGCAATATTGCCTTGCAGAACGGATTCACCTATTTGCATTTTCTCGTGGTGGAATCATGGCATTATGGATTGCTATTCTACGTAATGATATTACCTCTTTAGTTACATGGGCGGGTGTGTCCGATATTTATCTAACATATGAAGAAAGACTAGATATGAGAAAGATGATGAAACGAGTCATTGGTGGTACTCCTAGCAAATATCCAGTGGGATACGAAGAGCGAGATGTATTACCTCTTATAAAGGAAATGAAGACATCCACGCTAATAATTCACGGCGAGCAAGATAAAAATGTCTCTTTTGAGCATGCAAAGGTTTTAGAGCATGCATTAGTAGGGAATAGTATACCAGTTGAAACCTGGTACTATCCAGAATTCACACATTTTTTTCCGAGCAAAATAAATAGACGTGTAGTAAAAGATGCATGTCATTGGATGAAAAATCAGAGAGGGGTTTTATAGTGGGTAATGTTGTAGTAACAACTGAGGCAATGAGTGTAGAGGGGAAATCTTCGTTTCCCATAGATACGAGTTTTTGGGAGGATTTGTGGGATCAATATACAAACGAGTTCCAAGAAGTAGTGATCCATTGTTGGTTGGAAGAACTAGAAGTGTTAGAAGAGTTAAACTCTCTAGCTGTTTCCGTTCAGACAGAGGGATTGATGAAAGTGGTTACTATTAATCTAACGGATGAAAATAGACTCTATTTTAGAAATTATTCTGTTGATCCAAAAGGTGGTTTAAAGTGGTATACAATGTTCTTTCAAGAAGATGGGGTTGAACAGATGGAAATAGGTCATTATGGTTCTGAAATTATTCTATATAAAGTTAATGAAGAGGAAGCCGAAAAGTTTGTAGAAATATTTCCTAAAATAACGGATAGTGAATATCATGAGACTAATGGTGACTAGAATAATGCTAATTTGACTTAACCATCCTTTGCAATAAAATATACTCATTATTCTTTTTAGCAAATAAAAGCACAAATATAAAAAAAGAGCCAAATTCATAAGAATTTGGCTCTTTTATGTTTACTCTATTAAGCTAATGGTCCACCTTTAACAGAAATATCTTCAGAAACTGTACCAAACTTTTTAAAGTTATCACGGAAAGACTTAGCTAAATCAGCGGCTTTTTTGTCATATGCTGCTTTGTCTGCCCATGCATTACGAGGGATAAGGACTTCAGAAGGTACGCCTTCTACTACTTTAGGAATAGCTAATCCGAATACTGTATCTGTTTCCGTATCAGTATTGTTTAGTTTGCCATCAATAGCAGCACGAACCATTGTACGTGTGTATGACAGCTTCATACGGTTACCAACACCGTATTCTCCGCCAGTCCAACCAGTGTTTACTAAGAACACTTGTGCACCGTGCTCGTCAATCTTCTTGCCTAGCATTTCTGCATATACTGTTGCATGTAATGGTAAGAAAGGAGAACCGAAGCAAGTCGAGAATACTGGTTGTGGGGATGTAACTCCACGTTCAGTACCAGCAAGTTTAGAAGTAAAGCCACTTAAGAAATGGTACATTGCCTGTTCTTTCGTTAGTTTACTAATCGGAGGCAATACGCCAAAAGCATCCGCAGTTAAGAAAATAATTGTATTTGGGTGACCTGCTACAGAAGGGTCAACAATATTATCGATATATTGAATTGGGTATGCAGCACGTGTATTTTCGGTTAATGAGTTATCTGCATAGTTAGCTACGCGAGTTTCTGCATCTACTACTACGTTTTCTAGGACCGTGCCGAATGAGATCGCGTCCCAAATTTGTGGTTCGTTTTCACGAGTTAGGTCGATACATTTTGCGTAACAGCCACCTTCGATATTGAACACACCGTTATCCGACCAACCGTGCTCATCGTCTCCGATTAATTTGCGACCAGCATCTGCTGAAAGGGTAGTTTTCCCTGTTCCTGATAATCCGAAGAATAATGTAACGTCTCCATCATCCCCAACGTTTGCAGAGCAGTGCATTGGTAAAATGTCCTGTTCTGGTAGTAAGTAGTTCATAATAGAGAAAATCGATTTCTTCATCTCGCCAGCGTACTCAGTTCCACCGATTAGCACTGTGCGTTTTTCCATAGATACGATGATAAACGTCTCTGAGTGAGTACCGTCTACCGCTGGATCTGCTTTAAAGTTAGGAGCAGATAAAATAGTGAAATCAGTCGTATGAGTAGCAAGTTCTTCTTGTGTTGGTCGTATGAATAGCTGATGAGCGAAAAGGTTATGCCAAGCGTATTCGTTAATAATTTGAATACCTAAACGTGATTCTTTGTCTGCTCCTGCATATCCTTTAAACTCGAATATTTCATCTTGTTTGTTTAGGAAGTTAATCATTTTTTTATATAATGCATCGAAAATGTCAGAAGAAATTGGTTGGTTTACTGAGCCCCAATCGATTTTGTCTTTAGAAATAGCTTCATCTACTATATACTTATCTTGGGGAGAACGGCCAGTATATTTTCCTGTTTCAGCTTTAACTGCACCAGTAGAAGTTAGTACTGCTTCTCCTCTTGTTGTAGCTTTTTCCACAAGTTGTGGCACTGACAATTGGCTGCTAACGTTATTTCCTGCTAACAATGCTTTCAGTTCACTCACTGTTTCGATTGAATTCATTTTGAATATACCATCCTTTTTTTATATTTCCTCTTCAAAAGAGGAAGTTTTCTAGATATGTGAATTAGTATAACACATTAGGTTCATTAGTCTATACTATTCACTTTTAATTTTTTCGTTTGTGTATAAAATACAAACAAAAATAGTTGACATATTATACATACTTACGTATGATGATAAATTGAACGGATACTCTTATCCCGAGCTGGTGGAGGGGTCAGGCCCTATGAAACCCGGCAACCTGTAGTATTTTCTTTATTACAAAGGTGCCAAACCTGAGACAAGGTGAAATTCCTTGATTGATAAGAGTGAAAGGTGCTTATGATACTAATACCTTTCCTCATGTATATTTACGTGAGTGAGAGGTTTTTTTATTGAACATCGCCCTTTATCCTTGTGTGCCAAGTCCGAAACGGCTTCAAGTTAACTTCAATGCATTTAACTTACATGTACTATTATGTGAAGAAAATGCATGAAACATTTTGAATGGCTTGACATGGGAATGAGTACCGTATCAATTCTTGAGAGAAATCTCGCGGGATATAGGAGGAACAATCTATGACACAACGTCGATTATTTACGTCAGAATCAGTGACAGAGGGACATCCAGATAAAATTTGTGATCAAATCTCTGATGCAATTCTAGATGCAATTCTAGCAGAAGACCCAAATGCTCGTGTAGCTTGTGAAACGAGTGTAACAACAGGGTTAGTATTAGTTGCTGGAGAAATTACTACATCTACTTATGTAGATATTCCTAAAGTAGTTCGTTCTACTATTAAAGAAATTGGTTATACACGTGCGAAGTATGGTTTTGACTCAGAAACTTCTGCTGTGCTAACTTCTATTGATGAACAATCACCTGACATTGCACAGGGTGTAGATCAAGCGTTAGAAGCAAGAGAAGGATCAATGAGCGATTCTGATATAGATGCAATTGGAGCAGGAGACCAAGGCTTAATGTTTGGTTATGCATGTAATGAAACTCCAGAGCTTATGCCGTTACCAATTAGTTTAGCGCATAAACTAGCTCATCGATTGGCACAAGTCCGTAAAGATGAAACTTTAGATTATCTTCGTCCAGATGGAAAAACACAAGTAACTGTAGAGTATGATGAGAACAATAATCCGGTTCATATCGATACAATAGTTATATCTACTCAACACCATCCGGAAATTACGTTAGAACAAATTCAAAAAGATATTAAAGAAGTAGTGATCAATCCGATTGTTCCTACAAATTTAATAGATGAAAATACAAAATACTTTATCAATCCAACTGGACGCTTTGTAATTGGTGGACCACAAGGAGATGCTGGTTTAACAGGACGTAAAATTATCGTAGATACTTACGGTGGATACGCTCGTCATGGTGGGGGAGCATTCTCTGGTAAAGATCCAACAAAAGTAGACCGTTCTGCTGCATACGCTGCACGCTATGTTGCTAAAAATATTGTTGCCGCTGGTCTTGCTGATCGTTGTGAAGTACAACTTGCTTATGCAATTGGTGTAGCTAAACCTGTTTCCATTGCTGTAGAAACTTTTGGTACTGGAAAAGTAGAAGAAGTGAAATTAGTTTCATATATTCGTGAACTATTCGACCTTCGTCCAGCAGGAATTATTAAAATGCTAGATCTACGCCGTCCAATATACAAACAAACTGCTGCTTATGGTCACTTTGGTCGTACAGACATTGATGTGCCATGGGAAAAAACAGATAAAGCTGCACAATTAAAACAAATGGCTGGATTATAATAGTATGAACAAAAAAGGCTTTCCTATAAGGGAAAGCCTTTTTTCATGGGGAATATAATAAGAATTGATCAATGGATGCCAATAATCGATCGATTGAGTCATAAAATCGATCGATGAAAGTTATTAATCGATCAATCAAGACAAATAATCACTAACAAATGTTATTTTTGAAGGGATTTATAGTATTGTCCTTTTTCTACATATTCTCGGATAATTCTTTGGACATCGGCCTTATCTTCATCGTTTAGCTCACGAACGACTTTTGCAGGGCTTCCTAGTGCCAAAGAATTGGGAGGTACCTTCTTGCCAGGAGGTACTAGACTACCTGCTCCGATGAATGCACCTTCTCCAATTTCAGCTCCATCTAAAATAATGGATCCCATCCCTATTAATGCACCTTTACGTATTGTGCAACTATGTAAAGTGACTTGATGTCCAATAGTTACTTCGTCTTCTATAATGAGTGGATTATTTGGACTTTGATGCAGACAACTTAAATCTTGTATACTAACTTTACTTCCAATAATAGTAGGAGCAACATCCCCTCTAATTACCGTATTAAACCAAATTGTAGTCTCTGGACCGATTGTCACATCACCTGTAATTGTGACATAATCAGCTATAAAAGCAGAGTCGTCTATAATTGGTGTTTTCCCTTTATATGGATAAATCATTTAACATACGCTCCTTTTGAAAATAGATTATAATTAATGGTAACAGACATACAGTTTGAATGAAAATATATACCGTGGAAATGCAAGGAAGAAAAGAGGTTTGTTTATATGTGGAAATGGGAAACAGAAGGAAAGCCAAAAGCCGTAATAGTTATTGTTCATAGTGCATATGAACATCATAGAAGATATGCTTGGTTAATCGAAAAGTTGAGAAGCTCCAACTATCATATCGTTATGGGTGACTTGCCCGGTCATGGAGAATTAAAAAAATCAAAAAATATTCATGACGAATCCTTCGAACTATATAAGAACTACATTAAACAAGCGATGCAAGTGGCAGTTTCATACGACCTACCTATATTTTTAATGGGGCATGGCCTTGGAGCAACCTTACTTATTAAAGTTTTACGAAAACTAGATATTGAATATGCGGGAGTAATATTGACATCTCCATGGCTCCAACTTCAAAAACTCCCTTCCAAATGGACCAATACACTAGCCAAGTTGTCCATACCGCAGAAAATCAATCATGATATTCAATTAAATGAGTTAACGAGAAATTATGAGGTAATTCAACAATTTGTATCTGATCCTACTTATAGTACCTTTATTTCAACAGAATGGTACAAGGAGCTTCAAACACTCCTAAAAACAGTAAATCAATCGGAAATCTCTATTCCAAATAAACCAATTCTCGTTATGACTGGTGAACGAGATAAGATTACCGAGACAAATGCTGTAGCAAGATGGTTGAAGAGGCAGGAACTTTCTGAATATCAATATAAAGAATGGAAAAATTGTTTTCACGACCTCTATCACGAACCAGAGCGAGAAGAAATCTTTACTTACTCTCAGTCATTTATTAATAATGTGTTAACGGATATAGGCTATATTGTTTAAAACTAAAACTCTCTTCTACTAAATTGTAGAGGGGAGTTTTGTGCGGATTGACATAACACCTTTTGGTTCTATATAATATGACACCTAAGAGTTTCACATTTATGTAGTAAAGGAGAAATTTAAAAGTGAAAAATAATTTACCTGATATAACGCAAACAGTTTTAGTAGAAGCACCAATTCAAAAAGTATGGAACTATGTCTCCACTGCGGAAGGAATTTCAGCTTGGTTTATGTCCAATGATTTTCAAGCTCGAGTTGGATTTGAATTTACTATCCAATCACCATTTGGGCCATCCCCTTGTAAGGTACTTGAAATAGACGAACCACATAAACTTTCTTTTCAATGGGATACAGATGGTTGGTTTATAACTTTTCTTTTGAAAGAAATTGGTTCTCAAACTGAATTCACATTGATTCATGGTGGATGGAAGGAAGCAGACTCTATTGTACCGAAAGCTAAAAAGTCGAATGCTGATGTTCGTGATACAATGGCGCAAGGTTGGAATGGAATTGTACAAAATAAATTTAAACAAGTAGTTGAATCTTAATGAGTGAATCGCTCAAAAAAGTAGATGTTTTTCAAGCTATTGCTGATCCAACGAGGAGAGACGTCCTTCGACTATTAGCAAGTAAAGAGAGATCCATTGCTGAAATTACTTCTAATTATGATATGAGCAGAACAGCAATTGTTAAACATCTAAATGTTCTAACGGAAGCCGGTCTAGTCACAGGTCAAAAGTTAGGCAGAGAAAAAGTGTATCATTTAAAGCTGGAGCCATTGACGGAAGTGAAGCAGTGGTTGGACTATTATGAACAATTCTGGCATAACAAACTTTCTAAATTAAAGTTCTTAGTTGAAAATGAAGACGAAGATAAATAACAGAAAAACAACCCCGTCAATTATACTGACGGGGTTTCATTGTATATAAGCAACATACTTTTTGTGCTCTTTCTGATAATTTAATTAAAACACTTGAAAATAAGAATATTCCATTATATAGTATTAGTGTACTATATAACTAATACACTAATATACTGTTAATAAAGGAGTTGGAAAATTGAAGGGATTATTATTAAAGGAATGGGCTCTGTACAAGTCGTGGCTACTTGGTTCAGCTGTAATGAGTTTGGGTGTTGTTTTCATTCTTCCGATATTATTGGAGAAATATCTAGCATCTGTTCAAAACGTACAGGAAATTAGAATGGGATTAATGTTTATAATGCTTGGTTTTAGTATTGTAAATCTCCTAGTCCAGTTTAATAACTCATTAAATACGGACAATGGAAAAAAAGATACGTGGTTACATAATCCAAATTCAATGCACACGTTGATTGGTGCTAAAATTTTGTTTAGCCTAGGAGTATATTTTATTGGAAATATATTCATTACGACAGCTGGCATCTATTTCTTGTCCGATATGATAATTGGTAGCTTTGCTCAGATGCTTTATCTTCAAATTTTATTGCTAGTTGTATTGCTAATAGCGGGTATTATTTTAACTATTATTTGGCTATTATTTTGGACATTGTATGTAGAAGGTAAATACTGGATTGGTAAATTTTCTGTAATTCTGTCTTTAGTGGTTTTCTTGTTAGTTGCTAGTTTTTTACCGAAAGTACTTAGTTTTCTTTCTATTGATAAGTTATTAATGCAAGGTGAAGTATCTTTAAAATTTTTAGGTACTTACTTACCTGAGTCTGCTTCAAGTGATTTCACCCTGGATATAGGTTCAATTTATATAGTGGAAGAAATTTTTATGTGGATTATTTTTATTCTGTTATTTTGGCTTACTTGTAAATGGTTGGAGAAGGTGGTAACGAGATGACACAGCATTTCACTCGTGACAAACCTATTTATAGCCAACTCGTAGATATAATCTGTGGGGATATTTTAAAAGGAAATTTACAGCCTGGTGACAAAATGCTATCTGTTCGAGAATACTCATTGGAGGTTGGTGTTAATGTCAACACTGTACAACGTGTATATAAGGAGCTTGAGATGATGGGGCTAACAGATACTAAGCGTGGTCAAGGTACCTTCATTACAACAGAGGAAGGGCGAATTCAGCATTTGCGAGAGGATATGAAAGTTGAATTGGTCACTCAATTTATTCAGTCTATTGCAGCGTTTGGTTTTTCAAAAGAAGAAATCATTCAAATTTTGCAAAGAAAGGAAGAGAGTAAATGATTCAACTTCAACATGTCTCGTATAACTACCAAAGACAGGAAGTACTAAAGGATATATCACTTTCTTTTCCAATCGGGCAGATAATAGGTATAGCTGGGGAGAATGGCAGTGGGAAATCTACTCTACTGAAAATAATTGCTGGTATACAAAGACCAAGAAAAGGAACTATTTCTCTTTACAATGAGTCCTTATCTAGGAGACATGCAGCTGACATAGCGTATTTACCTGATATGGATTTGTTTTATAGCTTTTATACAACTAAGGAGCTTTTCACATTCTATGCATCTCAGTTTTCGGATTTTTCTATTCATAAGGCATTAGAAGTAGCCAATTTTTTAGAAGTAGATGTAGATGTGAAATTGAAAAAGCTGTCAAAAGGAAATCGTGGTAGGGCAAAAATGGCAGCCACACTTGGTAGAAATACTGCCTACTATGTAATGGATGAACCATTTTCTGGGTTGGATCCAATTGTACGTGAATCATTGATAAAGGGGCTCATTCGCTATACAAATATGGAGGAGCAATCCATCATTTTATCAACGCATGAATTACATGAAGTCGAGCCTATACTCGATCAACTAATCGTCTTAAAGCAAGGAAAAGTAATTGCCCAGGATGATTTAGAAACAATCCGTTTTGAAACCAATCAGGATGCAGTGAGCTGGATGAAATATGTAACGAAAGAGAAGGTGAATTGAAGTGTCAAAACCAATTGTTGAATTAAAAAATGTTACGAAGATTATTAAAGGAAAAACACTTATTGATAATCTGTCACTAGAGTTATTTCCAGGACAAATTACTGGATTTTTAGGACCGAATGGGGCTGGTAAAACAACAACTGTTCGTTTAATGACAGGTCTTATGCGTCTAACTAGTGGAACAATTACAATTGAGGGTGCATCTATAGCAGATGATTACGAAAAGGCAATTTCGAATGTAGGGGTAATTGTAGAAAATCCGGAAATGTACAAATATATGTCGGGATACAAGAACCTAATTCATTTCTCTCGAATGCACAAAGATGTCTCAAAAGAGCGAATTGATGAAGTAGTTAAACAAGTAGGTTTAACAAAGCGTATTAATGAGAAAGTATCGACGTATTCCTTGGGGATGCGGCAGCGATTAGGATTAGCACAAGCACTACTGCATGATCCTAAATTCTTAATACTAGACGAGCCAACAAACGGTTTAGATCCTGCAGGAATTCGAGAGTTCCGGACGTATCTTCGAAAAATTGCCGTGGAAAATAACGTTTCTATATTCGTCTCTAGTCATCTTTTATCAGAAATAGAGTTAATGTGTGATAGGGTTGCTGTTATTCAAAATGGTAAGCTGATAGATGAACGGATGATTCAAAGCGATGAAAAGGCACGTATGAAGCTTAAGGCTGAGCCATTCGAATTGGTAGAAAACTATCTAAGTTCAAATGACTATGTATTTACAACGCAAGAAGGGGTATTTTTACTTGAGTTAAAAGAGGATAAGGTACCTGATCTTATCAATGAATTAGTTGCACAACAGGTTCAAATATTTGCTGTTTCAGCCGTGCATGAAACACTTGAAGAGCAATTCCTTCAAATGACAGGAGGCGGTCAAATTGTTTAATTTGATACAGAATGAATGGATGAAGTTATGGCATAAAAAAGGCACATGGGCAATTTTAGTTATTTTACTATTAGTTATTATCGGTGTTGGTGTGTTAGATAAAGTATTTATGGAAGAAGTGAATGACTCAGATTGGAAACAGGAACAACAAGCTATGATTACTGACGCTAATACACAGCTTCAAACTCCAGATTTAGATGAATGGTCCATCCAAATGTATGAGGAACAAAAAGAAATGGCGCAGTATCGCTTAGACAATAACGCAGCACCTCAAGTGAACCAAAGCATGGAGGGGAATATGGCATTTGGGGCATCTATAATGGTGCTAATAACATTATTGACTGTGATTCCAGGTGCGTCGATTGTATCGCAGGAATTTACAGATGGTACGATTAAGATGCTTTTAACGAGACCGGTTAGTCGTTTTAAAGTATTAACATCTAAACTAATAACGATATTCTTATTTGGATTTACTTTAATATTAGTGACAATTGTTCTTACAACTGTAATTGGATTTATCTTATTTGGAACAGCTACTGGGGTTGATTTGACTATTGTTGATGGAGTAGTGCAACAGACAAATACGATGAAAGATATATTCTTAACGTACGTGTATTCTCTAGGGGATTTCACTATGTCTATCCTTTTTGCATTCTTTATCGGAACGGTATTTAGTTCACCTTCTATTGCAATAGCTTTGTCTATGTTATTTTTAATGATGGGACCTATGATTATTATGCTTTTGCAAAAGTATATACCAGTGGAATATATCTGGTTAACACATTCAGACTTAACACAACATCTGAGAAAAGAATTTTTTATAGAAGAAACTACTCTCTTTATGTCACTAGCTGTCCTTGGAGTTTACGCAATAATATTTATAGCATTAAGCTTCATGACATTTATTAAAAGAGATGTCAAGGCATAGGTATGCTATTTATGTTATAATTTGTTGGTTGAAAAAGAGAATAGAGTTAGGAGATTTAACATGCAAAGCCAACATATTATTCGTAACATTATTGTAGAAACACCTTCAAAACCTGGAAATTTTGCTAAAGTCGCAACTGCAATCGGTATGGCAGAGGGAGATATCGGGGACATTACTACTCTTAAAAGTGGTGCGTTAACAACTATTCGAGATATTACTATTACTTGTAAATCAAAAACCCAATTAGATCAAGTGATTTCCAATATAGAATCGATTGATAACGGCGTGAAAATTCATGCTGTAACTGATGATGTACTAAAGGCGCATGAAGGCGGTAAAATTGCGATGAAGAGCAGACTAGATGTTCGTTCTCTTCGCGATCTTCAACGTATTTACACACCGGGTGTAGCATCGGTTTGTATGGAGATTTTACACAATCCAGAAAAAGCGAACTATTTTACTTCCATTGGTAGTTCTGTTGCTATTGTAACGGATGGAACTGCTATTTTAGGTCTAGGGAATATAGGGCCTGTTGCAGGGATGCCAGTTATGGAAGGAAAAGCGGTACTGCTAGACCAATTTGTTGGATTAAGTGGAATACCAATATTATTAAATACTAGCGATCCAGATGAGATTGTGGAAACAGTCAAACATATTCACAAAGGTTTTGGAGCAATTTTACTGGAGGATATTGGCTCTCCACATTGCTTCGAGATTGAAGAAAGATTAAAAGCAGAACTATCCATACCGGTTATGCATGATGACCAACATGGTACAGCCGTAGTAGCACTTGCTGCAATATTGTCTGCTTGTAAAGCTACTAACGTGGATATTAAACATGCAAAAATCGGACAGATTGGACTTGGTGCCGCAGGCTTAGCAATTTGTCGTATGTTAATGGCATATGGAGTAGAGGAAGTTTACGGTTTAGATAGACAAGAAGCTGCACAAGAGCGTTTAACTAGTTACGGTGGAAAAACTTCAGAATCATTAGAAGCGATAATGGAAAAATGTGATATTATTGTTGCTACAACTGGAGTTTCTGGCCTTATTAAAGCTGAGATGGTTCGAGAAGGGCAAATAATACTAGCATTATCAAACCCAAATCCAGAGATTTTACCATCTGATGCAATTGCGGCAGGAGCAGCATTTGCAGCGGACGGACGCTCGGTAAATAATGTTATCGGATTCCCAGGTATCTTCAAGGGAGCTTTAGATGCTGGCGCAAAAGAGATTACTTATCCAATGTTAATCGCTGCGTCATTAGCAATTGTTAAGCATACTAAACCAGGTGAACTGATTCCAAACCCGTTGGATCCAACATTGCATCATTTAGTTGCCAGAGCAGTAGAAGAAGCTGCCAATAAAGAAATGACTAAATAAGAAAAGAAGATTTCGGCTATGATGCCGAAATCTTCTTTTTAAATTTGTCTTCATAGTTAGTGACTTCCCGCAAAGCTTTTTCTTCTGTAGGAATCCGGACAGAGAGCATCGCCAGATTTAAAAGGGTAAAAGCTATAGCCGTAAAATATGCTTGGAACATGAGTGGCAATAAAACAATCTCCACACAAACAACTACATAGTTTGGATGTCGCATGAATGTATAGGGACCACTTTTAACAACATTTGCATCTGGTAAGATGATTATTTTTGTATTCCAAAAAGATCCTAAAGAGGTCAAACACCACACACGGAGCAATTGAACAAATATAAAGAGTAGCAGAAATACTGGGAACAAAGGAGATAGACCTCGTTCAAATACTAAAACTTCTGCTATCAAACTTATAAAAAAACAAACATGCATTGCAACCATAAATGGATAATGAGATGCTCCCACTTCATAAGCCCCTTGTGCAAGCATTCTTTTTTCATTGCGTTTTGCAACAGCCACTTCAATAAGTCTCTGAATAATCACTAGTGAGATAAGGATGAAGAATAACAAACTAATCCCTCCAATTTAATAATATAGCTTCCCCACAAAAACCAGGTCCTAATGCTACTAGTAAACCTAATTCATCATTTGAGCGTTGTTTCTTCATAAACTGCTCTAGTACATAAAGAACCGTAGGAGACGACATATTCCCATGCTTCTTTAATACATCACGTGAAATATTCGTATGTTCTTCTGTTAATTGTAATGTTTGTTCATATGCTTGTAATACTTTTTTACCACCTGGATGGGCCACAAAGTTCGCTAGTTGCTCCTTCTTAATATGTTGCTCACTTAAAAATTCATCTATAAAGGGTCCTAACCATGTAGAAATGATAGAAGGTATACTTTTAGAAAATACAACATGCAATCCATTATTTTTTATATCCCAACCCATTACATCTTCAGAATCTGGCATCCATTTAGAAGCAGTTGCGGTAATATGAGGAACTGATTTTGTTGTTGCCAGCTTTGCCTCATCTCCACAAACTAATGCACAAGCGGCTCCATCTGCAAACAGCGAAGCTCCAATTAGGTTACTCTTTGAAAAGTCATTTGGTTGAAAGGTTAAACTACAAAGTTCTATGCAAACTACTAATACTTTTGAGGTGGGATGCGCCTTACAATAATCGAATGCTCTACTTATCCCTGAGGCACCACCGGCACAGCCTAATCCCCATAGTGGAATCCGTTTCATACGATCTGAAAAGGGAAGATGATTCATGACTCTGGCATCGATACTCGGGGTAGATATACCAGTACTACTAACAAAAAATATGGCATCAATTTCACTAGGATGCAAGGGAGTTTCTAAAAACTCATTACTATTTAAACAACGCTGTATTACTTCCACACTATATTGTGTGGCTAACTCAATATACAAATTATTACGTTCTTCAAAGCTATGTTCACTTTGGTGCCATTCTAAAGGCACGCAAAAATGGCGAGTTTGAATATCTCCATTTTCAAACACCTTTAATAGTCTGTTCAATTGGGGAATCTTATCATGAAATAGTTCTTTTGTTAGATTCTCAATGTTTGATTGTTCCAAGGAATATGGAGGGTTATATGTACTAATCGAAGCAATTTTCGGCATGAAGTGTCTCCTTTAAATTTATTCTCATTAAGCTTTAGGGATTTCACAAGCTATGTCATATTACATTTTCTTTTCTTAATAACTTGCCCTTGTTACTACTATATATGCAACTATGTGCTATAGAGGGTCGCTAAAGAAAAATCGCTTGGAAAGGATTATGTAAGCTCTCATATTATTAATATCATTATGTTTCCCTAAATATTCTAATAATAAACTGTAATATCTTATGTAGGAAAAAGATTAGGATTTAGTTTTACATATAGTTTTCTTTAAAAGGATTATTACATGGGAAAAAAGAATATATATTCATAAGGGGTAGTATGCGGTTCATCTGGCATCTCTTTTAGCAGTTGGGAAGAAAAGGGCATAGCTAAAATCAGCATTTTTGAAAACGGAGGGCATGACACATGTTAGAAAAAGAATTGCTCGATGAAAAAGACAATCGTAAGTATTTTGTATATATGACAAATCGAAGTCCACATTTTCCAATGTTCGAGGATCAGTTAAAGAATATAGAGAATCGGATGTACGAAGAAATTGATATGGGTTACACAAATCTTTGGGTGATGAAACGTATCGGTATTTTAAAAGAACAAAAATGGACTTACTTTCCTGAAAATGACTTAGAAGTAATTGAAAACCCCGGGCATAATCAAGAAGAAAAGCATAATTATTATACATTTTTATTTTTAAAGATGGATGCAGATTCACCGTTTTTTCTTTATTCTTCATTTGAAAAAGTAATTAGTTTTAGCACACTCGAGGAAGCTGTGGAAAATGCTACTGAACTATTGAAAAAGAAAAGTTCTTACTATCCAAACCGTGTATTTTATGTGTTGTGTGGAAAATTACTCAAAAACTATACATGGCACTAATGATAAAAAGAGCTCATTTCATAACTGAATTTGAGCTCTTTTTATGGTTGTCTTAAAAAGACAGTGTCTATATAGACTTTTTCATCTTTTCAATTGCAATGATAAATGGTGGATTGTTTTGTTGGTTTAAGAATTGATAGCTTAATACATGAGCAAATGATTGAGGTAATTGTTGAACATAGCTTAGTAAAGCCTCTTTTTCTTCTTTACCTCCGGGGTGACCGTGATAAACGACTAGTACGATCATTCCACCAACTTTGAGAAGTTGTAGTAACGATTCAATAGCTTGTAATGTAGAATTACCCGTAGTAATAATTTCATGGTCACTTCCAGGTAAATAACCTAGATTGAATATGGCTGCTGAAACTTCTTGTTGGATATAAAGGTGTAGGTTTTCATGCCCATCTTGAATTAATGTCGCTAGCTCTAATCTATTTGCTTCTTCTAATCTGTCGCTAGTTGCTTGAATAGCTTCGGCCTGGACATCAAAAGCATAAACATGTCCATTTTCACCAACAAGCTCGGTTAAAAACAAGGTGTCGTGTCCATTCCCTGCAGTTGCATCTACTACAGTATCTCCTGGTTCAACCGTAGACATGAGCAATTGTTTCGCAAAAGGTAATACTCTTTTTAGTTTCATTTCATTACACCACTTTTTTCATAATGTTTTCCTTGATAACTTTCTCGTGAAGCAAGTTCCGCATCTATCCCGTTTAATACATCCCATTTATTTACACTCCACATTGGTCCAATCATTAAGTCAATGGGGCCATCTCCAGTTATACGCTGAACGACCATCTCAGGAGGCAAAACTTCTAGCTGATCAGCTACTAGCTGAATATAGGGGTCACGCTCCATGAACTCTAACATTCCTTTTTCATACTGTTTAACCATTGGTGTTCCTTTTAACAGATGAAGTAAATGTATTTTTATCCCTTGAACATCGAGTTTGGCAACTTCTCTAGCGGTTTCCATCATCATGTCTCGGTTTTCTAAGGGTAGCCCGTTTATAATATGCGTACATATAGAAATTCCATGTTTTCTTAATTTATTGACTCCTTCTATATAAGTAGGGAAGCCGTGGGCACGGTTTACTAAATTAGCAGTTCGCTCGTGAACTGTCTGTAGTCCAAGCTCTATCCATAAAAATGTTCGTTTGTTGAGCTCAGCTAGGTATTCAACTACATCATCGGGTAGACAATCAGGTCTTGTCGCAATAGAAATCCCTATCACACCTTCTAAGGCCAATGCAGCTTCAAATTTTTCTTTTAAAACAGGGAGGGGGGCATGTGTATTCGTATAAGCTTGGAAATAAGCTATATATTTTCCGTTTTTCCATTTCTCATGCATGTTTGTTTTAATCTTTTCGAATTGCACTGGTATAGGATCTACTTTATCGCCAGCGAAATCTCCACTACCTGCGACACTACAAAAAGTACAGCCGCCAAAAGCGACAGTACCATCTCTATTTGGACAATCAAACCCCGCATCTAAAGCTATTTTGAAAATCTTCATGCCAAATCTATCTCTTAAATGTCGATTCCATGTATAATACCGTTTCCCATCTGAAGGGAATGGAAAGTTATTTTCATTCATATTCTTCACTCCTTAACAGGATTATTTTAACATGACTTTGAGAAGTTTGTTCTAATCTTCTTGAAGTGCTATTTGAAAAGGAATACAATATTCTGAGTGCAATAGAAATGGGGTGTTACAATTGCCAAAAGCAGTATGGTTTTTAATAATTGGAATGTTTATCAATACAATGGGAAATTCTTTTTTATGGCCATTACATACAATATATATGCATGAGCATTTAGGACAAACACTAACGATGGCAGGATTCGTGCTAATGATTAATGCTGGAACTGGAGTTATTGGTAACTTACTTGGTGGTTACTTATTTGACAGAATAGGTGGATATAAATCTATTATGTTCGGAATTATATTGTCAATGATTTCTCTTGTGCTTTTAACTTTTTGGCATGGATGGCCAGAATATATATGGTTTGTGGCAATTTTAGGTTTTAGTGGTGGTATTATTTTCCCTAGCATGTATGCGTTAGTAGGTAGTGTCTGGCCCGAAGGTGGTCGTAAGGCGTTTAATGCTATATATTTGTCCCAAAATTTAGGAGTGGCTCTTGGTCCAGCCGTGGCAGGATTGGTTGCAGATCATAATATTAATAATATTTTTCTAGCAAATTTATTGACTTATGTATTATTTTTAGTGGTTGCAGGCGTCTATTACCGCAAAATGGGACTTGCTCCAAATATTAATGCTTCTGTACTGAAAAGTTCTAAAAAAATCAAACAAAAAGCACCGTTTTATGCGTTGTTAATTGTCACTATCGGTTATATGTTTACATGGGTAGCTTATGTACAATGGACTTCTACCATTTCTACTCATGTGTTGGATTTAGGTATAACATTAAAACAATATAGTTTACTATGGACTATAAATGGCGGACTCATATTGGCAGCTCAGCCACTTATAAAGCCAATTATAAATAGATTGGAGCATAAGATAAAAACACAAATGATTCTTGGCATTGCTATATTTATGGCGTCATTTGTTGTTGTTTCTTATGCGGAAGATTATACAATGTTTATCGTTGCAATGGTGATCCTGACACTCGGGGAGGTATTTATCTGGCCAGCAGTACCAACATTGGCTGGACAGTTAGCACCGAAAGGGAGAGAAGGATTTTATCAAGGTATAGTGAATAGCATGGCTACTATTGGAAGAATGATTGGTCCGTTAGCTGGAGGTATTTTAGTAGATGTATATGGTATTCAAGCCATGTTCTTTGTTTTAACTTTGCTAATAGGGTTAGCAATAATTCCTACGCTTTTATATGATCGACCACTGAAGAAAGCAGAGCTGGAGAAGGAAGTGATTTAGTTTGGATAATTTTCAACAACATTTACCAACTTCTGTACTTGCCGAAATTTTAGAAAATGCATTTCAATGGTTTGTTGTAGTAGATGCAGATTCGAAAATTCTATATATCAACGAAGATTATTGCCGCTTTCTTGAAGTAACGAGAGAGGAAGCGATAGGTAAACCAGTAGCTGATATTATTGAAAATACGAAAATGCATGAAGTTATAAAGTCTGGTGTTCCAGACAATGCATCTCCACATTATATTAAAGGAACGTATATGCTAGCGAATCGAGTTCCTCTTTTTGTAGACGGAAAGATTGTTGGGGCTTTTGGAAGTGTAATTTTCAGAGATATGTCCGATTGGAAAAGACTAAGTTCTCATGTTCGTACCACAATGGAAAGAATGCAGTTAAATATAGAAGACAATAGTTATACCGAGTACAGATTGGAAGACATAAAAGGAAGTTCACCAGCTATCCGGAAGATTAAAGAAACGACTGGAATAATAGCACCTAGTGATCTTCCAGTCTTAATTGAAGGGGAGAGTGGAACTGGAAAAGATATGTTTGCACATAGCATACATCAGCTTTCTGAACGCTCGGACTTTCCTTTTGTTAAAGTGAATTGTGCAGAAGTTCCGGTTGAGTTATTGGAAAGGGAACTATTTGGTGTATATAATCCACTTACTGAAACTGTCCAAAATGGAAGAGTTAAACAAGCAGATAAAGGGACTCTATATATAGATGAAATTAGTGCACTTCCGCTGACACTTCAAGCAAAGTTATTAAGAGCAATGCAAGAAGAGGAAATTACTCCACTGAATTCGGAGCAGAGTGAAAAAGTAAATATACGAATAGTTGCTTCGTCCAACATTTCCCTTTCTCAACTAATTGAGGAAAAGAAATTTAGGGAGGATTTATATTATCGTTTACAAGCAATTACATTGAAAATTCCACCTTTAAGAGAAAGAATGGAAGATTTTGTTGATTTACTGAATTTCTTTTTACAAAAGTTCATGCTTCACGCGGGGCGAAGACATATCACACTCGCAACAAAAACTCGGGAATTACTTCAATCCTATCATTGGCCAGGTAATGTAAGGGAATTACAAAATATTTTACAGGCTGCTGTTTACTTAGCAGAAAAAGATACTATTATGCCTTCCGCTCTGCCTTCCCAGATTAAGTTAAGTAATGTACCTTCTTTTCAAACTACGGGGACGCTTGAGGATATATTAGCAGAAGTAGAAAAGAAAGTACTTCAATCTTACTTAGAGGAAGAGTCTGATAAAAGACAAATTGCCAAACAACTTGGACTCAGTAGATCAACACTTTACGAGAAGATAAAAAAACACAACTTATGACCTAAATCCGTTTTTCTGGACACGTATCCAGAAAAGCGGATTTTTATTTTATTTCTAAATACCTCTTGATAACAAGTTTGATATAAATATATATCCGAAAATTCGGATTTTAAGGATATTTACAGTTAACATTTTTGTCACATTTTATATTGATAGAAAATTATGGTTGTGCTTTAATGACTTATGAAAGCGCTTTTAAAATTTTGTATTCAAAAGTTAACCAAGGAAGAAATCTATTCACTGCAGAGTTTAGATTTTGGATACTAGCAAAGAAAATTGGTTGTAAATGAATTTACGATTAGGATGATCGCGCACTTAATTTTTTCTTACTTGATTTTGTTATTTATTTCAATCACTTTTATACACGGATGCTACAAATACAACTTATTACTCTTAAATAATTGGGGGAAATGTAAATGGAAATATTGAGTATGGTCGGTCTTATAGCAGGTTTAGCATTACTAATAGTGTTGACTATGAAAGGCGTTAATATTTTAATAGCTGGTCCTATTTCAGCACTATTGGTAGCTGTGACAAGTGGAATGCCTTTATTTTCCCAGCTTGCTGGTAAAGATGAGGCTGATTATGTTACGAGTTATATGTCAGGTTTTACTGGTTTTATCGCTTCGTGGTATTTGATGTTCTTACTTGGAGCGGTTTTCGGAAAGGTCATGGAGGATAGTGGTGCGGCAGATTCCGTATCCAAGTGGATTGTTGGTAAGTTGGGGATGAAGTATGCAGTACTAGCTATTGTCCTAGCTTGTGCAGTATTAACATTTGGAGGAGTAAGTCTTTTCGTAGTTGCTTTTTCTGTCTATCCAATGGCTATTTCTTTGTTTAAACAAGCGGATTTACCGCGTCGTTTTATACCAGCGACATTAGCCTTAGGATCTGTCACGTTTACGATGACATCTGCGGGTTCACCTGAAATTCAAAACTGGATCCCAATTCAATATTTAGGGACTGATGCATATGCGGGTTGGGAAGTAAGTATAATTGTCGCTTTGTTTATGGCCACTTTTGGATACTGGTGGTTGAAACGTATTATTCAAAAGGCTGTCAATAAAGGGGAACGATTTATAGATCGTGAAACAGATCCAACATTTGATACTAATAGAAATCTGCCAAATCCGTTTTTAGCAATGATTCCATTACTAGTAGTACTAATAATCTCATATATTTTCCATGATAAACTTGCGCAGTCGGCTTTAATAATTGCATTACTTGGTGGTGTAATTGCCACTTATATTGTTGGAAGAAAATATTCTAAAAATTTCTGGGAAGCATTTTCAGCAGGTACAGTCGGTGCGATTATAGCAATCGGAAATACTGCCGCAGTAGTGGGTTTCGGAGGAGTTGCTAAAAACGTACCTGCATTTACAACGGCAGTAGAGGCAATGACAAATATTCCTGGTTCACCTCTAATTGGTGCTGCAATTGCGGTATCGGTAATTGCTGGTATGACGGGTTCTTCATCGGGTGGTCAGACAATTGCATTGCCATTGTTAGCCCCGCATTATCTAGATATGGGGGTAAATGCTGAGGCATTACACAGGGTCGTAGCCATTTCTTCGGGTGCCCTTGATTCATTGCCGCATAATGGCTATGTCGTCACTACTATTCAATCAATCTGTGGTGAAAAACATAGTGCAGCTTATTGGCCGGTTGCTGCGACCACTGTAGTCGTACCAACACTTGGTGTAATAATTGCGATTATTCTCTTCTCGTTTGGGTTAGGGATTTAAAATTAAAAATTACGATACGACATATTTCTGGAGGTTATTAAATGGTAAAAGATAGAGTGCTCCTTATTACGGGAGCCGCAGGGGGCATTGGGTTGGAGATTGCTCATGAATTTTATAAGGCTGGGGCGATTGTAGTACTAACAGATGTAAATGAAGAAAAAGTAAAAGAAGCCGCAAAACTTTTAGGAGATGATGTAATAGGTCTTAAATGCGATGTGACAAAGGAAGAAGATATTATTGATTCAATTCATGTGACTATAGAGAAGTATGGAAGTGTGGACATTCTTATTAATAACGCCGGTATGCAGCACGTTGCAATGTTGGAAGATTTTCCAACAGAACGCTTTGAACTATTGATAAAAATAATGCTGACGGCTCCGTTTATAGCAACTAAACACGTTCTTCCGCATATGCGGAAGAAAGGATTCGGGAGAATTATCAATATGGCATCTATAAATGGTTTAGTCGGTTTTGCTGGGAAAGCAGCGTATAACTCAGCTAAACATGGTTTAATTGGACTTACGAAAGTTGCAGCTCTGGAAACAGCAGCGGATGGAATAACTGTTAATGCAGTTTGCCCAGGGTACGTGGATACGCCACTTGTTCGAAACCAATTCAAAGATTTAGCGAAAGTACGAAATGTTCCAGTGGAATCTGTATTGGAAGAAGTGTTATATCCTCTAGTTCCACAAAAACGACTGTTAGAAGTGAAGGAAGTTGCAGATCTAACTCTTTTTTTAGCTAGCGATTCCGCTAAAGGAATGACCGGGCAAGCAGTTGTTTTGGATGGTGGCTATACTAGTCAATAGGTATTCTATTTATATAAAAACTTTGGATTCAATTCTAGGTGCGATTCAGAATAATTATGCTTAGAATCTAGGTATAAGAATATAGTTTGCTAAGTTGTCGAATATTTGAGAAAATAATAATGTATCAAGCTTAGATGAAAGGGGATTGGAGCATGAAACCTATTTACAATTCAGCTAAAGAGGCTGTTGCAGGGGTGCAAGATGGAATGACGCTGATGGTTGGAGGTTTTGGACTAGTTGGAATTCCAGAACAGCTAATACTGGCTTTAGTCGATAAAGGTGTGAAGGACTTAACGGTTATTTCGAACAATTGTGGCGTGGATGACTGGGGTCTAGGTCTGCTACTTAAAAATAAGCAAATAAAGAAAATGATAGGTTCATATGTTGGAGAAAACAAAGAGTTTGAAAGACAAGTAATCTCGGGTGAAATAGAAGTGGAATTGACTCCACAAGGAACTCTAGCGGAGAAAATCCGTGCTGGTGGGGCTGGAATTCCCGCTTTCTTTACTCCTGCTGGTGTAGGTACTACAGTGGCGGAAGGTAAAGAAGTGCGAGTTTATGATGGAAAAGAATATGTACTAGAAGAGGCACTTCGAGCGGATTATTCTTTCATACGTGCAGCTCAAGCAGATAAATTCGGAAATCTTATCTATAATATGACAGCGCAAAACTTTAATCCAATGATGGCTGCTGCTGGTAAAATTACCATTGCAGAGGTAGAAGAAATGGTAGAAACAGGAGATTTAAATCCTGCTCAAATACATACACCAAGCATTTATGTTCAAGGTCTATTCCAAGCGGAACAAGAAAAAAGAATCGAACGTTTAACGACACGTTCTTAAGGAGGAGTTTCGATTGAATTCACGTGAAAAAATTGCAAGAAGAGCAGAAAAAGAAATTGAAAATGGAAACTACGTAAACTTAGGAATTGGAATTCCGACTTTAGTTGCGAATTTCATCTCTCCCGATAAAACGGTCGTTTTACAATCGGAAAATGGCTTACTTGGTATTGGACCGTACCCAACCGAGCAAGAAGTTAACCCTGACCTTATTAATGCAGGTAAGGAAACAGTAACGACTATTCCAGGCTCGGCTTTTTTCAATAGTGCAGAGTCATTCGCGATGATTCGCGGAGGACATGTCGACGTGGCTATTTTAGGTGCGATGGAAGTATCCGAAAAAGGTGACCTCGCTAACTGGATGATCCCAGGCAAGATGATTAAAGGCATGGGAGGGGCAATGGATCTCGTGCACGGTGCAAAGAAAATTATCGTCATTATGGATCATTGTGCTAAAGACGGTTCTGCTAAAATTAAAAAACAATGTGAATTACCTTTAACAGGCAAGGCAGTTGTGAATAAAATAATAACAGAACGGGCAATGATAGAAGTAACAGAAAATGGACTTGAATTGAAAGAGGTATTCGAGGGTTACTCTGTTCAGGATATTATAGATGCTACAGAAGCGGAACTTATAATTAATAACGTAATAGAAAATGTCTCTATTTAACATCAGCTTGTATTTTAAAGTGGAATCCATTATTATTAAAACTAATAGAAGTCGACTGTGAAAAGGATTAGTAAATAAATCTCGTATCTTTAGAGAGCTAACGGATGGTGTAAGTTAGCGTTACGAATTATTGAACTCGCCTTTGAGTCTGTATAAGTGAACTGATAGTAGCTTGTACCGTTTTCCGCGTTAAGGAATCAAGTTGAGTGAAGTTTTCACTAATTTGGGTGGTACCGCGTGAGTATATCTCTCGTCCCTTAGTTTTTTAAGGGGCGAGTTTTTTTATGTCTAGCTTTAGAGTCTAACCTCTCGGGGCAAATGTGAAATAGCTGATGTGGCTGAGGTGCTTCTTCCTAAGTCCGCACGATGCGGGTTATGTCTGCTATGCCACAGGATGTGGTGCACTTTACAGATCTATCCTAAACACATTTGCCTGTCGAGGCAGAAATAGGCGCTTCCGCTTTTCATACATTGGAGGAGGAAAAATTTATGAGCTTTAATCATGAAGCAATCGAAAAAAAATGGCAAAAGTATTGGCAAGAAAACAAAACGTATAAGATGACAGATGATCCGTCTAAACCAAAATTCTATGCATTGGATATGTTCCCTTATCCTTCAGGAGTAGGTCTACATGTAGGTCATCCACTTGGATATATCGCAACGGATATTCTAAGTTCGTTTAAACGTAAACAAGGTTATAACGTTCTTCATCCAATGGGGTGGGATGCTTTTGGACTTCCAGCGGAGCAATATGCAATTGATACTGGGAACGATCCTGCAGAGTTCACGGCAAAAAATATTGCTACTTTTAAACGTCAAATGACGGATTTAGGATTTTCTTTTGACTGGGACAGAGAGGTAAATACGACCGATCCTTCTTATTATAAATGGACTCAATGGATTTTCATCCAGCTGTACAAAAAAGGCCTAGCATATGTAGATGAAGTGCCGGTAAACTGGTGTCCAGCATTAGGAACTGTTTTAGCTAATGAAGAAGTAATTGACGGTGTGTCAGAGCGTGGAGGACATCCAGTAGAACGTCGTCCGATGCGACAATGGGTACTTCGTATAACTGCTTATGCAGACAGACTTTTAGAAGATTTAGATGATCTTGACTGGCCAGACAGCTTAAAAGAAATGCAACGTAATTGGATAGGACGTTCAGAGGGTGCGGAGCTTACTTTTGAAGTGGCAGGCACGAAAGAATCCTTCCGTGCATTTACAACACGTCCGGATACAATTTTTGGTGCAACCTATGCAGTATTAGCGCCTGAGCATAAGCATGTGGATGCTATAACTACTGAGGAACAAGCAGAAGCAGTGCTAGCTTATAAAGATCAAGTGAAATTAAAAAGTGACCTTGAACGTACAGATCTTGCAAAACATAAAACAGGTGTATTTACAGGTGCTTATGCCGTTAACCCAGTAAGTGGAGAGAAGATGCCAATATGGATTGCTGATTATGTATTAGCGACATACGGTACTGGTGCTATTATGGCAGTTCCTGCACATGATGAGCGTGACTACGAGTTCGCAAAACAATTTGATTTGCCAATCGTGGAAGTAGTTGCAGGTGGAGACATCTCACAAGAAGCTTACACTGCTGATGGCACACTTATTAACTCTGAGTTTTTAAATGGCTTAAACAAACAAGAAGCAATTGCCAAAGCGATTGAATGGTTTGAAACAAATGGTAAAGGTGAGAAGAAAATTACGTATCGTCTACGTGATTGGTTATTCAGTCGTCAACGTTATTGGGGCGAGCCGATTCCAATTATTCATTGGGAAGATGGCACTTCTACACCAGTAGAAGAGTCTGAATTACCGTTAATGCTTCCTGTTACTACAGATATTAAACCAAGTGGTACAGGTGAGTCGCCACTAGCTAATATTACGGAATGGGTTAATGTTGTGGATCCAGTAACCGGTAAAAAAGGCCGTCGTGAAACGAATACTATGCCTCAGTGGGCAGGTAGCTGCTGGTATTACCTACGTTATATCGATCCAAACAATGACGAGGCACTTGTCGATCCAGAACTAGCGAAACGCTGGCTTCCAGTGGACATTTATGTAGGTGGAGCAGAGCATGCAGTACTTCATTTATTGTACGCACGTTTCTGGCATAAATTCCTTTATGATATTGGTGTAGTTACTACGAAAGAGCCATTCCAAAAGCTATTTAACCAAGGGATGATTCTTGGAGAAGGTAACGAGAAAATGTCTAAATCGAAAGGGAATGTAGTTAACCCTGATGATATCGTGAAAAGTCATGGAGCCGATTCACTTCGTCTTTATGAAATGTTCATGGGGCCACTAGACTCCTCGAAACCATGGTCTACAAATGGTTTAGATGGATCAAGAAGATTCCTAGATCGTATATGGCGTCTATTGGTCGATGAAGACGGTAAGTTGAGTGCTAAAGTTACAGATACTTCTTCTGATAATATGGAAAAAGCATATCATCAAACAGTTAAAAAAGTAACGGAAGACTTTGAAGCAATGCATTACAATACCGCTATTTCACAAATGATGGTATTTATCAATGAAGGATATAAAGCGGAGCAAATTTCAACAGAATATGTTGAAGGATTTGTGAAGCTTATTTCTCCAATCGTTCCACATATTGCAGAAGAATTATGGCGTATTCTTGGACATGACGATACAATCGTTTACGAATCTTGGCCAACATTTGATGAATCGAAACTAGTAGACAATGAAGTAGAAATTCCAGTTCAAATTAAAGGGAAAGTACGTGCAAAATTGAACGTTGCTAAAGATGCAACAAAAGAAGAGTTGGAAGCATTAGCTCTTGCTTCAGAACAAGTTCAACAATGGTTGGATGGTCAAGAAGTGAAGAAAATTATTGCCATTCCAGGTAAAATGGTCAATATCGTAATTTAATGAAGCTTGACTATAAATAAGAGTATTTTAAATCATCTCAACTCTATGCTTTTCTTAGAGTTGAGATGATTTTTTTGTTGTAGAAATGAGCAGCTTTTTTATTTGCAATATCTATTGGAATTCATAAGGGTTAGGATAACCTATTTCTATTAATACTTCTTGTACGATATCCTCTGCTAATTGGAGATCCTTTACGTAGTAATAAGCCAAACGTATTAGGGGTTCTGTAAATTGCAGCATTAACGTTTTTAGGTCATTAATATTTATCAAAACCACAACTCCTTTCCATATATAAACGATTCCTAGCACTTTAAAGTTTGGATTTTTCTGAATTATTTTCCTACTCTGCCTTGAAAGTTCTGAAAAATGATATGATGAAGGTTATAAGAATATGGGAGGGATGTGTGCAATGAGTGCATTTATTAAAAGAGTGGGAACTACATACATACCAGTTGTTAATCCAGAGAAATCATCATTATGGTATCAAGAAATGCTAGGAGCTGTTGAAAATTTTAGAAATATGGACAAAGCAATTTTAGAATTTGCAGATCAAAGTTTTTTTCTTGTTAAGGCCAAAAAAGGAGAACGGTCTTGTTTTTTGGATATTTATGAACAGGAACATTTTACAATGACTTTTGAAGTGAATGGAATAGATCGACTAATAGAATTTAACAGCTTTCTTCAGGAAAAGGGAGTACGTGTTGGGAAAATTGAAAATCGGGGGCATCCCGGCACCAATTTTGTATTCTATGATTTAGACGGGAATATGTTTGATGTATGGAGTGAATTGAGTCCTACTTTCAAGAATAGATTGGATTAAAATGATTTAGTGATATTTGAATGAGCGTTATATCTGTGGAAAATCAAAAATAAAGGAAGTGCGAATAGATGAATTTTGAAGAAGTTATGCAGGAACTCGAAGCTCTTGGTAAAGAAAGAACTAAAAAAATATACATATCCAATGGAGCACATGAGCCACTTTTCGGCGTGGCTACTGGTGTGATGAAACCAATTTCAAAGAAAATAAAAATAAATCAACAGTTAGCGGATGAGCTATACGCAACAGGGAACTATGATGCCATGTATTTTGCCGGTATTATTGCAGATCCAAACGGCATGACTGAAGCGGATTATAATCGCTGGATGGATTCAGCATATTTTTATATGCTTTCTGATTTTGTAGTAGCTGTAACTTTGTCAGAGTCCGATATCGCTCAAGAAGTTGCGGACAAATGGATTACAAGTGACGAGGAGTTGAAAATGTCAGCAGGGTGGAGTTGCTACTGCTGGCTTTTGGGGAATCGAAAAGACGTTGAGTTTTCAGAAAGCAAAATGTCTAATATGCTTGATATGGTGAAAAATAAGATTCATGAATCACCTGAACGAACAAAATCTTCGATGAATAACTTTATATTAACTGTGGGAACTTCTTATGTACCTCTGCATGAAAAAGCACTAGAGACTGCAAAGGAAATAGGCATAGTTGAAGTCAAAAGAGACAACAAAAAAAGCAGCTTCTTAAATGCTTACGACAGTATTCAAACAGCAGTAGATAAAGGAAGAATTGGTTTTAAACGCAAGCATGTTAGATGTTAATATCTTATAGAGCAGCTTGTCCTTAATAGGGATAAGCTGCTTTTTGCTATCTTTTGTTTATTCCAACTAGCGTGCTCAAAATTCCAACTAAACCTCTCATTTTTCCAACTAAACCCTCCAAAATTCCAACTAAAACACCTGTAAGAGATTTTTCGGATCAAAAAAGCTCCTAGAACGATCCTAGGAACTCCCTTTTATATATTTTCTCAGAAGCTTTCGATAAATGACTGCATTATTCGGCTTCCTTGTTCTGTCCCAATAGATTCCGGGTGGAATTGAAGGCCATATAAAGGGTAGTCGACATGTTTGATGGCCATTATTTCATTGTCGTCTTCTGACCTTGCTAGAATTTCTAGTTCGTCTATTAATGACTCTCCGTCTATCACAAGCGAATGATATCGCATGACTGAAATTGGCTCCTCGAAAGTTTTGAACAAAGCTTGAGGACTATAAGATATGGTGGACATTTTACCATGTCTAATGGTTTTTGCCTGCACAATTTTTGCTCCAAAAGCTGCGCCAATCGATTGATGGCCAAGACAGATACCTAAAATGGGATACTTTTTATATAGCTTCTGAATAATGTCGATCGAAACACCTGCATCTACAGGAGTACCAGGGCCAGGAGAGATAATAATAGCCTCAGGGTTCAGTTCTTCCAGTTCTTCAATAGTAATAGCATCATTCCGAACGACTTTAACGTCTTTGCCTAACATACTGACTTGTTGATATAAATTATACGTAAAAGAATCATAGTTATCGATTAACAAAATCATCGTTGCACCTCCAAGAGAGCCTTAGCTTTATTAATCGTTTCTTCATACTCGCTCTTTGGAATAGAATCGTGGACAATACCAGCTCCAGCTTGAACATGGGCATAATGATCTTTTACAACCATTGTACGAATGGCAAGTGCCAAATCCATATTACCTGTAACAGATACATAGCCGACAGCCCCCGCGTAGATCCCACGTTTCATTGGTTCTAAATTATTTATAATCTGCATAGCTCTAATCTTCGGTGCTCCTGAAACAGTTCCAGCAGGTAAGCAGGTAGTTAACACATCTAAAATATGTGCATTTTCAATTAGTTGACCAGTCACCTCAGACACAATATGCATGACGTATTTATAGTATTCAACTTTCATATATTTCTCAATTTGAACAGTTCCTATTTCAGCTATTTTACCAATATCATTACGTCCAAGATCTACGAGCATTCGATGTTCTGCAACTTCTTTTTCATCATGCAATAAATTATGAGCAATGCGAGCATCTTCCTCAGGAGTTTGCCCGCGAGGCTTTGTCCCTGCTATAGGGTTCGTTGTTACTATTCCATTTTTTACTTTTACTAAGCTTTCTGGAGATGTCCCCAAGATAGTGTAAGTTTCAAAGTCCATATAGAACATATAAGGAGATGGATTGGAAGTACGAAGCTGTCGATACAACGAAAAAGGGTCTCCGTCAAATGGAGAGGTAAAACGTTGAGATAGGACAACCTGGAATATGTCGCCTTTTAAAATATGTTCCTTTGCTGTTTCCACCATATTCGTAAAATCTTTTTCCTGAATCTGTGGTTTAAAGGAGAGAGAGGGTTCCGTTCGTTCAGGATTTATCGGTCCCTGCTCTAGTTCAGACAATATCTTATCAATAGCATCAGTCATCGAATCTGAAGAACGCCCATTTTGGAATAAATCGATCGCAGCTATGGAAACCGTCTGTTTTAGATGATCAAAAATAATAAACGTATCGTAAAACATAACATGTACATCTGGCATATCTAATTCGTCGTTTAATAAATCTCCTATTTTTTCATTATAAAAAGCAGTTTCATATCCGAAATAGCCAATAGCACCACCGAAAAAAGAAAATGGATAGCAGTCTTGATGAATTGGCATCATCTGTTTAAGCTTTTCTATCACTGACCTGTGTTCACTTTCGGTTGAACGATTTTCGACGGATAGTGAATATCCATGCTGGTCTCCGGTTAGTTCCCCGATAGGGTCAACTGCAATAAAGGAGTATCTTCCACTTTCCTCATGCTTAGCGGAGGATTCAAATAACACTTTTTTCCTTCCGTGCAAAGAATGGTAAATGGATATAGGAGTCATCATATCTCCTTGGATTTCTTTCATTTGATAACTTTTTGTCTCAACTGTCATTTCTCAGCTCTCCTATTCTTAACTAATCTCAGCTCAACTCAACTTAACTAAACACAAAAAGGCCCTCCATCGCAAAGGACGGAGAGCCGTGGTGCCACCTTTATTGATTACTATTGTAATCCACTTATTGCAACCTGACAGTTGCGAGTCCTATAACGTAGACGAACGCCAAAACCTACTGATTATATACGTTCAGCTTTGGAGCTAAGAAGCCCATTCACTTTATTGCTTGCACTGACTCGCAGCTACCGTCAGCTCTCTAGAGCATTTCATAAAGTTACTATTCTTCCTAATCGCTTATTAACGTATATTGTAATATAAATTATCTTATAATTCAATCGATTTTGCGGCACTCATTCCAGCAATTTTACCAGTAACAAGAGCAGAGGTGATATTGTAGCCGCCTGTGTATCCGTGGATATCTAATATTTCCCCACAAAAATAGAGTCCAGCCTTTTTCTTCGACGCCATTGTTTTTGGTTCTATCTCCTTGATGGATACACCTCCACCAGTAACAAAGGCTTTTTCTAATGGTTGTGTCCCATAAACAAAGACATTGAATTGTTTTAACTCATGTGCGAGTGCACGAATCTTTTCATGCGGAAGATTTTGACCATCTTCACTTTCTTGAATAGCGGTACGTTGAAGTAAAAACAATAGCCATCTTTCAGGAACAATACCTTTCCACACATTTTTTACTGCTTTTTTGGGATCCTCTTTTAAAGCAGATAGAAGCATTTGGAAAGTTTGTTCTTCATTTTGTTCTGGAAGACTATCAATTCGTACGGAGACAGGTTGTCCGCCATTTTTCTTTTGTTCTTTTACAACAAATTGACTGCATCTTAAGATGGCTGGTCCACTTAAGCCGAAGTGAGTAAACAACATATCCATCTCATGTGTAATTATTGGTTTTCCTTTTTTATTTAACACAGAAACACCAGCACCTCGAAGTGCGAGGCCTTGAAGTTCTTTCGATTTGATGAATGTCTCATTGGATAAAAGAGGTACCTCTGTCGGATATAAATCCGTGACAGTATGACCAGCTTTTTCTGCCCAAGGATATCCGTCTCCAGTAGATCCGGTTTGAGGAACTGCTTTGCCCCCAACCGCTACGACAATAGCACCGGAAGTGATTTCTTCACCTGAAGCTAGTCTTACGCCAATTACTTTTTCATCATTCATTAACAACTTGGAAACTACTGAATTTAACTTGATTTCTACTTGTAGTCTTTTTAATTCATCTAATAGAGCATTTACAACATCCATCGCCTTGTTAGAAACTGGGAACATTCTTCCGTGATCTTCTTCTTTTAAAGCAACTCCTAGATTTTCAAAAAACTCGATGATATCCTCATTATTAAATACAGAAAAAGGGCTAAATAAAAAGCGGCCATTTCCAGGGATATTTTTTACAATCTCTTCTTGAGGTAGTCTATTTGTAACGTTACAACGACCCCCACCAGATATAGCAAGCTTTTTCCCAAGCTTATTTCCTTTTTCGATTAGTAGTACCTTTTTGTTTTCTGCCCCAGCCGCCGCAGCAGCCATTAGTCCTGAGGGACCCCCACCAATTACAATAACGTCATACATAATATATTCACACTTTCAGTTTTTTCTTTATTATACATGATTGTGGTTTTGTTTAGACAGTTGTAAACTGTAAGATAGACATTTTAACTTTATTAAGCAAATATTTTTTGCGACGAGCTTGCGCAGGAGTAGAAGTATCCCACTTCCATAAGTGATGTGGTGAATGCAAAATATGTATTCAACTAAATGGTATCCACAAACCTCTGCTTAATAAAGTTAAAGCCTCCGGCGGATGCCACAGATTTTTAGATGAATTTCTCAGGCGAGCTTGAGAAATATCTGGGCGCTCTGTTTTCTGCGACGAGCTTGCGCAGGAGCATATTCGCCGAGGCGAATTTGATAAGAATGGAAGGGTTAGATGGCATCAAATTTACTGAAAGGGACAATGATTTTAACAATTGGTCTCTTATTATCGAGAATACTAGGTGTTCTATATGTAATACCTTTCTATCAAATAGTGGGGGAGGAGTATATTGCACTTTATCAATACGCTTATACTCCATATTCCATCATGCTAGCAATTGCAGTATCTGGTGTACCAATTGCTGTATCAAAGTTTGTATCTAAATATAATTCCCAAGGAGATTATGCTACTGGAAGAAAGCTCGTGAAGTCGAGCATGTTGCTTATGGGAGTGACCGGGTTTTTAGGGTTTTTAATCCTTTACTTCCTTGCAGATCCAATAGCTCATCTTATTATTAAAGATGATGAAGCAGATTTTTCCGTAAATGATGTAGCTTCTGTTATTAGATTTGTCAGTTTTGCAGTTATTGTAGTTCCGGTTATGAGCTTAGTAAGAGGATTTTTCCAAGGATATCAACATATGACACCTACAGCAATCTCTCAATTATGGGAACAAATTGTTCGAATCCTATTTGTGTTAGTTGGTGGTTTCTTTGTTGTTTATGTATTCAATGGTACAGAAAAGACTGCAGTATCCTTTGCTGTATTTGCCGCGTTTTTAGGTGCAATTGCAGGATTAGTCGTTCTCGTATGGTATTGGAAAAAATTGAAGCCGGAGTTTAACAATTTGTTAACTACATCAGGGAAGATTAGTTCAGATGTATCATTAACAAATATTTATAAAGAAATGTTAATTTATACTGTTCCTTTTGCGCTTGTAGGAGTTATTAATCCTTTATTCCAATTTATCGATATGATTACGTTTAATAATGCGATGTCTGTCATTGGAATAGGTGGGGATATATCTAACACATTATTAGGCATGTTAAATTACACTACCCATAAGCTTGTAATGATTCCTGTCATGCTCGCAACTGGTTTTAGTATGACGCTAATCCCGTTGATCACTAGTTATTATGCAAAACAAGATTTTGTACAGGTTCGTAAAGCGTTGGACCAATCATTCCAAATTTTATTGTTTTTAACTGTACCTGCAGCAATGGGGATTTCTGTGTTAGCAGATGAATTTTACTTAGTGTTTTATGAAGCTAGTGAAACAGGGGCAACCGTACTTGCCCATTACGCTCCAGTTGCCATATTGTTTGCTTTATATCCAGTAACGACTGCGATATTACAAGGAATTGATCGTCAAAAGTTAATAATTTTAAACTTATTACTTGGGATACTAACGAAGCTAATCCTAAATACGCCGCTTATTAAAGCTTTTGAAACTGATGGTGCAATTATCGCTACAGCATGTGGTTATTTAGTGGCAATCGGGTTAAACTTATTTGCTATTCGCAAGACATTACATTATAAATCGAATATGGTCGTTCGAAGAGTAATGCTTATTATTATCGTCAATGTAATCATGTTAGTGCTTGTGTTCCTAGTCAAATTAGGATTCGGACAATTCATGACGATTGATACTAAACTAGAAGGATTACTTGCGATTATCGTTTGTGCTGGTATTGGAGCTGTATTTTATGCTTTTGTTACATTACGCTTGGGTCTTGCTCAAAAACTCTTCGGAGAGAGACTTACACGCTTTACCAAAAAAATTGGTTTTTAGGAGAATAAAATGCGATTAGATAAATTTCTATCTCATATGGGATATGGTACAAGAAAAGAAGTAAAAATATTGGTCAAATCCAAAGCTATTCAAGTAAATGAAGCTGTTGTAAAAGACAGCTCCATGCACGTGAACGAGCTGAAGGATAAAGTGACAGTTTACGGAGACGTAGTAGTATATAAAGAGTTTATCTATTTAATGATGAACAAACCACCTGGAGTAATTTCTGCGACAGAGGACTCTAGGGAGCAAACAGTCATAGATCTATTAGATGAAGACGTACGTCATTTTGAACCATATCCAGTAGGAAGATTAGATAAGGATACTGTAGGTCTTCTTCTATTAACGAATGACGGGGCTTTGACACACCGACTTCTATCACCAAACAAAGACGTACCCAAAGTGTATTACGCGAAAGTAGAAGGTGTAGTAGATGAATCGGATATTACAGCCTTTTCCAATGGAGTAATATTAGATGATGGCTATCATACAAAGCCAGGCATACTAAAAGTCTTAAAAAGTGATTCTATTTCTGAAATCGAATTGGCCATTACAGAAGGTAAATTTCATCAAGTGAAAAGAATGTTTGAAGCAGTTGGAAAAAACGTAGTTTACTTAAAAAGGCTTTCGATGGGGTTACTTGAGTTGGATGCTACATTAGCAGAAGGTACATATCGAGAACTAACAGAAGAAGAGCTAACACAAATACAGCAAAAGAATGACCAGGCTTAAGTTTTAGCTTGGTCATTCTTTTCATATTGTTCATATCTAAGATGTCATTTTAACGCGTTTGTTCGTCGTGGTCCATTTACCTCTTGTTGGGCTAATGATTAAGTCATTAAAAGCAAGCACATTCAAATCTCGTTGAATTGTGCGAGGAGTGATGCCAAATTCATCGACTAAATCTTGTGTTGTAACTGTCCCGTGATCACGGATGAACATATACATGTCTTTTATTCGAGTAAGCATCCGATCAGTAGTTGGTTTCATAAGTAACCACTCCTTCATCATGATATCCCTTGGCTAGACTAGCGGACGACTTGGGTGAAAAGCAACTGAGTAATTGCAATTTACAGCCCCTTTACAAAATGATAGTCAAAGTATTTACTTTCTGACAATTCCATTATAATAGATTTCTATTAAAATTTCTATAGATATAATCATATTTACAAAACATTCACATTTCTTGCCAGTGAATACCGAGTCAGAAAAGAATGTTATTTTGTTAGGAAAACACTGTCTGAAGGTTATAAATTTCCTTCTTTTTTTGTGTCTTTTACTATAAAAAGTGTAAAATGAAATATAAGCATTACTTAGGAGGATATTAATATGAATTGGTTAGAACTAGCAGAATCCAAAAAGGCAGATATCATAGCAGAATTACAAAGATTAATACAAATTCCAAGTGTCATGGATGAAAAAGCAGGTAATGATGAAATGCCTTTTGGACCTAAACCGTTGGAGGCTCTTCTCCACATATTGAACGAAGGTGAGCAAGAAGGATTTATCACAAAAAATGTAGATAATATGGCTGGACATATTGAAATGGGTGAAGGAGAAGATATATTAGGAATCCTTTGTCATGTTGACGTCGTGCCAGAAGGTAAAAATTGGACGTATCCACCGTTTGAAGGTGTTGTAGCTGACGATAGAGTGTATGGCCGTGGTGCTATAGATGATAAAGGTCCAACTATTGCTGCATGGATGGCCATGAAATTAGTAAAAGAAGCAGGGATTAAGCTATCCAAAAAAGTCCGTCTCATTATTGGGACAGACGAAGAAAGTGGATTCCGTTGTATGGATAGATATTTTGCAAAGGAAGCAATGCCTCAGATGGGATTTGCACCGGATGCTGATTTCCCAATTATTAATGCAGAAAAAGGAATCGCGAGTTTGATCTTTACACAAACTGGTTCTGCTGATACTGAAACGATTCAGTTTTTCCAAGCAGGTAACCGTACAAATATGGTGCCAGATGAAGCATTCGCAGTTATCTTCGGTGGTCTCCATATGATTAAAGAAAAGTTCCAAACATTTGCAGCTGAATTTAATGTTGAGGGAGAAGTCACACAAGAAGGCCCTATGGTTAAAGTGCTTGTTTTTGGTAAATCTGCACATGCAATGGAGCCAGATGATGGGATTAATGCAGGTATACTATTGGCTAAATTTTTACAAAATATTAATCTTACTCCACATTCCAAAGCGTTCGTTAACTTTTTAGTAAATTCATTTGGAGAAGATAGCAGAGGGCATGCCCTGGCACTCAATTTCACAGATGAGCTTTCAGGAGATACGACCTTAAATCCTGGTGTTATTCACTATGCCCCTGCACAAGGATCTTGTACGCAAGTAAGTTTGCGTTATTCTGTAAGCTATCCTTTTGACGAACAGTTAAGTGCCTGCAGAGAAGTACTTAGTGGTTCAGGCATTACTTTGGATTTAAGTACTAATTCTAAGCCTCATTATGTCGATAAAGAAGATATACTTATTAAATCTTTACAAAAAGTATATGAAAGACATACCGGTGAAAAAGCAGAGTTATTATCTATCGGTGGCGGCACGTATGCAAGAGTATTAGAAAAAGGGGTAGCATTTGGTATGGTGTTCCCTGGCAGAAAAGATGTAGCACATCAAGTGGATGAATATGTAGATATCGAAGATTTAATAAAAGCAACTGCTATTTATGCAGATGCAATAGTAGAACTTGCTGGAAGCTCAAATTCGGAGGGAGAATAAACATGGTAAAAGTATTATGGAATGATCAATTTGTACAAGAAGAAGACGTGAAAATTGGATTCGAAGATCGTGGTTATCAATTTGGAGATGGAATTTATGAAGTGATCAAAATATACAAAGGAGATATGTTCACAGCTAAAGAGCATATTGATCGACTATATGCGAGTGCGGACAAGATTCAACTAGTTATTCCATATACTAAAGACGTAATGCATAAAATGTTACACGAACTGATTGAAATGAATGAACTTCAAGATGGTCAAGTGTATCTTCAAGTTACCAGAGGAACAAGCATGCGTCAGCATAATTTTCCAGTTCCAGCAGTGGAATCTGTTTTAACAGCCTATACAAAAGAAACAACACGCCCACATACACAGTTAGAAAATGGAGTAAAAGCTTGCTTTGTAGAGGACGTTCGTTGGCTTAGATGTGATATCAAATCGTTAAATTTGTTAGGAAATGTTTTAGCAAAACAAGAAGCTATTAGTAAAGACTGCTATGAGGCTGTACTACATCGTGGAGAAACAATTACAGAAGGTTCATCTTCTAATATGTATGGTATTAAGGATGGAGTTTTGTATACACATCCTGTTAGTAATTTAATACTTAACGGAATTACACGCCAAGTTATTTTGAATTGTTGTGAAGAAGTAGGACTACCGGTAGTGGAAGAAGCATTTACAAAAGCGCAAGCATTAGAAATGGATGAAATGATTATGTCTTCTACGAATGCGGAAGTAATGCCGATAATTTCCATTGATGATAGAATAATTGGTACTGGAAAACGTGGCGAATGGGCTGAAAAGCTACAATTAGCTTTTGAAAAAAGAATTCCTACATCCGTTGAAGCATGAACAAGCATTATTTTATCGCTATAAAAATCCCTAAGGAGTTAGCTTCTGCGATTATTCAGGAACGTGATAAAACCAATTTACACAGGACTCATAAAATCTTACCAGTTGCAGAAGATCTTCATATCACGCTCTATTATTTAGGGCATGTTGCAGATGGTATATTACAGCAAATAATTCATTCGCTAAATCGTTTAGAATGGGAATCGTTCGAATTGAAAACAAGTGGAGTAGCTCATTTTGGTAATGAAGCTACCCCGCGTGTTGTGTATACGTCATTAGAAAAAAGCGATTCTTTACAATTATTGCAGCAAAAAATTGTGCAACTGTTAAGTAACTTTATAGAGGTACAGAAAACAAACGATTTCAATGCTCATATTACAATGGCAAAAAAATGGGCTTCTTTGGAGTCGCTAAATTTAAAAGCGTTCAACTTACCTGATGTAGTCTTTGACGTTTTAAGTTTCTCCATTTTTACCGTTAATGTGAATCGGTCTCCGCGTTATGAAGAAATATGCACAGTCAAGTGGAGGAGGGGTGAAAATAATGGCCCAACTAGTTAAATTACAAGATTATGTTTCCCGTTATCAAGTAGATTTAAAAAGATACCCAACGCAGTTTGTACGTTTAAAAAAACAACAATGGGATCGGACAAAGGAAGAGTGGGAAAGAGGTTCTTTTACTTCTGAGTGGATTGAAAAGGAAGATGAAGTAGTTGTAGAATACAAGAGAAAATCACTTTTATCCATTCTGTTTCCAAAAAGCAAGAAAGAAATAGTAGAAGGCTTAGACTGGGAAAATAAAGAGTTGACGGAAGAGATTCCTATATCAGAAGAATCTACTACGTTGCTTTTTGAACCTAAACTAGTTTATAAACCTCAAACAAAAGAAGAGTTAAAACGTATGTATCTAGATCAGCTGTTTCACTTTCAATTAAAATGGGCAAGTTCCACTTTACGTGAAAAGTCTTATGTAGATCCAAAATATATGCGTGACACACTACTGAGGGATTTTACACTGAAGCTACCAGATAATTATTTTGTCTTTTATTATCCAATCTTGAAGCTAAAAAAGGCCCCAATAGAGCTAGATATTATACTTATACTTCCTACTGAAGTTGTTTGTATTGTAGTACTAGAGGGCAAAAATTCCGATGCTTTTATAGGGAGTGGGGAACGATTTTGGCTTAAGAAAAGTGGGGAAGATGAAAAGAAAATATTAAACCCTACGATTAATCTAAATCGAATGGAATCGATATTAGGACAGATTTTCCAACAGCAGGACATAGAATTGCCGATAAAAAAAGTAATTCTTTCAAGAAATGGTTATATTGATTATCCGGGAAATTCGTTTAATACAGAATTTATCGATACGAGAAAGTTTCCTGAATGGTTTCTTTCATTGAAATCTTCGCATTCTCCGATGAAGCATATGCAATTTAAAGCAGCCCAGGCGATATTAGATCTAGTACAAACCACTTCTTATTCTAGATCTAGTTGGGATATAGGTAATGAGGAAACCAATGAATAACATTGTCTTTATAGTAAATGAGCACGCAGGGAATGGTTTAGGTAAGAAGGTGTGGAGGAAATGGAGAGAAACAATCGATTTTCCTCACACAGTTTATATGACGAAAAGAGAAGATCACGCCACCGAAATAGCCAAAAAATGCGCCGAATCAATGGATGATTTGCTTTTAGTTGGAGTTGGTGGTGATGGTACTATTCACGAAATTATTTTGGGTATCGTCGGTTTTGAGCATGTTCGAGTTGGAATAATCTCGGCTGGGAGTGGAAACGACTTTGGACGAACCTTTTATGTTTTTCATACATTGAAAGACCTCAAGGAAGTTGCACAGAGTAATTTCCACACCAAAATGGATATTGGAACAGTAAACACTCCAAATTTGGAATACAAATTTGTTAATAATGCCGGCTTTGGTTTTGATGCAAAAGTTGTTTACCTTGCAAATTATTCTATTTGGAAAAGCAGGCTGAACCTTTTTAGGCTAGGTAAACTTGCATACATATTATTTCTTATAAAAGAGTTACTAACGTTTAAAACGTTTTCTTTTACCTTACATAATAAAGATGAAGTCACTCGATATGATGATGTTTGGTTTTTTGTTATTTGTAATCAGCCTTTTTTTGGAGGTGGAATGAAAATCTCTCCTGATTCCATTCCTAATGATCAATTACTTGAGATGACAGTAGTAAACAAATTATCAAGATGGAAATTGTTATTTATTTTTGGTACAGTATTCTTTGGAAAACATACTAAATTTAAAGAGGTAAAACAGTATCAATCATCAGATTTTAATATGGTTATTCATGATGAAGTGTATGGTCATGTGGATGGTGAGTTTTCATGTATAACAGAAACAGATATAGCTTATTCATGTTCAGTAGAGGGACATGCATGGAATTTAGCAAACCGTTAAAGAAAGAGGAGTTTGAATAATGAGGTTAAGACATAAACCATGGGCAGAGGATTTTATCAATGCTCATCCGGAAATAGTTATCCCAAATCCAGAAGAAGTTAAAGGTAAATGGGCCGAAGTATTTAAGAATGACAATCCATTGCATATTGAAGTAGGTTCAGGAAAAGGGCAGTTTGTAACAGGAATGGCAAAGCAAAATCCGGATATCAATTATATTGGCATAGAGTTATATGACAGTGTGATAGTGTCAGCGTTAGAAAATGCGATTGCCGCTCAGCCATTACCTAATCTACGATTATTGAAAGTAAACGGATCAGATCTTGCAAAGTATTTTGAAAAAAATGACGTAGACCGTGTATACCTAAATTTCTCAGATCCATGGCCAAAAACTAGGCATGCGAAACGACGTTTAACACATGCAGAGTTTTTAGAACTATACAAATCGATTCTAGTAGATCATGCTGAAATCCATTTCAAAACGGATAATCGAGGTTTATTTGAGTATTCATTAACGAGTATGTCAGCTTTTGGAATGCTTATCAAAGAGGTCTCTCTCGATTTGCATGTTAATATGCCGGAAGATAATATTATGACGGAATATGAAGAAAAGTTTTCTGCAAAAGGTCAACCAATATACCGAGTTGAAGCAAAATACGTGTAACTTTAGTGAGCGAAAATGCTAGTTAGCTCGATAAATGTATACACCGAGGAATATTTGAAAAGGGGAGTGGGAGAATGGACAAGTTTCAATTTCACGAAATGTCATTTACATGGTTAAAGGGAGGAACAACTTTTATGGACGGGGGTGCCATGTTTGGAGTTGTTCCAAAACCATTATGGGAAAAGAAATATCCTGTCAATGAGAAAAATCAAATTGAACTGCCATCGGATCCATTACTCATCCAATATAAGGGGCAAAACATTTTAATGGAATCAGGTCTTGGTTACCGGAAAATGACGGAGAAGCAATTGCGAAACTACGGTGTTACCGATCAATCTCAAGTGGAAGATAATCTTGTAGAATTAGGATTATTGCCAGAAGACATCCATATTGTTATGATGACTCATCTTCACTTCGATCATGCCTGTGGTTTAACAAAATGGGATGAATACCGAATTGTTTCCACTTTTCCAAATGCTAAAATTTATGTGTCCGATGTGGAATGGAACGAAATGAAAAATCCTAATATTCGCTCCAAAAACACATATTGGAAAGAAAATTGGGAGCCAATAGAAGACCAAGTGATACCATTTACAAATTCTCTTAAAATAGTAGAGGGAATTGAGATGATTCACACGGGAGGCCATAGTGACGGCCATAGTATTGTTGTATTCAAGCAGCAAGAAGATACTGTCATACATATGGCAGATCTAATGCCTACCCATGCTCACCAAAACCCACTGTGGGTGCTTGCATATGACGATTATCCGATGACTTCAGTGTTTGCAAAAGAAAAATGGGTCAAACAAGCACTTCAACAAAATTATTGGTTCAGCTTTTATCACGATGCTTTCTATCGAATGATCAAATGGTCCGAAGATGGAAAAGAGATAGTAGATTTAGTTGAGAGAAGTAGATAAAAAGAAAAGTTCAATTACCTATTTCAGCCCCGATAAGCACTTGGTAGGATTTCAAGTTAAGGCGTCCTTTGACTTTACTGAATTCTTGAGTGATTCAGGAGCTGTTCTAGAGTTGGACAGATAAAGCGAGGGCCTTGACGATGTCAGCCCTCGTTATTTTTGTGGAAAATTTACTCTTTTCCAACAAACATATCTGAAATTCCAACTAAACTATATTAGATGACAAAAAAATGGCTGATCATGAGAAAATCATGACCAACCTTCCACTTTTAAATTTAAATTTTCACCAATTCAACGACGGATCCTGTTTTTGCATCTGCTGCGAACTCAAATTGCTCAATTTCCCCTTCTTTCACTCGAGAAATACCGCCTTTATATACATTCATACTTATTGCTTCTTTTTGAAACTTCTCTGGGGTCATATATATCCAGGATCCATCGATTGGACCCTCTTTTTTGAATGAGCTTTTAATTTCATTTAATACTAATTCTGCTGAACGATTAAAATCCATTTGTTTCGTGGCTTGGCTGGCTATAACACCAATTACAATTCCAGTTCCAAGTCCCATCATGTAATCCTTTAATTTCATCAGTATTCCTCCTCATCGTATTTTTTTTAGTGTATCATACATCCTCGTTCCGATTAAATTTTTCGGTTTACGAAGTTTTATTGTAGTAAACGAACCCAACTTTTATTACAATAGAGGGGAAGATAATTTTCTACACAGCTTTAGGAGGCTTTTTTAATGAATGCAGAAACGCGCTCGCTCTTTAAAACATTGACAGAACTACCAGGAGCACCTGGGAATGAATATGCTGTACGTGCCTTTATGCGAAATGAACTGACTAAATATTCAGATGAAATTGTTCAAGATAATTTAGGCGGTATATTTGGTCTTAAAAAAGGTGATGAAAATGGACCGAAAATTTTAGTTGCTGGCCATATGGATGAAGTAGGATTTATGGTATCTGGGATCACAGATAATGGAATGATTCGTTTTCAACCTCTAGGTGGTTGGTGGAGCCAGGTTTTACTTGCACAACGAGTGGAAGTTGTTACTAAGACTCAAACAGTTCCAGGAGTAATCGGTTCTATTCCTCCGCATTTGTTAAGTGATGAACTTCGTAGCAAACCGATGGATATAAAAAATATGCTAATAGATGTTGGAGCAGACGATAAAGAGGATGCTCTACGAATGGGCATAAAACCTGGTGATCAAATCTTACCTGTTTGTTCGTTTACACCTATGGCAAATGATAAAAAAATAATGGCTAAAGCCTGGGACAATCGTTATGGTTGTGGATTGGCTATTGAACTTTTGAAAGAAGTGCAAAACGAGAAACTTCCGAATATGCTATATTCCGGTGCAAATGTAATGGAAGAAGTAGGTCTTCGTGGTGCACAAGCATCTGCGAATATGATTAATCCAGACTTATTTTTTGCTTTGGATGCGAGTCCTGCAAATGATGCATCTGGAAATAAAAATGAGTTTGGACAACTAGGAAAAGGAACACTTTTACGAATTTTCGATCGTACAATGGTGACACATCGTGGAATGCGTGAGTTCGTATTAGATACTGCAGAAACACATAATATTCCATATCAATATTTCATCTCACAAGGGGGTACTGATGCGGGACGCGTTCATACTTCGAATGAAGGTATTCCTAGTGCAGTAATTGGTATTTGTTCACGATATATTCATACCTCTGCATCTATCATCCACACAGATGACTATGCTGCAGCCAAAGAGCTTATTGTGAAACTAGTTAAATCATGTGACCGTACTACTTTAGAGACAATTAAATCGAATGTATAAGTAGTGGAGTGGCTATGTTACTCTATACTTTTAAAAAGATGCCTTCCGGGGCATCTTTTTAACTAGAAAGGAATATTATTGCATGAGAATATTAATAGGTACGCATAATAGAGCTAAAACAAAAGCAGTTCAAACTATTTCTAGTATATATTATCCAGAGGCAAATTATGAAAACAAAGAAGTTCCATCACTAGTGTCCGATCAACCGATGGGTCAGGAAGAGACTAGGCAAGGTGCTATTAACCGAGCAAAGCAGTTAATAGATGAGCTAATGGAAGATTCAGACACACTATTTGGGATAGGTTTAGAAGGCGGCGTACAAGAAATAGATGGTCAATTGTATATTTGTAATTGGGGGGCATTGGCGACGCCTGCCGGTGACGTATTTACTGCTACAGGAGCTGGTGTACCCCTACCAGGGGAAATAGCGGAACAATTACGAGGCGGTGCCGAACTTGGACCTGTAATGGACGTCTATACTAATAAGAAAGGTATACGTCACGATGAAGGTGCCATTGGTGTCTTCTCCAATGGACTTGTTAATAGAAGTGCAATGTTCGAGCATATAATGTTATTATTGATTGGGCAATTTGAATTTGCTAATAAGCCCAAGTAGTTGCAACTGTAGGGAATCATCGATAAAATATATAGCAGTTATCACTGAATGGAGGAAAGAGAATGACCCGAATTTGGATGCGATTATTGATCGCGTCATTAGCTGTCATTTTATTAGCAGGATGCTCTTCTTTGGAAGAACAAACTTCAGATGGACTTGAGAACGCAAAAGTAGCTTTTCAAGGCGACGCAGAAAAACCAAATGAAAAAGTAAATGATATTAATATTTTTATACCTAGTGGTTTTTCGATAGAAGAAGAATCTAATGAAACAAATATTATTCTTTCTAAAGGAAAAGAATCATTTATACTCTTTATTAATCCAAATGAATTACCTAGTAGTCAACTATACTATGATTTGATGACATCTGATAAAAATTTAAAAGTATTAGAAGAAAAAACATTTGAGCAAAATGGACGATTTGGATTTGCTGCAATTATTGAAAATAGTGAAGAAAAGTATGAACTTATAACGAGCATTGGTGGCATCAAACTTACAACTATTTCTGACCAACAAGATGTTGCGAAAAATTTAGAAAAAATGATGCTTATCGTTCGTTCCATTTCAACAAACTAGAGGAGTGGTACATATGGAAAACCTAGCTTCAGTGGAACAATTCAAAGAGATAAAACAGCAAGGAAAAGTTGTATTTAAATTCACAGCTGATTGGTGTCCAGATTGTCATTTCATCGATCCATTTATGGGAGAGATAGAAGAAAAATTTGCAGATATTACATTTGTTTCTGTAGATCGTGATCAGTTCATTGACTTATGTATCGAGCTTGATATATTTGGTATCCCTAGTTTTCTAGCATATGAAAATGGCGAAGAAAAAGGTCGGTTTGTTAGTAAAGACCGTAAAACTAGAGAAGAAATTGAATCATTTCTTCAATCGATTTAACCCCATCCAAACGGTTCACCTAGTGGACCGTTTTGTTTATTCCGAAGTAGTAGGACTGCCACCCCAAAGGATCGCCAAACAATGCCCAAGTGGCAGTTCAACTTCTGGGGGAGACCTGTATGGTTTCGTTTTTCAACAGGACGATTAAGAAACCCGACGGATTGAAGTTTCACTTTGAAAGGACTAGATGATAAATGAAAGCACTTGAACTTGTAAGGCATTTAAAAACAAAGCTTTCCGAAGATATATACACGTATGATTATAATAGAGAAACAAACAAGCTACGCTTGACTCATAAAGAAATAGGAAAGGGAATTGAAATTTCAATCCCTCCGATTTTAGCTAAATATGAAATGAAAAAAGAAGTGGCGATTAACGAGGTTGTATATACAATAAACGAAACATTCCAAGCGATGGAAAAAGAGATGGCCGGTGAAATAGATCCATCGTTGTCCGTGTATCCCGTTATCCGCTCCACTTCCTTTCCACTTAAATCGAATGAAGGTAACCGTTTTATAACGAAAGATCATACAGCAGAAACACGCGTATACTATGCAGTCGATCTTGGTAAGACTTACCGTTTACTAGATGAAAAAATGTTGTTGGAGTGGAAAGTCAGAGAAACGGAAGTAAGGGAACGAGCACTCTTCCAAGTGAGAAAATTAGAAAATCATTATAAAATAGATGAGGTAGCAGGTAATACTTTTTATTTCTTTAATAATAACGATGGATATGATGCAAGTCGTATATTGAACGAATCGCTATTAAAAGATATGAAAAAACAAATTACTGGAGATATGACTATTTCTGTACCCCATCAAGATGTTATGATAATTGGTGATATAAGAAATGAAACAGGTTACGATGTTCTAGCGCAAATGACGATGCATTTCTTCACGGTTGGAACAGTGCCTATTACTTCATTATCTTTCATCTACGAAAACGGAGATTTAGAACCTATATTCATCATGGCGAAAAATCGAGTATCAAAGGAGAACGAGGAAAAATGAATATTTTTTACAACAAACCTGGAGTTGGAGATGTACTATTAATCCAACTAACACCTGAAAAAACAGAAAAAGTTATTACGGAAACTAATGGTGATGTTACACAAGTAAAAGATGCAACAACAAACGAAGTACTGGCTATAAACATTTTTGAATTTAGCAAATACAAAGAGCTAGATGTTCAAGGTAATATATCTTTAACTGCTGAATTAATCGAAACCGTGCAAAAAACATTAGAGAAAAACGGTGTTTCTTATACATTAGAAGCAGATCTATCTCCTAAGTTTGTGGTAGGCCTTGTAGATTCATTGGAACAACATCCAAATGCGGACAAGTTAAAAGTATGCCAAGTACATGTTGGTGAATCGACTTTACAAATTGTATGTGGTGCTCCGAATGTAGAAGCAGGTCAAAAAGTAGTAGTAGCTAAAGTTGGAGCAATTATGCCTTCAGGTATGGTTATTAAGGATGCTGAACTTAGAGGTGTAGCTTCAAGTGGAATGCTATGTTCTGCAAGAGAATTGGCTATTCCGAATGCACCTGAAGTAAAAGGGATTTTAATCCTAGATGAGCAAAAAGAAGTTGGAAGCGAATTTATAGCATAAAGAAATGACAAGCATGCCTTTAAGGTGTGCTTTTTTTGATGAAAAGAAAATTATAAAACTCTGGACCCGAAACTATCTGTAATTGAATCTTTTCCAGACTCCAGTGGTCGTCCAGGAGGATATAGTACTTAAAAAAGAAACAAAGCGGGTGGAATATTTAACCATAAATTTTGCTATTCCGATACATAAGTGGCATATTCCCCTCGGATAAAATCCTAAAACACATGATTTTTTTACCATTCTACCTTATAAATACAGACGAAACCTATTATTATTGGTAGAATAAGAGGTATCTTTTAGAAAGAGTGATGAATTTGAATTGGTTAAAAAAATTATTTGCCTCAGATGAGAAAGAATATGAAGAGGAATACAAAGAGAAGCAACAAACGTTAGATCCTACAAAGAAAAAAACTCCTTTTCGTTTCCCATTGATATCAGACGAAGAAAAAAATGAAACTGTATATGGATATCCAAAGGAAGAGCAAATAGGTGAAATTTATAAAGAAGAGGCTCCAGTTGAAGAGCAAATATATAAACCTCTATATACACAAGATCTTTGGAAACAACGAGCACAGAAACCTACTATCGTTCACCGAGCAGAGAAGAAGATAGTGGAGGAAAAAGTAGTAGCTGATACTCCTCCTGTAATTCGAAAGAAAAGAGCATTCACGCCTACAGAAGTACCATCACCAGTTTATGGATTTTCAAGAACAAACCTAAATAAAAAAGTGGAAGAAAAAGAACAAAGAACGGAAACGATAAATCCGAACGTATTAAATAATGCTCAAGCTATTACGCCTGGTCCAGAACTGAGCGAAGTAAAAGAGCAAGTCCTTGTAGCAGATGTAAACAGACAAAATATGCAAGTAACTGAGGCAGTAAACGAGGATGTACAAGTAATAGAGTTAGTAGAAAATATTATTGAAGAAGCAGCAGTGAAACCATTTGAAGAATTATCGCCTGTTACAGAACTAGACGAAAACCCCCAAGTGGATGTTTTAGAACGGGATTTGCAAATAATAGAGGTAGTAAACGAAGATATACAAATAGCTGAAGTAGTAGACGAGTTTGAGCAAGTGAATGAGCTTGTTGAAGCTGTACAAGCAGAGGTAGCAGTGACTGAAATACCTGAAATAACACATGCTCCAATGCAAACTACGGATATTTTAGCAACAGAAAAACCTGTCAAAGAAAAGATTAGACCATTTAATGTATTAATGCTGAAATCAGATAAAAGTAAAATGAATAGAATAGATACTATGAACAAATTATCTCCGATAGCACAGAAAGCGGTTCCTGTAACAAAGCCAATTATTCAGCAGGAGCAAAAAGAAATAAAAGAAAATGTTCCAATAGGTGGGCAAGAAGTTGAAACCTTAACGGAACAGGAGCAAAAAGCGAAACAATCAAATTATGTGAGACCATCTATTAGTCATTTACTACCTCCCGAAATGAATGTAGAGGATAGAGAATGGATGGAGGAGCAAGCTTTTACATTAATAGATGCTTTGTCCCATTTCCAAGTAACAGGTGAGATTGTTCAAATGGTACAGGGACCAGCGGTTACTCAATTTGAAATAACGGTTGGTCAAGGAACAAAGGTAAGTAAAATACGCAATCTAGCAGATGATCTAAAACTTGCTTTAGCAGCGAAAGATATTCGTATTCAAGCACCCATTCCAGGAAAGAGTTCCATAGGAATAGAAATCCCGAATAGAAAGTCTCGAGCAGTGCGCTTATCGGAAGTGATAAATACAGATACATTTTTAAAATCGGATTCACCTCTAGAAGCGGCATTGGGATTGGATCTAACAGGTAAGCCAGTGACATTGGATCTTCGGAAAATGCCCCATGGACTCATAGCTGGAGCAACCGGATCTGGGAAATCTGTATTTATTAATTCATTATTAGTAAGTCTATTGTATAAAGCGACGCCTGATGAAGTAAAATTACTATTAATCGATCCTAAAATGGTAGAACTTGCACCTTTCAATCATATACCTCATCTTGTAAGCCCAGTTATTACGGATGTAAAAGCTGCAACAGCTGCATTGAAATGGGCAGTGGAGGAAATGGAAAGACGTTATCAGCTGTTTGCTCATATCGGCGTTCGCGATATATCTAGGTATAATACGCTGGCTACGGAGAAGAGACAGTTTGCGCAAAAACTTCCTTATATTGTTATTGTCATCGATGAGCTTGCAGATTTAATGATGATGGCGCCAACGGAAGTAGAGGATGCTATTTGTCGAATTGCACAAAAAGCAAGGGCATGTGGAATACACTTAGTATTAGCAACACAGCGTCCTTCTGTTGACGTTATTACTGGCCTGATTAAAGCTAATATCCCTACACGAATTGCGTTTTCTGTTTCATCACAAATCGATTCTCGTACTATTTTGGATCAGCAAGGGGCAGAACGTTTACTAGGTAAGGGAGATATGCTTTATCAAGGAAATGGTATGTCTAGTCCTGTACGAATCCAAGGTACGTATGTCTCTGATGATGAGATTGAAAGTGTTATTGAATATGCGAGGAGTCAAGGGAATCCTGATTATTTGTTTGAGCAAGAGGAACTTCTACAAAAAGAAATTACTTCTGAGCAGGATGAATTATTTGAAGAGGCTTGCCGTTTTATCGTAGAACAGGGCACAGCATCTACGTCGTTGCTACAACGTAAGTTTCATCTAGGATATAACCGTGCAGCCCGATTAATAGATGCAATGTATGAAAATGGATATATTACAGAACAAAAAGGAAGTAAAGCAAGAGACGTATTATTAACAAGTGAAACATTAGAGGGAATATTTGGTTAAAATTATTTTTTAAGTATTATAAGAAATAGTGATATAATTATAAATACGTCTAAAAAGGCGCATGAATTATATAATGTATATGAGTGGGGCTAATCCCAGGAGGTTTATACGTATGACAAAGTACCATTTTACAGGCATTAAAGGGTCTGGAATGAGTCCATTAGCGCAAATTTTGCATGATACTGGCTATGAAGTTCAAGGTTCTGATATTGAAAAATACTTCTTTACTGAAAAACCATTACACGAGCGGAATATAGAGATTTTATTGTTTGATGAATCCAATATTCAGGAGGGCATGACTGTTATTGCAGGAAATGCATTTCCTGACAGTCAACCAGAGTTAGTCAAAGCTAGAGAACTTGGCTTGGAAATCATTCGTTACCATGACTTCTTAGGCAATTATATGAGTCAGTTTACATCTATAGCAATTACCGGCGCTCATGGAAAAACGTCGACTACAGGATTGTTATCGCATGTATTGAGCGGACACGAACCGACATCTTATTTAATAGGTGATGGTACAGGAAAAGGTATGCTAAATGCATCTAACTTTGTGTTTGAAGCTTGTGAATATCGACGTCATTTTTTAGCCTATAATCCGGATTATGCAATAATGACAAATGTTGATTTTGATCATCCTGATTATTTCCAAGATATTGATGATGTATTCCAGGCATTTCAATCTATGGCGATGCAAGTAAAAAAAGGCATCTTTGCATGTGGAGATGATAAATACTTGCAACAAATAAAATCAGAAGTTCCTGTAGTCTACTACGGTTTTGGTGAACATAATGATTTTGCAGCTCGCAATATTGAAATAACCCCGGAAGGTACATCTTTTGATGTATTTGTTCGTAACGAATATTATGATCGCTTCACAATTCCCTTGTTTGGAGATCATACTATTCTAAATGCTCTTGCAGTTATCTCTCTCTGCCAATATGAAGGTGTCCCTGCAGATACTATACAAAAAGGCTTAGAGTCGTTTGAAGGGGTTAAAAGAAGGTTTACAGAGACAGTCGTAGGTAATGATATTATCATTGATGATTATGCTCATCACCCGACAGAAATAAGAGCAACAATTCAATCTGCTAGACAAAAGTATCCAAATCATCAAGTTATTGCGATTTTCCAACCACATACTTTCACAAGAACACAAAAGTTTTTACAAGAATTCAGTGAGAGTTTGAGCTTGGCAGATCGGGTTTATCTATGTGATATTTTTGGTTCTGCAAGAGAGAACGCAGGGAATTTAACCATCGAAACGCTTGGAGATATTATTGAAGGAAGTCATATCCTTACAGAAGAAAATGTAGAAGAATTAAAGACAAAGGAACATTCTGTTTTCTTATTTATGGGAGCAGGCGACGTACAGAAGTATCAACAAGCTTTTGAAAAAAAGTTAAATAAATAAGAAAAAGCTTAATCCGATGTGGATTAAGCTTTTTTTTGAAGGATATTTAAAAGAAACGTAGTATAGTATAGGTAGGAAGTTTAATTTGATTTGAATAGGGTAAAAATGTATTAAGACATACAAGTTTCTAGGAGGATGGACAATGGAAAATCTATTATACATAGCAGCTATTATAGCCGCTGTTGCATTTCTAATCTTATGTATTAGTTTGGCAATGACATTATTTTCAGTTAAGAAGACGCTAAATAATGTAGCAGACACGTTAGATGGATTAGAAACAAATCTGCAGAATATGACGAAAGAAACAGCGGAACTACTTCATAAAACAAATAACTTAGCAGAAGACATTCAAGTTAAATCTGAGAAGCTGAACACAGTAGTAGATGCAGTAAAAAATGTAGGTAGTTCAGTTAATGGATTTAATCATTCTATCCAACGTTTAACAACTTCCGTAACAACTGAAGTGGAGAAGAATGAAGAAAAGATAGCGCAAGTAGTGCAATGGAGTAACGTTTTCTTAGGTGTTCGCGACAAATGGAAAGAACGCAAAGCATTAGAACGTGCTGGGTATTATACCTATGAAAACGATCAAAATAAACCACAATAATCGGAGGAATTTACATGACAAATCAAAAACAGACTAAACCTAACTACAATGAAGCAACTTATAATCATGAATACTATGCAAACCAACCTTCTTATAATCAGCAAGGAAATTCAAATTATCCGCCAGTACCTTACTATAATAGCGATGATATTTATCGTGACGAAGAAGTAAATGGTAAGGACTTTATCATTGGTGTTTTAATCGGTGGTATTATCGGTGCAACAACCGCATTATTATTAGCACCTAAAACGGGAACAGAGCTTCGTGGAAATCTTTCCACTCAAGCTAATCAGCTTAAAGATAAAACCATCGATCTTTCATCAACTGCAAAAGAAAAAACAACACAACTTTCTAAGCAAATTCAAGAACAATCTGGACAATTGGTTGATAAAGTAAAAGCTATTAAACCAAGTGCTTCTTCACCTCTTGATGATGGTACTGCTTCTTCTGAGGGAGAAGAGCCAATGGAATTTATGGAAACGATTTCTCATACAACTGAGGAGTTAACAGAACAAGAAGAAAATGCAACTGCAGTAGCAGAGGCTATTAAAGAAGCAGTTGCCGAATCAGATAAAAAGTAATCGAATAAAATAAATATCAAAGGAAGCACTGCATCTAGCAGTGCTTTCAGACTGTAGACAAACTCAAATTTAGGTGTATAGAGTTGAATATTAAACGGCAAGGCCCACCACTTCGCTTTCCGTGGGCTTGGCTTCAGCCTCCTCGTCACTACGTTCCTGCGGGGTCTTCAGCTCAAGCTATTCCCACTGGAGTCTTCGTGGTTGATCTTGCCTTATAAAACAGTTCCAATAGAGTAATCAATATCTTACTCTTTAATAAGAAGAATAAACATCCTTAGGAACATTTATAACTATTCATAACCGTTTATAAAAATACCTTTGTCGTCAAACTGGAAGCACTGCATCTAGCAGTGCTTTTTTTGTTTTTGGCTATGTTAAAGGTAAAGGTTGATTTAAAAGCACATAAAAAACGAGCTGGGCTATGTTCTCCCAGCTCATTTTATTTTGATGTCCTTTTTTACTAAAGCACCCGTTAGTTGAAGAAGGAAAGTGAAGCTAGTTCCACAATCTCGTCCGATTGTTGATTTTTCATTTATTGACAAACAGCTCATCTATTGTAGTGTCCAATACAGAAGCTATACTAAAAGCTAATTGTAAAGTAGGATCATATTTATCATTTTCAATTGCATTTATCGTTTGTCTAGATACCTTACAAAACTTTGCTAGTTCCTCTTGGGATAATTTAGCTGATTTTCTTAATTCTTTAATATGATTTTTCATTTAACCACCATATTTCTTCCTAAAAAACAGTAATGAACTTAAATATATAATGGAAGTTGTTATGAGAAAGATAACTGGATTTATACCCTCATACGAACCATTTTTCCAAATATTTATATATATTTTTTTAAAAAGTTGAATTAACACGTATCCGATTACTATTGCAAAGGTGAAGGACTGGGCTTTCATTTTAATAAAATTTTTTCTTTCATCACCCAATTGTGGTAAAGATATAAGAGTAACGATAATTAAAATAGCACTAATCCCTAAGATACTAAATAAAACAGCCCAAATAATCCAGTCCATATTTTATTTCCTCCTCGTAATAAATGTAAAAAGAATTTGACATTTTTATTGTATCACTGATTGGTCAAATGTCTTATACTTTTTACATTTCGTCATAAATAGGGAAGAATTCTCTATAAGAAAAAATGCTTTACCCTTCTTGAAGTAAAGCACCCGTTAGTAGAAGAAGAACTAAATGTCTCTACTCTTGTTTAAAATGCAATAACTTATCTAAGGGTATATCTGATTCTTTGAAACCATATTTCGTTAACATTATTAGTTCTATCGCTTTTTTAGGGTCCTCTTGATAAAACTTTATAATTACTTCACAATGTGCCAATGCTAAGTGTTCTGTAAGCATTCGTGCAAATTCACCCAGTATTTCTCTATGTTCATCTTTAACAGAACCATCAGAGAAATATGTAGCAGAGACATAGTTTGCACGCTGGTCATCTTCTTCATAAATTAAAAAAGGATTTTCAAAATCATCAAGTGTGGCAGGTCGAAACTCATCTAAAATAGCTAAAGTATAATGTTGGTCGCTAATTCGAATATCCCACACTTCAAAGTCCCTTAATCTAATTTTACGTTCAAAATAATCAATCAAACTTTTACGTCCCCTTTCATTTTGTTTGACTGCTATTAACCTTCAAACTTCATCCAAATGGTATATTTAATATGAATTTAATTTAGTAATATAGGCACTGCTATTATTGCTATACCTACACTTATAAAGAATGTAATAAGCCAATCTCGTTTTCAAGTAGTCTTAAGTAGTATATTCAGTACCGAACCAAAACAAAAACAAGCTATAAATCCAAACAAAACCCAAGTGAGTGGTTCCATAAAGTACCTCCTAGCCTTAACTGTGTAGTTTTTCATCAAAAATCCATTTATAAATCTAATCTACTTCTTTACTTGAATACGTTTGAAACGAAATAAGGTTACATTTATAAAAAATTTCCGTTGATAATCATCAAAAATCCACTTATCTTATTCAACTATACTGCTTCGTTAGTTCAATAAGAAAAAAGGCTTTACTCCTTCTTGAAGTAAAGCACCCGTTAGTTAATTATTCAATTTTTCCTTCTCTCGCCAATTGTGTTCCATCAACCAAACCTAATTGACCAAAAGTATAAATATATTCTGATTGACCTCTCTTTTTTACACCTTGAATATTTACAAAGTATTCATTACCTTCTTCTAACAAATTATATATTCTTGAATCCTCAATCATTACCTTATATCTCTCTTTATTTGGACTGTTATCATTAGCATTAGAACCTATAACCCACATTTTCATATATTTTCCTGGCTCAATATGATGTTCTTTCTTTTCAATTTCAAAAGTCATTGCACTACTTTTATAAGATTTGCCTACCTCAAAATATAAATAAAATAAGAAACCTACTATTAAGAAAAAAATAATCAACCAAACTACCCATTTTTTATGAGAATAATTGAACAAAAATCCACCTCCCAATAAAAGTTCTTCTTCCAAAAAACTGCTGCTTTACTATAATAAGAATAAGGCTTTACTCCTTAATAAAGTAAAGCACGACGTTAGTTGAAGTAGAAGACTCACAAACACTGACTATGGCATTCTTTAAAATGAAACTTTCAACTCACTATCAAAATGAGACAAACTATTGGCTGGTTTAGTTGAAGAAGTACAAAGAGAACCTATTAAATCGTGCCCCTTTGTGGCATCATCCACTAAGCCCCTATCCCTTCAAAATGGGTTTCTTCACCATTCTTAAAAACTTTCAGGTACTCATAGTCCCCTTTGACATTGATTTTGTACAACTTATATGTGCCTGCTTCCCCCTCAGAATTAGAAATGTCGTTCAGGTAAATGTTAATCGAATTTTCATCTGTTTTGATATCTATATCTCCAAATTCTTTTCCATCATCCAAAAAATCTTGATTAAGATACAAATAGCGTTTTTTGGAATCGTTGTACATATAAATGCCAGTTCCTGTACCTTTTTCATCATTTTCTACATCCATAATAAAATTTTTCACAATGTCATTTGCCTTTTCTAAATTAATTTCTGAAATAGTTACTTTATTTCCTCCGCATCCTGTCAGAATACCGCAAACAATTAAAATTAGTAATAAAAATTGCTTCAAATTTCTCCAACTCCTTTGTTTGTTTTTACCGCAACCTTTTCACAATCTGTCCGAATCTTGAACATAAGTTAAACAACACTCTTGAACTAACCTGCTGCTTTACTTTAATACGTTAAAGATGTTCCAATTTTATATAAATTTACCATTTATTATAAATAAAAATCCATTTGGCTTATTAAACTAAACTGCTGCGTTAGTTCAATAAGAAAAAGAGTTACCTATGGCAACCCCATGATTTTTTACTAAAGCACCCGTTAGCCATACATGCAGCCAAAAAAACTGCACCACAGAGGATGAAAATTGATGCAGAACGGGTATAGTTCAGTATGGCTGGCGAAGAAGGTCGATCAACTTTGGTGCCATTGAGCCCATCCGTTAGTCTGACTCCGACGACCACGGTGCATCACAGACTGTCGCACTCTATACGAGTAGCACTCATGGGAGATTAATCCTACTCTGGTTACTGCACCAGCCTTGCCTTTATTATAAGAAGAAAGGAGTTGATTCCTGATTTAACTTTCAACTGAATATAACCACTCTAAAGGCTCAGCTTTTTTAAAAAAGCTATTTCTGAGTCTCTTTTGTTATGCAATTTTGTTGATTTTGAGTGTTTTTTAATTTTCATGGGAGTTGAACAAGGAGTAATAAGGGTAGTCAGTGCCATCTCTTCTTAGTATTTAATATCTAGCCAAATCTCCGAAGGCAGTAGCGAATTCTGATCTTACCTGTACGATGAATTCTATGGGTTCCCCGGTATTATCTTTAGTATGTAGATTCTCACGGGTATTTCCTTCATACCAAGTTCTACCATCCGAGGTCTTATTAATCTCTTCGTCCCCTTCAAAGTAAATTTCGAAAGCTCTTTCTTGTTCGTTATAATAATCATACACTTCTTTTTCACTAAGTTCAGAAGATAACTTTTTGTAGGCAACAACAATTGGTCGCCCCGAATTACCCGAAGGTCCTCCACCGTAACCAACTCCATAATCAAATCCTTGTTCAAGCACTTTTGTTTCTGGAGGAAGTGGATAAGAAAAGAAATTATTTGCATATTCTTCAGCAGTCTTTTTATCTTGGCTAAAAAAAGATACAGCTAACCATGAAACTGCTAGCATGATTGATAAGATAATCAAAATCTTATATCTTTTATTCAAGAAACCTCTCCTATCTAGTGCCCTTTTAGGTTCTTTGGTATCTGTAATAGTCATATTACATAAAGACCAACCGCCATTTACTATCGAATACAAAAAATTAATTTTGTTTTTCTGTCGTACCAAAGACTTCATCTACCTGCTTAGCGAATACCATGTGTATATAGTGTATCTCTTGTTCTTCTGTAGCGATACCTGTCGCTAAACCTGCTAAGCTATTAGTTTTCGTCCCTTGAATATGCATCAAAACATTATGATCTTTGTCAACTGTTGAAAAATCACCCTTTTTCCAGCGTTTTAATACATCTAAATACGTTTCATAATGCTCATATTTGTCTTTATTTTCTTCTACCATCTGTATCAAAATATCGATTCTTTCTGGTGTTATCATAATTGAACCTTCTTTTTCATCGGCAATAATCTTTTGGTGCGCCATTTGTTGAATCACTTCTTCCACTAGATTGTCAACAAATGGTTCATCTCCACTTTTCCATTCATCAGTCATCTTGTCATGAACCTTATTTTCCCAACCAAATGTTGAATCCACTGTCGATACAAACTCTTTTTTTTCATCTTCTTTTGAACTGCTATCTAATTCATTTTCAATAACTTTAGAAGTTTCTTTTTCATAGTTCTTTTCCATAATTAAATACGTACCGCCTATACTTAACAGAGCCGTTAAGACAACTAGACCTAAAACACGAATCCATTTCATTTCTTTAACCACCTTTATTAATAATTACCCCAAAAGAGGCATGCCCATCAAATAGTTAGAACTTTCTCCTGTTTTGAATTTGAATATAGTGGATTCTTTTTGTAGATATATTCTACATTCTTCCTCAACTATCCTGCTGCTTTAGTTCAACAAGAAAAAAGGCTCTACTCCTTCTTGAAGTAAAGCAACCCGTTAGTTAAATAACATTTAGAAACTATATATTTTTTTTCATTAAAATCTTTATACTCTACACCTACTATTTCACCTGACAATGAATAATTGAATATTAGTTGCTCATTAACCATTTCAGTTAAAAAAGTTGTTTTTGATGCATTGTGACTAACTGGCACAAGTTTAAATTTATATAATACCCCGTACATTTTAGGAACAGTTAAATATAGTTCACCATTATTTATAGAGATGTCTAAAATTAATCCCTCATCATTTTCAATAGAATACTTCCCAGCAATAAGTTCCTTGTTTATAAAGTTAATTGGTTGAGCTGGGAGAGGTAGTGATACATGTTCATCAAAAACTACCTTAGCCATTTCTTGAATTAAATGTGTTACAGGAGTAATGTTCATATTGCTTAGAAAGATTATCGTAACTTGTTCATCGACAAATCTGAAAAAATTACTACAAAAACCACTAATATCTCCAAAATGGTGCATGCATTTTCTGCCCACCATTTCAGACACCACCCAGCCTGAGGCGTAAGAACTAAGGTTTGGAGTAGACATTTTTTCCATTTGTTCTTTGTTAAGGAGTTGAGATGATTTTAATGCCTGATCCCAAAGGAATAAATCCTCTGTTGTAGAATATAAACCATAGGCTCCTAAAGGAAAGGATAAATCTGTATATGCTGAGTGAATTGGTTTTTCCCAAAATGAATAACCTGAAGCTAAGTCTGCAACTATCTCAATTCCGTCATCACAGCCTGTATTATTCATACCTAAGGGACTACATATATTTGCTTGTATGTACTCTGCAAATGACATACCTGAAACTTTTTCTAAAATTGCTGTTAGTAATGTGTATCCTGAGCTTGAATATTCAAATCTCTTTCCAGGTTCGAAGTTCAATTCAAGATGTTTAAATGAATCGATTAGTTGATGTAAAGTCATCGGAAGTCTCATAGTTTTAGACCAAAAATCAGGGAAACTTGTGTAATTTGGAATTCCTGTAGTATTTGTTAGACAATGATAAATTGTAATTTTTTCACCATGTGGATAATTAGGAAGATACTTCCCTATACAATCATCTATAGATAATTTCCCTTTTTCATGTAATTGAAAAATACCCATAGATGTAAAAGCCTTAGTAAGTGAGCCAATGCGAAATTTAGTAGTAGGTTTATTGGGTACAGCATGCTCCCAATTAGCCATGCCAAAACCTTTGTTTAAAAGAATATTTTCTTTAGAAGCTATTAATATTGAACCATTCAAATAACCATTTTCTTCGTACCTTTCTATCCACTTACCTAATCGTTCCTCTGTCATCATGTAATTTCCCCCTATAATCCTTAACAAATCTTCATAACACTTTCTTCAACTAAACTGCTTCGTTAGTTTAAGTGTAACATTTCACATGTACATAAAAATAGACCATCATTTTTTGATGGTCCTGTTTAACTAAAGCACCCGTTAGTTTAAGTACAACCCTTCACAATCAATTGAATTTTATCTCATTACTCGGATAAACATCTGCAAACCAATTTAAGGCACTATTATGATGATTTATAATTTGTTGTGCAGTTAACTCATTAGAATCCCAGGTACTATGTGTATCTGAAACTAAAGTCACCTTATATCCCATACTAAATGCCCTTCTACACGTTGTATCTACACAAAGTTCCGTTTGAATCCCAGTAATGTATAAATGTTCAATTCCCTTTTTTTTCAACTCTTCATCTAAAGATGTATTAAAAAATGAATCTGGAGTTGCTTTTTGTATTATTATATCTTCATTTTCGGGGGCAATATCAGAATGAATTTTCCACCCCTCTGTTCCCGATTCTAATGGTTTTCCAGTAGGTGCATTATGCTGGATATAAAAAACTGATGTCTCAGTTAATCGTGCTTTTTTTAATAAATCATTTAATTTTTTTAATAATCTATCACCATTAAAGACAACATTTCCTTCTTGAAACATTCCATTTTGAACATCAATAATTAGTAACGCCTTTTTTGTCATATTCATCCCCCTAATACAGAATATACGTTCTATATATATTATAAATATTCGAACATTCTTCTTCAACTAACCTGCCCCGTTAGTTTAAGTGAACACTTTCACAAGCCTATATTTATTTATTTATTTTATCATAAATTTCCAATACGATTCGGAAACCTATTCTTCGCAGTCATTAACGATTATCAACCTCTTTCTTTAACAGAGCCTTGTTTTTAAAAAAATAAGAGGGGATTTCCTGTTCCTATAGAATTTAAGTAAGAGATAGGCAATTGCAATTACGCTGCTTTAAAACGTCATTGATTGCATATTTGATTTTTGTAGAACATGAGGAGGACTATTATGAAGGCAATTATATTTGATTTTGATGGAACATTGGCTAATACTTTACCTATTTGTTTTTATGCTTTTCAAAATGTGTTTAAAAAGTTTGATAATAAGGATATTTCTTCCGATGGTATAAAGGATATGTTTGGTCCTTCTGAAACAGGTATTATAAGAAAAAATTTGTCTAATGCAAATAAAGAAGAGGCAATTGAATATTACTACGAAACGTATTCTGAACATCATAATAGATTAGTAGAGACTAATCTTGAAATTCTAGAATTGCTGAATTACTTGAAAAAGCTAGATATTAAAATAGGGATTTTTACTGGAAAAGCAAAAAGAAGTTTAGATATTTCTTTAAAAGAATTGAATATGGATGAATTATTCGATGTTATCATAACTGGAGATGATGTGATAAATCCGAAGCCAGATTCAGAGGGGCTGATAAAAGCATTATCTATATTAGGAGTAAATAATTCGGATACAATTTACATAGGTGACAGTGATGCTGATATAGTTGCTGGGGTACAAGCTAATGTGTACACCATTGGGGTACAGTGGTTGTCAGAGTATCAAACATCTACATTTAGTGAACAACCCAACTTGATAATTAAAAGTATAAAAGAATTTAAAAGTTCCTTTAAGTTAGGTATCTTATGAGTAAACAATGGTTAGAGTGGGCAAAAAGAATACAAGCTTTGTCTCAGTCAGGGCTGGCATTTTCTAAAGATATATATGATATCGAACGTTATGAAGAATTACGTGAGATTAGTATAGAAATTATGAGAGAACATACTGAATTAGAAATGGATAAAATTAGGGGTTTATTTACAAATGAAACTGGCTATCAAACTCCTAAAGTAGATGTACGTGGTGTGGTTTTTAAAAACAATCAAATTTTAATGGTAAGAGAAAATATAGATGATAAATGGGCTTTACCAGGCGGGTTTTGTGATATAGGACTATCCCCATCTGAGAATGTGATGAAGGAAATAAAAGAGGAATCAGGCTTTGATGTACTACCAATAAGACTAATTGCTTTAATGGATAAAAATAAACATCCACATCCTCCTGAAGCTTATCATTATTATAAGATATTTATATTGTGTGAAATTATTGGGGGAAAACCTACCTTAGGAATTGAAACGAATAGTATTAACTTTTTTTCGGAACATAATTTACCGCAGCTTTCTACGAATAGAAATACGGAGTCACAGATTAAAACGCTCTTCGAGTTTCTGAGGAATCCACAAAAAGAAACGATATTAGATTAAAGTAAAGCTGGATTGATATTAATATTTCAGAGCAGAAGAGGTGACGTATGGAGAATGTAATACATAAAATAGCCAATTGGATAAGCGCGACGGATAAAAGAATTACTATTGGAATTTCAGGACATGGTGCATCTGGAAAGACAACACTTGCATATAATCTTATAAAGATTTTAGGGCAGGACTGTGTAAATTATATTAATACGGACCCTTATATTATTGGATCTCAACTTAGAAAATATGCGTTGATAGATTATGAATATCATAATGAAATTCATCATGATAAAATGACAGCTTGTCACCCTTCTGCACATAATATATTGGCTTTAGAGAGAGATATTCATATGATGAGAGATGGTTTAGATATTTATACAATAGGTACGAATTATTCAACGAGCAAGTTACTTTCTTCGCAAAATAATATTAATATAGTCGAAGGGATGAGCGTTGCATTTACAGATCCTACTCTATATGACCTCAAAGTCTATTTGTATACTGATGGAAAAACTGAGTTAACGAGAAGAGGTATACGTGATACTTCTAAAAGAGGAACAGATATAAATTATTTAAGAAAATCACATGAAATGCGTAGAATTCAATATGAATTATTCATGCATCCTTATCATCGGAATTTTGATGTCGTTTTAAAAAATTCCAATGAGGATTATTTTCTAGAAAAGGGTAATTTTGATGAACTTTTAAAGTGGTGATTATTTTAGTTGGAATTTTGAAGGGTTTAGTTGGAATAAACGGGACTGTAGTTGGAATTCTTGAGGCTCAAGTTGGAATAGGTAATTTTATACAAAATAAAAACGAGGACTGACTATGTCAGATGCTCGTTTTTTCATGCTTTTATGCAATTTAAAATTGTAGCCAATATCGAAGGGAGCTCTTATTCAAAGACAATGTCCAGTTGATCCCCACCGAATATTTCTTCATCGAAACGGGAAGGAGTTCCATTTTTTAAGATTTGGAAGGAGCCAGCTTGTTCAGGCATAGTCCATTCTGTAAAGCGAAAAACGTCTTGAAAGATCCAAGGGGAACTATTTATATCTTGCCACTGAATTTTCGATTCGTTCGCAATAATATCCGTTGAGGATAATTGGACGTTATTTTTATGAACAATTGCGCAATCTCTGGAAAGCTCTAGCGTGTTATTTTGGAACGTAATTTTTATCTGGTCTACCAGTTTTTTATCGAGTTGATTTGCCAGTTGTTCCAGTGTAGGTGAATTATGTGTTTCCATTTTTATAATATCATTCTCTTGTACAGAATAGGAAAGTTTTACTGGACTGCCATTTAGTGATAATTTGGTTGAAAATGTCGGGATAAAATGTTTTTTATTATTTATCGTGACGGTGTATGGATGGAGCTGAGTCAAATAATTTTCTTTATGAATTGCATACAAAACTTGTTCAACAGTTTGTGGAGTCTCCACAGTAATTTTGTCATTTTCTTGTAACATAGTGTCTAAAGATACTTTCTTGCCATTTATTTGTATGGAAGGTTCTACTATATACATAACTCCCTGGAATGTTATAGATTTAATAGTAGCATCATCTAAAAGATCTCGAACTGTGGCCATTCCTTCTTTTCCATCGATGCCCTCTAATAGTTCAATCTTATCGTTATTTTGAATAGATGATTTTGTATTGGTTTCTATACCATTCAGCTGAATAACGGCAGGCTTTCCATGCTCTCCGGGAATATGAATAACTTGTCCATTCACATGTACTGATAGGGCCGCACCAGGCTTTCCATAGAGTTTACGTGCAGAGATATTAGCGGCTAGTAAGGCATCTGTTATAGTCATTTCTTTGAGTTCAAATAACCGAACAATTTGATTGTTTACTTGTACAGACATATATTGGATTGGTGCACGCTTTGCAGCGATAGCAATACCAATAGGAGTCACCAATTCAGGTGTAATTGGGATATGATCTGCTTTCGTTAAGTTCTGAATGGCATCAATGCCACGAACAGCTACTCGATTGGCAGGTAAATTTAGTTTTTCAGCTAAAATACGAGGCAACGTTGGAGTCAAACTTCCTCCACCAACAAGCATTACCGCTTTTGTAGGTTTATTATTATTCAGTCGAAGAATTTCGTTTGAAATGGAACTAGCTAAAACCTCTATAGCTGGCTTTAGTGAGTCGACAACTTCTTCTTTTGGAATGTCTTGTTCGAAGCCTAAAATATCCTGAATTTGAATGAATTCTTCGGTATTAAGGGTTCTTTTTGCTTCTTCGGCTAATGGGAAGTCTAATAAGTAAATGTCACTTAAAGCCTCAGTAATTTCATCACCAGCCGTTGCAACCATTCCGTAGGCAACTACAGTTCCCAAATCTGTTATAGCAATATCGGAAGTACCTGCTCCAATATCGACTAATGCTACATTTAATCTTCTCATAGAAGGAGGGATCAACACATTAATCGCGGCAATTGGTTCCAGTGTCAATGCTTCCATTTCTAAGTTAGCTCGTTTTAATGCAGAAATAAGAGATTCTACTACTACCCGAGGTAGAAATGTAGCAATAACCTCTATAGATGCTTCGTTTCCTTGTTGATCAACTAGACTGCCTATTTCTTCTCCATCTAATCGATAATAGACAACACTGTAGCCTACACAATAATAATGATTGGTATTTTTGTCCGTACTGCTTTGAAGTAGGTTACTTTGTGCTTTTTGTACTGCTGATAACTCAAGTCGGCTCATATCGTCTTCTGAGAAGATAGGTCTATTTTTAATATCCATTATGACTTCAGCTTGCTCTGTTTTTAGTGCTCTACCAGCAGCAGCTACACTAACCTTTTCTAGCTTGCCATGCTTTTTTTCTAACTTTTCTTTGACAGACTGAATTATCTCAGCCACTTTTAAGACATTATGTATTTGACCGTCAACCATTGCTCTTTCCTTATGTTCTTCTACTAATATATCAACAACATGGAAAGACTCCCCATGCTCTTCTAAAATGATTCCCACTACGGACCTTGTCCCAATATCTAATGCAAATAATTTAGATGCCAAATTCCCACGTCCTCTTCTAGACAAATACTTTAACGAGTTGAATCGCTAAAATAAAATGCGTGACATTTTCTCATGCATTGATTATAATATGTCTTATATCTAAAAATGTATCACAATTTTCAGTCGTTATAAAGTACCGATGGAGAGAAGAGAGGAGAATTATCTATGAGTCATGTAGATTTAGACGCTTTACGCGCACGTGTTGATGAAATTAACGTAGAGATCTTACAGTTAATAAACGAAAGAACTGGTGTTATACAAGAGATTGGTAAAGTAAAAGAAAAACAGGGTGTTAATAGATATGATCCTCTTCGTGAAAGACATATGCTAGATCACTTGAAAGAAAATAACGCTGGACCACTTCCGCAATCAACTGTTGAGCATATTTTCAAAGAAATTTTCAAAACTGCATTGGAAATACAAGTAGATGATCAAAAGAAAGCACTTCTTGTGTCTCGTAAAAGAAAACCTGAGAGTACGATCGTTAATATTAATGGAGAACTTATTGGAACAGGTACACCATCGTTTGTATTTGGACCATGTTCAGTCGAGTCCTATACACAAGTGGCAGAGGTAGCAGCAGCTATCCAATCTAAAGGATTGAAGCTAATCCGTGGTGGAGCATATAAGCCACGTACTTCTCCGTATGATTTCCAAGGTCTAGGATTAGAAGGACTAAAAATATTAAAACAAATTTCAAAAGAATTTGGCTTGTCTACAGTTTCTGAGATTGTAACGCCAAGTCATTTAGACGAAGCATTAGACTATATTGATGTAGTTCAAATCGGTGCTCGTAATATGCAAAACTTTGAATTATTAAAAGCAGTAGGCTCTATCAATAAGCCAGTACTATTAAAACGAGGAATGGCTGCTACATTGGATGAATTCATCCATGCAGCTGAATATATAATGTCTCAAGGTAATGACCAGATTATTTTATGTGAACGTGGTATTCGAACGTATGAACGTGCGACAAGAAACACGTTAGATATATCTGCGGTGCCAATATTGAAACAGGAAACACATTTACCAGTATTTGTAGATGTAACACATTCAACGGGTCGTCGTGATATACTTCTACCTGCTGCTAAAGCCGCAATTGCTATTGGTGCTGACGGGGTAATGGCAGAAGTTCATCCAGATCCAGCTGTTGCTTTATCGGACGCGGCTCAACAAATGAACTTACAACAATTTGATGAGTTTTATGACTCTGTACAGAAATTCTTGAAAAATCATGAGATCCACGCATAGATAGTGAAAAAATTCACAAAACCGACTCTAATTTTAGAGTCGGTTTTACTATTTGATTGAAAGTTGGGAAGGTTATCAAGTATTATTAATATATATATAAATTTTTGTATGTAAAAAAGGTGAAGGAGGGATATATGTTGACTATTACAATTTACGATGTTGCCAGAGAGGCAAATGTATCAATGGCAACTGTTTCACGCGTTGTTAATGGAAATCAGAATGTGAAGCCTGCTACCCGTCAAAAAGTATTGGCAGTAATTGAACGACTGGATTATCGACCAAATGCTGTTGCACGAGGATTAGCGAGTAAAAAAACAAAAACGGTCGGCGTTATCATTCCCGATATATCAAATGTATTTTATGCAGAGCTAGTACGTGGTATTGAGGATATTGCAACGATGTACCGTTATAACATCATCTTAACAAACTCCGATCAGCAAGAAGATAAAGAAGTTCAACTACTATCTACACTACTTAGTAAGCAAGTAGATGGGGTAGTTATGATGAGTGATGAAATTTCCCCTGAGATGTTGCATGAAATGAACAGAGCAACCGTTCCAATTGTTTTAGCAGGAACAGTGGAAACATCGAACTCGTTTCCTTCTGTAAATATTGAATACCATGATGCAGCAGTGGACGCTGTGAATCGTCTGATTAAAAATGGACATAAACGCATTGCTTTTGTATCTGGATCTATTGATAGCACCATTACTAAACTATACAAGGTATCAGGTTATGAAAGAGCATTAAATGAGGCTAGTATCGAAATTGACACAGATCTTATAGTAGGTGTCAATAATACATACGACGATGGTCTTGTTGCATGGGATCAGTTACGAGAGTTAAAGGATCCGCCAACAGCATTTTTTGCTGGTAACGATGAAATTGCTATTGGTTTAATCCATGGTGCACAAGATAACGGATTACGCGTACCCGAGGATATAGAAGTAATGAGTTTTGAAAACTCGAAACTAACAAGAATGGTTAGACCTCAACTAACGAGTGTCGTATTACCATTGTATGATATTGGGGCAGTCTCAATGAGATTGCTGACGAAGCATATGAACAAAGAAAATATTGAAGAGAATAACGTAATTCTTCCGTATTGGATTGAGGAACGAAAATCAGTTAAATAAAAAAAACACCAGTAAACTAAACAGTTACTGGTGTTTTTTAAATGCTTGCTGATTTCGCAACTGGTAAAGTGCTTTATCGAGCATATGTTTATTTTTTTCGGTAATTTCTTCTTTACGTGGAATAGGTTCGTATAGCGGATTTGGATCTTGCCAAGTAGGGATGAGTGGGACTGGTGCTTCTTTCGACCATCGATCCAACCAACTTTTTGGTAATTCGCCTTCTGGCAATGGAATATCATTCATCTCCATCCATACGTAGGACCATGCACGAGGTACTACTCTCCAAATATCGTAGCCACCACCACCAACTGCAATCCATTTGCCATCACAAAATTCATGTGCGAGCGCATGCGCCAACTTAGGAATCTCTCGATAGATATTCATTGTTCCATATAAATGTGTAAGTGGATCAAAATAATGAGCATCTGCACCATTTTGGCTTAGAATGACATCCGGTTTGAATGCTTCTACAATTTCACGAAAACTTGTCCGGTATATATCTAAAAAGGACTCGTCTTCTGTAAATGCATCAATAGGGAAATTAAAAGACGTTCCGTAACCTTCTCCTGTCCCTCGCTCGGTAATATTCCCTGTGCCGGGGAATAGATATCTTCCTGTTTCATGAATTGAAATAGTGCATACATTTGGATCATCATAAAAGCTCCATTGGACACCATCTCCGTGGTGAGCGTCTGTATCTATGTAAAGAACACGAGCATTATACTTTTCTTGCATATACTTAATGGCGACAGAACTATCATTATAAATACAAAAACCAGATGCACGACCTTTAAAACCGTGATGAAGACCTCCACCTAAGTTTACCGCATGAGTAGACTTACCTTCCATTACATAGTCCACAGCAGTCAACGTTCCACCTACAAGGCTTGCGCTTGCTTCATGCATATCTGGGAAGATAGGGGTATCTTCCGTACCGATGCCGTAACTCTCATATTTAGTGCTATCGGCATCTATCTTGCTAGCTTCTTTTACCATTTCAATATAGTTTGCATCATGGACGAGAAGTAATTCCTCGTCCGTTGCTATTCTAGGAGAAACAATTTCTGATAAGGATAAAGCATTTACTTCTTTTAATAGATCCACCGTCAATGTTAGGCGTTTTTGGTTAAATGGATGAGTATCCGAAAACTTATAGCCTAATTGGTTTTCGGAAAAGACGAATACAGCATTTTTCATAGTCCCAGTCCTGGATGATTCGGCCATAATACCTCATAGCCTTCAGCACGAATAGATTTGATAAGTTCTAGTGGATTGATCGTCTTTACGCGAAGCACTAAGATTTTATAGTCGCTGTGATCCTTATCGGGATAAACTAATACACTTAATACATTGACTTTTTGCTCGTGGAAAACTTTTGAAACGTCGAACAGAACACCAGGCTTATTTGGAACTCGAATTTCAATTTGGGAACCTGGTTGATGTACACCTGTAAGTTCAATAAATTTGTAAAGTAAGTCGGACTCGGTAATCATTCCTACCAGTTTTCCATGTGATACGATTGGTAAACAACCAATTCGATTATCATAAAATATACTTGCAGTTTCCTCTACGAAATCTAGAGGATGGCCTGTGATTGGATTTTTAGTCATAATTTCTTCTAATGTACGATTATATATTTCAGGGTCTGATACATTTTGTAAGGTGGATGGAGTTGCATCTTTTAAATCTCGATCGGTCACAACTCCTAATACTTGACGCTTGTCATTAATAATTGGTAAATGACGTATTTTCTTCTCTTTCAGTAGTTTTAATGCATCATTTATCGTGTGATCCGGAGTTAGACTCGGTACGGAAGTATTCATGATTTGTTCAACTAGCATTGGCATGAACTCCTTTTGTCAGATAGTATTCAATGATTAATACATAAATCTATTCATAAATCGTAATTGGTCAAATTGTTGGATAGATTCATTGTCCACCCTGTTACCTATCTTCGCCATTAGACAATTAGCTGGATGGGAACTGATCTCAGGATCATCCGTTGCAAAATATTCAAGTCCACCCGCTTGCATCATTTTCTCCATTACTTTTCTATACTCCCAAACATTTAAACCAGTGCCTTTCAAATCCCAGTGCCAATAATACTCTGTCGTAATCGTAATATAATCTTCCATCGCATCATCCATCATGGAGACACGAAGGAGTGTTTTCCCAACTCCGGTGCCACGGAATTTTGGAATTACCTCGATTGCTCCTAATTCTATCAAATTTTCCATATTACCTTGTGACCACCTTTCTAAGGGGTCTGGATGTAAATATGTGCAATAACCTACAATTGTTTCTTGATCACGCACAATAATTATTCTTCCTTCAGGCAACTTGGCAATTTCAATAATTGCTTGATGCTGTTGTTTAGGTGCACGAAAAGCTACCAAATCCTCATGGAACTGAAGCCTGGCAATTTCCTCAGAAGGAACAGGACCCTCTATAATGACAGTGCCATGTACCGTCTCTTTCTGCATGGAGTTATACATTTTGGTATGTATCAAGGATTCACCACCCATTAATAGTATTGTAATTGTATTTATTATACATGATTTTAAACAGAGAAAGCGATTACCATAATTATTTGATAAAAGATTCAAAAAAGTAGAAAGATTAGCAAAAAGGGTAAAAAGTGTTGTAGAATGAAATAGTATAGTTATAGAAAGGGTGATTAGGATGAAGATGGAAACATTACAAGTAGTTCAAGGGGACTTTCAGTTAAAAAATTATGAGGAAACTGCAAAAAACTTTAAATGGGAAGATGCAGAAAAAGAGTTCTCATGGTATAAAACTGGCAAAGTGAATATGGCGTATGAAGCAATTGATCGTCATGCAGAATCCGATAAAAAGGATAAAGTCGCACTTCATTATCAAGATGTAGATCGTAAGGAATCTTATACATTTGGCGATATGAAAAAATGGACGGATAAAGCTGCAAATGTATACGTAACCCATTCAAATTTGTCAAAAGGGGATCGTCTGTTTATATTCATGCCGAGGTCACCAGAATTGTATTTTGCACTTCTTGGTGCTACAAAAATGGGGTTAATTGTTGGTCCACTTTTTGAAGCGTTTATGGAAGGCGCTGTTTACGATCGTTTACAAGATAGTGAAGCAAAAGCAATTGTTACAACACCGGAATTATTAGATAGAATTCCAATGGATAAATTACCTAAATTAGAGACGGTATTTATAGTTGGTGAAAATATAGAGGAATCCGATAAGTTCATCGATTTCAAAAAAGCTTTACATAATGCATCAGAAGACTTTGAAATTAGATGGGTCGATAGAGAAGATGGTCTGATTTTACACTATACATCTGGCTCCACAGGAAAACCAAAAGGGATTTTACATGCCCATAATGCGATGGTACAGCAATATCAATCGATGAAATGGGTGATGGATATAAGAGGTGACGATATCTATTGGTGTACCGCAGATCCAGGTTGGGTGACGGGAACGGCATATGGCATCTTTGGTCCATGGCTCACGGGAACTACCTCCCTTATTCTTGGTGGCAGATTTTCACCAGATGCTTGGTATAAAGCGATAGATGATTATGGAGTAACGGTATGGTACAGTGCACCTACAGCATTTCGTATGCTGATGGGAGCAGGAGATGCCATCGTTAAAAAGCATGATTTATCTTCATTACGTCATGTGTTGTCAGTTGGCGAACCGTTAAATCCGGAGGTTATCAAATGGGGTATGCAAGTTTTCAATAAACGAATCCATGATACTTGGTGGATGACAGAGACTGGTGCACTGATGATCTGTAATTATGGTTGCATGCCTATTAAACCAGGTTCAATGGGGAAACCACTTCCTGGAACTGAAGCAGCTATTATAGATAATCAGGGGAACATTGTCCCGCCTTATACAATGGGGAATCTTGCTCTTAAAAAGGGTTGGCCAGCCATGATGCGTCAGGTGTGGAACAATAAAGAAAAGTATGAGTCATACTTCATTAACGATGAGTGGTATTTCTCTGGGGACTCGGCTTATATGGATGATGATGGATACTTTTGGTTCCAAGGTCGAGTAGATGATGTTATTATGACTTCTGGCGAACGCGTTGGGCCGTTCGAAGTAGAAAGTAAATTATTAGAGCATCCAGCTATTTTAGAAGCTGGTGTTATTGGAAAACCGGATCCTGTCCGTGGCGAAATTATTAAAGCGTTTGTTGCGTTAAACGAAGGGTACGAACCATCGGAAGAACTAATAACAGATATTCAACAATTTGTGAAAAAAGGACTTGCTGCACATGCAGCACCTAGAGAGATCGAATTCAAAGATAAGTTACCAAAAACAAGAAGTGGTAAAATTATGCGCCGTGTATTAAAAGCTTGGGAGTTAAAACTGCCAACCGGCGATTTGTCTACTATGGAAGACTAGTAATCTAAGTCAATCTATTACTAGAATATATAAATACAAAATGGCACTGCACATAGCGGTGCTTTTTGTATTTATATTAGCTAACAAAAGGATGCTGAGGAGGTGAAAATTATGTATGGAACTGATTGGCTTGCCTTACTTCTCCTACTAGCGATTGTTATGTTACTATTCCTATTGTTTAATGCTGTTATGAGAAAATGGCTACAAGTCGAGAAGAAGAAACTGTTTTCATATAATCATATTAATGAGAAACACAAAAAAATGGATTGGACTATAAGGGTCGTCTTTCTAGTGGTACTGCTGCTAGGGAATTTCATAAATGTTACGAGGGAGCCAATGGAGTGGAAGTATGCAGTAAACAAAAAAGATTATATTTTTACAATCAGCCAGTTAATATTTGGAGTTCTATTAATACTAACGGTGATTCAGAATAATTTTGGGGATTGATTTAAACGCAATGTCCTAGGGGATTTGTTGGAATAATACATGGTGTAAAGTTTAAACAGAGAAGGGTGAAATAAATTGGAACAACTAAGTCAAATTATTGAAAAGCTAAAAATAAATGTTCTTTCCATAGAAGATGTGCCTAATTCATTTAGCTCCACTGTATATAGAGTGGAACAGATTAATAAAGAAATAGTATATTTGAAAATCCCCTATTCCAAATTGAAACTAATACGTGAATATGAAGCGATAGAAATCTTAAGTGAAGCGCTACCTGTTCCTAGATTATTGGAATATTGGGAAGGGGATGATAATATTCCAGGTGCTATGTTGCTGTCAGAGATGAAAGGGCAGCCAATCACTGGAAATGTGAGTGAAGTATTAGCCTATGATATTGGCGTCCATCATGCAAAAATGCATAATGTGACTCCACAAGAAGGTAATTCCTTTAAAGGGATTTCTAATGTGTATGAACAATGGTCGACTTTTATGAAATCGCATTTTTATGGATTTGCGGAAGATGTAAAAGAGGTGATACCAGTTGACTTGTTAAAAAAATCTATAGAGCTGTTTGAAGAGCAACGTAAATGTCTGCCTCATTCAGATGGACCGAGCTTTATACATATGGATTTCCGTCCGGCAAATATTATTATTCAGGACAACCAAGTATCTGGAATTATAGATTTTGAAAGTGCTCGCTTTGGTTCGACGGAAATGGATTTCACCAAAATAAATCGTGATATTTTCACTAAAAACTCCGGAACATTAGAAGCGTACAAAAAGGGGTATCAATCTATTCGTCCATTAATAGATCTAGAGGTTATCTTGCCGTTTTATCGTTTTACAGATGCGTTTAATTCACTTGGATGGTGTAAACGCCGTGGAATCGAAAAGCATCAGCAGTTTTTTGATGAAAATTTTGTTATTTTAAAATCGATATTACAGAGTGAACGATAAATGATGAGAATTTTTTTGATAGGGCTGTGAATAAATCAGTAAAATTACTAATAAGTCCATAAAGGTGTATGCTTATTTCTAAGTTGAAAGAATTTATTCAATTCCAATCAATGCGGGAACAGGAATTTCTCACAAAGGAGCTTATGGTATATGAGAGAAAAACTTATGGAAATGCTAGATGCACGTAAAGATGAAATGATTCAGATTCGTCGCTATTTACATGAACATCCTGAATTATCATTTAAAGAAGAAAAGACCTCTCGATATATTGCGGAGTTTTACAAAGGTAAAGGTGTAGATGTACAAACGAACATCGGAAATGGTTATGGAATTATTGTAACAATAGTGGGGGCAAAACGAGGAAAGACTATAGGGTTACGCGCAGATTTTGATGCGCTTCCGATTGTCGAAGAAACACCTGTACCTTTCAAATCGAAAAATGAGGGTGTCATGCATGCATGTGGACATGATGGTCATACAGCTTATTTGTTAGTTCTGGCAGATTGTTTAATACAACTGAAGTCTGAGCTAGCTGGAACGGTAAAAATAATTCATCAGCATGCGGAAGAAGTACCACCAGGTGGTGCGAAAAGTATTGTAGAAGCTGGTCTGTTGGATGATTTAGATGAAGTATATGGGATTCATTTACTTCCAATTGCTCCTGTTGGAATGGTTGGGTACAATAAGGGCTATGCTTTCAATGGTAGGGCATATATGAAATTGAAAATACAAGGGCGAGGCGGGCATGGTTCATCGCCTCACTTAGCAAATGATGCAATTGTGGCAGGGGCACATTTTGTAACTGCTGTTCAAACTATTATAAGCCGAAGATTAAGTCCATTTGATATTGGTGTGATCACCATTGGGTCGTTTGATGGGGCTGGTACCTTTAATGTTATTAAAGATAGCGTAGTACTAGAGGGTGATATTCGTTACATGACAGAGGCAACGAAAGAAACGATAGAACGGGAAGTAAAACGTCTTGTCAGAGGACTTGAGGAGGAGTTTGATGTAAGTTGTGAACTTACATATACACCCGACTATCCACCTTTATACAATAATCCTGAACTTACAGAGAAAGTAGCGGTAACATTATTAAATGCGAATGTGAAGGAAATTACAGAAGTAATGGAGGTCCCACCAATGGCTCCTTCTGAAGACTTTGCGTATTATGCGGAAAGGTTTCCTGCTTGTTTCTTTTATATCGGGTGTACTCCAAAGGGTGTTGAAGAACCATATTTCAACCATAACCCTAAATTTGACATCGACGAAGATGCACTGTTAGTGGCAGCAAAAGCTGTTGGACAAGTTGTTTGTAGCATGCAAGAATAAAACAAAAAGAGTCATTCAAATTAACTTTTGAACGACTCTTTTATGATATAAGTGTAAGTGTAAGTGTAAGTTACAAGTTTTTTCTATTCCTTATTGAACCAAAGCTCATCTTTGTTATCAATTTCACCATTATAATTAATCAGAATTTCGTCTCCAGCTTTAATATCGACGTAAGCAAAGAAATCGAATGTGTGATTATCAAAATTAATCTCATAGTCTGCATTAGGTTCATATGAATGATTAAATAACATACCATATCCAAGTAGGATGGCAGTGTGATTTATCCCATACTCAAAAGCGTAATCAGCTAGTAAGGTTTTTTCAATATGTTCATGCTGGTCGTTTGGGTATGAAATGACAGGTGCTTCATGAAAAAGCTGTCCTTTTTTGATATCACATGTAGCAAATACCCCTCTATTAAACTCTCCATCACTTAGTGGAGATACTTTTACCTCAATCATGTTTGTTCTCCTTCTCACTATTAAATATTCTATCTAACTGTAACATTAATTTGCACATTATGCTCTGTTTTATGTGAATTTCGTAATTATATGAGGTAATGTTGGCCAATTAACAAAACAAAAAAGAGCCCAATATAACTTTGGGCTCCTTCGGTACTGTATTTGTTCTAATTATTCCCCGTCAGCAGGTGGTTCTTCCTCAGGGGGAGTTACAGGTTCTACTACTTCAGGAGGAGTAACGGGTTCTACAACAACAGGAGGCGTTGTAGGCTCTTCATTCTCTTCCGGTGCTGTTGGAGGCACTATTGGTTCTGTAGGTACTACAGCTTCTATGGATACTATATTAGATGCGGCAGATTCTAATCCTGTGATATCGACAGCAACAGCGATAAATTGGCCAGCTCTATTAATAGGTAGACTGTTTCCGGCAGCTTCTTTAGTGGATGAGAGTAGAGTTCTTTGTCCGTTTATAACTTCATAAACTCGATACCCTACAACATCTCCAGAAGTCGAATTAGACCAAGTAATCGTCCCATTAGACATTGCAGCAGACACTGCGGCTGGTGCACTGCCGTCAGCATTAAATACTTCCTCAGACACTACATTTCCTCCAAAGGTAGATTTGGCAGGGAATAACTTAGAAGCATTACCTCCAAATTTACCAAGCATCCGATTGATAAAATCTTGGTTTACTCCATACCCACCACTAACTACAAATTCCCCTGGAGTGGAATCGAGTGCGCGATATCTGTTTCCGTTTATTTCTACATAGGAAGAAGAGATTAAACTATCATCCTTTGCAGTTGGTAATAAAACAGCTGCATTAAATAAATCTGACTTCACTAAACCTGCTTGTGAACATGCATCTGACACTGCTAATCCTGAAATCCCACAGAAGGATCTAGTAACGACACCTTCAGGAGCAGTAAAGTTATTTGGTGCATCTACTAATTCAGAATTTACATCATACATTGCGTTCATCATATTAGACCAGAGCATATTGATACGCACGCTTGGATGATTGTAACGATTATTCATATAATATAAGGTTTGGGTATCATCACCATAACCCAACCAAACTCCTAAAGAAATATTAGGGTTATAGCCAACTAGCCATGAATCATTATGATTCTGTGTTGTACCTGTTTTTGCGCCAAAATCTGATTGGAATTTCAACCTAGCTTTTGCTAGTTTTGCAGTACCTTCAGACATAACATCTCTTAACATATCGGTAATAATATATGAAGTAGCAGCACTGAATACTGGCACAGGTTCCACTTCGTGTTGATAAATAACATTACCGTCAACATCTTCAATTTTTTCGATCATATAAGCATCAATAAACTGCCCGTTATTTGCAAATGTTCCAAAGGCATTTGTATTTTCCTCGAGTGTTGCACCATTTGTCATTCCACCAATAGAGAGAGCATGATTAGCATACTCTGCTTCATCTATATGCTCAAATCCCATCTTTGTTAGGAATTGAGTTGGCTTGCGATCCATGATTAAATCGTATAATCGTATCGTTGACAAGTTTTGTGAGGTTGTCAAAGCATCTCGAGCAGAGATAATACCTAGCTCTTGTTCAGTTGTATAGTTTGATGGTGATTTTGACCACGTAGTACTACCTAATTTTTCTAGCTTCAAATCGACTACGGGACTACCAGCTCCAATTACACCATATTCAATCGCAGGAGCATAGACGAGCAGTGGTTTGATGGTAGAACCTATTGGCCGGATACCTTGTGTAGCACTATTTTGGGCTTCAATTTTATGATCTCGTCCACCTAAAAAGGAAAGTATTTTACCCGTACCATTTTCAATCATCATCCCACCAACCTGAACAGGGAAGTCTTTTACCACTATCTCTCCTGAATCTTCATCCTTTACTTCCTTCTGGAAGGTATGTCCGTAAAATTCAAATTCATCTCTTACTTTTAACATAGCTTCATACATCTCTTTATTAATAGTGGTATGAATGCGGTAACCATCTGTACTAATGGAACGTTGTGCTAAAATATCATACTTTTGATAAAGCTTTTTTTCATTATCTAATCGAGCAGGATCAATTGAATCGGCTTCTGCAAACTGATCTCTTAAAATTTCTTTCACTCTATTTTCCACTTCAGCTGTTAACCAAGGATACTTGTCTTCAGGAAGTGTTTCTGGCTCTCTAAAATCTTTCGTAATATCGTAGCTCACGGCATTCTTATATTCCTCATCCGTAATATAACCAGTTTCATTCATTCGGAATAAAACAATTTTCATCCGTTCAATCCCAAGTTGGAGAGCTTCTCCTTCTTTTATCTCTCCACCTTGTCTAAAAGGAGTATAAGCAAATGGAGCTTGGGGAATACCAGCTATGTAGGCTGCTTGTGGTAAAGTCAGATCTTTTGCTTTTACATTAAATATTCCATTCGCCGCTGTTTCAATTCCAGCGATGTTTCGTCCATTTGAATTTCGGCCGTAGGGGATTATATTCAAATATGCTTCTAATATTTCTTCTTTGTTCATGAAGTGTTCTAAGCGCATAGCTAATAGTATTTCTTTTGCTTTACGTTCATAAGAAACCTCGTTGGTTAAAATTTGGTTTTTGATTAATTGTTGAGTTAATGTAGAACCACCAGTTTGTGTATCAGAGTTGGATACATCTTGAAGCAATCCGCGGAAAATTGCTTTAGGAACAATTCCCTTATGTACTTCAAAGTATTCATCTTCCGTCGCTAAAACTGCATCTATTACATAAGGAGAAACCTCTGATAGATTTGTTTCTGTTCTTTCTAAATCAGTGCGTAGTTTACCTAAATACACGTCTCCGGCAAAGTAAACTTCCGATGTCTCTTCATAGTTAAAGACAGCACTGCGCATCTCATCTTTACCACGAAGTGGTTCTTCTTTTACCAATGAAGCAAAATATCCTGCGCCTACAGATAAACCGAATACTCCGAGTGTCAGGATACCCACTATAAGAAGTAAACTTAAATTCCAGATGACACTAGAAGAAACTCTTAATCCCTTAGCCCATTTAGTAGACTCCCACATATCAATTTTTTCTTTGTATCTCTGTATATTTTCTTGCCATTTCTTCATTCAGTTCTCGCCCCCTAAATCTTGAATTATTATACCATAAGCCTAATTGTTAGACGATAGTTATTGACATACAATGTAGATTAGGTAAAATAGATATATATTTTAACGAAGAAAAGTCCGAAGTAGTAATTATACATACTGTGAAGAGAGCTAGCGGTTGGTGAGAGCTAGTCAGTGTATTATGCGAATTACAGGCTTGGAGTTAAACGTACTCACAACGATACGGTGATTGAAGCGGAGGGAATAATTCCTTCAAGCTGGGTGGTACCGCGCTAATTGATTAAGCGTCCCTGCATGATTTTTTATCATGTGGGGACTTTTTTATTTTAAGGAGGCAATATTAATGACGAATTTATTGGATGATTTAGCTTGGAGAGGTCTTCTATACCAACAAACCGATGCTGAGGGCATGGAACAGCTTCTTAGTAAGGAAAAAGTATCATTATACTGTGGAGTAGATCCTACAGCAGATAGCATGCATATAGGACATATTGTACCGCTTCTTACTTTAAGACGTTTCCAAATGCATGGACATAGACCAATTCTTTTAGTTGGTGGTGCAACTGGAATGATAGGGGATCCCTCTGGTCGTTCAGAAGAACGCCAATTACAAACGACAGAGCAGATTGATTTGAATGTTCAAGGTATTAAAAAACAAATGGAGCAAATTTTTGATTTCAATACCGATAATGGTGCACAAATGGTGAATAACAGAGATTGGATCGGCTCTATGGATGTTATTGAATTCCTGAGAGATTTTGGAAAACTAATTAACATTAACTATATGTTGGGAAAAGACTCTATTTCTTCACGTTTAGACACAGGACTTTCTTTTACTGAGTTTGCCTATACGCTAATTCAGGGAATTGATTTTAATCATCTATACGATCATTTTGGGTGCCGAGTTCAAGTAGGGGGTTCTGACCAATGGGGAAATATTACTACTGGTTTAGAGGTAATTCGTAAAACACATGATGACAATACAAAGGCTTTCGGTATTACAATACCATTAGTAACGAAAGCTGATGGGACCAAATTTGGTAAGTCTGCATCAGGTTCTGTTTGGTTGGATGCAAAGAAAACATCCCCATACGAGTTTTATCAGTTCTGGATTAATACAGCAGATTCAGATGTTATTAAATACTTGAAAATCTTCACCTTCTTGGAACGTGAAGAAATTGAAGCTTTAGAAGTTACCGTTGAAAACGAAGCCCATTTAAGAAAAGCACAAGCAACTTTAGCAGAGGAAATGACTCGTCTAATCCACGGACAAGAAGCATTGGATCAAGCAATTCGAATTTCACAAGCATTATTTAGTGGCAATTTGAAAGCCTTAACTGCATCAGAAATGAAAGATGCATTTAAAGATGTACCTTCTGTCGAGATGACAAAAGATGAAAAATCTATTGTTGACTTCATAGTAGAGGCTACGGTGTCACCATCTAAGCGCCAGGGACGAGAAGATGTAACAAATGGTGCTATTTCTATTAATGGAGAAAAAGTCACGGATGTTGCATATGTAGTAAGTGCGGCAGACCGGTTAGAAGATGAGTTTATGATTATTCGTCGTGGTAAGAAGAACTATAAAATGATTAAGTTTGTATAAGATAAAAGCTACTTCCCAATACTATAAGGGAAGTAGCTTTTTATTAGTTAAAAACCACCACGTTCATCTACGTGATGATTATTTTGTCCATCTTTAACTTGTAACTGTTTCTTTTCGTGCTCGTTTAACTTTTGGTATTCTAAATAACTTTCTCCTGTAACATTGTCTTTTTTCTTCTTATTAGATGTATTAACCGATTTATCTGTTTTCATAGAAAATCCTCCTGTTTTTTAAAAGTTCTTCGTTAGTATTGACCAGTTTTGTGTAATTAGTCACAAATTTAACAAGAAGATTCAAAAAGAAAGTATTACTAGTTAAAAAAGTACATGAAATAGTATAAAATGATAAATAGGATAAAAGTTTGGAAATATAAACACATTTTTTTATTATTAGATTGAGGGGACGTTATTAGTGAGTGCAAAGAGATACCTGTTACATCATTTCGATGACTTTTTTGTTGTTCTATTCGAAAAGGATAACAAAGCAAATAAATTAGTTATCTTAAAAGACAAATTTACAGTGAATGCAAAAGAGGGAGATTTATTAGAGGTAGAGATAAATCAAGATAAATCAGGTTATAATTTTAAAATGCTAGAAGAAGAAACAGATAATACGAAAAAAAGATTATTAGACTTAATTGAGAGTATGAAAAAGAAATAACTCCCGATTTTAAAACTAATCTCAATCAGTCTATACACCTTTCTGTTGGAAAGAGGAGAAGATTCCTCTAACATCCTAGAGGTGTTTTTTATATACAGATACTATTTCAATAAAGAAAAAAGCCTATGGAACCTTGTTTTATCAAGGTTCCATAGGCTTTTAATATCACTCTTTGCAGAGCAATAATATTAACGAGAGTAGTACTCAACGATAAGAGCTTCGTTGATTTCAGCAGCTAATTCTCCACGTTCTGGGTTACGAACGAAAGTACCAACTTTGTTGTCTGCATCAAAAGTTAAGTATTCTGGTACGAAGTTGTTAATTTCCATTGATTCATTTACAACATCAAGGTTTTGAGATTTTTCACGAAGAGAAATTTCTTGACCTGCTTTTAAACGGAATGAAGGAATATCAACACGTTTACCATCAACCATAACGTGACCGTGGTTTACTAATTGACGTGCTCCACGACGTGTACGAGCAAGACCTAAACGGTAAACAATGTTATCAAGGCGAGTTTCAAGAAGAATCATGAAGTTTTCACCATGTTTACCTGGCATTTTACCAGCTCTATCAAATAATGTACGGAATTGACGTTCGTTAACACCATAAGTGTGACGAAGTTTTTGTTTTTCTTGTAATTGCATACCGTACTCAGTTAATTTTTTGCGTTGGTTAGGACCGTGTTGTCCTGGTGCGTAAGGGCGTTTTTCTAATTCTTTACCAGTACCGCTTAGTGAAATACCAAGACGACGTGATAATTTCCATGATGGACCTGTATAACGAGACATATATGTCTCCTCCTCTATGTTGGTTTTATTTTGTTGTAAAATAAGACCAGATGTATTCAGACTAGCAGACATTTTGTTTTCATGTATCATCGCCCTAGCAGCCGAGGGTTACGGGATACACCATCTATAGTATAGAGGAACAAAATGAGCAATCTAGGCCATACAACTGCTGCATTTATTTTACACAAATTTTATTGTATCTCTATATGTATCCAAAGTCAAACGATAATCAAATTCAAAAATTATTACAGAAATAGCATAGACATATAAAGGATAAATAGGATAAAATATAGTTATATTGAATTATCGGTAACTGTGCTAAAAGTATCATAATTTACTCTTGGAAAGCTGAGAGGTGAACTAATGGAAAGTGAAAATACAATTATCGGTTTTAAAAGTAGAATACTTGACATTTGGAATGAAAATGTATTCACCCATGAATCCAGTATTAAATGGTTTGATGACTTGAAAAATATCTTATTTGAATTTTTTGATATACAAGAAGCAAAGTATTACATATATGATGCGGAAACTTTTTTACAACTTTCATGGAATCACTCTTTTGCGAAAAAGCTCAATGCTATTAAATGGGAAGAGATAGAGCCATTGTTCTATGATAACGACGTAATAGATGCTCACAAAATACAACTAAAAGATTCTACTGGTATTGACGTAGCTTTATTATTACGAGATAAAGAATTGCATCCATTAGGATTAATCATAATGGAATCCTCAGAAAAGTGGATAGAATTTTCAAAAACACCTCAACTAGATATATTCTTGACTACTATTACTAAATTAGTTAAAACGATTAGAAAATCTGTATATTTAACACAGCAGGAGAGCCAGTTTAGAAATTTGTTCAATGTAACGAAAATGTTTAATTCGACATTAGATATCGGTCAAATATTAGAGGGGACATTAAACTCTATTGAAATAGCATTTCCAAAATTTAAATCTATACTTATTTTATCAAATGATCAGGATCGTAAAACGTCTGCTCCATATAAATTATTCGATTATACAACAGAAAGAAATACTACCGTGGAGGCATATGTATCTGGTGAAATAACGACAGAATTAGCGCAAGATTTAGGTGTAAGATTACTGAATATTCCTATTGTGGGGAAGCAAGGTATCTATGGTATTTTACAAATGTCCACACCTTTAGACTATTTATTTTCAATTAGACAAAAAGAATTTGCAGTTTTACTTGCTAGAGCGGCTGGCAATGCATTAGAAAATGCTAAACTATACATCCAATCACATCGGTTAGTTTCGGATCTACAATTAATCAACGAAACTTCGCATAAATTGAACATGAATTTATCATTAGATGAGATGGTTGTTTTTTTACGCAATCAATTAATGAAGTTTTTCCACCCAGAGCATGTAGGTTTTGTGTTTATAGAAAATGACGAATATAAAATATCACCAGCAAGTACGGATGTATTTCATACGATGGAAGGGCATCTTTATATTCAATATGTCACGAATCACTTTAAAAGTGAGAAGGATTCTTTATTTATCGCCGATTTCAATCGTCTAATAGAGTCAAAATATGAGTACCGCTCATTAGTGACAATTCCTTTAAAAGAACAAAATACTATAACCGGGTTTAGTATAATCTTGCATAAGGAACCCTATTTTTTCTCTTTTGACAACTACAAATTAATGCAGTCTTTGATACAACATTCATCTTTAGCTATAAGTAATTCTACATTAAGATACAAGCTACAAAAAATGGTGGAACGAGATCACTTAACGAATCTTTTTGCACGAAATTATTTAGATAGGTTCGTTGAAGATGCGATGGAATCAGATGACCAAGGTGTCTTCGTCCTTATTGATATCGATAACTTTAAACGTATTAATGATACACATGGGCATCAAATTGGGGATGAGATTCTAAAACAAATAGCAAGAGTCATACAAGGAATGATTAAAAACAAAGGAGTTAGTGCGAGATGGGGTGGAGAAGAGTTAGCCCTCTATTTATCTCATATGTCCCTAGAGCAAGGAGTGGAAATGACCAAACAGTTACTGGCGGCCATTCCTCAAAAGACAAACCCTTCTGTAACAGTGTCTATTGGTATATCGCACTGGTCTCGAAGTGATAATTTGAGTTTTAATAATCTCTTTCACAATGCGGATACAGTATTGTACGAAGCAAAAAATAATGGGAAAAATCAGCTATGTATTTATAAGGCATCTCACTCTTCTTGATGAGGTGTCTTTTCTTTTTAAAGAATTCCATGTACACTATATGTAAGCGTTTACAATAAGGGGTGTTTTTATGAGTAATTCAAATTTTTCAAAAGAGACAATGTATATCCATACGGGGTATAAAACTGGAGATCATCAAGATAGCCTAGCTGTTCCACTTTATCAGACGTCGACATTTGCATTTGACACAGCGGAACAGGGTGAAAGAAGGTTCGCAGGGGAAGAACCAGGGGGAATCTATTCAAGGTTAGGGAACCCGACCGTACAAGTATTAGAGGAACGGATTGCCGCAATGGAGTTAGGGGAAGGCGCACTAGCTTTTGGTTCTGGAATGGCAGCGGTGAGTACTATATTAGTTCACCTTACTAAATCAGGTGATCATATCCTATGTACGAGAGGGATTTATGGCTGTACATTTGGATTGTTGAAAATTTTGAAAGAAAAATATGATATTTCACATGACTTAAAGACTTTAATGACTGAAGAAGAGATAGAAAATGCTATTAAACCAAATACAACTTGTATTTATATAGAAACACCAATTAATCCAACGATGGAAATTGTGGATATCGAGCAAATAACAAAAGTTGCTAAAAAACATGGTATTCCGGTAGTTGTAGATAATACATTTTCCTCCCCATACTTACAAAATCCGATAGAACTAGGAGCAGATTTCGTACTGCATAGTGCGACAAAATACATTAATGGGCACGGTGATGTTATTGCTGGAATTCTAGTAGGAAGAGATAAAGGGGAAATGGAGACAATTCGCGGTACTGTACAAAAAGACTTTGGCGGCATTATTTCGCCATTCGATGCTTGGCTATTAATACGCGGATTAAAAACATTGCATGTTCGCATGGACAGACATTCGGAAAATGCTAGTAAAGTATTCGACTTTTTAAAGGCACATCCATCTGTTGAACATATCTATTATCCGTTTGATGTAGATAATCCACAATATCATGTAGCGAAGAAACAGATGAAAGCCGGTGGCGGTCTTATTTCTTTCTCTATAAAAGGAGGGGTGAAAGAGGCACAAAAATTAATGAATGAACTAAAACTGATAAAAATTGCAGTCAGTTTAGGAGATGCTGAGACATTGATCCAACATCCTTACACAATGACTCATTCTGTTGTACCGGAAAAAGAAAGATTAGAGATGGGGATAACAGGCGGCCTGTTAAGACTTTCTGTAGGGCTTGAGAACTCTAGTGATATTGTAGAAGATTTACAGCAAGCTTTATCTAATATGTAAAAAGTGGGAGGAGATATCTCCTTCCACTTTTTGCTGTATAATAAGAGTCTTTTTAAAAGACGTGGAGCTTTTATGAGGGAACATCTCTATGTGTCTAAGGGAAGGGATATGCGAGTCTGAATAATTAAGGAGGTAAATGGTAATTTTATTTTCGAATAATCCGAATGAAACATACTCAACCATTGTGGAAAAAGAAAACGGTGTCGGAAGTAAGAATACTCCCGGTAACCATTTGCAAAGAGATCTTAGCTTCTTATTTTCTCGCAGACCCTCTGCTAACTAAAGCACTAAACGTGGTGTGTTTATAAATGGAAGGCGAAGTCATAGCAGTTAGCAGAGCTCCGTAATTGAGGGAGAATGCAACTTCATCACCCGATTTTAAATAATTATTATTAGCATCCAAAATAATGTGATCACTACTTGAACCAATTATCTCAAGTGGGAGGAGGGGTGTTAATCCAGAGACGAGGACATCTTGTCGCCCAACACCCACAATTATTCTTCTAATTATTCCGTTGTCCGGAAATGATATAAATTCTCCAAAAGCATTTTTACCCCTCATGCCGGTCGGTACAGAAGGCTTTAGTTTCGACTCAATTACTTCCGCAAAAAAGGAAAATGCATCTGTGAATAAATTGGGAATAGGTTCGCCTTTTACCGTCTCACAGCCTAAAAATATAGATTCACCAAGACGCATATTATTGACTTCTCTTACATCCGTTGTATTCATAAGCCAATTATGGTTTGCGGAGTTCCCCCCTGATACATAAGGGAAGGGAATATTGAACTTTCGTTTCATTCTTTTTACGAGTGAAGAAAACAATTGCATTTTGTGCTCTGTAGGGATGACTCCACCAAAGCAAGCAAAGTTTGCACCAATACCCGCAATTTGAATATTAGGGAATATAATCACTTCTTCAATAAAGGCAGCAACATCATTTAGCAATATGCCTTCTCGTAAATCTCCCATTTCAACCATTATAATAATTTGATGTATTTTCTTCTGTTTCTTCGCTTCAGCTGAGAGGGCACGAACAACTTCGATTTCTGTATTCATACTAATATCTGCAAACTCTATAACTTTTTGAATTTCACTCATTCCAGGAGTACGTAATAATATGAATGTTGCTTGTAAATTTGCCATCTTCATTTTTTCTATATTAGAAATTTTGGAATCTGCAATACTCTTAATCCCACTATCTATCAGCACTTTTACTACTTCTGGTTTGGCAAATACCCCTTTGACGACTCCAGTAATATGAACGCCTTTTGCTTCATACAACTCTCTTAAAGTTGTCGCATTATGCTTAATTTTATCTAAGTTAATTTCAATTCTAGGGTTAGATGCCATTTAAGATACAACCAGTTTCGCACTGTTTTGTAGAGATGGGAAAAATTCAATAATAGAGTCAATTATATTATCAGAACCTGTAGTTAACAAATCCGTTACTGGTAGTTGGAAGGTTTGCTCATATTCACGAATAGTAGTATTAACTTCCTGATGATCCATACCTTCATGATTAAGGGTAATACCGATTACTTTTGTCTCACTGAAATGCTCAATAAGGTCTATCTCACTTTGGACACTCGGCATGTTCACAAAAGGGAAATCTCCTAGCACTTTTCTTTTTGGGGGATGTTGTAAAATAACAGCTTTTGGTCTAGACCCTCTTAAAATACCACATGAACTTGCATAAGCAGGATGACTTAGAGCGCCTTGTCCTTCAACAATAATAATATCAGGATTATCTGTATTATTTGCACGTACTACTTCACTTTCAAGTTCACCAATAACGTATTGTAATGGAAAAGCATCCATTGCAAAGCCATAAGCAGCCCCTTGTATAAGCCCAGTTTGTCCGGTTGCTATAAAAGCAGTTTTATATCCTCTTGCCTTCAATGCTTTTTCAATAATCACTGCAGATGTTCGCTTCCCACAAGCCCCATCGGTTCCTAAAACTGTAATAATAGGAGTGGTTACTTTAAGGATATCACCGGTAAATAACTTCCAAGAATCTTTTGGTTTAGGCTTTCGAATATCTTGGATTTCTACCCCATAACGAGTAGCAATGCTCATCATTTCTTCATCTTCTGTAAGAAATTCTTGAAGTGGATTGATAATATGAAGACCAGCTTGCATTGCGGATATAATAACTTCTCGTTCATTGTCTTTTAAGAAAGCATCTGAGGGGGCGATTCCAAATATGAAATAAGTAGGTTTTTGAGGTGAGCATTCGATAGCATCTTCTAAGTTTTTACACAATGGAATGCCATTCTTTTTGTTATCTAAAAATTGTCCTGAGTCTAGGCCGTTTTTTGTGCTATCGATAACGGCAGTTATAGAATAATTGCCAGGTTCACGTATTAATCCATTGGCCGTCTTTCCATCCATCGAACTAAATTGGGCCTCACAATAAATAATTGCATTTTTCTTCATTGAACTTACCTCCAAGTAAATCTGTTTTCTAGATAAAAAAAGAACATCTGGTACACCCTAATAAAAGGGGAAATAGATGTTCAATAAGAAATAGATTTAGTTTTATTATGACAATTATCAAGCATTTGCTTCAAAGAATTTAGTATACAAGACCTATTATACACCTTTTTTTTCCAAAAGTAAAATATTTACACTGCCTACGAATGAAAGTAGTCCAGGTCACATGAAGTTTACTAATAGTATATCTAAGCTTTTACTGTTTTAGGGATAAGGCAGCTAGTAATTGTAAAAGTTACGCTTTAAGTAAATAAGGCACCCTCTATTCAACATGAACAGAAAGTGCCTTAATATTAATCGTATAACAATTTCAATTTTATATATGCTTCACTAATACTTCGATAAACTGTTCCAGTCCTTCTGCATCCTGCTCGGAGAATCGATCCTTAATAGGACTGTCGATATCCAAAACACCTACTAACTTACCGTCTTTAGTGATGGGAACCACAATCTCAGATTGTGATGCAGCATCGCAGGCGATATGACCTGGATAAGCGTGTACGTCTGGTACGATAACTGTCTCTTGTTTTGTAGCGGCAGCTCCACAAACACCTCTACTCAGTGGGATTCTAACACAAGCCGGTAATCCTTGGAATGGACCTAAGACAAGCTCTCCATCTTCCATTAAATAAAAACCAACCCAATTAATCTGATCAAAAAATTGATTTAATAATGCCGAAGCATTACTAAAATTAGCAATTGCATTAGTTTCTCCCGTTAAAAGAGCGTCCAGTTGTTTAGAAAGCATATTATAATTTGCAGTTACATCTTCAGAGTATGCTGATTTCGTGAACATATTTTCATTCTCCATTCTATAGTAAGTTACTTATATTATTATAAAACTGATGTAGATCTTTTGCTTGATGTGCGTCTGACCCAAAAACAAGAGGAATTTCTAGTTCCTTCGCAAACTTTATATAAGGAAGCGGAGGATACACTTCTAAACAATATGGCTTAGCTAATCCAGCGGTATTAACATCCAGTTCTAGCTGTTGATATTTGATTTCTTTTAAAATATTTACTATATCTTCATGGTCTTGTACTACTTCCGTAAGTGTATGTTGAAATTTATGCACTAACGTAATATGACCTATTCTCCGTGGTTTATAGTCGCCCAGATTACTCGTTATTGAATCTATCAATGTTTTATAATACAATTTATACACAGCCATTGGGCTTCCAAGCCGTTCGACAAATTCTGTGAACGTAGATTTAGAGAAGTCAATACAAGTATAGTCATTTTCAAATTTTAAAAAGTGAACAGATAAAATAGAGTCATCTAAATATTTTCCATATGTATTTAAAAAAGAAGTAATATTTTGTTCAAACCCAGATATAAAATCGACTTCTAATCCTGTAGAAATAACAATATCTTTCTTGTATTCTTTTTTCAACTTTTGTAACTTTGTAATATAAGACTCTAAATGGCTCATGCTCATTCCACTATCCTTATCAGGCGTAGGATCTATAAAACCTAAAGGTAGAGGAGCATGTTCTGTAAATGTAATGGTATCAAAACCACTTTGTATGGCTTTTTCAATATACAGATGAAAGGAATCTTCTGTTCCATGTGGACAATAAGGTGTGTGGATATGCCCATCCTTTTTCAATAAAAATCAGCCTCCAAACTATAGAAATATAATTTTTAAAAAGAATTAACAGTTTTTCTCTTGTTTATGAAACAATAACATAAAAAGCATGGTAAGATATAGAGTAGTATTGGAAATAGAACTTTTTGAATTTGGAACAGGGGGCTTACGATGAAGTATATCATCCCAGCAGTTATTATACTTTTAGGAATTGCAATTTTTGCATTTATCATAAGACGAAAACATAACGTAGAAATAGAAAGATTAGAACATGAGAAACATCAAATTCAAAATAAACCGATTTTAGAAGAAATGACAAAAGTAAAACAGCTGAATATGAATGGGCAAACCGAGGAAATGTTTGAAAGATGGAGAAATGCATGGACAGAAGTAATGGATGTGCATATGCCAAAAATCGATGTTCTTTTATTTGACGCAGAAGAAAGTATAGATAGATTTATATTTCCGAAAGCGACTAAAATTGAAAAAGAAATTCAAATATTGATAACACTTTGTGATAAGAAAATGTCTGAAATTTTAATCGAACTCGAAGATTTAATAGGTAGTGAAGAAAAAAACCGTATCGAGATGGAACAATTAAAAGATCAACATCGTGCAGCTAGAAAAACACTTCTTGCACATCAGTATTCATTTGGAGAAGCAGTGAAGGCGTTGGAACAAAAGCTGGAGTCTTTCATTCCACTGTTTGATGAGTTCGATCGACTAACGGATACAGGTAACTATTTAAGTGCACGTGAACTAGTTATTACTGTCCAAGAAGATGGCCAAAAATTCTTTCCTAAATTACATGACATTCCTACAGTATTATCTGATATACAACATAAAATACCAGCCATTATTCATGAGTTGCGTAATGGACAAAAAGAGATGGAAGAGAGTTCTTACTACTTACAGCATCTTGAAATGAATCAGAAATTAGACTCCATAGAAGCTGAACTTGTGGAATTAAAACAAGCAATTATTGAATTGCATGTCGGGAAAACAATGAGCAGAGTGGAAGAGTTAAAAGATGAACTAGATACATTTTATGATTTACTGGAAAAAGAAGTGCTTGCGAAAAAATATGTGGATCAATATAAAGAGCAAACAGGGTCTCGCTTACGAGAAGTTACTACTGTTACACGAGCTGTTAGTGAAGAAGCTGCGTATGTGCAACAGAGCTATCGTCTGCCAGAAAAAGAGGCAGAAATTCCCCAAAGTTGTTTAAAAGAGCTAGAGGAATTAGAGAAAAAGTATGAATTGCTTTCCAGTCGCGTAGAAGAAGAGCAATCTGCGTACTCAAGCCTACAAGAAGAGTTAAATGAAATTGCTGAAGAAATTGATCGACTATATGAAGAACAAGACCGATTTGCAAATCGATTGAAAAATCTTCGAATAGATGAAAATAATGCACGTGAAAAGCTTGATGAACTAAAGGATTTATTACATGATACCGATCGTATGTTACAAAAAGCCAATATACCTGGAATCCCAGAAGATATGGACGTTCGTTTAGAAGAAGCAGAAGAGCACATTTATGTCGCAATGCAAAGTCTGCAAGAAGTACCTTTAAATATGTCTCTAGTAGATAATTACTTAGAAAAAGCAGAGGCTTGTATGGAAGAAGTACATAGCAGAGCAAAAGAAATGCTTGAAAATGTTTTACTAACAGAAAAAATCATTCAATATGGTAACCGCTATCGTGCAAGTCACCCGCAAGTTCATGCAAAACTGTTAGAAGCAGAGGAAGCGTTTAGGCAACTGCGATATTCTAAGGCTCTAGAAGATGCAGCGACAGCTGTCGAAGAGGTTGAACCGGGAGCTTTAAAGAAAATTGATACATTAGTGAAGGAAGACGCTTGGCGTACATAATCAAACGATTTAAAGAACAGTATGAAATTGAGATGTTTGAAAATCATATTTTGTATACAAACGTGAACCACCTCACTATGTGACGGTGGTTTTTTTCCGAAAAGGAGAGTTATTGAAATGATTTATTTAGATAATAGTGCGACGACCAAAGTACATCCAGAGGTATTAAATACGTTCGTCGCTGTGAACGAAAAATTTTGGGCAAATCCTGCATCAATTCATACATTTGGACATCAGACAAATGAATTGTTACAATCTGCTAGAGAACAAATTGCAGACATATTGAAAACTTCAAATGAAAAAATATTTTTTACATCTGGGGGAACGGAGTCCAATAACTTAGCGATATTTGGTTTAGCTCATAAATATAAGCAACGAGGGAAGCATGTATTAATTTCTGAGATTGAACATCCTTCTATTATAGAAACAGCTAAAAAATTGAGCGAAATAGGGTTTGACGTTGAGTGGATTCCCGTCAACTCAGAGGGCATCATTATATTGGATACACTAGAAAAACTGGTTCGAAAAGATACTATATTGGTTAGTGTTATGCACGTGAACAATGAAACAGGTGCTATACAACCAATAGAAGAACTTTCTAAAATTGTTAGAGCACAAAGCAGAGCGCTTATTCACATGGACGCTGTTCAGAGCTTCGGGAAAATTCCAGTTGACTTTAAAATCTTGGATATTGATGCTATTACGATCTCTTCTCATAAAATACACGGATTAAAAGGCTCGGGATTACTTGCATTAAAAAAATTCATCGAAATAGAACCGATATTATACGGTGGAGGACAGGAATCGGGTATTCGCAGTGGTACAACCTCCGTACCCTTGGCAGTTGCTACAGCGAAAGCGATAAGATTAGCTGCAACAGACTTACAAAACAACATTTTAAAATTACAAACACTTTCTGATGATTTGATGGTATATTTAAATACTTTTCCTTCTGTTAAAGTAATATCTCCAGCAAAAAAAGCACCACATATTGTTACATTTTCGGTGCAAAAAGTTAAAGGTGAAGTAATGATTAATGCATTGCAGGAACAGGATATCATTGTATCCACTAGTAGTGCATGCTCTTCCAGACAAACAAAAACAAGTCATGTACTAAAGGCTATGCATATTTCGGATGATTATATAAAAGGCGTATTAAGAGTAAGCCTTAGTACCCTTAATAACCAACAAGAAATAGACCAATTTAAAATTGTATTCAAGCGTGTCATGAATGTAATTAAAGGAGATTAAAATAGGATGAAATGGGAAAAAATATTAGTACGTTATGGTGAACTATCAACGAAAGGGAAAAATAGAAAGCAATTTATTTCACATTTACGAAATAATATTAGGTTTTCCTTTGTTGATTTGCCAAATATTAAAATACAAGCGGAAAGAGATCGCATGTTTTTAACATCTACTGATGATTCGGAAATTGAGGCACTAATAACACGATTACCTAAAATCTTTGGGATTCAATCGTTTAGTCCAGTAGCTTCTTGTTCTAAAGAAATGGATGATATTCAAGCAACTGCACTTCAAATTATGGATAGTTTAGACAGTGAAGATAAAACGTTTCGTGTTACTGTAAAACGTTCAGATAAGTTTTTTCCACTAGACACATACGAGTTACAAAGTGTCGTAGCAAGTAATGTATTAAGACAATACCCAAGTTTAAAAGTTCAAATGAAGAAACCAGAAATAGATTTACGTATTGAAGTATTAAATGATGCAGTATATATGATGGCACAGGTTATTCCTGGAGCAGGTGGAATGCCTTTAGGTTCAAATGGTCGTTCGTTGCTTATGTTATCAGGAGGAATTGACAGTCCTGTAGCTGGATACATGTTATTAAAACGTGGTGTTCGCCTCGATGCAATACATTTTCATAGTCCACCGTTCACAAGTGAAAGATCGAAGGAAAAAGTAATGGATCTAGCCAATCAGTTAAGTCATTTTGGTGCGACTGTAAGACTACATGTCATACCTTTTACAGATATACAACAAAGTATACAAGCTCAAATACCTGAAAATGTATCCATGACTACGACTAGACGGTTAATGATGAAAATTGCTGATCTTGTTCGAGAAGAAATAGGAGCATTAGGAATTGTTACTGGGGAAAGCTTAGGTCAGGTAGCCAGTCAAACTTTGGAAAGCTTAACTGCAATAAATGCAGTTACGTCTACGCCAATTTTCAGACCACTAATCTCTATGGATAAGCTTGATATTATTGATATTGCCCGGGAAATAGGGACTTACGAAACTTCCATCTTGCCTTACGAGGATTGTTGTACTATCTTTACACCATCTTGTCCAAAAACTAAACCTAAACTCGAGAAAGTGGAATACTACGAGAGCTTTAAGGATTTTGATGAATTAATAACAGAAGCAGTGCAAAATAGAGAAGTTCTTTCATTCCCTATGAAGAAGGCTAATGATTTTTCAAATCTCCTATAGTAAATGACAAAATATACCTTTTATCCTCCATGTATGAATTAGATGAAAATGAACAATCTAATTTCACAAGGAGGTGAGGAACATGCCAAACAACAACAACTCAAATCAACTTCTAGTACCTGGAGTAAAACAAGCACTTGATCAAATGAAATATGAGATTGCTCAAGAGTTTGGAGTACAACTTGGTGGTGAAGCATCATCGCGTGCCAACGGATCCGTAGGCGGAGAAATTACTAAGCGATTAGTTGCACAAGCCCAACAACAAATGAACGGATTCCAAAAATAAGTGAATTAAGAAAACCGGTAGCCTAAGCTGCCGGTTTTTTTTATAGATAAGCGTATTTCCAACCAACCTCTACCAAAGTCATTAATAATAGTTGTATACTATCTGAAAATTTAAATTTTATTAACCAAAGTGGCTAATTTTCCTCTATAATTAAAATAGTACAAAGGAGGAAATCAAATGAATAATCAAAATTTAATTGCTCCAGAACATTATAATCTCATTACTGAGTTCGAAAAGTATGCAGTAGACGATGAAAAGTTAGCTATAATATGGGAATCTGAAGATGGTCTGCAGAAAAAAAGTACATATAAAAATTTAATACAGAGAGCTAATAAGATAGCTAATCTTTTTACCCGTAAAGGTCTCCAAAAAGGAGATGTGGTATTAATAATGGTACCACGGTTAATCGAGGCTTATGAAATTTATATAGGTGCACTAAAAGCTGGGCTAGTTGTTATCCCAAGTTCCGAAATGCTTCGCGCAAAGGATATTGAATATCGCTTGACACATAGTGAAGCGAAGGCAATTATTGCATACGAACCATTTTTAGATCAATTTGAAGATGTTCGGAATTTAGACGAGCAACTATTATTAGTAATCGGTAATAAGAAAGACAATTGGATATCTTTAACGGAAGAAATACAAGCCGAATCAGATGAATTTCAAACAATTGATACGCTAAGGGATGACATGGCATTCCTATCGTATACGAGTGGTACTACCGGAAATCCTAAAGGTGTAGTCCATACCCATGGATGGGCGTTTGCACATTTACGCACTTCTGGGCCGAACTGGTTGGCAATACAAGAAGGAGATGTAGTGTGGGCTACAGCAAGTCCGGGCTGGCAAAAATGGATTTGGAGTCCATTCTTAGCGACACTGGGTAGCGGAGCAATTGGTTATGTATATAACGGTAAATTTGAACCCAAAAAATACTTAACAATTATTCAAGAGCAAAAAGTAAATATTCTTTGTTGTACACCTACTGAGTACCGGATTATGGCTAAAGTAGATACATTAAACGAGTATAATCTTTCGTCGCTTCAGAGTGCTGTTTCTGCAGGAGAACCATTGAACAGAGAAGTAATCGAAACGTTTAAAAAAGTATTTGGTCTAGAGGTCCGAGATGGCTATGGCCAAACTGAAAATACATTGCTAGTTGGAACGATGAAGGGCATGGAGGCAAGACCTGGTTCCATGGGCAAACCAACACCGGGTAATACAGTGGAAATTATCAATGAGTTAGGGAAGATTTGTGCTACTGGAGAAGTTGGAGATATAGCTGTTCATATTGAAACGCCAGCACTATTTAAAGAGTACTTAAAAGATCCTGAACGAACCTCTATGCAATTTAGAGGAGATTATTATATTACAGGTGACCGAGCAAAAAAAGATGAAGATGGATACTTCTGGTTTGAAGGGCGAGGAGACGATATTATTATTAGCTCAGGCTATACAATTGGACCTTTTGAAGTAGAAGACGCATTGACAAAACACCCAGCTGTTCAAGAATGTGCAGTAATTGGGGCGCCACATCCGGAAAGAGGTAGCATTGTTAAAGCATTTGTTGTGTTGCGTGATGCATCCTTAGCGGGATCTGAGGATTTAATAAAAGAACTACAAAATCATGTGAAACAAATAACCGCACCCTATAAATACCCAAGAGAAATTGAATTTATCGACGAATTACCAAAAACAACATCTGGGAAAATTAGAAGATTAGATTTGCGACAAAAAGAACAGAGTAAAAGTCGATCATAAAAATTAAAATGGTTTATCAAACACGAAGAGATCATACCTCTTCGTGTTTTCTTATTTACTTTAATGCTCTAAAGCAATATAATGATTTAATATTTCGAGTTACAAAGTAAAGAGGTGCTTTTATTGGGTTCAGAAGAAAAACAAGGAATCATATTTGTAGTACTGGCATATGTATTTTGGGGTTTCATGCCAATTTACTGGAAGTTATTAGAGCATGTTTCTAGTGATGAAATACTTTCAGGTAGAGTAATTTGGTCATTTATTTTTACCTTCATGTTAGTGATTGTAGGTAGAAATTTAAATCAGCTGAGATTAGATTTGAAGGATTTATGGGCTCACCAAAAATCTTTTTGGGGGCTATTTCTAGCTTCTTATCTTGTATCAGGAAATTGGTTTACATACATATATGCAGTAAACGCAGGTTATATCGTACAAACAAGTTTGGGGTATTATATAAACCCACTTCTTTCTATATTATTGGGGATTGTATTTTTAAAAGAAAGACTATCCAGAGCACAACAGTTTTCTGTACTACTAGCTGCTATAGGAGTGATTATTCTAACTGTTTCTTACGGTGGAATTCCGTGGATAGCTTTTACGCTTGCCATAACATTTGCTTTATATGGTCTGATTAAGAAAAGTATTAAAATCGATGCGTTAAGAGGATTAACGATTGAAACTTTTTTTGTTTTACCTGTTGCGCTCGTATACTTTATCTATTTAGTAGTATCAGACAAGGCGGTATTTTTTAATACCGATGCTCCTACTGCCATCCTACTCATTTTCACGGGTGTTGCAACTGCCGTGCCTTTGATCTTGTTTGCTAAGGGAACTAAGACAATGCCACTGTATATGTCAGGATTTTTTCAATATATTGCACCAACGTTAATGCTGCTAGTTGGAATATTTTTATACGACGAGGCATTTAGTAAAATAGAGTTTTTATCATTTTCATGTATCTGGCTTGCATTAATACTATTTACGGTTTCCAAAATAATGCAAGTGAGAAAAGTACAAATTCATAAGTGAAATACCGACAACATTTATTTACATTTCAGGTGACGGAATGACAAACTTTATAAAAAAGGGATGCTGGTTGGATGTGACGCTCGTCACATCCAACCAACATCCGCTATAAAATTATGAAACAAGTAATTAGCAAATGGACTATCTAGTTCAAATTATAAAAAAGATCTTTTCACTTTTTCCCAGTAACTATTATTTTTCATTTTAACCGTTTTAATGATTTTATCACTCAAACAAATAGATACATTTTCAACATGCTGAATACTAAGAGCTTCGTTGTCTGTGCTCATCGAAGGGTAATCATTCCAGTCTTTATGCAGTCGAAGTTCTAGTGTTCTTTCTCCGCTTAATATAAAAGAGGAACCTAGCGTTCTATAATCATTGCTATTCACAGAAGCTATTTCCGCAACTTGAATACAAGGTAGAAGAGGATCAACCACTGCCCCATTTAGTGACTTGTTATAACCTGAACTTCCGGTCGGAGTGGAAATAACCATACCATCTCCTCTAAAGGACTCAAAATGCTTGTGGTCAATAATTATATCTAGTACAAATGCTTTGATAATATTTGAACGAATCGTAAATTCATTTAAACATAAAAATTTAGGGTCATTATTTACCGAGATTTCTAGTAAAGGATATTTCCGAACTTGGATATTTTTTGTAAGAACTGCTTCAGCCATTGCTTCTATATCATCCGCTAAAAAATCACAGTACATGCTTAGCGTATCTGTTGTAGAAATTCCAGCATATAAGCAATCCTGCCTAAATCCTGTTTTACGGACTGCTTGTAAAAAAGAACCATCCGTCCCGATGCTAACAATTATGGAAGCAAGCTGAGGGTCTTCCACGACTGTAAAACCATGAGTATGTATGGCTTCAGCGATACTTTCTTTTCTTTGCAAAGATTTTGTGTCATTCTTAGTATATAAATATATTGCGTTTTTGGAGGGCATAAACATTCTCCTTTACTATTGTATATATTTATTTTAACATTTCGTGAAACATTTAGATATTCTTTACGTATGTAAAGAGGAGTATTAAAGGAGGAATTGTACATATGAATATGAAACGCTGGTTTGCTATTTTAGGAGCATCACTGTTACTGCTTATTTCTATTTTCGTCAATACTGTTTCCACTGCTTTTTCAACAGATTGGACATCGTATTTAGAGGACTTTGCATCTGCTTCTAGCTCAGAGTTTTTTGAAACTGTTTTGGAAGAAGGTAGTATGAACGAACGAATCGTAGTACTTACGGTAGATGGGACTATTCAAGATACTGGAAGTGCAAGCTCGCTTTTTGCAGCGGAAGGATATAATCATCAATTCTTCATGCAACAATTAGAACAAGCAAAAGTCGATGACACTGTAAAAGGGATTGTGTTACAAGTAAATTCACCAGGTGGCGGAGTTGTCGAATCGGCACAAATTTATAAAGAAATTATTGAACTTCAAGAAGAAACTGAGAAACCGATCTATGTTTCTATGGGAAGTATGGCTGCTTCAGGTGGATACTATATATCTGCACCTGCTGATAAAATATTTGTGAACAAAGAGACGATGACAGGTTCTATTGGTGTCATTATGCAAAGTGTTAACTATGGTAAACTAGCAGAAAAATATGGCGTAGAATTTGTAACAATTAAATCTGGTCCATACAAAGATATTATGAGCCCTACTAGAGAAATGACAGAAGCTGAAAGAACAATGCTTCAAGAAATGTTAAATGACTCGTATGAGGACTTCGTTGATATTATCGAAAAAGGTAGAAATATGACCGAAGCAGAAGTGAAAAAAGTTGCGGATGGACGAATTTTAAATGGTCGACAAGCAATTGAAGCTGGCTTAGCTGATGAATATGGATTTGTAGAGGATGTAATTCAATCTATTAAAACAGATTATGACTTACAAGATGCAGAAGTATTTGAATATGGCTATTCACAAAGTTTTGCTTCCCTATTTGCTGTGAAAGCACAATCATTCTTAGGTTTAGATTTGGAATCCAAGCTTATTGCGAAGTTAATCACAGAAAATAGCTCACCAAAAATGATGTATTTATACGGGAATGAATAAGGAGGGTTTAAGATGAGTGAATTTGTACAATCAGAAGAGCAGCATGTGCAAGCGAACACCTCTGCAACCCAGCAAGTAATTGTTCATCGAACGGCACAATATGAACAGAAGGCTGCGGGCTTTTGGATTCGATTTTGGGCATATACAGTAGATATTCTCATTTTGGCATCTGTTGGTATGTTATTGATCAAACCTATATTTAGGTTGTTTTCATTAGACTTAAATAATCCTGTATGGTATGCGCCTTTTACATTAATCACAGCAGCTATTTTTTACGCATACTTTGTGTTGATGACAAAGCTTTGTAGCCAGACAGTAGGAAAGATGATTTTTGGTATTAAAGTTATATCAAAAGACGGTGGAAAACTAAAATGGAGTACTGTTATATTTAGAGAATGGATTGGTCGCTTAATCTCTATTGTTCCATTGAATATACCTTATTTAGTGGTAGCTTTTACTCCTAAAAAACAAGGGGTACATGATTTTATCGCGGATACGCTTGTTGTCCATGAGACCGTATTTGATCTAAAAGAGAAAGTCACATATGAGAACGCTCCTGCAAAAGAGTTGCATGAGCCGAACGTATTCTAGTAAGATAAAGATAATGAAAAAGGAGGCTACATATTATGGCAAAAGTAACATTTAAAAATAGTCCGGTCACATTAGTTGGAAAAGAAGTGGTAGTTGGTAGTAAGGCACCTGACTTTTCTGTGCTAGCAAATGATTTATCACCTGTGACTCTACAAGATTCTGCTGGTAAAATTCGTTTAATCAGTGTAGTTCCTTCCCTAGATACAGGAGTTTGTTCTACACAAACAAACAAATTTAACGAAGAGGCTGCTAGTTTAGGTGAAGATGTAGCAATTTTAACAGTATCGATGGATTTACCTTTCGCTCAAAAACGTTGGTGCGGGGCTAATGCTGCTGATGCAATTCAAACTTTATCAGATCACCGTGATGCAGCTTTCGGAGAAGCTTACGGGGTACTTATGCAGGAATTACGCTTATTAGCTCGTTCTGTATTTGTAGTAGATAAAAACGATGTTGTAACTTATGTTGAATATGTTGGAGAAGGTACAGATCATCCAAATTATGAAAAAGCATTAGAAGCAGTAAAAGCACTAACGAACTAAGAAAAGCACAAGCGCCTACCGTTGCATGTCTGAAGAGACTTGAAGGGTTAGGCGCAGTAGCTAGACAGATAAAGGGTAAAAAAGTATATACTTTCTTATCTTTAAAAAAATGCAAACCCACTCTGAAGAAGGAGTGGGTTTTACTATGAGGGATACTATGCATACACATGTAGAACAAATTTTTACGTTTATTGATCAAGAGAGTAATTATATTGAAAATGAAGCTTCTGCTACTTATTTAGAAGGTGTCGTTTATGCGTTAGAGCTATGGCTTAATGAAAAAAAAGTGCCATCTGTTCGGGACGCAGATAAAGAAGAAGTACGCAAAGCAATTCAATTAGCAATCTTAAAAGGAATGAAGAAGTCCGTTCAGGTTAATCATCAAATGACACCGGATGCGATAGGATTATTAGTAAGTTACTTTGTGAAAGAAATGACTAAGGATAGAAAAGAACTATCGATTTTAGATCCTGCCCTAGGAACAGGGAATTTGTTATTTACGATTATGAATGCACTACCAACGGAAAACTACGCATTTGGTGTAGAAATTGATGAGTTGTTAATTCAATTGGCTGCGCAAACTGGTGAGCTCCTTACACACGACGTACAGTTATTTAGACAAGATGCATTAAAGCCTCTTTTAATTGATCCTGTGGATATTGTAGTAAGTGATTTACCGGTTGGATATTATCCAGATTCGGAAACTTCGCAAGATTATTTCCTTCATAGTACGGAGGAAATGTCGTATGCCCATCACTTGTTTATGGAGCAGTCGATGAAACACGTTAAACCAGGTGGCTATCTTTTCTTCCTAGTACCAGATACTATATTTGAATCGAAACAAGCACCGAAGCTTCATGAATTCATCAAGGAAAATGGTTGGATTCAAGCAGTCATTCAATTTCCAACTTCTATTTTTAAAACAAAGGGACAAGAAAAAAGCTTGCTAATATTACAAAAGAAAAGCAGTGACTTAAAAGCGCCAAGAGAGGTTCTTTTAGCAAAAGTTCCAAACATGATGAACAAAGAATCTATGGAACTGTTTTTGAAAAAGGTCGAAATTTGGGAAGAAGAGAATACTAAGTGAGTTGCTAGCTCCTTCGTTGAACGGTACAATTAAAGTACTAGTTCAACGAAGGAGCGTTTTTTATGCCAATAATATTAGCTATAAATGCAGGAAGCTCTTCATTAAAATTCCAAGTTTTTGAAATGGTAGACGAACAAGTAATTGCTAAAGGATTAATAGAAAGAATTGGTCTAGGAAATCCAATTTTTACAATGACGACAAATGAGGAACGTATAAATATTATTGAACAGGTGGACAATCACGAACAAGCGGTAAAACTATTGATGTATATGTTAATTGAAAAGAATGTAATAGAATCGTTAGATGATATTGATGGAATAGGACACCGAGTTGTACATGGAGGAGAGGTTTACAGTGACTCTGTTTTAATAACTACTGAAGTATTAGCGAAGCTAGAAGAACTATCGGAGTTAGCGCCGCTTCATAATCCAGCGAACGTTACTGGTATAAAAGTATTTAAAAAAGAACTTCCTAATGTGCCAGCGGTTGCTGTTTTTGATACTGCTTTTCATCAAACGATGCCAGAAAGTTCTTATCTATATTCCATCCCATATAATTATTATGAAAAGTATGGTATTCGAAAATATGGTTTTCATGGGACTTCCCATAAGTATGTTTCAGAGAGAGCTGCAATTTTATTAAACAGACCTTTGGAAACTACTCGATTTATATCCTGTCATCTTGGCAATGGGGCGAGTATTGCGGCTATCCACCATGGTAAATCTATCGACACATCTATGGGGTTTACTCCGCTTGCAGGGGTAACAATGGGAACCAGGTCAGGTAATATAGATCCTGCTCTAATCCCTTATTTGATGGAGAAAACAGGGAAAGATGCAGAAGGTATTTTAGATATTTTAAATAAGAAATCAGGAATGCTAGGTGTTTCCGGGTTCTCTAGTGATCTGCGTGATATCGTTACGGAAGCTACAAAAGGGAACGACCGGGCACAGTTAGCTTTAGATGTATTTGCTAATAGAATTCATAAGTACATCGGCTCCTATGCTGCACGTATGAATGGTGTGGATGCCATTATTTTCACTGCAGGAATCGGTGAAAATAGTGAGGTTATTCGTGAAAAAGTCTTAAAAGGACTGCAGTTTATGGGCGTGTATATGGATCCCGATCTAAATAAAATAAACGGAAAAGAAAATTTCATCAACTACCCGCATTCACCGGTTAAAGTGATAGTTATCCCGACAAATGAAGAGATTATGATTGCTAGAGATACGGTGAGAATAGCGGGATTGTAGCTAGCATGAGTGATTTCAAATTGTATAAAGTTTAAATCCGGATAAATAAAGGATATAGAAGGTAATAGTTCTAATAGTTATGCAATATGCAAATGTGAATTTTTAAAAATGAGAGTAGGCCTCATCAACTATATTTGATGAACTACTCCTTTTTATATTTGTTTTATCCCTAAGTAAAATTTGATTAATTTAATAGACATTTATAGAAAATAATCTATATAAGTCAATGTAAAAAAGTGTAATCTTCCTAATATTGATTTCCACTTCAGGCGGTCGCTTTCCGCGGGCACGGCTTCAATCTCCTCGTAACTGCGAAAACATATGCTCCTGCGGTTACTCGTCGCAAAGACATTGGTCAAAATAAAGTTTGCCCAATGTCTTTCCTGCGGGGCTTTCAGCTCGCGCTGTCCCGCTGGAGTCGCCGCCTTCCGCTCCAATCAAACGAATTGACTTTGTAATAAATAAAAATGAACTAGTTGAAAAATGGAATCTTGAAAACATAACCTTGAATATAAATTAGCAGAAGATTATTAGGCTATATGAAAGGTGTTATAATTTTATTAAAATATGCAAATAAATGGAGATGTAATAGTGAGTAAAACTTATATTAATCAGAGTACATTATCTTCTAAATTAGGGTGGTCAGAGGCTACCGGCAGGAAATGGATTACTGAGTTTCAAGAATTTGTTCCGCCTAAAATGGTAGGCAAAAGTAAAATGTATGATGATAATGCGTATAAAGTTTTAGTTACCATAAAGCAACTTTCTGATAAAAAATTCACCAGAGGAAAAATATTAGAGATTTTTAAGGAAGAAGGCGTTCCTGAAACTGTAGATGAGGTAGAAAAAATAATTAAAGAATATTCAGTTTTAGACGAACTAGGACAAGCTCTAGTTGATTCAATCCCTTCATTAAAAGATCTTATTATACCTTTATTGAATGTCATGAGGGATAGAAAACCCTTCATAGCATCAATGTTAAATAAAGGTGTTGCTGAGTATCTTTCTCTAACTGATGATCAATTAAGTATTGCTTACCCTGAAAGTAAGGAAACTATTTTTACGTCTAGGATGAGAGCATCGAGGTTTTCTTTGCAAAAACAAAGTTATATTGAAGAAGTAAGTACTCATACTTATCAAATTACCAACGAAGGAATAGAACTATTAAATAATAACAACGTGGATATAAACGAAGAAATTGAAGAGTTAGAAAAGGTTATTGATCCTATAGAAGTAATTCAAGAAAATGTCGAGGAGATCGAAGAAGAACTTGTAAATAAGTTAGTGAATGAATTGAAAAAAGCCCATTGGAGAAGACTGGAAACAATTGTTGTTGAATTACTCACGGCTATGGGCTATGGAGATGGACAGGTAACGCAAAGAACTAATGATGGTGGATTAGATGGAATAATCAAAGAAGACAAACTAGGTTTAGATAATATCTATGTTCAAGCAAAAAGATGGGAAAATACGGTTGGTAGACCGGAAGTTATGAGTTTTTCTGGAGCATTGGATGCGAAAGCAGCTAGAAAAGGCATTTTTATAACAACATCATCTTTTTCTAAAGGAGCAGAAGAATATGTTGAGCGTCTTGAATCTAAAAAAATTATATTAATTGGTGGAAGAAAACTTGCAAGACTAATGATAGAGAACGATATAGGAGTAAGTATAAAGAAAAAAATAGTTTTGAAAGAGATAGACTTTTCTTATTTTAATGGCGAGTAGCTGCGCATAGTGGGAGAAGCTACACTGTTTGGGTATTAATGTATGTGTGAGTTAAAGAAGAATTAGATCATAGCATGTTAGAAGGAAAACAAAGCTTAAATAAAAAATGGCTAAACGTGAGAAGTTTCACGTCTAGCCATTTTGTAAATCTATGAGTTTATACTTCTGGACGTTCTTCTGTACGTACTACTAATACGTCGCATGTAGCGGAACGTACGATATATTCGGATACACTACCGATCAAGAATCTTTCCATTGCATTTAAACCAGTCGCTCCACAGATGATAAGATCTGCTTCTACTTTTTTAGCAATGTCTTTAGAAATCATTGTTTTTGGTGAACCGTAATCCACAACAACATTTACATTTTGTACTCCAGCAGCAAGCGCTTCTTTTTTATATCCACCTAGTAAATCTTCTGCAAATGTTTGAGCTCTTTCAGCGATAGAGCGGTCATAAGCTTCAATTGCAGCGAATGAACGAGTATCGATAATATTAATAAGATTTAATGTTGCATTGTTACGTGCGGCAATAGAAACAGATTTTTTGAATGCATATTCCGCTTCTTTGGAACCATCGACTGCAACTAAAATTTGATTATATTTTAATGTCATTTTAAAAACCTCCTTGTTGGTTATATATATAGTATTCGAGATTGTTAGACATATTCCTTCTTTTTCTTCATTTTAATTCTGTTTATTAAGTCATATTTGTGAATACTTAAAATTGAAAATTAAATAGTTGCAGTATTTTAAATATATAAATGATAAAATGAATTTGTATGAAATATTGTGTCATCTTCATACCAACATGATTTACATAGGAGGATGCAAGAAATGCGTATTGGGATTCCAAAGGAAACAAAAAACAATGAAAATCGCGTAGCAATGACACCAGCTGGAGTAGTGAGTCTTACTCATTACCAACATGAAGTTTTTATCGAAACCGGAGCTGGGCTTGGGTCAAGCTTTACAGATGAAGACTATATTACTGCAGGTGCTAAAATTGTATCCACTGCAAAAGAAGCATGGAATCAGGAGATGGTCATGAAAGTAAAAGAACCTACTCATGCTGAATATGAGTTAATCCGTGAAGAGTCAATTCTTTTCACCTATTTACATCTAGCTCCTGAAGCAGATTTAACAAGAGTACTAATAGATAAAAAAGTTACAGCTATAGCATATGAAACAGTACAATTACCTAATAATACATTACCGTTGTTGTCTCCGATGAGTGAGGTTGCTGGCCGTATGGCAACTCAAATTGGTGCACAGTACTTAGAGCAAATACATGGTGGAAAAGGAATATTACTTGGGGGAGTTCCAGGAGTTCCTCGCGCAAAAGTAGCAATCATCGGTGGAGGGATTGCTGGGGCCAACGCAGCGCGTGTAGCTATTGGGATGGGAGCACAAGTAACGATCATCGATTTAAATCCGGATCGTCTTCGTCAATTAGAGGATATATTTGGGTCAAGCATCCAAACATTAATTTCTAGCCCATATAATATTGCAGAGGCAGTTAAGGAAGCAGATTTAGTTATTGGGTGTGTATTAATCCCCGGTGCAAAAGCTCCGAAATTAGTAACAGAAGAAATGATTAAAACGATGTCTCCTGGTTCTGTCGTAATTGATATTGCTATCGATCAAGGTGGAATTTTCGAAACTTCTGATCGTATCACAACACATGATAATCCAACATATGAAAAACATGGGGTAGTACATTATGCTGTAGCAAATATGCCTGGAGCGGTTCCAAGAACTTCTACAATGGCGCTTTTAAATGCTACAATTCCGTATGCGTTACAAATTGCCAACAAAGGCTATAAACAAGCATGTCTAGATAACCTGTCGCTTCAAAAAGGACTTAACACTTTAGCGGGACATGTTACTTTTAAAGCGGTTGCAGAAGCACAAGATTTACCTTATGTAGATGTAGCTACACTTTTAAAATAATATGATAAAATCATCACTCAAAGCAATTATGCTTTGAGTGATTTCTAGTTAATGGGGCGATATTATTGATATATTTATACATAGGACTTGCAGGTTCGTTAGGGGCGGTTGCAAGGTATGCTATTAGTATTATTATAGTACATGATTCAGGTTTTCCATTTTCAACTTTACTGGTAAACTTGATTGGATGTTATGCATTGGCATACCTAATGTCTAGAAGGCTCCGATTTTCGAGTAAGCTAAAGTCTGCCATTAGTACAGGTTTTCTCGGATCTTTTACAACTTTTTCTGCATTCAGTGTGGAAACGATCACAATGATAGAAGCTAACCAAATTGGTATTGCCATTCTTTATATGACAGTAAGTATTGTAGGTGGAATTATGATGAGCAATCTTGGGTGGAAAAAAGAGGTGGGACCATGAGTTTCATCTTAGTTGGTATTGCGGGATTTATCGGTGCTAATCTACGATATATCCTTTCCAAAAAACTAAACAAAAGCGCAAGTGGTTCTTTCCCATTTGGTACACTATTAGTTAATTTAGTAGGGGCATTTTTGCTTGGTTTATTGGTAGGTAGTCAAGCGGGAGAAACTTATATGGTTTTTATTGGATCAGGATTACTAGGTTCTCTGACGACTTTCTCTACATTAAATAAAGAACTATATTCCCTGCAAAAATATCCTAAAACTTGGCTTATGTATTTTCTTATTACTTATGTAGGGGGCTTTGTTTTTGCATATGTTGGATACTTACTATTTTTGTGAAAATATCATTTCGGAATAGGAGCTATTAATAATGACAGATTATAAACAATCCAAAGAAACGAACTGGGATGATGGACACAGATTATGGCCATTGCCAAATATGCCTTGGACAATGAAACAAACTTGGAATGATTTGCTTTTTGCTCATTTTCCAGTTAATTTTAATGTCTTACGAAAACTAGTTCCTAACATATTCCCATTGGACACTTATGATGGCGTGTGTTGGGTCGGAGTAGTACCATTCCATATGACAGATATTCGATTACGTGGATTACCTCCTATTCCAGGAACTGATAAATTTCCAGAGTTGAATGTTCGAACATATGTAACAATCGATGGTAAACCAGGAGTATATTTTTTTAGTTTGGACGCCACAAATCTACTTGCGATAAAAGTTGCTAGAACTTTTTATCACTTACCATATGTTCGTGCAAATATGAAGGTCAAAAAGCAAGGGGATATGATTGAATATGAGAGTGTAAGAAAATCTGAGGATGCTCGGTTTGTGGCAGATTACCGTCCAGTATCTGAGAAATATTTTGCAGAAAAAGGTTCTTTCGAAGAGTGGCTCGTGGAACGTTACTGCTTATATACACTAAACCCCAAAGGAGTTCCATTACGATGTGACATTTTACATCACCCATGGGAACTTCAACAGGCAGAAGCAAATATTAAAGAAAATACAATGCTTAGTAGTCGAGGTATTGTTGTAGAGAATGACAGTGTAGTCCTGCATTATTCAAAACAGATCGAGGTAAGAATGTGGCCGCTTGTTAAAGCGTTTTAAAAAAACAAAGCACTGCATGTTCGCAGTGCTTTGATAGATATCTTATAAAATTTGTAATTCTTTCGGAAACTTCGTTAACACTTCAACGCCACTTTCTGTCACTACTACATCATCTTCAATACGAACGCCGGTAATATCAGGATGATATATTCCAGGTTCGATTGTAAATACCATTCCTTTTTCTAGCTTCATGTCATTCACACCAGTTATCGAAGGGAATTCATGGACAGAAATTCCAAGTCCATGTCCTAGACGATGGGTAAAGTATTCTCCGTAACCAGCTTCTGTAATAATATCTCTTGCAGTTTTATCAAGCGTCATAGCAGTAACGCCTGGTTTTACTGCCGCCACCGCAGCTTCTTCTGCACGACGTACTGTTTCATAAATTTCGCGTTTGTCTGGAGAAGGTTCTCCAAATGCTACTGTACGTGTAATATCTGAGCAATAGCCGTTATACACTACGCCTAAGTCAAAAAGAATGAAATCTCCTTTTTGGATTTTACGGTCACCAGGAGTTCCGTGAGGTGAAGCTGTTTTAGGACCACTCAACACCATTGTGTCAAATGACATCTGTGCAGCTCCTTTTTCTTTTACGGCCAATTCAATGGCATTTAAAATTTCAATCTCCGTTTTACCTTCTGCAATTTCCTTGCAACCAACTTCAATTGCATAGTCAGCAAGCTCGGCCGCTTTACGCATATTGACTAATTCTGCTTCAGACTTAATAACACGTAGGTCATTGATTTTTTCGTCGATTCTAGAAACTTGCAGATTTGAAAGTCGTTCTTCTAGTGCTTCTAATCTTTCAACTGTCATATGTGATTTCTCAACCGCTAGGCTTTGAATATTACTAGCCGTTTCATTCATTTTTTGTACTAAGATATCCCATGCATTGTCTGTGTCTTGATGTCCAATTATTTCTCCATTCCAACCTGCTGCTTTTGCATCTGGAATTTCCATTTTAGGACAAATGATAAACGGTGCAGCTTCCTTGAAGATGGCTACACCTAAAAGACGCTCATGGGGATTGCTTTTAAATCCAGTAAAATAAAAAACGTTATCTGGAGTAGTGATAAATGCTGCATCAATTTGATGTGTTTGTAGATAGGATTGTATTTTTTCTGTTTGATTCATATGGGCACCTCTTTTAAATTTAATACTATAAGCATATCAGAATAAAGGATTTCTGACATCTACGTTGAATGAATTAATAAGGAGTACTACTTTTAAATAATGATTCAAAAGGAGAGAACACAATATGGAAATCAGCTATCACGGACATTCGGTAGTTAAAATTATGACCGATACACACACAATCTTAATAGATCCTTTTATCACCGGAAATGGACAAACTGATTTAGATGCGGCCAAAGAGAAAGTAGATGTAATTTTAGTGACGCATGGTCACAATGATCATTTAGGAGATACAGTAGACCTGGCAAAAAGAAATAATGCCACGGTAATCGCAACATTTGAACTTGCCAATTATGTAGAATCATTCGGCATTAATGTGCATGCCATGGGAATAGGTGGATCTTATGATTTTGAATTTGGAACAGTAAAATTCACGCAAGCATTTCATAGTAGCTCGTTTACAACAGAAGATGGAGAAATTATTTATGGCGGAATGCCTGCTGGAGTACTTTTCACATCGGAGGGCAAAACTATCTATCACGCAGGCGATACGGCTTTGTTTGGAGATATGAAACTAATCGGTGAACGCAATAATATAGATGTTGCATTCCTTCCAATTGGAGATAATTTTACAATGGGTCCAGAGGATGCAGCATACGCGGTACAGCTACTAAAACCTCAAATTGTTGTACCGGTACATTATAATACGTTTCCACCTATAAAACAGGATCCTCAAATATTTAAGAACCTTGTAGAAACTGCAGAAGTACAAGTGTTGAGTACTGGTGATTACATTCAATGGATTCGTGACTAGAAAATAAGGCTTATGTGGTACAATAAACGTATAATAATCGTTTGGATGTGACTACATGACAACAAAACATGAACAGATACTAGCATATATAGAAAAACTTCCAGTGGGCGATAAAATATCTGTTAGACAAATTGCAAAGGATTTAACTGTCAGTGAAGGGACAGCCTATCGTGCGATTAAAGAGGCAGAAACGAGAAGAATAGTCAGCACTATTGAACGAGTAGGGACAATTCGCATCGAGCTAAAGAAAAAAGAAAATTTCGAGCGTTTAACCTATGCAGAAGTAGTAAATATTGTGGATGGTCAAGTATTGGGTGGAAAAACCGGATTGCACAAAACGTTAAACAAGTTTGTGATTGGGGCAATGCAACTAGAAGACATGATGCGGTATGTAGAGCCGAGCAATCTGTTAATAGCAGGGAATCGATTAAAGGTTCATGAGACTGCGTTACAAGCTGGTGCTGCAGTTCTTGTTACAGGTGGATTTGATGTAACTGAGAACACCAAAAGATTAGCGGACGAACTAGAGCTTCCCGTCATTTCTACCAGTTATGATACATTCACTGTGGCGACAATGATCAATCGTGCAATTGATGATCAACTCATAAAAAAAGATGTGTTATTAATCGAAGATATATATGTTCCGCTACAAGAAACGTCGTATTTATACGCTACTGATCAAGTGAAACAATACCGAGTACTAAATAATAGTACAACGCACGGTGTTTTCCCGGTAGTGGATGCGTCGAAGAAATTAGTAGGAATAATAACAGCTAGAGATGTCATTGGTAAATCTAACAATGAACCGATTGAAAAAGTTATGACGAAAAATCCTATTTCCGTCACGATGAAAACAAGTGTATCGTCAGCAAGTCATCGAATGATTTGGGAAGGTGTAGACCTTTTACCTGTTGTGCGAGATACCAATTATTTGGAGGGTGTCATCAGTAGACAAGATGTCTTAAAAGCATTACAGGCTGCAGCTCGTCAACCACAAAATGGCGAAACGATAGATGATATTGTTAAACAGCAAATAAAAATTATTTCTACAGAGGATTTTATATTTGAATTTGTCGTTACACCTCAAATGACGGATCATTACGGTGCTATGTCCAATGGAGCTTTTACGATATTAGTAACGGAAACAGGGGCACAAACATTGAAAATTCGTAAACGTGGGGAAAGTGTCGTTGAGAATATGACCATCTTCTATACGAAACCAATTCAGCTTGAAAGTATTCTACGCATTCAAGCGAAAGTATTAGAACTGAGCAGAAAAGTTGCGAAGATGGATATCGAAATCTTCAATGATAAATTACTAGTAGGAAAAGCTATGGTCACTTATCAGTTATTAGAAAGATAAGCATTTCAAGCTTTTTTTGTAATTGGTTCTAGTCATAGGACAAAAAAATGATGCAGCTAATTTAGCTGCATCATTGATTTATAGATAATTCTTCTTTTACAAATTGCCCGTAGTGTTTGGCTACTTTTACATTGTGATATGTGAAATAAGCTCCAAGTAAAATAAACAGACCGGCAACGACATATGTTATAGAAGATTGATAAACGATTAGAAAGTTAATACCAAAAAACAATAAAAATGCACCTAGACATACGGAAGCTTTTGCGCCAAGCCATTTTTTGCGTATTGGCAGTGGTGTACGGAATTGCTTCGTTTTAAAATAAAAATACCAAACAAATGTAACTACTATAACTGCTACTAATAGTATATTAAGCATAATGACCCTCCATCTATAAGTTAAGCTGTTATCTATTGTAAAGGTAAAAATGGAAAAATGCGAATAGAAAAAACAGGCAAGCGAGGTTATATGGGATGAAAAGACAAATCATAGACACAATCGAGAAGTACGAAAAAATTATATTGCATCGGCATGTTAGGCCCGATCCAGATGCCTATGGTTCCCAAATAGGATTAAAAGAACTCATTCAGCTAAATTATCCATCGAAAAAAGTCTTTGCCACTGGAACCCATGATGAAACGCTAAATTTCCTAGCTCACCCTGACGAGGTTTCTGATGAGGACTTTCAGGATGCTTTAATCATTGTCACAGATACAGCAAATACCGAAAGAATTGATGATGACCGATATAAATTAGGAAGTTATATTGTGAAGATAGATCATCATCCTAATGATGATGCTTATGGCGATTTACTATGGGTAAATACAGAGGCAAGTTCGGTAAGTGAAATGATCTGTGAACTATTCGAAGAAGCAAAAAACTATAAACAGTGGAAAATGGATGCGTCCATTGCACGATTATTATTTGCAGGAATAGTAGGAGACACAGGTAGATTCATGTTCCAAAGTACAACTAAACAGACAATGGATTTTGCAGGAGAATTACTTACATATGGTTTTGATAGTACGAATTTATTTAATGGCATGTATGAAGTCGAACGGAATCTTCTTCAGCTAAAAGGCTATGTATATGCTAATTTTGAAATGGATGAAACTGGTGTAGGTCATATTAAACTTACGAAAGAAATTCTACAAAAGTATCAAGTCGACCAATCAGAAGCATCCTTACTGGTTAGTGCATTAGCTGATGTAAAGGGCATGAAATGCTGGGTTTTCTTTATAGAAGATTCTTCAGAAATTCGAGTTCGACTTCGTTCAAAAGGTCCGGTTATTAATGGAATAGCCAAAAAGTATGGTGGCGGAGGACATCCACTTGCCTCGGGAGCTGCTGTAAAGACATGGGAAGAAGCTGCTTTAGTAATAGAAGATTTAAAAAAGCTGTAAATTGAGGTGTTAATATGAAAACAGTATATCCACAAATTGTGACATCGGCGGATATGCTGAAAAGCACAATTCAGTTGGAACAACTTATACAAAAGTTAAAACAAAATAATGCAGGGGCAGCAGCCATTACAAATAGTAGATTGTATGGTTTACTGCCTTTTTGGCATGCATTACATGCACAACAGATTAAAGCCGTACTTGGTCTCACTGTTAATGTACAACTTGAAACTGGTATTGTAAGTTTGGTGCTCTATGCAAAAGATAATAACGGATATGAAAATTTGCTGAAAATATCGAGTAGTATCGAGACAAGAGAAATTACAGTGCTCCCCAAAAGATGGTTAGAAGCATATAAGAATGGATTAATCGCTATCTACAAAGGAGAGTCTACCACAGAGCTTGAGCTGCTTAGCGAATTACAGATGATTTTTGGGAATGGTCAATTTTATCTAGCAATAGAACGCCCAAATGGGGAAAAAATGGAGCATGAAGAAACCATCATCCAGTACAGTGAACAATTAACTATACCTATTACTGCTTTCCATATGAGTCGATACATAGAAAAAGAAGATGCTTTTGCATATGAAGTGTTAAATGCAATGGATCAGTCACTTAAAATGAATGATCACACTCGCTTAAAACCATCTACAGACTCCCTTCACATACTTTCTAGTGAGGAATGGAGTGAATGGTTTTTTGATGCCCCATCATGGATTGAAAACACTGAGAGAATGCTAAATAGTTGTAATGTCTCTATTGAAAAGTCTGCTTCTATTATGCCTAAGTACCCATTACCCGAAACGAAAAATTCTAAGGATTACTTAAGAGAACTTTGTGAAGAGGGATTGAATAAACGGATAAAAGAAATTACGAAGCCATATGTTGAACGTTTAAATTACGAACTGTCCATTATTAACCAAATGCATTATGAGGATTATTTTTTAATCGTTCAGGACTTCATGAAATTTTCAAAACAACAAAATATATTAACTGGACCTGGCCGTGGGTCTTCGGCCAGTTCACTAGTAGCATTTTCTTTGAATATAACAGATATAGATCCCCTGCGATATGGTTTACTATTTGAACGATTCTTAAATCCTGAACGTATCACAATGCCGGATATTGACATCGATTTTGCAGATTCTAGAAGGATGGAAGTTATTCAATATGTCGTAAAGAAATATGGTCAGAACTATGTTTCTCAAATAATTACATTTGGTACATTGTCTGCAAAAGCAGCAGCAAGAGAGGTTGCTAGAGTGTTTGGATTTGAATCTACCACTTTAGAAGCTATTTCTTCTTTCATACCCGCAAAGCCTGGGATCACGTTAAAAGAAGCATTTGATATGTCTGAGAAATTACGTGAATTTATACAAACAGAGGAAATCCGAAAAAAATGGTTTCAGGTGGCACTAGCTTTAGAGGGGTTACCTAGAAATGCCTCCACACACGCAGCAGGTATAGTATTATCACCAGTGTCTCTAGTAGATGTTATCCCTATTCAAAGTGGGCATGAGGATATCTATTTGACCCAATGGCCAATGAAAGAAGTAGAACAAGTGGGCTTACTTAAAATGGATTTTTTAGGGTTGCGAAATTTGACGATTATTGAAAGAATTTTAAAGATCATTAATTATAAACAATCTGACCCATTCAAGTTAGCGGAAATACCGCTCCATGATGAACTGACCTTTCAGTTATTGCAGCAAGGGGATACTACAGGGGTATTTCAATTAGAATCGGCTGGAATGCGTCAAGCCCTTAAACAAATCGATCCAACTAAGTTTGAAGATGTTGTTGCAGTGAATGCACTATTCCGACCAGGGCCAATGGAAAGCATTCCTTTATACGCCAAGCGAAAAGCTGGTCAAGCACCAGTAACGTATGAACATCCCATATTAGAGCCAATCTTAAAAGAAACATATGGCATTATTGTTTATCAGGAGCAAATAATGCAAATTGCTTCCAAAATGGCTGGCTTTACATTCGGGGAAGCTGATTTATTACGCAGAGCTGTGAGCAAAAAAAATCGAGAAGTCTTACAAAGTGAACGTGTACACTTTGTTCAAAAAGCAATTCAAGAAGGGCATTCAGATCATTCTGCGACAGCAGTTTATGATTTAATCGTCCGATTTGCTGACTATGGTTTTCCAAAAAGTCATGCTGTCGCCTATAGTGTAATTTCTTTTCAAATGGCGTATTTAAAAGCCCATTTCCCTGTAGCATTTTATAGTGCACTATTAAGCATTGCTACAGGAAACCAAGTGAAAATTAATGAACTAATGATGGAAATGAGACAAAAAGATATGGTTATTCTCGCTCCATCTATATTTAGTAGTCAACGCTTTTTCACTGTGGAAAGCGGAGGTATTCGTTTCGGTTTACAAGCTATAAAAGGAGTTTCCCATAATTTTATTCAAAAATTATTACAACAACGCAAGGAAAGAGAATCACAGTGGGAAGATATTTTTGAACTTGCCTCCGATTTATCTGCAGTTTATTTCACTAGAAAAAATGTAGAACCATTGATCAAAGCTGGGGCTTTAGATGAATTTGGTTACGATAGAGCCACTCTATTATCGACTTTAGATGCGGCTGTTAAATATGCTGAATTGATAAGTCCTACAGAAGAATCTGATTTGTTTGGTGGAGATGCTTCTCATTTTGGAAAGTCTAAACATATTAAATCCGAACCGCTTCCAATAATGGAGAAATTGCAATTTGAGAAAGAAGTTTTGGGTCAATACTTTTCGGAGCATCCTACTGTATCTAAAAAGAAAATGTTAAATAATAAATTCGTTGATATTTGGGATGTTTTGCAGGCAACAAAAGATATCCAAGTGAAAATAGTTGGAATTATTCAAGACATAAAACGTATTCGGACAAAAAAAGGAGAAGCAATGGCTTTTCTAACAGTACAAGATGATACGGGTAGTCTATCGGTAACGTTATTTCCAGAGGAATATGCAAAGTTCAACGCATTATTAAAAGAGCAAGAGATGCTCGTTATTTCAGGGAAGTCAGAACGTAGAAATGGTCGTTCACAAATCATTACTAAATATATAGAGAACTAAGCTGCATAGATTATTATGCAGTTTTTTCTTTACGTTTGAACAAATCTTTTGTATGCTAATAATTATGAGTGGTCTGACCACTTTGTAATTTATGGAAGAGTGAGGCGTAATGGACCAAACGAATAATCCTAAAAAAATGTTTTTAGAAATTGTAAAGCAATTGAGACAGCTCATTGCAGATGAAAATGTTTCCGTTGGTGGTAAATTGCCATCTGAAAGGGAACTAGCTGAGCGACTTCAAGTAGGTAGGTCAACCGTTAGGGAAGCGCTGAGGAGCTTAGAATTACTCGGTTTAATAGAAACACGCCGAGGAGAAGGTACCTTTTTATCGGATTATCGAAAGCATCGGCTAGTCGAGCTGTTATCTACATTTATCCTTCAAGAATCTAAATCGAAGGAAGATGTGCATACAACACGAGAAGCATTAGAGAAGGATGCAATTCAAACAATTTGTATGTCCAAGAGGCTTTATGCGCTACATATATGGGATGCCTTTAAAGAAAAACTAATAGAAGAAGACGTAGTTCGTGAAGATATTATTCGAGAGATTATTATCATTTCCGATAATCGATTAGGTTTAAAAATATGGTTTTTATTAAAACAGTTTGCAGGAGAGCCTTACCAAGAAAATATGAGTTTAGAAGAGAAAACTATTTGGATTCAGCTTTTAATGGCTTTGCAAAATGGAGAACAACAACAAGCGTTATCTCTTTATAATGAATGGCTCTTGTTGCTTAATAGGGGAGATGTATAAATGAGTATTCGAGATATATTTAGAAAAAATCAAAAGAAAAGATATGCAACTATACCAACTGAAAAAGCAAAAAACGATGTACCAGAAGGCATAATGATGAAATGCCCTGAGTGTAGAAAAAATGTATTTACAAAAGACTTGATGAAGAATTTAAAGGTTTGTCCTACTTGTGACCACCATATGAAAATGACTGCATGGGAGAGAGTAGACATATTTTTAGATGAAGATTCATTTGTATCAATGGATGATCATTTAGAAACAGTTAATCCATTGAATTTCCCAAGTTATACGGAAAAGATAAAAGCAGATGGACAAAAGACGGGATTAAATGAGGCTGTTCTTACTGGAATTGGAAAGTTAGATGGTCAACAGGTCGCCGTAGCAATTATGGATTCACATTTCCGAATGGGATCAATGGGCTCAGTAGTAGGAGAAAAAATTACAAGAGCTGTGGAGAAAGCGACAGAGCTAGGAATTCCTTTTATTATTTACACTGCAAGTGGAGGAGCGAGAATGCAAGAAGGTGTTCTGTCCTTAATGCAAATGGCGAAAACGTCTGTTGCCTTGAGAAGACACAGTGATCATGGACTACTTTATATTTCTATTCTTACCCATCCTACAACGGGTGGAGTTTCTGCGAGCTTTGCTTCGGTAGGTGATATTAATATCGCTGAACCTAAAGCTTTAATCGGGTTTGCTGGTAGACGGGTGATTGAACAAACAGTGCGAGAAAAACTGCCAGAGGATTTTCAAACAGCTGAGTTTTTAATGAATCATGGTCAGCTAGATGCCATTATTCATCGTAAAGAGATGCGAGAAAAAGTAGCTTCCATCGTCCATCTTCATACGATTAAGGAGGTCACAAAATGATAAAAGTACTACCTTTTGAAGAACCAATAGTTCAATTAAAAACAAAAATAGAAGAGTTAAAAGAATATACAGCTAGTGCTGATGTAGATATGTCAGCTGAAATAATCCATCTAGAAGCTAGACTTAAGAAGTTAGAACATGAAATCTATGAAAATATGGAGCCTTGGGACCGTGTTCAGGTCGCTCGTCATCCGAGTCGTCCTACTACAAGAGATTATATTCAATTATTATGTACAGACTTTATGGAACTCCATGGAGATCGACTTTACGGAGACGATGCAGCGATTATTGGGGGAATTGCCTTATTTGAAGGAAGACCAATAACAATTATTGGACATCAAAGAGGGATAGATACAAAAGAGAACATTAAACGTAATTTTGGTATGCCTCATCCAGAGGGGTATCGTAAAGCATTACGATTAATGAAACAAGCAGAAAAGTTTAAGCGCCCCATTATATGTATGATTGATACGAAAGGTGCTTATCCTGGGAAAGCTGCGGAAGAACGTGGACAAAGTGAAGCAATAGCTAGAAACTTAGTAGAGATGGCTGGTTTAAAAGTACCAGTAATAAGTATTGTTATTGGAGAAGGTGGTAGTGGAGGAGCTTTAGCATTAGGTGTGGCTAATCATATTCATATGCTAGAAAACTCTACGTATTCGGTTATTTCTCCTGAAGGAGCAGCATCTATTCTTTGGAAGGATGCATCTTTGGCGAAACAAGCTGCAGAAGCGATGAAAATTACAGCTCCAGACTTAAAGAAGATGGAGATTATTGATACTGTCATCCAAGAAGTCCATGGGGGAGCTCATAAAAATATAGAAGCACAGGCGGAATATATGAAGGAAACCCTTATTAACTCATTGAAAGAATTAGAGAAATTAACTCCCGATGAGCTAATCGAAAATAGATATATTAAGTTCAAAAACATTGGAGAATTTAATGAATAAAATGCGTCAAGAACGACGCATTTTTTTTTAATTCATTTCGTGATAAGCTTATAATATGAAATTCGTTGTTTGGAGGGAAAAAAGATGAAGAGAATTGGTGTGTTAACAAGTGGAGGAGACGCTCCCGGTATGAATGCTGCTGTTCGAGCGGTTGTAAGAAAAGCTATTTATGAAGGGCTTGAAGTAGTCGGTATATTCCATGGTTACCAAGGTCTGATCGATGGTAAGATGGAAGTTTTAGACTTAGGTTCTGTAGGGGATATTATTCAAAGAGGTGGAACAAAACTGTTTTCTGCTAGATGTCCGGAATTCCGTACGGAGGAGGGGCAACAAAAAGCAATAGAGCAGCTAAAGGCACATGGTATTGATGGATTAGTAGTTATCGGCGGGGACGGTTCTTATAGGGGTTCTATGAAGCTTACAGAAAATGGTTTTCCGTGCGTAGGAATTCCTGGAACAATCGATAATGATATTCCAGGTACGGATTATACTTTAGGTTTTGATACAGCTTTAAACACAGTGATTGAGAGTATTGATAAAATTAGAGATACTGCTACATCGCATGAACGAACTTTTATCGTAGAGGTAATGGGAAGAGACGCTGGAGACTTGGCATTATGGGCTGGCCTTGCTGGTGGAGCTGAAACTATTATTATTCCTGAAGTAGAGATAAATATGGATGAGATTGTCGAACGTCTTAAAAGCGGTTCGGAACGTGGGAAAAAGCATAGTATAATTATTGTCGCTGAAGGTGTGATGAGTGGTGCAGAATTTGCTAGTAAGCTTAAAGACCTAGCAGATATTGAAACACGAGTTTCCGTACTTGGACATATCCAACGTGGAGGTTCCCCAACGGGCCGTGATCGTGTATTAGCAAGTTTATTTGGCGCTAAAGCTGTTGAGGTTTTAATAGCAGGAAATGGTGGGCGTGCGATTGGCATCCAGAATCATCAAGTGGTAGACTATGATATGAATGAAGCTTTTGATAATCATGAAGAATTTGATATGTCTATGTATCAATTATCTAAAGAATTATCCATTTAATTAGGAAATATATTGCCCTTAAAGAAAGGAATGTACTATGAGAAAAACTAAAATTGTATGTACAATTGGACCCGCAAGTGAATCAGAAGAAATGTTAGAGAAATTAATAAATGCTGGAATGAACGTTGCCAGATTAAATTTCTCGCATGGTAATCATGAAGAACATGCAGCAAGAATTGAAACGATTCGTAAAGTTTCTAAAAGAATAGGTAAAGTTGTAGGGATATTATTGGATACAAAAGGACCAGAAATCCGTACACATAAAATGGAAAATGGTGCGCTTGAGCTTCAGTCTGGAGAAACCATTGAGATTTCGATGACAGAAGTGTTAGGTACTCTTGAACGTTTCTCTATTTCTTATGATAAATTAATCGAGGATGTTAACGAAGGCTCGGTTATTCTTTTAGATGATGGCCTTATTGAATTAATCGTTCAAAAAATTGATAAAGAGAATGGAATTATCTCCACTTTTATTCAAAATGCAGGAACGTTAAAGAACAATAAAGGTGTAAATGTACCTGGTGTATCCGTACAATTACCTGGCATGACAGAAAAAGATGCGCAGGATATCCTTTTTGGTATTGAGCAGGATGTAGATTTTGTTGCTGCTTCTTTCGTTCGCCGTGCAAAAGATGTGTTAGAAATTCGCAAACTGCTAGAAGAAAATAATGGAGCACATATTCAAATTATTCCGAAGATCGAAAACCAAGAAGGCGTGGATAATATTGATGAAATTATTCAGGTATCTGATGGTTTAATGGTTGCAAGGGGAGATCTAGGAGTAGAAATTCCAGCAGAAGAAGTTCCTTTAGTACAAAAGAAACTAATTGCAAAATGTAATGAGGCTGGAAAACCTGTTATCACAGCTACTCAAATGCTCGATTCTATGCAACGTAATCCGAGACCTACTCGTGCAGAAGCAAGTGACGTCGCAAATGCTATTTTTGATGGAACGGATGCAATTATGCTTTCTGGAGAAACAGCTGCGGGACTTTATCCAGTAGAGTCTGTGCAAACAATGGATAAAATTGCTCGTCGTACTGAAAATGCAGTAGATTATCGTGAAAATGTTACCAAGATTAGTAAAGCACGCGATGTAAACTTAACTGATGCTATTGGTCAAGCGGTTGCGCACACAGCGATTAACTTGAAAGTAAAAGCAGTTATTGCACCAACTGAAAGTGGATATACTGCTAAAATGATTGCTAAATTTAGACCGGGTGTTCCAATAATTGCGGTAACTTCATCAGAAACTCCTTCTAGAAAACTTACATTAGTTTGGGGAGTATATCCGATTGTAGGGAAAAAAGCTCACTCTACAGATGAGGTTTTAGAGGATGCTGTGGAGGAAAGTATTTTACATCAATATGTTACTCATGGTGATCTAGTAGTGATAACTGCCGGAGTACCTGTAGGAGAAGCAGGCACAACTAACTTGATGAAGGTTCATGTTATTGGAGACTTAGTTGCAAGAGGACAAGGTATTGGTAAGAATACTGCATTCGGAAAAGCAATAGTTGTGAATAGTGCAGAAGAATTAGCAGGACAAGATACAACTGATAGCATTATTGTGACATTAGGATCTGATCGTGATATGGTTCCGAGTATCGAAAAGTGCAGAGGTTTAATCACTGAAGAGGGTGGTTTAACTAGCCATGCCGCAGTCGTTGGACTTAGCTTAGGGGTACCAGTAATCGTTGGAGTGAAAGATGCTACGACACTTATTAGAAATGGCCAAGAGTTAACGATAGATGCCGAAAGTGGTTTTATCTATCATGGTCGTGCAAGCATAATTTAAGAAGATGCCTCACCATAAAAGGTGGGGCTTTTATTGAATGAAAAATAGGTTTTATTATATTAGCAATTTATCCAAGAATACTGCTGATTTTCGTTACAGCGCTCTTGCCTGTTTGCCAAAGTTTTTGAATGGTGACGGACAGATAGATGGCATAAGATTACCGAGAAAAGAAAGGCTGGTTGTGACATCAGTCACGATCAGCCTTTCAAAAATTAACCGATAATATTATAGCAACCAATCTGTACAAAGTATGTTGGAAACGCTACAAACAGGTTATGAACATAGAAGATGCCCTGCGCATTTATTAAAGGAAGGTGAAATGATGAAATGGATTATTGGTTTGTTTATCTTAATCCCAGCGATTGAATTGTATCTCCTCATGCTATCAGGGAAAACTATTGGAGCGGGATACACATTTTTATTGATCATTGCAAGTGGTGTAATAGGTGGATATTTTGCAAAAAGACAGGGCCTAAAAGCATTTCGTGAAGTATCGGAAAGCGTTAAAAACTATCAAGCGCCCGGTGAAGCTGCCATAAATGGTATAAGTATATTTATCGGAGCTATTTTAGTTGTACTTCCAGGATTTATATCCGATATTATTGGGTTCATGCTTTTGTTTGCTCCAACCCGTAATTTATTTAAACCGCTTGTTTATAGATGGATCCGCAAGAAGATGAAAAACGGTCAAGTTATTGTGATGAAGTCTTCGTAAAGTTCTCCCATTTGTGGGCGAATAGATAAATAAATGGACTAAACAAAATTCCTATAAAACCAAAGATTAAAATGGCTGCTGCGCTCAAATAAAAGACGTGGACAGCCTTTATTTGTGTGGTGGAGGACCAGAGTACTGATTCGACGATATGTCTGGTTAACTGAACAAAAAGGTATAAAAGCAAGACAATTGTGCCTACCATTGGCATCTCCATTAAAAAGAAGTAAATACTTAACGGAATTAAAATCAAGCCTGTACCTAAAAAAGGGATACTATCGACTAAAGAGATTAGAAAAGCATATTTAATTGGGTTATGCAATCCTAGTACCGAGAATCCAATAGCAATTAAAATAAACGTTAAAACAAATAGTTTAAGCTCCACGTGAATGAACTGATTTACTACAGTGGAAGATTTAAGCAAGGCTCTGTGGCAAAGAGTTCTCATTTTTTTGGGAAAGTAAACTAGAAACCATTCGCGGTCTTTTATAGATTCGAACAAGGAAAAAAACAATCCAATACTAAACAAAAAGATTTCAAAAAAATAAGATGGTAAATGGGTTACGTTTAATAATAAATCATTCAATAGCTTATTTAATATTGTTTGAAATTTACCTTCAAACATCGTAAATACAGGATGACTTTGTAATTCCATCACTGGTAACAAAACAACATGCTCGTGTAAAAAAGGTATTAAATCAATAAATGTCTGAATGAGAAAAAATAATACGACTAAAAAACTACCTAATATTAAAATAACTGTGAGTAAAACACTTAAGAAAACTGGGAGTTTAAATTTTTTATGTAATAAATTAGTTAAGGGAAAAAGAAAATAACCTCCAATAATTGCCAAAGTGAGAGGGTAAGCAACAAATGATATTAGTATAATTATTCCAAATGGTACCCATTGTAATAAGAAATCTTTTTTATTTTCTTGTAGAGTAATCATTTTCATCCAATCTTTTCAATTAATTAGGAGATTTAAAGATAAATTTCAACAAACTTAAGCGTTTTCATTCACAAAAACGCCAAAATTGATTATACTGATTAAGTAAGCAATGCTAGGAACATTAATATATACATATAATTCTTCTGATTTATAAAGATTTGATCAGTAGATTTATGTTGTAAAGGGGAGACTATGATATGACAACAACTAAAGGTTTAGAAGGAATTGTAGCGGCAGAGACGTCAATCAGTTCAATCATCGATGATACACTTACATATGTTGGATACGATATTGATGATTTAGCAAATAATGCGGGCTTTGAAGAGGTAGTTTACTTGCTTTGGCATAAACGTCTTCCAAATGCGACAGAATTAGCTGAATTGAAACAGCAATTAGCTGACAATATGGCTGTACCACAAGAAGTTTTGAATCATTTCAAAACATTCCCTATCAATGACGTACATCCAATGACAGCTCTTAGAACAACAGTTTCTATGCTTGCATTATATGATGATGCAGCAGAAGATATGTCCGACGAAGCAAATTACTTAAAAGCTATTAAATTACAAGCAAAAATGCCGACATTAGTGACAGCTTTCTCACGTGTTCGTCAAGGTTTAGAGCCTGTAGCACCTAAAGCAGATTTGGGATATGCAGCTAACTTCTTATACATGTTACACGGAGAATTACCACAAGATATAGAAGTTGAAGCGTTTGATAAAGCACTTGTTTTACACGCAGATCATGAGTTAAATGCTTCTACATTCACTGCTCGCGTATGTGTAGCTACACTTTCAGATATCTATTCTGGTGTAGTAGCAGCTATTGGAGCTTTAAAAGGACCATTGCATGGTGGAGCAAACGAACAAGTAATGAAAATGTTAACAGAAATTGGTACACTTGATAATGTGGACGCTTATATCAAAGATAAATTAGATAACAAAGTTAAGATTATGGGATTCGGTCACCGTGTATATAGAAAAGGAGACCCACGTGCAAAACATTTACGTGAAATGTCTCAGAAACTAACTACACTAAATGGTGAATCTAAACTTTATGATATGTCTATTCGTATCGAAGAAATAGTTACAGGACAAAAGAATTTACCGCCAAACGTAGATTTCTATTCTGCATCTGTTTATCATTCGTTGAAAATTGATCATGATCTATTTACACCTATTTTTGCAGTATCACGTGTATCTGGTTGGAGTGCCCATATTCTTGAGCAATATGCAAACAATCGTTTAATCCGTCCACGTGCAGAATATGTTGGACCTGGAATGCAAAAGTATATTCCAATTGAAGAAAGATAATAGTAGTATTATCTTAGTAAGATAGGGCTTAAACACTTTTGTGTTTACTGCCCTATGATTATGATGGTAGGAGGAAATAACAAATGACAACAGGTAAAATTACAGTAGAAAACGGTGTACTTAACGTACCAAACACAGCGGTAATTCCTTTTATAGAAGGAGACGGAACGGGTCCAGATATCTGGGCTGCAGCGTCACGTGTATTAGAAGCTTCAGTAGAAAAAGCTTATAATGGCGAAAAGAAAATTGAATGGAAAGAGGTTCTTGCTGGTCAAAAAGCATTCGATAAAACTGGCGAATGGCTTCCTCAAGAAACTTTAGATGTTATTAATGAATATTTAATCGCTATTAAAGGACCTTTAACTACACCAATCGGTGGAGGAATTCGTTCATTAAACGTAGCATTACGTCAAGAACTTGATCTATACACTTGCCTACGTCCAGTTCGTTATTTCACTGGTGTTCCATCTCCGGTTAAACGTCCTGAAGATACTGATATGGTTATTTTCCGTGAAAACACTGAAGATATCTACGCTGGTATTGAGTATGCACAAGGTACAGACGAAGCAAAAAAACTTATCAACTTCTTACAAACTGAGTTTGGAGTTAAAAATATTCGTTTCCCAGAAACTTCAGGTCTTGGTATCAAACCTATTTCTGAAGAGGGTACAAAACGTTTAGTTCGTGCTGCTCTTAACTATATTATTAAAGAAGGTCGTACTTCTTTAACTTTAGTTCATAAAGGGAATATCATGAAGTTCACTGAAGGTGCTTTCAAAACTTGGGGTTACGAAGTAGCAGAACAAGAATTTGGTGATAAAGTATTTACATGGAACCAATACGATCAAATTAAAGAAGAGCAAGGAACTGAAGCTGCTGATAAAGCACAAGCTGATGCAATTGCGTCTGGTAAAATCTTAGTAAAAGATTCTATTGCTGATATCTTCTTACAACAAATTTTAACTCGTCCAAAAGAGTTTGATGTAGTTGCTACAATGAACTTAAATGGAGATTATATTTCTGATGCACTTGCTGCACAAGTTGGTGGTATCGGTATTGCTCCTGGAGCGAACATTAACTATGTAACTGGACATGCTATTTTTGAAGCTACTCATGGTACAGCTCCTAAATATGCTGGTTTAGACAAAGTTAACCCATCTTCTGTTATTCTTTCAGGTGTCTTAATGCTTGAGCATTTAGGATGGAACGAAGCTGCTAAACTTATCATGGATTCAATGGAGAAATCTATTGCTGCTAAAGTGGTAACTTATGATTTTGCTCGTTTAATGGATGGCGCTAAAGAAGTTAAATGTTCTGAGTTCGCTGATGAACTTATTAAAAACATGTAATATCAATTGAATCTTGGTTTAAAGGAAGGGAATATTCCCTTCCTTTTCTTTAATAGACAAGAAATATTTAAAAATGTGCATTGAACACTGGGTTCAAGATGTTTCAGAATGAATAATAATGCAGATCTTCGCTTCAGGTGGCCGCTTTCCGCGAGCCAGGCCGAGCCTCCTCAGGCCAACAGGATGTTGGTCACAAAGGCGTATAAGAGAGGGCATAGCCTTTCGTATAGATGGTAAGAGTAGACATAGTAAATATAATGGTAAAATCATATGTCGAATTAGGATTTGACCATATAGAACAGGAATCTTTTTGCCGGATTCTACTAATAATGAACTAAAGGAGTGTTTTCTAATGACATTGAAAAGAAGTAAAATCTCAGTAATTGGTGGCGGATTTACAGGTGCAACAACTGCTTTTCTACTTGCTCAAAAGGAACTTGGTGATATTGTTTTAGTAGATATTCCACAATCCGAAAATGCTACTAAAGGTAAAGCTTTGGATATGGCACAAGCGGGACCCGTCCAAGGCTTTGATGCTGATATCATTGGCACTTCTAGTTATGAAGATACGAAAGACTCGGATTTAGTAATTATTACAGCTGGTATCGCTCGTAAACCAGGAATGAGCCGCGATGATTTAGTGCAGACAAATCAAAAAGTGATGAAATCTGTTACATCTGAAATCGTAAAATATTCTCCGAATACGACAATCTTAGTTTTAACGAACCCTGTGGATGCAATGACCTATACAGTTTATAAGGAATCTGGTCTTCCAAAAGAACGTGTGATTGGCCAATCGGGAGTACTTGACACTGCTCGTTTCCGAACATTCGTTGCGAAAGAATTAAACCTCTCCGTAAAAGATGTAACTGGGTTTGTACTTGGTGGGCATGGGGACGATATGGTACCGTTAGTTAGATATTCATTCGCTGGTGGAATTCCATTAGAAACTTTAATTGATGCTACTCGCTTAGAGGAAATTGTAGATCGTACTCGTAAGGGTGGAGCGGAGATTGTAAATCTTCTTGGTAATGGTTCTGCTTATTATGCTCCAGCTGCATCTTTAGTAGAAATGGCTGAAGCAATTCTGAAAGACCAAAAACGAGTATTACCATCTATTGCATATTTAGAAGGTGAATATGGTATGGATGGAATTTACCTTGGTGTTCCAACAGTATTGGGTGCTGGTGGTATCGAGAAAATTATCGAACTTGAGTTAACAGAAGAAGAAAAAGCATTATTAAACAAATCAGCAGAAGCCGTTCAGGCGGTTATGAAAGTCTTAGCATAATAATAATTGTCATGAATCGAGTGGGGAAACCTACTCGATTTTTTATTGAGGAAAAAAGAATAGCTTACTGCTTGATAAAGTGTCTTTAGCCATAAGTTCTCCAACACTTAACAGGTCCTATCATCACCTTGCGCTTTGCGTAGGTTTATTGTTAATATAGAATTAGTATAAGGTACAATGCTAGCTCAAAATGAAAGTGTTATGGATGGCGAATTTCCTGTACTGCATCCGATTATAGAAAAGTAACAAATATTGTAGCTAACATCGATTTGGAATGGGGGTTTCAAATCAACCTTGGAGGCCGATAAAATGAGAAAAGTATTAGTTGTGGATGATGAAAGTTCAATCGTAACTCTTTTAAAATATAATCTTGAAGAAGCAGGCTTTGAAGTCATAACAGCAAATGATGGCTTAGAGGGGCTTAATAAAGCCTTGGAAGAAAAGCCCGATGTGATTTTACTGGATTGGATGTTGCCCCATATGGATGGCATGGAGGTCTGTAAAGAGCTTCGTATTAAGAAGGTGCAAATTCCAATAATCATGTTAACAGCTAAAGATGAAGAATTCGATAAAGTATTAGGTCTTGAACTAGGTGCAGATGATTATATGACCAAGCCATTCAGTCCTAGAGAAGTAACAGCACGAGTTAAAGCTATGATTCGTCGTTCTGGCATTTCTACTGAAAAAAAACAAGAGAAAACAAAAGAAGAAATGTATACTTTCGGTCCACTACAAGTATTTCCAGAACGTTTCGAAGTACTTTTAAACAATGAGGTCATTGAATTTACGCCAAAAGAATTCGAATTACTTGTCTATTTAATCGAAAACAAAAATCGAGTTTTAACAAGAGATCAGCTACTAAGTGCCGTTTGGAATTATGATTTTGCAGGCGACACTCGCATAGTAGATGTACATATTAGCCATTTACGAGACAAAATTGAAGTTAATAGTAGAAAACCTCATTTCATTAAAACAATTAGAGGATTAGGATACAAGTTTGAGGAGCCTAAGAGCTAATGAAATCATTTCATTCCAAACTTTTTAGAACTTATTCTATTATGATAGGGTTAATATTAGCTTGTCTAGGACTAGTACTTGGGCAGCTTTTTCCTATTTATGCAAAAAACGCTTCCGAAAAGGTCATTAATATTAAATTAGAAGAATTATCTAAAGACTTAGCAACTACAGGACTAACAGTTGATGAACAGAGAGATATTAATGAGACGATAGGTAATTCCTTTTACCAAGCGGAGATGCTTGAACCTCATTCCTTATGGATTTTTTTGTTTATCATTTTAGCTATTACATTTCTCATTGCACTCTTTTTAGGTTCTAGTATTTTCAAAAAGTATGCTCAGCCAATCGAGCATCTGACAGAAACCGCTATGGAATTAGCTAGAGGTAATTATCGAATTCGTGCATTTGAAGATGAATTTTCTGGAATGTCGAAGCTAAGCAACTCTATTAATATACTCGCACGCAGTCTACATGATATATCGGTCATGAGGGAAACGGAAAAAGAGCGGTTAAAAACGTTAATCGAGAATATGGGTAGTGCGCTCATAATGATTGATCGGAATGGTTATATTACGATCGTAAATCGTTCGTTTCTTAAGCAGCTTGATATTTCGTTTAAAGATGTGGATGGAAAGCTATTTAATAAAATCGGTCTACCTAAAAAAATTGAAGATTTCATTGATCAACTATTTTTAACTGAGGCTTCTAGCCGGGAACAAATATCCATTAAGAAAAACATACATACTTATTATATGGATGCTTACGGAGCTCCTGTCATCGGTGAACATGGAAAATGGCTTGGGATAGTGATAGTCATGCATGAAGTGACAGAGCTTGTGAAACTGGAGCAAGTAAGAAAAGATTTTGTAGCAAATGTTTCGCATGAATTGAAGACACCTGTTACTAGTATTAAAGGTTTTTCCGAAACATTATTGTATGGAGCGTATAAAAATGAAGAAACTTTACTTTCTTTCCTAGAGATAATTCATAAAGAAAGCAATAGACTTCAAATGCTCATTAATGATTTGTTAGATCTTTCCAAAGTGGAACAAGTAGGATATGAAGTAGACTTACAAAAGGTCAACTTATTGGATGTCGTTGCGCGAAGTAAAGAAATGACTAGTCATATTGTTGAGGAAAAGAATATGCGCCTGGAGATAATATCTGAAGAGCCAGTCTTTGTATTAGGTGATTTAAATCGTTTAATCCAAATAACGATGAATTTGTTGATGAATGCACTGACTTATTCCCCTGAAGATAAAACTGTTACTATAACCATTAGTCAGACTAAAAAGTGTGGAGTAATACGTATTCAGGATGAAGGAATTGGAATTGCAAAAGAAGAGATTAACCGAGTATTCGAGCGTTTTTATCGCGTAGATAGAGCTAGGAGCAGAAACTCGGGAGGAACTGGGCTAGGCTTAGCAATTGTTAAGCATCTAGTGGAAGCGCATCATGGCTTACTAGAAGTAGATAGTGAAGTAGGAAAAGGTACTGTCTTTACGGTATCTATTCCACTTGTTAAAAGATAACGGAGGTATTTATGAATAACCAACCCTTTATCCCAATAATTATTGGGACAGATATGAATGCTTATAATATGGCAATTTCTTTTCATGAGGAATACAATATTAAGCCAATATTAGTAGGTAAAGAAGAAATGTCTTTTACTAAATGGAGCAGTGTGATTGAACATATTGAGATTCAGCCAAACTTATGGGATAAATCTGCATTTGTTCAAGTACTTTCTGAAGTCGCACAAAAATATAAAACAAACGATAAGCAATTGCTATTAATAGGAACAAATGATTTTTATGTGCGATTAATAATTGAAAATGCCGATGCTTTAAAGAAAATGTATGTTTTTAACTATATGTCGGAAGAATTAATGAACAATCTATTGGTGAAATCAAATTTCTATAAGCTTTGTGAAGAGCATGGAATTGATGCACCGAAAACTTATTATTATTCATGTGCAAAAAAAGCGGCATTTACAGAGGAAGTACTCTATCCGCTAATCATAAAACCAAGTAATGGTGTGATGTATTATAAAAACAAGTTTCCTGGCCAGCAAAAAGTTTATCGAGTAGAGTCTAAAGCTGAACTAGATGATATTTTAGAAAAAGTAAATGCAAGTGGTTATACGGAGGACTTGATAATTCAGGATTACATCCCAGGCGATGATACATATATGTGGGATTCCGTATTTTATATGAATTCTAAAGGTAAAGCTGAACTTAGCACTCTTGCACAAGTGGTGCTACAAGAGCATACTGTAACTGCTATTGGTAACTATACAGCGCTTATTACTCGATATAATGAGGAATTAATGAAAAAGCTACAGCACTTTTTAGAAGCAGTCGGTTATGTAGGTTTTGCTAACTTCGATTTAAAATTTGATGAGCGAGATGGCAAGTTCAAAGTATTTGAAGTAAATATTAGACAAGGTCGTTCTAGTTATTATACAACTGCTCTTGGACATAATATGGCTAGATATTTTGTGGATGATGTTATTTATCAAAAGGAAAAAGCCCTTACTTTGTTGAATGAGCATTATTTGTTTACGGTAGTACCTAAAATAGTATTAAAGAAATTTGTTGAAAATGAAGAGATTCAACAAGAGGTTAGAATGCTATTGAGGTCTGGTAAATGGGGAAATCCACTTTTCTACAAGAAGGACAAGCATTTTACGCGTAAATTATTTTTAGTTGCTCGTCAGTTCAATTATTATAAGAAGTATAAAAATAATAATTGGTAAGGAAATATTTACAATTTATTCACAAGGGGTTTACAATTGTTTGCTATATTTAAAAAGACCCCTTTTCCAAACGATGTACCTAAAAAGCTAGCATTTTTGCTAGCTTTTTTTTATTTGGCTCAAATAACCTATTCCAACTAAAAAACAAAACCAAAGAAAAGTAAAGGAAACAAGTATTCTATTAATTTTGAAACTAATTACCAACTTAAACCGTAAAAGGAAGTATACATAAAAAGGAGGAAATAATATGAGTACTAAAAGATTATTAACTATTATCGCTTTGAGCTTAATGGGCATTATGTTAATTTCTGCTGTTTTTACTTCATGGTATACGGTAGATGAGTCGGAACAAGCAATCGTCATCACATTTGGTGAAGCGAGTGAGCCAATAGTGGATCCGGGATTGAAGTTTAAAATGCCGTGGCCAATTCAAACAGTAGAAAAACTGTCTAAAGAAACGTTTAGTCTGAAATTTGGTTATAGCCAATCTGCAGATGGAGAAATCGAATCATTTGATAAGGATACAAAAATGATTACAGGGGATGACAATATTGTATTAACGGATTTAGTCGTTCAATGGAAAATAACAGATCCTAAATCATATTTATTTAACGCGGAAAATCCAAGAGAACTACTTCATGATGCAACTTCAGCTTCGATACGTTCCATTATTGGGAACTCTAAAATAGATGATGCCTTAACATCTGGGAAAGCTCAAATTGAGAGTGATACAAATGATTTGCTACGCTCGTTAATAGAAAAGTACGATATTGGTATCTCTGTATTAACAGTGAAGCTACAAGATGTGGAGCTTCCCAATGCAGAAGTTCGTTCAGCATTTACAGCGGTAACGGACGCTGAAGAAACGAAAAATACAAAAGTAAATCAGGCCGATAAATACAAGAACCAAAAGTTAAGTGAAGCAATAGGTGAAAAAGATGCGATTATATCTAATGCGAATGGATATAAAACCGCTCGTATAGAACAAGCAAAAGGGGATATAGCACTATTTGATAAACTCTATGTAGAATATCAAAATAACAAAGAGATTACAAAACAGCGTTTAGTTATGGAGACATTAGATGCAGTACTACCAAATGCTAATTTATATATTATGAATGATGATGGTGGGACGATGAAATATCTTCCGCTTCAATCACTAGAAGCTACTAAACAAGCAACTCCACCAGCTAGCACTACAACTGAAACAGAGACAGAAGAAGGGAGCGGAAAGTAATGACTGAAAACAAAAATCCATTCTCCAATCTAGAAGCAAAGTTTAAGACTGTAGATAACAAAGCAAGTAAAGCTCCTAAAGAGAAAAAACCGATAGATTACAAAAAATACACGAAGTCATTTATCGCCATCTTCTTAGTTTTTGTCTTGTTCATTATCGCCCTTGCGAATATCTATGTGGTCAAAGAGGGAGAATTTAAAGTTATTCGTCAGTTCGGGGAGATCAAAGACATTAAACAAAATCCCGGAATTCATATGAAAATACCATTCGTTCAATCTGTCACTACAGTACCTAAATATCAAATGAATTATAATATATCTGAGGCAGAAATAAATACGAAAGACAAACGTCGAATCATTATTGATAATTACGCAGTGTGGAGAGTGGTAAATCCAAAAGAGATGATCTCTAGTGCGGGTACATTAGTTGGAGCTGGCTCCCGTATGGAGGAATTCATCTACTCAGTTGTTCGCTCGGAGCTAGGTCAATTAGAATATAGTGAAATTATTAATGATGAAAATTCATCTCGTGGTAGTTTGAATGATCAAATAACAAACCATGTTAATGAGTTATTGAAAAAAGATAACTATGGAATTGAAGTAATAGATGTTCGTATTAAACGAACAGATCTTCCTCTGGAAAATGAGCAATCTGTATACAATGAAATGATTTCAGAAAGACAAAGTATTGCTCAAAAGTTCCTATCTACCGGAGATGCAGATAAACGTAGAATTGAAGCGGAAACTGATCGCGAGGTTCGTGAAATGTTGGCATCTGCCAATAAAGAAGCATCTGTCATAGCGGCTGAAGGGGATGCAGAGGCAGCAAAAATCTATAACCAAAGTTTTTCAAAGGATCCCGAGTTCTATTCACTGTACAGAACTTTAGAATCTTATAAGAAAACAATTGGAAGTGAAACGATGATCATTATCCCTTCTGATTCACCATATGCAAACATCCTATCAGGTTATCTAGAATAGTATATGAATCGTCATTCTCCTTACTGTCATGGTAAGATATAGGGAATGACGGTTTTTATTATTAAGGAGTGAATGTATTTGTCAACCGAGAAAATCCTATTATTAGACGGCAATAGTTTGGCATACCGAGCTTTTTTTGCCCTACCTTTATTAACAAATGAACATGGAATACATACAAACGCAGTATATGGCTTTACAATGATGCTACAAAAAATTATGGATGAAGAAAATCCTACTCATATGCTCGTGGCATTTGATGCCGGGAAAACGACCTTCCGTCATTCTACTTTTGGGGATTATAAAGGTGGAAGACAAAAAACACCACCAGAACTATCGGAACAATTCCCTTATATACGCAAGTTAATCGATGCTTATGGTATTAAGCGATACGAACTGGAAATGTACGAAGCAGACGATATTATCGGTACTTTAAGCAAGCGTGCAGACGAAAAAGGGCAGCAAGTTGTAATTGTCTCAGGTGATAAAGATTTAACACAACTAGCTACAGATAAAACAACTGTGTATATCACTAGAAAAGGCATAACCGATATTGAAAAATATACACCTGAACATGTACAAGAAAAGTATGGCTTAACTCCATTACAGATTATAGACATGAAAGGTTTAATGGGAGATGCTTCTGATAATATTCCAGGAGTTCCTGGTGTCGGAGAAAAAACAGCTATTAAGCTTTTAAAAGAACATGGTTCGGTAGAGGATTTATATAAAGCACTTGATACAGTTAGTGGCGTTAAACTAAAGGAAAAACTCATCGCCAACGAAGAGCAGGCAATTATGAGTAAGGCATTAGCTACGATTGAAACAGCTGCACCGATACAGATTTCTATAGACGATCTTTCATATACTGGTCCTAATATGGAAGAAGTAATTGAAGTTTGGAAGGAACTAGCTTTTAAAACTCTTCTTGAGAAATCTGACTATATTTCTGAGGAATCCGAAACTACAGAAGTAGCATTCGAGATTGTTGAAGAAATTGACTCTACAATATTAGATAAAGTAATGTCAGTCCATTTAGAAATGTATGATGGGCAATATCATACAAGCGAATTATTAGGTATTGCTTTATCAGATGGAGAAAAGGGTTATTTTGCTCCTGCTGATATAGCTTTTCAATCGAAGGATTTTTGTTCTTGGTTAGAAAATGCTACGAATAAAAAGTATTTAGCAGACTCCAAAGCGACACAAGCAGTGAGTAGAAAACATAATGTGAATGTACATGGAGTGGAATTCGACCTTCTTTTAGCAGCGTATATAGTAAATCCTGCTATTTCTTCAGAGGATGTTGCGGCTATTGCTAAAGAATTTGGATATTTTAACTTGCTGACAAACGATAGTGTTTATGGGAAAGGTGCCAAAAAAACCGCACCTGAAATCGAGAAAATTGCAGAACATGCCGTAAGAAAAGCAAGGGCTATTTGGGACTTGAAAGAAAAGTTAGAAGTAAAACTGGAAGAAAATGAACAATATGCGTTGTATAAAGAAATAGAGCTACCGCTTGCATCTATCCTTGGTACGATGGAATCAGATGGGGTGCTGGTGGATAAACAAATTCTTGTAGAAATGGGTCATGAGCTTAATATTAAGTTACGAGCGATTGAACAAGACATTTATGCGTTAGCTGGTGAAACGTTTAATATTAATTCACCTAAACAATTAGGTGTAATACTATTTGAAAAAATTGGTCTTACCCCTATTAAAAAGACAAAAACGGGCTATTCAACTGCAGCAGATGTTTTGGAAAAACTAGCAAGTGAACATGAAATAATAGAGCAAATTTTACTATATCGTCAATTAGGTAAACTCAATTCCACATATATCGAAGGATTATTAAAAGAGATTCATGAAGATGATGGGAAGATCCATACCCGATATCAACAAGCCTTAACTTCAACTGGGCGTTTGAGTTCGATCAATCCAAACCTTCAAAATATACCAGTTCGTTTAGAAGAAGGTAGAAAAATACGTAAAGCCTTTGTTCCTTCACAACCGGGATGGGTAATGTTTGCGGCGGATTACTCTCAAATTGAATTGCGTGTTCTTGCCCATATGTCTAAGGATGAAAACCTGGTAGAAGCTTTTAATAATGATCTGGATATTCATACTAAAACGGCTATGGATGTATTCCATGTGGAGCAGGAAGCAGTAACGTCCGATATGCGCCGTGCTGCTAAGGCAGTTAACTTTGGGATTGTGTATGGTATTAGTGATTATGGTTTATCACAAAACCTAGATATTACTAGAAAAGAAGCGGCGACATTTATCGAGAATTATTTAAATAGCTTCCCAGGTGTAAAAGGATATATGGATGATATCGTTCAAAATGCGAAACAAACAGGCTACGTTACAACAATTTTGAATAGACGAAGATATTTGCCTGAAATAACAAGTTCTAACTTTAATCTCCGCAGTTTTGCAGAACGTACTGCTATGAATACACCAATTCAAGGGAGTGCAGCCGATATTATTAAAAAAGCAATGATCGATATGGCGGAAAGATTAATATCAGAAAATATGCAGACCAAAATGCTACTACAAGTACATGATGAATTAATTTTTGAGGCTCCACCAGAGGAAATTGCAATGCTAGAAAAAATAGTGCCAGAGGTGATGGAAAACGCTATTAAACTGATTGTACCTTTGAAAGTGGATTATGCCTTTGGTTCATCTTGGTATGACACGAAGTAGGGGGTAACTTGTATGCCGGAATTACCAGAAGTAGAGGGCGTATTACGCGCCCTTCAACCAATTGTAACTGGAAAGACTATTAAGTCAGTAGAAGTTTCTGAAACCATTTATAATTCCAAAGCAATTGGTAAAGAAGCAATTATTAAAGGGTTAGATGTAGAGCAGTTTTGTCTAGTTTTACCTGGCACAAAGATCGACCATCTAGAAAGAAGGTCCAAATATATTTATTTTCATCTTCTAAAGGATGGACTCCCTTATATGCTCGTATCGCATTTGGGCATGTCAGGGGCATGGTTTTCTGTGAAAAACTTGCATGAAATTACAGAAGCTAAGTTTAGAAAGCATGCGCATGTTACCATCTATTTTGAAGAAGGGGATCTGTTAGTCTATTCGGATATCCGACGGTTTGGCGAACTGCGATTCTTAGAAACAGAAGCGGACTACCCACCTCTACTATTAATGGCACCTGAGCCTTTTGATCAGCATGCATTAGATCATTTTCTGCATATGAGTGCATTGCCAAAATACGAAAATAAAGCAATAAAAGAATTTATCATGGATGGTCATGTTGTGTCTGGTTGTGGCAATATTTATGCAACAGAAGCATTATTTCGTATGAAAATACATCCGGCTCGGGCAGTAAAAAGAATTAGTAGAGAGCGGAAAATTCATTTGTTTCAAGAAATTGTAATTGTCTTACTTGATAGTATAGAAAATGGGGGTAGTACGATCTCTGATTATCGTACTATTAATGGCGGAGCAGGAAATATGCAAAATAGACTTCAAATGTATGGCAAAAAGGAATGTGGATTCTGTGGCACGAAAACGAAACAGAAGACAATCGGTGGTCGGACATCTACCTATTGCCCAGCATGTCAAAAATAAGGAGCAACCAGATGATTATTGGATTAACGGGAAGTATTGCTAGTGGGAAAAGCACCGTTGCGAATATGTTATCGGAAATGGGCTTTCCCATTATTGATGCAGATCTTGTCGCGCGTATAGTAGTTGAAAAAGGAACTGCGACTCTAGAGACAATTAAAGAAGTTTTTGGTACACAAGTTATCCATGAGGATGGAACGTTAAATAGGGAAGAATTAGGGGCATTAATTTTTTCGGATCCTTCCAAACGTAAGCAGTTAAATGATATTATGCATCCTGCTATCCGGGAAGAAATGTTAGTGCAAAGGCAACAGCTTGTGCAACAAGGGAATCCAGTAATTATTATGGATATACCATTGCTTTTTGAAAGTAGATTACAATCTTTTGTCGATAAAATCCTTGTTGTGACTGTAACTGAACAAAAACAATTAGAAAGATTGATGGCTCGAAATGGTTTTACACATGAAGAAGCCAGATTACGTATTCAATCACAATTACCTTTGTCTGTTAAAGAAGAAGGTGCGGATGCGGTTATTTATAATAATGAAACCATCGAGGAAACAAAACAACAATTGCTAAAAATATTGGCGATTTGGGAGCAAACGAACTAAAGGTTAGTTAATAACATTTTAAGCATTAGAATTCGAAAAGTGATACTATTTTTTCGCAAGTGGAAATAAAGAAGAAGAGAAGCGTCTGAATTTGTATCTTCAGATGCTTTTTCTATGTAGAAGGAAAAATTTCCTTCTATTATTCCTAAATAGTATTGTTGAAGAGGATTTGCGTACAGATAAATGCCATCATATTTTCGAAAAAAGAAAGGCTGTTTGTGACGTTAGTCATAAACAGCCTTTTAAAAATACTCGGTAATAGTAGAGAAATAATTCGATTCATAGCCAACAGGAAACTATAGTAACAGGTTTTCACTTTCCCAACTTCAGCTGTTCTGTAACCAACCGAAAGTTATTTGAAAATACTAACATTTATAATGTATACTTTAGGGGCTACACAATAAAGAAAATGTGTTATACTAATTCAAGGTTATAAACAATTAAGTATCACACAGTTACAGGAGGACTTTTCACATGACAGTTTCAGTAGCGATTAATGGTTTTGGACGTATCGGACGTATGGTTTTTCGTCAAGCAATAGCACAAGAGGATTTAAATGTGGTAGCGATAAATGCGAGATACCCATTAGAGACGTTGGCACATCTTATTAAATATGATTCTACACATGGTACATTCACTGGAGATATTTCATTAGCAGAAAACGCACTAATCATTGATGGTCAGCGTGTTCAAATTGTGGATGATCGAGATCCAGCAAATTTACCTTGGAAAGAGTTAAACGTGGATATTGTAATTGAATCTACTGGAAAATTTAATGATGGAGAAAAAGCTAAAGCACATATCGAAGCTGGTGCGAAAAAGGTAATAATCACAGCTCCTGCAAAAAACGAAGATGCCACAATTGTTATGGGAGTTAACGATGATAAATTAGATTCATCGATTCACCATATTATTTCAAACGCTAGCTGTACTACAAATTGCTTAGCACCTGTAGTTAAAGTATTAAATGATACATTTGGTATTGAAAATGGGTTAATGACGACTGTTCATGCATATACAAACGATCAGAACAATCTCGATAATCCTCATAAAGATTTAAGACGTGCACGTGCTTGTGGCCAATCAATCATTCCAACTTCCACTGGCGCTGCGAAAGCACTTTCACTTGTGTTGCCTGAGCTTCAAGGGAAAATTCATGGTATGGCGTTACGTGTGCCGACTCCGAATGTCTCTTTAGTAGATTTAGTAGTAGATTTACAGAAGGATGTTACTGCTGAAGAAGTAAATGATGCTTTTGTAAAAGCATCTGAAGGGGCAATGCAAGGGATTTTAGGAATTACGATGGATCCGCTAGTATCAATCGACTTTAATACTTCTACATTATCTACTACAGTAGATGGGTTAACTACTATGGTTATTGGTAACCGTAAAGTGAAGGTTCTTGCATGGTACGATAATGAGTGGGGTTACTCAGCTAGAGTAGTGGACCTAACTAAAAAAGTAGCTTTATCACTGTAATTATCTTATCCTCTTTCTAGCTGATAGAAAGAGGATTTATTAATTCTTGCATAATTCTGTAAAACAACATATAATGAGAATCGTGTTACTTTATTAGAACACCGACTACTTAAAGGGTTAGGACCTCTTTGGACTAACTTTCCCCCGTGGTAGTCAACTTTGAGGTTAAAAATAAACTTATCAAAGGGGGAAACGGACATTGGAAACAATGGGACGTCACATTATTGCAGAACTATGGGAGTGCGATTTCGACAAACTTAACGATATGCAATTTATCGAACAAACATTTGTTGATGCTGCACTAAAATCTGGTGCAGAAGTTAGAGAAGTTGCATTTCACAAATTTGCGCCACAAGGTGTAAGTGGAGTCGTTATTATTTCCGAATCGCATTTAACGATTCACAGCTTTCCAGAGCATGGTTATGCGAGCATTGATGTGTATACATGTGGTGATTTGGATCCATCAATCGCAGCTAACTATATTGCAGATGCTCTTAATGCTGGAATTCGCGAAACGTTAGAAATGCCACGTGGTATGGGACCAGTTAAAAAGCCTGCATCACGTTTGACAGTTCAAGCGTAATAAATTTATACCTGACTGAGTGAGCAGAGGAGTGATTCCTCTGCTTTTTCGATTTTATAGAAGAATATTGTTATAATAGATACATACATAAAAATACCGTGAAGAATTAGGAGAGATCTATATGAGATGCCCAACTTGTCAATACAATGGCACAAAAGTTGTCGATTCTCGTCCTGTGGATGACAATAAGGCAATCCGAAGAAGAAGAGAGTGCGAAGAATGTGGATTTCGTTTTACCACATTCGAAAAAGTAGAAGAGACACCATTAATCGTTATTAAAAAAGATGGTTCTCGAGAAGAGTTCAGTCGAGAAAAAGTATTGCGTGGGCTAATTCGTGCATGTGAAAAGAGACCTGTGGAGTTAGAACGACTAGAAAATATTGTTTTCTCTATAGAAAAAGAATTGCGAAGAATGGGAAATGCAGAAGTTAGGTCAGAGGACGTCGGAGAGATTGTCATGGACCAGCTAGCAGAAGTAGATGAAGTAGCTTATGTTCGTTTTGCTTCCGTCTATCGCCAATTTAAAGATATAAATGTATTTATCGATGAGTTAAAGGAAATTTTAAAGAAAAACCCTTCCTTATAAATAGAATTATTTTAATACTTATCAATATAAAGGAGTAGATACAATTGTCGATGTTATATAAAGAACTACAGCCAGCAGATTTGTATATGATTCGCTTACCATATTCTTTATCAGATTATGATCGGCAATTGTTAACTTTGTTTTATCAACCGTTAGTTGGAGCAGAAAGCATAAGTTTGTATTTAACACTTTGGGCAGACGGAGAACATAATGATAAAGAGCGATGGTCACATTATCAACTGATGAATGTCCTTGGAATGCCAATAGGGAAAATTTTTCAGGCCCGTCTTGCTCTGGAAGCAATTGGTCTTCTCCGTACTTGGAAAAAAACAATGGAGGATGGAAGTGTATTCCATTATGAACTTGCAGCACCATTAGATGCTGAGTCATTTTTAAAGGATCCATTACTTTCTATGTTTTTGCTCAATAAAGTAGGAGAAAATGCCTTTAAACAACTACGTAATCGTTTTATACAAAATTCTAATTGGAATGATGGTTTCACGGACGTCTCTAGAACTTTTGTTGATGTATTTAAACCGTCTACTAAAATGAATAATACTGTATCTTACGATGAAGATTTCGAATCGAAGGAAAGAAAGTCTTCTGTTCCTTTTTATTATAATGACTTTGACTTTTCGTTACTTCAAGAAGGTCTTTCAGAACAATTAGTGCCTAAATCAGCGATGACAATAGAAGCGAAAGAAGTAATTGCAAAACTCTCTTTTTTATATAATTTAAGTCCTGTGGAAATGCAAAAAGTTGTTATACTAGCGTTAGATGACGATCTGCATTTATCCGAAGCGAGATTAAAGAAAGCGTGTGCAGATTATTACAAGCTGACTGTTTCGAAAGTAGCCCCTATTATTGAAAAGATTGAGAAAAAAACTGTACTTTCTGAACCTACGGGGCCTTTAACAAAAGAAGGTGAGTTAATAAATTATTTAGAAACAACACCTCCGATATCTGTATTAAAAGATATTGCGAATGGGAAAGAACCAATTCTTGCAGACGTTCAGTTGGCGAATCATTTTGTTACTCATTTTAAAATGCCAGTTGGAGTTGTAAATGTATTGTTGCAATATGTATTACTACGTACAGATATGAAACTCACGAAAAATTATGCAGAGAAAATTGCTTCTCATTGGATGAGGAAGAATGTCAAAACAGCCAAAGAAGCAATGGAGCTTGCTCGAAACGAACATGAACAATATGTAAAATGGAAAAATGAAGGTTCTCCACAAAAAACATATACTAAAAAACCGACTCGCGAGGAAAAAGTGCCTGATTGGTTTTATAAAAAAGATGGGGAAACGAAAAAATCAACTGGTAAAAATACAAATGGAATACAAAATATTGATGAAGAACGGCAAAAATTATTAGCAGAGCTAGGCATGCTGAAAAGGTAGGTGGCAAAAGTGGAACGTATTAATGAAACCTTAAAAAGAGTTATATCTCCTGAATTTACTACACGACTTAACGATATGAAAAAAGAAGTTTTGGAAGACACGAGAGTGCAAAAGTTTCTAGAGGAGAACGCCTCAGATATTAATAAAGAGATAGTCGATCGTAGTTTGAGTAAGTTATATGAATTTATTTCTCAATCCCATGATTGTGGTTCTTGTCCATCGCTAGATCAGTGTCAGAATTACATGAAGGGGTATGAACCTAAACTAGTCCTTGACCGAAATTTGATAGATAATAATTTTGTTCGTTGTAAACGAGGCATTATTGAAGACGAGCGTAAGAAAGTTATTTCCATGATTGACAGTATTCATATGCCTAAAGAGGTTATGGAAGCAACGCTTGCCGGAGTAGATTTAGAGGATGGCAGTAGGGTAGTTGCTGTTCGTGCAGCTAAAGACTTTTTGAATGAATGGGAGCGTACAAACGTACTTCCAACTAAAGGTTTATATATTTACGGGAAGTTTGGTGTAGGGAAATCTTATTTACTTGGTGCTTTGGCAAATGAGTTAGCCGCTAGACATATTCATTCGGTTGTTGTATATGTACCTGAATTTCTAAGAGAAATGAAACAAGCGATTCAAGATCATTCACTTGCTGAGAAGATTGAATTTGTGAAACGTGCTCCTGTTTTAATGTTAGATGACATTGGAGCGGAGATTATGTCGAGTTGGACCCGTGATGAAATACTAGGGACAATCCTGCATTACCGAATGTCGGAACAACTGCCAACTTTTATGTCTTCTAACTTCAATTATGATGAATTACAACATCATTTATCTTTCACACAGCGTGGGGAAAAGGAAGTAGTAAAAGCTGGTCGAATTATGGAACGGATTAAAGCACTTACGACACCAATCTCACTTCAAGGTAAAAATTGGAGAGAAAGTTAATGAAAAAGAGTGAGACGGCAGGGCGAAAATTGATTCTATCTTGCAATTGATTTTTCTGTGGCGTATAATTATTTTCATAAGAATAGTTAAAATGCAAAGAAGAGGACAACAATCAGTTTGTACGACTTTTAAGAGAGAGAAGCCTTGGCTGTAAGCTTCTTAAGTATCGGCAATCGATTTACCACCTCCGAGCAGTGATTGTGAATTTATATAGCAATTACCGGTCACCGGCCCGTTAGCCGATGCAGAGCTTCGTCTATTTCATTCATCATTACTTCTTAAGTAATGGATAGACAGAAGAAGGGTGGAACCACGACTTTAACCTCGTCCCTTTCTAGGGATGGGGTTTTTTTGTTGTTTTCACAATGTATAGCTCCAGTGCTTGTTGGGGCTAAAAACGGGCGCTTGCGCTTTTCTAATTATAAAAGGAGTGTTCAAAATGGCAGAAGTTATTAAATTGAAGTTTCCAGATGGAGCGGTGAAGGAATTTCCTGTTTCAACAACTACAGAAGAAATAGCACAATCGATCAGTCCTGGATTGCGTAAAAAAGCACTTGCCGGAAAACTTAGTGGAGTACTAATCGATCTTAAATCACCAATAATGGAGGATGGAGATATCTCAATCATTACTCCTGAATCTGACGAAGCGCTAGAAATCTTACGCCATAGCTCGGCACATTTACTTGCGCAAGCAGTTAAACGCCTTTTCAAAGATGTTAAACTAGGTATTGGGCCAGTTATTGAAAATGGTTTTTACTATGATATTGATTCACCAGTACCGATTACTGCAGAAGACCTACCGTTAATCGAAAAAGAAATGAAAAAAATTATTAATGAAAATATTGAAATCATTCGTCATGATGTATCTCGTCAGGTTGCTTTTGACAAATTTAAAGAAGATGAATACAAAGTAGAACTTTTAGAAGCAATCCCCGAGGGAGAACAAGTTTCTATTTATGAGCAAGGAGATTTCTTTGACCTTTGCCGTGGTGTTCACGTGCCGTCAACAGGTAAGCTTAAGGAGTTCAAGCTATTAAGTATTGCTGGTGCATATTGGCGTGGAAATAGTGATAACAAAATGCTTCAACGTATTTATGGTACAGCATTCTTTAAAAAAGAAGAGCTAACACATCATTTAAATATGCTAGAAGAAGCAAAAGAACGTGATCACCGTAAAATTGGGAAAGAACTAGAATTATTTACAACTTCACAAAAAGTTGGTCAAGGTCTTCCACTTTGGTTACCAAACGGAGCTACTATCCGTCGTGTTATTGAGCGTTATATTGTAGACAAAGAGTTAAAACTTGGCTATAAACATGTATATACACCCGTATTAGGTTCGAAAGAGCTTTATGAAACTTCTGGTCACTGGGATCATTACCAAGATTCTATGTTCCCACCGATGGAAATGGATAATGAAACATTAGTGCTACGTCCGATGAACTGTCCACATCATATGATGGTGTTCAAAAGCGGAATGCATTCTTACAGAAACCTTCCGTTGCGTATTGCCGAATTAGGAACTATGCATCGTTATGAAATGTCAGGTGCCGTATCAGGCCTACAACGTGTTCGTGGTATGACTTTGAATGATGCACATTTATTTGTACGTCCAGACCAAATTAAATCAGAATTCCAAAAAGTCGTGGAATTAATTATTTCAGTTTATAAAGACTTTAACTTAGAAGACTATTCCTTCCGCCTTTCTTATCGTGATCCTCAAAACAAAGAGAAATACTTTGATAATGATGAGATGTGGGAAAAAGCACAAAATATGTTAAAAGAAGCAATGGACGAGCTTGGTTTAGATTATTTTGAAGCTGAAGATGAAGCAGCATTCTACGGTCCCAAATTAGATGTTCAAGTAAAAACTGCTATTGGTAAAGAGGAAACTTTATCAACTGTTCAACTAGATTTCTTATTACCAGAGCGCTTTGACTTAAATTACATTGGAGAAGATGGCAAGCATCACCGTCCCGTTGTTATTCACCGCGGAGTAGTTTCGACAATGGAACGCTTTGTGGCATTCCTAATTGAAGAGTATAAAGGTGCATTCCCAACTTGGTTGGCTCCTGTTCAAGTAGAAATCATACCTGTTTCCAATGAAGTGCATTTTGAATTTGCAAAACAAATCGAAGAGCAACTAGTAGCTGCAGGTCTCCGTGTTGAGATGGATGACCGTGAAGAAAAGCTAGGCTACAAGATTCGCGAGGCTCAAATGCAAAAAATACCGTATATGCTTGTACTAGGAGATAAAGAGCTAGAAGCTGGTAATGTTAACGTTCGTAAATACGGAGAACAACAGTCAGAAAGTATTCCATTTGCGGAGTTCTTAGAACGTTTGAAAGAAGAAGTAGCACATTAATAGATTTAGTGTTGACATGAATGTATCAACATGCTATAGTTATTAAGGTTATTGAATACAAGTTTGCGGTATAAGAAGAGGCTGCCCGCTTCTCACCTGTTTGACACCTACAAGTGTTGTTGACTGGTAAGCATGTGATCGACTGTAACATGTAGTTTTCTACATGTACTCATATCGGCGGGCAGACATACAACATATGTCTGTCTGCTTTTTTTATGGATCAAAACGGTGTAACTAGTTCGTTTTTATGAACTTTATGCCCAAACCATGTATTCGCGACACTATTTGGAGGTGGATCATTATTAGCAAAGACATGTATGTAAACGATGGCATTCGAGCACGCGAAATACGAGTTATTGATCAGAACGGCGATCAATTAGGATTAAAAACACGTAACGAAGCACTTGAAATTGCAGGTCGTGTAAATTTGGATCTTGTCCTTGTGGCTCCTCAAGCCAAGCCGCCGGTCGCTCGTATCATGGACTATGGTAAATTCAAATTTGAGCAGCAAAAGAAAGATCGTGAAGTTCGTAAAAATCAAAAAATCATCATAATGAAAGAGGTTCGTTTGAGCCCAACAATAGATGAACATGATTTCCAAACGAAATTGAAAAACGCGATAAAGTTCCTTGAAAAAGGAGATAAAGTGAAAGCTTCTATCCGCTTTAAAGGCCGTGCCATCACTCATAAAGAGATTGGACAACGAGTTTTAGATAGATTTGCAGAAGCTTGTACGGAAGTATCCACTGTCGAGTCAAAACCGAAAATGGATGGCCGTAGTATGTTTTTAGTGCTTGCACCAAAAAACGAGAAACAATAAAGAGTACAATTGTTTAGGAGGAATTCGACATGCCGAAAATGAAAACTCACCGTGGAGCTGCAAAGCGTTTCAAAAAAACCGGAACTGGAAAATTAGTACATGACCGTGCTTTTGGAAGCCACTTATTCGCTAACAAGTCTACTAAAGCTAAACGTAAACTACGTAAATCTAAAGTAGCATCTTCAGGCGATTACAAACGTATCAAAACTTTATTAACTTACATGAAATAATAACAGATAGCAGGAGGTAATGAATCATGCCACGCGTAAAAAGCACACCAGTAACTAAAAATCGTCGTAAAAAAATTATAAAATTAGCAAAAGGTTATTACGGTTCTAAACATACATTATACAAAGTTGCTAACCAAGCAGTAATGAAATCATTCATGTATGCATACCGTGATCGTCGTAACAAAAAACGTGATTTCCGTAGATTATGGATTACACGTATCAATGCGGCAGCACGTATGAACGGTCTTTCTTATAGCCGTTTAATGCACGGATTGAAGTTAGCTGAAATCGAAGTTAACCGTAAAATGTTAGCGGATCTTGCAGTAACTGATACTCAAGCATTTACACAACTTGCAGATTTAGCTAAAAAAGCAATCGCAAAATAATTTAAGTTAAAAAAGCTGATAGAGATTCTATCAGCTTTTTTTGTACAGGGAGCAGAAAATATGACAAATGTTATTCTTGTTTTCATATTAATCATGTCCATTATTGCTTTTTTTGTAATGGGTTACGACAAATCACAGGCAAAAAAACATGGCCAACGTATATCAGAAAAAACCCTTTGGACACTTGCAATTATGGGTGGAGGAATCGGTGCGTATGTTGGAATGCAATTATTTCGCCATAAAACGAAGCATACAAATTTTCGAGTAGGCTTTTTGATGCTACTGATTTTATATGCATTTTTAATATTTTACATATTCACAACAGACAGCTCTATCATTGCATAGAGGCTGTCTTTTTTTTGCACTGGTTTCCGCTGAGCAGACAGAACTGTGTTGAACGCCACTAATTAAATGACCTTTAAGAGCTTATTGAAAATGAAGGATGGCCACGGTTCATGGCGGTTTTTTATGGTGTGAATAAGCCGACAATGATGCCAATAGTACCAAAGAAGCGTAGAATGATGTTATTTTGTCTGTGAACAGTATATGACATTTTGCGGAAGGTAACATAAAAACCGTCTTCTGAAATGTTTTTTATGCATTGCTACGGGATAGATTCATGGTTTAGCGCATACATTGAAGGTGATATATCATGGATACCATGGGAGGATTAAAATGCGAAAACTTTTGTATCTACTACTGTTTCTCGGAACATGTATACTATCCGCTTGTTCCTATGATAGCGAAACAGCGGTTAAAAACGGCGATGTCATTAATATGCATGGACCTGTTTACAATTTCCCGCGCTTTGAACGATTCTTGGACAACATCGAAGCGAAAGAAGGGGCCTCCGTAAGGATTACCAATTATACGCTGGAAGGAGACCCAACATTGTACAATTTAACTTTCGACGGATCTATATTCGATTTGGAAATTGATCGTTCAAAAAATAAGGATCGGGGAGACAACCCTGCTAAAGTGAACATAACCTGTGCGGAGCTAGTATCAGAGGAGGGACAGCAATTATTCACCTATACACTGGAAGGGTGTCAGCAAGATCCCCCCGTTGAAAGCTTCACAATCTTAAGTGTCATGAAGGAACAAGTAGAGGACCACGAGCATTGACTATTACAAAATCGAAAACACCTCTTATAAAACACTTTTTATAAATAAATAAACGCAGGAATTCATTCACGAATTACTGCGTTTTAATTGCATTAAAATAGGTTATTTAACAATCTTAAAAGAGAACGAATTAGAATCTGTGGCTTAATAATTTTCAATTATCACCAGGTTTCATCAAGGTGTTGAGCATAGTAGGAAATTCCTCTTTTAAAGTACTGAAGATTTTCATCAGACGTTGTTTCCATCAAGTTAGTCAAAGCAATCTCCATTGCTTGTTTATAGTTTTTGGAATTGTATAGAGCCATTGAGTAAAAAATTTGTAGTCCGCGATGTTCGGGAAACTCTGTCACACCTCGTCCTAAAGTTTCAATTGCTTCTGGATAGTACCCCAAAGCTCGGTAGGTACTGCCAAGACCTAGTAAACATCTTTGAAGATCTTGTTTTGTGAGACCTAGCTCGAGAGCCCTTACATAATAGGGGATAGCTTCCTTCGAATATCCAGAGTTATCATGAACAATGCCCGTCTGATAGTTGACTTCAGCGTGATCTGGATAGGTAGCGACCATTTCTAAAAGTAGAGTACGTGCTTCTTTCAGAATGTCTTGGTCTTGCTTAGCGCGTCCTTCTTCACGCAATTCAATTGCATTGTCTAAAAGCAATTGCAGATTTGTTTTATCCGTATTATTCATTATTTTATCATTCATTTTTAAAACTCCCTCAAATGTAGTATTGCAAATGGCAAAGTAACATTATAAACACAATACTCTCGGGGAATTTACTAATTTTGAAAGTAATTTTGTAAAAACAGTACCATTATCTTTTAATCCTCCTTAGAAATCAGGAATGAACACTAGGTTCCTCTTTATAGTAATATTCATGGAAACATACGTCAATTAGTTTTTGGAATTGTCAGTTATCTAAGAGAGGACTGATGATTCTGCAAAGGAGTTATAGAATTTTCACAGAGGTAAGTCATACAAGTCATACCCTGAAGGCTCTTGCGTAGGGGCAAGCACACATCCGTATAGGAAAAATTATTATAAATCTACCGATTATCGCTTAAACAAAAAAGTCAGTTGAAATTTCTCAACCGACTTTTTTGAATTTCTATTCATCTTGCATTAATTGCTCGATAGGGCTTTTCCAGTTGATTTTGGCATCTGGATAATTCATCTTAATTTCATTTTGTAAAAAACGTAAGTCATCTTTCGTCAAACCTTGGAGTTTAGCAGGATCCTTTGTCCATATGAAAATAGAAACGACTTCGAATGCTTGGTCAGTCGTACCTAAATATTTTTCGCCTTCAAATAGGGCACCTTTATATGTGATAAAGAAGTTTTTACGAACATTTTTTACCTCATCATAAAAATAATATTGTTCCTTCTCATATGCTTCATCTAGTTTACGCATAGGGTCAAATAGATAGCGAAGGATTTTATAAAAAACGTATATAATCAGTGCCAATATAAACAATCTTAAGATATAGAACATCTCAAATGTCCTCCTTGTAAAATACATTGTACTTGCTATACGATAGAAGAGGTAGTTTGGTTTCAAAATAAATTAAAATATTTGGAGGAAATGATGAATTTACATAAACTTTTTACGATGCAGCGTGCTTTAGACCAATATATTCAATCGAACAAGCAAGTGAAAGAGGATGTTTTTATAAAAAAAGGTCTGGCACTAATTGTGGAACTTGCCGAATTAGCAAATGAAACGAGATGCTTTAAATTTTGGAGTGAAAAAGGACCTTCCGAACGTAGTGTTATATTAGAGGAATATGTCGATTCGATTCACTTTATATTATCTCTTGGTATAGAGAAAGAGCTAGAAGATTTAGAGGAGTGGCCACTTGAGGATATAGAGGGTGATTTAACTGCCCTTTTCATAGGTGCCAATAAATCTATTTTGACATTTTTGGAAGAACCAACGAAAATTCACTACGAAAAAGTGTGGATCATGTACGGAGCAATTGCTGGAAAATTAGGTTTTAGTAGTGCGGATGTATTACAGGCTTATATTGCAAAAAATGAAATGAATTATGAACGACAAAAAAACGGTTATTAATATTAATTGAAACCTTTTCACAGACAAACCGTAAAATAGCAACATGTTATGGAATGGTGGTGTAATTGATGAAAAGGTTTCTTATTTCTATTGTATTATTATTAATCTCGCTTTCTTTTGGATTAGTAGCGGAAGCAAAGTCCTATTCCATTGAAAGAGTACATATAAAATCTTGGATTCAACCAAACGGTGATCTTTTAGTAAATGAAGTGTTTACATACAATTTTAAAGGGGCATTTTTTAATTTACGTCGTTCTTTCCCTGAAGATCACGGAAAAAACGTAGAGGAATTTTATGCGTATAAGCTTGGTCAAGTAAACTTGGAACCTGGGTTTATAGAACAGTCTTTGATGACACCCTTGGAAGTGACTCAAGAAAAGGGAACATTCTATTCGGGAATAGATCTTCGTGATCAACAAGTATCATTTTTGTATGCCTATACACTTAAAAATGCTGTCACTGCTTACGACAATTATAATGAGCTGGATATTGTTTACTTTGAAGATGGAGAGGCACACGATCAGGATTACTTTAATGTAACGATTGATTATATTTTACCAGAAACAGTTGAAACGAATAAGTTTGAAGGTGTTTTGTATAATAAAGTAAAAGGGTTAACGGAAAAAAATACTTTTGGGATTCGGTTTTTTAGTCATATGTCAAGAGCCTATACTGAAACGAAAACTAGTTTAATATTTCCAGCCGACCTGATTTCGCTAACCGAAAAATCTAAAGCATCGATATCTTACAAAGACGCATTGACATATGAAATAGATGAACAAAAAAAGTGGAATAAAAGAATCTCCTACATGGATAAAATTTTCTCCTTCATACCGAAAGTGGCGTTTGCAATTCTAATCATTATTGTGAACTTTCTCTTATTCTTACCACAAAGACATTTTTGGAGAAAAGGAAGTAGCGATGAAGTTTTAAGTACAGATGTATTATATTTATTTTTTATAGATAAATGTGGGAAAATCCATCCAAAAGCTTTCCTTGCAGGTCTTTTTTCATTAGTAGAAAAAGGGGCAGTTAAGGTAAAACTAGCAAAGTCTGCTTTTCGTTTTAAAGATGATCCAAAAGCTCCTGAAGAAACGCTAGATTTCAGGCTTATAAAAGGGGAAACAGCAACTGCTATATTTGAAAAACAAATGATTAGTTGGCTTTTTGTCACTAGAAGTGGATCTAGGAAGTGGGCATTTCATTTACATGATGCTGCAGGGGCCGCGAGAGATAATAAGAACTCAAAATACTTTCATACTAAAGTAAAGAACTTTAAAAAGAAACAAGCAGAGTGGCATCATTTAGTAGAAAAAGAGCTAGAAGAGGTGGGAGCTATTAATAGTAGAATTCCATTGCTAATTATCACTTTAGCTACACTAATAGTTTCAATGATTACTATGTTGGCATATTACGCTAATGTACAAAGCAATTTGGCCATTGCTTGTATTGGAATATTTACGATTATTTTCTTAGTCATACTATGGATAAAGAAACGTTCCACATTATTTTTCAGTATATATATTGTACTGTTGTTTTTCTTTTCCCTATCCATTGGCAATGAAGATGCAGTCAATTCAATCATTGGGTTACTGCTATTGTTTATCATGTTATACCTGGCATTACCAAAGTATATTCTTTCGATGAATGCTGTGCGAGCAAAGGATGCAGTACGATCCTATAGAAAAGAGTTAAAGAATGGCATACCAACTAATTTGAATGAAATCGAACAAGAAAAATGGCTAGTTAGAGCTTATTTACTAGGCAGAAAGAATATTGCTATTCCAGTTGAGAAACTAACTATTCCCCTTGCTACAGTGTTACTCGCAAGTACAGATCCTATAGACTATGTTAGAAAGTCTTGGTGGTGGACCAAAGATTCGACGTCCTCTTCTGATGGCGGATTTTCTGGAGGAGATAGTGGTGGTGGAGCAGGAGCTGACTGAGGTGTTTTAAATTTTGAAAATGCCATTAATTTAGAATATAATTAAATGGTACATATATTTAGGAGGTCGAAATAATGCCGAAGCTAGATGAAACATTAACGATGTTAAAAGATTTAACAGATGCAAAAGGAATTCCTGGTAATGAGCGTGAACCAAGAGAAGTGATGGAAAAATATATCGCGCCTTTCGCAGATAAAATTGAATACGATAATTTAGGCAGTCTTATTGCAGAAAAAGTTGGAGATCCGAATGGTCCTAAGATAATGGTAGCAGGACATTTAGATGAAGTAGGATTTATGATCTCCAAGATTGATGACAAAGGATTCTTGAGTTTCCAAACAGTAGGTGGTTGGTGGTCTCAAGTTATGCTAGCGCAACGAGTAACAATTGTAACGCGTAAAGGGGATACAATTACTGGTATTATTGGCTCAAAACCTCCTCATATACTATCTCCAGAAGCTCGTAAAAAAGCAGCTGACGTAAAAGATATGTTCATTGATATAGGTGCATCTTCTAAAGAAGAAGCAATGGAATGGGGCGTATTACCAGGAGATATGGTAGTTCCTTATTTTGAGTTTTCGGTCATGAACAACGAAAAACTTCTTTTAGCAAAAGCTTGGGATAATCGTATTGGCTGTGCAATTGCAATCGATGTATTAAAAGCACTGAAAGATGAAAAACATCCAAACATCGTTTATGGAGTAGGAAATGTCCAAGAAGAGGTTGGCCTTCGAGGAGCGAAAACAACTACAAACAAAATTAAACCAGATATCGGCTTTGCAGTAGATGTAGGTGTAGCTGGAGACACTCCTGGAATTACGGCAAAAGAATCGACAAGCAAAATGGGAGCGGGTCCTCAAATCGTATTGTTTGATGCATCCATGGTTTCCCACAAAGGGTTACGTGATTTCGTAACGGATACTGCAGATGAGCATAATATACCTTATCAATTTGAAACGATACCAGGTGGAGGAACTGATGCAGGTTCTATGCATATTTCTGTAAATGGTGTTCCTTCTCTAGCGATTGGAGTTGCTACTCGCTATATACACTCTCATGCAGGAATCTTGCATAGAGAAGATTATGAAAATACACTAAAACTAATCGTTGAAGTCATAAAAAAATTAGATCGCGATGCAGTAAACAAAATAACTTTCGATTAAATGTAGGTGTTTATAGGGTAAGGCTGATTCGCAAAATTTTAGGACAAAATGGAGAAAGCCTTCTGACAAATGTCGGAAGGTTTTTTACGTGTCTAAAATAACTGAATTATTAGATGTGAATTAAAATAAGACATTTATTCATCTGTTAAATTGGTGAATTATTACAGAAAATCTTAGATTATATCGAATGACACGTAATTGATAGTGTATAAAGGAAATAGTAATGAAAATAAACTTTCAATTCAAATAAAATCTATGTTATAGTTATGGTAATTTAAGCCAATACTGGAGCGCATTTAAAAGAGATAACCTACATATCTAGCGAGTGGGATTTTTTTTCTTTAAATTCTCTTTACTTTTGTATAATATTATAGTAATATATCTTTTAAAACGTTAAGAGGTAACTATGGATAAAAATATACGTAATTTTAGAATTAACAGAGTAACTTATTTTGTTACTGGTATTATATTTGTATTTTTCGGCTTTTTTATGCCAGTATTTTTAGTAGTTGGTGGAGTATTATTATTTCTAGCTTATTCTACTAATAAAGCATATAAAAAGGCTATTAATGAGCCTAAGCCTAAAGCGGATCCTAAGCCAGTAGTAAAGATGGAAGATAAAGTAAAAATTACAGATATTGACGGTACGGTACTTAATATTAGTAGTTATATGAAATTAGATGATCCTGACAAAGTTTTAATAGCTGAGGGTGGAAAAACATATCATACACATATTTCATGTTTTAAAAACTGGCGTCCAGAAATGAGAGAAAATTTTACAGGATGGACTATTATGAAAAAAGAGGACGCTATTAAGAATGGTATGAGATACTGTAAATTTTGCGAGAAAAATGATGATATAACTTTTGATGATATTTTAGATGAGGAGCTTTAATTAGCTCCTCTTTTTTTAATTACTACGAGTTTAAGCGTAGTTTACTACACTCTTTTTTTCTTTTTTGAAATATTTATAAAAATATAATACATATTATATATAATAAGTGTCTGTAGTTGTAATAATATAGATTTTGCGTGTAGTAAGTGTAGTAAAAAGTCTTAAAGCCTTGATTTTACAGGGTTTTAAGGCTTTTTTATGTGTAGTAAGAGTGTAGTATTTTGTGTAGTAAAAGTGTAGTGCTTAAATACTACAAAACAGTAAACCAAGATGCATTTAAAAATTATGAATTAAAACTTGAACATGTCTCGAATGAGAAAATGCGTGAGTTAACTACGGAACAGTTAAACGAGGCCAAGCAAACAATAGATGAGATAATTCTAGATTTACAATCGAATGAAGCAGCTTATGTGGGAAAATCAACAAAGGAAATGTACACTTTTGCCCTACAATACGCACAAATCATGAAGCAGCGTACGCAATTGTTCTTAAATGATAAAGATTATATGCAGCTGCGAGATGAGTATTTGACGGACAATATGCAATGGATTATGCAATTTGAAGCAACCAGAGGTAACGAGAAAGTATTTATTAACGGTCATAATGGACATATAGAAAAAACTTCTGCGTCATTAGCCGGCTACAAATCGATGGGCAATTATTTAGATGAGTTATACGGGGATGAGTATTTTGCAATTGGTACGGATTTTATAGAGAGCAATTTCCAGTCAAAAAATAGCGGCTCTGGAGATCGTAAAAATTATAAAGTGAAAAATCACAATGATTTAGTAGATGCTTTCAAAGAGGTGGAATCAAATATTTTTTACGTGGATTTTGAAAAGGCGAGTGAGTCCGGTGATTTAGAGGAGATAGTTTCGAAGGAGCAAAAGATGGCAAACATCGGCGATGATTTCCGCATGTGGTATAAATTTTTAAAGATGTTTTACACAATAGAAATGACGCCGAATGAGGCATATGATGGTATCATTATTGTAAAAGAAGCTACACCGACAAGTGTGAAAGAATAGATATAATAAAATTCCATTCTATTTTGTAAAGAGATATTTTAGGGTTTTTATTAACTATGGGTTTAAATAAAAAAGGGAAACCGCTCACGCGATTCCCTTTTTTATTTTATTGTTATTGTTATGCGCTTCTTCTCTTGCCACATATTATTAGGTATTCATTAGATTTTCCAAAAACAGAAAATGAAGTAAAACCATGAAGTGGGAAGCATAAAGAGGCGAAAAGAATAGGAAGGAAATTAAATTTTATTAATGTATATAAATGCACTTGACTTTATATTTATTCAGACATATAATAAAAATTACATAAATATACGGAAAAAGGAGTTTTTATAAATGAAGTTACTTGAGTGGGTGAATTTAAAAGTAGTGGATAGTTTAAAGGGGAAAGACCTATTAACACTTTTAGATTACTCTAAGGAGGAAATAACGGACCTAATCCAGTTAGCAGTTGACTTGAAGATGTTGACGAAGGCTGGTAAATGTCCTCCTTTATTGGAAGGTAAAACTTTAGGGATGATTTTTGAGAAACATTCAACCCGTACAAGAATCTCCTTTGAAGTAGGCATGAAGCAGCTAGGTGGTAATGGTATGTTCATGAATGCACGTGATTTACAGATTGGGCGTGGCGAATCTGTATATGATACAGGGCACGTATTATCTGGTTATTTAGATGGAATCATGATCCGTGCAAATTCACATGCGATGGTTAAAGAACTTGCCGAGCATGCTAGTATTCCTGTAATTAATGGGTTAACAGATATTTTTCACCCGTGCCAAGCGCTTGCAGATATCTTAACGATTCATGAAGTGAAAGGATATACCGCTGGCTTGAAGCTTGCATATATAGGGGATGGAAACAATGTCGCACATTCACTTGTGATAGCAGCTGCCAATATGGGAATGCATATTGCGGTAGCAACACCAGTTGGCTATGAAGCTAATGAGCAAATACTAGAAAAAGCTAAGGCAATTGCTTTAGAAAATGGTGGGTCGCTGTTCGTATCGAATGATCCAATTGAAGCAGCAGTTAATGCGGATGTTGTATATACAGATGTCTGGACTTCGATGGGTCAAGAAGATGAAACGGTAAAAAGACTGGCTGATTTTAAAGACTTCCAGATTAATGATGCATTAGTGTCAAATGCAAAAGACGATTATATGTTTTTGCATTGCTTACCTGCTCATCGTGAGGAAGAGGTTGCGAGCTCTGTAATTGATGGTCCTAATTCTTATATTTTCCAACAAGCAGAAAATCGCTTGCATGCACAAAAAGCAGTACTTGCATCGGTTATGGCTTAAAAAGGTTTCACCAAATGGAGAAGGCAGGGTTTGTCTATTCATTTGTAAGTATAAATATTTCCGTGATGCTGCTTATCAAGATGGATAGCTTCATCACTACATAGGAAGAGTGATTCGGGAGACGCTGAACACTCTTTATTACATAAAAAATGTCTTAGTTGTCGATTATGTCGACGATTAAGACAATTTTTTTATGCTTCATTTCACTATCGAATTATCTTGTTTAGGCAATACAACTCGGCCAGTCCAATAAAAAGGTAGAGTGGCCTGCACTCTACTCAAAATAATGAAGTCTATTCAAATTGGGCTTTTGTTGTTGTGCTGTCACTAGAATTTACAGTGTTCTCTTTTGCTTCCTTCACAGGACGTTTAGACCAGTAAGTGGCTAAGATCGGTCCAGAAATATTATGCCATACAGCACCTAATGCACTCGGTAGTGCTGCAAGTGGTCCTAGATGAGCGGTTGCAAGTGCTACTCCTAATCCAGAGTTTTGCATGCCTACCTCAATAGAAATTGCTCGTCGATCTAACTCCGATAATCCCATGATTTTTGCGGCATAATATCCTAGCAGTAAACCTGCTCCATTATGCAAGAATACTCCTAAAAATACTAGTAACCCAGCAGAAGCAATATTATCTACATTTCCTGCAACAACAGCAGAAACAATCGTGATAATTGCTAATACTGAAATTAAGGGTACTACGTTTATACTCTTCTCTACAACAGTAGGGAACAACTTCTTCACTAATAATCCAAGGATGATTGGAACAATAATTACTTGTATTATGGACCTAAACATATCAACTGCATTTACTGGCATCCACTGTCCTGCAAATAAAAGCAATAATGCTGGTGTTAGTAAAGGAGCTAGTAGCGTGGAGAAGGATGTCATCGTTATAGAAAGTGGAACATTACCTTTAGCCAAATAAACCATTACATTAGATGCAGTCCCTCCGGGTACAGAACCAAGTAATACTAGTCCGGCTGCTAATTCACTAGGCAAATTCAACAAATATGCAATGGCAAAAGCGGTAATTGGCATTATTAGAAACTGTGCAATTACGCCGAATATTACTGGTTTAGGGTGTGTTGCGATTAATTTGAAATCGACAGCCTTTAAAGTCAAACCCATCCCAAACATAACAATACCTAGTAAAATCGTAATATACTTTCCAAATGGTAAAAATGTTTCCGGTATTAAAAATGCTACAACTGCAACAATAATTACGAGAAAAGCAAAATACTTACCTGCAAAATTACTAATGGACTCTAACAATTTCATGTTATACACCTAACTTTCTATATTTACGATTTTTTTGGGATTTAATATATTATTTGGATCGAGAGCTATTTTAATTTTTTCCATCACCTGTAAGGCTGCTCCGTGCTCTAAAGCTTGGTATTTTTGTTTGCCAATACCAACCCCGTGTTCTCCTGTACAAGTGCCGTTACGCTCCAAAGCATAATGGACAATTTTTTCATTGAAAGATTCTGCCTTCGCAACTTCCACTGCATCAGTCATGTCAATCATCAGAATCGCGTGGAAATTTCCATCTCCGACATGCCCAGTAAGTCCGCCTATGAGTCCAATCGAGCTTAATTCATTACGTGCATATACGACTGCATCAGCTAGTTCCGAAATAGGAACACACACATCGGTAACCATCATCTTTTTGCCGACATGCCCGTGAATATAAGCATAAGCTAGGTTATGTCTAGCATCCCAAAGCTTTGTACGTGCTGTATTATCCGTTTCGAATTGAATATCCACGCAGCCATGGTCTTCCATTATTTCTTTTGTAAACTCGACATCTTGTTTTAGTCCTGCTTCATTTCCGTCAAATTCTAAAAATAAGGTTGGGCTTTCTACATAATTCGTTTCGCTAAAACGATTTACTTGACGAATCGATTCTTCGTCGACTAATTCTACGCGTGCTATTGGAATTCCAGTCTGTAAAATAGAAGTGACGGCTTCTACCGCGCTTTGAACAGAAGGGAATACTGCTCGAGCTGCAGTAGTAAATTCAGGTATCCCGTATACTCTTAGTGTTAACTCAGTAAAACAACCTAGTGTCCCTTCCGAGCCAACAAATAGTCCGTTTAAGTGGAACCCAGATGCTGATTTTGCCGCTAAATTTCCCGTGTGTATAACAGTTCCATCTGCAAGGACAACTTCTAAATCACGAACTTGATCACGCATGACACCATATTTAACAGTTGTAGTCCCACTTGCATTAGTAGCAGCCATTCCACCGAGTGTTGCATCTGCTCCTGGGTCTACGGAGAAGAACAGTCCATACTTTTTTAGTTCTTTGTTTAATTGTGAACGTGTCACCCCAGGTTGTACCTTTACTAGTAAATCATTTTCTCGTACCTCTAATATTTTATCCATTAAAGAGAAGTCAATTGTAATTCCGTTATCATACGGAATTATATGACCTTCTAAACTGGAACCACGTCCAAAAGGGACGACGGGAATCTGATAATGATTGGCTAGTTTCATAATTTCACTAACTTCATTCGTGTTTTTCGGAAATACAACTATGTCAGGAAGACATGTCTCATGATACGACTCATCTTTGCTATGTAATTCTCTTACGGTTAGATTGATTGAAACCTGGTCTTCTTTTAAAACTTTTTTTAGTTCATTTAAAATATTTTCAATAGATGTACTCACTTTATTCGCCTCTTTAATAGAATGATATATTTATTAGAATATTTAGAAGGATTCCAATAAAATGATTATAATCATTAATAATGAAAAGGTAAACTAAGGAAATTGTATTATATGGATATAAAAGTAAATTAATATATTGCATATTGGCTTTAAAAACTAGTGTAATAGTGTTGTAAGCGTTATATTTAATTTTAAAAATATTTTGACTAAACAAAAATTCCGCGAAGATTTTTTATCTCCACGGAATTTCATTCATTTTGCAAATGCAGTTGCCAATTCGTTTAATACAGATTGTTTGTTAGATTCGTCTGTCATGTTCCACCATTTCTCGAAAAATACACCAAGTCCAGGTAGTAAATGTTCTTCGCCTTTTTGGATAGCATCTTCTACTACACCGCGAATGTCTGATGCAGTGTGACCTTTCATATTAGCAGTTATCGCTTCTCTAATTTGAAAATCCATTTTCATCACTCCTCGCAATTATCTTCCCCAAACTCTCGCCAGTTATACATGATTTTGTTACACTTATATAAAAAAGGCGGTTACATATAGATGAAACGAATTGAATCACCCCAAAATACGCTAGTAAAGCATTGGAAAAAATTATTAAGCGTACGCAAAGAGCGAGATAAAAGTGGCGAATTCCTAATAGAAGGTTATCACCTAATTGAAGAAGCGATAAAACAAAAAGAAAATGTGTTAACAATCATGATCAGTGATAATAGTGAAATTCCTAACAGTTGGGATGTAGACAATTTAGAAATTGTCGAAATAAATGATGTGATTAAGAAAGAACTTGCGGAAACAGAGCATACACAAGGTATATTTGCACATTGTAAACAACAAACTGTGAAGGATGAAGAGCATGATAACTGGAGTCGTCTATTGTTAATAGATGCTGTGCAGGATCCAGGGAACATCGGTACAATGATTCGGACTGCAGATGCTGCTGGGATTGATGCTGTTATTCTTGGAAAAGGATCTGCAGATGTCTACAATTCAAAAACGTTACGGTCAGCACAAGGATCACATTTTCATTTGCCAATTATAAAAGGAAATCTTCCTGACTGGGTTGAGAAGTTGAAAGAACGAAAAGTAACCGTATTTGGCACAGCTTTTGAAAATTCTACTCCTTTTCATGAAGTGAAAAAAGTGGATGCGTTTGCGTTAATCGTTGGAAATGAAGGTAGTGGTATGAACAAAGAGCTTCTCGAGCAAACCGATCAAAATATTATCGTTCCACTATTGGGACAAGCAGAATCACTAAACGTTGCAGTAGCTACTGGAATTCTGTTATATGGCCTTACTTTAAAATAAATCAGACTTGAACAAAAATACTAAAGTCCGTATAATAGATGTAATATGATAGATAAAAGCTGTCATCGGGAAAAGTATATATGCCAATTCGACATAAGGGATTTTACACCTTGACTGAAAGTGTAACTAGAGAATGCATATAGAAGTTCACCCCGTTAGCTGCCACCGGGACCAGCAATTGCTGTAAAGGTGTGCCGGTGTAGAGCCGTTAGTCGAATTGAGTGATTGCACTGTTTTTGTGCAATAATCAGGGTGGTACCGCGAAATTAGTCCTCGTCCCTTTTATAGGGGCGGGGATTTTTTATTTTGTACATATTTTGAGAAGGGATACTTCTTAGCGAGATAAGGTGCAAAATTTGTTGTCCAATCAGACAAGGCGAATTTGATTAAGGAGAGATCATTAACATGGAAGCACAACTTCAACAGTTAAAAGAAGAAGTACTACAAAAAATTGAAGCTTCAGCGAGCGTCAAGGAACTAAATGACGTGCGTGTTGCCTACTTAGGGAAAAAAGGACCGATTACGGACCTTCTAAAAGGAATGGGTAAACTTCCAGCAGAAGAGCGTCCAAAAATGGGGGCACTAGTAAATGTAGTACGTGAAGAAGTAACTACTGTATTAGAAGCTCGTATGACTTTACTTCAAGAACAAGCTATTAATGAACAGCTAGAAAAAGAATCTATTGATGTAACATTACCAGGTCGCCCTATTAAGACTGGAAATCATCATCCACTTACTCGTGTAGTAGAAGAGATTGAAGATTTATTTATCAGCATGGGGTATGAAATTGCGGAAGGTCCAGAAGTAGAGAAAGACTATTATAATTTCGAAGCGTTGAACTTACCAAAAGGTCATCCAGCTCGTGATATGCAGGATTCTTTCTATATTTCAGAGGATATTCTTTTACGTACACATACTTCTCCCGTTCAAGCAAGAACGATGGAAGCAAAAGAAGGGCAACCGATCAAAATTATATGCCCTGGTAAAGTGTATCGCCGTGATAATGATGATGCAACGCACTCACATCAGTTCACACAAATTGAAGGGCTTGTAATCGGTGAAAATATTCGAATGAGCGACCTGAAAGGTACTCTTTCTATATTTGCGAAGAAAATGTTCGGGGAAGATCGTGAAATTCGTCTGCGCCCAAGCTTTTTCCCATTCACGGAGCCTTCGGTTGAAATGGATATTTCTTGTTTTAAATGTGGCGGCGATGGTTGTAACGTTTGTAAGAAAACTGGGTGGATTGAAATTTTAGGTGCAGGTATGGTTCATCCAAACGTCTTAGAGATGGCTGGATATGATTCTAAAAAACTTTCTGGATTTGCATTTGGTATGGGTCCAGAACGTATTGCAATGTTGAAATATGGAGTGGAAGATATTCGTCATTTCTATACGAATGATGTGCGTTTCTTATCGCAATTCCACCGAACAGAAGTGTAAGGAGGAATTTGACATGTTAGTTTCGACGAAATGGTTATCAGAATATGTAAATACACAAGGGTTAGATCCAAAAGATTTAGGAGAGAAAATCACACGTGCAGGTATTGAAGTGGATGCTGTGATTGATCGTTCTCATGGAATGACAAATGTTGTCGTTGGGTATGTAAAAGAAAAAGTGAAACATCCGGAAGCGGATAAGCTGAATATTTGTCAGGTAGATGTTGGCGAAGAGACTACTCAAATTATCTGTGGAGCACCTAATGTAGAAGCAGGACAAAAAGTAATCGTTGCTCGTCCAGGAGCAGTACTTCCAGGCGGCATGAAGATTAAAAAAGCCAAGCTTCGCGGAGAAGAATCAAACGGTATGATTTGTTCGCTTCAAGAATTAGGCATTGAAGGACGCCTTGTTTCTAAAGCGTATGCGGATGGAATTTATGTTCTTCCGGAAACAGCAGTTCCAGGGGAAAGTGTACTCCCATTACTAGGCTTAGATGATGTAGTTTTAGAACTTGGGTTAACGCCTAACCGTTCGGACGCATTAAGTATGCTCGGAGTTGCTTATGAAGTTGGTGCAATTTTATCTGAGGATATGCAGTATCCTGAAGCATCTTATTCGGAAAGCAATGAAAAAGCCTCTGATTATTTGAACTTAAAAGTAGAGGCAATGGAAGAAAATCCAATGTATATTGCAAAAGTTGTGAAGAATATTCAAGTGAAAGAATCACCACTTTGGTTACAACATCGTTTAATGGCTGCAGGTGTTCGTCCACATAATAATGTAGTAGATATTACGAACTATGTATTGATGGAATACGGTCAGCCTCTACATGCATTTGACTATGATCGTCTAGAAACGAAAGAAATTGTTGTTCGTCTTGCAAGTGAAGGGGAAAAAATTGTTACCCTTGATGATCAAGAACGTACATTAAAATCGAATCATTTAGTTATTACTAATGGTAAAGAGCCAATTGCCATTGCCGGTGTAATGGGTGGGGCTAATTCGGAAGTTCATAATGGTACGACAACGGTAGTTATCGAGTCAGCATACTTTGCTAGCGGATCAGTTCGTCAAACTTCAAAAGATCACAACCTACGCAGTGATGCGAGTGCGCGTTTTGAAAAAGGTGTCGATCCTAACCGTGTAATTCTTGCGGCAGAACGTGCAGCAAGTCTTCTTGCAGAGTTAGCAGGAGGAGAAGTGTTAGCTGGTTCAGTAATGGTTGATGAGCTAGACAAAACTCCAGCTGAAGTGGTTGTATCTCCGGACTTCATCAATAACCGTTTAGGGATGAAAATATCCTTAGAGGATATGACATCAATTTTAACTAGATTGAAATTTGACTACCAAGCAGCGAATGGTCTTTTGTACATTAAAGCGCCAACTCGTCGTCAAGATATTAAAATTGAAGAAGATATAATAGAAGAAATTGCTCGTATGTATGGCTATGATGAAATCCCAATGACTTTACCAGTCGAGGAATCTAAACCAGGCGGATTATCATCTTACCAAGCAAAACGTCGTCAAGTACGTGCATATCTAGAAGGTGCGGGTCTTTACCAAGCGATTACGTATTCTTTAACTTCTAAAGAAATGTCCCAAAAATTTGCTTTAGAAACTGCTCCTGTAACAGAGTTATTAATGCCAATGAGTGAAGATCGTAGTATCCTTCGTCAAAGCTTAATACCACATCTACTAGAAGCAGTAACATATAATACAGCACGCCAAGCAGATACAGTTGCGCTTTATGAAGTAGGATCTGTTTTCTTAGGTGAAACAGAATCAGGTTTACCTCATGAGCAAGAGCATCTAGCAGCAGTAATTTCTGGTAAATGGTTAGATCATAGCTGGCAGGGTGAGAAAAAAGCAGTTGATTTCTTTGTGTTAAAAGGAATTGTAGAAGGATTAATGGATCTTCTTGGCCTTTCAAAAGAAGTTGTATTTGAACGAGCTGAAGTAGAAGGATTACATCCTGGACGTACTGCTTCTATCAAATTAGCTGGAGAGGAAATTGGGTTAATCGCTCAATTACATCCATCAGAGCAAAAAACTCGTGATTTAAAAGAAACCTATGTATTGGAATTGAACTTAGCCAAAGTGCTAAACAAAGAAGTTGAAGCATTGTATTATGCACCAGTTTCTAAATTCCCGTCCATTTCACGTGATATTGCATTAGTCGTAGATAGTGAAAAAGCTACTGGAGAACTGCAAGCAATTATCCATTTATCTGGTGGTAGATTACTTAAAAATGTACATCTATTCGATTTATACGAAGGAGAAAAAATGGAACCAGGCAAGAAGTCGGTTGCATTCTCCCTAACATATTTCGATCCAGAGCGAACACTTACAGATGAAGAAGTAGTAAATGCTCATAACAAAGTATTAAAAGCACTTGCTGAAAAAGCAGGAGCAGAGTTAAGAGGATAATGAATACATTTAGAGCAGTGCCAAATGGTGCTGCTCTTTTTTTATTAATTTTTTATCAATTAAGAATAATTCAGAATAGTGTTTGAATTGTGCGGTGCATAGGGAATAGAAAAAAAGGGGAGGGGTTTTATGGGATTAGGTTTTTGGACATGGACGATAACCATTATATTATCTTTGTTCTTTATTGGTATGTCGTTTTTCTTTAAAAAGAAGGCGGACGCAAGTTTTGCTCATTATGCGATAGCTGGAGGGACACTGCCTTTTTTCTTATTATTATTTACTGATATTGCTACTATTATGGGCGTTGGAAATTTTGTTGGTCATTCATCTAAGGGATATGAGATTGGGATAGCTAATATACCTTTTGTTATTGGTGAGCAAGGAGCCAAAATCATATTTGCTCTCGTATTTGCGGGATTTGCTGCAAAATTTACATACAAAACATTAGCAGAAATGATGAATGATTTAATCGTACGCGATCGTATCACTCGAAGTCTAGTTGCCATTTTGACTTCATCTATTATGATTGCTTGGGTCAGTGGCCAGGCTATGGGTATGGGTGCCTTGTTCTCGACTTTTACAGGGGCTGATCCTATTCTAATGATATTAGTATTCTCGGCAGTGTTTATCATTTACACAGCTGTAGGTGGTATGTATTCAGTGGTATGGACAGACCTTATTCAAGGAGCAATTCTTATCGCAATAGCAGTGTGGTTTTACTTTCAAGTATTTAATCGAATTGATTTTAGCTATTCAACTCTTAAATCGGGTTTAGCAGATGTTGGATCGGGTGAACTAATTCAAATGAATTTATCTGTAATGGAAGTGTTAACGCTGTTTGTGACAGGGACCTTGGGTGTCTTAGCTGCACAAGTGTATTGGCAACGTTGCTTTGCTTCTAAAAGTTCTAAGTCAGCAAGTCGTGCCATGCTTATCAGTGGGGTTGTTGCAATTATCTTTACGATTCTAGCAACTATTAGTGGGTTGATAGTTAAGATTCAAAATCCCACGCTCGATGCCCAAAATGCTATATCGTGGTTGATATTAGAAGAAATGACGCAATTTGCAGCGTTTGCTTTCTTTATCATGATTTTCATGGCTGCCATTTCTAGCGCTTCATCTCTTCTGCATTCTGCTGCTGTTGTAATCATCAATGATTTGGTTATTCCAAATATGAAAGAAAAAGAAGATGCATTTTATCTTAAGTTAACAAGAGTTAGTGTGGTTGTGTTTGGTATGTTCACGATAGTTACTGCTATTTGGGCAGATTCTATTATTGACTTATTTTCTCTTGCATATTCGATGGCCGGTGGTGGAGTTGTTCCGGTATTAATAGTAGGATTAATATGGAAGAATAAGAAAACCACCGCCTTTGAAATGGGAACAAGAAATAGTCGTGTTTCTGTTTGGGGAGCACGTACTGGTATTTTGGCTGGAGCAGTTGTTTCTTTAACAATAGGAATATTATGGGGTGTCCTTGCATCAGTTATTATGACAATAGTTTTCTCGAAATTTTTACCTTCGAAAGAAACAATGATTAGTTAAGTGGAAAAACCTCCATCCAAATGAAAAACCCTGCTTTCGCAGGGCTTATCATTTGGATGGAGGTAGATTATGACTAATCCACCAATCCACATGATCTAAATTGAAAACGATCATATTTGCCATTGGTTTTAAATGAGGAATCTCTCTTTTTATAATTAGTATGTCGATTTCCTCTTCAGTAAGTGGATACCCTACGGTATCTAAATATAAAGATAGCTTTTTAACTCCATAGGCTCTTCTCAATTAATCACCTCCCACAAAAATCTCTTTCCATAAAGAAAGTTTAGTAAAAGGTACTAATTTCAACTCTATATATGTTTAATACCCATTTTCACATAAAATAATCATCCGTTTATTTTATGTTTCCGAATAGTCAGCAGTATTCCAAATAGGACCCCGATGAAGGACATTGCTGAAATGATAAAGTAAAAAGACTGCCCACCAAATTCTTTATAGAGGAAACCACCTGCATATGACGCAATAATACTAGATAAGCCAAAGAATAATAATGCTAAAACAGTTTGTCCAGTAGCTCGCCATTCCTTAGGCATAATATTATATAAATATTGAATAGCGGCGGTGTAGAAAATAGGGAATGTTAGCATTTGTAATACTTGTAAGACAGTTAGAGTAACAGGGTTTGTGACATAGCCTGATATAAAAAAACGTAAGAAGTAAAAGAAGGTAGCGATCGTAATAATCTCCAACTCTTTACCTTTTCGAAGCCACCAAAAGCTGAGTGCAAAAATAATGATTTCACTACCACCTGCTAAGAAAAAAGCAATCCCTACTAAGGATGTCTCTCCTCCCAGTGCTTTGATATGTATTCCTAGAAATGTATCGTTCATACGTGCAGGGACAGAGCTTATGAATACTAATGCTAAGAATAGAAGCATCTCTTTGTTACGTAATACTTGTTTCAATCCTTTTATCGTCACAGGTTTTGGGGAAGCTTGCACATCCGGCATAAACCAAACAATTCCAAATGAGAGAAGCCCCAAGAGTACAAATAAAATAGATAGACTACTCACTCCAAAATAATCCATTGTAAACCCAGCAATTAAAGACAAAATGGCATAGCCAAGTGCACCATATGTGCGGATAGATCCATAGCTAATACGGGCCATCTCTGAAACAGTAAAATTTAAACTCTCCGTTAATGGATCGAGTGGCATAAGGAAGAAATAAACTAACAAAGCGAAAATGATTAGTAACACAAAGTTATCGAAGTTAAATAAAAAATAACCCGAAATAGCAGTCAATCCAACAAGTAGTAACATCACCTTGCGAATTGTTTTTGTTTTATCGCTGATGAACCCCCACAACGGTTGGGCTATTAAAGTTACAAAACCGCCAGTACCTACGATAATCCCTATTTCACTTGTAGATAATCCTTGTTCCCCTAAATACACAGGCAAGAACGGTATAAAAACTGCAAGCAAACCAAAAAACAAAAAATTATATCCCTTTAATAAAACATGTACCTTCAAGAAGAATTCTCCTTTTCTAAAAACAAATAAAATATGATTTCAATTATTAACTTAATTATTGTAACTGATTTGAATGGTAAATAGCCGTTTTTAATAGAATAAACAATGGAATTTAAATTAACCAATAAGTTAGAATAATAAATCTGCTATAATTTCTATTAAAAGAGAAGTTAAGTACTTAATTTGTCTGAATTGATTAGGGGGTAGGCATGTTAAAAAGAAGATATGGGGATCGTTCAGATTGGCAGCGGATTAAGAAGAGAGAGTATGCACAATCTTATGTGGATAAAGAGGAATTCACTGGATATATAACACTTCTTAACATGGTTCAGGTGGTGGAGCCCTTATGGGTGAAGTATGATGAAAAAAGTGTGTGCATTGTAGATGATGGATTTATGTGGTTACAACACTTTCCTACAGGAAAACATTATTCTGTAACTACTATGTTTGATGCTAATGGAAAAGTGATTCAGTGGTATATCGATATTTGCAACGAAATAGGAATAGAGCATAATATTCCATGGTGGGATGACTTGTTTTTAGATATTATCGTATTTCCTACGGGAGAAATTATTCAACAGGATGCAGATGAACTGGAAGAGGCATTAATAAACGGTTGGGTTGATCAAAGAATGTACAACTTGGCATGGCATCAAGTAAATGAAATTACTACTAGTATTGTGGGAAATAATTTTGGCTTACTTCATTATTCCTCAGTTCATAAAGCACTATTAACGAAACTTCTTTAAAAGGGAGAGATTTAAATGCGTAAAGTGGAGGTAGTGTCATATTCAGAGGATTGGAAGAAAAAGTTTGATGAGGAAACAATTCTTCTTCAACATATTTTCGGCCTTGAGATTCAAATTATCCATCATATTGGAAGCACGTCAGTAGAAAGATTGAGTTCAAAACCAATTATCGATATGATGCCTATAGTCCGAGATATAAGAAAAATTGACGCTTATAACAGCGCAATGATTGCGATTGGTTATGAACCTAAAGGTGAAAATGGACTTCCTGGTCGTAGATACTTCCAAAAAGGTGGAGATAATCGAACGCATCATGTCCATATGTATGAATTGGGTAATCTTGAAATTGAAAGACATCTTGCGTTTCGGGACTTTTTAAGAGTACATTCTATTATTGCAAGAAAGTACGGAGATTTAAAAGAAGCACTAGCAGAGCAATTTCCATATGACATTGACGCTTATATTAATGGGAAAGATAAATTAGCCAAAGAGATTGAAAAACAAGCACTCCACTGGTATAAAAGTATTCCTAAAGTGTCTTTGTGAAAAGGAAAAGCACGAAATGTAATTGACATTTCGTGCAAAGAAATTTGGATCCAGATTTTCCCCAGAAAGTTTAACACCAAACGATAATTTCATATGGTGTGGTCTGGGCAGGTATACTTCTTGTAGTTGGACCATAAATAACAATTAAATTTCGATTCGCAGGACTTTTCGTAAAAGGCTGACCATTAGTCAATAATATTGGAGTATATGGTGTTACATTTAGTCTTAACTGGCCATCACTGCTTTCCAATTGGCTATTAAAGAAGTCCACTTTAACATTTCGATTTGTATTTTCTTCTACTATAATAAGTGCCCGGTACTGTGGTGGGAAAATCAGAGGAACAGGGGCATCTCCATCATAGTATCCAGTTACCCTATCGCCCACTGCTACCACTGCATGGTCTACAAAATAAGTAGTGGGGGACACCACGAAATTTACTGAATTTCCGTTGCCATTATCAACCGACATTAATGTATAACAACCTTCGCCTTCACCATTAGCCCCTATCATAAAATCACTAATCCTGGTAACGGTACCCTGAAAAGCTTGAAAATTTACCATACTCAAACCTCCATCGCTATTTAAACACGCACTTATACATGTTATGCATTTGAATGGTTTTGTGCTATCTAAATTTATTATTAGAATTACCCAAATTTACTTTGTATAAATTGTAGATTACATTAAATATTCATAATAAGGCTCTTCTTGTTTTGTATCCTCAAACCACTTCATACTCACATAGGTGAACCCGATTTTTTCTAAAATCTTTAATGAACCTATGTTTTGTGGATCTGCTGATGCAGTGATTATTCTAATATTTCCTTTGTTTTTAGCTAGCTTAAGGCAAGCTGCAGCTGCTTCAGTTGCAAGACCTTTTCCCCAAGATTTCTTACTAAAATGATAAATTAACTCTATTACTCCCGTCGAATCAGTTGGATTAAAACCAGCTGCTCCTATTACTAGATCCGATTCTTTTTCTATTACTGCATAAACGGATAAACCTCTATCTTCATGTAATTTACGATATCCCTCTATAACTTTGGGAAGTAGCTCATGTGCAGAAGGCCCATCACATAGTGACATGACTTCTTCGTTCCCCCAAAATTGTTGAGCGGCTTCCACATGTGATTGTTCAAATACCCATAAATATAATCGCTCTGTTTCCCCAATAACTTTCATGTTGTACAACTCCCAAGCTAAAATCGTTTCTTGTTCACAATATTAATCGCTTTCCCAGTATTGGCAAAATGCCACTTTGTAATAGACTTGAGAAACTCTTCTCCATGCTTCAAATAAATTTTCGCTGCTATTTCATCAACCTTAGCACTTGCTCCTTTAGGTATCGTCGTACCCGCTATTTCGGTCAGACGATCCATTTCCTTCAAGAAAGCATATCTCGCTATGATTGATGCTGCTGCAACAGATACGTGAAGTTGCTCTGCTTTTGTAGAAAACAAAACATTTTCTCGGACGATTTCTTTCTCCGTTTTAATATGATTATAGTAAATACCGCGCTCCGCAAACTGATCGATTAATATATATGCCGGTTTTTCTGAGTCCATTTTTTTTAGTACATGCTTTAATGCTTGGTTATGCATAAGTGCTTTTATCTTACCTTGAGACGACCCACGAGACTGTATGTCATTGTATTTTTCGTTTTTCAATACGAGGACACTATGTGTTAAAGTCGCCATTAAGTCAGGTGCCATTTTACGCATTATGTCATCTGTAAGCATTTTGGAATCCTTCACTCCTAAAGCTTTAACTAGCTCGACTTGTTCTGAACTGACAAAACATGCTGCAACTGTAATGGGACCAAAATAATCTCCAGTACCAGTTTCATCTGAACCTAGAACCGATAAGGTTGCAAAGTTAGGAGGTAAAAGATCCCCCTTCGCACCAGTTGTTGTAGTTTTAGTCGAACTTGTACCCCAAAGGGAAGCTTCGCGCGTAGAACCGTTTCCTTGAAACATCACCTTGCCAGATTTATAAATAGTAATGGCTGTATCTGCAAGCTTTGCTGCAAAAATAACACCAGGAGCAGACCTCTCTACCTTAAATTTCATATAATGTGATTTAACTTTTTCGATTTCGTATGGTTTCAATAATAAGACTGTATTTGACATTCGTTCGTTCCTTTCTTCACATAGCAATCTATTTCGTGTTATTATTAGTATTAGGATTTTCTGAGGAGGGTTATGGCTTTGTCAGAACAAGAAAAAACACGAATTTCGGTTGATATATATGGACAGAATTATAAAATGGTAGGTTCTGAATCGTCGGGCCATATGAGACTAGTAGCATCAATGGTTGATGATAAAATGAGAGAAATAAATTCACATAACAGTCAACTAGATATTGCAAAACTTGCTGTACTCACAGCTGTGAATGCTGTAAATGATTACATAAAAGTAAAAGAACAATTAGAACTCTTAGAAGAAGAATTGAAAAGATTAAAGGACTGAAAACATGTTAGATATAATTATATTAATATTACTTGTCGGTGGTTTAATCACTGGCGCAAAACGAGGGTTAATCGTTCAACTAATCCACATGACTGGCTTTATCATTGCATTAGTAGTGGCTTATTCTTATTATAAACCACTTGCAGATAAATTTGTTTTATGGATTCCGTTTCCTGCTGTAACCGCTGGTGCTAAATTGACAATCGCCGTGGAGAGTTTAGATTTAGCACAAACTTTTTATCGGATTATTGCTTTTGCACTCATTTTTATCGTGGTGAAGTTCGCCTTGCAAATGATTGCATCTATGTTTGATTTTTTGAAGTATTTACCGATTTTAGGGTTTATAAGCAATATGGTGGGTGCAGTTTTAGGACTTATTGAATTTTATTTTATTATGTTTGTCTTATTGTATGTACTTGCTCTTTTACCAATCGATATGATTCAAAATTTAATATCAGGTTCAGTTTTAACTGGATGGATGTTAGAACACACGCCTATCCTGTCGGAGATGGTTAAAAATTGGTGGTATATTTATATTGAAAAGTAACTTCTCTCAATAGAGGGAAGTTTTTTTGAAGTTAGCTATATTGGTTAATTGAGAAGAAAGAGGTGTTTTCGTTGGATAAGAAGACGATTATTAAAACATTAGAAAGAATAGCTTTATATATGGAATTGCAAGGTGAAAATCCTTTTAAAGTATCTGCCTTTCGAAAGGCTGCACAGGTGTTGGAATTAGATGACCGAAGCCTTTCTGAAATGGATAATATCTCCTCCTTAAAAGGGATTGGAGCAGCAACAGGAGCTGTAATAGAGGATTTAATCACTAAAGGAGAATCTTCTTTGCTTGTAGAATTACAACAAACAGTTCCTAGTGGGTTACTTCCGATGCTTAAAATACCTGGACTTGGTGGTAAAAAAATTGCCAAGCTATACAAGGAATTACATATCGATTCCATTGATGCGTTAAAGCTTGCATGTGACGAAGGTAAAGTCCAAAGTCTTCCTGGATTTGCTAAGAAGACAGAAGAAAAAATATTACTAGAAATAGTGAACCTTCAGTCTAAACCAGAAAGAACTGCTGTATGGCAAATTGAACCTATCGTAGATCTTATCGAACACAAATTGGCTTCTATAGCTTTAATTGATAAGTTTTCTGTTGCCGGGTCTTATAGAAGAGTTAAAGAAGCCAGTAAGGACATTGACTTTATCATCGCTACAAGTTCTCCTCAAGAAGTTAGAGAAGAATTGTTAAAAATACTTCCTGTACAGAAAATAATTGCAGCTGGAGATACGAAAGTTTCTGTCACGCTAGATGTAGAAGTCGAAATAGATGTCGATTTCCGACTAGTGGAACTAAAACAATTTGCTTCTGCATTAAATCATTTCACTGGCTCAAAGGACCATAATATAAAAATGCGTCAAATTGCTAAAGACCAAGGAAAGAAAATTAGTGAATATGGTGTGGAATTAGCGGATGGAAGTGTAGAGCATTTTGAATCGGAAGAAGACTTTTATGCTTACTTTGATTTGCCTTTCATACCTCCAACAGTCCGAGAAGATGGATCGGAATTTTCCAAATTGGATCAGCTGCCTTCGTTAGTGAAGTTAAATGATATAAAAGCCGATTTTCATATGCATAGCACTTGGTCGGACGGGGCTCATTCTATAGAAGAAATGGTGGAAGCTTGCCGAGTAAAAGGCTACTCACATATGGTGATTACTGATCACTCTAATTATCTCAAAGTTGCTAACGGACTTTCGAAGGAAAGATTATTAAACCAAATAGATATTATTCACTCTCTAAACGAAAAGTACACTGATATTGAAATATTTACGGGGACCGAAATGGACATACTACCAGATGGTTCACTCGATTTTGAAGATGATGTGCTTTCACAACTAGATTTTGTTATAGCTTCTATCCATTCAAGTTTTAGCCAGCCGCAAGAAAAGATTATGGAAAGACTCTTAAATGCGTTGAAAAACCCATATGTACACATGATTGCTCATCCAACGGGAAGAATAATCGAACAAAGAGATGGTTATAATCCAGATGTTCCTACTCTGATAAAATGGGCTAAGGAAAACGGTAAGATTTTAGAGTTAAATGCTAGTCCTTATCGTCTCGATTTGAATACGGAATACTTAAAGTTAGCCCAAGAAAAAGGCGTACCAATAGCGATAAACACAGATGCACATCATATCGATCAGCTAAAATATATGGATATTGGTGTACGTTATGCACAAAAAGCCTGGTTACACAAAGAAAATATAGTGAACACTTGGTCGTTGGAGAAGTTTAAAGAATATATACAGAAATAATTAGGAGGTGACCCAGTTGATAGCTGAAAGAGCATTAAGGACATTAGAGTATTTTAAAATTAGAGATGAAGTTTCCAATTATTGTACTTCATCTATTGGGAGAAGCCATATAGATAATCTAATTCCTTCCGTTGAGTTTACAGTAGTGAAAAAGTTGTTAGAGGAAATGGATGAAGGAATGACAATACTTCGGTTACGAGGCAATGTTCCAATGGGTGGGATGACAGATATTCGACCTCATGCTAAACGTGCCCAAATTGGGGGTATGCTTAGTCCAACAGAACTAATGGAGATCGCAAGTACTATTAGAGCTAGTAAAATCTTACGTCAATTTTTAGAAAATGTAGCGGAATCCGAAGATGTGAAGATCCCCCACTTTATAGAGAAAAAAGAGGCTATTCCGATTTTAACAGCCCTTGAACATGAGATTAATGATTGTATTGATGAAAACGGCGCAGTGTTAGATAGCGCAAGTAGTATTTTGCGTTCTATTCGCCAACAATTACGCATTCAAGTAAGTCGTGTGCGTGAAAAGCTAGAAAGTTATACTAGAGGGGCAAATGCTGCGAAAATGTTATCAGATTCGATTATTACTATCCGAAATGATCGATATGTGATTCCTGTAAAATCCGAGTATCGTAGTCATTACGGTGGAATTATCCATGACCAATCCTCTTCTGGACAAACATTGTTTGTGGAACCTTCAGCAATAGTGCAAATAAATAATGATATCAGAAGTTTAAGAGTGAAAGAACAGGAAGAGATTAATCGTATCCTTATCAAATTGACAGCTGAAGTAGAAATAGTTGGTCATGATATTTTTGTATTAGTAAGTGTACTAGGAGAAATTGATGTTATTTTAGCTAAAGCAAAATATGGTCAAGCCCAAAAATGTACGATGCCAATCATTAATAATGAGGGATATATTCGTTTAGTAAAGGCTAGACACCCACTTATTCCACTGGAAACAGCGGTGCCAAATACGATTGAATTCGGCAAAGACATTACCACTATTGTCATCACTGGGCCGAATACTGGTGGTAAAACAGTTACACTGAAAACAGTTGGACTTTGTACATTAATGGCGCAAAGTGGACTTCCTATTCCTGCATTGGATGGCTCAGAAGTGGCATTATTTGAATCGGTCTTTGCAGATATCGGAGATGAGCAATCTATTGAACAAAGTTTAAGTACTTTTTCTTCTCATATGGTTAATATTGTGGATATTTTAAAAAAGTATGACGATAAATCATTAATCATATTTGATGAACTTGGAGCAGGAACCGATCCTCAAGAAGGTGCTGCGCTTGCTATTTCTATATTGGATGCAGTACATGGGACCGGAGCTCGAGTAATGGCTACAACACATTATCCTGAACTAAAGGCTTATGGATACAATAGACCTGGCGTGGCCAATGCAAGCGTTGAGTTCGATATTGAAACGTTAAGTCCAACTTATAAACTGTTAATAGGAGTGCCTGGTAGAAGTAATGCTTTTGAAATTTCCGAGCGACTTGGGTTACCAGCATATATTATTAACCAAGCACAAACTTTTACAGGGACAGATCGTGGTGAAGTGAACTCTATGATTGCATCTCTGGAGAACAGTCGTCGACAAGCAGAAAAAGATGCAGAAGAAACGGAAGCCCACTTAGCAGAAGCACGTAAAGTTAAAGCGGATGTTGAACTGAGATTAGCAGAACTAGAACAGAGCAAAGATAAACTAGAACAAAAAGCAAAAGATAAAGCGAAGAAAATCGTAGATGAAGCTAGACGAGAAGCAGAAGATATCATAAGTGAACTGCGGAAAATGCAGTCCAATACACATAACTTCGTTAAAGAGCATGAACTAATCGATGCTAAAAAGCGTTTAGATGCTGCTTTACCAGATAATCCAGTATTGAAGAAGCAAAAGAAATTAAACGAAATGGCAAAAGAGTTGAAATCTGGAGATGAAGTGAAAGTATTGAGCTTCGGACAAAAAGGGACTCTACTTGAGAAATTGTCTAAGACAGAGTGGTCTGTTCAGATTGGTATGCTAAAAATGAAATTAGACGAATCTGACCTTGAGTTTGTAAAACCTGAAAAACAAAAGCAAACTGTCTCAGTGAATTCAATCCGTGGAAGAGACACTAATGTAAAATTAGAGTTAGATCTTCGAGGAGAACGCTATGAGGATGCCATCATGCGTACAGAAAAATATTTAGACGATGCACTTCTTTCAAACTACCCAAGAATCTCTATTATTCATGGAAAAGGCACAGGTGTGTTAAGACAAGCAATACAACAGTTTTTGAAAAACCATTCTCGCGTGAAAAGTTATCGTTTCGGTGAAGCTGGTGAAGGTGGGCATGGTGTAACGGTTGTTGAACTAAAATAAAGTAGAAAAAATGAAACTTTTTTGCGGGCTCTCCGTATAGAAGGAAAAGTGTAAAAGGGGTTTTAAACATGCTTCTATCCAGTTTTTGGTCAAACCCACTCGTAGAGTCTGCAGGTTATTTTAGTGTGGTAATTTTATGCTTACTCGTTTCGATGGTTATTTTTGAAATAGTCACGAAGTATAAAAATTGGGAAGAAATAAGAAAAGGTAATGTAGCAGTTGCACTTGCTACTGGTGGGAAAATTTTTGGTGTATGTAATATATTTAGGTATTCCATTGAACAACATAACTCATTATTCGAAATGGTTGGTTGGGGTTTATTTGGTTTTACACTATTAATAATTGCTTACTTATTGTTTGAATTTTTAACGCCAACCTTTAATGTTGATAAGGAAATCGAAAACGATAATCGTTCAATTGGATTTATTTCACTAGTTATTTCTGTTGGGCTATCATTTGTTATTGGTGCAAGTATTTCTTAGGAGCGGTTGAAATGGAAAAATTGTCGAAAATTTTATTGGCTGTTGGCTTACTTTTTGTCTTAGTAGGTATAATATATGTCGTAACAAATTAATATAATAACTTAATAACGTATTTAAAGACTGTGATGTAACACTTTTCATCTTAATGATAAAGAAGTGAACTTTGCAGTCTTTTTATATTTTATGTAAAGCTTGAGAAAGAAATATCTGTTTAAAACGAGAAAAAGACGGTCAAAAGTGCGTTTAGGTAAGGTATTTATATTGTAGTAAGGAAGGATTAGTTTTTTAAAAAGCAGATAAAACTATTAGACTAGAAAACTTTGAAAACTCTTTTCAATAAAGAATTGAATTGTCATTCATTTTTCTCTATAATTAAAAATAGGAATATTCACGCTATTAAAAACAAAGGGGGCATTAATATGACTGAAAAGCCGTGGTTAGCACAATATCCACCAGAAATACCACATACGCTTGACTATGAACACATTCCTGTTCAAGAATATCTGACGAGAGCGTATAAGAAATTTCCGACAAAAATTGCGATACATTTCATGGGGAGAGATTTATCGTACAAAGAGCTATATGAGTCTTCTTTAAAATTTGCTAACTATTTACAATCCATTGGTATTCAAAAAGGAGATAGAGTAGCAATTATGCTACCGAACTGTCCACAAGGGGTAATCGGATATTACGGAGCACTGTATGCGGGGGCAATAGTTGTTCAAACAAATCCTCTTTATACGGAAAGAGAAATAGCTTATCAAATGAAGGACTCTGGTGCAAAAGTTATTTTAGCTATGGATATATTATATCCACGGGTTACAAAAGTTTTAAAAGATACGAGCCTAGAGAATATTATTGTTACTGGTATTAAAGATTACCTACCATTTCCTAAAAATCTTGTTTATCCTTTTATCCAGAAGAAACAATATGGGTTTAGTGTAAAGGTAGAGCATCGAGGCATCAATCATCTATTCACTGAAATTATGAAAGTTGGAAAAGCTGAACCGATCAGTATGTCTTTTGATTTTGACGAGGATATAGCACTTTTACAATATACTGGTGGTACAACAGGATTTCCAAAAGGAGTTATGCTTACGCATAAAAACTTAGTAACAAATACTACTATGTGTACGGCGTGGAATTACAAGGCAATAGAAGGCGAAGAAAGTATATTAGGAGTTCTTCCATTCTTCCATGTATATGGAATGACTACTGTATTAATATTTTCTGTTATGCTAGGTAATAGAATGGTATTGTTACCTAAATTTGATGTAGAAACTGCACTAAAAACAATTGATAAGCAAAAACCAACGATATTCCCAGGAGCTCCAACGATTTATATTGGATTATTGAATCATCCAGATATACAAAAATATGATTTATCTTCAATTGTAGCTTGTTTAAGTGGCTCTGCTCCTTTACCATTAGAGGTACAAGAAAAGTTTGAAAAAGTTACTGGTGGTAGATTGGTAGAGGGATATGGCTTAACAGAAACCTCCCCAGTGACACATGCGAACCTAATTTATGCAGAAGATCGTATTAAAGGCTCAGTAGGAATTCCTTGGCCAGATACAGAAGCAGCGATTTTCGCAGTCGATTCAACAACACCATTACCATTTGGGGAAATTGGAGAAATAGCAGTTAAAGGGCCTCAAGTGATGAAGGGATACTGGAACCGTCCAGAAGATACTGCAATGACTCTGCGTGATGGTTGGTTCTTAACTGGTGATTTGGGGTATATGGATGAAAGCGGTTACTTTTATGTAGTTGATCGCAAAAAAGATTTAATCATTGCGGGTGGTTATAATATCTATCCGAGGGATGTTGAAGAAGTTCTATATGAACATTCTGCAATTCAGGAATGTGTTGTTGCTGGAGTGCCAGATCCATATAGAGGGGAAACGGTAAAAGCATTTATCGTACTTAAAGAGGGAGCTTCTGTGACAGAAGAGGAGTTAAATACTTTTTGTCGTGAAAACTTGGCAGCGTTTAAAGTACCAAGAATTTACGAGTTCAGAGCGGAACTTCCGAAAACTGCAGTAGGTAAGATTTTGAGAAGAACTTTAATAGAAGAAGAGAAAGCGAAACAAAAAGTAACGGTACAAAGTTAATTGATTATTGACAATCGACAAAATTGAATATAATATAAAAATATGAATGAATCATCATTCATATTTTTATTTTATTTAAATAAAGGTTTAAACTATCTAAATAAAGTAAAAGCCTCTGAAGAATGTCAGAGATTTTGGAGTCATTGGAAAAGGACGAGAACCGTATTCATACGACAACAGCTATTTAACTGTATATGCAGACCTTTTACATTTCAAAATCTAGACGAATAATTCTTTGAGGTAATTGAACAATTGGTGGTGAATTCATAATGAAGAAGGACAAACCAAAGTATAAGCAAATTATTGACGCGGCAATTATTGTTATCGCTGAAAATGGATATCACCAGTCACAGGTTTCTAAAATAGCTAAACAAGCTGGAGTAGCTGATGGGACAATTTACTTGTATTTTAAAAACAAAGAAGAAATTTTAGTCTCGGTTTTTGAAGAAAAAATGGAGATATTTGCACACAATTTAAAAGAAATTATTCAACAGGAAATTAGTTCCTCCGAAAAGCTATATAAAATGATTGAAAATCATTTCGTAGTGTTATCAAGTGATCATCATTTAGCGACGGTCACCCAGTTGGAATTGAGACAAGCCAATTTAGCGTTGAGATTACGAATAAATGCAGTTTTAAGAAATTACTTAGTATTGTTAGATACCATTTTAAAAGAAGGAATAGAGCAAGGCGAATTTGATCGTACGATTGATATTCGCTTAGCAAGACAAATGGTTTTTGGTACAATTGATGAGACGACTACTACTTGGGTCATGAACGAGCATAAATACAACTTAGTTGATCTGACCGGTAAAGTACATCGTCTATTGTTAAATGGTGTGAAAGGTTAACGAAGGGGAGTGGGAAGATGGAATTTCTATCATGGACTATAGAAGACGGCGTAGCTACCGTCATTCTGAATCGTCCGCCAGCAAATGCTTTAGCAAGAGGGGTTATTTTAGAAGTAAATGAGCTGCTAGATGCAGTAGAAAATGATGATGCCGTTCGAGCAATCTTGCTCAAAGGGGAAGGCAGATTTTTCTCTGCAGGTGCTGATATTAAAGAATTCACTTCTATTACATCAGGAGCTGCATTCTCTGAGCTTGCTTCAAGTGGGCAAACAATTTTCGAAAGAGTGGAAACTTTCTCGAAACCTGTAATCGCAGCAATTCATGGAGCTGCACTTGGTGGAGGACTGGAGCTTGCGATGAGTTGTCATATTCGACTTGTAGCTGATAATGCGAAGCTCGGATTACCTGAGTTACAGTTAGGCTTAATACCAGGCTTTGCAGGAACGCAACGACTACCTCGCTATGTTGGGTTTGCGAAAGCAGCAGAAATGTTGCTAACAAGTGATCCGATTAGTGGTAAAGAGGCAGCTCAGTTAGGACTTGCTAATCATGCTTACCCAGAAGAAGAATTATTCGAGCAGGCAAACAAGCTTGCAGTGAAAATTGCGAAGAAGAGCCCTATTGCTGTCAAAAACGCATTAGAAATGCTTCAGTTTGCTAAACCAGCATCTTATTATGAAGGTGTGAAAGCAGAAGCAAATGCTTTTGGAACTGTATTTGTTTCAGAAGATGCAAAAGAAGGCATTTCTGCATTTATTGAAAAAAGAGAACCTGTATTTAAAGGTAAATAATATTTTACATTGGGAGGATATCTAAATGAACATTTATGTATTAGTAAAGCGTACGTTTGATACTGAGGAGAAAATCGTTGTTAGCGGGGGGAAAATTCAAGAAGATGGTGCCGAGTTCATCATTAATCCATACGATGAGTATGCAATTGAAGAAGCAATTCAAGTTCGTGACGCTCAAGGTGGAGAAGTAACAGTTCTTACGATGGGTGGAGAGGATGCTGAGAAGCAACTTCGTACAGCATTAGCAATGGGCGCAGATAAAGCGGTTCTTATAAATATTGAAGATGATGTAGAAGAGTTAGATCAATTTACAGCTGCACATATTATCTCAGAATACTTAAAAGATAAAAATGCAGATTTAATATTAGCAGGTAATGTAGCGATTGATGGAGGGTCTGGACAAGTTGGACCACGTGTTGCTGAAAGTTTAGGTATTAACTATGTAACTACTATCACAAACTTAGAGATTAATGGTACTACTGTTACGATTAAACGTGATGTTGAAGGAGATACAGAAGTATTAGAAACTTCTTTACCATTATTAGTTACTGCTCAACAAGGTCTAAATGAACCTCGTTACCCATCTCTTCCAGGAATTATGAAGGCAAAGAAAAAGCCTTTAGAAGAAGTGGAATTAGATGACTTAGATATAGATGAAGATGATGTAGAAGCAAAAACAGAAACAATCGAAATTTACCTACCTCCTAAAAAGGAAGCTGGAAAAGTATTAGAAGGCGAGCTAGCTGATCAAGTAAAAGAGTTAGTTCATTTACTACACTCGGAAGCGAAAGTCGTTTAACTTATTCAGAAGAGATTATTTTGTACACAAAAGATATGCTAAGGCATATTTGAATCGAATTAATTTTAATATTAGGAGGAAAATAGCATGTCTAAAAAAGTATTAGTATTAGGAGAAGCACGTGAAGGTGCTCTTCGTAATGTATCATATGAAGCAATCGCTGCTGCTAAACAAATTTCAAGCGGCGGAGAAGTTGTTAGTGTTCTATTAGGAGATTCAGTGGGAGAACTAGCTACTGAGCTTGGTAAATATGGCGCTGATCGTGTAATTACTGTGGAGCATCCACATTTAAAACAATATACTTCTGATGGCTATGGTCAAGCATTGTTAGCGGTGATTGAGCAAGAAAATCCAGAGGCAATTGTTTTTGGTCATACAGCACTTGGGAAAGATTTATCTCCTAAAATTGCAAGCAAGCTTCAAATTGGTTTGGTATCAGACGTAACTTCTATCGAGGGTGAAGGCGATGCTGCTGTATATATCCGCCCGATCTATTCTGGTAAAGCCTTTGAAAAAGTTAAAGTGAAGGATGGTATTGAATTTATCACTATCCGTCCTAACAATATTGCTCCACTTGCAAAAGATGACAGTAAATCAGCAGATGTTTCAACTATGTCTGTAGACATTACAAACTTACGTACGATTATTAAAGAAGTAGTTCGTAAATCTACTGAAGGTGTAGATTTATCTGAAGCAAAAGTTGTAATTGCTGGTGGTCGTGGTGTAAAGAGTGAAGAAGGTTTTGCACCTTTAAAAGAGCTTGCAGATGTATTAGGTGGAGCAGTAGGAGCTTCTCGTGGAGCTTGTGACGCGGATTATTGTGATTATTCATTACAAATCGGTCAAACTGGAAAAGTAGTTACTCCGGACCTTTATATTGCAGCAGGTATTTCTGGAGCGATACAGCATTTAGCTGGTATGTCTAACTCAAAAATTATTGTAGCGATCAACAAAGATCCAGAAGCAAACATTTTCAAAGTTGCAGACTACGGGATCGTAGGAGATTTATTCGAAGTTATTCCAATGCTTACCGAAGAGTTCAAAAAACTTAAAGTAAACGCATAATAATAGATAAGGCTGTCCAAAAGAAAAACTTTTGGGCAGCCTTTTTGTGTAAGAAAAAATATAAAAATACAGCATGAACACTGGTTTACAGAACTTATAAGAATGAATAATACTACTGTTTTCCGTTTCAGGTGGACGCTTTCCACGTGCTTGGCTTCAGTCTCCTTGGGCCAACAGGATTGTTGGTCACGAAGGCGTTGCCACACGATGTAGCGCATTTAGCCTTTGTCTCTTTCAAACGCTCCTGTGGGGTCTTCAGCTCAAGCTATCCCGCTGGAATAATAAGAGTAATCAAAATTTAAAGAGGGATAAAAACTGTCTGCCCGATTAGGTAACTATTTTATATAAACTTTATGTTAAACCATTCAAATCGTAATTTAAAAAACGAACCAATAATACGGGGGATTAGTAAAAAGAAATCTGCCAATGTGAATGTAGCTTCTCCTTTATCGAAGGTATCCATTTTCATTTTCCTCTAAGAAGCTTTGTTCCACGATATCACCTTGAATTGGTTCCATACCGTTATTAAACCTTATTCGTATAGACTTACAGTTGATGTAATCTGGAGAATCCATCACTTGAAAATGAATATGGGGTTCAGATGAATTCCCGGTGTTCCCACAATATCCGATTAAATCTCCTTGTTTTACACTGTCGCCTTCTTTAACTACAATGGAATGATTTTTAAAATGAGCGAGTAGGCTATATTCTTTATTTACATGTTGTAATACAACGTAATTGCCCGCTGGCTGTGATTCATCCATTTCACCTGGAATATTATCGTGTATATTATTTACTACTTCTAGTACCATTCCATCGGCTGGAGCGATTACATCTTTTCCAAATGCAACATAACTTTCATTTCGCTTTGGGTTATCCTTATAGGTTTTACTATCGTGCATCATCAACAAGTCAAAGGCATAGCGCTGTGATTCATAAACATAATGATAATTATTAAATTCATTGGTTCCACCCCAAAAAACAACCCATTGATCACGGATTGGCATTGTATAGGTATTCCTAGAATATTGGCCGTCGCTTACAGGGAATGTCATATAAGGTTTGATAAGAAGTAGATGTATAGCATTTCCATTATCAAATACCACACATATAGCTTTTTCTTTACGATTATCTATCCACACATATTGCATAAGTTCTCCCAGAGATGTCGTTTCTAGTAAATGATAACTATCAACGTGCTGATTGAAAATTTGTACTAATTCATGAAATTCATCAAAAGTTACTGTTTCTTGAAATTCCTTTATACATTGTTTATATATTTTTTTTGTTTTCTCTTGCTTGAAAGCTCTTCCAAAGTTTTCTGGCGTAATGGTCGTTTCAACGTTTGAATTCATATAAATCCCCCCATATTAATTATTTGTCGTTAGTATTAATGTCTAATACGAAATAGAATAAATTTTGTTCCAATGTTTTGAATGTTTCTGGTATGCTAAGATTTACTTTCAAGCTAATATGTAGATGTTGGTATTTCTGTCTGTTATAATCATTACATAGTAGATAAAGGAGGAATTTTAATATGGCAATTGTTCATGGAACAGATCAAACATTTAACACAGATATAGAAGAAGGTTTAGTATTAGTAGATTTTTGGGCAACATGGTGCGGACCTTGTAAAATGATTGCTCCTGTACTAGAAGAAATGGATGCTGAAATGAGCGATAAAGTTAAAATCGTAAAAGTAGATGTGGATGAAAACCAAGCTACTGCTAGTCAATTCGGTATTATGTCAATTCCAACATTAGTATTATTTAAAGATGGAAAACCTGTTGATAAAGCAGTAGGTTTCCAACCAAAAGAAGCATTAGTACAACTTGTAGAAAAAAACGCATAATCTAAAACCGGGTGCTACATAGTACCCGGTTTTTTTAAACAGGTGATAATATGAATAATTTGATCGAACAAAAATGTTCCATCCTACCGGATGAACCAGGATGTTACTTGATGAAAGACCGACAAGGAACTATTATATACGTCGGCAAAGCTAAAATATTAAAAAATCGTGTACGCTCATATTTTAAAGGAGCACACGATGGTAAAACACTCCGATTAGTGCAAGAAATTGTTGACTTCGAATATATCGTCACATCATCTGAGTTGGAAGCTTTAATACTGGAGCTCCACCTTATTAAAAAGCATGATCCAAAATACAATATTATGTTAAAAGATGATAAAACGTATCCATACATTAAAATTACTGCTGAAAAAGATCCTCGTCTGATTATTACAAGACAGGTGAAAAAAGATAAGGGTAAATACTTTGGTCCATATCCCAACTCTCATGCGGCACATGAAACAAAAAAACTTCTAGATCGTCTATATCCACTTCGAAAATGTCAAAAAATGCCGAATAGAGTTTGTCTATACTACCATATGGGACAATGTTTAGCCCCCTGTGTGAAAAAAGTAGAAGAGAATACTTATGAGACAATTATTCAAGAAATAGCCAGCTTCTTAAATGGTGGGCATACGCAAGTGAAAAAAGAATTGGTTCAAAAGATGAATTCAGCTGCTGAGACTCTTGAATTCGAACGAGCAAAAGAGTATCGTGATCAGATTTCACATATCGAACAAGTGATGGAAAAACAAAAAATGACGATGAATGATTTCACGAGCAGAGACATATTTGGTTTCCATGTTGATAAAGGTTGGATGTGTGTTCAAGTATTTTTTATCCGACAAGGAAAGCTTATCGAAAGAGATGTGTCATTGTTTCCGATCTTCCGGGATCCAGAAGAGGAATTCATCACATTTTTAGGACAGTTCTATGCGAAGCCAGAGCATATTAAACCAAAAGAAATTTATGTTCCATTAACTACGGATCTTGACTTAGCTTCAAATCTTCTAGAAATGAAAGTTTTCGTTCCACAACGAGGCACAAAGAAAAATCTAGTCGAGTTAGCTGAAAAAAATGCAAAAATAGCTCTTACGGAGAAATTTCATTTAATCGAAAGACAAGAAGAGCGAACGATTGGGGCAGTTGAACAGCTTGGTGATTCAATGGGGATTGCACCTCCAATGCGTATAGAAGCTTTCGATAACTCGCATATTCATGGTACAGATGCTGTATCTGCAATGGTTGTATTTATTGATGGTAGATCAAGCAAAAAAGATTATCGTAAATACAAGACAAAAACGGCCGCCAAACATGATGATTATGGCGCTATGCGCGAAGTTGTACGGCGAAGATATACAAGAGTCTTGAAGGAGAATTTACCACTACCCGATTTAGTAATCATTGATGGTGGAAAAGGGCAAATTGAGGCAGCGCGTGAAATTATTGAGGATGAATTAGGACTTGATATACCGATTGCTGGGCTTGCAAAGGACGGCAAGCATCAGACTTCTCAACTTATTTATGGTGACCCTTTGGAGATAATTCCAATGAAGCGGACTAGCGAAGGTTTTTATTTGCTCCAACGAATCCAGGATGAAGTCCATCGTTTCGCTATAACATTCCATAGACAACAGCGTGGAAAACATACAATTGCATCTTCTCTAGATGGTATTGAAGGGATTGGTCCTCAACGGAAAAAGTTATTACTAAAACAATTTGGTTCTTTAAAGAAAATACAAGCTGCTAGCAAAGAAGAGTTAATGGCTGCAGGATTACCGAGTAAGCAAGCAGATTTAGTGATTGACCATTATCAGAAAAATGTATTGTCTTCTGAATAATCATATGTTATGGTTGTAACAATTTAATATTCACTATTATAGGTGAAGATAGAGGTGCGATTAGACATCAGTACTCAGCAGGAGGAAGGAAAGTTCCTAGAATAGCTGAAGAAAGGGTTTTTCGCCGAAACATAGAATAGCTTTTCCTATTCTGTTGTTGGTTCTGCATTTAATAGATGTAGGATTGTCAGAATTTGATATTCTGGAGGGCTATCTCACATGGACAGATTTTTTGGCCCGTGTATGAGACAATGCTTTTCACAATATGTGAAAAGCATTTTTTAATCCTTTCAGTTAATAAGGGAGCGGATGATCATGACTAAAATTGTAATGAAATTTGGCGGTACTTCGGTTGAATCAACTGAAAAGATTACAAATGTTGCTAAACGGGTAAAAGGTGAAAAAGAAAATGGTCATGATATTGTGGTTGTTGTATCCGCAATGGGTAAAGCGACAGATGAATTATCAAAATTGGCTTTCGAATTAGCAGATTCGCCGTCCAAACGTGAAATGGACATGCTCTTATCTTCTGGGGAGCAAGTTACAATGGCATTGCTTTCTCTCAAGTTAAACGCAATTGGTATAGAAGCCATTTCTCTCACAGGTGCCCAGGCAGGTCTGATAACAGATAGTGTACATAGAAATGCAAAAGTAATGAGAATGGATCCTTCAAAAATTGATGGATTACTTGCAGCGAATAAAGTAGTTATTGTAGCTGGTTTCCAAGGAATATCTGAAGCAGGAGAGATTACTACACTTGGCAGAGGAGGATCTGATACAACTGCTGTAGCTATTGCTGCTTCTATTGAAGCGGAAATTTGCGATATTTATACAGATGTAGACGGTATTTACACGTCTGATCCTCGCTATATTGAAAGTGCGCGTAAACTGGAACAGCTTGAATATGACGAAATGTTAGAACTCGCTAATTTAGGTGCGGGAGTATTACATCCACGTGCAGTTGAATTTGCTAAAAATTATAAGGTTCCATTAAGAGTGCGCCCGAGCTTTAAAGATGGAGAAGGAACGATTTTGAAGGAGGAAGTAGATGTGGAAAATAATTTAGTGGTTCGTGGAGTGGCATTTGAATCAGATATCGTCCGATTGACTATAGAATACGAAGTACCTTTTAATGGTTCCCTCGCTTCTATTTTTACGACTTTAGCAGCAAATCATATAAACGTAGATATTATTGTACAGTCAATCGTAGAAGGAGTGAAACCTGCAGTATCCTTTTCTATTAAAAAGGAATCCTTGTCTGAAGCGATAACAGTTTTAGAGACACACAAACAAGCACTAGGCTTTACTTTCGCAGATTTTGAAGTTGGACTTTCAAAGGTTTCAATTGTCGGTTCGGGAATGGTATCGAATCCGGGTGTAGCAGCTCAAATGTTTGATCGATTAAGAAAAGAAAATATTCCTGTGAAAATGGTAAGTACTTCAGAGATAAAAGTGTCAGTCGTTGTACCCCAACAAAATATGATCGAAGCAGCAAATGCCTTACATGATGAATTTGAACTTGCACTAACTCATCAATCCGTATAATATTTTTATGTTAAAATTCATTTTCTATTAACTATTTGAATCTGTTAAAAAGGTTTTCACAATAGTTTCACTATTAAAGAGGGGTAACAGGAAAAGTCGTATGTGACTATCCCGTTACCCTTTTGTTTTAGAATCCCATTTTATTTGCAAAGAGACAAGGCCATTCTTTTTTACTTCTTCGTCATAACATTCGGTTAAAAAACCAGTAATCTTTTGTTGTTGTTCAGCTAAAAAGCCTGCTTCTAATCGATGACTTCTACTTTGACCACTCTGAGGTAGATTATATGTACTTAGCGTATAGAAAGCGGAGTCTTTTGTAGTTTTTTCTAAATGTAAAGTGCCCCAGCCAGCTTCGTTGAAAAAAGTGATAGCTTCGTCCAATGAATATAGGGGGAATTTGCGGGCTAGATCTTTCCCTGCCCAATATAATATATCTTTTTCATGTTTTCCGAGAATAGAAGTAAGCACATGGTCTCTTAGTAACTCATATCCAAAGGAAGTTACATGTGAATGTTCCTTTTCATTCAAGTAGCAACCCTTCTTTCCAAAAATCAATATTGCCTATTTATTTTATCATAAAAAAATAACAAATGGGGACTTGATTAGATTGTGATTAATTTAACAATTTATTATCCGAAAAAGGTAAAGGAATCCATTTTAAAATACGGAAAGATACCTTGACGCTCCAAAATGATGAGAGTACAATGGATATGTCATAAATACGTAACTTGATGATGTGAAATTTTTGAGAACTTTTGCTTTTTTGAGATAGTTTTCATTCTTTTCAGTCAGAAATTTGAGGGGGTAATTGTTTTGTCGAACGATCGCGAATTTTATTGGCGTCGACTGCATTCCTTACTTGGTATTATACCGGTAGGTCTGTTTTTAGCGCAGCATTTAGTAGTAAATCACTTTGCTACAAGAGGAGCAGAAGCATTTAATAGTGCATCTCACTTCATGGAGAGTCTACCATTTCGATTAATGTTAGAAATCTTCGTAATTTATATTCCATTAATGTTCCATGCATTTTACGGAATTTACATTGCATTTACTGCAAAAAATAATCCGAAGCAATTTGGAACGTTGAGAAACTATTTATTTATATTACAAAGATTTACTGGCATTTTCTTAGTTGTATTTATCGCTTGGCATGTTTTTGAAACACGTTTCCAAGCTGCTATTGGAGCAAAAGAAGTTAATTTTAACATGATGGCAGAGATTTTATCTAACCCATGGATGTTAGGTTTCTATATTGTAGGTGTTGTTTCAGCCACTTTCCATTTAGCTAATGGTATTTGGTCATTCTTAGTTAGCTGGGGTATTACACAATCTGCAAGATCACAACAAATTGTTACTTATGTAACATTAATTATCTTCTTAGCGTTATCTGTAGTTGGCGTACAAGCTCTTCTAGCATTCGTTTAAGAAACTTTAAAGTCGTTCAACTACTATTAAATTGAGGAGTGAGAATAGCATGGCAAAAAGTAAACTGATTGTTGTCGGCGGTGGATTAGCTGGCTTAATGGCAACAATGAAAGCTGCCGAAGATGGCACGCACGTAGACCTATTTTCTATCGTTCCAGTAAAACGTTCACACTCTGTTTGTGCACAAGGTGGTATTAACGGAGCTGTAAATACTAAAGGTGAAGGTGATTCTCCTGCAGTACATTTAGATGACACTATATATGGTGGAGATTTCTTAGCAAATCAAAAACCAGTTAAAGCGATGACAGATGCAGCACCTGGAATTATTAGTTTGTTTGATAGAATGGGTGTTATGTTTAACCGTACACCTGAAGGATTATTAGATTTCCGCCGTTTTGGTGGGACAATGATGCACCGTACAGCATTTGCTGGTGCAACAACTGGTCAACAACTTCTTTATGCGCTGGACGAACAAGTTCGTCGTTTTGAAGTGGATGGTTTAGTAACGAAATTCGAAGGATGGGAATTCCTTGGAATAATTAAAGACAGCGAAGGCGTATGTCGTGGTATTAAAGCGCAAAACCTTCTAACTATGGAAATTCGAGCATTCCGTGGTGATGCTGTAATTATGGCTACTGGTGGCCCTGGGATTATTTTCGGGAAAACTACTAACTCTATTATCAACACTGGTTCTGCTGCATCAATCGTATATCAACAAGGAGCATATTATGCGAACGGAGAATTTATTCAAATTCATCCAACTGCCATTCCTGGTGACGATAAATTACGATTAATGTCTGAATCTGCTCGTGGTGAAGGTGGTCGTATTTGGACTTATAAAGACGGCAAACCTTGGTACTTCTTAGAAGAAAAATACCCTGCATACGGTAACTTGGTTCCTCGTGATATTGCAACACGCGAAATTTTTGATGTATGCGTTAACCAAAAACTTGGTATCAACGGAGAAAACATGGTTTATCTAGATCTTTCACATAAAGATCCACATGAACTAGATGTTAAACTTGGTGGTATCATTGAAATTTACGAGAAATTCACAGGTGATGACCCTCGTAAAGTACCTATGAAAATCTTCCCAGCAGTTCATTATTCTATGGGTGGACTGTGGGTAGATGATAATCAAATGACTAATATTCCTGGATTATTTGCTGCAGGTGAATGTGATTTTTCACAGCATGGAGCTAATCGTTTAGGAGCTAACTCTTTACTTTCTGCAGTATTCGGCGGAAGTGTTGCAGGACCGAATGCAGTTAGTTATATGAGTCATTTAAAAACTCATGCTATTGACATGGATGATTCTATCTTTGAAGCTGAACTTAAATTGGAACAAGACAAGTGGGACAAGGTTATGTCTATGAAAGGTACGGAAAATGCGTACTTACTTCATAAAGAGCTTGGTGAGTGGATGACAGATAACGTAACTGTTGTTCGTTATAACGACAAACTTGAAGCAACAGACAAGAAAATCCAAGAACTTCTTGAACGTTTTGAAAATATTAATATGGATGATACACAACAATGGTCTAACCAAGGCGCATCATTTACACGTCAGTTAAAAAATATGTTATATTTAGCACGCGTTATTACATTAGGTGCGCTTAATCGTAATGAAAGCCGTGGAGCACATTACAAACCTGATTTTCCGGAACGTAATGATGAAGAGTTCTTGAAAACAACAATGGCTAAATTTGATCCAGCTACAGGAGCTCCAGTATTCCATTATGAAGAAGTAGATGTATCACTTATTACACCTCGTAAACGCGATTATTCTGCGAAAGGGGATAATTAATAATGGTTACAGCAACGGAAACAAAAAAAGTGAAATTTGAAATTTTACGTCAAGATACACCTGAATCTACACCTTACTTTGAAAAATTTGAAGTAAATTACCGTCCAAATATGAATGTTATTTCTGCATTAATGGAAATACGTCAAAATCCGGTAAATGTAGATGGGAAAGCTACTAGTCCTGTAACTTGGGATATGAACTGTTTAGAAGAAGTATGTGGAGCATGTTCAATGGTTATAAACGGTCGTCCACGTCAATCTTGTTCGGCTTTAATCGATCAACTGACACAACCGATTCAATTGGCACCAATGAAAACATTCCCAGTAATACGTGATTTACAAGTAGACCGTTCGCGCATGTTTGATTCTTTGAAAAAAGTAAAAGCATGGGTTCCAATAGATGGTTCATACGATCTTGGAGAAGGACCTCGTATGCCAGAACGCAAACGTCAATGGGCATATGAATTGTCTAAATGTATGACTTGTGGTGTATGTCTAGAAGCTTGTCCGAACGTAAACAGTGGTTCTAACTTTATGGGACCAGCACCACTTTCACAAGTACGTTTATTTAACGCACATCCAACTGGCTCTATGAACAAGGATGAGCGTCTAAATACAATTATGGGAGACGGTGGTCTTGCAAACTGTGGTAACGCACAAAACTGTGTAGTTGCTTGTCCAAAAGGTATTCCACTAACAACTTCCATCGCTGCTTTGAACCGTGATACAACTGTTCAAATGTTCAAAGACTTCTTCGGAAGCGACCGTATGGTTGATTAATAGAAATGCGTAAGCGCCTTTGAGAGGTATACAGTCTAAGTACTCGACATCTCGTCGCAACGACTGTATGACCCGCTTCCTGCGGACCTCCGACAAGTAAATGGAAGATTTGTCGTCCAACTTATTTGGACGGAAAAGATTCCCATTTAACCTCGAGGGGAAAGGCTCTGAAGCTAGACAATAGTTAAAATAAGGAAATCTGTGTAGAATATTTTTATTCTATGCAGATTTTTTCTATCTCTGTTACAATAAATGAATATTCATTCATTTTAAAGGAGAGGTAATTATATGAGAGCTAAATACATAGAAGATATGGAGTTATGGGAGTCTGATTTCCATTTTTATTCGGAAGTAAGTGTGCGTTTTTCGGAAACAGATATGTATGGTCATTTAAATAATACGGTGACTTTTGCTTATTTTGAATATGCTCGTATTGAATACTTCAAGCATATACAGCTTATGAATGATTGGTTAAATCCAAAGGGAGAAAAAATACCAGTCGTCGCTGACTTGCAATGTGATTATGTAAAACAAGTATTCTTTGACGAAAAGCTCCGCATTTATGTGAAGGCAAATTCTATAGGCTCTTCTTCAGTGGATATCCATTATATGGCCAAGAACGATAAGGATGAAATTGTCTTTACTGGACGTGGTTCTATTGTACAAATTGAGAAGAAAACTGGTCGTGCAGCAAAGTGGTCTGAAGAGGAACGAGAAGTTTTTCAAAAGAGTATTAACTAGCCGTCACCTACCATCCCCATGCTACATACGTTAGTAGGAGAGTGGATAGGGGGCTATGGCATTGTACGACAATAAACAGCATCGTTCGATTTTAACAAGTAGAGAACGTCAAATTTTTCAATTATTAGTAGAAGATAATTCTACGAAAGAAATTTCAACTTTGTTAACGATAAGCGAAAAAACAGTAAGGAACCATATTTCAAATACAATACAAAAACTGGGCGTTTCAGGTAGGTCACAGGCGATTGTAGAATTATTACGATTAGGTGAACTATCGTTAAATTGATATGATTCCTTGCCATTTTCCTCATAACACGTCACAATAATAGAAATAGGGTTATTGTTTTGAGGAGTGAAGGAATAGATGGCAGAAGATATAAATAAGACAATGTTAGACCAGGATCAAGTTGCTTTTTTAGAAAAAGAGCTTCGACATATATCTGGAATCATTAAACAAAAGGGTAGAGAAATACTAAGTACTTATACTATTACGCCTCCACAGTTTGTAGCGCTTCAATGGTTACTAGAGTTGGGTGATATGACTATCGGTGATTTATCCAATAAAATGTATTTAGCTTTTAGTACAACAACGGATTTAATCGATCGTATGGAAAAAAGTGAACTTGTAAAGCGTATAAGAGATGAACAAGACCGTCGTGTTGTTCGTATACATTTATTAGAAGAGGGCGCTCGAATCATAGAAGAGGTTATAGATAAACGACAACAGTATTTAGAGGATGTACTTCAACATTTCGATCAGGCTGAAGTTGCAAATTTAGCAATATTATTAGAAAAATTACATCAAGAGATGAAGAACTGAGGAATTAACGTGAAAGCCCCAATTGGTGTTATAGACTCTGGAGTTGGTGGATTAACGGTTGCAAAAGAAATTATGCAACTACTACCAAATGAAAAAATAATTTATATTGGTGATACTGCTAGATGCCCGTATGGACCTAGAACAAGTGAAGAAGTTCGTAAATTTACGTGGCAATTGGCAAATGCTCTTGCGAAGATGAATATTAAAATGCTTGTAATTGCATGCAATACCGCAACTGCAGTCGCTCTTAATTCGTTAAGTAAGAAGATGCCTTTTCCTGTAATAGGTGTAATTTTCCCAGGAGCTAGAGCGGCGATTAAAGCATCAAAAAGTAATGAAATAGTAGTGCTAGGTACAAGCGGTACGATTAAAAGTGGTGCATATGAGGAGGCAATTGCGCATTTAAATTCCTCTAGTAGAGTGATTCCACTCGCATGTCCCACTTTTGTCCCGCTTGTGGAAAGTAATGAATACGAAGGTGATTTTGCTCGGAATATGGTGATGGAAACATTATCACCATTAAAAAAAGAGCAGTTTGATACTGTCATTTTAGGTTGTACACATTATCCGCTGTTGCAAAAGCATATTGAAGAGGCAGTTGGAGAACATGTGAAGGTACTTTCATCTGCAGAAGAAACTGCGCATGATGTTCAAGAGTATTTACAATATCATAAATTGAATAATCCGGATCAACAAAAGGAAACACCAATTTTCTACACAACTGGTTCTGTCCCTATTTTTAAGACGATTGTAGAAAAATGGTTAGAAATACCGAATGTAGATATTCGAACAATTTCATTTAAATGACCCTGTTAGCTTGAGAATCCTCGAATAGCGGGGTCTTCTTTTGCTTATTGGGCGTTATACAAAAGAAGCTAATATCGTGCTACAAGAATGGAAGCTGCTTACAAATTTATAAAAAAGGACGAGATATCAAATGAAACAGATTATTATAGCTACAAAAAACAAAGGAAAAGCCAAAGACTTTGAAGCATTGTTTAACCCGCTTGGATATGAAGTTAAGACACTCCATGATGTGGCGGAAGAAATGGATATAGAAGAAACAGGTACGACTTTTGAAGAAAATGCACTATTAAAAGCTACTTCGCTAGCAAACCATTTGCAGTCAATGGTTATCGCAGATGATAGTGGATTAGAAATTGATGCACTAGATGGACGCCCAGGGATCTATTCGGCTCGCTATGCTGGTGAAGAGAAAAGTGATGAAGCAAATATAGATAAAGCGCTAAAAGAGCTAGAAGGCACCAAAGAATCAGAAAGAACAGCCCGATTTGTATGTGCAATCGCTGTTGCTTCCCCAAACAAAGAACCTTTCACTGTCAGAGGGACGTGTGAAGGATTTATAGGGACTGAAAGAAAAGGAACAAATGGATTTGGGTATGACCCAATTTTTTATGTGCCTTCTGAACAAAAAATGATGGCGGAACTTACAGCAGAACAAAAAGGAGCTATTTCTCATCGCGGCAATGCTATAAAAAAACTTTCTTTCGTTTTGGAAGATATAATTTCTGAAGGATAGGTGAGTAAAATGAAATTGTTGATTATGAGCGATACCCATAGTGCTACCAAAATAATGGAACAGGTTATTGAGCGCCATCAAGGCGAGGTAGATGCGATTATCCACTGTGGAGATAGCGAGTTAAATGCGAATTATTTTACTGACAATCCAGTGCATATTGTTCGTGGTAATTGTGATATAGACGATCGTTTTCCTTTAGAGGAATTATTTCCGATTGAGGATGCTAAAGTATTAGTCGTTCATGGTCATAAATACAATGTGAAATCGACTTTAATGCCACTATTTTATCGAGCGCAAGAGGTACAAGCATCGGTCGTGTGCTTTGGACATTCGCATTTATTAGGAGCAGAAATGCAGCAAGGTATTCTATTTATCAATCCAGGCAGTCTTCAGCAACCCCGTGGACGGAAAGAAAAGAGCTACGCAATTGCTGAGCGAAATGAGGAAATTTGGACCGTTTTGTTTTATTCGGATGAACATAAATTGCTTGAAAAAGTCATTTTATAATTTTTTTGAAATAGTATTGACTTAACTTCATTATCATTATATAATAAATCTTGTCTTTCCTATCAGTTTAGGTGGGGGAGTACTTGTCTCAGTAGCTCAGCTGGATAGAGCAACGCCCTTCTAAGGCGTCGGTCGGGGGTTCGAATCCCTCCTGGGACATAATAGTTTAGAGTAGAAATACATAGTAAATAGAATTTGGGATTAAGTCAGGACTACGGTCCAAGAGACTTGATCCCTTTTTTTATCTCACTTATTTTATGCTAAGTAAAATATGATTATCTTCCAATTCAATTGAATGGAGATTTTTTTGTTTTGACAAAAATTAAGGTCGTTTGATGTGAATATTGGTTTAGCTAGAATTATGTTATTTCACGATCAAACGGTAAACAGAGGGTTAATTCAAGGATAATTGATAAAGCATCGGTAGTCATATTTAGTAAAAAAATTGGTAACTGGTAACAATATTTAAGCGGGAATAGTTCTTTATGGAAACAAAAATTCGTACGCTTAATAAATGGGACGACGATCATTTTCTTAAAATAGTGTATTTACTTTTTTAATATTAGTATTGGAGGAACTAATATGAGTTGAGCTTCATATACTTAAAAGATAAAAATGTACTTTCTAAACATCATTAACAAATAGTTTGCTTTTTTTTAGTCTAAAAGTTTCCTTCAGGAAAGAATATTGCGTAAAGAAAATTGCCCTTGTGCAAGTTTCGAGTATTAAACATTAGCGTAGGAGGGGTTATTTGTGAAGACAGCCATTGCTGTAAAAGAATTATATGTGTCCTACTTCGGTAGCGAGGCTTTGAAAAATGTCAGTTTCACAGTTGAAGAAGGAAAGTTAGTAGGTATTATTGGACCAAATGGTGCAGGAAAGTCAACATTATTAAAAGCGTTATTAAACCTTATTCAAAAGGAAAAAGGTGAGGTTGCTATTCTAGGTAAGACGATTAAGGAAATGAGGACAAAAGTAGCTTATGTTCCACAACGAAGCAGCATTGACTGGGATTTTCCTATTACTGTTTTTGATACCGTGCTACTCGGCACATATCCAAAATTAGGTGTATTTAAACGCCCGAAGAAAATAGACAAAGCGTTTGCATATGAATGTTTGGAAAAAGTAGGAATGACAGAATTTCGCAATCGGCAAATTGGAGAACTCTCTGGTGGTCAACAACAAAGAGTGTTTCTTGCAAGAGCATTGGCACAAGAACCTGAAATCTATTTACTTGATGAACCATTTGTTGGTGTCGATGTTACGAGTGAAGAAACGATTATATTGATATTGAAGCAACTTCGTGATCTTGGAAAAACCGTTGTTGTCGTTCATCATGATTTAAGAAAAGCCAAGGAATATTTCAATGAACTAATCCTTTTGAACAAAGAACTCATTGACTTCGGAGTGGTTGAGAAAGTTATTCGACCAGAAGTACTTGAAAAGGCTTATAACATTCAATTTTCCCCTTTGACAAATCTGGAGGCGAAAGCATGATAAATTTTATTGATGCACTTATGTATTATGGCTTTTTACAAAAAGCACTTACTACCTCCATTATGGTAGGTGTTATTTGCGGGGTGATCGGTTGTTTTATTATTTTGAGAGGGATGGCTCTGATGGGTGATGCGATTTCTCATGCCGTACTACCAGGTGTTGCGTTGTCCTATATGCTTGGTATTAACTTCTTTTTTGGAGCTGTATTTACCGGGGTGTTGACCTCACTTGGTATTGGTTTTATAAGTCAGAACAGTCGGATTAAAAATGATGTTTCTATTGGAATTATGTTCACTGCTGCATTTGCGTCTGGGATTATTATGATTACACTTATGAAAAGTAGTACGGATTTGTATCATATTTTATTCGGAAACGTCCTTGCGGTTCGACCATCGGAAATGTGGTCAACATTGCTTATCGGAATTTTTGTTATAGTATGCGTGTATGCCTTTTACAAAGAACTGCTTGTCAGTTCGTTCGATTCAACTATGGCAGCGGCATATGGGTTACCAACAAGAGTTATTCATTATTTCTTAATGACACTTTTGACATTGGTGACAGTTGCTTCCCTCCAAACAGTTGGGATTGTGCTTGTTGTAGCAATGCTCATCACTCCAGCTGCGGCTGCATACTTGTTGACAAATCGTCTTTGGGTTATGCTCTACCTCTCGGCTGGTATCGGAGTGTTATCGTCCATATTAGGATTGTATTTCAGCTATACCTATAATTTAGCATCAGGTGCCGCAATAGTGCTTGCAGCCACAGTACTATTTATTCTTGCATTTGTATTTTCACCAAAAAAAGGCTTGGTGTGGCGTGCTATTAAGAACATTAGAAAAAGAGAAATGCTATCTCGTTAATAATATAAAAGGAGGATATAGATGAAATTTTTTAAACTTTTACCATTTATTATGAGTCTTGCCTTGGTTCTTTTTCTTGCAGCCTGTGGAAAAGAATCCGTGAATTCAGTGAAAGATAAAAATGATAAAATTCACGTTATTGCTACTTACTCAATTATCTACGATATCGTGAAGAATGTTGGTGGGAATCGTGTAGAAGTTCATACCTTGGCTCCAGTTGGTTCGAATCCACACGAATATGATCCACTTCCAAAGGATGTACAACTAACAACGGATGCAGATGCGGTTTTTTACAATGGTCTAAATTTAGAAGGAGGGAACTCCTGGTTTGAAAAGTTGTTGCTTACTGCAGGTAAAACAGGAATTGAGGCACCGGTATTTCGTTTAAGTGAAGGAGTAAAGCCGAAACATTTGACATCCAAGGGAAAAGAATCAGAAGAAGATCCGCATGCATGGTTAGACGTTCGTAATGGTATTAAGTATGCCCAGAATGTGAAAAATGGGTTGATAAAAGTCGACCCTGAACATGCAGATGTTTATGAAAAAAATGCGAAAGAATATATCTTGAAGCTGGAGAATCTACATCAGGAGGCTGTTAAACGTTTTAGTGAAATTCCCCAAGAGCAACGACTATTGATTACAAGCGAAGGGGCATTTAAATATTTCTCTGAAGCATATGGTTTTGAAGCTGCCTACATTTGGGAAATTAACGCAGAAAACCAAGGGTCACCTGAGCAAGTAAAGGCTGTTGTTGATTTTATCCGTTCGAAAACAAACCCTGTCTTATTTGTTGAAACAAGTTTAGACCCTCGTAGCATGGAAATGGTTTCTAATGAAACCGGAGTACCGATTTTTGGGAAGATTTTTACTGACTCCATTGGTAAACCAGGGGAGGACGGAGACACCTATATAAAAATGATGGAATGGAATATTGATATTATTTTAAGTGGATTAACAGAAAAATAAGAAATAAGCATATGATATGAAAATATATTGATATGATTTCCGTACAAGGGACAATTAATTTATAGTTTCAAAAAGAAATCATACAATAGAGTGAAATTTTGATGGTGCAATTGTAAAGGAGGGCCTGTATTGCCGACACCTAGCATGGAGGATTATCTTGAAGAAATTTATTTGCTCATCGAAAGTAAGGGCTACGCGCGAGCTTCAGATATAGCCGAGGCTATGTCGGTTAATCCTTCATCAGTCACAAAAATGGTTCAAAGACTTAATAAAGGGGGATATTTAGTCTACGAAAAATATAAACCCTTAATATTAACTCTAAAAGGAACCGATATGGGGAAACGTCTAGTACACCTACACGAATTGTTAGAAAGATTTTTAAGGATTATTGGGGTTAATGAAGAAAATATATATAAGGATGTTGAAGGAATCGAGCATCATATGAGTAAGAGTTCTATAATAAAAATTGAAAATCTTGTTCAATATTTCGAAGAAGATTCCACACGACTAGAAGAGCTGAATGAGATTCGGAAGATATCAGATTTTACTCAATAAGCTCTGTAGCTTTGATATTCGGATAGAGCAAAATGCCCAGTTATTTTCAGGTTAAAAGTACTCAATTAAAATGTTGCACATTATATAAGAAGTACTGGTTTATTAATGAAATAACCCTTACCCGTGACTTTTTGGAATTAGTTTTAGTTTTAGATATGGGAGTATTTTGATAGCTTTGGTTTTATCTGTTTTTCTAATAGTTAAAAATACAAAATTTGTAAATAGAGTGCAAGACAAGATATGATTATTCTTCGGGTTCATATATTTAAAAATAAATAAATAAAATATAGAATTAAACCTATAAACCCTAGTAAAATCAACTTTCAGCGAATACTTATAAGTATACATGGGACATATAGTAAATAGGTGAAAATAGGGGTTTGTAATTAGGAAGGGATTATGTCAGGGCTTCGGTCCAAGCGACTTGAACCCTTTTTTTATTTCTAAGATTTTATAAAAAGTAACTCAATCATAGTCGAAATGCTATAATTGGATTAAGAATCTATTGAAATGAAATGATGTACATTAAGAATAGTAACGGGTTTTACTGTGAGATTTGAATCGACTGTATTATAGGGAGTGTAGAATAAATGCAAAGCTTTGTTGTCATGCAAGGAGAAACATATCAAGTGGAAAGAGAACTAGGTATTATCACATCTCCACAAAAAGATAGTGGAGGCCAAGAACCTCATTCTTGGCTAAGGATGAAGGAGATAAACGTCGGGGACAGAATCTTTCATTATGTCAAAGGTTATATTGTGGCAATTAGTGTGGCTAAAACGGATTGTCATGTAATATCTAAAACGTTAGATATAGAAAGTCAAAAGAACACGTCTGATAACGACTATCTAGTAGAGCTGGATTACTATGAATTAGAAGAGCCTTTAAATGTACTATCAAACTTCCGTGAGATATCACCACTTCTTCCGATTAAGTATTCACCTTTTCAACAAGATGGTAATGGAAATCCAGGCTATTTATATCCATGTAATGAGCAACTAGTAATAAAATTACTAGAACTTATTAGTGATCTGAACATATACCGTGTAGATGTGGAGCAGTTGGAATTAGCCATTGGAACCGTACGTCGAACCGAGCATAACAACTTTATTCCTATGATTGCTGAAATGGAATCTGAAGTTAAATTAATGATTCGTAAAGGTCATGAAAAGTTTAGGAAAGACTTATTGCCATTATGGGCGAATAAATGTGCTTTGTGCGATATTGAATTACCTATTTTACTTCAAGCAAGTCACTCTAAACCATGGAAAGATAGTACTCATAATGAAAGGATAAATCCTTTTAATGGTATCCTCCTTTGTTGCAATCATGATGCTTTATATAGTAAAGGATATATTGCATTCGATGGACAAGGTAGATTACATATTTCCTCCTCCATTCCAGAAGAAGATTATTTAATATACAATATCTCACCTAAAAAGAAAATTGCTCGATATGAAGAGAACAAGCCATATTTCAAGTGGCATCTAAAGAATATATTTAGTTAGAAAAAAAGAAGCCCAATGTTGGACTTCTTTTTTGTTATTGTATGTCCCAGGAGGGATTCGAACCCCCGACCGACGCCTTAGAAGGGCGTTGCTCTATCCAGCTGAGCTACTGAGACCTGTATTACCCAAATAGGGTGCATGATTATTGTACTTATGTATTTAAGATTCGATCATACTAATTTACGCACCGAAATTACCTACCTTCGTATCTTATCACCAAAACCATTTTGAGGGAAGTAATTTTTTAAAAAAGTAGTAAATTACCGCATTATCATTGGATGGAGGAAAAAATGGGACTACAATGCCTCCGAAAAAAGAACTCTATTGATAGAACCTTAAATTTCATAGATATGTACAATAAAATAAGAACTTTAGGTTTAATTCATTTCTATATGGGAATGTAAAGAGTGAGCCTAAAAAACTCGAAAATATTAAAGGAGGAATTATAAAAATGCCAAACAACCAGGACAATCGCAACAAAAACAGTAATCCAAATTGGTCAGTTAATGATGCGGGACATAACGGCGGGGAAGCAACCTCCAATAATCAAGACTATAAGTTTTATGAAGAATTAGGTCGTAAGGGCGGAGAAGCTCGGAAAAGACCAATGGAGATTGATGATAGTGTTTTTGAAGAAGCTGAAAGAGAAAACAAACAAAGAGATGCAGACAAATATAACCTTTAATAATCATAATTACTGAAATTGAAAATACAATTTAGGCGATGCACAAAGTCCATTTGGCTTTGTGCATTTTTATATTTTCTTAAACCTTTCGATTGAAATTAGAATCCTATTGTTCTATAGTGTATCTTGTTGAAAGAGTAAAACCAAACAGAGCAAGGAGCAGTTAAAAAGATATATGTTAAACAGATACACTAATGATTATATAAAAGAGATTATCCAATACATTATGACAACGGCTAATATTGATCTGGAAATTAGACCGGACGAATCTGGTATAAATATGAGTTACAATTTCATTGGACACTATATAGGTGTCGATTTTACTCGCTTAATAAGTGCCTGGGAAGAAATGGATGCGCCTCTTTCCTTGGATTCATATATAAAAACATTAACAATTCATGAATTAGGCCATGCAGTGGATCGAGCTGCACTACTTGAATCATTGGAGCGGACAATTGAAATCTTTCGAACTAAAAATAGTAATTTAGCGAGTGAAATCTATAACGATAGAGAATTACTTAGTATGTTAATGGAAGAACATGAGATGAATATTATATTTGAAGAGACAGCGTGGATGAATGCTGAACGACTTAACGCAGACTTTAATTTTGTAGATCATTCTACTTTAAGTAACGTAAGGAAACATAGTTTAACAACTTATCAAAGGTTATATTTAGCGGATTTAAAACGATACGAGATTCTGTCAGAAAACCAAGACGTAAAAACAGCATAGTTAAAAGGCAATCCTAAGTATCGTTTTGGGATTGCCTTTTTATTATTTAATGAAAATTGCATTACTAAAAAATGCTCTTATTTTGTTTATAACTATAAATACAGGGAATCTACTAGATATAATCATTTATTAATTTTGTAAAAAGGAGAGAATAAAAAATGACTAACCAAGACCGCGAAATACGAAACGATGAAGATCCAAACACTACTCAAGAGCAGCCAAGCAAAATTGAAGAAATAGATAAAAGAAAAGAAAAAGAACATGAAAAGCAAGAAGAAGGAAACTACAAAGAAGATACAATTAGTACACAAGAAGATAGTAACTTACGTAGATAATATAGAGATGTTATAAGAGATGCTCCTAATCATTTGTCGATTAGGAGCATTTTCTTTGTTCCATTCAAAGTTTCTCTGAAGATTGTATCTATGTCGCAAGAAAATATGTGAACTCTTTAGTGTTAAGATGCTACCACTACGTTAAGACGTTCATGCTCATTGGACAACCCGTTATCGGCTTAATTAGAGTGGTTCTACATTCTTCAAATACTTCATATAATCCCTTTATATAAGACTGAATATTTTGATTTATTAAAATGTTTTTATAATATATAGTAAAAGAAGGAGGAGATGAAAGTGAAAACTATTTTTATCAATGGTCAGATATATACGATGAATCCGAAAGAACCTATTGTGCAATCAATTTTAATGAATAATGAACGAATAATTGATATGGGATCCAATGAAGAGATATTACTACTATGGGGAAGAAATGGAGCTAAGATTATCGATTTGGAAGGGCGGACAGTTTTGCCTGGCTTAATAGATAGTCATTTGCATATTTCTAGTGTTGGTATCAATTCTCAAGAACTAGATCTTACTCATGTAAGATCTGCAGATGAATTATTGGATTCCATCAAGAATTGGGCAACTAAAATGAAACCTGGTGAGTGGATCTTAGGCAGAGGCTGGGATGAAAATACCTTTCTAGATAAAAGAATACCAACTATTGAAGAACTCGATTATGTTTCGTTAAATATTCCACTTTATTTGCCTCGTATTTGTGGACATGCATCATTGGTTAATAGTACTGCTTTCAAAATAAGTGGTTATCATCCACATATGACTATTCCTTATGGGGGGACGGTCGTTCTAAATTCTACTACGAAAAAGCCTAACGGATTATTGCTAGAAACTGCGTCAACCATTGTTTCCAAACATATTCCAAAGAAAAGCTATGAGCAGTTAAAAATTGCCTTAAAATGCGGCTTACAAAAGGCCATAAGTTTCGGGTTAACGAGTATTCATACGAATGATCCAAATTATCTTGGAGGAGCCCAACAAACCTACAAATTATTTGATGAACTTATAAATCATGATGGAATCGGACCTCGTAGTAACCTATTAATAGACTATGATTATTTGGAGGAAATGAAAAACTGCGGAATGTCCACCGGATTTGGAAATAACAAGGTGATGATAGGTGCTATAAAATTATTTGCAGATGGTGCATTAGGTGGGAGGACTGCACATCTATCGGAGCCTTATATAGATGATCCAGATAACGTTGGAAACGCAATGTATGATAATGACGTCTTATTTCAACTTATACACAACATTAGACTGCAAGATATGCCAGTAGCAATACATACGATAGGAGATCAAGCGTTAGTGGATGTCCTTAATATATTAGATCAATTTAAAACGACCAAACATCGCGATAGGCTTATACATGTTTCCCTATTAAATGAACAATTAATACAAAGGTTAAGTAGTAGTCATCGAATAGTCGATGTGCAACCTAAATTTGTATCTAGTGATTATCCTTGGATTGAAGATAGAATTGGAAAACGAAGAGCAAAATTTGCGTATCCTTTTAAAAGTTTATTAGATTCAGGTGTAATATGTGCAGGTAGTTCAGATGCTCCAATTGAACCTTTAAATCCTCTATTGGGTATTCATGCTGCTTTAACTAGAAGGAAGTCTGGAGAAAGTCATGACGGCTATAATGTGAAAGAAAAGCTGACTATATACGAAGCTATTAAACTGTTCACGGTTGGAGGTTCCTATGCAACCAATGAAGAATTAGTGAAAGGAACATTGGAACGGGGAAAGCTAGGTGATATGACCGTTTTAACCCATGATCCATTTCGAATGGAAAATCCTGATCAATTGTTAACAACCGAAATTGAAATGACCGTTATTGGTGGAGAAATAAAGTATCAAAGATAAGTACTAACAAATTAGAGAGGGGTTGTACTGTTGGATGCATTACTGGAGACCATTGTTGGCTGGTTATGGGGATTACCGCTCATATTTACTGTTCTTTTTGTAGGGCTTTATTTTACAATTGGAAGTAAATTGTTTCAATTTAGTTATTTACCACATATTTTTAAAGAAACATTTGGTAAGCTTTTTGGTAAGAAAGAAAAATCTGAGGATTCCAAAGGGATATTAACACCATTTCAAGCTGTTGCTACAGCCATTGGTGGAAGTGTTGGGGTAGGGAATATCGGTGGTGTTGCTACTGCAATTGCAATTGGTGGACCTGGAGCTGTTTTCTGGATGTGGATTACTGCATTACTAGGTATGATAACAAAAACAGTGGAAGTAACTTTATCTGTGTACTACCGAAATACGGACGAAAAAGGGAATCCTTATGGCGGACCAACTTATTATATGGAAAAAGGGCTCGGAGAGGAAAAGAACTTTAAATTTTGGAAGGTTCCTGCCATTCTATTTGGTGTAGGTATTTTCACAACTTTCTTTATAACCCTTCAAAATTATACGATTTCAGAAGCAGTTAGCTCCACGTTCGATATTGGGATGATTCCTGCTTCCTTTATCTATTTGACTATTATATATATCATTATTTATGGAGGCATTAAACGGATAGGTGAGATTGCTTCTTTGCTAGTCCCGTTTATGTGCATGTTCTATGTTATTGCTGGACTTTATATTATTTTTAAAAATTATACAGAAATTATTCCGGTCTTTTCTTTAATTTTCGATAGTGCATTTTCTGGTATGGCTGCAGTAGGAGGGTTTACAGGAGCAGCCATTGCTCAGGTAATTCGCATGGGGGTTGCTCGTGCCGTGTATAGTAATGAGGCTGGTTGGGGTACTTCACCAATGATTCACTCAACCGCAAAAACTTCCCATCCGATAAAGCAAGGAATGTGGGGTGCTATGGAGGTATTCGCAGATACGATGATTGTATGTTCTATCACTGCGTTTACGATAATCATAACAGGTGTTTGGTCTTCAGGTTTGGATGGAGCAGCTCTAACATTATCTGCATTTGAGATTGGAATTGGGGAAATTGGTAGATATATAATAACTATCTCCATTTTCTTATTCGGGCTAACAACCTCTACAGGTTGGTATACGTATTATGAAATAATATTAAGGCATTTATTTAATAATGAAAAGAAGCTTGCATTAAAGTACAAAATTTTAACCTTATTTAAATGGTTATATCCAATTCCAGGGTCATTAATGGTAATTTATGCAGTAATGAATGATATGCCTGGGAAAGCTGTTTGGTATTTTGCTGATATTACGACAGCCATCCCTACGTTTGTTAACTTAATAGTAATACTCTTCTTAAGTAAAAAATTCTTTGAACTGCTTCGTGATTATAAAGCAAGGTACTTAAATATAGGGATTGTTGATCCTGACTTTAATGTGTTTTATGAGGATAAGGTAAAAAAAGGAATTTATAAATAGCTTAATACTAAGGGCAAATCGTGGAAATGCGGTTTGTCCTTTTGAATATGAATTAAATGGAGAGACTTAAATATACTCTCGTGCAAGGTCAACACTTTTAGATTGTTTATAACTAGAAGTATCGGGAATCTATTAAGTAAGGCAAGTTATTAAATATGAACAAAAGGAGAGTAAACAAATGACTAACCAAAAATGAAGAGAAACGATAGGCTGAAGATTCATCACTACATAAGAGCAAGCAAGTAAAAATGATGAAGTAAAAAAAGAAATTGAATTCCCTAGATCCTTTTCCGACTAGGCGCATTTCTTTGTTCGATTCAAAATTTCAATAAGATTGTATCGGTGTATCTAGAATAAATGATATAGTGTATATAATTGAGTACATACATAAGCTAGTGAAGGTGGCGAATTATAATGAAAAAAAAGAATCATCCCATTATGAAGGATGAAAACGTCATTTTATTCCCTGGAATGATCGAAAACTATGTTGAAAAGGGACTTAAATTTGCGGAAGAGAATAACTTTATGGAAGCGGTCTCTTGTTTTGACGAGGCTAACAAATATAAGGAACTGAGTGACATGGTCCAAAGTGTCTACATTTTATCTTTGCTAGAAACAGGAAGAGCTACAGACGCCAAGAAAATATGTGAAACTCTTTACGAAAAAAAGTCTCCTTTTTTTGAACAGGTTATAGAATTATATTTGACAATATTACTTGACCTAAAAGAATACAATCAGTTAAACGAAGTATTAGATGGATTAATGAAGGATTCCACCTATACTTTTCAGCAGAAGAAAAATTTTAAACAGCTTAAAGAACTAAGCATCAAGATGTTATCAGACACAACCCTCTCAGTAGATGAAGAGGTCCACATTCAAATGGACAATGACCAGTTTAAATTAGTGAACTTTAAAAAACTACCTTATGGACAACAAGAACAATTATTACAAATGGCATTCCAAACAGATGTAATGGTCATATCGAAGGATATCATTACAATCATCGAAAGCTCTGATATCATTCCTACTATTAAATCACTAGCTCTTTTACTTCTTGGAGCAGCGGGAGTACAAAATGAGGTTACCGTAGAAAAGTTCGGGTTTAAGGAAACGGTAATTCCGACAGCACCTCCAGAAAGCACAGCGGTTGATCGAGTAGAATCTATCAAACAATATATGGAGAACTCCTTATCCAAAGATCCTACTAAGCTTGAAATGACCTTGGAAATGGTTCATCGCCATGCATATACCTTGTTTCCGTTTGACTGGGTAGGATATACTAATGAAACAGTAGCTAACAAATACATGGAATATGTAGATGCATTATTTGGGAATAGTGAATTGGAGCCTGATGAGTTCTTTCAGTTACTCATTGAACTGGAAAAATCAGTAGAAGTTTTGAGTTAGGAATAATGTTGAAACTCTATTCATCTATGCTATAATATACAAGTTGTCAATATAATTAGTGAAAAACTGCGCTGTATAAGTATATGCAGGGTGCTAAATTATTGTAAATTATTATTTGGAGGTAGAATATATGTCAATGGATCAGACTGTAAAATGGGAAAAACAAGAAGGTAATAATGGTTTATTAACTGTAGAAGTTACTGCACAAGAAGTATCAAAAGGATTGGATCAAGCCTTTAAAAAAGTAGTTAAACAAATTAACGTACCAGGTTTCCGTAAAGGGAAAATGCCTCGTCAAATGTTCGAAAAAATGTATGGTGTGGAATCATTATTCCAAGAAGCTTTAGATATTATCTTGCCACATGCATATGGACATGCTGTTGAAGATGCTGGAATTGATCCAGTAGACCAACCAGAAATCGATATCGTAACAATGGAAAAAGGACAACCTTTAGTATTCACTGCTAAAGTTGTTGTAAAACCAGAAGTAACTCTAGGAGACTATAAAGGTCTTGAAGTAACTAAACTAGAAGAAACTGTTACTGATGAAGAAATCGACGAGCAATTAAAAAGTAATCAAACTCGTTTAGCTGAATTAGTAGTAAAAGAAGATGCAATCGTTGATGGCGATACTGCGGTAATCGACTTCGAAGGATTCGTTGATGGAGAAGCTTTTGAAGGTGGAGCAGGAACAGATTATCCACTAGAAATCGGTTCTAATTCTTTCATTCCTGGTTTCGAAGAACAATTAGTTGGTGCTAAAACTGGAGATGCAAAAGATGTTGAAGTAACATTCCCAGAAGAATACCATGCTGCTGAGTTAGCAGGGAAATCTGCTACATTTAAAGTAACTGTTAAAGAAGTTAAAGGTAAAGAATTACCTGAACTTAATGATGACTTTGCTAAAGAAGTAGATGCTGAAGTAGAAGGTATCGACGCTTTACGTACTAAACTAAAAGAAGCAACTGCTGAAGAGAAAAAACAATTAGCTGCTCAAACACTACGTGATACATTAGTAGAAGCTGCTGCAGAAAACGCAACAATTGATATTCCTGAAGCAATGATCAAATCAGAAACGGACCGCATGTTACAAGAATTTGGTCAACGTTTAGAGCAACAAGGTATGAACTTAGATCTTTACTATCAATTCTCTGGTCAAGACGAAGAAGCATTACGTACTCAAATGACAGAAGATGCTAAAAGTCGCGTAAAAGTTTCATTAACACTTGAAGCAATTGCTAAAGAAGAGAAAATTGAAGCAACTGAAGAAGATATCGTTGCAGAACTAGAAAAAATGAGCGCACAGTTCAATATGAAGCTTGAAGATATTAAACGTGCACTTGGTGGTACAGACGTTCTTGCAAATGACTTACGTTTCCAAAAAACAGTTGAATTCTTAGTGGAAAACGCTAAAATTTCTTAATTTTAAATTCATACGTTGTTAATACTAATAGAACAAGGTACAGCATTCAGAACTGTGCCTTGTTCTATCATATACATAGATTTTTCAATATTAAAAACATACTTAAACGTATTATTTGATTACTTGATGAGAATCTTGTAACATAATTGCTTGAATAGGGGTGAATATTTTGTTCAAATTCAATGATGAAAAAGGGAACTTAAAATGTTCTTTTTGTGGTAAACCACAAGAACAAGTTCGTAAGCTAGTAGCAGGACCAGGCGTATATATATGTGATGAATGTATCGACCTTTGTTCTGAAATCGTAGAAGAAGAGCTAGGAATTGAAGAAGAAGTAGAGTTTAAAGAAGTTCCAAAACCAAAAGAAATTTTAGCTATATTAGATGAATATGTAATTGGACAAGAACGAGCAAAAAAATCACTTGCAGTTGCAGTTTATAACCATTACAAACGCATTAATTCCAATAGTGTCATTGACGAAGTAGAATTAGCTAAATCAAATATAGTATTAATAGGTCCAACTGGTAGTGGTAAAACATTGCTAGCCCAAACACTTGCAAGAATTCTTAACGTACCATTTGCAATTGCAGATGCAACTTCGTTAACAGAAGCAGGATATGTAGGGGAAGATGTTGAGAATATCCTTTTAAAACTAATTCAATCAGCTGATTATGATATCGAACGTGCTGAAAAAGGAATTATATATATAGATGAAATTGATAAAGTAGCTCGTAAATCAGAGAATCCTTCTATTACACGAGATGTTTCTGGTGAAGGTGTACAACAAGCACTTCTTAAAATATTAGAGGGTACTGTTGCAAGCGTACCACCACAAGGCGGCCGTAAGCATCCGCACCAAGAGTTCTTACAAATTGATACAACGAATATTCTTTTCGTTGTGGGTGGAGCTTTTGACGGCATCGAACAAATCATCAAACGTCGTTTAGGTGAAAAAGTTATTGGTTTCGGAGCTGATCCGAACAAAGTAGAAGTTGCTGAAGGTTCAGTACTTTCGCAATTAATACCAGAGGATCTATTGAAATTTGGTTTAATACCAGAATTCATCGGACGTCTGCCAGTACTTGCAAGCTTAGAGCAGTTAGACGTGAGTGCATTAGTTCAAATTCTAACAGAACCGAAAAATGCTCTTGCTAAGCAATATCAAAAAATGATTGAGTTGGATAATGTGAAGTTAACATTTGAAGATGATGCATTGATAGCTATTGCTAAAGAGGCAATTGAACGTAAAACTGGTGCTCGTGGTCTACGTTCAATCATTGAAAACATCATGCTAGATGTAATGTTTGAATTGCCATCTAGAGATGACATAGTCGAATGTATCATAACGAAAGAATCTATTACAGATAAGGCCAAACCTAAGTTGTTATTAGAGGATGGTACAGAATTAGATAAAGATAATGAAAAAACATCGGCTTAATTAGCCATTGAAAAAGCTGGCTTCCATCTGCGCGTGCTTAGCGCATGCAAGGATGTCAGCTTTTTCAACTTCAAAGGAACTTTTTTTATAACAAGCATTATTGATGAAACTACGGACAGAATAAGTTGGAGGTGACTACCCAAATGACTAAAGAAAATAAAGTATTTTATCCAGTGTTGCCTCTTAGAGGCTTACTTGTTTATCCTACGATGATTTTACATATAGACGTAGGACGTGAACGTTCTATAGCTGCACTCAACGAGGCGATGATTCGAGAGGAAAAGTTATTTCTATCTGTTCAAAGAGATATGACCATCGAAAAACCTGATATGGAAGATCTGTATGATGTAGGTATCATTGCAAAAGTAAAACAAATGGTGAAATTGCCAAACGGTACAATGCGGGTTTTAGTAGAAGGATTACAACGTGGTATTTGGGATGATTTTAATCATCTTGATACATTCGACGAAGTTGCAGTTACTGCATTTATTGAGCCAGAAAAAGTGGATCAAGAAGACGAGGCACTTATGCGTACGCTAGTACATAATTTTGAAAAGTATTCAAAATCATCTAAGAGTGTCTCCGAAGAAACGTTCAATTCAGTAACTGATATTGAAGAACCAGGTCGTTTGGCGGATATGGTAGCTTCACATCTGCCATTGAAAATTTCTGGTAAACAAGAAATATTAGAAATAATGGATGTAAAAGAACGTTTAGAATGGTTAATAAGTCGTTTATACAATGAACAAGAAATATTAGACTTGGAAAAGAAGATTAATACACGAGTCAAAAATGCGATGGAAAGAACACAAAAAGAGTTCTATCTTCGTGAACAGATGAAAGCGATTCAAACCGAACTTGGCGATAAAGAAGGTAAAACCGGGGAAGTAGCGGAACTCAAAAAGCGTATTGAAGCAGCAGGTTTACCTGAAGATACGAAAAAGAATGTGTTAAAAGAATTAGATCGCTATGAAAAACTTCCTACGCAGGCTCCAGAAAGTGGGGTTATACGTAACTATATCGATTGGATCGTTTCTATTCCTTGGTCTAAATCAACGGAAGATCAGTTAGATATAAAGCGTTCTGAAAAAATATTGGATAGAGATCACGATGGATTAGAATCTGTCAAAGAGCGTGTGTTAGAGTATTTGGCTGTTAGACAGTTAACTAAATCTTTAAGAGGTCCAATTCTTTGTTTAGCAGGTCCTCCAGGTGTTGGTAAAACTTCCTTGGCAAAATCTATTGCGGAGTCTTTAGGGCGTAACTTTGTTCGTATCTCACTTGGTGGTGTTCGAGATGAATCGGAAATTCGTGGACATCGAAGAACCTATGTAGGCTCAATGCCAGGTCGCATTATTCAAGGGATGAAAAAAGCAGGAACGATTAACCCGCTGTTTTTACTGGATGAAATCGATAAAATGTCGAATGACTTCCGAGGAGATCCTTCCGCTGCGATGCTAGAAGTATTAGATCCTGAACAAAATAATTCATTTAGTGATCATTATATCGAAGAGACATACGATCTTTCAAATGTTCTTTTCATCGCTACTGCAAATGATTTAAGTACTATTCCTGGCCCTTTACGTGATCGTATGGAGATTATCTCCATTGCTGGTTACACGGAGTTAGAAAAGCTCTCTATCGCAAAGAATCATTTATTGCCTAAACAGTTAAAAGAGCATGGTCTAACAAAAGGTCAACTACAACTGAAAGACGATGCTTTACTAGATGTAGTCCGACATTATACAAGAGAAGCGGGAGTCCGTAGTTTAGAGCGAGTACTTGCAAATCTCTGTCGTAAAGCTGCTCTTCAAATTGTTTCAGGTGATAAAAAGAGAGTTTCCATTTCAACGAAAAATCTTGAAAACATTATCGGTAAACGAAAATTTAGGTATGGTCAAGCGGAAACAGAGAACCAAATAGGGGTAGCAACAGGGCTAGCTTACACTACTGTTGGTGGTGATACTCTTCAAATTGAGGTTTCGTTATCTGCGGGAACTGGCAAGCTCCAATTGACTGGTAAGCTAGGTGATGTGATGAAGGAATCTGCGCAGACTGCATTATCTTATGTACGTTCAAAAGCAGAAGAGTTTGGAATTGATCCAACATTTTATAAAAACAAGGATATCCATATTCACGTTCCGGAGGGTGCTGTTCCGAAGGATGGACCTTCAGCAGGAATTACTATAGTTACAGCTCTTGTTTCGGCATTGTCTAAGCGACCTATTAAACGTGAAGTAGGTATGACAGGAGAAGTAACGCTTAGAGGTAGAGTATTACCGATTGGCGGTTTAAAAGAAAAGACACTAAGTGCACATCGTGCAGGTTTGACGACTATTATTTGTCCGGCAGACAACGAGCGCGATATTGAAGATATACCAGAAAGTGTTCGCGAAGTATTGACGTTCCATTTTGTTTCCGATGCTGAAGAGGTGCTTCAACTGGCTCTAGAGGAGGCATAATTATGAAAATTCATAATGTAGAATTATTAATCAGTGCAGTAAGACCAGCGCAATATCCAGAAGGTGATTTACCTGAAATAGCTTTAGCTGGACGGTCGAATGTAGGAAAATCATCTTTTATCAATAAGATGATTGGTCGAAAAAGTATGGCCCGAATTTCATCTAAACCAGGTAAAACACAAACATTGAACTTTTACAAATTGGAAGAGTCTTTAATATTTGTCGATGTACCTGGTTACGGTTATGCTAAAGTATCGAAAACAGAACGTGCTGCTTGGGGTAAAATGATTGAAACTTATTTTACCTCTCGCAACATTTTAAAAGCAGTTGTTTTAATAGTGGATTTAAGACATCCACCTACAGGTGATGACTGTATGATGTATGATTTCCTAAAGCACTATAATATTCCTTGTATTGTTATTGCTACAAAGGCTGACAAAATTCCTAAAGGGAAATGGGATAAGCATAAAAAGATAGTGAAAGATGAACTGCAAATGGATAAAACAGATCCATTAATTGTTTTTTCTTCTGACACTGGTTTAGGTTTCGATGCAGCTTGGGCTGAGATTGAAAGTAGAATTTTAGACTAAGACTACTTCCGGTTAATGGATAGTATAGTAACTATCTTTATAAATAATAGTATTGAATTTTAGTGAGTGAGTTCTTGAGCGATATATGTCGATCAAGGACTTGCTTTTTTAAGGACATTAAAAGCAACCAAAAGATACTTTGGTTGTTTCACCTAACATTAAGATAGAGAACTTAAATGGCATAGATCTACCTAATTGGAATTTCTACCTTATTAAGTTCTTTATGAAAGTACATAGAAGAAAGATTAAAAACTATCCATTCAGGGAATACCAAGCTTACATTCGTTTATATTGTTTGAATTGTCCTACTTTTATTATTTGAATCAGAATGTTTGAATTGACGAATATTGTTTGTTATTATTAATTTATAATAATTCTAAATAAGATTTCATACGTTGTTCACAAATAAGCAAGGAACTAGCGTGAAGCTATGATATAATTGGATTAATGAATTGAACGTGAAGGGGAGACCTATTCCATGCATACAATCGTGGTTGGTGTCAATTATCGTACTGCTCCTGTCGAAATTCGGGAGAAACTGTCGTTTGTAGAAGCGGAGTTACCTAATGCGATGCAGGCACTACAAGACCAAAAAAGTATATTAGAAAATGTCATCGTATCTACTTGTAACCGTACGGAAATCTACGCTACTGTAGATCAACTTCATACGGGTAAATACTATGTAAAGCAATTTTTAGCGAATTGGTTTGATATTCCGTTAGAAAGTTTATCTACCTATTTATTTGTTCACGAGGATGACCAAGCGAATAATCATTTGTTCCGCGTTACAGCGGGCATCGATTCGATGGTACTTGGGGAAACACAAATATTAGGACAAGTGAAGAAAAGCTTCCTAAATGGACAAGAAAACGGAACTACAGGAACTGTTTTCAACCAATTATTTAAACAGGCAGTCACGTTTGCCAAACGTGCACATGCAGAGACTGCAATTGGAGAAAACGCTGTTTCCGTTTCTTATGCAGCAGTAGAGCTAGGGAAGAAAATATTTGGTTCACTAAATCATAAGCACGTCGTAATTTTAGGTGCTGGGAAAATGGGCGAGCTTGCGATCCAAAATCTTCATGGTAGCGGAGCTGAAAAGGTAACGGTGATTAATCGTACTTTTGAGAAAGCGAAGGAACTTGCTTCTAAGTTTGACGGCAATGCTAAACCGATGGACGAGCTTCAATGTGCATTATTAGAAGCTGATATCCTTATCAGTTCAACTGGTTCAACTGAATTTGTAATTGATCTTGAACTAATGCAATTTGTAGAGCGTCTTCGTAAAGGGAAGCCTTTGTTCATGGTAGATATAGCTGTACCACGTGATTTAGATCCACGTATAGGCGATCTTGCTAATGTGTTCTTGTATGATATTGATGATTTACAAGGAATCGTGGAAGCTAACTTAGCTGAAAGAGAACGTGCTGCTCAGCAGATTAATCTCATGATCGAAACGGAAATTGAACAGTTTAATGACTGGGTAACGACGCTTGGAGTAGTACCAATTATTTCGGCTTTACGTCAAAAAGCGAATACGATTCAGTCTGAAACTATGGCGTCAATTGAAAACAAAATGCCTAATTTAACGGATCGTGAACGTAAAATATTAAATAAGCATACTAAATCAATTGTCAATCAGCTATTAAAAGAACCAATTTTACAAGTAAAAGAATTATCAGTAGCAAAAGATCCTGCTGCACAACTTCAACTATTCCAACAAATCTTTGGTATAGAAGAAGATGTACAAAAGGAAGTTGCTATGCAAGCAGAAAAAGCAAAAATCAATTTAAAGCAAACTTTAATGGATTCGCAAAATTTAAAAGAGAATTTATTATATAACTAAGTAAAGGAGGCGTTTTAATATCTGTATGGAGACAAATAGATATTACAAACGCCTTTTTACTATGTAAAAGGAGAATAACATGACTGATCTGACGATGACAAGGCTTCATGAGATTATGGTCATTCTTCAAGCTATAAGCCTTGTCTTTTACTTTATAGATTACTTACAAAAGGATCAACGAGCACATCGGTTAGCTGTATGGTTGCTTTTTGGGGTTGGTACATTACAAACAATATTTTTAGTTATGTATATGGTGGAGATGAAGCGTTTTCCAATTCTTTCGTTGTTTGAAGGGATATACTTTTATGCTTGGCTCATCATTATGCTTTCGCTTGTTTTACAGTTAGTATTTAGATTGGACCTTCCAGCATTCTTTATGAATTTGATTGGGTTTATTTTTATGACGATACATACGTTTGCACCAAATCCGATGTCTCAATCGTTAGTAGGAGATAACCTTAAATCGGAATTATTATTCATCCATATTATGTTTGGATTATTAGCTTATACAGCTTTTGCTTTATCATTTGTTTTTTCGACATTATACTTAATCTTATATAAAGTGCTAAAACAAAAAAAATGGACAAAACAATTCACGCGATTGCCTTCACTGCAACAAGCTGCAAACGGAATGAGTCTGTCCATTTTAACAGGAATTCCATTATTGTTTGTAAGTTTAGTTCTTGGGTTAGAATGGGCATATATATCATTAGAGGGTTTTCCACTTTATGATATAAAGATAGTCAATTCTTTTATAGTGTTAGTGATTTATATTCTTGTTTTATTGATAAGAAAGTCAGCAAAGATTATAGGGACAAATTATGCTTGGATACATATTTATGCCTTTCTATTTGTTTTGATAAATTTCTTATTAGGTAGTCGATTATCACAATTCCATATTTGGTATTAAAGAAGGGAAGCGGCATTTTTGCGTAAAATTATTGTAGGATCTAGACGAAGTAAGTTAGCATTAACTCAAACAAATTGGTTCATTCAACAGATGAAAGATATGGGGGCACCTTTTGAGTTTGAAGTGAAAGAGATTGTGACAAAGGGTGACCAAATTTTAAATGTTACGCTTTCTAAAGTTGGAGGTAAGGGACTTTTTGTAAAAGAAATAGAACAAGCTCTTTACGACAAAGAGATCGATTTTGCAGTGCATAGTATGAAAGATATGCCTTCTGAATTACCTGAAGGTTTAGTAATGGGATGTATTCCAAAACGTGTGGATGAACGGGATGCATTTATATCTACAGGACATGTGAAATTCGCTGACCTTCCAACAGGAGCGGTAGTAGGAACAAGTAGTTTGAGAAGAAGTGCTCAGCTATTGTTGTTAAGACCGGATATCGAGATTAAATGGATTCGTGGTAATGTAGAGACACGTTTGAAAAAATTGCAAGATGGTGAGTATGATGCGATTATTTTAGCTGCAGCAGGTTTAAAACGTTTAGGCTGGAGCGATGAGGTCGTTACAGAATACTTAACTACGGAGGATTGCATCCCAGCAGTTGGACAAGGGGCTCTAGGTATTGAATGTCGCGCGGATGATCAAGAGTTAATCGATGAGCTTGGCAAACTATCTGACCATGACACATGGGTTGCAATAGAAGCAGAGCGTGCATTTTTATCTGCAATGGACGGTGGATGTCAAGTGCCAATCGCAGGCCATGCAACAATTAATGATGGTAAAATTACGATGACTGGACTAATTGCAGCGCCGGATGCATCCGTCGTATTTAAAGAAGTATTAACTGGAATGGATGCAGCTAGACTTGGGAAAGAACTTGCAAGTATTATGACCGAACAAGGAGCATACGATCTAATCCAACAAGTGAAGGCCGATTTGAATGTCTAATAAAACTCCTTTGATAGGTGAGAATGTCATTTTTACTGGCATTCTTAGATCAACGGAAGCATCAGATCTTGTGGAAAGATTTGGTGGGAATGCAGTTATTGCTCCGATGATTGCTACAAAGGAAATAGTTAGTTCTCATGATTTGAGCCTTTTACAGAGTTGTAACTTATATGATTGGCTTATCTTTACTAGTCAAAGTAGTGTAAAGGCATTTCATTCGAAAATGGTAAAATACCAACTAGATGCCAGTTTTTTTACAGCTAAAATTGCAGTAGTTGGTACAAAAACTGCAAGTGCTATTGAAGACTTAGGTCTTTTAGTCAATTTTACTCCTACTATATTTAGTGCAGATGTTTTTGTGCAGGAGTTTCCGGAAGTTGTATCCTCCACTGCGCGATGCTTATTTGTTAAAGGAAATCTTGCAAAAGATACAATAAAGAATGGTCTGTCCAATCATGTACAGGAATGGACTATTTATGAAACAGTTGAGTTAGAGGAAAACAAAGAAAAAGTGGAGAATCTATTAAAGAACAGCGAAAAATGTTCTATTATCTTCACAAGTCCTTCTACCGCCGAAGTATATCATCGCAGTATTGGGGCTTCCTTTGGGTATAATCATACAACTGTATGTGCAATTGGCCATATTACCAAGAATTATTTAGAATCTATGAATGTAACTGTGCAGGTTATGCCCGAAACTTATACCTTAAAAGATGTAATTGTTAAATTAGCGGAATGGAAAGGAAGAGTGCAATGACTGAATTATTTTTTCAACGTCATCGTCGTTTAAGACAATCAGCTGGAATTCGAGCAATGGTTAAGGAAACTTATTTACATAAGGAAGATTTAATCTATCCTATATTCGTAATGGAAGGCGAGAATATTAAAAACGAAGTATCTTCAATGCCAGGCGTTTTCCAATTCTCTCTTGACCGTTTAAATGAGGAAGTAGATGAAGTAGTAGACTTAGGAATTCCATCTGTTATTTTATTTGGGCTACCTGCGGAAAAAGATGCAGTTGGATCTGGGGCTTATCATAATCACGGAATTGTACAAGAAGCAATTCGTCAAATTAAAGCGCGTCATCCGCAATTAATAGTAATAGCAGATACTTGCCTATGTGAATTTACAGACCACGGACATTGTGGAGTAGTAGATGAAAACGAACGTATTTTAAATGATCCTTCGCTTGATTTGTTAGCAAAAACTGCTATAAGCCAAGCAGAAGCTGGTGCAGATATTATTGCTCCATCCAATATGATGGACGGCTTTGTAGCTGCAATTCGCCTTGGTTTAGATGAAGCAGGGTATAAGGATATACCAATCATGTCTTATGCAGTAAAATATGCATCGGCATATTACGGACCCTTCCGTGAAGCAGCAGACGGAGCACCAAAATTCGGTGACCGCAAAACGTATCAAATGGATTATTCTAATCGTATGGAAGCAATACGTGAAGCTTCATCCGACGTACAAGAGGGAGCAGATTTCCTAATTGTAAAACCAGCATTAGCATACTTAGATATTATTCGTGATGTAAAAAATACATTTGTTACACCGATTGTTGCTTACAATGTATCTGGAGAATATGCAATGGTAAAAGCAGCGGCAATTAATGGCTGGATCAACGAAAAAGAAACAGTGCTTGAAACACTAACAGGAATGAAACGTGCAGGAGCAGATATGATCTTAACCTATCATGCTAAAGATGTTGCCCGTTGGTTGGAGGGGAAATAATGACAAAATCATATGAGCAGTCTAAACAGGCATTTACAGAAGCAAAAGAACTAATGCCCGGTGGCGTAAATAGCCCCGTACGTGCGTTTAAATCCGTCGATATGGATCCTATTTTCATGGAGAGTGGAAAAGGTGCAATTATTAAAGATATCGATGGCAATGAATATATAGACTACGTTTTATCATGGGGACCACTTATTTTAGGGCATACGGAACCAAATGTTGTGAAAGCAATTCAACAGGTTGCAGAAACGGGAACAAGCTTTGGTGCTTCTACCTTAATCGAAAATAAATTAGCTAAACTAGTAATGGATCGTGTTCCATCCATCGAGATGGTTCGAATGGTTTCTTCTGGTACGGAAGCAACGATGAGTGCACTTCGTTTAGCACGTGGTTTTACTGGTCGTAACAAAATTTTGAAATTTGAAGGTAGTTATCATGGTCATGGAGATAGCTTACTGATAAAAGCGGGATCTGGTGTTGCAACACTAGGTTTACCTGATAGTCCTGGTGTTCCAGAGTCAGTGGCTAAAAATACAATAGCCGTACCATTTAACGATATAGAAAGCGTTCGTCATGTCTTTGAAAACTTTGGAGATGACTTGGCAGCTGTAATCGTAGAGCCTGTAGCAGGTAATATGGGTGTTGTTCCTCCTGTAGAAGGATTCTTAGAAGGATTACGCGAACTAACGGAGAAAAACGGAACGGTATTAATCTTTGATGAAGTGATGACCGGTTTCCGTGTAGGGTATAACTGTGCACAAGGCTATTATGGTATTACACCTGATTTAACTTGTTTAGGTAAGGTAATAGGTGGAGGACTTCCTGTAGGGGCATTTGGCGGTAAACGTGAAATCATGGAAATGATTGCACCAGCTGGGCCAGTTTATCAAGCAGGTACATTATCAGGTAATCCTTTAGCTATGACAGCTGGTTACGAGACATTAACACGTTTAAATGAACAAACATATGATTATTTTATCGAGCTAGGGGATATACTTGAAAAAGGGTTCCGAGAAGCAGCGACAAAATATAATATTCCGCATACAGTGAATCGTGCAGGTTCAATGATCGGTTTCTTCTTAACAAATGAAGATGTGGTAAACTTTGATACAGCGAAAACGTCTGATTTAGAATTATTCGCTAAGTATTTCCGTCTTATGGCAGAGGAAGGAATTTATTTACCACCTTCTCAGTTTGAAGGATTATTCCTCTCGAGTGCACATACTGTAGAGCATATAGAAAAAACAATTCAAGCATTCCATACAGTATTTGAAAAACTTTCGATGAACTAAATAGCAATTGGAGCCTTGCATTATTTGCAAGGCTCTTTTAGTCTAATGTAATTGACAAATATTGATTACTAAAATATAATTACTTACGAAAAGTAATCTACTAAGAATACTATAGAGATACTATTATGTTTTGGAGAAATGAGGATATAGAATGCCAAATGTGAAAGAAATATCTAATGATGTAGTAAATGTATTAAAAGATAAAATTAAAGTTATTAAGACTGATGAAAGTTCGATTTATCTAGTCGGACCAATTCGACTGCCGGTAAATTTAAATGGTAATACAGTTATATTCCAGTGGTATAGCTGGTTAAATAGTGATGAATACACAGAAGATATCAATCAAATAATAAGTAATTTATCCTCCTCTAACTTAGCTGAATACCAACAGTCTAGCGTGTTAGTATACGGAGACTTTAAAGAGACCGAGGAGTCACTAATCCGCATGCACTCCATCTGCCATACGGGGGATATTTTTGGGAGTAAGCGTTGTGATTGTGGTTTCCAATTAAAACAGTCTATGCAAATGATTGTTAACAACGGAGCTGGTGCTTTATTTTATTTAGCAAATCATGAAGGTAGAGGCATTGGTCTATTTAGTAAAGCAATGGCCTATATTCTACAAGAAAATGGTTCGGATACAGTAGAGGCTAATGAAAAACTAGGTTTTGTAGATGATTCTAGAAATTATGGAGATGCGATCGAAGTCTTAAAAGTATTGCGTTCGAAACCTGTTACATTGATAACGAACAATCCAAAGAAAGTAAAAGCATTAAAGGATGCAGGTTTGGCTGTAGCGGGGCGTACTCCATTATGGGGGGACGTTTCGGAATACAATGAAAAATACTTACACACGAAAATAAATCGTTCAGGTCATATGGAGGAAGAAGGTACTTTTCAAAATGACTAATCACGCATTTTATATGGATCTTGCCCTGCAAAATGCGAGAGCAATGAAAGGACAAACAGATCCGAATCCATTAGTAGGAGCAGTGATTGTAAATAATAATCGTATCGTTGGTATTGGTGCGCATATGAAACCTGGAGAGCCTCATGCAGAAATTCATGCTATTAGAATGGCAGGGGAGCATGCAAAAGGTGCTACGATTTATGTCACACTGGAACCATGTTCCCATCACGGAAGAACTGGCCCTTGTGCTGAAGCAATTGTTGCAGCAGGTATTAAAACTGTTGTCATTGCAACGCTCGACCCAAATCCAATCGTATCAGGGCGAGGAGTCAAAATTCTAGAGGATGCTGGGATAAATGTGATTACCGGTATTCAAGAGGAAGCTTCTAAAAGGATGAATGAAGTATTCAACAAGTTTATCGTAACAGAGAAGCCTTTTGTGACATTAAAATCGGGGATAACATTAGACGGTAAAATTGCCACACACTCTGCTCATAGTAAATGGATTACGTCGGCAGATGCACGAGAGGATGTTCATCATCTTAGAAATGAGCATTTGGCCATTTTAGTCGGGGTTAATACTGTTACGGAAGATAATCCAGAACTAACTACTCGTATTGAAAATGGTCGTAATCCGATTCGTATAGTTTTAGACTCAACATTGAAAATTCCTTTAGATGCCAAGCTTGTAACCGATCAATTAGCGCAGACGTGGATTTTTACAAGTGTAAATTATGACCATGATAAAAAAGAGAAGCTAATCAATCAAGGCGTTCAAGTGTTCCATACAACTGGAACTACCCATGTAGATGTACAAGAAGTCGTTCAAATATTAGGTGAAAAGTCTATCTCCTCTTTGTTAATTGAAGGTGGAGGGACGATCAATGCAGCATTTTTGGAAAATAAATTAATTGATAAAGCAGTTATATATATTGCACCTAAGTTAATAGGTGGTAAAAATGCTCCGACCTTTATGGAGGGTAGCGGTATTGACTTAATGAGTGATGCAGTTGAGCTAATCGATACGGAAATTCAAAAAATAGGGAAAGACTTTAAGTTTGTTGGTTATCCAACTTACAAATAAGATGTAATGGATGTGGCATATTAGATGAAATTTGGATTTGATATTGATGATACATTGATCAATTTAAGAGAACATGCTTTTCATATTTATAACGAAAAGTTAGGACAACAAGTGGAATTAGATAAATTTCATGCGTTAGATAGAGTTGAAATACATGAATTATTCGGATTGTCCGATGAAGCCGGCTCTAAAATGTGGAATGATACATTGGAACAAATATATTATACTAATTGTCCAGCATACCCAGATGCTGTAGAAACGTTAGTAAATCTACAACAACAGGGGCATGAGGTATACTATATTACGGCTAGACCAGCAGAACATCGTGAAAGAACGATGAATTGGTTAATGGAACAAGGATTCCCAGTCACAGAAGAAAAATTCTTTTGTGGCATGAAGGACCAAGCAAAGGTAAATATTATTCGGGACTTACAGTTGGATTATTATTTCGACGATAAGCCAGACGTATTAAACACATTAACAGATGATACATTACAAGTTTATGTGAAAACGCAATCGTATAACCAACATCTTACAATTCCAAGGTTAACAAATTGGTTAGAACTAAAGCAGATTGTGGATAAAAACAACGACAAAAAGTAATTCTAAGTGAAATATGTTCTATCCCTTTTGTTCTATTCATAAGTTGTCCTATAGAAGGAGGATGACTTATGACGACAAAAACCTGGGATGTAAAAGAACAATTTCGTTTTCCACCAAGCTTTGGGGTTCCGAAAGAAATTAAAAATGTTGCAGTAACTCCTCAATGCGAAGTCACTGAGAAGGAGAATATTATTCAAATAGTAGGTATATACCACATCACCTGCCACGTTAAGTTTGAGGAAGGTGAAGAGGAGCATCATGCTACGAGCGAATTCACCGAGATTGAAGACTTAGATCTGCAAGGTGAGGTCGGCTATTTTGAATATGCAGTACCAATGAGTATCGAATTCGGTAAAGACAAATTAAAAGAAGGTTCCAAGCCAACAGTTCAAGTGAACCATATTAACTCGAAACCAACAGAGCAAGCGGCAATTGAAGTTGGGTGGACTGTACACTGTGAATACGAGGAAGCTCCTGTACCCGTTCCAGTTAAACCAGTTGCAGAAGTAGAAGCACCAAACCCTGCTGAACCAGTTGAAGTGAAAATACCGCAAGGCGAGGAGTTCGAGCTTCAATTCATTTTAGATTTGGATGATGGATATTCAAAGCTGACATTCCCATCAAATAATGTTCTTGTAAAACAAAAAACAGATGAGTAGTAATAGTACCAATAAGAGGAAATCCCATGTGGTAGGCACGATTAGTACTCGTATTAATTGGAAAGTACAAATTGGAATACTTACATGCTTACAATAGAAACGTGTTTTACGTAACCAATCGGGCAATAAATATGGGTTATATCCTTTTCTCATTGTAATTCTCCTTTCACCATACTAGACTTGACGGCATATAATAATATCCTTTACAATGGAACAAATGAATAGAGATGCAATGAATGGGAAGAGTAGAATGATTTGGTTCTCAAAAGAAAGGAAACAATTTGCTGAAATGTTTCTGTTAACCGCCATTTGAAGGTAGCCCACGAGCAGTATTTGTGAACGTAAGTAGCAAATGCCGGTTTGAAGCCGTTATCGAATTGAGAGCGTGATGCGTTTTTTAGCATTCGCGAATAAAGGTGGTACCGCGAACAAACTCCTTCGTCCTTTAATGACGATAGGAGTTTTTTTATATTCGTTCAAATGTTGAACGAAAATAAAGCCTCCGGCGGATGTCACAGATTTTAAAGAGGAGTCAAGGAAGGCAGTCTAAGTTCGCGACGTCGTGTCGCAACGCCTACATGACCTACATCCTGTAGGCCTCAAGCTCGATTCAAAATCTGGACGCAATTACTCCGAGGCGTAATTGATATTCTTTTTTAGGAGGAACTGACAATGACAAACGAAACAACGATGTCCACAAAGTATGATCCGCAGTCGATTGAAAAAGGACGGTATGAATGGTGGTTAGAAGGAAAATACTTCGAAGCTCATCCAGAAAGCGATAAAGAACCTTATACTATCGTAATTCCACCACCGAATGTTACCGGTAAACTACATTTAGGTCACGCATGGGATACTACATTACAAGATATTATTGTTCGTATGAAACGTATGCAAGGATATGATGCTTTATGGCTTCCGGGTATGGATCATGCAGGTATCGCAACACAAGCAAAAGTAGAGGAAAAACTGCGTGCTGATAATATTACAAGATATGATTTGGGCCGCGAAAAGTTTGTCGAAGAAACATGGAAGTGGAAAGAAGAATACGCTGGTCATATCCGTGCACAATGGTCGAAACTTGGACTTGGGTTAGACTATTCGCGTGAGCGCTTTACTTTAGATGAAGGATTATCAAATGCAGTGAAAGAAGTATTCGTAAAGCTGTATAACAAAGGTTTAATCTACCGCGGCGAATACATTATCAACTGGGATCCAGCAACTAAAACGGCACTTTCTGATATTGAAGTAATCCACAAAGATGTACAGGGTGCATTCTATCATATGCATTACCCACTTGCAGATGGTACTGGATCAATCGATGTTGCTACTACTAGACCAGAAACAATGCTTGGGGATACTGCAGTAGCAGTACATCCAGAAGATGATCGTTATAAGCATTTAATCGGAAAAACAGTAAAACTTCCGATTATTGGACGTGAAATACCGATTGTTGGAGATGATTACGTTGATATGGAGTTTGGAAGTGGCGCAGTGAAAATTACACCTGCACATGACCCAAATGACTTTGAAATCGGGAACCGTCACAACTTACAACGTATTTTAGTGATGAATGAAGACGGAACGATGAATGGGAATGCAGCTACTTATAATGGAATGGACCGATTTGAATGTCGTAAACAAATCGTTAAAGATTTACAAGATGCAGGAGTTCTTTTCAAAATTGAAGAACATGCGCATTCAGTAGGACATTCTGAACGAAGTGGAGCAGTAGTTGAACCATATCTATCGACTCAATGGTTTGTTAAAATGCAACCACTTGCAAAAGAAGCTATAAAACTTCAAGAAGCAGAAGGAAAAGTGAATTTTGTACCAGATCGTTTTGAAAAAACGTATTTGCGTTGGATGGAAAATATTCATGACTGGTGTATATCACGTCAATTATGGTGGGGACATCGTATTCCAGCTTGGTATCATAAAGAAACTGGAGAAATTTATGTTGGGAACGAAGCACCAGCTGATCCAGAAAACTGGAATCAAGATAACGATGTCTTAGATACTTGGTTCTCCTCGGCATTATGGCCGTTTTCTACATTAGGTTGGCCAGATGCAGAAAACGAAGAGTTCAAAAAGTATTATCCTACAAATGCGCTCGTAACTGGTTATGACATTATATTCTTCTGGGTTTCTCGTATGATTTTCCAAGGGATAGAATTTACTGGTACTCGTCCTTTTGATGATGTTCTAATACACGGTCTGGTACGTGCGGAAGACGGTCGTAAGATGTCTAAATCGCTAGGAAATGGTATTGATCCAATGGATATTATTGATCAATACGGAGCAGATTCGCTACGTTACTTCCTAAGTACTGGATCATCACCTGGGCAAGATTTACGTTTCTCAACAGAAAAAGTAGAAGCTGTTTGGAACTTTGCCAACAAAATTTGGAATGCATCTCGTTTTGCATTAATGAATATGGATGGCTTGAAATTTGAAGAGATAAATTTAGATGGTAAAAAATCGGTTGCGGATGCATGGATTCTTACACGTTTAAATGAAACGATTGAGCAAGTAACAAGACTTTCAGATCGTTATGAATTTGGTGAAGTTGGTCGTGCGCTTTATAACTTCATCTGGGATGATTTCTGTGACTGGTATATTGAAATGGCAAAACTTCCACTTAACGGGGAAGATGAAGAAGTGAAAAAAATGACACGTTCCGTACTAGCTTATGTTTTAGACAATACTATGCGTCTATTACATCCATTTATGCCATTCATTACAGAAGAAATTTGGCAAAACCTTCCGCATGAAGGAGAGTCGATTACAGTTGCTGCTTGGCCGACTGTAATCGAAGCACTTTCAAACAAAGATGAAGCGGACAATATGAAGTTACTTTCTGAAATTATCCGCTCGGTTCGTAATATTCGTTCAGAAGTACAAACGCCAATGAGCAAAAAAGTTCCTTTATATGTTTCCGCGAAGGATGCAAATACATTAGCCGTATTAGAAGCAAATGCTAAGTATTTGGAGCGTTTCTGTAATCCAGAACCACTTGTAATAGGATTAGAATTAGAAGCACCTAGTCAATCAATGTCTGCTGTAGTTACGGGAGCGGTTTTATATCTTCCGCTACAAGGGTTAATCGATATTGATGCCGAGAAAGCTCGTTTAACAAAAGAGCTAGAAAAATGGGCTAAAGAAGTGAAGTTAGTTCAAGGGAAACTATCTAATGAACGCTTTGTTTCCAAAGCACCAGAGGCAGTAGTTGCAGAAGAACGTGCAAAAGAAGCTGACTATCTAGAGAAACACGCATCTGTATTGAAGCGTATGGAAGAATTAAATAATCTATAAAAAATTTGAGCGTGCACCCGATGATTTGGGTGCATGCTTTTTTTCGGGAAGAGTTCTCCAGATTCCAGTGGTTTTTCATGACATTCGGGTGATATTTCTATACATTCAGGTGATTCTCCGCTACTTTCCTGTGTTTCCATTCAAACGTCAAAAAAGAGAGGACGATTAAATCTCGTCTCTCTCTTTTTTTGTGAGTTTCTTATGAATATATTCCATTATAGGCTCTGCAATATCTTCTTTAGTTGTTTCGTAATAGGATCTTGCGCCAACGGGATCCTCGATTTCATTGAAAAGCCAGGTTTCGTCCGGTAATAGAAGAAAATCAATACCAATATAATCACTTTTAAGCGATTTAGCGATTTTCTCTACCTCTATATGTTGTTGTGAGTCTAGCATGTATTTTTCAACTGTACCACCTAGTGTGAAATTAGATTTAAAACTATCTTTTGGTCCAATTCTTTTTACAGCACCCACTACTTCTTCGCCGAGCATGAATACACGTACATCAGTAGCGTTTGTTTCAATATACTGCTGGGCGATAATCGTGTTTTCGGAAAACATATTTAGGAAGGAAGTGGCTTCTTTTTGGGTTTTAACTATTTCTACTTGCTTCCCGCCGTGGCCGTCGATTGTTTTTAGTATAATAGGATATTCATTAATCTCAGTATCAGTTACTATTTTTTTAGTTGGTACGGTTGCAATACCAAGAAGCTGTACAAGCTGTATTGCTTTTAATTTGTCATTGGCAATAACATTTACCTCTGCCCGATTGAACATTGGTATATTGCGTTGTTCTAATTGTTTTGCAAGTTGCGGGTTTCTGGAACGAAAGAATATAAAGTCTGCTTCTGGGATGGGACTTTGATCATCTACTACTTTTAACGTTAACGAATATTGACTCGAAGCATTTATTAATCGATCAATGAAGCTTCGGTTTCGTTCTATTTCGGCTTTTTCGTAAATGAGCAATCCATTCATACAACAGCTCCTATTTTAGATTGAATATATTCAATCATAGCGTCCCCAACATTTATACCAGTCACATTAAAGATGTTACGAATATGTGCAACGCCATTTACTTCACAAACGAGTGGTTCATCATTATCCCCAAACAACAAATCTACACCTGCGAACTCTGCACCTAAAGCTTCAGCAGCTTGGATTGCCACTTCCATTTGTCGGGACGTGAGAATAATAGGGGAGGCGGAGCCACCGTTTGTTATATTGGCACGGAAATCTGTTTGAGATTCGCGAAACATACAGGCAACGACTTGTCCGCCTACTACATTTACACGGATGTCTCTACCTCTACTATTTGCGATAAATTGTTGAAAGACATATTCAATTCCTGCAAGTTCCTCAATTTTTGCGAAGAATTGTTCTCTAGTTTCTATTAAATACACCTTCATACCAAATGAGCCATGTGCTTCTTTAATAATCATAGGTAATGGAATTACTTGCAACACTTGTTCAAAGTAACCTGATTCTTGTATAGAAAATCCTGGATATACTTTAGGTGCTACGATGGTAATTGGCATTGGCACCCCGGCATTTGCCAACATCATGTATTGTCTTGCTTTATTATCGCAGATTTCTATAACATTAGGATCATTAAATACTGGAATACCCTCATTTTTTAAATACTGGGCAAGCAAAATATCTTTGTCTAAAAACACGACAAAATCTGGTTTAGCATGTAACCTTTGCTGGACATTCATCAGCACTTCATAATTTTTCACTAAAATGGCTTGAATATCATGTCTATCCGCCGCTTCCTTTAACAGAAGAGCTTGATCGATAAATTTATCATGTGTAAGACTACCGTTGTATACGATCCAACATGTTTGCATAATGAATGACCTCCACTAGTACGTGTTATAATGTGTTCACAAGAAGTTTAGCACGAAATTTAATCAGACGGAATAGGGTGAACTACGTGGAAATAAAAAATTTTAATAAATATAAAACAAAATGGAATATAGAGAGTGAAACAATTATTAAACCAGGACTCGAGATGATCCAGGCTGCAATGCAGAAATTGGGCAATCCCCAGGACAAGCATAAAGTTATTCATGTGGCTGGGACAAATGGAAAAGGCTCTACAATCGCTTTTTTGACAGCATTAGCAGGCGAACATGGCTTGAGTTATGGATCCTTTACAAGCCCAAGTATAGTCGATGTACATGATCAAATTCAGATAAACGGTATACCCATTACAGAAAAACAAATGGATAAAGCTTTTGCCCTTATGCAAAAAAGAGGGATAAGTGGTATGTTAACGGATTTCGAATTACTAACAGTGGCAGCCTTTTTAATATTTGAGACAATGGAATTAGATGTTTTATTCATTGAAGTAGGCATGGGAGGACGTCTCGATAGTACGAACATCATGAAAAACTCAATAGCTGTTATACCTAGCATTTCCATTGACCATACAAATTTCTTGGGAGATACAATTGAAAAAATTAGTTGGCATAAAGCAGGGATATTAAAGACCAATAGCCAATTAGTAATAGGATCCTTATTAGAACCAGCAAAAAAAATCATGTACAAAGAAGCAGAAGACAAAAATGCGGGAGTCATAGAGTACGATAAAAATTTTCGAGTGGAGAAAGAACGCTATACATATAAAGAATATTCATTTGCAAATTTAAATCCTCAAATGATAGGGGAGCACCATCATTCAAATATGGCATTAGCTATAACTGCATTGCTTATAAGTGGTTTTGATCTAGCAGAACCAAAAGTCCAAGTAGCTGTGAAGAATGCTAGATTGCCGGGTAGAATGGAGAAAATAAGAGATAATCTTTATATGGATGGCGCTCATAATAGGGCAAGTGTGGATGCCCTAGTAGAAACGTTAAAAGAGAGATTTCCAGATAAGCAAATACATTTTATCGTAGGCATATTAAAAGACAAGGAATATAGTGTTATGTTAAGGAAGTTAGAGGAAATCGGTAGTTCTTTTGAATTCGTTAACTTCCAACATAAGAGAGCTTTAGATGCAAAGGTTTTATATAACCTGTGTAAAAATAGTTCAAAAGTTATAAAAGAAGAGGTGGGTGAAGTAGATCTCAATGATAATTCTGAATATTCCGTTACAATCGTCACCGGTTCTTTTTATTTCATTGCTGAGTTAAAGGAAAAAACAGGAATTTAGTAATTGAAACATTCAGGGTAATTAATGATATAATAATTTAAGTATAATGAGAACTTAGTAGTAGTTATTTAGTATGAAAGGAGATTAATAGTCAGATGAATTTTTCGAAGAAAGCACAAAGAATTATGTTTGCTTTGTGGCTATTATTTGTTCCTGCTGGAACTCTCTTAGTGTATTTATATTCCCCCACTAAGCCTGGTGATTGGGAAGGTTATGGGGCTTTTTTACTGCTAGCATTATTGTCGAGTATTTTTCCGTTTTTCATAGCAGGAACTACATTTATTTTAGTAATTTGGGTTCAAATAGCCATCTTTTTAAAATATGGAATTTTAGCAGAGCTAATTTCTATGCAGATATGTATGATTCCTTTAGTTTATCATTTGAAAATATCTAGAGATACCTTATTTAAGTATTTTTATAATTCGTTTATGTTCTTTTCTCTTTCTGTTTTAAGTGGTTCTTTAGTTATGTATTTAGGCTATGAAACTGGTAGTATTATTTTAAAAGATGTTATTATATATGGATCTATTTTTGCTATCTCTTATTTAATTATTAATCATCTTTTCCTCTTTATGAGAGAATATTTATGTGATATGAATCCTGTATTTTTCTCCAAGGATTTATACTGGGAATTTGCATGTCTGTTTATAACATTACCTTTTGGTTTAGGTTTGTATCTGTTTGAAAACACAACAGGCACAACGGCCTTGTGGTTATTAGGATTACCTTTGTTATCAATTACATTATTGATAAGGATGTATAGTGATTCCGAAAAAGTAAATGCGGATTTAAATGAGGCAAGTGAGTTTGGTCATCAACTTGCGGATCGGATGACGACGAATGAAATTTTAGACATGTTCTTGAAAAGATTATCTAATATGTTCCCATTAAACGCTGGATATATTGTAGATAATATAGAAGATAATTTTTTTATACTACGAGCTAGAGAAGATGGACAAAACAAAGAATTGGAATTTGGGCATGAAGATATAAAATATAGCCTAGCTGGTAAAGTATATGAAAAGGGTGAGCCAATTCTCTATAACAAACAGAATGAGTGGTATCATATGCGACCTCCTTTTTTAGCAGATGATATGGAGAGCGTAATGTGTGTACCTATCTACAGAAATCAGAAAATTGAGGGTGTTCTAATATTAGCTGCTAGGGACAAGTTTGCATTTGAACCATATCAACTTAAAATAATACACCTTCTGTGCTCATATTTTGCCGTTTCCTTAGAGAAAGCCAGGTATGTAAGAGAAGCCGTTGAAAAAAGTGAAATCTGTGAATTAACGAAGATTTATAATTATAGATATTTAGATAACCAATTAAAATCGGATATTTCAAAGCTAAATAGCGGAGCATATAGGAACGTGTCATTAATCATGATGGATATTGATAAGTTTAAAGCTGTTAATGATACGTATGGCCATCATAGTGGAAATATTATCTTACAAGATTTTGCAAATATTGTTAAACAGGAAATAGGTTCAAACGGAACAGTAGGAAGGTATGGAGGAGAAGAATTCGTAGTTCTCCTACCAAATTATTCGAAATTACAGGCGATGAATGTTGCCGAGCAACTACGTAAGAAAATCGAACAAACACCATTTATCGTACCACTCGATTTAGGTGAAATAACAAGAGATGAAATAATCTTCATTACTGCAAGTATTGGAGTCTCTTCAGCGCCAGAAGACAGCGACGAAGGAATGTCTCTACTTCGTAATGCCGATAGGGCGTTGTATATTGGAGCTAAACAGGCAGGTAGGAATAGGGTTGCGGAGTATGTGAAATAAATAAACCTCACAGTTCATTTGGCACTGACTACCCTTTTTGAGACAAGAATAAAAACCCCTATTATGCAGCCAATTGACGGTATTGAACCGGCGATTGGCTGTTTAGTTTCGTTTGAATACGGATATTGTTATAATAAGTAATGTATTCTTCGACGATACTTATCACACGCGCATTAGTTGTGCGGTAAATTTCGTCGAGGTAGAACGTTTCTGACTTTAGCGAGGAGTGAAACGTTTCGATAGGGGAATTATCAGCTGGCGTGCCTTTGCGGGACATGCTCATGATAATTCCTTTTTCTTTGACTGCTTTTTGATAAGCATAGGATGTATAAACGGAACCTTGGTCACTATGCAGAATACACCCTTCGGGTAGCTCAGGCAATTGATAGAGCGTGTCCAACACAAAGTCGGTGTCTTGTTTAAATCCAATAGTTTGTGCCACAATCTCCCCATTGTAGACATCTAGAATACTAGAAAGATACATCATCGATTGGCCAAAAGGCAAGTACGTAATATCTGTGACTAACTTCTCCAAGGGCTTAGATGCTGTAAAATCCCGTGCCAATAAATTCGGTGCGACATATGCGGGCTGCCCGGTACGCTTGCGTTTCTTCACCTTAACTTTACATTGCCAACCATTTATTTGCATGATACGCTGCACAGTCTTCTCACAAACTCCTGGGTACAGAGTGGCAATCTTGCGATAACCATATCGGAACCTATGTTGTTTGCATAAGTCGCCAATCTGCTGATCTCGAATTTCTTTTTGAGTGAGTTGATCCGCATTCTTTCTCCAACGATAGTAGGATGAGCGACCTACACCTAGGTGCCGACAAATCTCGCCTATTGGCATAATGTCCTTTAATTCTTTGACTAATTGGATGACTACTTTTGGCGCCACTTCCTTTCCAATTCTGCGTACTTTTTTAAGACTTCAATTTGCTGTTTCAAGTACCGATTCTCCAACTGTAACTTGGCTGTCTCACTGTCGTATTCTGGCCCTTTACCGAAGGTATATTGTTTACCAATTGGTTGATGGAGACGGTGGATTTCTCCATTTCGATACCACCGCATCCATGTCTTTAATTGCGTCTTATTACGAATGTTCAACTGATCCATTACTTCTTTTACCGGCACCTTAGCCAAGCGCATTTCAATTGCCTTCATTTTCACTTCTGCTGGATAACTAACTCTTGTCCCCATAGAAAAAACACCTCCGCATTGAATTTAGGTATTGTATACCCGTTTTTCAACGAAAGGTGTTTTTATTTGTCTCATTTGTTTAGGTCAGTGCCATTTGAACTGTGAGGTTTATTTTTATATTTTTCTTTCTTTTACAAGGGGGGGTTCAACTTTGTAAATGATAGGTTCTGGTTGTTTTAGATTTGAGAATGTTTCTATTATTTCCTGATCGTAAATAATTTGTAATCGGGATTCTCTAGTTTTCTGACCGACTTCTCCTTCAAAATAATCATTACTATTTATTTTAGTTGCACCGGTGAACAATTTATCGCTTGCTCTACCTCGTATAGCGTTTAATACGATTCTTCTTGCGGATATTCCACCTTCAATTCTAATATTTGAACCAACCCCATAAATTTCTAAATCTTGTTCCGAGTAGAAGAATCCTTTAATTTGACTAGGGTTATCTTGGTTCACAGAGTTATTCGAAATTTTAATTTGACCTTTTGAAAAGATTATTAAAGATCCTTGTTTACCATCTGTTAATGGTTTTCCATTGATTGTAGAATATTGTATCTTCACTTCTCCTTCAACATAAAGAAGTACATTACTTTTTAAGTTTGCTCCTTGGATGTTGACGTTGCCTTTTACGTATATTGGACCATCTAAAGTAATATCCGAATAATTGTTAGAGTTATATGTGGTGTTATTATTTCCTATTTGAAGATTTCCTCCTACATATAATCCTTTAGTGAAAGTAGAATTTGAATTTGTTAATTCTAAACTTCCAATAGTTGAAAATTGGTTGAATCTGTTGGTACCATTCATTTCAAAGGATCCACTTTCTTTTTCAGTATCAACGTTTTTATATTCAAAACATATTAGGAACCCACGGACACACTCTCTAGTCCTTTCAGTGTATGTAGGGATAATTTTTGAACTGCTTTTATTTACATTTGAAATTGGAATTTTATTTACTCCAGTAGAATAATATTCACCAGAAATTAAAAAAAAATTTGCTTTTTGATCAGTGATTCCAATTGGACTTATAACAGGATCCCTCTGAACAATTTTTGGGACTTTCTCTCCTGAAAATAGATTCTTCATATCAGTAGTTCTAGAATAAGTTGAACCCGTAAAAGTATTTCTATCTATATGATTATTGTAACCTGTATTAGTAGTTAGTCTATAACTATCTTTCCCTAGTACTAATTTTGAATTTGTAGATCCATCAGAGGGTATTGATTCTGGTAATAGACTTTGAATCCATTGTTCTCCGTTGAGGTAGGCATATCCAAAATTTCTAGTAATAATATTTCCATCTACTTTAAAATCGCCCTTAACAGAGACACCCCCGTGTAAATATAAATTCCCTTCACCATCTTGTATCCCATCTTTATCATTTATGTTTGTACCTACGGCATATTTCAATGTTTCAGGAGCGGATTCTGCACCAATTTCAATTTCAGTTAAAAGTATTTTAGTAGAATCTCCAGATTTACCTTTACTTTCAAAAACAATAGATTTTCTAAGTTCATTTTCAACTGTTGGCTTGTTCTTTTCGAAAGTAGGTTTAACTTCTTTTATACAAGCATTATAGCTACCTGTCTTCCCATTAGAATCTGCTATAGAACCACCCGACGTGCACTTATATTTATTAACTGTAGAATTTAGCAAATTAATAAAATTTGTTCGAGTGAGACCGTTGTTTTCTTCTATTTTTTTCGTGAGCTCCGAATTAATTTGATGAGTAATTCGATCAATTCCTTTTTCAGAAAGATCTTGAGATTGGATGTTATCTTCTCTTATTTCATTTTTAGACATACCGCTAATACTTATTGATAACAGACTAAGACCTAAAATACTAAACAATATTAAGATAACAAGTGTGATTAGCAACGTGTTGCCATGCTGTTTACTTATAATAGGCATCTAACTTTCCTCCTTGTCATTAATTGTTCTTATTTCATTTTCAAATTGTATTTCATTATTCCTTTTTTTATTTATTAAAATTAAATTTATTTTATAGAGGCCATTATCTACTTTTTCTAAAGTTGAATTGTTAGAAATACTTATATTCTTATTGTTCGTATTGAATAAATCTCCGTGGATAAGTAACCTGCCATTTTCAAATCCCGTTTTAAAGTTTGAACCGGAATTTGTAACGATGAAATAGTTTCTGTTAGAGAATTTATCTGGAAAGGTGGATATTTCAGTTTCTTTTGTAGTGTATATTTCTTTTACTAACAAAGCCATTAAATAATCGGCTTCGTCTCTTAAAGAGTTTGTATATTTGATATTTTCATAATGATCTAAACCTTTAGTTAATAGATTGAAAGCAAAGAAAGACAATGTTATTGTAATAATAAGAGAGGCAAGTAATTCAATAAGTGTAAGACCTTTTTGATTTAGAATGTTATTATTCATATGTTATGTACCCTTCTACTGAGCTATTTGTCTTTTTTGTACTTGAAGTAACTGTAACAATCACGCTAATCATTTTTAATTCCTTTTCCTTATTTGTTTGTGATGCATCTATTGTTACCTTGTAGTCCTTATCATTTATATGGGCTATATGGTTTTTCGTTTCTTTATATAACGCTAAAGACTTTGAGTCTACTTTACTCAGGCGTTCAAAGGGATTTAGTTTTATTCGTTCTAATTCTGCATCAGCTAGATAAACTAATACTAATTTTTCATTGTTACTACTAGCAATTTTGTTTGAATTTATAAAAAATTGGGAAAAGGATATTAATATTATAGCGATAATAACAAGTGATCCTAGAACTTCCACTAAGGAGAATCCTTTATCATCTTCCAAGTTTTTACCTCCTCTTAGAATGAGATTAGTATTAGATTCATCATATAGAAACAATAGAAAATTTTCAAATAATACTTTTATATTAACTGAATTTTAAAAGATGATACTTTAGTCTTGTGCATTATATTTTTTTTTAAGTTATTATAATTTTTGAGAGATAAATTTGGAGATTTAGGACTATTATTAGAATTAATTGAAACGTATTATATTTATTGATTTTAAGGAAGTGACAATTTGAAGTTTATTTATAAGACTTTTGTTCTAGTTATTTTAATGCTAGTATTAGTATATTTGGGGACTTATCAACTTACACAATCACTTCAACAAGTGAGTGCTAATAGTGAAAATGCAAATTCAAGTATTGCTGGAATTATAGTGGAAGACTTAAAGAAGGAAGAAATTATAGATTTATTGAATTCAGAAATCGAGAATTGGCAACAAGATTCAATACATATTATTGGGAATGGAACGGATATAATTTTATCACCAGAATGGTTTGAGTTTGATGTGGAGGGCACGGTAGAAGAGTATCTTTATCGGACAAATAAACCATGGTTTGCTTTTTGGGAATCAGAACCATTAGTTCAGATGTCTTTGATTGTGAATTTACAGGATGATTTAAAATATGAGCTTCAAAAGAGTTCTCATTTAAATTTAGAAGAAACGCTGAATAATATTAAGATAGCTGCTGAGAACTTATCAAAGGAGCCTATCGAATCTGTAATTTTAGATGCTTCAATACTTGAATCTGAGCGGTTGGCTTTTAGTTTAGTACCTGCGTCAGCAGATTTAATAGGTTTGCTTGAAATAATTGAGGTTTTGGATGAAACAGTTCTTTATTCTGGAGGAGAGATATCTTTCAACAATTTTTTGAATGAAAGTAATATAGCCTATAATGACAAAACGGTTGATTTTATTGCTTCAGCATTATATAGCACGGTGTTGAACACAAACTTTCAAATTATTGAAAGGCATTCACAAGGTATTATACCTACCTATCTAGAACCAGGGGTTGAGGTGGATGTAGAATTAGACGGGTCGAAAGATTTTATATTTCTAAATAACAATGTTTCTCCAGTAATAATGAAATTGTATATGAAGGGTCCTGATCTTTTAGTTGAGTTATATTCAATTCCTTCAGAAGTAAAAGCAATATATGAAGTGGTAGAAAAGGAAATTATAAATTCAAGAACAATATATCGATATTCTGCGGATATGAAAGTTGGACAAGAAGAACTAATTCAAGAGGGTAAGCCTGGTCTGAGAGTTACAGTCATTCGAACTATCTCTGAAAAAAAAGGACCATTTGAAGAGCGCGAAGAGATTAGTCGTGATTATTATCCTCCTACACACAGAATTGTGATGAAATCACTCGAATCTTATTCGGACGTATCTGATGCAGATTTAGTAGAAGGAACAGATTTAAATGGTGGCGGGTTGGTTGATATTAACAAGACAGAGCAAGATAATCTTGACCCTTCTGTTAATACTGAATCAGGAAGTCAAAATGATGAGAAATCTGAGGTCGAGGATTTAGATAGTTTTCCTCCTGGAAGTTATTATGATAAGGCAGGAAATATAATTGTACCAGAATAAAAGCGTGAAAGTTTTGAGGTGGGAATTTGAGAAACAAAACTCGGAAATTATTAGGAGATTTATTAGTAGAATCTAATGTTATTTCTACAGAACAGCTGACTCATGCGCTAGATAGTAAAAATATAGGTGAAAAACTGGGTGATTATTTAATAAGTGAAAATTTACTAACTGAGCAACAATTAATAGAAGTGCTGGAATTCCAATTAGGAATTCCCCATGTAAATCTCAATCAACACTCTATTGATCCAGAGTTAATACAACTTGTCCCTAAAGAGTTAGCTAAACGCACTAACATCATGCCTTTGAAAAAAAATAAGAATAGATTATTAATTGCAATGGCAGATCCTATGGACTATTTTGCTATTGAAGAAGTGCGTATGGCTACAGGATGTCAAATAGAGACAAGTATCGCTGCAAAAGATGATTTATATCGAACTATCACAAAATACTATGATTTACAAGAATCAATGGATCAAGCACTAATAGATATGACGCCGACTGAAATAGAAAATGATAATCAAATTACAGATGAAGATTCACCGATAGTTCGCTTAGTTAATCAAATAATTGTAAATGGCGTGGCACAACGTTCGAGTGATATTCATTTTGATCCGCAAGAGACTGAGTTGAAAGTTAGATATCGTGTAGACGGTATGTTAAAAACGGAACGTGCTCTTCCTAAATATATGCAAAATGTAATATTGGCTCGTATTAAAATTATGGGTAATCTAAACATTACAGAAAGCAGAATACCACAAGATGGACGAATTAAAATAACGGTAAATATGAGAGCTATAGATATTAGACTTTCTACTTTACCAACTATTTATGGTGAGAAAGTTGTTATGCGTATTCTTGATATAGGCAATGCTTTAAATGATTTAAGTAAATTAAGTTTTAATGATAAAAATTTAACTGCATTTACTAATATGATTGAACATCCTAACGGAATTGTCTTACTAACAGGACCTACGGGATCTGGGAAATCCTCCACTCTCTATGCAGCTTTAAATAAGCTGAATAACGAAAATGTTAATATCATCACTGTGGAAGATCCTGTTGAGTACCAATTAGAAGGCATCAACCAAATTCAAGTACGAGAAGAGGTTGATTTAACTTTTGCAGTAGGGCTTCGTTCAATATTGCGGCAAGATCCAGATATAGTAATGGTAGGAGAAATACGAGATTTAGAAACCGCTCAAATTGCTGTAAGAGCTTCTTTGACGGGGCATTTAGTATTAAGTACTCTTCATACTAATAGTGCTGTGGAGTCGGTATCTAGATTGAGGGATATGGGGATTGAACCATTTTTACTTTCATCATCATTGGTAGGCATAGTGGCGCAACGATTAGTAAGAAACGTTTGTAGGGATTGCGGAGAATATGTTAATCCAAACGAGCGGGAAATAGAGATCTTTTCTCAACATGGTATGACAGTGGAAAAAGTCCGCCGCGGAAGAGGTTGTCCAGCCTGTAACAATACAGGATACCGTGGAAGACTTGCAATTCATGAAGTACTAAAAGTGGATGAATTTGTTAAAGATATAATCCTTACTGGAAAAAGTCCTTCACTATTACGAGGTCGTATGAAAGATACGGGGTATTTAAGTTTACTAGAAGATGGTCTGTTGAAGGTGAAACAAGGGTTTACGACAACAGAAGAAGTCCTTCGTGTAGCTACAGTTAAATGAGGTGAGTTAGATGGAATTCAGTATCATTCAATTACTAGAAAAGACCTTACATGATAAGGCTTCAGATCTTCATTTAACAGTAGGGATAACGCCGGTTTTTCGTGTAAATGGAAATCTAAAATCCTATGGAGCTAATATATTAACAGAAAAGGATACGATTAGAATGTTGGGTGAGTTATTAACTCCCAAAGAGATGGAAGAGTTTGAATTAAAGGGAGAAATTGATTTTAGTTATGCTTTACCTGAACTATGTCGATTCCGAATTAATGCATACCGGCAACAAAACAATGTAGCCATTGCTATAAGAATGATCGAATATAGAATTCCATCTTTAGAGGCATTGGGAATGCCTAATGTACTTTATGCACTTGCGGACAAACCCCAAGGGCTTATATTAGTAACAGGCCCGACTGGTTCTGGTAAATCTACTACGCTAGCATCAATGATAGATTATATTAATTCAACTACTACTAAGCATATTATTACGTTAGAAGATCCGATTGAATATGTACATACACATAAAAAATCAATTGTTAATCAGAGGGAAGTAGGTTCTGATACCAAAAGTTTTTCGACTGGATTAAGAGCTGCTTTAAGACAAGACCCTGATGTTATCTTAGTGGGTGAAATGCGTGATATAGAAACAATTTCGACTGCGATTACTGCTGCAGAGACAGGGCATTTAGTGATGGCAACTCTCCATACTAGCAGTGCACCTACTACTATAGATAGGATAATTGATGTGTTTCCCACACATCAACAAGGTCAAATAAGGATACAGCTAGCGGACGTACTGCAAGGAATCATTTCGCAACGATTATTCATTAGTAAAGACGAAACAGGTCGTGTAGCTGCAACCGAAATTCTTCTGCAAACACCATCTGTCGCGAATCTTATTCGGAATGAAAAGGTACATCAAATCCAAAATGTTATGCAAACTAGTCGTTCTCTCGGTATGCATACATTAGATTCATCTATCAAACAATTAATAACGACAGGGAAAATTTCTTTAGAAGTTGCTAAACCATATATGAATGTAGGTGACTACTAATGGTGGTTTATAAATATATAGGTAGAACATCAAGAGGAACGGTTAAAAAAGGTGTAGTTGATGCTACGAACAAACAAATGGCTATTACTAGACTGCGTACACAAGGCATAAATCCGAGGGAAATAGAAGAGTCTAAGAGTATTCTTCACAAAGAGTTATCTATTGGTGGGAAAGTACGAAACCAAGATTTTGTTATCTATAGTAGACAATTTGCAACTCTTATAAGAGCTGGAGTTTCTATTTTAGAATCTACAAAAATATTAGCAGAGCAGACTACTAGTAAACCTTTAAAAAAAGGATTGCGGGCTGTAGAAGAGGATGTACGTTCAGGTGTCTCCTTTTCAGATGCTGCTTCCAAAAATCCGAAAGTTTTCCCCGCTTTATTTGTGAATATGATTCGGGCTGGTGAAGCTACTGGTAATCTAGATGAATCGCTAGAACGATTAGCATTCTCTTATGAAAAACAATTTAATTTGCAGAAAAAAGTTCAGTCTACAATGGCATATCCATTAGTTTTGCTTTTTTTAACTATGGTCGTCTCGATATTTTTAATGCTAACCATTGTTCCCCAGTTTGTTTCCATGTTCGATGATATGGGAGCAGAATTACCTCTTATTACTAAAATGGTAATGGCGGTTAGTGAATCATTACAGTCATCCTGGTATATATTTTTGGTATTCTTCTTAATTGTTGCTATTAGCTTTAACTTTTTATTTAAAAAAAATGAGCAATTCAACTATTCTATTCATTTATTGTTGCTGAAGCTACCCGTATTTGGAAAGTTACTTCAAAAATCAGCGATCGCGCGAATGACCAGAACTCTTTCCTCTCTTTTCAGCAGTTCTGTACCTATCTTACAAGCATTAACTATTGTTGAAAAAGTTATTGGTAATCCAGTCGTGGGTAAAGTAGTAAGAGAATCGAGGGCTAGTCTTGAACAAGGGAGCACATTATCAGCCCCACTTGCAAAGAGTTGGATCTTTCCTCCTCTGGTTACACAAATGACCTCCATTGGTGAGTCTACTGGGTCACTTGACTATATGCTTGAAAAAATAGCGGACTTTTATGAGGATGATGTTGATCGTACTGTTGATACGCTCAAGTCATTAATCGAACCGCTGATGATTGTTTTCTTAGCTGGAATTGTTGGGACGATAGTAATGGCGATAATGATACCAATGTTTAGTATATACGAACAAATTTAATCTATTTTTAATAAATTTCCACTTTAAGGAGGTGAAAAATTCATGTTGAACGAGATGAATGCACTAAATGAAATGGCAAATAAAGGAGCTAATTATATGAAAAAAATGAAGCAATTATTAAAAAATCAAAAAGGTCTAACACTAATCGAGCTATTAGCTGTAATCGTAATCCTAGCTATTGTAGCTGCTATTGCTGTACCCGCTATTGGGAATATTATTGAGAATAGTAGATATAATGCTGTAAAAGCAGATGCAACAAATGTACTTAGTGCTGCACAATTGTACTTTACCGATGATTCTAGTAAAACAAAGGTAACTGTAGCTGAACTAAAAACTCAAAAATATTTAGAGTCGGAAGGAAAAATTCCAACTGCTTCAGAAATTACAAAAAGTAGTCCTTTAACATTAACCACAACTGCAATAGAATATTCAGGAACTAAAAAAGTCACTTTTTCTGGTGCAACATTAAAAGGAATAACTAATGATATAAATAAAGGTAGTGGAGCTGGTGGTTACACTTTAGGCGCGGCTACTGGTGAAACAGTTACACAACCATAATTAATTTTACTACAGCAGCACAACGCTGCTGTAGTCTCTTAGTTTTATCTTTGAGTAAATGAGTACTTCATTTCCTGAACCATAAAACTAATTACAGCTATGCATGGGGGAGAAGAAATGTTTAAAAAGAAAGCAAGACGCTACGTCGCCTTAGATTTGAATGAATACATAGTAAGAGCACTAGTAATGGCTAGTCCAGATATTGAACAAGCTACTGTTTACGAGTACCCTTTAAACAAAGGTATTTTTGAAAATGATATATTAATAGATGAAATGGCTTTATATGAAATGATGAAGACATGTATACAAAAATGGGGTATCAAGCGTTATAACGTACGTTTTTTTGTTCCTGACAGTACTGTTATGCTGAAAACGTTTGAGCATCCTGCTGATGTTAATTCTGCAAAGTTAAAAGGGTTTGTGGAGATGGAGTTAGGTCAAACTATTCATTTGCCTTTCTCACAGCCACTTATAGATGTATATGATAGTAATCCGAATGACGGAGAGGCGATTCTATTTGCTGCACCATCTGAAGAAGTAAATAAAATTGCTGGTTTATTAGATGATTTGCATTTGGATCCAACTACTGCAGATGTTCGATCATTAGCTACAATTCGGTTTTTAGAGAACACAATCGGCCTGGAAGAAAAAAGGAGTTATTTAATTTCAGAATGGACCATTTCTGGTGTATCTATTAGTATTTATACAGGAGGAAAAGTAGAATTTCTTCGTTACCAATCTATCGATACATTTAATGAAAAATGGCAGAGCAAAAATGACAATGATGAAATTACTTTTAGTTATGATGGGGACCTGGAAGAATACCATGCCCAATTGTTCGATCAAATTGCTGAGATTGATCGAATTCTAAATTTCTATCGTTTCTCTTTATATAAAGGTGAAAAAGCGGTAGACGAAATCATTACTTTGGGTGATTCTCCAGAAATGAATTATGTCGCTTCTGAAATGAAAGCGAATTTTGATACCCCTGTAAGATATATAGATGATTCTCAAGTTCAAATATATCATCCTAATTTAAAATCTAAGCATATTCCACTCATTGGACTAGTATATAGGGAGGCATAATGATGGTTCCAGAAATAAATTTATTGCCTAAAAGGGAACGCCAAAAGTCCAATTTTATTTTAATTTTAGCTATTAGTTTAGTTCTGCTTATTACAGTAATACTATTGCTATTTATACAATATTTTTCTGTTAATGGGGATATAGAAACTCTGACAGCCGAAGAAACATACAAAGTTGCAGAGAAAGAAGATCTAACACAACTTGTCAATGAGATAAATATGTCTGGGCAAGGTGATTTGCAGACTTCTGTCACTTTCTCTGAAAGTGTATCTAATCCAGTGAGTCCATTACTCATAGAAGTGAATAAATTATTGGAAAAACATACTTACTTACGTCAATTTGAATTTGTGGATCAAACTATACTTATTTCAGTAGATGTTGAAACAATGACAAGTTTGGCTAAATTCGTTGATAAATTACTAGTAAGTAATTATTTTTTAGATGTAAAAGTTGAGAGTGTCACTAATTTTGATTTGTCTAATTCTTCGGAGAGAGTAGAAAAAAGATTTGAGGTTATACCTCGTTATTCAGCTATCATAAATTTAAATATTGATCAATCTTATTTAAAAAATGGAGGTGTTACTCCATGAATGATTTAGTTAATGATAAAAAAACGGCATATATATTAATTGCTACGCTAGTGATAGTTCTGTTAGGAGCAGTATACTATTTTATCATTCAGCCATTAAAAAGTGAAAAAGTGTCAAAAGAGTTAAATGTAGAAGTTTTACAGGGAGAAGTAGCTTCTTTGAAAGAAGAGTATTCCTCTACTCAATTAAATAATAATATGACGGAGAATGCATTCTATTTAAAAACACAGGTTCCATTGACTCGTGAATTGAATGAACTTATTCGTTCGATGGAAGAAATAGAATTAATTAGTGATTCTAAAATAATTTCTGTTGAGTTTAATAATTATGATGGAACACTTGAAGATTCTCAGTTATTGCCTGAAATTCCTGAAGGAGATATTGAAACACAAAGTGGTAGTGAAACAACAGGAGAAACAATTGAAGAAGATACTGATGAAATGTCTGAAGAACCGCCTGTTTCTCCTGTATCAGAAGTAGGTCTACCGGAAAATCTAAAATTAATAACATTCAATATATCTATATTGGCAAAAAACTATGATCAACTAGTTTTATTCGTAGAAGAGATCGAAAATTTACAACGTATATACCGAGTTGATCAGATTACTTTGTCTGCTCCTGGAGAGGATCAACTATTGGACAAGGAAGCACTCGATGACCTGGAGGCTACAATACAGCTTACTACGTTTTATCATGAAGAACAGGAATAATGGAGAATTACAATGACAATTATCTATCTTTTTTTATTTTTCATATACGGACTAGTTTTCGGTTCTTTCTTTAACGTAGTAGGTTTACGCGTTCCAAAAGGAGAATCAATTGTTCGGCCACCTTCCCATTGTACGGTTTGTGATCGTAATTTGACGGTTAAAGACTTGGTACCTGTCTTTTCCTATGTATTTTTAAAAGGAAAGTGCCGTGGGTGTGGGACGAAGATTCATTGGGTGTATCCGGTAATGGAACTAGCCACTGGACTATTATTTGCTTTTGCTTATTATCAGCTAGGCTTCACATTGGAGTTAGTAGTTGCGCTATTGTTTATTTCTCTCTTAGTTATTATTACAGTGTCGGATATTGCGTATATGCTTATACCTGATAAAATTCTATTATTCTTTTTGATTCCTTTAATCGTGTTGCGAGTATTTGAACCACTTAGTCCTTGGTGGGATAGTATTGTTGGTGCGGTTGTAGGGTTTGGGGTTTTATTCCTCATTGCGATTGTGTCTAAAGGTGGCATGGGCGGAGGCGATATTAAGTTATTCTTTGTTATTGGCTTGGTGTTAGGATGGGTTCCGACTTTACTAACTCTATTCCTTGCTTCTATTATCGGTACGGTTATTGGTGTTATTTCTTTGAAACGTACGAAACAAGGTAGAAAAACACCGATTCCATTTGGACCATCGATAGCGATAGCCGCTATTATTGCTTATTTTTATGGTGAGTCGCTTGTCGATTGGTATGTGAATTTGTTTTTTTAACTCGATAACTTTTTTGGACGAGCCGACATAGGTCTCGTCTTTTTTTATAATCTTCGTGATAAGGTTATGAAAAAGAGGTGATTCTATGCCAATTGGTAGACGCAGTAATACGCGAAAAAAAGTAATACTAGCAGGGGTGCAAGGGTTGATCATTGGCGTTGTTGGAGTACTATTGTTCGGATTAATATTAAACTTAGCGAATGATAAGAAAGTCAAAAGTCAAGAAGTCAAAGTTACGACTCCAACCGATGAGAAAGATAAGGTGGAGGCCACAAGTGAAGTAGAGGGGAAATCTCTTCCGTTTCAAGCGAAACAATATGGCATGTTCACTTCCAAAGATAGCGCGATGTCCTTCATCGGTTCTCAGCCCTCTCTTGCTAAAGCAAGTGTTTTTCAGGTAGGGAATGAGTTTTTTGTGTGGAGTGATTTGTATGTTACGACTATACCGACGCAAGAAGCAGAGGTGCTGCCTACCTTTGTGAAAAGTTTGTATGTTTCAACGAATACGTGTGATGATCCTAAAGTGAAAAAAGTGATAGATTTAATACAACAAGAGAATTTGACTAAAAATTTCTTTGAGTCTATTGCTAAAAAAGAAGATTATCCAGCTGATTTAATGGAGATAGTGCAAGCTATATCAGCGTTTTCGGACTCTCCATCTATTCTGAGAATGCATGTTTTTTCCCATTATGCTTCGACGAACAATTGCATAAAATTGAATTTTTAATGCCTTTTTAGGGGGAGAATTGAATTGCTGTTTTTTATACACAATTTCCATTTTTTCAATAGTTTTGTATGCTATTGAAAAGGGGGAATATAAAATGAAACTAACATCTGATCACCATTTTATTTTAGCTAGTGAGTCACCTAGGAGAAAGGAGCTTTTTGCTAAATTCGGCATTCCATTTGAAGTGATAGCTTCAGGAGCGGTGGAAATAGTGGAAAAAAATCTTTCGGTAGAAGAAGTGGCTAGGAATATCGCCATTAGCAAAACAACTGCAATCCTAAAGGAGAATCCCAGCGCAATTGTCATAGCTGCGGATACAATTGTAAGCTTTGAAAATGAGTTTTTGATGAAACCGAAAGATAATGCGGAAGCAAAAAGCTTTCTTCAAAAACTATCTGGAAATACCCATCAAGTGACAACAGGAGTTGCTATTTATGGGGGAAATATTTCTGTAAGCTTTGCTGAAACTACTTCTGTAAAGTTTTTTGAACTCTCTGAAGATCAAATAGATGCTTATGTGGCAACGGGAGATTCTTTAGATAAAGCAGGGGGGTATGGAATTCAAACGATGGGTGGATTGTTCGTTGAAAGTATCCAGGGAGATTATAATAATGTCATTGGACTTCCGATCAGTCGCTTGTTTAGAGCGTTATTGTCACTACGCTTGATAGAAGTGGAGCGTGTGGTGAATACATGAATACTAAATTACCACCTTCTTTGATGATACGCGATGTTCATGTATCTGATCGTCCTAGAGAAAGACTAGTTAGACAAGGCGCTTCCAGTTTGTCTAACCAAGAATTGATCGCAATCCTGCTTCGTACCGGAACGAAGCAGGAATCGGTTCTTCACCTCGCCAATCGTGTCCTCAATTATTTTGAACAAATCCAAGAATTAAAAAATGCTTCCATCGAAGAAATAACTGCTGTTAAAGGTATTGGCCAAGCTAAAGCTGTCCAACTACTTGCGGCAGTCGAACTTGGTAAACGTCTATCTCAGCAAAAGACAGACGACAAGTTTACTATACGATCCCCGAAAGACGCTGCTACCTACTTAATGGCAGATATGACCTCATTGAACCAAGAGCATTTCGTAACACTTTTCCTTAATGTCAAAAATCAAATCCTTCATAAACAAACAATATTTATCGGATCACTTAATGCCTCTATTGTGCATCCGAGGGAAATCTTCCGCGAAGCTGTAAAACGTTCAGCTGCCTCCATAATTTGCGCACATAATCATCCCTCCGGTAATCCTACACCGTCCACAGAAGATATTGATGTGACGAAAAGACTATTTGAGGCAGGCCAACTTATGGGCATAGAACTTCTGGATCATGTGATCATTGGTGATCACCAGTTTATAAGCTTAAAAGAAAAAGGGTATATGTGACACTGTGCAATTTCCGTTCTATCAGTTATAATGAGAGTTATGACTTTATGACAACGAAGTAAAACTTGTTTGAGATAGAAAGGGAGTAAATAATAGTGTTTGGATTTGGATCAAGAGATTTGGGAATAGATTTAGGAACGGCGAATACGCTAGTTTTCATCAAAGGAAAAGGTATTGTGCTTAGAGAGCCATCGGTTGTAGCGAAAAATGTACAAAATGGAGCTATTGTGGCAGTAGGAAACGATGCAAAAAATATGATCGGTCGTACGCCTGGTTCAATCGTTGCAATTCGTCCTATGAAGGATGGAGTTATCGCGGATTTTGATACAACTTCTGCAATGATAGAATATTATTTGAAAAATGCGATGAAAGCTTCTGGAATGTCATGGAGCAAACCTAATGTCATGATTTGTGTCCCATTTGGTATTACTTCTGTGGAGCAACGTGCTGTAATTGACGCTGCGAAGCAGGCTGGTGCACGAGAAGCTTTAACAATAGAAGAGCCTTTTGCAGCTGCAATTGGAGCAAATTTACCTGTGTGGGAACCTACTGGTAGTATGGTCGTTGATATAGGTGGGGGTACGACAGAGGTCGCCGTTATATCACTTGGTGGAATTGTAACAAGTGAATCAGTGCGCGTTGCTGGAGATTCTATGGATCATGCCATTACTGCATATATCCGTAAAACGTATAACTTAACGATTGGTGAACGTACGGCAGAAGCAATTAAAATTGAGATTGGCTCTGCAAGAGTATCCGATGAAGAAGAAAAGATGGATATTCGCGGACGTGATTTAGTAACTGGACTGCCAAAAACGATTGAAATTACTTCTAAAGAAATTTCAAATGCATTACGTGAGTCGATTTCCGCTATTATTGATGGTGTGAAGAAGACATTAGAACAAACTCCACCTGAATTATCTGCAGATGTAATGGAGCGCGGAATCATGTTAACTGGCGGTGGAGCATTACTGAAAAATCTAGACAAAGTTATTAGCGATCAAACGAATATACCTGTATTTATTGCAGAAAATCCACTGGATTGTGTTGCAATTGGTACTGGGAAAGCGTTAGATCATATGAATGTACTGAAACGCCAACAAACAAAACACTAAGGAGAAGTGTGATATGCCACAATTTTTTTCGAATAAGCGATTAATATTGCTGCTTGTAGGGATGATTTTTCTTGTGGCGCTCATCAGCTTTTCTTTGCGAGATCGAAATCATGCATCCTTACCTGAACAGGTTATTAAAGATGTGGTCGGGTTTGGACAATCTATATTTTCCAAACCGACCCAATATATAACGGGTGTTTTTGATAATGTAGAATCCTTACTTAATACATATGATGAAAATAAACGACTAAAAGTAAGATTAGAAGATTATGTAGCACTTCAAGCTTCTGTAAATGATCTACGTCTTGAAAATGATGAGCTACGCAAAATTGTTGATAAGGAAGAGGATCTTCGCGCGTATAATCCTATCCAAGCAACCGTTATTGCTAGAAATCCCGACCAATGGGAAGAAAAAATTATTATTGATAAAGGGGAGATTCACGGGATAGAGGTAAATATGGCTGTGATGACTGCTCAAGGGTTAATTGGAAAAGTAACCTTGACCACACCTTATACATCTACTGTGGAACTTTTGTCTACTCAAAATCCAAATTATCGAGTTTCGGCTGTAATTGCTGAAGGGAAAGAAGTTTTTGGATTAATTGAAGGATATGATGAAAAACGTAAAGAACTAATACTAAAAAGAATTGATTCTGAGTACGAAGTGAAAAAAGGTCAAAAAGTAACAACTTCTGGTTTAGGCGGAATTTTCCCGAAAGGTATATTAATCGGTGAAGTTACGGAAGTCACAACGGATGACTACGGCTTAACAAAGTTGGCGTATGTTAAACCTGCTGCAAGTTTCTCTATTTTAGATCACGTAATTGTTTCTAAGCGCACCATTACTAATGTAGATGGTACAGACGGAGGAAATACGGATGCTGATCTTACAGAAGGTGCAGGGGACGGCTCATGACTCGTATTCTAGTGATTGCCATTTCGGTTCTATTATTCTATTTAGAACCGATTTTTGGTCTTTTTTCGCCAATTGAATTAAATAGTGATTTTTATGTACTAGTACCACGCTTTCTCATTATATATCTGATTTTTGTAGCCGTTTATTATGACAGAAAACGAGCGATGCTTTATGGTTTGTTTTTTGGGCTCTTGTATGATGTCTTTTTCATTGATATTATTGGATTATATTCTTTTATTTATCCTCTCATGTGTTTAGTCGCAAGCTTTACGGTTAAATACATTCACCAACATCTGTTGGTTTCTACTATTCTTACCTTGCTTCTAGTAGCAGGGGTAGAGTTGTTATTATTCTTATTTTATACGTCCATCGGTATTAAAACGATGACTTTTACTTATTTTTATCAACATAATCTCATTCCTACAATGATTGCAAATGCTGTATTTTTATTGATGTTCGGATGGGCATTTAAATATATTCTTCTAAATCGGTTTAATCAAAAAGCTTTATTGCTTCAAAAATAGCTTGTTGATTTAACAGTAAATCTGAGGTGACTTGATTGACAAAGAAGCAGTTAATATTTATCAAAGGAACGAAAGAGGGCCTTGTATTACGCCTAGACGATCAGTGTTCATATACAGAGCTTTTAGATGAATTAGCGAAGAAGGTTTCTGATGAAGGTTTTGAAGGTCAAGCAGAGGTATTATTACATTTAGGTTATCGTTATTGTAACGATGAGCAGACGAAAGAGATTATTTCTTGCGTTCAGCAAACAGAACATTTGCGTGTGACTAAAATTCAAAGTGAAGTTATGACTGTGGAAGATTGTAATAGAAGATTACTAGAAAACCAGTCAGAGACTTATGTAGGTATTGTTCGGTCAGGACAAGTTATTACTGCTTTGGGAGATTTAGTAGTTGTTGGCGATGTGAATCCCAATGGTAGAGTCGTTGCAGGCGGCAATATTTTTGTCCTTGGAAGACTTAAAGGAATTGCTCATGCAGGTTCATCTGGAAACAAGGATGCAGTTATAGCGGCATCTTGGCTAGAGGCAACGCATTTAATCATCGATAGTGTGGTTGAAACGATGACAGATGAATTGACCGTTCTTTCTGAGCAACCTGAAATGGAATGTGCTTATTTACATACAAATGGTTCTATCGCAATTGATCGTTTACAAGATCTTCGTCTGTTAAGACCAAATTTATCAACATTTAAAGGAGGAAGCTAATGTGGGAGAAGCAATCGTTATAACTTCAGGTAAAGGTGGGGTCGGTAAAACGACTACAACAGCTAACCTTGGAACTGCATTGGCCCTGCAAGGGAAAAAAGTTTGTTTAATGGATACGGATATTGGTTTACGTAACTTGGATGTAGTGCTAGGTCTGGAAAATAGAATTATCTACGATTTAGTAGATGTTATCGAAGGCCGTTGTAAAATACATCAAGCGCTTGTGAAAGATAAACGCTTCGAGGATAGACTGTATTTACTTCCTGCAGCTCAAACTGTAGACAAAAATGCTGTTAATCCTGAACAAATGAAAGAACTTGTTTTAGAGTTAAAACGCGAATATGATTATGTCTTAATTGATTGCCCTGCTGGAATTGAACAAGGCTATAAAAATGCGATTGCAGGTGCAGATAAAGCAATCGTAGTCACTACACCGGAAATTTCAGCTGTACGTGATGCGGATCGTATTATTGGCTTATTAGAGCAAGAAGGCACAATAGATCCTCCTAAGTTAATCATCAACCGAATTCGTCAGCATCTGATGAACCAAGGTGATGCACTGGATATAAATGAGATTACCACTCACTTATCCATTGATCTATTGGGAATTATCGCGGATGATGAAAGTGTTATAACTTCATCTAATAAAGGTGAACCGGTTGTTATGGATCCTACTAACAGAGCGGCCCTTGGATACCGTAACATTGCGAGACGTATTTTAGGAGAATCGGTACCATTAATGTCCATGGACCTTCCTAAAGTTGGCGTTTTTTCTAAAATCAAATCTATTTTTTCTAAATAAGAATGAAGACCGACTGCCCAGATTTGAGGTAGTCGGTTTATTTTATTTCACTTAAAAAAGGCTTAATAGGTTCCGTGATAGCAAGCTATACTCCTTACAACACTTCAAAAACTAATTCATTAAACAACCTCATCCTTCATATATTCTTCTTAGGGGGAATGTTATGCTTTCAAAAAGAAAATGGGTTCTTTCATTTCTATTTGTACTTTCATTTATTTTATTAGCAAAGTTAGAGGGTAATAGTACTCTCTCAACCAATTATGCCAGTCTACTATTAGAACCACAAAAACCAACAGAAATTTATGAGGATGTAGTTGCATGGATTACTCGAACAGATGATTTAATCAGTGTAAGTGCACCTGTATCTAGTCCTCCTTTAATCGAATATAAATCGATTCAGCCTTTAGAAGATGGTGCAATTTTGTCTATTGATAAATCCCAAGATCTGTATGCATCTGAAGATGGACTTATTATTTATACTGGTCATCGAAAGAAAACTGGTAAAACGTTATCTATTTTATATGATACGGGAGAAACTGCTACATACGGTTTTGTAGATGATTTTCATCAATTGCCATATACGACTGTAAACACGGGAGATATATTTGCCTCTGTTGAAAATGACATGCTATATGTTCAGGTGGAAAAAGATGGAGAGATGTTAGATACCGAAGAGCTCATTGAGTGGCTTGCCGTCTTCTATGAATAAACGATTGTTTCGTGTACACCCCATAATGATTCCTTTTTTTCTATTCTTTTATTTATCAGGAGAAATAGCTATGTATGCGCTCGTGTTTGGATCGCTATTGGTTCATGAGTTGGGTCATCTACTAGTTGCGATATGGATGGGTGCTAAAGTTCAATCTTGCACTATTTTGCCTTATGGTGGAGAGATAAAAATGGAACAATTCTCGAAGCAACCTAAGAGGATACAGGTGTGTATAATCTTAGGTGGACCATTATGTACGCTTCTCTTGCTCTTATTTGGCATGTTTATAGACTTTCCTCAAGCGAATATATTTATAATGATTCAATTATCAATTTTTGGCTTAAATCTATTACCAATATTCCCGTTAGACGGTGGGCGAATCATACATTCTATTTTTCCGAAGTTGTATGAGGAGCTGATCGGCTTTTCGGGATGTATTTGTGTTATTATTTTTGTGGTTAGTTTGTTTTATTTTCCTGTGGCTTTGGTTATCTCCATTATATTTTTATTTCTTGCTTTTCAAAATCTTTCTTATTGGAGATTTCGTAAGTATAAGCTTGCATTTGATTGGATAACGAAAAGCGCTTGACTAAGAATAATATATGTGATAATATTTTAATGTTATGATTTGTAGCAGCACCCGTTGCTACAACCGCTCTGAAAAGGTTATAAGTATTCGAGTTTTGAATCACCTTTTGGAAGGCGAGTCTTAGTCTAAGAGGAGGTGCAAGTATGTACGCAATTATTGAAACTGGTGGTAAACAAATCAAAGTTGAACAAGGGCAAGAAATCTACATTGAAAAATTAGATGCTAATGCTGATGAAGTTGTAACTTTTGAAAAAGTTTTATTCGTAGGTGGAGAAGATGTAAAAGTTGGCGCTCCATTCGTGGAAGGTGCTACAGTTACAGCGAAAGTTGTAAAAAATGGCAAAGCTAAAAAAATTACAGTCTTCAAATACAAAGCGAAAAAGAACTATCACAAAAAACAAGGTCACAGACAGCCATACACTAAATTAGTAGTAGAATCTATTAGTTTATAAGATGATTAAAGTGATTATAACAAAAGATCAATCCGGTCATATACATTCTTTCGAGATGAAAGGCCATGCTGATTTTGCGGAACATGGAAAAGATTTAGTCTGTGCAGGAGCTTCTGCTGTATCATTTGGTGCAGTGAATGCGGTGATCGCACTTACAGGAATCACACCTATAATTACGCAAAAAGGGGACGGAGGCTATTTATACGTCGAGGTTCCAAGCATATCTAATCTAGAAAAAGCTGCTCAAATACAGCTTATTTTGGAAGCGATGATTGTCTCTTTACAAACGATTGAGCAAGATTATGCCAAGTATATAAAAATAACCTTCAAAAAGTAGGAGGTGGAACATATGTTAAAATTAAATCTTCAGTTTTTCGCATCCAAAAAGGGAGTAGGTTCGACTCGTAACGGTCGTGACTCTCAATCGAAACGTCTAGGCGCTAAACGTGCTGACGGACAATTCGTATCAGGTGGATCAATTTTATACCGTCAACGCGGGACTAAAATTCATCCAGGTGAAAACGTTGGACGTGGTGGAGATGACACACTTTTTGCGAAAGTTGACGGTGTAGTGCGCTTTGAGCGTTTCGGCCGCGACAAGAAAAAAGTAAGTGTATATCCTGTAGCTCAAGAAGCTTAATGAATAATAAAAGGACTGCATTTATGCAGTCCTTTTTGATTTCAAAAATTTCGTGTAAGTAAGCTATACTCCGGGAGCATAAAAGAACTAATCCTGTTATACTAGTAGAGGATAGTAAATGTTGGGATGTGTAACTTACATGGATCATAACGAGATTACTTTAAATGAAATACTTCGTCATACAATGCATGATTATTTAAATAATATGCATCTTTTGCAAATGAACTTAGATATGGGTAAAACAGAGGAAGCTAAGGCTTTAATAAAAAAATATTCCCAAAAATGCAACCAATTTTTTGATATAAATAATATTGGTTTATATAAAACAAATGAATGGCTACAAACATTTAGTATTAAATATAATCAATTAACTTTAGATGTTCAAACATCTCTTCTAAATAGAAAAGCAAGTATGTACGATGAAGCCTTAAAAGATTATTTAAGTAGATTCGTACAAGCTATATACCCACATTTTAGAGGATATCAAGAGCAGTTCCTGAAACTTCATATCATTTCAGATGAATTTTTGGAAATACTAATAGATATTCGGGGAGATTGGTCTAATAATAAATGGCGGGATGAACTAATTGAAGATTTATTTCAGCTGGAAATATTAGAAGCAACCAACAATTCGATAACAGTAAAACTAATTGCAAGTGGAAGATTGGAGTGAAGTAAATGTTTGTAGATCACGTGAAAGTTTATGTCAAGGGTGGTGACGGCGGAGATGGTATGGTTGGATTCCGTCGTGAGAAGTATGTTCCTTTAGGAGGTCCTGCAGGTGGGGACGGAGGAAATGGTGGAGACGTTATCTTCGAAGTAGAAGAGGGTCTTCGTACATTGATGGATTTCCGCTATAAGCGCATTTTTAAAGCGACTAGAGGAGTTCATGGTGGTAGTAAGAATATGCATGGTGCCAATGCAGATGATTTAATCATTAAAGTACCACCTGGAACTGTTGTTAAAAACGAAGAAACTGGCGAAGTAATTGCTGATTTAGTAGAGCATGGACAACAAGCTGTAATTGCAAGAGGTGGACGTGGTGGTAGAGGTAACTCTCGCTTTGCAACACCTGCAAATCCAGCTCCAGAGCTTTCTGAAAAAGGAGAGCCAGGTTTTGAGTTAAATGTAGAGTTAGAGTTGAAAGTTTTAGCAGATGTTGGTTTAGTTGGGTTCCCAAGTGTCGGGAAATCTACACTATTATCGGTTGTATCAGCAGCTAAGCCTAAAATTGCTCCATACCATTTTACAACAATTGTACCGAACCTAGGAATGGTAGAAACAGAAGATCACCGCAGCTTTGCAATGGCCGATTTACCGGGCCTAATTGAAGGTGCTCATGAAGGAATAGGGCTAGGACATCAGTTCCTACGTCATATCGAACGTACGCGTGTAATTGTACATGTAATCGATATGTCTGGAATGGAAGGTCGCGATCCTTACGAAGATTATTTAACTATTAATGATGAATTAAAACAATACAATCTTCGTTTAACAGAAAGACCACAAATTATTGTAGCCAATAAAATGGACATGCCAGACTCGGAAGATAATTTAAAAGTCTTTAAAGAAAAAGTTGGAGCAGATATGAAAGTATTCCCTGTTTCTGCTATTTCTCGTCAAGGTTTACAAGAATTATTATTTGCAGTAGCAGACATGTTAGAGGTTGCACCGGAATTCCCATTAGAAGAATTGGTGGAAGAAGAAACAGAAACGTCTGTAATGTACAAATATCAAGCCAAAGAAGACGACTTTACTGTTACTAGAGATGATGATGGAGCGTTTGTACTTGCTGGCGGATCAGTGGAAAGATTATTTAAAATGACTGATTTCAGTAGAGAAGACTCTATTCGTAGATTCTCTAGACAACTTCGTGGGATGGGTATTGATGATGCACTACGTCAGCGCGGAGCTAAAGATGGTGACATAGTACGATTACTAAGATTTGAGTTTGAATTTATCGAATAGAGGAAAGTAGGGAACCGCATGAAAGATGTAACAAGCCAGAGATTTTTTTTAGTACGGGAGGATGTGCTGACAGAGGCAATGCAAAAAACCTTGGATGCAAAACATCTCCTTCAATCTGGAAAGGCATCTTCGATTTGGGATGCCGTAAAAGAAGTAGATTTATCTCGCAGTGCTTTTTATAAATATCGTGATGCGGTTTTTCCATTCCATTCGATTGTTCAAGAACGGATTTTAACGGTCTTTCTTCAATTAGAAGATAGAGAAGGTACACTTGCTAGGTTATTGCAATTGGTGGCTAATTACGCATGTAATGTGTTGACTATCCATCAAACAATACCGATTCAAGGAAGAGCAAGTGTAACATTATCACTTGATGTAACAGCGATGAACAAGGAATTAGAAGACTTTTTGAATGAAATGAAACGATTAGATTTTGTAGAATCTGCAGAAGTGATTAGCTCTGGTGCTCTATAAGGAGGTTTTTCTAATGACAACCAAACAAATTGCTTTTTTAGGACCAGAAGCTTCTTTTACACATTTAGCAACTAAATCATTATTTCAAGAGGATGTATTAGTACCGATACGGACTATACCCGAGTGTATTGAAGCAGTTGCAAATGGAGAAGTGGATATAGCGGTCGTTCCACTAGAAAATGCACTAGAGGGAACAGTTCCGTTAACGATCGACTATTTGTTCCATGAAGCAGAGCTGTTCGTGACTGCTGAGCTAATATCTCCGATTGAGCAACATTTAATGGTTCACCCAAGTAATGTGGAACGATGGGAAGAAATGACAACAGTGTACTCCCATCCACATGCTTTAGCGCAATGCCATAAATATTTGTATTATCGATTTGGGAAAGTTCCATTAGAACAATCTTCATCAACTGCAGCAGCAGCTAAATACGTTTCGGAAAACGAAGATTTATGTATTGCTGCAATTGGAAATACTTCAGCTGCAACGGAATATGGATTAAAGATTGTGGAGCACAATATACATGATTTTCATTTTAATCACACCAGATTTTTTGTGATTTCTAAAAAGAATGATTGTATTGTCCAAGATGGTCATACCGATCAAGTGAAAACTACTGTTATGATTACATTACCTAAAGATGATCGCTCTGGTGCATTGCATCAAGTGCTATCGGTCTTTGCATGGAGACAACTCAATTTAAGTAAAATTGAGTCACGACCATTAAAAACAGGTTTAGGGCAATATTTCTTTATCATAGATGTGCTTGAGGATGAAAAGAAGCCAATGATGATTGGTGCTATTGAAGAGTTAAAGTCACTAGGCTGTGGTGTAAAATCATTAGGCTCGTATTATACATACGAAACAAAAAACGAAGCGATCCGTTCATAAATGGATTCGCTTCGTTTTTTATGTCTACTGTTTAAAAATGTAGAAACACCTGAATGTTTCAAAGGATCACCTGAATGTTTTAAAAAAACACTCGAATGTAGGAGAGAATCACCTGAATGAGCTCCGGAATCACCAGAAAGTAATGATGAATAACCGGAATGTCATCATTTCCCCAACCCCATATTTGAAATTATCCTTCTAATAAATAACCTTTTTCCCTAATTGCATGAATACCTCTATTTAAAATTTCTTCGGTTGGAGCGGATAACAAATGCAAATGAATTCCCGCAGTGAGCTCCAGTAAAAACGGAGCGTCTGTATCTCGAACTTTCTTCAAAAACATTTCAACGTCGTGACGATTTGAAACCATAATGGATGACGTTATTTCTCCGTATACAGGATGTTCAATCGTAACATTCTCTACAGTGACTCCTGCATCTACTAAAGCTAAGAGCTCATCCTCGGAATGAGTAGATTGATGATTGCAAGCAACTCGTTGCTGAACATAAGGGGTACTTTCTTTATCCGGAAGAGCTATATAGCCTTGACTAGTAGAGACAATAGCAGCATTCGTTGCCTTTAATAAGGTTATATCATTCACAATAACCTGTCTGCTGACATTAGCGAGCTTTGCTAACTGATTGCCAGTCACGGGTACATGTTGTTCCTTTAAATAGGAGAAAATCCAATTCCTACGTTCCTCGCCTTTTAACTTTTTCACGATTAACTCCTCCAAACTTGCATAATGACTTGGTTGCTATTCATAAGTTTATCATGAAGGGGTGGTTGTTTGTTTAAAATCTGTGACCATTTTAAGATGGTAGACATAATTTAAAGGAGAAGGAAGGAGGAAGACTGTGCAAACTCATATTGTTGTAAAAGGGGACACTCTATGGAAAATCTCCAGAAATTACGGTGTTTCTTTTGAGGAATTAAAGAAAGTAAATGCGCATTTGGCCAATCCCGAATATATAGTGCCTGGCATGAAAATATTTATACCAAACACGAAAAAAATGGAATCGACTACGCATCCGTACAGTGATAATCGACCAGTAAAGCAAGAAATGGTGAATAAAGAAATGATGAAAAAGGAGGAAGTGAAAATCCAGCAACCTATGGACAAAACGAAAATGCAACCTGCACCACCGAGAATGCCTACTCAACCTGTTGCACCTACGTATCAGATGCCGCAGCAACCCAAACAACAACCAAAGCAGCAACCAATGCCACAACCACTTCCGCAGCAACCAATGCAACCACCTGCTTATACATTCCCATTCCATATGATGCCTGTCCCAGATATTGATATGACACCGTCTCCACAAGGCTGGAGATTAATGGAGTCTACATCTATTCATATACACAACCATATCCAAAATTTTGATATAGAGATGGAAACAGCACCGCAAGTACAACCAAAAGCAGAACCAACACCGCAGCCTGTCCAGCCAATACCTATTCAACCAACACCGCAGCTAACAAGCCCAATAGCACAAGAAGCTTCACCAACATTCGAACCATCACCATCATACCCGGTAATGTATCCATGCCCACCAGTACAGCCATATCCATACATGCACCACCAAGCAGAGTACGGAGGGCATCCTTGTGTACAGATATGTTACGTTCCTGTATATCCATGTCCTCCATATCCCTACCCACATTATTAAAACGTGAGTACGTATATACGGCAAATCAAGAAAAATGTATGGAAATGGAAAAATGAAAACGGCATATTCTCTGTAAAAAAATATCCGACTGTTGAGCAGGCAGAAAAAATTCGCCTAATTCATAAAGAACTAGAATACATGGAAAAACCTTTTATACTTCCTATTATAGAATCGACCCAAGAAGACTTTATTATTCAACCCTGGTATAAAGGGGATCATACGGTTTCCTATCGGTTCAAGGAAGACAGAAAAGCAGTCCATTTACTCCTGAGTCAAATTCATGAGACAAATAAAATGGTTGACTGGGAAGATAGTAATCTATTTTATTCTTTTAACCTTATTTCTAAATGGCAGAACCGGAAATGGAAGATGAACGAAATCTCCTTTTTCATCGAGTCACATATAGGTTGGGAGCAGACAAAATTTCTTTTGCTTTGTGGTGATATCGCTTTACGTAATATGAAACCATTTAATATGGAAAAGCGCACCTTGTTACACGGGGATGTTGTTCATCATAATTTTTTATCCGACAGCTCAGATTACAAAATAATTGATTTTGATCTCGCAGTGATTGGTCCAAGGGAAATGGAAAACATACTCTGGATGCACCGGGTCCTCCCGGAGATAAATTATGATATTCGGTTGCTCATCCATGAATTTCCGCATCTTGAAAAAGTAGTTCGACGCTATAAAGAAGCAATGATGTATCCAAATGAACTATACCGTGAGTGGTTATATGCGTACTCATTGCCGAAAGAGCGAAAACAGAAATTTATCGAGCAGTTAATACCTTATACGAACAAAGCGTTAACAGAATGGCCCAATTTATGCTATACTTTAAGTAAACTTTAATCGTTCTTTTTAGGAGTTGGTCGCTCGAGATTTGAGCGGCCATCTTTGTTTGTGCCTTTGGAAATTATAAATTGTATGGCAGGTTGATAACTACTTACAAGTGATTCTCCATCCAGACTCCAGCGCCTAGCCCTTCGAGTCGCTTCAGAAATGTAATAAAGGCAAAGTGCGCCTTGATTACATTTCTTCCAGCGCTTTTCAGGGCTGACATAGGCGCTTACGCTTTTGATCTTATGCTATAATGGACAGTATGAATTGTGAGGGATTTAAGGATGTATGATTACATAAAAGGACAAGTAACTCGAGTTACTCCAGAATACGTAGTATTGGAACAGCAGGGAATAGGTTACCAACTCTTTACTCCCAATCCGTTTGCCTTCAGAAAAAGTGAGGAAATGGTCCAAGTATATACGCATTTTCATGTTCGGGAAGATGCACAACAGCTAATGGGATTTCCTAGCCTAGCGCAGAGGGAATTATTTCGTAAGCTTATTTTAGTTTCGGGCATTGGACCAAAGGGTGCCTTGGCTATATTAGCTAGTGGGGAGCCAACTCATGTTATTCAAGCAATCGAGCGAGAAGATGAAACCTTCTTAGTGAAATTTCCTGGTGTAGGCAAGAAAACTGCTCGTCAAATGATATTAGATTTAAAAGGAAAACTAAACGATTTAATAGATTTTGAACAGCTAGAATACGAGGATGAGGGGCCAAACTTATTCGATAATGGAGAAGCTGCTCACGAACTAGAAGAAGCGATGCTAGCATTAACAGCATTAGGATATTCCGAAAGAGAGTTAGCTAAAATTCGCCCACTCCTTAAAGCGGAAGCGGAACTTCAAACAACTGATCAATTTATGAAAAAAGCCTTACAGCTATTATTTTCAGGTAAATAAACAAAAGAAAGGAGGTTCTTGCTATGGATGAACGTGTAATTTCCAGCGAAATTTCAAATTTTGATGAACCTTTCGAGCAATCACTTCGTCCTCAGTTTCTTAAACAATATATTGGGCAAGATAAGATTAAGCATAATTTAGAAATATTTATAGAAGCAGCCAAAATGAGAAGTGAAAGTTTAGATCACTGTCTATTATACGGACCTCCTGGACTTGGTAAAACAACACTTGCTGCTGTAATTGCAAATGAAATGGATGTACAAATTCGAATGACAAGTGGACCAGCTATCGAGCGTCCGGGAGACTTAGCGGCAATTGTTAGTTCACTTGAACCTGGAGATGTATTATTTATAGATGAAATTCATCGGTTGAATCGTTCGATTGAGGAAGTCCTTTATCCGGCAATGGAAGACTTTTGCTTGGATATCGTAGTAGGAAAAGGACCAGCTGCAAGAAGTGTGCGTCTAGACTTGCCCCCATTTACATTAATAGGCGCCACTACTAGAGCCGGTGCATTATCAGCCCCATTACGTGATCGTTTTGGAGTATTATTGCGACTGGATTATTATGAGGAAGATGCATTGACCTCTATTGTGGTTCGCAGTGCAGATTTATTTAATGCTTCCATTGACCATGAGTCTGCTGGAGAAATAGCTAGAAGATCTCGAGGAACTCCGCGAATAGCGAACCGATTGTTAAAAAGAGTACGGGATTATGCACAGGTTCGTGGGAATGGCTATATTTCACTTGAAATTGCTAGAGAGGCTCTAGAGCTTCTACAAGTCGATCCTCGTGGATTAGATCATATTGACCATAAACTAATTATGTCCATGATCGAACGTTTTAGAGGTGGTCCTGTTGGATTAGATACTATTGCAGCAAGTATTGGGGAAGAGTCAACGACAATTGAAGAAGTCTATGAACCATATCTACTGCAAATTGGCTTTATCCAACGATCACCAAGAGGAAGGATTGTTACAGCCCTTGCTTATGAACATTTTGGAATTCCATTTCCAGTAGAAAGAAAAGACTAAAAAAGGATGTCCTAATTATGAGAGTAGAAGATTTTGATTTTGAATTGCCCGAAGAATTAATTGCCCAAACACCACTTTTGGACAGAACAAGTAGCAAGCTATTGATAGCAGACTTTGTAAAACAGTCATATACACATACACATTTTAAAGACATATTAGACGAATTACAGGAAGGCGATTGCCTCGTGTTGAATGACACGAAGGTAATGCCTGCTCGTCTGATGGGGATGAAAAAAGAAACAGGTGCCAATATAGAAGTTCTATTATTAACACAAATAGAAGGGGATCACTGGGAAACACTTGTGAAACCTGCTAAACGGGTAAAAGTGGGAACAGAAATCACTTTCGGTGACGGATTGTTAAAAGCTGTTTGTACAGATATAAAAGATCATGGTGGCCGAATTTTCCGCTTTGAATATACAGGTGTGTTTTTTGAGGTATTAGATCAATTAGGTGAAATGCCGCTTCCCCCGTATATTCATGAAAAGTTGGAAAACAAGGATCGATATCAAACGGTCTATGCAAAAGAGCAAGGTTCTGCGGCAGCTCCAACTGCGGGCTTACATTTTACCGATGTATTATTGGATGACATTCGCTCAAAAGGTGTTAAAATAGCCTTTGTGACATTACATGTTGGTCTCGGAACTTTCCGACCAGTTAGCGTAGATTCAATCGATGATCACGAAATGCATTCGGAGTTTTATCGAATTACTGAAGAAACAGCAGATACTATTAACCAAGTGAAAGCCGCAGGTGGAAAGATTGTAGCAGTCGGAACTACCTCGACGAGAACATTGGAAACAGTAGCAACTAAATTTGATGGACAACTTCAAGCTGATAGTGGCTGGACGTCGATTTTCATTTATCCTGGTTATGACTTTAAATGTATTGATGGGATGATTACGAATTTCCACTTACCTAAATCTACTTTAGTCATGCTTGTTAGTGCACTTACTTCTAGAGAGTTTATGTTAAGTGCCTATAAAGAAGCCGTTGACTTAAAGTATCGTTTTTTCAGTTTTGGAGATGCAATGTTTATAAAAGGAAGGAATTATTAAATGACAGCAGTTACGTATGAACTTATAAAAAAAGACAAACAAACAGGCGCTCGATTAGGCGTTGTACACACACCTCACGGATCATTTGAGACACCTGCATTTATGCCAGTGGGTACACAAGCAACAGTAAAAACAATGGCTCCAGAAGAGATTAAAGAGATGAATGCTGGAATTATTCTAAGTAACACCTATCACCTATGGCTGCGTCCAGGAAACGAAATTATTCGTGAGGCAGGCGGACTTCATAAATTTATGAACTGGGACCGTGCAATTCTTACAGATTCCGGTGGATTCCAGGTATTTAGTTTAAGTGATATGCGTAAAATTGAAGAGGAAGGCGTTCATTTCCGCAATCACCTTAACGGCGACAAATTGTTCTTGAGTCCTGAAAAGTCCATGGAAATTCAAAATGATTTAGGTTCTGATATTATGATGGCCTTTGATGAATGTCCACCTTTTCCTGCATCGTTTGAATATATGAAAGCATCTGTGGAGCGTACATCACGTTGGGCAGAGCGTTGTTTAACTGCGCATACGAATACAGACAAGCAAGGGCTATTTGGAATTATTCAAGGTGGAGAATTTGAAGAATTACGCCGTCAATCCGCAAAAGATTTAGTTTCTCTTGATTTCCCTGGATATGCCATTGGTGGATTATCGGTTGGAGAACCAAAAGATGTGATGAATCGTGTCCTTGAATTTACTACGCCAATGATGCCTGAAAATAAACCTCGTTATTTGATGGGAGTCGGTTCTCCCGATTCATTAATCGATGGGTCCATTCATGGTGTGGATATGTTTGACTGTGTGTTACCAACTCGTATTGCACGAAATGGTACATTCTTTACTCATCAAGGTCGTCTAGTTATTAAAGGTGCTAAGTTCGCTCGCGATTTTGGACCGATCGATGAAAAATGCGATTGCTACACATGTAAAAATTATTCGCGTGCTTATATTCGCCATTTATTTAAAGCGGATGAAACATTCGGATTGCGTCTAGCATCGTATCATAACCTGCATTTCCTAATGAAATTAATGGAGAATGTAAGACAGGCAATACGAGAGGACCGTCTTCTAGATTTTAAAGAAGAATTTTTTGAAGAATATGGGTATAACAAACCAAATGCAAAAAACTTCTGATTCTTGTATACTAGAAGATAGAGTTAAAAGGGGGGAAATAAATACATGGATACATTAGTAGGTTTGTTACCAATTATTGCTATGTTCGCAGTAATGTGGTTCTTCATCATTCGTCCAGCACAAAAGCGCCAAAAAACAACTTCACAAATGCAAAACAATCTTAAACGTGGTGACGATATCATTACAGTTGGTGGGTTACACGCAAAAGTTGATGCAGTAGATGATCAAACGATCTTCGTTACAGTTGCAGATGGAACGCGTTTACAATTTGAGCGCGTAGCAGTAGGACGAGTAGTTTCAGAGTCGAAAGTATAATAAAAAGTGAATCGGTCTATGATAGGCACTGGAAGGATTTTGAGTAAAAGAGTACCTTGTTTACTCAAAATCCTGAAGCACTAAACAAATGCTGCAATGCCTGGATACACCACATAAATTCGCAGTATTCTAGGCTTAGATACTTAATTGCTTATCTTTACTAAAATACATAAAAAAAGAACTTGCTCATTTTATGAGTAAGTTCTTTTTCTTTGGGCAAGGTAATAATGAGGTGATTATGTGCAGGACATACTCATAATAATAATTCGGACATTTGTTTTGTACTGGTTTATTTTACTGATTTTTCGTTTAATGGGAAAACGAGAAGTGGGCGAGTTAAGTATTTTTGACTTGGTTGTTTTTCTTTTAATAGCTGAGGTTGCAGGCTTTTCATTGGACGATCCTCAAAGTAGTTTTATCAATGCAATTGTCCCAGTGCTTATGCTATTTTTTATCCAGATGGGCGTTTCCTACTTTTCATTAAAAAGTAAAAAATTTCGTGATGTCATGGAAGGTGAACCTTCCATACTTATACGAGAGGGAATAATTGTTGAAAAAGAAATGAGAAAACAACGCTATAATTTGGATGATCTCCTTCAACAATTACGAGAACAACAAATTGGATCTATTCAGTCTGTCTCCTATGCATTTCTGGAGTCATCAGGGAACTTATCCGTCTTCAAAAAAGAAGGGGAACAATATGTATTTCCTCTCATCATCGATGGCGAAATACAACAGAGACATTTAGAGCATATTGGGAAAAATGAAAAATGGCTAATCCAACAACTAGAACAAAAGCAAATTATGAGTTATAAAAAAATATTTTACTGCAGTTATGAAAACGAAGAGCTCTATATTCAGCTTAAAACTTCATTTAAATAGCGATTTATCAAAATCTATTTTTAGAACTTTTGGCAATCTTGAAAATAACACTTAACTCTTTGCGTTTTATCTGTCTAAACAGTACTAAAGCGATTGTTAAATATAGCATAGTAAATAGGCAATCGATAAGTAAAGGACGACTTCCAATAGAATATATTAACGGTCTGGTAATGATCGTTAACAAAAACACAGCGTAAGGAATGACAAAAAATGAGAAGCCAATTTGTGCTTCTTTTTTTTCTTTTAAAGAAGCGATATGTAAAAAGGAAGTAATTAATACTCCAAATCCAATCGCAACAATCGCGCCTTTTTCTTGAATAGCAACTTGAGAAGCGAGAAAAAATAGTAGTAGTAGTTTCCCTACACCACCATATAGAGAATTGAGAAATGCGGCCTTTGAATTGTCTAATGCCTGCAAAATTGAAAACAAAGGACTTTGAATATAATAAAAGAAAAAAATTGGAGATAGAATTTTCATATAAACAGTAGCATTTTCAACATGAAATAGTGCCTCTACCAGCTCACCACCATGTAGATAAAATAGTGTAGCTGCATAACAGCCAGTTAAAGTAGAAAACTTTAAGGACAGATGAATTCTTTCCTTTAATAGTTTAAAATTACCCCGAGCAAATGCATCACTTACAGCTGGTATAAGAACAATAGATAGTGCGTACGGGATGAAAGAAGGAAATAATAGCAAAGGGACTAAAACACCTGAAATGACACCGTAAAGAGTAGTGGCGGCCACTGCTGTAACTCCAGTAATAGCTAAAGCTTTGATAAAAATAATTGGTTCTAAAAACCATGTGAAAGATCCGAATAGTCGACTACCAGAAGACGGTAAGGCAATTGCAAAGAGTGGAGACAATGGATACGTTTTAGAAGATTTCGTAGTATTTTGTTTAGATTTCCATCTGTCATATTTCCATTTCAAATAGAGCAGTGCGATAAGTTCTGCGATTAGAGCTAAGAGCATTGCATAAGCAGAAGCTTCTTGTGGTGAAGCAGCAGTTAAAAAGAAGGGAAGCGCAAAACTGATTAAAATAATTCGAACGATTTGCTCCATCAATTGGGCCACAGCTGTTTCTTCTAATCGAGCAATCCCTTGGAAGAACCCTTTTAATATTCCTCCAGCGGCAGCAATCGGAACTATTGCGATGGATACGAATAATGTCATAGTGATTGCATCATTTTTTAATAAGTTACCCGAAATATAAGGAGTGACAAAAATAAATAGTGGTGTGAATATTAAGATGGAAATTACTGTGACAATGACAGATGTTCGCATAACAGCGAAATAGTCTTTTGTGGCATTTCTTGCGCGGAGCTCTGCAATAATTTTAGCCATAGCAATCGGAATACCAAGTTGTACCAAAGAAAGGAAAAAAATAAAAGCTGGATATGCAGTCATATAAATACCAACTGTTTCTTCACCAGTTAAGCGAACAAACTGCATACGATAAATAAAACCTAAAAACTTGGACAAAAAAATGGAAATCATCAGCAAAATTGAACCTTTTAAAAATGTAGACAATTAAACACTTCCTTCTCAAATACAGGAACTTCGTATACAATAACAATATGCTTATTGCTTAGTACATTATTCTTTAAAAGAGGTGCGATATTATGGAAAATAATAAATATGAAGAAATATTTGCGCACGTACTACCAGCTATAGAAAGTAAAAGAAATGAGTTTTTCGTGTATCAATACGAAACAGTTTCGGAAAAAGATATTTGGAAATATTGTGTGACGAAGAAGTGGAGGAAGAAGGATATATCTTTGTTGCCTTTATATCAGATCATCAATGATATTCTAACTATTTCTCCAGCAGAGTTTATGACATTTGAACAAATTGATAATCAACGCACTTCTAATTGGTTTGCTGAGATTAATCAAGATGAATTACGAATGTTATTAAATTCAGATTTTGAAGAAAAGTAAATGGACGGGTATTTGACAGTAAGCGCAACGTGTTTCATAATAAAGTTGTTGCTTTTTTTTGAGGAGGAAATTTACATATGAAAACTAGAGGGCGCATAGTTGCGTTTTTATTACTAATTGTTATTTTTGCAGGTACAATCAGTCCAACAGTTACAGGGGTCTTGAACAATATTAAACTCGGTTTAGATCTTCAGGGTGGTTTTGAAGTTCTTTATCAAGTAAAAGAATTAAAGGATGGACAGGAAATAACGGAAGACGTTGTAGCGGATACAGCTTCAGCACTTAGGGACCGTATAGACGTTCTAGGTGTAAGTGAACCTAGTATTCAAGTTGAAGATGGTAACCGTATTCGAGTTCAACTTGCTGGTGTGGATGATCAGAACTCTGCCAGAGAGTTACTATCGACTCAAGCGAACCTAACTTTCCGAGATTCTGATGATAATATAATGCTAGATGGAATGGACTTGAAAGAAGGTGGAGCTAATGCAGCTTTTGATCAACAAGGACAACCTATCGTAACATTAGAATTAAAAGATGCAAATAAATTTGCAGAAATTACTTCAGAAATTGCTGCTAAGCCAGCACCAGATAATGTATTAGTTATTTGGTTAGACTTTGAAGAAGGTGTGGACTCTTACAAAGCGGAAGCATTGAAGCCTGAAGAAGAACAAAAATTCACTTCAGCTCCACGAGTATCCCAACGTATCAGCTCAGATAGCGTAGAAATTTCAGGTGCTTTTACAGTTGATGAAACAAAACATTTATCGGGAATTTTAAATGCTGGTGCTCTTCCGGTTGAATTAGAAGAAATATTCTCTACTTCAGTAGGTGCGCAATTCGGGGAAGAAGCATTAAAAAGTACCATATTAGCTAGTATTATTGGTATTGCGGCAATCTTCATTTTCATGATTGGGTATTATCGTTTACCTGGTGTTATTGCGGTTATTTCTTTAGTAGTGTACATTTTCTTAATCCTCGTTATTTTTGACTGGATTAATGGTGTATTAACACTTCCAGGAATCGCGGCAATTGTACTAGGGGTAGGTATGGCGGTAGATGCCAATATCCTAACCTATGAGCGTGTAAGAGAAGAACTACGTATTGGTAAATCAGTGAAGAAAGCGTTCGATGCGGGAGCAAAAGAATCCTTTACCGCGATTTTCGATGCCAATATTACTACATTATTAGCAGCGGCGGTATTATTCATCTTTGGTACAAGTTCTGTAAAAGGATTTGCGACACTGTTAATAATTAGTATTTTAGTTATTTTTATCACAGCAGTATGGGCTTCTCGTATTCTACTAGGATTATTAGTTCATAGTGGTTATTTCGATAATAAACCTGGTTGGTTTGGTATTCCGAAGAAAAGAATGCATGCTCCAGAAGAAGAAGTGGATACGCTTGACTTAACAACAAAATTTGATCGTTTTGATTTTGTTCATAGTCGTAAAATCTTCTATATTGCTTCTATAACATTGACTATTGCTGGTATTATCATTTTGAGTGTGTTCAAGTTAAATCTTGGTATAGATTTTTCTTCTGGTACAAGGGTTCAAATTGACTCTACTCAACCTCTAACTCAAGAAATTGTTACTGAGAAAATTGAAAACATAGGCATGCCATCAGATGATATTGTCATCTCCGGGGAAAAAGGGGATAGTGCAGTAGTAAGATACAAAGAAGACTTTACACAAGAAGAAATTAAAACACTAAAAGTAGAGATGAATGAGCAGTTTGGTAAGGACCCATCAGTGAGTACGGTTTCACCTACTGTTGGTCAAGAACTTGTCAAAAATGCATTAAAAGCATTAATGTTTGCTGCTCTTGGAATAGTTATTTATGTTGCTTTCCGCTTCGAATGGAGAATGGGACTAGCATCAATCGTTTCGTTGCTCCATGATGCATTCTTAATGGTTGCTGTATTTAGTATCCTTCGATTAGAGGTAGATATTACATTTATCGCAGCAGTATTAACGATTGTTGGTTATTCAATAAATGATACGATTGTTACATTTGACCGTATTCGAGAAAACTTGCATCGTAGTAAAACGATTACTTCAGAAGACGAACTTGCAACAATTGTAAATAAATCACTACGACAAACTCTTGGACGTTCTGTAAATACAGTACTTACTGTAATTTTAGTTGTAGTAGCTCTATTGATATTCGGGGCGGAAGGAATTCGTAATTTCTCAATCGCTCTATTAATCGGCTTACTAGCTGGAACGTATTCTTCTATCTACATTGCAGCGCAAATTTGGTTTGATTTGAAAGTGAAAGAAATGCGTAAAAATGGCGGCATAGAAGTGAAAAAAGAAGAGAAAAAATGGGGTTCTGATGAGCCTGTCGTTTAATGTTTTAGTATAATATGGAGCAGGGTATAACTTTACTATACTCTGTTCCATTTTTTTTATAAATGAGTAAAAAAAGGAGGGTCAATATGAAATTTCAATGGTCATTATTATTCGGTTTAATATTCGCTATTATTATTGCCTTATTTGCTATATACAATGTCGACACTGTTCCAGTTAACTATGTTTTTGGAACAGCACAATGGCCACTTATCCTAGTGATTTTAGGCTCAGCATTATTAGGAGCGTTACTCAGTGGGTCCGTTGCCATTTATCGGTCGTTCATATTATCGCGGAAAGTGAAGCACTTGGAGAAGGATATTGAAAAGAAAGATGCTACCATCGGTGTTTTACAAAATGAGGTAGTAGCTTACAAAGAAAAGCCAGTTGAGTTTTTTGAAGAGCCAGTGACAGTGAAAGATGAAAATTCAACTATTTAACTCTAAAACCTTTTGACATCTGTCAGAAGGTTTTTCTTTAGATCCTTGCAAACACCTTTTTCACAACGTATCTACCTCAGATGAGGTATAATAGATTATAAGGAAGTGAATAATATGATCGAATCTCAGAAAATATGGCAAGTTTCAAGGCCTAATATAGAAGTAGTAGAAATGTTAGAAAAAGAGCTTTCTATACCGAGTGTTTGTGCAAAAGTATTAGCCTCTAGAGGGTTTGAAAATATAGAAGATGCAAAATCATTTTTACAAGTATCGGAAAACCAATTACACAATCCATTTTTGTTTCCAGGCATGGAAGCGCTGGTAGCACGTGTTCATCAATCAGTGGAAACGGAAGAACGTATAATGGTCTATGGTGATTATGATGCGGACGGTATTACTAGCACAACGATCATGGTTAAAGCGCTAGAGTCACTAGGTGCTGATGTCATCTATAAGATTCCAAATAGATTTATAGATGGCTATGGACCAAGTGAGCGTTTGTTCCAAGAAGCTTATGATGAAGGTGTAAAACTAATCATTACTGTCGATAATGGTATTTCAGGTATACAACCTATTGAGTTTGCAAAAGGATTAGGGATGGATGTTATTGTTACTGACCACCATGAACCTGGTGAGATTTTGCCAATAGCAGATATTATAATACATCCGAGTTTAAAGGAGACAACCTATCCTTTCCCACATTTAGCAGGAGTAGGTGTAGCCTTTAAAGTAGCTCATGCTTTACTAGGGGAAATTCCTAAGGAATTCTATTATCTAGTAGCCATTGGCACAATAGCCGACCTTGTTTCATTGACAGGAGAAAATCGTTATTTAGTTCAACAAGGCTTAAAACAGATGCACCATACAGACTCTGTAGCCATTGAAGCTTTGGCAAATGTAAGTGGAGTAGATCTTCGTTCAATCGATGAAGAAACAGTAGGATTTATGTTTGGGCCACGTATTAATGCAGTAGGACGACTTGGTGAAGCAGCGCCTGGTGTAGATATGTTTTTAACTGAAAATCCTAATCATGCACTAGCGATGGCTAATATGCTCAATGAAAAAAATAAAGAACGTCAAGCAATCGTCAAGCAAATTACAGATGAAGCAATGGAGCAACTTGAACTATTTCCCCCTCTGGATGGGGCAAGTGTCATAGTAGTAGGGAAAATAGGATGGAATCCTGGTGTCTTAGGTATTGTTGCTTCCAAATTAGTGGAGAAGTATTATAGACCTGCTATAGTGCTAGGATTTGATGAAGATAAAAAAATTGCTAAAGGGTCAGCACGCAGTATTGAAGGATTCCATATGTATAAAGAGCTTGCTAAAAACCAAGATATTGTTTCTCATTTTGGTGGACATCCAATGGCAGCTGGTATGACATTACCTTTAGAAAATGTGGAAGAGTTTCGTTTAAGATTAAACGAACAAGCGAAAGTAAGTTTATCGGAAGATCAATTAATACCAACTATTTCCATTGATGTTCCATTAGAAATGGATGAAATATCGACAGAATCCATTGAGTCTCTAAAAAAACTAGCTCCATTTGGAATGGGTTTTGCAAAACCAGTCTACTGCATAGAAAATGTAGAAGTTTCAACTGTGCGGAAAATAGGCTCAGCACAAAATCATTTGAAAATGGAATTAAAACAAGGGGCTATCCTTTTAGATGCAATTGGATTTGGAAAAGGGCAATTAGCGGACGAAATAGCTCCAACGACTAAACTTTCTTTTATTGGGGATTTACAGATCAATGAATGGAATGGACGTAAAAAAGCGCAATTGATGATACAGGATATAAAAACGGATGAGTGGCAGCTTTTTGATATTAGAGGTATTCGCCAGGTGACTCGATGGCAACCCCTTATTCCTTTAGAGGATACCGTATATGTTGCTTTTAATGAGGATACGATTAAGCATTTTAGTACAATCATTGATCATAGTTTATATCTGATGAGTGAACTACTGGAGCAGCCGGTACAAGCGAAATATGTAGTGCTATTAGATTTACCGGAAGAGGAAGAATCACTGGTCAAACTAATCCAATCTCACTCGTGGAAAAGAATATATGCACACTTCTTTACCAATGAGTCTTCTTACTTTGAAGGCTTACCGACGAGAGATCAATTTAAATGGTATTTTTCTTTCCTTACAAAAAGAAAAACATTTGCATTGAAACAGCATATTCATGAATTGTCTAAACATACTGGATGGAGTCAAAATACATTTAATTTTATGTCGAGGGTGTTTTTTGAACTTAGTTTTGTTAGAATAGACAATGGGATGATAGTGCTCAATGAAAGTCCAGTGAAAAAGGATTTATCAGAGGCGCCTTCATACAAACAGCGTGAGAAACAGATGGATCTAGAACAAAAATTATTATATGGGCCATATGTGGAGCTGAAACAATGGTTTGAAGAGCGAATAGCAGTACAAACCGTTCCTGAGGAGGAGCAAGTATGGATTTGAAGCAGTATGTAACAACAGTTGAAGATTGGCCGAAGCCAGGTATTAGTTTTAAAGATATTACTTCAATTATGGATAATGGAGAGGCATATAAATACGCAACGGATCAAATTGTTGAATATGCAAAAAAAGTGAATGCTGAAGTTATCGTAGGACCTGAAGCACGTGGATTTATCACTGGCTGTCCGGTTGCTTATGCACTTGGCGTTGGGTTTGCACCTGTTCGTAAAGAGGGGAAGCTTCCTCGTGAAGTAATCCGTGCAGAATATGGCTTAGAGTATGGAAAAGATGTTCTAACTATGCATAAGGACGCTGTAAAACCAGGACAACGTGTGTTAATCGTTGATGATTTATTAGCGACAGGCGGTACAATAGATGCTACAATTCGATTAGTAGAAGAATTAGGCGGTTTAGTTGTAGGTTGTGCATTTTTAATAGAACTTACATACTTAGAAGGTCGCAACAAATTAGAGAATTATGATATTTGCACATTGATGCAATATTGATCATTTTGTGAATATATGTTTGCATTAGGCAAGCTTATTTAGGGTGGACTTTACAAGTCCCTCTTTTTTTTTATACAATATAGCTTATAAACTATTTTAGAAATATAAAACGAAATCAGGTGAATTGGCATGGCAAAAGATCAAGTGAAGACAGCAGAAGATGTGTTTGAAACACTCTTTACTTATATGAATGAAGAGCATGTGAACTTTGTAAAGAAAGCTTACGAATTAGCAGAGCATGCCCATAGAGAACAATTCCGAAATTCGGGTGAACCATATATTCTGCATCCTATTCAAGTAGCTGGTATTCTTGCTGATCTTCAAATGGATCCAGAAACCGTTGCTGCTGGTTTTTTACATGATGTCGTAGAAGATACAGAATATACACGTGATGATATTGTGGAGCAATTTAACGAAGAAGTCGCTTTGTTAGTAGAGGGCGTTACTAAATTAGGTAAGATTAAGTACATGTCCAAAGAAGAACAACAAGCTGAAAATCATCGGAAAATGTTCATAGCAATGGCTCAGGACATTCGTATTATCCTTATTAAGCTTGCGGATCGTTTACATAATATGCGTACTTTGAAACATCTCCCAGAAGAAAAACAACGTAGAATCTCCAACGAAACTTTAGAAATTTTTGCACCTTTAGCGCATAGACTGGGAATTTCCGCTGTGAAATGGGAATTAGAAGATACTTCTTTACGGTATTTAAATCCTCAACAATATTATCGTATTGTTAATTTTATGAAGAAAAAACGTACAGAGCGGGAATCCTATTTAAGTAATGTCATGGAAGATATTAGTAAACAGTTAGCTGAAATGGAAGTGGAAGCTGATATTTCTGGTCGTCCAAAGCATATTTATAGTATTTATCGGAAAATGGTCGTCCAAAACAAACAATTCAATGAAATATATGATTTACTTGCGATGCGTATTATCGTAGATAGTATTAAAGATTGTTATGCTGTTCTAGGAGTTATTCATACGCTATGGAAACCAATGCCTGGTCGTTTTAAAGACTATATTGCTATGCCAAAACAAAATTTATATCAATCATTACATACAACTGTCATTGGCCCTAACGGAGAGCCTTTAGAAGTTCAAATCCGCACAGAAGAAATGCATAATATTGCAGAATTCGGTGTTGCTGCTCACTGGGCTTATAAAGAAGGTAAAAAAGTAGAAGCTGATAAAAAGACAATTGATTCACAATTAACATGGTTTAGAGAAATTTTAGAATATCAACATGAATCTTCGAATGCAGAAGAATTTATGGAATCTTTAAAGTTTGATCTATTCTCTGATATGGTCTATGTTTTCACACCAAAAGGGGATGTAGTAGAGCTTCCGGCTAGTTCGGTTCCAATAGATTTTGCTTATCGAGTGCATTCAGAAGTTGGAAACAAAACTATTGGTGCAAAAGTGAATGGTAAAATGGTGCCACTAGACACGAAACTAAAAACAGGGGATATCATCGAAGTTCTAACTTCCAAACAGTCTTTTGGTCCAAGTAGAGACTGGATTAAAATTGCACAATCATCGCAAGCGAAAAATAAGATCAAGCAGTTCTTTAAGAAACAATTGCGTGATGAGAATGTTATTAAAGGAAAAGAACAAGTAGAGAAAGAGATTAAATCACAAGAATTTGATCTAAAAGAAGTACTAACAGCTGAAAATATAAAGCGTGTATGTGATAAATACGCATTTGCTGGAGAAGAAGATTTATATGCAGCTGTAGGTTTTAATGGTATTACTGCTCAGCAAGTGGTGAATCGTCTAGCAGAAAAAATGCGGAAAATTCGTGATCAAGAAGAAGCTTTAGAGAAAATAACAACTGAAATGCAAACACCAACGGTTAACAAAACAACAGAATCAGGTGTGATTGTTAAGGGAATTGAGAATATGCTCATTCGCTTATCCAGATGCTGTAGCCCAGTTCCAGGTGATGATATCGTCGGATTTATCACGAAAGGTCGTGGGGTTTCGGTCCATCGTGCGGATTGTCCAAATGTACACAACGATGACACAGTTTCCCGTATCATTGAAGTAGAATGGGTACAATCTGACTCTCCAATGAAAAAAGAGTATCAAGTGGACATAGAAGTGTCGGCATACGACCGCTCAGGCTTGTTGAATGAGGTATTACAAGTGGTAAATGAATCTAAAACGAATATTGCTGCAGTGAACGGTAAATCAGAAAATGATATTGCAATTATTCATTTAACCATCCTAATTTCCAATACGGCCCACTTAAATAGGGTAGCCGATCGTATAAAACAATTGCCTGATATATATTCGGTGCAAAGAATTATCAATTAAAGGGAGTTTATTTTCATGAAGGTATTGTTGCAGCGTTGCAAAAATGCAAGTGTGACTGTAGATGGACAAGTTACTGGAAAGATAGAAAACGGTTATTTATTATTAGTTGGTATTACTACAACAGACACTGAAAAAGAAATAAATTATTTAGTGGAGAAAGTGGTAGCTCTTCGTTTATTTGAGGATGCCGAAGGTAAAATGAATCACTCTATAGAACAAGTACAAGGAAGTATTTTGTCAGTTTCCCAGTTCACTTTATATGCGGACACAAGAAAAGGCAGAAGACCAAGCTTTACCGATGCAGCTCGACCTGAAATGGCAAAACCATTATGGGAACTTTTCAATAACAAACTACTAGCAAAAGGGCTAAAAGTAGAAACGGGCGTATTTGGCGCAATGATGGACGTCACGTTTACGAATGATGGTCCAGTAACGATTATGTTAGAAGCTTAAAAAACAAAAAAGTTGTATAAATTACTCTAACTAGGAGTAATTTGTACAACTTTTTTTAAGAATTAGAAAGTATATATTGAATAACATTGTGATTACTGTTAAAGGTTGACGCTTTCCTGGGGTGAGCGATGAGCTATCGCCGTCACTATCTCGTCGTTGTGATAGCTCATCTGATTACAGAACAAAAGTGCTATTGGTTGTGGCAAACGAACGTCACAACCAATAGCACTTTAAAATCACTCGGTAATCATATAGCAAAACGTCTGTCCAAAGCTCATCTAAAACGATAGAAACAGTTTATGACCTAAGAGTTAATCCAACTGAGCATTAAAGTAGTTAATGATGCCATTATAAATGCCGTGTGTCGCTTGTTCTCTATAGTTTTGTGTAGTGACATTCCGTTCTTCAGAAGCGTTACTCAAATAACCTAATTCTATTAATATAGCTTTTTGCTTGTTTTCACGTAATACTAAATAGTCACCCGGCTGGGTCCCTCTATCCTTTAAGGAAATCATATTACCAAGTCCATTATGGACATACGTAGCCAATTCTTTCTGATAACTGTGCATATAATAAGTCGTGAAGCCCCTAATGGAACTATTATCGATAGCATCATAGTGTAAGCTAATAAATGCATCTGCATCTACTTGATGACCAATTGATACTCGTTTTCGAAGATCTACATATTCGTCTGATTCTCTTGTTAAAATTACATTAGCGCCAGCTGCTTGTAATTTGGATGATAATAACTCTGAAGTCATCAACGTAATATCTTTTTCATCCGTTCCAAGTGCCCCGGTTGTCCCGCGGTCATTCCCGCCATGGCCAGCATCGACTACAATAGTCAGACCTTTTAATGTGCCTTTTTTACGATCAGCTTTCTTTTTATCCGTTTTGACTTTGTTTTCGGGATCCTTCTTCACATTAGATGTGGTGGATGACGCTGAAACTACCCAGCTTGCAACATACGCAGTTTGATCACCTACCATAACTTTATACCAATCATTAGTTTTTTCAGCTACTGGAAATGTCGTGCCAGCATCGGCCCTGGTGACTACCTCACTACTAGTAGTACTGTCAGAACGAAGGTTTGTCCCGTTATATAGAATAGTAATAGTGCCATTTTCTTTCTCGGTTCCAGTTGTTGCTGAACTAGAGAAAGTGCCATAAAAACTATACAACCAACCTTTATCGCCATTTTTCAGTTCTACTTGCACCCAGTTATGATTAGAGTTAATAACTGCAAATTGGTCTCCTTTATTAACCTGGCCAATTGTTTTTGATGTTAAATCTGCTTTTGAACGAACGTTTAAGGTATTGACTGAAACCTCAAATATGTTTTTGCCAGAAGGCAAGGACGTATCTTCTTTTATCGTTTGCTCCGTAACAGTAATATAGGATTGATTGACCCATCCTTTTTGACCCTGATAGTCTATTTCTACCCAATCCTCTTGAGATTGATATGCATTTGAAGTATCACCTTCTTTTAATTGACCAATAACTGCAGAAGAAGTAGTAGGTTCGGTACGGACATTCAATTGATTTACTTTAGACACAATCTGCTTATTACTTAATTTAAGCGATTCTTTCGTTGTGTACCAACTAGCAACCCATCCAGTAGTGCCTCCAAAATTAATTTGAAGCCAATCATTTTCTTTCCCTATTATGTCTAACTTGTCGTTTTTTGTAACGGAGCCAATCGTGTCATATGTAAGACCTGGACCTGTTCGTACTTTTAAAGATGCGACATTAACAGTCACTTCATTCTCCTGTGCATCAGCTTGTACGTATGGTAGAAGTAGTAATGTAGATAAAAAAATAACAGTTATTCTATGTATTATTTTAGTGTTCATTGGATCACCTCTATACCCATTGTAAATAGTCTTAGCTAAAAATTCTACCTTTTCTTCAAAAGGGTTGACTTATTTGTCGTACGTCATTAAGATAAAGTATAATCAAAAACTAAAACAAACCGATGACCGAAAAAGTAGCTGTCTAAAACGGATGACAAGAGAAGGAAAGACGTGGCTGAAATCTTTCCTACATACGCATTCAGTGAACAACATTCGAGAGGATTTTTGTCGAAAGAGATTTTTCTTTAGTAGGCAGAAACGGAACTGGCCGTTATCCAGAATTGAGAGGGTCAATATTTTTGACCAACTAGGGTGGAACCGCGGAAGCTTATATAAGCTCTCGTCCCTTGCTATTTTTAGCAGGGGATGAGGGCTTTTTTATATGTTATTGAAAGGGGCAGTTACCATGGATATTAAAGTACCAAGAGGAACACAAGACATCTTGCCATCAGAAACAGGCAAGTGGCAAGCAGTTGAAGAACTAATTAGAGAACAATGTAGAATGTATCAGTATAAAGAGATTAGAACCCCTGTTTTTGAACATACTGAATTATTTACTAGAAGTGTTGGAGATACAACGGATATCGTTCAAAAAGAAATGTATACATTCCAAGACAGAGGGAATCGATCGCTTACATTGCGACCAGAAGGTACAGCGTCTGCGGTAAGAGCATTTGTAGAACATAAAATGTTTGGTTACGCAGATCAGCCAGTGAAACTTTACTATATGGGACCAATGTTCCGTTATGAACGACAACAGGCAGGAAGATATCGCCAATTTGTACAGTTTGGAATAGAAGCAATAGGAAGTGCAGATCCTGCAATTGATGCGGAAGTTATTTCATTGGCAATGTCTGTCTATCAAAAGGCAGGTTTAAAAAAGCTTAAGTTAGTGATTAATTCACTTGGAGATACAGATAGCAGAGTGTCACATAAAACTGCACTAGTTAGTCACTTCGAGCCACATATAGCAGAGTTTTGTTCAGATTGTCAAAATAGATTACAAAAAAATCCACTTCGAATATTGGATTGTAAAGTAGATCGAAATCATCCGTTAATGGAAACAGCCCCTTCTTTGGCAGATTTTCTAAATGAAGAATCTGCTGCTTACTTCGATAAAGTGAAGGAATACTTATCAATCTTAAATATCCCATTTGAAATAGATCCTAACTTGGTACGTGGTTTGGATTATTATAACCACACGGCATTTGAAATTATGAGCGCTGCCGAAGGATTTGGGGCAATCACTACACTAGCAGGTGGCGGAAGATACAACGGACTTGTAGAAGAGTTAGGTGGACCAAATGCTCCTGGCATCGGATTTGCTATGAGTATTGAGAGACTGTTGTTAGCTATTGAGGCAGAAAACAATGAGTGGTCTGAACAATCGACTCTAGACGTATATGTGATTGGATTAGGGGAAGCTGCTAAGAAAAAAGCAGTCGAATTGACTTATCAACTAAGACAGCAAAAAATCACAGCTGAGATGGATTATTTAGAACGTAAAATGAAAACACAAATGAAGTCTGCTGATCGCTTAGGAGCAAAATATGTAATTGTAATTGGTGATGATGAATTAGAAAAAGAAAGTGTTATGTTAAAGGATTTGGCAACTGGCACTCAAAACTTAGTTCCTTTGAGTGCATTAATAGATCAAATCAAAACTAGTTCAACACAGTTGGAGGCAGAGGAATAATGAAAAGAACACATACAAGTGGGCAATTAAACGAACAACAAATCGGTGAAACAGTCCAACTAATCGGGTGGGTACAAAAACGAAGAGATTTAGGTGGATTAATATTTGTGGATCTACGTGATCGTACAGGGCTAGTGCAAGTGGTCTTTAATCCTGAGATTTCCGAATCAGCTATTCAAATCGCAGATAAATTGCGTAATGAATTTATCGTTGAAATTACAGGTGCAGTAGTTGCTAGAGCAGCCAATCAAGTAAACAAAAATATTTCTTCCGGGGCAATTGAAGTACATGCAACGGAAGCTCGCATCATTAATGAATCAAAAAACCCTCCTTTTGCGATAGAGAACCAAACGGACGTCGGAGAAGATATCCGTTTAAAATATCGCTACTTAGACCTAAGAAGACCAGTAATGTACGATACATTCAAAATGCGCTCAGATATTACTAAAACAGTAAGACGCTTCTTAGACGAAGAAGGATTTTTAGAAGTAGAAACACCAATTTTAACTAAGTCTACCCCTGAAGGAGCACGTGACTATTTAGTACCAAGTCGTGTCCATGATGGAGAATTTTACGCACTTCCTCAATCACCACAGTTATTTAAACAGTTATTAATGGTTGGTGGATTTGAAAAATACTATCAAATTGCTCGCTGTTTCCGTGATGAGGATTTACGTGCGGATCGTCAACCAGAATTCACACAAATAGATATGGAGATGAGTTTCCTATCAATGGATGAAATATTGGAAATGAACGAACGTATGATGAAAAAAATTATGAAGGACGTTAAAAACGTTGATGTTACTATCCCGTTCAACCGGATGAACTATGATGAGGCGATGAATCGCTTTGGATCAGACAAACCCGATGTTCGTTTTGGTCTAGAACTAGTAGATCTTTCGGAAATAGTGAAAGATAGTTCGTTCAAAGTGTTCTCATCCGCAGTGGAAACAGGAGGACAAGTTAAAGCGATAAATGTTAAAGGTGCTGCAGCCAATTATTCTCGAAAAGATATAGATGCTCTTGGAGAATTTGTTGGTGTTTATGGCGCCAAAGGACTTGCTTGGTTAAAAGTGGACGAAGAAGGATTGAAGGGTCCTATTGCTAAGTTTTTCGAAGGAGAAGCAGCAACGAGCCTTATCCAAGCATTAGAGGCAACAACTGGAGATTTATTAGTATTTGTCGCAGACCAAACATCTGTGGTGGCAGATGCATTAGGAGCTTTACGTTTAAAACTCGGAAAAGAACTTGATTTAATCGATGAGTCACGCTATGAATTCTTATGGGTTGTGAACTGGCCATTATTTGAATATGACGAAAAAGAAGGTCGTTACTATGCAGCGCATCATCCTTTCACAAGACCTTTTGATGAAGACCTTGCATTAATGGATACAGATCCAAGTAAGGTACGTGCGCAAGCTTATGACTTAGTGTTAAATGGTTATGAATTGGGCGGAGGCTCTTTACGTATTTATTCGAGAGAAGTTCAAGAAAAAATGTTCGAAATACTTGGATTTTCAGAAGAAGAAGCTAGAGCTCAATTTGGCTTCCTAATGGATGCTTTCGAATATGGAACACCTCCACACGGCGGAGTTGCATTTGGATTAGATAGATTGGTAATGCTTCTTTCTGGTAGTACAAATCTACGTGATACAATTGCATTCCCGAAAACAGCAAGTGCAAGTGATTTGTTAACATCAGCACCTAGCGCAGTAGCAACGGCTCAGTTAGATGAGTTAAGCCTGAGCTTAAAATTAAAAAATAAGTAAATTTCAAAAGGATTTCTCGTGACACTAGTCATGAGGAATCCTTTTTTATCTTGGCTATATTAAAATTAGGATTGTTTAAAGATGCTCATAAAAAAATGAACTGGAAAATCTATTTCCAAGTTCATTTTTACTTGTCTTTTTTAACTAAGCACCCTTTTAAAATTACTTCAATTGTTGAAATCCCATTAGTCTACTAGAATACTTCCAACATATTGAGCTATCCCAATACTTGAAATGAGATTTACTTCGATTTAATATTCACCTGTTTCATTGGGAAAATTAAATTCTTTAAGTCTATTTACATCTAATTGTATTTTAGTAATTTACTTAACGTTAACGTGACTTTAAATACATTCAAAAAAATTCTTTTATTTTGTATGGTTATTTCGATTGTCTCTTTTAAAAAACCTGTCTGTCATCAGCAATAATATACACCCTACCAAAATCATGCTGGCAAAAAATATTTGTTGGATGTCCTCGCCCCATCTAGTCAAAATTGTATAGACTTGAAAGATACTCAAGAGTAAGAGTCCCACTTTTAATGGCAAAGTTTTTATTTTCATGTTTAACACCCATTTCTTGTAATTACTAAAATGCTCGTTACTTCTATAAGAAAAAAGGGCGTACTCCTTTGTGAAGTAAAGCACCCGTTAATGAAATAAGTTACTAGATCAGTTCTACTCACAACCAACAAATCAAATTTTCTTCACTATAGCAAACTCAAACTGCATATTCTTTAATCCCGAGATATGCGGTTTTGTCTCATTATTGTCTTCTAACAACTAGTGTTCCAATGACTAATAAAAAAAATAGGATTAATAAATATATACTTAAAGCACCTAATTCAATTGTTTCTGTTCCAAAAGCAATAAGTAAACAAACAATTAACATGCTTCCAAATAGAACTATATACAATGATATTGCATAGAAGTTTTTAATATTTATCCATGTTCTTTCATCAATATCAGGTATATTATGCTTCTTTCGGCTTTCACGGAATTTGATCGTTCCAAGAACAATACCTACACCTACAACCGAACCAATAATTCCTGCAATCATAGTTCCAACAGGTAAATCTGGGACCATCAAACTACCCAAGTAAAAACCGATACTCATTGAAAAAATCAGTGTACAGACTATGATGATTTGCAAATTTTCATGTTATTCCTCCTCTAAAGTAAATATTTCATCCAAGGTTATATCAAAATATTTTATCAACTTGAGTGCCAGCTCCAAGCTTGGATTATACTTATGATTCTCTACCGCGTTAATCGTTTGTCTTGTAATTTGTAAATCTTCTGCCATTTGAATTTGGCTAATCCCTTTTGCTAGACGTATCTCTTTAATTCTGTTTTTTACTTTCAAATCCAACTAACTTCCTCTCGGGATGATGTAAAGATATCTTTACCTTTAGTATAAAACAAAAAAACATTGATGTAAAGATATCTTTACATCAATGTTTCCAACTTTTCATTATGTAACTAAATTGCCTCGTTCGTCTAGTGAACACTTTCAACTTTATAGGGGACAAGTTCTATATATTCATTAACGAGTTATCAACTTTTTCTTTGAACAGAGCATTCAGTGGGCTTGTGATGGACATCCAAACGCCATTAAGTTATCGAGAAAAGAGAGGGTGATCATAGATCTGGAAAAGTTTAAAATTAATGCGGCTTGGGATTTTCTTGTGAATATATTTTAGTTGATATATATAATATTTAAGCAGTATACATATAATCTCAATAGTACATATTCTTTTAGTAAAGAGGGGTAGAAGAACTGATTATTGAGAAGGCGTTATTATTTATTATTATACTTAGGTTACTTTCTGGGAGTATTGAGTTATCTGCAGCAATGCTTATGATTAAATTTAATGATTTAGAAAAAGCATTTTATATTAACTCCTTACTAGCTTTAGTAGGACCGATCGTTTTAATCGTAACAACTGGAATTGGTTTAACAGGCTTATCTGAAAAAATTTCCTTAACTAGAATGGTCTGCTTATTTGCGGGGATATTACTTATTCTTTATAGTTTAAAATCAAATTGAATTTTAAAAATGGACTGGTTAGCTTAATGCTTCCCAGTCCATTATATTTATGCCTTATGATTTTGCCCTTCAATTTCATCTACTTTTATCATTTTCAACGCTATGAAAAAAAGAACAATTCCTATTGCGCCAGCAATAATATAACTAATATTGAGATAATTTTTCATAACTAGTGACATGATTGGTGGACCAGCTGCAACTCCGATGAATCTTGCTGAGCTATAGAAGGAAGAGATGGTACCACGCTCTTCTTTTTTTATATTTTCCGTTATGAGTGCATCTAACACTGGTAGCAAAGCGCCGATCGCAATACCCATTATACTCGTAACGATCAATAATAGAATTAGTTTGTCTTTAGTAAATCCTATAAATGCTACACTGATTGACATAACAACTAAACAAATCATTGTCATTTTTTTCATAGTAGAAACATTACCCTTAATGTTACGGCCGGTTATATATGAAGCAATACAAAGCATCAGAAGTGGAATAGCTATCACAAAACCTTTTTTTACTCCTTTTATATCATGTGTTTTTTCAAGCATTTCGGATAAGAAAAACAAAACGGCGAATAATAGAAGCATAACAAAAGCACCATTTATAAATACAGTAAAAAGCCATTTACTTTCCTTCTTGAATGTCTTTTTAGTATTACTTAGAAAGTCTTTAAACTTTACTGGCTCATCTTTTTCCTTTGGTACTTTTACAAAGAAAAATATCATGACAATAGAAATTAAACTAAAGACCGAAATGGAGAAGAAAGGTAAAAACCATAATACTGCTGCTAAAACAGATCCCAGAATTGGGCTTAAAACTTTGCCGAAAGTATTAGAGGTTTCAATAAGGCCGAGACAGGAACTGGTTTTTTCATCATCATCTTTATATAAATCTCCGACGAGTGGCAATACGATTGGCATTGCACCAGCCGCACCTATACCTTGAAGAATTCTTCCAATAATAATCCAAAAAAACGGGTCATCTATTTTCCAAGAAGCAAAACCAGCGATAAGACCCCCGATTAAAGCTAGTATAAGGCTAGGTAAGATGACAATTTTTCTTCCAAAACGATCGGAAAGATAACCTGCTACAGGTATAAGAAAAATAGCTGCAATGGAATAACTAGTAATAATCATGCTTGACTGAAAAGAACTGATACCTACTTTCTTTTCTAAAACAGGCAAAATAGGTATAAGCATAGAATTACCCAGAGTCATGACGAGTGGAATAGAGGCCATACTGATAACACACCATATACTTACATTGTCAGTTTGATTGTTATTCTTTGTCATTTGCATACCACACCTCAACTAATAATCTTTAAGGTATGATTTCCTTTGCGTGTTACAATATACGTCAAAAGTTTTTTAAAATAGTGCATGAAATGCTTGGATACCAAAATAGATACCGAAGCCTATCATACACAAAGAAGAAATGAATGAAACAGCTTTTAATACCGAAGTGGAAAGTAGGTTTCGTGAACTACTTGAAAAGAAAGCCATAAGGAAATCGACTAGCGCGATACCAAGTAAAATAGCAATACTAATAATAATCGTTTCGATTCCAGAAATTTCACCACCGCCACTAACTAAAATAGATCCATAAATACCTAACCAAAATAAAATAGTCAACGGATTTAAAAAAGCCATTAGTATACCTGCCAGAAGTGAGTGACGTAAACGAACAATTTTACGGAATTTAGGATCCATAGAAATATTATTTATAGTCAGTAAATTTTCGATGCCCGTGTACATAAGTACAAAAAAACCAAAACTCCATAAAAATATTCGCATATACGGGGAATCAATAAATTGACCTACACCAAAATAAACCATGAACATATAAATTATGTCGGTTAAGATGGCACCAATTCCAAAAAACCATGCATGAAAAAAGCCGTTTTTGATACCAGTATTTAAGAGTGTAGCTTTAACAGGTCCTATTGGTGCTGCCAGGGATATCCCTAATAAGAAATATGTACTTAAGGAATTCATTCATGTCCTCCATTTTTGTTATATGAAGCATCATATTCGAGATGGACTAACCTTACGACTGAAGGTGCAAAATTTAATTTTAGGAGAAGTATAGACTGATAATTCTATTTACCTATTATTCAGAATAGTACGAAAATATGGCGATAAAATGATTGAAGTTTTATAATTCATATGCTATTATCTAAATAACACGAATCCTGATGTGTTCGCAATTTGCCAATCAGTTTTGACCGAACAATTTTATCGTTGGGAGTCTAACTTTTATTATGAATGACATGCCCTTAATCGGGACGCCAAGATTAATAAAGAGGACACCCACCTGCATCTTGCGGGTTCAAAACGATACGCTCTATTTGTCGGCACAATTGGGATTCGTATCATTTTTTCAATATCCTCTGGCGCATCTGCTGGAGGTTTTTTCTTGGGATTTAATCCTACTAATCTGATTTATATGGAGTGTTTTTTATGTTACATCAATTTTCTAGAAATGAACTTGCGGTAGGGAAGCAAGGTGTGGAATTACTGAAAGATACAACAGTAGCCATCTTAGGTGTAGGGGGAGTTGGATCCTTCGCGGCAGAAGCATGCGCCAGAAGTGGTGTTGGTCGTATTATTTTAGTAGATAAAGATAATGTAGACATTACTAATATTAACCGCCAATTAGTAGCTTACATATCGACAATAGGTCGATCAAAATCTGAAGTGATGAAAGAGCGTATTGCTGACATTAATCCAGAATGTGAAGTAATCGATATGCATATGTTTTATACGGAAGAAACGTTTGAACAATTTTTTGCGATGAATATAGATTATGTTATTGATGCGTCAGATACAATTATTTATAAAATTCATTTAATGAAAGAATGTTTAAAACGTAATATCAAAATTATTTCAAGTATGGGTGCTGCTAACAAAACAGATCCTACTCGTTTTAAAATTGTCGATATTTCTAAAACTCATACAGACCCTATTGCAAAAGTGATACGTACAAAGTTACGAAAAGAAGACCGCATTACAAAAGGTATACCAGTTGTGTTTTCGGATGAGAGTCCTATTGTTGTGAGAGAAGACGTAGTAGAAACGGTTGGTAAGCCAGAAGCAACTATTAGAAAAGCAAAAATGCCACCGTCTTCCAATGCATTTGTTCCTTCTACAGTAGGTTTAATATGTGCAAGCTGGGTTATAAATGACATTACAAAAGATATTCATATTACACGCGTACAGTAATTGCTTGAAGTTTTTTCCTGATGACTTATACTTAATGTATATATAAAGGAGGGAAATACGATGACTGAAACAAATAACCAAGAAACACCTAAAAAGAAAATGACCCTTCAAGAAGCTGTAAAGCAAAAACTTGAAGACAAAAAGAATCAAGCTGCAGGTGGTAAAACTTCCCTTAACGGTTCTACAGGAAATCAGAAAATGAAAAGCCAACAAACTAAAAAGGTAAGTAATACAAGACGCAAAATGGGTGTTTAATCCATAAAAAATCCAGTCCCTTTCTTAAGGGGACTGGATTTTTTAAAGATTAAGAAAGAATATAAAATTGGACTTAAAAGAATGGGAATACTGTGATTTCCGTTACAGGTGGGCGCGTTTCGCGGGGTGAGCGATGAGCTATCACCGTCGCTAGCGCGTCGCTGTGATATCTCATCTGTCTCACTCATCCCGCAGAAGTCGCCACCTTTCACTTCAATCAATTATGTAGGTAGTACTCAACAACAAGATAGAGCATAGCTTATCATGTGGATAAAAAGAGTAGTCAAAGTTAATCTAGGGATTAAACAGTCTGCGTAGTATTGGGCTATTATTCTGTAACGTAGAATGTAGAAAATGGATTTTCTTTTATATGAGTCCCTTTCAGCCTTACTTATTTTAAGATGAAACATATATATTTAGGCGGTTTTATATCCAATTTTCCGATCAGATTGAGTGGATCTAATTGATTGGAGCGCAGTGTGGCGACTCCAGTGGGAACAGCGCGAGCTGAAGACCCTGGACTGAGCGTAGCGAGGGAAGCGGCTGAAGCCGTGCCCACGGAAAGCGTCCGCTCTTCGCTCCAATCAATGGCCTATCTACGCTTTTATTTTTTACGGACTGGGCGCCTTTATGCCCGATTATCTCATTTTTTTTCTGTTTTAAAATTCTCTAATCTTTTGTAAATAGCAGCCAATCGTTTTTCTTCACCAGCTTCGATCGGTTTATAAAACGAACTTCCTACTAAATTGTCTGGCAAATAGGTTTGATTGACCCAACCCCCAAACGTCCCGATTTTATAATCATGCGGATAAATATATCCGCCATGACCTAAATCTGCAGCTCCTGCATAATGTGTATCTTTCAAATGACTTGGAATATCGCCTGTTTTCCCCTGATGAATACTTGCTATTGCGGCATCTAAAGCGGAATATGCAGAATTGGATTTCTCCGACAGACACATGAGTACTATTGCGTTAGCTAATGGAATTCTTGCTTCTGGTAACCCTAAACGTTCAGCGGATTGAATAGCGGCTAATACTTGTGGTCCTACTGATGGATTAGCTAGGCCGATGTCTTCATAACTCATCACGAGTAAACGTCTGGATACAGCTACTAAATCACCATTTTCTAATAGATGTGCCAAATAGTATAGTGCCGCATCAGTATCACTACCACGGACAGATTTCTGTAAAGCTGATAGTAGGTTGTAAAAATGAGAACCTTTTTTATCCCCAAAAACTCCTACACGATCCACAAGACTTTTCAATGTGGAATCCTCCACAATGGTTACACCATTTTCTTCAAAACTTGCAAAAATAGTAGATTCTAAAAGAGTTAAAGCTTTTCTGGCATCTCCGTTTGCTGAATCGGCTATTAGTTTTCTTTGTTGCTCTGTTATTTGAATGTTCTGTTGACCAAGTCCTTTTATGTTATCTTCCAAAGCTCTCATTAAAAGTAAATCTATATCATCGGTTGTTAGTCTTTTGAGTTGTTTGATCTCTCCACAACGTGACCTGATCGCTGGGTTTACATCATGATAGGGATTTTCTGTTGTTGCACCGATTAAAATAATCGATCCATTTTCCACGTGGGGAAGCAATGTATCTTGTTGTAACTTGTTAAAACGATGAATTTCGTCTAAGAACAAAATAACTTTTCCGCTAATACGTGCATCAGCTACTACATCTTCCACGTCTTTTTTTCCAGCTTTAGTGGCATTCAACGCAACAAAGGGTAATTTTGTCGTACCTGCAATAGCAAATGCAAGAGATGTTTTGCCAACTCCAGGATCGCCGTATAAAAGCATAGAGGGAACATGTCCGTTTTTTATCATTTTATATAAAGCTGTGTTTTCTCCAACAACATGCTGTTGTCCAGCTAGTTCATCAATAGTTTGAGGTCTCATCCGATATGCTAAAGGTTCATTTTGCAAAATGATCTCTCCTTTTTCGTACGTTTGTTCTTTTATTATATAGAAGATTGTCTAAAAAGTCATTTTGAAGTCGATATAGTGTGTAATTATGCTATACTAGGGAAAGAATTTTTTAATCTTATGAGGTGAATTATATTGAAATTTTCAACAAAAGGAAGATACGGTTTAACAATTATAGTAGCTCTAGGAAAGCAGTACGGAGAAGGTCCGATTGCACTTAGACAAATTGCTGCTGAATATAATTTATCTGAAGCGTATTTAGAGCAGATTGTATCACCTCTTAGAAACGCAGGAATTGTGAAGAGTGTAAGAGGGGCATACGGTGGTTATATGCTTTCAAAAACACCTAGTGAAATAACTGCAGGAGATGTTATTCGCGTATTGGAAGGACCAATTCAAATCGTTGAGGGAATTGAAGAGGAAGCCCCGCCACAGCGTGAGTTGTGGATGCGTATTCGAGACGCTGTAAAAAATGTGCTAGATACAACTACAATAGAAGATTTAGCAAAATATACGGAAGAAAATCCAGAGAACCCTGGATATATGTTTTATATATAAGGAGTTTATAATGACTAGAATATATTTGGATCATGCAGCCACATCACCAATGGCCGAGGAAGTAATCGAAGTCTATACAGCTGAAATGAAAGAAGTGTTTGGTAATCCATCTAGTATTCATCAAACTGGAAGAAAAGCCAGAAAAAAAGTCGATGATGCAAGAACAATTTTAGCTAAAAGTATTGGAGCCCATGAAACAGAAATTACCATAACTAGTGGAGGCACAGAAGCAGATAATTACGCTGTTTTTGGAACTGCTTACGCTAGAAAAAACGAAGGTAACCATATAATTACAACTCAAATTGAGCATCATGCGGTTCTTCACGCTTGTGAGCAGCTTGAAAAAGATGGTTTTGAAGTAACTTATCTTCCAGTCGATAAAAATGGATTGATCAGTATCAATGACTTGAAAAATTCACTAAGAGAAGATACTATTTTAGTTTCCGTTATGTATGCAAATAATGAGGTAGGGGTTATTCAACCAATCGTGGAAATTGGTGAATTATTGAAAGATCATCCTGCCTATTTCCATACAGATGCTGTTCAAGCATATGGTAGTTTATCTATTGACGTGATTACATCCCATATAGATTTATTGAGTGTTTCCAGCCATAAGATAAATGGACCAAAAGGAATAGGTTTCTTATATCAAAGAAAAGGTATCTTGTTAAAACCTATTTTTTATGGAGGACAGCAGGAACGAAAAAAACGGGCGGGTACCGAAAATGTACCGGCTATTGTTGCATTTGCAAAGGCAGTTCAATTGAAACAAACAACTTTTACAAATGGCAACTTAGAATATAATCAGTTAAAACAAGTTTTTCTATCTGAATTGGAAAGACTTAAAGTTCCTTTTCAGGTTAATGGTTCTCAGGAATCAGTGCTTCCTCATGTGGTAAATATTAGTATCCCTAATACAGATGTGGAAACTTTTTTAGTGCAATTAGATTTAGCTGGTATTGATGCTTCAAGTGGATCGGCTTGTACAGCAGGTTCTATCGATCCATCCCATGTACTAGTTGCGATGTATGGGGGAAGTACACCCGAGTTACGAAATTCGGTTCGTTTTAGCTTTGGATTGAATAATACGGAAGAACAAGTGTTGGAAGCGGCAAACAAAATAAGCAAGATAGTATTATAGAACAAACCCATCTAAAAGTTTAACTTCATTTAGTTTGAGTTTGTCTATTACTACATGATGTTAAAGATTTTAGCGAAATGAGTGAATACAATGAAAAAAATAGAAGATACACGAGTAGTAGTTGGAATGTCTGGCGGGGTAGACTCGTCTGTTGCAGCATACTTACTGAAAGAACAAGGCTATGATGTAATCGGCATTTTCATGAAAAACTGGGATGACACCGACGAATTCGGGATGTGTACAGCAACCGAAGATTATGAAGACGTGATAAAAGTTTGCAATCAAATAGGTATTCCTTATTATGCAGTAAACTTTGAAAAACAATATTGGGATAAAGTTTTCACGTACTTCTTAGAAGAATATAAAGCAGGTCGAACTCCCAACCCAGATGTAATGTGTAATAAAGAAATTAAATTTAAAGCGTTCTTAGAGCATGCATTAGCTCTAGGAGCAGATTATTTAGCAACAGGTCACTATGCGCAAGTAGAGGTGCGTGATGGACAAACTCGTATGCTACGTGGAAGAGACAACAATAAAGATCAAACTTATTTCTTAAATCAATTAAATCAAGAACAATTAGAAAAAGTGATGTTCCCAATTGGGCACTTAGAAAAGAAAAAAGTCCGTGAAATTGCATTAGAGCAAGGTCTTGCTACTGCAACTAAAAAAGATTCCACGGGTATTTGTTTTATCGGGGAAAGAAATTTCAAAGAATTCTTGAGCCAATATCTTCCTGCTCAACAAGGTGCTATGGAAACGATGGATGGGAAAGTAATGGGACAACATGATGGTTTAATGTATTACACAATTGGACAACGTCATGGTCTTGGAATCGGTGGTTCAGGGGATCCCTGGTTTGTAATTGGAAAAGATTTGGACAGAAATGTCCTGTTAGTTGGACAAAACATTAACAATGACGCACTGTTTTCTACTAGCCTAACTGCAACTGATTTATCTTTTACGACTACATTAGAAAAGCCACAATCTTTTAAAGCAACTGCGAAATTCCGTTATCGTCAAGAGGATATAGGTGTGTTTGTAGAATTGATAGATAATAACCGAGTGAGAGTTATATTTGATGAGCCAGTTCGCGCAATAACACCAGGACAAGCGGTTGTGTTCTATCAAGGCGATGAATGTCTAGGTGGAGCTACAATTGATGAAGTATTCAAAGATGGTCTTAAACTGGATTATGTCGGATAACTGGAGGTAATAGTATGGATTACAATGAATTAGGAATTCAAGCTATACAAGAAGAAAATTATGAAAAAGCAGTAGAGCTTTTTACGAAAGCAATTGAAGAAAATCCAAATGAGGCAATTGGTTATATTAACTTTGGAAATCTTTTATCGTCTATGAACGAAGATGAGCGAGCAGAGAAGTTTTTCCAAAAAGCAATTACTTTAGATGAAGGTGCAGCAACAGCCTATTATAGTCTTGCAAATCTTTACTACAATGCCGAGCGATTTGCGGAAGCTGCAAAGCTATATGAAAAAGCTATTGCAACTGGAATTGAAGGACCGGATGCCTACTATATGCTTGGGAAAAGTCTTGAAAAAGAAGGGTTAACAAAGCTTTCTCTACCATATTTACAAAGAGCTTCGGAGCTAGCTCCTGAAGATATACAAATTAAATTATCTTATGGTATTGCCCTTGCTAGTTTAGAGATGTTCGAACAAGCAGAACCTGTCTTTAAAGAAATAGTGCAGTTAGATGCCGAAAACGCAGATGCTCACTATAATCTGGGTGTATTATATGCAGTTTCAACTTCTGACACTGAAGCTGCATTATCTCATTTAAAAGAAGCTTTTACTTTACAACCCAATTATGATCAAGCACGCTATGTGTACGACATGATTTCCCTACGAAATTAATGAAACTCTGGAGGCGGTAGTATGACCAACGAAATAAATAATGAAAAGCAATTTATTACGGGTCGTCCTATCGTTTCGATTTTTCATAACCCTCAAAACTTATTCTCTATCATCAAATTGAAAATAAAATCCACTAACACTACCTACACAGAAAAAGAAGTAATTGTATCTGGTTATTTCCCTCCGTTAGTACTTGAAGAACCATACAAATTCATTGGTTATATTAAAAATCATCCGAAATATGGCGTGCAATTTCAAGTGGAAACATTCCAAAAAGAAGTACCAGCGACAGAACAAGGAATTATTCATTATCTTTCCAGTGATATGTTCACAGGGATTGGACGCAAAACTGCTGAACTAATTGTGAAAAAGCTAGGCACAAATGCCATTAACAAAATATTAGAGGACCCGCAGGCCTTAGATGTAGTTCCTCGCCTTTCAGAAGATAAAAAAGTGACGCTACGTGCAGTTCTGGAACAAAATTTAGGCTTGGAAAAAGTAATGATTCAACTCAATGAATGGGGATTTGGTCCTCAGATTGCTATGAAAATATATCAAGCATATCGAGAAGAAACACTTGCTGTGCTTACGAAGAATCCATTCCGTCTAATTGAAGAGGTAGAGGGAGTAGGTTTTGTTCGAGCAGATGAGCTCGGCTATAAATTAGGGATTAAAGGAAACCATCCAGATCGTATTAAAGCAGCAATCTACCATTTGCTTCAAACAGCTTCCTTAGGGGAAGGTCATGTATTTCTTTATGCAGAGCAATTATTGGAATCTGTTAAAAAGCTACTAGAAAATGCTCAGCATGAAGAAATTCCTTATGATGCGATTACTAAATGCTGTATTGAACTTGCAGAAGAAAATCGTATTGTCGGAGAAGTGAATCGTTTTTATATACCGTCTTTATATTATTCAGAAGTTGGCATTGGTTCCAAAATCGAAACCCTACTAGCCGAAAATGACACGCATCATCAGTTTCCTTTAGCAGAGATGAAAAAGCATCTTGGAGGTATCGAAGAACGTCTAGGTGTCCAATATGCTCCAACACAGATCAATGCGATTGAAACGGCATTAAATGCAAGTATGACCTTACTTACTGGAGGTCCTGGTACGGGTAAAACTACGGTAGTTCGAGGAATCGTTGAACTATATGCAGAACTACATGGACTGTCTCTGGATCCAAAAGAATGGTTGAAAGACAAGAAACCATTTCCGGTAGTATTAGCCGCTCCAACGGGTAGAGCAGCCAAGCGTCTAAGTGAATCGACAGACTTGCCAGCGATGACTATTCACCGGCTATTAGGCTTTACTGGTCAAGAGGATTCGGATGTGGAAGGAAAAGAAATCGAAGGCAAACTAATTATTATTGATGAAACTTCTATGTTAGATACATGGTTAGGACATCAGCTCTTAAAAGCAATTCCAAAAGATGCTCAAGTTATTTTTGTAGGAGACCAAGATCAACTTCCGCCAGTAGGACCAGGTCAGGTATTAAAGGATTTACTTGCCTCCAATCGAATCCCTACTGTAGAACTAAAGGATATTTATCGCCAGGCTGAAGGATCATCGATTATAGAGCTTGCTCATGAGATGAAACAAGGAACGGTTCCCGCATCCTTATTAGACAAAACAAAGGATCGTTCGTTCATTAAGGCTTCTACAGAGCAAATCCCAAAAGTAGTAGAGCAAGTACTGAAAAGTGCATTATCCAAAGGACTTTCCATTCGAGATATGCAAGTATTAGCTCCTATGTATAGAGGTCCTGCAGGTATTGACGCGCTTAATAAAATGATTCAAGAAATGGTCAACCCAAATACGGATGGAAAACGAAAAGAAATGATTTTTGGGGAAACTATTTATCGTATTGGGGATAAGGTGCTTCAACTCGTCAATCAACCAGAAAGTCATGTATTTAATGGCGATATGGGAGAAGTTATTAGTATATTTAAAGCTGCAGAAACAGTCGAGAAAAAAGAGATGCTAATTGTGTCATTTGATGGTAATGAAGTAACCTATGAAAAAAATGATTTAAATCAGCTGACACTTGCTTATTGCTGCTCCGTTCATAAGTCACAAGGTAGTGAATTTCAAACGGTTATTATGCCTATCACGAGAAGCTATATGAAAATGTTAAGACGAAATTTACTGTATACAGGAATTACGCGCGCTAAAAACTTCCTTATTCTTTGTGGGGACCCAGAAGTATTTAAGTTTGGAGTAGAGCGAACGGATGATCTTCAACGATTGACTACATTAAAAGATCGTTTAACGCATACAGAAGAAGCAGAACCCGCAGAAGAGAAAGAGTTAAAAAGTGATACTGAAACTAAAGCGAATCAAACAGATTTGACCTGTTTAACTGCAGAGAATTATCATGTAGTTGACCCTCTAATAGGGATGAATGGTGTCACTCCGTATCAATTTATGGACACAGACAATTGACACAAGCCCATTTGTTTTTTATAATCAATTGCATATAGTAAAATGTTGACGGAGAAAGTACTAATTGTTATCTGACTAGAAATGGATTCCTTGGCTGAAAGAATTCACTGACCTAACAAATAGGAAAGCTACTCCTGAGTGCAGTTAAAACCTGTCGTATGGCCGCGTTAAGGCTTCTTGAGAGACATAAGTAGAATTATCTACTGTGTAACTAGGGTGGTACCGCGAAACAATAGCTTTCGTCCCTTTTTTAGGGATGAGGGCTTTTTTTATTGTTTTGGTTTTTAGATATCACTTGTGAAGTGATTGGGAGTACTCGCGGTCGAAGATAGTTTGCTGGCGAAATGGGATTTATAAAAAAAATTATTGCTTTTAGTTTTTCGTCTCGAGCGAAAACTACCTTCTAGAGTAGCCGTCTCTTAATGTCAGCATTAAATTAAATCTTTAAAGTTTACTAATACAAATCATTAGGAGGAACTAAACATGAAACAATTAACAGGTGCTCAAATTAGACAAATGTATTTAGACTTTTTTATCGAAAAAGGACATTCCCAGGAACCATCAGCTCCACTTGTACCAATCAATGACCCGTCATTACTATGGATAAATAGTGGTGTAGCAACACTTAAAAAGTATTTTGATGGACGTGTAGTACCTGAAAATCCACGTATTACAAATGCGCAAAAGTCTATTCGTACAAATGATATTGAAAACGTTGGGAAGACAGCAAGACATCATACTTTCTTTGAAATGCTAGGCAACTTTTCTATTGGAGACTACTTTAAAAAAGAAGCGATCCAGTATGCATGGGAGTTTTTAACGGATGCAAAGTGGATGGCATTTGAACCAGAAAAATTATCTATTACGATTCATCCCGAGGACGAAGAAGCATATAATATTTGGAAGGATGAAATTGGAATTCCGGAAGAGAGACTTATTCGTTTGGAAGGGAACTTCTGGGATATTGGGGAAGGTCCAAGTGGTCCGAACTCAGAGATTTTCTATGATCGTGGAGAAAGCTATGGTAATGACCTAAACGATCCTGAATTATATCCAGGTGGAGAGAACGACCGGTATTTAGAGATTTGGAATTTAGTGTTCTCTGAATTCAATCACAATCCAGATAATACGTATACTCCTTTACCAAAACAAAATATTGATACTGGTATGGGCCTAGAGCGTATTACAAGCGTAGTACAAGATGTGCCAACAAATTTTGATACTGATTTGTTTATGCCAATTATCCGTCAAACTGAACACATTTCTGGGAAGTCATATCGTGCAAATGATGTGGATGATACGGCATTCAAAGTAATTGCTGACCATGTTCGTACAGTAGCTTTTGCTATTGGTGACGGTGCATTACCATCCAATGAAGGTAGAGGTTATGTCCTTAGAAGATTACTTCGTAGAGCAGTTCGTTTCGCAAAACAATTAGGGATTGAAAAACCATTCCTACATGAGCTCGTTCCAGTAGTTGGAGAAATTATGCAAGACTTCTACCCAGAAGTAACAGAAAAACAAGATTTCATCATGCGTGTTATGAAAAATGAAGAAGAAAGATTCCATGAAACACTTCATGACGGCCTAGCTATATTGGAAAAGGTTATCGAGGAACAGCAATCAAAAGGGGAATCTTACATCCCAGGAACGACTACTTTCACTCTATACGACACGTACGGTTTCCCAATTGAATTAACGGAAGAATATGCAGAAGAGGCGAATATGACCGTCGACCACGAAGGCTTCAAATCAGAAATGGAAGCACAACGTTCTCGAGCTCGTGCAGCACGTCAAAATATAGATTCTATGCAGGTACAGTCGGAAGTGTTTAGCAATTTACATGATGAAAGTGAATTTGTTGGATACGATACGATGAGTGTTGCTACTAAAGTTACTTCGATTGTTCGTGATCAAGTATTAGTCAAATCAGCTCATGAAGGCGAAGAAGTTAAAGTAGTATTAACGCAAACACCTTTCTACGCTGAAAGTGGCGGGCAAATTGCCGATCATGGAGTTATTCAAAATGATACATTTAAAGGATACGTAAAAGATGTGCAAAAAGCTCCCAATGGACAAAATCTCCACACAGTAGTTATTGAATCAGGAGAAATTATTACAGATGCAGAAGTAATGGCAACTGTAGATAATTCACTTCGTGGACATACGATTAAAAATCATTCTGCTACACATATTTTACATCAGGCGCTAAAAGACGTATTAGGAACGCATGTAAACCAAGCGGGTTCATATGTTGGTCCAGATCGTTTACGTTTTGACTTCTCTCATTTTGGACAAGTTACAAAAGAAGAAATTGAACAAATAGAACGTATAGTAAATGAAAAAGTGTGGGATAATATCCCGGTAGTTACCGGATACCATAATATTGATGAAGCAAAACAAATGGGTGCAATGGCCTTATTCGGTGAAAAATATGGTGATATAGTAAGAGTGGTGAAAATGGGAGATTTCTCATTAGAACTATGTGGTGGTATTCACGTCCAGAACACCTCTGAAATAGGAATCTTTAAAATCCTTTCTGAAAGTGGGATTGGAGCAGGAACAAGACGTATAGAAGCGGTAACTGGTAAAGGTGCTTTCGAAATATTAAAAGAAGAAGAGCAAATGTTAAATGAAGCAGCAAATTTACTAAAAGCACAACCTAAAGATTTAGTGAATAAAGTTACTCAAACACTTCAAGAGCTAAAAAATGTTCAAAAAGACAATGAGTCTCTTTCAGCGAAAATTGCCAATAGCCAAGCTTCATCCGTTCTGTCATCGGCACAAAAAGTAAATGATATAACTGTATTATCCGTAAAAGTAGACGCTAAAGATAACAATCAATTACGCCAAATGATGGATGATTTAAAACAAAAGCTTGAAAAAGCGGTAATTGTTTTAGGTGCAATCGATGGGGATAAAGTCATGATTACAGCAGGCGTAACAAAAGATATAGTTGGTGGTAACTATCATGCAGGGAATATCGTCAAACTAGTGGCAGAGCAATGTGGAGGTAAAGGTGGAGGTCGTCCGGACTTCGCAATGGCTGGTGCTAAAGATACAAGTAAATTAGAAGCAGCTTTAAGTTCTGTAGTAGAATATATTAAATCTGTTTAAACTTTTTCCAAAATAGGGTATACTAATACAATAGGTACATTAGTTTACTCACTTAAAAAAGAAAGCGAGGTGCTGATCATGAGCTCATTTGATAAAACGATGAAATTTAATTTCCCTGAAGAATCGATGGAACAAGAAGTAAAACATGTGATGGTACAAGTTCACTCTGCACTAGAAGAAAAAGGGTATAATTCTATCAATCAAATTGTAGGCTATTTATTGTCAGGTGATCCAGCTTATATTCCTCGCCATCAAGATGCACGAAATATGATTCGAAAACTTGAACGAGATGAAATATTAGAAGAACTGGTAAAGTTCTATATTAAGAAAAATAATGAGGCTTAATGATGCGAATTATGGGGTTAGATGTTGGTTCTCGTACTGTTGGAGTAGCAATCAGTGATGCATTTGGTTGGACTGCACAAGGTATAGAAACAATAAAAATACATGAAGAAAGCTTAGAGTTTGGTCTGGAACGAATTGATGAACTCGTAAAAGAGCATAATGTAACAGAATTTGTTGTTGGATTTCCAAAAAACATGAATAATTCTATTGGTCCACGTGCTGAGGCATCCGAACAATATGCTAAGCTATTAACCGAGAAATATCATTTCCCAGTAACTTTATGGGATGAACGATTGACAACGATGGCTGCAGAACGTATGTTAATAGATGCTGATGTGAGCCGTAAGAAGCGTAAGTTAGTGATCGACAAGATGGCCGCTGTAATGATTTTACAAGGCTTTCTTGATAGAAAAAATAGATGAGGTGACTACAAATGGACCACGGTCAAGAAAATATTACAATTGTAGATGAAAATGGAAATGAACAACTTTGTAACGTGCTATTTACATTTGAATCTGATGAATTTGAAAAATCATATGTACTTTATTATCCAATCGGTGCAGAAGAAGATGAAAATGAAGAAATCGAAATTCATGCATCATCATTTACTCCAAATGAAGATGGAGAAGACGGAGAATTACTTCCAGTCGAGTCCGATGCTGAATGGGATATGATCGAAGAAATGTTAAGTACATTTTTAGATGAACAAGAAGACGAAGAAGACGAAGAATAAGACTATCTATTCAGGTGGATGAGGGAAGCCTCATTCACCTTTTTCTTTGTTTAATTGTTCTGTACATAATTAGCTATTTACACATTCTAGCCTGTGGTGAATAGTGGTAACCATAATCACAAAAGAGAAAAAAATCTACTATATGTCAAGATTCTCTAAAAGCGTCAAGCTCATTACACACGGTAGATTATAGTAGATGATTTGTGCGCTTTTGTTCTTTTATATATTTTCTTGTATAATGAGATAGGATAAAGGGGGAGAACCCGTGGAAAATGAAACAAAAAAAGATATTATGTTTAAGAAAATGAAAAGTAAGAAAAAAGAAGTGAAACTTGTGAGAAAGATTGTTCTAATTATAACTTTCCTTGTAATTATCATCGGAGGGATAGCTGGTCTAGTTATCTATAATTATGTAGAATCAGCGCTCCAACCTTTAGACCCTAATTCCGAAGAGACTATAACCGTTGATATTCCAATTGGATCGGGCTTAGATAATATTTCCAGTGCATTAGAAAAAAGCGGAATTATAAAAGATGCAAAGATCTTTAAGTATTATGCAAAGTTTAACAATGAATCTCAGTTTCAGGCTGGGGAGTATAGTTTAACAAAAGCAATGACTTTAGACGAAATTATTGAAAGCTTAAAAACTGGTAAAGTTTACAGAGAACCGGTATTCGCGTTGACAATTCCAGAAGGATTGACACTTGAACAAATTGGACAAGTTATTGAAAAGAAAACTAAGCATTCTGCAGATGATTTCTTTTCACTTGTAACAAGTGAGGAATTTGTAGATCGAATGATGGTTAAATATCCAAACGTTCTAGGACCAGAGATTAAAGGAGAAAATGTACGCTATGCATTAGAAGGATATCTGTTCCCTGCGACCTATCCGTTTTTTGAGGAAAACCCTTCTATTGAGACAATAGTAGATATGATGCTCTCTAATACCGATAAAGTAGTAACATCTTACGTAGATATATTACAAGCAGAGGAAAAATCTGTTCACTGGTTATTAACTTTTGCGTCTTTATTAGAGGAAGAGGCTACAGCCCAAACAGATCGAGCAACAATTGCGAGTGTCTTTTATAACCGTATAGAAGATGGGATGCCTTTACAAACAGATCCAACTGTCCTATACGCTAAAGGGACACATAAAGATCGTGTGCTTTTTGAAGACTTAGAGTTTGATAATCCTTATAACACGTATCAAAACCAAGGATTACCGCCCGGACCCATCGCAAATGCTGGTAAATCATCTATAGAAGCAACACTTGATCCAAGCGATACAGATTATTTTTACTTCTTGGCAGACAAAGAAGGAACTAATCACTTTTCTAAAACCTATGATGAACATCTTCAAAAAATCGACGAATTTTTAAAATAAAAATTGTGCAGGAGAGGGAGTGTGTCGCATTCCTTCTCCTGCTATGTTATTATAAGAGTTGTTTTTTTACATAATAGGGATTACTATTTTATTGACCTAAAGGGGTTAGTCTAGATGAATATTAGTGATGATTTTTTAAAGGATCTGATAAAACCTCGATCCGCTATTTTTTTGGAAATGGAACAATATGCAAAAGATAATCATGTGCCTATCATGCAACTAATGGGTATGGAATCGCTATTGCAGCTCCTTTCTTTACAACAGCCAAAGTCTATTTTAGAACTTGGAACTGCTATCGGTTATTCTTCCATGCGAATGGCAACTAAACTTGAAGAAGCATCAATTGTGACTATTGAGCGAGATGAAGCTAAGGCAGAACTAGCAAAAGATTATATGCAACGGGCAGATTTACAACATCGTATTCAAGTAATTATAGGAGATGCGTTAGAGATTTCAGCAACAGAGCTGGGAGATTTCACTTTTGATGCTATCTTTATTGATGCAGCGAAAGGTCAATACAAAAATTTCTTCGAAAAGTATGCCCCATTTTTGAATGATGGTGGCGTTATTTATTGTGATAATTTATTGTTAAATGGCTTGTCCGAGTTACCGATGAGTGAAGTACCTAGAAGAAAAAGAACAATGGTCAGAAACCAACATCAATTTATGGAGTGGCTAATGAATCATCCAGATTATGATACAGCATTCCTACCTGTTGGAGATGGTATGTTAGTAAGTATTAAGAGGTGAAAGACATGAACAAAACAGAATTATTAGTTACACCTGCAAGTATTAGTCATATAGAAGAATTAATGGTAGCTGGAGCTGATGCTTTCTTAGTTGGTGAACAGTTTTTTGGTCTTAGACTTCCAGGAGAATTCACATTAGATGAAATTGCAACAGCAAGAGTTCTCACATCCAAACAAAACAAAAAATTATATGTTGCGATGAACGCTCTGTTTCATAATGACAAATTGGAAGCACTGGCTCCTTACATGAAAAGACTTCAAGAGATTGGTGTAGACGGCATTGTGTTTGGAGATCCGGCTGTCATTATCGCTAGACGTGAAGCAGAGGTAACTATTCCCCTACATTGGAATACGGAACAAACTGCAACCAACTATTTTACAGCGAATTACTGGGGAAAGCGTGGTTCTACTAGAGCTGTCCTTGCAAGAGAACTAAGTCTTGATGAGGTAGTAGAAGTAAAAGAAAATGCGACGGTTCAAGTAGAAGTTCAAGTACATGGAATGACTTGTATTTTTCAATCGAAGCGTTCACTTTTAGGGAATTATTTCTTATTCCAAGAAAAAGCATTGGAAGTAGAGAATCGCTCAAAAAACAAAAATATGTTCTTACATGACAAAGAACGTTCCAATAAATATCCGATTTATGAAGATAGCAACGGGACGCATATTTTCAGTCCAAACGATATGTGTATGATTGATGAACTAGATGAGCTATTAGATGCTGAAATAGATAGCTTAAAAATTGATGGAGTGTTACAAGACCCTTCCTATGTAACGGCTGTTACGAGCTATTACAGGCAAGCAATCGATGCCTATTATGAGTCAAAAGCAGCCTATAAAGCTTGTAAAAAAGAGTTGTATAACAAAATAGAAGAAATCCAACCAGCATTAAGACCGTTGGATACTGGCTTTTTCTTTAAAGAAACTGTGTATTAATCCGTTAGGAAAGGGTAGGTTTTACTTTGCTTAATACAAAATTAGATAAAATAAGTGAGCTAATTGACGGTAAACGTGTCATTACGAAAAAACCTGAATTGTTAGCACCAGCGGGAAGCTTAGAAAAGTTAAAAATTGCTGTTCACTATGGTGCTGATGCTGTGTTTATAGGCGGGCGCGAATTTGGACTTCGCTCAAATGCAGGGAACTTTTCCATAGAAGAAATGCGTGAAGGAGTAGAATTTGCTAGTCGCTATAATGCCAAAGTGTATGTGACTACTAATATTTTTGCTCATAATGAAAATATGGATGGGTTAGAAGAATATCTACAAGCAGTGGAATCCACTGGTGTAACAGGTATTATTGTTGCTGATCCTTTAATAATTGAGACATGCAGACATGTAGCACCCAAACTAGAGCTTCACTTAAGCACGCAACAATCCTTATCCAATTGGAAAGCTGTGCAATATTGGAAAGAGGAAGGGCTTGATCGAGTTGTCCTCGCTCGTGAAACTAGTGGAGACGAAATTCAGTTGATGAAAGAGAAAGTAGATATCGAAATTGAAACGTTTGTCCATGGTGCAATGTGTATTGCATACAGCGGTAGGTGTACACTTTCCAATCATATGACTGCCCGTGACTCAAATAGAGGCGGATGTTGCCAATCCTGCCGTTGGGATTATGATTTATATGAGCAAACTGACGGAGCAGAGCAAGCGTTATTTACGGAGGATGAAGTCCCGTTTGCGATGAGTCCAAAAGATTTAAAGTTATTGGAATCAATACCTCGGTTAATTGAATTAGGAATCGATTCTTTGAAAGTTGAAGGCCGTATGAAGTCAATTCATTATATTGCTACTGTTGTTAGTGTTTATCGCAAAGTAATTGATGCATATTGTGCTGATCCTGAAAACTTCCAAATGGAATCTAGCTGGGTCGCAGAACTAGAAAAATGTGCCAATCGGGAAGCTGATACGGCGTTTTTTGAGGCGGAACCTGGAGTTGAACAACAAATGTACGGGGTACACGACAAAAAATTAGGCTATGATTTTGTGGGACTTGTGTTAGAGTATAACGAAGAAACACAAATAGTTACATTGCAACAACGAAATTATTTTAAACCTGGGGACAAAGTAGAGTTTTTTGGTCCAGAAATAGATAATGTTGAAATGGTTATAAAAGAAATTACAGATGAAAAAGGACAATTATTAGATGCAGCAAGACATCCATTACAGATTGTTCAATTTAAATGTACTAAGAAATTATATCCAAATAATATGATGAGAAAAGGGATGAAATAATGACGAAGAAAACTCCTCTTATCATTGGGATCACAGGTGGATCAGGATCAGGTAAAACGAGTGTAACAAACGCTATAAGTGAAGTATTTAAGAACCATTCAGTTGTAGTAATACAGCAAGACTATTATTATAAAGATCAAAGTCACTTGAAGTTTGAGGAGAGACTTAATACAAATTATGATCATCCTCTAGCTTTTGATAATGACTTATTGCTTGAACATATTCACAATTTGTTAGACAATAAAGCAATTGAAAAGCCAGTATACGATTATGCAAAACATACTCGCTCTTCGGAAACGATTAAAATTGAGCCTAAAGACGTAATTATTTTAGAAGGTATTCTAGTATTGGAAGATGAACGACTTCGGAATATGATGAATATCAAATTATTTGTGGATACAGATGCAGACTTACGTATTATTCGTCGTATCTTACGTGATATTAACGAAAGAGGACGTACGGTAGATTCTGTTGTAGATCAATACTTAAATGTAGTTCGTCCGATGCATAACCAATTCATCGAGCCAACTAAAAGATATGCAGATGTAATTATTCCAGAAGGTGGCCAAAATGAAGTGGCGATCGATTTAATGGTAACAAAAATTAAAACTATTCTTGAAACGAATGTTATTGTATAATATGATGATTGAGATTGACAATAATTTCATGTAATTCATATCATTGTGATTAGATGCATATGAATGATACATGGTAAAGTTTTGAGTGTGTATTTAAAGGAGTGTATGGGAGTGTCAACAGAGAAACAGTATCCAATGACCGTTGCTGGTAAACAAAAATTACAAGATGAATTAACGCATTTAATAACGGTAAAACGTAAAGAGGTAGTAGAACGTATTAAAATTGCTAGAAGCTTTGGGGATCTATCAGAGAACTCTGAGTATGATTCAGCTAAAGAAGACCAAGCCTTTGTAGAGGGTAGAATTTCAACTCTAGAGTCAATGATCCGTAATGCGGTCATGATCGAAGGAGAAGGGAATAACGACATCGTTACGCTTGGTAAAACAGTAACATTTGTGGAAATTCCTGATGGTGATGAAGAGACTTACACAATCGTAGGTTCTGCAGAAGCTGATCCAATCGAAGGTCTAATTTCCAATGACTCTCCAATTGCTAAAGGTCTAATTGGCAAGACTACGGGAGATCGAGTGAAAATCCTAACTCCAGGTGGAGAAATGGACGTAGAAATAAAAACTATATCTTAAAATGAAGAGGTAAACGAAATCGTTTACCTCTTTTTTGATAAAAAAATATTGAAGATGCTCCCTGTCCACTGAGTTTGTGGATGAAAGAATAAATAAATGATACTACTGATTTACGTTTCAGGTGGTCGCTTTCCGCGGGCGAGGTCGAGCCTCCTCGTTCGCTGCGCTCCCTGTGGGTCTCAACTTTCTCGCTCATCCCGCTGGAGTCGCCACCTTACACTTCAATCAATTAAGTGAGTAGTACTTAACTCTAAGATATAGCATAGCTTTTGCTTAAATTATAAGAGTAGTACAAAGTAAAAAAAGGATAAAACCATCTGTAGTATTAAGAAGGCTATTCGATTAGTAAGTATAAAGAAAATAGATTTTATATATTACTAGTGGAAATAAAGAGAAGTAGTACTCAGTTTCTAAATAAAGAAGCAAAATAGCGAATGAAATTGTATCTTCATGAGCTTTCTCCCAGAATAAGAAATTTTTTCTCGAGTTATCCACAAACGAACTTACCTGTTTCTAAGAGTTACAGGAGGGTGACGGAAAGACAAACGCCATAAGATTACAGAAAAAAGAGATGCTGGTTGTGACTACCGTCACAACCAGCATCTCTAAAAAATCACTCGGTAATCATACAGGAAAACTTTGTCCAAAGGCCTTCGAAAACGATAGAAACATCTTTTAATCTTAAAAGAAGGTACTTTCCTAAATAGAATCTTTTACCTAAATCACCGGTCATGCAGTTGTGTAAAAAAGGTCTAGTTACATTTCGTCCTGACTATCAATCGGACTATTTTTGAGCTTAGTGAAACAAAACTCTATCATTATCGTCTATTTGTAGTATATTCTCTTATATTGAAGGAGGAAAAACAACATGCCTGAAAAGAATACGAAATTTGATTCGCGATTAGATCAACGAAATCATAAGAGAAAAAAGAATAATATTTTAAATATTCTTATTGGAATAGTAATTCTCCTCATTATCATCGTAACTGTAAACATTGTTACAGGTGATAACGACGAAGATAGTGCTAATACATCTAAAACAAAAAGTGAACAAGTAGAAGAAAGTACGGAGAATGAATCGGAAAATGAAGAAAAAGAAAAGGAATCTGAAGAAGTAGTGGGAAGTAGTACAGAATCTGCTGATTCTTCTTCGTCAACTGAAGAGACAACTACAGAAACAGAAGAGAACGAAAACACTGAAACAGAAGGTAATGAGGATAGTACTGTGACTACAGAACCTTCTAACGATTCAAATGTCGAATCAGTTGTTATAGATTCAGGATGGCAGCCCATAGGGACAGAGCAATCAGGTGAACATGTTTCTAGTTACACTAGCTCTTCTGTGGACTGGGATGAAAAAGTGAAAGCATTGGCCTACGGTGCTAATCTGGATCCTTCCAATATGTATGTTAAATATCTTGGTAACGGTGGAAGCCCCCAAAAATCTATAGGAACGGTTACTTCTAAGGATGGCAGCGAAATCTATCGTATATCTCTCGAATGGGTAGATGGTGAAGGATGGAAACCAACTAAAAAAGAAATACTTAAAGCATTAAAAAAATAGAGTCTTATATGAATAAAAAGAAAAGCTTCTTGACTTAAGAAGCTTTTTTCCTTATTTTTAAAGAAGTGCATTTTAGAGAGGGGCAGTTAAGTTGAAGATAGCAGTTATTGGTGCAATGGAAGAAGAAGTAGAGCTTCTGAGAAATGAAATTGAAAATCCTGAAACAAAGAGTATAGCAAATAGTGAATTTACCAGTGGTACATATAAAAATCATGAAGTTGTTTTATTGAAGAGTGGAATTGGAAAAGTGAACGCAGCTATGTCTACTTCCATTTTATTAAATGAATACAAACCAGATTATGTGATAAATACAGGTTCCGCAGGTGGATATGATCCAACTCTTGAGGTAGGGGCTATTGTAATTTCGGATGAGGTAAGGCATCATGACGTGGATGTCACAGCTTTTGGCTATGAAATTGGGCAAGTTCCTCAACTACCAGCAGCATTCAAAGCAGATGAAAGATTAATGAAATTAGCTGAAGAAGCTGTATATGAAATTGGTAAACACCAAGTTGCAACGGGCTTAATAGCTACAGGTGATATTTTTATGCATGATCCTGCAAAAGTAGAACAAGTTCGTAACCATTTCCCACAAATGAAGGCTTGTGAGATGGAAGCTGCTGCTGTTGCACAAGTTTGCTATCAGTTTGAAGTGCCTTTTGTTGTAATTCGTGCACTTTCTGATATTGCCGGAAAAGAGTCTTCCATGAGTTTCGATGAATTTTTGCCAGTTGCGGCAAAACATTCGACACAAATAGTATTGCAAGTAATTGGGAAATTATAACTTTGTCATTAAATCGCCATACAGAGTAGTTTTAAGCATATTAATAATACCCCTGTTTTGTGCTATTATAACAGTATCAAACGCTTTCAATATTAGAGGGGGAAATCGAATGTTGTTTCTTATGGCGACGGCAATTTTAATAACAGCAGTTTTAGGATTTATCATTATCGCAGAGACAAGTGAAGATTGAACTAACTAAACTCTTTTGGTGTTTGATACATCAAAGGAGTTTTTTTCATGTATATAGGATTGATACAGTTTGACTAGCGCGCGTTTTTCAATACGTGAAACGTAACTTCTCGATATTTTAAGCTGTTTCGATATATCTTTTTGAGTCATTGGCTCATGACCTAACAATCCATATCTTCGAATGATAATTTCAAGTTCTCTGCTCTCTAGTTGAGACAGATGTCGATATAAGCTATTCGTATCCTCCTCTTCTACCAACTGTTCATCGGTGCTTTTATCGATACCTGGGAGTAAGTCTGTAATTTCTAAGGAGTGTCCATCTTTATCCATACCAATTGGCTCATGAAGAGAAACATCCTTTTGTACTTTCTTTAATGATCGCAAATACATTAATATTTCATTTTCGATACATCTAGCAGCATATGTTGCTAACTTCGTTTTCTTTGTAGGAGTATAGCTATTAACAGCCTTCATCAGACCGATTGTCCCTATTGAGATATAGTCATCCAGTAGTTCATGTTTTGGGTGGAATTTTTTTACAACATGGGCAACCAATCGCATATTCCTTTCGATAAGTTCGTCACGAGCAGATAAATCGCCACCTAAAAAACGATCAAGCATGACTTTTTCTTCTTCGGGAGTAAAGGGTTGATGAAAAGCCTGGCCTTTCAAATAACCAAGAACGAGAGGGAATTCTACAAAGATGCTTATAAAGGCAGTCATTAAACCTGTAATGAGGTTCACCTCCATCTAGTTGTTAGACCAGTATATGTCGAAAGCTGACAAAATATGAAAATAGCGACCGCAATCAAAGATGCTTTTCTTAAATAAAAGGAGTATAAACAATGTAGTAGAAGGTCGAAGGATAGGGAAAATTATATGTATCGAAAAAAGAGCTGCTAGCGTGACATCAGTCACGGCTAGCAGCTCAAAAAACAACCAATAATAATATATTGAAAAAGTCTGTTCGGGTTAGAATCTTAAAGGACTGTTTTTCTCGTTAAACTTTTCTTAGCGTAAATGTACTGATCATCAATAATGCGAGAATAATGAATAAGAACATGTACGATACAGATGGTATATGTTCTATCGCAAAATAAGAAAGTGTTAAAATTACACCCGCAACAGTAATTGGTAATCCAGTGAAAAAACCATTTGGTTCAGAAATATTAAATCGTGCAAGTCTGAAAGCACCACATGCTATATAGATTACGGTTATTATCATACCGGTAACACTAAACTCTTGCAAAACCAATGAATAAATCAGTAATGCAGGAGCTACCCCGAATGAAATAATATCGCTCATGGAATCTAGTTGTTTGCCTAATTCGGATTCAAGATGAAATCTTCTTGCTACTATTCCATCAAATCTGTCTAAAAGGCCAGCTATAAATATAAATAATACACTGAATGTGTAATTTTCATTCATCGTTGCCATGATGGCTGCTCCACCAAATGCAAGATTGCCAATGGTGACCATATTCGCCGCATGTGATTTCAATTTTTTTACTGTTTGATACATTGCGTTTTGTAAAAACATTGCAAATCACTCCTTTACAAGTAACGTATTTGTTCATTATACTTCGATTAAGTAAAAATAGTAAGTTTAATTTTTTCAAGGGAGTTAAAAAATGAGAGAAAAATTATATCAAACCATGATTGAATTAACAAATGGGAAATGGTCCTCGTCACTAATCAGAGGGTTTACCCAATCGAAAGCAAGCAAACGTATAATTCCCTCATATATTAAATTTTTTAATATATCCATACAAGATACAATACAAAAGAGAGAGGATTTCACCACTTTACATGACTTTTTTATTCGTAAAGTTAAAGAGGAAAGTCGTCCAATTGATTTAACGCCGAATAGCATCATTAGTCCGGTCGATGCCACTATTGAAACATTTGGGGATATTACAGAAAAAGGGCTCTTTTATGTAAAACAGAAAACTTACACCTTACAGGATATGCTAGGTTCGGAAAAAATAGCTTCGTCCTTTCAAAATGGAAAATATATTGTTTTGTATTTAAGTCCAGCAGAATATCACCGTATACATTCTCCTGTAGATGGTAAAATACTTAACCAATATATTCTTGGTAAAAAATCGTATCCGGTCAATAAATGGGGGCTTCAGTTTGGGAAACAAACGATAAGTGGTAACTATCGAATGTTAACGGAGTTAGAAATGCCTAACGCAAAGAAATGTATACATATAAAGGTAGGAGCCATGTTTGTCAATTCTATAGAGCTTACAAACAAATCAAATGCATGGAAAAAAGGAGAAGAAATTGGATACTTTTCCTTTGGATCGACCGTTGTTATGCTATTTGAAGAAGGTAGTGTGGAGTTCTCAAGTGCTGTTCATCCAGGTAAATTTGTCCGGATGGGTGAGAATGTAGCAAATATGCTATAATAAATAATAGAAAAAGCCTCGAATTGGAGTGTTCGTCTTTGTATTCATATCTTATACCTAGTGAATTTGTAAGAAGTGTCTTTCATATTACCCCTGAATTGTTAGTAGAAAAAGGGATTAAGGCAATTATTACAGATCTAGATAACACATTAGTTGAATGGGATCGACCTGATGCTACCCCTAAATTAATCGAATGGTTCGCAAGTATTAAAGCTGCAGGAATTCAAGTAACGATTGTTTCTAATAACAATGAGTTACGAGTTAAATCCTTTGCTGACCCACTTGGAATTCCATTCATATTTAAGGCACGTAAACCACTTGGAAAAGCATTTCTTAAAGCATTAAGTATTATGTCAGTTAAACGAGAAGAAGTGGTAGTCATTGGAGATCAGTTATTAACCGATGTATTTGGTGGCAACAGATTAAAGCTTCATACGATATTAGTCATTCCGGTTGCAAAATCAGATGGATTTGTGACTAAGTTTAACCGTATAGTAGAACGAAGAATTTTTAGTTACTTGGACAAAAAAGGACAAGTTACATGGGAGGAAGAAGCGTGACAGAAGCACCAAAATGTATCGGTTGCGGTACAACTATTCAAACAGAAAAACTAGGAGAACCTGGTTATGCACCAATATCTTCTTTAGAAAAAGAAGATATTATATGTCAGCGTTGTTTCCGATTGAAGAATTACAATGAATTACAACCAGTTTCTTTAACAGATGATGATTTTCTTCGAATTTTAAACAGTTTAGGAACGCAAAAAGGGTTAATCGTTAAGATTGTAGATATTTTTGATTTTAATGGTAGTTGGTTACCTGGATTGCATCGTTTTGTTGGAAATAACCCTATTCTGCTAATCGCTAATAAGGCTGACTTATTACCTAAATCAGTGAAAAAGAATAAAGTCATCAATTGGATGAAACACGAAGCTAAAAAATTAGGTTTGTCTCCAATAGATGTTTTATTTGTGAGTGCGCATAAAGGAACAGGCATGCCAGAAGCTATGGAAGCTATCGAGCACTATAGAAAAGGTGAAAACGTTTATGTTGTTGGTTGTACAAATGTTGGGAAGTCGACTTTTATTAACCGCATTATAAAACAAGCTACTGGAGAGGATGCGATTATTACGACATCGCATTTCCCGGGAACTACATTAGACATGATTGAAATTCCATTAGATGATAAAAAATCATTATTTGATACTCCTGGTATTATTAATCACCATCAAATGGCGCATTACCTAGACTCATCGGAGTTGAAATATATAACACCTAAAAAAGAAATCAAACCAAAAGTATTCCAACTAAATAGCGAACAAACCTTATATTTAGGCGGACTTTCTCGTTTTGACTTTATCAAAGGTGAACGAGCAGCATTTACTTGTCATATAGCGAATGATATTCCAATTCACCGCACTAAATTAGAAAATGCCGATAATTTATACAAAGAGCATAAAGGTAAATTATTATCTCCACCGAGTGAGGAGTTTGCAGATCTATTACCTCCATTAGTTCGTCATGAATTTAAGATTAAAGACGACAAAACTGATATTGTATTTTCAGGGTTAGGGTGGATTACTGTACAACGGGGTGGAGTAATTGTAGCTGCACATGCCCCAGCAGGTGTTGAAGTGTCTATTCGTCCATCATTAATATAGGAGGGATAGATTTGAAAAGATGGTTTGCTGTAATAGGAAATCCGATATCACATTCCTTTTCACCTACAATGCACGAAACATGGTTAAAACAGCTAGATATAGATGCAAGTTATATTCCAATACATGTTGAACAGAATAATTTAGAGCAAGCAGTTGAGTCTTTAAAGCTTTTAGGATGTAGTGGTTGGAATGTAACTGTTCCTTTTAAACAAGAAATTATTCCGTTTCTGGATGAAATAGATGATTCTGCAAGAGGAATAGGAGCAGTAAATACAGTTGTGAAAACATTAGACAATAAATATGTTGGGTTTAATACCGATGGATTAGGTTTTGTTGAATCCCTCGGATCCATTTTACCTGAGCAAAATATATTGTTGATTGGGGCTGGAGGAGCTGCACGCGGAATAGCTCATGCTTTCAATAGTCTTGGTTATACACAGCTGACAATAGCGAATAGAACGTTAGAAAAGGCTAAAGTACTTGTGGAAGAACTACAGACCGGACAGGCGTTGACTCTGGAAGAAGCTGAAAACATATTAGACACGTTTGATATCGTTGTTCAAACGACGTCATTAGGCATGAAAACTAGTGAAGCATCCTTACCAATTCAACTAAATCGGTTAAAAGAGAATGCAATTGTTGCAGATATCGTATATAATCCTTTAGTTACCCCTTTTCTAGAGGAAGCGAAGAAAAACAATGTTCGAACAATTAATGGTCTAGGAATGCTTGTACATCAAGGAGCACTGGCCTTCTCATATTGGAATGGAACCAAGCCCGATACTGACGGGATGATCCAACAATTGATAGAGCAATTAGGAGGAAATTATGTTAACAGGTAAACAAAAAAGATTTTTACGTAGTCAAGCACACAATCTATCCCCGATTTTCCAAGTCGGCAAAGGTGGAGTGAACGATGCGATGATTAAACAAATCGGAGAAGCACTAGAAGTTCGTGAATTAGTTAAAATTAGTATTTTACAAAACTGTGAAGAAGATAAGCAGGAAGTGGCAGAAGCACTTGCAAAGGGTACTAGAGCAGAGCTAGTGCAACTGATTGGTTTAATGGTAGTGCTTTATAAACCATCTAAAAATAACAAACGAATCGAGCTTCCAAAAGCGAGTCGTGCATGAGAAAAAAAGTAGGGATTTTAGGTGGGACTTTTAACCCGCCGCATATTGGACATTTAATCATTGCAAATGAAGTACTCCACGCGTTGAACCTAGATGAAGTGTGCTTAATGCCAAATGCTAACCCTCCTCATAAAGAAATTCAAAATAGAGTCACAGCTGAGCAACGTCGAACTATGGTGGAATTATCAATACAAGACGTGCCAAAGTTAAAAATAGAAACGATTGAAATCGATCAAGGGGGTACATCTTACACTTTTGATACGATGGAACTTCTTAGAAGACGTGAACCAGAAACTGATTTCTATTTTATTATCGGTGGAGATCAAGTGGAGGATTTACCTAAGTGGTATCGAATCGAAGATCTTATTCAAAATGTGCATTTAGTAGGAGTGCCAAGACCAAATAAATCGCTCGAAACTGCATATCCTATAGTAACTATAGAGATACCTCAAATCGATATATCTTCTACGACCGTACGAAATCGAATAACACACGGCGAAACTACCAAGTTTCTTATAAGTGATGCTGTTCGAGAATACATCCGAGAGGAGAAGTTATATGAAGCATGAATATTTACTGGAGCAGATGAAAAGTCGAATGCCTGAAAAGCGTTTTATACATACAAGGGGTGTAGCTGAAACAGCTATTCAATTAGCCGAGTTGTATGGAGAAGATCCTGAAAAAGCAGAGATTGCGGGAATTTTACATGATAGTGTAAAGTACGCCGAGCAAGAATGGCTGAGGTCTATCATTGTTTCACAAAATATGAATCCGGTATTATTGGATTTTAATCATGAATTATGGCATGCACCTGTTGGAAGTTATGTTGCTAAAACAGAATTTCAAATTGCGGACGAGGATATATTGAAAGCTATTGAGTTCCACACAACAGGTCGAGCTGGTATGTCCAAGTTAGAAAAAATAATTTATGTTTCAGATATGATAGAGCCTAGTCGGAAATTTTCTGGAGTCGAACCTTTACGGGAAAAAGCAAAGATCGATTTAGAAGACGCGATGACCAGTTGTATAAAGCATAGTATTTCATTTTTAATAGAAAAAAAACAACCGGTATTTCCGGACTCATTTCATTGTTACAATGATTTGATACAACAGAGAGGAAAAGTGAAAGAATGACATCTTCAAATTCATTAGTAGAAATCGCTTTTAAAGCAGCGGACGATAAAAGAGCAGAGGATATTGTCGTATTAAATATGCAAGGAGTTTCTTTACTTGCTGATTACTTTTTAATCTGTCATGCAAACTCAGATCGTCAAGTTCAAGCTATAGCAAAAGAACTAGAGGACCAAGCTTTCAAAGCAGGATTTAGAGTGAAACGATTAGAAGGTTTTGATGAAGCAAGATGGATTTTAGTCGATATGGGTGACGTTGTAGCACATGTATTCCACAAAGATGAACGTGCTTATTATAATTTAGAAAGACTTTGGGGAGATGCACCAATGATCGAAGTTGGGCAAGATGCTTAATGTCTACCTATGAACAATTTGCTTATATTTATGATTCATTAATGTCCGACATTCCGTACAATAAATATGCGGAATGGGTACAATCGAATGCTCCGCTGAATACACCCAAAAGATTAGTCGATATTGGCTGTGGAACAGGGGTTCTTAGTATCCAATTTGCTAAAGCAGGATATGAGGTTATAGGTGTAGATTTATCAGATTCTATGCTTACAGTTGCTCAAAATCGAAGCTTTGAAAATGGAACGGACATCACTTTTATCTGTCAGTCAATGGCTGATCTTGAAGGTGTAGATGAGGTAGATGTAGCGGTTATTGCTATAGATTCTCTAAATTATTTAGAGACATTAGAAGAAGTGGAACAGACATTTAAACGTTTGTTTGCTTCTTTAAATCCAAATGGACAATTGTTTTTTGATGTCCATTCACTTTATAAAATGGATGTAATTTACCCAAAAGGTCCTTTTACGTACGAAGATGAGGAAGTTGCTTATCTTTGGCATACGGAACCAGGGGTAGAGGAGCATTCTATTTATCATGATATTACTTTTTTTGTTCGTGATGAATCAGGTTATTATGAACGCTTTGAAGAATCCCATTATCAACGTACGTATTCCATAGAAACTTTTACTAATCTTCTTGCAAAAGTAGGATTTTCTTCCGTGAATGTGCGTGATGATATTTTTGGAAAGCCTTCAGAAGAAGTGGATAGATGGTTTATCCACGCTGTGAAATAAGAAAAAGAGCCCTTTATCAGGCTCTTTTTTTAAGGAAATAAATAAAAACGTCTTGTAAACACTGGTTTTATAGAGCTTGAAAGAATGAGAAATTACTGATTTTGGTCTCAGGTGGTCACTTTCCGCGGGCTTGGCTTCAGCCTCCTCGTCACTACGGATCATTACTTATTTTAATATAATGCACCTACATTTACGTGGTTTTATATCCAATTATCCAAATATATAAAGTGGATCTAGTTGATTAGAGCGCAGTGCGGCGACTCCCGTGCCCACGGAAAGCGTCCATTCGGAAAGGAAATCAACGGCATATCTACGTTTCTATTTTTAGAAGTTCGGGCGTCTTTTTATCCAGTTTTTTTATTCACCTGTATCTGCGTCGTTGCTCTACCTCCAAAGCATGAAAGTGTATTGTAATAGAAATAAGCGGTGGATTATTGATAGAAAACTAGATTACCCCCTCGATATCTATTTATTTTTATTGTTTTATTTCGATTACTTTTTTCCATAAAAATAACTCTTTTCAACTAGAGGTAAATTTAGTATAGTCTTCTTAACTCCATATAATTACCTCTTATGAAAGAGGCTGATAAATCTGCTCCAACTATTCATCCAAAAATATAAGAAAAAGCTATTACTCCCAGTAGTAGTTATAGGAATAATACTGTTTATCAGTATTCAATCCTTTTTAAAATCGGCAACCCCCCAAGCCGATTCCATTCCAACTATCCCTTTAAAAGAAAATCTTACTGTAGAAGAAACAATTGAATATGTAGAAGACCCCATAGTATTCGTAGAAGTAAAAGGTGCTGTGATGAAGCCAGGAGTCTATGAGCTTTCTGAAGGAGACCGTGTGTTAAAGGCGATTGAAATGGCTGGAGGTTACATAGAGTCTAGTAATTCCAAACATATCAATCATGCAGAGCGTGTAAAAGATGAAATGGTTATTTATATTCCAAAAGAAGGCGAAGAAGTAGAAGAATCACCTTTAGCTACTAACGGCAATTCACAGTCATCATTAGTGAACATAAATAATGCTGATGCCACAGTTCTGACTACTTTACCTGGTATTGGGGTTGCTAAGGCGGAGGCTATTATTGCTCATCGGGAGCAGTCTGGAGCCTTCAAGGAAAAACAAGATTTGACGAAAGTGACAGGTATTGGACAAAAGACATTTGAGAAACTCGAACCATTAATAACGGTAAAATAATAAATGCATTATTGATGTTTCTTACACAAACTACTACACTTAAAGAAATATTATTTTGGGGGTAGTTATATGGAGAGAATTACTTGGGATCAATTTTTCATGGCTCAGAGCCATTTACTTGCACTAAGAAGCACATGTACACGTCTTGCTGTTGGTGCAACGATTGTTCGTGACCGCCGTATTATGGCTGGAGGATACAATGGATCTATTTCTGGTGGCGACCATTGTATTGATCATGGATGTTATGTTGTAGATAACCATTGTGTTAGAACGATACATGCAGAGATGAATGCTCTTTTACAATGCGCTAAGTATGGGATTACAGTAAGTGGCGCAGACTTATATGTCACTCATTTCCCATGTCTTCCATGCACAAAATCGATTATTCAATCTGGTATTAGTCGTCTCTACTATGCTCAAGATTATAAAAACAACACCTATGCCATTGAATTATTAAACAAAGCTGGAGTCGAGGTTATTTATGTGCCTTTTGATGAAAGAAAGATAGACTTTCTAAGTGATGAAAAAGTTGCGCTTTACGCAGAGCTGATTTCAAAGCTAAGAGAAAAAGGAGCCAGTAGTGAAGAAATGGAACCATATGAAAAGAAGGTGGCTGACCTATTTGGATTAACAACTTCCGTGGGAATTTAATATATATTGCAATAACAACTATAATCGGTGTAATAGCTGCATATGAATCTACCCTTATCCTTTTATTCCTGATTATAATTCTACTTCTGCTTTTATATAAACAGTTTCCGATATCTTTAATAGTCATTGCTTTAAGCGTTGGAGTCGGTTGCTTTTTTTGGACGGAGGATAGGATGCCTGTTCTTCCATCTGAGGAAAGAGTCACTGAAATTACATGGACTGATACTTATCGCATCAATGGGAGCACTATGAGGGGTTTTGCTATATCGGAGAACAAGGATAAGTGGTATGTTCAATTAAAACTTGAAAGTGAGCAACATAAGGAAGCCTTCCAAAGACATTCGCTTGCCGGTTTGACTATGAATGTTGTGACAGAAGAAACTCCTAATAGGCCTAAGGCACATATATATGCATTTGATATGGAAAGTTATTTGAAAAGTAATGGTTCTGTTGGACAACTTCAGATATCTCAATACGAACTACTTGAACAGAAATCGGGTTTTATAACGTTTATGGCAGGGCAACGTTTTAAAATGAAGCAACATATCCAGGAACACTTCCCAATATCCCTCGAAGCAGAGGCTGAAGCGCTTCTAATAGGAAGTAGGGAGCAGATGTCCACTGATATGCAAACAGCCTATGAGACGCTCGGTATAACCCATTTATTCGCTATTTCAGGTCTCCATGTTGCGTTAATCGTTTGGTTAATCTATGAAATGATGATTCGTTTGGGTGTAAGGAGAGAAACAGCGAACTGGTTGCTTATAATTACTTTACCTTTATATGCTTTGCTGGCAGGTGGAGCTCCTTCCGTTTGGAGATCCGTTTCGGTGACAGAAATCGTACTGATTTCAATGCTTTTACAAAGAAAAATAGCCATAGAAGATGCTTTTTCACTAAGTATTATCGGATTTGTTTTTTTAACACCTTGGATTATATTCCAAATTGGTTTTCAACTCTCCTATTTAGCCGCTTTTTCCCTTATTTTCTCCTCCATATTATTGAAAGCAAGTCATTATTATTTATTTCAATCCTTTAAAATTACTGCAGTTTGCCAACTCATCGTATATCCCATTCTTCTTTATCACTTTTATGAAATTTCTATTTCTTCTTTTCTCGCAAATTTAGTTTTTGTTCCGTTATTTTCTTTTGTCATTTTACCCCTCAATCTTTTGATTCTATTGCTAACCTTTATTTTACCGTCCATCTCAGAAGTATTATTTCTTTTCTATGAACCTGCTAGAGGGGTGCTAGATATCTTCATTTTGAAGTTAGGTACTTTACCATACCAGATGTGGAATCCGGCTAAACCTGCTGTTGAAATAGTATTAATAGCATATTTAAGCGTATGTTTTTTACTTGTTTCTTTAGAAAGAAAAAAGAGTAGGTTTATAAGCATCATCTTATTCTTATTCGTTATAGGATTCATTCAGATTTCACCTTATTTCGATTCCTCTACAAGAATTTCTTTTGTAAATGTCGGACAAGGTGACTGCATCCTCATTGAAATGCCTTTTCGAAAACAAATAATTATGATTGATACTGGGGGATTATTAAGGTTTGATCAAGAAAGTTGGAAGCAAACAAATGAACCATATGAAATTGGTCGGCAGGTTGTATTACCTTTTTTAAAAGGAAAAGGGATCAATACTATCGATACGTTAATTATTACGCATGCAGATGCTGACCATATGGAAGGTGCAGAAGAAGTTTTGAGGGGAGTAGTAGTTAAAGAAATTCATATTACACCGGGATCTGGGGAGAAGGAAGTGATGAATGATTTGTGGATGGAAATTGAGAAACGAGGAATCCCGGTATACGAAAAGAAAGCAGGAGATATTATCGTTTCAGATTATTTTCACTTTCAATATTTATATCCAATGGATGAAATATATGAAGGAAATAATGACTCCCTTGTGCTTTCTATGAGAAATAATTACTTTCATGGATTATTCATTGGTGATTTAGAGGAACAAGGTGAGTTGGATTTGGTGGAGTATTATTCACATATATTACACCAAATGGATGTCTTAAAAGTGGGGCATCACGGCAGTAAAACATCTAGTATTGAACAGTTTTTGACATTAGTACAACCAGATGTAGCGATTATCCAAGCTGGATTTGAGAATCGATATGGTCACCCTCATCCGGAAGTAGTGGAGCGATTAAGAAAATTAGATATTCCCTATTTACAGACGGGAATGAACGGTACAATCGAAGTCAAAATTAATAAAAGTGGAGACATGTCTGTTATGATTCCGTAAAGTAAACGAAAAAAGGGTTTTACCTTCACAAGGCAAAACCCCTTTTTATTTTCAATCAGGATGATTGAAGAATATCTCACTAATTGAAGTTTACTTTATCGAGCTACGAACTCAATAACTGTTGCAATAACAAACATGATTGCAAAAAAACCAAAGGAGACTACAAAACCTACACCAGAATCGATCGCGTCGTTACGTTTCGACTGGACATTTTGTTCAAATTCATTCATTGTTACCCCTCCTATTTCCACCTTATTATAAAGGATTGCCTATGAAAAATCTATAAACAAACTTTTCTTTTTCTAGTTAGGCACATAATGTCACAATTTATCCATGTATTTACGATATAATGAAATTTAACTATACATAGCAGGGAGCACTTAATATGATTTCAGAAAAGTGGATGCAAATATCCAATAATAACATTTCTTCTGTGTATTTATTATACGGGATAGAAGCGTATTTTATCGAAGAAACTTTAAAAAGAATTAAAAGACAATTAAGTGACCAAGGCGAATTAGAAGTGATCACTTTTGATATGGAGGAAAGCAAAGTCGACGAGGTGATGTATGAGGCGGATACTATTCCTTTCTTTTCAGATAAGAAACTTGTAATTGCCAAAAATGCTTTCTTCTTAAAAGCAACGGAAAAAGGAAAAGAAAAAATAGCTCATGACACATTGAGTCTAGAAGAGTGGCTTAAATCACCTTCACCATCGGCAATAACCGTTTTTATAGCACCATATGAGAAACTAGATGAACGCAAGAAAATCACCAAGGCAATGAAGCAAGCGGCAAATGTAATAGAGTCAGCTAGTTTACAGGTTCATGACTTAAAAGGGTGGATTTTACATGAACTTTCTTCCCATGGGAAAACGATGTCTGATGGGGCGATAGATTGCCTAATTGAACTTGGAGGAACCGATCTTGTACATCTGCAAACGGAGCTAACAAAAATAGCTACATATGTTGGTGAAGAGCCAGAAATTGATGTGGATACTATCAAGAAGCTTTTAGTTCGGACATTAGAGCAGGATGTTTTTACACTAGGAAATGCATATCTTTCGGGCAATAAGAGTGTTGCGATTGAAATTTATCACGATTTATTAAAGCGAAAAGAAGACCCATTGAAACTAAATGCATTAATAGCAACGCAAGTTAGATTAATGGTGCAAGTTAGTCATTTAAAGAAAAAAGGCTATCATGCACAGCAGATTGCCAATCAGTTGAAAGTACATCCATATCGAGTGAAGTTATTAATAGATCACCCTATGCTTCACAATGAACAAAAACTATTGCAAACACTGAATGATTTAGCAACAGTCGATTTGCAATTAAAGACACTCAATATAAACCGTGATCGCATCTTAGAGATGTTTTTGTTGAAATAGAGAAATTTGTAGTGAAAGAGATTCGATAACCGTTAATAGGGGGAGTAATTGATGAAAATAACTAAATTTATATTAGCATTAATTATTATTATTTTTTCAAGTTACAGTCTTTTAAGTAAAAATTTCGAGTCACTGCCTTTTATGATGTTCTTCTTAGGTGCGTTTATGCTGGTCTCAGGTTTATCTGAATTTCAGAAAGACAGAAAAAGATTTGAAGGGTACATGTTCATGGCGGTTTCTATATTTATTTTCTTTGTTTCCATACAGGGGTTTTTATTGAATTAATGGAAAAAAAGACTCTAAAATTATTTTTGGGGGGACCTAAAATGTTCGATACAATAGATTACTTACAATTAGGAAATGAAAAACAAATTAATGCTTATAATGCTATTAGTAATTTAGAAATAATGGCTGACTTAAGGGAATATAACCCAACACTTTGTGGTACATTTCCCATTGGAATTGATATAGTAGGTTCTGATTTAGATATTATAATGGATGTCTCTGATTTATCGCTGTATGAGAAAAGGATTGAAACATTGTATGGAGGTAAAGAAAAATTCTTTTTAAAAAGGCTAATAATCTGAGGGGTCCCAGTAGTTAAAGCAAAATTTGTATTTGGCGGGTTTGAATTTGAATTATTCGCTCAATCGCAGCCCGTAAAAAAACAGTACGCTTTTCTACATATGATAATTGAAAATGCTTTATTGGAACAATTCCCCTACATTAGAGCTGAAGTAATACGATTAAAAAAAGAAGGTATGAAAACTGAGCCTGCTTTTTGTAAAATTTTTGACTTAGATGGAGACCCATATGAGAGTTTGTTACAGTATGGAAGACGTTTGGAAATTATTTAACTAATGGATGAATTAGATGAAAATGTAACTTATTCTCTTTTCAATCGTATAAAAGTTAAGGAGGAGATATAAATGAAATATACCTTAGTATTATTCATTTCAGTATGTTTGATGCAAGTAATAATTTTGACGAATATCACTCTTTTTGATGGACAACTGAATGGAATTACAATGTGGTTATGTACTGCTGTTTTTATCTTTTCTGCGACCATATTTGGTTTAAGTAGAAAACCTGTTATGGATTCAAAGAGGAATAAATAATGAAAATTAATACTTATTTTATTCAATTAGCAAGCACGATTATTGTTATTTTTGGAGGCACTTTTACAATTCGTTATTTTAGAGCTGGAGAACTTTTATTAGATCAACTTATTGGATCGATGGTTGGTATTTTGTTTCTAATGGCAACAATTATTTGGAAAAAGTCTTTGTTAAGCAAACCGTTGCTAAAGTGAACTATAAAATATGTATACTTTAGTGAAGCTACCTCTTATGAATTTGTAGGTTTAGCTGTATTTGAGAATGAGAAACCATTTGTATTTGAAATAGGTTTCTTTTTTTACGTCAAAAATTAATGAAGCACACACCCTTTCAAGCATGAAAAAGAATGAGTATCCCCAAAGTACTTGTAATAGGAAAGGAATTATGAAACTTTTTGAATATTCTAACGTAAATTAGTACAATTATATATAAATTTACGATAGGGAGGGATAAAGATGAATATTGTATTTATGGTGATTTTTGCAGGTATTGCTATTACAGTTGTATATAAAATAGCCCATCTCATCTATTTAGTATTTAAACTCGGTTTTAGCTTAGAAGTGATTAAATTCATACTCATCATTGGCCTCATGGCTACCTTTGCAGTATTTATATTAGTAGCAACAGATTTTAGTACAGCAAGTTTCCTTATTTCGTCACTAATAGGTGGCGGTATTTTACCCTCATTATTTGAAATTACAAAGATGAAGCCAAAATCCCATTATGGAGAGAAGAGACCTGTTACCGTATCAGCAAGCAACTATGCATGGAGTTACTATGGTGGAGGAAATGGGGATTGTGGAAATGTAGGTATTAGTAGCGGCAGTAGCGCTAGTTTTCACGGAGATAGCGGTAGTGGAGGGGATTGTGGTGGAGGTGGAGGAGAATAACATCGCCCACTTCTCAATATCAGATCTTATTCTATTAAAATCTTTGGAATAAAAAATAAAGACTATCCAAAAAAATCGGATAGTCTTTTTTTTATTACGCTTTTTTCATTAATTGAGACTTCTTACGAGAAGCTACGTTTTTATGAATTAATCCTTTAGAAGCTGCTTTTTCAAGTTGTTGAATTGCAGTTTTAATAAGATCTTGTGCGTTTTCTTCGTTATTAAGAGCAGCAGTATCAGCTTTTTTAACAGCAGTACGCATTGCTGATTTTGCTTTTGCGTTTTGAGTGTTTAATCTCTCATTTGTCTTAACACGTTTAATAGCGGATTTAATGTTCGGCATACCTTTCACCTCCTAAATAGGTCTGAGATGATACATTTCTTTCTAATACAACAAGCATTATTTTAACAAACACAAAAACAAATTGCAATATATAAATGCAAAGAATATTTACTTGACACTTCGACCACACTAAAAAAGAGGTGATTATATGTGGGGAAGAACTGATTTATTAGACGAATCGGATGAAATGGTAAAGCATCGAACTGGTGGCGAAAAAAACACATTAAAAAACTCCGAGGGCATTTCATTCGACGAAAATCGAGAGGGAGCAGTACTTATTACATCTATTGAGGTAAATGAAGAGGGAGAAAAGAAACTAGGAAAGAAGAAGGGTAAGTACATTACTTTAACAGATTTGACGGTGAGTCCAGATGAGGAAGATAGCTTTAAGCCAATAGAAAAAATATTTATTCAAAAGCTTAAAGAAATGCATCAAGATTTAAATCTTTCGAAGGATTCCAGAATATTAATCATAGGACTAGGTAATGCAACTATTACGCCTGACGCAATTGGTCCGAAGGCAATAGAGTATTTGCAAGGTTCTTCTTTGACTCAAAATACAGAGAAGATAAAGGTGGTAATGTATGCACCAGGAGTAACAGGACAAACCGGATTTGAAACGAGTGATTTTGTCGAAGCGATTAGTAAAGCATATAAACCAGATTTAATCATTGTATTAGATGCTTTAGCAGCTAGGAATAGCGAACGCTTATGCAAAACGATTCAGCTGACGAATACAGGGATACATCCAGGATCAGGTGTTGGTAACCAACGAAAAGAGATTTCAGAAGAGGTATATGGTGTTCCTGTCACAGCTATTGGGATTCCAATGGTTGTAGATGGACCGGTTTTATATGCAGATGCAATGGAGCAGGTAATTCATTATATTGCCTCAAAGGTGGAGGAAAAAGGGAGTCCCTCTGCTGCATTAGCAGTTACTCCAATGGTGTCTAGCAAAAAACCAACCATAGATAAATCTGTACTACAGCCGATTTTTGGAGAATGGGTTACGTGGTCTACAGACGAAAAAAGACAATTATTTGAGGAAGTATTTGTTGGTAAGAATCCATCTTTGTTCGTAACCCCTAAAGAGACGGATGCATGGGTGGAACACTATGCATATTTACTTTCAAATGGCATAGAAAGTTGGATAACAACAAGATAAACTGTTCTAAAATTACTGCTCTCTTCATACGATTGTGTGAGGAGAGTGGAAATTATGGCTAAGTCCTTAAAGAATGTAGTTAGCATTTTATTACTTTTATTTTTAGCACCTATTATTATTGCAACCGTCCAAACGCCTCTTTTTCCGCAACAAAAGCTTCAGACAGCAACAGAACAAGAAGCACCCCCGAAAGAAGAAAGTAACACAGCGGTTGTATATGCTGCACAGTTAGATACAAAAACTGCTGCTGTTTCCGAAATATTGGAACCCAAAAAAGCTTTTGTCTATTTTACCCATTCTCAAGAAGCCTTTAAGCCCATGCTAGCAGCTAAAGGTGACAAAATTGCAACTTATCATCCGGAAAACAATATTACTTCTTTTCAAGAGCAGATAACTTCTCAATTTGCATTTCATCAATTAGAAACGGACATATTGGGGCCTGAGACTACAGGAGATGCGAGGCAGTATAATTCGATACGGCCTTTTGTTCAGGAAGCATTGGCGCATGATGAGTATGATATTGTCTTAGACCTTCATAGAGATGCAGTTAAGGCAGACATAGCTACTCTTCAAGTTGGGGATGAGAGTTATGCCAAGATATATATTGTAGTTGGTGGAGAACATGCCAACCACAAATGGAATGAACAGCTAGCTAATAATCTTTCTATCCAATTAAATAAATTAGTCCCAGGGATTTCTAGAGGTGTAGTAGTGAAATCTGGAAAAGGTGTAAATGGTGTATATAACCAGGATTTATCGAAGAATGCTATTTTAATAGAATTAGGCGGAATCGATAGTACAGAAGTGGAAGTAAATAGAACGATTGCTATTTTGGCAAAAGCTGTTTCAAATCTTTTTCATCAACAAATTACATCCTAACATTGATGAATCGCTTGTTCACTGCTATAATTCATTATAGTTTAATTAGGAGTGAACAAGCATGAATAATGATGAGAGACTGGCACGACAGAAAAAAATACGTAACTTTTCGATTATAGCGCATATCGATCATGGGAAATCTACCCTTGCGGATCGTATATTAGAAAAAACACAAACTGTAACATCCCGAGAAATGCAAAATCAATTACTCGATTCAATGGATCTAGAACGAGAACGCGGGATTACCATTAAATTGAATGCTATTCAATTGACTTATAATGCAAAAGACGGCGAAGAGTATATCTTCCATCTTATTGATACCCCTGGACATGTCGATTTCACTTATGAGGTGTCTCGTAGCTTAGCAGCATGTGAAGGAGCTATTTTAGTTGTAGATGCAGCACAAGGGATTGAAGCACAAACACTTGCAAATGTTTATTTGGCTTTAGATAACGACCTGGAAATCCTTCCTGTTATTAACAAAATCGACCTTCCAGCAGCTGACCCCGAACGTGTGAGAGGCGAAGTGGAGGATGTTATTGGTCTGGATGCTTCCGAAGCGGTATTAGCTTCCGCAAAAGCAGGAATTGGTATTGAAGAAATTCTGGAACAAATTGTAGAAAAAGTGCCTGCTCCAACTGGAGATCCAAATGCACCATTAAAAGCATTAATATTTGACTCCTTATTCGATCCTTATCGTGGAGTTATCGTGTATATCCGTATCATTGATGGAACAGTAAAACCAGGTGACAAGATTAAAATGATGTCATCAGGTAAAGAATTTGATGTTGTAGAAACTGGTGTATTTACACCTAAAACAACACAACGTTCTGAACTGACTGTTGGAGATGTTGGTTTCTTAACAGCTTCTATGAAAAATGTAGGGGACTCAAGTGTTGGGGATACGATTACATTAGCTGACAACCCTGCTACTGAAGCTTTGGCTGGATATAAAAAGATGAATCCAATGGTATTCTGTGGGTTGTATCCAATCGATAATACAAAATATGTTGACTTACGTGATGCTTTAGAAAAATTACAATTGAATGACTCCGCACTTGAATTTGAGCCAGAGACTTCCCAAGCATTAGGTTTTGGATATCGCTGTGGTTTCTTAGGTCTCCTACATATGGAAATAATTCAAGAACGTATTGAACGTGAATTCAATATTGATCTAATAACTACTGCTCCAAGTGTTATCTATGATGTGAAACTTACGAATGGAGAAATCCTAAAAGTGGACAATCCTTCCATGATGCCAGAATCACAAAAAGTAGATAAAATTGAAGAGCCATATGTTAAAGCATCTATTATGGTCCCAGAAGAATATGTTGGTTCCGTTATGGAACTGTGTCAACGCAAACGTGGGAACTTTGTAACTATGGACTTTTTATCTAAAGCTCGTGTGAATATTATTTATGAAATTCCACTATCAGAAATTGTGTATGACTTCTTTGATGCATTAAAATCAAGTACAAAAGGATATGCTTCTTTTGACTATGATTTAATAGGCTATAAAGAATCCAAATTAGTTAAAATGGACATTTTACTAAACAGCGAAAAAGTGGATGCACTTAGTTTTATCGTTCATAGTGACTTCTCCTATGAACGCGGTAAGCTAATAGTCGAAAAACTTAAGGCATTAATACCGAGACAACAATTTGAAGTTCCAGTACAAGCAGCTGTCGGGCAAAAAATTGTTGCTCGTTCCACTATTAAGTCAATTGGTAAAAACGTTTTAGCTAAATGCTATGGTGGCGATATCTCTCGTAAACGAAAACTTCTAGATAAACAAAAACAAGGTAAAAAACGGATGAAACAAGTAGGTTCTGTGGAAGTTCCACAAGAAGCTTTCATGGCTGTTCTGAAAATGGACGAGCCAAATAAATAATAAAACGAAGGGGGAGGCACTAGCAGCCTCCTTTTTCCTATATGGAAGAAGAAAGTAGGGATAGTTATGGTACGAGGCGTATATATACATATTCCTTTCTGTCATCAAATTTGTAATTACTGTGATTTCAATAAATTTTTCTTTCATAACCAACCGGTAGATGAATATATTGAATCACTTGGAAAAGAAATGGCATTGTGGGCAAATGATTTACAAAAAGCAGAAATTGAAACGATATTTATTGGGGGTGGTACTCCTACTTCTTTATCAGTAGACCAATTAGATCGATTATTAGAGCTGATTACCACATATATACCAATGGAGCATGTCACAGAATTTTCATCGGAAGCTAATCCAGATGAGCTGACACTTGATAAAATGCAAAAGATGCGCGAATTTGGTGTGAACCGGTTAAGTATGGGAGTCCAAACCTTTGATCAGGACCTTTTAAAAGTATTAGGAAGAACCCATTCGAATGATCATGTCTATGAAGTGATTAATCATGCCAAACAAACTGATTTCCCTTCGATAAGTATAGATTTGATGTATGGACTTCCAAACCAAACGATGGATCAATGGAAAGCATCCTTGCAGGAAGCATTCCGCTTAAAAATTCCACATATTTCGGCTTATTCATTGTTAGTTGAGCCAAAAACAATCTTTTATAATCTACTATCCAAAGGGAAACTCTCTCTTCCAGGAGAAGACTTAGAAGCGGAGATGTATGGTTATCTTTTAGAGGAAATGAAAAGTCATGGTTATATTCAATATGAGATAAGTAATTTCGCATATGTAGGAAAAGAATCAAAACATAATTTACTTTACTGGAATAATGATGAATATATCGGTTTAGGTGCTGGTGCTCATGGATATGTGAATGGTAAGAGATACTCCAATCATGGACCAATAAAAAAATACATGCAGACAATCGATACAGGGGAACAACCTCTTATGATGCAAAAAGAAGTGACAAACGTGGAAAAAATGGAAGAAGAAATGTTTCTTGGTTTACGTAAGAATGAGGGTGTATCACTTGCAAAATTTGAGGAAAGATATGGTCTAACCCTTCGTGATGTTTACGGAAAAGAACTAGATGAGCTACTTCAGAGGGAATTATTAGTTCTGGAAAATAATTTTGTAAGACTGACTTCCCGTGGAAGGTTTATGGGAAATGAAGTGTTTCAATATTTCTTGAAATAATTAAAGCTAAATCGTTGACAGTTTTCTGTAGATTTGATAAGTTTTATATGAGTATTAGCACTCTCTTTGAACGAGTGCTAACAGAGGTGATAATCATGCTAACAAACAGGCAATTATTAATATTGCAAGTAACGGTAGATGATTTTATCGATACCGCTCAACCAGTTGGATCTCGTCAGCTTTCGAAAAAGGAGGAAGTACCATTTAGTCCTGCTACTATTCGAAATGAAATGGCAGATTTAGAAGAAATGGGCTTTTTAGAAAAAACACATACTTCGTCTGGTCGTGTGCCTTCACAAAAGGGATACCGTTATTATGTCGATAATATGTTAACTCCACAAAGAATTTCGCAAAGCGAGATAAAACAAATTCGTTCTATCTTTGAGGAACGAAAGGTGGAGACGGAGCAAATAATTCGCAAATCCGCTGAAATTATATCGGAGCTAACGAATTATACCTCTATTATGTTAGGCTTAGATGTGAGAAAACATCGTGTTAAACGATTTTCGATTGTACCACTTTCCAGTGATTCTGCTGTAGCGATAATTGTTACAGACAGTGGTCATGTAGAGAATCGACTATTTCCTATCCCTGAAAATTTTCAGGCATCTGATATCGAACGTATGATCAATCTGATCAACGAACGTCTAGTAGGGGTATATTTGCATGAACTCCCTGCAATGCTAGAGGCGGTAACGCTAAATGTATTGCAACAAAATAACGGTCGTCTGAATCATCTTTTTGGATCGCTTAACCAAGCGATGACTATTGAGCATGAAGACAAGGTGTATTATGGTGGGAAGTTACAAATATTGAACCAACCAGAATTTAATGATGTAGAAAAAGCACGGAGTATTATGAATTGGATGGATCATGTAAACCAAATTCCAGGTATTTTCCATTTGGATAAAAAGGGAATTCAAATTCGCATTGGATCAGAAAACAATGATCTTGCCATGGAGGGATGTAGTGTTATTACTGCCTCATATGGTATTGGTGAAGAGCAAGTGGGTTCGATAGCGATTATTGGTCCGACTCGAATGGATTATAGGAGAGTCGTGTCATTACTAGATATCATGAGTAGTGATTTATCTAGAGAATTATCGAAAATATTACATGGACATCAAGGATAAGGAGAATTCCGAACAATGTCAGAAATCAAAGATGAAAACTTAGAAGAGCAAGAAGTAAAAGAAACTATTCAAGAAGAGTCTGAACAGCCGAAAGAAGTTGTGGAAGAAGTAGATGAACTAACTCTGGCTAAACAGCAAATCGAAGAAGAACAAGATAAGCTTATTCGCCTTAGAGCGGACTTTGAGAATTACAAGCGTCGGGTACAATTAGACAAAGCAGCGGATTATAAATACCGTGCTCAATCCGTTTTAACGGATATTCTGCCTGTGCTTGATAATTTTGAACGTGCACTTGCAGTTGAAACGACTTCCGAAGAAGCAGCTTCTTTAGTTAAAGGAGTAGATATGGTTTACCGCACTCTTCTAGAAGCAGTTAAAAAAGAAGGTTTGGAAGCAATCGAAGCAGAAGGTGTAGCATTCAATCCAAACTTCCACCAAGCTGTTATGCAAGAGCAAGATGATTCAAAAGAATCCGGAGTAGTGCTTCAAGAGCTGCAAAAAGGGTACAAGTTAAAAGACCGAGTATTAAGACCTTCCATGGTCAAAGTAAACGAATAAATCATTTTCATCATTACTTGTTTTTATGAAATTGATTGGAATACCCAAAAAAGAATAGCTAGTTATATATTAGGAGGAAAATTAAATGTCTAAAATTATTGGTATTGACTTAGGAACAACAAACTCATGTGTATCTGTATTAGAAGGTGGAGAACCAAAAGTAATTCCGAATCCAGAAGGTAACCGTACGACTCCATCTGTTGTTGCTTTTAAAAATGGTGAAAAACAAGTTGGGGAAGTTGCAAAACGCCAATCTATCACTAACCCTAATACAATCGCTTCAGTAAAGCGTTTAATGGGTACGAACGAAAAAGTTTCAGCTGAAGGAAAAGATTACACTCCACAAGAAGTATCAGCAATGATTCTTCAATATTTAAAAGGATTTGCAGAAGAATACTTAGGTGAAAAAGTAACGAAAGCTGTAATTACAGTTCCTGCTTACTTTAATGATGCAGAACGTCAAGCTACTAAAGACGCTGGTCGTATTGCTGGACTGGAAGTAGAACGTATTATTAACGAACCAACTGCTGCTGCACTTGCATACGGATTAGATAAAATGGATCATGACGAAAAAATTCTAGTATACGATCTAGGTGGCGGTACATTTGACGTATCTATCCTTGAGCTTGGCGATGGCGTATTCGAAGTACTTGCTACTGCAGGGGATAACCGTCTTGGTGGAGATGACTTTGACCAAGTATTAATGGATTACCTAGTACAAGAATTCAAAAAAGATAATGGTATCGACTTGTCTAAAGACAAAATGGCTGTACAACGTCTAAAAGATGCTGCTGAAAAAGCGAAAAAAGATTTATCGGGTGTAACATCAACTCAAATCTCTCTTCCTTTCATCACTGCAGGAGAAGCTGGACCGCTTCACTTAGAAGTAACGATGACACGTGCGAAATTTGACGATTTAACTGCTCATTTAGTTGAACGTACAATGGTACCAACTCGTCAAGCGATGAAAGATGCTGGATTATCTGCTTCTCAAATCGATAAAATCATTCTTGTTGGTGGATCTACTCGTATTCCTGCTGTACAAGACGCTATTAAAAAAGAAACTGGAAAAGAGCCGCATAAAGGCGTAAATCCTGATGAAGTAGTAGCAATGGGTGCTGCTGTACAAGGTGGAGTTTTAACTGGTGATGTAAAAGACGTTGTACTACTTGACGTAACACCACTTTCATTAGGTATTGAAACAATGGGTGGAGTATTTACTAAGTTAATCGAACGTAATACAACAATCCCTACTTCAAAATCACAAACATTCTCGACTGCAGCAGATAACCAACCTGCCGTTGATATTCATGTACTTCAAGGTGAACGCCCAATGTCTGCAGATAACAAAACACTTGGACGTTTCCAATTAGCAGATATTCCACCAGCACCACGTGGAGTTCCACAAATCGAAGTAACTTTCGATATCGACAAAAATGGTATTGTAAATGTTAAAGCAAAAGACTTAGGTACTCAAAAAGAACAAAATATTACAATTCAATCGAATTCTTCCCTTTCTGACGAAGAAATCGAGCGTATGGTAAAAGAAGCTGAAGCAAATGCAGATGCTGATAAAGTACGTAAAGAAGAAGCTGAAGTGAAAAACGAAGCGGATCAATTAGTGTTCATGACTGAAAAAACATTGAAAGATCTAGAAGATAAAGTGTCAGAAGAAGAGAAAAAATCTGCTGAAGATGCTAAAGAAGAGTTAAAAGCTGCTTTAGAAGCTGGAAACTTAGAAGACATCAAAACGAAAAAAGATAAATTAAATGAAATTGTACAACAACTTACGATGAAATTGTATGAACAAGCACAAGCAGATGCTGCAGCTAATGGTGAACAAGCTGGTCCAACTGATGACGGTGTTGTAGATGCAGAATTTGAAGAAGTAAACGACGATAAAGACAAGTAAGATTGTTGAAGTGTCGGTAAGCAAAAAGTCAAAGACCGGTTCCGGCTTTGGCTTTTCTTACTGTATAGGCAAAACTGGAATGTCTTATTTCTCATTAGGTTGATATTCAAGCATATATGATTTTAAAGTCATATTATTAGGTTGAAACAGGCATGATCCGAATGATTAAATTTTCAAAGTTTTGCTATTAGGATTTTGTACATGGTACAATTATTCCTATGTGCAAGTTAACAGAGCAGGAGAGTGAAAGATGAATAAACGTGATTATTATGAGGTTCTTGGTGTATCTAAGAGCGCAACTCAAGACGAGATAAAAAAAGCTTATCGTAAACTTTCAAAACAATTCCACCCAGATATTAACAAAAATGCTGGAGCGGAAGACCAATTTAAAGAAATTTCCGAAGCATACGAAGTATTAAGTGATGAACAAAAACGGTCATCTTACGACCAATTTGGTCACGCAGGTCCAAACCAAGGATTTGGTGGATTTGGTGGCGGTAGTGCTGATGGATTTGGTTTTGAAGATATCTTTAGTTCATTCTTCGGTGGTGGCGGAGGTTCAAGAAGACGTGATCCCAATGCTCCAAGAAAAGGGAATGATCTTCAATATTCCATGACTATTGAGTTTGAAGAAGCGGTATTTGGTAAAGAAAGAGAAATAGAAGTATCTAAAGAAGAAAACTGTGAAACATGTTCTGGCTCAGGTGCAAAACCTGGTACAAAACCAGAAAAATGTTCACACTGTAATGGTCATGGTCAAGTAAATGTCACACAAGATACGCCATTTGGCCGCGTTCAAACTAAACGCGCATGTAATCACTGTCAAGGAACAGGGAATATTATTAAAGATAAATGTGCTACATGTCATGGTAAAGGCGCAGTTAACAAACGCAAAAAAATTAAAGTTACCATCCCAGCAGGTGTGGATGATGGGCAGCAGCTTCGTGTAAGTGGTCAAGGTGAACCTGGAGCAAATGGTGGACCAGCGGGCGATTTATATATCGTTTTCCGTGTTAAAGCAGATCCACGTTTTGAACGCGATGGCGACGATATTTATTACGAGCTACCTTTGACATATGCACAAGCAGCTCTTGGTGATGAAATTGAAGTTCCGACAGTCCAAGGAAAAGTAAAACTTAAAATTCCAGCTGGAACTCAATCACAAGCCAATTTCCGTTTAAAAGGAAAAGGTGTTAAAAACGTTCATGGCTACGGTGTTGGGGATCAACATGTAATAGTAAAAGTAATTACGCCGAAAAAGTTAACAGAAAAACAAAAACAATTATTACGTGAATTTGCAGAAATCAGTGGAGATATTCCAGAAGAGCAAGGCAGTTCATTATTTGATAAGATCAAGAAGACATTAAAAGGCGAATAAAGGAGTTGGCGCAAGTGAAATGGTCTGAACTATCCATCCATACTACAAATGAAGCGGTTGAAGCGGTAAGTAATATTTTGCATGAAGCTGGTGCAAGTGGTGTAGTTATCGAAGACTCAGATGAATTAGGAAGAGAAAGAGAAGATTTATTTGGTGAAATTTATAGCTTAAACCCAGATGACTTTCCGGTAGATGGTGTACGTGTGAAGGCTTATTTAGCTGAAACAAGTTTCTTATTAGAAACAGTGGAAGAGATCAAACTTGCTATCAACAATTTAACAAACTTCGACATAGATCTAGGACATAATGTTGTATCTGTTCAGGAAGTAGACGAAGAGGATTGGGCAACGGCATGGAAAAAGTATTACCATCCTGTGAAAATATCTAATCGATTTACTATCGTACCGACTTGGGAAGACTATGAGCGAGTGAACACGGATGAACTAATCATCGAACTTGATCCTGGAATGGCTTTTGGAACAGGTACGCATCCGACAACAGTTATGTGTCTACAAGCGTTGGAGAAAACGGTTCAAACAGATTCAAGTGTAATTGATGTAGGAACTGGATCTGGAGTACTTTCTATCGGAGCAGCAAAACTAGGAGCTTCTAAGATTCATGCGCTAGATTTGGATGAAGTAGCTGTTAGATCTGCAATAGAAAATATTGCTTTAAACAAAGTAGACCATATTGTTCGTGTAACACACGGTAATCTTCTAGATAATGTGGACGAACAAGCAGATATAGTCGTAGCGAATATATTAGCAGAAATCATCATGACGTTTACGGATGATGCATTCACTATTGTAAAAGAGGGCGGATTATTCATCACTTCCGGAATCATTGCTACGAAAAAAGATGATGTAAGAGAATCATTACAACATGCAGGATTTGAAATTGAGGAAGTCATGATGATGGAAGATTGGGTAACAATTATTTCGAGAAAGCCTGTTAAATAAAGGAGATTGTCATGCAACGTTATTTTACAAATGAACCTATAAGTGAGAATAATACAGTGACAATTACCGGAGATGATGCGCATCATATGATTCAAGTGATGCGCATGTCACCAGGTGATCTAGTTTTTGTTGTGGCTAATAACCAAACATATACGATGGAAATTTTAGATGGGTCTTCAAAAGCTGTCCATTTAAAGGTTAAAGAGGTTCTACTCAACACCAATGAAATGCCAAAGAAAGTGTCAATTGTTTGCGGTCTACCAAAAGGAGACAAGCTGGAATTGATCACGCAAAAAGCAACAGAACTGGGAATGTACGAACTCTATCCATTTGAAGCAAAAAGATCTATCGTGAAATGGGATAAGTCTAAAAACGAAAAGAAAGTAGCTCGATTGCAAAAAATTGCTAAGGAAGCAGCTGAGCAATCACATCGTTCTACCATTCCGCAAATACATAATCCAGTCTCTATAAAAGAGTTAGTTGAATTGTCTAAAGCATACGATGTAAAGTATGTGGCGGATGAGGAAGACGCCAAAACTGATGAACGACAAAAGTTTGCTGAACAATTAAAAAACGTGTATGATAAACAATCGATACTCATCGTATTTGGTCCAGAAGGTGGGCTCGATCGAGCAGAAATAAAGCTATTATTAGATAATGATTTTCAGACAATTGCGCTAGGACCTAGGATTCTTCGAACTGAAACTGCACCGTTATATGCGCTGTCAGCAATTTCTTATGAATTTGAATGAAAGAGGTGTGAGAACTTGTCATCCGTTGCATTCCATACGTTAGGTTGTAAAGTAAATCACTATGAAACTGAAGCCATTTGGCAATTATTTAAGGAAAATGGGTATAGCCGGACTGAATTTGAAAAACAGTCAGATGTATATGTTATTAATACCTGTACTGTCACGAATACAGGAGACAAAAAAAGTCGTCAAGTTATTCGTCGTGCTGTTCGTCAAAACCCAGATGCTGTTATTTGTGTAACTGGTTGTTATGCTCAAACTTCTCCTGCAGAAATTATGGCAATACCAGGAGTAGATATAGTTGTAGGTACACAGGAAAGAACCAAAATGTTGGATTATATTCAACAATATAAAACAGAACGTAAACCTATCAATGCTGTAGGGAACATTATGAAAAATCGAGTATATGAAGAATTGGATGTGCCATCATTCACAGACAGAACTCGAGCATCCTTGAAAATTCAAGAAGGCTGCAATAACTTCTGTACTTTTTGTATCATCCCTTGGGCTCGTGGACTTATGCGTTCAAGAGATCCACAAGAAGTAGTGAGACAAGCGCAACAACTAGTAGATGCTGGTTATATGGAAATAGTTCTGACAGGTATTCATACAGGTGGATACGGGGAAGATCTAAAAGACTATAATTTAGCACAACTTTTAAGAGATATTGAAAACAATGTAAAAGGCTTAAAACGACTGCGTATTAGCTCGATTGAAGCAAGTCAATTGTCAGACGAAGTAATTGATGTTTTAAGAGATTCTAAGATTGTGGTAAGACATTTGCATATCCCTATTCAATCTGGTTCGGATACTGTATTGAAAAGAATGCGTAGAAAATATACAATGGAATTTTTTGAGAATCGCTTAGATCGTTTAAGAGTTGCTTTACCAGATCTTGCAATAACATCGGATGTTATTGTTGGTTTTCCAGGTGAAACAGAGGAAGAATTCATGGAGACATTTAACTTTATACGTGACCAAAAATTCTCTGAACTGCATGTTTTCCCATACTCAAAACGTACAGGAACGCCTGCCGCAAGAATGGAAAACCAAGTGGATGAAGATGTGAAAAATGAACGAGTACATCGATTAATCACATTAAATGATCAATTGGCGGTAGAATATGCTTCTAGATTTGAAGGGGAAGTACTTGAAATTATACCGGAGGAAGCTTATAAACTAGATTCAGCTGCTAATATGGTTGAAGGCTATACAGATAACTACCTAAAGGTTGTCATTCCTGGATCTGAGGATTTAATAGGGAAATTAGTTCGTGTGAAAATCACAAAAGCTGGTTATCCCTACAATGAAGGACAATTCGTTCGTGTTCTAGATGAAGTTGCAGAGTTAGTATAAATATAAAGCCGGTGATTAATATTTCACCGGCTTTTTTATTTGAAATTAGGAGGTGCTGTATTGGAAGTGACGGCTTTACTACCAGGATTGCTATTTATATTTTATTTCGTTCCCGTAATTTTTGTTATTTGGTTTATGGTTACAATTGTAGGGCAACTCAAAGCCCAAACAAAGCTACTAAAACAAATTCATGAGAAAGTAAAAATTCCAGAATAAATAGCCATATAGAGAGAAAAATACTATTGACCCACAAAGTAACCACTATACTTGCACTTTACCGGCAATTAAGAGTATTATTAAGAGGTACGTACATCTTGAAAGGGGAATAACTAATGACTGAAAATATTGCAGCATTAATAGATCATACTTTACTAAAACAAGACGCAACTAAAAATCAAATTGAAAAATTATGTGAGGAAGCTAAAACATATAATTTTGCATCCGTATGTGTTAATCCGACATGGGTAAATTTAAGTGCATCTCTTCTAAAAGAAAGTCCAGTAAAAGTTTGTACTGTTATCGGATTCCCTTTAGGCGCAAGTACTTCAGCTGTGAAAGCATTCGAAACTACTAATGCTATTGAAAATGGTGCAGGTGAAATTGATATGGTACTAAATGTTGGTGCGTTAAAAGACCAAGATTATAACTTAGTACAAAAAGATATCGAAGCTGTAGTAAATGCTGCAAAAGATAAAGCAATTGTAAAAGTTATTTTAGAAACTTGTTTATTAACAAATGAAGAAATTGCGAAAGCAAGTGAATTATCTAAAGCGGCAGGTGCTGACTTCGTTAAAACTTCTACCGGTTTTTCTACTGGAGGAGCAACAATCGAAGCTGTTAAACTAATGCGCGAAACTGTAGGACCTGACTTAGGCGTGAAAGCTTCTGGTGGTGTTAGAAACTTAGCAGACGTTGAAGCAATGGTTGAAGTTGGAGCAACAAGAATTGGTGCAAGTTCTGGAGTAGAAATTGTAAAAGGATTAGAAAGTAAATCTGATTATTAATTTTTACTTGGCATAATTGCTCTAGATTAGTTGTTAGATTAAATTTCTAACTAAATAAAGTAAAAATTATATCTCAAAGTATTGACCAAGTCTTTACAATACGGTATAATTTTTTAGTACATAGCACTAGGTTATGTGCTTGACGTGTGTTCGGAGGGAGGGAAAAAGAGATGTCAAAAACTGTCGTTCGTAAAAACGAATCGCTTGAAGATGCTCTTCGCCGCTTCAAACGTACTGTATCTAAAAGTGGTACAATTCAAGAGGTTAGAAAGCGCGAGTTTTATGAAAAACCAAGCGTAAAGCGTAAAAAGAAATCTGAAGCTGCCCGTAAACGTAAATTCTAATTTACTTTATTTACTAAGCTTCGAAGCTATGGTTTCTAAAACCTGAGCGGAAACGTAAAAAGAAATCAGAAGCTGCACGTTAACGTAAGTGGTATTTATTCCCAACCATCCCTACGTTCAAAACACGTACTTTATGATTAAAATTTACAATTATGTAAACCGAGAAAATTTATTTTCTCGGTTTATTTTTATTTTATGAAACTTTTTGAAAGTTCATCCGTAAATAGGAGTATACATATAGAAGAAAGGAGGTTAAGTGGTGAAATTGACTCGCTATGTCGTTTCTCTTTGTTTATTAGTCTTATCATTTGGAATGATGATTCCTATTATAACAGCACAAACTACAGAAGTTTATAAAGTACCAGTATACGATGAAGTAGAAAAAGGATTATATGCTTTTCTGAAACGTTCAATCCATGAAGCAGAAGAGGCTGGAGCAGAGGCAATTATTTTTGAGATTAATACACCTGGAGGTTTTGTAGATTCGGCAGAAGATATTGCTAATTTATTGGATTCCACATCGATTCGTAAAATTGCGTATATTAACTCTGAAGCATTATCAGCAGGTGCTTATTTAGCACTTCATACAGATGAAATTTATATGTCCCCTAGCGGAACAATCGGTGCAGCAGCAGTCATTGAAAGTAGTGGAAACACTGCAGGTGAAAAAGCAAATAGTGCATGGAAAGCGAAGATGAAAAACGCTGCTGAGTTAACCGATAAAGATCCTATATATGCTCAAGCTATGGCAGATGATACCGTAGACTTACCTGAATATAGAGCCCCTGTCGGTAAGTTATTGACACTTTCTTCAGCGGAAGCATTAGAAGTAGGCTATTCAAAAGCAACCGTTAGTTCATTTGATGAATTACTTGAAGTTACTAAGCTTTCTGGAGCGAAAATAATTGAAACAGAAGAGACCTTTATGGAATCGCTTGCACGTTTTATAACCAATCCAATTATCGTTCCAATCCTGTTATCAATTGCAAGTTTAGGTTTAATCGTCGAATTGTATTCGCCAGGTTTTGGTGTCGCTGGTACAATGGGGTTAATTTCGTTAGTTCTGTTCTTTTTCGGACATTTAGTTGCAGGTCTTGCTGGCTATGAAACAATCATTATTTTTGTGATTGGTGTTTTACTTATTGTCGCGGAGTTCTTCCTGCCCGGAGGAATTAGTGGTATATTAGGGGCGGCAGCTATTATTATAAGTATAGTATTAGCTGGTGGCGATATTGAGCAAATGATTATCGCCGTTATAATTGCATTAACAGTAGCTATAGTGGGAATGGTGATTATTATGAAATTCTTTGGTAGGGAATTAAAAGTGTTAAATAAAGTAATCTTGTCGGATGCGACTACAACTGAAAAAGGATATGTTTCCAATAAAAATAGAGTGGAACTTGTCGGAAAATTTGCAGTGACAATGACACCACTTAGACCTTCGGGAACTATACGTATCGATAATGAAAGAATTGACGCAGTTTCAGATGGTAGTTTTATCGGAAAAGATAAATATGTTAAAATTATTAAAGTGGAAGGCTCTCGTATCGTCGTTCGAGAAGCAGTAGAAGGGGAGGTAACAGAATGATTACAGGCTCAACAGTTACTTTAATCATCGTTATAGTATTAGCATTTGTAGTACTATCAGTATTTTTCACATTTTTCCCAATTACGTTATGGATTTCTGCACTAGCAGCAGGAGTAAAAATTAGTATCTTTACATTAGTAGGGATGAGGTTACGTCGTGTTATTCCTTCACGTATTGTTAACCCATTGATCAAAGCTCATAAAGCGGGTCTTGAAGTTTCTATCAATCAGCTGGAAAGTCATTACCTTGCTGGAGGTAACGTAGACCGTGTGGTTAACGCTTTAATAGCGGCACATCGTGCAAACATTGAACTAACATTTGAAAGAGCTGCAGCGATTGATTTAGCTGGTCGTGACGTATTGGAAGCAGTGCAAATGTCCGTAAATCCAAAAGTTATTGAAACACCATTTATCGCAGGTGTGGCAATGAACGGTATCGAAGTTAAAGCAAAAGCGCGTATTACGGTTCGTGCCAATATTGACCGTCTAGTCGGTGGTGCTGGTGAAGAAACAATCGTAGCTCGTGTTGGTGAAGGGATTATTTCAACAATTGGTTCTAGTGTAAGTCATGAACGCGTACTTGAAAATCCAGATTTAATCTCTCAAACTGTTTTAGCAAAAGGATTAGATTCTGGTACTGCCTTCGAAATTCTATCGATTGATATTGCGGACGTTGATATAGGTAAGAACATTGGTGCAGAACTACAAACAGAGCAAGCAGAGGCAGATAAGAAAATTGCCCAAGCAAAAGCTGAGGAACGTCGTGCAATGGCTGTAGCATCTGAACAAGAGATGAAAGCAAAAGTTGTAGAGATGCGTTCGAAAGTAGTAGAAGCGGAAGCTGCTGTTCCATTAGCAATGGCTGAAGCGCTACGTGAAGGTAATATTGGTGTGATGGATTACATGAATTACAATAATATTAAAGCTGATACTGGTATGAGAGATTCTATTAGTAAAGTTGGCGGAGAAAAACCTTCTACTGACGAGCTAAAATAATATAGCAGAAAGGAGGCAATCTCCTTGGAAGCCTTTATTCCTATAATCATCGCATTACTTTTTAGTGTTTTCTTTAATAAAAAGAAAGAACCAGACAAAAAGACGGTTGAAAAACCTGTAAATAGCACTCCTTCACGTAAAACTGTTTCAGAAAATCCTTTTAAAGAATTAGGTGATTTTGCTAAACAGTTTACGAATGAACGACAGCAGGAGAAAAAAACAAAACCTCCTGTCGTAAGAGAAGTGCCTGTAGTGGAGAAAATGGAGCGAGAGGTTAAGCGAAATCAAGGAGTGGCAAGAACTTCTGGTAGATTGAGTACTCATAAGGAAAGTGCCCCTCTACGTCCAGAAACTACTCCAGTAAACTCTATGCTGCCTAGCAGTGAGGACGAATTGATCAGAGCAATTATTTTTTCCGAAATACTTGCTCCACCAAAATCTAAAAGATAACTCATGAACACCCCTTTACATGCATAAATTCATGTAAAGGGGTGTTTTTTGTGAAGCAGTTATTTCCACTCCATGCGAGTATTATGTTAGAAAATTTTGATGATATTGTATTGGATTATGAATTTTCCTTAATACGGTTAAAAGAAAATAGTTTAGTCTGTTCCTATGACCATTTTCTTTTAGAAATTCATGCCGAAAAGTTGCACATAAAATCGATGTCTAGTGATAAGTTGCATCTACATGTGCAAAATCTTCAGTTCTTTAATATAACTAGGAAGGAAAAAACGGTATGAAGCGTCTTATCAAAATTCAAGCACCAATTTCTACAGATCAGTTTACGCTTTATAAGGCTTTAAAGGAACAAAATATTGAAGTTTATCGGCTTCATACAAACGATACTCATATAAACTTTTCTATTCAAGCAAAAGATTTGAATGCGTTTAGGAAATTAAGAAAAAAACTGAAGATGCCTATTAAATTAGAAGATGAACTAAAAGAAAGTACCATCTCTTTTTATTCATGGTCCATAATGGGAGTTTTCTTCTTTATCGTAATTCCAATTATATTTGCCCAATTTATATGGACCGTTCATATTGAGTCGGATTCACCGGAAAGTAATATTCTACTAACTGAGCAGTTAAAAGAGATGGGTATTAAAGAGAGAATGTTTGCCTCAAAGTTGCCGTCAGAGCAAGAGATACGCCAAAATATTTTATTAAAACATAAAGAGTATTCATGGGTTCACTTTTCAAAATCCGGGTCTATATTTACGGTAGCTCCAATGTTGGCGCCACCTCAAACAGCAAAAGAGCTAAAGGATGCACCTGCTGTAAATCTTGTAGCCAAGAGAAGTGGAGTCATTACAGATTTTATCTTAACAAAAGGGGTGAGAGCTGTTGAAAAGAACATCTCTGTAAAAAAAGGAGATGTCTTAGTTAATGGTTTTGTCACCCAAGGAAACAAAAGGATTTTAACAAGTGCAGAAGGAAAGGTATACGCTAGCTATTGGGTAGAGCTATCATTTGAACTGCCAACGCAAGTTGCTGTTACTAATCCGAACTCAAAAGAATTGATCATCCAGAAAAAGGTAGACAATAAACAGAAGTTTTGGAAAGAAATACAGTTGCCCGCTTTCATCCAGAAATACGTTCAGGCAGGTTATGTACAAAAGAATCACCATATAACTTATTCACTAACGGAACAGTCCATAGAACACCTCATAAGACCATTACTTTTTCAAAAAATTATGAAAGAATTACCTACAGGAACTCAATTATTAGAAGATAAAGTTTTACAGGTATCAATACAAGATGATAAAGTAAAAGGGAAGATACTTTTACTGATAAATGAAAATATTGCAATACCACATGTTATACCCCAAGGAGACGAATCATGAGCGAAACTAAACAATTAGATATTAATTTGCAAGATCCAGCAGAAGCGGTAATGCTGCTTGGCATCTCGGATAAAAATGTAAAACTTATTGAAGCGGAGCTAAAAGTTCAACTTATTACTAGAGGTGAACAAATTCAGATTATTGGTGAAGAAAAGAATGTAGAAGATGCTAGACAGCTTATGATTCAACTATTAGCAGTCATTCGAAAAGGGATCAATATCAATTTGCGTGATGTATCTTCCGCAATAGAAATGAGCTTGAACGGCACGATTGAGTATTTTTCAAGTTTATATGACGAAGAAATAGCACGAAATACAAAAGGTAAAGCGATTAGAGCAAAAACAATAGGGCAACGGGAATATATCCAAGGAATTAGACATACAGATCTTACTTTCGGAATTGGGCCTGCAGGTACTGGTAAAACGTATTTAGCGGTAGTAATGGCTACACAAGCACTTAAAAATGCTCATGTAAAAAAAATCATTTTAACACGCCCAGCAGTCGAAGCAGGAGAAAGCCTAGGATTCCTACCCGGAGACTTAAAAGAGAAGGTAGACCCTTATTTACGGCCGTTATACGATGCGCTCCATGATGTATTAGGAACAGAACAAACGGATCGACTTATGGAGCGAGGTACAATTGAAATTGCACCTTTAGCCTATATGCGAGGTCGTACATTAGATGACGCATTTGTTATTTTAGATGAAGCACAGAATACGACAAAAGCTCAAATGAAGATGTTCTTAACACGTCTGGGATTTGGTTCTAAAATGGTAATCACTGGTGATAAAACACAAATTGACTTACCAAAAGGTGCAGAATCTGGTTTAATCGTTACAGAAAAAATATTGAAAAATGTGGCGGGAATTCATTTCCAATATTTGGAGCAAGGGGATGTAGTACGTCATCCGTTAGTTGCTAAAATTATACAAGCATATGAAGAACTATAATATCCAATTCTTAAAAGAAGCAATTGTCTATGTTTAGACGGTTGCTTCTTTGTTATTTGGGAAACATTAGTGAATTGTGAAAAAAATAAGGTATAATGGAATAACTAGTTGGTGGGGGGATGAGAAGAAATGAAAAAAATCCTTATAAAGTGGAGAGAATGGAAAAATAGTAGGTATCTCCCTTTCATCGTTACTTTTATAACAGCGATTTGTTTGTTCTTTTTACTCATTGGAAATGTAAAGGAAAGTAAATATGATTTTGAATTATTCCAGCTTTCACCTGATACAATCAGAGCAGTTAAAACTATGGAAGACTCGGAAAAAACAGAGCAAGAACGTAAAAGAACAGAGCTAGAAGTCCCAGCTGTTTATCAATTTCAAGATGAAACGGCTGCTAACCAGGCTGCTATAGTTAAATCTATTTTTGATAGTGTTTTACACGTAAAAGAAAATGCAAAGCCCGAAGAAGATACCCCAGTAACTTTAGTAGGAAAACTGAAAAAAGATATGGAAGAGCTGGCAGAGAATGCGAGTTATGTTCCACTTAACGATGAAATGTTAGCTACATTAATTAACCAAAATAATATTATTTTAGAAGATTCAAAAACAAAATTATCGGAACTAGTAGAGAAGAACTTAAGTGAACCAATTAGACTGGAGAATATATCTATTTCCAGAGAAAAAATTGGTCAGCAAGTAAATAACATTTTTTTATATTCACAGGATTATAGAAATGTGCTCATTAATATTGCAAAAACCTCTATTGTACCAACGGAAGTAGAAAATGAGATTTTAACACAAGAACGAATAGAACAGGCGAAAGCAAGTGTTGAACCTACTCGTATACTTCAAGGACAAATTCTCGTTCAAAAGGGTGAAATTATTGATCGAGATGTTTATCGACAGTTGGAATTGCTTGGCATGCTTACGAATAAGGCATCCTATAAGCCATATCTTGGAGTAGCTATATTTGTTGCACTCACCATGTGGGTATTATTTGGACAAACAATCAGTAAAAGGAAAAAAACGATAAACAATTCAAAAAATTTAATTGTAGTTGCCTTCAGTGTTATTTTATCTGTACTAATGATGAAGGTAATTCAATCTGTTGCATCTAATTTTGATGTAATTATTGCGTTTTTAATCCCTACTGCAATGGTTGCAATGCTAGTTTATTTATTGGTCGATGAACGTGCAGCGTATATTTCCAATTTTGTATCAGCTGCATATGCAGGTATTATCTTTCAAGAAGGCTATACACTCGTATTTCAAATGGAAGCTTCTTTATACATATTATTTGGGGGCGTTGCAGGAATTTTCGCCATGCAAAGGATGCAAACTAATTCTCAAATATTGCGCTCTAGTCTCATCGTATCTTCTGTGAATATTGTCTTTATTATATTTTATTTGTTAATGACGAAGGCTTCATATGAAATTACGGATATATTATTTTACATCGGAGCAGCTCTTGCTTCAGGGATATTATCTGGGGCAATGACTATTGGGATATTACCTTTTTTTGAATCATTCTTTGGTATTTTATCTTCCATGAGACTCATAGAATTATCAAATCCCAATCATCCTTTGTTAAAGAAAATTTTAACCGAGACACCTGGTACATATCATCATAGTTTAATGGTGGCCAATTTAGCAGAAGCTGCTTGCGAAGTAGTTGGGGCAAACGGTTTATTGGCACGCGTTGGCTGTTACTATCATGATATTGGTAAAACAAACAGGCCAGGATTTTTCATCGAAAATCAAGTCAATGGTTATAATCCTCATGATTCTTTATCTCCAGAAGCGAGTAGAGATATTATTATTGCACATGCAGTGGATGGTGCGAAGATTTTGAGGAAACATAAATTACCGAAAGAAATTGTAGATGTAGCGGCGCAACATCATGGTACAAGCCTATTGAAATTCTTTTATTTTAAAGAGAAAGAGATTAATGATAAAGTGGAAGAAGACGAATACCGTTATCCAGGTCCAAAACCGCAAACAAAAGAAATTGCCATCATATCGGTTGCAGATAGCGTAGAAGCAGCTGTTCGCTCGATGAAAGAGCCAAATGCTGATAAAATTAAAAAATTGATACAGTCTATTATTAAAGAAAAAATACTAGACGGGCAATTCGATGAATGTGATCTATCACTAAAGGAAATAAAGAAAATGGAAGAAAGTTTTTGTACTACCATGAATGGAACATTTCACTCTCGAATTGAATATCCAAAATAATTTATGAGGAGCCAAAAATATGCTAGAACTAGATTTAATGGATGAAACGAATTCTATACCCGAAGAAACATTAGCTCTTGTAGGGAAAGTATTACAATCTGCTGGAGAACAACTTTCTGTAAAAGAGGGCAGTGAGGTTAGTGTAACCTTCGTAACGAATGAGGCAATTCAAGAAATTAATAAAACGTATCGCAACAAAGATATGGCAACAGATGTAATCTCCTTTGCAATGGAAGAGATGGGAGAAGGGGAAGTTGAAATTATAAATGCAGATATTCCAACCCTTTTAGGGGATATTATCATATCTGTCCAACGTGCAACGGAACAAGCAGAAACTTATCAACACTCATTTGAGCGAGAGCTGTGTTTCTTGGCCGTTCATGGCTTCTTACATTTATTAGGTTATGATCATGGGACTGAACAGCAAGAAAAAGAGATGTTTGGACTACAGGAATCTATATTACAAGCTTTTGGGTTAAAACGTGAAGGCCATGAACCCTCGTAAATTTTTTCGGTCGTTTATCTATGCTGCTAATGGAATTTATCACGTAGTTAAAAGTGAACAAAACTTTCGTTTTCATTTACTAGCAGCAATAGTTGTTGTAATAGCAGCAGCGGCAACTGGTCTATCTGCATTTGAGTGGATAATCATTGTGATTTCGATTTTTGGCATGTTCATGATAGAATTAGTAAATGCGTCCATAGAACGTGTCGTCGACTTGGTGACGCCGGAATTACACCCACTAGCTAAACAAGCAAAAGACTTAGCTGCTGGAGCCTGCTTAATATATGCTATTTGTACTGTAATTGTTGGTTTAATCATATTTATCCCGAAATGGTCGGGAATCATATTATAGAGGTGAATTATTTTGAATAAAGAAATGTTATTAAAAGCGTCCATAACAGCAAGAGAAACAGCGTATGTTCCATACTCAAAATTTCAAGTAGGGGCAGCACTTTTAACAAGAGATGGAGAAGTATTCCTTGGTTGTAATATTGAAAATGCATCGTTTGGATTAACAAATTGCGCAGAGCGGACTGCCATCTTTAAGGCCGTGTCAGAAGGAAAAAAAGAATTTTCTGCAATTGCTATTTCAGGCGATACAGAAGGACCTATTTCTCCTTGTGGAGCATGCAGACAAGTTATAGCTGAATTTTGTGATCCAGATATGCCTGTTTACTTAACAAATTTAAAAGGAAATGTATCGGAAACGACGGTAGCAGAATTATTACCTGGAGCCTTTAAAACGGAGGACATGGATTATGCTGCAAAATAATGAGAATTATAAATCAGGATTTATATCAATAATAGGAAGACCAAATGTAGGGAAATCTACATTTTTAAATCGAGTAATTGGGCAAAAAATAGCGATAATGAGTGACAAACCCCAAACAACTAGAAACAAAGTACAAGGTGTGCTTACCTTAGAAAACAGTCAAATGATTTTCATCGACACACCAGGAATTCATATTCCGAAACACAAACTTGGCGATTTTATGCTTAAAGTTGCCAAAAATACTCTTCGTGAAGTAGATGTAATTATATTCATGGTTAACGCAGTAGAACCAAGAGGCAAAATTGATGAGTATATAATGGAAATGTTAGAAAATAACGAAACCCCTGTATTCCTTGTGATCAATAAAATTGACCAGGTTCATCCTGAAAAATTAGTAGATATAATTGAGTCCTATACAAAGAAATATAATTTCGCGGAAGTTCTACCAATTTCTGCTCTTCAAGGTAATAATGTGGAGAAATTACTAGAAACGATTCAATCCTATTTACCACAAGGACCACAATACTACCCGGCTGACCAAGTAACAGATCACCCAGAAAGGTTTATTATTTCTGAACTAATCCGTGAAAAAGTTTTGCATTTGACGAGAGAAGAAATTCCACATTCAATTGCGGTTGTAATTGATAAAATCAAAAAAGAAGAAGATACCGAAAAAGATATGATTCGTGTTTCTGCAACAATTATAGTAGAACGAGATTCCCAAAAAGGAATTGTCATCGGTAAAAAAGGTGCTTTACTGAAAGAAGTTGGAACAAGAGCACGTAAGGATATCGAAATGTTGTTAGGAACAAATGTTTACTTAGAATTATGGGTTAAAGTACAAAAAGATTGGCGCAATAAATCAGCGCATTTGAAAGATTATGGTTTTAGAGACGATGAGTACTAAGAAAGAAGGGAAGGCAATTGCTACAAAAAGTAGAGGGTATTGTCTTACGAACTTCTCCTTATGGCGAATCGAATAAAATCGTTACCATTTTTTCACGTGAATTAGGGAAGAGAGCAGCGATGGCTCGAGGGGCAAAAAAACCAACGAGTCGTTTAGCTTCGATCTCACAGCCTTTTACGTACGGCTATTTTCTGATTCAGCAAGGAAAAGGAATGGGTACTTTGCAGCAAGGTGAAATTATTGACTCGATGCGGTCTATTCGAGAAGATATTTTTACTACAGCGTATGCAAGTTTTATAATGGAGTTAGTAGATAAATTAATCGATGATGAGGCACCAAAGCCACAGCTATTTGATATTTTGCAGCAAGCGTTACATGCAATCTCAGAAGAGTATGATCCAGAGGCGATAAGTTTGTTTGTGGAATGGAAGCTTCTCCCGACAGCTGGTATTTATCCAACGCTTCATCAATGTACCAATTGTGGTGCAACAGATGGGGAGTTTGCTTTTTCTTTTTCTCAAATCGGATTTCTTTGTCATCGTTGTTTTTCCATTGACCCATATATAATTAGACTTTCTCCATCCCAAGTGAAGCTTATCCGAACTTTCTATACAGTTCCTATCGATCAAGTAGGGAAGTTAACACTAAAAAAAGAAACGAAGGGCTTTATCAAAAAGATTGTGCGCACTATTTATAGTGAACAGGTCGGAATTCGATTAAAGTCCCAACACTTCTTGGATCAAATGGAGAAAACCCCAGAGTTTTTCACACCTAAAAAAGAAAAACCAAGTCCCGAAGAAGAGTAATTCTTTGGACTTGGTTTTTTTATTGGCTATTTTAATACTATGCTTCACACAGAGAGTTGTGAACTTATATTGAGTTGTGGAGTTAATGCATATACAAAAGAAGAGGTTTAATTAAGAATGTGAAACGATGTACTTAAACTAACGAGTGTTTTACTTCAAGAGGAAGCAAAATCATTTTTAAAAGAAAATATAGAGGTGTTAGATGACAAAATTTAATGCGAAATCAATAATATTGGACAAATTCAGTATTTCTAAATCAGATTATTTAGGTTCAGGCATGGAAGCCGAGGTTTATGCTTATGACGATAATAAAGTTGTGAAATTGTATAATGATATGTCTGATTCAAATAAGCAAAGAATTCTAAAAGGTTTTTACTCCAAGATTGATTCAAGTTCTTTGAGCTATGAGCTTCCCTTTATTTACGATACCTTTGAGGAAAACGGCATATTAGTAACTATTGAAAAACGAATTGAAGGTAATAATTTACAAAGTATGCTCTCAAAGATGAATTATATAGAACAAAATAATATGATGGAAACTTATCTTAATACAAATATTGAATTGAAATCTGTGAAAATAAAACCTAATCTCGAAGGATACATCCTATTCAATGATCAGCAGATTTCATCATTAAATATAAATAGTTGGTTTGATTTATTGAAAGAAGAAATTTTTCGAAAACAAAAGGAACTGGAGTCTTATTTAAAAAGAGATGTTGTGAATTATAGTGCAAAAGTAAAACAATTAGTAGGAATTTTGTCATTAGGGTATGAAGGTGAATATTCTTTAATTCACGGAGATTTTTATCCTGGGAACGTAATGATTAATGAGAGTGGGAAGGTTACAGGATTAATTGATTTTGGATTAATGACAATGTACGGGGACAACTTATTTGATATAGCAATAGGATGGGTATGTTTTGATATGTATAATGAGTTGAATGCAAATATATATGAGAGATATCTAAACATAATTATTTCAACACTAGGTGAAGATGTTAGAAAGAGATTATATTTCTATGTTCTAATATATAGCTATATATCTGCCAATCTTTATTCTCATAATTGCGAAGACGGTCATTATCAATGGTGTGTTACAAATTTAAATAATAAAAATTATTGGGAAGTTCTATAAGAAACGAAAAACTAACTATATCCTTAAAATAATCAATTAGTAGCAAAGATTATAACTGGAATACCTTCAATGTTTGTAGCGAAAATCCCTCTATTCGCTTAATCAGATTCAAACGATGCCTATGCTTTTGAAGCAAAAGGATTAATGCCAACTTAATAGAATTACAGACATAGGCTATTTTCACTAACGCCGCTGTTTAGTTGAAGACGAGAATGGGAGTTCTGTGTCGCATTTTACTTATAATGCGACATAAAAAAGGAAATAGACTTAAACGTCTATTTCCTTTTGCATCTCTTTCAATTTTGCTTTATGTTTAGCTTTAGGAATTGCGTAATATTGCTCAAATCGGCACAGCTTGCAAGAACAGTGAACTTTTCCTTTGCTTAATGTACCGCGTATAGGCAAGTACTCGTCTTCCAATTGAAAGACAGTGTGTAAAATCGACAACTTTTTTTGAATGATTCGCTCTCGCTGGTGGCGAGTATAGGCTTTGGTACGGTTTTTCATGTGAATCAGCTCCCTTGAGAAACCCGAGCTTGCAAGGAGCATCAAGGAATGTAGCGGTACTCCCTACAAGCTCGGTATGCTGATCAACTTGTATAAAATATTCATGGCAAAATTCCTTTCAATATGTACTAAATGATAGTACCATAGAATGAAAGAAAACACATTTAGCAAGTTGGTTAATAAGCAGTACGGCCAAAAGGTAATAAAAGAGAAGGTCTTATTCCACTTATGGATGTTTTAGTTCAAGAAGGATTAAAGCCTCTGTTGAAAAATTAGCTATAGTGATACATGAGGTCTTCGATAAAATGTTATTGGTGAGTGAAAAACCTTCGATTAATAATTGTTATCCAAGTGCATTAAAAATTTGGAACAAAATTAACAGCAGTGAATTTCCAAATGTAAAAAAACGACACAACAAATAAAAACGACATTAAATATTGTTAAGCTAACGGGTGCTTTACTTCAAGAAGGAGTGAAGCACTTTTCTTATTAAACTAACGCGAAATTTTAGTTGAGGAAGGAATCGTTAAAATTTTGTTGAAATAGAAGTATAAAGGAAATAGAGGAAATTTTGTTTTAATTAAGGAGTGAACCTACTTGAGTCAGTTAGTGTCTATAGAACCACCTGTCTTAGAGAGTGATAGCATCATAATCAGACCTTTACAACAAGAGGATGCAAGATATTTATTTTCTATTAGCTACCCTGAAGTTTGGACATATATGTTCGGTGAAATTAAAACGGAAATTGAAATGGAAAAACATGTGTCAAAAAAAATTAAACTTCGCAATTAAATGAAAGCATTACCGTTTGTTGTTGTTTTAAGAGAAACTAATGAAATTATTGGAACCACAAGTATTTACGAAATTAACCTAAGTCAGAAGTCATGTGAAATAGGTGCAACTTGGTATGCGAGTAAATTTTTAAGGACTTTTGTCAATTCTGAGTGTAAGTACCTATTACTAAATTTTTGTTTTGAGGAATTAAAGATGATAAGAGTACAATTTAAAACAGATGAGAGAAATGTCCGTTCTCAAAAAGCTATCGAACGTTTAGGAGCTATTAAAGAAGGTATTTTAAGAAAAGAAAGAATTCTTGAAAACGGATATATTAGAAATGCAGTAGTATACTCAATTACAGATGATGATTGGGGAAAAGTAAAACAAGTGATATTAGAAAAAAAGCATGAGAACAACATTGTGAAAGAATGCACATAAACTAACGAGTGCTTTACTTCAAGATGAGGTAAAGGCTTTTTTCTTATTGAACCAACGAGGCAGTTTAGTTGAAGAAAAAAATGCCACTATCTCATGGTAATATAAGGATAAATACAAAGGGGGAATACTTAAATGTCACTTATAACCATTGCAAAAGCAACCATTACGGATGCTGAAAAACTAACAGAAATTAAGAAAAGGACTTTTGATGAAGAATTGAAAAAGTGGCTTCCAAATCAAGAAAATGTAGTTGATTACAATATTCAGCCACCAGGATATTCTTCTATTGAGATGACTAAGTATATGATTAGAGAATTGGAGTACTTTAAAATCTTGCGTGGTAAAGAAATTGTAGGTGGAATAATAATAACTATTTCTGGTGCGAGTTACGGAAGAATTGACCGTATTTTCATTGACCCTAACTACCAAGGTAATGGAATCGGTTCAAGGGCAATAAATTTAACAGAGAATGAGTTTCCTAATGTTAGAACTTGGGACCTTGAAACGTCAGGTAGACAAATTAACAACCATTACTTTTATGAAAAAATGGGCTATAGAACAACCTTTGAAACCGAAGAGGAATATGGTTTTCTAAAGCAAATAGAAACTTCATCGGAAATAGAAAACTTAGTTAAAAATAAAAACATTTCAAGTACCCAATACGAGAATTGCGAAATGGCAACAACGGAGTTTTATGGTGTCAATTTAGAAGGAAGTTCATTCAGTAACAGCAATGTAATGAATAGTCATATAAGCAATTGTAATCTCAGCCACTCAAAGTTCCAAAATTTAAATCTTAGAAATTCACTGTATGCCGATTTAAATCTTTCTAACAGTGAAATGATATTCGTCACTTTAGGTGGAGTTAATTTTATTGATACAAACCTTGGAGATGAAAGTTTGCCAATCACATTTGAAAGATGTGATCTTGAAGGAAGTAAATTTAGTAACAGTAATCTAAGAAATGTAGAAATACAAAATAGTGATTTGTCTGGTATGAAAATAGATGATGTTCCAGTAGAAGAGCTTATTGATGCTTACAATCAATTGAATAAAAATAATCAAAAGAGTATCAGAGAATTTTAAATTTATCCTCTGAACATACAGTTATAGGCCCTTTTGATATTAACAAAGAACAAATAGAACTTTCGCAAAAATTCATGAAGTATGCTCTTATCTTCTGTTAATAAAAACGCAAGAATAATGGTTTAACTTGATAACCATCATTCTTGCGTTATTAATTTTAATAAAGTTTCACTTAGAACTGTAAGTGATCTTCGATATATGCTTTTACATCGGCCATTGGCATTCTTGTTTGTTCCATCGAATCTCGGTGGCGGACAGTTACTTGGCCATCTGTTTCTGAATCGAAGTCATATGTGATACAGAAAGGTGTTCCAATTTCATCTTGACGGCGGTAACGTTTACCGATAGATTGGGATTCATCAAAATCTACCATGAAATGTCTACTTAAGTCTGAGAATAGAGCAGTTGCACCTTCAGACAGTTTTTTAGACAGTGGTAAAATTGCTGCTTTGATCGGTGCTAAAGCAGGGTGGAAGCGTAATACTGTACGAATATCTCCACCTTCTAATTCTTCCTCATCAAATGCTTCACATAGGAATGCCAATGTTACACGGTCAGCTCCTAAAGATGGTTCGATGCAATAAGGTACATAGCGTTCGTTCGTAATTGGGTCAATATAATTGAAATCTTCCCCAGAATGCTCCATATGTTGTTTTAGATCAAAGTCAGTACGATCTGCAATACCCCATAGTTCACCCCAACCGAATGGGAATTTATACTCGATATCTGTTGTTGCGTTTGAATAATGAGAAAGTTCGTCTTCTGAATGATCACGTAAACGGATGCTATCCTCAGACACTCCAAGGTTTAACAACCAGTCCTTACAATAGGTACGCCAAAATTCAAACCATTCCATATCTTCGCCTGGTTTACAGAAGAATTCTAATTCCATTTGTTCGAATTCTCTTGTGCGGAACGTGAAGTTACCTGGTGTAATTTCGTTACGGAAACTTTTACCTACTTGTGCAATACCGAAAGGCATTTTTTTACGCATAGAGCGTTGCACGTTTTTATAATTTACAAATATACCTTGTGCTGTTTCAGGACGTAAGAAGATTTCATTAGTAGAAGCTTCTGTTACACCTTGGAACGTTTTGAACATCAAGTTAAATTGGCGGATTTCTGTGTAATCAAAAGCACCACAGGATGGACAAACTACATTGTGCTCTTTCATGATTTCTTCCATTTTCTCGAATGAAAGTCCGTCAATTACCATCTCAATACCTTTTTTGTCTAAAGCATCTTCAATAATTTTATCAACGCGGTGACGTGACTTACACTTTTTGCAATCAATCATAGGATCATTGAAGTTACCAATATGACCAGATGCTACCCAAGTTTTTGGATTCATCAAAATTGCTGCGTCTAAACCTACGTTATAAGGTGATTCTTGAACAAATTTTTTCCACCAAGCTTTTTTGATGTTATTTTTTAGTTCCACTCCAAGGGGACCATAATCCCAAGTATTTGCTAGACCGCCATAAATTTCAGATCCAGGAAATACAAAACCTCTTTGTTTTGCTAAACTAACTACGTTTTCCATTGTAATTGTCATTTAAAAACCTCCATTAATTTTTTCTTTTAACCCGGAACACAAAAAAACTCGTCTCCGGGCAAAAATGCCCGGGGACGAGTTTATAACCCGCGGTTCCACCCCGATTGATTGCTAAAAAACAATCCACTTTAAAAGCATAAGCTCCGAGCTGCCGTTTTCCTACAATGTGGTCTTTCACTATCTCCACTCGCTTTGGTGTAGTACTTATTAATGCTCTTCAACGCTTTATTATTTGTAGCTATTGTATCACGAGCCACTTTACTTCGCAATCACTTAGAAAGTTGTTTTAAAAAAGTGCAACATACCTTTGAACCAAACTACATAGAGAGAATAGACAAACAACAAAGTGATAAGGATTTGTTGGCTTGTCTCCTGGGTGACAAAATAGCTTCATTGATCCTATAAGTCTATTAGAAAACGATTTATTAACCCGGTCGTTGCGTAAATAATTGTTAAAGTTGGTTTACCTGAAAAGACTAATGCTAATGCAGCTAAACCAAATATTAATAGTTCTTGTAATAGTCGATGAAATCCTTTGAAAGGTATTGGAGCTGCAGGGGATTATTTTAACTAATCATTAGAAGTATAAAAATGAGACTTTTAAGGTAGGTGACCATGTTAGTTTTATTTTACGGGAATTAAGTAATAATCCTTAAAATAAGATGGTAAATATAGGATCTATTATGATTGTCTTCCCAATCTTGTTGATACCATAGTGCTCCATATTGTATGATATTAGTAATACAAAAGAAGGGACGAATCAATGTTATATTTACTAGCTATCTTTTTACCACCAGTTGCAGTATTGCTTGTAGGTAAACCATTCCAAGCATTTATTAATTTCTTATTATGTTTTTTAATTTGGATTCCTGCTGTCATTCACGCTATCTTAGTGGTTAATGAACACAAAGCGAACAAAAGAATGGTCAAGCAAGCAAAATTAATAAGCAATGCAAACAAACAATAGTTACTTAAAGTCATGCCTAATAAGGTATGGCTTTTAATTATGTCTAAATTAAGGAGGGTAGGTTATCTATACACCTTATGTCATAATGTTCTAAGACTGGAGATAAATAAATGTGACATACTAGGTAGCTACAGTAGCAAGATAATGTAGAATTATAAAAGATGAAAACCACCAACCAGGATAATGGAAGGTGGTTTATTTTAAATTAAAAGGGTGGTATATTGAACATGTTTTTGTACTTACGCCTGTTAAGATTATGTTTTTTATTCCCCCAAAAATTCTCACAAATAAGGATAAGCACAAATATGACTTAATTCCTTGAAACATTGGTATATCTAGGATTCTTAATTTTGATTGTAGGGTTTCAATATGCTACAATACTTTAGTATTAAGTATAACACTTTGAGGCGGTGAATCCAATCGAACTCAACAAACGGCAAAATGAGATTTTGGACATAGTAAAAGGAAACGGTCCTATCACTGGCGAACAAATCGCGGAGCGACTTAGCTTAACTAGATCCACTTTACGTCCAGATTTAGCTATATTAACGATGGCAGGCTTTCTTGATGCTCGACCACGTGTGGGATACTTTTATTCTGGCAAAAAAACAAGCCAAGCAATTTCAGACAATATAGCTCAAATGATGGTGAAGGATTTTCAATCAATTCCTGCAGTTGTTGATGAAAGTATGACGGTGTATGATGCTATATGCCATATGTTTTTAGAGGATGTAGGGTCATTATTTGTACTAGATAAAAATTCAATGCTTTCAGGAGTTCTTTCCAGAAAAGACTTTTTACGAACAAGTATTGGTAACCATGATTTGAACAAAATCCCAGTACATATGATTATGACAAGAATGCCTAATATAACATATTGTTTGAAAGAGGATACACTTTTTGAAGTGGCCAAGAAGTTAATGAATCGTCAAATTGATTCTTTACCTGTTGTAAAAGAAGGAAAAGAAGGGTTAGAAGTAATTGGTAGAATTACAAAAACTAATATTACTCGTGCCTTTTTATCATTAGCCGATGACCATGATCTATAAGGAGTGAAACGATGAAAATGCTAAACCTGTTTATAGTCTCGGATTCAATTGGAGAAACGGGCGAACTAGTAGCAAAAGCGGCAGTAAGTCAGTTTAGACCTGGTCTACAGCATACTAAATTTAAGCGATTTACTCATATTGATTCTTTAGACCATATTAAAGAAATTACAGAACTTGCTAAAGAGCAAGGTGCTATAATCTTGTATACACTGGTACAAACTAAAATGCGTCAAGCATTAGTAGAATACTGTAACTTATATAATTTGGAATCTGTAGATTTAATAGGACCGGTTATTAATCTATTTGAAAAAGAATTAAATGAAAAACCATTTGAAGAGCCTGGTTTAGTAAGAAAGTTAGATGAAGACTATTTCAAAAAAATTGAAGCCATTGAATTTGCAGTTAAGTATGATGATGGAAGAGATCCCCGTGGCTTACTCCAAGCTGATATCATTCTAATAGGGGTTTCGAGAACTTCTAAAACACCATTATCGCAATACCTCGCAAACAAAAGATTCAAAGTGGCGAATGTTCCACTCGTCCCAGAAGTAGAGCCACCAGAGCAACTTTTCCAAGTAGATCCAGCTAAATGTGTGGGTTTGGTAATCACACCAGAAAAATTAAATTCTATTAGAAAAGAAAGACTGAAAGCAATTGGTTTAAATGATGATGCAAGTTATGCTAAAATAGAGAGAATCAACGAGGAAATTCTTCACTTCGAGAAAATAGCTAAAAAAATAGGCTGTAAAGTTATTGATGTGACGAATAGAGCTGTTGAAGAGACTGCTAATTTAGTAATAAATCATATTCAACAAAAATAATTTAGGAATTTTTAAACCGATTCACGTTTGTGAAAAGGTTTTTTCTATTGTTTATCGAATAAATAAAGAATAGATTAATAATCTAAAATGTTTTATAATAGTAGTTTGTGGAAAAATAGCTATTAAGAGATATTTTATATGTTTTTTTTGTCGATTCTTGCAGGATTTTTCTTTCCTTTCACGAATTATTAAAGGAGCAAGTAAAGATGGTGAAAAAGTGTCGGGTCGTATAGAAGAAGAGGTAATCGAACAAGTTAGGAATAACAATGATATTGTCGACGTCATAAGTGAATATGTTCAACTTACAAAAAGAGGTCGAAACTATTTCGGTTTATGCCCTTTTCATGGTGAACAGACACCATCTTTTTCAGTAACACAGGAAAAGCAAATTTTTCACTGCTTTGGTTGTGGTGCTGGTGGAAATGTAATTACATTTTTAATGGATATTGAAAATCTTTCCTTTCACGATGCGGTTAGTAAACTTGGTAGTCGAATTGGTATGACTATTGAAGAACGTTCTTCTGGTGATACAGAGTCAAAAGCGCCTGTTTCTAAAGAGGTTACTCTGATGAAAAAAGCACATGAGTTTGCAAGTGATTATTATCATCATTTACTACTTCATACAGAGGAAGGAGAAAATGCATTACTTTACCTGGAGGAAAGAGGGTTTTCTAAAGAGATTATCGAAAAGTATAAAATAGGGTGGTCCCTACCGAAATGGGATGCTTTAACTACGTTACTTGAACGTAAAGGTATGGATTTACAAGAAATTGAGAAAACTGGGCTCATTATCCGAAAAGAAAATGAATTAAAGTATTTCGATCGATTTCGTGGAAGAATTATGTTCCCAGTTTTTGATGAAACTGGGCATGTTATCGCTTTTTCCGGTAGAATACTCGAAAAGCATGAGAATGAAGCTAAATATATGAATAGTCCTGAATCTCCGATATTCCAAAAAAGCCATGTGCTTTATAACTTGGACAAAGCAAGATTAGATATTCGAAAACAACGTAATGTAATTGTTTTTGAAGGTTTTCTCGATGTAATTGCTGCCTCTAAAGCAGGTATTGAGAACGGTATTGCAACTATGGGTACCGCTTTGACGTCATCTCATATAACAAAACTAAATAGACTTACCTCTCATGTTACGTTGTGTTTTGATGGGGACCGAGCAGGTATGGAAGCTGCTAAAAAAGCTTCTACTGCTTTACAGGCCCAACAAATACAAACGGAGATTGCAATTATTCCGGATGCAATGGATCCGGATGATTACATTAAAAACTATGGGGAAGAAGCATTTAGAACAAAGATTATTGAAAAACCACATTCTTATTTATCATTTATGATGATTGTTTCAAAAAGGGACAAAAATTTTAATAATGAAAATGATACTTTACAGTATATCCAAGAGATATTGGAAATACTGAGTGATAGAAGTTCTTCAGTTGAACGTGATTTGTATATACGTCAGCTTTCACAAGAAACGAATGTATCAGAAGAAGCAATTTATCAACACCTACGCAAAATTCAAGGAAAAAAAGCAAAACAATCTAAACAGGAATCTTCTATCCCTATAACAATTAAACCAGAAATGACGAAGATAAAGAAAGCAATATCCGCAGATGAAAGAGCTGAGCGGATATTATTATCACATATGCTTCATAATCCTAGTGTAATTGACATAGCAAGAAGAGACTTGGAAGATCAATGTTTTATCAGAGATGCCTATGAAGTAGTATTTGTTCGTTTAACTGGGTTTTATGAAGAGTATCCAGATGGAGATTATCAACGTTTTTTAGAAGTATTAAACGATGCTGAGTTAAGAAAAATAGTAATGGAAGCAGCGCTCTCAGAACGTGATCCAGAGCATGAAACAGAGGAAGTCATGGACTGTTTGCGCCATATACGAAAATACCGGATTGAACTGCGTATTAAACGTAAGTTACATGAAGCGAAAGAAGCAGAAAAAATGAGTGATATTTCAAAGGCTTTAGAACTCGCTCAAGAAGCAATACAGTTGAAAAAGTCTTTGAAAACTTTAGAGTAACTATCCGGTAGCAAAAGGAGGAATTTCTTATGGCGGACAAGTCCGAACGCACAAAAGAAACAGAAATTGAATTATCTTTAGAAGAGGCAAAAAAACAATTAATCGAATTAGGTAAAAAAAATGGTGAACTAACGTACCATGATATTGCAGAAAAATTAGCTCATTTTGAGCTTGAATCTGATCAAATTGAAGAATTTATCGATAATCTTGAAGGTAGAAATATCGAACTTAGCCGCAAAGATGGTGATGAGGAAGATTTGGATCGTTTAATGAAAGGGAAAGAAGAGACTTTCGACTTAAATGATTTGAGTGTTCCACCAGGTGTCAAAATCAATGACCCCGTTCGTATGTACCTGAAGGAAATTGGACGAGTAGACCTACTAAAAGCTTCGGAAGAGATCGCTTTAGCTGAGCGTATCGAACAAGGTGATGAAGAAGCAAGAAAACGTTTAGCAGAAGCTAACCTTCGTCTAGTAGTAAGTATCGCGAAACGTTATGTTGGACGTGGCATGCTATTCTTAGACCTTATTCAAGAAGGTAATATGGGACTTATTAAAGCTGTTGAAAAGTTTGACCATCGTAAAGGATTCAAATTTAGTACGTATGCAACTTGGTGGATTCGTCAAGCGATCACACGTGCAATTGCAGACCAAGCAAGAACAATTCGTATTCCAGTGCATATGGTCGAAACAATTAATAAATTAATACGTGTTCAACGTCAATTATTGCAAGATTTAGGTCGTGAACCTTCTCCAGAAGAGATCGGGGAAGAAATGGACTTACCAGCAGAAAAAGTTCGTGAAATTCTGAAGATTGCCCAGGAACCAGTTTCCTTAGAAACACCTATTGGGGAAGAGGATGATTCTCACTTAGGAGACTTCATAGAAGATGCAGATGCACAATCACCATCTGATCATGCCGCTTATGAACTTCTTAAAGAGCAATTGGAAGACGTTTTAGATACGTTGACTGACAGAGAAGAAAATGTATTACGTTTACGTTTCGGTCTTGATGACGGACGTACGAGAACACTTGAAGAAGTTGGTAAAGTTTTTGGAGTTACTCGTGAGCGTATTCGTCAAATTGAGGCAAAAGCATTACGCAAACTACGTCACCCTTCTAGAAGCAAGCGTCTGAAAGACTTTTTAGAATAGAATGAAGACATCCACTGCGGATGTCTTTTTCAACATTCTATGAATCTGATAATACTGGTTTACCAGATGAAAAGAGGACTAACAATGTCACTTCAGCGTAAACAAATAATAATGAATGAAATTTCATTTTGGAAAAAAAACAAGCTGCTGCCGGAGCATTATTGTGATTTCCTTCTCACTTTATACGCTCAAGGTGAAAATCAGGAAGAAGAGCAAACGGAGAATCCGTCGAAAGCAGTACTAGCAAAAAACCAAAAATATAAAGTTATATTGTATGTAGTAGTTGGTTTGTTGACTGCAATCTTGTTAGCGAGCTTATTTGTGATGACAACTGCTGTTTTTATACCTATTATTCTTGTGGCAGTTGCAATTCTTTCTTTTTTATACATAGCTATTAAACTAGTAAAAAATAAATCTTTAATGGCACCCCTGCTGTTCGTATTTTCCGCGCTTTTGCTGTTAGGTTTATCTTTTAAAGTATGGGACATATATTTTGTTGAGGAACCTTTAGTGTTAATCGGATTAATCTTCGGAAATTGTCTATTATGGCTGTTTTCCGGTTTAATGATGAAGTTAGTATATTTTAGTATTTCCGGAGTTTTAGGAGTTTTATTAATAATTGGATATTATATATTCATGTAAATGGAATTGAATAACAAAATATAGAGTGCCAACTATCATTTTTATGAAAGATAGTTGGTATTTTTTATGCCTAAAAATATTTACACCTAATAACCCAAATTATAATATATCTTTGAATTTCTTATATTTTTAGTATAATAGAAATGTAAGCGTTTTTATTTACAAAGGGGATGAAAGAAATGAATTTTGATTTAACACAGGAGCATAAAATGATCCGCAAAACTATTCGTGAGTTTTCGGATGAGGTTGTAGCGCCAGGAGCGATTGAGCGCGATAAAACGAAAGCTTTTCCAAAAGAAATCTTTAAACAGTTAGCCGACATGGGGATGATGGGCTTACCGTTTTCAGAAGAGTATGGCGGAGCAGGTGCAGATACAGTTAGTTTTGCAATCGTGACAGAAGAGTTGAGTAGAGCATGTGCTTCTACAGGAATCACTTATTCTGCACATATATCGCTTGGTGGAGCTCCACTTAATCTATTTGGTACAGAAGAGCAAAAACAAAAATATTTGGTTCCAGTATGTACAGGCGAATCCTTTGGGGCTTTTGGTTTAACGGAACCTAATGCAGGATCAGATGCAGGCGGTACACAGACAACGGCTAAAGAAGATGGCGATGATTATGTTATTAATGGAAACAAAGCTTTTATAACGAATGCTAGCTATGCAAAACACCTAGCATTAACAGCAATTACGGATATCAAAGATGGTAAAAAAGAAATTTCTGCAATAATTGTGCCTACGGATGCAGAAGGCTTCTCTGTAATTGATAATTACGAGAAGATGGGTCTAAATGCATCTAATACAACTGAGCTAGTATTGGAAAATGTAAGAGTACCAAAGGAAAACCTACTAGGGGAGAAAGGGCAAGGATTCAAGCAATTCCTTGTAACTCTTGATGGTGGCCGAATTGGTATTGGAGCAATGGCAGTTGGAATTGCACAAGCAGCTTTCGACAGAGCGCTACGTTATTCTAAAGAGCGTAAGCAATTTGGAAAAACACTTTCCGAGTTTCAGGTAACGCAATTTAAATTGGCAGATATGGCGATGAAAATTGAGCTAGCACGTACAATGGTCCATAAAGCGGCATGGTTGAAAGATCAAGGACGAGCTTTTGGGAAAGAAGCTTCTATGTGTAAACTATATGCATCCGAAATAGCAATGGAAGTAGCGGATCAAGCTATTCAAATACATGGTGGATATGGCTATATGAAAGAGTACGAAGTAGAGCGCTATATGCGAGATGCTAAATTACTAGAAATTGGTGAAGGAACTTCTGAAGTACAAAGAATGGTAATTGCTCGACATATTGGGTGTTGATAGTAGAAAATGAGCTAAGATTATGTCTAAAATGTCACAATCTAAGAAAACTTCTCTCCTAAGACTTTTAGTTTTCTTAAGAATGCAGTACAATATTAATGTTGACTAATTCTATATTAGAAAAGATTGTATTAAAAGGGAGGGTTAATTATGCAAAAAAATCCAATAATTCCATTTATCTTAATTATGGCTTTTGGTATTGGTTTAATTTTCTTCTTGTCTATGGATGGTGTAGGAAACAAAGAAGAAATTGCTGCAACTGAAGAGCATGCAGAAGGAACTGAAGGCGGAGAAGCTTCAGCTGGAGAATTTGATCCAGAAGCTTTAGCTCAAGGGAAATGTATCGGTTGTCATGGTAATAGTTATGAAGGCGGCATGGGTCCAGCTTTAGTTGGAACTGCATTGTCTGAAGACGAAGTAAAAGACGTTTTAGCAAATGGTAAAGGTGCAATGCCAGCAGGATTAGTACCTGAAGAAAACATTGACGCTATGGCGGCATGGGTTAAATCTTTAGAATAGTATGTAACGAAAAGACCTTTGATTCTGTAAAAGAATCGAGGTCTTTTTTCTTTTTTGCTATAATAGTTAATGAAGAGGTGTTGAAACAATGAATGCAAAAAATTTGTCGACTAGACTGAGAACAGTCGCTTCCTTTGTAAAAGAAAATACTACTTTGGCGGATATCGGTAGTGATCATGCTTATTTACCATGTTTTTTGGTACATGAAGGTGTCATTTCTAAAGCTATTGCCGGAGAAGTAGTCAAAGGTCCATTTGAATCTGCTCAAAAACAAGTAATAAGTGAAGGACTTCAAAATAATATTGATGTTCGTTTCGGGAATGGTTTAGAGGTCATCACGGCTAACGACAATGTCCAAACGGTTACTATAGCTGGAATGGGTGGTCCGCTTATAGCTTCTATCCTAGAAACCGGAAAAGAAAAACTTACCACTGTGGATACATTAATCTTACAACCAAATGTTCATGCCAAAGCTATACGAGTGTGGGCTATTCAAGAACAATGGAAGATAGACCAGGAAGTAATTTTAGAAGAACATGATAAAATATATGAAATTCTTGTATTAGTAAAAGGGCAAATGAAACTTTCGGAAAAGGAATTATTAGTTGGACCAATTTTGAGTAAAGATAAATCGCCTGTATATCTAAAGAAATGGACCAATGAAGTAAATGAATGGCAACGGATTGTAGATGAGCTTAACAAATTACAAGGAACTGAAGTACAGCAAAAGAAACAATTACTTGAAAACAAAATTGCCTTAGTAAAGGAGACTTTATAAGCGATGAAGGAAACAAATGGGCAACATATTATTTCCCTTTTCGAACAATGGGCACCAAAGTCTTTGGCAGTTGAAGGAGATCCAGTAGGTCTTCAAATTGGGACTCTTAACAAAACTATAACTAAAGTGTTGGTTACTTTAGATGTAAATTTAAAGACAGTAGAAGAAGCGATTGTAAATGGTTGTGAGCTAATTATTGCTCATCATCCTCCTATTTTTCGCGGATTGAAAAATATGCGAACAGATTTACCTCAAGGCATGTTAATAGAGAAATTGATAAAGCATGATATTGCTGTATATGCTGCGCATACCAATTTAGATATTGCTTCAGGTGGGGTAAATGATCTACTTGTTACTGCTTTGCAACTAGAAAACATAGATATTCTAGAGCAGACTAGCTCTGAACAACTAATGAAGCTAGCGGTCTTTACTCCTAAGGAATCAACAGAGCCAGTTAGAACAGCATTAGCAATTGCTGGTGCTGGTCAAATTGGAGATTACACGGATTGTAGTTTTACTTCAGAAGGAGAAGGAAGGTTCAAACCGTCTAGCTTAGCAACTCCTTTTATTGGACAAGCGAATGAATTAGCAGTAGTAGAAGAAGATAAAATAGAGGTTGTTTTTCCTATTTCTATGAAAAGTAAGGTGTTAAAAGCATTACTGACAAGTCATCCATATGAAGAACCTGCTTATGACTTAATATTGCTAGAGTTAGAAGTCAATGAAAAAGGACTTGGGAGAATTGGAACACTGCCGCAAAGCCAAACATTAGCTGACTACGCAGAAGTAGTTAAAAAACAACTGAATGTACCTTTTGTTCGAGTGGTAGGAAATTTGACGAAGGAAGTTAAGAAAGTTGCTGTTCTTGGTGGAGATGGCAATAAATATATACAGACCGCTAAAAGAGCTGGAGCGGATGTGTTTGTAACAGGTGATTTATATTTCCATGTGGCACAAGATGCAGAAGCTATAGGTTTAGCAGTTATAGATCCGGGTCATCATGTGGAACAAATTATGAAAATTGGTGTTGCGGAGTATATGACTAAGGTTTGTATGCAACACAAACTTGCTGTTGAATTCATCCCATCCAACATTTCAACGGAACCCTTTCAATTGATTTAAAACAATATATACAAAAAAGCTGCTCTATAGTGAGCAGCTTTTTTTATTTAACTGGATAAGGTTCAATTCGATCTACTGGTTTTGGTACTTTAATTTTAGGTAGAATTTTGGATGGTATTGTTTTTTTCGTTGTATCGTGAGTTTCAGGGTCGTTTGGATCATATTTTTCTAAGAATTGAATAACTTCTTTTACTATTGGAGTAGGTGTGGAAGCACCTGCTGTCACTGCAACATGAGAAATATTATCCAACCATTCCAATTGTAGTTCGGAAATGTCGCCAATTCGGTAAGAAGGTGTTCCAGCGATTTCCTCTGAAACTTGTGTCAATCTATTAGAATTGTTACTCATAGGATCTCCAACTACTATTAAAAGTTCGGCATCTCCAGCTTGTTCAGCAACCGCTTCTTGACGAACCTGAGTAGCTAAACAAATTTCTTTATGGACTTCAATATGAGAGAACTTCTCTTCTAATTTCTTCATTAAATCCACAACATCCCATTGAGACATTGTAGTTTGATTGGTAACGAGTAACTTATCGGTCTTAATAGTTAAATTCTCAATGTCCTCTAACGATTGAACTAGATGGACCTTGTCTGGAGCTACACCAATTGCACCTTCTGGCTCTGGATGGCCTTTTTTACCAATATAAATAATGTCATAGCCCTCAGCCGTTTTTTCTCTTATGAGATCATGCGTAACTGTAACATCTGGACATGTAGCATCTATTGAAACAAGGCCCTTTTGACGAGCTAACTCTTTCACTTCTGGTGAAACACCATGTGCGGTAAAAATAACCGTACCTGTATCGACTTTTGATAATATATCTAAGCGATTTTCTCCGTCTAACGTAATTATGCCATCCATCTCAAATGCATCTGTTACATGTTTGTTGTGGACGATCATTCCCAAAATATATATTGGCCTAGGCAGAGAAGTATCTAATGCAGCATTTCGAGCAATTACCATTGCATCCACTACACCATAGCAGTATCCTCTAGGCGAAATTTTTTGAACTAACATTTACGTAACTCCCTTCAATACGAGCATACTCATATTATAACGGAGCGGCTAGACGATTACAAAACTTTAAATTGGAGGCTGGAAAATTCTAGGTATTGATGCTCCGTTTGTTAGAGAAGCAGCAGTACTAGTTGCTCTCGCAGCTGTTGAAGCAGCTGCAGCAGCACCTAAATTACCAGTAACGGCAGTAGTAGCAGCTGGTACAGATTGAAAACCACGGTATAATTTTAACAGTGCCGGTACATTTTGTATCATAGGAGCAAATTGTCTAACCATTGGTGTAAGCTGCTGGGCAGTATTTAAGAATTTGTCGGCTGTTTGTAGGTAACCCATAGTTTTCGATACTGGTTGACCTTGTTGAAAGCCTCCTGTGGGAGCAGCAGACTGAAATTGACTAAAAAAGTTAGTAGCCGGACCTGCAGGTGCAGTTGGTGGTGGAGGAGGGGGAGCAGCCTGATTCCCTCCCCAAAAATCAAAAGAATTATTTGGAACATTCTGAGGACTTGAATTAGACATGCCAAAAAAGTCATTTCCCTGATTTTGGGCAAACGGATAAAAAGATTGGTAACGCATTTTTTCATCTCCTTTCGAACAGCAAAGACTATTATATTCTATGCAAATTGTACGTTTTATGTACAATCGTGGTACAATAAAGAAATGTGAGGGAGTGACGTACAATGTCAAAATATACAGATTATAGTTTTCAGCCTTTTTTATTAGATGCAATAGAAAAATTAGGCTTCCAAGAACCAACGCCAATTCAAAAAGAAATGATTCCACTTGTATTAAAGGGGAAAAGTGCGATTGGTCAAGCACATACTGGAACAGGAAAAACACATAGTTTTTTAATCCCAATTGTTGAAAAAATAGATGCTAGTAAAAGAGAAGTACAAGCAGTTATTACATCACCAACAAGAGAGCTTGCAACGCAAATTTATAATGAGTTGAACAAGCTAGTAGAAGGCACAGATATTCAAACAAAATTATTTATTGGTGGAACGGATAAAGCTCGTTCAATCGAAAAATTAAAAACTCAACCACAAATCGTAGTTGGAACGCCAGGTAGACTTCGTGATCTTACTGTAGAGCAAGCACTACTTGTTCATACAGCAAAAGTTTTAGTTGTAGATGAAGCTGACTTAGCTTTCGATCTTGGCTTTATCAATGAAATTGATCAATTTGCATCTCGTATGCCTGATAAATTAGAAATGTATGTATTTTCTGCTACAATTCCAGAAAAATTACAACCTTTCTTAAAAAAATATATGGATTCACCAGTCCATATAAAAATAGGCGAGAAACGTCGAGTAGCAGAGGGTATTGAATTTATTGTAACTCCGGTTCGAAGCAAATCTAGAAAGAAACGCTTGTTGGATGTAATGGAAGGTATTAATCCATACTTAGCCATTATATTTACAAATACGAAACAACATGCAGACGAAGTAGCGCATTATTTAGAAGGAAATGGTGTCAAAGTTGGTGTTGTTCATGGCGATATTTCACCTCGTGATCGTAAACGTGTGATGAAACAAATACATGAACTCGAATTCCAATATATCGTGGCAACCGATTTAGCTGCTCGTGGTATTGATATTCCTGGAGTAAGCCATGTGATTAACTATGAACTTCCAGATGATTTAGAGTTCTTCGTTCACCGCGTAGGCAGAACAGCTCGTGCTGGCATGACTGGGATCGCAATTTCTTTATATGAACCATCAGACGAAGATGCTTTAGTGCGCCTTGAAAAAATGGGGATTCCACTAGAGCATAAGGATGTCGTTAATGGTGAATGGTCTGAACTTAAAGAACGCCATGCACGTAAAAATCGTACAAAAAATGAAAATGAAATAGATGCAATCGCTAAAGCCCAAGTTCGTAAGCCTAAAAAGGTTAAACCAGGCTACAAACGTAATATGAAATGGGAAATGGATATTGTGAAGAAAAGAGAAAGACGTATTAAAAACCGTAAGAAATAAGGAGTTGTCATCATGTTATTAGGTTCACATGTTTCGATGAGTGGAAAAGAGATGCTACTGGGTTCAAGTAAAGAGGCTGCATCATATGGTGCAAATACTTTTATGATTTATACAGGAGCACCACAAAATACTAGAAGAAAACCAATTGAAGAATTGAATATTGACGCTGGTATCGCTCATATGAAAGAAAATGGGATGTCCAATATCGTCGTGCATGCTCCTTATATCATCAATTTAGGTAATACAACAAAACCTGAGACTTTTGCTCTTGGTGTAGAGTTTTTACAAAAGGAAATTGAAAGAACTGCTCATATAGGTGCTACTCAAATTGTATTGCATCCAGGAGCTCACGTAGGAGCAGGAGTAGAAGCGGGTATTGCAAGAATTGTTGAAGGTTTAAATGAAGTGCTGACAACCGATTGGCCTGTTCAAATAGCTTTAGAGACAATGGCTGGAAAAGGCTCAGAATGTGGTCGCACTTTTAATGAACTGGCACAAATTATCGACGGTGTTGTAAATAATCATCGATTGTCCATTTGCATGGATACTTGTCATATTCATGATGCTGGTTATAATATCGTGGAAGATTTTGATGGAGTCTTAAATGAATTCGATAAAATAATCGGTATTGATCGTTTAAAAGTACTTCATATCAATGATAGTAAAAATGTATGTGGAGCAGCAAAGGATCGACATGAGAACATCGGTTTTGGTGAAATTGGATTTGATGCTTTGCAGTACATTGTGCACCATCCTCAATTGATGGAAATCCCTAAAATTTTAGAAACGCCTTTTGTGGGTGTAGACGCTAAATCGAAGGAAGCTCCATACAAGCATGAGATTGAAATGCTTCGCTCAAAACAGTTTAATGCAGAAGCAATAGATGCGTTGCGCTAACATGCAAGAGCACGTTCTTTTCAAATTAAACGCTGTTTTTAGATGATTACCGAGCTTATTTATAGGGGTGTTGGTTGGTTGTAACGAGATGTTACAACCAACCAACATCTCTTTTTTCGGTAATCTGTGTATGGTGTTTTTCTATATGTCGCCCACTAACTTCGGTGCACAAGAGGCGAGGACGGTGCAGCGTTCATTTGTATCGGAAATCAGTAAGTATTATTGTATTGCAATTACCTATTTAAGAAAGAAATTTTAAGGTATTAACTTCTTTCATCCAAAAGAAGTTGGTGCCTTTTCTTTAATTTCTTTATAAAGTTCCATAGCACGTTGTTCCCCAAGTATTTGTATTAGTTTTTGTTGGATAGCAAGCGGAACCCCAAATAAAAGCCAGGAAAGGGAAATTTCTTTTAGTAATGGATAGACACTTTTTAATTCTTTGTCGGAAATTTCTATATCAAAGCCCTTTACGATTGTCTTAAACTCCTTAATAGAGCATGTTTGTAACTGTTGAACAAATTTATGGATATCCAGAATAACATCCTTCCAAGTAATATTTATTTACACATGGTGCAATATGGACTATACTAATACTTTGTAAATCGTAATCATTCTTAATTAGAATCGAGGAAAAATAATGGGAAGCCCATTGATCAACTTACATAACATTTCGTACCAATACGAGCAAACTAAGGCATTAATCGATATTAATCTTACTATTGCAGAAGGTGACTTTCTTGCGATTATTGGACCTAATGGTTCTGGTAAGTCTACATTATTGAAAATAATACTAGGATTATTAAAACCAACGAGTGGTGAAGTACTTCTTTTTGGTAAGCCAGTTAATCAGTTTAAAGAGAAAGAACGCATTGGGTATGTTTCACAAAAGTCCAATTCGTTTAATACGGGATTCCCGGCAACGGTGACTGAGGTAGTTAGAAGTGGTTTAGTAAAGAAGACAGGGTTATTTCATCGATATCCTGCAAATGTTAACAAACAGGTAAGACAAGCGTTAAAATCAGTCGGTATGGATGAATTTTCTATGAAAAATATTGGCGATCTTTCTGGAGGACAGCAACAGCGTGTTTTTATCGCTAGAGCGTTAATTAGTAATCCAAATGTATTGATACTTGACGAGCCAACTGTTGGAGTAGATAGCAAAAATGTAAAATCTTTTTATAATATGTTAAGTCATTTAAATCGGGAACATAATATTACCATTGTGTTAGTTACCCATGATGTCGATGCAGTATCCAAAAGTATAAGTCACGTTGCTTGTTTGAACCAGCGAATTCATTTTCATGGTTTTAAAAATGAGATGGACCAGATGAGTGATGAACAATTAGAGGCTTGGTATGGTCACTCAGTTCGTAAAGTCGATCATCAAAGTGAGGTAAAATCATGATTGACTCTATTTTTCACTATGAATTTTTACAAAATGCTTTTGCCTCAGGTCTAATCATCGGTTTTATCGCTCCACTATTAGGGGTTTTTATAGTTGTTCGTAGACTTTCGTTAATAGCTGATGCTTTGAGTCATGTAACATTGGCTGGTATTGCTGGTAGCTTATATTTGAGTCAGTCTGTCGGGGCATTGGCCCTATTAAACCCATTATATTTAGGAATAGTCGCATCTGTGACTGGGTCGTTGTTTATCGAGAGATTAAGAAGATTATATAAACACTATGAGGAACTTGCTATACCTATTATCATGTCTGCTGGCCTCGGTTTTGGAGCAATTTTCATCTCATTAGCAGAAGGATTTAGTTCGGACCTATTTAGTTATTTATTTGGTTCCGTATCTGCAGTAAGTCGTCAGGACTTGTGGATTATTATAGGCATTGCGTTAATTGTCATAGTATTTTTAAGTTTATTTTTTAAAGAATTATTTGTACTTTCTTTCGATGAGGAATATGCAAAAGCATCAGGACTTCCTGCTAAATGGATTCATGTATTATTTATGATTGTGACGGCATTAGTTATTGCAGGGTCGATGCGAATTGTAGGTATCTTACTCGTTTCCTCACTTATGACACTGCCGGTTGCTGCTGCTATGCGTATATCCAAAAGCTTTAAACAGGCAATTTTGCTATCTGTTATATTCGGTGAGTTGTCTGTTATTGTTGGATTGGTTAGTGCATTTTATTTGGATTTAGCGCCAGGTGGAACAATTGTTGTTACTTCAATTATCATTTTACTTCTAACTATTTTTTCTAAAAAGATAGGGAGCAAGGGAGCTGTTTCAGGGTGAATATAGAAAAAGCATGGGATATTTTAAAAAATGAAGGATTTAAAAAAACAGATAAACGCGAGCAAATACTAAGCATTTTTACCGAAACGGAAAAGTATATAACTGCTAAAGATATTCTGAATGTGATGAAAAAAGAACATCCCGGGATGAGCTATGATACAATTTATAGAAATTTAAGTACCTTTGTAAATCTGGGTATATTAGAAGAAACCGAGTTAACAGGGGAGAAACATTTTAGAATGCAATGTGAGGCTGATCATCATCACCACCATTTCATCTGTATGTCCTGTGGCAATATTAAAGAAATTCCATTTTGTCCAATGGAAGTATTGCAAAATGCTATACCAGGCTACGAAATTGAAAACCACAAATTCGAAATCTATGGTAATTGCCCATCCTGTCATTAATAAAAAGTAGCGTAGACCAGTATAAGGTCTACGCTACTTTTTTGTATATTGCTTAATCACTCAATCCAACGGATGTATTTTCATATTCCTTGTTCATAAGAGCCTTATATATAAAATCTGCTACATTTGCTCTAGTAATAGTTCTACCTGTGCTTGGCACCCCCGTTAAAGCCTCTTTATAAACACCTGTAAATTCTTTATCGTTCAAACCCATAGGGCGTACTATTGTATAGGTTAAATGATTATTTTTTATATAACGTACTGCATTCGAATGATCAGTTAGCACATTTTTAAGCATTTTTATCATTAATTTGCCCATTAAACCTGGTATCTCATTTTCTATTCCTGCCGAGGCAACATAGACAATGCGTTGGACATTATTAGCGACCATTCCGTCAACAACATTCTTTGTCATCTCTTCTAACTGCGTAGATTTTTTCATACCGGTTGTAGAGCCTAGACAAGAAATAACAGCTTCCTTATCTGCAATAGCTTCTTTAACGGCCGCTTTATCAAAAGCATCACCTTGGATAATAGTTAAACGTTCATGCACTAATTCTAATTTCGAAGGGGACCTCACAAAAGCGGTAACTTCATGTCCTTTATCTAAAGCAAGTTTAGTAAAATGCTTTCCGACACCGCCATTTGCCCCAAATACAATAATATTCATACTCTATTCTCCTTTATATTTAAGATAGCATTGCTCTAGTTATTTTAATGTTAAAAGTAAACAAGTTCTAGCTAATAAAAATAGAGTATAAAACCTCAGGGATTTTATACTCTATTATCTATTTCAGCTGTCCTAACTATTCACATGAAACTCTGAAGTTTTACTTTATAGCCATTGAAAATTCTTTTTCAATCCAGTTATTCGCTTCAATCCAATTATTCACTCGGATAACACGAGATGGAACTGGCAACTGATTATAGGGTGTATTAAATAATATTACGGGAATATCAAGTTCCTCACTAATTTCAACAGCATTATCGTGTTTGTCTTCAAAAAATGCATGAACACCATGTCTACGAGCCGTCTCTATTTTGTTATGTGTGCCAATCAGTTCAATATGATCGTATAACAACTCTTGTTGTTTAAACCAATCTAGTGTAATGTCCATGACATTATCACCACGAGCAGAGATAAAATATAACTCGTATTTTTCTTTCCAAGCAGATAATACAGCGTGTGCATCTGGTTGAATAGGGGATGTGGCATAAATAGTAGCTTCTGCTTTTTTAAACCATTCGTAAAATTCTTTTTGACTTACTGGAAATGCCTTCGTTAAATCATATTCTTTAATATCTTCTAACTGTAAATTACATTTAAATGCTTCGTTAATATGAGGAAGCAAAGAAGTAGGGGATGTTACTGTCCCGTCTATATCGATACCAAATCGTATATTCGTCAATTACACCATTCCTTACACTTGTGTTTTTTCTTGCTTTTGCTGCTCTTCTAGCTCTTTGTTTGCAAAATATTCTGCAGCAAGTTTGTCTATTTCTACTTTAAGTTCTTCGACCATTGTTTCTTCAGGTACTTTACGCACTGTTTTGCCTTTCATGAATAACAGACCTTCACCACGTGCACCTGCGATCCCTATATCTGCCTCACGAGCTTCTCCTGGGCCATTAACTGCACAGCCAAGTACTGCAACTTTAAGAGGGGCTTTAATGTGCGAGATATATTCTTCTACTTCATTTGCAATTTTTATTAAGTCAATTTCAATGCGTCCACAAGTAGGACAAGAAATTAGCGTAGCTGAATTAGAAGATAGTCCGAAAACTTTTAGTAATTCACGCGCTACTTTTATTTCTTCTACTGGGTCTGCACTTAAGGATACACGCATTGTGTTACCGATTCCCATGCTTAAAAGTGTACCTAATCCAGCGGCACTTTTGATTGATCCTGAGAAAAGAGTACCAGATTCTGTAATTCCTAAGTGAAGAGGGTAGTCAAATGCTTCGGATGCTTTACGATAAGCCTCTACAGCCAATGTTACATCCGATGCTTTCATGGAGACGATGATATCATGAAAGTCTAAATCTTCTAGTATTTTAATATGATGTAACGCACTTTCTACCATTCCATCTGCAGTTGGATAACCATATTTTTCTAAAATTTTTCTTTCAAGGGAACCAGCATTTACTCCTATACGAATTGGAATACCTTTTGCTTTAGCTGCATTTACAACTGCTTCCACTTTTTCTTTACGGCCAATATTACCTGGGTTTATACGTATTTTATCAGCACCCTGCTCTATTGCGATAAGTGCTAACTTATAGTCAAAGTGAATATCTACTACTAAAGGAATATTAATGCGTTTTTTTATCTCGCCAATCGAGTAAGCTGCACGTTCATCTGGACATGCGACACGTACGATTTGACAGCCTGCTTCTTCTAAACGTAAGATTTCAGCAACTGTTGCTTCTACATCATGTGTTTTTGTTGTTGTCATACTTTGTATAAATAGCTCGTTGCTTCCACCTATTGTTAAGTTTCCAACTCGTACTGGACGAGTTTTGGAACGATGTATTAATCCGCTCATGAAATTCTCTCCTTCTTGAGGCATATGCCATCACTATTCACCATTTTATCAGTCTTTCCAATGAAATGACAAGAAAGAACGCTCTATTTTACATTATTTACATTCAGTTGACGAAGTATAGGTAGGTAAAAGAACATTTTCGCCTGCTTTAAACGCCTGATTTATAAAATGTGGATTAAGCGTGTAGAAGTCAGTAAATCTCTCCGTATAGGTGATTGTTTCACTAGAAGGATATAGGGCAAATAAAGAATGTAGTGTATCTCCAGCCATAACTTTCACAGTTATATAATCTAACTCTTTCTCACATGTTACTGGTTGAGAGGAGTAGGCTAGTGGGATAGTTCCTTCGATCAAATCTACTTTAATAATATAGAAAGAAACTAGTAATAGAATAGTTGCTACAAATATTTTCATAAGAAAACCCCCTTACTCTAATCTATGCGAGGTAAGGGGGTACTATGTATTATCTTTTCACTGGATAGTATTTAGTCGTTAAAAAGATAATTATCAAAGTTAGTGTATAGATTACTAATTGAAGATAGTTGTTTGAAACTTGTAAAATAGCCAAAATAATAGAGATTATCATTGGAATTGTACTTGCAAAGAGAGTAGTTCTCCAAATATGACGAAATTCACCTTTTCTCTTTCTAAGCAGAAGAATAATACTACCTGTATATGCAAATATACTTATACGAACAAAAATTAACAAAGTGTTTAATACAAATAAAAATATAAAGGAGAATGGATATAAAAGCCATTGAATCTGGGCAAAATATTCTAGTAAACCTTCCATCGATTGTTGTTGGTCAGAAATTCCGTTGATGAAATAAATAAAAGAAATAATGGACATGATAAATATATAACTAAATATATATTGCATTACTTTGCCAATCGGTATAAGTCGAAAAGCAGCCATTTTTTTAGGACTATATAAGCTAGATTTAAATAATTGAAATAAACTCAAATGTTGTCACCCTTTCAATCTCATTCTAACATTAAGCAAATAAAAACATAAAGTAGCATTTGCTTTGTTAAGAAATTGTAAAGAATGTTTTAAACTATTTACAATACGTTGCTGCTTACTGAATAATAGAGAAGTATGTGAAAATTGTCGAAAATGGGAGTTGAGTATAGAGTGGAATTAAATTGGCAGGAAATACTCTTTCAATTTTTTGGTGGGCTGGGTATTTTCTTGTTCGCAATTAAATTTATGGGTGATGGACTTCAAAAAGCTGCAGGCGATAAACTTCGTGATATTTTAGATAAGTATACGACTAACCCATTTATGGGTGTATTAGTAGGTATTATTGTTACGGTGCTTATTCAGTCTAGTTCTGGTACAACAGTTATTACTGTTGGTTTAGTAAGTGCCGGATTCATGAAGCTTAGACAAGCAATCGGTGTAATCATGGGTGCAAATATCGGAACTACTATAACTGCTTTTATCATTGGTATTGATGTCGGTGCTTATGCTTTACCTATTATGGCGGTTGGGGCATTTTTGTTGTTTTTCTTTAAGAAGAATAAAATCCAAAATTTAGGGGAAGTTATTTTTGGATTTGGTGGATTGTTCCTTGGCCTCGAATTAATGAGTGGTGGGATGAAGCCGCTTAGAGAATTGACTACCTTTACTGATTTTACACTTAGTATGAGTGATAGCCCTATTCTTGGATTATTAGCTGGAACAATTTTCACACTAATCGTTCAGAGTTCCAGTGCAACTGTTGCAATTTTACAAGGTCTATATGCAGAAAACCTTCTATCATTATCAGGATCTCTACCTGTTCTATTTGGAGATAATATTGGTACAACAATTACAGCAATACTTGCCTCTCTAGGTGCTTCAGTTGCAGCTAAGCGTGCAGCAGCTACACATGTATTATTTAATGTAGTAGGTAGCATCATATTTTTAATACTGTTGACACCATTTACAATGTATGTCGAGTGGATTTCTGGTGTACTTGATCTGGAAAATAAAATGCAAATAGCATTCGCGCATGGATCATTTAATGTAGCCAATACAATTATTCAATTCCCGCTTATTGGAGCATGGGCTTATCTCGTTACTAAACTTATCCCTGGTGAGGATGTTTCAATCGAATATAAACCAAAACACTTAGATGTTCACTTTATTGAACAGTCACCATCTATCGCTATTGGTCAAGCAAAAGAAGAAATATTGCGAATGGGTGCATTAAGTGTGCAAGGACTAGAAACGACATACGCTTATTTAAAAACAAACCTTAAAAAAGATGCAGATTTAGGTTATCAAATAGAAGATGCATTAAATAACTTAGATCAAAAAATTACAGATTATTTAGTGAAAATCTCATCACAACCTTTATCAGTACAAGATTCTAACAGACATAATATATTAATGGACACAGTTCGGGATGTAGAAAGAATTGGAGATCATTTTGAAAATATCATAGAATTAGTCGATTATAAAGAAGTGAATCGTTTAATCCTTACGGAAGATGCTATAAAAGATGTTTCGGAAATGTTCGAGCTTACAATAGAAACTGTTTCTATATCATTGGAAGCATTAGATACGAGCAATGTCGAATTGGCGAAAAAAGTGTCAGAACAAGAAAATGTAATTGACAAAATGGAACGTCAGTTTAGAAAAAATCATATTCTACGTGTGAACCAAGGAACTTGCTCTGGACAAGCAGGAATTGTTTTTGTTGATATTTTAAGTAATTTAGAACGTATAGGCGATCACGCTTCCAATATTGCGGAAACTGTATTAGGTAAAAGAATATGATAGATATAATTGGTTGGATAGTAATCATTTTATGTTTTATCGTTGCTTTTATCGGCACGTTTTATCCTATAATCCCATCGGTTGTGTTTATGCTACTGGGATATGTTGTATATGGATTATTTTTCTCCTTTGCAGAGCTGACCTGGTTGTTTTGGGTAATTCAAATTCTTTTTGTTGTATTACTATTCGGAGCGGATATGGCGGCAAATGCTTTTGGAGTGAAAAAGTTCGGAGGGACCAAAGCGGGAGTGTGGGGAAGTACTATTGGGCTCCTTTTTGGCCCATTTGTTATTCCTGTAGCGGGTATTTTAATAGGACCCTTTATTGGTGCTGTCTTGGCAGAACTGATTGTGACACGGCTCGGTTTAAAACAAGCGTTTAAATCGGGAGTAGGTTCTTTAATAGGATTTTTAACTTCTTCAGTAGTAAAGATTATTGTTTTAGTGATAATGCTTATTGTGTTTATATTCTTTGTGTAAGTTCAGTCAAAAGTATGATTATAATTATTTTAGTCGATTTTAATTGAACGATTGTTCATAGTTTGATACGCTAATACATGGAAAGAATTTTCTAAAATATTCTTTAGGAGGAAACAATAATGGCATATGAATTACCAGAATTACCTTACGCATATGATGCACTAGAACCACATATCGACAAAGAAACGATGAATATTCATCACACTAAACACCACAATACTTACGTGACTAACGTAAATAACGCACTTGCAGATCATTCGGATCTACAAGGCAAATCAGTGGAAGAGTTAATCGCTAATTTAGACGCTGTTCCAGAAGCAATCCGTACTGCAGTTCGCAACAATGGTGGCGGACATGCTAACCACTCATTATTCTGGCAAATCTTATCTCCAAACGGTGGCGGAAATCCAACAGGAGAATTAGCTTCAGCAATCGACGCTAAATTCGGTAGCTTCGACGCATTCAAAGAAGAATTCGCTAAAGCTGCTACAACACGTTTTGGTTCAGGTTGGGCTTGGTTATCAGTAGCTAACGGAGAATTAGAAGTTTCTTCTACAGCAAACCAAGATTCACCGATTATGGAAGGTAAAACTCCATTATTAGGTTTAGATGTTTGGGAACATGCTTACTACTTAAACTATCAAAACCGTCGTCCAGACTACATCGGTTCTTTCTGGAATGTAGTAAACTGGGATGAAGTATCTAAACGTTTCACTGCTGCAAAATAAGAATTTTGCTAAAGTAACGTAACATCTATAATAATTGAAACTTTGCACACACTTTTTCGTCTAAAAGTGTGTGCTTTTTATGTTACACTGTTCATATGTAAATTATTTAATAAAGAAGGTGAACTCATGCGAAAAATTCCAAATAAACGTGCACAAAATATGAAGGCTAAACAACGAGCAAATATTACATTTCGTATGAACATACTATTTTTCTCGATATTTATCCTCTTTACTATGCTAATACTCCGATTAGGCTATCTCCAAATTGTTAAAGGTGAAGATTACACCCGAGAATTAGCCCGTACCGAGGAAGTACCAGTAAACACTAGTGTTCCCCGTGGTCGTATTTTCGATAGTGAAGGACGTATAATGGTTGATAATCTTCCACAGCGAGCTATTACATATACCAAAATGCAAACAACAAAATCCGAAGATATGTATGAAATTGCAGAAGAACTAAGTCTTTTAATAGAAAAAATACCAGCAGGAATTACAAAGAGTGATTTGCAGGACTTCTGGTTAAAAGAAAATCCAGAGGAAGCTCTCGAGTTAGTGAGTGATAAAGAGAGAAAAAAAATAGAAGCAAATGAAGACTTAGACAAAAAAGAGAAAAGTAAAGAAATCAACCGTTTAACTAGAAGCAGAATTACGGAAGAACAACTGAATTCATTTACTCCCGAACAATTAGAAATCATTGCTATTTATCGAGTGATGGCTTCTGGTTATGCATTATCTCCACAAATTATTAAAGGAGATGACGTAAAGGAAGAAGTTTCAGTGGAAGAATTTGCGCGGGTTTCTGAAAGACTTGGAGACTTAGAAGGAGTAAATACCACGACAGATTGGCGTCGAGTGAAAAATTCATCACTGGCTATCCTAGGCACCACAACACTACCGAAAATAGGTATTCCTAAAGACCGCTTAGATTATTTTCTAGCTCGTGATTATTCTCGAAATGATCGGGTTGGTACAAGTTATATTGAACAACAGTATGAAGAAGTTCTTCAAGGTCAAAAAAGTGTTGTAAAAAATATAACGGATGGAAAAGGAAGAGTAATTGATATTCAAACTGTTTTTGAAGGAGAGCCAGGCAAAGATTTAGTGTTAACAATGGATAGTGAAGTTCAATTAGCACATGAAGAAATTCTTGCAAAAGAACTACTTAAATATAGCAATAGCTATGGTGGTAAGTATTTAGAGCATGCTTATTTTATAATGATGGATCCTTACACCGGTGAGGTGCTTTCCCTTGTAGGAAAACAAGTCGGGCGTAATGAAAAAACGGGAGCAAAGGAAATTCAAGACTACGCATTTGGTGCATTTACCAATGCATATGAAATGGGATCCACTGTTAAGCCCGCTACAGTACTTACAGGATATCGCGAAGGTATATATTCCATTAATGGTACGTTAGTTGATGAACCTATCCGTATAAAAGGCTCAGCACCTAAGAGCTCCGTATTTAATAGGTCTGGCAGTATTCGTGTAAGTGATTTACAAGCGTTGGAGCGTTCTTCCAATGTATTTATGTTTAAAACTGCGTTTGGAGTAGCTGGTAAAAACTATGTGCCTAATCAGTCTATCAATTTTGGAACGGAAGCCTTTCTTAAAATGAGAAGTGGTTATGCTCAGCTTGGACTTGGTTCATTAACTGGTATTGATCTGCCTGGAGAGGTAAACGGGGAGACAGGTGGATTTGCAGATGGTAAGCTACTTGATCTGAGTATTGGTCAGTATGATACGTACACTACATTGCAGCTTGCGCAATTTGTTTCAACCATAGCAAACGGAGGAAACAGAATTCAACCTCATGTAGTCAAAGAGATTAGAGAACCTTCTGAAGATGGTGTTCAATTAGGGTCAGTAGTAAAAGAAATGACTCCAATCATTTTAAATACTGTAGATAACTCACGTGCAGAAATAGAACAAGTTCGTAAAGGTATGCAACGTGTCTATTTTGGTGACAAAGGAACCGCTAGAGGTGCATTTGCAAACGCTCCATTTACAGGTGGGGGGAAAACAGGAACTGCCCAAGCTAGCGAGTTTGATGCAGATTTATGGCAAACATTGAAAACTGTAAATTTAACGCATGTTGGTTTCGCACCATATGATAATCCTGAAATTGCATACGCACTTGTTATCCCAGATGCTTCCTTAGAATCATCATACAAAACCAATTTTTCTACAGCAATAGCAAAAGAACTTGTGGATAAATATTTTGATATTAAGAAAAAAAATAAAGAGACAACCGAAATTGATTCCACTTCTACCTCTCTTATAAAACCCGCATTTACAAATGCTAAAATTGATGAAGAAGAAAACGAATAATATAATTTCTTTATAAACAAAAAAGGAAGTGACGAGATTACTTCCTTTTTTAATAAGAATAAGAAAGTATATAAAAGCAAAGCGTTCTTCTTGAAGTGGGAAATCAATGGCATATCTACATTACTGTTATTTAAAACCGGGCATCTTTTTGCTCGGTTTTTTTATAGCATAAAAGATTTGTGACTGTTAGAAAAAAACTGCTAACTCAACAAAGTTAGGGTACGCGCTAGAAGGTGGAAATTTATCTTCTGGCGCTTTTTTATGTCTAGAATCTTTTTTTCTTCTATATAAAAGTTTTTTACCTTAAGCATTTGCTTTGAACTCTCAAATTTACTCTCACCCCTATTTACAAAAGCTTTACACTCCATTCATACGGTCTAAATATAGAACCTATAAAGTAAATCTTGTAAGTAAAAGAAAACAAAACAACACATAGGGGGATTTACCTGATGAAAAGCTGGAAGTATTTAATGATGACAACAATGGTTGGTTCGGCACTGGCACTAGGAGCTTGTGGAGATGATTCAACTGCAGATGAAGTTGAAAATGAAACTGGTACAGAAGAAGCAGCAACAGGTGAAACTCAAGATGAAGCAACTTTAGAAGGACAAGTATCCGGTGATGGATCAAGTACTGTAGCACCGATAATGGAAGCACTTGTTGAAGAATACGCAGCTGTACAAGAAAAAGTTAAAGTAACTGTGGGTGTATCGGGAACTGGTGGGGGTTTTGAAAAATTCATCGCTGGCACAACAGATTTCTCTAATGCATCTCGTCCGATTAAAGATGAAGAGAAAGCAGAATTAGAAGCAGCAGGAATTGATTATACAGAATTTAAACTTGCAAACGACGGTTTAACAGTTGTAGTAAGTAAAGATAACGATTGGGTTGAAGATGTAACAGTGGAAGATTTAAAGAAAATGTGGATTGAAGATGGAACAACAAAAAAGTGGTCGGATATTAATGCTGAATGGCCTGATGAAGAAATTATCTTCTACTCCCCTGGAACAGATTCAGGAACATATGACTATTTTGATGAAGTAATTTTGGATGAAGCTGACCTTGTAAAAGCAGCAACACTTTCAGAAGATGATAATGTTCTAGTACAAGGTGTTCAAGCGGATAAAAATGCAATTGGCTTCTTCGGTTACGCTTACTACCTAGCAAACCAAGATACATTAAAAGCAGTGAAAATTGAGGGTGTTGAGCCAAATAACGAAACAATTGAATCTGGAGAATATTCTCCATTATCTCGTCCATTATTTACGTATGTAAGTAACAAAGCACTAGTAGAAAATGCTGCGTTATATGATTTTATGGAATATTCTCTTGAAAATGCTGGAGATATGGCTGAAGCGGTTGGCTATGTTCGTCTTCCAGATACTGAATACGAAAAGGGTCTATCTACTCTAGAAGCTTTAAAATAAGCGAGTAAAAATTGTAACTTCAATTTGTGAGAGATGTACTTTACTAATAAGGGTTGAAGCATGTGCTATTACAGCCTGTTATACCGGGAAAATTGGTAAACGGAAAAGGTGTGGAATGGGTAGCTTCTGCTACTCATTTCTTGCGTTTTGGTAAAAGGGGGATTCACCGTGGGTCAAAAGCAAAGGGCTGACAAGCTTTCAGTACAAGAGCTTATTCAAAATTCAAGTGGTAAAAAGCAGAGAAAAATAATAGAAAAGATGATTCCAATCATCCTTTTATTGATTGCTTCTGTATCTGTACTAACGACATTTGGTATTGTTGGAACACTAATTGTTGAAACGGTCATATTTTTTAAAGAAGTAAAAATACCTGACTTCTTATTTGGTACCGAATGGTATCCATTTGCAAATACTGAACAATTATTTGGAATACTACCACTGATAGTGGGAACTTTAAAAGTTACTGCTATTGCGGTTGTAGTTGCTGTACCCTTTGGTATTGCTTCAGCAATATTTTTGAGTGAGTATGCAACTGATAAAAGTAGAAGAATTATTAAACCTGTTTTAGAAGTGTTAGCAGGAGTTCCAACTATTGTATATGGATTCTTTGCTTTAACATTTGTTACACCTTTACTTCAACAATTTATACCGGATTTAAAAATCTTTAATGCGCTAAGCCCCGGTATAGTTGTAGGGGTTATGATTTTACCAATGATCGCATCCTTATCAGAAGATGCAATGTCCTCTGTACCGAATTCGATACGAGAAGGCGCTTTAGCCATGGGTTCTACTAAATTAGAAGTAGCATTAAAGGTAGTTCTACCAGCTGCACTTTCAGGAATAACAGCTTCGGTAGTTTTAGCAGTTTCAAGGGCAATAGGTGAAACAATGATTGTTTCTTTAGCTGGTGGCTCTACACCAAAATTCGATTTAAATATTACAGAATCAATTCAAACAATGACAGCGTATATTGTCCAAGTTTCTTCAGGTGACGCAGGTTACGGTACAACTATTTATTATTCGATCTATGCAGTTGGATTTACGCTATTCCTCTTTACTTTGTTAATGAACTATCTTGCTCACGTTATTTCCAAAAAGTATCGGGAGGAATATTAATATGAGATATGTGAATCATGAAGCAGTAGTAAAGAAAATGAATAAACGATTAATAGTAAATGGTATATTCAAAACTATCTTTTTAGCAGCAACGTTATTTGCATTATTAGTTTTGGGAGTACTGTTCTACCGCATCATCTCCCAAGGGGTAGGTTATTTAACTCCTGAATTCTTCCAAAACTTTGGATCTCGTGTACCCGAAAAAGCCGGTATTAAAGCAGCGCTAGTTGGCTCAATATGGTTAATGTGTGTAGTTGCTCCAGTATCTATTATTTTGGGAGTTGGGACAGCTATTTATCTGGAAGAATACGCTACAAAAAATAAGTTGAATAATTTTATACGAATGAATATCTCAAACTTAGCAGGAGTTCCTTCTGTTGTATTCGGTTTACTAGGGTTAACAATTTTTGTTCGAGCATTAGCACTGGGAAACAGTGTATTAGCTGCTGGCTTTACAATGAGCTTATTAATACTGCCAGTAATAATTGTAGGGTCGCAAGAAGCAATTCGAGCAGTTCCACAAGATGTGCGTGAAGCTTCCTACGGTATGGGAGCTACAAAATGGCAAACAATCATTAATATTGTATTGCCTTCAGCTATACCGGGAATAATAACTGGGGCAATTTTAGCACTTTCACGTGCAGTTGGAGAAACAGCTCCTTTGGTAGTAATTGGTATCCCAGTAATTGTTCACTTTCTACCCGATAATTTACTTAGCCAATTTACAGCTTTGCCAATGCAAATTTATGATTGGGCAAAAAGGCCGCAAGAGGCTTTCCAATACGTTTCATCTGCAGGTATTCTCGTACTTATGATATTCTTGCTTCTGATGAACTCGGTTGCTATATTTATTCGAAATAAATTCCAAAAACGCTATTAAATACGATGAATATTAGGAGGAACTAAATGATGGTACAAACGTTGGAAAAAGGGTCCGCAAAACAAATGGTAGCTTCTAGCATTGTTTACGATACGCAAAAGTTAAACTTATGGTACGGGAATCATCACGCGCTAAAAAACATAGATTTACAAATTAAGGAAAATGAAGTAACTGCTATAATAGGGCCATCGGGTTGTGGTAAGTCAACATATATTAAAACGTTGAATCGTATGGTAGAATTAGTGCCAACGGTTAAAACATCCGGAGCAATCCTATATCGTGAACGAAATATCTTTGATGCAAATTATGGAGTTGAAGAGTTACGTACAAAAGTAGGAATGGTATTTCAAAAGCCTAATCCTTTTCCTAAGTCCATTTATGACAACATTGCGTATGGACCTAGAATTCATGGTATAAAAAACAAAAAGGTTTTGGATGAAATTGTAGAGAAAAGTTTACGCGGTGCTGCCATATGGGAGGAAGTTAAAGACCGATTAACTACAAATGCCTATAGCCTATCAGGTGGTCAGCAGCAACGCATATGTATCGCTAGATGTCTTGCAATAGAGCCAGATGTTATACTAATGGATGAACCAACATCTGCACTAGATCCAATTTCTACACTTAAAGTAGAAGAACTCATACAAGAATTGAAGCAAGACTATTCCATCATTATAGTGACGCATAATATGCAACAAGCAGCACGTATATCGGATAAAACAGCATTTTTCTTAAATGGAGAAGTGGTTGAATTCGATAAGACAGATGTTATTTTTTCAACGCCTGAAGATAACCGTACAGAAGATTATATATCTGGGCGTTTTGGATGATGAAAGGGGTAATTTAAAATGGTTGGAAGAGAGAAGTTTGATGCAGATTTAAACTTTGTTCAATCTTTGTTACTAGATTTAAGTAATGCAGCTATTGATAATTTAGATAGCTCAATGAATTTTCTTTTTCAGAAAAATATTGAAGGTGCTCTAGCTATACTCGAAAATGATGAGCATATTAACCGTATGGAAGAAGAAATAAATGATCGAGTAATTTTATTGATAGCAAAACAACAACCGGTAGCTACTGATTTACGTAGACTAATGGTACTTGTCAAAATTGCAGCTGATATGGAGCGGATTGGTGATTATGCATGTAATATTGCGAAGGAAACAATTCGTATAGGAAAAGACGAGCATATTGAGCCTATTGTTTTGCTTGATGAAATGCGCAATAAAACGATTAAAATGCTTAAACAAGTTCTGGATGCCTTTACAAACGAGAACATGGAAGAAGCTAAAACTATAGCCAAATTAGATGATGAAGTAGATGAAATGTATGGGCATATTATTAGAACCTTGCTCAACACAGGAGTTAATAATCCTGCTCAACTAAGCCAAGTTACTCAATTATCTTTTGTATGTCGTTATTTAGAACGATCAGCAGACCATGCAACTAATATTGCAGAACGCCTTTTATATTTATTAAAAGGGAAACATTACGAGTTAAATAATTAAATAAGTGATTGTTAAAAAACGGTAGATACCTAAATGGTGTCTACCGTTTTTTAAAAGATTTAACGTATAAAATTTTGAGCATTTGACTCAGATATCCAGGTATTAAAAAAGATCAATAAAATGATATTACTGATTTCCGTTTCAGGTGGAGAACAAAGGCTAAGACCGCCACGTCCTGTGGCAACGCCTTTGTGACCAACATTCTGTTGGCCTCCGTGGCCTTGGCTTCAGCCTCCTAGTATAATTTCTCTAGTTACCCAAAATTCACTAACATATTTCTAAGAGTTATAGGAAGACGATGGACAGGCAAACGCCTTAAGATTACCGAAAAAAAGGGTGCTACTTTGTTGTGACAACCATCACAAAAAACCAGCATCCCTAAAATTTCTCGGTAATCATATAGCAAAACTTCTGTCCAAAGTCCTTCGAAAACAATAAAAACACGTTATGACCTTAAAGGGGCGTATTTTTCTCTGTTTTTAGCGTGTAATAGTTTCAGCAATTTGTTTTAAAGACATAGAGGAATTAAGCTCGTAGTTTCCAACTTGAACGCGTCCTGCTAATCCTTGATCAGACAAATAATTATCCATATCGACTTTATTTAAAATGATGCCAGCATCTGCTAGTTTTTCACTAATTTCAGAAGATGTCATTCCAACTTCGATAGAAAGAGTCATCGAAGCAGCTGTAGGAGCTTGTTCCTCTGGTGTTTCAGTTTCAGCAGTTTCCTTGGGAGCAACTGTTTGAACTTGTTGTGCCGCATTTAAATCAAGCTGTAGCTCCGCTAACTGTTTTTTTACTTCAGTAAGTTCCTGTTGTGCCTGCTTATAAGCTTCGTCTGTAGTTGTAGCAGTGGAACTAATACTATCTTTTTCGACAAGTTCTTCTATTTGAAATGCAGCACCAGCAAGAAATAATCCAATTCCTATATTTCGAATGGTTTTATTCATTACTTACCACCACCAATTACATATTTAACTTCATCAATGGTTAATGAAGAGCGCACACTAATTTCATTTAACGAAAAACCTTGTTTATGTAGCTCTAAGACTTGGTTTTTTATAATATCATGGATAGCGGGCTTAGTTTGTTTTTTTAATGGTGTAGAGACTTTTGTAGATTCGATCAGTAATTCTTCTTCTATTACTTTAAGTCTACGGTTAATAGTACTTGTGTCCTGATAAACTGTGAATGATAATTCCTCTAACTCCGACTCCACTTTTTTGGAGGAATCCTTGAAGAAAAAAGAAACTGCGATTAGTACAATACCTATAATCATTATAATGATGGAAAAGTCCATAATACTCACCTCTTATTGTTATATTTCTACACTTATACTAACACATTCGAAAAAACTTTGAATAAATTCTTGCATTAATAGTAGATTTTATTTTGATGTATGCTATAATTGGTTAGTCGTATAAATCATGCTCAAGTTTTATATTTAATCCTGACAAAGAGTGGGAGGGACAACCATGCGCGTTAATATTACACTAGCTTGTACAGATTGCGGAGAGCGCAACTATATTTCTAAGAAAAACAAGCGTAACAATCCAGAACGTCTTGAACTTAAAAAATATTGCTCTCGTGATAAAAAAATGACTACTCATAGAGAAACTAAATAATAACCTAAACCAAAACCGATTATGGTTTTGGTTTTTTTCTATTTCTTGGAGGAATATCGATGACTAAGAAAATTATGAGAAATGCGATGAAAAAAAAATTAACCTCTTTGGATCAAGTAGCATATAATAATCAGTCCAAACAAATTGAAGAAAAGTTTTTACAACAAATAGCAGATTCATATACTACTACAATCGGATTAACGATATCTAGCTTCCCTGAAGTGGATACATGGAGTATAATAAAAGAGTTATGGAGTATAGGGAAAAAAGTAGTAGTACCTAAATGTACACCCATAGATAGATCCATGATATTTTATGAAATACAAAGTTTTGACCAATTAGAACGAGTTTATATGCATTTACTTGAACCAAATCCTCTGAAAACCAAAGCTGTTGCTTCCCAAAACATCGATTTACTCGTCGTACCTGGAATAGTTTATAGTCAACAAGGCTACCGCATTGGATATGGTGGAGGCTATTATGATCGTTTCTTAACGAAATTTAAGGGAGATACTCTATCACTGGCATTTGATATACAAGTTGTTAATGATGTTGAATATGATGTATTTGATCTACCCGTTAATAAGATAATTACACCAACGAATATTTTTCAATGCAAACAGATTCGTGAGAAGGATGAAATAGTATGAATTCAGTATACGACGTTATGCAACTTTTAAAACGATTTGGAATATATGTATACACGAAAGATCGTTTAGCCGATTTAGAAATGATGGAAGATGAAATAAGAGAGCTATATAAAATGCAAATGATTGAGTCGAAAGACTTTCAAATAGCTATATTATTATTGAAACAAGAGCAAAGTAGGAGCAAGATTTAAAGGACATCAGAGGCGATTAAGCTCTGATGTTTTATGTTTTTATAAATAAGTGAAACTTTTTACGGGTTGAATCCGTCTTATATAGGGTATGGTATAAAAGACTTGTACAATTCTATCATAATCATTGTTCTTTTTTATTGATTTATTGTTAAGAAAGGATTAAGATAAGTTCTGTTACTTTGAAATAATTATAAAATATAGATTGAAAAAGGGGAGGGTGTAGGCATGATGAAAAAAAATTGGCCAACACATTCTATTCTAATTCTTGCTATTGTGGCAACTTGGATAAAAACATATATTGTTTACCACACCAGCTTTGACATGGATATTGAAAATACAATGCAACAAGTGATACTCTTTTTAAACCCGCTTAGTTTTTTACTATTTATCTATGGGATTTCATTGTTCTTTAAGAGTCCTAAAGCTAGAAATAGATATATAGTAATTACAAGCATAATACTTTCCGCTATTGTATATGCGAATGCGGTGTTTTACCGTTTTTTCACGGACTTCATTACAATACCGGTACTATTTCAAACAAGTAATTTTGGTGACTTAGGTTCATCTGCAGCAGAAAGTATCTTTTTGACTGATATCTTCTATTTCACAGATGTTGCAATCATCATTATTGCATTGAAGTGGTTGAAAATCGGAGCAGAGGTTAAGCTAGTTAAACCAGCTGTTAGAAGAGCATATTTTGTTATAACTGCAGCAATTTTATTTTTAAACTTAGGTTTATCTGAAATTGAAAGACCACAACTATTAACAAGAAGTTTTGATCGTGAAATGCTTGTAAAGAATATTGGTCCATATAATTATCATTTATATGATATTTATATCCAATCTAAATCACATGCGCAAAGAGCGCTCGCTGATGGTAGTGAATTAGTAGAAGTAAATAACTATGTTCGTTCTAACCAAGTAGATGCAAATGAAAAAATGTACGGAGTAGCTAAAGATCGTAATTTAATCGTTGTTTCGATGGAGTCCTTACAATCTTTCGTTATTAATAATGATATGAATGGTCATGAAGTAACACCGTTCTTAAATTCATTAACGCAAGATAAAGACACATATTATTTCTCTAACTTTTATCATCAAACGGGCTTAGGGAAAACGTCTGACTCTGAGTTCTTACTAGAAAATTCACTATATCCACTTGGTGGAGGAGCGGTATTCTTTACTCATAGTGGGAATACATTCCATTCGATGGCGGAAAGCTTAGGCGAAGAAGGATATTATACAAATGTATTACATCCTAATAACAAAAGTTTCTGGAATCGCGATATAATGTACAGAGCATTGGATATCCAAAAGTATTATGATGAACAAAGTTATGTTGTGAATGAAGAGGATGCAGTTAACTGGGGTATGAAGGATATACCTTTCGTAAAACAATCAGTTGATTTGATGGCAGATATGCCTCAGCCGTTTTATTCTCGTTTAATCACTTTAACAAATCATCATCCTTTTACACTGGATGAAGAGGATAAGTTGATACCTGAGTATGATTCCAACTCAAATACACTTAATAGATATTTCCAATCGGTTCGTTATATGGACGAAGCTTTGAAGGTGTTCTTTGAAGATCTAAAAGAAAAAGGTTTATATGATAACTCTATTATTGTTATGTATGGAGATCATTATGGTATATCTGAAAATCATAACAAAGCAATGGAGCAATATTTAGAAAAAGAAATTACACCATACGAATCAGCGAAACTTCAACGTGTTCCACTATTCGTTCACATTCCAAATAGTGGCGAGGGTAAAGAAATGACTGAAACGTCTGGTCAAATTGATTTACGACCTACGATATTACATGCTTTAGGTGTAGAAACTTCAAAAGATATGCAACTTGGTGCAGATATGTTCTCTGAAGAACATGAAGAATTTGTTGTGTTCCGGGATGGTGGATTTGTAACAGATAAGTTTGTTTATGCTGGTAATGCTTGCTATGAAAATGCGACAGGGCTACAGATTGAAATAGATAACTGTCAGCCATATATAGATAGAGCAACCCAAGAACTTGGCTATTCCGATCAAATTATTAATGGTGATCTATTACGCTTTTATGATTTGAAAACAGGAAACTTATTGTTAGATGAAGCAATAAAAGAAGACAAATAAGCTAAAGCACAGACATATTTTTGTCTGTGCTTTTTCTTTGAAACAAAATGAATTTAAATTCGTCTAATACATTGTGAAGGGGGGAGTCGGTTGAAAAAAACTTTGATGTTATTACTTTGTATAGGATTCCTGCAAGGTTGTAGCGAGAAGGAATCTAGCAATGATACAGTAAAACAAGATGTTGATAGTGAAATACGAGCAGATAGTGATGAAGTAGGGAAATTAGCGAATCCAGTTAAACCTTCCATTTTGTTGGATAATAATGCCTTCCATAGTGTGGTAGGGTGGATGTCCAATGATGAAATAGTTTTTGTTATTGTTGAAAAAGGACAATGGATGATTAGAACTTATACTGTATCAACGGCTAGTTGGAGAACGATTTATTCTACAACTACTCCTATTATTCAAGCTACCATTCATCCTTCAAAAGAAATGATTTTATTACATACTTCTAAAGATTCATCCTCTGCAGAAATTCAATTTTTACATAAAAATGGTTATATTATTCAGAGCCTTTCGTTTGAATCGGCAGAAATTTATATGGATTGGCATCCCACTAATCCAAATTTAGTTGTGTTCTCTATATTTTATGAGGACTGGACTTATAATACGTTTGTATATGACGGTGCTACTCAAGATTTAACATCGATCGAAATAGAAAATCCGTTTGTAAAATGGTATGATGAAGAGAATTTAATGGTATTTAGATGGTCGGATTCTGCCTTAGATGGAAGTGAACTTTTCCTTTACTCGAACATAGATGGGACTCTGAAAAGTACTGGTGAAGAAAAGATATTGGATGTGACGAACATAGGGGAAGCTCTGCTATATGTTCAAATAAACGAAGAGAACAAACAATTTGAATATCGTTTGGAAGAGAATAATGGTAAAAGAGAATTTAAATGGGCAACGCCAGCTGTCTCTAATTACTCTGAGTGGGTCATTCCTTCTTTTTCCATCGTTTCGCCACAAGAATTACTATTATTAAACGCTAAAGAATCTCGTAATCAGGATGATCCAAGTCAAAAAAGTATACTATCGAAGATTTCTTTAGGGGGTCAAAACATATTAGGTGAAGTAGAGGAACAATCTATCATGTGCTCACCTTCTGCTAATATTTGTTTGGGCGGGTATACAAAAGATAATTGGATTCAAGTAGAGCCGCTAAAAGTTGAGAAGTGGATTTATTTAAATGAATAGAAAAAAGCTGCTGTACATATAAAAAATGTACAGCAGCTTTTTTAATTACGTTTTAGTGTAAGCTTGGTGGGAAACCTTGTTGCACAATTGTCATGACAGTAAAGAAGCCAAATACAGCCAATGTACCAAAATTAAATAGAACACCTAAAACATTCTTTTCTTTAAAAGCTTGATAAGTACCAACTACAGCTAAAAGTGTAACTAGTCCAAAAATAACCATTAATAAGTTCATAAAAGACACTCCTTTCGACATCAGAAAATGAATGTCGCATTTGCATATTTCTCTTCTATTGTAATTCTAATTTGAAGTTTTGTCGAGTAGAAAAGTGGTGAATTATCGTATAAGATTAGAAAGAGGTGATTTTATGTTAAACGTTCGAACTTATCCGTTAGGTTATATTCAAACAAATTGTTATATTGTTTCAAATGCTACGAAACAATGCTTAATTTTTGATCCGGGGGGAGAAGGAGACAAGTTAATTAGTGAGCTTCATCGATTAAAGATGAACCCGTTGGCGATTATATTAACCCATGCACATTTTGATCATATTGGAGCCGTAGACCAAGTGAGAGACAGTTTTAACATCCCGGTATATATCCATACTTCTGAGAAAAAGTGGTTAGTGGATCCTGTTAAAAATGGTTCAGCCAAATATGCAGAAATCCCATCTATTATTTGCAAAGAGGCAGATGTATTGTTGAATAAGGAGTCAGAGTTAAAAATTGGTGATTTTCATATGAAGTTAATACATACTCCCGGGCATTCGCCAGGTAGTTTAACGTATTATTTTAAAGACGATGAATTTTCAATTGTGGGGGATACGCTTTTTCAAAATAGTATCGGTCGGACAGACCTTCCAGGGGGTAATGAATCCGAACTTTTGAAGGCTATTCATACAAAACTGCTTACATTACCTGAAACCACTCTAGTTTATCCAGGACACGGTTCATCCACTACTATTGCAGCAGAAATGGAATCGAATCCGTTCTTAAATGGTTTTTAAAAGGTTCACATAGTTTTACCCTTTTAATTGGAGAAAATACACAAAAAGCAGCTCATTGAAGTGAGCTGCTTTTTGGTGAACAATTATTAATGTCCCGCACCTGGTACGTGCATGAATGTCGTGTAATATGTAAAACCTGCGAAGAAGAACATTAAGTAAGCTCCGAAGATGTACATATACATACGTTCCGAAAGGTTTAAAAACCCTAAAAGAAGGAATAATCCCGTATTTGCTAAAAATAGTAAAGAAGCTTCTGTCATATCACCTAAATAAAACATAACTGCAAAAATCCCTGTCCAGAAAGCCATTACTTTATACATATTGCCCATTTGTAGTCCCTCCTTTTACAACCATACAAATAATTCTCATATTTATTATAAATGAAAGTGATCGTACATGTAAACTGATTATTAGTTTTCTTTACACATTATACTCTCTATTGTCACAAATATGTATTATCTATGCTTTCATTATAGGACTTCTATTTGATATACGCAATTGCTACATTGTTTTTGTTTACTTTCAAGCTGAATAAATTCGTTATTTGAGAACAAAGCATCAAACTGGCCTTTTAAAAATGATTCGTGAATACTGCAAATAATATGGGGATGATTAGTTAGTTGACCTTTAAAAGGGCAATTAAAAATAGAGAATGTAATAATTTGTTTATCGTCTTTTTTTTCGATATTTGGGATATATCCTACAGCGAGAGCAGCAGCAGATAGTAGTTCTATTTTTTGGTCGAAGCTCTGATCGTTTATTTTGGCCTGTTGCATAGAATCGTATCCCGAAGTATAACTAATATTTTTTACTTTTTCGAGCGCTTCTGTACCCATTGTTTCCACTAACTCTAATAACCAGCCTAGTAACAGCTGATTTTCTTGTTTTGGAAAACTTAACTGAATAGGTTGATCTGCAACGGTATATATACGCGCTGGTCTACCGCCTTTTTTGTTGTACAGTAACTCCGAGGTAATTAATTTAGTCTCATTTAGCTTGGTTAAATGTAATCTTGCAACATTAGGATGTATGCCGAATCGATCTGCAATTTGCTGCACATTTACTGATTGTACTTGCTTAACAATATACAAATAAATTGAATACCTAGTTTCGTCCGCTAAAGCATTAGTTAGCTGTAAAGTATTTGGCACACAATTACCTTCTTTCTTCTATTAGTTATTATTATAATCAATCACATAAGAATAATAAAATAATTATAATATAACAGAAAATTTAAAAAACTACTTCCAATTTTAGATGTAAGCCAGTATAATAATCGGTACAAGCTGTTTTGCGGTCACAACTTGTATCTGGGGAAAGGAAAATTATGCAACAAGTAGAAAATGTTATTGAAGAAAAGTGCTTTCGACTACTTAGAAAAGCTCATAAATTCGGTGCTTCCGATTTACACATGATTCCTAACGAAGACAGTTATACTTATTTTTTTAAAAAAAATTCTCAAATGTTTGAAGCGGGTAAGCTACCATTGAACATTGGAGAACGCATCATCTCATTCTTCAAGTTTCTCTCCTCTCTTGATATCAGCGAAAAAAGAAAGCCACAAAGCGGTTCCTTTCAACAAGTATTTAACTCTCATAAATTCTCATTTCGTGTGTCTACACTTCCCTCCATTTTTAGCAAGGAAAGTATGGTAATTCGTCTCCAACAACATGACAACGCTAAAATTATTCATTCCCTCTCTTTGTTTAGAGATGCAACAGAAAAAATTGTAGAACTTGCCAATAATCGTCAAGGTTTGATCTTATTTGTAGGTCCTACAGGCTCTGGAAAATCCACCACTATGTATTCACTCACCAAATATTGTTCAGAAAATTTAAATCGACATGTCATTTCGTTAGAAGACCCAGTCGAGAATAGCCAGTCCCATTTACTTCAAATTCAAGTGAATGAACGGTCTGGAGTGACTTATTCGACTGGTCTAAAGGCTATATTACGCCACTCACCAGACGTTATTATGATAGGAGAAATTAGAGACGAGTCCACAGCTAAAGCAGCAATTCAAGCAGCGCTCACAGGCCATCTTGTCGTTTCAACTATTCATGCAAAGGACGGTGTGGGATCTCTTTATCGTCTTGTCGATCTAGGGGTAACCTCAGAAGAGCTAAAGCAAACAATTTCCGGTATTGTTACGCAAAGATTAGTCGTTGCATCAAAAAGCAGTGAATCTGAATTATCCGCAGTTTTTGAGATTCTATCTGATGATTTGTTAGAGGAAGCATTTCAATCTATGTATATTGGTAAAATTTATCATATTCCCTATCAATATTCTTTATCCTATCAAATAGAGAGAGGGGTTAGAGAAGGTGTTATTGAAAAAGGTTAAAGCTTATTTGGAAAGGAAGCAACAAACAATTCCTCCAAAAATGCATTCCTCTTTTTTGAGTAGATTAAGTGATCTCTTAAAGGAAGGTTATACCTTTCATGAATCCATTACTATGTTGTTGCCCTTTCATGTGAAAGACTCAGATACTGTTAGTAAAAGAATTACCGATGTACAACGAAATGGATTAAATGTGGTCGATGTATTTAAATTATTAGGTTTTCCAAATAGATTATTGTTGCCATTGAACCTTGCTTCTGTACATGGTCAATTACAACAAACGATTACTGTATTAAGCATAAATACTGCATTTTTTGAAGGTGCCAAAAAACGTCTAAATAACTTATTGATGTATCCTATCTTTTTGTTTTCGATCCTATTTTTATTGTTTACGATGTTTAGAATTTACTTCATGCCTAATATGGAATCGTTGATTGGTTCAAGGGGAAATGAGTCTTCGGACAATTCTTTAGCTTGGACAGGTTATCTTCTACAAATGCCAAATATATTTATCTTCGCAGCAATAATTGGAATCAGTTTGATTGTTTTATCCTATCTTGCCATACAAAGACTTTCATTAGAGAAGCAACTCCAAATTTATTTGAAATTACCAATAGTGAGAAGTTGGTACCGATTGCTTCTTACCAGAATATTTGCAAGAGAAATGGGTGGACTATTGGAAAGTGGCATGTCGTTACAACAATCATTTGAAGCACTTAACTACCAAAAGGAGCATCGAGTTCTTCGCTATATCGGGGAACAGATGAAAGACAAGGTAGTACATGGTGAATCATTCTCACAGGCCGTGTTCCTTTTAGATTCATTCACAACCGAATTATTTTATTTTGTTGTACATGGTGAAAATAGTGGTTATTTAGGGAGAGAACTATCTCTCTATAGTGAGTTTCTTAGTCAAGAAATAGAAAGTAAGCTATCTCGCTATATAAGTATAGTTCAACCAACGTTATTTTTAATATTAGCCATATTCATCATTGGTGCTTACTTGGCTATATTATTGCCTATTTATAACATGATTAATATTGTATAAAGGAGATATTATGAGAAAATTACTGAAAAATAACAGAGGCTTCACTTTAGTTGAAATGATGATAGTTTTGCTGATTATTTCTGTATTAATTCTTATTTCTATTCCAAATGTAACAAAGCACTCTGCAAGTATCGATGAAAAAAGTTGTCAAGCCTTTGTCAAAATGTTGGAGGGCCAAATTGCGGCATATAAAATGGATCATAAGAAAATACCTACACTAGTCGAACTTGAAGAAGGAGATTATTTACCAGGCAAAAACACAAAATGTCCTAATGGGGACAACATTACGATCAATTCCACAACAGGGAAAGTGACTAGTGGCTAACTTCGTACAGTATAAGTTTAAGTCTGACGAGAAGGGATTCACAATAATCGAGATGTTGCTTGTTTTATCAATCGTTATGGTTGTTTCTTCTTCAGTCATTTTATTGTCGGCATCTAAGCTGGAGGAAATGGAGGAAGAGAGATTTTATAAGCAACTGCATTTAGATATCCAGAGAATTCAAGCAATCTCTATTGGAGAAAACAAATATACCTATATTTATTTTATTAACAATCGAAGGAGTTACCAAGCAAGATCGGCTAATGTCATATTGTTTGAAAAAGAATTACCGAGGAATATGCATTTAGCAGATGAGAGTACGATCAAAACGATTTCCTTTCATCCAAATGGTAATCTTAACAATTTTGGAAACTTATTATTTGAAACAGAAAGAGGGGAGAAGCGAATAACTCTATATATAGGTAGAGGTGTTATAAATTATGAAAAATAGTGAAGGATTTTCTTGGCCAGAAACAGTTTTATCTTTGAGTATCATATTTATCATTACTACGACAATTTTACCGTTTCTAAATTATATGGTTGTGCATTTAGAAGATAAAAAAAGAGAATATCATTCATCGCTAGTTATGTATGAAGTTTCAAAGATGTATACCGTAGAAAATATGAAAACTGGAGGTATGCAAGTGAATAAGATTATGTATTCATATGAAATTAGTAGCGAATCAATTTGTATAGATTATGATGGGATGCAGGAAAAGAAACATAAATGTGTGTCCCTTATCAAATGAAAATTCGAGATCAGTCAGGATACACTTTACTGGAGGGGATTCTCCATTTAGCAGTATTTATGCTATTCGCTCAGGTAGTGGCTGGCACTATGTGGTGGATGACGAACGCCGAAGCAAATGTGACAGATACGACAGAAACAGAATGGGCTTTGTTCATCCAATATGCAGATTCGTATTTAACCGAAGTAGACTCCATCGCTGTTCATGATAATTCGAAAGGAATTACGATTGAAAAAAATGAAATGAAATACAAATTGGAATCCTATCAAAACGTTATTCGCAAAACAAAAAATATGGACGGTCACGAGCATATGTTAGTTAATATAGAATCTTTTTTTGTTGAAGTGATAGGAAACTCACTACGAATACGAGTGGTTTTTTTAAATGATTTAGAAAAGGAGCATGTTTTTTATGTCACATATGCTAGGTAATGAAAGAGGAGTATTTTTTCCGGCTGTAGTTATTCTTTTAATGGTTGTGACAATCTTCTTGCTGTCTATTACTGCTGCTTATCAATCCAAATATCAGACGTTTACTGCTTTAGAAATGTTTTATACAGGTGCAGCCATCGAAAAAATAGAGCTGTTCCATCGACAAAATTTGCAATAGTTGTTCATAGGGCTATTTTTATAGTTGTAATAAAAAAAGCCACTCACTATAATAAAGAATAACTTGATGGTGTTGCGGCGCCGAGAAAATTGGAATTTAGTGAGTTGGTGAATCATGTATAAGGTATATTTAGTAGGATTTATGGGAAGTGGTAAAAGTGCAATCGGTAGAAGATTGAGCTTTTTCTTAAAAATGCCTTATTACGATATGGATAAGGAAATTGTTAGAATACAAAATAGAACAATCCCTGAGATTTTTGAACAAGAAGGCGAAGCGTACTTTCGAAAAGTAGAGACAGATTTTCTTGAGAATTTCCGAAACGAATCTTGTATCATTTCGACAGGTGGTGGCGTTGCCATGAGCGAAAAAAATATTGAAGTGATGCGAAGAACTGGACTTGTATTATATTTAGATGCCACTTTTGAAGATATTTGGATGAGAATTAAAAACGACAAAAATAGACCGATTGTGCAAAACAGTACAAAGGAAGAATTAGAAAGATTGTATAGAACGAGGAGATGGTTCTATAAAAAGGCTGCACATATTTCAATTCGAACAGAACATAGACCTCTTAGACAAATTACAGAGTATGCAGGATATCAAGTGAATAGGCTCAAAGGCGAATGAAAACGTAACAATATAATTGTAATGTTCGTGTTTTACTAATTTTATCAAAAAGTATTGCTTCTGAATTACTTGAATGTTAGGATATAGACAAAGAGTGAGTTATACAGATATCGCGGATGATTATATGGGGAGAGAACGTACTAGCTGCGTCGCCGAAGGAGCAAGTAATGAAAATTATGAATCTCTCAGGCAAAAGAACTCATATAGGACGCAACTCTGGAGAGCGCTTTCGTTTATCCTACGTAAAGCCACCAAAGAGGAAAGCCATTTTTGGTAAACTTTCAGGTCCCAGGACAGAGAACCCTTGTTTTTCCAAAGGGGTTTTTCTGTCCTTTTTTGTATGGAAATGTGAAGGAGGAGATTATTTTGGCAGAACAGTTGAAACGAACACCTTTATTTGATGTATATGCAAATTACGGAGGAAAGACGATTGACTTTGGAGGTTGGGAGTTACCAGTACAATTCTCTAGCATTAAGGCGGAGCACGAGGCAGTAAGAACGAAAGCGGGATTGTTTGATGTTTCTCATATGGGTGAAATCATCTTAACAGGCACAGATAGTGAAGAATATCTTCAAAAGATTATGACGAATGATGTCTCCAAATTAGTAAAAGGCCAGGCTCAATACACAGCTATGTGTTATAAGGACGGCGGAATAGTCGACGATTTGTTAATTTACAAAATGGATGACAATCATTATCTTCTAGTTGTAAATGCTGGCAATATTGAAAAAGATTTTAACTGGATGCAGGAAAATGCTTCAGGTGATGTAACATTAGTAAATAAATCAGAAGATTATGGTTTACTTGCTTTACAAGGTCCGTCAGCGCAAGGCATTTTACAAAAGCTGACTACTCAAAATTTAGACGAAATAGGATTCTTCCGTTTTGCAAATAATGTCGATGTCGCGGGTAAAGATGTAATTGTGTCTCGAACTGGCTATACAGGCGAAGATGGATTTGAACTATATGCATCTTCAAAAGATTTAAGAGACCTATGGAGTAGTATTTTAGATGCTGGAACCGAAGAAGGTATATTACCCTGTGGTTTAGGTGCGCGTGATACTTTACGTTTTGAAGCCTGTTTACCACTGTACGGTCAAGAACTGACAAAAGATATTTCACCACTTGAAGCTAATATCGGTTTTGTTGTGAAACTTAAAAAAGAACAAGACTTCAATGGTAAATCTATATTGCTTGAACAAAAAGAGAACGGTGTACAAAGGAAGAGTATTGGAATCGAAATGATAGATAAAGGAATTCCTCGTACGGGATATCCAGTATTTGTAGATAATAAGCAAATTGGTCATGTAACATCTGGTACACAATCACCTACATTGAAGAAAAATATTGGTTTAGCTTTAATTAACGCAACATTTGCTGAACTTGGGCAAGAGGTCGAAATTGAGATAAGAAATAAACGATTAAAAGCAATTACAATAGCAACTCCGTTTTATAAAAGAGAAAAATAAGACTTAGAAAGAGGTTGTACATTGATGAAGCATCGTTATTTACCAATGACTGAGCAAGATCAAAAAGAAATGTTAGATGTAATTGGCATTTCCGCAATTGATGAATTGTTTGCAGACATTCCTGAAAAAGTTCGTTTTAAAGGTGAGTACAATATTAAACCTGCAAAAGCAGAATCTGCTCTATTGAAAGAATTGAGCCAGCTTGCTGCAAAAAATGCTGACAGTAAACAATATGCTTCCTTTTTAGGTGCTGGTGTTTATGATCATTTCAAGCCAATTATTGTAGATCATGTTATTTCTAGATCAGAGTTTTATACTGCCTATACTCCGTATCAACCTGAAATCTCTCAAGGTGAACTTCAAGCAATTTTTGAATTTCAAACGATGATTTGTGAACTAACAGGAATGGACCTTGCGAATTCTTCTATGTACGACGGTGGTACTGCACTAGCAGAAGCGGGCAACCTTGCTGCAGCTCATACGCGTCGCAAAAAGCTACTCGTATCAGAAGCAACACACCCAGAATATATAGATGTGGTGAAGGTATATGCAAAAGGACAAAATATCGAAGTAGTTACAGTGCCAATGAAAGATGGAGTAACTGATTTGATGAAATTAGAAGAATTAGTAGATGAGGATACTGCTGGAGTAATGGTTCAATATCCTAATTTCTTTGGACAAATAGAGGATTTAGCAAAAGTAGAGCAATTAACCCATGCGCAAAATGCCTTGTTCATTGTTTCGGCCAATCCGTTAGCACTTGGTGTCTTAACACCCCCGGGTAAATTTGGAGCAGATATTACAGTTGGAGATGCACAAGTATTCGGGATTTCCGAAGCTTTTGGTGGTCCACACTGTGGGTTCTTTGCAGTAAGCACTAAGCTTATGCGTAAAGTTCCAGGTCGTTTAGTAGGTGAAACAACAGATGAGGAAGGCCGTCGTGGTTATGTACTAACTTTACAGGCCCGCGAACAGCATATCCGCCGCGATAAAGCTACATCCAATATTTGTTCAAATCAGGCATTAAACGCACTTGCAGCTTCCGTTGCGATGACAGCACTTGGTAAAAAAGGTGTTAAAGAAATGGCAACTCAAAATATTGTAAAAACACATTATGCAAAACAATCCTTTGAAAAAGCAGGATTCGAAGTGCCGTATCAAGGTGCACATTTTAACGAAATTGTTGTAAAAGTAAATGGTTCCGTGGCAGATGCAAATAAAGTACTTCTTGAAAAAGGAATGATCGGTGGATTTGATCTAGGACGAGTGAACGCAGATCTTAAAAACCATGTATTAATTGCTGTTACAGAGCAGCGTACGAAAGAAGAAATAGATGCACTCGTGCAAGAAATGGGGGCTCTTCATGCATAAAGATAATCAACCACTAATTTTTGAAATTACGAAAGAGGGTCGTGTAGGTTATAACCTACCTGAACTAGATGTACCTGAAGTAGATTTGTCAACTCTATTACCAGAGGGTATGCAGCGCGTGGAAGAAGCTGAATTGCCGGAAGTATCCGAACTAGATATTATGCGTCATTATACGGCTTTATCTAACCGAAATCATGGGGTGGATACAGGATTCTATCCGCTTGGTTCTTGTACGATGAAGTATAATCCAAAAATTAACGAATCAGTTGCACGTTTCCCTGGGTTTGCGAATATTCATCCATTACAAGATGAGGCTTCTGTTCAAGGCGCAATGGAGTTAATGTACGATCTTCAGGAACATTTGATCGAAATCACTGGGATGGATGAAGTGACACTTCAACCAGCTGCAGGTGCACATGGAGAATGGACTGCGCTCATGATGATTCGTGCATTCCATGAAGCAAATGGGGATACCCAGCGTACAAAAGTAATTGTACCTGATTCAGCGCATGGAACGAATCCTGCTTCCGCAACAGTTGCAGGTTTCGAAACTATTACCGTCAAATCAAATGAGGAAGGCTTAGTAGATTTGGAAGATTTACGTCGTGTAGTAGGTCCAGATACTGCTGCTTTGATGTTAACTAATCCTAATACATTAGGTTTATTCGAAGAAACAATATTAGAATTAGCAGAGATTATCCACGGTGTGGGTGGCAAATTGTATTATGACGGTGCAAACTTAAATGCCGTTATGTCAAAAGCACGTCCTGGAGATATGGGCTTTGACTGTGTTCACTTAAACTTGCATAAAACTTTCACAGGTCCACATGGCGGCGGAGGTCCTGGTTCAGGTCCAGTTGGAGTTAAGGCTGATTTAATACCGTTCTTACCAAGCCCGGTACTCGTAAAAGAGGATGACAAATATACATTTGACTATAATCGTCCGCAAACAATTGGAAGAGTTAAACCATTCTACGGAAACTTCGGTATAAATGTTCGTGCCTATACGTATATTCGTTCAATGGGTCCTGATGGTCTTAAAGCTGTAACAGAGTACGCTGTATTGAATGCAAACTATATGATGAGACGATTAGAGGGACATTTCGATCTGCCTTATAACCGCCATTGTAAGCATGAATTCGTACTAAGTGGTCGTCGCCAAAAGAAACTGGGCGTTCGTACGCTAGATATGGCCAAACGTTTGCTTGACTTTGGTTATCATCCACCTACAATCTACTTCCCATTGAATGTAGAAGAGGGTATGATGATCGAGCCAACAGAAACGGAGTCAAAAGAAACTTTGGATGCATTCTGTGATGCAATGATTCAAATTGCAAAAGAAGTAGAAGAAAATCCAGAAATCGTTCAAAATGCTCCTCATACTACAGTTATTAACCGTTTAGATGAAACAAAAGCTGCGCGTAAGCCGGTATTAAGATATATAAAAGCATAACAGAAAAAGGGTGTGATTCTTCCAGGATCACACCCTTTTAGTTGTATCTATTAGTACTTTCAATTGCTGATAAAACACTTAATATGTTTCTAACTATCACCCCCAACCTATATTGTCTCCGGCTTTTCTTATCGAGCATGTAAATGTATTCCTTTGAAGGACATACTACTCTATTAAAATATAAAATTCTTATTGTAACTTTGTGTCCATATACGTATACTATACCTGTAAACTAAAAACTTTACAGGTGTAAAGACAACAATGGTTGATTAGTAATGAAAGAAAAACGATAGCCTCAACTTCTGAGGGTAGTTGGGTTCGTTTATATTCATGTTGGTCCTAATCGATGTCGGTATCTCTTGTTCTTTATTTAAGTCCTAGTATTGGGTTAATGCTAGAGAAAGAAGAGTATGCTTGCTTTTTAGCCTATAAAGTATTAGTTTCGCTTCCGAGTATTCTACGACTTTTACAAGTAGGTATCAGCGGCAAATTTAAACTTTTTGGAGGGTACGATGAAAAACTGGACGAAATTTGAGCTAGCTTGGCTAGGAGTCTTTACTTTAGTAAATATTTATTTGTTTTTTGCATGGGGTGACTCGTTGCTCGGTTTGATTAGCTCTCTGACAGGGATGCTATGCGTTGTTCTAGTAGCGAAAGGGAAAATCAGTAATTATTACTTTGGGATTGTCCAAACTGGAACATATGCATACATATCCTATACATACGGATTATATGGAGAAGCGATGTTAAATGGATTGTTTTACTTTCCGTTGCAGTTTGTTGGAATTTACTTGTGGAATAAAAATAAAGTTGATCAGTCAACAACTGGAGAGGATGTTAAAGTAAAGACTTTAACCAAAATACAGTGGATTCAGTTAATTGTAATTGCTGTTATAACTTCGGTTCTTTATGCATACTTCTTGCATTTAATTGGAGGTCAACAGATAAGAATTGATTCAGTTGCTGTCGTGTTATCCATTATTGCTCAAATTTTGATGATTAAACGATATGCGGAACAGTGGGTGCTATGGATTGTCGTCAACGGATTATCCATTGTATTATGGGCTATTACATTATTGCAATCAGGTGGAAACGATTGGTCGATGTTAGTGATGTGGACCGCATTTCTCGTTAACTCAATATACGGATATGTAAATTGGATAAAAATGAGCAAAGAACAAGACGACGTGGGGGGATTAATCGAAAGCGAAAGCAAACTTATATTGGAGGGGTAATATTATTCATCATAAAAAGGCTTGTCAATTAATAACTGGCAAGCTTTTTTTAGGTTATCCTAAAAACTTTTCAGCACCTTTAATCGGGGTATACCTAGTGTTTTTGAGCAATAATAGGATAAATCCATTTATCCACTACAAAAGCTATAAAAATACCAATACAATACCGTAGTAGATCTTTTCCAAGAAAACCTTTACCGAGTATTAGAGCACCCAGCAAAGTATCACGTATTGTATTAATCCAATTTGCTTGATACAGCTGACTAAATTCAACTATAAAACAAAAAATAACACTTAGATATAATGCTGCATACTTACTTCTGTGTACAAAGAAAAACCGAAAAAGAAAATACACCATCATTGCCCATACTGTATCACCGGCATGACTTTGGATAAAAGGAGGCAACGTATTAAAATATCTACTACTCAACCCAAGGGCAATAGTGAGTATAACCGCAATTACGTAAAAAATCCTTTTCGGTTCATTGGTAAAATGCAAATTTATCACTCAGTTCTTCATTAGTAGTTAAATCCAATAGAGTTTTCATCATTTTCCCAGTTGTTTTTATTTGATCGATTATTTTGCTTTGTTAGTTCTTCTATTCTCTTCTCGTAATCCAAGTTCCCATCATAGTGCCAGTTTAGCGCAACGGACATATATAGTTCGTTTAACTGGGACATAGACAGCCCTTTAGAAAGCTTGGCCATCTCTTTCACTTGGTCGTCAGAGAGTATTCCTTTGATATCTAGTTTGCGTAAATAATCTTGTCGAACTTTTGCTGTTGGAGAAGGAATTTCATACGCTCGGTCAAAACGACCAGCACGGTTAATAAGCGCAGGATCAATTTTTTGAGGGTAATTGGTTGTCCCTATGATAAATAGTCCTTCTCTGGATTGGGCACCGTCTAGGGTGTTTAAAAAGACTGAACGAGTATATTCAGGCATGGAATCTATATCTTCAATAACTAAAATAGCAGGTGCTAGTCTTGTCACAATACCAAATACTTCTTGGATGGAATGACTACCCGTAAACTCTGTAATCTGCCAATAGACAACCGGTGCTTTCGTTGATCCAGTAATTGACTTTACTAAAGTTGTTTTACCATTACCAGGGGAGCCATAAAGAAGAATACCTCGCTTATAGGGAAGTCCATATTCTTTAAAGAAATACCCATCTTGTTTAAAAAATTCATCAATGGAACGAAAAATATCTTGTTTAATACTTTCTGCTAAAAGGACATCGTCTCTACTCACAGCTGCCTGCTCTCCATAATTTCTCCGTTGGACACCATTTTCTGTATCCACCAGATAAGTTACAGACTGCATTAACAATTGTCTTAGCTTTTCGTTAATTTCTTGTAAGAAACTCAAGGCTTGATCTACCGAAGTTGAAAAAAACTGATATTCTGGCCAGGTGTTTCCTCCAGAATAGTTAAATGCAAGAGTTAAGGCCACATTATATTGTGGAAAGAAAATAAGATTGTTTTCAAATGTTTCTACAACTTCTAATTTATTCTCAAAGCTTAATGGAGACTTACTAGAAATCTTACGCTGAGCCTTTGTTTCGAAAATAGAACATAGCACTTCGTATGGAAGTAAGCCTTTTCCCATCATATCTAACAAATTTCCCTCCAGTTGAAGAATAGAGTCGCCAATATCAATTACTTGCCAATCTCCTGTTGCCCGTTCATTCAACGTAGAAATAATTCGTCTTGAAACAATAGCAAAATCATCATAATTTGGGTGAGTGATTCTAAAATCTTCTAAATGAGAAAACAAAATGTGTTTTTGCATCTAAACCCTCCAGATTGTGTGGATGAAAGAAAAAAGGTTCCTCTGTTTAGAAGAACCTTATGTATTACTTAGATTTAACTTTACCTGTCCAAGCTTTGAACCCACCTTGGAGCTGGAATAACTGTGTATATCCTTTTTTCTTTAAAAACATTGCTGCACGCGCACTTCTTGCACCACTTTGATCATACAAGTACACGGGCTTGTCTGGACGAATTTCTTTATAACGCTGACGAAATTGAGTAGAAGGAACATTTCTTGCTCCTAAAATATGTCCACCATCAAATTCTTTTGGTTCACGCACATCAATCAGCTGTGCTTTACGGTAACCCTCAATAAATTGTTCTTGCGTGAGATTGGTTACAGTTTTCTTTAAACGATATGCCGAGATTCCAGCATAGACTAAAAAGGCAACAAGTATAGCGATAACGAAGTACAATAATTCTAACACGGTCTTTCCCCTCTCTATGTTTCCTATTCATTATAAAAGAAGTGCTAGATACAATTCAATCTATTTGATAAAATGATACACGTTGTGAAGGGAGAGATTAAGGTGGAAAAGACAAAATGGTACTTCATAAATTCTGGCCCCTGCAGTCCATCATACAATATGGCGTTGGACGAAGCCTTACTGGATTGGCATAGTGAGGGTCTTATTCCCCCGGTTATTAGATTTTACGAATGGAATCCAGCAACATTATCTATTGGGTATTTTCAAACTGTGGAAAAAGAGATTGATATAGAAGCAGTGAAAAGATTAGGGCTTGGTTTTGTGCGTAGACCTACAGGGGGAAGAGGGGTACTTCACGAACATGAACTTACATACAGCGTAATCGTTACAGAGAGTTATCCAAGTATGCCAGCAACTGTAACCGAAGCTTATCGTGTTATTAGTGAGGGTTTACTGCTAGGATTTCAAAATCTTGGTTTAAACGCTTATTTTTCTGTTCCGAATACAGACGAACAGAAAGAAAATTTAAAAAACCCAAAATCAGCAGTTTGTTTTGATGCACCAAGCTGGTACGAATTAGTCGTCGAAGGAAAGAAAGTTGCTGGTAGTGCACAAACAAGACAAAAAGGTGTTATTCTACAACATGGTGCAATATTACTTGATCTTGATGAAGATAAATTAATTCAAACGTTTAAATTCTCTTCAGAAGAGATAAGAGAGAAAGTGAGAAAAGGCCTATCTCAAAAAGCTGTCTCCATTAACAAAATAATATCAAAACCGGTAACAATGGAAGAATGTAAAATTGCTTTTAAAAAAGGATTTGCAGATGCCATGGAGATAGAATTGGTCGAATATAACTTAACGCAAGAACAGAAGAATTACGTAAGACAACTAGAAGTGACAAGATATGCTAATGATAAATGGAATTATAAAAAATAAAAGTAACAATGTCTTATAGTAAATTCGAAAACTAGGAGTTAGGGATTATATTAATTAATCCTGACTAGTTTCGCTTTACTCTTCAATATATTGTGTCGTATTATAAATGAAACTACTACATGTTGTGTCAATTGCAATTTGTAGAATGGAGGAAGAGTAAATGGTAACAACTAAAAATGAAACGAACCTTACTTTAAATGTTGAAGCATTAAACAAAGATATCCAATTATTTCCACAAGTGCATTCGATTACAGAAGATATGACACTTACACATAAAGGTGTGTCAAGACTTGTCATGATCGATCGTTATTCCTTTAAGGATACGGAAAAGAAAACGTTAAAGGCAGGAGACTTTGTTGTTCTAACAGTTAAAGAAGATCCTAAATTTCCAGCGCGTGGCCTAGGGTATATCGTTTCGATTAACGAACAAGCGAAAACAGCTGAAGTGCAAATCGAGGAAGATTACCGAAGTGCGATTGACGATGCTGCCAAGATCGAATCTGGAATTATTACTCGTCCTTTAAGCGTGATTGAAAAACCTCTTGAAGTATATTACGAGCAAATTGCCAAAAGAAACGCGACAGGACTTGCGTCTGTAGAAAAAACAGAAGCAAAACGGGAAGAATGGTTTGAGAAATTCTACCAACAACTAGTTTCTTTAAAATTCATCCCAGCTGGACGAGTACTATATGGTGCAGGAACGGGAACAGATGTTACTTATTTTAATTGTTATGTGATGCCATTCGTTGCAGATTCGCGTGAAGGGATTAGTGACCACCGCAAACAAGTTATGGAAATTATGAGTCGTGGTGGTGGAGTTGGTACAAACGGTTCTACTCTAAGACCAAGAAATACGTTAGCTCGAGGAGTAAACGGAAAATCCTCTGGTTCTGTTTCATGGTTAGACGATATCGCTAAACTAACTCATCTTGTCGAACAAGGTGGTTCCCGCAGAGGTGCACAAATGATCATGCTAGCAGATTGGCACCCTGATATTGCGGAATTTATAATCTCTAAAATGCAAAACCCTCGTATTTTACGTTTCTTGATTGAAAACACAAATGATGAAACGATCAAACAACTCGCGAAGGACAAGCTTAAATTCAAACCACTTACTGTTCAGGAAGAAGCGATGTATCAAGGGATTATCAATTACAAAGCTATTCCAGGTCTAGGTGGATTTAATGCAGATATCATTCGTGATGCAGAAACAAAATTACGTGATGGCGGAACTTATTCCGTTCATAATTCTGAGTTTTTAACTGGTGCAAACATCTCCGTGACGCTGACGGATGACTTTATGAAAGCAGTAGAAGAAGACAGCGACTTTGACTTGCGTTTCCCGGCAACTGAAGCTTATTCTCCAGAAGAAATGGATTTCTACAACGAAAATTGGCATAAAATTGGCGATGTTCGTGAGTGGGAAAGAATGGGCTATGAGGTTCGAACTTATCGTACAGTAAAAGCGAAAGATCTTTGGAATTTGATCAATATTTGTGCTACTTATTCTGCAGAACCAGGTGTTTTCTTCATCGATAATGCAAATGAAAAAACGAATGCTACAGCATATGGACAAAAAGTTGTCGCTACTAATCCTTGTGGAGAGCAACCACTTGCACCATATTCTGTATGTAACTTGGCTGCTGTGAATTTAGCACAATTTGCAAACAAAGAAACTAAGACTGTGGACTATGAAGCGTTGAAAGAAACAGTAAGTGTTGGTGTACGTATGCAAGATAATGTTATCGATGCAACTCCATACTTCTTAGAAGAAAACAAAGTACAAGCACTTGGTGAAAGACGTATAGGCTTAGGTGTTATGGGTCTTGCCGACTTGTTAATCTATTGTGAAAAAGAGTATGGTTCAGATGAAGGTAATGTTTTAGTAGATGAAATCTTTAAAACAATTGCGATTGCAGCATATGAAACATCAGCAGAACTTGCTGTAGAACGCGGAAGCTTCCCATTCTTAACTGGTGAGACAGAAGAGGAAACTAATCGCTTGCGTAAGGCATTTACGGAAACAGGATTTATGAGTTCAATGCCAGAAGACATTCGAAATTCTATTTTAGAGAATGGTGTTCGAAATTCTCATTTGTTAACAGTCGCACCTACAGGTTCAACTGGAACAATGGTTGGTGTTTCTACTGGACTTGAGCCGTATTATTCCTTCACTTACTATAGAAGTGGTCGTTTAGGTAAATTTATAGAAGTGAAAGCAGACATTGTGCAAGAATATTTAGGTAAAAATGAATCTGCTGAAGAAGAAAATCTCCCAGAATGGTTTGTTACTGCGATGGAACTTGCTCCTGAAGCTCATGCAGATGTGCAATGTATCATTCAACGTTGGATTGACAGTTCTATTTCTAAAACGGTTAACGCACCACGTGGATATACGGTTGAACAGGTTGAAGGAGTGTACGAGCGTTTATATCGTGGTGGAGCTAAGGGTGGTACTGTGTATGTCGATGGAAGTCGCGACTCACAAGTTCTGACGTTAAAAGCAGAGGAAAATACATTAGAAGATCATCCAAAAGAAGAAAGAGTAGAAAAAAGACATGTAGTTTTAATAGATACGATTCAAGATTTACGCTCAACCAATGTAACGATTGGTTCAGAAGTTGGAAATACATGTCCTGTTTGTCGTAAAGGTACTGTGGAAGAAATGGGTGGATGTAACACATGTACCAATTGCAATGCTCAACTAAAATGTGGGCTGTAAAGTACAAAACCAATAACAAATTTCACGTGTACTAAGATATGATCGTTCCATGGATCTCATATTTTCCTATAATAATTCTAAAGCACAAGCTGATAAGTTCTCTTATCACTTGTGCTTTTATTTTGTTGCAATGTTTAATTACTAGCTCTTTCGCTTAAACTATAGGAAAAACAAAGGAGATTTACATGAAAGGATTATCGATTATTACTAGTATGGTTGCGGCAATTGGAACGACCATTCTATTTAAAATGTTGGATTATTTTCAATTCATCAAGTGGAATCCTATCGGATATACGAAAACTTTTCTCTTTTTAAAAGGGACCAATGTATATTTGAAATGGATTATTTTATTTTTAGTCATTTGGGGAATTTGTTTTCTTCTATACTATTTAGGATTATTATTTATTAAAATTCCAGTTTCCATCACTAGTTTTACTATAGGCCTCATCATTGCGATTGTACTTGAATGGATTATTTTAGATGCAGATTCAATAGAGAAAACGATAAAAAAAATATCGATCCCTTTTATCTGTATAGTTATAGTAGCTGTTCGTTTCATCATGGAATCGGCGATATTTCACTACAAAGATAATCCTCTAGAAAAATGAAAAATTTACCGCCCTCACTTACTATGATAAAATATACAAAGAAGTAATATAGAAAATGAGATGAGGGCTAAAAATGAAACTTAGTAAATTACGTGCAGCACTTGAAGAAAATGGAGTAGACGCTCTGTTAATTACGAATGGTCATAGCATCCGCTACATGACAGGATTCACTGGAACAGCTGGTGTCACAATAATTTCTAAAACAGATGCAGTGTTTATAACAGATTTTCGTTACACAGAGCAAGCCGCGAGTCAGATTAAAGATTTTCGTATAGTACAACATAAGAAAACAATGATGGAAGAAATTGCTACACAAGTAACAGATATGGGGATCAACTCATTAGGATTTGAAAAAAATGATGTGACGTATAGCGATTATGAACTATACAAGCAAGCTGTACAAGTCGATTTAGTGCCACTTTCAGGCCTTGTTGAAAAAATTCGCTTGATTAAGACGGACGAAGAGATTAGTATAATAAAGGCAGCTTGTCGTATTGCTGATGAAGCATATGAGCATATCGTTACTTACATAAAACCAGGTATGACTGAGCTTGAAGTATCGAATGAATTAGAATTTTTCATGCGCAAAAAAGGAGCAACTTCTTCTTCCTTTGATACAATAGTAGCTTCTGGAACACGTTCAGCACTTCCGCATGGTGTTGCTACGGATAAAGTCATTGAAAATGGAGATTTTGTCACATTAGACTTCGGTGCATTATACAATGGGTATATTTCGGATACGACACGTACGTTGGCAGTCGGGGAACCAAGTGATCAATTAAAAGAAATCTATCAAGTAGTCCTTGATTCTCAACTATTAGCTTTAGAAAAAGTTAAACCAGGAATGACTGGTAAAGAAGCAGACGCTATCGCTCGAGATTATATTGCTTCAAAAGGTTACGGGGAAGCATTTGGTCATTCGTTGGGTCATGGGATTGGTTTAGAAGTGCATGAGGGTCCTGGATTGTCATTCCGTTCCGATATCGTTTTGGAGCCAGGTATGGTTATCACGATTGAACCTGGTATTTATCTGCCGAATATTGGTGGAGTAAGAATTGAAGATGATGCTCTTGTGACAGAGAATGGTTTAGAGAAGCTAACGCATTCAACAAAAGAATTACTAATCTTATCTTAATTTGGAGGAAAAATAATGATTTCAGTAAATGATTTTAAAACAGGCTTAACAATTTTAGTGGATGGTGTATTATATCGAGTGCTAGATTTCCAACATGTAAAACCTGGTAAAGGTGCAGCATTTGTACGTTCTAAGTTGAGAAATTTACGTAACGGTGCAGTAAACGAAAAAACTTTCCGCGCTGGAGAAAAAGTGGAAAAAGCACAAATTGATAACTTTAAAATGCAATATTTATATGCAAATGGTGATCAGCATGTATTTATGGATACTGAGTCTTACGAACAAATTGAGTTAAATGAAAACCAAATCGAGTATGAATTAAAATTCTTACGCGAAAACATGGAAATACATGTAATTCAATTCCAAGGGGAAACATTAGGAGTAGAATTGCCAAAATCAGTTGTTCTTGAAGTAACGGAAACAGAGCCAGGTATCAAAGGAGATACGTCAGGCGGCGGTTCTAAAACTGCTAGTCTTGAAACTGGTTTAGTAGTAACGGTTCCATTGTTTATCAATGTTGGCGATAAGCTAATCATCAATACAGATGAAGGTTCATACGTATCAAGAGCTCAATAAATTAAAACTATATTCGATGAAGGGTCTCACATTTGTGAGGCTCTTTTTTTTTTTTTTTACAAAAAAATAGCATTGAAATATAAGTAAAAATGAGCTAAGAAAAAGGCTTTACTTCTTATTGAAGTAAAGCACGACAGTAGTTGCACAAACACTATTTAATTTTAAGGTATTTTTCATAACAAACACATTCATGAATTCGTTGGCTAGATGTTTTAAACTGTTCCATTTCGTCTCCTACATAATGTGCAAATGCATTGACTAAATGGAGTTTAGGAATGTTACTTTGAATTTTATTTTTCATTTCTTATCCTTCCAAGTAAATATGGTAGTATGAATGCACGTTAAGGAACAACATTTTTTCATACCAGTTCCGTACACATGGGTCATCTCTAGTCCAAGCTTCAAAACGATTTAGACCGATATTAATTGCTTGCTTTTCCGCTGCATGAAGTAGTTTCTCGCCAATTCCTTGTCGATAATAATCTGGATGAACAGCAATATGCCAAATCATTCCTCCTAAACCTTCTCCTCTTGAACAAACGGTCTTTTCTTCCTTTTCATACTCAACGTCAATGAGTCCAACAATTTGTCCGTTTAATTCTGCAACTAATTCAATTGCAGGATTTTCATAGCTTTTCTTTTTGTTTAAAACATTATCAAAATAAGCTGTATGCAAAAATGATAGTACTCTACATCGAAGCCAACCTATTTCATCAGAATCTTTATATGCACGAATGATCAACTAATATATTCTCCCCTTCATACCAAATTTAAGAATTTGTTTGTTTAAGTTAACATCAATACCTCTTAAATAATTCGACTAAGAACATCAAAACCCTTTCTTTACTAGAATATAGATCTAAGTATTCATCCTCATATGCACTTTTCTTTCATATTACGCTCTACGCTATCATATGTTGTTTGTATGGAAGGGGGAGGCATTGTGGAACTTCACGATGTACTTCGAGTTGCGGGAATTGGTATTTTAATAGCTATTCTTCACTTGTTTTTTGAATCTACAGGCAAAAAGGAATTTGCGTTTTTTTTATTTTTCGTTGGCTATATCTATATGACAATTGAATTATTGCGACTGTTAAAACTTTTCTTTTACGAAATATCTACATTTTTAGAATGGCTTATGATGACGAGTTAGCCTATGATCATTTACATAACAATCATTCTAGCATTTGTGCTATTGCAGCTTATAAAAGAAATTTACCCTCGCATTCATACAATTGTGTATACAATCTACATTTTTCTCTTTTTAACTTATATTTTAACCGTATTTATCATTCCTTTGGTCTCCCAGTATATCAACGTCTTACCAACTAATTTATTACCGGTCTTCAAACTACTGACATTCTCAGTCGTACTATTGTTCCTTTCACAAATAATTGAAGACCTGCTTTTGGACTATGAATATACAAGCCTGGCATCGTTATTTACTTTTACGACCAAAGCTATTTTACTCATTGTCTGGTTGAATCATATGCAACAATTTTACGACAAGTTTATATCAATTTTGGGACTACTCTCTTGAAGGAATGAACAGCTATGGAAGAGATGCTTATGTCTTTAGTGCAACCGGTTAAAGAGGTAGCACAAACTTTTTCGTACATGCTATTATTTGGATTTATCTTTATTTGTCTAGAATGGTTTATCCCGTCGAGCAAGAAATTATTGAAATTGTTATTTATGTTAATAATATGTATCTATTGTTTAGAGCCAGCTATCCGCTCTTTAGAGATGATTCAAGCGATGACAAAAGAATTAGTGACTCTCTTCTTAGGAATTTATCCAATTTTAACGCTAGGAATTGCAGCTTCTGGAGGAGCGTTTTTAATAACCTCTTGGAATCCAGCAGTTATGCTATTTGCCTCATTTACTACCGTGTTAGCTGGGAAAATATTAATACCTGCTATAATGGCTGCGTTTATATTTGATTTGATCAGTAGAATTCATCCTCCAACTTCTTTTGCCAAAATGGCTGATCTCATCCGGCTAACTTTAATAGGATCTACTTCTATTATTCTACTGTTATATAGTATTTTCATGTCCGTCAATGGTGTCATAACATGGTCCGTAAGTGGAACTGTCAATGAGACTGTAAAAAGACTTATACAAAATAATATTCCTTTTGTTGGATCTTTACTAACAGAAAGTATTAGTACGATGAAAAATTTCTCCTCATCTGCTTCGGTTATAACCGGAAACGCAGTAATTCTATCAGTGCTAATGTTAGTGTCTATTCCAACGATCCAAACAATTCTCATTGCTTTTCTATATCGTTTACTTAGTGCTATTTTGGAACCGTTTGTAGAAGGTAATATAAGTGGATTGTTAGATGACATTGGAAAAACGCTATTTGTACTATCTATTATTTCGGTATTAATTGCCTTTACATTTTTCTTCACAATTATATTAACCATGCTATTTGCAAAACTACTAATAAGTGGGAAAGGATAGTAACCATCGTTACGACACTTCTCTTTGGTATTTTAATAATTGTTCTAGTCGGTGAGTTTCTTTCTATTTTATTGGAGCATACAGATACGGAACGAAATGGATTTCTTGTAAAAATTGCAATTATCTATTGGATTCTGAGCTTTCTCTTCATATAAACAGGTTGTCTTGCATAAAGTATTGTATCCAGCATGAAAAGAAGGGTGAATCAAATTTCATTAAAACAAAAACCCACTTTTCGTTTTGTTGTTATTTGTATAGCTGTCCTTTTCATAAGTCTTCTTTTTTCTGATTTACTCACTCGTGATGAGGGGAAGGTTGTTAAACCCGAAGAAACTGTCAACCAAACTACAGAAAACCTAACTTCGATTTTAGAGAAGATAAACGGAGTGGGCAAAGTTGCAGTGTATTTCCATTACGAAGAGAACTCTGAAAAGAATGCGGAAAGTGATTTATCATTTTTCCAGTGGACAAGTGAGACTAAAAAGGACAAGGAGAATTTGATTGGAATACTAGTAGTTGCGGAAGGGGCGAACGACAAACGTATACAAAATAGTTTGATAAAAACACTATCATCTGTATTGCAAATATCTCCACATCGAATTGTGATAGAAGAAATGGAATTGGAGGATAAAAAATATGAATAAAAAGAGATCTGTATGGTTTTTAACATTATTTAGTCTAGTTGCAGTAGTAACAGTTTTTTATGTATCGGATCAACCATCACCATTCGATGGAATTGCTTTATTTTCCGATGACACGATAGATGAGGTAGGGCTAGTAGAAACGTCATCAACAAATGAGGAATCATTCGTTTCACAGAGCAATGCTTTTGAAGAAATGAGAATGGAAGTTACAGAAAAACGTAGTCAATTACGCGATCAGCTAACTACAAAAGTAGGTTCCAATGAATTCACAGCTGAACAAAAAGACGAGGCATATAACAAAATTGAAGAGTTAGTTAAAATAGATTCTACAGAAGCGATGCTGGAGTTAATCATCAAATCATTAGGTTACGATGATGCATTAGTACGAATCGAAGAGAGTGATGTTTTAATAGACGTTGTTTCTAACGAACAATCAACTAAAAAAGCATCTGAGATTATTTATGCTGTGAAACGTGAGTGGCCAAAAGCATATAATGTTGAAGTAAACTTTGATGGCCAGTAAGCTAAATAGTAATTTTGAAGAGTGCCTGAATAGGCGCTTTTTTTTTGATATAAACCAAAAGGAAGAAAAAATAGTATAAATATGCTTTTGAAGTTATTGTTATTGATAAAATAAGCGAAGACTAAAATGTTTTTGAAACCCTCTAACAAAGGACTTTCAATATATTGATAAGGCATCATTTATTTATTATTTCAGAATAATTAGCTCTATCTATTTCAAATTTACGAAAAAAAGTCTAAAATAGAATATGGAGCTATAAATAATGTAGATTAAAGGGGATTAAACAAAATGAAGATACAAGAAATTAGAGAAATTATTAAACTAGTAGATCAGTCTTCTTTAGATGAATTTTTATACGAATCAGAAGGCACTAAGATTAAATTGAAAAAGAATGAAAAAGGTTTTGTAAATTCTACGAGTGAAACGTTTGAGAGCTCAGCTATGGTCGAACAACCAAAACAAGTAGAAGTAAAAGCACCAGTCGCTCAAGAAGCACCAAAGCAACAAGTTGTAGAAGAAGCTACTACTGAAAGTGTTGTGGATAGTTCATTACATACGATTATTTCACCAATGGTAGGAACATTCTACCAATCTTCATCTCCTGATACAGCTGCATACGTAGAGGTTGGTACGAAAGTATCTGCTGATTCGATTGTTTGTATCGTGGAAGCAATGAAGCTGTTTAATGAAATTGAAGCTGAAATTGACGGGCAAGTAGTAGAAATTCTTGTGAAAGATGGACAATTAGTTGAATATGGTCAACCTCTGTTCCTCGTTAAAGGAAACTAAGAAGGGAGCTAGGATGATGAAAAAAGTACTAATTGCCAATCGCGGAGAAATAGCTGTCCGTATAATACGTGCATGTAAAGAATTAGATATTGAAACAGTCGCTGTATATTCAGAAGCGGATCGGGAAGCGCTTCATGTTCAGATAGCTGATGAGGCTTACTGTATAGGACCAAGACTCTCGAAGGATTCTTATTTGAATTTCTCTAATATTATTACTGTAGCAAAACTTACCGGTTGTGATGGAATTCATCCTGGTTATGGGTTCCTAGCAGAAAATGCGGAGTTTGCTGAGCTTTGTGAAGAATGTGATATTAAATTTATCGGACCAACTTCCTCTGCCATTAAAAGCATGGGGATTAAGGACGTTGCAAAAGAAACAATGCAAAAAGCAGGAGTTCCAACAGTGCCTGGATCTAAAGGTATTGTAGAAACGGATGAAGATGCATTGAAAGTTGCAAATGAAATAGGCTTTCCTGTAATTATCAAAGCAACAGCTGGAGGCGGCGGTAAAGGTATCCGTGTTGCAAAAGATGAGGAAGATCTTCTTAATGGCATTAAAATAACTCAAAAAGAAGCAGCAGCGGCATTTGGTAATCCTGGTGTTTATTTAGAGAAATACATTGAAATATTCCGTCATGTAGAAATACAAGTGTTAGCAGATGGCCATGGAAATGCAGTTCACTTAGGTGAGAGAGATTGTACCGTGCAGCGTCGTATGCAAAAGCTAGTGGAAGAAGCCCCTTCTCCTGCGTTGTCAGAAGCGCTTCGTGCAGAGATGGGTGAAGCAGCTGTAAAAGCCGCACTTGCTGTTGGATATGAAAGTGCAGGCACTGTAGAGTTTATCTTTGATCATATTGCTCAAAAATTCTACTTTATGGAGATGAACACACGTATTCAAGTGGAGCATCCTGTTACAGAAATGATTACAGGCGTTGATCTTATCAAACAAATGCTCTTAGTGGCATCTGGCGAAAAGTTGCCATTCGAACAAAAAGATATTAAACTTAATGGATGGGCAATTGAATGTCGTATCAATGCAGAAAACCCTTCTAAAAACTTTATGCCTTCACCAGGATTAGTTGAGTTTTACTTGCCTCCAGGTGGATTAGGAGTTCGGGTAGATTCAGCTGTATACCCAGGTTATACGATTCCCCCGTTTTATGATTCAATGGTTGCAAAGCTTATTGTTCATGCAGCAACTAGAGAAGAAGCAATTGCTAAAATGAAACGTGCACTAAGTGAATTTGCGATTGAGGGAGTCGAAACTACTATTGGATTCCATTCGAAGCTCATGAATCATGAAGTATTTAAGTCAGGAGATTTTGATACGAAATTCTTAGAAAAATATGATGTAATGAATTCATAATAAGGAGTGAATGATATGACAGAAACTACTGAACAAAAGTTTGTTCAAATGACTCCTGAAGGAAAAGAAGATCTAGGGACAATTGAAATAGCTCCCGAAGTAATTACTGTAATTGCTGGTATTGCTACAACCGAAGTAGAGGGAATTGCTGGTACACGAGGCAACTTTGCTGCAGGTGTAGTGGAACGTCTAGGGAAAAAAGTACATGGTAAGGGGATCAAAACGGAGATAAACAATGATGGCCTGTTTATAGACGTATATTGCCTAGTAAAATATGGCTCTTCCGTTCCTAAAGTTGCTAGAGAAGTACAATCTCAAATTCGTCAAGCAATTGAAAATATGACGAGTTTAACTCCTAAAGAAGTGAATGTACATATTACAGGTGTACAATTCGATACAGTAGAATAAAAGAGAAAGAGCTATTAGTTAGATAGCTCTTTCTTTTTTTGCCTTTCTAATGCGCATACTACAAAAAAATATGCTATGATTGTCTAGATAGTTACATTTAAAGGAGAACTAAATTATGAAACGAAGACAAGCTCGAGAATTAGCATTACAAGCACTATTTCAATTAGATAATCATGAAATTTCCATAGAAGAAGCTATTGGGCATGTGACGGAAGAGACAGATCCTTTCCTAACTCAAGTAGTAACTGGAGTCGTGAATTACAAAGAGGAAATAGATGCAACATTAACAGATAAATTAGAAAACTGGTCGCTTTCCAGACTTCCGAAGATTGAACGTACAGTGCTTAGAATAGCAGTATTTGAATTACTTTATAACAAAGAAACTCCAGCTAAAGTTGTCATTAATGAAGCACTAGAAATTTCTAAAATATTTGGTGACGAAAAGTCAAGTCGTTTTGTAAATGGTGTTTTATCTAAATATACTGAGCAATAATCTACATTGCCTTAAGGAGCTTATGAAGTGTCTACTACAAAAATTGATGGAAAACAAATTGCAGGTTTAGTTACAGAAAAAGTGAAAGAACGTGTGGAGAACCTAAAATCTAAAGGTGTCGTTCCAGGATTAGCAGTAGTTTTAGTAGGTAATAATCCGGCCTCACAAACATATGTAAACAACAAAGCAAAAACGTGTGAACGTTTAGGTATGTATTCCGTACAAATAGAGTTGGACGAAAATATTTCTGAAGTGGAGCTTCTTAAAAATGTAGAGGCACTAAACGTTGATGACAAAATTCATGGTATTTTAGTTCAATTGCCTTTGCCTCCTCAAATTAATGAGGACAGAGTAATCGCAGCTATCTCACCACAAAAAGATGTAGATGGTTTCCATCCGGAAAATGTGGGAAAAATGATGATTGGTCAACAATCGTTCCTTCCATGTACACCTTTTGGCGTAATGAAATTACTTGAATATAGTGATGTAGAAATTGCAGGTAAACATGCTGTTATTATTGGTCGCAGTAACATTGTTGGTAAACCAATGGGACAATTATTGCTACAAAAGGATGCTACCGTTACATACTGTCATTCTAGAACAAAGGATTTACATTCTTTTACGAAACAAGCGGATATTTTAGTTGTAGCAACTGGTAGAACTAAAATGATAGATGCAAGTTACATAAAAGAAGGTGCTGTAGTCATTGACGTAGGCATTAACCGCGACGAGAACAACAAGCTTTGTGGTGATGTGGATTTCGAATCTGCTCAAAAAGTAGCTTCTAAAATTACTCCAGTTCCTGGTGGAGTAGGTCCGATGACAATCGCAATGCTAATGGAAAATACTTGTTTAGCGGCTGAAAATACATTAACTAATAAATAATTGTGGAGCTGTTTTTCTATGAAAGACAGCTTTTAAATTGAATGACAAATACAGTGAGCTGCTAATCTGTTAATGCTACTGATTTCCGTTACATGTGGACGCTTTCCGCGGGGTGAGCGATGAGCTATCACCGTCGCTACGCGTCGTTGTGATATCTCATATGTCTCACTCATCCCGCTGGAGTCGCCACATTTCACTTCAATCAATTAAGGGAGTAGTACCTATCAATAAGATTTTGCGAAGCCTATGCTAAGAAGAATTAGATTAAGATTTAGGTCTAGATAAATCGTCTTGTAATCACTGTTGAATTTGAGAATGCTCTATTTTTATCTGCTATTTTATAAATGATTCAGTAAGTGAGTAAGTTTCGTAATTACTTATTTTAATATAAAATACGAGTTTTTATGTGATATTTTATTTAATTATCCTTTTATACAAAGAGGATTTCGTTGATTGAAGCCGTGCCCACGGAAAGCGTCCGCCTGAAGCGCTAATCAACATTGTTCACATTTCACTGTTTCATATGTCTTATGAGATTGACTCAAGTAAATTTATTTTTATACTAATGGAGTTGTTTTTGTGACTACAGAACCGAGTAAATACTTAACTGTAAAAGCCTTAACCAAATACATAAAGCGAAAATTTGATGCGGATACACATTTGCGAGATGTGTATGTTAAAGGGGAGCTTTCTAATGTGAAAGTTCATTCTAGCGGACATATCTATTTTACGCTTAAAGACGATGCTGCTCGAATTACTTCTGTTATGTTTGCCATGAATGCCAAAACATTAAAGTTTGTTCCTGAAAGTGGCATGAATGTACTCGTAAGAGGAGATATAAATGTATTCGAGGTAGCTGGACAATACCAGTTATATGCTGCTACTATACAGCCGGACGGTATAGGGGAGCTTTTTTTAGCATTTGAACAATTAAAAAAGAAATTGCAACAAGAAGGACTCTTCCATCCAAGTCGCAAAAAAGCCATACCAACATTTCCGAAAAAAATTGGTGTGGTCACTTCTAAAACCGGAGCAGCTATACGAGATATCTTAACTACATTGGAACGCCGTTATCCTATTTCTGAAGTAATCGTATATCCTAGTATCGTTCAAGGACCTCAAGCTGCGCCTTCTATTGTGAAGTCTATTGAAAAAGCCAATCGAACAGGCGACATAGACGTTTTAATCGTAGGACGAGGGGGAGGTTCTATTGAGGATCTCTGGGCTTTTAACGAGGAAGTTGTAGCTAGAGCTATTGCTAACAGCGAGATTCCAATCATCAGCGCAATTGGTCATGAAACAGATACAACTATTGCTGATTTCGTTTCTGATTTAAGAGCTCCAACTCCAACAGCTGCAGCTGAAATGGCAGTACCTAGCAAAGAAAATCTGATGCAAAATATTTTATCATTCCAATCGGCTAGCTTACACTTCATTACGAAACGTATAACAGATGAAAAAAATAGATATAACAGAGCTATGGAATCACCTGTACTGGCAACCCCAGAGAAATTATATCGTCCTTTTATAGAAAGGTTCGTTCGTACGGAACAGCAGCTACAAAGAGAAACTAGTTTTCTCTTTAAAGACAAACAACGTGATTTTTTACAAGTTCAAAATAGATTTTCTCAATTATCTCCACAAAAAGTAATTGATCAACATCATAAATCTGTACAATCCGTAACGAATCAATTGAACCAAGCTTCACTATCCACATTTGAAAAACATCGTCAGCAATTTGTTAGTTCTATTCGAACATTAGAAGCGTTAAATCCATTAAAGATTATGGATCGTGGATACAGTATTATATACAAAGAAGGTCAACTAGTTAAATCCGTAGAAAATGTAAAAAAAGATGATTCTATATTTGTTACATTACAAGATGGTCAATTAGAAGCAATCGTTAGGCGAGTTGAAGTGAAAGAAAGTGAGGATTAATATTTATGACTAAAAAGGATATTCTATTCGACGAAGCAATGCTGCAATTAGAAAATATCGTTCGTCAGTTAGAACAAGGCGACGTACCTTTAGAAAGTGCTATAGAGTTGTATCAAAAAGGTATGGAGCTTTCTAAAGTTTGTAGTGACAAATTACAAAAGGCAGAGAAACAATTAGTGACATTTATGGATGAAAACAAAGAAGATGCTGGTGGAGTCCATGAGTAATTTATTAACTTCATTTATTGAAACCAATCAGCCACTTATTGATAAAACATTACATGATCTTATAAAAGATTTAAAGGCACCTCAGCCTTTAAAAGATGCTATGCTCTATTCACTTCAAGCAGGTGGAAAAAGAGTGCGACCACTGTATACGCTTGCAGTTTTAAAAGAATTGGATGTTCAAAATGAGGATGCCATTATTGTGGCAAGTACGATTGAAATGATTCACACATACTCGTTAATCCATGATGATTTACCGGCGATGGACAATGATGATTTACGTCGCGGAAAGCCGACCAATCACATTGTATTTGGAGAAGCACTGGCTATTTTAGCGGGAGATGCTCTTATTACACTTGTTTTCGGTATAATTGCGAGACTACCAAATATATCACCTGAACTAAAAATAGCTTTAATAGATAAGTTTAGCTTCGCTGCTGGTGCTGAAGGCATGGTTGGAGGCCAAGTATTAGATATGCTTGGGGAAGGTCAAACTTTAACTTTAGAACAACTGGAAGAGATTCACTTGAACAAAACAGGTGCATTATTGTCTTACAGTATTTTGGCTGGAGCTATTATTGCCAATGTGTCCGAGGAAGTAATGAGTGCATTAGAAGAATACGCTTTTCATATTGGGCTGGCATTCCAAATTCAAGATGATATTCTTGACATAGAAGGTACATCAGAGCAATTGGGTAAAACTGCGGGGAAAGACTTAATAAGTGAAAAAAATACATATCCTTCAATTTTGACAATGGAAGGTGCCAAAAAAGAGCTTCAAAATCGGTATAATCTAGCTTTTCAAGCATTAGAAAGTATACAAATGCAGAATGGTTTACTAGTAGAATTCGCCAATTATATTACGAAAAGAACCAAATAGTAGCTAATAATTTTGTTTTTTAGCCGTTTATTGCTATGATATTAACTAGTTGTAAAGAAGGAAATCTAATAGAAGGTGTGTGATGGCAATGGATTTAACTTCAATTTCTAGCCCATCCTTTTTAAAAAGTTTAGATAATGAACAATTAAAGGAACTTAGTGAAGATATTCGATCGTTTTTAATAGGAAATTTATCCGTAACTGGTGGGCATATTGGGCCAAACTTAGGTGTTGTAGAACTGACCATAGCTTTGCATAAAGCATTTAATAGCCCAGAAGACAAATTTCTTTGGGATGTAGGACATCAAGCATATGTCCATAAAATTTTAACCGGCCGAGCGGATCAATTCGATACGTTACGTCAGTTTAAAGGATTATGTGGATTTCCAAAGCGTATTGAAAGTGAACATGATGTTTGGGAAGCAGGACATAGCTCAACGTCTCTTTCAGCTGCAATGGGTATGGCAAAAGCGAGAGATTTACAAAACAAGAAAAACTATGTGGTGCCAATTATAGGTGATGGTGCACTAACAGGTGGTATGGCGCTAGAAGCATTAAATCATATCGGGCATGAGCAAACGGATATTACCGTTATATTAAATGATAACGAAATGTCTATTGCTCCAAATGTAGGTGCTCTACACAATGTATTAGGAAGACTGCGTACTCATGGAACTTATAACAAAGCAAAAGATGAACTAGAATCATTGCTGAAAAAAATTCCAGCGGTAGGCGGAAAGCTTGCAGGAACTGCAGAACGAGTAAAAGATAGTCTGAAGTATTTACTAGTTTCTGGTGTGTTTTTTGAGGAACTTGGATTTACGTACCTTGGACCAATCGATGGCCACGACTTTGAAGCATTAGAAGAAAACTTACAATATGCGAAGAAGATGAAAGGACCGGTACTTTTACACGTTATTACGAAAAAAGGTAAAGGCTTTAAACCAGCGGAACTTGATAAAATCGGCACATGGCATGGAACAGGACCTTATAAAATGGAGACTGGGGATTTGATCAAATCCGCATCCAAAGGTCCTTCATGGAGTGCACTTGTTGCAGAAACAGCAAGGAAGCTTGCAAGAACAGATAAACGTATTGTAGCGATTACTCCAGCAATGCCAGTCGGATCTAAATTAGAAGGATTTGCATCTGAATTTCCAACTCGTATGTTCGATGTAGGTATTGCAGAGCAGCATGCTACTACAATGGCTGCTGGGATGGCTGCAGATGGTATGAAGCCAATGCTTGTTATTTATTCAACATTCCTTCAACGTGCTTATGATCAGATGCTACATGATATTTGTCGTCAAAACTTAAATGTTGTAGTCGCAATTGACCGAGCTGGTTTGGTTGGAGCAGATGGAGAAACTCATCAAGGGGTATTTGATATTTCTTTCTTACGTCATATGCCTAATATGGTTATTATGATGCCTAAAGATGAAAATGAAGGACAGCATATGGTTAAAACTGCCTTCGAATATTCTGATGGACCAATAGCACTTCGTTACCCAAGAGGAAATGGTCTTGGTGTACCAATGGATGAAGAATTGAAAACAATACCAATTGGTACTTGGGAAGTACTAAAAGAAGGTACACAGGCAGCTATCCTAACATTTGGAACAACAATTCCTATGGCTATGAAAGCAGCAGAGGTACTTGCCGAACATAATATTTCCGTTGAAGTGATCAATGCTCGTTTTATAAAACCACTAGATACAAAAATGCTACTAGACCTTCAAGCGCGTAATATTCCAATTATTACAGTGGAAGAGAGTGCGCTTCAAGGTGGTTTCGGTAGTGCGGTGCTAGAAGTTTATAATGAGAACAACCTACAAGTAAATGTACATCGTATAGGAATACCTGATATCTTTATCGAACATGGCGAAGTAAATCAATTACTGGAAGAAATTCATGTGACTACGGATGAAATTGTCAAAGTAGTGACTAAAAAAGTGAATGAACCATCTAGGTATATTCCGTCATGACTAAAATTCCGAAAGAGCGCGTGGACGTACTATTAGTAGAGCAAGGATTATTTGATACGAGAGAAAAGGCTAAACGGGCGATTATGGCAGGGCTTATTTATAAAAACGAAGAGCGTATAGACAAACCTGGAGAAAAGGTGGAAAACACCTCTGTTTTAACTATAAAGGGTCAGGTATTAAAGTATGTTAGCCGCGGTGGATTAAAGCTAGAAAAAGCGTTAGAACAATTTGACTTGAATATTGAAAACAAAATCATGCTTGATATCGGATCTTCCACAGGTGGATTTACAGATTGTGGTTTACAAAATGGAGTCAAGCATGCTTATGCTTTAGATGTAGGAAGCAACCAGTTAGCTTGGAAAATTAGACAAGATGATCGTGTAACTGTTATGGAAAAAACGAATTTTAGATATTCAACACCTGCAGATTTTTTAGAGGGCTTACCATCCTTTGCATCGATTGATGTATCATTTATTTCGTTAAAGCTTATTTTTCCAACTTTAAAAACAATTTTAGTACCTAATGGTGATGTTATTGCCCTTGTAAAACCTCAGTTTGAGGCAGGCAAAGATCGAGTGGGGAAAAAAGGTGTAATTCGAGACAAAGCAGTGCATATCGATGTTTTGAATGATATAGCTAATTTTGCAGAAAGTCAGCACTTTCAGCTAAAAAGTGCTTCTTTCTCTCCTATTACGGGTGGAGAAGGAAATATCGAATTTTTATTTCATCTTACGAACATTGTCGATGAGGAGTTCTCTCCGCATCAGATCGATTTCCATAAACTAGTAGGCGAAGCACATCAACTGCTTAAATAATCTTGCGGCTCTTGTAAAAGAGTCGCTTTTTTCTTGTTACTTTTCTAAACCAATGCTATTGTATAAATTAAATAGTATAAATATACAATGAGGTGAACCCCATATGAACAAGGGACAACGACATATTCGCATAAGAGATATTATTGCAAAACACGAAATCGAAACACAGGATGATTTAGTAGACTCTCTAAAAAATGCGGGATATAATGTCACGCAAGCTACTGTTTCGAGAGATATTAAAGAACTTCATTTAGTAAAAGTACCATTGCCAAACGGTAATTATAAGTATAGTTTACCTGCAGACCAACGCTTTAATCCTATTCAAAAATTGAGAAGAGCCCTGTCTGATGCATTTGTTAGTATCGATGGTGCAAGTCATTTTTTAGTGATGAAAACGTTACCTGGTAATGCTCATGCTATTGGCTCCTTAATAGACTACTTAGACTGGCCAGAAATTCTGGGAACTATTTGTGGAGATGACACTTGTTTAATCCTATGTAGAGAAGAACAAGACAGTCAAGTTATTAAAGAGCGCTTACTCGAAATGCTCTAAAATGAGGTGAAAACTATTGTTGAAAGAACTAACGATAAAAAACTTTGCCATTATTGATGAATTGACAGTTAGTTTTGAAGAAGGGCTTACTGTTCTTACAGGAGAAACGGGAGCAGGGAAGTCTATAATTATTGATGCGGTGCATTTGTTATGCGGTGGTAGAGGCTCGCATGAATTTATCAGACATGGCGCTAAAAAAGCAGAATTAGAGGGTTTGTTTTTAATAGCTAATCCCGGGCATGGAGTGATTAAAAAACTAGATGATATTGGGATAGATTTTGAAGACGAGTCTATTATACTTCGAAGAGATATCAATCTTTCAGGAAAAAGCGTTTGTCGAATAAACGGGAAACTTGTAACTATCGGTATTTTAAGAGAAATTGGTGCTTCTTTAATAGATATCCACGGTCAACATGAGAGCCAAGAATTGATGGATGATAAGGCACATATTCATCTATTGGATCAATTTGCAGGAGAAAGCTTAAAAGAAGTAAAAGATTCTTATCAAGAACTTTATAAGCAGTATAAAAAATGGAAAAAAGAGCTAGACAAACTATCAGAGAATGAACAACAGATTGCACACAAAATCGATCTGTATACATTCCAGGTTGAGGAAATTGTTGACTCAAACTTAGTTATTGGTGAAGAGGAACAGTTACAGGAACAGAAAAAGAAATTACAAAATTTTCATAAAGTATTTGATAAGATGAGTAGCGCCTATGATGCCATACTTGATGAATCTAAAGGGTTGGATTATATAGGAACTGCTATGGCAGATCTTCAAGATATCGCAGATATGGATAAGAATATGCTAGAGCTAAGTGAAAATGTATCGTCAGCATTTTACATATTACAGGATGCGGCTTATCAACTGAAAAATGAGTTGGATGAGATGGAATTTGATAATAACCAGCTACAAATTGTAGATGAACGCTTAGCTACTATCCAAACGTTAAAACGAAAATATGGTCCCTCTATTGAAGAGATACTTGCATACAAAGATCAGATTCAATATAGTTTAGACCAATTAGTGAATCGTGATGAGCAAATTCAAAAAATGGCTGAAAAAATACATCAAATTGAAATTGACTTGGAACTAGAAGCAACGGATTTAACAGATAAACGTAAAAGTGCAGCAAAACGATTAAGCGTTGCTATTATGGAGCAATTACAAGAACTGTATATGGAAAAGGCCACTTTTTCGGTTATGTTTCATGAGACTGTTAAACCAGTTTACAATGAAAATGGATTAGACGATATATCATTTTACATTTCAACAAACGTAGGGGAACCTTTGAAAGCATTAACTAAAATTGCTTCAGGCGGAGAACTTTCTCGAATGATGCTGGCACTCAAGAGTATCTTTTCCAAACATCAAGGTATCACATCCATTATTTTTGATGAGGTTGATACGGGAGTAAGTGGACGAGTTGCTCAATCGATTGCAGAAAAAATTGCAGGAATTGCTTCGAATTCTCAAGTACTTTGTATATCTCATTTACCACAAGTTGCTGCAATGGCAGATCAGCATTTAATGATTAAAAAAGAAGTAAGTGGAAATCGAACGTTTACTGTTTTAGAAGAAGTGCAAAACGATAAACGAGCGGAAGAACTTAGTCGCATGATGTCTGGTGCAGAAATCACAAGCACAACATTACAGCATTCGAAAGAACTATTAACTTTAGCAAAAGATCGAAAAAAAATTATAAGAAACGTCTAAAGACCTTATTTAACTAAGGTCTTTTTTTTATCAATTATTTACCTCTCATAGCCGACATTTTCTAGGACATAGTATCAATATAGGGAGGTGAAATATGCAGAAAAACTATCGAAAATGGTCGCTAATGCCACTACTCTTCTTTACTTTATTCTTCGCAAACAATTCAGCTTTTGCAGAACAGACTTCAGTAGTACCACTCGGACAGTCCATTCAAATTGATTTACATTATGGTACCGTTTTTGTAAATAATGATGTTTTAATTTCAGATGATGAATGGCTGCGCACGGGTGACTCGATTCATCTGATCAACAACAAGCCGGTGACAAATCTAATTGACGTAAAAAGTCATTTAAAAGATAGTACACAAATTATTATCCAGTATGAGCATAAAAAAGAAAAGTATACGAAAAGCATTACTCCAAATCAAATGGTGAAATTACTTCCATTTTTGAGAGATGCAACAGAAGGCATTGGTACTTTAACTTATTTTGATCCAAGTACTAAAGAGTTTGGTGCCTTAGGTCATCAAATAGTGGACCAACAGTCTGGAATTACTCCGAATTTCTCGGAAGGTTCAATATATTTATCATCAATAGAGCAGATAAAGAAAAGTACTCCAGGAAATCCTGGCTATAAAATAACCTCCCACACTTCAAATACGCTACCGATAGGTGGAGTAAATGAAAATAATGTATACGGTGTTTTCGGAAAATTGGACAATAGTGCATTAGAAAATATATCTATGCAAGAGGTAGAAATTGTAGATCCAGAAGAAATAGTGACAGGTAAAGCAGTTATGCGTACCTCCATCGATGGTAAAAAAGTTCAGGATTTCGCCATAGAAATTTCTTCTGTAGAAGGTCATATATTTCAATTTACTGTAACGGACAAAAAGCTCATAGAAAAGACAGGTGGAATCTTACAAGGTATGAGTGGGAGTCCGATTATGCAAAAAGATAAACTAATTGGTGTTATTACTCATATGTATGTGGATAGACCAGAAAATGGTGCTGCGTTAGCGATTACGGAAATGATGAAAAAGAGTCCATGAATAAATAAAGGGGTAGACCGAATTTAGGTCTACCCTTTTTACACATTTAGGTATAATATGGTTATAAAGATAATTCGACATCAATGTTATAATATTCAAAACTTTGTCGTAACGTAACGAAACTGTATTATAAAAGACTTATTTTTAACAACAATAAAGGATTTGGGCGTATTAAAGAGAATAATACCTGAGTGAAAAATTACAAAAGGTGGATGAGAAAATGGAAAAGATAAGAATTGCAATTGTGGATGACAACAAAGACTTAATTCGTACGATGGAATCTTATTTCGATCAACATCCGGAAATTGAAATTATTGGAACAGCTGTTAATGGGAAACTTTGTTTAGAGCTTTTGGAATCTACTAAACCAGATGTGTTATTACTCGACATTATTATGCCTCACTTAGACGGAATAGCCGTTTTAGATAATCTACAAAGAGACAATAAACTTAAAGATATTCATGTAATTATGCTTACCGCTTTTGGGCAAGAGGATGTTATGAAACAAGCAGTTGACCTGGGTGCATCTTATTTTATGCTTAAGCCATTTGAGTTTGAACGCTTAGTAACACAGATTAAACAAGTCGCAGGCAAAAAAGGCTTTGTTCAAGAAGCGCCTGTTAAAAATAGCCCAGAAAAAGAAGCGCTACAAAATAAGCGAATGATTGACAATATCATTACGAATGTTATTAAGGAAATTGGCGTACCTGCGCATATTAAAGGATATTCCTATCTGCGGGAGGCTATACAAATGGTATACAGTGATATCGAATTACTAGGTTCCATCACGAAAGTCTTATATCCAGAAATAGCTAAAAAGTTTCAAACGACACCATCCCGTGTAGAACGAGCAATTAGACATGCAATCGAGGTTGCGTGGAACCGTGGTAACTATGAAACTATTTCTAAACTATTTGGATACACCGTCCACCATCTAAAATCTAAACCTACTAATTCAGAATTCATCGCGATGATTGCTGATAAGATTCGTATGGAGAATATGGCTAGTTAAATTTTACTCTCTAGACTAACCTTAAATATTCAACTAAAAAATACTTCTTCTAAAGCCACCGAATTTTTTATTCGCTGGCTTTTCATTATACTCAAATTTGAAATAGAAGCTATTATACACAGTACTTTCTTCGTTGAGGAGTTTTCAGATTATAATGACTTAATACCCTTTATAACACAATTTAGTAAGACTATTTATCTGTATCAGATTTATAGGTACGAGCTTTTTAGCAGTTGCTTTTAGGTATTAATAGCGATATTTTTAGTTTATTTAAAATATATATTCTAACTTTTTCAATAGTGAGTATAATTAATATCGAGAGGTAGTGTTGCAAGTTATGATAATTATAGAAAATGATGAAATAATACTTTCTGAAGATAATGGACGAGTATTTATGACTATAAAAAAGGAACGGTATAATTTAAAAAAAGTTGATGAATTAACTAGAAATCACCCCAGACTTAAAATATTAGATTTTATGGCTGTAAAAAAAGCAGTAGATAGCGGTTCTCATGAGCCCATTGAGTTGGGCACTTGGCTAGATAGTATGGAATTAGAAATAAGCAGTGATAAAATGCAAGCGATGCTCACTATATATGAATCTCCAAAATTTATACAAGAGAACTTAGAAAGTCTTCAAATGAATATACAAAAACTTCTACAAGACAATAACATTATATTCGGTCAACAGCCCTTGGATTTAATGTCGATTAAAACAGGTAAATCATACATAATTGCAGAGGGACTTCCACCTGAGAAAGGTGCCGATGCCAATATTACTTATTTAAAACAAGCGGAAAAAACACCAGTGATCAATGAAGACGGGAAAGCAGATTACTTTGATATGAACTTCCTAGTAGAGATTAATGAGGGTTCTTGGCTTGGTGAAAAAATTCCTGCTCAGCTAGGTATGGAAGGAAAGAATATTTTAGGTGAAATAGTTCCTGCACTAATGGGTGCTGATTTTCCTCTAAAATATGATACTAAATCAGCTTATGAAGTAGAAGAGGAAGGGAAGACGGTCCTTCGTTCTAAAACTAAAGGTGTAATAGGAGAAATTAATGGAGTACTTACGGTACAAAAGCATCTAGTAATAGAAGGTGATGTTGGACTGGGAACAGGAAATTTAAAATTTGATGGATCTATCCAAGTTAAGGGAACGGTAATGGCTGGTTACTCCATATTAGCTTCAGGGGATATCTCCATTGAATCCAATGAAGGTGTACATGCGGCTGAACTGATAAAATCCACCGAAGGAGATGTGTTCATTAAAGGTGGTATTTTCGGTAAAGGGATTACAACCATCGAAGCACATCAAAATATTTTTGTTAAACATGCAAACGAATGTACGTTAGAGGCTAAAGACACGATCCAAATTGGGTTCTATGCGTTAGGAGCTACAATATTTTGTGATAAACTTGTTGTAGATGAGCGTAAAGGGAAAATTATTGGGGGTAAAGCGATTGCTATCAATTCAATTACCACGGGTTATTCTGGTAACAACTCAGAAAGAAAAACAGAGTTGATTGTCCAGGGAATTGATCGTAAAATCTTAACGGAAAATACTAAATCCAAGGCACAAGACATGATGAAGCTACAGGAAGAGTCAACAAAGCTTGACTTTAGTTTAAGTCAATTAAACAAATTTAAAAGCTCCATGTCTGTTCAACAAGTAGCTTTATACGAGCAAACTAAGCAAAAATACAATGAAACAAAGCGTAAAGTAAAAGAGTTGGATGAAGAGATACAGCGGATCCTGAAAACGTTAAGACAAACTTCGGATTATTTCATCGATATTAAAAGAGAAGCAAATCCCGGGACTGTTCTTCAAATTGGAAACAAGTCTTCCTATCTAACGAAACAAACTAAAGGGAAATTCAAATTGGAGAATGGGGAGTTAAATGTCTAATATTCCTGTCTATGCTCACCGTGGAGCTGCAGTCAAAACAGTAGAAAATTCTATGAAAGCTTTTAAAAGAGCTGTGAAACTAGGGGTAGATGGGATTGAACTAGATTTACAGCTTTCAGCAGATGGCGTACCCTTTGTCACGCATGATATCGACTTTTTTCGACTTGCCGGAAACAAGCGAAGAATTACGGATATGCTAGCGGAGGAAATTTTGCAACTAAAGCTTGGTCGAGTGTTTTACCGTAAATTTCTCTATTCCCGAGTTGTGACATTTGATGAATTCATTCGTTTTGTGACACCCTTAGGAATTAAGTTAAATGTTGAATTGAAAGAATCCTTTCTAGGGAAAAATGAAAAGATTAGAGAAGTAGTAGAAATGGCATCACCAATTGCAGATGTTCACTTTTCTTCTTTTGAATTTAGTGTACTACAAACCATACATGCGATGAAAAGTGATGTCCAAACAGCTTTTATAGGCAAAAAAAATTCTGATTGGGATTATGTGTTGTCCATTAAAGAAATAGATGCTATTCACTTCAATAAAAAATTTTATGATACTGATTTGATGAGAAGAGTGTGGGATGCTGGTTATCCGATGCGCTTTTATAATATTAAGGGGAACGAGAAGTATATTCAACATCCCCATGAGTCTGTCATTGGATGGATTACTGATTACCCTGAAAAAGTCTTGCTACAACAAAAAAGACGTTGACTATTATAGTCTACGTCTTTTTCTTTTGAAATCGTGGAGCTACTTTCCCATTTTTACGATCACGGTTCAATAGGAAGCCTGCAAAGAAGCCTAATCCAAGAACTGTAAATATTAATCCGCTTATAAATTGTATGGCCAAGCCACCAATAGGGAGGATTTGCAATCCGAAAAACGTATCTCTCATTAATTTAATCCCAAATGCTGCTAAAATTCCAGGAATTAATAACACGATTAAAGCCGCTAAACGAGCCATTTTTTCACTCCTGTTCCTACTAATTTAATTTTACTATCAACAATATGATTGTCAACGAAAGAAACTTGCGTTATGATAAATGAGAAGTGCAATAAGTTGCAGATGATTAATGGGGGTGTGCATATTCTTGCAAAACATAATAATAGTAGGCGCTGGTAATGGAGGATATGCACTTTTGAAATTAATACAACAAGCAGAGTACCTTCAAGTAAAAGCTATTGTAGACATTGATGAAAATGCTCCCGGGTTAAAACTTGCAAAAGAGAATAATATTCCTACATATACAGATTGGAAACCTCTCCTAAATGGAGATATTCAGATCATCATTGATGTCACTGGAAACAAAGAGGTATTTCATGAGCTTCTTGCAAATAGACCTGCCACTGCGGTATTAATACCAGGCGAAATCGCCAACTTAATTGTTTCACTTTTAGAAGAAAAAAATAAATATATAAACATTATTGATCAAAAAAAGATGATGCAAGAGTTAATCTTCAATTCAATTGAAGAAGGTATGATTGGTATTGATGATCAAGGTATCGTGAATTTATTCAACAAAAGTGCTGAAAAAATGACGCATATATCAGTCGATAATGCCATTGGAAAACATGTGCATGAGGTAATTTCATTAAGTGAATTACCAAGAGTGTTCGATTCAGGTAAGGTTGAGCTAAACAAAGAACTTATTCTTGAAAGCGGTACCAAAATTGTTACCTCGCGTTATCCGATGATAGATGAAGCGGGAAAACAGGTTGGTGCAATTGCAGTTTTTAAGGATATTTCGGAAGTAGTTCGACTAGCCGAAGAGATTACTAACTTAACAGAAATTCAAAAAATGCTAGAAGCGATTATTTATTCAAGTGATGACGCTATTTCTGTTGTGGATGAGGAAGGTAAAGGGATTCTTATTAACCCAGCCTATACTAGAATAACTGGCTTTAGTGAAGCTGAAGTAATTGGGCAACCCGCAACGGCAGATATTTCTGAAGGGGAAAGTATCCACTTGAAAGTGCTACAAACTCGTAAACCTATCCGTGGTGTAAATCTACGAGTAGGAAAACAGAAAAAAGATGTAATCGTCAATGTCGCACCTATTATTGTTAACCAACAACTAAAAGGTAGTGTAGGTGTTATTCACGATATGACGGAAATGCGTGGCTTAATGAAAGAATTAGACCATGCACGGACACTCATCAGAACGTTAGGCGCAACTTATAGTTTTGAAGATATCGTCGGTACATCAAACGAGATAAACTTTACAATTGAGCAGGCTAAGCTAGCGGCAAATGTTCCGATAACCGTTCTCTTAAGGGGAGAGGTCGGTTCTGGAAAAGATTTGTTTGCGCTTTCGATACACAGTGAAAGTGAACGTGCAAATCATCCGTTCCTTCGTGTTAATTGCAGCTCCTTGGAAGAGTATTTGTTAGAAACTGAGCTATTTGGTTCGGAAAAAGATGGATATATACAACATGGTTTTTTTGAACAAGCAACAAATGGAACCATTTTCTTGGATGAAGTTGGGGAACTTACGAAAAAGACACAAGCCAAACTGCTCCGTGTTCTTAGAGAAAATGCAATCATTCGAGTGGACGGGGCGACATCGATACCAGTGGATGTGCGAATTATAGCATCTAGTAGCTTGAATCTCGAAAAAGCCATGCTAGAAGGTACTTTTAGAGAAGATTTCTATTATCAATTGAATCGAATGCCCATTCATATTCCTTCCTTGCGCAATCGTAAGCAGGATATTCCGGCAATCGCGGAGCATTTACTTGTCCGATTAAATCAAGAATTTGGTCGCAATATAGAAGGCTTTTCGGAAGAAGCAATGGGAAGTTTACTATTATATGATTGGCCGGGGAATGTACGAGAGCTAGAAAACGTTATAAGTCGTTCGATGATCTTTTTGCAGCCGAACGATCGAATAGTGGAAGAGTATCACTTACCAAAATCAATGCTAGTCTTACCGAATGAGGACAAGGGAGAGACTTCACTTGGCACGCTAGCGGAGCAAATGGATGAAATGGAAAAGAAAGTATTGGCACAAACATTGAAAGTTTGTGGAGGAAACAAATCACAAACTGCCAAACAACTTAATATTTCACTCCGCACATTATATTACAAGTTAGAAAAATATCATTTAGCATAAATGGGATCACTTCAAACAATAGGGGTATTGAATATATAAGTTAGACCCATTTAACTACTAGGAGGAACTACACATGGAAATCTTTAAATATATGGAAACTTACGATTACGAACAATTGGTATTTTGCCAAGACAAAACTTCAGGGTTAAAAGCAATTATTGCCATTCACGATACTACTTTAGGGCCTGCACTTGGTGGGACACGTATGTGGAACTATGCTACGGAAGAAGAAGCTATTGAGGATGCATTGCGTCTTGCAAAAGGGATGACTTATAAAAATGCAGCTGCTGGTTTAAATCTTGGTGGCGGTAAAACCGTAATAATCGGAGATCCATTAAAAGACAAAAATGAAGAAATGTTCCGTGCTTTCGGTCGCTTCATCCAAGGGTTAAATGGTCGTTATATTACAGCAGAAGATGTTGGAACAACTGTAGCAGATATGGACTTAATCCATGAAGAAACGAATTATGTAACAGGTATTTCTGAAGCATTCGGTTCATCGGGTAACCCTTCACCAGTAACAGCTTACGGAGTTTATGTAGGGATGAAAGCTGCGGCTAAAGAAGCATTTGGTTCAGATTCTTTAGAAGGTAAAACGATTGCAGTACAAGGTGTAGGAAACGTTGCATATACTCTTTGCGAATACCTACACAAAGAAGGCGCGAAACTAATCGTTGCAGATATTAACCAAACTTCAGTTGACCGTGCAGTAAATGCGTTCGGTGCTGTTCAAGTAGATGTAAACGATATTTACTCAGTAGAAGCAGATATCTTTGCTCCATGTGCTTTAGGTGCAATTATTAATGACAATACAATTCCACAACTAAAAGCAAAAGTAATTGCTGGTTCAGCAAACAACCAGTTACGTGATACTACACACGGAGATCTAATCCATGAAATGGGCATTGTTTATGCACCAGATTATGTTATTAACTCAGGTGGCGTTATTAATGTAGCAGATGAATTAAATGGATACAACGCAGATCGTGCGATGAAACGTGTTGCTACTATTTACGATAAAATTGAGCGTATTTTTGAAATTTCCAAACGCGATGGTGTGCCATCATATGTCGCTGCTGACCGTTTAGCAGAAGAAAGAATTGCACGTGTAAGTAAATCACGTAGCCAGTTCCTTCAAAATGGCAAACATATCTTAAACGGACGTTAAGAAAACAACTAATTTCATCTAATGAACTAAAGTAGGCCGTCTTTCTTTTAAAGTAAGCGGCCTTCTTAGATGGAAATTTAAGGAGATGGGTCAGTTGGCAAAAGATTATGATGTAGTAATTATCGGTGGCGGTACGGGCGGATATGTTGCTGCTATACGTTCAGCTCAACTTGGATTAACAACAGCAATCATTGAAAAAGGAAATTTAGGTGGTACTTGCTTACATAAAGGGTGTATTCCGAGTAAAGCATTACTTCGTAGTGCTGAAGTGTATGCAACTACTAAAAATCATGCAGCAGATTTTGGTGTAAATACGGGAGAGGTCACACTCGACTTTAGTAGAGTACAGGCGCGTAAGGAGTCAATCGTCAACCAATTACATCAAGGCGTACAAGGCTTGATGAAAAAAGGGAAAATAGATGTCTACGAAGGTACTGGAAGAATGTTAGGGCCATCAATCTTCTCCCCTTCACCAGGTGGAACTATATCGGTAGAGATGAACAGTGGCGACGAAAATGAAATGCTTATACCTAAAAATGTAGTAATTGCTACTGGCTCTAGACCACGAACTTTACCGGGATTAACGATTGACGGAGAATTTGTGATGAGTTCTGATGAAGCACTTGCTATGACAGAGTTACCGAAATCTATACTAATAGTAGGTGGCGGCGTAATTGGAATTGAATGGGCATCGATGCTTAATGATTTTGGGGTAGAGGTCACAGTCGTTGAATATGCAGATCGTATCATACCGACAGAGGATAAAGATGTCTCGAAAGAAATGCAAAAGCTGCTTGCTAAAAAAGGGATAACATTTGTAACGTCCGCAAAAGTACTTCCAGAAACATTAGAAACAAAAGAAAAAGAAGTGCAAATTTCTGCTGAAATAAACGGTGAAACAAAAACCTTTGTAGCACAAAAAATGTTAGTTTCTGTTGGCAGACAAGCTAATGTAGAAGGTATTGGCATTGAAAATACAGATATCGTTGTAGAAAAAGGATTTATCCAAGTATCAGAAACATTCCAAACAAAAGAATCTCATATATATGCAATTGGGGATGTAATTGGTGGACTTCAACTGGCACATGTAGCTAGTCATGAAGGAATTACGGCGATGGAACATATTGCTGGTAAAGAGATCACTCCAATTGACTATGCATTAGTTTCACGTTGTATCTATTCAAATCCGGAAGCTTCTAGCGTAGGTATTACGGAACAACAAGCTAAGGAACAAGGATTTGATGTGAAGGTTGGTAAATTCTCATTTAAAGCGATTGGAAAAGCACTAGTATACGGCGAATCAGATGGCTTTGTTAAAATCGTTGCAGACAAAGCGACAAATGACATTCTAGGCGTTCATATGATCGGTCCACACGTTACTGACCTTATTTCAGAAGCTGGCTTAGCAATGGTTCTTGACGCAACACCATGGGAAATTGCCCACACCATTCACCCGCACCCAACTCTAAGTGAGGTAATGGGAGAAGCAGCACTAGCAGTAGACGGAAAAGCCATTCATAACTAGAAAAGCGGCGGACGCCGTTTAGCAGCGAACAGCGCTGGAAGACTTGAAGCAATCGAGATACTGGCGTCTAGTGCTAGCCAACTAGAAAAGTGTGTAAGCCCTTATGCTAGCCTAGCTATCCTAAGGTGCTTAAGATGTCCAATATTAGATAATGCAAGGATTAAAGTAAATACAAAACTGCTTGTCTATTAATAAAGGGGGAGTACTAATGACAAATCGTCATGCTGAATTAGGTTTAACAAATGAAGATGTGTTAACAATGTTTGAAACGATGCTAATGGCACGCCGTATTGATGAGCGTATGTGGTTATTAAACCGTGCTGGAAAAATTCCTTTTGTAATTTCTTGTCAAGGTCAAGAGGCAGCGCAAGTAGGAGCTGCTTTTGCGCTAGATAACACAAAGGATTATATTGCACCTTACTACCGTGATATGGGAGTTGTTTTACACTTTGGAATGACTGCCCAAGATCTAATGCTTTCCGCTTTTGCAAAAGCGGAAGATCCAAATTCGGGTGGTCGTCAAATGCCAGGACATTTTGGTCAAAAGAAAAATAGAATTCTAACTGGTTCTTCACCTGTTACTACTCAATTACCACATGCTGTGGGAGTCGCATTAGCTGCGAAAATTGAGAAAAAAGACTTCATTACATTTGTAACACTAGGAGAAGGTTCTTCTAACCAAGGGGATTTCCATGAAGGTCTAAATTTCGCGGGAGTTCATCAATTACCATGTATTACAATGGTTGAAAACAATAACTATGCTATTTCTGTACCATTTGAGCGTCAAGTTGCGAGTAAAACGGTTGCAGAGCGAGCATCTAGTTATGGAATGCCTGGTGTGACGGTAGACGGCAAAGATCCAATCGAAGTTTACCGAGTGGTGAAGGAAGCTGCAGATCGTGCGCGTAATGGCGGTGGCCCGAGCTTAATAGAAGCAGTAACTTATCGCTTAACAGCTCACTCTTCAGATGACGATGACAGACAATATCGTACTGCAGAAGACATTGCAGAAGGTAAAGCGTTGGATCCACTTATTACATTCGCAAAATATTTGCGTGATTTAGATATATTACCAACAGAATTAGAAAAAGAGATTAATGATCGCATTATGAAAGAAGTAAATGAAGCAACGGATTACGCAGAAAGTGCTCCATATGCTTCACCAGAAAGTGCGCTATTACATGTGTACGCTGAAAAAGACGGGGGGAACGCATAATGGCAATCATGTCTTATATTGATGCAATCACACTTGCAATGAAAGAAGAGATGACTCGTGATGAACGCGTTTTCGTTCTAGGGGAAGACGTTGGTCGTAAGGGTGGAGTATTCAAAGCGACAAACGGTCTCTATGATGAGTTTGGAGAATACCGAGTATTAGATACGCCTCTTGCAGAATCTGCGATAGCTGGAGTTGGTATAGGAGCAGCAATGTACGGACTACGTCCAATTGCAGAAATGCAGTTTGCTGACTTTATCATGCCTGCTGTTAACCAAATTATTTCCGAAGCGTCACGTATTCGTTACCGTTCTAACAATGACTGGACTTGCCCAATCGTTTTCCGTGCACCATTTGGTGGAGGAATTCACGGAGCACTTTATCATTCTCAATCGGTAGAAGCAATTTTCGCTAACCAACCAGGCTTGAAAATTGTCATTCCATCTACTCCATACGATGCTAAAGGTTTGTTAAAAGCAGCTATTCGCGATGAAGATCCAGTCATGTTCTTTGAGCATAAACGTGCGTATCGTCTTATCAAAGGGGAAGTTCCTGAAGAAGATTACACTATTGAAATTGGGAAAGCAGATGTGAAGCGTGAAGGGGAAGATATTACGGTTATAACGTACGGTCTTGCTGTTCATTTTGCATTACAAGCTGCCGAACGTTTAGAAAAAGACGGTATTTCTGCACATGTTTTAGATCTACGTACTATTTATCCTTTAGACAAAGAAGGAATTATAGAAGCCGCTTCTAAAACAGGGAAAGTTTTGCTAGTAACAGAAGATAACAAAGAAGGTAGTATTATCGGGGAAGTTGCGGCTATAATTGCAGAAAACTGCTTATTCGACCTAGATGCACCGATTATGCGTCTTGCTGGTCCTGATATTCCAGCTATGCCTTATGCACCAACAATGGAAAAATTCTTCATGATCAATCCAGATAAAGTCGAAAAAGCGATGCGTGAGCTAGCGGAATACTAACTTCATTAAGCAAAAAAAAGACTTTGCCGAATGAAGTTAGTGCCTCCGGCGGATGTCACAGATTTTTTTAAGGAATCATCGAGCTAGCTCGATAAAAATCTGGACACAGATACGCCAAGGCGAATTTGATAAGGAGGAACTCGAATGGCAATCGAACAAATCAAAATGCCCCAACTAGGCGAAAGTGTAACAGAAGGAACAATCGAGAAATGGTTAGTTAAACCAGGCGATCACGTAAATAAATACGATGCTCTAGCTGAGGTAAATACAGATAAAGTAACAGCTGAAGTACCGTCCTCTTTTACAGGAATTATTAAAGAGTTGATCGCAAACGAAGGAGACACATTAGCTGTCGGAGAAATCGTTTGTACGATAGAAACAGAAGGTGGGGCTTCTGAAGAAACAGTAGAGGTAAAAGAGGCTGCACCTGAAGAGCCAACTGCTGAAACTGTAAAACCTGCGGAAGTACAAAAGCATGCTGCGCCTGTAGAACGTGAAAAAGGTTCCAAAGCACGCTACTCACCTGCAGTGCTGAAAATTTCACAAGAACATGGAATCGATCTTTCTTTAGTTACTGGTACAGGTAACGAAGGGCGAATCACTCGTAAGGATCTACTGAAAATTGTAGAAAGTGGAGAAATTCCAGTAGCAAAAGTAGAGCAACAAGCTGTTTCCACGCCATCACCAACAGCAGCTGCACCTACTTCAGCTCCATCACCGAAAACAGCAGCTCCTAATGTTCCAGTGGCAGTGGGAGATATCGAGATTCCTGTAACAGGTGTTCGGAAAGCAATCGCGGCAAATATGCTACGTAGCAAACACGAAGCTCCTCATGCATGGACAATGATTGAAGTAGACGTTACGAACATGGTTCAATACCGTGACTCCATCAAGCATGAATTTAAACAAAAAGAAGGATTTAATGTTACATACTTTGCTTTCTTCGTGAAAGCTGTATCGCAAGCATTAAAAGAATTCCCAATGATGAATTCTATGTGGGCTGGGGATAAAATCGTTCAGAAAAAAGACATCAATATTTCTATAGCAGTAGCAACAGAAGACGCGCTATACGTTCCAGTTATTAAAAATGCGGACGAAAAAACGATTAAAGGTATTGGTCGTGAAGTAAACGAACTTGCTGCAAAAGTCCGTTCAGGAAAGTTAAAATCAGATGAAATGCAAGGTGGTACATTCACTGTAAACAATACTGGATCATTCGGTTCTGTTCAGTCAATGGGAATCATTAACTTCCCACAAGCAGCGATTTTACAAGTAGAATCTATTGTGAAACGTCCAGTTATTATGGATGGTGGCATGATTGCTGCGCGTGATATGGTAAACTTATGTCTTTCATTAGACCACCGTGTACTAGATGGTTTAGTTGCTGGTCGTTTCTTAGCACGTGTGAAAGAAATTCTAGAAAATATCACTAAAGAAAATACATCGGTTTATTAATAAATAGTTAAAAAAGGTAGTGCTTTTTAGCACTACCTTTTTAATTTTGCTGCGTTCCATTCCATTATTTTCTCTTTTTACTAAAGCACACCGTTATTGAAAGTAGATCTAAATCTTCCTTTGCAATAAATTTATTAAATAGTACATAAGAGATATCAAAAATGATAGAAGTACAATGATTATTGTTCCTATTGTATAAATTGCTGTTTCGGCATAATCACCACCATCAAACACTCCAGCAAATAGAGAGAATAAAATTACACTAGCGACTAATGCTAAACAAAATATACTAATATATTTGGACATATACTACCCCTTTGCAACTCAACTTTATTTACTATAGTTCATTAAGAAATACTTTAAATTCTGATAGAAATAAAACCGATGATGTTAGCTAAATATAATAGTCTACTTATTTTTCAGGATACATAGGTAGCGTTCCACACCTGGATACTTTTCTCCCAAACTCGTTATTTTAAATCCGTAATTTTCATAAAAAATTACAGCTTCTTTATCGGTTTCAGCAATAACAAAAGGTACTGGATGTTTAACTTTAATAAAACTAATCATTTTACTTCCTAGACCTTTTCCTCTATGGTTTGGAAATACTGCAATATGTTTAATTTCACACCACTTTAAATCTAAAATTTCTATTCCTATACAACCAACGACTTCATCTTCAAAGATATATCCATATAATACTCTAACTGGTGAGTGGATATATAATTCGTATTCTCGATCGATATTCCATTCCGAGGTTGCGAAGGATAAAAGTTTTCTCAAGTTTGGTTGAATAAATGGTGATATCATTTCTTCCATAAAGCACATCCATTCTTGTATTACTTATTTCAATAAAAAAGGCTTTACTTCCATATGTAATAAAGCAAAATATTAGTTGTGCAGCGACTAGAAGTTTCGTCCTTAACTTAACGACTCACCATATTGACGTCTTACTTATTTGTATTTTAACATAAATCTCCATTTGGTTTGTAACACGAAAATGCCATATGATTACTGAAAAAAGAGGAGCTAGTTGTGACGACTCTACAACTAGTTCCACTTATGTTCTATATTTCCAACATATTTTTCCCCTTACGCTATTTAGCTAAATCCAACCTTTATCCAAGAGAAGAAGTAGATAACTACCTGCACAGAGAAAAATTGCTACTTCTGTTAACAAAAACATCGAAAATTCAAGGGAAGTAAGCTTTCTTTCTCTTTTCGTTTTTTTAAAATGTCTATAGTAATAGAGAGAACATAGCAGTAGTATTATTGCCGAGATTTGGAATATATTTTCCAACAGGCTAACCAAAAAATCATCTCCTCACGTTTAGATTGAACTGTTAAGATTTTATGTCTCCATAGAATTTAAAAGAAGTAGAAATTTTAAAGTGCCAAGGAGGTTAGCGATTTACTTCAATAATATTTCTATTATCAAGTCCCTTTCGTTTACTTTTTAATTTTAATTCGATAGCATTTGAAAAGAAACGTATTAAACGAGCATTTGTTGAAGGGGAGATATATAGATGAAACTAAGTGTATTAGATCAAGCGCCAGTCACATCTGGCAATACGGCAGCAGGAGCATTAAAAAAAGCAGAAGAATTGGCTATTTTAGCAGATGAACTAGGCTATCATCGTATGTGGATGGCCGAGCATCATGGAACCGATGCATTTTCAAGTTCTGCACCGGAAGTAATTGCGGCTCACTTAGCTGCGAAAACCAAAAAATTACGTATCGGTACAGGTGGCGTGATGATGATGCACTACTCACCATTGAAGTTAGCGGAGGTTTTTAAAACCTTAAGTGCACTTTCTCCAGGTCGTATTGACTTCGGTGTAGGAAGAGCTCCAGGGGGAGATAATCATGCGATGTATGCTCTTTCGGAAGGTCGTCCTCCATTGGTCAACAATATGTATGAAAAGTTAGCAATTGCCCTGCAACTGATCAATGATGAAGTTCCAGAGGATAGCTTATACAACAGAACGATTGCCAGTCCTTCTAAAATCGTATTACCAGAAGCTTGGTTACTTGGCTCCACTGGTAATAGTGCTGTACAGGCTGGAAGAATGGGTCTTGGCTATTCGTTTGCACAATTTTTCCAAGGTGGTATGACTCCAGCGATATTAGACACATACCGTAATAACTTCACGCCGTCTGCTTTAATGGAAAAGCCAGAGATTAATGTTACATACCTTGTAACGGCTGCAGAAACCAAAGAAGAGGCTGAATTTGAAGCATTACCTCAGGACATTGCACGTTTGTCTCTTATGAAAGGGCAAATTCGTTCATTAATGACACCAGAGGCAGCGCAGGATTATCCGCTGACGGAAATGGATCGCATGATGATTCAAGAAAATCGTAAAATTCATCTAGTCGGTTCTGCAAAAGAGGTAGCGGAGACTTTACAGGAAGAACAAGGTAATTATGGTTTCGATGAAGTCATGATTTGTAGTATTCCGCATTCGCAAGAAAAACGTTTAAATGTCTATCGGTTACTTGCAAAAGAATTGATGTAGATTATAAAGATTAGACACGTTCATTATGAGCGTGTCTTTTTATTAGGAAGAATGGTCTTATCTGTGAGAATCGATCGATGCTGTCTAATAATCGATTGATGGAATCAAATAATCGATCGACGAACACCGATAATCGATCAATAGAAACCAATAACCGATCAATCACCTTCCATAATCGCTCCATCATTGTTATGTACACTTTTGAAGATCATTTTTTCAGCGGCCATTAATTCCCGCTTGAAATAAGAACAAATGTTCGGTATGATAAGTAAAAAAGAGAGATGTGATAACATGGCTAACTTTGAAGAAGATTGGAACCAATTGGATTTATCTCGATTGCAGGATCGTGGGTCGAAAAAGTGGGTAGCAATGATGTTGCCGGAGCATGTGAAGATGCTTCGAGAATATGGAGAAGAGATAAAAAAAGAGCCTCGCCCAGATTTAAATGAGTTTGACTATGAAGTTATTCATGATCAAATCGCACTCGCAATGCAACGAAACGTTGAAATCAAAATAAAACGGTGGAAAGAGGGAGAGTTTATCTATAACCGCGGTACGATCCAATGGATTGATTTGAGAAAGCGAACAATTGAAATAGAGGATCCTTTTCGCTCGTTTGAACTATCAATCGACGAAATCGTAGACGTCACCTTATCGGAATAGTAATTACGAATGGCATCATCCTTTATACATGGATGATGTTTTATTTATGAATAAATAAAAGAAGGATTTGAACCAGGAGATGTAGAAGGTAATCCAAAAGACTTAAAGTAAGTGAAAGGAGAATAACATGATAAAAGCAGTTCTGTTCGATTTAGATGGTACTTTACTCAATAGAGATGAGTCATTAAAGTTGTTTGCAGATAAGCAATACGATAGATTTAGTCACCTCATAGGTCCTATTACAAAAGATGTGTACACAGCAAGGCTTATACAATTAGACAGTCGAGGATATGTTTGGAAGGACAAAGTATATAGCCAATTAGCAGAGGAATTTGGAATTACCAAAATTACTTGGCAAGAACTACTGGAAGATTATTTGAGTGAATTTAAGTATTGCTGTGTACCTTTTGATAATCTTTTATTAATGCTAGAGAAATTGAAGGAGAGAAAGATGTTAATAGGGATGATTACGAATGGATTCGGTCAGTTTCAAATGGACAATATAATGGCTTTAGGAATAGAAGATTATTTCCAAACAATTTTAATTTCTGAATGGGAGGATGTTAAAAAGCCAGATCCCCAAATATTTTTACGGGCTGCCGACAAACTTGGGCTCCAACCAAACGAATGCGTATTTATCGGTGACCATCCAGATAATGATATGCGAGCGGCTAAACATGTAGGGATGAAGGGTATTTGGAAGAAAGATATGCAATGGAAGGATGTGGATGTTCAAGCAGAGTATGTTGTAGATAATCTAATGGAAATCCCAACTATAATCGATGAGTTGGTGAGAGGTAAAAACGGAAAATTGTCCGTTTTGTAATCCTTATAAAGGTTAAAACAGAATATTGTATTTGGAAATGAAACTAGCTATTTTTTCAGTGGAAAAACGAGCCAGATATATTAATGGGCTGTTGTGTCATAGTTCCGATAACACAGCATAAAAATGTATTTGAACTGAGGAAATAATGGAACGATACATATGAACTGCTTTTAATGGCAAAAGAGTACCTTGATGATTTGCATCTGCCAGGTGGAAAATAATAAGCCTTTAGCTGGAAAGGTCAAATAAAGTTTAAGGGAGGGAAGGAGATGAGAAAGCAAGTAATAATCTTGCTCATATTAGCTAGTATTTGTATAAAACCAACCTCTATCTTTGCAAATGGCACGAGTTATTTTGAAGAGCCTACCACTCCTACTGGACATGTCTTACCACTGGAGGAAAGTGTGATCAGTATAGAGAGTGAAAAATTATATATAGAAATTGAACAAGAAGGAGAAGTATCACCCTATCAAATGATGCTTGCAAATATTCGAGTAATATATGAAATGGAAAACAAAACGGAAGAAAATCTTCTAGTACCTATAGCATTCCCTCAGCCAGGTATGTCAAGCGAATGGAGTGTAGACTTAGATGGAACGGATATCTCTATAACCGGTAATACTCCTTTTTACCCAGAAGAATTAATAGGGAATAAACCACACAGGGAATGGATCGATCCAAGAACAGGGCAAACATATTCCTTTAGAGGGTATGATCTAATAGGAGCATCCGGTAAATTAGGAGCAAAAACATTTAATATCACTTTGAATGCAAAGAGCAGACATACTTTAACTATTGAATACAAAGCAGATTTAGGTATAGATGAGAGAGCCAATCTCCATCCTATTTACCGCTTAGATTACCTGCTGCATCCAGCGTCCTATTGGAGTGAATTTAAAAACTTAGACATAGAAGTTAAAGTTCCAAAAAGGGCTAGTGTCTATGTGAATTTACCATTACAAAAAGAAGATAATACGTATGTAGGGGCGTTTGATACACTTCCTGAAGGAAATCTCGTAGTATTCCTATCCCCGCATTCTGGTTTACTGTTTAACCTTTTTACTTCTAGAAGTGTAGCTCTACTTGCACTTGTTATAATGCTACCCATTTATTATGTGATAATCCGGTTAATGAAGCGAACTTCCCTAAAACATCAAAAGGGCATATCACTAATTATTTTGGGGGTATTTGCTTTAGCAGGTTTGGATATCGTAAGACATAAAATACTAGGATACCCAATAACTATAGTTCAATATATCCTTTACATCATATGCTTATTAATTTTATGGTGGATGTGGAGTCGAGTATTTAGAAAGAATGGAAAGTTAGAGAGGAATAGTAACGACTGATTGTATAAGTATAATCCGCAAGTTAACACATGATTTTAATGTTGAACTGCTTGAAGATTCTTCACAAGGAAAAGTGATATTAAGAATTACGTAGAAACACAAGAGTAGGTGAAGAAATGGAGTTTTCAAAGCTAGTTATAGAAACGGAAAGGTTCATCATACGTCCTTTTCAAAAAGAGGATTATAGTAATTGGTACGAGCAGTTTGACAACAGAATGCCCTCACAATATAAATATGATGATGGTCGCCCTTTAAAAATGCCTACTTCTACTGAAGAATGGTTTGTTGAATGGATTAAAGGCTTTAATGAATTAGCTAAAAAAGATGAAATGTACATTCTTGGGATATTCCGTAAAGAAGATGGAGTAAACGTTGGAAAGGTTGAACTTATAACTATTTTACGAATGGATTACCAGTGGGCTATGATGGGTTACTCCATTCACAATCAGTATTGGAACAATGGGTATGGTTTGGAAAGTGTATTAGCAGCTACTGAAGCTTTCTTTTCCACTTTGAATTTTCACCGAATTGAATTACATATTAATATCGATAATTATCCCTCGATACGCCTCGCTGAAAAAGCTGGATTTATCTTTGAATGTGAAAGAAAAGAGTTTTCGCTAGAGAATGATCAGTGGACTGACTTTTTGATTTACTATAAAAATCATAAAATAGAATGATATAAACAAAAATTGTACATAAATAACCAGGTTCATTGAACTTGGTTATTTATTTAATTTCAACGTATTAGCGAACAAAATACAGGAGAAACAGGATAAATTCAATTTCTTTTCCTTTTTTAAAATATTTGTGCGTCCTAAGTAGCCTCACCGTCGCCTAAAAGGTAGGAACAATTAAAGGGGGTTTACGCTTGGAACAGAAAACACTGATATCACGGATTCAGAAAGGTGAGGACGAAGCTTTTGCTGAACTAGTCACTCCTTTGATTGAGAAGGGTTACAGGACCAGTTTCGGTATCCTGAAGTCGAAGGAACAGGCAGAAGAAGTTGTCCAAAATGCTTTGGTTGAGGCATATCGAAATATCATGAGTGGAAAAGAAATTACTTATTTCAACACCTGGTTTTATAAACTGGTTTCTCACCGATCCATCGACGCTTGGAGAAAGAATGAACGCTTGAAAGAATCCCCGTTTGAAGTCGATGTGGTAACGGACAAGTATAGCGTGATGGAATGTCTACTAAAAGAGGAAACCGAAAACGAGATTAAAAAGGGCATATCATCCCTCGATAACAGTGACTACAAAATCGTACTCATCCTTTACTATTACCAAGAGCAAGCAATCCAAGAAATAGCAGAATTGCTGGGACTGAAAAGCTCTACGGTCAAATCCCATCTTCGCCGGGCAAGGAATGCTCTGAAAAAAAGGTTGATCGAAAATCAGTTTATAGGGGTGAATACACAATGAAAATCGATGAATCCGTGAAGAAAGAAATTCAAGAAGAGATGGATAAAATCCAGACACCACCTTCCTTATACGAATTTGCTAAAAATATTAGCAAAGAGTCGAAAAATAGAACAGACGTTGAAAAGTCAACAGGAAGAAAAAGAGGAAGGAGAAAACTGCATTTTGTAGTAGCTGCGGTTATCAGTTTTGTAATCCTAACAGGTTCCGCATTCCTTAGTCCAACCATGGCGGAAGTAGTATCGAAAATTCCGTATTTAGGGCAAATATTTTATAAACCTATTCAAGAAGTAATCTGGGAAGATTTGGCGAAAGAAGGGTATCAACTATCAACTATTGGCATGGGGAAATGGGAACAGAAGCCATACTTTGACATAGAGCTGAATGGAACGGAAGAATACGTCAAGCAAGAAGAGGGCAAAGTTATAAATCTTTTGAATGAAATTTTGGATAAAAGGGGGTATGACAACTACGAGTTAATGGTTTCTGCCAAGAATGAGAATGAGGTGTCATCCGTTCAAAAAGAGATAGACAAACAAAGGGAGGAACTGGGTGAGAAGTTGATGTCAGACTTGGAGGGAGCAGGATATCCGATTATGAATGTTAACACATACGGCCCTGTAGTCAGTGTGTACATTCCAATAGCTGATGAAGCTAAGAAAGTAGAAATCTACAAGGCGGCGATTGAACTATTAAAAGCAAACGAAACACCAAAACAGGTACAAGTTATAACTCGAGACCTTTCAGAAGAGGAAATCGAGAGTCGATGGATGCCCGTTATGAGTAGCATAGAAGAAGAACTCTTTCTAAAAAAAGAATATGAGGTAGCTGACATTAGATATTCTTACAACCCTGAAAAAGTAACTATTACCATCATGACTAATATGAAATCGTCGGATATAGAAGATAATCAGACGACCATCAAAATAAGTAAAGAAATTATTGAGTTCCTGAATAGCGAAGAAGTTAAAAGAATGACAGAGAATCAGAAATATGAGTTAATTATCCAAGACAAAAACGGCGATGATTTTCTGTTTTAACGAATCACACAAGCTGTAGCTACAGACACTAATGTTTTCTTAAAGGGAAATTTTGTTATTCAAATGCTATTCTCTTACCTTAGCTTGCTATGTTTCAAAGTAATTAAAATAAATGACGATAAATCGAGGGGATGATTTTATGGGATTTCCTGAGTTAGAAACGAATCGACTGAATTTAGTTCAAGTAAGAGAGGAACATACAGAAAGCTTTTTCGAAATTATGTCAAAAGATGAAGTGACTAAATATTACGGTATGGATAGCTTGAGAAGTATAGAAGATGCTAGAAAAATAGTTGAGTCCTTCCAAAGCACATATGAAAGTAAAAGAGGTATAAGGTGGGGCATAGTATTAAAAGATACAGGTGATTTTGTAGGTACATTAGGTTTAAACAACCTGAGCACTTATAGTAAGAAAGCTGAGATTGGGTTTGAATTGCACCCTTCTCATTGGAATAATGGAATTACCTCCGAAGCAGTAAAAGAAGTTTTAAGATACTCGTTTGAATATTTGGAGCTGATCAGGATTGGTGCAGTGACTTATCCGCAAAATGAGCCATCTATACAATTATTAGAGCGTCTAGGTTTTACTAAGGAAGGTTTGTTGAGGGGATACCTCTATCAGAATAATCAATCACACGATGCTTTCATTTTTTCGTTGTTAAGAACTGAATGGACAAAAATAAAATGAAGCTAAAGGGGACTATTATTAAATAGTCGAATATCGAAATAGTTATGGCTTAGTTCTCCTTGGGAAAGAACTAAGCCATTCCTAATTAGAATTTTCTATTGAATTTAATTTTGTACTACTGAATGGGATGAGGTAAAGAATTCCATCGTGTTTTTCTCAAGATGTTCCACCAAAATAATATTTCGATATTTGGTCAATGAATAACTTTTCCAGGTCTCCTTTCTTTTTAACAATGATGAAGGTGGAAACAGTAGGTAATTCAAATAAATCAAAATGGGGCTGCATTACTTTCCCTTCTAATAGCTCACGTCGAACAATCGAGTGAGGTAAAAAGGAGACACCTAGATCATCTTGTACAAAACGTTTGGCAATATGTGCCTGCGTTACTTTCATCGTTCGGACTCCACTAATGTGTTTATGTAACTTCACAAGAAGATCGTCCCAGAAAACAGGATGATGATGTGTAAACAAATAGTTTTTCTGTAAAACTTCCTTAATATCAATCGGTGGACCGCTTTCCTCATCATAAGTATCTACTGGCATAACAAATAATATAGGATCCTCATAGATGGAGATGGATTCTACTCCTTTTCTTTGTGCATCGAGTGCCGAAATGCCAATGTTGACTTCGCCAGCATCTACAAGCTCTTCAATCAGATAGGATTCCTCCACCCGAATATGTATTTCTAAGTTAGGTTGTAGCTTCATAAATGACCGTAAAAAATAGGGAAGGATGGTTTCGGCCATGAGAGGTGAAATCGCAATCGTCCAAGTCTGACGATAACCTTGTTTAAAGGCGTGCATCTTGTGAATCGTATTTTCCGTACTATTTACTAACTTTTGTGCTTCAGGTAGAAAATATTTTCCTGCCTCAGAGAGAGTTACTCGATTATTTTGTCTGTCAAAAAGAGCGGATCCTAAATGCTCCTCCAGTAACTTGATATGAACAGTCACACTTGGTTGAGACATCAATAACCTCTCAGAGGCTTTTCGAAAGTTTAGTGTTTCTGCAGCGGTACAGAATGTTTTTAACCACTGGTATTCCATCTAAACACCTTCTTTGATTAATAATAGTAATTAATACGATTATATATATTTAATTTTTATTATCAAGTTTTTCTCATATACTAAAGAAAAGGAGGAGTTATAAATGTATCAAAAGGGACTAAAAGATGTAGTAGCAGTTCATACGAAAATTGCTTCAGTGGATGGGGACATTGGGGAGCTAAGATATAGAGGAATACTAGTAGACAAATTAGTAGCAACTAAATCATTTGAAGAGTTGGCAACTTTTATATGGACGGGAGAAATAGATGTTGCGAAAGACTCTAAGATGAATCATTATAGAGAGCTACCTTCCCACATAAAAGCGGTAATAGACGTGCTTCCTAAAGAAGTTTCTTTAATGGATGCGATGAGAACAGCTATATCTGCATTTGCACATCCATCATTTAAAGCAACGCCAATAGAGGAGCAGGCGGTTATATTAACAGCCGGACTTCCGATGATAGTAGCTAGACATTACCGAAACCAACTAGGGCTTCCGATTATTGAAGCAAACAACGATCTTTCACACACAGCAAATTATTTATGGATGTTAACTGGAGAAGTACCAAGTGAGGTTCAAGTGGAAGCGTTAGAAACGTACTTAAAACTTACGATGGAGCATGGTTTAAACGCATCGACCTTTGCGGCTCGTGTAACAATTTCAACTGAGTCAGATTTAACAGCCGCCATAACTTCAGCACTTGGGACGATGAAAGGACCTCTCCATGGAGGAGCACCGTCCGGAGTTATTACTATGCTAAACGAATTCAAAGATCCCACGCAAATCCGTACTATCGTAAAAAATAAAATAGAAAATGGCGAAAAGATCATGGGCTTCGGACATCGAATATATAAAACAGAGGATCCTCGTTCCATTTTACTGCGAGAGAAATGTAGCGAGCTTCAAGGTAAAGATCCATGGTTAGATATAGCAACAATCGCCGAAAAAGAAATTATTGAGTTACTTGCCGAATATAAACCGGGTAGAAAATTATACACAAATGTAGAATATTATGCAGCAGCCATCATGCGATCCATTAATATGCCATCAGAATTGTTCACTCCAACATTTAGTGTTGCAAGAATAGTTGGATGGACTGCACATGCTATAGAACAACTGGAAGACAACACAATTTTTCGACCACAATCTATCTACGTAGGAAAATTAAAATAACTTATGAAAGATGCCGTTTTGGAAATACAGAACGGCATCTTTTTTGATGAGAGAGGGAAACCTCTTCGCCAAGGCGAATATATAAATATGGTGTAACCGGAAGGGGAGTCATGTTGAAATATTTAATAATGGGAGCAACGACGTTACTCTCAGGAATCATATTATTCGGGATGACATGGATTGCAGTGGCTATTTATTCAACTAGATTAGGGGGATATGAGAATTTTTCAGCAGCTATGTCAGCTATAGGTTATTTTCCGATATTTATAAGTATTATATTAGTTTTAACTGGTATTAGTTTTTTTGTAATGTCCTTTAATAAATACTTAGTAGATGAGAAAACTACTGTGGATTGAATAACAACGGTGAAGAGTATAAATTTAATCGGCTATAAATTAACTGAATAACGAAACTTTTCTATCTCTTTATTAGTATAGTAATTAGTAAGAATACAAAAGGGGAGAAATAGAAGAATGACTAATACGACTATGGCTTTGAGAAATGCCAATGTAATAGACGTGGAAACTGGACATATAACGTTGAAAAACATCATGATAAAAAATGGCCGAATTGCGAGTGTAGAAAATACAAAAGCACAGGAAGAAAAGTTAAACACAGATGTTGTTGTGCTAGATCTCCAAGGAAAATGGATTATACCAGGACTTATAGACATGCATGTACATATAAAAGAAGGGTATGCACCGCTGTTCACTGCTTCTGGTGTAACAACTGTGCGGAATACTGGAGGTAATGTTCATGAGTTAAAGGATATGATTCATGCCTCAATGGAAGCGCCTGTCCCCCGAGTTATTTCAGCTGATCGTATTATTGACGGGCCACCTGGTTTATGGGGTGAAACAAGTCCTTGGAGTATGAATGCGGAAAGCCCTGAAGCTGCAAAAAAAGAAGTAAGAAGACAAGTGGTAGCAGGAGCAGATTTCATCAAAGTATATGGTTGGTTACCTAAAGAGGTGATGGAAGCAGTTGTTGAGGAAGCCAAAATATACAACAAAGAAGTGAGCTGTGATTTAGTCTATTCAAAGGATGTTACGGCAATAGATGCCGCAAAAATGGGCATCCAATGGAATGAACATGCTTCTGGAATCTTACAAGATATGTATCCAGAATGGACAATGCAAGCCGATGCCAATGTGTGGAATTCTATCAAATGGGAACAACCCGATCTGGAAAAAATAGAACAGGTATGTAAAGTACTTATCGAAAACAAGGTTATTATTTGCCCAACAATGGTGTTATTGGATCAAGCGAAACTTCTAGAGAACTACTGGTATCCCAAAAATGAAGTAACGACGAAGCTAGAAGAAAATGATGGATTGGTTAATCAGTGGAAATACTTTTTAAGCCATACAGCTTCATTGGAAAGTCTGGGGAGACAAGCAACGATGAATAAAGCGATTGCAAAAGTGTACTTTGACTTGGGTGGACAGATTGTTGCTGGAACTGATACCCCTGCGGGAATATTCACGATACCCGGAATGGCGCTCCACCGTGAATTAGAACTGTTTGTAGAGATTGGCCTGACCGAAATAGATGCTCTTCGTGCGGCAACTATAAATGCAGCTAAAGCTTTAAAACGTCCAGAACTCGGGGTGATTAAAGAAGGAGCAATTGCAGACATTGTCATATTAGATGAAAACCCATTAGTAAATATAAAGTATACCCAAAAGATTAATAGAGTGATAAAAGGAGGGAAAATATATACACAAAATGAGCTATTCGAAGAAGTTCCAGATGGAGAAACTGTTTTGAAAAATTTAGAATCATTTATGGAATTATTTGAGTCAACTATTAGTTAATAAATGAGGAGGATACGTAGTTTGAAAATAATAGATACTGTCCCTTATTTTTTCACAAACTATGAAGCTACAACCCAATCTTTACGTGAGTACTTTACTGCGTTTCCAGAAATATTTGAGGAGTATTTCACTAGACATTGTAAAAATACCGAGGAAAGACATGTGCAATCAATTGAAAAGTATCCACAGCATTTCAATGCGATCAAAGAAGTACATAAAAGTATTCAAATAATTATTCAAGAAATTGCAGGAGCGTATAACAAAAAATATATTATATCATTCCCCGTTGATATTAATTTGATCGTTGGTGGATTTGGGTCGAATGCGTACACCTATCAACAGATAATACCGAATATTACGTTTGCATTAGAAAAACTTTCCCCCAACCCAGATCATTTACGCGTAATTGTTGCTCATGAATTTGGGCATCTTGTTCAAAATATTATATCGGATAATCGGGGAATGGATTGGTCCAAGGTGCAATGGACAAATCCGCTTAATTCGCTTTACAGAGAGGGAATTGCAACGGATTTATCAAGGCAGGTAGTAGATCTTATGCATCCTTCTATCTATTTTTCTTATAATGATGAAGGGAAAGACTGGTATGATTTTGCTCAAGCAAACACTACAAAGATTAAACAAGCATTTAACGAAGATTACAAAATATTGACTACAGAAGAAATATTTCATGAATGGTTCTCTATTAATGGTGGTCGAAAATTTGGATATAATAGATTGGCCTATTTTTTAGGTGATCTTTTCGTTCGAAAATACAAGGGAAAACATGGAGAAATAGCTACTATTACTGCTTGGAAGGATCCGGCATTTGAAGTGAATATAGCACAGTGGCTATCTCAAGAGGGAGAAGAAATATATGTCGAATAATCTAGAAGAATACAATGATCCTATTTCATATGATATAGAAAATGACACCTATACGGGAGAACTGAAAATGCTTGAGGAATGGGCCATCAAACAGGGGGGACCAGTACTAGATTTGGCATGCGGGACGGGAAGAATAACGATTCCTTTAGCGCAAAAGGGACATAACATGATTGGTGTAGACATACATGCAGGAATGCTTGAACTTGCGAAGAAAAAAGCAGATCAAGCAAATATACAAATTGAATGGTTGGAGCAAGATTGTACAATGCTTCAATTAGATCAAAAAAGTCCATTAATATATATGGTGGGGAACTCATTTCAACATTTCCATACAAATGCACAACAAAACCTTGTCCTAAAATCTATACATAATCTTTTAGAACAAGAAGGCATTTTTATATTTGGAACGAGATTTCCGAATGCGGAAGAATTACTGCAACCAACTACAGAAGAGTATTGGAAAACTTACACCGATACCCTGGCAAATAAAAAAGTCAATGTGTATACAATCAGTAATTATGACCCGCTAGAACAAATTCAGCACTATACAACCATAAGAAAGTTTATGGATGATAACCATGTGGCAGAAGAGAGAAAAACAAATATTAGCTTGAGGTATACATATCCAAAGGAAATGGAACGACTGCTTATCGAAAACGGATTAGATATATTGCATGCCTATGGAAATTGGGAAGGCTCCCCCCTAATTAGAGAGAGTAATGAAATGATTTATATATGTAGAAAAATATAAAATGTACAGGGCTGTTAATATAAATAATCCAAAAGATTGTGTATCAACCTGGAAATTAATCAGCGGTATAAGACTGTAATGGAGGGGAGAAATTAGTTTGTCTAAAATAGCTATTATTTCAGATATTCATGGTAATTTAACTGCGTTAGAATCGGTGCTAAAGGATATTGAAAACCGTGGTGTGAATCAAATATTTTGTTTAGGAGACTTGGTCGGTAAAGGTCCGCGTGGTTCGGAATGTATTGAACTTGTTAGAAAGCATTGTGATGAAGTCATTTATGGGAATTGGGATGTGTTTATCCGAGAAGAGATAGATAATGAAATTATTAAATGGTCACAAAGTCAGCTAACAGAAGATGATTTTAACTACTTGGCCTCCTTACCTTTCCATCTTGAATTTGAGCTAAATGGCAAGATGATACGTTGTTTTCATGCATCACCAAGAAGTGTTTTTGAACGAATTGCACCCGAATATCATTCATTAGCAGAGTGTTTGTCTCTTTTTGAAAATAGTGAAGAAACCAAATCACATCATTCGAAGCGTACTCCAGATATTGTGTTTTATGGAGATATTCATCTAACTTTATTAAGAAGTTATGAAATCGGTACCCTTTGTAATGTAGGAAGTGTGGGTTTAGATTTAGTTGATGCTACTTATGTTATTGTGGATGGTTCGCATGGAACTAATTCGATTAATTTTGTACGAGTTCCTTATGACAGAGAAGCAGAGCTTATGGCTGCAAGAGAACTAGGAATGGTAGGTTATGAGCAATATTATAAAGAGATTATGTATGATCAATTTATCAAAACGAAAAATAATGAAGGGAGTGGTGGGTGAAAGTATAGTGGTCTGCATTTGTCGTAAACCTGGAGGTCATACCCCAAGCGATACGTTTATGTATTTGCCAGAAGAGAAGATTGTATTTATGGGAGATTTAGTTACCGAGAATCTACACTTACCAATTTTTAATCCGGATGTATACATATATATCCTAAACCAGGTAAAAGAAATGGATATCATAACTTTCGTTCCAGGACACGGAAATATAGGGAATAGAGAACAATTGATATCCTTAGAACGTTATATTTTATTTTTAATTTACAGCTCACTAAGTGCGTTAGAAAATAATCATACTATTGATACATATGTTTCAGGCTTTATTACACCAAAAGAATGGACCGAGTGGAAAGGTGTAAATGGTATTAAGAATAATCTGACGAGTATATATAATTTTTATTCAAAAGCTAATTCAACTAAAGAATAATTTTATTGGGAAGTTGGAAAAGAAGGGGTGAGGTTTTTATGGAGTATAAAGGATCTAGCGTATACGATCAAACAGATTTTTTAAAAAATTACATGACTAGAAGAAACAGAAGCGATAGCCCAAATAATGCCATTGAAGGACCAATTATGTATGAGTTAATCGGGAGTTTTCAAGATAGTAGCATCTTAGACTTAGGGTGTGGTGATGCATCTTTTGGTAAAGAACTTTTACAGTTAGGAGCAAAAAACTACACAGGAATAGAAGGTTCGAAACAAATGGTGGAAGTGGCACGCTCTAACATACTGAAACAAAACGGGACCATACACTTGGAAACAATGGAATCTTATAATTATCCACAAGAGGCATTCGACCTTGTAACATCTCGATTTGCCATCCATTACGTTTCAGACATAAATAGGCTTTTCCAAGAAGTTCACAAAACACTTAAAGAAAACGGTAAATTTGTTTTTAGTATCCAGCATCCACTTACAACTTCATCTTTTGCTAGTAAGGAATCTGGTGATAAACGCGGTAACTGGATTGTCGATGACTACTTCCATGAGGGAGAAAGAAAAGAGCCGTGGATCGACCAAATAGTAGTTAAGTATCATCGAACAATCGAACATTATTTTATGGCACTTAAACAAGCGGGCTTTTCAGTTCTAGATTTACGTGAAGGTACACCCAAGCGTGAAGATTTTAGTAGTGAAGATGAATTTATGAGGAGACACCGTATTCCCATCGTCCTTGCTTTTTCTTGTGTAAAGTAAATTAACGCATTGATTATCCTCCTAATCCCGTCATGAAAATCAATGTGAACTTAACTAAAACAGGAGGAAGTGAATGTACATTTTAATCATCGGTTTTTTTATTCTCTTTCTTATCTCAACAACCATAGGACTTCTTATGATGGTCAAGCTTAGAAAGAAAAATAAATATAATGTGGTAACTGGAACTATTGGGTTAGGAACAGGAGTTTTTTGTTTAATAGCTAGCATATTATTTTATTTCAATAATATTTAAGGATATTAAAAGAAGCAGGACCAGGAAAACTAACAGGCAAACTAAAAAAAAATCTATTGAATACATTAAGTGCAGTGCCAACTTTAAAATAACTAACCAAAAATTAAGTATTGGCAGTTCCTTGTATGCATTGAAAATGACTTTTATATAACGATAGAGATTAAAATTCGAAGAGGATAAATACTTTTGGAGGAAAATACGATGAAAAAGTTTGTTTTTATATTTGGACCCCAAGCAGTTGGAAAAATGTCGGTAGGTCAAGAATTAGCTAAGGAAACAGGGTTAAAGCTATTTCATAACCATATGACAATTGACTTATTGGAGCCACTCTTTGGATTTAGTACGGAAATGTGGAAATTAACACATCTATTTAGGCGGGAAATATTTAAGTCATTTTCAAAAAGTGATAGTTATGGAATGATTTTTACTAAGATATGGTATTTTGATAAAAAAGAAGATTGGGATGAAATAGAAAATATGTGTCAAATAGTAGCATCAGAGGGAGCTGATATTTATTTTGTAGAATTAGAAGCTAAAGTAGAGGAAAGGTTAATACGAAATAAGTCTACTCATAGGCTTGAACATAAGCCAACTAAAAGAAATATTAAACAATCGGAACAACATTTATTAGAGACTATGGAAAGTAGTAGACTGAATTCAAAAACAAATGAAATCAAGAGAGAAAATTATATCAGAATAGATAATACAGATTTGAGTCCGGAAAAAGTTGCTCAATTAATAAAACAAAATTTTCAATTGTAGTGTTCACAGACTTTTATGAAATAACTAAAACTACATAAAAATATAGGTTCAATATTTAAAGCAAGTCTGCGTTCTTAGAACATAACGTGTGGAAAAGAGTAAGAAAAACAGAAGCATTATTAATAGATTTAGGTAGCTAAAAGTTAGACATATATTTAGGAGGAGAAACGATGACTTGGTCTTTTATTTGGTTAGCCGCAGGAATTGCTGTTGCGGGATATTTTATTGGAGATGGGTTAAAGAACTTTAAAAATCCAGATGCGAAAAACTTTATTGATTCCTTAGATGAAGGTGATGAACATGAATTGATTAAAGAAAATGATGTGCATTATTTTATGGGTATATCGAAAGAAGATGCTAAGTCATTAATCCAAGAGCATTCGGATATTCCACATCTTGTTATAAATAGCCAAGTATACTATCCGAAAGGGAAATTACGAAAATGGTTATTGGATGTGTGATAGTGAATTTCCTCAGTTAAATTTATTGAATCTGTGCCTTAAATGGATGTGAAGAGTAGTGTTTAACTTATGTTCGACACTCATATGGTATGTAGGATTTACAAAGAATAGGAGGCAATGACTTTGGAACAAAACACGTCGTCTGTTTACACTCCACCTAAACATTTTCTTTCAGCAGCAACTATTGTGCTCAACGAACACAAGGAAATTCTGCTTATTAAAGGTCCTATAAGGGGTTGGGAAATGCCCGGTGGAATAGTTGAGGAAGGTGAGTCTCTGACAGATGCTGCAATAAGGGAAACTAAAGAGGAGTCAGGAATTGATATTGAAGTTGTAAAATTCTGCGGAGTTTTTCAAAATGTGAATAAGTCCATTTGCAATACTCTTTTTTTAGCCAAGCCAACTGGTGGCATCTTAACTACTTCTCCGGAGAGTTTAGAAGTGGGGTTTTTCCCTATCGAGCAGGCTTTGAAAATGATAACTATTGAAAATTTTAGACAAAGAATAGAATACTGTCTTGATAGTAGCAAACATCCATTTTGTGTGGAATTTGAAAATCTGTGAAAATTGGTAATCTCATATGATTCAATCACTATACACAATCGAGCAATTTAAGCATCTCTATTCTTAAACTGACATCACCATAATATAGTCACACAAATTTTAGTAATATAATATGAGAAAGTGGGAAATTGAATGATTTATGAAGCCGATGTTCATGTAAGGGAAAAGTTATTACCTATGTTTAATAATATGGATAGCACTATTGTTCTTTCATATCTCCAAGGACATATGGGAACTGCTTGGGTTGATGACCTTGAGAATCCAACGGTTGCGCAGATAACTGTCGGTATTTTTGTATACTTTGCAGGAGACCCTAATACAGAAGCAGCAGAAGAATTACTAAATAATCTATCTGATTTCAGTCTTGTAATTGTCGATACGGAAGAGTGGAAAAGTCGTATAGAAACTGTTCACATAGGAAAAATTGAAAAGTTTGATCGGTATAGATTTGAAAAGAACCCAGTGCATTTAGATAGGACACATTTACAGAATCTATTGTCTACATTACCAGAAGGCTACGAAATAAAGAAAGTGGACAAAAAAATAGTAAATGCGCCTACTTTCCACGAAGTTTCCGAGGACTTTGTGAGTCAGTTTGAATCTATTGATGATTTTATAGACAGAGGGATCGGATATGCTATTTTACATGATGGAAAAATTGTTTCGGCAGCAACTTCTTTTAGTATATATGACGAAGGTATAGAGATTGAAATAGCTACAAATTCTGATTATCGAAAGAAAGGTTTAGCGACTATTGTAGCGTCCGCCTTGATATTGGATTGCCTAGATAAAGGAAAGTATGCTAGTTGGGATGGAGCCAACCCTGAGTCAGTTAAATTAGCAGAAAAGCTAGGGTACATATTGAAAGAATCGTATGATACATATTTCATTAATAATACAAAGTAGTTTTCTAAGTCATCTCTTTTTTTATAGATTGAGGGCTAGGTACTTAAAATACTTATTGATTTAGATGAGAGATAGGAGTGCGATTATGATAGAGAATGAACTGTATGTTTATCACATTGTCACTAGGAAAAAAATGAGTATAGGACAAATTATTAACTTTGATAAGAACCAAAAGAATACCTTATATAGTTTCTTTTTTGAAAAGGAGCAATTAAATTCTAAAGGAGAGGACTTTTTTCATATCTTACATGAACATTATTCAAGTGAAGGAATGTCTTTGAATACCGAAGATGCCAATGTTGCTATTAAGTATGCCGGTCAGACGATAAGAGCTATTAGAGAAGTGATAGTAGAAATGGTAAGACTTCAAGAATATCCAGAATACCCTTCTAGAATGTCTTGTTTATATGCTACAAAAAAATATGAAGACGTATTGAAATGGAAAGAATTATTTATTTCCTTTGATCGAAAGGTTTTGCAGATAGTTAAGCTTCGAGTTATGGGGAATTCTTTTGAAGGTGATGGAAATCTCCTACCAAAGGAAGATGGAGTTCCTTTTTCTCGAAAAATAGAACAAGCAAGAGAATATTGGAGGGGAAATATGAACAATGAGTTACCAGAACTCTTAATAGACGGAGAAATAGAAGTGGTTGAAATCATAGATGATTTTACTGTATAACACCCATATTGTTTGAATATGGCTAACTCTTAAGGGACTAATGAATTAGCTCATTTAAAAGAGGTATTATTGAAAGTGTGTTGAAATAAGTAATATGTAATTCAATTCTGATTTTTTGATGGATAAGGCGTGATTTTTACCGTGATAACCAAAAGAAAGAAGTTGATTAAGGAACTCTAGAGTAAAATAGGTTGATAATAGAAAGGAATTATATTATGCAAAAGTGTACTAACTGCAACTTTCCGTTTAAATGGGGCAAAATTTACAAATCTATCATGTGGTTTTACAAGCCAATTCAATGTGAACAATGTGGGACTGCTCATACGATATCTTTTTCCTCAAGATTTCTAGCATCTTTTATGGTACTTCCAATACCAATTTTTGGTCTAATTTTGTCGCCCTCTGAAAATGAATATATAAATGTTTTAATAGGTATTAGCATTAGTTTTGCATGCTCATTATTAATACCATATTTCGCTAAATATGAGAATAATACATAATAAATTTAGAGTTGTGAAAACCTAAAGGGAAATGATTTATAGTCTACATATTGAGCTATTAATACATTTCTCGGCTCTGTTCAACCAAAGTAGCTGCTTATTTGAATAATATTTTTTTGTTTTTATGAATTTTTATAATATTAAATATATTGAATATTTTATAGGGGAATAGGAGCTGTTTATTAGGGATGGAATTTATAAGTAGACATTTAGCTAGAGATTTATTATTGCCAAGACATCGTGATAGCCTCTTGGCAAATGCTTTAAAAGATTTAACATCTGACTCTAATGTGCTGGCTATTTATCTAGCGGGTTCTTTGGCTAGGGGAAACTATGATAATTATTCCGATATTGATATACATATAATAGTTTCCCCTGAGAGGAAAGCCGATTATATAAAGGATAAACGTCATAGAGCAAAAAAATGGGGGGAAGTGCTGTTTTATGAAGACTTTAATCCTTCTTCGCCGGTAGTAGTTACTCATTATGATTCCTTTATAAAAGTAGATAGTTGGTATCATTCACCTGCAGAAGTTGTAGCTTCCATCTGGTTAAAAGGGTATAAAGTTCTCTATGATCCAAATAATATTATTAACAAAATCATCAAGGAATCATCATACGAGGTATATAAACCGTCATCTGACGAAGTTATTTTTTGGAGAGGAAAACTTCTTGCTTTCATACATGAAATATACAGATCGGTAATGAGGGGAGAAATATATTACGCTTTATCTAATTTAGATAGAGTACGATGGCTAGTTGTTTATGGATGGTATTTGGAGATGGAGGAACATTTAGATAGTGCATACGGTGTTTGGTCAAAAATAGAGGGGAAAAGAAGTAAATTAAATGAAAAACAGTTAGCTCTTTTAGAAAGCTGGGATTGTGGACGTTATCCGGATCAAATTATGAAAACAATGGTTAGTATGGTTCCAGAAATCCTTCGACTAAATAAATATCTAAGTAATCAAGTTAATATCGAAGAAAATGAAGACCATATTAAAAAAATTATAGAGATGGCAGTACCTTATAACTTACCTAAAAACGATTAGTTTGCTTTACATACATTAATAAGTAATATCCTAACCAAAAAGGAGTGGTATTAGTGAAAGAGAATAAGCCAAGTGTTTTAGTGCTTGGAACTTTTCATATGAGTGAATACGAAGAACTACATTCACATAAACGACAAGAGGAAATGGAAGAACTAATCAATCAAGTAGTGAAGTTCAAACCAACTAAAATAGCAGTTGAAATGGTAGCCGATATGAACGATAGTTTAAATATTAAATATAAACAGTACAGATTTGGGAATTATAACCTAGAGATGAACGAGATATACCAAGTGGGCTTTCGCATAGCTACAAGATTTGCGCATGAACAGCTCTATGCAGTAGATTGGATGGGTAAAGCTGATCTGAGTTATGTTGAAATGGAGAAGTGGTTAAAAGAAAACCAACCCGAACTTTACAAGGAAATATTTGAAGGGTTATATTTTCCGGAATTTACGACTAATAAAAGTGTCTTGGATTATTATAGAGAACTCAATGAACCTACCTGGTTAAATCAATTACATAAGGTATATTTAAATATGTCACGTATAGGAGACTTCGATAATTATATTGGTATGGAATGGTTGAGTTGGTGGTACAAACGAAACTTAATTATTTAATCTAATTTAACTCGTTTAGTACATTCAGGAGAAGAGAGGATATTATTGATTGTTGGGTGTTCTCATAGCTCTATCATTACAAAGTTCCTGGAAGAAAGTGAAGCTTTTAAGATCGAAAACCCTTTGGATTATCTTTCTTAAAGGAAAAGAGTAGAAAGTGAGTGGTGTGAATATGCTTGACCGAAAATTATTTGCTGCATTTTTTACTTCGGTAATTTGCTATTTCATTGTGCCGCTCTTTTTCGATTATTCTTCTGAATCTTATTTTGTTATAGGATTGTCTGTGAGCATTGTTACAGTACCGATACTTTTCGTGGTGGGTATACTTTCTTCGTTAGCATATGAATCATTTAACTTTAGTAAAAATATTGGTTTGTCTTATTTAATACATTTAGGATGTGCCTTACTTTGTGCATTCCTTTTTTCATTAACAGCTACAGGAGTTTTGGTTACTGCTGTACTTATCTCATTTGTTTACGCAACAATCTTTTTCATTATCGATAATCTAAGTAGATATATAGAAGGGCTAGCAAAGAACAGTGAGGGCAAATTAAAAAGGGCTGTTGATATTTCAACTCAAGATGGAGATTCAAGAAAAGACTAGTAGGCGGTGGCTTTATGTTTAAGAAAAGTATTGAATACTCTTTAATGTATTTTGTAGTATCTACTCTTTGGCAATTAGTTGTAAATGGTGAAATTAGATGGATAGATAATATTATGATTTGTATTATTATCTTTCTGATTTTAATGATTTATGAGTGGTCGAAAAAACCTTATAATTGGAATAAGGGTAAACAATGAATAATTTTTTTCAATTTAATGGCAGCTTTTTAGCTATTTATAAGAGGTTAAAGGAATATGAAATAATTTGTCGAATATTATCTATAATGATTAAAAAATGAATCGCGCGCGTATTAGAGAAGACAACTCTAATACGCTTATTTATTGAGGAAGAGTGCCCCTTAAGTTTTGGACTTAGTAAGTATACGGTGGGAGGGATTAATAATGACAACGTATAATAAGCATTCAGACTTATTATAAAGAAAAACTTTATGCTACTAATCATATCTATTGCCTTGTTGGTGGTCACATTGGGATTTTGGGTAGGAATTCCTGTTTTTGTAATTGGGAATATACTTTCTAAGTTTAATATTCCTGTTTTCATTCATATTGTTTGTATATCGATTTCAGTAGGTTTATTTTTTTCCTTATATTTTATTCCATTCCATTTAAAAGTTGCTCATTTAGTTGGGGAGATGAAAAATGAAAGTACCATAAAAGCATTCAGTCGTTTGCAGCTGGTATTTGTACTATTAAGTGCAACAGCATTTTATGTAATAATTAATGTAGTTCTTGTTCTATAAGGGAAGTAATTTACTCGATATTTGGTATTCTGATAAATAGTAAAAAATATATACGATGGGGATGGTATTTTGAATAATAATATTTTGATAGTAGAGGACGATCATTATATCAGCAATATGATTAATGAGACTTTAACAAAACAAGGCTACAACGTAACTGCAGTTTTTGATGGAGAAGAAGCATTAAAAGTATCAGATTCGCACAACTTTGTTCTAATTATACTTGATCTGATGCTCCCTAAAATAGATGGAATGGAATGTTTGAAAATCATTAGAACGAAGAGTATGGTTCCCATTCTAATCATGTCTGCAAAGGGCGAGGATGTAGACAAAGCACTCGGACTTGGATTTGGTGCAGATGATTATATATCAAAACCGTTTTCCATCATTGAGTTAGTTGCAAGGGTCAATGCGATTATTAGAAGACAAGCTCACTATACGAAAGTTTCTGATCTAAATAATGAATCTAGCAATGAAATAATTACAATTGGCGATTTGACTGTTGATATGAATAACTTTTCTGTAAAAAAAAATAATGTCGATTTAAAGCTAACTTTAAAAGAGTTTAGTATTTTAAAACTGTTTATAAGCAAACCTAACCAAGTTTTTACTAAAGCTCAAGTTTATAGCCTAGTTTGGCAAGATGACTATTACGGTGATGAAAATATTATCAATGTACATATAAGACGCCTTAGAGAAAAAATTGAAGATGAACCTTCTAAGCCCAAATATATCAAGACATTATGGGGGATTGGTTATAAATTAGGGGAGGTAACATGACTTATTTAATACTAATATTATTAGCAATTTCTATATTTTTTAATATATACTTCCTGCGAAGTCGCTCAAAAAAGAAGAATGACATCATTTACATGGAAAAGAAGCTACAAAAAATTACTTCTGACAAAACCGATGAAAAACTGATGCTATACACGAGTGATAAACAGATTCAATCTCTATTAATACAAATAAATAGCCTATTAGAACATAATCAGAAAACAGTCGCGGATTTTCATGGGGTAGAAAGATCGATGAGAAAGATGCTCTCAAACGTTTCTCATGATTTAAAAACTCCTCTAACAGTTATTCTTGGTTATATAGAAATTATATTAAATGATAAAACAATTAGTCCTGTAAAAATGAATTCCTTACTCCAAACAATTAATTTGAAAACAGTGGAAGTACTCGATTTAATTTCTCGTTTTTTTGAACTTGTTAAAATTGAATCTGAGGACAGTAACTATGAAAACTCCAAAATTGATTTAAATGAGGTTTGTCGGAAAGTAATACTAGAATACTATGAAATACTTACCACAAAAGAATTCGAAGTGTCTGTTGAAATCCCTGAAGAGTCAACGTATGTCTGGGGAAATATAGAAGCAATTGAACGTATACTTAATAACTTAATTTCAAATTCGATTAATTACGGAGCAGAAGGTAAAATGATAGGTCTTAAACTTACAAGTTTAGGTGATTGTGCATACATAGAAGTCTCTGATAAAGGTAAAGGGATTAGCGAGCACGATAAAGATCGTGTCTTTGAAAGGCTTTATACAATGGAGGATTCTAGAAATAAACTCTATCAGGGTAGTGGAATAGGATTGACGATTACAAAAAGATTAGTGGAACAAATGAACGGAACTATATCTGTAAAAAGTATCCCATTTCAACAGACAACCTTTACTATCCAATTAAAACGATTGTCTTTTTAATAGGTTGTTTGAATCCGTACATAGCAACTTAAGATTTTTGTAAGAAACGAGTAAGAAAAAAGAGATTTTCCATGTTTACAATAGAAAATAAGAGAAGGAGGGGAAATATGACCTATATTATTCAAACAAACCATCTAACAAAAGATTTTCAAGGCAAAGCAGTCGTTTCCAATGTGAATCTGCATGTAAAAAAAGGAGAAATTTATGGCTTCTTAGGTCCCAACGGTGCTGGTAAAACGAGCATCATGCGAATGATTATGAATTTGATCAAACCAACTAGTGGCGAGGTAGTCATTTTTGATGAAAAATTGACATCATCATCTTATGAGATACTAAAACGAATGGGAAGTATTATTGAGTATCCTATTTTTTATGATCAGTTAACTGCCGTTGAAAATTTAGAGCTACACTGTGAATATTTGGGCTACTATAACAAAAATGCCATTAAGTCGGCTTTAGATTTAGTGAAGCTGAAAGAGTATGAAGGAAAGGCCGTAAAGGATTTTTCGTTAGGTATGAAGCAGCGACTTGGAGTAGCTCGAGCTATTGTAACGAAACCTGAAATTCTAATTTTAGATGAGCCTATAAATGGACTAGATCCGGAGGGTATTAAGGAATTTCGAAACCTTTTTCAAATGTTAAGTAAGGATTATGGAATGACATTGTTAATATCCAGTCACATCCTAGGCGAGATTGAGCAGATTGCGAATACAATAGGGGTGATTAAAAATGGAAAGCTTATAGAGGAAGTATCAATGGATCAGATTAGACTTCAAAATACTGAGTATATTGAGCTTAAAACTAATGATGTTAAAAAGGCTGCATTTGTAATCAATGAAAATCTGAGTATTTCTAACTTCAAAGTACTAGATGATTCCACAATACGTATTTACAACTTAGAAATACACCCAGGTGAAATAGCCAAAAAACTCGTGTTAAGTGGTGTATTAGTAGAATCTATTAACAAAAAAGATAATACGTTAGAAGACTATTTTTTAAAGCTGATCAATGGAGGCGTAACCCATGATTAAACTTATTAACTTGGAGATAAAGAAGTTCAAATTGATAAAATATTGGAAAGGTGTGCTCGGAGCTAATCTGGGGTTCATTATATTTATCGGTATGGTTTATTTTTTGAATAAGGTCGAAGAAGAAATACCTTTTGATAATTTTGAAATGGCTTCAACTATTATTTCTGCAGTTGTAAGTGCAACTTTCATCATTTTCGCATCGGTAATCCTTGCAAAGTTAGTAATTGATGAATACAAAAATAAATCAATCGACTTAATGTTTACGTATCCTATCAGCAGAAAGAAAATTATGTCCGCAAAACTAATAATTGTAATGGTGTTTACTTTTATGACCGTATTGTTTTCGACACTATTTTTGAATGGACTTGTCTATATAATGGATGTCACTTTTGATATTTTGCCAGGAGATATTAGTATACAAGAGCTCATTAATAGCGTGTGGAAAAGCTTTTTCATTGCTTTCGCTGCTGCAGGCTTAAGTCTTATCCCATTACTAATTGGGATGTTGCGAAAATCTTCATCAGCCACAATAGTCTCTTCCATATTTTTAGTGACATTGACAAGTTCGGTAAGTAATAACTTCACATTCTCTTCAGTCATGACAGTTTCCATTTCACTAGCTTTGTTAGGAATAATTATAGGTTGGCTATCCATTAGAAATGTAGAAAAAACAGATTTATAATAACTTAGAAATACAAACAGTACGTTAAAGTTAATAAGAGTTATTATATAGGAAAATAAGCTTGGATAAGTATTTCCATGCTATATTTTCCTATTTTTATTTTTGCATAGTGATTTGACATATCGAGAAAAATCGATATACTATTTCTTATGGATTATATTGATGTATTTAAAGCATTATCTAACGAAACACGTCTTAATATTTTACAGTGGTTAAAAGAACCAGAGAAGCATTTCCCTAAACAAGGCGCTCACATACCAAAGGAGGTTAGCTTTAAAGGCGGAGTATGTGTAGGGGACATACAAGAAAAAGCCAAAGTTTCTCAATCTACGGTATCTCACTACTTAAACTTAATGCAGAAAGTAGGTTTGCTGGAATCTGTTCGTTATGGTCAGTGGACTTATTATAGAAGAGACGAAGAAGGCATTCGTCAGTTAGCTGAATATTTTAGAACGGAAATCTAAGTTAATCTGATTTTCGTTATTTTTTTCTTTTTAATATCGATAATTCTAGATATCTAAATACAACGAAACGTTCGGAGGAGTTAAAATATGCGTTATATTGCATATATATTTGCGTTATTTGCAGGAGTAGCCCTTAGCTTTGAAGGTGCTATTTATGCTGAGCTAGGTAAAAACATAGGGAAGCTAGAGACCAGTTTTTATAATTTTTTTATGGGTTCTATTATTCTTGGCTTACTATGGATATTTTTTGGTAAAGGTAAAATATCACATGTTGTTGAAGCGCCAAAGTGGACTCTACTGGGTGGTGCATTAGGAGTCGTATATTTAACAGCTATTGTCATTAGTGTTCCGTTTGTTGGTGTTGGCATAACGATGGTTGCCGTTATTCTAGGTCAATTATTAATGAGTATGATTATTGAGCATTATGGTTGGCTCGGAAGTAAGAAAGCCAAAATTAATAAGGAAAAAATATTTGCTGTGATATCAATGGTTATCGCACTTATTTTAGTTAACTAGGAGGTTTAAAAAAATTGAGTATATTTATGATTCTTTTTACTTTACTTGGTGGGATCACATTGAGTGCACAATCAGCTATAAATGGTACATTTAGCCGGAAAGCAGGAACAATTGAAACAACTTTCCTAACCTTTTTAACTGGTTCTATGTTTTTAGCTATCCTTATTCTCTTCTTTGGGCAAGGAGATATATTTGCCATCTTCAAAGCACCTGTTTGGCAATTAAGTGCGGTATTTTTAGGAGTATTATTTCTTTTGTTTAACGTCTTTGCAGTTCAAAAAATAGGAGTTATTGCAACCAGTATTACTGTTATCACAGGACAACTAATGATTGGGGTTGTAATTGACCATTTTGGTTGGTTTAACAGTTTGATCATTACACTTGATATGAAACGTTCGTTAGCTTTACTGTTTATGATTATTGCCTTATATTTTATCTATAAAGGAAATAAACGCTCTCATGAGGAGGCAACTGAATAGTAATTTACTATATAAAAGTGTCCCAACTATTGCTAACGTTGGAACACTTTTTATTTATATTCTTAATAAACCTGGCTGCTGAGTATTTTAGTTTTTTAGTGTTTTCTAAAATTAGGACATGTAGAAGGAAGATATTCATTTGCATTCAAGATTAGATATAATTGATATTATCTGGACCATTCTGATTTTTGGAATTATCTCGATTTTCATCATAAATCTATTAATCGTTTGGGGTTTTTTCAAAAGTAAAAGGAACAATTAAATCATATAGAAGAAAAGTTGTAGGGGTGAATTAGTTTCAATCGAGGTAATAAATTATTTCCATTGGTATTTATCAAGATATCCTGGTGATGAAGCTATTGAAAACTATAGAATAACAGAAATTCGCTATAAAATGGAACCTCTAATCGTTTCAATCGTATTAAAGGAACGCAGCAGTTTAGTTTACGAAAGGACTAGATATTTGAGGTGAAATATAGAAGGTCTAAAGGGGGAAAAGTTGAATGAATAAGAGTTTACAGGCATTTTCTATTATCTTTTTAGGTATATGTATTGTTATTAGTTCTTGGTTCATATCTGAGGCTTTGAAGACTAATAATAGTGAAATTGTTGAAAGTCAAAATGAAAAAGTACAAAACGAAAACCGTTACGAACATATAATGATAGTTACTGACTATTTTAGAATTTTTGATAAACAAACAGGCGAATACTGGGAACAAATTGGTGGCGGAGATTGGGAGAAAAATACACCTATATTAAACCCTAACAAGTAATTACATCTCTAACGGGCACTTTACTTCAAGAAGGAGTAGAGCCTTTTTTCTTATTGAACTATAAGTAGGTGTTTTTGGGAAAATACGGAAGTATTTGTTATAGCGCAGATTATTCCAAGTTCAGAGACAGAATTATTATTAAAAGGTAGGTAGAAATATGATTACTAAAGAGGTCTACGAACTAATTCAGAAGAATAAAACACATTTTCTCCTGTTTAATTCCGTCGTGCTATTTGCATTTGGTGCAGCTTTCTTTCCATTAGTCATCCCAATGACAGAAGGTTTTTCACTGTATCTTTTTTCTATATATATAATTGTGTGCTTCTATGTTAGTAGCATTTATATCGGGCTTTATCAAAAATGGATTAAAGTATTTATTTCTGTATTACTTATAAATAGTGCTGGTCTAATAGGAAGGGTAGCATTGGAATGGGGAGAATATGGTATTTCTACATATTTAACATTTCCAATCGTCAGTAGTTATATTCTATCTGTACCATTTTTCGTAACTGTTTTGTATGTAATGATAAAAAAAGTACAACACAATAAAAGACAGTTAGATACAAGATAGATCTTTTTATAAGGATGCTTTTTTCATTTGGTTCAACGTTCTACCAATGGAATCGATAGAGGATAATACCACTATTAAAACAATGAGGTGTTGTTTTGAAAATGAGAATGTTTTTAATACTTGTTGGGATATTATTTGTTTCAACTTGTAGTAAAGAAAACCTTAATGAACAACACGAAGTTTATTTATCAAACAAAGGGTGGGAAATTAGAGAGTCAATCGAAGTTGAAACATATATATTAGATATTCCTGATGAAATGCTTAGTAATTATGAAGCGAGTGGAATTACATTTTTGAATGAGTATTTAGGTGAAGAAATTACACAGCATTCCTATGAGTTGAAAGAAGAAGATGTTGAAGGGGAACGTTTGAAAGCAGTAATATTAGAAGTAAAAGAAGAGATTATTGGGGGGTATGGAATTCTTCCAAGTTGGAGCCCTGGTACATTTAATTTAGACGATCAAGAACGTCTAATCAATGAACAAAAAATTAAACAATAATATTCAACACTGTTTAAAAATTAAGTTCTTATTAATAACGGGTGAATTACTTCAATATGGAGTAAAGTCTTATTCCTTATTAAGCTAGGAATTTTTTTTTGTTTCTTTAAGCTGAACATCCACCTCTTGAAAGACTTCTTTGCGATGTAGAATTGTTGACTATCAATCATTGGGAGCTCTTCGTAATACAATAATAGAAGATTTTCCTGCACTGTTTGCCCCAAATAAGCTCACTACCTCCCCAAGTTTGATGCTAAAACTAAGGTTGTCGCTAGCTTTTTTTGTACCGTATATGATCTATAAATTTTTGACAGTTAAGATCATATTTGTTCCTTCTAAATAAGACTTTGGAAATTACTATATCAAAGAGTTGTGGGGGTCGTGTCTTAAGAACACTAACGGGTGCTTTACTTCAAGAAGGAGTAAAGCCTTTTTCTTATTGAACTAACGAAGCATTTAGTGCAATAAGAGGATTTTTTCGAGAGAGTACAGAAGTAAATAATATCTAGAGGATATTCTATTTATGTCAGGAAGTGCTTGCAATTAAAAAGAAACTAAGTGGGATGAAAAAAGTACCGTTAATTACATTTTCGATATTTTTTAGTATTGGTCTTATATTATCAATTATTGAAGAAGATACGTTTTTTAGAAATTTGCATTTAATGGGTATTATTGTTTGTCTAGGACATTGGATATTATTACAACGTGAAAGGATTAAGGAATAATGGTCTTGTCATATCAAAGTAAACTCTCTTATATAACCTAGCGGTGTGCTTTAGCTCAAGTGTGGCTGCCTTTAAGGGTAGCTTTTTTTATTGAACTAACGCGGCAGTTTAGTTGAAGAAGCAGGTAGAATTTGGATGCATATTGAAGTAGATAATATAATAATGAAAATTTTTCAAGTAACTGTATCGAAGGAGAAGTGAAAAAGAATGGAAAAAGTACAAATTAGACTAGCGGAACAGAAAGATGCTGTGAATATGCTTGAAATTCAGCGTGCAGTTTTATCAGAAGAACAATATTTACTGTCGACCATAGAAGAATTTAACCAGTCCGTAGAGGGTCAAAAAGCGTGGATTCAATCGAAGATAGACAATGAACGTGAAACAATTTTAGTAGCAGAGATAGAAAATGTTGTTGTTGGATGGCTTGTCTTTCAATCATCAAACCGCAAAAGGTTGAGTCATACAGGTTCCTTTGGCATGATGATTGATAGTACCTTTCGGGGAAAAGGAATTGGGAGAGCTTTATTGCAAGAATTACTAAATTGGGCAGAACAAAATCGGTACATTGAGAAAGTAAGCTTAGGTGTATTCTCTACTAATATTAATGCTATATCTCTTTATAAAAAAATGGGCTTTATCGAAGAAGGAAGAAAAATTGGTGAGGTTAAGCTGAATGATAATGAATATATAGATGATGTATTGATGTATATAAACGTAAAGAATTAACTTGGACATTCGTGGCAAATCTTTGGGTGCTTTAATTACATTTTTCATCTTCAACTAACGGCTGCATTAAATAAGTAAGGGTAGCTTTTTCTTATTGAACTAACGAATAAAGGGTACTATTGGGAGGTAATAAAGGTGTCAATTAAAGGTCTTAACCATTTTTTATTTTCAGTTTCTAACTTAGAAAATTCTATTGATTTTTACAAAAATGTATTTGAATCTAACTTGTTAGTAAAAGGTAGAAGCTCTGCCTATTTTGATTTAAATGGTATGTGGCTTGCCCTCAATGAAGAGAAAGAAATACCTCGAAATGAAATAAGCCAATCATACACACATATAGCTTTTTCGATTGAAGAAGCTGAATTTGATAAAATGTATGAGAAACTGAAAGAATTAAATGTGAACATTTTGTCAGGTCGTCCAAGAGATGAAAGAGATAGGAAGTCTATTTATTTTACTGACCCAGATGGTCATAAGTTTGAGTTTCATACAGGCACATTACAAGATAGAATACATTATTATAAACAATAAAAAGCACATATGGAGTTTTTCGATTAAAGGATTTCCTTGTTGAACTACGGGTGCTTTAGTAAAGTGCTTGTTCAACTAAAACGGCAGGTTAGTAGAAGAAGAAAAAGGATTTTTTGTATTTAACACGAAAATAAATAGGTGAGATATGGAAGCAAAATATTGTCGATTTTGAAGATGCAGATTCGTTGTATGTACAAAGAGGTCAATTTTCACCTCTAAAAAAGAAGGAGGAAATTTTTTATGCTGTTTATGTTGATTGTCAAAGCCTCGAAGAATTCGGAAGCCGGAAACCTCCCAAGCCCCGAGCTCATGGAAGCCATGGATCAGTACAATGAGGATTTAGTTAAGTCTGGCGTACGGGTTATGGCTAAAGGACTTCATCCAAGTTCAAATGGGATTCGCCTTGCGTTTCCAGGGGAAAAGCCGGTGGTTACGGATGGCCCATTTAAGGAAACGAAAGAATTGATTGCCGGGTTCATTCTGATTGATGTGAAGTCGAGAGAAGAAGCCATCGAGTGGGCCATACGGATGCCGGACCCGCAAGGACATGGGGAAGGTCAGATTGAATTACGTCAAGTATTTTAGGTGTCGGAGCTTACCGAGGAACTTTTAAACAAGAACTGAAGCTAACTATTGGTTGGCGGCTTTTGTTTCTCATTCCACTAACGGGTGCTTTACTTCAAGAAGGGGTAAAGCCTTTTTTATTATTGAACTCCCATGAAAATTAAAAAATGCTCAAAATATACAAAATTGCATAACAAAAGAGACTCAGAAATTGCTTTTTTAAAAAAAGGCTGAGCCTTCAGAATGTTTATATTAAGTTAAAAGGTAAATCAAGAATCAACTCCATTCTTGTAAGAATAAAGGGTGGCTGGTGCAATAACCAGAGTAGGATTAATCTCCCATGAGTGCTACTCGTATAGAGTGCGACAGTCTGTGATGCACCGTGGTCGTCGGAGTCAGACTAACGGATGGGCTCAATGGCACCATAGTTGATCGACCTTCTTCGCCAGCCGTAGTATCCTATACCCGATTTTCACATTTTCATTCTCTGTGGTGAAGCGCTGATTTTGCGCTTCATGGATGGCTAACGGGGCAGGTGTGCGGCCGAGCCTAGGTCGTATCATATTCCCGCCGGGAAAGAACTAGCCATTCACTCGTAGCGAGTCTTGGAGGGTTAATGGTAACATTAGCCTTTAAGCGTAGACAGTTAGGTGGCGGGCGGAAAGCCAAATGGTTGAAGGGATTGAGCCCCATAATGTTAGTAAATCGAGAGGGTTGATGCCTTATCTGCGGCAGAAAAATACATTCTATTCTTCGTTAAAGGCAAGAAGGATAAAACCTCTCTGGGGTCAGAGACCTTGGCACGTCACACATGGATATGATACGGCAACTCGGGAGGACCCTACCGGTCTCTTCTTATAGAAGAGTATGGCATACAAGTGATAATAAGCAAGGAAACCAAATGCCGTGTAGGGAGTCGGATAGTAGCGTAGTACCAATGAAGTTGGGTAATGCTGATGGAGGAAAGGCTGCTACCAAGTTATCACCCTTACTAGGGACACATTTACTACACGCGGAGGTAGGAATACTAAATGGAAACAAAACTATTTAGGATAGCAGAATTAGCAAAATCTTATCCTAAAATGAAATTTACATCTATTGTACATTTACTAAATAAGCAACCTCTAGTTCAATGCCATCATGAATTACCTAATAAGAAGGCAACTGGGATTAATGGCACAACTAAAGAGCAATACAGTCAAACACTAGAGGAAAATATAGTGGATTTAGTAAGTAAGCTTAAAAGTAAAAGTTATCATCCAGTTCCCGTAAGGAGAATGTATATTCCCAAGCTTAACTCCAACAAGAAAAGACCGTTGGGGATACCGGAACATGAAGATAAGATTGTACAGAAAGGCATTACAAAAATATTAAATGCTATCTATGAAAACGATTTTCTAGACTGTTCTTTTGGGTTCCGCCCAAATCGTAACTGCCACGATGCTTTGAAAATATTAAATTATTATATGGAAAGAAATCAGTAAATTATATAGTAGATGTAGATATCAAAGGGTTCTTTGACAATGTTGACCACATATGGATGATGGAGTTCTTAAAACTGCGAATCGCTGACCCTAACTTACTAAGAATTATTGGTAGGTTTCTTAAAGGTGGATACATGGAGGAAGGAAAGAAATACAAGACAGATAAAGGCACACGGCAAGGTGGAGTAGTGTCTCCGATACTTGCCAATCTATACCTCCATTATGTCCTGGACCTGTGGTTTGAGAAGGAAGTTAGAAGAAAGTGTAAAGGACATGCATACATAGTTAGATATGCCGATGATTGTGTGCCACGAAAGCAAACGAAGTGTGCTTGAGAAGTAAACTTTGTAAGCTATGCTGCACTTAAGATGAGAGAAGGCCTCTCGCAATCGCTATACAGGTAGAGATTGCAAACCACCCTAAGGTGCTATAGTCAAAAGCTATGGTATTGAGCGTTAGGGGAAAAGGCAGAGCATGACTCTGTCAGGTATGTATTAAGGAGACGAAAACCATTGAACCGCTGATGAAGTATCGAAAGCGTAGAGATGTCATCAAAACTGAGGGGGAGTCATTAACTCAGGATAAGTTCGGAGGAAACCTGTTTACTGTCCGTTCGGTGACCGGTATAAAGGCGGCGTGAACTTAATACAGGCTTTTGTGTGGAACGTGGGAACCTACGACATGGATGCTAAGGGAGAGATTTCAAGTGGAAGCCCCACAAGAATCGGAGTACCAATGCCATGTATAGGGGCGGAATAACTCGTAGTAGCGATGAAATCTCCTAACGGAGATGGAGCGAAGGGGTTATATTATTCAGTTTTATATACAAGTCAACCAACAAACTGGGAGGAACTTATGCATAAAACAAAGCCATATGTTATATCCAAAAACGTAGTATATGAAGCTTTTCTAAGAGTAAAAGCAAACAAAGGGTCAGCAGGAATTGATGAACAATCCATAGCAGAATTTGAAGAAAATCTCAAAGATAATCTGTATAAAATATGGAACCGAATGTCATCTGGTAGTTATTTTCCTCCAGCTGTTAAAGCTGTAGAAATACCAAAGAAAGCTGGGGGTACAAGAACACTTGGAATCCCAACTGTGGCGGATAGAATTGCACAAATGACGGTGAAATTATATTTTGAACCTTCGGTAGAACCATTCTTTCATGAAGACTCCTATGGATACAGACCGAAGAAAAGTGCCATTCAAGCGTTAGAGATCACTCGGAAAAGATGTTGGAAGTACAATTGGGTACTTGAATTTGATATTAAAGGTTTATTTGATAATATAGACCATGATTTATTGATGAGAGCGGTAGAAAAGCATACAAAAGTAGAATGGATAAAGCTATATATCAAAAGATGGTTAAAAGCACCGTTTCAAACGAATAAAGGAATAAAAGAACGTACCTCTGGCACACCGCAAGGTGGGGTCATAAGTCCGGTATTAGCAAATCTATTTCTTCATTATACGTTTGATAAATGGATGGAAATCAATCATCCTAACAATCCATTTGCTAGGTACGCAGATGACGCAGTCATCCACTGTAAGACAGAGGAAGAAGCAAAGAAGTTGCTTGAATCCCTAAACAAGAGAATGAATATATGTAAACTCGAACTTCATCCAACTAAAACCAAAATTATTTATTGCAAGGATGCAGATAGAAAAGAAGAGCATGAAAATATATCGTTTGATTTTCTAGGGTATACGTTCAGACCGAGACTGTCGAAAAACAGGTGGGGGAAACACTTTGTGAATTTCACTCCTGCTATCAGCAATAAATCTAAGAAATCAATTCGGCAAAAAGTAAGAAGTTGGAAACTGCAACTGAAGGCATATAAGGAACTCTTTGACTTATCGATGATGTTTAACTCAGCTATTCAAGGATGGATTAATTACTATGGGAAGTTCTACAAATCCGAAATGTATTCTAGTTTGAGGCATATTAATAAAGCCTTAATCATGTGGGCAAGAAAGAAATATAAAAAACTTGCTCGTCATAAGAAAAATGCGGAACGTTTTATGGGTAGGATTGCTATTCAGAATCCTAAGCTCTTCAAACATTGGGAACTAGGAATAAAGCCTACGGCTGAATAATGGGAGCCGGATGAGTTGAGAGGCTCACGTCCGGTTCTGAGAGGGGCTACTGGGGAGGTTCCAGTGGTCTACTTGCCTTGTTTGTTGCTTCCAATATAAGAGCGAAGCTCAGGAATTCTTCAATCATTGAAGCTGAGATTACAGAAGTTTAACTTAGAAATAGCTGAGGATAAAACCAAAATTATTCCCTTCGGGAGATCCGCAGAGAAAGATGCAAAACTAAAGGGAAATAGAAAACCTGACACCTTTGATTTCCTAGGTTTTACACACTATTGTGGAAAGAGTAAATCTGGATACTTTCGTGTGAAGCGGAAATCAAGCAGGAAAAAGCTACAAGGTAAACTAAAGAATCGAAGGAATGGATAAAGAAGAACCGAAATAATGATATTCATATGATTATGGATAGATTTAAACGCTCGCTTGTAGGTTATTACAACTATTATTGCATCACGGATAACACTCCAAGTGTTCACCGCTTTAAAGACAAAATCCAATATTTACTGTTTAGATGGTTCAACAGAAGAAGTCAAAGAAAATCCTTTACCTGGGATAAATTCAATCTCTTTCTTCATAAATATCCGTTACCTTCACCAAGAATTAAGGTGAATATATACAACTTAAGAAAAGAGATTAGCTACATTTTGTGAATGGTGACTAGGAAGAGCCGTGTGCGTAAATAGCGCAAGCACGGTTCTGTGAGGGGGGAGGAACACAATCTACCGTGAGGTAGAGAGGTTCTCTTCTACTCGACTAATAAAATGGGGGTGAATTTTTGAAAAGAAACAAAGTAGTAATTTTCATTATATCTGTGATTTTTTTATTGTGCTTAGTGTGGATTTTATTTCCTAATAAAAGTACAGAAGTAAAAAGTTTCACCTATGAGATAAAGGAAAACAATGACGAACTTATTATTGAAGTTAACTATCAATTCACTATCAATACAGGCATTTTAGTTATGCAACTATTATTTTAGACAGTTTTTATTATCAACGACTTAAGAATCAAGAATCTATTGAACCCATTTTTTTAAACGGTGGAGTATCTGGTTCTACAAGAATAATTATTAACAAAGAGGACTTAACTTCAGACTTTATTGAATCGTTAAAATCAAAGGATAGGAATCCTTTTCGTGCTATAAGTATCGGTGAAGAAATTATTTTGTAATAAATCAACTCCCATGAAAATTAAAATCTTCGATTTAGAGAAAAAGGCAATACGAAATCTGACGCAGCCCAATAATTTTTTAAAAAAGTGCAGCGCCTAAAAGAGAATTAAATTGTGGGTTGGATTAGGAGGCATTTGGTTCAGTGATTGTCACGTTGTAACCTAAGTTTTCAAGTCTTCGAACAGAATATCGTACAATTGATTGTTCTTTTTGTTTGTCAAAGTAATCTTCCCCTAAGTCTACGTACATTTCTTTGCGTGTTAGGAGATAATAGCTGATTCTTAAAATGGCATGAGCCACCGATATCCCTGCCCGCTTTTTACCCTTTCTTGATGCAGTACGCCTATACAAGGATCCCAAGTAGGTTTTGGATCCTCTAACAGAATGAGCTGCTTCAATTAATGCCGATTTCAAGTACTTGTTTCCTTTTTTCATGTTGGTTGATTTCCTCTTGCCCGCACTTTCATTATGTCCAGGTACTAATCCTGCCCAGGAACATAAGTGCGCCGAACTGGGGAATTGCTTCTCCACTTCTGTACCGACTTCGGCTAAAATTTGTTCAGCCATTCGAGTGGCGATGCCAGGAATGGAATCCAATCGTTCTATATCTTCTTGATGGGAGGATAACCTAGTAGCCACCTCTTCGTTTAATAGCTCAATCTGCTCAGTTAGAAATTCTATATGGACCAGAATGGTTTTCAACATGAGACGTTGATGTGGATTGATATATCCTCGAAGAGCTAGTTCTAGTTCACTCTTTTTCTTCTTCATTGATCGGCGGGCAAAGCTAGCTAATTTCTCAGGATCATTTTCGCCATCGGCGATAGCACGAAGCATATCAAGCGATGAAACACCCATGATGTCGGAGACAACGGAACCGAGTTTGATATTCGCTCCTTCTAAAACCTTTTGAATCCGATTATGTTGTCTCGCACGCTCTTCAATAATACTTCGACGGTATCGAACTAACTCTCGCAATTCCCGCTGATTTCGGTCTGGAATAAAACTTGCTTTAAGTAGACCATGACGAAGAAGTTTGGCAATCCATTCGGCATCCTTTACATCGGTCTTGCGACCTGGTACTGCTTTCATATGTTGAGCGTTCACTACTAAAAATTCAATGCTCTCGGCTTCTAGCAAGTTAACAATAGGCTTCCAAAATACACCTGTACTCTCCATTGCTACGTGAGTACAACCATGCCCCTTAATCCAGTCAATTAACTGTAATAGAAATACAGTTTTAGTGGAAAACGTTTGAATCTCCTTTCCTTTTGGGGTAATAATACAAGCAGTAATGGAATCCTTATGGACATCCATCCCACAAGCACGTTCAATGATTACTTCCATTGTAATCATCCTTTCTACGGCAAATAGTATTGGAGGCTGGTGCAATAACCAGAGTAGGATTAATCTCCCATGAGTGCTTCCCGTAAGGGAGCGACAGTCTGTGATGCACCGTGGTCGTTGGAGTCAGACTAACGGATGGGCTCTATGGCACCATAGTTCATCGACCTTCCTCTCCCAGCCGTAGTATCCTATACCCAGGTTTTCACATTTTCATTCTCTGTGGTGTAGCGCTGATTTTGCGCTACATGGATGGCTAACGGGTGCTTTAGCAAAATATGGACACCATTTTTGATGGTCTATCTTTATGTCCAAAACATTAAGTTGGTACGTCTTGATAAGTTTCGTAGAGATCCATTGTGCTTCACATAGTGGAGAAAAAAGCTAATGATTTCCATTAGTTTTAGCGAAGCGTACGCTCAACTTGGTATTAAAATCTATAAATTCAAGACTCTGTTTATTAAATAAAAGAAAAATATTTTTCTTAAATCACGAAGTGATGTAAACCATTGATATCTCAATGTTTATAGAGGAAGGTTAGTTCTACAAGGAATTTCATTCCGATATGAAGAATAAAGAAAATAATTATCAAATATAATGGGAAGGAAATGAGTCGAGATTAGAGAACTACTATAAATGACATTCCTAATTTGCTGTTTAAATTAAGAAAAAAACTTATAAGGGCTATGGAGTGAAAAAAACAAATAATAAATCTATTGTTTCATTAACATAAGAAGTATTAACTATAGTCATACCTTATATTGGCTTAACTCTTGGTATACTTGGACTTGTTAAATCATCTAAAAGTATTGTTGAAATTGAGGGATCCAATAAAAGAGGTTTGGCTATTTCAGGTAGGGTCTTTAGTATTGTAGGGATATGTTTTCAATTACTTCTAATTTTCCTTCTGATTTTGTCAATCAGTGTTTATTTCATTACTGATCCTAAGTGGTAATATAATCTCACTCATTAGTTAAACAAATTCATTCTTATGGTTCACACCCCATAAATACCCTATAATTGGGGCAATACGAAAAATAAAAAATAGATGGGAAGAAATCCAAAATGAATACTATTAATAACATGATTATGAAGATTTCGTCTGTATTTTCTCAGTTAGAAGAAGTGGAAGGTGTTGTACTCTCTGGCTCTCTTTCAACAAATACCCAAGATGAACACTCTGATATAGATTTGTATATTTATGGTAATCAGAAAATCCCTACAAGCACTCGCAAAAAATTGTTAGAACCGTTTTCGGATTATATGGAGATTAATAACCAGTATTGGGAAACAGAAGATGATGGAATGCTAAATGAACCCAATATTGGTATAGAAATTATATATAGAAATTATGCTGGGATTGAAAACGAACTTATGAAAACGGTAGTGAATTTCCAGGCTCGGGTTGGTTATACTACATGCTTTTGGAGTAATTATTTAAATTCCGAAATACTATATGATCAAAATGGTCGATTAAAGAAACTAAAGGATAAAATTAACGTAGCCTTTCCAAAAGAATTAAAAGAAAATATCCTTAACAAAAATTACCCTTTATTAAGAGACAGTGTTACATCCTACTATTTTCAAATCGAGAAAGCTCTAAAAAGAAAAGACTACATAAGTGTCAACCATAGAGTTGCTGCGTTACTTGCAAGTTACTTCGATATCTTATTTGCGATTAACGAGTTGCCACACCCTGGAGAAAAGAAATTAATTAAGATCGCACAAAAAACATGCAAATATCTCCCAGACAAAATGGAAGAAAACATAATCATGATTCTTAGCAACAATACCATAACACTATTAAGTGACATAAATGACCTTGTTGACAATTTAGATGATTTTTTAAAAAGGAATAACTTATAACCTTATCCAACTGTAGTTCCAGGCTTTAAATAATCAATACAAAGAAAACAACCTGACTGGTAAAACCGTGAATCGATTGAGTTTAAAGCCACCAATAGAAGCTTCATAGTTATTCCATTATCGGGCGCGATTCTTTAATAAGAATCGCTTTTCTTATATACAGTTAGGTGGCGGGCCGAAAACCAAATGGTTGAAGGGATTGATCTCCATAATGTTAGTAAATCGAGAGGGCTAATGCCTTAAGCACAGCAGAAAGCTATATCTTATCCATCGTTAAAGGCAAAGGACGTTTGGGGAGAATAAGCAGTTGATAGTTTGAATCCAAACACAGATTTAACTGCTTGGACTGATGTGGAAGAATCACTTAAAATAATGCAATAAAAACTCTCAAGTCAAGAGGAATTGGAAGCGTATAGAAAAGTAGTTAAAAACGTGATACAGGGTGTAATGCATTCAATATTAGTTATGATTGATGGTGGCGATGAACTTGCTGACAAATTTTTAGTTGATTTAATTGATAGAGACACTAAAGAATCACTACAAGAAGATATTGCATTCCACGAAGAATTTTATGGTTATTTACTTGATAAAGAAGAGGTGTAAGGTAGTTTCCTTATTAAGCTCCCATGAAAATTAAAAAACGTACAATAGCTATAAAATTGCATAAAAAAAAGAGACTCAGAAAATGCTTTTTTTTAAAAAGGCTGAGCCTTCGGAATGTTTATATTAGTTGAAAGGTAAATCAAGAATCAACTCTATTCTTGTAAGAATAAAGGCAAGCTGGTGCAATAACCAGAGTAGGATTAATCTTCCAAGAGTGCTACTCGTATAGAGTGCGACAGTCTGTGATGCACCGTGGTCGTTGAAGTCAGACTACCGGATGGACTCAATGGCACCATAGTTGATCGACCTTCTTCGCCAGCCGTAGTATCCTATACCCGTTTTTCACATTTTCATTCTCTGTGTTGAAGCGCTGATTTTGCGCTTCATGGATGGCTAATGGGTGCTTTAGTTAAACAAGTGGCTGCCTGTAAAGGTAGCTTGTTCTTATTGAACTCCCATGAAAATTAGTTCTTCAAAAAATGAAAAAATGACAATACTTAAGAAGACCCCTACTTAAACATAAAAAAAAGAGGAGAGCGTAAATAAGTCTATGGATTAAGGTCAGTAACAGTATTGACACTTCCTAACCATTTTCATTCTCTGTGGTGCAGCATTTTTTTGTGCTGCATGGATGGCTAACGCAGCAGTTTAGTAGAAGAAGAAAATGGGAGTTTTTATGTCGCATTTGACACATATTGTGCAATAAAAAAAGTGTTTAGAAATAACCATTCTAAACACTAAGCATAATCTAATCAGGTGTGTTGCCTAACTTGTTTTGACTTTCTAATACAGAACTGTCATATGCAATTAAAGCTACATCTAATTGTTCCTCTAGTTGTTTTATTTCCTTGAGTTGCTCATGATTTAGTTCTGCAAATTTTGTTTCTTCCAAAAGACTCACATCCTTCTACAAGTATTATTTTAAGTATGAGAATTTTTTTGGAATTTAAACTTAATATTTACAATAAAACCGATTGTATTACCGGTATTGTCCATTTCTAATGAACAATTCGACCATAATGTGTAATAAATGGGCAGGTGCTTATTCAACTAACGGGTGCTTTACTTCAAGAAGGAGTAAAGCCTTTTTCTAATTGAACTAATGTGGAGTTTAGTTTAATAAGCAAAATGGATTTTTGATGGTTTTAAACGGAAAATTAATTTATAAATGTAACCTTGTTTCGTTTCAAACGTATTCAAGTAAAGACGCAGATTAGTTTTATTAAAGGATTTATGATGAAAAACTACATAATTTAGGCTAAGAGGTAATTTATGGAACCACTCATTTGGGTCTTGTTTGGATTTATAGTTTGTTTTTGTTTTGGTTTGGTACTGAATATACTACTTAAGACGACAGAAAAAAGAGATTGGCTTATTACATTCTTTATAAGTTTAGGTATAGCAATTATAGGAGTGCCTATATTACTATATTAAACATACCATTTGGATGAAGACTAACAGATGTTTATTAAGCTAACGGGTGCTTTACTTCAAGTTTTCAGGTGGTACTTTTTTATAACTAATGTGGTAGGTTTGTGTAAGTAGAATTCAGAATGTTCAAGGAAATATGAGGGGATATAAGTGAAAAATAATTTAATTTCAATTTCTATTTTTAGTTTAGCAATATCTATTGTAATAGGCAGTTGGTTAGTAGCTAATGCCAACAAAGATGTCTATCCAAGTCAAACTGTTCAGGAAGAAAATGATGTTAAAGAAGAGGTAAAGAAATTACTAACACAAGAAGAATTAGCATCGTATTTAGGTTTAAGTGTTGAGGAAAGTAAAAAATTAGGTCCTGTTGGGGGACCACCTACTAGCACGAGTGTACTTCCCTATATAAAAATTGTTGATAAAGTTTATTATTCAAAAGATGCTATCGATAAGTGGTTAGTAGAATATGGCACTGCACATCTGAACAATTAAACTTACGGTTGCTTTACTACAAGAAGGAGTAAAGCTTTTTTTCTTATTGAACTAACGCAGCAGTTTAGTTGAACAAGCGAAAAGGGGTGTAAAGTGAAGAAAGTAATAATATTCAATATAATATTTTGTCTACTTGTTATTTTTATTTGTTACACTTATTTTGACTCTAAATCGAGAAGTGCTGTTGCTTATAATTATGCAGCAAGCTATGTTGAAACAAATTACGAAATAAGAAGAGAGAACATACAACCCTTGGAAATTAATTATCGTATAGGTATGGGTTTATTTGAAATTCTTCTTGAGGATGTATCAACAAAGGAAATTTTCTCGTTTGAAGTAGACATTAGAAAAGATTATTCATTGTACTACTTTAAGGATCTTACCTATGTTCATAGAAAGAATGAAGGCGTTCAATAAAATAGGCTTCTTCAACTCCCATGAAAATTAAAAAATGCTCAAAATATACAAAATTGCATAACAAAAGAGACTCAGAAATTGCTTTTTTAAAAAAGGCTGAGCCTTCAGAATGTTTATCTAGTTGAAAGGTAAATTAAGAATCAACTCCATTCTTGTTAGAATAAAGGCAGGCTGGTGCAATAACCAGAGTAGGATTAATCTCCCATGAGTGCTACTCGTATAGAGTGCGACAGTCTGTGATGCACCGTGGTCGCTGGAGTCAGACTAACGGATGGGCTCAATGGTACCATAGTTGATCGACCTTCTTCGCCAGCCATAGTAACCTATACCCGTTTTTCACATTTTCATTCTCTGTGGTGTAGCGCTGATTTTGCGCTACATGGATGGCTAACGGGTGCTTTAGTGAAATATAGAGTTGGATAATACAGCTCTTTTTTTGTTCAACTAAAGCCGTAATATCTCTAGGCAAACCATAATATCTTTGGAAAAAGGACGTTATGATCCTTCAATCACATTAGCATTTAAGTTAGCTCGTTTATTTAATTGTCATATTGAAGATATTTTTATTTATGAGGAGGACCATCAATGAAACACAATAGAGCAATTTTTGTAATTTTAGGTTTCATTATGCTAATAAATACACTTCTAATTAATGGTGCTTATATTTTTTCAGGTAAGTTTCCAGAAGCATTAATGGCAATTGCTTTAACGATTATGGCGTTCTGTTTAGCTTATTTAGCACCCCACTTTTCTGCAAAAGATGAGCGGGCTCAAAAAATCCGTGAACGTGCAGTATATATTAGTTATTTTTGGGGTATTAGTTTTGCCGTTATTTTAATGATTATTTTCAACCCTACATCGTCGCTTAACCTTGCTGCCTTTCAAGTATTATCACTATTCATGGCATTATATATTTCTACTGTCTTTTTAAATATGGTTTATTATGCAAAAAAATATTAAAAACATTGTTAACGTTGCCAAATAAAAGTAAGGTAAAAACCTCGTTTAGGGAGCAGTAGAGTTTAAAAGGATATAATGGTGAATCCATTATTATTAGATATACCATTACAAATAGAGACAGAAAGGTTATTATTACGAGCACCTAGGCAATCAGGGGACGGTACTATTGTTAATGATGCAATTAAAGAATCTTTTAATGAATTAAAGGCTTGGTTGCCTTTTGCACAGACACTCCCTACTGTGGAGGAAACAGAAGTGAATTTGAGAGAAGCATATATTAACTTTTTCAAAAAAGATAGTTTACGTTTCCTGATTTTCCATAAAGACACTAATGATTTTATAGGAATAACAAGTTTCGAAGGTTTAAACTGGGACATCCCAAAAAGTCATATAGGTTATTGGATTAACACAAGATTTAGAGGTAACGGATATATGTTAGAAGCGGTAAAAGGATTATGTGAATTAGGTTTAAATCATATTAACTTTAAGAGAGTTGAAATTAGTTCATTTGCACGTAGCTCCTTTTCATACTTGTTTCTCGACAATTCAAGTATAAAAGAATCGGAAGTTACGTGCATTTTTTTATGTGCAATTGTAGAAATACCCCAACAAATATTATAGAACTAAAAAATAGAGATAGATGGTTCTGTAAGAAAATAACACAGTTTTATATTAGTCTCGATGAAACATAACATAAGTAAATGAAGTTTTTAAAAAGATCATCTAGAACGCTGATTTATAGCGCTTTAGACGGTATTTTTTATCCGAAAAGGAGAAACTTTTATATTTATTTTCAGGTACCGGGCACTAAAAAAAGTTGAATACGAAATGCGACTACCTCTAAAACGACTTAAGTTAAAATACCTTGATTTTGCTGTGCCAATAAAAGTGCTTGTACACGCGAAGTGACACCAAGTTTACTATAAATGGTGGAAATATAGACACGAACAGTTCCTTGGGAAAGGTCTAGCTCATTTGCAATTTCACGATTCTTGGCCCCTGCAATAATAAGCTTGAGAATATCTTTTTCACGCGGTGTTAACGGCTCAATTACTTGTTTAATACCTTTTAAAAGAGGTATGCACTCCTTGAGTTTGGCTAAATGGTCTTGTAGAAGTGGATTCCAATTTCCTACATAAGAAGGGTTACGGAAATAACGTTCAATAATTGGTAAGACCCCCTTTTCATCAAGGAACGTTCGGATGTATCCATACGTTGCAGCCAATTGAAAGGCATCATGTAACGTCTTAAATGCAACGTCATGATTAGTCATTTGATCATGGCAAATGACTTCTAGTACAGTCGCTTCTATAAGTGTCGCCAGCTGTCCTTCTTGTTGAGCTTCTGTTTTTACTTGAATAATAGTATGTAATGCTTCCTCATTGAGAGAGCTCTTTAATAGGAAACGTGTATACGTAAGCCGCCAAAATGGTTCATATGATTTGGTGATATCTAGTAAAAACTTTGCACTTTCAAGTTCCCCATTTAACAAGTGACAATGAGCTTGCATTATTTTTAGTGTGTTTTTCCAATGTTTTTCGTTTACCTTCTCTGTAATTTGTTGAAGCATTGCCTGTGCAGAAAGTAATTGATCGTGCATAATATACATTTGTGCTTTCAATATGTACATAGGAACATATAAATCCGGCCTGTAATTTTGAAGACCACTATTAATCACAATGGCTAATTCCTTTTCTGCCTCAGTTATTTCATTTAATTCATAGAGCATCGCCACACCAACAGCAAAAATATAAGGTGAAACAACTAGTGTATTCAGTTCGGTATGTCTGAATAACTGCGTGACTTTCGATATGTCCTCGCTTGAAATTAATTTCCCTTTTGAGGCTAATCCCATTCTCAGTAGGTTTATTTCATAATTATTATATGAAATGTCAAGGCTATCCCACTCGGATGACTTCCCCTCGTTCGAAAGTTGTGACTGTAGCAACGATAGAACATAAGGTAGTTTGTCACCGAGCCCGACAAAATAATAGGCTTTCGTTCGGATATAAAGGTTCGTTAAGGCCTCATTTTGTGGGTCATCCATCCACTTTTCTGCCAGGTGTAACGCCTCTAACTCATCCATTAGCTCTTGAGCTAGTTTAAATTGTAACGTTAAAACGGTATTCATAAATCCAGAAATAAGGACCCCATAACTTAACGGGGAAGAAACTTCCCGTAACAAACGTAACCATGCTATGAATTTTCCGGGTTGCACAGATGAAAGAAGTGTTAATAGATGTTCGTCTATAAAACTTACTGCAACGTCATATATTTTATATTTTATAGCGAGCTCAATAGCTTGAATTAACTCGCTCTTTGCATAATAAGTGAAGACCGCTTTTTTTACAATTTGTTTAGTGGTAGGGGCATCATAACGTTTTGCTAACTCATTTCGTAACGCATCTTTAAATAGATGGTGGTATCTATAGGTTATTACAGTGGATGGTAACTGAAAAGTAAATAAGCCATCTTCCACAAGTTGCTGTAGCAAAATTGCGCTATCTGTACGTCCTGTTAACTCGTTACAAAGTGTTGGGTCCAACTCTTGTAAAAGAGAGGTTTTGAGTAAGAAATCCTGAATATCTAAAGGTAGTTTATGAAAAATTTCCTGCCATAAAAATTCGGTTGTGAAAGACTGATACGGCACTATGGTCATATTCTCATTTTCATAGGCGAGGGTTGTCAATATTAAGCCCGAAATCCATCCTTCTGTTTTGTCATAAATGTTTTGTATGTGTGATTCACTCAGTGTTCGATTTGTTGCTTGTGTTAAAAATAACTTGGTATCCTGACGATTGAATTTCAAATCAGACAAATTCAATTCCTGAACCCATTGTTTAACACGCCATTTAGCAAGTGGAAAGGGGATAGCTCTTCGTGATGTAAAATACAGGTGCACATTATCTGGTAAGTACTCAATGGATTGAATGAGAAAGTCATGAATTTGTTGGTCTTGAATGAAATGGTAGTCATCTAACACAATAGTGATTGGATGATGATATGCTGTTAATTCTTCTATTAGCCTATAAAGTCCAATTTTCAGCAAGCTCTGATTTGGGATTTGTAATAAAGAGACAATCGTATCTTCAGACATTGTTTGATAAGCATCATTGATGGCTTTAACTAAATAAGTCCAAAATTGAATGGGGTCGTTATCTCCCTCATCTAGTGCGACCCAAGCAACGGATTCTGGAATTTTTCTAAGATACGCACTTAGTAAAGTTGTTTTACCGTAACCTGCAGGTGCTCGCAGTATCGTAACTTTTTTATAGCTGTTGGCTTTGAATAGGGCATTTAGATGAAAACGTTCAATATATTGTGATGAAAGCTTTGGTATGATTAATTTGGTAATATTTAGCATTGGTTCCAACCGAAAGTACCTCCTTTCAAGTAAAGAAATCTTTATGAAGAGATGATATGTTATCTACTATTTTACTCTAGATTATCTATGATATCGAATGTTAATCTTCTTAATATTAACATTTGTCAGTATTGCGGAGTTAAAATTTCTATTAAAATAATTAGGAGAGTGCATAAAATTGGGAATTCCTGTTCTACATGTTAGCCTATCCTCTCCATATATTATTTAGAATTTCAAAAAACATAGAAATTTCTTTTGAATGATCTCTTTATGTGAGAAAGGATGATTTTGGATTGATGAAATGAAAAATGACAGTAAAAGATAGCCGGAGTAAACAGAGTAGTGTTAAGAATCAAAACATTACCATTCCTCAGTATTGTATTGTTTCCTCTATACAAGTAAAAGAAAAATAAATTGATTTAACTATTTAAATAATATAAGAATGGAGAATTTTTATTGAAGAGGATATGGGTGTTTTTGTTGGTCGGAATATTCACTCTTTTGGTCTTTTGGATTCCTTTTGCTTCAGCCGAAAATGTGAAAATCGACTATGTAGCATTAGGAGATTCTTTAGCAACTGGGCACACACCATATGGAGTTAAGGTAGGTAGGGGCTTTACAGATATGATCAGTGAATCAATTGCAAAAGAAGGAATGTTAGGCTCGTTCACAAAGGCTTATGCGGGTTCTGGTGAAACTAGTGTTGGTCTACTAGAAACATTGAAGCGAGCTGATGTGCAACAATCTTTAAAGGAAGCTGAACTTATTACAATTATTAGTGGAGCAAACGATTTTATCGACGAAATGTACGACCCTAGCAATGGACATATTGATGCGGATGTTGCTAAAGCAACTACGCTATTGAACACGGTTGCAGGAAATTTGTCTACTGCGATTAAACAAGTGAAGTTGTTGAATCCAGGTGCGGATATATATATGTATGGTTATTTTTTTCCATTACCACATCTAACTGACGAGGCAACTAAATTTCAACTGCAACTTGCTTTTACTATGATGAATTCTAAAATGAAAGCAATTGCAGAAAGTGAAGGGATTCACTTTGTCGAGGTAGCATCTCTGTTTGATTTAAACGGAAAAAATTACCTGGAAAAACCAGAAGATATACACCCTAATGAGGCTGGATATCAAGTAATGGCTGATCAATTCTTTCAAAACTACACGATTCCTGTAAATGGTCCTTTTCCAAGTGCTTCCGGTGAATGGGGCAATAAAATCCAAAAAGCAGAATCTGTTGTACCTGACAAAAAGTGGATTATTACATTGAACAAGGAGGTTCGTTCTACTAGTGTACAAAAAGCAATTTACGTAGTGAAAGACGGGGTAAGCCTTGTCCGAGTTGGAGTAGAAATATCTAAAGACAATCCAAAACAAATTATTATTACGGCTCCAAAACAAGGCTATAAATCAGGATCATATCAATTGATGATTACGAATGATTTACAAGATAAGTCTGGAAAGTCTTTAAAAACAAACATACTATTGAACTTTCAAATTAAATAAAAACTTAGGAGGAATAATGATGAAAAAAAATCTAATAAAAAGTACAGTAGCAGCGGCGGTATTATCAAGTTCGATTTTGGCATTTTCTCCAATCGCATACGGGAAAACAACTTCAGTTGATTTAAGTGCAATGAAGAATGAATTAAATAAGGCAACGGAGCAATATGTTAATCCTGCATTAACGGGACTGCTTGCTCCAAGCAGTTCATTATACGTTACATTAAACAGTGTTAAACAAAACTACGAAACTACAAAAAAAACAATCAATGCTTCATCACTCTCTACAAAAAACAAAGCAGCAAAGTTAAGTGAGCTTGATGCTGTATATAATGAAAAAATTAACAAAGGTCTAGTTTCATATATTGATGCATATAACTATGCGACAAAATATTTAGCGCCAATCATGAAAGAAATGCAAGAAGCAGAAGCGGAAAATGATTTTGCAGCTGTTGTAAAAGGGTATCACCAATTGTCTAATCAATTAAAAAATAGAACGTCGATTCTCTATCGTTTTTCTGGCAAAGCAGCTCGTGATTTATTGTTAGAAAACTATAAAAAACCTGCGGATGCAATTCGTAATGAGCTAGCGTTACCAGTAACACTTTATATGAAAATGACAGAGCTTAATACAATATATGCTGCTGGTAAAAAAGAAGAGGCGTTAAAAGCATATGCAGAAGTAGAAGTTTTATTGAAGACTTTACCTGCAACGAATAAATATGCACCGACATTATTGAAAGAAGTAGAAAAGATTAAAACACTAATGAATGCAGCACCTATATTGCCATCACCAAACACAGCGCAAGAGACATTAGATGCAAAAGTTGCAGTATTAATCACTGAATTAAATGCTAGTTATAGTAAAAATATTGCCGTTTCATCTAAAATTTCTAATGCTTTAGTTGTTGCGATTAAAGAAGATATTAGTGTTGAAGCATTTTCTCAAGGATTTTATACAACATTAGTTACTGGATTAAGTATTACAAAAGTTAATGGAAGTGCTCCAACATCGCTGGAAGCATTAGCTGCTATGAAAATGGCTTTTGGTGAAGCAAAATCATTAGCAGATTTGAAAGGGAAAACAATCGTCCTTCCTATAACTGTTAATAATGGTTCAGATCTAGACGTTAAACTTACAATCGTATTTGAATAAAATGACTATCCTATACTAGAATGGTTACATTATATAACAATGGGAAGTGTTGTAAGTACAGACGCTACAAAAGTTATGTTGGATAACACAGAGCTGAAAATCGGATAAATTGGAAAAGTGCCTAGACAAGGGGTGTTGTAAAATAATCAAAGGAAAGATGAGGACTTCTCTTAATCCATCGAATTACGATAGCCGAACTGGATATAGCAATTGCAGAATTAGAAGCAAGAGGATATGAACTTGTAAACGCGATTATAAAGAAATAGTTACTGATTATAAGGGTTATAACAACTATAAAGATAACATTGGTACTAAGTGGAAATACAGTGACAGCTCAGAAAGTGTGAAACGGTGTAGGGCAATGATGAAGCGAATTACTTCTGTGACGAAGGAATCTGTATGACTGATGCAATAATATTAATTTACTTTTTTAACCATTTATTTTAATTTTTTTTTAGAAACAGTCTAATCCACTAAGGAAATAGTTAAAGATATTTTTCACGTTATAGTAATCTTTAGGTTCTTCAACTCCCATGAAAATTAAAATCAAGAGAACTTGGTATGAAGGAAAGACCCGGGAGAATCTGCATACCAAAGATAATATCGGAGAACCGATAGAATTCATTATCCAGATAAGAACAGAATTTACTTCTGCTTTCGGAGATTTGGCTAGATAGTAAATACCAAGAAGAAATGGCACTGACTACCCTTTTTACTCCTTTTTCAACTAAACCAGCTAATAGTTTGTCAATATTTTCACTAAAAAAATTATTCATTTTGTGAATGGCATCATTTTGGATTAAATGATAATCGTCGAATACGATATGTAGTGTTTGCGGAATCGAACCAATCTCACTTAAAAAAGAATCAATCAGAAATTCTAACGATGTCTGATCTTGCAAATTAAATAAAGGAAGAAGAATTTTACCTATATCCGTTTGGGTGCTTTCAGATATATTATGAACAACATATTTCCAAAAACTAATAGGATCATTATCTGCATCATCTATGGAAAGCCATGCAACCGGATCCTTCAATAAATTAAACCACTGACTAAGAAGAGTTGTTTTACCATACCCTGCAGGTGCTTGTATTAATGTTACTTGTTTTGATGCATTACTACGAAGTAAATCATATAACCTATCTCGTTCAACCGTTTCAGCAAAAGCTTGTGGAGCGGTTGTTTTTGCATTTAGCAAAACCATTTGCATCTTGTTATCACTCCTTGTGGGTACTTTTTTTATTGTGGTGGTTCAATTAATCTATATCTATAGTTTATATCTTTTTTGAAATGGGGATAGTCACGAATTTTTTGGTATTTATCACGAAGGAGGATATTCTACAAAAGCTAAATATCTTCTTTATAGGAAATTGAATCACACAAGATATATATTATTTATTCATTTATTCTTTTGTGTAAGATAATAATGCAGGAAGAGAGAAGTCTATGAAATATTAAAAAACTTTGTTAAGTAACTGTTAGTTGGAGTAAAGTAGTCTCATACACTTAGCTGATGATTGTTCTTGCGACTAATAAATGGGGTGTTGAAACTTTACACAGTCCTTTCAAATATTTTATGGATCCAGAAATCTTTAAAGTATACTTTTATTGGTTTCATTAGTCTTAGACGCAGTTGATAATTTCTTTAGGGTTCCTGGTATGTCTAACTGCGATGTTCAATTAGTAGGTGAAATTCCTAATCTTGTTAAACAGTCTAAAATAACAAGTTCCTGATCCTCCTGGGTCAAACGATGTTCTGATACGCAGAAGGGGCGCATAGACAGCTAGCCGTATGGACTTACATAGTGATTAGCTCTGATGGTCATAAACTTACTTTTACACAAATTTATGTCACATCAGGAACAAAAAGTGTTGCAAGAAAAATTAACTAATTATTACTAGAGAGCGTTCCAATCGGAGCGTTCTTTTTATATACTTTTCACAAAAATGGAGCTTAAGAGAAATTTTAAATATTTTTAGTCACTATTAACATTCCTCAGTATTCATATAAACAAAAGTAGTTTAATGTTAGAAGGTATATGATTTGAACAATTCAGAGTATTTAAAAATGCTCTACAAAGGGGAGAAAGTATGAAAAGAAAACTATGGAAAGAAATAATGGTGGCAGTTTTATTAGTTTCAAGTATTTTGTCATTTTCACCAATTGCTTACGGAGAAACAACTTCCATTCAACAATCGATTGATGCAGTAAAAATGGAAATGAAAAAAGCGGCTTTAATCTATGTAGAACCTGCATTAAAAGGGGACCTTGTATCGAGTTCTTCACTTGACGCAGTGTTAAACAGCGTAAAGAAAAATTACCAAGAAACAAGAAAAATCATTCTTGCATCTAGTCTTTCAGAAAAAGAAAAACAGGCTAAATTGAAAGAGTTAGAGGCGTTGTATCATGAGAAAATAGAAAAAGGGCTTATCCCGTACATCGATGCTTATAACTACGCAACGAAGTATTTAGATCCTTTACTTAAAGAAATAAAAGAAGCGGAAGCAAAAAATGACTTTTTGGCAGTTGAAAAAGCCTATCATAAGCTATCAGTTCAACTAAAATCAAGAACATCTATTTTATATCGCTTCACAGGTAAAGCACCTCGTGATCTACTGCTACAGAAGTATAAAAAGCCGGCAGATAACAAGCGTGATGAGATGATGGTTCCTGTGACGATCATCATGAAGTTAACAAATGCACAACAGGTATATCTTGCTGGAAAAAAAGAAGAAGCGGTAAAGTTGATAGAAGATATCCCATCACTTGTAGCAAAACTATCCAGTACAAATGCGTTCCATCAAGCATTAATAAAAGAGTTGGAGAGACTTCAAGGAATCTTCTTCCCAACACCTGTAACTCCGGTAGTTCCTACACCACCAATAACAGGTGGTAGTGGAGGAAGTGGAGGTTCATCAGAAACTCCGGCAGAAAGTGCATTACGTTTAGCGAAGGCAAATGCAATAGCGGAGATTACAAACTATAAAGTTGAAGCAGATTACTCAACAACAAATTGGATAATCATCTTAAACTTAAAAACAACTGGAAAGAACTTAATCAATTCCGCAAAGACAACAATAGAAGTTACACAGGCATTAGATGATGCTAAAGCAGCGATTACACTCATCGAAATTAAATCGTCAGTTTCTACTATCAGTGGAATAACTGTGAACAGTGTACCTGCGATGGTAGATGTGTCGGATTCAAAGATTTATAACGTCGAACTACCAATAGGGACTGTTTTAGCAAACCTAACAGCGGCAAATGTCATTGCAACACCAACAAACGTAAAAGCATCTATAGGAACAGCAACAACGACTGATGGCGGTGCCACATGGAAAGTAGCGGTTACCTCAGAAGACGGTAAGTCTACTACAACCTATACTATAAATGTAACTGTCACTCCTCAATAAAAATAAACGAAACGTTGCGCTATAAGCTGATAAGTCAGTGAAATGTGTGGAATGAAAGATATTCTAACTGCTAAGTTCAATTAGTAGGTGAAATTCCTACTCTTGTTAAACAGTCCAAAATAACGAGTGCCTAATCCTCCTGGGTCCAACGATGCGCTGATACGCAGAAGGGGCTAAGTCAGGTGAAGTCGTACCCGGTAGTGCCGGGGCGGGGTTCTTTAAAAGATTTCTACGGTTAGGAAAACGAATCCATGTAAGCAGGGTAAGCAAGTGTACAGTGTGAAATGTGAAGCTAGGAGTTCACTGTGCATCCCTATAGCCGAAATACTATAGTGGCGATCGACGAATTGACTGTTAAACCGGTCGTTCTTATACCTGGATAGTGGAAACCTAAGGAAATCAAAAAAAGGGATGAGCTTAGTGGAACGTTTGAAGTCTTGCAAGTGGAGGTATTTCAGTACCAGTGATGCACGCAAGATGGCAGCGGGTTCATAGTAGCATAGATAGCTAGCCGTATGGACTTACATGGTAACATGCGAGAAGGAGAAAACTAGCAGGAGCGAAGGAACCCAGTCAGTCGTAAATAAGTTACGGTTGATGGCACGCCGTATGCGATGAAAGTCGCCTGTACGGTGTAGGCTCGTTATAAAACTGAAAGATAGAGAAGGTATAAGGCGAGAATAGCGGATTCATAGGTGCAACGATTACAGGTATAGGAACGCCTGCAACAGTTTTACAATTAGGTGAGATAACTACTAGGACAGCTTCAACAACTGAAACAGGAACAATAGCTTGGTCATCAAGTACTCCTTCAGTTGCTACTGTAGATGCTAGTACAGGCCTAATAACTGCATTAACACAAGGAACGACGACGCTTACTTATACAAGTACTAGCGGTGGAACTAATACAGTTAGTGTAACGGTTTATCCAAAAGCAGCAGTAGTTAATCCAAGCTACCCAGGTATATCTACAACAAGTGGTCCTGTAGCGCCGACACTTTCTGGCTCTGATGCTAGTGCGACAGATAAAAGCTTTTCTTTGGGGATGTTTGTTGGCATATCTGGGACCTTTTACACTTTAACTGGAGTACTAGATGTATCTAGTACTGGTACTATCACAATTATTTACGTTGGTAGAGATGTTAATGGTGTAGTGATTGAAAAAGGTTCAGTAGTTTTAAGCGTAACTTCTTAAAAAATTTAAACGTTTGAAGTAACCTGTGCCGATGTACCACGCAATTCAATATTTTGAGCACCCATTCGGGTGCTCTTTTTCTTTATGTCGCATTCGGAACATAATGCGGCATAAGTTGGATTTTACAAAAGTACGATTGTAAGAATTCTTGTTCAACTAGCGAAGCAGGTGTGCGGCCGAGCCTAGGTCGTATCATATAGCGGCTGGGATTCCCGCCGGGAAAGAACTAGCCATTCACTCGTAGCGAGTCTTGGAGGGCTAATGGTAACAGTAGCCTTTAAGCGTAGACAGTTAGGTGGCGGGCCGAAAGCCAAATGGTTGAAGGGATTGAGCTCCATAATGTTAGTAAAACGAGAGGGGTGATGCCTTACCTGCGGCAGAAAACTACATTTTATTCTTCGTTAAAGGCAAGAAGGATAAAACCTCTCTGGGGTCAGAGACCTTGGCACGTCACACATGGATATGATACGGCAACTCGGGAGACCCTACCGGTCTTTTCTTATAGAAGAGTATGGTGTACAAGCGATAATAAGCAAGGAAACCAAATGCCGTTGTAAGGAGTCGGATAGCAGCATAGTACCAATGAAGTTGGGTAATGCTGATGGAGCCTTGCGGTGTGCCTTTATCTGTCTTGTATTTCTTTCCTTCCTCCATGTATCCACCTTTAAGAAACCTACCTATTATTCTTAGTAAGTTAGGGTCAGCGATTCGCAGTTTTAAGAACTCCATCATCCATATGTGGTCAACGTTGTCAAAGAATCCTTTAATATCTACATCTACTATATAATTTACTGATTTCTTTTCCATATAATGATTTAATATTTTCAAAGCATCGTGGCAGTTACGATTTGGGCGGAACCCAAAAGAGCAATCTAGAAAATCATTTTCATAGATGGCATTTAGTATTTTGGTAATGCCTTTCTGTACAATCTTATCTTCGTGTTCCGGTATCCCTAATGGTCTTTTCTTGTTGGAGTTTAACTTTGGAATATACATTCTCCTTACGGGAACAGAATGATAACTTTTACTTTTAAGCCTACTTACTAAATCCTCTATGTTTTCCTCTAGTGTCTCACTGTACTGCTCTTTAGTTGTGCTATTAATCCCCGTTGCCTTCTTATTAATTTTGGTTTTAGTTGGATGAAGTTCGAGTTTACATATATTCATTCTCTTGTTTAGGGATTCAAGCAACTTCTTTGCTTCTTCCTCTGTCTTACAGTGGATGACTGCGTCATCTGCGTACCTAGCAAATGGATTGTTAGGATGATTGATTTCCATCCATTTATCAAACGTATAATGAAGAAATAGATTTGCTAATACCGGACTTATGACCCCACCTTGCGGTGTGCCAGAGGTACGTTCTTTTATTCCTTTATTCGTTTGAAACGGTGCTTTTAACCATCTTTTGATATATAGCTTTATCCATTCTACTTTTGTATGCTTTTCTACCGCTCTCAATGTAGCATCTAATAAACCAAGTAAGGTAGTAGTTATTATAGAAATAACTGGGACTGATAGTAATGGTAAATTATTATTCAGGGCAAAAGGGTATGAAGATGTTGGAGGTCAATTTGAATATGATCTGACTTCCACAAGAGAATGAATATTTAAATGATGGTCAACAAGTGCTTATATAACCAAATGGTGCTGTGCTTAGTTAAACAAGGGCTATCACTTTTTGAAGAATAGGGGTGTAGAAATAATATTTTGCTATTCGTTATCTAGTTGAATAAGAAAAGAATGATATCTATTAACCGATGGTGTTCTTTTCGTCCACATTATTTCTATTAGGTTGAACAAGCTCTTTTTTCTTATTTCACTACGAAGCAGTTTAGTTGAATAAACATACGGAGAAATTGCTTTCTTAATATTTTGTTGAAGTAAATGAGATCATATGTTGTATAAAAGGATAGATCTATACAGGTGTACTCTCATGTTGATCTATCCTTTCTTTTTAACCTATAAAATGTGTGTCATTCTATTAATTATTGGGTTTTACAACTATTTACTTCACTTTTCTGCCCTCTAATGCTCCAAAATATGCTAGAATAAAACATATGTTCGTAATGGAGTTAACATAGATAATTCTAGGAGGAATACGATGGAGAAAATGAGTTATATCAAAAATTGGAACTTGGATAAGATTTTTCTAGGTGGAAGCAATTCAAATCAATTTTTAGATTATGTAAAGCAATTGGAAGTTCTTGTATGCGATTTAGAAAGATGTGTTAAATCATTTAATCCTCCAATATCAAGAAATGAAGTGGCTAACTTGCGAAATTTAGTGGTATATATTGGAGAAATTTGCATCAACTTGTCACAAGCCAATTCATTTATCACCTGTCTTCTTTCACAAAACACAAAGGATCAAGATGCAGCAACTTTGCGAGGAAAAGTAGGTCAAATAGAATCCAATTTTGAAAAAGAATTATCAAAGGTGAAAATAATATTAGCAAATACAGAGCAGGATGTATGGGAATTTTTAATTGAAACTAAAGAATTAGAAGATTATAGAGTTGTTCTGAATGAATGGCGGGAAAATACAAATACGCATTTATCAGATGATGAGCAAAATTTAATATCTGATTTAATGGCTGATGGATATCATTCATGGGGTCATTTTTATAATGCATTAGTAAGTAGTATTAACCTAAATATTCAAGTTGATGGAGAAGAAAAGAATTTATCAGTAGGGCAAGCTATTAACTTACGATCTCATCCTAATGAGGAAGTGCGAAAGGAATCTCATAATGCTTTAGAATCTATATGGGAAGAAAAAGAAGAGCTATTTGCAAAAATATTAAATCACATTGCTGGCTTCCGTTTACAAGTACAAAAAAAGTCTGGAGTAAAAAGTGTATTAGAAGTACCTTTGAAAGATAACAGAATGAAGGAAGAAACAATGAATGTCATGTGGTCAGTGATTAGTAAATATAAAAAACCTTTCTCGGATTACTTGAATCGAAAAGCTGAAATGATGGGCGATTCTAGCATGAAAGCTTATAACTTTTGGGCTCCCTTTACCAAGAGCAATCAAACGATACAATACGACGAAGCGGCTGAACTAATTACGGAACATTTTAGTCAGTTTGGAACCGAATTAGAAAATTTTGTTAAGCAAGCTTTTAATGAGGGGTGGATAGAAGCTGAAGACCGCGACAATAAGTCAGCTATCCCATTTTGTGCTGGTTTTCCGCTTACTAGTGAATCACGAGTTTTTATGACCTTTGGGGGTACTTTTTTAAATGTGTTAACTCTTGTTCATGAATTGGGTCATGCATTTCATAATTATGCTATGAAGTCTGTTAATGGGGTGAATAAACGTTATCCTATGAGCATCGCAGAAACAGCTTCAACCTTTTCAGAAATGATTATTTTTGATGCCGCAATGAAAAAGGCAAAATCAAAAGAAGATAAATTGATTATATTAGATGAAAAATTAAAACGTAGTGTCATGAACTTTATGAATATCCATTCGAGATTTTTATTCGAACAGAGATTTTATGAAGAGCGTAAAGAAGGGATTGTTTCATCAAAGCGTTTAACTCAGTTAATGGAAGAAGCAATACATGAAGCGTATGACGGATCCTTAGAACAGCCTTCCACTTACTCTTGGGTATGGACACCACATTATTATATTACGAAATCTCCTTTTTATAATTTTCCATACACTTTTGGGTATTTATTTGCTTTAGGTATCTTTGAAAAGGCAAAGGAGAAAGGAAAAGAGTTTGAAAAAGATTATCTGAACTTACTTCGTGATTCAGGAAGTATGACCGTAGAAGATTTAGTTATGAAACATTTAGGAGAAGATATTACTTTGGAGGAATTTTGGGGAAAAGGAATGGAAATGTGTGTGAAAGATGTGGAGGAATTTTTAAAATTAACTTCATCAGATGATATTGAATAAGGAGTTGTTGATTCGATAACTCCTACTTGTATTTGATATGTGCGGTTGCTCAACAAATACAGTCACATTATTTAGGTTTATTTAAATGAGAAAAACATACGACAAATGAACTTCTTTTAGTAGTGCGCTTACAAATATCTTTGTGAAAATTTTTACTTAACTAAAGGGTGCTTTAGCGGAACGTGGATTGCTTTAACAACTCATGAAACAAAGACCACAGAGTAAATAAAGCGGTGATTTAGTGTAAGGAGGTACTCATTTGAAGAAAATAATAATAGGTTTAGTAGTTACTCTGATAATGTTTTTTTTATACTTTTATCAGTCGCCAATTCTTAGTACAGGCGAAGCTATAAACAAAGCAGAAAAATATTTTCTAAATCCCCCAGAAGAGTGGAAAAACTCAATATCTTTCAATGATTTAGAGGAAATCCCACCTGAAAATATTAGTGTGAATCTCGCACAAAAGCAAGGGTATTGGAATGAAATAACGAATAACATGAAGTGGGAAGTTACAATTAAATACACTGGACAAGAATTAACTATAGTGATGGACGCATACACTGGAGAATTTATAAATTTATATGGACCATTAAATTAAAACCATTACTCCTATTGAACTAAAGCAGCAGGTTAGTTGAAGAAGGAATCCAATAATTAAGAAATTTCTTTTGAAAACACTTGGAACGAAAAAACAAATATTAGTATTAGGCAGTATTGGGGTACGATACAAGTAGATAAATGATTTAATAATAATGTTATGGTATAATTGGGAAAAAAAGGAGTGGTCTTATGAAAAAGATAATTCTTTCAGTCTTATTGCTAGTCTTAGCCTTTCCTACTTTTTTTATAAAAACAGAAGCTGCAATGCCTACGCCTACAAAAATTATGTGGGATAACATGGAGCTTAAAACAGGACAAATAGGTAGGGTGACGATGTTAAAATCAGGATTTACCATATCTAAATATGAAAATGGTGAATTTCGTCCAGCTAGAGTTGTTAAAAAAGGTGAAGTATTTAGAGTTTACGGAATTAAAGTAGAAACTTACGCAACTCATTTAGATTTGGGCAACAATTTATGGGCATATCTTAGCAGCCATAGAAGTGATGGTAGTAATGTTTATTTTCAAAAGACCGTTAATTATGAAACACCCTCAAAGTCTAAATTAGCATTGCTAAAAGAGTATAATAAATAATTTCAAGAAAACCATTATTTTTAATCAAATAACGTGTGCTTCAACTAAAGATCATCGGGTAGCTTAAGCTGCCCTTTTTTCTAGAATTCATATAACTAATTGGTTATATGTGAAAGGTGAGGGGATGATAATGCCAGATGTTTATCGAGCATTAGGTGATTCAACGCGGCGAGGTATATTAAGTATGCTTAAACATGGAAACAAAACCCAAAAAGAGTTAGTCAAAGCATTTGATATTTCTCAACCAGCAATAAAGAAGCATTTGAATATTTTATTGGAGGAAAAAATTATTTCAGAGAGCTGGGATGGGAAGTATCGTATCTATTCATTAAATCCTGAGGTTCTCCAAATTGCCTACAATGAGGTGCATCAGTACATCGGAGAACTACTTGATAATCAGCTCGTAAGTCTAAAAAACTATGTAGAAAAAGGAGAATTTCAAGATGAACTGGATTAAGGATTCTATAAAGAGAGAAATTATTGTTAACGCCCCTTTGAAGCAAGTTTGGGATGCATTGACTAAGCCTGAGCATTTAAATCGTTGGTATACAAAAAATGCTGTGATAGATTTTCGTATAGGTGGAAAAGGATATATGAATCATGGATGGGAGGCAACATCTCAGGGTGTTTTTACAGAAATAGATACAATGAAACGTTTTGTACTTCAGAGCCTTGATGGCGATTTTACTACCATTACTTCATTAGAAAAAGTTAAAAATGGAATTCAAGTGAGTATTGAGTATCAGGCTACCTTTATTGGTGAAATGAATCAATATAAAAAGGAAAATATGTTGTTTGGAACAAGTCAATTCTTAGAAAATCTAAAGAGTGTCTATGAAACTGGTACCGATAATCGTACAAAGTTCTGGAAAGCATGGATAGGTATTGCTCACACAACAAACGAAGGGGAGAGAGGTACAAGAGTTTTACAGGTGAAGGAAGGTTCGGTAGCTGCAACTGCTGGACTTAAACCTGAAGATATTATAGTGGAGATCGATGGAGAAGAAATTGAAGGATATAAATCATTTGAAAAAACATTGAATGAAAAAACTGTCCATTACAGTGTTAATTTAACAATAGTCAGGAAAAGTGAAAGGTTACGGATAGACTGTCTTGTGGATGCTTATCCTGTACCTTACTAATATTATGAAAAACATGCTATCTAAGAGCGTCTCTTTTTAACTTATGCCTCTATTTCATTTTATGAAAATGAATTAAAGAATATAGATATATTTCTTCTTCAACTAAAGGGTACTTTACTTCAAGAAGTACATTGTGTTTTTTGGGGGGACTTTTTAGTTGGTTTATGACATACCTTCTTAAAAGGAGGGATAATATGTTAAAAAGGATATTGATTATTACTGGAATACTTATAGTGGGAATAGGTTCATTTAACCTGTTAAATAAACAATCAGAAGTTGATACTGCTATTGCCAATAAAGAACCAGAACCTTTATCTACTAAAGAAAATGAGCTCCATTTTTCTACATTGAACGAGGTAACTGAAAAAATCCATGAGAAGTATGATGAGTTGGAATTTGGTGTAAGTTCAAATTCGGAGATAAAATTGAGAGTACAAGTTAAAGAGAATGAAGAATATTTTAATTCAGTAAAAAAGGATATTGAGTCCATTGCAAAAAATGCAATTAAATCTTCCACGTTAAAGGACTATACAGTTGTTGTAGAAAGAATGGATTTATCTTTTGTTACTGTAGAAACTGAAAATATAAACAAAGAACTCTCACATATAGCATTGAGTCTAATGGAAGGTCTTAAACACAACGACCTATTCGAAAATATAAATACTGAGTATCAAAATGAGTTTGAAAAATCTATTACCATTCAAACTTCCATAAAAGGTTCAGATAAAGATGCACATGAGTTAGCAATGGAAATTGAAGCTACAGTGAATGAAATCCTACATTCTAAGGAACTAAATTCTATATCTAATACTGACTCTTATGAAATTAAAATATTGAATGCCAAAGGGAAAAAAGTAAATTAGTTAATATTGGCATCCCTTCTTCTACTTAACGGGTGATTTAGTTCAAGGGAGTAGAGCCTTTTTTTTATTGAACTAAGCGGCAGGTTAGTTTAAGAGTGTTGTTTAACCTGTATTCAACAATCGGGTTCGATTATTAGAAATTGGAGGGGTGGAATAATGAATGATTTTTATACTGCATTAAGTTATGTAAATAAAATGATTTACGAGCCAAATGACTTAACTGTAAAATCTGTTCAGGAAGAAAAGCAAAATTCTAAGTATGGGGCTGGTACATTTCGGTTATCTTCGAAAACAGTTCGTTTCAGAGTTGCAAATATAACCCCCACAAAATTAGGACAGTTTGTGGCATTTGGGGAAAAAGACGAAAATAATAAAAACCAACCATTTACATATGAGGAAACACCTGATTTATTAGTTATAACTACTTTTCAAGATGATAGTAAGTTTGGACAATTTATTTTTCCAAAAGAAATACTTTTCAAACATAATATTCTTAGGTCCAGTTCAACAAAGGGGAAAATGGCAATAAGAGTTTATTCTAGTTGGGATAACCCGACTAGTGAGCAAGCGTTGAAAACTCAAAAATGGCAGTTGCCTTATTTTGTAGATATGAGTGATCAGATTAAATTACCCATAGACAAAATAATAGAACTCTATTCGCTTTAATACCATGGGCACTGACCTAAACAAATGAGACAAATAAAAACACCTTTCGTTGAAAAACGGGTATACAATACCTAAATTCAATGCGGAGGTGTTTTTTCTATGGGGACAAGAGTTAGTTATCCAGCAGAAGTGAAAATGAAGGCAATTGAAATGCGCTTGGCTAAGGTGCCGGTAAAAGAAGTAATGGATCAGTTGAACATTCGTAATAAGACGCAATTAAAGACATGGATGCGGTGGTATCGAAATGGAGAAATCCACCGTCTCCATCAACCAATTGGTAAACAATATACCTTCGGTAAAGGGCCAGAATACGACAGTGAGACAGCCAAGTTACAGTTGGAGAATCGGTACTTGAAACAGCAAATTGAAGTCTTAAAAAAGTACGCAGAATTGGAAAGGAAGTGGCGCCAAAAGTAGTCATCCAATTAGTCAAAGAATTAAAGGACATTATGCCAATAGGCGAGATTTGTCGGCACCTAGGTGTAGGTCGCTCATCCTACTATCGTTGGAGAAAGAATGCGGATCAACTCACTCAAAAAGAAATTCGAGATCAGCAGATTGGCGACTTATGCAAACAACATAGGTTCCGATATGGTTATCGCAAGATTGCCACTCTGTACCCAGGAGTTTGTGAGAAGACTGTGCAGCGTATCATGCAAATAAATGGTTGGCAATGTAAAGTTAAGGTGAAGAAACGCAAGCGTACCGGGCAGCCCGCATATGTCGCACCGAATTTATTGGCACGGGATTTTACAGCATCTAAGCCCTTGGAGAAGTTAGTCACAGATATTACGTACTTGCCTTTTGGCCAATCGATGATGTATCTTTCTAGTATTCTAGATGTCTACAATGGGGAGATTGTGGCACAAACTATTGGATTTAAACAAGACACCGACTTTGTGTTGGACACGCTCTATCAATTGCCTGAGCTACCCGAAGGGTGTATTCTGCATAGTGACCAAGGTTCCGTTTATACATCCTATGCTTATCAAAAAGCAGTCAAAGAAAAAGGAATTATCATGAGCATGTCCCGCAAAGGCACGCCAGCTGATAATTCCCCTATCGAAACGTTTCACTCCTCGCTAAAGTCAGAAACGTTCTACCTCGACGAAATTTACCGCACAACTAATGCGCGTGTGATAAGTATCGTCGAAGAATACATTACTTATTATAACAATATCCGTATTCAAACGAAACTAAACAGCCAATCGCCGGTTCAATACCGTCAATTGGCTGCATAATAGGGGTTTTTATTCTTGTCTCAAAAAGGGTAGTCAGTGCCATGCAAACGGGCGTTATTGTTTAATAAATGACTCTATTCTTATTCACCTAACAGGTGCTTTACTTTAAAATTCAGGTAGGTCATGCTGACGATTTAGCTTGGTAAAAGAGATACACAAACAATGTAAGGATTATTCAACTAACAAGGTGCTTACTTCATTAAGAAGTGAAGCACTTTTCTTATTGAAGTAAAAAACTGATTTTTTCAAAAAGTTAATCTAATTTTAGTGCTCAAAGGTTATAATTAGAGTTAGAAAAAAATCTCAACTAATGGGTGATTACTTTATTAATGAGTAAAGCACTTTCTAATCGAGCTAAGAAGCAGAAGCAGTAATAAGGAATTATATGTTGAATCAGACATTGTGGTGATTTTAATAAATAAATTTTATTTAGACTATTGGGAGGAATTTGATTGAAAATCGAACAAAAATTATATGAATCAGTTATTGAACTTATAGAAAAGAGATACCCCGTTGGTTGGGGTGGAGCTGCGGCGATTGCTTTAGAAGATGGGTCTATACATACTAGTGTAGCTCCTGATGTTATAAATGATTCAACTGTAGTATGTATGGAAACTGGTGCTATCTTAGAAGCTCATAAATTAAATAAAAAGGTGACACACTCACTTTGTGTTGTCCGCGACGACGAGAAATCTAAATTCAAAGTCCTTTCTCCCTGCGGGATATGTCAAGAAAGGTTGTTTTATTGGGGCCCAAATGTAAGAGTTGCAGTTACACTGCCTGGTCAAGAACTAACTTTTAAATCATTATCAGAAGTTCAACCTTACCATTGGACAGGGGCTTATGATGAATACAAAGAAAAGTGGAATATTCTAAAGTAACTTCTTCCACTTAACGAGGTGCTTTACTTCAAGAAGGAGTAAAGACTTTTTTCTAATTGAACTAAAGCAGCAGTTTAGATGAAGAAGGAATCGAACCTCTTGCATGGAAATAGGCTAAGCATAGTTATAAAAAAAGAGTGCGTCTCTACCAACAGTAGAGACGTTTTTATGTTGAATAATCTTTTTTCAATATAAGTTATACTCGAATTGCAACGAAAAGGTCATCTCATTCATCTAACGTTTGTAAGAAGAGAACGGAGGGAAGTCATTGCTTTTGCAAAACACATTTATAAAGGCTCAGAAAGGGGATAAAAAAGCATTTCTTCAATTAGTAGAAAGTGATAAAGAAAAGCTTTATAAAATGGCATATTTATATGTTAAGAACGAGAATGATGCTTTAGATATCGTTCAAGAAACAATCACTAAAGCGTATGCCAGTATAAAGACTGTAAAAGAGGAAAGGTATTTCAGTACATGGCTTACGAGGGTTCTTATCAATACAGCGTTGGAGTTTTTAAGAAAATCATCCAAAATAATCCAACTTGACGAAGAGATACCGGAGAGACAGTTTCCGAATGTGAAAATTGAAGAAAAACTGGATTTATTACATGCAATAGAACAGTTAGAAGATAAATATAAGACGGTCATTATTCTTCGTTATTATAGGGATTTACCTGTGCAACAAATAGCAGTTTGTCTAAATTGTCCTGAAGGAACAGTGAAATCGAATTTACATCGGGCAGTTCAAAAGCTGAAACAGTTTTATCAGGGAGGACAAGTAAATGGACAAGGATATTAAAAAATCAATTGATTCAATTCCAGTACCTAAACAAAAGCTAGACGCAGCCATTGAAGAAGGGTTAAATACAAGCGAAAAACAAATTATGCCTAAAAGGAAAAAAATAGGGATACTCGTGATGTCATGTGCTGTGGCATTTGGTTTACTGATTAGCTTAGGGTTTCTTTCTCCTACTATGGCTGGTGTGCTTGCAAGGGTACCTTTACTTGATTCCATTTTTACATCAGTTGGTGATAAGGGTTTACGAGTTGCTATCCATGATGAAAATGCAGTTTTGTTAAACGAAACGATAACTAGCAATGGAGTTTCATTAAAGGTTCAGGAAGTGTTATATGATGGTACACGCCTTGCGTTTTCATTTGTACAGGATAAAGCTGAATCGATTACTACACACCGTATTGAAGTAAACGGTGAAGAAATCAACGCTCCAATAAGTATGAATGGTGAGTATTTAGCAAACGGACAATTTGTTGGACTTATCCAAATGTATCCAACAGAGTCCTTACCAAAAGAGTTTAATTTAAACGTATCCATAATAAGAATAGGTGAGACCATAGGTGATTGGCAGTTTGAAACACATGTATTACAAACCGATAATCATCCTGTGAATTTAGGGATAGGGCAACAGGCTGAATTAAATGACCTTTCCTTTGAAGTGAAAAAATTCGAGAGTACAGATTCAGCTATAAGTTTGCACATATTTTTTAAAGGAACTCCCGAAGCTTTATATAATCATCAAAAGGAAAGATTAGAATTATTCTTGTTAGACCAAAATGGAAATTCTCTACCCGTGATAAGTCAATCAGGTTCAGGTGATGAGAAAGGTATGCTTCACAAATACGTGTACGAACCGCTTAGTGAGGAAGTAAGTGATCTTACAATTAGTCCTTTCTTTGTGCCGGAAATCACTGAAAGGAAGGAGAATACAGAAATATTGGAACAAAATCGTTTGCCCTTAACAATTTCACAAGGTGAGATGGGAGATATAGTGGTGACGAGAATGGAAGAAGAAAACGAACTAACTGCAGTTTACTTTGAATCGACAAGTTCATTCCCGTTCGGTACAAATTTTGAGATGAATCATTTATGGGTGGGAGATAGTGACGGTAATTATTTAATTGCAGAAGGAGGTTATCCTAAAGCGATTGGTAAAAATAAATATAAAATGTATATTAACGATACAAAAGACAATGGAGAAATAATTATTAAAACAATTAATATTCCAAAAATGACGCTAAATCAAGAAGCTCAAATTACAGTCAAAATTCCACGATAAGGCTACCAGCTGAGATTCTGGTGATGATTCTATGCCTTCATTTAGAAGTGAATTTACTCTTTATAAACTAACGGATGCTTAACTTCAAGAAGGAGTATCCTCTCGACTTCTAGAATACAAAGATATGGACAAATTCTATGTCAAGGTGGGTAAGAGATGGGGTTGTTAGGGAGAGTGGTTTTTTTGCAAAGATTACGAGTTGAGCTAGTGGAAAAAAGAAAACAAGTTACCAATGACCTTCAAATTGATGAAATTGACAAGCAAATACGGAAGATAAATCTAGAGATACAGAATATTAGTAGATTGGCAGAATAAAGTACAATTCCCTTCTTAATAACGGGTGCTTTACTTCAAGAAGGAGTAAAGCTTTTTTTTATTGAATTAACGAAGCAGGTTATAGGGGCGTATATGAATAAACATAAAAAGACATTCATTTTTGAAAAGGTAATACTATTAATTTTGATAGTGGCAATTGATATTTAAATATGCTGAGTTTAGCAGAACATATTATGTATATTGCTATGACAGTCAAATAAGCATTGTTCAAATAACGAAATTAAGTTCTTGATATCATATTAGGAAATAATGTTTAAATAAAGGAGGTATATAAAATGGATGAAAAAAAAGATACAGAAATAAAACGCTCTTCAAAAGCAGAAAACATTTTACCTCAGATTAATAGTAAAACTAAGCTAGGAGACTTACGAAAAATCGCGAAGGACATTAAAAAAGATCACGAACTAGCTATGGAACTTTGGTCAACCGAAGAGTTTTTGCCTAGATTATTAGCAATCTTAATTATGGACAAAAAACTTCTTTCACAAGATGTGCTAAATAAGCTTGATAAGGATATGCAGACTCACAGTTTTGTTGAGCGAAATAACTTAATGGATTGGTTAATGGCTAATCAGCTCACCAAAGACAAGAAGAATATTGTATTGATGGAGTCATGGGAAAATAGTCCTTCTGCTCTTCAAAGGCGAGCTTTCTGGTATTATCAAGGGCGATTACGATGGACTGGACAAACACCTCCTGATAACACCGCAGACTTGCTATCTGCATTAGAAGCCAATATTACACAGGAAGAACCGGAAGTTCAATGGGCTATGAATTTTACCGCAGGCTGGATAGGCGTTTATGATGAAAAGAATCGTGCACGTTGTATTAAACTTGGTGAGAGAACGGGTCTTTACAAAGATGAAATAGTAGCAAAAGGATGTACTCCCAGCTATTTGCCTGAGTTCATTACGATTGAATTTAACAAACGACATAGTAATTAGTTACCTAATTTATTGGGTGCCTACTCATATAGAGTGCGTCAGACTAACGGATGGGCTCGATGACATATAGTTGATCGAACTTCTTCGCCAACCGTAGTATCCTATACTCATTTTTTCATTTTAATTCTCTGTGGTGTTGTGCTAGTTTTGTGCAACATGGATGGCTAACGGGTGCTTTACTTCAAGAAGAGGTAAAGCATTTTTTTAATTGAAGTATCGCCGCAGGTTAGTTTAATGAGAAAAAACAGAATAATGCGAAACTACTAACGCTATTCATACGTATATAGACTAAAGGAAGTGTGACCAAATGAAGAAAGTTAATGTATTTATTATTGTTCTTATGCTACTTTCAATGACCTGTTTATTAGCTTATGATTTCTTTCCTGTTTTAATTGATCTCATTTACTTGCCACAATCACTTGTTGTTGCACTCTTGATAATCATAGTTATTTTCAGTATTTTATCTAACAGGTTTCAAAAAGGTAACTCAAGATTAATTCTACTTTGGCAATTGGTTTCAATGTTGTATATGTTTTTGTTAGTTGTTGCATTTACAGTTCTCGGTGGTATTTCACAAGTCGGAATTTCTTTAAATAATCCAGTCTTATGGGTTGTTATTCTTATTAGTATTTATGAGATATACGTACAAAGTAAAAAAGTAAAAGTATCAAATTCGATTACTTGAAGAAAGCGTACTACTTCTGATTTAAACACTTAAGAACACCAACTTTCTATATATAAATTATCATATTTACGAATTCCAAACTAATAAGTTTCCAAATTTTTATTCGACCATAATGTGTAATAAAAGAGACGGTGCTTATTCAACTAACGGGGCTGTACTTCATGAAGGAAAAGCCCTTTTCTTATTGAACAACGTGGCTGGTTAGTTGAATAAGGGTTTAATAAATGTAACTATTTGAAAAATTTGAATGATGTTATAATTTGAATATAAAGGGGAGATTTGAAATGACGAGAAATAAGATTTTTGAATGGATTGGATTTGTCATCATTATCATTTCGATATATGCTAATGCTTCTTTTCGTGCAGATGGTATTACAACTGGTACAGGAATAAATTTAAGCGTAATCGGAATAGTTGTGGGTGTAATTCTTACTTTTACATTTTTCTTTATTAGGAAATATAGAAATAAAGAAGCATTTAACAGATCTGTAAATTAAATAGCTAACCAGTTTCTACATTTTTTTTCAAATGGTTGCTTTACCTCAAGAAGGAGTAATGTTTTTTTCTTATTGAATTAAAGCCACAGGTTATTTTAATAGAAGGATGTAGAGGAGGATTAGATGAATAAATATTGTAAGAGTGCATTACATCAAATTAAAGTCGCTGTAACTACAATTGTTGAGATGATAGAAAAGTTAGAAGAAAATGACTTGCAAAAAAGACCTACACCCAGTAAGCATTCCATAGGAGAACTGCTAGAACACATAGCTATTATTTGTGTAGCCGATTCACTTATATCGGACGGCGCATCCCAAGACAAGATGAATAAATTTTATTCAAGTATTTCTTATAAAAGTCTAAATGAGATAAAAGAAGCATTAATAAACAATCATCAATTTTTAGAAGATAAATTTATGAATTTTACAGAAGTCGAACTTCAAGAGGAAATTAGTTCTTATTGGGGCGTAACATATTCACGATATGAATGGTTGTTAGAGATTGTAGCTCATATTTATCATCACAGAGGGCAATTACACTCTATGCTTGTTCATTGTTATGGGATAGACCCAAAAACTCCATTGTTTGAATAGAACTTTACTATTCAACAAACGAGTGAGTTAGTAAAATATTCGCTTTCCGAATAATCAATTTGGTTTTTTCAAAAATAGACAAATAACATTAAAACTTAAATAAGTTTTAGTACCTAGTATCATGATAAAACACTGTTATAATTGGACAACATAAAGAACCTGCTCAGATTAGTTAATCAGGAAGGGGCAAGAACAATGAATAGATTTGTATTGCCACACATGTATTTGTTTTTTGGAATCATATTATTTATTTTGGCAGAATTCACCGTTCCTGCAGGAGGCTTTTATTGGCTTACATTTTTCATTTCAATAACATGCATTGTTACTGGTGTGATATGGAATGTCATTTTGTTATTATTTAAAAAGAGAAGTTAATCGAATAGCATAACTTATACCAATGAATTAAACTAACGAGGTGCTTTACTTCAAGAAGGAGTAAAGCCTTTTTTCTTATTGAACTAAAGCAGCAGTTTAGTTGAAGAAGCGATTGGTAACTATATTGGATTGAGTTCCAAATGTAAAGATATAAATACATAAATAAGGTGGTTTACTGATGGGTGTATTGTCCTTAATTGCAGGAGTTATTTGTATAGTTATTTCGTTGTTTATTTTCATACCCAGTATAAAGAAAGCTGATTCTACTAAGGAAAAGTGGAGTGAGTTTTTTGATTTTGTTTTAGACCCTTTTACAGGATTAACAGCTTTGTTTTACTTAGGACTTCTACTAATGCTATATGGCTTATTTAGGATATCAAGTTTGCTTTGATTATTATACTAACGGGTGCTCTACTTCAACAAGTGGTTGCCAGCAAGAGTAGCATTTTCTTATTGAACTAAAGAAGCAGAATTGTTAAAAAAGCAATTCTAAAGCAGTAGTTTAGTTCAATAAAAATAAAAATAAAGAAGATAATTTGCTTGTTTTAAAACAAATTATCTACTTCATATGACAATCTATAAGCTCATTTATGAGACGATTTTTAGACCAATTGCAGCACCTAAGACCATCCCTATAAAAACAAGTCTTCTCCAATCTTTTGATTCCCCATATAATAGCATACCTAAAATTGCCCCACCAGAAGCACCAATTCCTGTCCAAATTGCATAAGCTGTTCCCATAGGAAGTGTTTTCATTGAATAAGCAAGAAATATAAAACTAGCCCCAAACGCGAGAATTAATAGAACTAATGATTGCCAATTACGGTCATTGTGCAATTTATTTATCATACCAACACCAAACATTTCAAATACGCCTGCAACAACCAAAGAAACCCACGCCATTAAGATTCAACTCCTTCTTTATCGATGTCTTTAGTAACTAATTTCAAACCAATTACCCCTCCCAATAAAACTAAAATTAAAATAACTTTTGCTATTTTAAATGGTTCACCAAAAAATACGATGTCCGAAAAAACTGTTCCGGCTGTACCTAGTCCTACAAAAACCGCATAGACAGTCCCAACAGGCAGTTTTTTGCCAGCCATAATCATTAAATAAAAACTAACGATAATAGCAATAACAGTTCCAGTCCAAGTCCAAAAGTCATCTGCATGTTTTAATCCAATAACCCAAAAAACTTCGAAGAAAGCAGCGAGTGCTACTTTAACCCAGTTTGTATTCATTTAAATAACCCCTCCTTTTATATTCTATAAAAACAAAAAAAGCCCGAGAGACAACTGTATGAAAACAGTTTCTCCCAGGCTTTTATCCTTCCGTGACACAGCATAGCTGTGAGTTTTCTCTCGGACCAGACCAACATAGATAGTTGCGGAACCCTAGAAAACATTTAATGTATGCAATTAACTTGTATTATACACAATATTAGAATGAAAATCTATCTTCTTACACTAAGGGGCTCTTTACCTCAAGAAGGAATTAAGCTTTTTCCCTTATTCCACTAGAGGGGCTGGTTAGTGGAAGAACAATGTAGAATTACTATATTGGAGGTGATGGAAATGTTGAGAAGTGACTATGCTATAAAACGTAATAATTCTCCGAATATCGAGGTTATCAAAGATATATTATCAAAATGGGTGTGGGATGATGATTTCACTTATCGCTATTTTTTAAGAGGTGTACACATCAAGAATAATATTTGTACATATGAAGCTTACGAGGATAAAAAGTTGGTAGGTTTAATAACTGCTTGGAAATCTGCATTTCATCCATCTTGTACATACTTTTCAATGGTTACAAAACAACATACTGGAAATGAAATTGAAGCTGTTTTAATCGAAGCTTTATACAACTTTAAAAATATTCAATTACCACTACAAACTTCTATTTGGGAATCTTCGTATGGACTAAAAACATTCTATGAAGAAGTTGGTTTCTTAGAAGTTAGAAGGACATATATGCCTTTGTTAAGAACCTCAATGATGGATTTCCAACAAGTCTTCCCTGATGTTAATGAACAAGATATCTGCATACAAGACTTTGATAGTATAGATAATCACAAAGAACTAAAATTCAAATTGATAAACCTTGTAAGAGAAAACTATGAGATAGCTCATTCAGTTAATCCTGTTGGAGTTCACAGCTTTCAGAAATGGGAAGAGCTAATTTTTAATGAGGATACAATTAAAAGTGGAAGTTTTGTTATTTTAAAGAATAATGAGATACAGGCTTATTCCTTGTTACATTATTCGAATACCCCCAATCAATTTGAATTTGGATGGAGAGGATGTAGGAAGAAAACGGATGTTCGAAATATGTTAATTTTAACAGCATCCCAAATAAATTATGCCTTTGAAAAAGGAGTAAAATATATTGAAGCTGAAGTAGATACTACTGACTATTTTTCAGTAGAAATGTTAAAATTCTTTCCCTTTTCTCCAGCTCCGACATTATTGACTGTTCAAAAAAAGGACATATGATGATTAGTGTTCTGCAATATTGTGAAAGTCTACACTTAAACTAACGTGCTTATTTAAACAAGTGGTTGCCTGCCGGTGCAGAGGTAGCTCCTTTTTCTAATTAACTACCGTCGCTCGGTAATGCAAGAGTTCTGGCTCCTTTTGCTCTGGTTATCTCATGGTATATTACGAATATCTAGAGATACTTTAAAAAACAGAAATCCAAATGATGGTATTATATAATATTATATAAAAACATAACTGGGGATGAGGTAATTGAGACCTTTATTAAATAAAGAAATAAATGTACAAGAGTTTCGTAATTTCTATTGGTTGAAAGAAGAGTTGCAAACATTTTGCAGAGAGAATGGGATGAGTGCTTCTGGTTCTAAGATTGAGATATCGGACAGAATTGCAATTTTTCTTCAAACAGGGAAAATACAAAAGCCACTGAGGAAAGTAAAGTGCTCTTCGAAAGAAACAACAGCAACAGATTTAAGTCTTGATACTGTCATTACTGAAAATCATCGTTGCAGTCAAGAAGTAAGAGCCTTTTTCAAAACGGCGATTAATCCTAAGTTTCACTTTTCAACTTATATTCAAAACTATATTAAGAACAATATTGGAAAGACATATAATGATGTTGTAAATGCTTGGAATGAAGAAGAGGAAAGCAAGAAAGACCCTTCTTACAAAAAACAAATAGGTTCACAATTTGAATACAATCAGTTCACCAGAGACTATTTCGCGGATTCAGAAAACAAGGAGAAAAATCGAGAGGATGCAATTAAAGCATGGAATAGGATTAAAATGCTACCTGGTAGCAACAAATACCTTTCAAAGAATGACCAGAGATCCATTAATCTTACTTCTGAAGTTAAGGAATAAGGAATTTAAACAGTGTAAAGAAGTTGAATAAATGAAAGGACCTTTAGGATATCTTTATTGTTCTTTTTACATTTTCGGCGCAGTTGTATTGATTTTCACAGTTGTATTTTTTAATCCAGATGAATTTGGCATAGCAAATAGGTTTGGTTTACCAAACTTTCCAGATCATCCATTTAGGATGATATTGGAAGGTGTTTCCCTTATCATCATTTATGGTTATATACGTTTAAAGATGAGGATTCTGGTTAATGATTTTATATTCATTTGGATGGCCTGGTATTGTCAACATGACAGATCCACAATATCATTTTAGTATCGGTGAAGAATCATATTCTCTTTGGATTACTGAAGATTCTGGGACAATAATGAACTCAAAAGACACGCATACGGTTTATACGTTATCTAGTAATTCAGTCCAAAAAATTTATGAGTTTGTTAATAAAGGATAAGAAGGTATAAAACGTATAGGGGGTATATTTGGGTGTTTAAAAAAAATATACAAGCCGTTATTTGGGCTTTCATTGCTATTGTTCTCGTTATGATTTGGCTCTTGCCACGAGGAGATGACAAGGAACAAATAGCAGGTGAAATTAATAATCATTGGAACGTTGCAAACATAAATCATATTGAAGTAATTGATGACAATAAATCAGTTGCTTTTTCCCAAACTGTTGATGGTAATGAGATGGAAGTGTATCTAGAAAAATCGTTGTTTTCTTGGGAGAAAAAAAGTGACTATTCCTTTAACCCAGAAGGAATAACTGAACCAATCCATCTTTCATTTTTTAGTTCTCCTTTTAGCAATGAAGAAGAATTTAATGCTGTTTTACTAAGGGTATTCGATAAAGAGATTGATAGCGTACAAATTGTCAAAGGTGACGATACAATTCATAATTTTAAACTTCTTACTAAGGATTCAGGTAAGAAATTTGCATTGTTTAGAACGAAAAGTGATGAATTATTTGATGCTGAGTATATTGCTTACAATAGCGAGGGTGAAGTAGTTTATATGAAGCCAGCACAATAATCTTTTAAGGTACATAATAAAATTCTAAGTACTAACGAGAGCTTTACTTCAAGAAGAGGTAAAGTTTTTTTATTGAACTAATAGAGTTTCGTTCTATAACAGGATAAAATCGGTCACATAAAATGTACGATTTTTCGAGCTATTCAATATGTCGAATAAAATTTAATTGGCAGTAAATGAAATTATTTAACTATATAACTCGTTATAAGAGGAGAGAGGAAAAACAAGGCATCTCTAAAATTGTTTTAGAAGGAGGTTCATATGGAAGAAGAGTTGAAGTGGATTCAAGAGGTATTAACTGGCAATAAGCAGGCGTATTCTCACATTATTGATAAATACAAAAACCCGCTATATGCGACTGTTTTACGGATGACGAAAAATCCGCAAATTGCTCAAGACTTAGTTCAAGAGGCATTCATAAAGGTATATCACCAACTAGGAAAGTTCGATCATAAGGGATCGTTTTCTAGTTGGATTTATCGGGTGACTATAAACCATTGTATGGATGAGTTTAGAAAGAAAAGCTACCAATTGAAACAAGTACAAATAAACGAAGAAAGAGTTGAAGATTCTAATCATCCAGAGATAATTTTATTGAAAAAGGAAAAAAGTAGACAGTTAGAACGATTGATCTCGACGCTTCCTGAAGATGAAAGACTGATTATTCTATTACGATATGTGAATGAATTAAGTTATGAGGAAATAAGTGAACTGGTTGAAGTTCCCCTTTCAGGAGTTCGAAATAAACTTCACCGAGCAAAGAAAAAAATGAGAGAAACAATAAATCGTGAAGGAGGATATTTTTATGAACTGTCCGAAGGCCGATAAACTTTCCCAGTACGCGGATAACCTACTAACACAGCAAGAACACTCTCAAATACATATACATCTAAACACTTGTGTTACTTGTTCGAGTATTGTTCAACTTTTTAAAGAGGAACAGGAATTTTTAAAGATTAATTTACAATCACCAACATTACCAGATCATTTTGCATCACTTGTATTGGAACAACTGGAACCTTATGAACAGAAGGATGTTCGAAGAAAAAGAATGATTTGGAAACGTATCGTTCTACTGGCTGCAAGTATTATGTTAGCTGTAGTTTTAACTGCAACATTAAGTCCTACCTTTGCCCAGATAATAAGTGGCATGTTTAGTACCAAGCAGGTCGATGAAGGATTAAATATGGCATCAGTTGATGGGCTAGGTGAAAGGGTTGATTTGGAAGTGTCAGATCAACAACTTACATTGAAAGTGGAGGACGTAATTGTAGATTCATCGCGAATAGCATTGTCTTTACAAGTCATAGATGAAAAAGGTATTGTAGTAAGGCCAAATATAGATCATTCAATAAAAGGTAACCAAATCTCCGTTTCTGGTTTTAATGGTGAGTACAATTATACAATGGGTTACAGATTGGATGGAGGATTAGATTATAATTCTTTTCAAGTATTTATTGATGAACCTGGATTAGAGAAAGTAACAATCAACTTTCATCTGGTAGAATTAAATGGCAAACAGGGAAACTGGGACTTAGAAATACCAGTGGAAATAACAGGGAACAAAGATATCAAAAAAAGTGTGAATCTTAATAAAGAAAAACAGACGATAAATGGCGTAACAATTAATTTAAAAGAAATAAAATTCGCACCCACATCGAATAGTTTGCTGTATGAAACTTCATACGAAGCATCAGAACAATTAGTAATCGAGAATGATTTTAAAGCTTTAAATGAACAGTACGGATTGGATACCAGGGAACTTGCTTCCTATGGAACATCTATTAAATATCATATAGAAAATAAGGAAAACAATGTCATAATGAAATTTTCTCCATATATTCAGGACGAACCTATGGATGATAAAATAATCATTAGTTCTGCAAACGAAAAAGGTAAAATAGGGCATGCTGCCTGGAAAGAAGTATTTGTACCTGATAAAAATGACAGCAATCTCACATTTGTATTGGATGGTGTTTATAAAGTAATTCCCACTAATTTTTCCGTTAAGTTTAATCCTAAAGAAGTAAAAGAGAATCCTGTAACGTTTAAATATATGGGAAAAGAAGTAACAATAAAAAAGGCTGAATTACAAAGTAGTGCCAATACAAGTGATCCAGGTATATTTGAAATTGAAATGGCAGTGAATCAAGAAAGTAATGAAATGGAATTTGGTAAGTGGGTGTTGAAAGAAAATACTGGAAGGTATTTTAGACTTGATAGTGAAACTACGACAGGAGAGATGGAAGATTACAACCATACGCTCTACTTCAAAACGACTGGTTTAGATGACATCCCGGAAGAAATGTCTTTACACCTTCTTACTGCAACTAGCTATTATGAGGCAGATAACAAATGGCGAGTTCCTTTATATGAATAAATAAGTCAATAGGATAGAGAATGGAGAACCAAGTATCTTCCTCAATAAATCCTAATATCGAAGTATTGCTTTTTATACTTTCTATAGGATGTTCTACCGTTAAATTGAGGGTCAAGAGCAACTAGTTAGTTCTTTCTATTCAGGTGAGATGCCATAAGTGATACGTTAAAAATCCAAGCACAAAAAGATAATAGTGTTAGTCTATTGATGTGCAAATTAAGAGATTTTTTTAGCCTCAATCCTAAATGGTTCCCTACAAATCACACTTTATTTTAAAGCTACAAAGATGTAAAAACCACTTTCCATAAGTTATTGGAAAGTGGTTTTTTCATGAAGCAAAGGTAGTGTATCTTTTGCTCTTTTGTTTATGTATGGCATCTACTTGGTGTATTAGTATAAGTTCCGTATTTAGAGTTAGTCTACTAGAAGTGCATCAAATGGCGACGTTCCAAAATCTAATGTGCCGTCAATGAAATTGGGAGTTAACATTAAAATCCCTATTATATAATAAATATACTTCACATTAATCAAGCTCTACATCATTATCTTTATTGCAAATGCAACAATATTAGTTTAAGGTGAATGTAGATTTTATTATTGCATTTACAACAAAGATATTTACGGAGGAGCTATTTATGAAAGAAATTTTGCGTGAAATTGGCATGATTGCTAGGGCATTGGATTCCATCAGCAACATAGAATTCAAAGAGTTTGAACTAACAAAAGGTCAGTACTTGTACCTGGTGAGGATTTGTGAGAACCCGGGAATTATCCAGGAACAGTTAGTAGAGATGATTAAAGTGGACCGGTCTACGGCAACTCGTGCTATCCAAAAACTAGAGTTGAACGGCTTTATTGAGAAAAAAGGTGCCGCGAACAATAAAAAGATCAAAAAACTATATTCAACGGAGAAAGGGAATACGGTCTACCCATTCATTAAAAGAGAAAATGAATACTCCAACCATGTTGCATTAGAAGGATTTTCTGAAAAAGAAGCAGAAACCACATTCGATTTTTTGCACCGAATCAGAAAAAATATCGAAAAAGACTGGGAATTAGTTAAAAAGGGAAACAAAAGAAACTATTAATATACTAAAGGAGTTGCCTTGTTTAATGACGATAAAGAAATGTACTCTTGAAGATTCACTTAACCTCCAAGCCATCAGTGTGGAAACCTTTACTGAGACTTTTAAGGACCATAATTCCCCTGAACACCTAAATGCCTATTTGGAAAGGGCATACAACGTGAACCAACTAAAACAAGAATTAACTAATCAGTCTTCACAATTCTTTTTTGTTTATTATAATCAGGAAGTCGCTGGATACCTCAAAACTAATACTGGTGATGCCCAATCGGAAGCAATGGGTGATGACTCACTTGAAGTCGAGCGTATTTATGTGAAGAAGAAATTCCAAAAACATGGGTTAGGGAAGCATCTACTCAATAAAGCAGTGGAAATCGCGAAAGTACAGAAGAAAGAGAAAATCTGGCTTGGCGTATGGGAAGAAAATGAAAATGCCATTGCGTTCTATAAGAAAAAAGGGTTTTTGCAAACGGGTGCTCACTCTTTTTATATAGGCGATGATGAGCAAGTGGACTTGATCATGACCAAAATACTCTGATATTATTTTGTGAAAGGGAGAACGTAGTGTATATCGCGAACTTTCCAGATAAAGAATCTATTATTCGAACCCTGCTAAATTGGATAGATGAACCGCTTACGGACCGTAAAGCTGTATATGAGTTGTTTAAAAGTGAGGGGGAGTGGGCAAGTGTAAACTTTACACTTGAAGCAAATATTTCTTATTAAACGAACAGGCTTTACTTCAAGAAGAGGTAAAGCCGTTTTTTAATGGGCTAACGTAAGCAGTTTAGTTTAAGAAGGAATTCTGAGGACGATTGGTGAAATAACCAATCAGTATATTCAAAAGGTAATTATTTTGATTGGGGTGAGTAACATAATTATTCGAAAGCTTATCTCCGCGGTAATGGCTTGTGTCTTGGTTATGGTAAATTTTTCATTCTCAGGACAGACAGGTCTTGCAATCATAGTTGGTATTTATCTATTTCCAATTCTTTTAATTTATGGAGTACCAGCATCTGTTTTCTCTGATTTCGTTACAAAAAAACTAAAATCTTTTCCTAGAGTAATTTTGGCATTATTTATGCACTTATTCCTAGCTGCTTTGTTTGTTGTAACTCCAGCTTTACTTTCTGGTAGCGAAATATTCAACTTTTACTTCATTATTTCTCTTTTATCTTCTTTTCTGTTCTACTGTAGTGATGAATTTCTTAGGTCAAAATTAGCCAAATACTTGTATCAGAAGGTTTTTTTGTCTGAAAGAGCTAAAGAGTTATGTAAAAAGATTGGGAACTTGAGAATTTAGAGAGGTAGTATCATCTTGTTTAACGAACGTTATCGAAAGGGAATAAGATATCTTTTCTTATTGAATGAAAGTCGCTGGTTAGTCAATAATACTGACGAGCGAAACTAATGATAGCTATAAAACATAAATAATCTTTTAAGGAACGATGGAAGCAATGACTGAAATGAATAAAAGGACGGTATTATGGATTAATAAAAAGCCCAATTTCTCAATTTAATACTGAGAAATCAGGGTTTTATTTGATATACAATCGTTTTGTTGTGTACGAACTCAAGCAATTCTAGCAGTATCTTTTATAAATGTGAGCGCCTAGCTGGCCATGAACCTTGTAGTTTACGAAGTTGTACAATTTGTCCTGTATGATAGGCATCATGCAAAAGGATATTTAGATATTGTTGCCAAACTGGCAGAGAAGGACATTGTTGATCTAATTGTGCTTCCTGAAGGGATGTTAATGAAGATTGTAAGGCATCATGGACGTGAAGCGTTCGACTCACTGTCTCTTGCCAAGCCTCTTCCTCATTAGGTCCACCTTGGACAAATGTGTCATCATTATTTTGTGGAACAACAAATGTGTCATCTTGAAGTAAGCGGGAAAGTAAACGCTCTTTAAAGATTAGTAAATGGTTTACATTTTCCCAAATTGTATTAGTGGCCATTCCAACAGGTTTCCAACATGCTTGTACAGCGGTAAGATTCTTTAACGCTTCTGATATTGGTGGGTACCATTCTTCTTCGTAAAAAACTTGGTTGATTCCATTTTGCAAGATTTCTTTTTTACTCATTAGGATAGCCTCCTTTTTGTAACTATCTAAACTTGGTATATTAGTTACCTCCACTTAAAAATATAAAGGTTTTTTAGAAGAGTTATTTTCAATACAAACTATAGAATTCTCTTAATGCACAAATTAGTAACGGGGAAATTAATATCACAAAATCCCCGACAACCGTAACACTTTCATACTTGTTACAAATTTTCAAATTGGAGATATTCTAAAACATTTCCGAAAGGGTCTCTAAAACTAATATATTTTCCTGGAGGACAATTAGTTGGTTCGTCTATAACAAAATTCACTTCTCTCTCTTTTAAGAATTTAACTTTTTCATAAATATCTTCAGTTCGCAATCCTAATACAACTCCTGATATATCTTGAGTGTAGGTTGCATTATCGTTCTCTTCTAAAATAAGTGGTAACTCTCCGTGAACAAGTGACGCAAGCTTAGGGTTATATTGTTTGCTTAATTCAAAACCTAAAATATTGGTATAAAAGTCGATTGCTTTGTTTAAATTGGGCACATAAATGCTTATAACACAAACTTCACTTTTCATATTAATCCCCCATTTTTGGTATTATTATATATATTCTATACTCCTTAATAATCATCCTTCTTTGGAAATATATTTTCATTAGATTTACTCATTAACTAACGTGCGAGACTTTCCATTTTCCTAAGGTGTTACTGCGCTTAGAAGAGCCTTATAAGAAAGTTTTTACGTTAAGAGTATTTGGAGAACTTTCCTTTAAACAAATAAGTGAACTCTGTGAGAGAACAGAAAGGTGGGCGAGAGTCACATTCCACTGAGCCAAACTTAAAAAATTCAAGATTTGTTTAAGGAGGAAGAAATAAGTAATATGTCACATAAAGATATTAGGAGTAAAGCTTTTTGTCTTATTGAACTAAAGTAAGAAGATTAGATCGGGAAAGGAAATACGTGCAAAAATACAACTTAAAACTACTGGATTGAGGAGTAAAGGAATGAAAAAAGATAAAAAAAGAGATAAAAAAATACATCGAATAGCAGACGAAGAACGATATAAAGAAGTAAAGGAAATGACAACAGAGGAATGGAACGTGAAACTGGAAGAAAAAAATAAGGCTAAAACGGGGAAGATGAAAGATAAAAAACGAATGGGGAAAGTACTAGGTAAAGTAATACATGGGACGACACCAGAAGAACGATTTAAAGAAATACACGGAATAACAATAGAGGAATGGAATGCAAAACTTGAGGTGAAATTTAAAGACAAAACAGGAATGACACCAGATGAGTGGTATGTAAAACAGGTTAAAACTACAACCCCTTTTGATATTATTAATGAACGCTACGGTACTGTTACAGAGGATGATATAAAGCTTGTTAAAGATTTGCAGTTATTTGGATTAAAAGATGGCGTAATAAATATATTACTTGATTATGTTGCAATTTTTAGTAGCATTGGGATGGTTCACCCGTTGGTAAGAGAAATGGGTGAAAATTGGCATAAGGAAAATATATTAACTGTTGAAAAGGCGATTAACTTTGTTAGGGAAGAACATAAGAAGTACACAGAGTAAACAGAGAAATAGTTATTAGTAGGGTGTCCCTTGAAGAAGAAAATGGGAGTTTTTATGTCGCATTTGACACATATTGCGAAGTAAAAAAGCCTTCAATTTTTAAGAGGACTTATAATCAGCAAGTTATGTTTTATCAATTACCGAAGTTTGTAGCTTCGGTTGTTCCTTTAATGTTATCTAGCATTTTTTGAGCAACCTCAAAAAACTAATCTCAACAGTATATCTTACTTGTTTAAAGACTAATATATCTCCTTCTTCAGTATCATCTATAGATTGCAAAAGTTGAACCTTGGGCTTCTAGTCCGTTCTATGAGCATCTTTGATACCCTTAATGGCACGTTCGTAGGATTCATCATTTTTTATTTTTTGTTCAAATACTTTTTTATTGGCAACAAAAATAAAGGATTTCTGGATGTTTACTGATTATTTCTTTCCAATAATAGTCTTTATCACGTAACCATATAGAAATGCAGATTTGACAAAATTAGAAGAGAAATATATTCCTGACCCTAACCCAGGAACAGGTGGAATTCATAATGTTGAAAAAACTGCTGGTGTATGGGGGAATGATAGTGAATACGCTGAATTACTTAAAAAATTTATAAATAAGTAAAGGATGATAAATCTGTCAACAAAAGAAGCAATGAATATATATTTTCAGAAGAGGAAAGAGTTAGCATCTGAAGGCTTAGATTTTTCATTTAAAACACCAGTAAATAATGATGATGGAAATCTAATAATCTATGAAGGTGAAGTTGATGAGGAAGAATATATCTCGTGGAAACCTATAGAAATGAATGTTTCACAAGATTATAAAAGATTAGAAGATGAATTTGAAGTAAATTTGAATAAATCAATAATTGATTATTTTAACTCATATTGGTTTGCTGACTTAGATGGTTTTTTTAAAGAGCACTATATAAAATTAGAACCGGTCCTACCGAATGAAGAAATAAGTTCTTTTAGAGAGTCTTTGAGAGGATATAAAAATAATCACGGGGATAGTTTAGTAAAGATACCTATTGGAATTGAGGGAAATGGGTTACTAGTCGTTGTCGAGAACGATAGTGGAATAGTTAAATTAGAAGATTTTGAAAGAGGTACTTTTGAGTATATTGCTGAGAATATTCAAGACTTAATTAGAAATTTAAGATTGAAAAGGTAGCATTAATTATCGTCGTCAATTTCTTTGATTAAGAGTGGTTGTACAATTATAGATATTAAATAAATGGCTGGGAAGTTAGTTAGGAATAACAATTTAGTTTGATTAATTAGAATGAACAGTAGATATGCTTTTAAATGCTTGTCTACTGTGCTTTTTCTCTTCAACTTACCTGGGAAGAAAGGCTATTGGTTTTAGATGAAGGAATTCTTTATATACTATCTACGAGGCATTGATCCAAGAAGGATTAACGCAAAAACGACGGAAAATCAAAGGCGCTAGATAATGGTAAAAATCTTGCAACTTTAAATGAAGGGGAAACAGTCGAACTTCACCAATTAGTAATTGTTTGAGAGTTTAAATCTTGGTTCTCATTTATGGTTGTAAGACAATTCCCAGCTCATTTTTTATGAACATTTTTAAACCAACCTTTATCTATACCAATGCCTTTTTATTAATCTTTTAATGTATCATTCTGTTTATATTTGTTTGCAATTGATTCTAAATCTAACTTCTTATAATTTCCCCAATTCACCTTTGCAAACGTATCAGCTTCAAACCTTACTGCTAATATTTCTTCAAAAGGTTCCTTATCGGATTGGTCAGTAAAGGGTGGTGAATACCATTTAATTTCCACAGTTTTCACTTGATCTAATTTCGATAAGCCTGCTAACATTTCCTTAGTTTTCTTTAACAAAGCATTTTTTGAACCCTCATTAATATCTTTGTCGTATATTTTAACTAAGAAGATACCTTTAACTTCATATACCTTATATTCATCTTTGATAATTGATCCAATAGTAGATTCAATAGCGGTAGGTTCATGACTTACGTCACCACATCCAGCTAGTATAAATACTGTTGCGAAAAATACTAATAACACTAATAACTTTTTCAAATAAAAACCTCCGGGTGTATATTTACCACTATTATACAACACATATTAGGAAAACGGAGTGCTTTAGTTAAAGAGATATAAAAGCTGCATAGATGTTCTATCATTCTTATTATTAATTATTATGCTGAGTGTTATAAAGAATGGAAAGTGTATAAATGATTTTTTATCCGTCTAGAAATCACGGGAGCTTTACTTCAAGAAGGGGTAAAGTTTTTTTCTTTTTAACTAATGGAAAACAGCAAACGTTTATACAATTAATGAATGATCGCAATGAGGTAGTTGAAGTTCTCCGCGTATCTGGAGAAGCCTGTTATCATGTAAAGATAAAAGTTAACACACAAGAGCAATTAAATCTTTTTGGATACAATTCTCGAGTATGGGAATTATACTGTACATTTATCCATAAAAGAGATTAAACAACAGAATCCGGTGATTGCCACATGATAAAAGAATACGCGAGTGAAATATACTATTTCTTACCAGCTAAATCGGGAAGCAAAAGTGTTCCTTCTGGTCATGCTGTTCGTTGAGGGAACGGAATTTACTAATAGACAGTAGAAATAATCCGAATAAAAATGGTTCCGATCATACTGATGATGGGAATCATTTTTTCTTTTTGGCTATGTGGATTCTAGCCAACCATGCAAGAGAAGATGAAGCAGCTGAGTATTTAATAAATCTTAAAGTTAATTCTTGCACTTTGCAAGTAAACGGTGTATATATTATATAGAGGTGAAAACATGGAAAACAAACGTGAACTATTTCAAGTACTTACTCGCAGATTTGGACTTCTTAATAAAAATTGTTGTTCAGTTGGAACCGTGGATATATCACTGGTACAAAGTCACATTCTTTATGAAATAGATAAGCAAACTACCCCATCGATGCAACAAATTGCAGAAACGATAGCTATGGATATAACTACTTTTAGTCGGCAAATTCAGACACTTATTAAAATGGATTTAGTAAAGAAAACGCCATCTGCTGCAGACAAAAGGGTATATCTTTTATCCCTTACAGTACAAGGTAAATTTGTCGCTACAACCATTGATGTATCAATGAATGAATACTTAGAGGAAGTATTTTCGCATATGAATGAATTTGAGAAAGAAACAGTTATTCGTTCTATTAAATTACTTAATCAAGCCATGTCCAAATCAAGTGTTTGTTGTACACCTTTAATATAAGCAATTTAAGTATTGCTTTAAAAAATATGTATTACTTGCAAAATACAATTAATGAGAACATGTAAATAAAACTTAATGGAGGTATGGAGAATGAAAAACATTGAACTGAAACAAGTAACCTCTGGTGGATGCTGCGGACCTGCTACAAAAAATTATTTAGATGTAGCATCAACTTTAAACAAGGAATTACCAATAGCGATTATAGGTGCTGGTCCTGTAGGTTTAGCAGCGGCTGCTCATTTAGCTAACATCGGTGAACGTTTTATATTAATCGAGTCAGGTGATAGTGTTGGGAGTAATATCCTGAACTGGGGACATGTACGGTTATTCTCGCCATGGCAATACAATATTGATAAGATAGCTAAAAAAGTTCTAGAAGATCATGCTTGGAAAGCACCTATTTTAGATGACCTTCCATTGGGAAGTGAATTAGTCAACGATTATTTGATACCTTTAGCAAATTTACCTGAAATAAAACCTTTTCTATTACTAAATACAAAAGTCGATTTTATCAGTAAAAAAGGGTTAGATAAAATGAAATCTGCTAATCGTGAAAAATCGTCCTTTGTTTTATACCTGGAACAAAATGGAGTATCAAAAAGAATGGAAGCAAGGGCAGTTATAGATGCTACGGGAACTTGGTCACATCCAAATCCGATAAATGCTGATAATGTTTGGACTAAAGAAGAGAAAGAATTAAAACAACATATATATTATGGTATTCCAGATATTAAAGGGGAGCAAAAGGGAAAGTTTAAAGGTAAAAGAGTTGCTGTTGTTGGTGGAGGTCATTCAGCCATAAACACGATTTTAGAATTATCACAGTTAGATGATGATGTAGAAATTTCGTGGATTATGCGAAAGAAAACAGTAGAAGATGCTTACGGTGGAGAAGATAAAGATGCTCTGGAAGCAAGAGGGGAGTTGGGAAGTCGTATTCACCAATTAGTTGATGCTGGTCAAGTAAAGATCTATACCTCATTTTTTATTCATCAATTAAATAAAACAAAAGATGGAATCGCAATCACTGGAGAATTAGAAGGTGTTGAACAAACACTTTCTACCTTTGATGAAATCATTGCAAACACAGGCAGCCGCCCAGACTTCTCATTTGAAAGAGAAATCAGACTAAACATAGATACTGCTACAGAAAGCGTCGAAGCACTTGCTCCATTAATTGATCCAAACCTTCACAGTTGCGGTACTGTTCGACCTCATGGGGAAGAGATATTAAGACAACCCGAAAAAGACTTCTATATAGTAGGAATGAAAAGTTATGGTCGAGCTCCAACATTCTTGATGGCAACTGGTTATGAACAAGTTAGATCTATTGTGGCCCATTTGACTGGAGATTTTGAATCGGCTAAAAAGGTAGAACTAGATTTACCGGAAACTGGTGTATGTAGTGTTAGTTTGGTACCACAAAATTCTGAACAATCATGTTGTGGAACTGAGGTATCCAATTGTTAGAGGTGAATTTAAGTGACTGTAAATAACGGTGCTAATTTAGCTAAAGATTATTTTAATTGCTATTAAAAATGGTTAGAGAAGCGGGTACTAATATCTTAAAGGCTATAGAAATAGAAATATTAAGTAATAGAGTTCTCAGGAAATTTAAATCAAAACTTGATTAGTGTAAAAAATAACACCGTTCATAACTAGAACGGTGTTATTTATGTTTTGATATTTTTGTTCATGGAGGTTTACACGTTACTTCTTATTGTCAGTGGCAGGATAGTTGAATAAGTAAGTGAACACCGCAGGGGCTATGTAGGAATATTTTTAAGTAATAATGGAATGTTCTGAAACCAATAGAAAATTTAACCGTCTATTGATGGAGACGGTAAAAATGGGAGGTAGAATTATAGCTTTTATTTTAATTATTCCTAACCAAAAGAAAGGTGTTATTGGTATAGGTGGATGTATCAAGAAAAACATGAAATATAGTTATTCATGAAATAAGTTGCGTAGCTGTGTCAATCTTTAAACCTGTAAATTTGCAAACTGGCGTAGTGATGAATCGTGAAAAGTAAGAATTTCTAAATGAAGTAAGCATTTGTTCAACTAAAAAGTATATTAGTTGAACGAGTGGCGGTCTGTTGGAGAGCTTTTTCTTATTGAACCAACGAAGTAGTTTAGTTAAAGATGGAATACTTATCGTAGAAAATAAAAGAATTAAAGGGGGAAGCATAGCTATGTGGATAATATTTGGGGCTATTGCAGTAGTAGCAACTCTTATAAATCTTTATATGTATACAGTAGGAAAGGATTATAAGCTTGCTATGGCGATAGGTTTATCATTTACAGCTTTAACACTTTGTTCAGAATACAGTCTTGTATCCCAGTGGGTAAATGTGGAAGATTGGGCAGCTTTATTGGATGTAGTACCTGGTATGGAAAGGGTATTATGGTTTTTGACAATTGTTTCTATCTTACTAAATATAGCACCTATACTTTTAGAAGGAAAAGGTAAGAAATAATTACTTATTGTCACTTCATTTATATGCCAATTATTGTGTTGTTATTTCTGTATAACCTAAGGGAGGCTTTACTTCAAGAAGGAGTAAAGCCTTTTTTCTTAAAAACTAACGCAGCAGTTTAGTTCAATAAGTTCGAAAAAAATATACTAGATAATAAGTGGGAGGGACTAAATGATGAAAAGACTAAATCTATTCCTTTTGATAGTTTTGGGAGTTGTTACTAGTTTTGGTTGTGAAGAAGAGAGCAAGGATAATGAACTGGTCATGGAAGGCATTGTGGCTAAGGTAGACGATCGTGAAGTCTTTATTTATGAAGAACTAGAGGGAGATGCAATGATTCTATCTGAAGAAGAGGTCATTTCAAAATCGTTACAAGCATCATACTTTGGCTTTGATACAGAAATTTCTGGTATTGAATTAGGAGACAAAGTAAAAGTTTGGTATGACGTCATGGTTGCAAGTTTACCCGGGTCTGGTCATGAACAAAAATCGAAGTAATAAACAAATAATAATGAAATGAAAAAGAGAGATCATTGAATTACGAACTTTAATCCTTTTTCAACTACCGGTGCTTTACTTCAAGAAGAATAAAGGAAATAAAGCTGTAATGGAGAATTATTATCGGAAGGTATTGGAGGTGTAAGGCGTGTCCAAAATAGATCTATTGACAGTTACTCACGATCCCAAAGGAAAAAATATAAAGCTATTTACTGAATTACAAAAAGAATTTGAAGGTATTTATTCAGAGATTTTCATTGCAATTAGTGAGGAATCGTCAATTGAATTAATAAAGGAAATGGAAAGAAGCATGTTAAATGTTAAAGTAATTCCTAAAGAAGGTGCAGCACAGGCACGTAGAAAAGCATTAAACTTTAGTCTCACTGGTAATAGTCAATTTTATCATTATTGTGACTTTGATCGAATATTAACTTGGGGAAAGAACCATTTAGATGAATTAAAAAATATAGTATTAGACATACCAAATCATGATTATCAAATTTTAGGTCGTACCGAAAGAGCAATGAAAACACACCCTGTAGAATGGATTGAAACAGAGAAGATTACAAATAAAATCTGTTCTTTAGAACTAGGTAAAGAAGTTGATATCACAGCTGGTTCTTGTTCTTTTTCAAGGGAAAGTGCTGAATACATAGACAGAAATTCAAAAGAAAAAATGACGGATGCTGAATGGGCAATGATTGCACTTAGAATCGCGAAATTAGATGTAGACTATCGCTCCGTAGAAGGCTTAGAATACCACGAAGAAACGAATGGAATTACAAGGATTATTAGTGATTCTGAAAAATGGTTAGGTCGATTGCAGCTTAGTTTAATTATCAGTGAAACTGCAATTAAAACAGGCAAGTAATATTCCTTCTTTATCTAACGGCTGCTTCACTGGGTAGAGCCTTTTTCCTAACTAAACCAAAGTCGCAGTTTAGTTTAAGGCGATAATACTAACGAAACAGTTTAATAGAAGAAGTGATCATTGATTATGTTGCTTTCCCAAATGATGTAGAAAAAGTTTCTCGAAAAATTTATGCTGCGATACCAAAGTAGTAATATTAAAAGGATTATTGCCAATTTAATAGAATTATAGACTAGGATGTATTTTGACTAACGCAGCAGTTTAGTTGAAGAGTAAATTCTGCAGTAATAGATGGTATAACTTGAGAGATTTTTAAAAATTGGAGGAATTGAAGTATGGCGAAATCTATATTAGAAACTATATCTGAATTAACAAATACCAAGCAGTGGTTAGAAGCTTTTCCTATTATGAAACAATTACGAACTGATTTAACAGAAGAAACATACGTAGAGTTACTTCAAGATATGAGTAAAGATGGATATAAACTATACGCAATGTACGTTGAAAATGAAATAGTATCATTAGCTGGATTAAGTTGGAGAATTAACTTTTATAATAAGCGTCATATTTTTATTTATGATTTAGTAACTGATGTGTCTCAACGGTCATTTGGTTATGGAGAGAAATTGTTACAGTACATACACGATTGGGCTAATGAAAATGGGGCAGAGTATGTAGCTTTAGAGTCAGGTTTACAAAGAATTGATGCACACCGATTTTATGAAGATAAACTAAACTATGACAAATGGTGTTATTCCTTTAGGAAAAGTTTGTAATTCGGTTTTAAACTCTAATTATTTTTTGTTTCAAATAAAGGCTACCTACTTCAAGAAGGGGTAGAGCTTTTTTCTTATTGAACTACCTTAGAGTTTAGGTGAATAAGATTAGTAAGGAAAATTTTAATTTGGTTTTTATAAGAAAATTGAAATCAACATTGGGATATATTGTATTGCGTAAATGACACACATAATAGCAAATACGCATATAAATGTTGTTAATGGGTGAGGTAACTTATTGGAACGACTAATTAAAAAAATACCAATCAAGATTAGAATAATGACAAATAAAAATGGTGACATATTATAGCCTCCCTCTTTTCATTTTTAAGATTAACATTTAAAGGTGAAAATTTCTAGAATCCTTTGATAAAATGCAGCATATGTATATTGCGAACAAAATGTACATTAGAAGAAAAGGTTCTTATTCAGGTTAATATAGAGTGATTTAATGAATAATTTAGTTAATACATAAGACAGGGAGTTGAGATAGTTAATGCAGACTATTTTTGTTGATTGGGGTGGAAATAATGTGAAACTTACCTGGATGCCCCAAAAGAAATTAACTGAGTCTTTAAAAGTGACAAGTGTTCATGCAGTATGCATTAAAGATGGGAAAGTACTACTAGCTCATATAAAAGATCGAGGGTTTAATTATCCGGGTGGACACGTGGAGACTGGTGAGAAAATAGAAGAAGCCATACTACGCGAAACATATGAAGAGGGATATGTGAAGGGAACAATTAAGTACATAGGTTCAATTGAAGTGAGCCATAAAGAAAACCTATCCTTTGATTCAAGAGGAAAGTATCCCTTGATTGCTTATCAAGCTTTTTTTAGAATGGATGTTATCGAATGTTTACCTTTTCTCCGAGAACATGAATCGTCTGCTCGAATTTGGGTTGAACCCTCTGAAGTACCATTTGTAATTAATGACCATGAACTTTCAGAATTAATTTTAGTCCATGCGTTAACCCTATGTTCTTCTTGAATTAAAGTGGAGCTATACTTCAAGAAGGGGTAAAGCCTTTTTTTCATTTTAAACTAAAGGTGCGGTTTAGTAGAACAACAAGTTTACAGAGCGAATAATAAAATGAAAATATTGTAAAATAGGCTCGAGAGTGGAGAAAGTTCTTGAAAAATAATGCAATAAGAGTCAGGTGAAGTGGGAATTATTATTTATTCTCCAGTAAGTGAAGATTTACTTTTATCATTAAATAAAGGCGAAATGGGTTTTTGATAATTTAATTGTGAAATTTGTTTAAAAATGGAACCTCAATTCCTTTGAAACGGATTCAAGTAAAGCTACAAATTAGTTGGAGTCGTCCTAAAAAATATTTATTTGAGAGGATAGAGTTATTATGGAAGGATACTTAAGTATTGGTTTTATGATTATTGGATTTCTTATATTATATTATGTGATTCAAGCAGCAGTAACAAAAGGAATTAACAATTCAGCTATTGGCAAATTACTTGAAAAAGAACAAGGGGAAAGAATAAAAGAAAGATTAACGGTTGAAGATGTGCTTGAAAGTTATAAAAGAAGAAATGATAACGATAAGAGTTGATGCTATCCTAATTGAATTGTTCACCTAATGATGTGCTTTAGTTAAACAAGTAGCTGCCTGTAATGATAGCTTTCTTATTCACCTAACGCAGCAGCTTAGTTCAACATAACATAAGTATATTCACAGTGAGTCTGACTAGGAATAGATTGGAAACGATTAATTATAAAATACCGATAATTTAAACTATTTATAGCTATAAAACGTATATTAATATTTTGAGGTACGATGGAAGCGATCACTGAATGAAAGGTGGAAAATGTATGCATTGGGTGATGTGGATTATTTACGGCTCCGCAGTGGCTTTAATTTTAGTTAGTTATCTAGTGGATGTTTTGACTCGAAGGAAATATAACTTAAATAAACAGGAAAAGACTTTAAACCAGAGTTCAGCTGAAGCAGAAGCTCTTCGAGAAGTGGGACGGTATGACAATCATAGTGGAACGCTTTAAATGAATGAACGAGTGCTTTACTTCAAGAAGGAGTAAAGCTTTTTTTAATAAAATATGGAGGTTAATAGAAAAACTAGTTTTAAAAATTTACGAAACCAAGTAATTACTTAATCGTATATATTATAAGAATATTTAGATATATAAAATTTTATGAAAGGGGATAATTCGTTTTGATCCGAAAACTACTAACTAGTGCTATTACTATTCTATTTTTAATAGTTTTGAGTTTTGGCATTACATATTTTACGCATACAAAATTCATTGACTATTCATGTTTTATTGGTTTAGCCGCTACCGCTGTAATTTGGTTTTTTACTTCTAAAGGCGATGGTTTTAGTACTAGACGTTTGGATATGAGTATACAAGGTTCCACAGGTATAAGAATGGAAGAGAAAAAGTTTGAGTTTTCTCCGAATATTGTTTTCCTTACGTCTGTGACCTACACCATTATAACAACCGCAGCATTGCTTTTTCATTACAGAAGTTATTTTTAAATTCAAAAGGATTATATAGTCCATTCTAACGGATAACAAAACTAGAGAGTTGTGGACTACATGGGGTTGCGGATGTTTAGATTAGTAGGATTTCTTGTTGCTCAAACTGGTGCTTTACTTCCAAAAAGAGTAAAGCATTTTTTCTTCTTATTCAAAGCGGCAAGGTAGTTTAATAGTAAAATTTAGAATTTGGGGGAGTTTATGAAGAAAGCAAAGCATCCACTTGTCATTGCTGTTGCTGCGGTTTCTGGTGGTGGAAAAACAACAATAACAACACATTTAAACGAAATCTTGCAAAACTCTAAAACGCTTTATTTTGATGATTACAATTTCGAAGGCCTTAATAGCATTATAGAATGGGTGGCCAATGGATCTAATTATGATGATTGGAACTTGGCTCCTCTAATTACAGATTTAGAGTCATTGCTTACCGAACCCTTAGATTATATAATAATGGACTTTCCGTTTGCCTATAAACACTTTAAAACAAGTAAATTAATTGATTTTACGGTGTTTATTGATACTCCTTTGGATATTGCTATGGCACGTAGAGTAACAAGAGATTTTAAGTATAGTTCAGTTGAGAATATTTTACTGGATATGAATAGCTATATTTCACAAGGCAGACAGGGTTATCTTGAGATGCTTAATACCATAAAACCGAATTCCGATATTATTGTTGACGGGACTTTATCGATATCTGAAATTGTAAGCATTATTTCTCAAAGTATAGTTAATGTATATGAATAGCTTACTTAGAATTTTTTTAAACTAACGTTACAGTTTAGTTGAATGATGGCTTGAATTCAATATATATTCGTCTGTATAATAATTCTTATAAACGGACAGAAGAGGCTATATTTACTTATGAGAGTTGTGGTTATTTGAGCTTGTATTTTGCTTATGTAATGGTAGGGCTTGCCATCGCAATGCCTGTAGGTGCAATCACTGTCGAAATGACAAAACAAGGGTTGAAAAATGGATTTATACACGGATGGGCAGTTGGATTAGGCGGTATGACAATTGATATTACATTAATCATTTTGCTATCAACAGGTCTTGCTTCTATCTTGGCGCTACCTATCATTCAAATTCCCATGTGGCTTATTGGAGCTGTGTTTTTGTTATACTTGGGTTATGATTCAATAAAAAACGCAGATAAAGATATCACTTTATCGGGTGAGAGAGTAACAAAATCTTTTTTTAGCTCATACAAGAATGGTCTTCTTGTGGCTATTTCCCCAGGTAATCTAGTTTTTTGGGTGAATGTATTTGGAGTAGTACTTGCAAAAAATTATGCAACCGATGAAAGTCACTTTTTCATTATTGCGTTAGGGATTTTAAGTGGAATTTTGCTACATGATATTGGATTACTCAGCATTATATCCATCACTCGAAAAGCACTAAATCGAAACATGATTAAATGGTTAACAATAGTATCAGGGACTTTATTAATTTGTTTTGCAGGATATTTTATTTATGAGTTTATTCAAAATGTGAAGTTATTTTTATAATACATTTTCATTGATGAGTGCTTTACTTCGAGAAGGAGTAAGCATTTTTTCTTGTTTTTTTATAGCGTTTAACGACACTCAAAAGGAAATTAATTGATAATGGGATCTGTAATGAAGTATAAAAATCGGAAATACTAATGTTAAATGTACAACTTAAGCCCCTCTTTATTTATAATCTGGCATAGATTTGAAATAAGAGGTGTTTTTATATTTCAAATCATTGGTTGAGGTAACAATGCTAGTTTTAAAAAAGAAAAGCCTCTGGATTATCTTAATGTAATAAGACAGAAAAATGGAACTTTTCTAATTCTATAACGTATTTCATTTAACATCAGAATATAAATTTAACTTTGGAAGAATCGTGGTGGGAGTTGTATGTCTATTAAACAAATAAAAAAAATTGGAGGCATCTTATTCTTGATAAGCATGTGTTTTCTGTTTGCGGGCTGTCTGGAAGAAAATACTGAACCCCAAGTAGAAGCGGTTGTTTCCTCAGAAGACAAAAATATAATAGCAGTCCAAGCTGTTCTTGAATCGGAATTTACAGTTCCGAACGAAGAATATTTGGTTATTGTCAAAAATATCGATAAAAAAATGACCGAAATAGGTAGCAACACACCTGAAGCAAATGAAGTAAATGGAGTCGAAGAGTCGGGGGTATCAGACGAATGGCGTGCATACGAGGACTTAGTGAAAAAAACTTATGGACCTTACTTTACGGATAATGCTTATGATTCCCTTATTTCGAATGTTATAGCTTTTAAATATCATTATGGATATTTAGGCTTTGACGAAAATCTTAGATACAAGATGAAGGTTAGTAATATACAAGTAACAAAAAGTGAGAACATTAACACTCCTAAGTTTTATGACTTTACCGCTCAGGTAGAATATACGAATAATACTGGAGCAGTTTCCCAACACGAAGTAAAAGGTACCGCAATTCTAGCTGAACCAGGAAAAATTGGGAAGTTTGAAATACGAGACGATGGTGGTTTAGGAGAACAAGTCCGGTAGATTCATAAAATAAAAAGGGGTGTAAATTTAGTCTTTTATTGAAGTAGTATGGAGAGTGGTGGGGTAAGTTGAGTGGAGATGGTTTAGTTTGGTTAATTCTTTTGTTATTGATATTACTTATTGATGGAACAGCTATCCATTTACACAAGAACAATAAATTGTCTTTATGGATTTCTGGGATCATTATGGTCTTACTTGTTCCAATTATTGGGTTTACAGTAGGGTCAATATTTTTAAAAATTTCCAGAGTGGTTGATCCCACTGATACACACGAAGGTTCTGCATTCGCAGCTGCATTTATCGCAATGGTCCTTTTGGCTAATGCTTTAGTTTTCTTCATAACTGGGATAGTCTTAATAATAGTTAGATTTTTCAAAACTAAAAAAAGTTAACATCTAACGTAATTGCTACGTTGTTAAAATAGAAAATGGATAGGGGCAATTCAGTCCGCATTTATGGGAAGGTAACGTGATCTATTTTATGATAATTTGGGAAGTTACACTTAAATGAACGTGGCAGGTTAATTTAAAGGGCTCATGGTCATTTTAACTTGTGTTTTTAGAGGAGTATTTTGGGATGACGCTAAAAATAAACTTAATTAAAGCAATTTCTTATTTAATTACAAAATTAGCTGGTGCAGGGTTCTTATTGTTTGTTATATCTATTTATCTGTTACTTTCGTTTGGAAAAGATATGTACGAATTTGTAGAAGGAATTTCTAGCGGGTTCCTTTGGATAATCGTTTTTGGTTATGGCATTTTGTGTTCGCTATTGATTGACTTGTGGGTACTTAAAGTTCCAAACTCCAGTTTAACAGTGAAAATCCTACTATATATTCTAGCAGGTTATGGTTTTTTTATCATAACGATGGATGTTTCTTTTATGTTATTTGCTGGTACAATCGGAGCGTTATGTTCTTTAATATTTTATGTTGGAACATTATTATCTTTCCGTTTCCAGTCCTTTAAATATGTGTTTTCTATCGTTGTGCCATTAATTATTATCATTCTAATGGATGTGGACTTTACGGAAAAGGAACAATGGATTGAAGTGAAAAGTGAAACTTCATATACAGCAACTTTTGACCACTTTAATGGGAAACATGAAATACCTATTCTAGCAAAGACTGATCAAACTATTACCTTGTCCTATGATTTCAACCCAACTAACGATGGAGGGCATGGGTTTTATATGCTAAACGGAAAAAATAAGCTAGTAGGATTGACTGAAGTTAGTGAGGAAGTGTTGAAATTGGAGGTTCAAAAAGCTGGAGTTTATAGAATGGTTGTAACAGGCGATGATGTAAAAGGCAACTTTAAAGTAAAATGGAGTATAAGTGAAACTTATTAAGTTATGGGGTACGACATACCGAATTACCAGTAATTTTTCTTCTTATAATCAAGGGGATTTGAATCAATAAGAAAATACAGTAAGTGACGCAATGAATATGCATTATTTACACTTGCTACGGAGGTACTTATGAAAACTCACTATTATTTAGGGGGGTTTAACAATTTCTTTCCAGAGAATCTGAGTAGGGTGCTACTGGAGGATATAACTGATATAAAATCATTGGCTATGATTAGCTCGAATCCATCTATTTATGAAGATGATGGTTCTACGGAACGCTCGTGGCTTGAGCAGGCTGGCATTATGTTTGATGAATATCATTTAATTAATTATCGGGTACAGAAGGAAAAGGCCAAAACAATAATTAAAAATGCATCGGTCATCTTTTTGTTTGGTGGGGATACTCTTAAACAGAATGGTTTTTTGATGGAATATGATTTATCGGATTCGATTAAAAAAAGCAGCGCCGTTGTGATGGGGGCAAGCGCTGGTGCAATAAACATGTCCGCTAAATGGTTATGCTCGAAATACTTTGGATATAAAGTGGAAGCAAGCTCTGTTTACGATGGGATCGGTCTTGACAATTTCTCCATACTGTCTCATTTTGATCTTGAAAATAACATTGCACTGGTTCAAAAAGAACTATCTCTCCTTGCGGAAGAACTAAACATTTATGCGTCGAACAAAGATTGCGCAGTTCGTGTAAAGGAAGACAAAATAGACGTTTTAGGCAATGTTTATTTAATTTCAGATTCAAAGATTCAGAAATTGGATGAGACACTCTAGTTGTACTGAGTGATTAGGTTTAACTGTATTCACTTCTTCAACGCCTATTGTAATCGAGTGTGACTATTGATGTGCCTTTAATATTAATTCAACTTATGCAGCAGATTTTTGCAATTGTGTTAAATAAGATAATCTATGAAAATTATTGTAGAGGTGGGCAATATAAATACATTCCTTAAATGGTTCATGGCATCCTTTATATTGGGGATTGTTGCGTTATTGGCAGTTTTTTTGGTGGCAAGGCTAACTGGTGAAATAAATCAAAGCATCTTGTTAGTTAGCACTTTAACTATATTCGCTTTAATAGTATTTTCGTTATTTAGTATTGTTAAAGCCAATTCAAATAGAATCAGAAGAGAATTAGTTATCTCCGTAATTTTTGTCATAATTCCTTTATCAGCATTAGTAATAAATGGGTTTATTTTTATTATTTACTTTGTAGGCAAATAAACAATAAACGTTAGTCCGTCAACGTTTAAAACAATTCAAAAGAATTATAATGAAATGATACAAACAAAATATTTGTTTTTGTAAAATAATGATTCACAAACTTATATGGAGGAAAAATTATGAAAATAACTCAGCAGTGGAATCAGGAAGACAGTGATTATATTCGTAAAAAGGTAATTGAACACAATCTTTCTAAGCTGCCAGATGAAGTAAAACACCCAGTTAAAAACATTAGCTTTATCCTTAGAGATGAAAGAGAGAAAATTTTGGGAGGCATTACAGGAACGATTTTTTGGTATCACTTACATATTGATTTTTTATGGGTAGATGAATCGCTTAGAGGTAAAGGATATGGTAGACAGTTATTACATAATATAGAGGAAATCGCTAGAGAGAACAGATGCAACCTCATTCAACTAGATACATTTAGCTTTCAGGCCCCAAATTTCTATCAAAGATATGGTTATGAAGTAGTTGGCGTAATAGAAGAACATCCTAATAAAGATAATCAACAGTATTATCTGTCAAAGAAACTTACTTTTACTTATTGAGGTATCTTGTTCACCTTTAAAAAAATTAAAAAACGGTCCCTATCTCCTATAAGTTATACTTAGAATAACTTGGTAACGGGGGTTCTTTAGTGAAACAATTGGCTACCTTTATGGGTAGCTTTTCTTATGAAATTTGGTTGCAGTTTCCGGAACTCCATTTATTGCCTGAGAAATAAAATGGTAAGGGAAGATGAAGTTGAAAGAGAATATTTGAAAAAACTTATACGTTGACATATACCCATAGGGGTAGTAGTATTGATTTCAGTTGCTATCAATCATCTATTTCGCTCGTAACTAAAAGTATTGTTTGAAAGCACTTAAGTTAAAATATTTACAAATACCCTAAGGGGTAGTAAAATGCGAGATAGATGAAGAAATAAATTAAAATGAGGTGAGATATTGGAATACGATGCAAAGGTTACAGCAAGAATGAAAAAGATGGAAGGTCAGCTTAGAGGGATATTACGTATGATGGAAGAAGAGAAAGATTGTAAAGATGTGATTACACAACTAAGTGCAGTCCGTTCTGCAGTGGATCGTACAATAGGTGTTATTGTCACGGATAATTTAGTGGAATGTTTATCAAAAGAGAATGCAGATACTTTAGACAAAAATGCAATAGTTAAGCAAGCGGTGGATCTACTAGTAAAAAGTCGATAAGACTTTTTATTTTTCAAATAAAAAATACCTATACAGGTAAGGGGATAATATGGAAAAGAAAAGAACAACTATCGTTTTATTTAGTGGAGATTATGACAAGGCAATGGCAGCGTACATTATTGCAAATGGAGCAGCTGCGTATGATCATGAAGTGACAATCTTCCATACATTCTGGGGTATAAATGCACTACGTAAACAAGAATCTGTAGCGGTGCAAAAAGGATTTTTAGAAAAAATGTTTGCAAAAATGATGCCAAGAGGTGCGGAAAAGTTAGGCTTATCAAACATGCAGATGCTAGGCATGGGACCAAAAGTGATTAAGCATGTAATGAAAAAACATAATGCTCTAACGCTTACACAGCTTGTTGAATTGGCACAAGAACAAGATATTAAACTTGTGACATGCACAATGACGATGGATTTACTGGGTCTTCAAAAAGAAGAGTTATTAGATGGTATTCAGTACGCAGGTGTTGCAGCATATTTAGCAGATGCAGAAGATGGTACCGTGAATTTATTTATATAAGAGGTGACATATATGAAGATAGCTATTTTAATTGCAATTGTGGTCGCATTTTTTGTTTGGCGTATAATGCCAACAAAAGGGGTAAACTCTATATCGACTGCAGAGCTTAAAACAATTATTAATGATAATGATAAAGTATTTGTTGATGTACGAACACCCGGTGAATATAAAGCACGCAATATTCGCCAATTTAAAAATATCCCCCTTGGATCAGACTTTTCGAAACTACCAAAGGATAAAGAAATTCTTGTCATTTGTCAAAGTGGTATGCGTTCAAATCAGGCTTGTAAACAGTTAAAAAAATTAGGCTATACAAAAGTAACAAATATCCGTGGTGGCATGAGTGCATATTAGGAGGAGAAAAATATGAAAACAATTCAACCAGAAGAAGTACAAGCGAAAATAGAGGCTGGAGAAGCGGTGAAGTTAATAGATGTGCGTGAAGTGGATGAAGTGGAAACAGGACATATTCCAGGTGTCATTCATATTCCGCTAGGATTGTTGGAGTTTAAAATGAACGAGCTTGATAAATCAGAAGGTTATATTATGGTATGTCGTTCGGGTGGACGTAGTGGTAAGGCAACAGCTCTTTTACAATCGCATGGTTTTGATGTAACGAACATGGATGGCGGAATGCTCGCTTGGAATGGCGAAGTAAAGTAAAGATAAATTTTTTTAAAAATATTAATACCCTAGTAGGTATGGATGGAGAGTTCATATGGTTAAATCGGATGTACAGTTAGATGCAAAAGGCTTAGCTTGTCCAATGCCAATAGTAAAAACTAAAAAGGCAATGAACGAAGTAGCTGAAGGCCAAGTATTAGAAATTCAAGCGACAGATAAAGGCTCAGTGGCTGACTTAGCGGCTTGGTCAAAAACAGTTGGTCATCAATATATTGGTTCACATGAAGAGAATGGAGTGTTCTATCACTATATTCGTAAATGCAATCCTGAAGTAAGCGAAGCAGTTGAAAAAACATTTGAACATACAATTTCAAATGAAGAGGCTTTAAATGGTAAAGGTTTAATCTTAGATGTTCGCGAGGCTGCGGAATATACATTTGGTCATATTCCAGGTGCAAAGTCAATCCCAATGGGCGAATTAGCTGAACGCTTAACTGAATTGAACAAAGATGAAACAATCTATGTGATTTGCCGGACAGGTACTCGCTCCGATTTAGCAGCGAAGCAATTAGCTGAAGAAGGTTTTAACAATATTTATAACGTCTTACCTGGGATGACAGGGTACGAAGGCGAATTACAGAAAGAGGTAGAATAATATGTCCAATAAAGTAGCAATTATTGCATCAAATGGTGGATTATTTGATGCCTATAAAGTATTTAATATTGCAACAGCGGCAGCAGCTTCTGAAAAAGAGGTAGCGATCTTCTTCACATTTGAAGGGTTAAACCTTATTCATAAGCAAGGTATGCACGGACTTGAAATGCCAGCAGGCAAGGAACACTTTGCAGTAGGATTCGCTAATTCTGGAGTTCCCTCAATCCCACAATTAGTAGAAATGGCGCAGGAGTTGGGCGTGAAATTCATCGCTTGTCAAATGACGATGGACGTGATGGGCTTAACAAAAGCAGATTTAGTAGAAGATATCGAAGTGGGTGGCGCAGTTACTTTCTTGGAATTTGCGAAAGATGCAGCACCAACATTAACGTTTTAACGGGTTGCTGCTGCTATCCATATATCTAATTCTTAACTATTGGTTCCGGTAGCTCTTCGCTTCCAGAACCAAAAAAAATAACGAAAATATACCTACGGGGGTAAAATAATGACAGTAAACATTTGGACAGCGGCTGATGTAGCACGCAAAGTCATTGATAACAATGAATTATTTATTTTAGATGTGCGAAATGCAGATGCATTTGCTGATTGGAAAATTGAAGGCCACAAATTTAATTACTTAAACATTCCATATTTCGAACTTTTAGATGGGGTAGAAGAAATCTTACCACAAATTCCAACAGACAAAGAGATATTGGTTGTTTGTGCAAAGGAAGGCTCATCTATCATGGTAGCAGAACTGCTAGCAGAAGCTGGTCTTGAAGTGGCCTATTTAGAAGGCGGGATGAAGTCTTGGTCGATGTATATAGAGCCAGTTAAAGTAGGTGAACTTTCTGGTGGCGGTGAGCTTTATCAATTCGTCCGTTTAGGAAAAGGCTGTCTTTCCTACATGGCAGTTAACGAAGGTGAAGCAGCAATTATTGATGCTGTACGTTTTACCGATGTTTTTATAAAATTCGCAGAAGAAAAGGGTGTCCAAATTAAGCACGTATTTGACACGCATTTACACGCTGACCACATTTCAGGAGGTCGTCATATTGCTAGTCAAACGGGTGCCGCGTATTACTTACCGTCAAAGGATGCAGAAGAGGTGGTATTCGATTTCACACCTTTAACTGATGGCTTAACAGTAAAACTTGGCAATTCGGAAATTGAAGTAGGTGCGCTTTACTCTCCAGGTCATACCATTGGATCCACTTCTTTTGTAATCGACAAAAAGTACCTATTAACAGGCGATATTTTATTCATTGATTCCATCGGACGTCCTGACTTAGCTGGTCTTGCAGATGACTGGGTAAGAGATTTACGTCAGACGTTATATAGTCGTTACCGCTCATTAGCAGAGGATTTAATCGTACTACCTGCTCACTTCATGATTATTGAAGAGCTAAATGAAGACGGGACAGTGGGCAAGCGTTTAGGAGATCTATTCGTAGAAAATCATGGCTTAAATGTAGAAGATGAGGAAGTATTCCGCTCAATGGTGACAGATAACTTACCGCCTCAGCCAAATTCGTACGAAGAAATTCGCCACGTTAATATGGGGAAAGTTACGCCAAGTAACGAAGAACAAACAGAAATGGAAATTGGCCCTAACCGTTGTGCAGTACGCTAAGTTAAAAAAATTCTTATAAAATACAAACTACGAGAAGAGGAAATACTCATGAATATTACAAAAACTTTAGATGCAAAAGGCTTAGCTTGTCCAATGCCAATTGTTCGAACTAAAAAAACAATAGATACGATTAACTCAGGTGAAGTGCTAGAAGTACTTGTAACAGATAAAGGCGCTTTAAATGACTTTACAGCATGGGCTGCAGCGGGTGGACATAAAATTGTTGAACAAAAAGAAGAAAATGGGGTATTTTTCTTCTACATTCAAAAAGCATAAGAGCATATAGAACGAGTAGAGCTATTTCTACTCGTTTTCATTTTCCAAAAGGAGGGTCATTATGGATTTATCCATTACATTTATCGTCGTTATTTTTGCACTCGGATTTGTAGGTTCATTTATATCAGGAATGTTAGGGGTTGGGGGATCGATTATTAAATACCCCATGCTACTTTACATCCCCCCACTATTTGGACTTGCCGCATTCACCGCACATGAGGTATCAGGTATTAGTGCTATTCAAGTATTATTTGCTTCACTTGCCGGTGTTTGGGCATACCGAAAAAGTGGGTTGCTCCATAAAGAAATAATAATTTACATGGGTGGAGCAATTTTACTCGGAAGTTTTATTGGTAGTTATGGATCAGGATTTTTATCAGAAGAAGCCGTCAATGTCGTTTATGGCATACTTGCTGTGATTGCAGCAGTGATGATGTTTATCCCGCGTAAAACAGTTGAAGATACAACGGTCATCTCGTTTAACAAAGTAGTGGCTAGTAGTCTGGCGCTTATTGTCGGTATTGGCTCAGGTATTGTTGGTGCAGCCGGTGGATTTTTACTTGTACCGATTATGTTAACCGTTTTAAAAATACCAACTAGAATGACAATTGCAACTAGTTTAGCAATCACTTTTATCTCGGCGATTGGTGGTAGCGTCGGCAAAATCATCACGGGTCAAATTGATTATTGGCCAGCATTTATTATGATTATTGCTAGTATCATAGCTGCACCACTTGGCGCAAAAATTGGTCAAAAGATGAATGTTAAGATATTACAATGGTTATTAGCATTGCTGATTGCTGGGACTGCGATTAAAATTTGGGTGGATATAATACAATAACAATTTTAGGGATTAACATTATACCGTTGTGAAAACTTTGGTGTTGAAAATATAAAAAGAAACAGGGGATCCAGCTTATGTATTTGCTGTATCTCCTGTTTTAGAATATAGAATAGCTTAAGATCTGATGGAAAAGTTACTATTTTAGCAGAAGCAATAAGGAAATAGATAAATTTGCTGAATCACAACTATCAGAAACAGAAACTTTAGGATTTACATTTCTATAGTTCACACTAGCAAGTTGCTGCTGACTTGTTCCAGTTTATTTGAATACATCGTACCGTTTCTTACCGTTTTATTGCAAATATATATCTAACAGGCTTATTCCGACATCCTCCCCTAAAAGTAGTTGTAATAGAATAGATTTTATTATTTCGATTTATTGTAATGCAGCAGGTTTTTTTACAAAGGGGTAGAAGTACTTATTATTAAGGGTTTTATTATCAAAAATTTTTATAGGAGGGATATTTCTGAGCAATTCTAATATAAATTTTACGAATAGAATGCTAAGGATATGGAAGAAAGCAGAAAACCATGCCCAATCATCAAGAGTAAAGGTGTTACAACCTGTTCATCTCCTTACTGCTTGTTTAGATGAGAAAACAGGAGTACTTGGAGAGATATCTCGAAAAATCACTTTAGACAAGAGTTTATTGAAAGATGTGATGGAGGATACTTCTATTCAGCATCAGACATTTAGTGTTTTTCTCAATGTCCAAGTTACGGAAGAAGTAAAAAATGTATTGGAAGTTGCTATTATTTATATGAAGAAGTATAACCAAATCTATGTAAATGAAGGTCATTTGCTTAAAGCGTTAATAACAACTAATGTAGTAGACCATTTTTTATCAGATGATAACCGAAAAACAATTTTATCACTCGGTACTACCTCAAGAGATATGATTACTCATATTGGAAATTATACAGTCCCAATCATTAACAAACATCTTATCCGTAAAGTGAATAAAAAGGAAATTAACGAACTTGTTCATTTTATTGGAAAAAATTTTTCGAATGAGTGGTCTCAAACTATAAGAGAAGCATTCTCGTTAAATAAGCCACCGGTATATGTTGCTTTCGATGATAACGGAGATATTATAGGGTTTGCTGCTTATGATATATATAAGAATAAAAAATGTTATTTCGGTCCGATGGGCGTGTCATTATCAAACAGAGTTAAGGGGATAGGATATTCTTTACTACATCACTGCTTAAAAGACATGAGTGATATTGGTTATGAGTATGCAATTATTGGACAGGCAGGTCCGATAGAGTTTTATGAAAAAGCATGTAACGCTGTTGTAATTCCTTCTAATAAAGTTTAGCGTGTAAACCAGCGTTTACCCCTTATATCCTACCTTCTGGATTTTGGTTAGGTAAATAAATAGAAGGATTTTTGTGTTTGGATGACTAAGTTAATTTTGGTCCAAGAATAAAAATAGGACGGTGGCAATGTGGAGTTAATATCGCACAATATCAAAAGCATTGGAATTGGAATTGTAGTTTTATTGCTCGAGATGGTGTGGGTTACCGTCTTTGCTAACGCTAATAGGACTTATTCTGCATCAGACGTATTAGGAGATTATGCAGATTTAAATGCAGAAAAACCATTTGTAGATATTCAAAGTTACGATTTAGAAAAAGAGAATCTATTTACACCAATTGAAATTCCAGAAGAAACGCAACTGGAACTAATTGAGTCTTTTAAAAACGCAAAATTTAAAAGAGTAACAGATGTTTCACTAGATATAGATTACAGAGTAAATATTATATTTAATACAGGATATGCAATGTGGGCGGATACGGATAAAAAATTAGTAAATTTAATTGATGGATACGAATAATATACAATCGAAAATGATAGTGAATTCTTTGAGATTTTAAAGAATGCTACTGAATTGTAAGTCTAAATTATGATTTCACTAAAGCTAGTTATAAATATGAAACGTTCTACCCCCATTTTCGTAGATATTATTAAGGGGGATGATGAAAGATGGGCTTTTTAATAAATTTCGTAATTATTGCTTTGTTTATTTTTCCTTTTATTGCACTAATACACGAATCAGGGCACGCTTTTTTTGTTAAGTTATTTGGTGGAGAAATTAGTGAATTTGCGATTGGAAATGGAGAAGTATTATGGAAGAAGAAGTTCTTTATTATTAAGAAAGCTTATTTCGTAGGTGGAAGAGTTGTTGCTAAGAATATGGAGGAATTTAGTAAAACACAGAAAGCAATCTTTTTCTTTGGTGGGGTAATCTTTAATTTTCTATCTGCATTTGTATTAGATTTGTTAATGGGATATGAATTTGGGGTTTTTCGAAACTACCTCGATAGTTTTATTTTTGTTTCTTATTTTAACGTGGTTATTAATCTCGTTCCTCTTACTACAATCATCGGAACAAGCGATGGGAAAAAATTAGTGGAACTTTATAAAACGAAATAATGATGGGTTGAATTTCTAATTCAACAAAACCGGTACTTAACTTCAATAAAGAATACTAAAAATAATCAGAAAATTGAAACTTTAAATTTTCTGATTCGTATAAAACGTAACGGATGTAAGGAGTTCATGGGATGAAACGCTTTATGTATTATTTTGTTTAGCTCTATTTATTGGTTTCATCTGTTATTTAGGAAGCCGCTTTTATATGAATTTAAAATCCATTGCCCAAACAACGTTCGATACCAAATTATTCATTGTTTACAGCGTCTTTTTTTCGGTCATTATTGGGATGCTATTTGTGCTATCTGTATTGATCAAAGACATTCAGCAACAGAAAACATTGGATGTGCTTGGGATGAATAAATTGTAGTAAAAACAAGATTAGTTACTTTTATTGTAGATTAGTTAATACACATTCATAAGGGGATAATCAAATGGAAAATGAGCAGAAAGCGAATGAAGTATTCATTGTAGGGGATAAGAAATTCACAAATGAGGATGAAGCAACCCGATACGAAAAGAGACATAAGAAGGCGGATAGAGTTGATTTCTTTGCTGGCTTAACAGATATACTATTTTATCCATTTGTGTTATTGGGTAAGTGGATAATCAAGTTGTTTTTTTCATAGAAGGGGCTTTCCTTTAATGTCGCATTTCCTTGTAGTCAAAAAGGCTTTGATATGAAGGAATCATCTTTTGACTGATATGTTTAATTGTTTACTTGTATAGGGTGGTCGGGAGACGTGGGACAAATAATAACACCCTTAGTTTTTTCATCCTTCTACCGAATAATATAGATATAAAGACGGAAGGAGGCGATATTATGACAGAAAGACAACCCCCACGCACCATCTTTATTATTTGGGCAATGCTTGTGGGACTTTGCACCCCGTTTGTGGTATTTTTCTTGCCACTAGTGATATCTACCGTTTTGTATGAGCAAGAGCAAAACATTGCCTTATTCATTCCAGCGGTAAATTTTTGGGTCACTGCATTTGGATTGGCACTACTCCTAACGGGTCTATTGTTGCTCGCATGGAAACGAAACAAGAATATGTACTCGGTTTTCGGGTCTTTATTGGTTGCATCTCTTATTTCTTTATATGCTTCTTCGCTCAGTTACACAGCTATCCAAGAAGATCAAATGGTGCTCCAGAAGTTTAACAAGACACATATCTATCCTTGGGAAGACATGGAGAAAGTAGAGTATGTATATGTATATGGTGCTAATGGAACTTATTATTTTACCGCGAAAAATGGAGATAAATGGAGTTTATCTGAAAATTTCTTGCTAGATACAGGAGCGCAATCGAGGTTCTATAGTAGATTGAGGACGTATGAAGTGGAATTGATTGAAGAAGAAATAGTAGCGGATTAGTTCTATTCAAAGATTTTTAGCAAATGAATATATGGAGATTGCATAATATATTTAATGCGTAATTCGAACAGAATTTTAAAAAGTTTATGTTTAGAAAACGAGTTTAATTAAAGGAGTTTGCTATGGAGATTTCATTAATTAGGCATGGTAAATCACTATGGACCGAAAATGATAGAATCACTTTTGCAGAATTTAAGAATTGGGTTGAAAAGTATGACTTTAACGGTGTAATTGAAGAATCAACATTCCCTCAAATCACTATTGAAAAAGTAGCAGTTGCAAAGGTTGTAGTTACCAGTGATTTAAAAAGGTCTATTGACTCAGCATGCTTATTAAATCCAGTATCCAAAACAATTTCGGATCCTTTATTTCGAGAAACAGAATTACCTGCTCATCCATCAATATTATTTAATCTGAAATTAAAGCCAAATAACTGGGCGGTAATTTTAAGGATATTATGGTTTTGTGGCTATTCTAAGGAATGCGAATCTTATAGTAAGGCGAAATTGAGAGCAACCATGGCTTCACAACAACTAATAAATTACGCCAATGAACATGAATCAATAGTTTTAGTTGGTCATGGTTTTTTTAATATGTTAATCGCAAAGGAATTGCGGAAAATGGGTTGGAAAGGCACAAGAACAACTGGTGTAAAAAATTGGAATTGTACTACCTATTCCTTGTTAACCTAGAGAGGCGAGCATTCCTATATTAAGTGAGTCGTGTTTTTCTACGGGAGCCTTTTCTTCAAGCAGGAGTAAAGACTTTTTCTCCTCAAAAAAGCCTCAGATAAATAGAAGAGGAGGATTTTAGTGTCCTGGATAAAATTATGTTTAATTTTAATAATTGTTTTTGTCCTTATTTCAATAGTTAAGCTTTTTCTGAGGAACCTACTCCAAATTGAGAAAGTAAAAAAGGATTTTTTTTCATTTAATTACATAAACAAGTCACATCGAAAAATTGATAAAGGTTTAAGAATTCTTTCTGCGGTTACTTTAATCACTCTCTCTTATGTACTGTTGTTTTATTATGAAGAATTAATTTCTCTTTTATTAATTCCCTTAATTGTTTTTATGGTACTGGATTATATAGTAAGAGCGTTTTTTGAATGGAAATATACAGAACATCCGAAACAATCTATTTTGACTATATCGGAAATGTTTCTAATTTTAATAGCAATAATAGTTGTTTTTGAATTTAAATTACTCGTTCCCTGTTAAATTAAGGGTTGGATAAAATGAGAGAGGAAATTGAAACTTAAAAGTACATGTATTTCAGGAATTGAAGATAAGAATAGGAGGTATTGGTAATCGATCCTGTTTATCTTCTTTTTTGTCTTTTTTATTTCTAATGGGGAGATTCCTAAAAATGTTGGATAATCTGTATGTTACAAACATGCTTTTTACATTTGGCTATGTTAAAGGTAAAAGTTGATTTTTAGAAAAAGCATTATGAATTTTACCTACTTCTAAAAGTTTTTGAAAGAATATACTTAAACTAACGGTACAGTTTAGTTGAAGAAGGAACTTATCGATAATTGAAAAAATAAAAGTCAGGAGCTAGATATGGGGACTGACAACTGAATGACTTCTATTGCTTCTTTTTATTAACTTATACACAACATTCAATTTAAAATGAAACTTCTCTCTAAATCTAACGTAAAAAAAATAAACAGAGAAATTTATACAAAGAATTAAGGGGGGAATTATGAAGAATTTAAGTTTGTCCATACAAAAGTATATACTGGGTGTCGTTGGGATTATTTTATTAAGCTGTGTACCTATTCTCTTTACTCAAGGAAGTCTTTTCAATTTTAAACTGTTTTTTAAAGAGTTTATTAGTGTATGTACGGCTTTGATAACCCCAACTGAATGGCATCTCAATTACAAATCATTCAACAAATCATTAACAACAATAGAAACGATTCCATTTTCTCTAAGTAGTTACTTTGAGGGGCCATATCTTTATTCTATGACAATACTTGTTCTTGCATTATTATTTTCTCTATTCGTATCCTTTCTATTTGCTGTATTGACAGCAAGTAGCAAAGGAAATTTTAAAAAGCTTATGTCACGTGTTTCTGAACTTTTAACGGCCATTCCTGATACCACATACATATATATTTTTCAAATTGCAGTTGTACAAGTTTATTTAATTACTGGCTATCGTTTTTTATCTTTTTATAGTTTAGGTGGGGAGAAGGTTTACACAGCACCTATTCTCTGCTTAGCTGTCGTGCCGACTATCTTATTTTTTAAACTTTTCGTAGTCCTGTTCGCGGAAGAGATGGAGCAGCCCTATGTAGATCTTGCAAAATCTAAAGGGTTATCGAAAATGCAAATTTTGATTAAACATTGTACGTCGAATGTCTTAAAAAGTATCTTCCATCAATCAAAATCAATTGTCTGGCTTACATTGTCTTCCTTGTTAATCATTGAATATCTTTTTGGTATTCAAGGGATTCTCTACTATTTACGCAATGATTTTAGTCCACAGGGCATAACCTTTATATTAATTTCCATTTTCACGCCATTTTATGTTTTTTATCAAATAGGAGAAAGAATGGTAAATAAGGGAGAAACGGAGCGAAATGTTCTTTTTGAGAAAATGCATATGCCTTTATTTGATAAAGAACAATGGAAATCTATCTTCCTGATGAAAAGTAAAAAGAGTTTCAAGGTAAAACTCAATCCTTTTAATAATTTAATCTACAAGATTCCACTGTTCATTTTATTATCCTTGTTAACAATAAGCCTTGGCTATTTCTTTTTATATGATGATCATATTGAACAGATTAATTTTGTCTATAATGAAGCCGGAAAAATTGTGAGTAGAGCTCCACACCCACCATCTTCAAGCATGATATTCGGTACAGACCCATATGGCTATTCTATATTCCAACAGCTACTAGTTGGTATTAAGTATACAATTCTCGTAACATTGATTATAGCGACCATTCGTGTAGTAGTTGGATATATCTTTGGGGTTATTTATGTTTTCTTTTTAAACAGAAAAGGCAGAAAAATAATCAACTCTATAGCTGATGGTATGCACTTTTTACCTTTGACATTACTAGTGTTTATTTTACTTGCACCAGTCTTGACCACTTCTACGGGAACTTGGGATACAACTCTTGGGGAAAGATTATTTATTCAAATAATGATCATGTCCCTTATTGTATTACCGGTAACAACTAGTCTCATTGGAAATGAAATGAATGATGCACTAAAAAAAGAATATGTACAAAGCTCGGTGGTGATGGGGGGCTCTCTCATTTGGATTATCATCAAACATTTGAACCCTCAATTATGGAATAAGCTATTATTGTATTGGACACAGCATGTGGTTCAAGTTCTACAAATGTTTGTTCATTTAGGTATATTATCTCTTTTTGTTGGGGGTGCAAGTCTCTATGAGGACTCTCCTTATCGTTTAGTTCCTGAAATATATGAGCTATCTGGAATGATTTCTATTTCAAGAGAAGTATTTACGACAATGCAATATTGGATGATTATTCCTCCAATTTTAGTATTTATGTTATTAATTTATTGTTTTAATAAGTTAGCAGAAGGGATCGCTACCAAAGATTCGAGAAAAATTCTGAAAAAGAAACAAAAAAGAAAATCATTAATGGTCAATGAAAAGTCAGAAAATTTGACCGAGAAAGCAACTTTGCCACATGATTTTAGTCGTGTTTATAATAGGCTTTAATTACAGATGCATCAGCTCATAATTGCTAAAACGCTTTTCAACCTCTGTATTTCTGCGTTGTTTACTATATAGAGGGCTAACTGGTGCTTTATTTCAAGAAGGAGTAAAGCCTTTTTTCTTAATGAACTAAAGTAGTAGTTTAGTTAAATAAGATATCAAAGGACGGAACAACAGATAGGGGTTATTTATGAGAACTATCACTATTAGTCTAATATTCTTATTTTTTCTTACTGGATGTTCACAAAGTGTGGGTAATCCAACAGCAAGCGATATAATAAATGAAAATGAAGATGCAGATATCTTTCAATGGAATGGTTTAGTTTATTCGTATGCTTCCAACATAGAGAGGGTTCAAGAATTAGAACTTATAAAAGGCGAAGAACTCGGCGAAATCACTAGACAAACCAGTAATAAGTGGTTATTTAAAGATGGTGCAGCTACTGAATTACCAGTAGGGACGAAAATATATGAGTCCAATGATGATGATACCTATAATTTGATTATTGAATTGGAAGAGGAAGAAATTGTTTACGTAGTCTTACTTGAAGGATAAAAAAATACTTCTTCAAGTAACGAGTGCTTTACTTCAACAAGGGATAAAGGCTTTTTCTGATTATAAATGGAAAATTTATATAATATTGGTACATCTATTTGTTTCAAACGTATTAAAGTAAAGCAGCAAGTTAGTTGAATAAAGAAGATTGAAAGGCAAGTAATTCATAAAAAAAGGGGGGGTAGAAGGTGGACTTATTACTCTGGATAACTACTGGTTTCATGCTAATCGGATTAGTTGTTCTCGTTACTATGAAAAAAGGTATGGAAAGTAAGGTCGCTTTTATAAAAGCAAATATGGACAAGGAGGAAAATTCCTCAAAAGCTAAATCCGTAATTTGGTGGATAAGGAGTACCACTGCTTGGGGAGTAGGGGGTATATTTCTTGTTGTTTGGTGGTTTAATAATTATTTTGGATAACAGTCGGTTTCATATGTACTTAAACTAGCGGATGCATTACTTCAAGAAGGAGGAAAGCCTTTTTTCTTATTGAAGTAACGCGGCAGGTTAGTTTAGTTGAATAAGAGCTAATTATTATTGGGGGCTTATTATATGAAATATTTCTTGAAGTTAAATGTTGTTAGTATTCTGTACGCTCTTATGGTATTTGTTCCTCTTGAACTTATGTTAAATGTGTATAGAATTAGTAGACTGACAAATTGGGAAATTAGGACGGTAAATATTCTAGCGGGCATAACGCTTATTATTAAGATTATAGGTGGTACAATACTAATCCTTATCTTAACAAAAAAGTGGTTGCGTGGACGAAAGGCGAACTTTTTCACAGTAATTCTTTGGGTACCCTATTTTGTTCTTCTAATTTATGTAATCGCATCTTTATTTCCAATAACTAATGGTGGAGATACCCCCAATCCTGTTACTGGTCTTTTAGCAACAGGAGGATTGATAGTTTATCCGTTCTATATACTAATCCTCAATTTTGCCTGTATAAAAAATGATGATAAAACAATTGGGACTGTGTAATATAGAGGATTTTTTGCGGAGTTGTACTTATCACTAGCGGATGCTTTACTTCAAGAAGGAGTAAAGCCTTTTTTCTTATTGAACTAACGCGGCAGGTTAGTTCAATAAGAAAATCTAGTCTTATTCAACTTCCATGGTAGAACGTAATTTTCTTCCACATTCTGTGTTGAAGCAGGACTTCACGTAATAAATAATAACACTTCCACTCATAATTTAAATGAGTGGAGATAGAGAATGTCTAATAATTAGAATGAATTACAAGGTTAGTCATTCGGATTTAATATAGCTAGCATCTGATGATCTTCCCAAGAACCATTAATCTTAACGTTTTTCTTAGCTATTCCTTCTTTATGGAAACCAGCCTTTTCTAATACTCGAATGGAACCAATGTTAACTGGCATAACTCCAGCTTCAATTCGATGTAATTTTAGAATTTCGAAAGCATAATTAACAACTAAATTAGTAGCTTCCGTAGTATAACCTTTGCCATTATGTTCTTGGTCTAAGGAATAGCCTAAAAGTGCACTTTCACGAGGCCCACGGAAAACTTGAAACAAACCAATAGTACCTATAAGAATATCATCATTAATTTTAAAAATTCCGAACCTATATTCTATTTCTTTTTTTGTATTTTGTTCCCATTTTTCGATTAATTCTTTCTGAGTTTCTAAAGTCCAGTAATTTTCTGGGTGATTTATAGAATAGTTTTCAAAAAATGCTCGATTTCTCTTTTCTAAACTTAGTAATTCGACAGCATCTGAGAGTATAAGAGGTCGTATATATACATTGTTATTTTTGGACATCTAACCTTCCTTTCTGTATGTATGTAACTTATAAAATTATATCACGCAGATAATGTGTAATAAAAGAGACGGCGCTTAGACAACTACCGGGTGCTTTATTTCAAGAAAGGGTTAAGCCTTTTTGTTTAATGAACTAACGCGGCAGGTTAGTTGAATAAGCAGGTATTTTTAGAAGGTTGTAGAAGCAGTTATTGTAAGGGGATTTATTTAAGAAGATTAAAAACAGTAAATTGTAATGAGAAAAGGGGATTCAAATGAATTTAAAGCATTTTCTTTCTGGTGCTTCAGTAGCGTTTGCGGTTATTCTGGTTAGACTAATTGATGAATATGTAATCGACATTCCTACGTTGTTAGGTGCATTTATGGTAGCTATTTTTTCAGGGGTTGTTGTCAAAGCTATTCAATCCATACCAACATTAGATAGAGAATTAAAAAAACCTACGTATTTGACTTTTTGGATAATAGCTTTTGTCTGTTTATTAGGTTCTTTCCATTTCTTCGATTTATAATAATAGAACTCAGGATGCAGTCTTTATTATTTCTACCAGGTCGTATGGATTAAAAACTATCTTTTTGATATGTACTGATGTACTATCTAATAGATTAATTAACTGAAATTTCTTTACTTACGAGTGCTTTACTCATAGAGGTTTCTAGTTTTATCGGTAAAATATGTTTGTCAAAGGGGCATTCTATGGATATCTTTCTTATAATACTTATGTATTTTTTTATCATTATTTCAAATGTTATTGGGTTTATATATTACAGAAAAAAGAAAAGTCTATATTTTGCTGCCTTTATAATATTGTTATTAGCAGTTTTATTTGGGACAATCGGTGGGGCATTAGCAGTATATATTATTCGTGATGCTTTTGCAATATTTTATGGTTTCCAATTAGGCCAATATCTAATAGTAAACAGTATTATTGTTTTTCTTATTGCCATTTTAGTAACTGCAATAAAGAAATTTAGGAACTGAAAAATGTAATTTACGATTATTGAACTTTAGGGTGTTTACTCATCATATAAATCATACAGAACTTAGTCCAAAACCATTGTGATAATAACTGGAAAAGATAATTGATCAAGTAGTTAAATACATAGTAAATAAGTATCCAAACATGAAACACGAAATTTCATATATCCTTTATGATACTGGGGAGGATAGGGTAATTTCGATTATGCTGCAGTAATTTTAACTACAGAAAAATCCTGGTTTATGTAAATAGATTTACCAAAAGTTGAATGAGAAGTAACGTAAAAATATGATGTGAAACCACATTCTCTTTTTATTGACATAAAGTTGGTAGTTTAGTTGAGTAATGGGTTCTTATAATTAGAAGGAGCGATGTTTTGTGTATCTGCTTTTATCAATTGTTTTAAGTACTATTTTAGGATTAGTGCTACTTTTTTTTGATACATATTTAGCCGGTATTATTGCTTTTGGAATTGTTGTAGGTTGTTTGTTTAGAGGTTTATATTTACTAAACGAAATTCGTAATGGCCTTGAAATTTCGCCTAAAAAGGATAAAGTTCAAGTAGCCTATGAAAATTACTTGAAAGAAAGAGAGAATGAGAACCATTGAACATTTCTCGTGCCTTTTTCATGTAGTCGACAAAAATCTTGCATGGTGAGATTCTGCTAGGATTAAAAAAAGCACTATTCACTAAAAGTGAATAGTGCTCTCATTGGTGCCAACATCAGGCGTTTGAGCTAATGTTTAGTCGTTCGCATCATCAACTGAATCGTTTACAGAACCTTCATCCTGCGTTTCTGGCTCTTCATTTTCTTCTACGTCCTCTATTTTTTCTTCCTCATTATTTGCTTCGTTTTCAATGCCTGTATCATTTTCTCCATCATCCTCTAACATTGGGTCATTTACTTCAATATCCTTTATTTCCGTATCCTCGTCATCTCCACAAGCACCAAGTATTAATAAAGATGATAAAGCTAATGGTAAAGCAATCATTTTTCTTTTCATGTTTTCTTCCTCCAGTATATATTTAAGATTTGTAGGCTTAGTTTATATGTACCTCTATTTACTAGATTTAAACTTATGAGTTTTCTAACAACAAAAAAAGTAGATAGAATAAATCAGTCTCTATCTACTTTCAAATATAATTTTTGTGATTATTCTTGTTTTTTTAACCCTTGAACGCGATTTAAATTAGCGATAGTGCCACCATCAACGCGTAAGTCAATACCTGTAATGTATGAAGCGGCATCGCTAAGTAAGAACTCAACAGCTGTAGCAATTTCAGATGCTTCACCTTCACGTCGTAAAGGCGTAATCTCCAGCATCATTTTCATCTGCTCTTGTTGGGAAGCTTCTTGGCGACCCATAGGCGTATTTATCGTACCAGGTGAAATGGATGTAATTCGAGCACCTTTCTGCCCCCAAGCCCAGGCTTGGTCTTCTACAATTAGAAGCACTCCTAATTTAGAAAGACTATATGATGCACCTGAGTCGCCTTGGGAAAATTGTTCCATTGTTTCAATTAGATTATCAGCCAACGGATTTTTTAAGATTTCTGTATAAGGTCCTTGTCGAGGAGCCATGTGTCCACTCATAGAGGAGATACAAACAACTGAAGTACCTAAAGTTGCTAGTGGAAGAAATGCATCTAATATAATTCCTGTACCTACTAAATTCACCTCTGTAATGCGTTTAGAATCTGCCATTGTAGGTGATAGACCAGCAGTGTGAACAAGACCTTTCAACGTACCTAACTGGGAAGCTTTTTTGGCTAAGAGAGCAACATTTTCTTTTGAAGTGATATCAACAGTTTGATAGTGTACATCAGTAATACCTTTAGCTGCCAGTTCTTCTTTCGTTAGGATCAATCGTTCTTCCGAAACATCTGCTAATAATAGAGTTCCTTTATTACCGACTAGTTCAGCAGTTGCTTTACCCATTCCACCTGAACCACCTGTAATTACATAAACGTTTTTTGTCATGTTTACTTCCTCCTATGCTTGTTATACCATTATTGTAAACGCATTCGTCCATGAAGTAACAAGACAGTTTCACTCAAAATGTCCAGAGGGGTGTCACAATTGAAAATAGGCAAAGAAACGATCATTGAAGCATTTTTACAGTTGTTACACAAAAAAAGCTTTGAAGAGTTGTCAGTAAAAGAAATTATTCAAAAGGCTGGGTTTTCTCGCTCTACATTTTATCTGCACTTTGCAGATAAATATGAGCTGATGGAGGATGTAAGACGCACCTTGAATGGACATTTCCTATCATTTTATGAAATGGAATTCAACCAATGGGGTAAACCAATGACTCTTCACTTATGCGAACATATTTTTGAATATCGTTCGTTTTATGAATTAGAATTCTCAGATACGAACGCTATTCAAAAACTGTCCAATAGATTGGCGGCTCATTTACTACTTGTATTCGATGATCAGGATTATGCCATATTTGCCAGTTATGGAACGATTGGATATTTAACAATTTGGGTAAAAAATTCTTTTCAAATGAGTCCAGCTGAAGCGGCTGAGAAGTTATTGAAAATTGGTTTTACCAATTGGACGAAAAAAATAGGATATGAGATTTAACGTGTAATAAGAATCATCAGCAACGAAAGGAGATAAAGATGAGAACATTACTGGAGTTAATCCAAATTATTTTTCTGTTTTTTATTGTAGTTGGCATAATCACCTTTGTAATAAATTCAATTTACTTGAAAATAGGAATTACTGCAGAAAAATATGCTGGTTTCGTTTTTATTGCCGCTTTTGTTTTATTTTTTGTTCTTTATAGAAATAAGTGGCAATTTAGTGGTTGGTATAAAGGGAAAGGGAGACAAAAATCCCGAAGAAACTATCAAAATACCTTATTTTAAGTGCAATATTTTTACTGTTATTACCACCGGTATTAAATCTTTTTACATAATTACTGCAGCACTAAACTTTTACGCCTTTCGATTATTACTCGATGAATCTGTATAAACTCTTTGTATAGATTGATACTAAGTAAGAAAACAAAAAGGAGAGATACAATGGCTGTTTGTCCTCTATGTAACTCATTAAAAGTATTAAATATCGATTGCCCAACATGCAATTCCCCGCTAGAGAACTCAGGAAAAGTATCTGATTTTTTAGATCCGTATGGTCATTATAATGACGAGGAGACGGTAAAAATGGGGGATGGCTATCCAAACACAGCCAAAGATCAAATATGTCCACATTTAATGGTCTGTCCAACTTGTGAATATAATGTTGTAAAGTTCATACAAGAGGAGTAACAGTCATGTATAAACGACGAAAAACTCAAGTAAAAATTCTACTTGAGTTTTTCTTCGCTAATTTTGCATATCACTTAGACCTGGACTATGTTCATTTGGCATTTCGGGCATCAATGGTACTGGAAAACCAGCGGGCGGATCAGTAACCATCATAGTACCCCCATTACGACTAGGAGTAGTACCCTGAATTATTTCAGCCAATCTATTTGGATCTAGTCGGAAGTTAAATGCGGAATTGTGATAACCCATATCTATATACTTTCGACATTCTGGGTATTTGTTAATATCATAATTCGGGACAGGGAAGAGTTTGCCCCATTGTACTCCTAACGTTTCTAATGCTTTTGCAAATGCATTCTGATGAGAATTATCCCGTACAATAAGGAACGCAAGCGTTTCTCGGAATGCCTTGTTAGAGCTCATTTCATATATCCTCGTTTTTTGTAGCACACCCGTAGATTCTAGCACAAGATTGTTGAGTAAATCTCCGATTAAATTACCGTGACTGTAAACCCATGATCCATTCCAAGGATTCCCTGCTGCATCTACTGGCAATGAAGCTTGAGCACCAATGATAAAGTGGTGTGGATTGGCGTGTTTGACGGCATCATTTAGTGGTGCCCCATCTACACCTGCATTGCCAGGAACAGCAGATTCACCGGAATCATTTAATAATTGGTTGATCGTATTTTGTACAAGTTCTACATGTGCAATTTCCTCTAGAAATACGCCACGCAATAAATCGCGGAATTGCGTATCTTTCCCTCTAAAGTTGGAACTTTGGAAAAAGTACTGCATCATCGTTCGCATTTCACCATAATGACCGCCTAATATTTCTTGTAAAACCTTTGCGGCAGCTGGATCTGGCTGGTCTGGAACAATTTGGTTTATCAATTCTTCTTTGTAATAATACATACCTCATCCTCATTTCAGTGTTATTCATGTAGTATTAGTAACATTAATGTCTTTATACACTAAATTTAATATGGAATTTATTTGTGAAAGCGATTGAAGATTAATAGAATGAAAGAAAGGGAACAGATAATAAGTGAATGAAAGGATGTGCTTTTCGTGATTTATGTGAAGATATTATTTCAAGTTTTAGTAATCTCAAGCTTCATCTTTTTTGTTAGTGGGCGTTTAATGGGCTCACAGATTAATTTCATCAAACGTATTTTGGCAGTAGTAATAAGCGTTTTCTTTACTTCCTTTGTATATTGGTATGCTTATTTGCGCGGAACAGATTTCATGTCTGAGAGTTTTGTTTATACATACATGGATGTCAGCACAATCATATGGATTGGAAGTATGTTGCTCATCTCTATGTTACTGTATCTTTTCTTTGAATTATTTGATCCAATGGCCATTGGAGAGAAAGGGCAAAGAGTATCGGGCAATAAATCCATATGGATTCGTTTACGAAAACAGTGGCGTGGTCAGAGGCGAATGAGACAAGTTGTCCAAATTGCTATGAAAAATGGTATTTCACGGACCATAAAATATTCGAAGTTTAAAGAAAGCGAACGTGAACTAGCAAAAGCTTTTAGACAAACATTGGAGCAATCTGGTGGGATTTTTGTGAAGTTTGGGCAAGTACTTTCTACAAGAGGAGATATATTGCCTGTGGCTTTCATAAAGGAACTCGAATTACTTCAGCAGCATGTAAAACCTTTAACCAATGAACAGGTCAATTCCATTTTAGCAGCTCATCTACCATATAATATGGAGGATATGTTTGTTGAATTCGATTTGACACCTCTTGCATCAGCATCTATAGGGCAAGTACATAAAGCTATTCTTCGTGAAAACAATAAAGAAGTAGTAGTGAAAATTTTACGGCCTGATATAAAAGATATGATGCGTGATGATTTAAATATATTAGTAGACTTTGCTTCATGGTTCTCTGACAAATCTACATGGGCTGAAAAACTTGGGTTTCGCGAGCTTGCAATTGGATTTGCAGAAAATTTAAGAGAAGAAGTTAATTTTGAGATTGAAATGCGAAATGCTATCCAAGTCACTACTGCCTTGCAAGATAGTTCGTATAAAGTGAGAATACCTCATATATACACGGAACTAAGCAATAATCATTTAATTGTTTTTGAATACATTCATGGACAGAGTGTAGCAAATGGAGATACGTTATTTAGATCACTTGGAGCGGACAGAGAACAGTTTGCAAGGACTGTCTTATATTCATTTTTTGATCAATTACTGTATTCTGGAATCTTTCATGCAGATCCACATCCAGGCAATATCTTTATAGATGATGTAGACGGAACTCCTATTTTCTTAGACTTTGGAGCTGTGGGTCGATTGGCACAACCTCAGCAGGAAGGTATGAAGTTATTCTTATTAGGCATTCAACACAATGATGCGGATATTCTCTTTGATGCACTGTCACTACTAGTGGAAGATGTAGATCATGTTGAGCGAGAGAAGTTAGAACATGCAATGGCGCAATTATTGTTGCGGATTTCCTATATTTCTCATATTCCAACAGAGGAATTGATACAAGCCTTCTTTGAAGTAGTCCATAAATTCGGATTATCTTTCTACCCATCGGTAGGAATTGCACTTAGAGCACTGATCACACTTGACGGAACATTACACATGATAAAAAGGGACTTTGACATTTTTAATGAAGCGAAAGAATATTCTACTGAATATATGGCTTCGTTATGGAAAAAGCCATTTAAACAACCAAAGCAGACAATAGAGCGGTTGGAAGAGGAATTCGCATTACTATTACCTACCTTACGTAAAATACCAAGAAGAGTAGATCATCTCATTCAGCGAGTGGAAAGTGGCAAAATTACGTTACATCATGATATCTTTTCAGATAAAAGTAATTCTATGTTTGTTACGCAATTATTTTCTCGCTTCATCTTGCTTATGGTAGGCATTACTTTCGGTATTATATCCGTTGCCCTCCTTGCAATTGGTCAGTTTATAGAGGCAGAATTTGCAGTCTACTTGAATACAGCAGCATATGTGGGACTGTTCTTATGTGCGGTATTACTCGTTAGACTATCGATACAGGCTATACGATTGATGAAAAGTGACCGGTAACTCTATATTACTCAAAAAACCCCATTTCTATTTGAAATGGGGTTTTTTGAGTCAGAGTATTGGCATTTTTATTATGGTAATGATAAAGCGGGGTGTTCCCAGTAGCTATCTGCCACGAAAGAGAGATTTTCTGGATTAAAGTTTTCAAAGTTAATTTTATTTAACGTTTCTTTGCTCATTAGAACTACCATTACATCTCCATTTTCCACATTGCCATAACGATCTGTTAGGGGCGCTTGTACTATTAATGTGGCTTGGCTAACATCATCAAGTGCGTTCATCGCCTTCATAAAGTCTACTGTACGGTTTAATATGGACAACTTTAAGGATTCAGCAGATTTAAAGTTTTGCTCTAATGCAATCGTTTCGACTACACCACTTTCAAATCTAGAAGAAAGTACGGCATCTTCTTTTTCTTGCGGGGTTATTCCGAAATCTTGCATAATTAATGCTGCTGCAATTACTTCTGGTGTTTTATGACTTTGTACCATTTTTTCTTTTAGCTCTTCTTTTGCCATTTTTTTATAAAATGGCAAGGCAGAAATATCTTCTTTAACTGTTTGTTCCTTTTCTGTATGGTCTATTATATTTGCAAAAGTTACTATTCCTAAGAGGAAGATTATCAATATAAACCACCAGTATAAATGTTTTTTTGTAGTATCGGCCAAAGTAAAACTCCTTTCGCTAGAGGAACCCGTCAAGTATCATATGCATACTAGAAACTAAGTTATGTCTATAACTTCTATAGTCGCGGATTACTATAGTTGAATTAACCTTGAAGACTACTTACAATGGAAAAGAAAGTATGAACGAATAGGAGTCGATATAATTGTATAGAACGGTAAATGATTTTATAACGGATTGGTCTGATGCAGCAGAGGGGACATTAAGCGTGCTCCAGTCATTAACTGATGAAAAATTAGATCAAGCGATTGTTGAAGGACATAGTACTCTTGGTTGGTTAGGGTGGCATCTTGCGACAAGTCCCGTATTTTTCGCAGGATTAGTAGGATTAAATGTGGAGGCAGCCGTTGATAAAAACAAAGAAGCAGTAACGGTTAAAGACATTGTCGAAACATATAAAAAAATCGTCGAGGCAGTTAAAACGGAAGCGAAAACTAATCTTACAGATGACAGATTGATCGAGAAGATTCAAAGCTTTGCAGGAGAAACAACTAGAGGAGTTTTGCTACACAAACTTCTTGATCATCAAACACATCATCGTGGTCAAATGACGGTCCTTCTACGTCAAGCAGGACTTCCTGTACCGGGTGTTATGGGACCAACGAAAGAACAACAACGAGGTTAATGAATACAAAAGAAAAGCAGGATAACCACTATTATGGTTATCCTGCTTTTTAGTATTACGTAGTTTAGGAAGATTTAGATTAAATAAACCGATCTAAGAATTCTAACATTTTACTATACACAAATATTTCATTTTGTTTTTTGGAGAAACCATGACCTTCATCCGGTAGAACAATATATTCCACATCTCTGCCTTTTTCCTTCAATGCAGCGACAATCTGGTCGGATTCTTTTTGGACAACACGAGGATCATTAGCTCCTTGGATAACTAGCATAGGTTTTGTCATCCCATCTAAATAAGTAATTGGAGAATCCTCTATGAACTTCTCCTTGTCTTTTACTGGGTCACCTACCCATTGAATCATAAATGATTTCCAAAACTCAGGTACGGAATCTACAAATGAGAATAGATTACTAGGACCGAATATATCTACAACTGCCTTGAAATACTCGGCATGGCGTCCGTGTAGTAAAAGAGACATATAACCACCATAACTTCCACCAAGTAGGAGAATCTTATCTCTATCCACATATCCTTCTTTTATTAACCATTCTAATCCTTCCAAATTATCCAGGCGGGGTCCATGTCCCCAATCACCTTCTACCATTTTCATGAACTTCAAGCCGTAGTTAGAAGAGCCGCGGAAGTTTGGTGCGAAAATGGAATACCCTCTGTTTAGAAGGAATTGGAACATGGAACGAAACCATTTTCTCTCCAGGGATTGAGGACCACCATGTGGCCACAGAATAACATGGCCATTGGAATACTCTTCTTTTGCTTGGAAAAGTAGGGCCTCGATTTCTAGACCATCAAAAGAAGGGTAAGTTAAAATAGTAGGTTCTACTAGTATCTCCTCTGGAACCCCTGGAATTCGAAAACGAGTTAACTCTTCCCATGATTCGCTGTTATCTTTCGATACAAAGACATTGTTTGGTCTTGTAGAAGTTCTTCCTTGGATATATAGATTACCTGATGGCATAATGACTACTTTTTCTACGACACTAGTCGGTGCTTTGACTTCTTTAAGTGTCTCACTTGTTAAATGGAATTCATAAAGCCGGTCTTCTACTCCATAAGATCCAACTAGATAGAGGCTCGCTGTTTTCTTAGAAAAATGGATACTAGAAAAATCCTCTTTCTCTATTTCTAAGACTTTCTTGAATTCCTTCGCTTCTAAGTCGAACTTCGCTAAATAGGTTAAATCAGAATTATAATTTGTTAAAAAGTAGATTTCTGTTTCTGAAGTGTAAAGTGCTTCTGATACTGTGTGCTGCTCTTTCGTCTCAGGCGTCATAAGGAAAGTCTCATTACCAATATGAACATAGGCTAGAGAGTATGTATTTCCAAATTGTTTACTTGAAACAAAAGTTTTTTCAGCTGGAGAAACAGCCTCTATAGAAGTAGGAGCAATTGTTCCTTCCAATAAAACTTTATCTTCTCCGGTTTCTATATCGTATAGATGACTATTAAGGAAGGAAGCATTTCCTGTTGTTGTTGAATAATAAAGACGTTTTCCATCTGTCGTCAAGTAGTTGAAGAAATGTCGTTCGCCTTCATTACTACGAAGTGAAATAAGTTTTCCACCTTGAGGCGAAAGGGCGTAAATTTGTGTATTCTCATCTCCATCTGTATCAAAACCAGCCACCATAAATTCACCAGTTTTAGCGTATGTTAAGAAATCTACACTTTGATTATTAAATGTTAGTGGATACGGGAATTGGCTTGGTAAATCCATTCCCCAAATATTAAAGTGACCATTCAGATTTGAACTAATTACTAATTGCTTTTCATCAGGACTGACAGTGAAGTTTTCCACCGTTAAAGTCTGAAAAAATTGTTCTACTTCTGGCTTATCAAATGTGACCATTCTCATTCCCCAATTCTATTAAGATTTTTCCATTTTACCATATAAAATAGTGATTTAAATTTAAATTCACAAAATAATGAATATATTCTAAAAAATTTAAGGATTAGCGCATTTTAAACAATGTATTTAATGTTGATATACAATAGCTCTTTCATCCAACACTCTTCTGATGTAAAATATCATTAGGTTAAAGTAACACCAGAGGGGGAAGCGAAAGCGATTTTATGACTATACAAGATATGAAACAAACGGAATTTAAAGAAGCAACACTTTCCGAGTGGGAGCAAGTTGCCGTTAAATCACTTAAGGGTAAATCATTAGAATCTCTTTCTACCAAGACTTTAGAGGAAATTATTTTGAAACCGCTTTATTCATTAGCCGATTTGGAAAATATGTCTATACAACAAACAAATTCTATACGAAGCGCTAAACAAACTGCTGATTGGCTCATTGCACAGCAGGCGACGGGGAATACCAGTGAAGATATATTAATAGATTTACAAGATTCCTTAGCAAAAGGAAATAACATAATACATTACAAGCTAGAAGCTCATCATCAGTGGACTAAATCCCAATTGGAAGAATTATCTGCTTTGGTTGAGCTACATCCAGTACTGCTTGATATATCTCATGATCCAACATTCATACATAGTTTCAAAACAATCAAAGGTGCTGTTAAAGGATCTAGTGATACGGATATGCCTCATACAAGAACTGTTTACTTGGATGGGACAGCTATTCACCAAGCAGGAGGCGACGCTGTTAGTGAGTTAGTGAGTGTCTTACTACAGGCAGATTACATGACTCAAAAAAGCAGTATAGAGAGAATCGCAGAAAAAGCATTCGCTCAATTTTCTGTGGACACTAATTTCTTTATGGAAATTGCGAAAATCCGTGCATTTCGGGTACTTTGGAAAGCATTTGGAGAAGCACATGGACAGGAGAATATCAATGCTATTCCTGTCCATGCTGAAACTTCCTTGAGATCATTCTCAGCACTTGATGCAACTGTGAATATTTTACGAGCAGCAAATAGTACGCTTGCGGCAGTACTTGGAGGTGCGGACAGTGTAACAAGCTTTCCACATGACATATTAACAAGTGCAAATCCAACATCTAAGAGAATTGCACGGAATATGCAGTTAGTATTAAAGGAAGAGACACATATTCAACGAGTGATGGACGCTTCAGGTGGCTCTTATTACATTGAGACACTGACGAAACAATTAGTTGAAAAAGCATGGGCATTATTCTTGGAGTTGATAAAAGAAAAGTCATTCGAATTAGCAACGGTTAAACTGCAAGAAAGAGCAGAGTCCAAATGGGAAGAACAGTTGGAAACACTTGCTACTCGCAAAAAATCTTTAATCGGGACTAATGTGTACGCTAACCCAGATGATTCTTTAATATTCAAGCTGAATGATACAGGCTATAAACGATTAGCAGAACCATTTGAACAATTGAGACAAGCATTTTTGAGCAATCCTTTAATAACTGCTATTTTTCCATATGGCCTTTTAAAAGAGTACAAAGCTCGTATGGATTTCGTAAGTGGGTATTTAACTTCTATTGGTTTGAAATCAATAGTTGCACCCGAGAACTTAAAGCCGTTTGAGATGCAAAAATGGATTGACGAAAATGAAATAGACTACGGGGTCTTTGTTGGAAACGATGAGCAGTCAGCTGGATTAGTTCCAGCTATCCTAAATGAAAATATATCGATTCCACTAGATGTTGCAGGTCAGTTTGAAGAGTATGCTGATTGGCTAGAAGCTGGATTAAACGGTAGAATTTTTGCAGGGCAATCTCTTTTTGAAAAAGGCTTTGAACTGTTAGCACTTGCAAAAAAGGAGGATTCAAATGACCATGCCTAATTACGATAAAGTATCTATTGAACAGGTGTTACAAAAAGAAAGTAACGCAACACCTAGTGCAACTGAATCCTTTTTAACGAATGAAGGAATTCATTTAAAGTCCTTATACAATCGAGAAGATTCATCTACCTTACCGCATGTAAATGACTTACCTGGGATTGCTCCAAACACTAGAGGACCTTATCCGACGATGTATGTGGCAAAGCCTTGGACGGTCCGCCAATATGCTGGATTTTCAACAGCAGAAGAAAGTAACGCTTTCTATAGAAGAAACTTGGCTATGGGTCAAAAAGGCCTGTCCGTTGCATTCGATTTAGCAACGCATCGCGGCTATGACTCCGATCATGAACGTGTTACAGGGGATGTTGGGAAAGCAGGAGTAGCCATAGATTCGGTGGAAGATATGAAGATTTTATTTGATGGGATTCCGTTGGATAAAATGTCTGTGTCGATGACGATGAACGGAGCAGTTCTCCCAATTTTAGCTTTCTATATTGTGACTGCAGAAGAACAAGGAGTAACTCCGGATCAGTTAGCCGGGACGATACAAAATGACATATTAAAAGAATATATGGTGCGTAATACGTATATATATACTCCAGAAATGTCGATGAAAATTATTGCGGACATATTTGCTTATACAGCTAAAAAAATGCCTAAGTTTAACTCTATCTCTATATCTGGCTACCATATGCAAGAAGCTGGGGCTACTGCGGATATAGAATTAGCCTATACGTTGGCCGATGGCTTAGAATATGTACGAACAGGTCTAGAAGCTGGAATAGATATTGATGCCTTTGCACCTAGACTTTCGTTCTTCTGGGCAATCGGCATGAATTATTTCATGGAAATAGCGAAAATGCGTGCAGCTCGTAGAATATGGGCACAAATGATGCAAAGCTTTGATCCAAAAAACCCTAAATCTCTTGCTCTTCGTACGCACTCACAAACATCTGGTTGGAGCTTAACAGAACAAGATCCATTCAATAATGTGACAAGAACTTTAGTAGAAGCTAATGCTGCTGCAATGGGTCACACGCAGTCACTTCATACAAATGCTTTAGATGAAGCGATAGCATTGCCAACGGATTTCTCTGCCCGAATTGCTCGAAATACTCAATTATTCCTCCAGGAAGAAACGAATATGACGAAAGTAATCGATCCATGGGGCGGATCCTATTATGTTGAAACATTAACAAATGAATTAATGGAAAAAGCTTGGACTTTGATAGAAGAAATTGAAGAGTTAGGCGGTATGGCAAAAGCGATTGAAACGGGCTTGCCTAAGATGAAAATAGAAGAAGCAGCTGCAAAAAAACAAGCGCAAATCGACTCTTCGAAAGAAATAATCATTGGGGTTAACAAATATCGTTTGGAACAAGAAGATGCAATAGATATTTTAAACATAGATAATACAGTCGTTCGTCAAAAACAAATGGAGCGCTTAGACAAAGTCAAAGCAAACCGTAATGAAAAAGCAGTTCAAAAAGCATTAGCAGATTTAACAGAAACCGCAAAAAATGGGGAAACCAATTTGTTAGAAGCTGCTGTTATAGCGGCTAGAGAACGTGCTACTATTGGAGAAATCTCCGATGCTATTGAAGTAGTGGCTGGAAGACATAAGGCGGTGATCCGTTCAGTGAGTGGTATATATAGTGCTAACTTTAATGATGCAGAAGAGATTAATGCAGTAAAACAAATGGCAGAAGACTTCCGTGAAAATGAAGGCCGTCGTCCACGTATTTTAATCGCCAAAATGGGTCAAGACGGACATGACCGTGGAGCTAAGGTTATTGCAACTGCATTTGCTGATTTAGGATTTGACGTAGATATTAGCCCGCTATTCCAAACACCTGCAGAAACTGCACTGCAAGCAGTCGAAAATGATGTCCACGTTGTTGGTGTAAGTTCTTTAGCAGCTGGTCATATGACATTAGTTCCTTCATTGAAAGAGGAATTGGCTAAGCTTGGTAGAGAGGATATACTAATTGTTGTTGGTGGTGTAATTCCAGCTCAGGATTATGCTTTTCTACGTGAAAATGGTGCCTCCGCTATTTTCGGACCAGGAACAGTTATTCCGGTTGCTGCACAAAAAGTGATCGAAGAGATATACAAGCGTCTTGGCTACGAGGAAGTGGAAGGTTAATGTCAAAAACGGATAATAATAACGAATCTTCTATGCATGTGATGAATGGCATTAAATCGCAACATGATGGGGTGGGGAAAGCTTCTATTAAAAAGTTTTCTAAAAGAAAGCCTCTTCAAATTAATGAAGAGGAATATATCCGACAAATTCAAAGTGGCTCCAGGCTGCATTTAGCTAAAGCTATAACGTATATTGAGAGTACAGTAAATGATCAACAGCAAATTGGACAGCAATTACTAAAAAACTTACTTCCGTGTACTGGCAATAGTATACGTATTGGAATAACAGGGGTGCCTGGAGTAGGAAAAAGTACATTTATCGAGGCATTTGGTAAAATGCTTTGTGATCAAGGATATAAAGTTGCGGTATTAGCCATCGATCCTAGTTCATCTTTGACTGGAGGCAGTATTCTCGGAGATAAAACGAGAATGGAAGAGCTTGCTAAGCACCCGAATGCGTTTATCAGACCTTCGCCTACTGCTGGGACACTTGGTGGCGTGCATAAAAAATCTCGAGAGACAATGCTTCTCTGCGAGGCTGCTGGATACGATGTCATTTTAGTGGAAACGGTTGGAGTCGGTCAAAGTGAGACAATAGTAAGGGGTATGGTTGATTTCTTTTTGTTATTAGCGCTTACAGGTGCCGGAGATGAATTGCAGGGGATGAAAAAAGGAATCATGGAGCTTGCGGATGCTATTATTGTCCATAAAGCAGATGGATCCAATGAAAAGCTAGCTAAAAAAACGGTTGCGGAGTACAAACAAATCCTCCATTTTTTAGCACCGTCTTCACCTAATTGGCAAACTCCAGCACTTGCAGTATCTTCGCTATATAAAATTGGATTAGATGTAGTATGGGAAAATATACTACACTTCCAGCAAGTGATGAAAGAAAAGTCGGTTTGGCAACATAGAAGAAGAGAACAAACAATTGAATGGTTTAAAACGATGATTGTGGATCGATTATACGATGACTTTTTTTCATCCACTATTAAAAAGCAAGCTATGGCAACTTTAGAACATTTAGTGCGAGATGAAAAAATAACAGTTTCCCAAGCGGTGGACGATCTATTTTCCTCGAATCCAAACGGATAATCTGATAAGATTAACATAGTAAAAAAAGGAGAGTGGCATAAATGAATATGGATTTCAATTTATATATGAACGATATACTAGTACAAGCTCGTGGAGAAATGGACGCAGCAGGTTATGAGCAACTTGAAACACCTGAAGCAGTAGATGCAGCATTTGCTCGTCAAGGAACAACTTTAGTAATGGTAAACTCTGTATGTGGATGTGCTGGAGGAATTGCACGCCCTGCTGCGGCAAACTCTGTACATTATGATAAACGTCCAGACCATTTAGTAACTGTTTTTGCTGGTCAAGACAAATTGGCTACTCAACAAGCGCGTAATCTATTCGGAGATGATCACTTGCCTTCTTCTCCATCATTTGTTCTGTTAAAAGACGGACAACCTGTAGCAGAAATCGGTCGTCACGAAATAGAAGGTCATGCACCTACTTCTGTCATTACACATCTTCAAGAATTATTTGAAGAATACTGCGAAGAAGTTTAAATAATAAAAACCAGCGGAAGCATATAGATGCATTCGCTGGTTTTTATCATTTCTCAAAGATCCATAAATTGAACTTTTTTAATATATTATGGCGATGAACAGGTAAACATCATAAGATTTTGCAAGAAAAAGAGATGCTGGTTGGTTATGACATCGTCACAACCAACCAGCATCCCTAAAATTCACTTGGTAATAGAATGGCAAACACCTGTTCAAAGACCTTTGGACACGATAGTAACAGGTTTTGACATTAAAGGATGAAGCTTAGACCGAATAGTAATGTAGACATTACCATTACAAAAATCATTAAATACACAATAATTTTACGAAAAGTTTGGTTGCGCATAATTTCTCTCCTTTAGCTTGTACCTTTATTTTAACAAAAACATAAAAATGCACAAGAGGTAGAGATTTTTTTTTGAAATAGGTACAATAGAAAAAGGGTTATTTTAAATTTTCTGTAATCACTTGATATTGGAATCTTAGGGACAGTCATTATCATGAGAGATTCCATCAGCTCATTGTAGATAGCCTTTTTCATAGATAGAATCTTTGCATAGAAATACGTTCTAATGTTGTTATTATCTGCATGCGGATGGTGACAATATAATTTTGCAAAATCTATCAGTTTATTACGACACATTTTTTGATAGAAGTGAAAGTTGGCAACTTCGGTGGGTCTAGTGAGAAAGTCGGGACCCCAAAGGAGTATACTTAAAAAGTAGGAATACTTACTGCCGTATGCAGTCAATTCAGAAAAGGGTCATAATGACACAGGCTCGACGTCGGACTGCAACGAATATCAATAGTATTATTTTATAGTCATTTAATAGAGGGGTGTAAAAATGGAGAAAATTGATCATATCGGGATTGCTGTTAAAAGTATTGAAGACTCTCTTCCTTATTACATAGATACATTGGGATTAAAACTATTACATATTGAAGATGTTCCATCAGAAAAAGTTCGTGTAGCGTTTATCGATAGCGGGAATGTCCATTTAGAATTACTTCAACCAATCGATGATACAAGTACGATTCATTCGTATATTGAAAAAAAGGGTGAAGGTATTCATCATATAGCTTTTGGAGTTACTAGTATACAACAGCGTTTGGACGAGCTGAAAGAAAAGGGCGTCCGACTTATACAGGAAACTCCAAAAGCAGGTGCTCATGGTGCTCAGGTAGCATTTATACATCCAAAAGCATCTCGTGGAGTGCTTTACGAATTAGTCGATAAAACCGGGGGAGAGAAATAATATGGATATTTATGAAAAAATCAATGACTTATATGATCGCAAACGTAAAATCGAACTTGGTGGCGGAGATGAACGTATTGAGAAACAGCATGAAAAAGGGAAGCTGACTGCCCGGGAACGAATTGAATTATTAGTAGATAAAGGTTCATTTGTAGAGTTAAGTCCTTTTATCAAACATCGTACTGTAGACTTTGGTATGGATAAGCAAGAGGGCCCAGGTGATGGAGTAGTTACTGGGTATGGGAAAGTAAATGGTCGTCCCATTTATCTGTTTTCACAAGATTTCACTGTCTTTGGCGGAGCTTTAGGAGAAATGCATGCACTCAAAATTGCAAACGTCATGGATTTAGCAGCTAAAAACGGAGCACCTTTCATAGGGTTAAATGACTCTGGTGGTGCTCGTATTCAAGAAGGTGTTGTATCACTGGATGGATATGGTCAAATTTTTTATCGTAATGCTATTTACTCGGGTGTTATTCCTCAAATCTCTGTCATTTTAGGACCATGTGCTGGTGGCGCAGTGTATTCGCCAGCTATAACTGACTTTGTGTTTATGACGGATGAAACGAGCCAAATGTTTATCACAGGTCCTAAGGTAATTGAAACTGTTACCGGGGAGAAGATTTCTGCAGAAGATCTTGGTGGTTCAAAAGTACATAACACAATTAGTGGAAATGCACATTTCCGTGGGAAAACTGAAGAGGAAGTATTAGAAAGCGTTCGATTACTTTTAAGTTATTTACCACAAAGCTTTGAAGAAAAACCTACTATCGCTGATGTACCAGAAGAGGATGATAATCGTCCTGACTTAGCAGATGTCGTACCTTATGAAGCTATTCGCCCATACGATATCCGAAAAGTTATTGATCAAGTAGTAGATACAGGTTCTTTCTTAGAAGTACAAAAAGAATTTGCGAAAAATATCGTGATTGGTCTTGCACGTATTAAAGGAGAGGTAGTTGGTTTAGTTTGTAACCAACCAAAAGTAATGGCTGGAGGTTTAGATATAGATTCTTCGGACAAAGCAGCTCGATTTATACGTTTTTGTGATGCCTTCAATATTCCAATTATTACATTTGAAGATGTTACTGGATTCTTCCCAGGTATTAAACAAGAACATGGTGGAATTATTCGCCACGGTGCCAAAATCCTATTTGCTTATTCTGAAGCAACCGTTCCTAAAATAACCGTTATTTTACGAAAAGCATACGGCGGCGCTTATGTTGCGTTGAATTCCAAGTCAATTGGAGCAGATGTGGTATTCGCATGGCCAAATGCAGAGATAGCTGTAATGGGACCGAACGGCGCTGCCAATATCATTTTCGCCCGTGAAATTGCACAAAGTGAAGATCCTGAAGCAGTTCGTGCAGAAAAAATTGAAGAGTACCGTGAGAAATTTGCGAATCCATACGTAGCCGCTTCAATGGGAATGGTAGATGACGTAATTGATCCAAGAGAAACTCGTATTAAACTTATTCAATCTTTAGAGATGATGCGTAATAAAAAAGAAACTAGACCAAACAAAAAACATGGTAATATTCCATTATAAAAAGGAGACTTTTCAATGAGTCGATTAGTTGAGGAATTTTTAGAATTAGTTCAAATAGATTCAGAAACAAAGCATGAAGAAGTAATTGCACCAATTTTAAAAGACAAATTAGAGCAGCTTGGATTTACTGTTGTGGAAGACGATTCTGCTTCTAAAACAGGACACGGAGCTGGCAATTTAATCGCAACATTAAAGGGTTCAAATGCAAATGTAGATCCAATATACTTTACAGTCCATATGGATACTGTTGTACCTGGAAAAGGCATTAAACCCGTTATTAAAGAAGATGGTTATATATATTCTGATGGCACAACAATTTTAGGTGCTGATGACAAAGCTGGAATCGCTGCTCTGTTTGAAGCTATTCGCCTCTTGAAAGAACAATCTATTAAACACGGCGATATTCAAGTCGTTATTACGGCTGGAGAAGAAAGTGGATTAGTAGGAGCAAAAGAATTAGATGCGTCCTTACTAACTGCAAAATATGGCTATGCGATAGATAGCGATGGAACGGTTGGTGGAATTGTAACGGCTGCTCCATTCCAATCTAAGCTATGGACAACCATTACTGGAAAAACTGCGCATGCAGGAGTCGCTCCCGAAAAAGGTATTTCTGCGATTACTTTAGCTGCTAAGGCGATTTCTGCGATGAAATTAGGTAGATTAGATGCCGAAACTACGGCTAATATTGGTCGATTTGAAGGTGGACAAGCAACTAATATCGTCTGTGATGAAGTGCATATACTTTCTGAGGCACGCTCGATCAATAAAGAAAAACTAGATGCACAAGTTGCTCATATGGTCGCAACATTCGTTGAAACTGCTGAAAAGTTTGGTGGTAAAGCAGTGACAGAAACGCAATTAATGTATCCAGGATTTCATTTTGAAGAAGAACATGCAGTTGTACAGGTTGCTAAACGTGCAGTAGAACGAATTGGAAGAACTGCAGAGATTAAAACTAGTGGTGGCGGTAGTGATGCCAATGTAATTGCTGGATTTGGGATTCCTACAGTTATCTTGTCTGTGGGTTATGAAGAAATTCATACAACAAATGAACGCATGCCTATTGAAGAATTAGAGAAATTAGCCGATTTAATAGTAGAGATCGTTCTAGTAGCGGCAGAATGAAATAGGAGGTGACTTCGTTGAGCAATGAAAAGGTAGTAGTATTTCAATGTGGAAATGAAGATTATGCAGTATCCATTGAACATGTAGTTTCCATTGAGAAATTAGAGCAGGTAAACCCGATTCCACACTTACCAAATTATTTAATAGGTTTGATGAAGATTCGTGGAGAGCTAGTGCCGATTATTGACTTTGAACAAATTTTGTATAATCGCAGTGGTGTCGATCAGGAACTAGCAAGAGTAGTTACGATGCATACTGAAAATATGACGGTTGGACTTCTTGTGAAAGAAGCGAAAGAGATTTTAGATATTGAGCAAGAAAATCTAAAGCAAATTGGTTTGGTGAATTATACGAAAACACGTTATTTCACAGCAGTTGCTAACTTAGAGAATCGAATGATTACAATCGTGGATGCTTCTATTTTGGTAAGCTCCTTAGAAGGTTTTAATGATATTCAAACGTATGTAGAAGAAGTAAAAAAAGAAGTAACCGTTACTAAATAATTTCATGCTGTATTCAGGGAGGTAGCTTATATAGCTACCTTTTTTGAGAATATAAGTGTAAAATTTAATCCAGTGTTTTAAGGCTTTTGAGGATTGAAGAGTCCTTTAACTTCTAATTTTCGTTTCGGACGGATGCTTTCCAGCCGAAGTCGGCGCTCAACAGTTCATTCTTTAAAGAGTATATTAGTTTCTATACTTAAATCTGTTGTGTAGAGTAAATGAAGAATTTATTTAAAGTTCAGCAATGAAATTTATTCATTAATGCAAGAAAAAAGGAAGGAGGGGGGCTAACTTGTCCGGAAAACATAGAATTATCTTTCACCTAGATATGAATAGCTTTTATGCTTCTGTTGAGCAAGCACATAACCCCTCTTTAAAAGGAAAGGCTATTGCTATAGCAGGTAATCCTAAAGAAAGACGTGGCATACTTGTTACATGCTCCTATGAGGCAAGGGCAAAAGGTGTATATACTACAATGTCCGTTTGGGAGGCAAAACGAAAATGTCCAGAACTAATTTTGTTACCTCCTAATTTTGAAATTTACCGAATCGCTTCAAAAGCCATGTTCGGGATATTAAGATCCTACACACACTTAGTAGAACCAGTATCAATCGATGAAGGGTATATGGATGTAACAGAATTAGATATGAACAATGATGCAATCGGCTTTGCCAAATCTATTCAGGATCGCATTTTACGTGAACTGGATTTACCTAGTTCAATCGGGATTGCTCCTAACAAATTTCTTGCTAAAACTGCATCCAACATCAAAAAACCGATGGGTATAACTGTTTTGCGAAAAAGACAGGTAAATGAAATCCTATGGCCCCTACCAGTAATAGATATGCATGGAATAGGGGAGAGTACTGCTAGAAAATTAGAATCGATTGGTATTAAATCGATCGGAGATTTAGCTAATGCAAATCCTAATTTACTAAAAGAAAAACTCGGAAAAAATGGTGTTCGACTACTAAATCGTGCAAATGGTATTGATAACAGGGCAGTAGATCCTGAATCTATATATGATACGAAGAGTGTAGGGAATTCAACAACATTACCTTATGATGAATCGAATATAGAAGAACTGGAGAAGGTATTTGTACGATTATCGAAAAAAGTGGCTGCGAGGCTTGATGCCAAAAATCTAGCTGGACGTTCTATTACAATACATATACGGGATGCTAATTGGAAAAACAAAACGAAAAGTAAGACATTAACTAGTCGCTTATACAAGGAACAAGAAATATACCAATTGGCATTAGAACTATTCAATGCTTCTTGGAATGGAGATCCTATTCGTCTACTAGGAGTAACTGTAAACAATGTATACGATAAGGGAGAATCTGTAGAGCAGCTTTCTATTTTTAACTTTGAAGAACATGCTAAAGAAGAGCCAATTTTAAAACTTGTGGAGCAACTGCAAGGTAAGTTTGGGGAAGATAGTATTAAGCGTGGAATGAAAGTAAAAAAGAAGCCTTCACTGGAATCTAAAACAAGTTTCAGCAAAGACTTCTTAGATGATCATAATGAATGATAATGCTCATTTTGAATAGCCAATGAATCGTTCAAATAATGCAAGGTGTGAATGTCTGAAGCAGTAGGTAAGCTGAAGCTATTCTGATAATTTTCAATGCCTTTCCCGGTAATTACGATAAGGTCATTATTTTGAGCTTTTTCCCAAGCATACTGTATTGCTAAAGTTCGATCGGGAATAATAATACATCTATTCATCGGATCTAATTCGTTCAAATCTCGAATCATCTGTTCTGAAGGTACTCCATTCAAATCATCAAAAGTTAAAATACATGTTTCACATTTCTCCAAAGAGACTTCTACCATACTTTTTCTTTTTTGTACGTCTCTATCTCCCCTAAACCCAAAAATATGTATAATTCTTTGGGGGTTATATAAACGAGCAGCTTCTAAGATATGAGAAAAAGCATTTTTTGTGTGGGCATAATCTACAATGCATGTTGCCCCAGTTGGATGTTCAAACAGCTCAAATCTACCTGGTACTCCACCAAAACTTTCTAACGCACGCTCAATATTTAACGGGTCTATATTTAGCGAGATTGCAGTTGAAAAAGCAAGCGAAGCATTTTCTAAGTTATGTTTACCTTTCATGCGACTCTTAAGCGAGTATGACTGTATTGGAGCGTCAAGGGATATCAGTTCTTCGTCATTCACCATGTATGTGGGATTTGTCCCATTTATTTTGATAACTTCTTTGTTTAAAGTGTTTACGAAAGCACAAAGACGTTCACCCCAGGAAGTATTAGAATTAATAACAGCAATTCCGTTTGGTTTTAAATATTCAAATAGAGATTGCTTCGCTTCGAAATAGGATTCCATTGTTTTATGATAGTCTAAATGCTCATGTTCTAAATTCGTAAAAATACAAACATCAAATTGAAGACCCTCGACGCGAGATTGGACCAAACCGTGGGAGGAAACTTCCATAATGACAACTCGGTCATGACAAGTAGCTAATAGCTTGTTTAGGGTAACTGCATCCGTAGTTGTGTGGTAGGACTCCTGTTCAACTCCATTTATAATTGTCGAAACACTACCGAATAATGCACATGATATTCCTACTGATTCCAAAATATGTTTAAGCATAAAGGATGTAGTTGTTTTTCCATTTGTACCAGTAATTCCAATCATAGTTTTATGTTGAGTTGGATTACCATAAAAGATTTGAGCTACTAATCCGAGTGTTTTCCGTGCGTTGGGCACTCGAATATAGGGAACTCCAACTGAGGTAAGATTTTCTTCGCCAATGACTACACATGCCCCATTTAAAATTGCATCTTCGATATACATATGTCCATCTGTCTGAGCTCCCGGTATCGCAACAAATATAAAATTTTTCTCTACTTCAGAAGAATTAAAAGCCAAGCCTTGTATTTCAACGGACTCGTCTTCTTGACTTATGTGAATGCCTAATGGCTTTATCAATGTCTCTAATTTCATAAGCTTTGGACGCCCCTTTTAGTTGTTTAGTTATTGTTTGCAGTTTTGCTTTTTACATACATGCAATTTAGAGGTAGACTAACTATATAAATTACTTAATGTCTAATATTAGTCGTAAGTAAATCTAATCATTTATAGTAGACAAATAAAACTTAAAAATGGTCAATTTTAAGATGTTTTCACAACAAAATAAATATAGAATCTATAATTTAGAATATGTCCAAAATAGTTAAGGAAGTGAGCAAATATGCAATTATTATTTTTAGGAACTGGAGCAGGAATGCCGTCAAAACAGCGCAATACGACATCTACTGTTTTGAAACTACTAGAGGAGAGAGGTACTTTTTGGATGTTCGATTGTGGAGAAGCCACTCAGCACCAAATTTTGCATACGACACTAAAACCTCGTAAACTCGAAAAACTATTTATTACACATTTACATGGAGATCATATATATGGGCTTCCTGGTTTGCTTGGATCTCGTTCTTTTTTGGGTGGGGACGAGCCACTTACAATATATGGACCTACAGGGTTAAAGAATTGGATTGACGTAACGCTTGCTGTATCTAAAACGCATGTAAAGTATCCGCTTACCATAATTGAAATAGAAGAGGGTACTGTTTTCGAAGACGAGCAATTTATTGTAGAAGCTAAACTACTCGAACATGTAATGCCTTGCTATGGGTATTCTGTTAAACAAAAAGCGCTTGCTCCAGAGCTTTATATAGAGAAAACAGACGCTTTGGGAGTTCCAAGAGGTCCATTATTAAGACAATTAAAAGAGGGAAATGATGTAGTACTTTCCAATGGGATTATAGTCAAAAGTGAGGAAGTAACAGGAGAAGTAAGAGAAGGTTTTAAAGTCACAATATTAGGAGACACAAAGTATTGTGAAAACTCGATACAGTTAAGTGAGAAAGCAGACATTGTCGTTCATGAAGGAACTTTCGACATTGAAACCGCTGAGCTTGCAAGGCTTTATGGTCATTCCACGATAGTTGATGCTGCAGAGGTTTGTCAGAATGCGCACGCTAAAAATTTAGTCGTAAATCATATTAGTGCAAGATTCCTGTCCTCTGACTTAAGCAATATGCTTACTCAAGTGAAACATTATCCTTTTCCAATCTATATTGCTGAAGACCTTGCTGAATATAGTTTCGTAAATGGTTTATTAACTAAATCCAAATAAAAAAGAGAATCCGAATGTGAATTATTCACTAGGATCTCTTTTTTTCTCTATTATAACTAAACTTACTGTAGCGATAGGTCCAATTATTAAGGACAAGATGAACCAGTTTAGTCCACTTCTATTTTTACCTTGGGCAATACCTGCATTGATAAAAGCTAAAGTACCCCAACCAACAAAATATGAATTATCCATGTTATCGACATCCTTTATACCTGTATATTACGTTTCGAATATTTTCCCGATCTCTCGAGATCTGTTTTCTGCAGCATGGATACAAGCAAATATAGCTTCACTCACTTTGTGCTCCATTAGCTGTTCCAGACCAGCTTCTGTCGTTCCACCTGGACTTGTCACTCTTCTGCGTAGTTCACTTGGTTCTACATCACCTTTTTTGAGCATTTGTGCAGCACCTTCCATTGTTTGTATAAATAATTGACGAGCATCGCCTGAATCTAAGCCATGCTGAACAGCAGCAGACTCAAACTGTTCAGCAAAGTAATAGAAGTAAGCTGGACCACTACCAGAAAGTGCAGTGACAACATGTAAATCGTCCTCTTCTACGACTTTTACCGAACCAATAGACTCTAACAAATCGATTATTAGTAATTTAGATTCATCCGTTATAAGCTCGTTCCAGCATAAAGCAGATGCACTCATTCCAACTGCTGCTGAAGTATTAGGCATAACTCGTGCAACTGGTCTATTACCTAAAGCATTTATAATGGTTTGAATATTAATCCCAGCAATAACTGAAATAATCGTTGCATCTTTGTTGAGATATGGCGCAAGACTAGTTAATGCCTCCTGGGCATCTTTTGGTTTCATCGCTAAAAAAACAATATTAGCTTTAGTTAACGCTTCTTTCTGTTCACATAAGATCTGTACATTGTACGTCTGTTTTAAATAGTTAAGTTGGTTTACATCAGATTTATTCGTGACGTGAATGGATGTCGGTGAAATTTTATTACTTTTTGTTAAACCATTTATAATGGCTTCTGCCATTGCCCCCGCACCAACAAATACAATCTTCGTCATATAATTTCCTCCCTTTTGTAGAACCTGTTTCCTTTGAATTTTACGCAATAGGCAAAATAAAAAAGCGCTCTCGTCCCATATATAATAAGGACGAAAACACTTGTTTTCCGCGGTACCACCTAAATTTGCTGTAAATACTCAGCACAACTTAATCCTTCGTATCGAGAAGGTACGACCATGTTTACATAGTAGCTCCGAAGTAGGTTCTATATACGAGCGGGAGGTGAAATTTTCAGCAGACATTTCACTCTCTTAACTCCATCATATATGTACTAATCTTCATCTTAGCTTTTATATTCTGAATTAATGAAATTATATGCATCTTCTCTTATAAAGTCAACCATATTTTCGTGACGACTTGTACAAATAAAGGTACAATGTAATGAATGACTATTCATTAAGGAGAATTCTGATGATACATAAAATAATAATTCCTACACCTTTTGCGGTAGGGGATGTAAACGCATATTTAGTTAAAGGGGATGTTTTAACCCTAATTGACGCTGGACCAAAAACAGAAGAAGCATTAATAGCATTAACACATGGGATTAAAGAGGCTGGCTATGAACTGGCCGATATTGAACAGGTTGTTTTAACACATCATCACCCGGATCATGCGGGATGGACAGATGCATTTGAAAAGGCAACTATTTCAGGTCATGAATATATCCAAGTATGGATGACGAGAGATGAAGAATTTTTACAATATCATGATCATTTTTATCTACAATGCTTAAAAGAAGAAGGAGTTCCAGAGGAATATTTTAAATGGGTCGAGAAGATGAGGAGACCATTAAATCTCATAGGAAGCCGTTCAATTGATACATATTTGTATGAGGGAGATATTTTGCCCGGACATCCAGATATTGAAGTGCTGGAAACGTTAGGCCATGCTCAGAGTCATTTAGCATTTTGGTCAGAACGTACAAAAGTGCTTATAGGTGGAGATCTTATTCTCGAGAAAATTTCGTCTAATCCTTTAATTGAGCCACCATTAAATGCAAATGATGAGCGTCCAAAATCGATGTTACAATATAATGCCTCGCTGAAAAAAATTCAAAAGCTACCAATCGAAAAGGTATATAGCGGTCATGGTAACGAAGTATATAATATTCAGGAGCTTGTAGCATATAGACTCGAAAAACAAAAAGAACGAGCACTTAAAGTACTAGATATGATGAGTGCTGGTGAAAAAACCATTTTTGAATTGACGAAACAACTTTTTCCTAAGGTATATGAAAAAGAACTGGGTTTAACGCTTTCCGAGACGATTGGACAAATAGATTATTTAATCGAGGAAAAACTTATAACTGTTAACCGAAACGATAAAGGAATTTTGCTATATGAACAAAACTAAAAAAATCTTAATAACTGGTGCTACAAGTGGAGTTGGACTAATGCTAGCTAATAATCTACACGAAGCTGGACATGAAGTATGGGCTACTGGAAGAAATTCCAGCGTGTTAAAAAATCTAGCTGAAAATGGAATTCATACAATTGAAGCGGACTTAACGGTCGACCAATCATTTGACTCGCTCTTTCAAGATGTGAGGACCCCCGACACCATAATTCACTGTGCTGGTGTTGGTGCTTTTGCATATTTATTGGATATGGATGAACGAGAAATGGAAAAAATGTTGCAGGTAAATGTATTGGCTCCTATGAAGTTAACAAAATACTTTGCAGAAAAGATGAAACTTCGAGGGAGTGGACACTTTATATTTGTTGCATCTCAAGCAGGTAAAGTAGCAACTCCTAAAGCATCTGTGTATGCGGCATCTAAACATGCTATAATCGGATTTGCAAATGCTATACGCATGGAACTGAAGGAATTTGGCGTGGTAGTTACGACTATTAATCCTGGACCTATAGATACGCCCTTTCTGGATTTAGCAGATAAAACCGGTAATTATAGAAATAGCATGAGAAAACACCTTTTAGCTCCGGACAAGGTAGTATCTTCTATTGAACGAGTAATGGAAAAACCTGTAAGAGAGGTGGATCTTCCCTCTTACATGAGTTTCACCAGTAAACTCTACGCTCTAGCACCGTCCATTGTCGAAACAGTAGGAAAAAAATATTTCACCAAAAAATAACAAAAAAAACCGATTTCCCACTTAAAAAGGAGAAATCGGTTTTTCATTTCGTATTGCGGTGTGTTTCATCGCATCAAAAATAACTGATAGGTACCTAAATAATACAATTCAAGAAACTTTACGTTGGTATCTATTTAGTAGTTCATCAAGTTCTTGACTGCAAGTAACAACAATAGGATGAGTAAATCCAAGACTCTTTGCCTTTCTATACATATCCTGTTTCTTTTGTTCAATTCGTAGTAATAATAATTTTTGTTGCAAATGACTGTTCACAATAATTCTTCCTCCGTAATGTATATTTAGCTTCATTTCATGAGTGTATATCTAGTAGGTAATGTAGCAACCTGCTTATTGTATAATAAAGAATTTGCAAATATTGTCGGAACACGGAATGTAACATACATTTCACAATAATGTCACAATTATATAACTTTTAACAAGATTATTGTCGCAATTCAACTTTTGGGTAGACATTTTAAGTTGTCTGTACATCTAATTATTACATAATATTTGTATATAAAAGGATTATGAGGTGCGGATGAAGAATATCCATATAAAAGAAACAGTTTAAAAGAGGTGCAAAAATTGAAAGAGTATATACATAAAGCGTTGCCCAAGCAATTTGAGACAATCATCGGCAATATTCAAAATGTTTCTTATCCAGCAAGGCAGGGAGCAACTTCTGAAGTAGTTTTTCTTCATACCGATCAAGGGAAATATGTTTGTAAACGCTCCTCTTTACCACAGTATAAGACATGGTTGTTAGAGGAAGCGAAAGTTATGAAAGAACTGAATACTAATACTTCCTTACCTATACCAACTTTTTACGATTATATGGAAGACGAGGATAATAGTTACCTGCTCATGAGTATGGAAGAAGGGGTTCCTTTAAGAGAGGCATTGTTAGCTGTTAAATCAAATGAGGAACAAGTGAAAATCATTCAAAGTTTTGGTGCAAAGTTAAAAAAATTGCATGAAACTTCCCTACCACCTGAATGGCAGCATCAGATAAGTTGGTTAGATATACAACTGAAAAAGGCTGCATGCAATTTACAACACTATGAGGTGGATGGAAACCCGCAATTATTAGATAGTCTCCTAGAACACAAACCTAGAGCTATACCTCAAACGCTTATTCATGGAGATTGTACAATAGATAATGTTTTAGTCGCAGACAATTCTGTCGAAACTTTTATAGATTTGTCCGGAGTAGCTTATGGCGACCCAAGATATGATGTGGCACTTGCCATTCGCTCTTTTATATATGATAAGTCATTGTTAAATGCATTCTATAAAAGTTATACATTATTGAGATTATCAAAAGAGGAATTTGATTATTTTGATGGGGGACTTTACGAGTTTTTTTAAAAATATAAATGATTGAATAGGAGTATTAGGAATGATTAAAGCAGTTATATTTGATTTTGATGGGTTACTAGTGGATACGGAAACTATATGGTATGAAGCATTCAGAGAGGTTTTTTATGAGCGCTATCAAGTAGATTTAGATTTAGCAGGATATTCCGAATGTATAGGCACTGGAAATGATGTTTTATACAGTTACTTTCGAAAAATTGCAGGTGATGCAGTTGAATGTGAATTGTTAGAAGAGCTTGCAGCAGCAAGATACACAAGCATGATGAGAGCTCCAGTGCTCAGAGAAGGTGTAAAAGAATATTTAGAGGAGGCCAAACAATATAACTTGAAGATAGCATTAGCTTCAAGCTCCTCAAAGCAGTGGGTTCAAAGCTACTTGGAACAACTTAACATAATTGATTATTTTGAAGTGATCAATACTAAAGATGATGTAAAAAATATTAAACCAGATCCAGAATTATACATCAAAACACTTAGAGATTTAGATTTAACGTCAAAGGAAACAGTTGTATTTGAAGATTCCTTAAACGGATTAAGTGCGGCTAAGCAAGCAGGAATTCGTTGTATCATTGTTCCAAATGCAGTTACGAAAAATTTGAAATTTGAGGACTTTGATGAGCGAATAGAATCGATGTCACAAATTTCTTTAAGTAGTTTATTAAAGAAAATAGAACGCATTACATGAGATTAAAAAAGGTGGGATCACATGATATTAGAAGCTGTAATGATTCACGTTAAACCAGGACAAGAAGAAAACTATGAGGATGACTTTCGCAAAGCATCTCAAATTATATCTACTATGAAGGGTTATATAAATCATGAATTACAGCGTTGTATGGAGGTAAAAGGGAAATATCTGTTGCTAGTAAGGTGGGAAACCTTAGAAAGTCATACTGTAGACTTTAGAGGATCAACCGAATATCAAGTGTGGCGAAAATTACTTCATCCTTACTATGAACCATTTCCTATAGTCGAACACTTTGAGCACGTACAAATACCTTAAATATTTTACTTCAATAAGAATATATTGAATAGTGAGAAAGGGATTGCAGTTGCGATCCCTTTATTTTTAGGCTCTGTTAAAGAAAGAGGTTGATAATCGTTAATGACTGCGAAGAAGAGGTTTCCCTATATAAATTTTTATTGGATATTTATGTTAAAAATAAAGGCTTGTGAAAGTGTTCACTTAAACTAACGGGGCAGTTGTGCGGCCGAGCCTAGGTCGTATCATATAGCGGGTGGGATTCCCGTCGAGAAAGAACTAGCCATTCACTCGTAGCGAGTCTTGGAGGGCTAATGGTAACATTAGCCTTTAAGCGTAGACAGTTAGGTGGCGGGCCGAAAGCCAAATGGTTGAAGGGATTGAGCTCCATAATGTTAGTAAATCGAGAGGGCTGATGCCTTAACTGCGGTAGAAAGCTACATTTTATTCTTCGATAAAGGCAAGAAGAATAAAACCTCTCTGGGGTCAGAGACCTTGGCACGTCACACATGGATATGATACGGCAACTCGGGAGACCCTACCGGTCTCTTCTAATAGAAGAGTATGGTGTACAAGTGATAATAAGCAAGGAAACCAAATGCCGTTGTAGGGAGTCGGATAGCAGCGTAGTACCAATGAAGTTGGGTAATGCCGATGGAGGAAAGGCTGCTACCAAGTTATCACCCTTACTAGGGACACATTTACTACACTCGGAGGTAGGAATATTAAATGGAAACAAAACTATTAAGGATAGCAGAATTAGCAAAATCTGATCCTAAAATGAAATTTACATCTATTGTCCATTTACTAAATAAGCAATCTCTAGTTCAGTGTCATCTTGAATTACCTAATAAGAAGGCTACTGGGATTAATGGCACAACTAAAGAGCAATACAGTGAAACACTAGAGGAAAATATAGAGGATTTAGTAAGTAGGCTTAAAAGTAAAAGTTATCATCCTGTTCCCGTAAGGAGAATGTATATTCCGAAGCTTAACTCCAACAAGAAAAGACCATTGGGGATACCGGAACATGAAGATAAGATTGTACAGAAAGGCATTACAAAAATACTAAATGCCATCTATGAAAATGATTTTCTAGATTGCTCTTTTGGGTTCCGCCCAAATCGTAACTGCCACGATGCTTTGAAAATATTAAATTATTACATGGAAAAGAAATCAGTAAATTATATAGTAGATGTAGATATCAAAGGGTTCTTTGACAACGTTGACCACATATGGATGATGGAGTTCTTAAAACTGCGAATTGCTGACCCTAACTTACTAAGAATAATTGGTAGGTTTCTTAAAGGTGGATACATGGAGGAAGGAAAGAAATACAAGACAGATAAAGGCACACCGCAAGGTGGAGTCATATCTCCGATACTTGCCAATCTATACCTCCATTATGTCCTGGACCTGTGGTTTGAGAAGGAAGTTAGAAAACAGTGTAAAGGAGAAGCATACATAGTTCGTTATGCAGATGACTTTGTTTGTTGCTTCCAATATAAGAGCGAAGCTCAGGAATTCTTTCAATCATTAAAGCTGAGATTACAGAAGTTTAACTTAGAAATAGCGGAGGATAAAACCAAAATTATTCCCTTCGGGAGATTTGCGGAGAAAGATGCAAAACTAAAGGGAAATGGAAAACCTGACACCTTTGATTTCCTAGGTTTTACACACTACTGTGGAAAGAGTAAATCTGGATACTTTCGTGTGAAACGGAAATCAAGCAGGAAAAAGCTACAAGGTAAACTTAAGGAATCGAAGGAATGGATAAAGAAGAACCGAAACAATGATATTCATATGATTATGGATAGATTTAAACGCTCGCTTGTAGGTTATTACAACTACTATTGCATCACAGATAACACTCCAAGTGTTCAACAATTTAAAGACAAAATCCAATACTTACTGTTTAAATGGCTCAACAGAAGAAGTCAAAGAAAATCCTTTACTTGGGATAAATTCAATCTCTTTCTTCATAAATATCCGTTACCTTCACCAAGAATAAAGGTGAATATATACGACTTAAGAAAAGAGATTAGCTATATTTTGTGAATGAAGACTTGGAGGAGCCGTGTGCGTGAATAGCGCAAGCACGGTTCTGTGAGGGGGGAAGAACACAATCTACCGCAAGGTAGAGAGGTTCTCTTCTACTCGACTTGTTCAATTGGAAAAATCAGTGAAAGAGCAAAAAAATTAAATATCTAATAATAATAGTTCTATTACTGAATCATGAACTTTTTGAATCAAAATTTGAAGGAATATTCAAAACAGATTACAGGACCGCACACGATAAAACAGTTGAATTTGGGCGTCCGTGGTATCCAGCAGAGGAGGAGTAAAAATGGCTTCGTATGTTTTACTATTAAAGGAATATGAAGATAATGAAAATGTAGTTTACAAATTTGGACCTAATGAAGAGATTATGGGTAAAATTGAGTTAAATAAAATTACCAGAAAGTTCTCAGAGTTAGAAAGTTTACCTGATCAAAATATTCCCTCTAATTTTTATTTTGATCGAGCTGCTCAAAGATTGGCAGTTTGTCTTGTAAGAGAAAATGGTATATTTCCAGATAAAACAGCTTTTGAGTCATAATAGACAAAAAAAACTTGTTGGGTGGAGGGCACTGACTATACTTTTTGGGACAGGAATAAAACACCCTATCATGCAGCCGATTGACGGTATTGAACCCGCGATTGGCTGTTTGTTTTCGTTTGAATCATGGATTAAGTGAGTGATATTGTTGGTCTACCCCATTTAGTTCAGTGCAATTTTATTTATGTAGAATAGTGAGGTTTTTAATCTCCGGTGGTGTTGCTACAAGAAGGATTAACGCAAAAACGGCAGAAATTCGAGTAAATTTAAGGATTATATGAAGAAATTGATGTTTGGAACGAGTTGACCCAAAAGAAAAGGGTTTGAGAGAACGGATGAAATATATAGATGCGTTGATTCTGAAATGAAGGAATTAACGCTCTTTTTGTTGAACTTATTTATTATACTAATGGAGCAAAATACAACGAAATTGATTGTTGAAAGAACTATCATGAACCATTCGTTAGGGAAGTTTGTGAAACATTTCACTTAAACTAACGCAGCAGTTGTGCGGCCGAGCCTAGGTCGTATCATATAGCGGGTGGGATTCCCGTCGAGAAAGAACTAGCCATTCACTCGTAGCGAGTCTTGGAGGGCTAATGGTAACATTAGCCTTTAAGCGTAGACAGTTAGGTGGCGGGCCGAAAGCCAAATGGTTGAAGGGATTGAGCTCCATAATGTTAGTAAATCGAGAGGGCTGATGCCTTAACTGCGGTAGAAAGCTACATTTTATTCTTCGATAAAGGCAAGAAGAATAAAACCTCTCTGGGGTCAGAGACCTTGGCACGTCACACATGGATATGATACGGCAACTCGGGAGACCCTACCGGTCTCTTCTAATAGAAGAGTATGGTGTACAAGTGATAATAAGCAAGGAAACCAAATGCCGTTGTAGGGAGTCGGATAGCAGCGTAGTACCAATGAAGTTGGGTAATGCCGATGGAGGAAAGGCTGCTACCAAGTTATCACCCTTACTAGGGACACATTTACTACACTCGGAGGTAGGAATATTAAATGGAAACAAAACTATTAAGGATAGCAGAATTAGCAAAATCTGATCCTAAAATGAAATTTACATCTATTGTCCATTTACTAAATAAGCAATCTCTAGTTCAGTGTCATCTTGAATTACCTAATAAGAAGGCTACTGGGATTAATGGCACAACTAAAGAGCAATACAGTGAAACACTAGAGGAAAATATAGAGGATTTAGTAAGTAGGCTTAAAAGTAAAAGTTATCATCCTGTTCCCGTAAGGAGAATGTATATTCCGAAGCTTAACTCCAACAAGAAAAGACCATTGGGGATACCGGAACATGAAGATAAGATTGTACAGAAAGGCATTACAAAAATACTAAATGCCATCTATGAAAATGATTTTCTAGATTGCTCTTTTGGGTTCCGCCCAAATCGTAACTGCCACGATGCTTTGAAAATATTAAATTATTACATGGAAAAGAAATCAGTAAATTATATAGTAGATGTAGATATCAAAGGGTTCTTTGACAACGTTGACCACATATGGATGATGGAGTTCTTAAAACTGCGAATTGCTGACCCTAACTTACTAAGAATAATTGGTAGGTTTCTTAAAGGTGGATACATGGAGGAAGGAAAGAAATACAAGACAGATAAAGGCACACCGCAAGGTGGAGTCATATCTCCGATACTTGCCAATCTATACCTCCATTATGTCCTGGACCTGTGGTTTGAGAAGGAAGTTAGAAAACAGTGTAAAGGAGAAGCATACATAGTTCGTTATGCAGATGACTTTGTTTGTTGCTTCCAATATAAGAGCGAAGCTCAGGAATTCTTTCAATCATTAAAGCTGAGATTACAGAAGTTTAACTTAGAAATAGCGGAGGATAAAACCAAAATTATTCCCTTCGGGAGATTTGCGGAGAAAGATGCAAAACTAAAGGGAAATGGAAAACCTGACACCTTTGATTTCCTAGGTTTTACACACTACTGTGGAAAGAGTAAATCTGGATACTTTCGTGTGAAACGGAAATCAAGCAGGAAAAAGCTACAAGGTAAACTTAAGGAATCGAAGGAATGGATAAAGAAGAACCGAAACAATGATATTCATATGATTATGGATAGATTTAAACGCTCGCTTGTAGGTTATTACAACTACTATTGCATCACAGATAACACTCCAAGTGTTCAACAATTTAAAGACAAAATCCAATACTTACTGTTTAAATGGCTCAACAGAAGAAGTCAAAGAAAATCCTTTACTTGGGATAAATTCAATCTCTTTCTTCATAAATATCCGTTACCTTCACCAAGAATAAAGGTGAATATATACGACTTAAGAAAAGAGATTAGCTATATTTTGTGAATGAAGACTTGGAGGAGCCGTGTGCGTGAATAGCGCAAGCACGGTTCTGTGAGGGGGGAAGAACACAATCTACCGCAAGGTAGAGAGGTTCTCTTCTACTCGACTAGTGGTATAAACTGATAAAGTATAGGGGTTGAAAATGATGGAAAAAGAGTTAGACAAAGCTATTGATTTACGGAAAAGTGGAAGTCATAAAGAATCTAACGAACTACTTATGAAACTTGTACAGGGGTTCCCAGATGTTGCATCGATTAACAATCAATGTGCTTGGAGTTTTGATTTATATGAGAGGAATCGAAAGCAGTACCCTTTTACGAAAATGCAATCAAATTAGGGTTGTCTTCAAAGGAACTGGAAGGTGCTTTATTGGGGTTAGGGAGTACATATAGATAATTAGGTGAATATGAAAAGTCAAAAAGTAAATTTTTAAAGGGAATTGAATCATTTCCAAACAATAAAGCAATTCAAACGTTCTAATTGATGACCTTATATAATTTGAACGAACATAGTAAAGTGATGGAGTTATTATTAAAATGCTTAACAGATTCAACAACAGATTATGAAATTTTAGGTTATAAAAAAGCAATTGATTTCTACTCGAATAAATTAGATGAAATTTGGGAGTAGTTTGTGAAAAGATGTACTTAAACTAACGTCGTGCTTTACTTCAAGAAGGAGTAAAGTCTTTTTTCTTATTGAACTAAAGCAGCAGTTTAGTGCAACAAGGACTTTCGTCAAATTTACAACGCTAGTAAAGTAATGTTACCAAACGCCGCTTTGGGAATGTTATAAAGATGACTTTTGAAACTTTTATAATTGAATTAATCTAAATATAGTAATGACTTATTGTAGGGAGGGGATTATTATTTTTATTTATTATTTTTTATTTAGTTTAGGTGTGTTATTTGTTATAGGCAGTGCGATTTTTTTTATTCGTATGTATAGAAAGAGAGAAATTAAGTTTTGGTCGACGATTAAAATGTTGAGCGGTTTACTAATGGGAATCCTATTTTTATGGATGACTGTTCCAAGTTTAAAATATGTAATAACGAAAGACTTTGATGTTGTTAATGGTAAATGCACGATAGAAATATCTTCATCTGGTCGTTCTTCTAATTCGATTTTCAATATGCTTCAAACAGACGAACAATTTAATTTCAATGAGATTCCTGAACTCGATGCTTATGGCAAATCAATTCCTTATTACTGTGAGGTTACGGTGACCGAAGACCGTATGTGGACAATGGATTATAAAATTTACGATTTAAAGACAAGAAAGCTTATCGATTCACACACAGGTGAGTAGCTTATTCTTTGAAAAAATTTAAGAATAAATATACATATGTAGTTGGAAGAACGTTCCCAAACTAAAGATTGGGATTACATATAACCTCTTAGAATCTTGATTTAATAGCGTTCTAGGAGGTTTCTCTTTGTTTAACTTTAAACAGCTTTTATGCAAAGTCGCTTGATGACGAATACCACAAAACTTTCTTTATTCTTCATCCTTATAGTTGTGAACTTATATTGGATTGTGAAGATTTCGACTCATATACAGAATATACAAATGAAGACGTTTAGTTTAGATTGTGAAACATTGTACTTAAACTAGCGGGTACTTTAGTTTAAAAAAAGACAGAAAAAGGTGAGCTTGGAATTGTTTTTCCAAGCTCATTTTTTCTAAACAAAATCAACCATTAATTTTAACATAGCCTACTTTTATTAAACAAAACATTCATTCAATTACTGTTTTTAGGGTTGTAATAGAAAATTGGGTATACAAAAAGTAAATAAGGAGGGATATCATTGCCAAAATCATTAAGCAATTTAGAAGCGACACAATTTGAGCATTCTAAAAAGGACTACAAAAAGAAACTAAAGAAGCTACAATATCATTTACTAAGTTTACAGAAGACACTTCTCGAGAAAAAGATTGGTCTCATACTTGTTTTTGAAGGAATGGATGCCGCCGGGAAAGGGGGAGCTATTAAGCGTTTAACACAGCGTCTTGATCCTAGAGGATACATCGTTCATCCTATTTCCGCCCCCCAACCACATGAACTCCGTTATCACTATTTGCAACGGTTTTGGAGAAAACTCCCACAGCATGGACAAATAGGGATTTTCGATCGCTCCTGGTATGGGAGAGTATTAGTTGAACGAGTAGAAGAACTGGCAACTAAAGAAGAATGGAAACGTGCTTATAAAGAAATAAATCATTTTGAAAAAACCTTAACGGATGATAACTACATTATTATTAAGCATTGGATACATGTCTCTGAGGAAGAGCAATTGAAACGTTTTACAGAACGCAAGACCGATCCTTATAAAAAGTGGAAGCTAACAGACGAGGACTGGCGTAATCGGGAAAAATCTGACCAGTATATAGAAGCAGCTGAAGATATGTTTGATAAGTCGAATTGTACAGATGCACCTTGGTTTATAGTCCATGGTGATGACAAATTATATGCTCGCTTAACCGTACTACAAAATATTATTCGAGAGATAGAGAACTACTTTACTATAAGAGGAATTGAATATACACTCATTTCTGAACTAGAAAAACAAAAAAAGGAAGAATCGATAAATATACAAAAATAAGAATAATTACTTATATTTATTAATTATTAGTTGTATTCATACAAATTCCATGTTACATTATGTATATTAATACTAAAACAATGTATATAAATGCAATGGAGGAATATAAAAATGAACAAAAAAGTGGTTTTAGCATATTCAGGCGGGTTAGATACATCAGTCGCAATTACATGGTTAAAAGATGAAGGATACGACGTTATAGCGGTTTGTTTGGATGTTGGCGAAGGGAAAGACCTGACATTCGTGAAAAATAAAGCATTAGAAGTTGGAGCAATTGAGAGTTATATGATCGATGCAAAAGAAGAATTTGCTAATGAATATGCATTAATTTCATTACAAGCACATACATGGTATGAAAACAAATATCCATTAGTTTCCGCTTTATCACGTCCACTGATTTCTAAAAAATTAGTAGAAATTGCAGAACAAACGGGAGCAACAGCAGTGGCACATGGTTGCACAGGTAAAGGAAACGACCAAGTGCGTTTCGAGGTTTCTATTAAAGCATTGAATCCAGATTTAGAAGTAATTGCGCCAGTACGTGAGTGGAGCTGGAGCCGTGAAGAAGAAATTGCATATGCAAAAGAAAAGAATATTCCAATTCCTATTAACCTAGACAGCCCATTTTCTATCGATCAAAACCTATGGGGTCGCGCAAACGAATGTGGCATTTTGGAAGATCCGTGGGCTGCTCCACCAGAAGAGGCCTATGATTTAACTGTTTCTCTAGAAAATGCACCGGATACTGCGGATGTCATTGAAATTGAATTTTTACAAGGAGTTCCTACTTCCATAGATGGAAAAGCATATCCATTACACGAACTCATCTTAAAACTAAATGACATAGCTGGAAAACATGGTGTCGGTCGTATCGATCATGTAGAAAACCGTTTAGTTGGTATAAAGTCACGTGAAGTATACGAAATTCCTGGTGCACATACCTTACTTCTAGCGCATAAAGAATTAGAAGATATTACTCTAGTAAAAGAATTAGCTCATTTTAAACCAGTAATGGAGAAAAAGTTGACGGAACTTATTTATGAAGGACTTTGGTTCTCACCACTTAGAACGGCTTTAGAGGCATTCTTAAAAGAAACGCAACAATATGTAAATGGAACAGTGCGTGTTAAATTATTTAAAGGGCATGCCATTGTAGAAGGACGTAAATCTCCAAATTCTCTATACAATGAGAAGTTAGCAACATATACAAAAGATGATGAGTTTAATCATGCATCAGCTGTAGGATTTATCGAGCTATGGGGACTACCAACAAAAGTTCACGCTATGGTGAACAAGGGAGCAGAGAAGGTGAAGGCATGACTAAACTATGGGGCGGCAGATTTCAAAAATCTGCCGAACAATGGGTCGATGAATTTGGAGCATCAATCGGATTCGATCAAACATTAGTGAATGAAGATTTAGATGGCAGTATTGCACACGTTCAAATGTTAGGAGACTGCAATATACTACCATGTGATGATGTCCAAAGTATTTTAGGAGGTCTCGTCCAACTCAAAAAACTGGCAGTTGAAAACAAATTAGAGTTTTCTGTTGCCAATGAAGATATTCACTTGAATTTAGAAAAAATGCTAATCGATTTAATCGGGCCAGTAGGTGGAAAGCTGCATACTGGGCGTAGTCGTAACGATCAAGTGGCAACAGATATGCATTTATTCTTGAAGAATAGAGTAATTGAAATAATCGAGTTAATCGAGACTTTCCAACAAACACTTGTTACACAAGCAGAAACACATGTAGAAACCCTTGCACCAGGATATACGCATTTACAGCGTGCGCAACCTATTTCATTTGCTCACCATTTGATGGCTTATTTTTGGATGCTAGAACGCGATAAGGATCGTTTCAAAGATTCTGTGAAGCGCATCGATATTTCACCACTTGGAGCAGGTGCACTTGCTGGTACGACTTTTCCAATTGATCGTAAGGTAGCTGCTGAATATCTTGGTTTTGCAAATGTTTATGAAAATAGTATGGATGCTGTGAGTGACCGTGATTTTATCCTAGAATTTCTAAGTAATTCTTCTATGTTAATGGCCCATTTGTCTCGTTTTGCGGAAGAAATTATATTATGGTCTAGTGCTGAATTCAATTTTATCGAATTAGATGATTCCTTTTCAACTGGCTCTAGTATTATGCCTCAAAAGAAAAATCCAGATATGGCCGAGTTAATCCGTGGGAAAACTGGTAGAGTTTACGGCAATCTTATGGGGTTATTAACTGTCATTAAGGGTCTTCCACTTGCATACAACAAAGATATGCAAGAAGACAAAGAGGGCATGTTCGATACTGTACATACAATCGTTGGATCATTGAAAATTTTTGAAGGCATGGTACGTACAATGGTAGTTCACACAGAACGACTACATGATACTGTTCACAAGGATTTCTCTAATGCAACGGAACTAGCGGATTATTTAGCTGCAAAAGGACTTCCATTCCGCGAAGCACATGAAATAACTGGAAAACTAGTTTTCCTATGTATTCAACGTGGATACTTCTTACTCGATTTACCACTAGAAGATCTTCAGCAGGCAAGTAGCTTGTTAGAGTCAGATATTTATGATGTACTATCACCACTAGCAGCTGTTAGAAGAAGAAATTCTTTAGGTGGCACTGGTTTCGAGCAAGTGAAAGTACAAATCGAAGAGGCAAAGAAACGACTAGCATAACAAAAACTAAACCTGTAGACACTCTAAAAATGAGTTGTCTACAGGTTTTATTGTATTTCCAAAAAAATTAAAAGCGTGTTGGTTTATGATAAGCTACAATAATAGTAGAATAGTCAAAACTTTTCTATAAGTTTCAAAAAAGGTAATTCTTTCGAAAGAAGGTTTATATAATGATCGATCAATTAAGAAAAATTTACTCTACACTACAAGTATATAAGGACAGTTCCGACGAATTAGGCATAGATTACAAATGGTTTACAACAGACAACCATGAAGTAATTGGCATCCGTAACGACGAACTAACCTCCAAAGATATCTCATTATTAACTGCTTTTCTATCCCCCTATAATGTGAAATTCCCTAATCCAACGGATGCAGAAGGAAAGTGGAGGAAACTTATTTTCTCTACCGAACCAATAGAGGGAGAGAAGGAATGGAAACCTAGTAATCCTTTTCGTTTCGTATATTTTTCGTTTAATAAAGATCAGGTAGAACCTTTCTTGTTTAAAGATGCTATAGATGCGCTCTTTGACAAGCAAGTGTCCATTCTTTGGCACAATGAACACGAAGGTTTTATCATCGAGCAGCAAATGGTGGATGAGGATAGCATTTCATACGATCAGATAATCGATATTTTAATGAGTGACCTTTATGTGAAAATTAACTTCTTTGTGGGACCATATAAAAAGGATGTTAACGATCTTTCGCTTCACTATAAATCCTTGACCAATGTGGCCAACCAAGTATTCCAGTATACGAACAAATCGGTAGTGACTTATGTCGATGCTATACCTTTTATCTTAACAAAGCAGACCGATGAAGGATTAAGACTGGATATTTCTAAAACTATATTACATGAGTACATATATGATGAAGAAACGATTAAAATGATCGAGACTTTTTTCGAATGTAACTTGAACCTTTCCGAAACAGCAAAAGTACTCCATTTACACCGAAATAGCCTGCAATATCGATTAGATCGCTTCGTTGATAAGACGGGAATCGATATTCGTCAATTTCATAATGCAATGACTGTATCCTTGGCATTGCTAGCAAGAAAATGATAGTTAGTAAATATACACAAAGATCTGGTTCATCTTTGTGCACTATTCCCATTTCTTGAAAATTAGAAATATAGTATTCTATTACTAATGAAAGCACTTACAATTTCAAGGGGGAAATAGAATGGCTGAACTTAAATTAGTAAATGTTAAAAAGGTATACGACAATAAAGTAGTTTCTGTAGAAGACTTCAACTTAGAAATAAGAGATAAAGAATTCTTAGTACTAGTTGGGCCATCTGGTTGTGGAAAATCAACGACATTACGTATGATTGCTGGATTAGAGGAAATTTCTTCTGGTGATTTATATATTGGAGACAAACGCGTAAATGATGTGCCACCGAAAGATCGTAATATTGCAATGGTATTCCAAAACTACGCACTTTACCCTCATATGGATGTATACAATAATATGGCTTTTGGGTTGAAGCTTCGCAAATTTAAAAAAGATGAGATTAAAAAACGTGTGGATAATGCTGCAAAGATTTTAGGATTAGAAAATCTATTGAATCGTAAGCCAAAAGCTCTTTCTGGTGGTCAGCGTCAGCGTGTAGCACTTGGTAGAGCAATCGTTCGTGATGCAGAAGTTTTCTTAATGGATGAGCCGTTATCTAACTTAGATGCAAAGCTTCGTGTGCAAATGCGTGCAGAAATTCAAAAACTACATAGCCGTCTACAAACGACTACGATCTATGTAACCCATGACCAAACAGAAGCAATGACAATGGCTACAAGATTAGTAGTTATGAAGGACGGGATCATTCAACAAGTGGGAGCGCCAAAAGAAGTGTATGATGAGCCAGACAATGTATTTGTCGGTGGATTTATCGGTTCGCCAGCGATGAACTTCTTGAATGGTAAATTGATCGGTAATTATTTCATCATGGATGATGTAAAGTTATTAGTTCCTGACGGCAGACTGAAGATCCTTAAAGAGCGTGGGTACGACGGGAAAGATATCATTCTTGGTATTCGCCCAGAGGATATTAATGATGAGCAAGTATTCCTAGACTTCTCTCCGGAAACAAAAGTGAGTGCATCTGTAGAGGTTGCGGAGCTAATGGGTGCGGAAATCATTCTATATTCACAAGTGAACAATCAAAGCTTTGTCGCTCGTATTGACTCTCGTTTCAATATTTCAGCAGGGGACACAATCGACTTAGCATTTGACCTGAGTAAAGCACATTTCTTTGATAAAGAAACAGAACTACGTATAAAATAACATTAAGCCGCTAAAGGAATTATATCCTTAGCGGCTCTTATTATGAAATCGTTACTTTCCTCGTAATAAAACTCGTTGTTACACCAACAAAAAATATCGTAATTATCGATAGAAGCAATGTATCAACAGATAATAATAGCCCACCGCATAACACCACAATCGAATCGATAATAAAAATCAGTATACCTACATTCACACCCGTTTTCACACTGAGTAGTTGAGCTACTAAATCGGTGCCCCCCGTGCTGGTCTTAAAGCGTAGCATTAAACCTATTCCTGCTCCAACAAAGACTCCACCTAATATGGAGCTATAAATCGCCTCGATATGTATAAACCCTACCAATGGTTGTAGAATATCTATCAAAAAAGAAGAGATGATCATTCCATGCAAACTATTATAGAAATATTCCCGATAATTAAACCACGCAATAATAAAAACCGGAATACTAAATAATATAATCATTAATCCAGGCTTTAAACCCCAGAGATAATTTAAAATGAGTGCGATCCCGATAATACCACCATCTAACACTTTATATGGGATTAAAAAAAGATTAATACCTAATGCTATAAAAACACTTCCAACTAATATAACCCAGCCTTTTTTTATCAAATGCATCACTCCCCAGGACATCCATGTATATAGAATATGAAAAAAAGAAAGTGATAATGTAATAATATAAGGGGATTTTTAAGAAAAAGAATTATTTATTGTAATTACGGTATGGTTATTTTTATTTGTACTCTTAATAAAGGATAAATGGTTGTGAGTCACGAATATTTCAAGTTTATATTGAAAAAGGTGTTGAAGGAGAGTGTGGTAATGGATAATTTCAAGGTTATTGAGAAGTTTGATGAGATACGAATAGAGGAGTTACATAGCTTATTTAAAAACGAATGGTGGACGCAGAAGCGTCAAATAACCGAAACTAGGAAGCTGTTAGAAAACAGTAGTGTAGTAATTGGTTTGATTCATGAGAAATCAGGAGAACTAATTGGGTTTGCAAGGGTGATTTCAGATAGTATATATAGAGCTTTCATATTTGATGTTATTGTGAAAGAGAATTACAGAAATGATGGTATCGGTACTATTTTGATGAAAAGTATTCTAAAACACTCTCTTGTTAAAGATGTCGAAAGAGTTGAACTTTATTGTCCTGATAGATTGGTTTCGTACTACGAGAAATTTGGTTTTTCCACAGATGTAAATGGAAGTAATTTAATGAGACGTAGCCATAATCTTTAAGTATGCAATATTCATATTATATTTAATTCACTTATACTTAGGTAGAAACTATGTTAGAAAGCTCTTTTCCTTTCCCAGCAGTTTCATAGCCTAGAAGTCGCTATTAAACATTAATCCTTTATGGTAAAATATACTAGATAAGTATAAAATTTAAATGAATGGAGATTGAATAAATGAAATCAATCAAAATATGGGCAGGTCTCTTAGCTTGTTTAATCCTTCTATGTTTTTCCTATGATGAAGCATTCGCTGAGTCAACATGGGCATCTAAATGTACAACTTATGGAGAAATTAAACCAAATCAAAATCCCTCTTTTCAGCACATAAATTGCTTACTTACGAATGCTGCTTTGGAAGCAGAGATTCCACCCGAAGTGGTGAAAGCAGTGGCTTCCACAGAAAATGGTAATTGGAGACAATTTGATGAGAAAGGTCAACCTATAATCTCAACAGACAATGGAATTGGTCTTATGCAAATTACCAATCAATCGGACTATAATCAAGAAAAATTGAAATACGATATCAATTACAATATTCAGGCAGGCGTCGAAATTCTTAGCAATATGTATAAACGAACAGATCTTCCAAAAATAAAAGAGACAGGACGAGATATAATCGAAAACTGGTATTTTCCTATTATGGCCTATAATGGGACGAAGCCTGTTAACAGTCCACTTATTCAGTCAAATGGATTAAAGAACCAAGCCGCCTATCAAGAAAAAGTCTTTTCGCTTCTTGAAAAAGATAGTTACTTATACGGCACGAAGTTAGGGCAGTTTCCTTTTAATGCAGCTGATTTTGAATATGACCCTAATAGCTTAGAAAATATAAGATTCAAAAAGATGGAGTATTCCTTAAACGATCAAATACATTCCTCTGCATATCATTTTCAAAAAGGAGACAAGGTTTTAGTAACAGAAGATAAGGTAAAGTTAAGGTTAAAGCCCGGATCTTCATCCATTCAAAAGCAATTAGTAAAGAATTCTACCTTAACAATTGAAGGTGATTTCATTTTTGATCAATCTTTGACAAGTTTAAACCAGTTTGTATGGTACCCAGTTAAAACAGAAGATAAAAAGTTAGCAGGTTATATCTCCTCTGCGTATATTACAAAGAAATTAGATGTATCCGCTGTAAGAGTGATGTGGGGAAAAACAGAACTCAAATTGGGGCAAATAGGTAAAGTTACTATTTTATCTAATACAAACTTGGTCAAAATGGAAAGTAACGGATCATTGACTACGGTACGTCCTATGAAAAAAGGAGAGGAATACCGAGTTTATAGCTATAAGAGCAATCATGGTGGTTTATACGGTGTAGGTAATGGAAGTTTTGTTCAAAAGTCCGCTAAAGTAAAGTATGAAACACCATCTAAAAGAAAGTTAGCATTACTTGCAAAATAACTAAAGCTAGTCGTCGATGTAATTAGATTGTCCAAACTACCCGGAAGTAATGAAATCTCTTTATATAAAACCAAACGAGTAGAATATGAGTCAACTAGTTATGAAAATTTGAATGCCACTTAATCCATTAAACTATACATGGGATTAAGTGGCATTTGTTTATTTTGATAAAGCTAATTAATACAATCATGACAACTCCACTTAAATATTAGCCCTTTCTGTGAAGAATAAGCGCAAATTAGTGTACTATCTCCTCGGGGAATTTATTTGTTTTTTTATTTTTTCCATTTCAGATGTTAAATAATCAAGTTGTTTCTGCATATTTTTACTATTTCCATTGTTGCCATTTTCACTTTGTTCCTGCCGTGCCTCTTCTATAGCTAATACGGATGCCATCGTAGCAAGAACATCGCCAAGCGTAGTGATTGCCCCTGCGATGACAGCGAGTTTAGCGCTTTGGCTATCTGTTTGGTGGTTTTGACTATTTTGATTTTCATGGAATAAAAAGTTTTTATTTTTATCCAAGTCGTTAACCTCCAATAATTTACACTTACCTTTTGTGCTCATTATATTCATAGTGTGGTTTTTGGTGAAAATTTTTTAGTTGCTTCTGAGGAACTTGTGTAAGTTGGATAAGCGAGTGGAGTGATTCAATCGACGGGACCAATGATAAGTATTTATAAAATTTGAACGATGGTGTTGACGCAATTTTGAAAATACTGTACTATATGTAAAATCATAAAGTTAAATTCGTTGATGAAGAGAGTAATCGATGCACAACTGCGGAAGCGAGTTAGGGACGGTGGGAGCCTAATACAGAAGATCGATGAAGCGCACTTCGGAGAAATGTCCTGAAATGGAGTAGGGAAAATCGGGGAAGATACCTCGTTACGAACGTAAAAGCGGTCACATTTGTGGCAACTAGAGTGGTACCACGGGAATATAGCTCTCGTCTCTTATAAGAGACGAGGGCTTTTTATATTGGAGGAGAAAATATGAGCCTGACATATCAAATTGCAACTATCATTTCGAATGCTTTAGAAAATGAATGGACTGTAGAGCAAGTGGAACAATTATTAGAAAAACCAAAGCAAACAAAACACGGCGATATGGCATTTCCTTGTTTTACATTAGCTCCTAAAATGCGTAAAGCTCCGCAGCAAATAGCGTTAGAGTTAAGTAAGAAGTTAGAGGATTATTTAATCACCAACATACAAGTAGCTGGAGGATACGTGAATCTTTTCCTCCATCAAGAACTAGTTACTAACCAAGTTTTACAAGCTATTACGACCGATTTACAACAGTACGGAAGTAAAAAGAAAGAGCATGAAAAAATTATCATTGATTTTTCCTCACCAAATATAGCAAAGCCTTTTTCAATGGGGCACTTGCGTTCAACTGTAATAGGCAACTCGTTAGCGAATATTACAGAGAAAAATGGGTACGAAGCTGTTCGTATTAACCACCTAGGAGATTGGGGCACGCAGTTTGGCAAGCTTATTGTCGCTTATAAATTATGGGGAAACCAAGACAAAATTCTTGCAGCACCGATTGCAGAGCTATTAAAGATTTACGTACATTTTCATGAAATGGCAGAAAAAGATGACTCGTTAAACGAACAAGCTCGTGCAGCCTTTAAATCGCTCGAAGAAGGGGATGAAGAAGCTCTAAACTTATGGAATTGGTTCAAAGATGCATCTTTAAAGGAGTTCCAACAAATCTATGAACTTTTGGGTGTTCGCTTTGATTCGTATGCTGGAGAAGCTTTTTATAACGATAAGATGACTAGTGTAGTAGACGGTTTAAAAGAAAAGGGATTGTTAATGGAATCTAACGGGGCGTTTGTAGTAGAACTCGAAGATATGCCCCCTAGTCTGATTACAAAGAAAGATGGGGCTACCCTTTATGCGACCCGTGATCTAGCAGCAGCTATCTATCGTCAACAAACATATCAAGCGACTAAGACGTTTTATGTTGTAGGAAATGAACAATCACTTCACTTTAAGCAACTATTTTCGGTACTTGAGAAAATGGGCTATGAATGGGCTAAACAGCTAGAGCATGTTCCATTTGGAATGATGCTGAAAGACGGCAAAAAAATGTCTACCCGTAAAGGTAAAATCATCTTGCTGGCTGACGTAATAGCGGATGCCATTCACACAGCAAAGCAAAATATTAATGAGAAAAATCCAACCTTAGAGGATAAAGAGGAAATTGCTCAGCAAGTTGGTATAGGAGCAGTTATTTTCAATGATTTAAAAAATGATCGCATGAATGATATTGAGTTTTCGTTAGAACAGATGCTTAACTTTGAAGGGGAAACTGGACCTTATGTACAATATACTAATGCTAGAATCTGTTCGTTGCTCCAAAAAGGCAACTTTAAGGCTGTAGAATTCAACTTTTCACCACTTGGAGATGAAACATGGCAATTATCCAACTACTCGAGGATTTTCCTGGAGTTGTAGAAAAAGCGTTTGCTTATGCTGATCCATCTCAAATAGCAAAGTATTGTTTACTACTATCGCGCCAGTTCAATAAATATTATGCGAATACCAAAATTTTAGCTAAGGATGAAACCACTTCTTCTAAGTTAACATTAGCGTTTTCGGTATCTATAGTTTTAAAGGAATGCCTACGTTTATTAGGTATGCCAACTCCTGAAAAGATGTAATGCAAGGTTGGAATAAGTACGGATATAATATTCAGCAACTGTATACAGTACTCTACAAAGACAAGCACGAACAATAGAACGATAGTTTCTGCTTTTAAGGGAAGGCATGGAAAACTCCATTTGATCGAAAAAGAAGCAAACGAGCTAAATAGAGTTTGCTTTTCTTTGTTATCTGGATATTTGATGTAAATTTCCTATGAACGAATCAGCAATAGCTTTCAGGTTTCTATTGTTTCGCAAGCATCGCACTTAACTTTGGTAAGACTCCTAGAAATTTTGGATTCAATAGGAAGGTTTTTTTAGTAGCTAATCGAATTAGTATAAGAGTATGTATCGGAAGGATCGGTGATCAAGATAATTGAATCAACAAACAAGCATCAAATGCTTCCTTTTATAATGACAATTTTTGTTTACTATGCGGAGCTCTATTTGTTTCTCCTCGATTATATTTCTAGCTTTTTCTTTTGCAACATTTTGGCATTGCTCGTTATATTGTGGCCATTTTATTTATTGGGAATTAGGAAAACAAACATGTTAAAACATATCTTCCTATTTTCCTTTATCGCTTCGTTTCTTTTATTGATATATGAAGTACCACTGATTTCAATGGAAGGGAACCGGTATGTCGTATCATCTTATCATCCACCAGAAGAACTAGTAAAAAGCTCTGGAATCTACGTGTTGGGTATAAATACGACCGAGGTACTACTGGAGGAAGGCTTAGAAGAACAAGATTTTTTAGAGCTTAACAGTCACTCCATGATTTTTGATATAAACCAAGTTACTAATATCCATCGCTATGCGAATAAAACTATAGCACTTATTCAATTGATTGGTATCAATTTAGAAGTAGATTATGTTCATCAGATGTCCATGAATGTAAATGCGTATTTAAGTACAGGTAATATAGCAATTGATGAATTTTTATCTAGAAATAATGTAAATGGGAACAGTGCGGGTTTGGCTCTCGTATTATCCAGTCTAATAGAACAAGAGGAAGTTAAAAATGCAAAAACAATTGGTGTGACAGGTGCTATCAGTAAAACTGGGGAAGTAATAGAAATTGGTCAAGTAAAAGAAAAAGTTCTAAGTGCAAATAAAATAAATCTCCCGTATATAATTCTCCCTCTTGGAAATTTGGAAGAAGCCAATGAAGTAGTGGAATCATTAAATCTTCCAATAGAAGTTATCGGAGTTCAGACTGTCAGTGATGCCATTCAAAAAATCAATGAGCTAAACGAGGAGAAATAAAAGGAGAATGCGAATAATACAACGTTTTTTTGCCTATCTACCCAATTTTTTACCATTGAATAAGAACGTTTGTTTGTAATATACTATAAAGAACATACGTTCCGAAAGTGAGTGGTGAATATTATGTATGAAGGACTAAAAAACCGGAAAATTATATGTATTGATATACGAAGTTTTTTTGCAAGCTGTGCAGCAGCAGATGCCGGCCTGGATGTTACGACTACACCGATTGCAGTCATCGGAAATTTGGAGCAAAAAGGAAGTATCGTGCTTGCTGCATCTCCACCTATGAAAAAACAGTTTGGTGTGAAGACTGGAACTCGCTTGTTTGAAATACCAGATCACCCTTCCATACATCTTATTGAACCTAAAATGGAGTTTTTCGTTCGAGTATCGATGGAAATTACACGCTATTTACATCAGTTTGTCCCACATGAGTCCATTCATGTGTATAGTGTCGATGAGTGTTTTGTAGATCTTGGCGGAACAGAAAAGCTTTGGGGACCTATTGAAAACACGATAAAACGTATACAAGACGAATTATATGCTCAATTTCAGTTGCCATGTGCAGTGGGTATGGGACCAAACATGCTTATGGCTAAGTTGGCACTCGACCTGGAGGCGAAAAAAAGTGGCTTTGCTAAATGGGAATATGAAGATATTCAGGAAAAGTTGTGGCCAGTAACACCTTTAACTGAAATGTGGGGGATAGGATCACGTCTTCAAAAAACATTAAACAATATGGGGATTTTTAAAGTGGGTCAATTGGCGAATACCCCATTATCCTTACTCGAGGAAAAGTTTGGTGTAATGGGCAACCAACTGTATTATCATGCTTGGGGAGTAGATCTATCCGAGCTCGGAGCACCTCTTGCTGAAGGGCAGATTAGTTATGGTAAGGGACAAATATTATTTAGAGATTATCGTAGTAAAAAAGAAGTGATGGCAGTCGTTTTGGAAATGTGTGAGGACGTAGCTAGACGAGCACGTGAAGCGGAAATGGTTGGGAGAACCATACATCTATCTGTTGGGTATAGTAAAGAGGAATTTGGCGGTGGATTTAATCGTTCCCGCTCTATTGATGAGCCGACAAATGCCACCATGACGATTTATAAAGTATGTGATCAAATTTTTGATGAATTTTATGATCGCCGTCCTGTTCGAAAATTATCCATCTCGATTACCAATTTAGAACCAGAATACTCCATGCAACTAAGCTTGTTCGAAGAAAGTAAATGGAAGGAACGGAAGCTTGGAAAAACAATGGATGCCTTACGTAGTAAATACGGTTCTACTTCCGTTTTACGTGCAGTTTCATATACAGAAGCAGGAACTGCAAGAAAACGTGCAGGATTACTCGGTGGACATAAAAAGTGAAACTTAGGTAGTTTAATACTTTGACTTTAGGAAGTAAGAAGACTATATTTAGAATATAAATATCTTCAATTCAAGATATAAAGTTTAGATATTTAAATTTTATTTAGATAGGAGAGATTTTCTAATGAAATTACAAGGAAAAGTAGCTATTATCACAGGTGGTGCATCGGGAATTGGTGCTGCAACAGCAAGACTTTTTGTTGAAGAAGGCGCAAAAGTCGTGTTAGTTGATTTAAATGTAGAAAAAGGCAAAGCGTTTGAAGCAGAGCTAAAAGCTCAAAATGCCGATGCACTATTTGTTAAAGCAAATATTACAAGTGAAGAAGAAGTTCAAAATATATATAAAGAAACCATCGCTGCTTTTGGTAAAGTAGATATAGTTTTCAATAATGCTGGAATTGGTCGCGTTACTCCTACAGAAGAGTTAGAGTATGCAGAATGGCGGAATACAGTGAATGTCGATTTAGACGGCGTATTCTTAGTTGCGCGTGATGCAATTCGTGAAATGCTTAAATCTGGTGGTGGCACAATTGTCAACACTGCATCTATGTATGGGTGGGTAGGTTCTCCTGGATCTGCTGCTTATAATGCGGCAAAAGGCGGAGTTATTAACTTAACTCGCTCACTGGCATTAGAATATGCAACCAAAAATATTCGTGTAAATGCACTGGCACCAGGTTTCATCGATACACCGATTATTCCGGAAGAAAGCAAAGAAGTCTTAAAAACGATGACCCCAATGCAGCGTCTAGGGCAGTCAGAGGAAATGGCTAAAGCAGTACTATTCTTGGCTTCAGATGATTCTTCCTTTATGACTGGAAATGTTCTAACGGTGGATGGCGGATATACAGCACAATAAGTAAACCTTTAAAATGACTTCCGACTTCAACTCGGGAGTCATTTTTTGTTATAGGAATTACTGCTCCACCAAAGAAGTCACCCCCATCCTTGGTATCCACTTGTTTACGAACAGCCAAAAAGGGAACAAATAAAATAAGTCAATTTTATAAAGGAGTTTTATTATGCTTAATCATACAAAACAATACATCAATGGGGAATGGGTGGACTCTACTGGTTCAGAAACAATTGAAGTAGTAAACCCTGCGACAGAGAAAGTAATTGGTAAGATTAGCAGCGGCACGAGAGATGACGTGGATCGAGCTGTGGAGGCTGCTAAAGACGCGTTTCCAACCTTTTCAAAAACATCAGTGGATGACCGGATAAAACTTTTAGAGGATATTGCAAACGAATACGAAAATCGGAAAGATGATTTGATAAAAATAATAACCGAAGAACTTGGTGCTCCAATCACCAAATCAGAGAAAATCCATTATCAAATGGGCCTTCAACATTTTAGGCAGGCAGCAGAAGAGTTGAAAACCTTCGAATTCAAAGAGGAAAGAGAAAATTCTTATATTCAAAAGGAAGCGATTGGTGTAGCTGGACTGATCACCCCATGGAATTTCCCAACCAATCAAATTTCTACAAAACTCGCTAGTGCATTGGCAGCAGGGAGCACCTTAGTAGTGAAGCCTGCATCTAAAACTCCCTTTGCGTCTATTATTCTAGCGGAGATTTTTGATAAAGTTGGTGTTCCTAAAGGAGTATTTAACCTAGTGAATGGTTCCGGTTCAATAGTAGGGGAGGCAATTTCCTCTCATCCGGATGTCGATTTGGTATCTTTTACTGGCTCGGGAGAAGTCGGAAGTAGTTTGATGAAAAATGCTGCAGATGGCATTAAAAATGTATCATTGGAACTTGGAGGGAAATCTCCATTAGTCATTTTAAAGGATGCTGATGTAAAAGCAGCAGCAAAAACCGCATTAACTCAAATTGCTACAAATACAGGACAGGTATGCTCCGCAGCAACACGAGTGATAGTACATGATGAAATGCATGACGATTTTATAGAAGCAATGAAGGAATTAGTAACGGAGTTTCCTGTTGGCGATCCACAGGAAGAAAGTACATTTATGGGGCCGCAGGTTTCCAAAGAACAATGGGAAACGGTTCAATCCTATATCCAAAAAGGACAGGAAGAGGGAGCCACTATCGCTATCGGGGGACCTGGCAAACCCGATGGAATGGAGCGAGGTTTCTTTTCCAAAATAACTGTTTTCACGAATGTGCAAAATGATATGACTATTGCGCAGGAGGAAATTTTTGGCCCCGTTATGTCTGTTATTACGTATAAGAATATTGACGAAGCTATTAAAATCGCCAACGATACCGTATACGGCCTTGCTGGTTACGTATTCGGAAATGATAAAGAAGAACTGAAAAAAGTGGCTTTAAATATTCGAGCAGGACAAATAAGAATCAATAATAGTAAATCAGACATATCGGCGCCATTTGGTGGCTTTAAGCAATCCGGCATTGGTCGCGAATGGGGAGATTATGGAATTGAAGAATTCCTGGAGCCTAAAGCGATTATGGGAATGCCCTCTTAAATAAAATAAAATCTGTTTGAGTAATTTTAAGAGCACTGTAAAGTCCTCAGAGCTATTTCACAGCGAGTAAGTGAACGATAAATCGTTTGCAAACTCGCTGTTTTTAATTTCAAATTCAACCCTTCCTAAAGGAAAAAAACAGAGCTAAGACAGGTAATAAACAATGCCTATTAATAACCAATGTTAAGTGGTAAACAGTCGCTTCATTTGCTTGACAAGAGATCATTCCTCCAATTCCTCATAGAATTCAAATAAGTCTCGTTGGCAGATCTTTTCAAAAATACCTGCGTAATAACCTGCAAGATTATGAATTTTCTTCTTTTTAGTAGCATGTAAGGAGATTGATAGTGCCTGGTATCCAACGTTTTCATAGAAATCTTTGTACTGAGGGAAGCAATTAATGACACGGTGAGTTAAGCTTCTGTAGACACCATACAATTGACTTACTGTCCTTTGGTCTTTTCCAAGCATCGAGAAAATAGTTGATTTAAACTGTTGGTAGAATGTATTTGAGTTTTTATGTAAAGAATTATCCGCAGTATCTTTAAAATACGTATTATGTAATAATTCTTTTTTAGGGCTTAAAGAATAATCGGTTTCTTTCTCCGTGAAATGCTCTTCAGTGCTTGATATTAATAGAGTTTGAGATACCTCACGACTGATCATTTCCGATTGGTCAACGTAAGGCAAAATGACTAAAATATTTGCGCCATAACCTTTTGCCACACGTCGAATGGTAGAGATTCTTTCAATAATACGAAGATTTTCTAACTTACGTAACGATCTTCGAACCGTTGAATCCGATTTATTAATCACTTGTGTAACTGTTTTTACTTTTAAATGAGCAGCACCAGGATACTTACAAGCATATTGTGCAAGGAAGGATAACACTGTACGATCCGTATCATTCAACTTATAATAATGCTCCGTTAGATGCGATCTAATATGTCCATCCATTTCAGTAACACTTTCAAAAGTTTGATATTCCTTTAGATAAATCGTCATTTTATCTTCCCCCTAGAATGATGTAAGTTAGCGATTAGCCAAACGCTTCACAACCATTACATAGAAGAAAATAGGGAAAAAGAATACATAATACAATAAAGAGTTCTAAAAAACTTGAGGAATCTTTTTTAATAGGAGAAAGGGAAGGGATTTAGTGTGGTCAAAGAGAATACATTTAAGAGCAGGAGTGTTAAGAGAAAAGAGGGGGATTAATATTGGAACAAACAATTTTTCAGCATATGCAAGTAGTAAGGGGAATAACAGAAAAATCTATCCTACAAATACCCGAGGAACTGGCAGATATTATTGCACCAGGATTTACGAATAATATTCGTTGGAACTTTGGTCATATTGCATACATACAGGAAAAGCTTGTATTTGGTGTTTCTAACGATAAGATGAATCTTCCGGAAGCATATGAAGTATTTTTTAGTGCGGGTACGAAACCCGCTGATTGGATTGGAACTCCACCATCTCTAGCACATATTTCGGAGGAACTAATTGCACAAAAACAACGAATAGAAGATTACTTAGCCGGAAAACTACAGAATAGATTGCCTGATCCTTTCACTAACAAAGCTGGAATTACATTTCATACACTTGGAGAAACTTTTCTATTCAGTTTCTATCATGAGGCCCTGCATATGGAAACGATCAAAAGGATTTATCGTGCCATTAAAAACTAAAATGAAGGAGGTACTAAATTGGAACATGTTTTAGACCATGTCGGAATTGCAGTTAGAAGTATTGATGACGCACTTCCCTTTTACCTGAATGTGTTAAATGGAACACTGGAGGACCAATATACGAGTGATGCCCCTGGAGTAGAAGTCCATGTCGCAGTTGTCAGAACTAGCGATAAAATGATTGAATTGCTTGCGCCGACCAACAAGAACTCGCCAATGGCTCGATTTATAAAGCAACGAGGAAAAGGTGTACATCATATCGCTTATCGAGTGAACGATTTGGACAAAGCCATACTCGACGCTAGAAAAAAGGGAGTCCGTTTTTTAGAGGACACACTACGTACGAACATCCGTGGAAGAAGACTCATATATATAAATCCAGCATCAACTGATGGGACTTTGATCGAACTATGTAGTTATGCAAATATAAATAACTCGGATGAATAATGGAAAGAGGAAAAGGATGAAATTTTATATTGCATCAAGTCTTAAAATATAGACCCGGTTAGAGATGTCAGTAAAAAATAAAAAGACAATGGGTTTATCCATACATATCACTGGACTTTAATTGACTACATTAAATAGGAACCAATTAATAGGGAGAGGTAGCAATGTTAAAGAAAATAGTTGTTTTAGGAATTTTGGTGCTTTTCATTTTATCAGCATGTAATTCTTCCACAATGAGTATTAAAGAAATTGAAAATGTTCCTAAAGATTTACAAGAATATGTGAATTCCAGTTTAAGGCTTCAATCAATTAATGATGGGGAAAAAGGTTATTATATTATATTTCATTCAACTGGAGAGGTAGAAGCATATTTAGAAACACAAGGAGATAAGTTAAATATTATGTTTAATGAAACCAATCTAAAAGATGAAGTCATAAAGCAAAATACGTATTATGTAACAACAGGTCCAGAACACGAAATGATAGATGTTCTAGTAAATGGAGAATCAATTCCATTTGATAATATGACAGTTCAATAATTGAAAAATAATTAATGCCAACACATTGAATAATCGATGTGTTGGCATATTTTTGTAGTGAACTAGGAGCGATACATAAGATTAATTTGCTCGGCAATATAGGTTGAATCTAAATGTAGGCCATCTTTTAACCACCACATAATGATACCTACAATAGAAGCAGTTTTGACATCTGGATCTACAACGACTTTTCGATGATTTAGTCATCCTTACTTCCATTGTTGGAGGTTTGCTCGTAACAATCTTGTTCTGTTACCGACAGATAAAGTCTGCGGAGCCTCTATTGAATCTAAGTGTTTTTAAATTTAAAGTGTTTACGATGACGACAGTTGTGAATATTGTTATTACCATTTTAATGTATGCCGATTTAATATTGCTGCCGATTTATTTGCAGGACGGGCGGGGGTTTACTGCACTCGGTGCAGGATTGTTATTATTACCTGAGGCAATTATTAATGCCATACTTTCTCCAGTAACTGGGAAGTTATTCGATAAATTTGGGGCAAAACCTTTGTTTATCTTAGGAACAGGATTAATCGCGATATCGATGCTTGCGGTTATTGATTTATCACCCGAAACAACCACAATATATATTTTAGTTCGTACAATTTTATTGCGTATTGGTTTAGCATTTATCACAATGCCGTTAAATACCGCTGCTTTAAATACTTTACCAAAAGAATTAGCTTCTCACGGATCAGCTATTAATAATACGGTTCGCCAGCTCGCGGGAGCAATAGGGACAGCTGTTATAATGACAATCTATACGATTCAATTAGTGAATGTCTCATTAGAGTCTAATACTGCTTATATTAATGCGGCAAGTAACACGTATTTCTATATGTTTGTAATTTCTATAATAGCGTTTATCATTACTTGGTTTACGCCGAAGAAGACTAGCTAATGAACATTTTATAGGAATACCAAAAAGACTTAAGTTCTAGTGGACTTAAGTCTTTTTGTTTGTTCGCTTAAATTCCGATGTTCTCTGTTTAACCACCATGCGCAAAGGATGAACCAACTATAGCCAAGCAACCACCCGGCTACAATATCCGAAGCAAAGTGACGTCCTTCTGTTATTCGAGAAAATCCAATGAGCACTGCTAATATAATGGCTGAAATCCAAACGATGAGCGATATTTTCTTCGAATTAATATGTAGCGTAATTAGATAAGAGATTGTTAATAAATAAACTAACCCATGAAAAGCATGTCCGGATGGAAAACTAAAAGTAGAAAACTGATCTACAATTTCAGGTCGAGGACGTTCAATCATTCGTTTTAAAAATTGATATAAACCATATCCCACGCCGATGGATAGTAGGACAAAAACCATTAACCTGTAGTCATGTTTTCGAATCCAAAGGAGGATTAGAACAAGTATCATAATCGCAAAAATAAACTTGGTTTCACCTAAATAATGAAATATTGCAATAAAACTGTTGCCATATAACGTATTAAAAGCAACCTCATCAAAAGCTTGGATGAATGGTGTTTCATAAGTTATCCATAAAACACAAAATACAACGAAAGCACAAACGGCTAAAACATATTGTAACTTATACATACATCTATTCTCCATTTTAGTAAGGATACATTAGTATGGCTAAAATACGAATAGAAATACAATTTATATACGTAGTATCTTAGTTTTAAATGATAAAACAGTAGGAATATGAGATTCCTACTGTTTTGTTAAGTCATTTAGTTGTTGTTTTTAATCTGTTTGGGAGATTAATAGAATTATTTTCACTAACAAATGTTGCACCTAAAAGTAATGCACCACCAAGTATTTGCACAAAAGTCATTTGCTCTTGCAAGATAAGCGCAGATATTACTAATGAGGTGATTGGATCTGCATAGCTTAGTGCAGCGATGCTTTGTCCTTTTAGTTTTTGCATACCTGAGAAGAATAACAAGAATCCAATACCCGTGTGTATAACCCCTAAGATTAATATAAAAGGAATGGAAGAACTAGATACTTCTAAAATTCCAAATCCCTCCGTAAAGAAAACATATGGCATGAGAAGTATTGTGGCTGTTCCCAGTTGAAGGACAGTAGTTTCTAACCCATCCATGTTTTTAATAAACTTATTTAGCAACATTAAAGAAGCATATAACACAGCTGCCATTAAACCATAACCAATGCCAATTAAGTCATTCAATCCAGATGTATTCACACCACCATTACCAACAATAAATAACATACCGAGCATAGCTACAGCAATACAAATTATTTTCTTCACTGATAATTTTTCCTTGAGTACAAGTGGCGAAACAATTAGAACAATAACTGGTGCAAAATAATAACTTAAAGTCGCATTAGAAAGAGTCGTATGCTTGAATGCCTGGAACAGGAAAATCCAATTTCCACCCAAAGCAATACTAGATAGTAATAAAATAAGCGCATTTGCTTTAACTATTGCCCACGAAATTTTCTTTTTCATCAGGAACATCACAGTTGTTAAAAACAAACTGCCGATTAAACCGCGTAGTAAAGCTATTTCACTAGAAGACAAATCAATGTATCGAACAAACACACCGATTGTGCCAAAGATTATCATTGATAATAAGAACTGAATTTTAGATTTCATCGTTTGCTCCTCCAAATCGGTGAAAGTGTTCGTATTTCGCAGACTCTTCAACTGTTATTAATAGCAGTTGAAAATACCTTATGAATTCTCGACATTTCTTGATGAACTAATTATACATAATGACATATTGTTTAACCACCTGAGCTTTAGTTAGATAACATTAGTCTCCCAACCCATTTTGTCCTATTCTCCATATGTTAATTTTTACTTGACGTTTAAAAAAGACATGTATATACTTCTAAATAGTAATGATTACGATTTAAGAAAAGGAGATTTAGAGATGAAGATTTCATTAGCAACAGGGTTAAGTGTAGTAGTCATAAGTTCAATATTGGTAGGTTGTCAGAATTCAGAACCAGATGGGGCCTCCACTGAAAAAGAAGTAAACAGTGCAGAAAGTCAAACAGATTTTAGTGAGCAAGAGCATGATCATAGTCATGGACATGATGAAAAGACAGAAATTTACGATGGGTTTTTCGATGATAGCCAGGTAAGTAATCGTTCCCTTTCGGATTGGGAAGGCGATTGGCAGTCCGTTTATCCCTATCTTCAAGACGGTACACTTGACGAAGTATTCGAATATAAAGCTGAGCTGGACGATTCTAAGACAACCGAAGAGATTAAGGGATATTATGACAAAGGTTATAATACGAATGTGGAGCGAATTATAATTCAAGGGGAGAAAGTTACTTTCTACAAAGGAGAAACAGAATATTCCGGGAAATATGTCAATGATGGATATGAAATATTAACATATGAAGCTGGAAACAGAGGGGTCCGATACATATTTAAATTAGTAGGAGAGAGTGATGGACTACCTCAATTTATTCAATTTAGTGATCATAGCATTAGTCCGAATGAATCTGACCACTTCCATTTATATTGGGGTGACGACCGTACGGCTCTATTAGAAGAAGTAACAAATTGGCCAACTTACTACTCGTCGGAATTGGACGGACATGATATTGCACACGAAATGATAGAGCACTAACTTTAATAATTAAATAAAGTAAGCTATCTTAGGAAAGTGTTCTGTCTTATACAGGATACTTTCCTTTTTTATATACTATTTTAGGGACAAGAGCTGTTTAGAACATATTTTAAAGTTACTGATTAAAGTGAAAGAAGTGTACGAAGATGTTTAACTTGAAGAGCAATGCACTACTTAGCAGGAAAGTTAACAAGAAAATATTTTAGCCGTTAAGTGTCATACTTCAAAAAGGATAGGAATAAGTACATAACTAGAACCTATTATAAAATGGGAAGAAATGAGATGATTATACGTTAGAAAAACTGAGGGAAATTAATCTGAAAACTGCTGTAATACTAGGGATTGTTTTTTACTCTTTGACTATCTTACTACATCTTCTTATTCTAAGCGGAATTATTCCGTTGACATGGGTTAATGGCGGACGTTCTGAATCCTTCACTACTCAGTTACCAGTATCTATAATCAATATTTTTATTTCTATTATTGGAATAGGATTTACGCTTTTTATAAGTAAAAATGTATTAAAGAAGTACCGAAGAGGAATTACCGTTATATGTTGGCTCTTTGTAGTACTCTGGTCAGTTGGTTTTGTACAACAATTGCTAGGAACACCTTTTGAGAAAATGATTTGTTCATTAATACTGTTACTAGGAGTCATCTCGAACTTGAGGATGGCGATCGAAAAATGAAAATAATATAGTGCTTTACATAATGAGCTGTGCTGTTTATACAGCTCTTTTTTACATTAGCCGAGTCTGTTACATCAAACTGGATTTACTCAAATAGAAATTATTAATACACCCTAAGCGGTAAACAAAGTGAAATAAAGGATGTAAATGAAACTATCGTTCTTAAGTCTATAAATTCGTCCGAAGAACCTCAGTAGTTATGTTAAAGATATTCCTCCTAAATGTCATCAATGAAAAGAAGAGTAATTCATATAAAACCCAAGGTAAATTAACCTTGGGTTTTAAAAAGTTATTTATGTTTATTTTGAAATGCAATCATGAAATCTTGTAAAGCTTTACATGTTTCAAATGGAACCGAGTTATAAGTAGAAGCACGGCAACCACCTACAGAACGATGACCATTTAAGCCCACAAATCCTGCATCTTTTGCTTCAGTTAAAAATTGTTTTTCTAATTCCTCGTTTGCTACGCGGAATGTAATGTTCATGAGAGAACGGCTTTCTTTTGAAGCATGTCCTGTATAGAAGCCATTACTGTTATCAATTACATCATAAATCAGTTTTGCTTTTTCCTCATTTTGTTTAGCAATAGCAGCTAATCCGCCTTGTTTTTCTATCCAATTTAACACTTCGCCAAGCATATAGATGCCGAAAGTTGGTGGTGTGTTATATAAGGAATTACTTTCTACATGTGTGCTGTACTTTAGAATTGTTGGTATTTCTTTATTGGCTTTTGCAAGAAAATCCCTCCGCGCAATAACAACAGTTACTCCAGAGGGGCCTAAGTTCTTTTGTGCTCCTGCATAAATCAGATCAAATCTACTAATATCTATAGGTTTTGACATGATATCACTAGACATATCTGCGATTAAAGGAACCTCGCCTGTATCAGGAAACTCCGACCATTGTGTTCCATAGATTGTATTATTGGATGTTAGATGAACATATGCGTCATCTGACCCGAAATCGATTTCTTCTAAAGAAGGGATATTCCGATATTTATTTTCTTTAGTACTGGCAGTTTGAACAGGTTCACCAAAAAGTGTAGCTTCTTTATAAGCTTTTTCAGACCAAACTCCTGTCATCACATAGCTTGCCTTTTTTTCAAGCTGTAGGAAGTTCATCGGAATCATAGTAAATTGAAGGCTTGCTCCACCTTGGAGGAATAGAACTTCATAATCGTCAGGAATAGCAAAAAGTTTACGTAAACGAGAAATTGCTTCATTATGTACTTCTTCAAACGTAGAACTACGGTGACTCATTTCCATAATAGACATGCCTGTCCCATGGAAATTGACTAATTCTTGTTGTGCCTTTTCTAACACTTCTACTGGAAGTGCAGATGGGCCTGCATTAAAATTATACGCACGTTGGTTTGATTGGCTCAATATAAACTCTCCTATTCTAGTGAATTCAATATATTTATCTATTATATACGGTTTTTAAGCGAAAACATTAAATATTTTGCGATAAATTTCGAAAAGTGAATAAATTGTTAACGTTCAATTTTTGTTATCGAATAAGAATATTTCAGAAACCGAATTATTTCTTTAATTCATCTATCGGAATGTTCTAATATTTGCTAAAATGGTAAAGTCTTAATACATATAGTGGGGGAAGAAAAGTGAAAGTATTCTTAGATTTAGGATGGTTTTTTAAACAGAGAAAAAAGCAGTATTTGATTGGGATTCTAATGTTACTATTCGTTGCATTTCTACAGCTGCTGCCACCGAAAATAATAGGGTATGTAGTAGATGAAATCAGTCAAAAAACACTAACTACGGAGTTTTTGGTGAAATGGTTAGTTGTTTTAGCACTGGCGTCGATTGGGATGTATGTTTTGCGATATTATTGGCGAATTATGATTTTCGGTTCGTCCATATATTTAGCAAGACAGCTAAGAGAAAATTTGTTTCGTCATTTTACGAAAATGTCTCCATCCTTTTATCAGAAAAAGCGTGTTGGAGATTTAATGGCCCATGCTACAAATGACTTATCAGCAGTTCAACAGACAGCTGGAGCAGGCGTGCTGACACTTGTAGATTCGCTAGCAACAGGGGGGTTCGTAATAGCAGCAATGGCGATTACGATAAACTGGAAGCTAACATTGATAGCATTGTTACCACTGCCTCTAATGGCTATACTAACAAGCTATTATGGTAAACTATTACATCAACGGTTTCGATACGCACAAGAAGCTTTTTCCAACTTAAATGACAAATCACAGGAAAGTATTTCTGGTGTAAAAGTCATTAAAACATTTGGGCAGGAGAAAGAAGATACGAAGGATTTTGTTCGATTATCAGAAGAAGTAGTAGACAAAAATATACGCGTCGCAAAAGTAGACGCATTATTTGATCCGACCATTTCTTTAGTCGTAGGGATGTGTTTCTTCTTATCTATAGTATTTGGTACTAGATACATACTTGCCGATGAAATGTCGATTGGGGATTTATTTGCTTTTACTTCATATCTTGGTTTGCTCGTTTGGCCAATGCTTGCGTTCGGTTGGCTGTTCAATATTGTGGAGCGAGGACGCGCATCTTATGACCGTATTAAAAATCTAATGGAAGAAAAGATTGAAATAGATGATATTCCAGATGCAGTGAATGTAAAGCCCGAAGGAGATATACATTTCCATATTGAGGACTTCAAATTTCCAGGTGACGATCGCAGCGCATTACATAATGTAGACTTTACACTTAAACGAGGCGAGACACTCGGTATTGTCGGTAAAACGGGATCGGGGAAAACAGCTATATTAAAGCTATTAATGAGAGAATTTGAAGGATATACAGGGAATATTTTGTATGGGGACTTTTCAATTGATACATACAAAAAACGCAGTTTACGTGAAGCGATTGGTTATGTGCCACAGGATCATTTCTTATTCTCTACTACAGTTGCTGGTAATATAGCTTTTGCCAATGCAAATGCCACGATAGAAGAAGTGCAAGAAGCTGCAAGATTAGCTTATATTCATGAGGACATTTTACATTTTACAAATGGTTATAATACAATTGTTGGTGAACGCGGAGTATCATTATCTGGCGGGCAAAAACAACGTATATCTATTGCGCGTGCACTGATGATGGCACCCGAGTTACTTATTTTAGATGACTCTTTATCGGCAGTCGATGCTAAAACCGAGGAAGCGATTTTAGAAGCATTAAAGGCTAAACGCAGCGATGAAACTACTATTATTACTTCTCATCGACTGAGTGCAATTCAACACGCACATCAGATCATTGTGATGAATGATGGGACAATTGTAGAAAAAGGATCGCATGAAGAGTTAATGGAACTGCAAGGAATATATTATGAAATGTACCAACTACAGCAGTTAGAGTCATTAGTGGAACAGGGGGGTGAAGCATAATGAATGACAAACAACCACAGCTAACAGGTAAAGACCAGTGGGTAGTTTTCAAACGTTTGCTGGGCTACTTGAAACCACATAAAAAAGTAATAGCCATCGCATTACTATTACTAATACTAACCGTGACAGGTGATATTCTTGGGCCTTATTTGATCAAGACGTATATGGATGACTTTTTGACCCCTAGATATTTCCCAACTGGACCCCTCTTAGGCCTTGCACTTGGATATATTTTTATACAAGTTGGGAACGTAATTGTCAGCTATTTTCAGCTACTAACTTTCCAAAAGCTAGCGCTGAAAATTATTCAGCAGATGCGAATTGATGTATTTTCAAAAGTTCACAAATTAGGAATGCGCTATTTTGACAAAACACCAGCGGGTAGTATTGTATCTCGCGTTACTAATGATACTGAAGCTATTAAGGATATGTTCGTTAGTGTGTTGGTTGGATTTGTACAAAGTGGTTTTTTAGTAATTGGTGTATATATCGCCATGTTTATATTAAATGTGAAACTAGCACTAGTTACGACGATTCTATTGCCAATATTAGCTATAATTATCCTAACTTATCGAAAATATAGTTCGGTAGTTTATCAAGATCTTAGAGAGCGATTAAGTCAGTTAAATGCCAAGCTAGCTGAGTCCTTACAAGGAATGACGATGATTCAAGCATTTAGACAGGAAGATCGTCTACAGGATGAATTTAACGAAATCAATGATTCACACTGGAAAGCTGGTAGACGAAATATTAAACTGGATAGCTTATTACTTCGTCCAGCCATTGATTTGGTCTATGCCTTAGCGATTATTATGGTACTTAGCTACTTCGGGATTACCTCTATGAATAATATCGTAGAAGTCGGTGTTATATATGCTTTTGTTACCTATATCGATCGGTTCTTCGAGCCAATCAATCAAGTAATGCAGCGGCTTTCTATTTTTCAACAGGCAATTGTCGCAGCATCCAGGGTTTTCAAGTTATTGGATGAGACAGACTTAGCACCTAAACAACAAAACGTAGAAACGGCGAAAATCGAACAAGGGAAAATTGAATTCCAAAATATTACTTTTTCCTATGATGGAAAAACAGATGTGCTAAAGAATATTTCGTTTACGGCTGAACCTGGTCAAACGGTTGCTTTAGTCGGACATACCGGTAGTGGGAAAAGTTCGATTATTAACTTACTGATGCGTTTTTATGAATTCGAGCAGGGTGATATTAAAATAGATGGACATTCTGTGAAAGACTTCAAATCAGCAGAGATGCGTGATAAGGTTGGGCTCGTTTTGCAGGATCCGTTCCTGTTTTACGGGGATATCGAAAGTAATATTCGCCTTCATGCATCAGATATGAAGGATTCGGCAGTACAGGAAGCGGCGGAGTTTGTACAGGCAAATAATTTTATAGAGAAACTACCGAATGCTTATAAACAAAAAGTAACGGAACGAGGCTCTACTTTTTCAAGCGGTCAAAGACAACTCGTAGCATTTGCTCGTACGATAGCTACTAATCCTAAGATTTTAGTGCTAGATGAAGCAACTGCGAACATTGATACAGAAACGGAAGTTGCAATTCAAAGTAGTTTAGAAAAAATGAGAAAAGGACGGACGACTATTGCGATTGCCCATCGTTTAAGTACTATACAGGATGCAGAACTAATTCTTGTACTTCATCATGGTGAAATAGTTGAACGAGGGACTCATCAGGAGCTCCTAAACCAAAAAGGTTTGTATCATAAGATGTATCTACTACAAAATAATGTAGTGGAGGATATCGCCTGATTCTTACCCAACATAAACCAGCTAGAGTAATAACTCTTGGCTGGTTTATTTCTTGTTTGGGAAAAAGCTGATTAATTGTAATGACTTTCCACTTGTGAAAGGATAGAGGGAGAACAATTTTGAAGGGAGACGTTTCTAATGAACGTAATAGTTATTGGAGCAAACGGACAAATTGGGCAACATGTAGTAAATGAATTGCATCAAAGTAACACTCATACGGTGACCGCAGTGGTCCGAAAAAAAGAGCAAGCGGAAAAGCTTATGAATCGCAATATCCAAGCAATAGTAGCGGACTTAGAAGGCTCCGTGGAAGATCTTGAAAAAGTAATTACTGGAGCAGATGCCATCATCTTTATTGCAGGTTCGGGTGGACATACAGGACCAGATAAAACATTATTAATCGATTTAGATGGTGCAGTGAAAACGATGGAAGCAGCTAAACAAGCAGGAGTGGAGCGTTATATTATGGTAAGTGCATATGATGCTGATAAACGCCAAAATTGGAACGAAGGAATGCGTCCTTATTATGTAGCGAAACACTATGCTGACCGAATGCTCGAAGCAAGCGGTTTAAACTACACGATAGTTCGACCAGGTGGACTTGTGAATGAACCTGCAATTTGCAAAATTACGGTAGGGGCGGAAGCCAAGCCGAGCACCATTACTCGGGAAGACGTAGCACATACACTTATTGCAGCCTTAGAGAATAAACAAACATATCATCGTTCCTTTAATGTAGTAAACGGGGAACATTCAATTGAAACAGCATTGAATAATCTTAACTAAAATAGATAGCCTCTTGATATTTGAGAGGCTTTTTTTAACTTTTTGGCTATGTTAAAGGTAAAGGTTGATAATGTTAAATAGTTGGTGAGACTTACCCTACAGAAGAGTATCGGGAATATAAATAAAAAATCCTTTTCTAACATACAAAAGGACACATTAAGGATTGTAGACCATTGATAAAGAAAACTACTCGTAATTAGCCATGTAATTCCCTTCTTCAAAAATTTCTCTCGGACTTTTGGAAGTCCAATCTTCTACTGTCGCATCGGGATGTAAGTTTAAGTAAGACCTAATCATTTTATAGCCCTCACTATAGCCATAATAGTCGGGTAAACCTCTAGAGCCACCTAATATAAACTCATTGGTACCACTACTCTCAAGATATGTTTCAATCTTACTCCAGTATTCTTTGTTAAAGTTTTCGTCAAGCACCAAATCTTTACTATTTGTATCGGGGTATGCTAAGGTTTCAAACATCACCGCAGACCCTTCTATAATTAGATTATCTAAAACTGTCATGAAATAATCTTTCGTATAATGTTTTTCAAACCAAACACTATGATGATATTCATGAGAAACACCTGATTTATTATAATTATCAAGCTCACTCAATTTAAAATAATTATTAAGCTCACTGAGAAAGACAGTAATTTTTCCTGTTCCAAATGTTATCATGTCAGAAGGAAATTTTTCATTTTCAGGAAACACACATACTGTTGTTTTTTTATCTGATGAAAGTATGTCTGAGGATTTAACAAGGGAATCCTCAATTAACATGTTCATATGTTCTTGTTCCATCGATTCTAATTGATTCTTGATACTATTAAAATCACTTTCTTCCGGTATCCATTCAAATACACTAAATTTATAATGTTCCGCACCTTTAAAACATGCATCATATACAGGTTCGATAATTATATTTTGATATAATTCGTTAGGTGATTCATCAGGATTTCCCTTAACAGTTTCAAAATAGTTTTTATATAGCATATAAGCATGAATTATTTCAAATTCCTGTCCAGTATTGGGATTTTTAAAAGAATAAGATATATCTTGTTGTTCATTTTCCATAATGATATTCTCTAGAGATTGTTCAGTTTGCTTACAGGCTGATAAAATAATAATTAATAGAAGCATACAAAATGAAATTATAATTTTATTAGCAATATTCATTAACTTCATCTCCCCTTACTACATCCATTTACTTCCTTTACGTTCCATTATTTCTAAAAGTTTCATTAATTTAATTGATAAATATTCATCACATTAACAAACAATAATTTTAAGATAATTAGGTTGTATTGGAATATTTGGGAGAAGATTCTTGAAGAGGCAGACTACTTTCCAATTTTGGGTACCTAGAATGCAAAGTCTCTCAGCCTTAACTTGTCTGCGGTTTCCCATATTCCATGAACACTCGCTAAGATAAGCACCTTGAAATTAGTGGTATCTCTTCTCTGAAACTTTTCATTGTAAAATCTGATATCCCAACATTTTTCTCATCAATAAAATCCTAACTTACTGGTTTATATAGAGAGTTATTAATTATCTTATCGCTGATCAAAAAAGCTTGTTGTTCGATTATATTAGTTGAAAAACACATAGTTTCACCTCATTATTATTATATTCAAATCATGTTCCAAAGGTACTTAAATACATAAAATAGAGAAAGCTTCATAAGTAATTTTATATATGGTATACAGATTCAAGCCCAGTTATTGTGAGAAAAATGGCTTGATTATTTTAGCGATGCCTTAACACCTAACAAACAAGACTTGACATAAAATTCTAAAAACTATACATTGAGAGTAACTTAAATATAATCACTAGGGGTGTTATTTAACTGAGATGAGTATTTACTCAAACCCTTTGAACCTGAACTAGTTAATACTAGCGGAGGAAAGTGTAGATTCTAATACATAATAGCAGGCTGATGATGCCTAATTTTTACTATGCAATTATTTGTATTTGCGCAACTTTCCTAAAGGAAGGTTGCGTTTTTTTATTATATCTATCACTTTATCATTTAAGTTTTAGCAAAACTAACAGTATGGGAGTGGTTATGATGAACAGAACAGTATTGGTAACGGGTAGTAGTAGAGGTTTGGGATCAGCTATTGTAAAAGAATTGGCACAACAAGGATTTAAAGTGGTTATTAACTACTATAAAAGTAAAGATGCCGCTGAAGAGCTTGTTTCTATACTAGGTAAAGAGAATGCAATTGCAATTTGTGCAGATGTCACAAATCGGGCAGAAGTCGATGCCTTGGTAAAGAAAGCAACCGAATATTTTGGTCAAATAGATGTTGTAGTCAACAATGCGTTGGTAGGTTTCAAATTTGATCCAAACAAACAGAAATCCTTTACAGAACTTACTTGGGAGGATTATCAAAAACAACTAGACGGCACTTTAAAAGCCGCATTTAATGTAGTCCAAAGCGTTATACCTCAATTTATTGAACGACGAAATGGAAGTATTATAAGCATTGGTACCAATTTGTATCAAAACCCTGTTGTTCCTTATCATGAATATACAACAGCAAAGGCTGGACTAATTGGTTTTACGCGAAATATCGCCGCTGAACTGGGACAATTCGGCATAAGAGCAAATGTAGTTTCAGGTGGATTATTAAAAACGACTGATGCCAGTTCTGTTACAACTCCTGAAGTATTCGATTTAATTGCTCAATCAACGCCTTTGAAGAAAGTAACTAGCCCTGAAGATGTAGCCAATATGGTCGCTTATTTATCTTCAGAAAATGCTGATGGTATTACAGGTCAGAATTTAACAGTAGATGGCGGTTTGACAATGAACTAGTAACTTAATTTACAATAGATAGTCTTACAAAAATGGACGATTTAAGCAGTCACTCATGACATAGGTAGAGGAGTAGCTAATGAAAGGAAATCAAAGAAAACAAATCCACTTAGGCGTATTGCTGTATGGATGTGGACATCATCAGGCTGCTTGGTTAATGCCTGATTCAAGCATTGAATGCATCGGGAACATTTCTTATTACCAATCCTTAGCACAGTTAGCTGAAACGGGTTGCTTTGATGCGGTGTTCTTTGCCGACAATCAATCATTCCCTGCCAACGACCCAAATGAAATGCCAGCATTTTGGTTAGATCCAGTGGTCAATTTAACTGCTATTTCTCAAGTGACAAATTATGTGGGATTAGTTTCAACAATCTCAAGTACCTTTTCGAATCCTTACACTGCTTCGCGACAACTGTTAAGCCTAGATCACATTACAAACGGACGAGTCGGGTGGAATCTCGTTACCTCAACGAGGGACGAGGAAGCATTAAATCATAGTATGCCGGAACTGCCTTCTCATGATAAACGGTATGAAAAGGCCGAAGAATTTGCTGCGTTAATGAATAAACTATTTCTATCATGGGACAGCAAGGAGATTCTATATAATCGATTAGAAAAACAGTTAATCAATCCTGTTAATATACAACCTGTTGACCACAATGGGACCTATTTTAAAGTGAAGGGCCCATCCACGACGCCAAAAAGCCCTCAAGGCAAACCAGTAGCCATGCAAGCAGGGGCATCTAAACAAGGGATTGCATTAGCTGCGAAATATGCAGATGCCGTCTATTCAGTGTCATGGAACTTAAACCAAGCGAAAAAGTACCGCAAGAAGTTGGATGAACAGGTTAAGCAATACGAAGACTGTAATCGACATATTAAAGTATTCCCAGGCTTAGTCACTTATGTAGGGCGTACTCATGAAGAAGCTCTTGCCAAAAAATCAGCGTTAGATGAGAAATTACCTGTAGAAACGGCTTTAAAACAGTTGAGCTTCTTTCTCCAGCAAGATTGTTCTAAATGGGACATTGGACTAAAAGTACCTCCATTACCTCCGGCAGAAGAATTTATGGGTCCGGTTGGACGATACGAAACAATATTAGAAATTATTAAAGATACTCAACCTACAGTAAAAGAACTCTTAGGATACCTTAATGCAGGTGGCGGACATTTCACGCTGATTGGTACTCCTGAGAAAATTGTGGATCAGATGGAGGTTTGGATTGAGGCGGGTGTAGCGGACGGATTTAATCTTATGCCTCCTACATTGCCTGGTAGTTTAGAGGACTTTGTAGAACTCATTGTTCCTGAAATGCAAAAAAGGGATATTTTCAGAAAGCAATATGAGGGGCATACCCTCCGTGAGCATTTGGGGTTACCAATAGGAATTAGTTAAGCTGGTCCATGATCCCCCAGGAATCACTATTTACGGCATCAAGATTGAGAAAGACAATCTTGAGATGTGGAAGGGGAAGTTGTTGATGAATGTATCTATACGTGAAAAATCACCAATCGTACATTGTATGACAAACAAAGTCGTGGCGAATTTTCAAGCCAATGGATTGCTTGCTATTGGAGCATCACCGATTATGGGAGATGAAGAAAGAGAAGTGGAAGAACTAGTCACACTCTCCAATGTTCTCTCGTTGAATATTGGCACTTTAAATGAACGAACGTACAGCAGTATGCTAGTGGCTGGAAGAGTTGCAAATCAAATAGGAATCCCTGTAGTGCTTGACCCCGTCGGAGTGGGAGCTACTCGATATCGTCTTCAAGCGGTGGATAGACTTCTAGATGAAGTAAAAATAAATTTAATAAGATGTAATACTGGTGAACTGGCGTCACTTATGAAAAAAGAATGGGCTTCCAAGGGAGTAGATTCAGGGAACGGACAACTTGATCGAAAAGAAGAGGCTATGGCTTTAGCTAGACAAAAAGAGTGCATAGTCGTTGTGACAGGAGAAGAAGACATTGTGACGGATGGAAGTTGTTTGAAGACAGTAAGAGCAGGGCACGTTCGAATGACAACAGTAACTGGAACAGGCTGCTTACTGAGTAGTATTTTAGGAGCTCACCTTGCCTTGACATCTAAAAACCATGTAGAACTTTTGAGTAGTGCTTTGTACGAATATGGAGCATCAGGAGAAGAGGCTGCAGAGAAAACAGAATTTTCCGGGGCATTTCAACAAGCTTTTCTTGATCGATTAAGTGCAAGAGGATGGAGATACGATGTCTGATTCAATGCCATGTGTTTTAACGATTGCAGGTTCTGACTCAGGTGGAGGAGCCGGGATACAAGCAGATATAAAATCTTTTCAAGAACGAGATGTATTTGGAACGAGTGTTATTACAGCAATCACTGCTCAAAACACTTGCGGGGTGCAAGGTGTCTATCCCGTAGAAGCAAAAGCTGTCCAACAACAGCTCCAATCTGTTGGAGAGGATTTCTTTATTTCAGCAGTTAAAACTGGGATGCTCTTTAACACAGATACAATCGCTCTTGTCGCGAATGCAATATCAGAGTACAGGTGGAAAAATATCGTCGTCGATCCCGTGATGGTTTCAACAAGTGGACATATCTTGTTAGAGGAGGAAGCGATTGATACCTTGAAAACGAAACTCTTCCCTTTAGCACGTATCGTCACACCAAACATACCAGAAGCTGAGCATCTAACAGGATTAAAAATTGAAAAAGATATTGATATTTTAAAGGCTGCAGAAAGAATTTTATCGATGGGTGTCAAATCGGTGCTTATCAAGGGTGGTCATAAAAAAGACGAATATGCAGAAGACGTATATGTTGACGAAAAAGGCGTATGTATCCGTTTCAGTTCAAAGCGAATCGATACAAAAAATACCCACGGAACAGGCTGTACCTTCAGTGCAGTCCTCACAGCTGAATTGGGTAAGAGAAATAATATTGATGAAGCATTGCTGACCTCCAAAAGATACATTCAATCTGCAATCGAAAACGTTATCTCACTCGGACAAGGGCATGGTCCTACTAACCACGGAGCCTATAGAAAAAAAGGCATAAAGGAGAGGATTATTAGTGTTCAAGAAACCATCGATTTATTTTATAATGGGGACAGCTAATGTGAAGGATGAGGAACCGTTGACGGTTCTAGAGGACGCATTACAGGCAGGAATCACGCACTTCCAATTACGCGAAAAAGGGAAAGGTGCACTAGTTGGTAGCGAATTAGTTGCATTTGCTCAAGCGTGTAAAAGACTATGTAAAATCTATGGTGTACCATTTATTGTGAATGATGATGTTGAACTTGCACTATCCGTCCAAGCTGACGGAATCCACCTCGGGCAAGGAGATTGGAAGGAAGGGGTGAAAGAAGTCATCACAAGCAAAGGGATGGTTCTTGGTCGCTCAGTACATACCATGCACGAAGCGAAAGATGCTATTCGCTCAGGTGCAGATTATTTAGGAGTAGGCTCGGTGTTCCCTACTCTTACAAAGCCAGATGCTGAACATGAGGTGGGTGCTTCCACTTCCCTTATTCGGGAACTCCATGAGTGCTTTCCGAACATTCCAGTTATAGGTATAGGCGGAATTGAACCGTCAAATGTTCATGTTGTCTGGGAAGCAGGTGCGACAGGCGTAGCGGTTATTTCGTGTATTTGTAAAACGAGTGATCGAAGAGAAGTGATATCAAAACTTTCACCTCCGCTTAAAATAGAGAGTCGGACACGATGAAATCACAAAAGTTGGTACTAATGGCGATGTTTGTGTCCATAGGAGTATTAGGGTCTGCATTTATTTGGTTTCCTGCTGGCATAGCAAAAGCGTATCCTATTCAACACGCAATAAATGTGTTGTCTGCGGTTTTTTTGGGACCTATAGGAGCCGTTGGTGTTGCACTGATGACTGCAGTCATACGGATTTTCACAGGTACAGGTTCACTTCTAGCTATTCCTGGTGGATTCATTGGAGCTCTGCTTGCAGGTGTTCTGTATAAAATCACAGGTAGAGTAGGAATGGCGGTAGTTGGTGAAATTGTTGGCACAGGATTTTTAGCATCTTTAGTTGCAGTTCCCTACGCAAAAGTTTTTATGGGAACAGAATTCGGCGCATGGTTTTTTGTTCCAGCATTTTTTGCCTCTAGTCTAAGTGGGGCTTTGATTGCTTGGATTATTGCTAAGAGAATTGAAAGAAGCTCGATACGGTTAGTTGACCACTCATTAAAATAAAAGTGTTTGCACTTTTGATTCCACAATCTTTCCAGGTAATACATTGTCAATTTTATTGTAAATTACCGTCGAACATAGAACTAAAAAACAATTCACACTCATAATTTCAGAATTTTCATAAAGAACAGTTTTTATTGTGTTATAATTTTCCGTAGTGTAAAAGGAGGTACAGGTCCAATGGTAAAAAAATAAAATGAGAAAATCTTAAAATGTTTTATTAACCTTAGTATAAACGTGTAGATTTTCTCTTTCATGGAATTAATATCTAGAATAGAGGAGACATAACATGTTAAATAAATTAAGTAATACTATTTATTATTTATCTAATCAAGATAATAACGAAAGACCAACATTAGGATTGGTATGTGGTGATAGTTATAGTTTAATCATCGATTCAGGTAATTCACCTCAGCATGCTAAAGATTTTTTACTAGAAATCGAGAAGCTAAATGTACCACCAGTTAAATATGTTGTTATTACCCATGCCCATTGGGATCACTTTTTAGGAATGAATGAATTTGATGCAACTGTTATTGTTAATAGTCAAACAAACGAAATCATAAAAGAATGGCAAAGTTTTTCCTATGACGATCGTTCTCTCAAGAGCTATGTGAATACTAATCAAATGAGTGCTATGTGTATGAATATTGTACAAACTGACATGCCAAACAGGGATAGTTTTAAGCTAAAATCTCCAGATGTAATCTTTGAAAAAACATTAACTATTGATTTGGGTAATAAAGTTTGCATACTTGAAAAAATTAAAAATACTCATTCGGAGGACTCTACGGTCATTTACATCCCTGATGAAAAAGTTGTTTTTTTAGGTGATTGTGCATATGGTACAACGACAAATTCTTTATTTCATTTCAAGCAATCATTGTTATTACCAATGATTAAAGATATTCAAAAATATAATGCTGAAATGTTTCTACTTGGTCATGAATCAATCTGTGATTCTACTGAAATGGATATATATTGGAGAGAGTTAACAAGATCAAGTCAAGTTGTAAAATCGTCCTCACTAGAAGATGCTTTAGAGTGTTTTAAGGCAGAAAATAAAAGGGACCCTAATAATAATGAATTATTTTTCATAAAAGCATTTGTTAATGACCATATTATTCAATTACAATAACTCTATAGAATACATCATTTAAATATAAAAATTAGCCACCTCATTAAAAATTGAAATGAGGTGGCTTTTAATGACCGAGTTTTTTTCTCATTTTTCCTTATTATGAATTTTTTACTTTTCCTGCCTTCCGAAAAGGTGGAATATTTGCTAAACTTAAAAAGTCTTATAATCTAATCTTTAAAAGCATATTTTATATATGGATTTTCATCACTATGAAGGAACTGTAGCTTCTCTGTTTAAAAGAGTCAAAAAGCTGTCACAAGCAATTATGAGGTCAAATAGGAGGAAATTTGATACGATAGGTACAGTAAATCGGAAAGGTTGACTGCCGTGAGTACAGACGTAAACCTTTTATTGGCATTTGGTGCAGGGTTTTTAAGCTTCATTTCTCCTTGTACGCTTCCATTGTATCCTGCATTTTTATCATACATTACAGGAATGTCATTAGAAGAAATAAAAACAGATAAAAAATTAATGCAAAAAAGAGGAATGCTTCATACGTTATTCTTCTTACTAGGTTTTTCTATCATCTTTGTTGCGATAGGGTTCGCAACATCTCTGGTAGGTACATTTTTCATCCAATATGATGATTTACTTCGTCAAATTGGAGCAATATTCATTGTTATCTTCGGATTAATCATTGTAGGCGTATTTAAGCCAGAGTTTTTAATGAAAGAAAAAAAAGTTCAATTTAAAAATCGTCCGGCTGGTTATATAGGTACTATTTTAATCGGAATGGCATTTGCTGCAGGATGGACACCATGTACTGGACCCATATTAGCTGCCGTTATCGTAATGGCAGGATCCAATCCTGATGCTGGTATGTGGTATATGCTTGCTTATGTATTTGGGTTCGCAATTCCATTTTTCGTATTGTCATTCTTTGTAACGCGACTTAACTGGATACGTAAAAATAGTAATTTAATCGTTAAAGTTGGCGGTTATATTATGATTGCCCTTGGATTGATTTTGTTTTTTGATGGATTAACGTATATTATTCGTATATTAAGTCCAATTTTCGGAGACTTCACTGGATTTTAACAGGAGGAATTATGCAATGCCAACAGTATTAGTAGTAGATGATGCGGTATTTATGCGCACAACGATTAAGAGAATGCTAGAAAATCATCAGTTTGAGGTTGTTGGCGAAGCAGCTAATGGAGAGGAAGCTGTAAATCTGTATAAGCAGCTTCTGCCAGATGTCGTAACGATGGATGTCACAATGCCTGGTATGAATGGTATAGAAGCTGTAAAAGAAATTATTGCGGAATTTCCTGCAGCCAAAATAGTAATGGTAACCGCGTTAGGGCAACAAAAACTAATCGTTGATGCTTTGGAACTTGGAGCAAAAGACTTCATTACGAAACCTTTCGATCCAGATCGAATTGTGAATGTGTTACATAATGTTACTTCGGATATATAGTAACATCATGCCGGTTTAACAGGCTGTAATACCCCGACAAACAGAGAACACATATCGAGAGTCAGGGGAGAACTGCCTGTGCAAACCCTTATGGTCTACACATCCGTCCTTGTAAAGCGACGTACCCCTGATGGATGAATCACTTTAAACAACTAAAAGATATGGGGAATTACAAATGTTAGATAAAATATCTCCAAATATAATGCTTATAGTTTCCACCGTAGTAGCCATCGGAATGGGAATTCTTGTTACAACGGTTCGTGCAAAATCTGCTAAACAACCAGCAAGCGTGAAAAAGATATTATTACCGCCAATGTTCATGTCCACTGGTGCATTGATGTTCGTGTTTCCTTATTTCCGTGTTAACTTAATGGAGTTTTTGGAAGCAATTGCGGCAGGATTACTTTTCTCCATTTTTCTAATTTGGACATCGAAATTTGAAAGAAGAGACGGAGAAATATATTTAAAACAATCCAAAGCATTTATATTCATTTTGTTTGGTTTGTTGATCGTACGCATTATTAGTAAAGTATTATTAAGCTCAACTATTGAAATTGGCGCTCTTAGTGGTATGTTTTGGATATTAGCTTTTGGTATGATTGTTCCATGGAGACTTGCCATGTACCTGCAATTTAAAAAAATACAAAATCAAACCGAAAAAGTGAGCACCCTGTAATTTAGGAATGCTCGCTTTTTTGAGTATATAGAATATAAAGCTAGAGTCCCCTCTATATCAAAGAAGGATTCGATGTTAAGAACTACTACTACTTAATCATCTTTATACTCATAGCCTGAAAACCTTACTACTTCCCACTTTTGTTTTCGAAGAGAGTTCATAACCTCTTCCCCTATGTTTAAATTACTTTCCATGATGTTTTTAGGAGTTAATGCCATCCATCCACTGTGTCAGAGTTTGGGTGCCAATGCATTTCCCTTATAGCTCCTGGCAAAATTTCTACAAGTGCTGCTGAAATCAATTCAGACACAGGAAAATTCCTTGAATCTACAACACGTACTGAATCTCCTGGAGAAGGTGGGGAAATAGCGCTCAAAGAAATGGTCCTAAACCTATTGTTAATAAAAAGAAACTATCTTGAACAATACTGTTCAAAATAGTTTCTTTTCTTGTGCTCTAACTTTACTAGGTTATCTACCTTAATTGGGAGCGTATTCTTCTCTACTAATTTAATGATATGAGTAATGTCTATACAATAAGAACACTTACAGGTTTGTTATCTCTTAATTGATTGTGTAGGCTTGTCTGCAGACAATTCAAAGTACTTGTTATAAGGAGTTACATCAATATCCATCTCGGCAAGCTTTTTACGTAGAAATTTATGATCTCTCTTTGGAGTTGCAATGATATATCCGCGTATTAATAACTCTTGCGTAATGGATTTAGCTTTTTCTTCTAAAGCCAACTGTCCTATTTTCCCTGCTATTTTTTGTTTCGCAACAGGTCTGAATAGATCTGGAACTGGTGTAACTAATTCGTTGAGCAGATGCTTTTGCTCATCATTCCAAAGATGGATTGTTTGATCTACATAATATTCTTCCCAATCCAAATCTGATTTCCCGTCTTGCTTAGGCAGTGACTTACCAAACTTGCGGAACATAAAGAAGCCGCCAATTCCCATAAGTACCACTAATAGGACAACCCAAAAAAGAATAAACCATAAAAACCAACCTTCTAGCAAACTATTCACCTCATTCTCTAATACTCAGTATAAGTTGTTCCGTAAAATATTTCATCCTCCATGTATCCTTTCTGTTAAAAAAGTTCTATCTACTAATTGAAAGGAGGGGATAGACATGGCAAACCTAGAGTATAAACATGCAGTTTTAAGACTCATTTTTGAAGGAGGAATAACTGAAGAAGGTAAGATGATTTTAAAGTCAAAAACCTATCGTAATGTTCGAGCAAATGTAACAGCAGATCAACTTGATACTGTTGCATTAACACTTAGTTCCTTTTCCGAAAGACCATACATCGGAGCTGAGAAAGTAGAAACTATGCAGGTAATCTAATAATGAGAGAGGAGACTGGAGAAAATGAGTAAAACACTACAACTACAGTTCGAAACAGCGCGTGGAAAAAATGTTACATTAACAATAGATGAACCGAGAAGTAATCTAACAGAAGCAGAAATGCAAACAGGTATGGAAACAATTATTTCAAGTAATGCTTTTCAATCGGATGGTTCTCCTTTGGAGGTTATTAAAAGTGCCAAGATAGTGGACCGAACAGTAACCGAAATTATTTAACTTTTGAAGACTCTCCAGAAATGGAGAGTCTTTTTAAAAGAATAAAATGGATGGGTGTGAATAATATGGAGCAGTGGCTAAGTGTAATTCAAGATGTTGGCTTTCCCATCTTTGTATCATTTTATTTGATGCATAGAGTGGAAACAAAGCTAGAGGAGATTAAAAACGTCCTGTTATCGTTAAATTAATGCATTTATTCACAGAAATGTTGGAATAAATAAGACAATGTAGTTGAAGGTATAAAATTGTTTCGTTAAGATGAGGGTATGAAGAGAAAAGCGAGGTCTCAGGAATGAAGAAGTTATTTATATTATTATGTATTTCGGCAATTGTTCTTGTTGGCTGCGGTAGCAGCGGCAATTTTGAAGCACAGACTAACTGGGAAGTTTCCGAGTTCGATTATGATAATCAGCGTGGGGAAACTGTTTCTTTAGAGGATTTAAAAGGCACAGTCTGGTTATCCACATTTATTTTCACAGATTGTGAAACTGTATGCCCACCAATGACATATAATATGAGCGATATTCAAGCGATGTTGAGTGAAAAGGGTATTGAGGATTACAAAATTGTAGCATTTAGTGTGGACCCAGAAGTAGATACACCCCAAAAGCTCCAAGAATATATCGCAAATTATGATGTAATAGATGAAAGTAAATGGGAACTTTTAACTGGCTATACGCAAGAGCATATTAGTGGCTTTGCAGCAGATTCTTTTAAGACCTTAGTTCGAGATGATCCGAATACAAACCAAGTTATTCATGGAACTTCTTTCTATTTAGTCGACCAAAACGGGATAGTCGTAAAAAATTATAGTGGCAATACAGAAGTGCCAAAAGAAGAAATTGTCATTGATGTGGAAACATTAATTGAAGATGGTAAGTAAAAATCAGCCTTTCCAAATGGAGAGGCTGATTTTTATTTAGGCATTATTTTGCTTTTTTAACAAATCTCTAATCTCTTCCAACAATACCTCTTTCGAGTCAACGGGAGGAGCCTCTTCTGTAATAGCTACAGCATCTTCTTTACGTTTAAATTTAGATATTAATCGAACAAACATGAAAATAGAGAATGCTATTACTAGGAAGTCAAAAACACTTTGTATAAAATTCCCGTATAAAATTTCTGTGTCCTTATACTTAAATGACAAGGAGGTAAATTTAACACCATTTAAAAGTAGGCCAACTAAAGGAGTAATAATATTTTCAACTAATGATGATACAATTTTCCCAAATGCTGCTCCTATCACAACGGCTATAGCTAAATCTAGCACATTTCCTTTAAAAGCAAACTCTTTGAAGTCTTTCCACATATTTTTCACCTCCGTATTGTCATACTACAAAAGAATCGCTTATTTGTATATATCGACAAACTTCGCATTTTTACTATTGTTTGTAGGGATATTGTGCTATTGTTATAATCTATGTAATAATCAGTTAGTTGGGAATACTGGATGAATATGCTCTCTAAAATGGTTAGTAGTAGTCTTTTACAGCAATATAAGTAGAATAGGTGAATAAATAGATGAAGAAACAAAAGGGAATATCTTATAAAACAAAGGTTTGGATGATCGTATTACTTCTTCCAATTACGATAACTATCTATATACTAGCAATTATTGGTTGGCAACAATTGGTGAAAATACCTGTAGTCCAAGAATGGGCAGAAATTATTAATAGTGGCACTGCAAAATTGGATGTGCCTACCGAATATATTGAGTTGTATAAAAAAGCAGAAGACAATTATGGGGTGCCATGGACTTTATTAGCCGCTCATCATCGGATTGAAACTAGATTTTCTACAATGGATCCGTTACTCTCTCCAGCCGGCGCTGAAGGGCATTTGCAATTTATGCCATGTACGTTTGTTGGTTGGTCACACCCAAGCTGTGGGGGACTAGGCAAGGGGGATATCCCGGAAAAAGATAAAATCAGTCCAGCGATTATCGAACAATACGGTGGGTACGGGGTAGATGCTAATAACGATGGGAAAGCAGATCCATATGATCTAGAGGACGCTATATTTAGTGCTGCCAATTATCTCGCAGCAAGTGGGGCGGCGGATGGGGAAATAGAAAAAGCCGTTTTCAACTATAATCACAGTGAGAAATATGTGGAAGACGTTCTTCACTTTTATCATTTGTACGAGAGTCAGGTAAAAAATCTCCAAGCAGCAGCATATTCTTCGCAGTAAAAAAGGAAGCACTCAATTGAGTACTTCCTTTTTTGGATTATTACGCTTTACGCATAGCTTTTAAAATAAAGCTTAAGATCAGTACTAAAATAATTGCACCGATTAATGCTGGAATAATTGCCATATCCCAGATAACTGGACCCATGTCAGGGAATATTAATCCACCGATCCATGCACCAATGATACCTGCGATGATGTTACCAATAATTCCTCCTGGTATATCTTTACCTAAAATAAGTCCTGCTAACCAACCGATGATACCACCGATTATTAAGTATAAAATGAATCCCATCTTTTCCATCTCCTTATGAATGTATTATTGCTTCACACTCTTTATATATCCATCCTACACAACTAATAAACCTAAGTTTATTATTTTTATTTATAATACTGCATATGGATGTTAGAAGTGCCTTAAAAGTCAGTGATATCAAGATATCCAGATGCAAGTAACGCTTCTACAAATTCAACATTTTTACAAATTAAGTCCTTTAAAAAATTAATTTAAATTTTCTAAATGTTTTGCGTTCTACAGGGTTTTGCATTATAATTTAAAAAAGGAGTGGAGATCATGGATATTCGATTAAACAAAAGATTAAACAAGCAAGGGGTAGTCATTGCAATTCTCCATACAATCATAATTTTAAACTTAACAATTGACTTTTTCTTCATCCATTAAACTTATGTAAAGGGTAGTTTGCAGCTGCCCTTTACAATGTACTCTATAGTAGTTTGAACTAAATTTATCAAAAAATGCCTTGCATGTTAAAAAACATGCAAGGCATTTTCTTATTTAACAGATCCACTCATAAACTGTTCATCTTTATAATACATATTCTTCACTAAAATATTTGGCCCTAAGCATTTTACAGCTGGACAATGGCAATTAAGTGATTTAGAAAGAGGCGAAGCAAGCCATTTCTCAAAAATATCAGGAAGCGTATCCGTTTGAATATTCCCTAAAGCTGGTGCGTCTCCAAAATCAGTGACAATCACCTCGCCAGTAAATATGCTTACATTCAACCGGGAACGACCATCAGGATCATTTCTAGTGGAAACATTTTTTGAATGACGCAGTCTCTCTAAAAGCTGAATACTTTTATCATTTTGGCTACATGGATAAAATGGTAAGGTTCCAAATAACATCCACACATTGTCATCACGGAAATCTAAAATCTGTTCAATTGCTTCATGCATTTCTCCTAGAGTTAAGGTAGTTAACGCACTGGCGAAGTCGGATGGGTACATAGGATGTATTTCGTGCCGTGCACATTTCATCTCTTCTACTACTTGTTTATGTATATGCTCTAGATAGGGAAGAGTTTTTTTGTTCAACATCGTTTCTGCTGAAACCATCACTCCCGCTTCTGAAAGCATACGACTATTTTCAATCATTCGTTGAAAAAGTTTAGCTCGCTGTTCATAGGAAGGTTTTCTCTCCATCATGGCAAATCCCGTTTCGACAAATTCATCTACGGTTCCCCAGTTATGAGAAATATGTAATACATCTAAGAAAGGCGCAATCATTAAGTAACGTTCAGGCTCCAGCGTAAGATTTGAATTCATCTGCGTTCGAACGCCTCTACTATGAGCATACTTTAATAGAGGAAGGACATAATTATTAATGGACTTTTTAGACAGCATAGGTTCTCCACCAGTGATGCTTATCGTTTTTAAGTGGGGGATTTCTTCTAAACGTTGGAGGATTAGTTCTATTGGAATTGCTTCGGGATCTTTCGTTTGTAATGTATATCCTACTGCGCAATGGGCACAGCGCATATTACATAAAGTAGTTGTAGTAAATTCAATATTACTTAAAGTTAGCTTTCCAAACTGCTCCATGTCTCGATATGCTTCCCATGGATCATTCATTGGATTCATTATTTTCTTGGTTTTCATTTCAATCATTATTTAAACTTCCTTTCAATAGTGTATTGTCGCATATTTTAAGGAAAAAGAAAATAACGGACGATTGTTGCTTGTTTGTCACTTATAATGGGTATAAAGAAAGTACAACGCAGGGAGTGGAGGAATTATATGTTTATAGAAAAAATTAATGAAATTAGAAAGAACTTATTCAAACAAATCGATTCACTAACAAACGAGCAATTTAACGAAAAACCGGATAAAGACTCATGGTCTCCTAAAGAAATCGTCGATCATTTAGTGAAAATGGAAAAAACCATCATTACAGGCATACAACAAGAGCTTGCAAACCCGACAAGCCCTAAAGCAAAGAAAAAACCAATAAAGCTATCTACATTAAGAATAGTTAAAGTGAAGGCTCCATCCTATACAGTTCCGTCTAGTGACTATAAAAGGACAGAAGAAATGAAATCGCAGCTACATCAAGTGAGAATGGAACTACTAGCTCTCTATAAATCGAACAATTCTACTGTATTAGAAGAAAAATCATTAAAACACCCTATTTTTGGACAAGTTCCACTCATACAGTGGTTTGAATTTACGGGTTTACATGAAAAAAGACATGCAAAGCAATTAGAAAAGACTATTGAAAAAATAAAAGGTCATTAATAATAGTTATGACTTATAATAATTTTAATCTAATTTACTTATCAAGTATATTCTTGTATGATTAGTAGTGGAGAAAAGTCACTTAACAAACACTTTTCAATAGATCTTAGGAGGAATACAAATGGCAAAAAGTAATTTACACAATAGCCGTACTTCGTTTTCTCTAAATGGTAAAGAGTATAACTACTATCGTTTAGCAGCACTAGAAGAAGCTGGCATCGCAAAAGTTTCACGCCTTCCTTATTCAATCAAAGTATTATTAGAATCTGTTTTACGTCAATATGATGGCTATGTTATTAAAGAAGATCATGTAAACCAATTAGCAAAATGGGGTAAAGATGCTAATACAGAAGCAGAAGTACCTTTTAAACCTTCACGCGTTGTACTTCAAGATTTCACAGGAGTACCAGTAGTTGTAGATTTAGCATCACTTCGTTCAGCGATGAATGAAATGGGTGGAAATCCAGACAAAATCAACCCTGCTATTCCAGTAGATCTTGTAATTGATCACTCGGTACAAGTAGATAAATACGGTACTGCATCAGCTTTACAAGCTAATATGGATCTTGAATTTGAGCGTAATGCAGAGCGTTACAACTTCTTGAAATGGGCTCAAACTTCATATGATAATTTCCGTGCTGTACCTCCAGCAACTGGTATCGTTCACCAAGTTAACTTAGAGTACTTAGCACCAATCGTACATGTTAACGAAGGTACTGACGGCACTTTGGAAACCTTCCCAGATTCAGTAGTAGGTACTGACTCCCATACAACAATGATCAATGGTCTTGGCGTACTTGGATGGGGTGTAGGTGGTATTGAAGCGGAAGCAGGAATGCTTGGTCAACCTTCATACTTCCCAATTCCCGAAGTAATCGGCGTTAAATTAGTTGGAGACCTTCCAAACGGAACTACTGCAACTGACTTAGCACTTAAAGTGACGCAAGTATTACGTCAAAAAGGTGTTGTAGGTAAATTTGTTGAGTTCTTCGGACCAGGTGTATCTAAATTACCTTTAGCTGACCGTGCAACAATTGCGAACATGGCTCCTGAATATGGTGCTACATGTGGTTACTTTGCAATTGATGAAGAATCTATCAACTATTTACGTCTAACGGGACGTGATGAAGAGCATATTGCTGTAGTAGAAGCTTACTTAAAAGCAAATGATATGTTCTTTGATCCAACTCTAGAACCTGTTTATACAGACGTTGTAGAGATCGATCTTGGAGATATCGTAGCAAACCTTTCTGGACCAAAACGTCCACAAGATTTAATTCCACTTACAGATATGAAAGTTCGTTACCGTGAATCAGTTGTTGCTCCACAAGGCACACAAGGTTTCGGTCTATCTGAAAAAGAATTTGACAAAACAGCTACTGCTAAATTTGCAGAAGGTGATGTAGAAATTCCAACAGGGGCTGTAGCAATTGCTGCAATCACTTCTTGTACAAATACATCTAACCCATATGTAATGTTAGCTGCTGGTTTAGTTGCTAAAAAAGCAGTAGAAAAAGGACTTACAGTTCCAGCTTACGTTAAAACTTCTCTAGCTCCAGGATCTAAAGTAGTAACTGGTTATTTAGAGGATTCTGGTCTAAACGTGTTCCTTGACAAAATCGGATTCAATACAGTTGGATACGGTTGTACAACTTGTATCGGTAACTCAGGACCATTATTACCTGAAATTGAAAAAGCAATTATTGACGAAGATCTTTTCGTAACATCTGTTCTTTCTGGTAACCGTAACTTTGAAGGTCGTGTACATCCACTTGTGAAAGCAAACTATTTAGCTTCACCACCATTAGTAGTTGCTTATGCACTTGCTGGAACTGTAGATATCGATCTAGAAAAAGATTCATTCGGTACGGACAAAGATGGCAACGAAGTATTCTTTGCTGATATCTGGCCGTCAACAGAAGAAGTAAATGAAGTACTTTCAACAGTTGTTACTCGTGAATTATTCCAAAAAGAATATGCACGTGTATTTGATGAGAACGAAGCTTGGAATGCTATTGAAACGTCAACTGAATCTTTATATTCATTTAATGACAAGTCAACATACATTCAAAACCCACCATTCTTCCAAGGATTATCTAAAGAGCCTGGTGCTATCCAATCACTAGATAAAATGCGCGTAGTAGCTAAATTTGGGGATTCGATTACAACAGACCATATTTCACCAGCTGGTGCAATTGGTAAAGATACTCCAGCAGGTAAATACTTGCGTGAAAATGGTGTTGAAATACGCGACTTTAACTCATACGGCTCACGTCGTGGTAACCATGAAGTAATGATGCGTGGTACATTTGCAAACATACGTATTCGTAACCAAGTAGCTCCAGGTACAGAAGGTGGATATACAACTTACTGGCCAACAGGCGAAATTATGCCTATCTATGATGCAGCTATGAAGTATCAAGAAACGAATACTGGTTTAGTAGTTCTTGGTGGAAAAGATTACGGTATGGGATCTTCTCGTGACTGGGCTGCTAAAGGAACAAACCTATTAGGTATTAAAGCTGTTATTACAGAAAGCTTTGAGCGTATTCACCGTTCTAACTTAGTTATGATGGGTGTATTACCACTTAACTTCTTACCAGGAGAAAACGTTGAGTCATTAGGCTTAACTGGTAAAGAAGAAATCAGTATTAATATTGCAGAAGGTGTTAAACCTCGTGATATTTTACAAGTTACAGCTAAAGCTGAAGACGGAACTGAAAAAGTATTCAACGTACTTGCTCGTTTCGATTCAGAAGTAGAAGTAGACTACTACCGTCATGGTGGTATCCTACAAATGGTATTACGTAACAAAATGTTAGAAGCATAAGAATTACCTTAAAAGAGACTATTCCTTCTTAGGATATAGTCTCTTTTTCTTTTTATAGGGAATTCTTCATCTCACATCTAACGCAATGCCTTACAACCGATTGTGCTTTTACACATTAAACAAGGTTAGAAATTTAGTTTATAATTAAAGAAATGAAGGAGGGGTTATGAATGTTTGGTAATTTGTTTAAAAAGAAAGATCCAATTGAGAAGTTTTGGCAGTACTTTATCGATCATGAGAAAAAACTTTATAATTTAAGGGAGGACGACATAGAGAAAATATACGGAGATTTATATAGATTAATAAATAAAGTAAACAATCAACTAACTTTTTCTACCCCTGTCGCACTGATCAACGGGAAAAGAGAATTTACTATTAAAGCTTCGTCTATTGGAAAAAACTTTCCTGATGTAATTCGGCTAGTAGATGCTGCTCCCGCAATGGAAAAGTTTACAATCATCGCATTTGAGCAACGAAATGATGGGGAAGATGGAACAACAGTAAATGATATTATGCTCACTCGTGATGATGTCTTTTTCAACTATACATATGATCAGGAATATACAGCGTTCTATTTAAAGTTATATATTAAAGGGTTTGAGGAAGAAAATGATGATTATTACCAAGTAACTTTTGATTTGCTTGAGATAGTCATAGGGGAATATGTGCTTGGTACAGAAATTACAGAAATCGAATTTAATAAGTTTTATACAGCAGATGACCTCTTGCCAATTAATGATTTAGCTAAAATATTAGCTAAAATTAAATTAGGAAAGTAATGATTTTTATCTACAAAGTAGTGCGTAACAGTATTTTTATCAGCTATTTAGTATAATTACCACTGAGGTGACTTTAATGTTTTTAAGTGAAAAAGAAATTGAAGTACGATATGCTGAAACCGATCAAATGGGTGTAGTATATCATGCGAATTATGTTATTTGGTTAGAAATAGGGAGAACCCAACTAATCAAAGACTTAGGATTCTCCTATGCTGGACTAGAGCAGGATGGATACCTTTCGCCGGTAACAAATGTGAACGTAAATTATAAAACTCCTGTGAAGTACGGGGAGACTGTAGTGATTAGAACCTGGATTGAAAAACATAGTAAGCTACGAACAACCTATGGTTATGAGATTATACATGAAGACGGTACAGTTGCTTCAAACGCAACATCTGAGCATGTAATAGTGAAGAAAGACAACTTCCGACCCGTATCTCTGAAACGAGTTCATGCGGCATGGGATGCAAAATATGTAGAAATAGCCAAGGAGAATGCTTAATGGCATTTGGTATTAAACGTCATGAGTTAAATGAATGGAAACGAGATGTCCTGGAGGGGAATATAGCTTTCTTAACGCATTATTGGATTGATGAACGATTTCCTGGTTGTAACACGGTCACCAAAGTCGGCTGTAGTGATGTGCCCAAGCTAATTGAATGGGGTAAGAAATACAGCTTAAAGGCCGAATGGATCGACTATAAAGAAGCTTATCCTCACTTTGATTTATTTGGTAAACACGAAATGGATATCATGGTAAAAGAGGGATTGTTGGAGCAGTTAGAGAGATTTAATAGGAATTCGTAAAAACAGCTAGAGATTATTGAAATCTCTAGCTGTTTTTATTTGTAATTCAGTTATAATTAAATGAAAAGTCTGGATATTAGGAGGAGTAATAAATGGTTTACAAGTTAGTAACAGCAAAAAGCCCAATATTCCTGGTTTTACCCTATGGAATGTTCTTTTTTTTCTTAAGTATTGGTGAATCTGGAGTATCTATATTCTGGTCCATTTTTCTCCTGCTTTTTGGTGTTATTAGCTTCTTTATAAAGACTAAATTCATTATTAACCAAGATAACTTGAATTATCAGACCATGATTTTTCGTTTTACAGTTTTTCAAAGGAATTTGTCTCCAACCGATATAAATAAAGTTGTCTTTAAACGCTATGGGTGGGCGACTAAAGGAGCAACACTTAAACTGCATAAAGGATTTAATATAAGAATTGTACAGTTTACCCCCAATGATGTAACAACCCAATTAGAAAAATTTGCTATTAACAACACTATCTCTATTACCAAGTCAAAGGACTATTTGTTGCTGGAAAGAAGAGAAAAATATAGGTAATTGGATTACTCTAAATAAGTAAATCCATTTTTAGTTTGAGTAGATTTAGCAATTGTGGAATTGGCTAGCTTATCCTCATCCATGGGGGAAGTGGAGTTATCTATTATAGGATCACCATATGCAGAAGTATCATCTTTTTTGGTGTCCCGATTAATCCTTCCGCTGCTCATATTTTGAGTACTCTTTGCAATAGGAGAAGTTGCTTTAGTATGCTGATCATTTAGAGAAGGATGCGTATCATTGATAGGGTCCCCATAAGCAGTAAAGGTAGAAGGATCTTTTTTGTCTGACTTAGCGCTTTTATTTTGGTCTGTCATTTATATCAACTCCCTAAGTAGTCTTTAAATATCAACCTTATCATCTCCGATAGAATGCAGATTATACATATACCCGTGAAATACTAAATAATTCTCCAAATAAAAAAAGCGCATCCTAAGTGGATTACGCTTTTTTGTATACATAGGATAATTCATCCCTAGTAGAATCTAGCTCTACGTGCAAATCATGCCCATCAAAATACCATTCATCCGTTTCTTCTATAAAAAATAAGATATCCTCTTTTTTATAGGTTACAGCAGGCTCGAATGGCGTGTCCTTCGTAACTCCTAAAGAAAAGCCTTCATGAATAGGACTTGATCCTCCGTAACGTGCAAAAAAGCGAATGTTATCGCCTTTTACTGCTTCCATTTCCTTGTGAAACCAATGCATTGCATCGGAAGAAATAAGTATTTTCATACGTACCACCATACTTTCATCAGATTAGATCCAAGACACTTTTGGTTCGGTACCAGCTTTAATGCGTTTAATATTTGTACGGTGACGATAAAATATGAATGTTGCCAACAATAGGACAATTACTACAAGTGGCCAGTCCTTATCTACCGTAAAGTAATAAATGACACTGTACACTACAGCAATTATGGCTAAAATCATGGAAGTGAGAGATACCATTTTTGTCATTTTTAAAATGATAAAAAATCCTATTACTAATATGACAAAGATTGGCCAATTATACCCTAGCAATAGCCCACCAGAAGTTGCTACTGCTTTTCCACCTTTAAATCCTGCAAAGATCGGGAACATATGACCTACTACTGCTATAACACCTAGGATTAACGGATGAACATTTACCGTTTCGAATATAGCCAAAGAACCTAGCAGAGTTGCTGCAGTCCCTTTTAGAATATCCAAAATCGTAACAACTAAGCCCGCTTTTTTTCCTAGTGTTCTAAATGTGTTTGTACCGCCTAAATTTCCACTACCATGCTCTCGTATATCGATATTATAGAATAGTTTTCCAACCCATAGTCCAGATGGAAGGGAACCTATTAGATAAGCGAGTAAGAGTAAAAGAATTATGATCATAGTATACTCCTTTGTTATGAATCTAAAATTATATTTATCTTTTTTAAGTGTACCATGTATATTTATAAGTATTCAATGCTCTTGAGAGAAAGGTTTTTCAAATATTTTATTTAGTCGTGATACAATTGAGAAGATAAAAGATCTAAACTTACATAAAATCCGTTTTACTAGTATTATTAGGTTATAATCAATGGAAGTTTCACTTTGTCAAAAGAGGAGCAAATGGAGTAGCCGTTGTGCTAACTCCAGTTTTTTATTCTCCATTTCTTTAAGTCAAGAAGGAATACAGTAACAATATCTAGAATGCTTTAAAAAGGAGTTTGCAATCTAATACATCTTTCCTTACAATTAAATTCTGGCATTAACTACTGAAAAAAATTGACATAATGAGGTTCCATTTGTAGGCTAAAGGAAGAGTAAAGAACAGATGTTTTGTTTTGGAGGGAAAGTATTTGAGTAAAGTTGGAGCAGTAAATAGTTATAGTGATGATGATATTCAGGTCTTAGAAGGCTTAGAAGCCGTTCGTAAAAGACCGGGTATGTATATTGGTTCAACAGATGCAAGAGGTTTGCATCATTTAGTATATGAAATCGTAGATAATGCAGTAGATGAAAGCCTTGCCGGTTTTGGTAATCATATCCTCGTGACTATTCATGCGGACCAAAGTATTACTGTCCGTGATTTTGGTCGGGGGATGCCTACTGGTACACATAAAACAGGAATACCAACTGCCGAAGTTATTTTTACTGTTTTACATGCTGGTGGTAAATTTGGACAAGGTGGTTATAAAACAAGTGGTGGTCTTCATGGTGTAGGTGCATCTGTTGTAAATGCGCTATCTAGCTATGTGGATGTGGAAATTCATCGCGACGGCAAAAAATTCCACCAGAGATTTGAAGATGGCGGAAAAGTTGTTCAATCGTTAACACAAATTGGAACAACAAAAGAAACCGGGACTTCTGTTCGTTTTTTACCGGATGAATCTATCTTCTCCGTAGTTAAATACAATTACGAAACTTTATGTGAGAGATTGAGAGAATCTGCCTTTCTGTTAAAAGGATTAAAAATTGAATTAAAAGATGAGCGGACAGAAGCACACGACATATTCTTCTATGAAACAGGTATAGAAGCATTCGTTTCTTATCTTAATGAGGAAAAAGACGTCTTGCACCCTGTGTTTTACATGGAAGGCATACAAGATGAAATTGAAGTTGAATTTGCTTTTCAGTTTAACGACGGATATTCGGAAACGATTCTGTCTTTCGTAAATAACGTTCGTACACGTGATGGTGGTACGCATGAAACCGGAGCTAAAGCCGCTTTAACACGTGTCTTTAACGAATATGCTCGTAAAACCAATCTTTTAAAAGAAAAAGCCAAAAACTTAGAAGGATCCGATATTAGAGAAGGTATATCTGCCATTATTTCTATTCGAATTCCAGAGAATATATTACAATTCGAAGGACAAACGAAAGGAAAACTGGGTACAAGCGAGGCTAGAAGCGCTGTAGATTCGGTTATTTCTGAGAAATTGCAATATACTTTAGAAGAAAACTCAGAGTTAGCTTCTTCTCTAATAAGAAAAGCACTTCGTGCGCAGCAAGCTCGTGAAGCCGCGAGAAAAGCTCGTGAAGATGCTCGTAACGGGAAAAAACGCAAACCATCTGAATTGTTATCTGGGAAGTTAACACCAGCTCAATCGAGAAATGCTGCGAGAAATGAACTATATTTAGTCGAAGGAGATTCAGCAGGAGGATCTGCTAAACAAGGTAGAGATCGCACGTTCCAAGCAATCCTTCCACTACGTGGTAAAGTTATTAATACAGAAAAAGCAAACCTCGCGGATATTATGAAAAATGTTGAAATTGCAACGATTATTCATGCTATTGGTGGTGGGGTAGGAGCAGAATTCCAAATTGCGGATATTGCATACGACAAAATCGTTATCATGACAGATGCTGATACGGACGGTGCACATATTCAAGTACTATTATTAACATTCTTCTATCGCTATATGAAACCTTTAATTGAAAATGGTAATATATATATCGCTTTACCTCCGCTTTATAAAATTTATAAAGGTGTAGGAAAAAAAGAAGTTTCTGAATATGCATGGACAGAAAAGGAATTAGAAGCTGCTTCCGGACGAATTGGAAAAGGGTACATACTCCAACGCTATAAAGGTCTTGGGGAAATGAATGCTGACCAATTATGGGACACTACGATGAATCCTGAAACTAGAACACTTATTCGAGTGACTATAGAAGATGGTGCCCGTGCAGAAAGACATGTGACCACACTTATGGGAGACAAAGTAGAACCACGTCGTAAATGGATAGAAGCCAACGTAAACTTCGGCTTGGAAGATGACTCAAATATATTAGAAAACGACAGATTACACACGGAGGATGACTTAGCATGACACAAACCGAACGTTATCAAAATTTGCCATTAGAAGAGGTGATCGGTGATCGGTTTGGTCGTTATAGCAAATACATCATCCAAGATCGTGCACTACCTGATGCTAGAGATGGTCTTAAACCAGTTCAACGCCGTATCCTATTTGCCATGTTCCAAGAAGGCAATACAAACGATAAACCATTCAGAAAATCAGCTAAAACTGTTGGTAATGTAATTGGTAACTATCATCCGCATGGTGATAGTTCCGTTTATGAGGCAATGGTGCGTATGAGTCAAGATTGGAAGCTGCGCCATATGACCGTTGAAATGCATGGTAACAACGGTTCGGTGGACGGAGATCCGCCAGCTGCAATGCGTTATACAGAAGCCCGACTTTCTGCTATTTCCCATGAACTTCTACGCGATATCAATAAAAACACAGTAGACTATATTCCAAACTTTGATGATTCAGATTCAGAGCCAGTAGTATTACCAGCTAGATTTCCAAATTTAATCGTCAATGGATCTACAGGTATTTCAGCAGGCTATGCCACTGATATCCCACCTCATGCACTCCATGAAGCACTAGATGCCGTACTGATGAGAATGGAAAATCCAGCTGCCACTGTGGACGAGTTAATGACCGTTATCAAAGGTCCTGATTTCCCGACTGGAGGGATTATTCAAGGTGTAGAAGGTATAAAAAAAGCGTATGAAACCGGAAAAGGAAAAATTATCATTCGTTCCAAGACGGAAATTGAAACGATAAAAGGTGGAAAGCAACAAATTGTCATAACCGAGATTCCTTTTGAAGTGAACAAAGCAAATCTAGTCAAGAAAATTGATGAACAAAGACATGATCGACGTCTTGAAGGAATTGCAGAAGTTCGAGACGAATCTGACCGTACAGGTCTACGTATTGTCATTGAAATGAAAAAAGAAGTAGATGCACATGGTATTCTACAATATTTATTAAAAAACACGGATCTACAAGTGGCTTATAATTTCAATATGATTGCTATTCATAATCGTAGACCGACGATGATGACTCTTCCATTACTTTTAGATTCGTACATTGGCCATCAGAAGGAAGTTGTCACTCGAAGAACGATTTTTGATTTGAAAAAAGCACAAGATCGATTACATATAGTAGCGGGCCTTATGAAAGCTCTCTCTATTCTTGATGAAGTGATCAAAGCAATCAGAGCTTCAAAAGATAAAAGGGATGCGAAAAACAATTTAATTTCTTTGTTTGAATTTTCAGAAGCACAAGCAGAAGCAATTGTTTCTTTGCAACTATATCGTTTAACTAATACAGATATTACGGAGCTTCAAAATGAAGAAGAAACACTCAATAAATTAGTAAAAGAGTTAGAGAATATTTTGGCAAAGGAAACTGCACTATTAAAAGTGATTAAAAAAGAACTTTTAGCAGTGAGAAAACAATTTGCAGAGCCCCGCAAATCAGTATTAGAAGATGAGATTGAAGAGATAAAGGTAACGTTAGATGTTCTTATTCCTAGCGAGGAAGTATATGTAACTGTAACGAAGGACGGCTATATTAAACGGACAAGTACACGTTCCTACACAGCCTCCAATGGGCAGGATTTTGCGATTAAGGATTCGGATTATTTACTGTATAAAGCGCCTATCAATATGCAAAACCATCTACTAATATTTACTTCTAAAGGGAATTATATTTACCAACCAGTACATGAATTACCGGATATACGTTGGAAAGATCTAGGCCAGCATATTTCGAGTATTGTACCACTGGATTCACAGGAAAGAATTATCAAAGTAATGGGAATCGAGTCATTCGACCTGGATTTGAGCGTTTTAACAGCCACGAAAGATGGACAAATTAAACGTTCATTACTTTCCGATTATGTTGTACAACGATACGCAAGACCGATCAAGACGATCAACTTAAAGAAAAATGATGAACTAATCATGGCAGAACTCGTTGCTCCTTCTGACGATGTGTTAATCACGACGTATGCTAGTTATTCTGTTCGCTTCTCTCTAGACGAAGTGCCCATCACTGGTGTGAAAACTGGTGGAGTTAAAGCAATTAATCTAAAAGACGAAGATTATGTTGTTAGCGTCAACCCGATTTCTACACAAAACAAAGAAGATATCTTGTTAATCACCACTAGAGGTGCCATTAAAAAGATGGCTTTAAATGAAATCGAAGCTGGCGTAAGAGCTAAGCGAGGAATACTTACATTAAGAGAGTTAAAAACGAATCCTCATCGTGTATTCGACGTACTATTAGTGGAAAAAAATGACCAACTGATTATAGAAACAGAAAAAGGTCAGGAAACGATACTAGTAAATGCATACCGTCCATCCGATAGATATTCGAATGGTTCGTTTGTAATTGATACAGAAAAAGATGGCGATTTAGTTCGCGTTTGGAAGCAACCAAAAGAAGAGAACTAATACGCGTTACTTTTCAAACTAAAAATAGTCATAATAAAAAGCATTTCCATTAGGTGTTATACCTTCTGTGAAATGCTTTTTATATTTTGTATATTGTTGCTGTAATTTTTCTTTTTTTGATTTAGTCATTCGGACATGGGTACTAAAGTTAACCTCATTTCTAGCTAATGATACATCTTTGCCTATATTACGTATTAGGTGGTCTCTTTTACGTCTTGCAGTGGATTTTGCCATTAAAATCTCTCCTATATATTATATTTGACACATATAGAATATCTCAAAATTACGAAAAATACAAACTTCACACATTCTTCATGGCTTTATGGTATAAGTATAGTGGCATTAATATTTATGCACAAAATTTTGGAGGCTTATTATGAAAAAAATATTATGGATGACAATTGCTTGTGTACTTTTGTTTAGTAATAACGCGCTAGCACACACTGGCTTAGAAAGCTCTACTCCGGCACAAGGGAGTACTGTTACAGAAAAATTAAATGACATTACACTTTCATTTTTAACAAAAATTGAAGAAACTAGCTCCTTTACACTAACGAATTCCTCTGATGAAGAAATAGAAGTAGAAGACATTACTGTAAATGACCATTTACTAACTGGGAATGTTACGGAAAGCTTGGTAAACGGAGCTTACCATATCAATTGGAAAATAATTGGAGCAGATGGTCACCCGATAGAGGGGGTTATTGATTTTGTTTTAGATGCTCCTGAAGAGGTTGAAGCAGTTGAACAAACAACTGAACCCCTTGATGAAGTAGAACCAGTAGAATCTAATACGGAAGAAATAGATATGACAGTTGAAACAGAACAAGAAGAGAAAAGCTCTATTTCAACAGTAGGAATTATTATTGTCTTAATCATTATCGTTGCACTAGCTGCTTGGTGGATGACTCGGAGAAATAAAAAATGATGTTTGTTTTAACCACTATAAGCGAGGCCCTTCTATATGTGTGCTTCGCTTTATTAATGGGGAGCTATATTCTTGCTTTATTCCCAGATGATTTAATACCTACTATTGTTGTTTCTAGAAAGGTAAAACTATTTGCTGTATTAGGTATAGCTATCTTTTCTTTTGTCCCGCTTATTAGCTTAGTCATCTACTTATCCGAAGACTATGGATTATTTCAATCTTTACAGTCCATTTTATTGACCTTCGAGGTAGGGAAATCTTGGTTATTCATGTTCGTTATAACGGTGTTTTTAGGAGTGTATATCCAATTCTTTCACGAAAAGAAAGCACCTTACTATTCAATTATAGGGATAATACTCGTTTTTCTACTTATCTTGGGTGTAAGCTGGTCAAGTCATGCAAACTCTATTGAAAGCTTAAAAGGATTCATCACGCATTTCCTTCACTTTGCATCTGTTGTCATTTGGATAGGGATATTACTTATAGTAGCTTGGTTTTCCAAAAATACGAAGAACTGGCTTTCCTTTTTAAAGTGGTTTCATATCTTGGCGTTGTACTGTTTTGGTATTATAATAATAACTGGTTTATCGTTGATGAGCTTCTCTACACCATTAGAGGCATATCCTGATACTTGGATGGTTTCTTATGGACAAAGCCTACTGATTAAGCATCTATTTATTATTCCACTAATTGCGTATGCTTTTATAAATGGTATTCTCATGAAAAAACGATTACTTAAAAAGGAGAATTTCGATCCTCGTCCTTGGGCAAGAATAGAATTCTTCATACTTCTCCTAATTTTTGCAGCAACGGGGGCTATGAGTCAACAATCACCACCACATAATATGTACGAAACAATAAGTAATGAAGGTTTTTCTTCGTTATTTATACTCTTTCATGATGAAGTTGTATTTTCGGACATAGCTGTTCAATTGGTATTTAGTATAGACGGAGTACTCCTACTATGTATAGCGGTCCTTTTTCTTGTAATGAGCCTATTCTCATTCGTTAAAAAGATGCCGGCCATATTTTCCTTTATCATGAGTCTATTCGTCGTCATAGCGGCTTATTTGGGCTTATTACTAAGTATTCAAATTGTATAATCGGGTTCTTTTAAAAGCATTTCCAACGGTGTATAATCCATCTTGGAAGTGCTTTTATTTATAGGAGAATGGGGAATACAAATGAACCAAGATATAGTGATAACTGAAATGTCCTTCGCTGATTGGAATTCGGTCAGAGAGATATTTGTAGAAGGGATTAGAACTGCGAATGCCACATTTAGAACAGAAGCACCATCATGGGATGAATGGAATGATGATCACCTAACGAATTGCCGATTTGTTGCCAAACAGAATGGTGCAGTAGTGGGGTGGGTAGCATTTACCTCTATTTCTACGATGTGTGCATTTTCAGGAGTTGTAGAAGTAAGTATATATATTGCTTCAACTGCAGCTGGAATGGGGGTGGGTAGTAAATTGCTTCAACATATAATTGATTCTAGTGAGCAAAAGCAAATTTGGACAATCCAAGCCATGATCTTCCCTGAAAACATTGCTAGCCTTAATTTACATAAAAAGTTTGGTTTTGAAGAAGTAGGTACGAGAAAACAAATTGGAAGATTAAATGGAATCTGGCGCGATGTCGTATTACTTGAGCGTAGAAGTAATATGGTCGGTGTCGGTGTTAAATAGCAGCTTGGAATTGGATACGAAAAAAGGGCCATCCCCCTTGAAGGGAACTGGTCTATTCTTCCACTTAGAAGTGATTGCATCTAAGTGGTTTTTTTATTGTTTACAAATTTTAGTATCCCATTTCATTTGTTACTCATTTGAAAAGAACAGGTTAGCCCTTGCTTTTAGCTTCCATAAATATTGGTAAATAATAGGGACTCATTTGTACCATTAGCCATAACATAAGGTACTTAAATAAGAAAAACAAAGGAGGGCCATACCTGAGTAAAAAAGTACTTCTATTCGGTGATATTGGCATCGACGATACGGTTGCATTAATCTATGCAAGTTTAAACAAAGATATAGAAATTGTAGGCATCGTAGCAGATTACGGCAATGTGTCTAGAGAAGATGCTGTATCGAATATATATTATTTAATGAAATTATTTGATTTTCCAAGGGGAATTCCAGTTATCCGCGGGGCGGAGGTACCGTTAACAGGGGAAGAGCCCACTTTCTATCCAGAAATACATGGAGAACATGGACTCGGTCCAATCATTCCGGATGATGAACAAACTGTAATTATCGAAAACTTCCTTGAAATAGTACAAATAATTGAAAATTATAAGGATGAGTTAATAATTGTGAATATTGGTCGACTTACTTCACTTGCCACGATGTTCATACTCTACAGAGACCTTATGACAAATGTGAAAGAATTTTATATTATGGGTGGGGCTTTTTGGATTCCGGGAAATGTCACAACTGTTGCAGAAGCTAATTTTCACGGAGACCCTGTTGCTGTGAATATTGTGCTGACGTACGCAAATAATGTAACGATTATTCCATTAAACGCCACACAGCAGGCAATTGTCACACCTGAGATGGTAGATTATATAGAACAATTCGGGCAAACTAAAATTTTCAAACCATTAATGGAATACTATACACGCTTCTATCAAGAAAGGGACCCGTCCCTACAAGGGAGCCCGGTCCATGATGCTCTCACCCTAATAGCAACGATCTATCCAGAGACTTTCATGTTTGGATCTTATCCAGTTATTATTGTAGATGACCTGGGTGGGCCTTCAAGAGGTCAAAGTATTGCTGATACTCGGCCGTATTCAAACAATAATGGGGAAAAGACTCATCGTATAGCAATTGATATAGATTACGAAAAATTCTTTTATCATTTCTTGTCTGTTATGACAGGTCAGCAAACAAATCGGAATACTAATTTATAAGATTGACTAAGATGAAGTTTTTAAGTCCTCACTCATTCAAAAACGCCACTTCTTAGTATGGTAAGGTCTACTTTAACATTTACTTTCATATTTTTGTATAATTCATGCCATTTTTCCTTTGTTAGTTTAGAGTTTCTTACCGAGCTTCGATACTTATCTCCGAAAGCAAAAATGTCTGATTCCACACTCTGACAGTATGCAATAACCCTAGATATCTCTCTTGACAGGTTTTTACTAATCGCTTCTTCGAGTTTCTTGACAGTTTTGGGATCTCCAATATTTACATCAGGATAAATTTCTGTTAGTCTCGTTTTTATTGTGATATTCAAATCAAATTCTGGCGTATTTTTGTTAATTAATTTCAGCTCTTTCTCAGAAGTAAGAGCATCGAATGCTATAGGAATTTCATCAGGTTTGTTTTTCATCAAATCATTTGGAATTTCCTCCTTTGTCAAAATAGTTTCAAATGTTCCAGATTTATATTTACCTCCAATTAGTTTCACATAAAAAGTATCTTCTGGTCGTAATGAACTTACCATTTTGCCGTTCTTAAAAATAGCAATTCCCGATAATTCCACTAATTCTTCCTCTTTTTTTATGATAGGCATAAATATATCTTCTCCTTCCGAATAAAGATCTCGGCCCACTTCATGGAGAGTAGAGGAAATCATATTTTCTTGTTCAATGTTTTGTTCCAATAACCTAAAAATATGTTGTCCTATATCGTCGATGTTTTGATATTCATATTCCAACAAAGGTGCCACTTCACCCTCCGTTACAGCCATATAAAGACTATTACTGACAGTTGGATTTTCCAGGTGTGCATCAATATAGCGATGAATATCGTCCTTTGCTAACTCTTCTCCAAATAAGACAACTCTCATTTGACCTACTACTACTTTTTTAGATAATTTTCGATTGGTTTTTACTCGATTGCCCTTGCTAGTTGAATTCTCCGTTGTGACCACTTCTACGTTACTTTGAAATTCTGGATTCACTTCACGAACAGCAGAGGTAGTGGCCATCCTTTCTTCTTTTCCGACATCATAGCCAACTAAGGTTACCAACCCAACTCTATCTAATATATTTGTCTCCACACACCCTATAAGGAGACTGGGAAGAAAAAGGATAATGAAATAAAATCTATAGTTTTTCATTGTTTTGCTCCTTTTGTGATGTGAATTTCTTCTTTAGCATCGTAATCAGGTATAACAAAACGGGATAAACAAACACGATATAAAAGGCGGCTTTACCTAGATATGTGTTCATCGTATTTATCTGTGGTCTAGTTTGCACCATCAAAGTACCAAAGAAAGCAAGGACTGAAAAGATCCAAACGAATTTCATGCTACTTACTTTTACTAACCGAATCATCCCGCGATATGCAGCCCATAGATATAAACAAAGATTTGGCAAAATGATTAACATCCAGAAACAAACCGCTACAAACTCAAATCGCTCCATAAAAGGAAAACTGATAAAACTAAACAATGTTAATGTTGCCCAGACAGTTTTAAGGAGCTTGCCTTCCGTGTAGTACGTAATTGAAACCAACATAACGGAAAGATAAATAAATGTGGTAGACAACAATGCTAAGTGCGTATATTTGCTCGTTTTTTTCTTATCTTTAATGAAAGGATAAACTATGTTTAATATTTCGAACCCTATAATGGTAAAGGTCATGGAATGTGCTCCTTTAAGTAAGGAGCTTATATTTGATTCCAAAATAGGAAATAAACTATCAAACGTTGAGAATTTCAGGGGAAACACTAACATTGGAATAATCCAGACAGCGAGTATGACACTAAAAAAAGAGATACCAACCATCACACGCAGTCCACCAGTAAATGCATATATTATTATTAATAGTAGGGTAATCGAAAGAAACCATGTACTAATTCCAGGAAATATCCATGCTTGAATTACTTCAATATAATTTCTCAATACAGAAAAAAACGCTACAAAACAATACAATATATAAATGGCATTCAAAAAATTCCCAATCCATTTTCCATAAACATCTTGCTGGATTCCATAGAGGTCATTAGAGCCATAAACTTCTAAAGTCTTAATCATACAAAAAGCAACTATATGTGTGGCAAATCCTGCAAGGAGAACCGAAATCCATGCATCATGTTTGGCATCTTGATACACAATACGTTGAAAACCATGTACACCAACGCCAATTTGAGCACTGTGAATGACAAAAAACAGCAAATAAGCATTTATCATATCTTTTGGGCTAAGTTGAATTGTATTATTCATTCTGTTCACCTTCAGTTCAGCTGTTTTCAGGTTTAATAGGTTCAGGTTTATATTTTTCTTTATCAACGGGTCTTGCTACCTCAGGCCTCTTAGACGTTAAGGGGTAAGGTAATCGGATAATACTATTTGCCAATCCTTTCAGCCTAGGAGGATAAAATGGCGATAGGTAAGGCGCACCTAGACTAGTTTGGCGCAGAAGATGTATGAGGATAAAACAAAATGCTAGCATAATTCCATAAAAACCCCAAAAGCCAGCAAGTATAATAATAGGAAATCGTATTAGCCTAATAACATTACCCATCATATAACTTGGAGTAGTAAAAGAAGCCAAAGCGCTTAAAGCAACAAATATGAGTAAAATATTACTTGTGATTCCTGCTTGAACAGCTGCTGTTCCAATTACAATACCACCAACAATACCAATAGTTTGTCCAATTTTCGTTGGTAATCTCGCTCCAGCCTCTCTAAGCAATTCAATAATAAATTCAAGTAACAACGCCTCGAATACAGGTGGAAAAGGAACCAATGCTCTCGATTCACTAAGAGGAACCAAAAAAGCCTGTGGAATTACTTCATAATGAAAAGTTAATGCCCCTACATATATAGGTGTCAAAAATACTGATAAAAGAATAGCCGTAAATCTTAAAAGCCGTGAAAATGTAGCAATTTGCCATCTAAGGTTTTGGTCTTCTTGACTTTGAAAAAATTCTATAAATGATTGTGGGCACACAATTGCCATGGAACTACCGTCCACCACTATACCTAATTTGCCGTTTAATAGACCATCACAAAACCGGTCTGGTCTTTCCGTCAGAAGCATTTGTGGGAAAGCTGACATAGAATTGTCGTCAATCATTTCTGATAAAACGGCACTATCGAGTAGTGAATCAACATCGAGATCAGTAATTCTTTGGCGCAACGTGTTAACCATCTGTTCATTTGCAATCCCATTAATATACAGAAGAGCAACGGAAATATTTGTCCTTCTTCCTACTATGAACTTTTCATTACAAAGATCTGGACTCACAATATAGCGACGTATCAAGGAAATGTTAGTAGATAGACTTTCATTGAACCCGACCTGAGCACCAATTACTTGTGATTCGTTTTCAGGTGTAGACAAACTACGAGATTCCAGTTTCGGAATATTAGCCATTATTACTTGAGTGTGCCCTTCCATATGGATAAGCACTGAACCAGTAACAATTGATTTTACGATCACGTCCAAACGAGTGGATGCATTTATCTCTGGTATGGAAAGTGCAGCCTTTATAGCATCTGGCGTATCAACTGATTTTTTTTGGAGATTGGAGATAACATGATCGTTTAACACTTGATCATTTACTAAATTGTCTATATATATGAGAGTAATATTAGGTGGAATGTCTTTCACGATTAAATCAGAAGGATCCTGAGTTGCATCTTTGATCAATTGAACAAAATCCATCTTCAGCGGTGTCATCATACCTATATCTTTTCGCGGAGCAGCTGTTTCTACGGGTGTTTTCTCCTTGTTGTGCTTACTTTTACTGAAAGGTAGTGGAAATTTCATGTTGAAACAAGGCTCCTTCCATTTCTAAACTTACTTTATAGAATGGGCTTTAACAGGCAAAACTATACTTTTTACATTTACTTTTAATAAATAATAAGTAGCTTAGTGAATTTAATTACTAAAAATCTATTTTGCAATAATTTTATAACGTATTTTAATAATTATATATTGATAAACGATAAATTAATGCTATTATGAATGTATATTAAATGTAGGAGGTACTTTTATGAAACGAGGATCAACAATTTTTCTAAAGTTAGCTGTTATTCTTATGGGAATCCCCGTTCTCGCAATGTGTATTTTTTTATTGCCCCAAATAGCTAGGGAAGCCAAGGAGGCAATAGAAAAAGGATCGGAATTAGCGTATGTGGTATACGGACTTTTAACAGTAATATATATTTCCGCAATCCCTTTTTACCTTGCTTTGTACCAATCTTTTAAACTATTAAATTACATTGATAAAAACTTAGCTTTTTCGGACTTTTCTGTTAGAGCCCTAAAGAAAATTAAAACCTATGCGATTATTATAAGTAGCTTATATGCTGTAGCTTTACCATTTGTTTTTATCATGGCAGAGGTGGATGATGCACCAGGTTTAGTAATAGTCGGGATGGTACCTGTTTTTGCATCCTTAGTAATTGCCGTTTTTGCTGCTGTCCTTCAAAGGCTTTTGAAAGAAGCGATAGATATAAAAGAAGAAAATGATTTAATAGTCTAAATCTGAGGTGAATAATATGGCAATTATTATCAATATTGACGTGATGCTCGCAAAACGAAAAATGAGTGTAACGGAACTTTCAGAAAGAGTTGGAATCACAATGGCCAACCTTTCCATATTGAAAAATGGGAAAGCAAAAGCAGTGCGATTATCCACATTAGAAGCTATTTGCAAGGCGTTAGAATGTCAGCCAGGAGATTTATTGGAATACAGAAGCATTGACGAAGATCCGCAAGTAAATAGTTCATTAAACAGGTAGAATATAGTACCAACGAAAGGCATCGAGAAAAATCTTGGTGTCTTTTTTTATTTGTTTGCTAGCGGTAATCATATAGCGATGTGCAACTATACCATACATATGGAGAAATAAAAAAAGTAAAGTTAATTAAACATAAAGTAAAATAAACTATACAAAATGACAAATCAACTATACAATAATTTTAAATGTTAGGAGGGGGAGCCATTTGTTAAAAAATCGGGTTAAGGAATTAAGGGCCAGATTTAATTTGACGCAAGGAGACCTGGCGGAAAAGACTGGCGTAACTAGACAAACCATTGTTTCTTTAGAAAAAGGAAGTTATACCCCTTCGTTACTGCTTGCTATGAATATTGCAGAGGTATTTAAAGAACCAATCGAACAAATTTTCTACAAAGAGGAGAACAAGTCCTAATTGTTTTAGTATATTTATGTATTTTAATGCTTGTAAAAAGAAAGGGGTTATATAATGAGAAACTTGTCCATATCCATTGTTTTACGTATATTACTTATTATTTCATTCGCTCTGGTCGCTTTTATGCAGGTAAAAGACACTCAGCTTTCTGATATGTTTTTAAATGATGAGATTAGTTTCGAATATTATAAGGAAAATGAGATTAATACTAGTATGTATGGTTTAATTTTTGTCATTTTAGCCTTGATAAATTCCTGGTACACTAACTATCTTTCGAAGAAACGGAATAATGGGAGAATTCTTATGAGGGAAATAGTTATTCCCGAAATGAACCTAAATAACGATGAAAGAGAAGCTGAAATTACAGCCAAATCGGCTAAAGCAGCATTCTCCGTAATCATTATAGCCACATTCATAGTGCTAGCATTTTTTGCGTTAGTCATTCCATATTTGGATAACCCTTTGCCATATTCTGTTTTTACTATTGCTGCACTACCGATAATTGGACTTCTCACATACTACATCACATATAGAGTATTGTATTTGAAGTAAGGAGGGAGAGGTTTAACTTAAATGGATAACACTTGGCAAAGGAGAGAGGGCCTTTGGGTTTGGTTATGGAAGGTTAGAAATGATGGAGACTTATCCATATCTAGATCAAAATAATTAAATTAAAAACCTCCATTGCTATCACACTGCAGTAGAGGTTTTATGCTATTCTGAAGTGGGACATAAGTTAATGTGTTGTATTATTCTTTATATCTTAATATTCAGTTTTTATAAATATTTTTAACATATCGGGGGAAGTATTAGTGACTATGGTTTTTAATAAGTTTTGCACAGAAGAGTTAACAATTAAAGATATTCAAAATGCCATGGAGAACGAAGATTTAACATCAAAGGAATTGGTAATCTATTATTTAGATAGAATTGCTAAGTTCGACCAAGATGAACCAAACTTAAACTCTGTACTAGAGATAAATCCAGACGCCATTTTTATAGCTGAAGCATTAGATCAGGAAAGAAAAAGAAAAGGTACTCGAGGACCTCTCCACGGCATTCCGGTATTTTTAAAGGATAATATTGATACGTGTGATTTTATGCATACTAGTGCAGGAACTCTTGCATTAGAGAATAATATTGCAAGCAAAGATGCATTTCTTGTTGAAAAACTGCGTAATGCAGGAGCGGTAATTTTAGGTAAGACAAATATGACAGAGTTGGCTAATGGTATGTCCACTGAAATGTGGGCCGGTTATAGTTCCAGGGGTGGACAAGTATTAAATCCTTATGGGAATCTCGAACTTTTTGTTGGTGGTTCTAGTTCTGGTTCTGCTGTTGCAGTTGCTGCTAACTTCACTGTTTTATCTGTCGGTACAGAAACAGATGCATCCATTCTAAGTCCGGCGATTCAAAATTCTGTGGTGGGTATTAAACCGACTGTAGGTTTAATTAGTCGAAGAGGGATAATTCCTTTTACATACTCTCAAGACACAGCTGGCCCATTTGCAAGGACGGTTACGGATGCTACAATTTTACTTAATGCTTTAACTGGACTAGATAGGTTTGATCCGGCAACATTTAAAAGTAAGGGTAAAATTGAAGAGGACTATTCCATTCATTTAGATTCTGATGGATTAAAAGGAGCTAAAATAGGAGTCTTTAATAACGCATCTAGTGATTTTCTTAACTCGGATGAGTACGATGACAAGTTGTTTAATGATTCCGTTGATTTGATAAGTAGCTTAGGAGCTATATGTAAAGATATTGAGATCCCTTCCGTCCATAGAGATTGGAAGTGGGGGGTAACTTTGTACGAGCTAAAGCACAGTTTAAATAATTACCTTTCTAAACTCCCGTCTAATGTACCAGTACACTCAATTACTGAGTTAATAGAGTTTAATAAAGGTCTGGAAGAAAAGACTCTAAAATATGGACAGAACAAATTGGAGCAAAGAGAATCATTCCCAAACACATTAAGAAACCCGGAGTATTTAGTCGCGAAAATAGAGGATTTATATTATTCACAGGAACAGGGAATTGACCTTGCATTAAAAAAATACGATCTTGATGCGATCCTTTTTCCATCTTATGTAGGTTCAACTATTTGTGCAAAAGCGGGATACCCATCAATTGCCATACCAGCGGGCTATATGAAAAATGGCAAACCTTTTGGTATAACATTCGCAGGGACTGAATTTAGTGAAGGTACATTAATTAAACTTGCATATGCGTTTGAACAGGCTACAAAACATAGACAAAGCCCAGTATTACTATACCCTAACCCATAAGAGGGAAGGGTTAAAGGAGGAAATATTAGTTTATGTAAAATATCATTGTTTGAACAGAATCACAAGGAAAGATAAAAAACTTTTCTTTCACAAGAAAAGTAAAGTGTGTTAAGTAATCAATCAATAAGAATGAGGTTGACGATTTATTTGAAAACCTAATTAACAGAAATATTGAAGTAAGAATACTACCTAATTTCGAGAGATCCGGGGAAAGAAAATTATAAAAACAAATTTTGATTATCCTTAAAAAATCTTTAATAATTCACTACAAGCTATACAGTGAGTTATTGTTGAGTATTAAAATTATTTGTGTCGTAAACAATTTTTCTCTGATATCTCACTATTACTAGTATACTTCAATAATGAAACGTAACTTAGTATAATATATATTATGACCACATCCCTATTTTATAATTTCGATTATGTACTCTTCTTTACTCTTTTTCTATTCTATATCGCCAATTTGCATTTTTTACATCCTCTATATTTATGTAGCTTTCGCTTGCCTCGATTACATCATTTAAATTTAGCTTATTACTCTTAGCAAACAATCGCAAACTCTCCAGTGTTTCCTTATCACAGGTTGTACGAAATTCTATGCGATCTTTCGGTCTGTTTTTCTTGTCGTACATTAATGCACTTTCGTTTAATATATTTTCAAACCCGTTTTCTAATAAATAACCAATATGCGAATTTGACTCTTTTGCCATTACTTTGAGCTTTTTTATTAAACTGGCACTTATACGCGTTTTATATTCAGTTCTCGTTTCATCGACAGTTTGTATTAACTTTCCATTTACTATTTTCCACATATTTTTCACACCTTTTCAAAGTTTGTATTTTATTGTGCTCTATTTCTTTCATAAAGGCCTTCTAAACTATTTTAAGACTTAATAATAAGTTTACCCCTATCCTTCTATTTAAACTGGTCTAAATAGCGATATAAAGTAGATTTACTAATGCCAGTTTCCTCTTTTATTTGCTGCAGTGTATATGCTTTGCTGTCATACATAGCAAAAGCTTTATTTAAATTATCATCTGACTTTTTCGGTCGGCCAATGATTTTCCCTTGCTTTTGGGCTTCACGGACCCCAAAAATGGATTGGTGACGTTTAATTTTCGTTTGTAAATTCGTCAATAACTCTAATAACTCTAGGAGCCTCATCGATAAAATATCTGTATTACTTAGATTTTCATCGATAAATGTGACAGTCACTTCGTCTCTTTCAAATACTCTTAATAAATCTTGGAATTGAGTGAGAGAATCCGCAAGCACTACGAAATTTTGTACATACAATTGATCCCCCTTTGAGAGCTGCATGACTACGTCTTCTAGTACATGTCTTTTTTTCATACAGGGATGTTGCTCTATATAGACTTCTGCATGTTTTATATCCACTAGCTGTAACTTAACATCTTCATCATTTATTAATGGTCTTTTGTATCCGAATTTCATTTTTCTCCTCCAATTTCCCAAAAGCATTCCTATTTAGGAAAAGACATGTTATGATATGACAGATTGTCCTAAAACACAGGTTTTTGGGACATTATAAATTGACTATATCCGAAGGAGAACCTATATGCAAACTATTCAACAACAGTGGTTTGGAAATATTCGAGGCGACATATTATCAGGAATTGTTGTCGCACTTGCACTCATTCCAGAAGCCATTGCTTTTTCAATTATCGCTGGTGTGGACCCTATGGTTGGTCTTTACGCTTCCTTTAGTATAGCTGTCATTATCGCTTTTGTCGGTGGTAGACCGGGTATGATATCTGCTGCTACTGGTGCCATGGCACTTGTTATGGTTAATTTGGTTGCTGATTATGGGTTGAATTATTTATTGGCTGCTACAATTTTGACTGGAGTCATTCAAATTTTCTTAGGGGTCTTGAAAATAGCAAAACTAATGCGTTTTATCCCTAATTCAGTCATGATTGGCTTTGTTAATGCATTGGCTATTTTAATCTTTATGGCACAGGTCCCTCATATCTTAGGGGAAGGCATATTAACGTATGTATTTGTCGCTGTTACATTAATAATTGTCTATACAGTACCACGATTTATAAAAGGGGTTCCTGCCCCACTAATTGCGATCGTTATTTTAACTGCAATAACATTTATATTTGGTATTGAATTAAAAACGATTGGAGATTTAGGTACGATAACGCAAAGTCTACCAAGCTTTTTCTTACCGAACGTACCATTCTCTTTAGAAACTATTCAAATAATACTGCCTTACTCTTTAGCACTAGCTATTGTTGGTTTACTTGAATCGTTGTTAACTTCACAAATAGTTGATGATATGACGGATACAAAATCAGATAAAAACCGGGAAGCACGTGGACAAGGAATCGCTAACTTTATCACAGGATTTTTCGGTGGTATGGCTGGTTGTGCGATGATTGGACAATCGATGATTAATGTGAAGTCTGGCGGACGTGGCCGTCTATCTACATTGGTTGCTGGGGTTTTCTTAATCTTTTTAATCATAGTTTTAGGTGATTTAGTAATTGATATTCCAATGCCCGTGTTAGTTGGAATAATGATTATGGTATGTATTGGTACATTTGATTGGTCTTCGTTTAAATATATTGTGAAAGCACCACGTGCAGATGCAGTTGTGATGATTGCGACTGTTGCAATCGTTGTCTACACGGATAACTTAGCTATCGGTGTGGTAGTAGGTGTTATATTAAGTGCCTTATTCTTTGTTGCTTCGATCTCTAGGGTGAAAATAACGGAACATGATGGCATATATATTATTGAAGGTCCCCTTTTCTTTGCTTCTACTCAACATTTTGTTCAAACAATGGAAAAAACAACAGCAAAAACTATTACAATAGATTTATCGAGTAGCCATTTGTGGGATGAATCATCCGTTGGAGCAATTGTTAAAGTTGTTTCAAAATTAGAAGAACAAGGAAAATCGGTATCAGTAATTGGGTTGAATCCAGCTAGTGAACTGCTATATCAAAAACTTTTAGGGATTACAACTTCACACTAAGGAGGACTAGTTATGTATGTATCCACACATTCTTTTAGCAACAGATGGCTCTGAAAACTCCGTTCGTGCCGCAAAAGAAGCGATTAAACTGGCAATGTGTTCAGCCAATTCTAAAGTCGAAGTAGTGATGGTCACAGATTTTGACAAATCAAAGCAAGATATTCTACATGCACAATCAGCAGAATCTTTGCTGCTAGAGCGCAAACGTAAAATTTCCAATGTAGAACAGTTACTAAAAGATGAACAAGTGAATTATAAAATTACTTTTTTAAAAGGATCCCCTGGTCCAGAAATTGTTCGATATGCAAAGGAACAAAAAGTTGATCTTGTAGTTGTTGGCAGTCGAGGTTTAAACACTTTACAAGAAATGGTGTTAGGTAGCGTCAGCCATAAAGTGATGAAGCGAGTCCACTGCCCTGCATTAATAGTTAAATAAGAATTATTTAACTATATTTTTTAAAAAATTAGTTGTATATAATAAACAAAGTTTGTTCATAATAAGTTTTGTAAGATATTTATAATTCCGTAGTAGCTCAGTGGTAGAGCAATCGGCTGTTAACCGATTGGTCGTAGGTTCGAGTCCTACCTCCGGAGTTCAGAGCTAAAAAAGAATGGTTGATCGTGACTTTAGTTCACGACCAACCATTCTTTTTGTTATCAGTGCCATTTATGTACTTCTTCCCTTTGCCTTAAGTAAATTAAAAAACCCCTTATAAAAGTGGGATATGAGGCAATACTTAGAAGAGCATTTTTGAATGGAGGATAAGGATGAATACTACTAACAGTAAAGTATCTATTTTTGCATTAGGTGGAGTAAATGAAATAGGGAAAAATATGTATGTCATTCAATCAGATGACGATATAGTGGTCATCGACTGTGGTTCCAAGTTTCCCGATGAAACCCTGCTAGGTATAGATTTAATCATTCAGGATATTTCCTACTTATTGGAGAATGAGGATAAAGTAAGAGGGTTAATCATTACACATGGTCATGAAGATCATATTGGTGGTATCCCCTACTTTCTGAAACAACTTAATGTACCGATTTATGCAACCAATTTAACGGTAGGCCTAATCGAAATTAAATTGAAGGAGCATGGGTTATTAAGAAATACACAACTATTTTTAATAGACTCCGACTCCAAACTGAGACTAGGAACCATTAAGACATCTTTCTTTCGAGTTAGTCACAGTATACCTGATTGCCTAGGTGTAGCATTTCATACTTCACAAGGAACAATTGTACATACAGGAGATTTTAAATTTGATTTAACACCTGTAGATGAACAATATCCGGATATTCATAAGATGGCCGAGCTTGGCAACAAGGGCGTGTTACTGCTCCTATCAGAAAGTACGAATGCCGAAAGACCAGGATTTACTGCTTCCGAACAAAAAATTGCTGCACAAGTCGAAGAAGCGTTTCGAAATGCACCAAGGAAGATTTTCATCTCTACCTTTGCCTCCAATGTGCACAGGGTACAGACAATAGTAAATGCTGCTATTAAGACCAATAGGAAGATTGCATTATTAGGCAGAAGTATGGTTAATGTAGTAGCTGTTGCGATGGAACGAGGGTATTTAACTATTCCCGAAGACATGCTAATCGATCAAAACGAAATTAATACGATGAATCCTGAGAATGTTGTGATCTTATGTACAGGGAGCCAAGGAGAACCGATGGCTGCCTTGTCTCGCTTAGCAAGTTCAAGCTACCGTAATGTAGAGGTGCTTCCGGAGGACACGATTATTTTCGCAGCTGGACCAATTCCTGGCAATGAAAAGAGTATTACAAGAATTATAGACAACTTATATACTTTAGGTGCTCATGTTATATACGGCTCCGGTAATGTTACTGGCATGCATGTATCAGGTCATGCTTGCCAAGAAGAACTCAAACTGATGCTTACTTTGATGAAACCAAAATACTTTATTCCTATTCATGGCGAATATCGTATGCTCCATCACCATCAGCTGTTAGCAGAATCTGTTGGTGTGGAACGAAATAATATATTTATCGTTCAAAACGGGGATGTCGTGGACATTGTAGATGAAAAAGCTGTTCAAACGAGAAATATAGAAGCTGGAAATGTATTTGTCGATGGGTTTGGTATTGGAGACGTCGGGGAAATTATATTACGAGATCGAAAATTGCTTTCAGAGGATGGGATGTTAGTAATTGTTACCACTCTAAGCAAAGCAAATAACAAGATTATTTCAGGACCGGATACAATTTCTCGCGGATTTGTCTATGGTCCTGAGTCCGAAGAGCTTATAAAAGATGTGAACCAAAATGTACGATCTACTATTTCGAAAACAAGGGATACAAACAAAAACCAACGTGTTCTAAAACAAAACATTAAAAAATCTCTAGAAAAGCTGTTATATAGTCGAACTAAAAGAAAACCTATGATACTTCCTATAATTATCGAATTGTAAACAAATTGGAGGTAACCCGATGGCAGATACAGAAGAAGATTTAATCAAACTAGGTTATAAAAAATATTACGGAGATGAATTAGATATATACTTTCATCCCATAAAATGTACACATGCTGCAAACTGCATTAAATACCTCCCTTCTGTTTTTGATGTAAACAATAAGCCATGGATTTATCCAAACGGAGCACTTAGAGAAGATGGGAAAAGAGTCGTTCAAAATTGCCCCAGTGATGCGCTACGATTTATCGATAAAAGAACCGTTCATTAGAATAATTTTCTAATGAACGGTTCTTATTTTTCAGAAAAAACATATTATTTTAAGCTGATTCGTTATATATTAATAAAGTGAGTTAATTTCACAATAGTAATAATATCTGGATTAGGTTGATTTTCGCTTTCCACGGCCCTTGGACAGCACTTATATCGACAAGAATATACTATGGATACAAAAGGAGCACTTATGCTAACTACTAAACAATTAGAAGATATCGAGGCACTGCAAAAAGAATGTGAACTACATGATAAACTTCAGCTGAAGTTAAATTGGGATATGCTGAAAACACGTACGGATAATCATTATGACTTCTTCCTGTATGACAACGATGTACTGATAGCTTTTCTAGGTTTATATCCTTTTGGTACGACAGTTGAGGTTTGCGGAATGGTTAAACCGACGGACCGCAGAAAACATCATTTCTCCAATTTATTTGAAGAAGCTATGACTGTTGCAAAAATACAGGGCTTTCATAAAATATTGTTGAACGCTCCTGCTGGTTCTGACGAGGCAAAAGCATTTTTGAAACACTATAAAGCAGTGTATTCCTTTTCAGAACATCAAATGAAATGGGAACCAAGAGAACTGGAAGAAGTATCTGGATTCACCTTACGGAAAGCTGAGCAAAAGGACCTTCCCTTACGTGTTCAGTTAAATATTGAATCATTTGGATTAGATGACAAAAGTTCCTTAGAAATAGAAAACCGAGTTGACTTAGAAATGGATAACAGCGTGTATATTATCGATACACATGAACAATCTGTAGGTAAAATAAGAGTTAAGGTTGAAGACGAGGAAGCTTGGATATACGGTTTTAGTATACTTCCCCACTTCCGTGGCAAAGGAATTGGACGAAAAGTATTACAATCTATCGTTAAGAAATATGCATCGCAAGGTAATTCTCTCCACTTAGAAGTCGAAACGGAAAATATGCATGCGTTAAGTTTATATGAATCTATTGGATTTCAAATAGTCCACGCACAAGATTACTACATATACAAATAATTCAAACCCTGATATAACGTTAACTTAGTTACATCAGGGTTATATTTTACTTTTTCCAATCGTTTGCGAGCATTCCATAAACCACATGATCCACATAATGGTCATATAGCCACTCTGCCTCCCTTACACAGCCTTCTTCCTGAAAACCTATTCTGTCTGGAATAGCCCTACTTTTTTTGTTTTCTACAGCTGCGCGAATTTCTACACGATTTAATTGTAATTCTACTAATGCATAATCCACAAAAGCCTCTACTGATTTTGTCATTAACCCTAATCCCACATAATCCTTTCCTAACCAATACCCAATACTCGTTGATTTGTTATTCCAATCAATTTTATGGAAACCGATTACTCCAGCAAGATTGCCTTCATACCAAATACCCGCTTGAAAGCCGTTATTCTCACTAAACTGCTTCATAGTCGATTGGATGAACATCTTCGTGTCTTCAGAAGTACGAGTAAAATCAATAAATGGTAACCATTCTCTTAACGTATCCTTCGATTGAACAGTTAATGCGAACAAATGTTCAGTGTCCCGTAAATCGAGCATTTTTAGGTAAGTTTGGTCATTAATTTTGTATGAAAACATGAATTTCCTCCTTTTTCACATCTTTTAGTTTACATAATATTATTATGTGAACATTTACACGTGTTTTTTTGTAAGTCGCTAAATATTCTGTCTAAATATAGATCTAGTTTGTAATATAACATATTCTCTTCAAACAAAACCACAGGATTTTTTCAAACAAGATTTCCTATTGAACTACATCTCTGTTTTCATTTTGCTGAATGGTCTCATATTAAATTATTATTGAAATATAATTATTATTTTGTATGTAATTGCATATAATTTAATATTAATAGAGACAATGAGGTGAGAAAAATAAATCATCTAAATACAAACAAGGAAAAGAGGACATTTTTTCAATGGCTTAACTTTTTGATTCCATACTTTTATACAGCGGGAATTACGCTTATAATATCGTGGATGGTTATTGCATCCATACTGATTGGTTTTAATATATTGAATGAAAATCCAAAAGCTTTTTTTCTTCAAAATGAAAATACTAGCCCAACAAATGCAAGTGGAACGGCGTTTTCGATTATTGTCCAGCCCTTTGTGGAATCCAATTTTAATCAAATCATTTTTCGGGGAATCTTTCTTCTTTTCATTTGGTTGCTTTTATTTCTCACAATACCCGTTGCTTTTAAGCGTTTAAAAAGATTTAAGTTCTTAAATCTTGAATTTGAGGTAGATAATATTGAACAGGCTGCTATAGAAACAGTTGAAATCAGCGGTACTAAAGCTAGACTTATGGCGTACTTCACTGGAGATGATGCATCAGGACGGGCCTTAGATTTTTTATCTCAATCTACTATAGATTTTAAGGAAGTACTAGAATATTTCCTAGCTGAAACTCAACTAGGATACAAAAATCATCCGATAAATGGTGTCTTTACGTATAAAATATACAATGGTACAGCACCTGAAAAATTGCATGTGTTAGTAGAAGAATCGAAAGAATCTGGGGAATCTGCGGTTTACAACAAAATCGATGAGGATAATTTATGGAAGAAAAGCTATCTTATTTTGTATTTCCCTTATAATCATACTGAGTACATTACTGTAATAGAAAGTTATTCCTATTCATTTGATATTTTAGACAAATATTTATTTGAACTGCTCCATAAAACTATTAGTAAAAACCTAGAAAATATTGAGTATATGGTCGCCTTAACAAATAATGATGAGGATACGAGCGTAGAAAACTCTTGATCAAAATTATGTATTATCGAGAAAGGACTGATAAATATCGTAAGTGTAAATACTCCGATCAATACCGAAGAAGTTAAAAAACGTGCAACAAAAAATTTAAGCCGATTTAGCGTAAGACAAAAAAATAAGAATATTAAAGCTATAACCGGTGATATAGTAAAACCAATACACATTAGTAAATCAGAGCCATTGGTTAAACGAATGACATGTTATCAAAGAAATAATTAATGATTACCCACTTTATTTAAAGCGGGTAATTTTTTTTATGTTTTAAACTTTTCGAGTGTTTTTTTGCTATTTCTTGCATAATTGGCGAAGATCCTACTAAATCCGCGGCCTGTTTTATCGGCAAGCTTCTTAGATTTAACTCACTAATGCTCTTAAATTTTTCTCCCTTTAAATACCTTTTATAAATTTCTGATATCTTCATGGTGTATATACCCCCTTCTATACCACTAAGTCCGTATGTTTATAGAGTAGTATATTCGGGGCTTTCAAAAAGAGCCTTCATATATTGCCTTTAGTCATAATTAGTTTACATAATATTATTATAAATTGCCTTTTGAATATGTACTGTATATAAATGTATTATTCTACATCCGGGGCAACATCACATGACTGCCTGATAACAAGTGTATGGGGAATTATAATTCGCTTAACAGGATCATTTTCATTTTTTAAGAGTTGGATTAAATTACTTGCTGCCTGGTAGCCAAGTTCTTTTATATTAATATCAATAGAAGTAAGTGGTGGCCTAGACATCTCAGCAAACAACGCATTATTAAAGCTAACAATAGAAACTTCAGTAGGGATTTCTATTTGCATTTCAGTAAGTGTATTCACTACTCCGACTGCCATTAAATCGTCTGTTACAAGTAAAGCTGTTGGTGGAATAGTTCTTCTAAGCAGTGCTTTTACAGCTTCCTGCCCACCTTCACGAAGAAAGTCCCCATGAATAATATAATCCTCATCTATATCCATGTCAGATGCCCTAAGTGCCTCTTTATAGCCATTTAGACGATCTAATGTAACTGTTAAACTCGGACTTCCACCTATAAAGCCAATTTTACGATGACCGAGCCCTATTATATAATCGGTAGCCTCTTTTGCAGCCATATAATTGTCGTTATCCACATGAGTAATCTTATCAACGAGGTCGTAAGGTTTTCCAATGACGACAAACGGAAATTTTCTTTTAGTTAAATACTCCATAATTTTATCGTCAATCATCGAATACAGAAGGATTATTCCATCTACTCTGCCACCTTGAACCATTTGTACGACCCCTTCATAAGAATCGAATTCTGTTTTACCACTGGTCATTTGCAATGCATAGTGATTATCATGTACACCTTCGCTTAATCCCTGTATAACCTCTGAAAAGAATGGATTTTGAAAAAACACGCCAGATGAGTGAGGTAAAACAAGACCTATCACTTTAGTCGACTGACTGGCTAGGCTACGGGCAATAAAATTCGGATGATATTTAAGTTCATCCATCGCGTCCCTTACTCGTGTCTTCGTGTCTTCGCTTATCCGGGGACTATTAGCAATCACCCGGGAAACAGTCGAAGGAGCAACTTTAGCTAGCTTCGCCACATCTTTAATTGTAATCGCCATTAGAAATTCCTCTCTCTCTCTCTTTCGCTAACCTTACATCGGTTATATTACTTGTATAAGTATACTCTTACTTCAAATGGATTAAGAGTTATAGTCTCGGATAGCTGCTCCGGTGCATTCTCATAATTATATAGTATAAGATCTGTGTTACGTTTCGGTAAATGTTTTAACTTAAGTTCCGTAATTTGTTGTCTAAAATTACATAACACAAACGCAAACTGATCTCCTATTGTTCGTGAGTAGACGTATACATCGGGATGCTCTTCTTGTATCACATCATATTCTCCATACACAAATAGAGGATTTTCTTTCCTTACTTGAATCATTTTCTTATAGAAATGATAAATAGAATTCTCATCTCCTAATTGATTTGCAACATTAATCGTTAAATAATTCGGATTGACTTTCATCCACGGCTCACCTACTGAAAATCCGCTATTTAAAGTACTATCCCACTGCATCGGAGTTCTTGAGTTATCACGGCCATTTCGCCAAATAACCTCCATTACCTCTTCATGCGACTTACCGTTCGCTATTTCTAAATCATAAAAATTCTTCATGCCAATATCATCATAGTCATGAATAGATGGAAACTGAACGTTTGTCATGCCAATTTCCTGGCCTTGATAGATAAATGGAGTTCCTTGCATCAAGAAGTAGCAGGCAGCTAGCATTTTGGCACTTTCATTCCAGTACTCTTTGTCATTTCCCCAGCTCGAAACACTCCGTGTCTGATCGTGATTTTCAAGGAATAGAGCATTCCATCCTTTTGAGTGTAATCCTTTTTGCCATTTAGTTAGAACTTGCTTTAAAGCAATAACATCTACGGAGTTATTTAGGTCCTTATTCCAGAGTCCGAGATGTTCAAACTGAAAGATCATATTAAACTTTCCATTTACTTCTCCAACCCACTCGTCTGCCTCATCGATTCCTACTCCATTTGCTTCACCAACAGTCATAATATCGTATTTAGCAAAAGTTTCTTCTTTCAACTCTTTTAAATACTCTTGAATACCTGGTTGGTTCGTATGCATATCAAAAGAGGAAACATATTTTTCAGCATTGGGATTTGGCATATCTGGTAACTCATCTCGTTTCTTAATATGACTGATCGCATCTACACGGTAACCATCGATACCTTTGTCGAGCCACCAATTCACCATATTAAATAGTTCATGACGCATCTCTGTATTTTCCCAATTTAAGTCAGGCTGTTTCGTGGCAAACAGATGGAGATAATATTGGTTCGTAAGTTCATCATGTTGCCATGCGCTTCCAGAGAAAATACTTTCCCAGTTATTCGGTTCTTGATCACCCTTACCATCCTTCCAAATATACCAATCCCTTTTAGGATTATCTTTAGAAGAACGAGATTCAATAAACCAAGGATGTTCATCACTTGTATGATTGATTACTAGATCAAGAATTAGTTTCATCCCTCTTGCATGAATTTCTTCTAATAACTCATCGAAATCATCCATATTGCCATACTGCTTTGAAATACCCTGATAATCGCTAATATCATATCCATTATCTGCATTAGGTGACTTATAGAAGGGACTGACCCATATAACGTCTACTCCTAAGTCCTTCAAGTAATCTAATTTGATAATGATTCCACGTAAATCACCTATTCCGTCACCATTGCTATCCATGAAACTTCTAGGATATACCTGATAACTTACTGCCTCTTTCCACCATTTTTCGTTCATGTCTATAGACTCCTTTCGTGCTGCACATTCTTTCGTAAGTTATGACTACCTTTGGATTAAATTTAATAACAAATTATTGTTTTGTCCGTTTGAAGCGAAGGACCAAAAAAACTAATAATATTACTATTATTCCTATCACAATGCTCAAAACTAAACGATTATCTGACTTTTCATTGACGAACTCATATATTTCGGACTGTCCACTTTCCAACTTGAACGTGTACCCATCCTCATTATTACCTGAGTTAACTAATTCACCAGCTAATAACCCTTTTAGCTGTTTCCCTTTTTCTATACCCTTATCTAAAGCAATCTTTTTAGCTTCTGACGTATTATTGATGGCTACTATTACGGTTTCATCCCCGTAAGTTCTCTTATAAAGAGTAAGTCCTGCATCATCCACTAAAAGTTTCATTTCTCCCCTTGTAAGAGATAACTGCTGCTGCCTAACAGCACCGAGTTTTTTTACAAACGTTGTCAATTCTTCATCTGCTCCAAAATTCATCATTCGACGATTGTCTGGATCGTTTCCTCCGTCTAATGCTATTTCTGTCCCATAGTAGAAGATAGGAATGCCAGGAGCAGTATACATATAAGTTAGCGCTAGCTTTAACTGAGTAACCGGGTCTTGGTTATTTTGGATTGCTAAATTAGCGAACCTTTGCATATCATGATTATCTATGAATTGTCCTAGCAGTTCTGGTCGATCAAACAATTTGTTATTTCGCTCATTATTTGAAAATAACCATCCTAGAGACTGATTTGGTTTTTCAAAAGCTGCACGGAGACTTTCATTTTGCGAAAAATCCATGAAACCATCAATCCCAGTTTCCTCATATCCAGCTACTATATTAGGGTTATCATGCCAAACCTCTCCTATAAGAAAGAAGGATTCTTTCACCGTTTTAAGTTCAGCAGAGAAGTCCTTCCAAAACTCCTTTGGAACATGTTTAACTGTGTCGAGTCTGTAACCATCGATATCTGTTTCTTGAATCCACCATTTTGCTGCATCTATTAGGTACTTACTTACCTCTGGATTTTCTTGATCTAAATCGGGTAAATCATATAACCAACCGTTTTCAACTTCTTCTTGATCATTCCAATTAGAAATAGACTTTTTTTCATGAAACCAATCATTTTTAGTAGAATCATTAAGCCACTCATGATTTGGTCCAACATGATTAACGACAAAATCTAAAATGACTTTTATATCGCGTTTGTGCGCTTCGGTTACAAGTGTTTTAAACTCTTCCATGGAACCAAAATAGGGATTCGTTTGATAGAAATCCTTAATCCAGTATCCATGATAACCGTTATTCATATTTTCAAATATGGGAGTTAACCAAATTGCTGTATAACCCATTTCTTTTATATAATCTAGCTTGTCGGTAATTCCTTTAAAATCCCCACCATGATAAGCAAGTGGATCGTTAATGTTAGCGTCTTTGTCATTACTCATATTTCCATTGTTAAATCGGTCCACCATAATCATGTATATAACCTCATCCTGCATCCGTTTCTCCTCACTTGCTAGAGATTGCTGCGGATTTGATACGGCAATTACAAGAAATAATAAAATGAATAGCACTCTACTTTTAGTCATGGTCATCTTAAGCAACTTCTTTCCTTTGAAGTCATTAACCCTTCGTACCACCAGCAGTTAAACCAGAGATAAAATACTTTTGGAATGATAGGAAAAGTATTGTAATTGGGATTGCGATTAAAACAGACCCCGCTGCAAATGTAGTAAACTCATTCCCAAACTGTTTGGAAACTAGTTCGTATAGACCTACACCCATTGTGAACTTCTCTTCACTACGTAACATAATACGAGCAAGTATGAAGTCTCCAAACGGAGCGATGAATGAAAATAATGCTACTACTGCTAAAATTGGTTTTGATAAAGGCATGATAATTTGCCAAAAAATGCGTAAATGACCCGCTCCATCCATACGTGCAGATTCATCCAGTTCTTTTGGAATCGTATCCAAATAGCCTTTCATTAACCAAGTATTCATTGGTATTTGACCACCAACATAAATAAGTATTAAACCAACATGCGTATCTAGCAGTCCAGTTCGCTGAGCAAGTACAAAGATAGCAATCAGTGCCGCGAAGTTTGGAATCATCTGTAGGACTAAAAAGGTAAGAAGTCCATTTTTTCTTCCGATAAATCTGTAGCGTGAGAAAGCATATCCAGTAAAAGCGACACTTAATACCGCAAATACCATCGTTATTAAACTTATCTTCATCGAATTTAAATACCATAAAACGTAATTAGAGTTTTCTATGTCAAATAAGCTCTTATAGTGCTTAAGTGTAGGATTTTCTGGAAACATTGTTGAACCTGATAGACTTTGTCCCGGGTTAAAGGAAGATCCCAGTACCCATAATAAAGGGTAAACAACAATGACGACAGCAACTAGAAGAATAAGATAAGAAACTGACAATCTGATTATTTTCTCAGTTTTATTAGTCATTACATCATATCCTCCTCTTTGAATGAATTAGTTCGTTTGAATTGCCATAACGCTACCGTAATAACAATAAGTGATAGTAGCATCGTTATTGCAGCTGCTTTCCCATATTGTCCAGAAGTCATCGTCAATTGATAAATCCAAGAGATTAAGATATCTGATCCACCGGCATTTTGACCTGGTAAAGCCGGACCACCACCGTTAAATAAGAAGATGACATTAAAATTATTAAAGTTAAATGTATATTGCGTGATCAGAATTGGCGCCGTTGCATACAGTACCATTGGTAAAGTAATACCTCGAAATTTCTGGAAGATGGAAGCTCCATCTACATTTGCGGCCTCATATAACTCATTTGGAATAGATTGCAGCACCCCAGTTGTCATTGCGAAGATGAATGGGAAACCAAGCCATGATTGTATTAAAATCAGTGCAAATCGAGTCCATAATTCTTCGGTCATCCATGGAATTGCATCAATTCCTAACATACTCAGTATTTGCGTATTAATAACGCCGAACGATTCGTTGAACATCCCTGAAAAAATTAGGATCGATACAAATGCTGGTACTGCCCACGGCAAGATTAATATTGTGCGGAAAAAAGCTTTCCCTTTTAAATCCTTTTGATTGATAACAACGGCTAAAAAGACCCCGATCACAACCTGCAAAGTGGTTGCTCCAAATGTCCAAACAATTGTCCAACCAAGTACACCAAAGAATGTAGACCTCCAAAGGTCTAATTTGAATATATCAATATAGTTTTGAATTCCTACCCAATCTACCAGTTTTGCTGGTGGTGAATGGTATAAATCATAGTTTGTAAATGAGAGAAGAATTACAAAGATTATTGGGAAAATAACTACGAAGATTAATAATAAAAATCCTGGGGAAATCATTAGATAAGGAAAACCGTTATCCAAAAGATTGTGATACTGCTCCCTCACGCTATTTAATAGGAAACCCTCATCTCGTTTTTTTCCATTGTGGTAAGCATCATATATATTGAAAGCATAAATTCCAAGACCTATGATTGCTACCAACAAGGCGATAATTCCATCGATTAATAAGAATATGGAATGATCAAGCTTTGGAATTTCTCCAAGCGTAATAAGACCCCAGAATCCCCAGTTTAGCGTTTGAGAAAAACTACTAAAGAATGCGACTGTTAATACTAAAAAGATAATTCCTTTGACAAACTGTTTATTATAAAATTGTCCAAAACCTGGGATGATGGATAGTAACCCAGCATTTTTTCTATGTTTGGTTGTGACATTACTGTTCATTGTAGTTGTCGCCTCCTTCTTTCCTATGAAAGAGAATACTCTCCTATTTTCACACGGATTTCCTTACAACATTGGCACTCATACATAATAGAGAAGCAAAGGCATATGACCCCTTAAAGGAAACATGCCTTTGCCTTGTTTGAGAATTAGTAAGTTTGCGCTAATACTCGCTGAAGTAGCTCGAGCGCTTATGCTGTTCTAAGTTATTGTGGATGGTTAGTTTCTATATTTGTTTTGATCGTTTTAACTGCATCGTCCATTGCAGCTTTTGGTTCTGCCTTACCAGTTGCAAGAGTTTGTAGTGCAGATGCTGCAGGTCCCCATACTTCCGCCATTTCTGGAATATTAGGCATAGGTATTGCATATTGGGATTGAAGTGCTACTGCTTTTGCCCCTTCATTGTCCGCAATAATCGGATCTTCAATCAATGTTGTAACTGGTGGAATCTCTTGTGTTAATTCAAAACGAATTTTTGCATTTTCTTCATTTGTTAACCATTCTATTAATTTAGTTGACCAATATGGATGTTCTGTAAATGCGGATACATGCCATCCTTTAACTCCCATAAATGTCTTCATATGCTCACCATTTGGTAAGGTTGGCATTGCAGCTACTCCAATATCAATCCCAGCGTCTTTCATCCCTTGGAATGCCCAAGGACCGTCCATTACAGATGCGACTTTCCCTTCATTGAATAGACCATCTTTCGCTGATCCACCGCTATCCCCTATAATTCCTTTAGGGAATAAACCTTCTGCATACCATTTTTGAATATATTCTGCACCAGCTATACCGCCTTCATTGTTTAAACCAACATCATCTCGGTCAAGGGCTCCATCATTCTCTTTGAATACATATCCCCCCATACCTCCAAAGACTCCGTGTGCAAAGTAGAAGTCATCCCATTTTGCTAAGAATCCAAACTTTTTACCATCTGTAAATTCATTTGCAAAAGCATAAACTTCATCCATTGTTTCTGGAGCTTCTTCCATTAAAGCCTTATTGTAAATAAATACTGGTGTCTCTGTAGCTTTTGGTAACCCGTATAATTTTCCATCATATTTCTGTGCAGTAACAGCTGATTCACTGAAAGTAGAAAGGATTTCATCACTTACTTCAATTTCCTGAAGTAACCCTTCTGTCACAACTTGACCAATTTGATCATGAGGTAAAGTAACTACGTCTGCACCAGTTCCCGAAGGACCATCTAAACGTAGCTGATCACGCATTTTATCCGCCATACCTAATTCTTTAAATTCAACCTTAATACCGTATTCCTTTTCGAAAGATTCGATAGCAGGTTTTAGAGCGATAGATTTATCTGTATCCTCCCAAACTATAAGTGTTTCAGGTTTTGCTGGTTCTTCTGAAGATTCAGCCCCAGTTTCTGTTTCTTTTTCATCTGTTTTCGCAGGAGTTGTTTCCTCCCTTTTCGGTCCACATGCAACTAATAATGCCAATGTAATAATGAGCATGAACAACAAAGTTAAAGACTTTTTCATTTGTACCCCTCCTATTTTTTGGTTTAAACCTACGCTAAGTTGGACAAACGCTTGCACAATTCAGTAAAAAGAAAGCGCTATCATTAGTTATTAAAAATAATTTCTTTCAATTACTTATAAGTCTATATATAAGATTGAAAGAATAATATATTAGTAACGAATCTATGAAAACGATTGCACAACTCATAATTTTATTATACATTTATTTGAGAAGGAAACAATCTATTTTTTATAAATATTATAAATATTAAAATTTTTAAATGTTCTTCTCCTTCTATGCTCACTACATTGAGCATCCATATTTAAATTACTTGGAAGTAAAATAATTCGTTTTAAAGGAGATGTATAATGGAGAAAACTGCTATTTTTCACCGTCCCACCGATAACTTTGCTTGTTTACTAGATGATCGAACACTACAATTAAGACTTAAGACAAAAAAAAATGATGTTACTTCTGTTTCGTTAATATTTGGTGATCCTTATATTTGGAGAAATGGCGAATGGCAATTTTCTAAAATGCCTATGAACTTAATAGGAAACGATGGTTTACATGATTATTGGGAAACTGAAGTATTTGCAGCAACCAAACGATTACGCTACGGCTTTCAGTTAACTTCTTTAACGGAGGAAACAATATATACAGAAAAAGGTTTTTTTGACAGTATACCAACTGACAGTGATTATTATTTTTGTTTTCCGTATTTACATGAGAATGAACTGTTCCAAGCACCCCAATGGGTAAAAGACACTGTTTGGTATCAAATATTCCCAGAACGTTTTGGCAACGGAAATCCTTCTATTAATCCCAAAAACACAAAAGCTTGGGGCAGTGAACCCCCTGCAGTTAATAACTTCTTTGGTGGTGACTTCGCCGGCGTAACAGCACATTTAGACCACCTCACGGATATAGGGGTAAATGGTATTTATTTTACTCCAGTATTCGAAGCCTCCTCCAATCATAAATACGATACGATTGACTATATGGAGATAGATCCTCAATTTGGGGATGCAGATGCATTAAAAGAACTAATAACACAATGCCATAGCCGCGGCATTAAGGTAATGCTGGATGCCGTATTTAATCATAGCGGTTATTACTTCCCTCCCTTCCAGGATGTCCTAAAGAACGGAGAAAGCTCACTTTATAAAGATTGGTTCCACATCCACAGCTTCCCCGTTCTAGGAGGAGAAAAGCCAAACTATGAGGCTTTTGGTTTTGTAGATTCTATGCCCAAGCTGAATACTGCTAATCCAGAAGTTAAAAAATACTTACTGGAAGTAGGTACCTATTGGATCAATGAATTTGATATTGACGGTTGGAGACTTGATGTTGCAAACGAAGTAGACCAACCTTTCTGGCGCGAGTTTAGAAAAACTGTTAAAGAAGCAAAACCGGATGTTTATATTCTTGGAGAAATATGGCATGATTCAATGCCATGGCTAAGAGGAGATCAATTTGATGCGGTGATGAATTATCCCTTTAAAACAAATGTATTAAATCTTCTGGCAAAAAACAGCATTAATTCAAAACAATTTGCAGAGAATATGAGTAAGGTATACTACAGTTACCCGAAATCTGTGTTTGATTTCACTTTTAATCTTGTTGGTAGCCATGATACTGCTAGAATTCTTACAGAATGTAATGATAATATTAATATAACGAAACAAGTATTTACTATTCTTTTAACCTTTATGGGAACTCCATGCATCTATTATGGCGATGAAATAGGCCTTACAGGTGGCCAAGATCCTGGCTGTCGTGAGTGTATGGACTGGGATGAAAATAATCACCAGCTAGAGTTAAAAAATCATATCCAGACGCTGATAGCACTACGAACTAAAGAAAAACTACTTGCCAATGAAGGCTCCATAACATTCGTACATCCTACGGAGGCAAATGGTATATTTGGGTATAAAAAGCACAACGCTACCAAAACAATTATCGTCTTACTTAATCCTAGTTCCGAGGAGCAGCAATATGCACTGGATCGGGACCAAAAATATAACATACTGTATAGTTCTGGGTTAGTAATAGAAGGTTCTAATGTCAGTATTTCTACAGAAGGATTTGGAATTATCGAATATAACCTCTAAAAAAACAAAAGTATAAGTGCCTATATCATTCCCGGCGAACACTAAAAAGCAATAAAGGCATAATTTGCCTTTATTGCTTTTCTAAGGTTATTCGTGGGGTCAGGAGCTGAAGACATAAGGAAAAATGGGCAAAAATTACACCCCAATGACTACTGATCAATTTCAGGGATGCTAGTTGGTTGTGACGAAACTCATGACTAACTGGTACCCATTATTTTAGAATAATTTTTAATTAATTCTAGTTTACATAATATTATTATACGTAACCAAAAATATATATTTAACATGGAAAATTTATCCTCATTCTGCAGTAGTATGTTTTGCTTGTTGAAGGAAGTTGAATGGGTTATTCTCCATTACATTTTGTATTTCTTTGTCTTCTACATGCGTATAAATCTGAGTAGTGGAAACGCTCGTATGACCTAGTATTTGCTGAAGACTTCTAATATCTGCTCCATTTTTGTACATGATTGTTGCGGAAGTATGCCTTAACTTATGAGGCGTTATACTTCCTTTGTTTAACCCTGATGCTACGTTGATTTGTTTCACTATTTTAGCTACCGTTTGTCGAGTGAGTCGTGTGCCTTTTTGAGAAAGAAACAAGGAGTTATTTGTACTCGCGCCTTTTATGTATTGTCTTTCCTTTTCTTTATAATGTTGGATGGATTGGAGACAAGTGGAGTTCAAGAATACCGTTCTTTCTTTATTTCCCTTCCCCACAACATGTAATACATTTCCTTGTATGGAGTTTATATTTAAGCTACATAATTCGGAAACACGAATTCCTAAGTTTAAGAAAAACATAATAATACTATAATTACGATAATAATGACTCGTTTTCTTTATACCAGTGATGAACTGTATTGCCTCATGCTGATCCAAATAGATCGGTGTTTTTTTTGCTATCTTAGGTGATTCTAGCTCTTCTGCAGGATTATAATCTAATAATCTTCTTTTCCCTTTTAGGTATTTAAAAAACGATTTAATAGTTGCTGCTTTGCGAGCACGTGATGGGGCGCTATTTTGGCGCTGTACTTCACAATACTCCTGGAAAAGGTAGATATCTTCGAGCGTTATCTTTTGGATAAATTCAGGATCCACTTCCTTAATACTAATGCTTTGTATCTCGGTTATTGGTACATCATTTTCAACTGCTAATAAAAATCGGAAAAACAAAGTTAAATCATATTCATATTCTTTTCTCGTTCGTATTGATTTGCCTTTAATAGTCGTTAAATACACTAAAAAATCTTTCATAATTTTGGGCAATTCCTTTTGCATCAAACCACTTCCTCTACTACTTATATTACCACAAAATAAGGTTCCCAAATATGTATTTGGGAACCTTATTAAAATTCACTATGATTTTTCGTCGAAAATACATTTTTTTACCGTGACAATTACAAATATTAGGATGCTTTACATTAGCTCTGAGAGCGTTTTAACTTTTTCTTTGCTTATCATTGGTCATAACTCATCTCTAATTCGACTTTGCATAATCGGGGTCTTTTTTCAGCTTTTTCTTTCTTAATTGAAAAACAATGGTTGCTAATAGCGGGAAAATTAAGCCAATGACAAAAGTTATGGCAATTGCAATCTCTTCGTCAAATTTATATTGATATAAAATGTTCGGGAAAATGATAATAGAAAAGACTAGGATTATTGCTCCGGCCGGGAAAGTTAATACTCGGTATTCCTTTATATTCAATAGTTTACTTAAAGCCAGCACACCTGTGTAAAAATAAAGTGTAACTTTAAAAAATAGGGCAAGAGTCCATAAAAGAGCCATTAAGCCTTCTATACGTGTTATAAAGTCTCCTACATTTATGACTTTCGCTAATGTATAACTTGGATATACTTGATGCGCGGTAGTATTTGAACCAAGTACGAAAATACAAAGCATCGTAATTGTGATAATTACAGCACCACCAATTAAAGTGCCGATATAGAAATTTTTTCTACACTTTTTAATATCGCTTACAAATGAGGGAAAGATCATGAATAAGACAATGGCGTTAATACTTGAAACTGCCGTAACCTTGAAAGATGAATTTAAAATAGAAGTAATATGAGCCTGAAAAAAGGGTTCTAAATTAGCAAATTGGATTTGAGGTGATATACTCACAACTAGGATCATAAATAATAACAAGAAAAAGAATAAAAATATTTCAGCAGAACGCGCGATAGTTTGAATACCTAGACGAACCGCCAAAATAACAATAAGAACCATTAAAAGATTTATAAATGTTATAGGTGTCTCGGGATACATTTGTGTAATTAAAAAAATACTTGACTGTGCAATAAGTGCCGAAGCATAAAGGAAAGCCATTAACACGAATAAGATAGAAATTAACTTCCCTATCAATTTTCCGAATATTTTTTCATTTACTTCGGTATAGGTTAGTTTAGGAAACCATAAACTAATTGTTGTAAAAAACCAGACAACTAATAGTCCTAAGAGATTACCGATTATTGCTGCGATCCAAGCATCTTGTTTTACTGCAGTTGTAAGTGTAGAAGGAATATAGAGGATACTTGAACCTATCGTAAAAAAAATAACTAATACTAAAAATTGAAATGGCGTTATTTTATCTGTCTGCATCCCTCTCCCCCCCCCTCATGCTTTACTCATTTATTTGACAAGACTTTCGAATGATTTCTCCATAATTGTAAACAGATCAACAGGGCTAGGTATTTTAATACCAACTGCTAATAAAATTAATAAAGTTACTCCTATAGATAGAAGTACTGAATAGACAATCAATTCTTTTTTTTGTTTGTTCTTCCACATAGTTGGCACATCAATCAAGACAACAACAACAATTACCAATAATATTCCAATTACTTTTACCATACTGTTTTACTCACTTTTCTTTCTTCACAATTGGATTTAAAACCGAACCAAAGTGACTAATTTGTACCTTAACTTCTACACTTACTGGTAATTCAGCAAAAATTTCATCCCAATTATCTTTTACTTTTTTCCATTGCTGTGGGTTTGATTTGTATATAGCAGCCCCAAAACCAAAAATGTCTGATTGATATTTTTGTTGAACTACTTTAATTGTTTCTTGAATATCATTTTTTACCACTTTCTCATATTCCTTTTGCAGCATTTCAATAGTTTTTTCCTTCGTTAAATCAATGTCACAACTAACCTCACCTAAATTTGCAACGATGTTCACTTTGATTTCTATTTCAGGATTATTACTCGTTGTTTTACTTTTTATCTTTGAGTTATATTTTTTAGTATGAATAGAGACTTCCCCCCCGTCAGGGCATGAAACTAATCCAATAGTACTTTTTACTTGATTTGTTGCCTCGTTAAAACCTCTACTTTCCTGCTCGTCTAACCACCCAACTAGTTTATCTTTTTTAAAAACAGCTAATTCTTTAAATTTTATCTTAGCATCGGGAATTATCATTTCGACATTTTGTTTACTTGAGCCTTTCTTTGGATCTCCTAGTATCTCGACTCCAGTTAGTACGCCTTCTTTTCCATCACGTTCTAAATTTGTTTTTAGTTCAAAAAAGTTTACAGCAACTGTACTAGAGTAGTTAGCTTCTGATGTGTGTAGAATATTATAGAGTTCATTTGACGGAATTTGTTCCAAGGAGGTTTGTACATTTAATATTTCCTTTGCATCCCTTCCTTTAGAAACAATCATATAAAAGTCAGATCTAATTTCCCATCCACGTGATAAAAAATCTACAGTAGTTGCAATTCCTTCCTTTGCCAATTCTTCACTAATTACCACTACTCTTAGATGTCCCAAGTAGATAATCCGTGGGGACACTTGAGTGAGTTTTCGAATGGCTTCATTGACTGATTTTCCCGATGCTTCATAGAGTGTAACTGGAGAACTTCCCATCCCGCCCTTCATCGATAATTCAGTTGGTAAAACAACTTGAGCCGCAACATGATATTCATCGTCTTTTTTATCAATGGATATTGCAGTTGCAATGGCTAAATCATTAATTTCTCGCTTATCCCAACAACCCGTGAGCAATAAACTGATGAAAATGATACCTATAAGATGTACAATCCTTCTAACCATTTTGAGACCTCTTCGAGTGAGAGCTTTTTTGGAAATTTACTTTTGTACGGCGCTGCCTTACTCTATTCTTAGAAATATAAGGTGGGCGTGTAAGTAAATCCCATATAGGAAATCGAACTATACTATCCTTGAGTCCAGTTAGATTTAACGGAGCTAACGGTGTCATATAAGGAACACCAAAGGAACTAAGGCTACATACATGAAGAACTAATGCGATAAAACCGATAAGGATACCATATAAGCCAAATGATGCTGCTAAAGCCATAAATATAAATCGTAAAATCCGTCCAGCAATAGCAATGTCAAAAGATGGAGAAACAAAACTAGAAATGGCGGTAATAGAAACAACAATTACCATTGCAGCAGAGATAAATCCAGCCTCTACTGCAGCGGTACCAATTACAAATGCACCAACTATGGACATAGCGGATCCAATAGCTCTAGGCATCCTTAATCCGGCCTCTCGCAAAATTTCAAACGTAATTTCCATAATAATTGCCTCTACGAATGCAGGAAATGGGACTCCTTCTCGCTGGGCGGCCAAACTGATTAATAGTGCTGGCGGTATAATTTCATGGTGAAATGTGATTAAAGAAATATAAAGCGCTGGGACAAGTACGGAAACACCAAATGCAACAAATCTAAGTAACCGAATTAAACTAGCCATCACTGTACGTTGATAATAGTCTTCTGAAGACTGAAAGAACTCTGTAAATAGTGCAGGTACCATTAATACGAAAGGTGTCCCATCCACTAAAATAGCAATTCTGCCTTCTAGTAAACCTGCTGCCACAGTATCTGGTCGCTCTGTATTAAATACTGTTGGAAATACAGTTAATTGCGAATCTTGTATAAACTCTTCAATATTCGCACTTTCCATAATGCCATCAATATCAATACGATTCATCCTATTACAAACTTCATCCACTACATTTTGTTCAGCTACACCATTTATGTACATTATGGAAATATTTGTTTTACTACGCCTACCGACTTCCTTACTAATCATCCATAGATTTTCATCTTTGATAATTCGACGAACTAGTGCAGTATTCACGCGTAAGCTTTCAGAAAACCCCTCCCTAGGACCTCTGATAACCGTTTGTGCTGTTGGTTCTGTGACTCCTCGACTTTCCCAGTATTTGTTACCAATGATGAATCCACTTGAAAAGCCATCTATTAAAAGAATTACATCCCCAGATAATAGAGAAGTGAATAATTGATCAAATTCACTTACATCCTTTAATTCTCCTACTGTTAACGCAAAGTCCTTGAACAAAGTTAAAACAGGGGAATCCGCAGTTAAATTATTTTCAATATCTGTCTTTTTTATATCCATCATTAAAGTTTCCATGATAAAATTTTGCAGATTTTCTGAATTACTTAAACCATCTGTATAAATGATTCCAACCTTAATATTTCCTTCAGTACCCATTTTAACTTCACGAACAATAATATCCGCACTCTCGCCAAGTGTTTTTTTTATATATTGTATATTCTCTTTTAAACTTTTTTTTAATGAACTACTTTCTTCAACACTTTTAGGCTCACTTTTACTTGGAGGTGAAGGTTGAATAACGATTTTGCGTTTCTTTTTAAATAAACTCATATTCTTCCTCACTTTCCATTAAATTATGTTCTTACCGGAAAGTGTTCCCAGTGCTGAAATTTTTATTCAACACTTATCTTTCATCATGAAAAAAACGAGAAATTACTTTTAAATACAAAAATACCGAGAGTTGTGATAACTCTCGGCTTTTGATTTATTCTTATACTTTTATATGTTGTTATTTGGATAAGTAACAAGTGTATCTTGTTATCTAATGAATATTTCGTGCAAAATTACCATCTACTTCAATCGTTTGTGTAATATTAATGAATGCTTGCTCATCATGTTTTCTAACGATTTGTTTGATTTGCGCCGTTTCATAACGAGTAACGACCATCAATAAAATATACTTTTTCTCTAGCGTATAGCCACCATAACCTTCTGTCACTGTGACGCCACGATAAATGCTTGCTAACAATTCCTGACGAATTGGTTCAGCGACCGTTGTTATAATTTGCATAGTTATTTTTTCATGATTAGTATAGATTGTATCAATCGCTTTACCAGTTAAATATATAGATAATAAGGTGTAGAGTGCTATTTCCCAGTTGAATATCATTCCTGAAATTAGCACAATCACACTATTCATTCCTGTGAGTAATAGTCCAACACTAAAATTACTTGAGCGAGAAATAATAATAGCTATTATATCCATCCCACCAGAAGTACCCGAGTATTTCATAATAAGTCCTATTCCCACGCCGCCTAAAGCTCCCCCAAATATAGCTGATAGCAATATATTATCTGTAATTGACTCTGCTGGAATTACATAAAGAAATACAGATAACGATAACACACACACGAGTGTGTTGAGCGTAATTTGTTTCCCAAGCTTGTAATACCCTAATATCAAAAGAGGCACATTCATAACAAAATTGAGTATACCTGTATCAAACGGGGTTATCAATCCTACCAAAATAGCAATCCCACTAATTCCACTACTTAAAATTTCATGCGGCACTAAAAATGCATTAAAGGCAAAAGCAATTATAAAGGAGCCTACTACTACAATTAGATTTTTTAACAATAGACTGCTCCTTTCCTTCCATAAAAAAACTCGCCCACTAAGGACGAGTTTTTCTTCTACTAGAATCTTCTCTTCACAAATGATATAAGAAACAATTTAACAAAGATTAGGGTGTACGTCAATATATTGGTTTTTTTTCTTTGTTAATCTCCCTTTATAATAGAAATAACTCCATTATCTGTTCTTAAATCGATTATATTCTTGCCTTTACCAAAAACAGTTTTTTCATTAGCAGAACCAAAAATATTAATTCTTCCATTGTCTATATCCGCCTGAATAGTTGCATTTTTTGGTTCCGTCGTCGTATGAATATTTATAAGGCCATTATCGGTTTTGAAAGAGATGTTCCGCTCTAAATTATCCGTCACCATGGTAATTTGCCCGTTATCTGTTTTGGCTTCTACATCTCCGGATACATGGTGAAAGTCAATTTTTCCATTATCAGTTTTTACATAGACCTTTTTACTTTCCAGGTCCTCTAGCACTATTTTTCCATTATCAGTTTTGATATCGACATTGGCAATTTGAAGATTATTTACGGTAATTTGCCCATTGTCTGTTTCCGTTGTTAACTCTTCGTACTTTTCATCTGGAACAGATACAATAATTTTATTGTGAGAAGTATTTAATCCAATATTAATGCCGCCAAAAAATTTCTTTTTCTTTTCTACATGTAAAGTATTGCCTTTAACATATGCCTTTATTTTACTAGATGTGCCCTTTTTATTTTTAAATTCAACTTTTCCTTTAGAATCCGATGATTGAACTACTTCAATGGCTGTATTGTCGCCTATAATTTCTATTTTCGTGAACTTTTCGGCTATCTCAATTTCTTCTGATTTTTTGTTAGATCCCCCTGAAATATTCATCCCGATATTAATAGCTGCTCCTAAAATTATGACAATAATTGCGATGACACCAATCTTTTTTATACTCATTTCCGCAACCTCCTATTTATTTACCTTATACAGTTCATTATATAGATATGGATACCATTTCCTATGGTCTTCAGATGGGAAGTTCCCTCAGCCTTAAGATGTATTTGTATTAACCTGTTTAAGTTCTATGTAATTTAAAGGCACTTTCTATATGGCAGTGCCTTTAAAAATGAAAATTATGCTCTTACATTTTTTAATACATTTATCGCAAACATAATTACACTAAACACTACTAACACTCCACCAGTCGCTACGAATATAGTCGCTTGCTCATTTTCTGCTAATATTAATACAGTTAGTGCAACCATCATTAAAGGAATCCCTATATTGGCACTCCAAAAGTGAAGTTTTGCATATATATTTTTAGAAATGACAGGAAATAAATGATAGATAACTCCAGCAAGTGCAAACGATGTCCAGCCTAACAGATTAATGTGTACATGAACCCCTGTTAAAGCATAATCATGCGCCATAGACATATACATTCCTAAGCTAACCCCAATTGTAAAATAGACAACCGAAATTTGGATCAACCTTGCTCCCATTTTCTTCTCCCTTCGTATGATAGACTTTTTAAGACTCTATATTCTATGCGTAGTAGGAAGTGATTACGATGAAGGACCTTCTTTGAAAAAGGTATTTCTTCTTTGAAGTCGAATACTATATGGAAAGGAGTGTTATTAGATGGATATAGTTAGTACTCTATTTGGACTTTTCTTTATTGTGTTAATTGCACGCATTACTTACAAAATGATCAAAAAGAATCGTTTTCCTCCTATGAATTATCAACCTTTCGATGATGCAATGTCTGGAATCGATCCGGAGGAAAAGCATAATAATCAAATGTTAAGAGATACGAAGCATGAAAAGAATTATGAAGAACGTACTTCTCGATCCAAATAACGCTTATCTATTTTTTGTAGGCAACGAGCGTATGTTTTACTCCAAATCCAGCGTCCATATAAAGGGCAATTGCTGCTTTATTGCTAGACTCCACACTTAAGGTGATTTCTTCTATTGCATCATATGAAAATAAATGATGTAGTGCAGCTTTCATTAGTTTCTTTGCTACCCCTTGCCCTCTGTAATCTGGAGAAACTGCAATATATTCAATTACTCCTTCTCCGTGAAGTGGAGAAGCTTCCACATACACGTACCCCTTTAACTCCATATCGTGTTGGATGATAAGCAAAAGATTGTCTTTACTTATTCGCAATAGAATCTGCTCACTACTATAATATGTATTTGGAAAAGCCAGATGATGAAGCTCGCTAAATGATTTCTTAAAAGAAGAGTCATATGTTACGACATGTAGATCAATTCTATCTGCTATATAATCTCTTGAGGCCTTTAATATGAGATGGTGGCCGTTTTCTATTCCATCCATACGTCCAACAAATTGTTTCATAAAAGTGTTTTTAGAGTTTATAAAGAATTGGTATTCATCTAATTTAAAAGGAATTGTATTCTCTAAAGTTTTCCATAAGTCATCGGCAATTTGAAGCTTATCTTTCCCATTTCCGACAAATGGTCCCCATACTTCCGCACTTCTTTTTTCTGCATCTATATCAAATCCTAATGCACCAACTAGATGATCTTCTTCGTATGCAACCACAAATGATTTCTCTATGCCTATATCCGAAAAATCATGGGAAAGTGTATCAAAAATCTCTTCTTCTTCTTCTCCACAATAACCAATATGTGAAGCATCAACACTATTCATCTTTTCTAAGAAAGCCGCTAATTGGTGTAAATTATTTGGAGGTCCTACATAAATCATCTACATTTCTCCTTTTTCCCGATACCATTATCAAAATATTTTATCATTTATATAATGGTAATGATATACACAAATGGTAAATTGACCTGCTAATCTCATCGAAAATTTTTGACAACGCTTGTGCATTTCTATATATTTACTAATAGACCAGTTTGTATAATTTGTGAGGTGATTTAAAAGTGTCTGAGAAAAATAATTCAAAAGATGTTCTTATTGAAACTGCCTCTCGCCTTTTTCGATTAAGAGGCTACTACGGAGTAGGGCTTAAAGACATTCTTGCGGAAAGTGGAATTCCCAAAGGATCACTTTATCATTATTTTCCGGATGGAAAGGAACAGCTTGCCATTGCAGCAATTGAATATACAAAAGAAATTGTTATAAATGAAATTCAAGAATTATTTGATGAAATTGAAGATCCTATCAATGCATTTCAAATACATTTAGATCATTTATCAGAAATCATTGTAAATAGTAAAAACATAGGTTTCCCTATTGGCACAATAGCTGGCGAAACCCATTCTACGAGTGAGCCGATTCGTATAGCTTGTCAATTAGCCTTTGCAGAATGGCAAGCAACTTATCAGAAAAAATTGCTTCAGTCTGGATATGACAAAGAACAAGCAACGGACTTGGGGATTACTGTGAATTTAATGATAGAAGGTGCTATTCTTTTATCTTTAACGAGTAAAAGTAATAAACCGCTTGAAGTAGCTAAAAAGCACATAACAATATTATTAAGTAAGGATTAGTTTAAATTCATCCAAATGTATGAAGGTCTATATAGTTATTAATTGGAGGAATTTGTTCATGATTGAAAACGCACCCCAGCAAGAAAAACAAGTATTTAAAACAACCCCTATTTTAATTTCATTTTTAATAGCAGGGTTTGTCGGATTATTTAGTGAGACAGCATTGAATATGGCACTAGGAGATCTAATAGCAATATTCGATATTAGTCCATCCTCCGTTCAGTGGTTAACAACTGGTTATCTATTAACACTGGGAATATTAGTTCCTGTTTCTGGATTTATCATGCAATGGTTCACCACGCGACAATTATTTATTGCTTCTTTACTATTTTCTATAGTAGGAACATTCATTGCAGCGGTTGCACCTAGTTTCACTGTGTTATTGCTATCACGGGTTGTACAAGCAATAGGGACTGGATTATTATTACCATTAATGTTCAATACTATTTTACTCATCTTCCCTGTTCACAAAAGAGGGGCAACAATGGGTCTCATGGGATTGGTTATCATGTTTGCACCAGCCATTGGTCCAACTATTTCAGGTTTGGTTCTTGAGAAACTTACTTGGCATTGGATTTTCTGGATCTGTTTACCATTTCTTTTCATTGCTTTGTTGTTCGGTATAAAATTCGTAGAAAATGTAACAACTGTAACGAAACCGAAAATAGATATACTTTCTATTATTTTATCAACTATTGGTTTTGGCGGAATTGTGTACGGCTTTAGTAGTGCAGGAGAAAAGGGTTGGGGCAGTGCAATAGTTATTTTTACAATCGTTGTCGGCCTTGTTTCACTAGTTTTGTTCAGTCTAAGACAGTTCAAAATGGAAGTACCAATGATTAACTTACGTGTCCTAAAATTCCCAATGTTTACGTTAGGGTTATTAAGTGTATTTATAACCTTTATGGTAATTATGTCTTCCATGATTCTGTTGCCATTATACTTACAAACAGGACTTGCTTTAGCTGCATTTACAGCTGGACTCGTACTTCTACCAGGGGGTGTCTTAAACGGACTTATGTCTCCTTTAACTGGTCGTCTATTTGACAAATATGGTCCTAGAGGCCTTGTTACTCCAGGGTTTGTCATCATGATTATCATGTTATGGATGCTATCCAATATTACAATGGACACTTCTATATTTATGGTTGTTGTGATGCACTCAGTTCTGTTTGTTGGAATATCAATGGTTATGATGCCAGCACAGACAAATGGTCTTAATCAGCTTCCGAGAAATCTGTATCCTGATGGAACAGCATTGATGAATACATTACAACAAGTATCTGGTGCAATCGGTACAGCCGTTGCGATTACAATTATGTCGACTTCTCAAACTGCTTATTTAAAGAATGCGACTGATATACTGGATCCAGAAACATTGAGTGCTTCATTAACTGCTGGTGTACAAGATGCATTTATATTTGGTTTAATCCTAGCAATCGTAGGATTAATCATGTCTTTATTTATCAAAAAGGCATAGATAAAATAAATGATAAACCCCATTCTATGAGCTAGTTGCTCAGAATGGGGTTTATTTTACCTTACTTATGCTTTTTATTTGAAGAATCCTCCATACAATCTCAATCCATTAAGTGTTAGTTAAATACTTTTGCTTTAGAAGCTTGAACTAGTGCTGTTATATGATCCAAGTCATTTTGATGGAACGCTTCCACTATAGCACTCCCTACAATTACGCCATCAGCTAATGTTCCCATACTTTTTACTTGTTCCGGGGTAGATATACCAAACCCTGCTAGTACTGGTATAGCGCTCTGCTCAGAAAGACTTGTGAAATGTTGCTCCAACTGGTCACTAAACCCATCTCTGATCCCCGTGATTCCGTTTACCGTTACAGCGTAGATGAACCCTTCACCGGACACTGCAATTTTCCTAAGACGCTCTGGTGGACTAGTTAAAGAAACAAGAGGAACTAAAGCGATATCTGTATTTTCAAGTACGCCATGAAGTTCTATTGTTTCTTCCAGTGGTACATCTGGGACGATTAGTCCAGCTATTCCTAATTTTTCACATTGTTGTGCAAACTGATCTAACCCATAACTAAGTAACGGATTATAATAAGTCATTAATACAAGCGGTACACTAACTTCCTCATAAAAAGTTTCTAATTCCTGTAGGATAGACCGAAGTGTTGCACCGTTTGCGAGCGCGCGTTCACCTGCTTCCTGTATGGTTGGCCCATCTGCAACAGGATCCGAAAAAGGAATACCTAATTCAATAGCAGTTACACCTGCTTGTTGTAAAAAGAAAATTTTAGACTTTAATGTCTCTAGTCCTCCGTCTCCTGCCATTATATATGCGACAAATGCTTTATCTCCTTGAATATTTACTGATTGAATAGCGTTTAATAATTTTGTTTTAGCCATTGTTATTCACCCCTAACGCATCACGCACTGTTTGAACGTCCTTATCCCCCCGACCAGATAAACAAATAACTAATATTTCTTCTGGAGACATTTCTTTTGCAAGTTCCGTCGCAAAATAGATAGCGTGGGCACTTTCAAGTGCTGGTATAATTCCTTCTTTTTTTGATAACAGTTGTAAACCTTCTAACGCTTCAGCATCTGTTACGGATGTATATTGTACACGTCCAATATCATGTAAATAGGAATGCTCTGGACCTACTCCAGGATAATCTAAACCAGCGGAGATGGAATGTGCTTCTTGGATAAATCCATTATCATCCTGCAAAATATACATATAAGAACCATGTAGCACCCCTTCTTTACCCCCAGTGACAGCCGCTGCATGTAGTCCTGTCGAAATACCACTTCCTCCTGCTTCAACGCCGTATAATGCAACAACCTGATCATCTACAAAAGGATGGAACATGCCTATTGCATTACTACCTCCACCCACACATGCGACAACCGCATCTGGTAATTTCCCTACCTTTTCAACTATTTGACGCTTTGTTTCTACTCCAATTACTCGTTGGAAATCACGAACAATTCTAGGGAATGGATGGGGACCAAGTGCAGAGCCTAATATATAATGGGTATCTTCGACATTAGAAACCCAATACCTTAAAGCCTCATTCACTGCATCTTTCAGCGTGCCAGACCCTTTATCCACTGACACTACTTGTGCACCGAGCAATTCCATTCGAAATACATTTAGTTCCTGTCTACGCACATCTTCTTTGCCCATGAATACAACACACTCAAGGTCAAATAATGCACAAACAGTTGCAGTTGCAACGCCGTGCTGCCCAGCACCTGTTTCCGCTACGATTTTCTTTTTACCCATTCGCTTTGCGAGCAGCGCCTGACCAATTGTATTATTTATCTTGTGGGCACCTGTATGATTTAAATCTTCTCTTTTCAAATAAATTTGTGCTCCACCAAGTTCTCTTGTCAGTCTTTCTGCAAAATATAATGGGGTTTCGCGACCAACATAGTCTTTTAAATAGTAATTTACTTCATCTACAAATGTTTGATCAGCAATTGCTTCCTCGTAAGCTTTTTCAAGCTCTATTAAAGCTGTCATCAATGTTTCTGGAACATATTGACCACCGAATCTACCATATCTTCCCGCTCTTTGGTCATCTGCTATTTTTACCATTATTCCACACTCCCATCATCTTTTACGGCTCTTATAAATGCTTGAATAAGCTTTATATCTTTGGTTCCATTTCGCTCTACTCCACTAGAAACATCAACCATAAAGGGCTTTATCTGCTCAATAGCCACTTTTACATTGTTTAGATTCAACCCACCCGCTAGAATGATTTTTTCTGTTGGAATATCATTACCCTCCATCAGCTTCCAATCAAATACTTCACCACTACCCCCTTGATAATCCGTACCCGGTGCATCAAATAAATAAAAATCAGTATCATATTGTTTCGCCTGTATAACATCTGCTTCGTTATGAACAGATAATGCCTTAAAAGAAGGTACATTATTTGTTCGAACAAATTCAGGTGTTTCCTGGCCATGATACTGTATAAAATCGAGCGGTACCTCTTGAAAAGCAGTTAATAGTTCCTCTTTTGTTGCGTTGACAAATACTCCAATCTTCCAAACTTCAGGTGGAATGCCTTTTGCTAACTCTCGTGCTTTATCAATCGTTATTTTTCTTTTGCTAGGTGCAAAAACAAAACCAATCGCATCTGCTCCCGCCTGAACTGCCACTTCCACATGTTCTTTCTCCATGAGGCCACAAATTTTCACTTTCGTCATGAAGTAATTACCTCTCTTTGTACTTGCAAGCTTTGAAGAGCATTCTGAACATCTCCACTTCGCATTAACGATTCCCCAACAAGTACAGCACTGGCACCATAGTTAGCAACTTTTGAAGCATCCGTAGCATTCCAAATACCACTTTCACTTATGAGCACACGTTTTTCCTCAAATGGAAAGCTTGCTGCAATTTCAGCCGTACGTGATAAATCTACTTGAAACGTTCGAAGATCTCGGTTATTAACGCCGATTAGTTTTGCATCCAGCTGCAAAGCACGGTCTAGCTCCACTGAGTCATGAACTTCTACTAACACTTCCAAACCCTTGCTAACTGCATATTCGTATAAAGATAAAAGTTTTTCTTGTTTTAGTGCTGCTACGATAAGTAATATAACAGAAGCTCCAGCATGCTTCGCATGATCTATTTGGATTGGATGAATGATAAAGTCTTTACAAAGAATTGGAATAGAAACAGTGCTAGCAACTTCAGCTAAATCATCAAATGTTCCTTGAAAAAACGGAGTATCGGTTAATACAGAAATACAAGCTGCTCCCGCATTAGCATATTTAGATGCTTGGTCAGCTGGAATAATACCTTCTGCGATTAATCCCTTAGAAGGGGAAGCTCGTTTAATCTCAGAAATTACTTGTAGTTTTTCAGTTTGATAAAGTGCTTCAAATAACGATGGTCGTGTAATAATTTCTAACTGGTCAGGTATCGATCTGAGAAGCATCTGTTCTACTTGCCCTTTTTTGGCTGCTAATATCTTATCTAAGATTGTTGTCATAATGCCACCTCCTGTCTAACAGATTGTTGACTGAAAGTTATAACTGCTTCCAACTTTTCTAATGCTTTTCCTGAGCGGATCGTTTCTGCTGCTAGCTTTACTCCTTCTTGAATTGAGCTAACGATTCCAGATGCAAATAATCCTATTCCAGTGTTAAAAAGCACCGTATCTAAATAAGGACTTGCTTCACCTTGGAGAACGTTACGCAGTATTTTGGCATTTGTGTGACCATCTCCACCACGTATTGCTGAAATAGGAGCAGAAGCTAAACCTACATCATTTGACGTCAGCTTAAAGGGTATTAAATCTCCGTTATCTATTAGGACTAACTGATTAACACCGGCAAGAGAAGCCTCATCCATCCCTCCAGCACCGCAAACAACAATGGCTCTTTTTCTTCCTAAAATTCTTAACACTTCTGCATATTCCATCGTGAAATCCGAACGATTAATTCCGGTATATTGTGTTTCTAATTTAATTGGATTAGTTAACGGACCGACCAGGTTGAAAATAGTCGGCTTTCCGATCATTTGTCTAGCGATTCCAATCCTTTTTAACTTCGGATGTACATTTGGTGCGTAGAGGAAAGTTAATCCCTCTTGCTTAAGTAGGTCGATAGATGCCTCAGAGCTAATAGATGCATGAATTCCTAATGCTTCTAGTACATCCGAACTTCCAGCGCTACTAGAGATTTTCCGGTTACCATGCTTCGCTATTGTTGCTCCTGCACCCGCTAACACGAATGCAGAGGTGGTACTAATATTAAAGCTATTCAAACCATCTCCACCTGTACCGCAATTATCCATATAATCACCATGGGGTTCGTTTAAGTTAATGGCAAATGACTTCATAACTGTTGCAAGTGCTGCAACCTCAATAGAAGTCTCTCCCTTTTTGGAGAGTGCTTTTAAAAAGTCAACAATATAGTGTACTTCCGTATTTTCTGCAAACAATAGCTTGGAAGCAGCCACCATTTCCTCATAAGTCAAATGCTCACTCTTCTCCACTTTATCTATAAATCCTCTCATCTTAAATCTCTCCTCTGCTCTGCTCTGCTATTTTTGAAACAAAAAAAGTCCTCTTCCAAGGGATTTCAGAAAAATCCCTTGGAAGAGGACGGTATTTACCGCGTTGCCACCTCTAGTTGGAGTGTAATACTCCCACTTAAGCTCCTGTAACGTAGGAAACACGTCTACCTCTTCAACAATGAATGTTATCGAGGAAGCTCTCATAAGCCCATTCGCTCTAGCAACAAATCAGTTCTCACCATCCACTGACTCTCTTGATTGTCCGCAAAAGCTACTATTCTTACTCAAACAATTTCTCAGCTATACTAACTCGTCTCAGCTCATCTGTTCTTAGGCGACACTACTTTTAGCATCTTCTGCCTTTTTTCCGAACATAAAAGTTAATTATTATGATAGTAGGAATACTTTCAATTGTCAAACAGTTTTTATCCTTTTATATTCAGTCTGCATAAAATGGTATCAATAAGACAAGGAGGGTTTTAATTAGTGGTAAATCCAATGAATGGACAGAGAATTAGTTCGGAGCAAGCGATAAGTATTGCTTTGCAGAGAATTCCTGGAGAAATTGTACACGTGGATTTGGATATGGAGGATGGTCTTCTCGTATACGAAGTATTCATCATGACATCAAGCAACCAGATTTTTGAAGTGGAAGTCCATGCAAGAACTGGGAATATCCTAAAAATCGAACGAGAAGAAGACTTTGATTTTGATTAATCGACAAACTGCCGATTGAACATAGAAGTGTATAGTTAAAAAACTACTCCGTTGATTCCCTTCAGGATAGTTGGTATAATAAAGGAATTACAGGTATACAATAAAATACCGACCGGATGTTAGTAGCATCCGGTCGGTAAAATAGACTGATTCCCTTCAAGGGTGTCGGCAAAGAGATTAAGTAATCCATCCGAGCGCTAACTCATAGGTGGATTACTTTTTTCGTGTCATTGAAAAGGTCAGCGTAATCAATGCAATGATTAGAGAAGAAAAACTAATCATAATTACGAGCGATTCAAATATCGTCAAAAGCAGCACCTCCTTCTGTACCGGTCGTTAAACAGAAAGTAAAAAAATTGTGCCGTCCACCCATGAGAAGATCAATCTATACTATCAATTATACCACACATACGTTCTATTCCGGTAATTTCCTCCCATTATTTTATTAATTTTTCAGCGTACTTTTGAGGATCTTTAATTTTATTTTCAACAAAAAACTTAGTCATTTCCTTAAAGAAAACCATATAATCCATGTCTAAATCTCTTTCGCTCATTAACTGTTTCAAATGCTCCATATCCCCATCTACCTGAAGACAATCATTCAATAAATCTACCTCAACAGTTATTAGTACCTGGTCATGCAAGGTTACCATACCAATCATTCTTTGATGATTCAAATCTACTTGTTGAAAGGTATGTTGTATGTCAGATCGTTTGTAAATAGTATAGCCCGAACTCTTCGTTCTGGATTCATTGTCTATTCGATTAACAGCTACCAAATGCTGTTCGTAAAAAGTGAGTTTATAAATATCAGGCATTTCAAGTTGCTTCCAAAAACGATAATCATAGATAGAGTCAAAGTAATTCATGATCAGAACCATTATATTACCATGTGTACCTATTGCGATATTCTTGCCATCAAATTTCTTCAAAATTTCTTTCGTTACATGGATACCTCTAGCTTGCGCAACATGATTAGATTCTCCTCCTGGAAGTGAAAAGCCATAATCCGACCATACTTTTAACATTGCTTCGTTAAAATCAGCAACTGGTTGATCGGATAAAAGTCGTTCCTTGAATGCATCCATAATTTCTATATCTTTTTTTAAATGATTCGCAATTCCTTCCACAGTTTGAATAGCTCTCTTATAAGGACTTGATACTACTACTTCTATATTCTCCTGTAGTAACAGATCTGTTATTTTCTTTGCATCGACCATACCCTTTTCAGACAACGGTCTTCCCAATTCGTCCGTGGAATAGATGGAATGCGCATGTCTGACGAAATAAAGATTAGTGAGCATTCCTAATTCACTTCCTTACTAGTTCGCTTTGAATATATGCTTTTAACAAATGGTTCCTTTACATCTGTATATGCACTAATATTAATATTCTTTTGCCTTGCACTCTGAATTTTTATATTCATGTAAGCTTCTTTTGCTTTCTCATTGGAGTTTAAGTAATTTCTAAAAAATAGTTGATTACACCATAGTTCTTCTTCAAAATCTACCATATGGATGAAATGAGTTTTCACTTCATAAGTTTCATCTGTAAATTTTGCCAGAACTATTTCACCTGGTCTTTCCACTCTCAATCTTAGAAATCCGATACTTTGTAATTGTTTAAATATAGCTTTATCTACATTTGAAATATCATCTATTCCTAATAATATATCTATAATAGGTTTAGCAGGCATGTTTTTTATTGCGGTGCTTCCAATATGCTGTATTCGATCTTCTAGAAGTCCTGTTGCTTCTAAAACTTCTAGTTTCACCCGGTTGAACTCTTTCCCCCATTCCCCGTCGTATGGAGATAACTTTACCTCGTTTTTTAATAGTCCAAGCTTCAAAATAATGCCTCCACTTCTACTTTTGCTTTTTAGGAATAGACAATGTTGTCCACTTCTCTTCAGTAGTCACTTGCTTCGCAATATAAATCACCTGTCCAACATGAGAAAATGTATGAGAAAGACTTCTAATAACAGCTTCCATAACGGTATGAGGCTCGTTCCTAATGTAAATAGTTTGGAGCAAATGGACTGATTTTATTGTATCTAATGCTTCTAAGAATACTTGACATCCCCTCGACCAAATTTCTAACAACTCCTCACGAGTTTCCACTGTACTTTCAAATTCCTCGTCCCGATTTCTGTCAGGCTTTTCACCGTCTGTCGTCAAAAAGTCCGTCCATCTTGAAATCAGATTCCCACTCATATGTTTAATGATGATAGCTACACTATTCGAATGATTATTTGGAGTCCAAAATAACTTATCTTCCTCCATCTGCATGATTGCTTTTTCTACATCTCTCATCAAATCAGAAAACTTTTGATGAACTACTCCAATAAAATCAGTGTGCACATCCGTTAGTACGGTCAAATCAATCTCCACCTTTTGGTATTCTCGTTTTTCTATATTATAATAGAAATATTCAGAGAAAAGGAGTTGTTTCTATTATTATGAAAAATGCAGTAGAAATTGGTCGTACTGGTCTATTGGTAAACCCTATTGGTTTAGGAAGTAACGCGGTCGGTGGACACAATCTATTCCCTAATTTAAACGATGAAACAGGCAAGGAAATTGTACGTGCTGCTATTCAAAATGGAATCAATTTTATAGATAGTGCCTTTATATATGGGATGGGAAGATCAGAAGAACTCATAGGAGGAGTATTAAAGGAATTTAACACCAGGCAAGATATGATTATTGCAACAAAAGGGGCACACAAGATAGAGGATGGAAAGGTTATTGTAGATAACTCTCCTAAATTTTTAAGAGAGACCGTTGAAAATAGTTTGCGCAGACTGCAAACCGACTACATTGATCTATTCTATATCCATTTTCCAGATGAAGGAACTCCTAAAGATGAAGCAATTGGAACACTCTCACGACTTAAAGAAGAGGGTAAAATTAGAGCAATTGGCGTATCCAATTTCACAATGGATCAATTAACCGAAGCCAATAAAGACGGGAATTTAGAAGTAATCCAATCAGGCTATAATCTATTCAAAAGAGAGGCAGAAAATGAGTTAATCCCTTTTTGCGCCAAACACCAAATTTCATTTATCCCGTATTTCCCTCTTGCTTCTGGTCTTTTGACAGGAAAATTCAATAAAGATTCTATAATTGAAGACGGCCGATCAAAAAATCCGTTATTTCAAGGGGAGGTTTATATTCGTAATTTGGAAAAGATTGAGTCTCTTCGTAGTATAGCAAATGATAAACAAGCGGAGGTTTCTTCCATTGTTCTTGCATGGTATCTAGCACAAAATACCATAGATACAGTAATTCCTGGAGCTAAAAAACCAGAACAAGTGTTACGAAATCTGAAAGCACTTGAAGTGGAACTGACGATAGAAGAAATGCAGGAAATTAACCAAATTTTTAAGACAGAATAAAAAATTATAATACTCATTTTCATCAACATATATAGGCTGATCGTGAATTCACTCACGGCCAGCCTTTTAGTTACTCCCAATCATAAGGAGTTTCTTGATACACATAATAATTCAACCAATTGGAAAAAAGTAAATGTGTATGGGAACGCCAGGAGTTCATCGGTATTTGTGTTGGATCATCGTTTGGAAAATAATTTTTTGGGACATCAATATCCACACCTTTTTTAATATCTCGGTTATATTCGTCTGCAAGTGTAGTTGCATCATACTCTAAATGACCCGTAATCATAATATGCTTTTTATCTTTTGATATTACTAGAAAAACACCCGCATCCTTTGAGTCGGAAAGCAGTATTAAACGAGGGTCTTTTTTTATTTCATCGAAAGATACAGCTGTGTATCGAGACACAGGTGCGTGAAATTCATCATTAAACCCTCGCACTAAATGTACAGTTGGGTCTGATAAACGATGACTGAATACCCCAAAGCATTTCTTTGACAAGTCATATTTCCCGATACCATAGTGATGGTAGAGAGCGGCTTGAGCCCCCCAACAAATGTGTAAAACAGAGGTCACCTGAGTTTTAGACCAATCCATTATTTCTATAATCTCATTCCAATAATTAACGTCTTCAAATTCTAAATGCTCAATAGGGGCACCAGTAATAATCATCCCATCGTATTTTCGGTGCTTAATATCCTCGAATGTCGTATAAAAAGTATCTAGATGTGTTTTACTTACATTTTTGGAATCATGGGTTGCCATATGTAAAAAGGTTACATTTACTTGTAGCGACGTATTTCCTAGTAAACGGAGCAATTGAAGCTCTGTTTTTTCTTTTTCAGGCATAAGGTTCAAGATAACTATATTTAACGGACGTATGTCTTGAGCTATCGCTCGATCGGTATCCATGATAAATATTTTCTCGTTTTTAAGATGTTCAGCTGCAGGTAACTGTTTTGGTATATTTATAGGCAATTTGTTGTCCTCCTTTAAATTCAAAAAACCCTCTTTCCTATAAACAAGAAAAGAGGGTGAACGTTTTGCTCTCGATTCTTATCTTTCAAGAAATTATCTTGTAGGAGTTAGCACCTTCCTGACTAGTCAGAGGTTGCTGAAGCTTCAACGGGCCATTTCCCTCAGCTTCTCTTGATAAGAGTTATTAAATTATATTGTTCTTCCTGAGTGAATATTAACATTTGTTTTCAAACAATTCAACTTCTTTTAAACTTTAAAGCGATTCACTGCATTCGCTAATTTGTCACTAAGCTCTGTAAGAGTCTCCGAAGCTTTCGCTACAGATTGGATCGCTCTTAGTTGTTCATCTGATGATGCACTTACTTCTTCACATGCTGCTGCAGTTTGCTCTGAAGTTGAAGCCATCACTTGAATTGTATCTACAACTTGATCTTTAAAGGTAGAAACCTGTTCAATTTCTGCTGAAACAGCATCGATCGAAGTTTGCAAATTATTCATCAGTAACGATATTTCACCAAAAGTTACTTCTGTATTTGTTACAACAGAGCCCTGTTCACGGAAAGTTTTGATAGTATCTTCCATTTGGTGTCCTACAGTATGTGATTCACTTTGAAGTTCCGTAATAGTATGCTTTACTTCTTCTGTCGCTTTTGCAGATTGCTCCGCTAGTTTCCGTACTTCATCCGCTACGACTGCAAATCCTTTACCATGCTCCCCTGCCCGTGCAGCTTCAATACTTGCATTTAATGCGAGTAGGTTCGTCTGTGCAGAAATTTGCATAATAGTTTCCATCACACTACCAATCGCATTTACTCTAACTTCCAATGTACTAAACAATGCGGACATAGAGATTAGATTTGACTCCCAGTTTTGGAAAGATGATTTAAGTTCACTCATTTGGTTTTGACCATTCGAATTCATAGTGTTTGCTTTTATAGCTATATCAGTCATCATTACTGATTTTTCATTGATGAGATTGATTTGATCACTTAAGTGCAACGAACTTTCTGTTACGTCTACAGCATCTTCTGCGGATTTAGAAGCACCTACCGCAATCTCACTCACAGCTGACGAAACTTGCTCTGCGGAAGCGTTTGTTTCTTCTGCCACCGCACTTAAACTTTCCGAATTCGATTGGACATTACTCGCAGACTCTTTCACGACCTGTATAATTTCATTCATATTTACAGCCATCTTATTGAAGTTATTAGCTAGTTGTCCGATTTCATCCTTGGATTTAATATTAGCCTGAACAGTTAAATCTCCTTCTGCCATAGAATCCATCAATCTTTTTAGTTGTTCAATCGGTTTCAATATACGACTAATTAGGAAAAATAATACTAAAAAGATTAACGCTTCTATGCATATTACAATAAAAATTATTTGTGAACGAATACTGTCTGCTGTTTGATGGATTTTACTTTCTTCATAAACAGTGCCTACCTTCCAATCTAATCCTGGTAACGTAGTGTATACAGTAGTTGTGTTAGTACCATCCATCAAACCGGTCACATGTCCTGTTTCTGAGGTACTAGAAAGCATTTTCTTTACAGAAGAATCCTTGGATAAATTTTCACCAAATAACGTTGGATGAACAATGGCATTACCATCAGCATCTACAATAATAGGATAACCTTCGTACCCCAGTTCACTGTCAGCTAGCGTTTCAGTTAACTTCGACAGTAAAATATCCATAGCAAGAACACCGACCACTTGGCCATTTTTAATAACAGCTTTAGCACCAGAAATAGCATACTCTCCAGTTGCAGCATCCACAAATGGTTTAGACCAGCTAAACCTCTCTTTGTTTGAAACAGCATTGGAATACCATTCCCTTGAAGTAGGATCAAAATCTGCTCCAAGATCCGCTTCTGGAATTATTTCGATTGACTTATCTGGAAAAGCTATATATACAGATGCTACACCATCATACAAAGAAACAAATTCATTGAAACTAGTATCTAAGTTTTTTTCTAATTGAGTAGCCAATACTACATTTGTGCTTTTAGCATTGTTTTCAAAATCTAGAATTCCATTAGAAGTAGATAATTGTAAAATTCCTTTTTCATAAACAGCCAGATAATTTTGAATGGATGATGTCATTTCCTTAACTATTACTTGACTCTGGTCAAGTAAATCTTTTTCGGTCTTTTCACTTATTGTCCTTGTACTGATAGTTATTAACGGTATCATGCTTACGAATATTAATGCCATCACAGAAACTATAATTTTCCACTTTATTGATTTTCTCATTTCCCATCAACTCTCTATATAAAATTAAATGCATGCCAATGTTACTAACCCCTTTAGCAGGTCATTTATCTTAGTATATAGTAAAATTTATGGATGTTAATACTCTTTTTATAAATATATGATATATCTTTTTTCCATTATCAAGATCAAATACAGTTTGAATCATCTTCTTGCTCTATCCACTCCAGAGTCAAATTCTCTACTTTCATTTCATTTTTTTCGATAGCTACTAATAGTTTTTCGTATGTCTCCCAATCCTGTTCTATCTCGATTTGCTCTTTTAGGTTGAAAATTTCTTTTTCCACTGCTTGAATCTCTTCCTCAATCTTTCGTTCTACACTTCCTGCACTTCTTTTATATGTGGGTTTTTCTTGCTTTTCATTTTTAAAAGGAATTTCAATCGCTACTTGCTCTTCCCACTTTATACGCGCCCAATCATATGGACCTTCAAAAGTGGTTAGCTGACCTTGTTCTAACCAGACAGTTTTCGGGAATAATTTATTCAAAAAGTATCGGTCATGTGAAACAGCTAAAATAGTACCATCAAAATCACCCAAAGCATCTTCCAGGACCTCTCTCGATTCGATATCTAAATGGTTCGTCGGCTCATCAAGAATTAGGAGGTTAATATCCTGATGCATAAGTTGCGCTAAGCGAAGTCTCATGCGTTCTCCACCACTTAAATCACCTATTCGCTTAAATACATCTGGACCAAAGAACATAAACTTCGCAAGGATATGGCGAGCATCCCCCTCTACCAAATTTAACTCACTTCGAAATACATCAATCAGCCTTCCCTTCGGATTCTGTATTTCGAAATGCTGCGATAAATAACCTACACGCACATTGCTACCTAACCGAGCCTCTCCATTATCAATAGGAAGATTACCTAGCAACAGATGTAAAATAGTGGATTTACCTGAACCATTTCTCCCAACTATCGCAACCCGTTCCTTCCAGTACAGATTAAGTTGTGCATCTTCTAACAAAACATTTTCACCAAATGATTTGTATACATTTTTCATCGTAACCACTTCTTTCCCACTTCTAGAAGCAAATTCAAATGAGAGCTCCATCTTTTTGGGGTCGATGAGTGGTTTTCTTACTTTTACCATACGTTCTAGTGCTCTTTCCATATTGCGTGCTTGGCGGAATAACTTCGGATTTGGTGGCACCGCTTCGTTGGCCCATTGTCGAAGACGTCTTATTGCATCCTTCATTTTTTTTATCTTTTTCTGTTGCTCCTCATAATGCTGAAATTCACGCATTAATTTGGCTTCTTTTTCTAGTATAAAGGCAGAATAATCCCCATGATAAAGAGAAAGCTCTCCTTCCTCTAAATCTGCAATTTTAGTCACAACTTGATCTAAGAAATATCGATCATGCGAAATAATTACAACTGTTCCTGAATAGCCAATCAAATATTGTTCCAACCATTCAACTGCAAACAAATCTAAATGATTGGTTGGTTCATCCAACAATAATACATCTGGATCCGACAGTAAGATTTTCCCTAACATTATTTTCGTCTGTTCTCCACCACTTAAACTAGCAAATGGTTGGTTTATGAACCGAGTAAGCTGGAGTCCCTGCACTACCTTTTCAATTTCAGACTCCATTGTATAACCGCCCAAAAGTGTAAATTTTTCTTGAACTTCTCCATACTGTTGTAGCAGTCGTTCCATGTCCGCTGCACCAATAGTTGCCATTTGTTGTTCCATTTGTATCATTTTCTGTTGTAAGGCTGTTATTTTTTCAAAAGCATAATGAAGAACATCTAAACCAGTGACATCTTCCGAATAGGAAGGAATTTGAGCCAAATAACCTACAGAAGTACCTTTCTTAAAGTGAATAGATCCTTCATCAGATTTCTCCATTCCCGCCAATAATTTGAATAAAGTCGTTTTACCGCTACCGTTACGACCAACAATCGCTAACCTATCCCCAGTTTTAATAGCTAGAGACAACTTTTCAAAGATTATATTTCCTCCGAGCATTTTAGTTATATTTTGAACTGTACATATCATAATGAACGCTTCCCTTCAATTCTTTAATGAGCTGAGGAGCAATTCTTTTTTTCGCAACAAAAAAAGACTGTCTAAAAAGCACAGTCTTTTCGCTACCTAATTGGATCCGAAAGAATGACTCCTCAGCTATGAGTATTACTATGAAAATGGCTAAAAATAGACAGACCTGTCCCGTTAGTAGCATTTTCATGAGTAATTGCACAAGAAGTTGATAAGAATTCCAACATAAAAAATTGTGCGTTCATAGTGTTTTTCATCCTTTCTTCACCTCCGTTCGAGTTAGTTAAATAATACAATAACACAATTATTCAAACAATTCAATCGTTATTTTCATTTGGTTTTTCAAACGAAGGATCATTTAGCCCCTCATCTACCTTTGGAATTCCTACATCATTTTCTTCATTTACTTCTTCATTCCCTGTGTTAGGAACTTCTTTATCTTGGTTGTTTAATTGTGTTTCAGGTTTAGCTGGCTGATTGGAGTCCCTTTGAAATCCACAGGCAGTCAGTAAAAGACTTGAAATAATCAATATCGAAAATATTCGTTTAATCATCATTAGTTGCCTCCCAATTTAATATTAGGATGCACTAGCAAAGAAGATTTATACTATAAGATTTCTAAAATTGGCGCATACCAAAAAAAACGTAATATCTTCCGGATAAAATTCACTTTAGGGTGAGTAACATATTTCTAAGGAACAAATAATCTACATAGAATGCCAGTTATCTTTTTAGTTCTGTAAGTAAATGATTTAATGCTCAGGATAGAAAAAAACTCCAGCACATGGCTGGAGTTTCATATATTATTCTTCAATATCAAAATGGATCTCGTCTTCATCGTTATACTCAGATCCATTTTCAAATAACACGGTTGTTCTTAAAATAAGTTTCGTAACTTCCTCATTATTATCTGGTATCCATCTTTCATCGGGCATAATCTCGAAAGGAATCATTTGCATATCCTTTGAAGCAGCTGCACCGACTAACTCTATAGAGTGTTTCGAAACTATTTTAGATGATTCACCATTCGTTAGTTTAAATACCTCTAATTTGATATTTTCAACCGATTCATCATGTACTCCATCAATATAAATTGTACCTGATAAGTTTATCCCATGTTCAATAATAGGATGATCCACAACCGTATCTATCTTAATAGATTTTACTTCTATGGAAGATTCAAACTTCTTCGCCATTATTCTCAGTCCACCTTGTGATTTGTATACTCATAATGATTTTCAATAACTGGTTCAAACTTATTATAACGCTTTTTAAACAATGTATAAAAGTGTGAAATGATAACTTTTAATATGGCATATCCTGGTATCCCTAAAATCACTCCCGGAACCCCAAATAATGATCCTGCTGTTATAAGAACAAAAATAATAGTAATTGGGTGCACATGTAGTGATTTACCCATTATTTGTGGTGATATAAACTTACCTTCTATTAATTGTACTACTGTCCATACAATTGCTAATCCAACTAGTAATAATGGGGATGTTACTAACGCGATTATCGCTGCTGGAGTAATAGCAATAACTGGGCCTAAATATGGTACAACACTAGTAACCATAGCGATAACTCCCAATAATAGAGCATATGGCATTTGAATAATAGTAAACCCTATATAAATCATAAACCCGATACACATAGATACTAGTATTTGTCCTTGAATATATGAGCTAATTTGTCTATCTATACCTGTAAATACTTCCTGTAAATCATCTCGCATCCTTGGAGGGAATAGCTTCATCACAAAATTAGGTAACTTTTCTCCATCTTTTAATAAGTAGAAAACGATAAATGGAACCGTTACAATCGCCAGTACAAAACTAGTTAAAACCCCTACAATGGAGGAAATCCCAGTTGCTATTCCAGTTACAGTATTTTGAACAAATTCCCCAATTTCGTCAGGAAGCCCATTTAATACTGATGCAACGTCATTTTCTATTTGTAAATAATAATCCTTAAAAATAGATGTTCTTAAAAAAGCATCAAGATCATTAAAAAGTTGGATAAAGTAAGTAGGCAGTTCCTCTACTAGTTTAAATATTTGTCCCTTTAAAAAAGGAAACACTAGGAATACCAGTAAAGTTATTAAACCGACTAGGACTAAGAAAATGATCAGAATTCCCCAGACCCGTTTAATTTTAATTTTTTCTAGTAACCGCAATATTGGGCGTAATAAATAGTATACAATGACAGCTAAAATTATTGGTAAAATTACATTGCCGAGAAACACTGTCAAAGGCACAAAAATAAAGGAAATTTCATCGTAGATCATAATAACAAGGCCAATCATTAGCAATAGAACTAATGAAAAGATTGTATTACGTCCACCTAAAAATTTTATGTATCTAGTAGAGAAAAAAGAAGGTTTTTCAGGCTCCACTTCTATCAAACTTCCTTTCTATTTATATTTATTTTACGGAGTAAAAAATAATATGGCAATATTAAAGCAACTTATTTCTCTAAAAACTCTGTAATGGCCGTTTTATTCATCTCTTTGTCGAGTACGATGACTGATCCAGCATGGCTATAATTCTTAAATGAATATGTACCTTCTACTGGAATTGTCAATTTTTCCATTTCTAACTTACCACTTACAACTGCATCTAATACTCTTTTTGTTTTGTCTGAACGCGAATAATCTGTTTGGATATATCCCTCAGTAGCTCCAATGAATTTAGGTAAATTCGGTACGTTTTCAATAGACAATAGCTCGTCTTTTAAGATCTCCATTACCAACTGTTGTCTACCAACTCGCCCAAAGTCTCCTTCTGCATCGGAACGGAAACGAGCATAACCAAGTAGTTCTTTACCATTTAGATTCTGTTGTCCTTTTGTTAATGTGACACCAATTTTCTCTGACATATCCTTTTCAACATTTACTGGTACGCCGTCTGGTGCAATTATATCGACTAGAGACTCAAAGCTACTAAAATCGATTAACGCATAATGGTGAATAGGTAAATCGAACATCCCTTGCATAGTATCTTTCAATAATTGTACTTTTCCTAGATAAAAAGCTGTATTTAATTTATATGATTCATGTTCAGGAATATCTGCATATATATCACGCATGAATGATATCACTTTCACATCATTGTTTTCTTTATCCCAGGAAAAGATCATCATTGTATCTGTTCGAGCTTGATCCTCCCCTCTGGAATCTACACCAAGAACCAGAATATTTTCACGGTCACCTTTCTTAAGCTCATCACCATTAAATTCCATTGGTTCTTTTTGTTCTGTATCTGCTAATTTGTAGCCACTAGAATATTGAGTAAATGTATAAATACCAATTCCTACAGCCAAAAACAAAAAAATAACAAAAAGTATGCGTCCTACTCTGGGACGTCTTTTTCTGCGACGTCTTCTAGTTTGTTGTAATTCTTCTTCCATCTTAAAATCTCCCCTTTATACAGTAATAATAACGTATTTCAGCTAAGATAGTTTCAGATTTTTGTACAACTAGTTAACAAGTGTTAAAATTTGTTTTACACAAGCAAAATTTCAATAGGTGAGATGAATCGGAGGAATAAATATGATAGAAAAAGCAACATTTGCAGGCGGATGTTTTTGGTGCATGGTAAAACCATTCGACACATGGGATGGCATACATAAGGTAACTTCTGGATACATGGGTGGTCATCTTGATAATCCTACATATGAAGACGTTAAAAAAGGGGATACAGGTCACTTAGAAGTGGTAGAAATACAATTTGACCCAAGCATCTTCTCTTACAATCAATTATTAGAAATATTTTGGCAACAAATTGACCCTACCGATGATGGAGGCCAGTTTCAAGATCGCGGTGAAAGTTATCGCACTGCCATATTTATTCATTCGGATGAACAACGACAGCTCGCGGAGAAATCAAAAGAACAGCTTGGGGCAAGCGGGAAATTCTCTAAACCTATTGTTACCGAAATACGAGAAGCTAAAACATTTTATGAAGCGGAAGAGTATCATCAAGACTTCTATAAAAGAAGCCCTACCCATTACAAAGAGGATCGAGCACAATCAGGTCGAGATGAATTTATCGAGAAAAATTGGAAGTAAAATTTAACTAAGTTGACCCCCGAGACAATTTTAAATTGTTTTGGGGGCTTTTTATATACGGGAGAATGGAAATTTCATTTTTTACACTATAAGAATACCTAGTAAGCCCTATTTCATGCTATAACTATTTTAGAATGAATTATGTGTTTAAATTTCATGAAAACCTTGTTATACCAAATACCTCATGGCATAGCATTTGTTATCCCAAGAGCAACTTAAAATTTGATTCAATATTACGATATGAGCGCTGTATTGTTAAAATATATTAAATCGAAGGAGGAATTTTATGACAGAAAAGCAAAATGCATCACAAACCTGGGCTATTGCCCTCTTTTCCATTGGTGTATTTATGGCCGCACTTGATAACGGTATTATTAGTGCTGCTTTAACAACGATTAATCGATCATTCGATGTCGATGCAAACTGGGGAGCATGGGGTGTCACGCTTTACACACTTGGTTTGGCAATTAGTGTGCCGATTATCGGAAAACTTTCTGATCGATATGGACGCAAAAAATTATTTATTATAGAAATCGCCATTTTTGGTATTGGCTCATTACTCGTGGCTTTGAGTCCAAACTTTTCTTTTTATTTAATCGCTCGCTTTTTTCAAGCAATGGGTGGCGGCGGTATTTTCATTATTGGTAGCTCACATATATTAAGTACATTACCTGTCGAAAAACAAGGTAAGGCACTTGGGATGCTTGGTGGGATGAACGGTATTGCGGCCGTACTTGGACCCAATATCGGCAGTATTTTATTAGACGTTACAGGTAGCTGGCATGTACTATTTTTAGTGAATGTACCTATTGCCATTGTACTCGTTATTTTAGGCTTTATTAAACTAGATGAAACGAAAGATGTACAGCCTGGAAAACTCGATTTATTTGGAACTATTTTATTATCTTTAGCGATTTTAGGCATTATGTATGGACTGACAAATTTAGAAGGTGTTCACCTTTTAAAAAGCTTATTGCAACCAAATGTTTATGGCTATATCATTGCTGGTATTGTTCTTTTAATTGGTTTACTAGTACATGAAAATCGTCTTGAAAAGCGTGGTGGTGACCCGATTCTACCATTCCACTTGCTACGTCAACCGCCATACTTACTAACTTTAGTGATTGGTGCATTTTCAGGTGCATTACTAGCCGGAATGATTTTCATCCCTGCATTTTCAGAGCAAGTACTTGGGATTGCATCTGAAAATGCAGGCTATTGGATGACACCACTAGCTCTTGCAGCTGGTTTGGGTGCTGGTTTAGGTGGCGTATTTACAGATAAACGCGGACCTATTTTTGCGGTCATCTTATCGAGTGTTATATCAGCAATAGGATTTTTATTATTCCCATTATGGATTGAAGTAAAATGGCAATTTATCATCTCTTCAATCATCGCTGGCTTTGGTATGGGGATTATTTTGGGTGCGCCATTAAATATGTTAGCAACTGAAAAATTACAAGCAAATAAAGGTACTGCTCTTGCAACATTATCATTAACAAGAACGCTTGGAATGACGCTGGCACCCACAATATACGCAGGTTTTATTGCTCGCGGCTACAATGAAATGCCGGCATTATTCAAAACGGACTTCCCTGAAATTTTACAAGATAATCTTGCAAAAGCAAATTTAAGTCAAGAAGGTGCGGCTGAGTTGCAACAACTAACAGCGCAAATGTCATCTGGTGCTTCAGCTAATACAGACATGACACAACTACTAAATCAAGTTCAAGATCCAACCTTAAAAGAAGTGTTATCTACTAGTGTGCAACAAGTGTCCACATTAGCGGCACAAAACGGTTACGGTGGCTTATTCACTAGTGCTGTAGTCATTGCAACTTGTATTTTAATCGTCACATTATTTTTAGCCCCACTTCGAAAAAAATCATTACAAGGCTAAAAAACTGTATGGCCAATTTTGGTCATACAGTTTTTCTTTTTGTGTGTAATAAAATCAAATTTTTTAAAAGCAGAATACTGATCTGGAACTAAAATTAATGACCTTAAGGATTCTTGAATTATTTTAGTCACTAAAACTTCAGCATCCGGCTCTGTTCACGAAATGTCCTGGAAAAAAGTATAGTCTACGTCCAATACCTTACCTGTCCCATCCCCCTTGTGCTTTAATTCTAAGGATATCAGGTTGACCATTTATCCTTTCTAGTTCCCCCCTACCCAAAGTTAAAAGTAACTCCTGAAAAATAGAACTAGAGTCTGTTTCCTTGTTCAGTCAAAGCTTAAACGCAAATGGGGCTGATTTTTGGGCGAGCATTAACTGAAATAGGTTGAAACCCTATAAAATCAAGGATTTGTAGAATTCGTTCCTATTTCGTGCTATAATAAGTTCATTGTGAATTTTAGGAGGTACTAGCATGATTGCAGTAAGTAACATAAGTCTTCGTTTTGGTGACCGTAAGTTATTCGAAGACGTAAATATAAAGTTTACACCAGGAAACTGTTATGGATTGATTGGTGCAAATGGAGCAGGTAAGTCAACATTTATCAAAATTTTGTCTGGTGAAATTGAGGCCCAAGAAGGCAATGTCATTATGAACCCAGATGAACGTTTAGCAATTTTAAAACAAAATCACTTCGAATACGAAGAATACAATGTTTTAGAAACAGTTATGATGGGACACAAACGTTTATATGAAGTAATGAATGAGAAAAATGCTATCTACATGAAAGAAGATTTTTCAGATGAAGATGGTATGCGTGCAGCCGAACTAGAAGGTGAATTTGCTGACTTAAATGGTTGGGAAGCTGAATCTGAAGCAGCAATACTTTTACAAGGTCTTGGTATTCCAGATGAAATGCACCAAAAGAAAATGGCTGACTTAACTGGATCTGAAAAAGTAAAAGTTCTTTTATCTCAAGCTCTTTTTGGTAAACCCGATGTACTATTACTGGATGAGCCTACTAACCATTTAGATATTAAAGCTATTCAGTGGTTGGAAGATTTCCTTATTAACTTCGATAATACTGTTATCGTTGTATCCCATGACCGTCATTTCTTAAACAAAGTATGTACGCATATTGCGGATTTAGACTTCAGTAAAATTCAAGTTTATGTAGGAAACTATGATTTCTGGTATGAGTCAAGTCAACTTGCTGGCAAATTAGCTTCCGATCAAAATAGTAAAAAAGAAGAAAAAATTAAAGAGCTACAAGCATTTATTGCTCGATTTAGTGCCAATGCCTCTAAATCGAAACAAGCAACTTCTCGTAAGAAAATGCTAGACAAAATAGAACTAGATGATATCAGACCATCATCGCGTAAATATCCATATGTAAACTTCTCGATGAAACGTGAAATCGGGAATGATGTATTACAAGTTCAAAATTTAGGTCATTCTACTGAAGACAAAAACCTCTTCTCTAACTTCAGCTTTACGTTGAACAAAGAAGACAAGATTATTCTTCTTGGAGATGAATTAGCGAAATCTGCATTGTTACGTATACTTGCAGAGGAAGAAGAACCAAAAGAAGGGTCCGTACGTTGGGGTGTTACTACAACGCGTGCCTACTTCCCGCTTGATAACGCTAAATACTTTGAAGGCAATGAGCCTTCATTAGTAGATTGGTTACGCCAATATTCACCTGATGATGAAAGTGAAACATTCCTACGTGGATTCCTAGGCCGTATGCTTTTCTCAGGAGAAGAAGTGAAGAAAAAACCTTCTGTTCTTTCAGGTGGAGAAAAAGTACGTTGTATGCTTTCTAAAATGATGCTTTCCGAATCGAATGTATTATTACTAGATGAACCAACGAATCACTTGGATCTTGAGTCTATTCAAGCATTGAATAATGGTCTTACATTATTCAAAGGCGCAATGATCTTCACATCGCATGATCACCAGTTCATTCAAACAATTGCTAATCGCGTAATTGAAATCCGTGAAGACGGGTCTATCTTAGATAAACAATTGTCTTATGATGAGTTCTTAGAGTGGAAAGATACACAAAACTTATAATACCTAATAATAGAGTACAGGATGATGACAATATGTCATTTTCCTGTACTCTTTTTTATTATTATAAAAAGAAAATCGTACAGATTATGGGGACAATACTTCTCTTAACTTGATACGTCTTCTCTTATCCCCCCTACAATACATGATATAGGGTTGACTAGTTCAGAACATTAACACATCAAAAAAGCACTGCTATATGGCACTGACTACCTTTTATGAGACAAGAATAAAACACCTAATTATGCAGCCAATTGACGGTATTGAACCGGTGATTGGCTGTTTAGTTTCGTTTGAATACGGATATTGTTATAATAAATAATGTATTCTTTGACTATATTTATCACACGCGCATTAGTCGTGTGGTAAATATCTTCAAGGTAAAACGTTTCAGACTTTAGCGTGGAATGGAACGTTTCGATGGGGGAATTATCAGCTGGCGTGCCTTTGCGGGACATGCTCATGGTAATTCCTTTTCCTTTGACTGCTTTTTGATAAGCATACGACGTATAAACGGATCCTTGGTCGCTATGCAGAATACATCCTTTTGGTACTTCGGGTAACTGGTGAAGTGTATCTAATACAAGGGTTGTATCTTGATTCAAGCCAATCGTATAGGCGATAATTTCACCGTTAAAGAGATCTTTAATACTGGAAAGATACAACATCGTCTGACCAAAAGGCAAGTAGGTGATATCTGTTACAAGCCTTTCCAGTGGCTTAGTTGCCGTGAAGTCACGAGCCAATAAGTTATCAGCGATATAGGCAGGTTGACCAGTTTTCTTACGTCTCTTGACTTTGACCTTACATTGCCATCCATATTTTTGCATAATACGCTGCACGGTTTTTTCCCCAATACCTGGATACAAAGCAGTTATCTTTCGATAACCATATCGGAACTTATGTTTTTTGCACATGTCTCCGATCTGCAGATCTCGAATCTCCTTTTGTGTGAGTTGACCCGCCTGCTTTCTCCATCGATAGTAAGACGAGCGACCTACACCAAGGTGGCGACAGATTTCACCAACTGGCATGATATCCTTTAAGTCTTCCACTAATTGAATTACTACTGCTGGCGCCACTTCCTTTCCAATTCCTTGTACTTTTTTAAAACTTCAATCTGCTGTTTCAAAAAACGATTCTCTGCTTGTAGTTTGGCAGTTTCACTACCATATTCCGGTCCTTTACCGAAGGTATATTGTTTACCGACTGGTTGATGGAGACGGTGGGTTTCTCCATTTCGATGCCACCGCAACCATGTTTCCAATTGTGTTTTGTTCCGAATGTTTAACTCTTCCATTACTTCTTTTACCGGCACCCCAGCCAATCGCATTTCAATGGCCTTCATTTTTACTTCCACTGGATAACTGATTCTTGTTCCCATAGAAAAAACACCTCCGTATTGATAAGTTAGGTAATGTATACCCGCTTTTCAACGAAAGGTGTTTTTATTTGTCTCATTTTTTTAGGTCACTGCAATATTATATAGCAATGCTTTTTTATAAGGGATTTGGAACTTTCCTGTGTGGATTAACTTTTAACTGCAGTGCCCTTTTTAGAAGTTTTAATAAAACGACCAAGCAGAGATCTTGTCGGCAATTTTCCAAGTAAGGAATCACTTGTTTCCGAAACTTTCTTCAATACGTTTAGTAGTTTGTCATCTCCAGCCCAATGTTCTTCAATCATTTCAGGAGAAAATTTGTTTAGTAACATATTTACTACAAAAGTAGCTACAATAATGTCATCGATAAAACCACCTGGGCCTATTAAACCTTCTGGTAATATGTCTACTGGCGTGATGAAATATAATATACCACTACCAACGAGTGTTTTACTCTTCGCATCTATGCGGTCATCAAACATCGATTTTACTAATAAGTGAAATAAATCAGGAGCAAATAGAAGATATGGAGTAAACTTTCCTGCTTTACCCGATTTATTTTCTACATAATCAGTAATTTTAGATCGTAGTTTTATATAGAAGTCTTGTTGTTCCTCGTAAGTTGGTAATTCTTTTTTAAGTTCTACATTCATAGTTCATAGCCCCTCTCTCTCTTCACTATACCAAAAATAAGACTATTTGAAACATTTTAGGCTTTTCTATGTTCTATTCCTAAAGAATCAGAAGATGGAAAAATAATAACTGCCCTTTTAGTAGTGTTAATTTCAATTGTTTTTCTCCAATAAAAATAAAAGAAGCTTCGGATCTAACCCCCCGAATCCCCCTCTCCTTTACTTGACTAAATACTCGTTTAACGCTTGTTGTAACGTTGCAAAGGTTTTAGTATCATCATCAAATTTAACGCCTAATTGAATCATTTGTCTCACAACATCCGGTCTTAAACCGGTAATAACGGTGCCACAGCCCATCATCGAAGTACCATAGATAATTTTCAGTAAATGGTCTATTACTTCTGTTTCCATTTCAGATATACCTGAGAGATCCATTATTAACGTTTGTATATGTAAACGGCCAATCTCTGTTAGTACTTTTTCTTCTAAAATACTTGTTCTAAAAGTATCTACTGAGCCAATTAACGGCAAAATACAAATAGAGGGTGTAATTGGAATTATAGGAACTGAAAGGGCTTCAACCACTTTACGTTGGGAAGAAATTAAAGCATCCTTATAAGTCGAATAGTTGATAAAAAACTCATTTAAAAAATAATCTATTTGATTATTAATTTGCTTTTCTAACTCAAAGAACGAATCAATCGAAATCGGTTGTATGTCATTATTGTACTTTTGAATAAAGATCCACAAAGTTCTTCTAATGGCCTGGATCCATTCTAATTTAAAAGATAGCGTCAAAGAAAACGTTGCCCATGCAATGCCTTCTTGCTTTGCAAAAGCACTCAAATCTTTCGTATTTTCATCAATAATATAATGTGTCAGAGTATGAGCGTTATTGATTAGATCTATATCTCCAACTCTTAATATATCATTTATCTTATCTTTAACATTAACAGCCTGGTTTAATAAATATTGTTCAAAATCATCTTTGTTTTCTTCTAAATAATGTTTTAAGTTAAGATCCAGTGTTAATCTGTCCAAAGCGGTTCCCCCTAAAATAGTAAACTCTATTTTTTATACCCAAATGTAATCTAATTAAACACACTTTTAAATTAAATTAGAAGGACTATAAAAAGAAGCACATCCTAAAGGTGTGCTTCTTAAGGGACTATAGTTTTGTAACGTTAGCTGCTTGAGGTCCGCGGTTCCCTTCGACTACTTCAAATTCAACTTTTTGACCTTCTTCAAGTGATTTGAAACCATCACCTTGAATTGCTGAGAAGTGAACGAATACATCATTTTCCCCCTCTACTTCGATAAAACCAAATCCTTTTTCTGCGTTAAACCATTTCACTGTACCTTGTTTCATACTATTACCTCCAAAAAATTAATCAATACGTGAAAAAATTCACATATTCCATGAAGTACCGATTTCACATCGATCACTTCATAGGATATGTGAATCATTAGTACGGATTTTCACTTTAAATTGTAAATTAATTATAGCATTGGCACCGATTTAGTCAATAAGTATTTTCATAATTCTAAATTGTTTAGGTAATTTCATTCCATATTAAACCATGATATATTTGTAAATCATCATCACATGATTCACAAAAACATACTTCTTTTTCTGACCAAAAAGCCCAGTATTTCTCATCCTTCACTTTTTCTTTTGGAAATTTCCCTCGTAATTCCACTAGTTTCTCATTTAAATAGGATTGGGCTTCTGCTTGTGTTTCAAAAGTATGCTTTTCTACAATATGCTGCTCCCAACCTTCAAAAAGCCACCACGGTTCATAGTCTGCCTTCATATAAATTACTTCGAACATAGACATCGCCTCTAACATTTTTTATTAATTCATATTTTACTGCTCCTATATAAAATGTCTACTTAAATGCCTAGCAATTTTATAAATTGAATATTCCTACTTTTTCAGTTAAATTATAGATAACACTATTATAAACAAGTTAGGAGACTATGCTATGAAAAAGCGGGCTTATATTCAAATGCATGGTGATGTGGATGGAGTAGGCTTTAGATTTTTAGTGAAACAAAAAGCTCAATCACTTGGATTGAAAGGTAGTTGCAAACAAACAGAAGACAAACTCATTCATATTCATATTGAAGGCAATATTCAACAGTTGGAGGAGTTTTTGGAGTATATTCAAAAAGGAGTATCTCCTTTATCCCAGACAAATGCTTATCGAATGGAATTATTTGATGAACTAAAAGGTTATACTTCGATGGAGTCAGATATTGTTTAATATTTGTAGGAAATGAAACTTTCTGCTGATTGAATCGTATATAGTAGTATAGAAAAAGTGAAACTTCTATCGTAGGATCGGTTCACCTACAAAAAGTGTAAATTGAACCATTCGGGTTTTTACAGGCAGTTTTCTCCCCCTTATGCCAGTTAGTTATATAGCCCAAACCATTAAGAGGGAGATACTGCCCGTTAATACCGGAAAAAGGAGGTAACATCATGAGTGAACTACTGCAAACCTTCATACGACATTGCTTAAATTTCCCTATCATGATTACTTCGTGGTTTGTTTTCTTTTTTCCATTCGAGAGTGGATTTTTATGGAGCTCCGTTTTTGCTATAGGAGTATATATTGTTTCTAACTTTTCGATAAAGAAAATTCAACAGAGAAGAATTATGAAAAAACATCAATTGACTCTTTCTGAGTATTTCCATATCCAACAACAATTAAAAGAAGCAAATAAAAAGATAAAAGCTTTAAATAGTCTGTATCTGAAAGTTCGTTCAATCAGTTCATTTAAACAATTATTCGAAATGAATCGATTAGCAAAAAGGATTATTTCACTTGTAAGATCTAACCCTAAAAAGTTCTACCAAGCTGAAAAGTTCTTTTATGCACATTTAGATTCAGCAGTAGAACTAACATCAAAGTATACTTTATTAGTTTCCCAACCGGTGAAGAATAAAGATATGAAATTAGCTTTGCAAGATACACGAGAGACATTAGAATCTATCAACACAGTTATGGAAGAAGATTTACAAAGTGTCTTAGCCTCTGATGTAGAGCTACTTAAAATGGAGTTAGATTTTGCTAAATTATCCGTTAAACAAACAGAAAAACCTTTATATTTAAAAGGAGAATCCGAAAATGAGCGAAAAGATATCAAATACAAGTGAAGATATATTAATGGACGAACTATTATCCAGTCCTTTTAACCTAGATACTACTAAGCCACAAGCCATTACAGAAACAGAAGCAGTCCCGACTAAACTGATCGATCGACTTTCGGAAGCTGAGCAACAAAAAGCTCGACAATTAGCTGACCAAATACCAGCTGGTGACTACGAAGCGATTCTAACTTACGGTGCAAACGCACAATCTGAGCTTACCCGTTTTTCTCATCAGATGTTAGATCATGTGCAAAAGAAAGATATCGGACCTGTTGGAGATATATTAAGTGATTTGATGCGCAAATTATCCGAGATTAATCCCGAAGAACTGTCTACCGAGAAAAAATCAGGTATTAAAAAATTATTTAGTCGTGTCAATCGCTCCGTCCAGGAGGTAATGACAAAATATCAGAAGCTTAGTACACAAGTAGATCGTATTGGCATTCAGCTAGAACATTCTAAAAGAGGACTTGTGGAAGATGTTCAAATGCTAAACAAACTTTACGATCAAAACAAAACGTATTTCCAAGCATTAAATGTATATATTGCTGCTGCAGAGTTAAAAAAGGATGACATAGTAAATGTAACTATTCCGGAGTTACGACGAAAAGCAGAATTATCCAACGATCAAATGGCTTATCAAGAAGTCAATGATATGGCACAATTCGTAGATCGTTTAGAAAAAAGAGTGTATGATCTACAGTTATCTCGTCAAATTACGATACAGAGTGCACCACAAATTCGTATGATTCAACAAACCAACCAAACGCTTGCCGAAAAAATTCAATCATCTATTATGACATCTATCCCGCTTTGGAAGAACCAAATTGCTATTGCTTTAACTTTAAATCGTCAGCAAAAAGCAGTAGCTGCACAAAAGCAAGTAACGCAAACGACGAATGATTTATTATTGAAAAATTCGGAGATGTTAAAAGTGAATAGTATTGAAACGGCAAAAGAAAATGAACGAGGCATTGTAGAAATTGATACATTGAAGAAAACACAAGAAAATTTACTACAAACAATCGAAGAAACGATGCGTATTCAAGCTGATGGTCGTGTAAAACGAAAAGCAGCAGAAATAGAAATTGGTCGTATGGAAGAAGAACTAAAACAACGTCTACTACTAATTGCTGACCAATCTAAAAACCGTTCTTCCTAATAATATTATATGGAGCAGTAAAGAATAGATTACCACAACAAAAAGAATTCATTTTAAATCACATTTGATTTAAAATGAATTCTTTTTTAAGTCGCAAGACCCTTTAGTAAGGCTTCAGCATATTTTTCTTATCCTCATCATTAAATACTAATACCTCATGAGAAGCATCATAAGAATCACCATAAAAATGTTCATCTTTATACGTGTGGATATTTTCATATGTCCATTTCATAGCTTCATAAATGGCATACTCATCTTGGTCTGTTGGGGACCAGTATAAAATTTCCAAAATGGTATTTTCTCCAGTTGCTAGAGAACGCCGTGAGTATCCTATGCGAGTAGCGTGTTTGAATTCTTCACGTGCATAAAATTTTAGACGCTTCTCAGAATCAGAGTCATCATAGTTAACAGGTTCTACTTCTAATAGTATGACCTTATTCTTTTCTTTTAATTGACTCAATAATTTCCGACCTAGGCCTTCTCCACGAGCTTCTTTAGAAACAAATAGATAGTCTACAAAAATGAAGTTTTCAAACTCCACGTACATCAATACATGCTTTGGTCCCTCGTCTTTTATATAGATATCTTCTTTATCCGTCAAAAGTGTTTCCATATGAACGCGAGATTTCATTTCATCCACTGGAAAATATTGATTAAGCTTTTCATACCAATTCATGTGTAATAGTTCTCCTTTCAAAATTATATTTTGCTCGGAGGTTTGTTTTAAATAGGAACAAGTTGCCGAAAAAAATCCTCGAGTATATTTATTCCCTATTTAAAGGTTCATAAACATGTTATAAGGATTCTTTTAAGAACTTTGCACAACCAGATGTAGCATCTTCCGAAGTAATCGAAGTGTTTCCTCTGAAAATTTTTCTAATGAAGACGCAGTGGCAGACTTTTTATCAAAGATTAAACGAAACAAGTTTAATTGTTCTTCTGTTGCTTCCCGATCATTCAAAAACAAATGTAAAACGTTGATACCAAGTTGCTCCTGCTCTAACACTGCTTCTGCTGTATCCATAATACCATTTTGGGCATAACCAAATGCAGAAGGCTCTCCATCTGAAAATACAAGTAGAAACTTATGAGCCTCTGCTCTATTTTCTAATCGTTTACCCATCCATCTGATGGCAAATCCGTCTCTATTGTCTTCATGTGCTTCCATGGAAAGAATATCCAAACCATTATCTTTTTGCCCATCTTCTAACTTGTGAATCCATTCAAATGCATTTGGTTGAGAGGTTTCCGTCGCTTCATAAGCATCTTCATAATGGAGGACAATTTCATGGGTAATTTTTAGTTCTCTTAATACATCATGAAATAGTAAAACAGCTTTTTTTGTTTCCTCCATTTTATCCTGCATGGAAGCTGATCCATCGACTAACAGACCAAAAACAGCATCTAATTGAATACTTGGCGCATTTTTTTTATAAAAGGGTTTTGGTCTTTCATCTGTCCAAATAGCCGTTAGCTTTGTAGATAACCTACCCTTTGTTAAGTTCGTACGCTTATCTACTCGCTTTTGTTCTAATCGTTTTTTCATTTCCTGTACAAATGCTTTTAGATAAGGTGCATGGTCTTGTCGATATTTGTATAGGAGATGTTGGTTTTCGGAAATACTCTTAATCGCAATACGCTTTTCCTGATACATCACATTTGTATGTTCTTTTCCGAAGGACTTACCAGCTTTTTTTAAGTCACTGGATTGGTCATTAGTGGACTGATCCACCTGACCTTCCTTGCTATTCCCACTTGATTGACCTTTACCGGTCATCGTAATTTCGTGCCCTTCCTGTCCTTCCTCCGCTTCTATTGCTTGTTGTGCTTTCCCATCTCTGCCGTGCTCTAGTTCATATTGAAGATGCACACCATTTTCTTGTTCATTTTCTCGGTGCCAGGTTCTAAATATCTCTTCAATCGTATCTTTTTCACCTTCCTCACCACGTTCTGAATCTTTAGCCCCTTGATGATAGTGAAAGTCTTTGGATGCTACCCGTGTGTACGATATAATTGCATAATATTGTAGCAGGCTATCCTCATTTATATATTCGTTTAAAAGAAAATATAGCTGATAGGCCAAATCAATAGATTGTTGAGTATTTTTAGATTCATATACTTTTTGAATGATACTATTTGTCACAGAAAATATATCTGGACCTGTTACATACATCGTACCTTCATACAGACAAATATATAAATAACTTATAAAAGCGTCCGCTAAAAAACCTTTTTGAACATTTACTCGAAGTTGCTGTTTGTGAAATTCTAAATAAGTATGAATACGAATTGTAAATACTTTTTGCGTACCTATTCTTTTTTTCTGAATCATTTCAACCATACGAAATTCTTCCAAACAAAATAGTAACTGATCCATGAATTTAGTTAAGCTAGTCGGTTTTTCCTCCTGAAACTGCTGCCATTTCATCACGTCAAAGGACTTCCAAAACCCTTCTGCCATCAAGAAAATGTCAGAAATTCTGCCTGCATGCATCACATGCTTCTCACGATGTCTCCAAAACACACTTAAGGAAATTATTTGATCCGCTGGTTGAAATTCGATCAGTTTACGCTCATTAATCGCTAATAATGTATTTTTGGTTAAAGCTTTAGCAACATTTTCGTAATGCATGAGTTGCCTAGCATCTATCGTTTCATTATTGAACTGTATAAAACGGTCAACTGAAGCCATTTATCTCCCTCACTTAATCCAAGTAGATGCCAATGCTAACACAAGCTGTTTTTCTTGGTCATCTTCAAGCTTTTCAGCAATAGCATAGGTAATCGCTCTGATTGGTTCCATATATAATGCCAGTTCAGTAGCATACAGTAAACTTCTAATGGAGGCTGCTTCTTCTGAGAGCATTCCTTGTTCTACTTGTTCCATTAAATCTTTTGCCAAATTCAACATAAGTATATGTAAGTCTTTCGGTGCTGTGGGGAACATCTCCTGCCATAGCTTTTCCAGATGCTCACCTGAAATATATGGAATTGAAAAGGTAACGAAACGATTTTTTAATGCTTCATTCATAGGGGTTGTACCTATATATCCTTCATTTATCGCTGAAATAACCGAGAAATCAGGATGAGCTCTTATCACCTCTCCTGTAAACGGGTTTGTGAGCATTCTTCTATAATCCAATACACTATGCAAAATAGGAAGTGTCTCTGATTTGGCCATATTAATCTCATCTATGTATAGAATATGCCCTTTCTTCATCGCTTCCACCACAGGACCATCTACAAAATCAATTTCGCTTAATCCACCCTTTGTTATAATTGTTTTAAAACCTAATAATGCCTCTGCATCTAGATCTACCGAACAATTTATACTTTGAATTGGCTGTGAAAAAAACTCAGAAATTGTTTCAGCCAACTTAGTTTTACCTGCTCCTGTAGGCCCTTTCAGTAATACCGGTTTTTTTAGAGATACGGCAATAAGTACATCTTCTAACAAATATTCTTCTGGAGATAGATAGCCTCCTGCTCCAATAAGAGCTGTATCTTGTGCTGAATGCACTCTGGTTAATCTCTTCAGTTTTTCTTCCATTACTAAATTTTTCATTTTCTTGTCTCCTTATGAAAAAAAACCGATGAGTTCACATCGGTTTTTTTATTGGAAATATTCCTTGTAGTAGCCGCCAATTTTTCCAGTGTTATCAATTACAAAGATAAATTCTTCTGTTTCATTTTTAACTTCATAAGTTTTCCCAACGGTAAGTACATTGCTCACAAGGAATTTTTTAGCATCTGTTTGCGTGCATGTCACTGTTTTAATAGTTGGCTTTGTAGCCCAATTTGTATGTATCATCTAACCACTTCCTTTATAACTAGTATACGTTTCAACCCAACTTTTTTCAATTAATGATTCTACTAAAAGAGGAGAAAAATTATACAGCTCCTCTTTCCTGCTGTAGTAAAGGAGAAAGTGCTAATAAATGGTCGATTCGAAATGTTCTTTTCGCTTTCTGCTTAAAACAATATGCGTAGAATATATCGGCTTCAACTCTAAGTAGCTTTACTTTACGCTTACTTATTTCACCTGCTTTGGACAAATATATTAACTCACACACCCATCCACGATGTAAGTATTTCACCAAATCATTACGCATATTCGTGCCCCCTTTTTAACACTATATGAGAACATACGTTTTAATAACACAATTAATCATCATTTTTTTATAAGATCTTTTAATTGTTTTAACACCATCGCAAAGTTGTCTTTTTCGCTGTTTACTCTAAAGTATTTAAAAGGATCTCCTTGCTTAGTTATGCGATCTAATACGGACGGAATCGTAAATGTATCAGGCTTTAAGGACTCTTTTACCTCCTCCCATTTAAGGGGAGTTGCAATAAGCCCTAACTCATTCCCTCTAGGGGAAAATGGAGCGACTATTGTTTTGCCTTCCTTATGTTGAACATAATCTAAATATAATTTATTGCCACGATTCTTTTTCAACCTTTCCGTAGTGAACCATTTTGGTTGCTGTTCCACTAAAAAGTCACATATAAATTTGGTGAATATACCTGTCTCCTCATACGTAAAGCTATCCTCGTCTAAAGGAATATAAAGCTGAATGCCTTTTCCACCTGATGTCTTCACAAACGAATGAAGGCGAAATTGATCAAATATTACTTTCATCTGTTGTGCGGCCTCCACTGCTAACGAAAACTCTTTAACAGAGGGTGGATCCAAGTCAAAAACAATCTCAGTAGGATTATTTGTATGTACCGTCTGAAAGGGAATATGAAATTCTAAAGCAAGCTGGTTACCTAACCAGAGCAATGTCTCTAAATCATTGCACATAATATAGTTAATATCGTCCATTTTCTTTGTCGCAACAAAATCAGGAACATAATCTGGACTATTTTTCTGATAGAAACTTTCCCCAGGAACACCATGTGGAAAACGAATAACTGTTAGTAGCCTATCTTTTAAAAAAGGCAACATATAGGGTGCTATACGTTGTAAATACATAAGGTAATCATCTTTTTGTATCCCAGATTTTGGCCAAATAGGTTTATCTGGATGAGTAATCTTTGTTGTTGGTGGTAAAGGGTATAATTGTTTTTGCATTTGTTCCCAACTACAATCCTGTATGTCTGTATTCAATTTAAACAAATGAAATCTTGGTTCTCTTAACTTTTTCCCATCAAAATCTATACATGCAATTTCTACGCAAATAGAAGGTTCTAACTCCCAAATATTATTGGAAAGTTGTGTTCCTTTCGTTTGAAATAATGTGATTAGTGTAGCTAACTCGACTTCGGATAGACCGTGACGAAACGTAACCACTTCTACTAAAAGGCCATTTTGGTAAACTACGCCGTGAAAAAAGCCATTACTTTTATCATATTTCGTTAAAATAATACTAATATATCTCCAGTTTTTTATTTTTAGCCACTTATTGGTCCGCTCAGCGCTATTCCATTTACTTTTAGTTTGTTTGGCTATCAAGCCTTCCCCATTATTCATGACAATCCGCTCCCACAATAATGGACTGTCTTCATAAACATTTATTGCCTGCAACCTATTTGTATCCTGATAATTTATAGAAACAGGAAGCTTTACTTTGTTAAATAATCGACTCAATTGCTGCTTTCGCTTCGTTAATGGAAGTTTGGTTAGGTCTTTACCTTTATATATGAGCAGGTCAAATACAACATAATGACACGTAAATATTTCTGCATTATTTTTAATAGTATCTATATTTTTCATTCTTCCTCGTAACTGAACTTTTGAAAAAACACTTTGGAAATTATTTACTAAATATACTAATTCCCCATCCATTGTCAGTGGTAAAAAAGGTTTGATTTTGTCATAAATTTCATGACAGAAGCTAATAATCTCAGGAAACATATTATTTAGTAATTTTCCATTCCTGCTTTTAAGTAATGGCTCTTTATCCCATTCTAGAATACATCGAAATCCATCATATTTAGTTTCGTATAGCCACTCATTTCCTATGGGCACTTCTGTTGAAGCGGTTAAAAGCATAGGCAACAAATTATTTCCTACTTCCTAGAGGTTTTTCTTTAGTCTTCATAATAATTCCTTTTTTAATACATATGAAGCGAAAATTATTGCTATCTTCTCATTATTTACTTTACTCACTTTTACAATAATTTTTAACATTACAACATTATTCATTTCATTGTTTCGGATCAAACGCTAGTATATAATGAATCTTCTCCTAAAATATAATCTATAAATTTTTACCCTTGTATAATATCAGTTAAATTGGCCTGATAGTCTCTACCTGGCAGCCACAATAAATGCCGGACTACAAGGAAGCATGAAAAAGAGAGATAAATAGTAAGGTAATTCAATTAATCATTTGCTTCATAATGTTTAGTATTACTGCGTATTTGTTTATGACTCTTATTTTTTCATACTTTCTGTCTGGTGACTGAAGGGATGAATGAATAAGAGTTTTTGTTTTGGGAAAAATAAAGTTGGAGTTGATTAAATGTTTTTTCTATTAAATATACTAGGTATATTTGTTGTCCTTGGCATCGTCTACCTTTGTTCGCCGGATAAAAAGAAAATTAAATGGCGTTCTATACTTACCCTGCTCGTCGCTGAATTGCTCATTACATGGTTTATGTTATCTACCACGATTGGGACATGGACAATTAACAAAATTGCTTCTTTCTTTACATGGTTAGTATCATCCGCAAATGCAGGAATTTCATTCGCCTTTCCATCTGTAATGGCGAACGACACTGTTGATTTTTTCTTTAGTGCTTTACTGCCTATAGTTTTCATTGTAACTTTCTTCGATATTTTGTCTTATTTTGGAATTATGACGTGGATCATCGATAAAGTAGGATGGGTTATTTCTAAAATATCTGGGCTACCTAAGCTAGAGAGCTTTTTCTCGATCCAGATGATGTTCCTCGGCAATACAGAGGCTCTAGCAGTTATCCGTCAACAGTTGGTCGTTTTAAAGGACCAACGATTATTGACATTTGGAATTATGAGTATGAGTAGTGTCAGTGGTTCCATAATAGGGGCGTATCTATCGATGGTTCCTGCCGAGTATGTATTTGCAGCTATTCCACTTAATTGTCTAAATGCCCTGTTATTAGCAAGTATTTTAAATCCTGTAGAGGTTAGCAAAGAAGACGATATTGTTTATGTTCCTCCTAAAGAAGAACGTCAAGATTTCTTTTCTACTATTTCAAACAGTATGCTTATCGGCATGAAAATGGTTATTGTAATTTTAGCGATGGTAATAGGGTATGTGGCATTAACCACTGCTCTTAATGGAATCCTGGGCTTCTTTATAGATGATTTGACAATCGAAAAGATTTTCGGTGTCATCTTCTTCCCATTTGCGGTTTTGCTTGGATTAGGCATCCAAGATGCGATGTATGTTGCATCGTTAATGGGGATTAAACTATCGACAAATGAATTTGTGGCGATGATGGATCTAAAAAACAACATCCAAGACTTAAATCCACATACGGTCGCGGTTGCTGTAACTTTCTTAACTTCATTCGCCAATTTTAGTACAGTCGGCATGATTTATGGTACATACAGCTCTACTTTAGGTGAAGAGCGTTCAAAAATCATCGGCAAAAATGTTTGGAAGCTTTTAGTAAGCGGAATGGCTGTATCGCTGTTAAGTGCGATGCTTGTTGGATTATTCGTTTGGTAGACAAGACAAATGGCTATCAAACAAAGGTTCATTGTGCTACTTAAAGAAAGCCTTCAGAGCACAGGAAATGTTCAAATAGGAAAAGAAGCTAACGACCTAGAAGTAATAGGTTGTTAGCTTCTTTATCTTCCTTACAAATCTTTGTTACGTAAAAATATCATTATCTAATACATAAAAAGAAGGCAAAGTATACATAGTAAGAAGAAAATGAAAAAGTGGTGAGCGCAATGCATACAGTTTGGAAGGGCAGCATCAGCTTTGGTTTAGTTAATATTCCGATAAAGCTTCATACAGCTACTGAAAATAAGGATATTAAATTACGTCAGCTCCACAAAGAATGTCATACACCCATTAGTTACGCTAAGGTTTGCGAAGGCTGTAAACAAGAAGTCAAAAATGAAGACATCGTGAAAGCATACGAATACTCCAAAAACAAATTTGTTATTTTAGATGAAGAAGAGTTAGAAAAACTGAAAAAAGAAAATGAAGACAAAGCGGTAGAGATAATAGACTTTGTCAAATTAGAAGAAATAGACCCAATATATTTTGAGCGTAGTTATTTTATGGCTCCTGATAGCGGTGGCGGCAAAGCTTATTCTTTGTTAAGAGAAGCATTACATGAGTCAGGGAAAATCGGAGTAGCTAAAATTATGATTCGTTCGAAAGAGCAACTAGCAATCGTACGAGTATACAACGAAACATTAATCATGGAAACAATTCACTTTCCCGATGAAGTTCGTAGTACTGCAGATGTACCCAATATTCCAACGGAACAGTCTGTAGTAAAAAAAGAACTCGATACAGCACTAATGCTTGTTGACCAGTTGACAACGACGTTTGAACCTGACAAATACACAGACGAATATCGAACTGCTTTAATGGAGCTAATAGAAGAGAAAAAGGCAGGAAATAATGTAGTATCGACAACTGAAAAACAAACAGAATTACCATCCAATGTAACGGATTTAATGTCTGCTTTACAAGCGTCTCTTGACAAAACGAAAAAGAAAAAACCTGCACCAAGAAAAAGAACGCCAAAAGCAAAAACGTCCTAAACAGCAAGTTCTCTAGCCGGGCAGCTCCTAAAGGGTCTGCCCATTACATGAGTACAGCAGCAAAAATTTTAGATTGTAGGGATATTAATATTGATGCATTTCTACAATCCCATTAATCGCTACGAAAGCATTTATGTCAATTGTCTTTATAAGTGATCTAAGTTCAGGTTCTTCCAACCTATTAATAAAACAAATGACTATTTCGACTTGTTCATTTGTGTGGCCTACTTCACCAGCTATATATGTAACCCCTCGACCTAAATGAGCATGAATTGCATCACCAATTTTCCGGGAGTGATCGCTAATAATCATAATGTTTTTAGATTCATCAAAACCAGCTTGTACCATGTCAATTACCTTCATAGCTATAAAGTATGCTATAGCCGAACATAAAGCACCCTTTAGCCCATAAATTAGCATGGCAAATGAAAATATTAACACATTAATACTCATAATAACTTCTCCCACGGATAATGGGAATTTCTTCGCAATTAGTATTGCTAAAATTTCTGTACCATCTAAGGCACCACCTTTACGTAAAACAATACCAATCCCTAAACCGATCATAATACCACCTAATACTGCTACTAACATGGTATCTCCTGAAATAATAGATGGAATGTGATGCAACAAGCTTGTAGACATTGATAGTGCTGTGATACCAATAACTGAACTAAAAGCAAATGACTTCCCAAGTTCCTTATAACCTATAAATATAAAGGGAATATTTAAAACAAATAGGAATAAACTTAATGAATATCCCGTCATATGAGAAAATAAGATAGAAATTCCCGTAATCCCACCATCAATTATATCGTTTGGGATCAGTACGGCTTCTAGTCCGATAGCTGTGATTAGCGCTCCCAATATAATAAATAATACACGACTTATTCTTTCAAATGTAGTAATAGTCTGTCCATTTCTTATTTCCAATCGGCTGGACTCCTTTTATAGCTGAATAAAGAACATCAAAACACTCCTAATTTTTATTACTCTATAAATATATGTTAGTTCATTGTCTTGTTATGCTGCTTCTGTCTAGCTATAAAATAAACTATTCTTAATATGTATTTTTTGCTGTATACCTTATTATTATACAAAAAAAGACTCCCAATGATGAAGGGAGTCTTTTAATATTAGCTATTTAGTAATAGGTCTTCAGGACTTTCAAGTAATTCTTTAACAGTTTTTAAGAAACCTACTGAATCCTTGCCATCGATTACACGGTGGTCATAAGATAATGCAATGTACATCATTGGACGGATTTCAACTTCATTTCCAACAGCGATTGGACGCTTTTGAATTGTGTGCATTCCTAAAATACCAACTTGTGTACCATTTAGAATAGGTGTTGACATTAATGATCCGAATACTCCACCGTTAGTAATAGTGAAAGAACCACCTGACATATCAGAAAGAGTTAATTTGTTATCACGAGCTTTTTTAGCAAGTTCTCCAATATTAGCTTCGATTTCTGCAAAGTTTTTACGGTCTGCATCACGAACGATCGGAACTACAAGACCACCTTCTGTAGAAACAGCGATACCAATATCATAGAAGTTATTTTTCACAATATCTGTACCATCAATTTGAGAATTTACATACGGATATTTTTTAAGTGCTGCAACTACTGCTTTTGTAAAGAATGACATAAATCCAAGACGCACATCATTTTGTTCAAAGAATTGATCTTTTTTACGTGAACGAAGTGCCATAACATTTGTCATATCAATTTCATTGAAAGTTGTAAGCATAGCTGTATTTTGTCTTACTTCTAATAGACGTGTTGCAATTGTTTGACGACGACGAGACATTTTTTCACGAGTCGTACGACCATCATCTTCTTTTGGAGCACTAGCTGTTGGTGCTGGTGCTGCTTTTGCAGGTGTAGGAGCCGAACCATGAGCAGAAACGTCTTGTACACGCACGCGACCCATAGGATCTACTGGTGAAATCTCACTTAGGTTAATGCCTTTTTCACGAGCTAGTTTACGAGCTGCAGGACTAGCAATAGTACGGTCTTGCTCAGATGAAGTTTCTTCTGCTACAGGCGCTGCTTTAGGAGCTTCCGGAGCTTTAGTTTCTTCTTTAGCTTCAGGTGCTGCTGTTGGTGCTGATGTATTTGAACCTGATCCAGCTCCAACTACTGCAATTACTTGCCCTACTTGTACTGTATCTCCTTCAGCTGCTAGAAGTTCACTAACTACTCCAGCCTCTTCGGAAATAACTTCAACGTTTACTTTATCTGTTTCAAGTTCTACGATGAACTCACCTTTTTCAACTGTATCACCTGGTTGTTTTAACCATTGTGCAATGGTACCTTCTGTAATTGATTCTGCTAATTCTGGAACTATGATGTCTGCCACTTAAATTTCCTCCTCTAGTAATCCTATCTTATAAGCTTTTTAAAGCTTCTTCAATAATACGTGCTTGTTCTACTTTATACGTATCTCCATCACCTTCTGCAGGACTTGCTCTATGCACACGACCTACATAAGTAATTTCTTGATCTTTTGCTATTTCTAATAGATATGGTAGAGCAAAGTTCCATGAACCCATGTTTTCTGGTTCTTCTTGAGCCCAAACAAGTTGTTTGGCATTTGGGAAACGAGAAACAATTTGTTGAATCTTTTCTTGTGGGAATGGATACAGTTGTTCCACACGAACAATATGAATATGATCGAAACCTGCACCATCTTTTACTTTGTCTGCTAAGTCTATTGCAAGTTTACCACTAACAAAGATAATTTTCTCTACTTTGTCTGTTTGTTGGCCTAAACCAGGTTGCTCCACAACTGTTTCAAATTGACCAGTTGTTAAATCTGCTACATCAGCTCCAACTAATGGATGACGTAATAATGATTTAGGTGAAACAATGATTAACGGACGAATAGCATCTTCCTTAAGCATTTTTGCTTGTCTGCGTAAGATGTGGAAATAGTTAGCAGCACTAGATAGATTTGCAACTGTCCAGTTATTTTCAGCCGCTAATTGTAAGTAACGTTCTAAACGAGCACTTGAATGCTCAGAACCTTGGCCCTCAGCAGCATGTGGCAATAGCATAACCAAGCCTGATTTAAGACCCCATTTAGCTCTAGCCGAACTGATAAAGTTATCAAACATAACTTGTGCCATATTTGCAAAGTCACCATATTGAGCTTCCCAGATTGTTAGTGAGTTATTATCCTCTAAGTTATAGCCAAATTCATACCCTAATATTGCTGCTTCTGTAAGTGGACTATTATGCACTACAAATGAAGCGTTTCCATCACTAATCGCATGAATTGGCGTTAATTCAGCACCAGTTTTTTCATCATGAAGAACTAAATGTCTATGAGAGAAAGTCCCACGTTGTGCATCTTGACCAGATAAACGGATAGAATTTCCTTCTTGTAAAATTGTTGCAAATGCTAATGTTTCTGCATGGCCCCAATCCACTTTCCCTTTCCCTTTGAACGGTTCTTCACGACGCTTCAATATTTTTTCTAGCTTTTTGAAAGCATTAAAGTCAGCTGGCCATGTAAGTAGCTCTTCATTGATTTTAGCAAGCTTACTCTCTTCTACCCCTGTTTGAATTTCTGGCATACCATCTAATACAACTTGTGGTATAACGATATCATGTACAGTAGATGGTGGAAGTTCTTTCACACGATCATAAGCTTGTTGCATTTCAGAGAAAACAGACTGGTCTAATGATTTCACATCAGAATTCTCCATTAAGTTTTCCGCTACTAACTGCTTGCCGTATAGCTCACGAACAGTTGGATGCTTATGAATAGAATGATACATGGTTGGATTTGTTACAAGCGGCTCATCCATTTCGTTGTGACCATATCGACGATAACCTAGTAAGTCAATCACAATATCTTTTCCAAATTTTTGACGGTATTCATGCGCAAATTTTGCAACCCCAATTACTGCCTCAGGATCATCCGCATTCACATGAATGACAGGTACTTCGTAACCTTTTGCTGGATCAGAAGAATAGTTAGTTGATCGAGAATCATAATGTTCAGTAGTAAAACCAATCATATTATTAGCAATAATATGGATAGAACCACCTGTTTGATATCCACGAACTCGACTATAGTTCAATACTTCTGTTACTACCCCTTGACCTGGGAAAGCTGCGTCTCCATGTACTAAAATAGCAAAAGCCGCATTTTTATCTTGAACAGGATAACCGGCCGCATCTGTTGTTTCTTGTGCAGCACGTGTTTGACCAGTAACAATAGGACTTACTACCTCTAAATGGGAAGGGTTATACGCAAGTTTTACTGTTAAACCTGATTGAGAGCGATAGCTTGCCCCTTTATGGTACTTAACATCACCAAACCAACCTTCCGAAAGTTCAAGTGAACCATCCTTCGGTAAAAATGATTCAGTAGGAACATGTGCAAACTCTGCAAACATCATTTCATATGGTTTATTTAGGACATGAGTTAATACATTTAGTCGACCACGATGAGCCATACCTATATTTACTTGCTTTGTATTCGTTTTATTGGATTGACGAACTAATTCATCCATTAATACAACTAATGAGTCTAAACCTTCAATGGAGAAGCGTTTAGCTCCAACAAACGTACGATGGATGAACTTCTCAAATCCTTCGACTTGTGTTAAACGTTTAAGTAATTGTTTTTTGTCTTCAGCTGAAAGCTTTTCTCTTATAGCACCTTTTTCAATCTTTTCTTGTAACCAAGTACGTTCTTCCGTATTGACAATATGAGCAATTTCAAACGCAATTTTATCTGTGTACATAGAACGCAAATATTCTATTGCTTGTAAACCATTCATTATATTGGCTGGAGCATTTTTAATAAGGAAAGAAACGGGTACTTCTCGTAAATCTTGCTCAGTTAAACCATAAGTAGTTAAATTTAGCTTTGAATCTTCTTTTGGTCCATCATTTAATGGATAAATATTAGCCGTTAAGTGACCATGATTCCGAATGGCATCTGCTAGTTGAATAGCATTAACCACTTTTTCAAAGTTATTAGGCTCTACAATAGGTGTATCAGGGCTGTTTGATGATGATGAAGCGGGCATCTTAGGTGCTCCATATTGCTTAAACAACTCTACTAATTCAGGATCCACATCGTCCGGAGACTGTAAAAATACATCATACTGCTCCATCACATACCCAAGGTTCGGACCAGAAAAAGCTGACCAAGGTGTTTGATTGTTCGACATTTAGAAAAACCTCCAACATTTTGTGCCTTTTAGGCATTTATCATAAATACATTTAAGTGGATAAAAAGTTCTAGAGTAATACATGTAAAAAATACACGCATATACCTCTCTATAGTTTACCACTCTTTTATATAGTCTCAAACTATCCTTATATAAGAACAATTTTTCCATCTCAATCTTACTACTATCGGGAAAAAATACAATGGTTTTTTTCAAAAAAATTCAGTAATTCGTCATATTTTTTTTACAATGCTACTGAATGATTATTCACTTGTTAATTTAGGGAATAAAATGTAAAATTTTGTCCATTTTCCTTTTTCACTATCCACAGAAATGGTTCCCCCGTATTCATTTACTAGACTTTTTACTATACTTAATCCCAAACCAGATCCACCTCTACGTTTGGTTCTAGCTTCATCAACGATAAAGAAACGCTCGAAAATTTTAGGTAACAATGTTCTTTCAATACCTACTCCGTTATCTTCAACTGTAATCTGGACATGGTCCATATTACAAATAACTGTTGCTTTAATAAATGGTTTCTTGTCATTATATTTTATCGCATTTTCTATTAGATTACGCAGAATTTGCTCAAGAGCTGTAGGCGGAACAGGAACTTTTACTTGCATTTCTCCTTTAATTTCAATTATCGTCTCCGGTGATAGATGGAAGTAGTTTTGTTGCAACTCATGAAGCACAGATATTACGGAAGTAGCTTCCTTCATCGTATGATGCTCATTTTTTGCTAATTTTAACATTTCCTCGATTAATAACTTCATTTTTTGAATTTCTGTAAGCGATATTTCTAAAGACTCATCTAAAATGGCACGCTCTTCTTTTCCCCATCGATTCAACAATGATAAATGTCCTTCCACTACTTGTACTGGGGTACGCAATTCGTGAGATACATTATGGATAAATTCATCTTGTCTCGAAATGGTTGTCGATACTTCATCCATTAGTTCCTTATAAATCTTCAAAAGCTCTCCGATTTCATCTTCATTGTTGTAGACGAAACTGCCTGATTTAGAAAACTTAGTCTGTTTTGCAAGCTGCATTTCATCTCGTAATTCTTTAATAGGTTTCAACAAAACCGAAGACAACATATACCCTACTAAAGCCGAGAGGACAAGCGCAATTAGCGCAAATATTCCCATGGCTATTAATATATAATTCATGAGCTGAGAAAAGCTATCTAAACTATGAGAGATTTGTACGTATCCTTTAAACAAACCAAAGTCTAATTCCTCCAGTTTATGAAAAGTTATATGACCATTAATTTCTTCTCTAATAAATTCCTCTGTTTGAAGTGTAAATGACTTTGGAAAATCACTGGCATCATTGATTCTTAGAATTTCAATACCATCGTTATTCAATACGCGAATGGATTGTTGTTGATTGACCAGCTGATTGAGTAATGTTCTGTTTTTTTGAATGTCTTGTATGGAGATGATTGGACCATTCGATTGAAAAAAGTGAGTAACCTCATCCAATGTATTTTGAGCAGTTTTCTCCTCCGAAATTTGCAGCCAATTAAAGAGCGAAAAATATAAAATAATACACATCATAAGGAAACTTAAAAATATAGAAATTGCTGAGGCATAAGTCCACTTACGTTGTAAAGTCCATTTTTTCATCATCTCATCACATATCCTACGCCTCTAACCGTTTCAATTAGGGCTGCAATTTCGGCAGGAAGTTTTTTTCTCAGATGCCTTATGTATACATCCACCACATTTGTTTCTACCTCTACATCATAGCCCCATACTTTTTCCAAAATGGTATCTCTAGTCAATACCATATTAAAATTCTCCATTAAATACACCAGCATATCGTACTCGGTTTTTGTTAACTCAATTTCTTTTCCCTCATAGAAGACCTGATGCGCTTTTTGCTCAACAGTTAGTCCCTTAATCGACAACTCGTTTTTCACTTTTTCTTCAGATGGCTCTATTCTTCTCAGTACAGCTCGTATTCTAGCTAGTAATTCCTCAATAGCAAAAGGTTTTACAATATAATCGTCCGCACCTGACTCTAACCCAGAAACTCTATCTATAATTGCATCTCTAGCCGTGATTAGAATAATAGGAGTACTTTTCTTCCTACGTACTCTTCTGCATATTTCTAAACCGTTTAAATTTGGTAACATAACATCGATTAACATAAAGTCATAAGTATGATTAAGTGCCAAATCTGCCCCTTCCCGTCCATCATGAGAAACAGTAACTTGAAAATTTTCATGCTTTAACTCAAGTTCCACAAATTTAGCAATATTTACTTCATCTTCTATTAAAAGAATATGTTGTTGCGTCATATCCTCAGCCCCTTCCATTTTGGTTTTATATTGTATAGCATAACCTAAATCAAGAAAAAACCGTTCCATTATGAATGAACGGTATTGGAATATATATAATTGTTTTTTCCATTCTTCTTGGCTATATAAAGCGCTTGATCTGCATTATCTAAAAGCTCGTCTACTGATGAGCCATCATCTGGGAACATAGCAACTCCTATAGAAGAGGTAGGTGAAAAGTAAAAGTCATCTATTGTCCAGCCTTTACGCAAGTTTTCTTGTATAGATTGAACAATTTTATCCAAACCATTGCTTCTGCCATTTACATAGTCGTTGATCTGATCAACAATTATGACAAATTCGTCTCCACCGATACGATATACATTAAACTTATAGTCCAAGCTTATTTGAAGCTTTTCAGCGAAATAAGTTAGAAACTGATCCCCTATATCATGCCCATATTGATCGTTTATAGCCTTAAAATTATCACCATCTATATATAGTAAGCCTACATTCGGAAACGCTGAACAAGCGGAAGAAATATATTCAGGAAGATCTTCATAAAAGGAACGTCTATTTGGTAGACTAGTTAAACTATCATGATAAGCCATAAACTTTAGCTGGTTTTCTAAAGCTCTCTTTTCTGTTATTTCACGAGATACTATAACAAACGACTTTTCCTTACAATCGTCTACTGTACTCTCCACGGACGTCACAGAAGTATCAGTCCAAATCGACTTTCCATTCTTTTTTTTAAGGAGAAGTTCTAATCGAAAATTATCTAACATTTTTATCTTGGAGAAACTCACAGCTTCCGTTTGATCAGCGATAAGATTAAAGTAATAACTACCAAGTAACTCTTCTTTATCGTAATTTAAGATAGTTTCATGACTAGGTGAGGAATAAAGCAAGTATCCATCCGCATCCGTAATAGCAATTAAATCATTTGAATGCTCCGTGATTAACTTAAAGTAACGTTCAATATTGCGCAATTCCTTTAACATACGATTCTTTTCCGTGTTATCAAATTGTACCGTTAAGAACTTTTCAATTTCCCCTAAATCATCTTTTTTAGGAACAACAATGGCATTTACCCAGAAAAAAGAGCCGTCTCTCGTTCGATTACGTATTTGACCATTCCAAATATGTCCATTACTGATGGTGTCCCACATGTCCTTAAAAAAAGATTCATCATGATAGTTAGAATTTAACATGTGAAAGGATTTCCCGATTACTTCTTCCTTTTTAAACCCCGTAGTCTTTTCAAACAAATCGTTTACTACTTCAATTATTCCTTTTTGATTGGTCATGGCAACAAGTGCAACTTCATTGATAGCTTCTCGATATATCTCTAAAAGATAGGTAGATTCTCTTAAATCTTGTGTTCGTGAAACTTCTCTAGTCATTGCGAGAATATAGGTGTACCCATTATCAAAAATAGGAATAACAGTTGTTTCGTTAATATGTGTTCCATTTTGTACACAATGATGATCTTGGTAGCAAACAGACCCTTTTTGAGCACACGCACGATTATATTGTTGAATAATCGTTCTGGTATGAAATTCACTAAAGCATTCATCTAAAGTTTTCCCTATCGGATTCTCTGAGAATAGTTCAGCTGCTTTTTTATTAATAAACTCATATACATAAGTAGAATCTTCTTTTCTCATAACGAACACATATTCATCAGATAAATCATATAATAAATGGAATTGAGTATGGTTTAAAAAGGACTTAGACATCTATTTTAAAAGCTCCAATCGAGTTCTATACTTTGCTATATTAATCATATGTATTTATGTAGAAACTTACAAGTATCTTTCATCTATTAATTGAAAAAATTTTTACAAAAATTTAATTATTTTTAAAATACTTTCTACTATGCAAAACCAAAAAAAATTAGTATATTATTAATGCAAATAATTTTATAAGGCAAAGTTCGCTTTGCCGAGGGAAGGCAAATGGTGCGCCACCAGTTTTGAGCTGGTCCTAGTAGGTTCGATTCCTACCCCGAAATTTTTTATGCACGTTGAAGTGAAAAATTTCAGGGGAACTAGGATGACTATGCTCATTTATGGGTTCTTTTAGGGGGCGCTTTTTTTGATAAAAAAACGAGATTTATTTGAATGTACATCTCTTTATGAACTAATGTCAGATCCAACCATTTTGCCTTTCGTACGTCAAAAAGCAAATTCTGCTGACGAATATTGGTTTATGACCAAACAGTTAATGGAAGAAGAAGAAAAAGGCACTGTTATTTCTCGTACCATTATTAGTGATTTTGGCCAACCAATTGGCACTATAAATCTGTTTGATGTAGATGATGGAGCAGGATTTTTAGGCACTTGGATTGGCAGTTCGTTTCAAGGTCTCGGCTACAATAAAAAAGCTAAAGAACAATTTTTGCAGGAAATTTTCTTTGAATTAGATATACAAACTGTTTTTTTACGTATTCGAAAAAGTAATAGTAAAAGTATTCGTGCAACAGAAAAACTTAGATATGCATTAAAAGCTAATGAATCTCATCCTTCTATCTATGCAGAGGTTAACAAGACAGAAGAAGTATTTGATCTTTACTATATACCGAAAGATTTGTTCCACTTAGTACTAATGCAACAAGAAAACGAAGAAGAACAAGCAATGTAAAAAAACTCCCGTCACTTTTTGAAGTGACGGGAGTTTTTTATTTTTGGTAAGTTAATAATAGGTCAACAAATTGTTCAGGCGTTTTAGAAGCATTAACCTCGAACATTCGATCAATCATTTCTTCTTTTTCATCTACAAGTCGATTAAAAGAGTCCATAAAAGTTGTAGCTGTAAGATCTTCCTCTTCTAATATAGTAGCAAATCCTTTTTTCTCAAAATATTTAGCGTTTAAAACCTGATCCCCTCTACTCGCATGAACGGATAAAGGAATAAGTAACATCGGTTTTTTCAGTTCCAAAAACTCAAATATAGAGTTCGAACCAGCTCGGCTAATTACATAATTAGATATTTTCATTAAATGTGGTAATTCATTGGTTACATATTCAAAAGCGATATAGTTCGGTTTCCCGACTAATAGCTCATCTTTATTGCCTTTTCCACATAGATGAATAACTTGAAATCTTTTTGTCAATTGCTCAATATTCTGTTTGATTACTTCATTGATCTTTGCAGAGCCTTGACTACCACCCATGACAATAATTGTTTCTTTTGATGCATCGAAACCAGTTAACTGTTCTGCAATTTTTTCATCACCATGAAATAAATCAGGACGCAGTATCGCTCCAATAGATGAAGCCTTGTTTGCCGGTAAATGCTTAATTGTCTCTTCGAATACAGTAAAAATATGTTCTGCAAATGACGATGCAATTTTATTGGCAAGCCCTGGAGTTAAATCTGATTCATGAATGACAACTGGTATATTGGAAAGCTTCGCTGCCAGTACAACCGGTACAGATACAAAACCTCCTTTAGAAAATACAACAGAAGGCTTTACTTTTTTTAGCACAGTAATGGCCTGCATTGTTCCATACAACACTTTAAATGGATCAGAAAAGTTTTTTATGGAAAAGTAACGTCTTAACTTCCCATTAGAAATTGGGTGATACGGAATATTAGGGAATTTATCCCCGATAATTGTTTTCTCTATTCCATTATAAGAACCAATATAATGGATATCGTATTTTTTCTTTATTAACTCGGGTATTATGGCTTCATTTAACGAAACATGACCAGCCGTCCCTCCACCCGTTAATACTATTGTGTTATTATTCATTAATAATCTCCTAACTAATTTATAACTTTAAAGGATGTATGCCAACATGCACGAAATGAGAACTCTACCAGAAAAAAGTAAGTATATGATTAAGATCGTTTTACCCATATTAATCACGCAAATTGCACTCTATTTGATGACCTTCTTTGATATCCTGATGACAAGTAAATATAGCATTACCCATTTAGCTGGTGTTTCTATTGGTTCCTCTTTATGGGTACCTGTATATACCGCCTTAACCGGTATATTAATAGGCATTACGCCAATTGTAGCACAATTAATCGGAGCAAAAAAGAAGAAAGATGTACGTACCTTTGTTCATCAGGGTTTTTATATTGGAATATTGCTTGCAATCGTTGTTTTTGTAGGTATTTTCCTAGTCATTGACCCTGTATTAAATTTAATACCTCTTGAAGCTAGTGTACGCATCGTAGCAAAGAAATATTTATTGATGTTGTGCATTGGACTAATTCCGTTATTTTTGTATAGCGTTTTGCGGTCGTTTATCGATGCATTAGGGAAAACAAGAGTGTCTATGTTTATCATCTTAGTATCTGCTCCCATTAATATTGTCTTAAATTACCTACTTATTTACGGTAAATTGGGCTTACCAGAGTTAGGGGGAGTCGGAGCAGGACTTGCCTCTGCGATTACATACTGGCTTATATTGCTGATCGCCATTATTATCGTACTTCGGAGTAACCCATTTGCAGAATTACAAATCTTTCACAGATGGACTAAACCCTCTTTAGTGAAAATAAGGATGCTCATGAAGATTGGAGTGCCGATAGGTTTATCTCTATTTGCAGAAACCACTATATTTTCTGCAGTTACCATTCTAATGAGTGTATATTCAACCGAGGTTATTTCCGCTCATCAAATAGCGATGAATTTTACTTCACTGCTTTATATGGTTCCTCTTAGCATTGCCATGGGGGCAACTATACTAGTCGGTCATGAAATAGGGGCAAATCGATTCGCTGATGCTAGGACCTATAGTTGGTTGAGCGTTGCAACAGCAATTTGCTTTAGCTTAGTTTCTATTTCGATATTGTTGTTATTTAGAGAACAAATAGCCTCTGTATATACGAATGATAAGTATGTAATCGAATTGACCGTTCAGTTTTTCTTCTTCGCCGCATTGTTCCAATTGTCTGATGCGATTCAAGCGCCTGTCCAAGGAGCATTACGTGGTTATAAAGATGTGACGATCACCTTTATTATGGCGATTATTTCCTATTGGATTATTGGCTTACCAACCGGTTATATTCTAGCCAATTATACGTCGTTTGAGCGCTTTGGTTATTGGATTGGATTGATTGTAGGATTAACTATAGGGGCTATAACACTTACGATAAGACTTGTTTATTTACAGAAGAAAATGAAGTAAAAGTGCACAGCTCCGATGTATATCCCTAAGCTTCCACTTTTCCCAAGTCAATATCCACGAATAGTAAGTAACGTGTGGAGCAACGTTTGTGAACCTTCAGTGAACTGCAAGTACTGTTCGAATAATAAAACGATACTCAGACAAATCAAATCACAGCAAACTACGCGCCAAATAATACATACACAAAAAGCGACGCATAGGCGTCGCTTTTTTGTGTGTTAATTATTTACCGATAAATTGCTGTGTCCAATAATAACCACTATCTGATAAACCTACGCCAATATGTGTAAATGAGCCGTTCATAATATTAGCTTTATGACCAGGAGATTTCATCCACGCGTCTACAACTTCAGCTGCGTTACGTTGACCCATTGCGATATTTTCTGCAGCCGATTTATACGTAATTCCCATTGATTTCATTTGATCAAATGGTGAACCGTATGTTGGGCTTGTATGTGAGAAATAATTTTTATTTTTCATATCTTGAGATTTTGCTTGTGCAGACTGAGTAAGTTTTGTATCGATTTGAAGTGCTTTCAACCCGGCTTTAGCACGTTCTTGGTTAGTTAAATTCACCACTTGCTGAATTTCAGAAGTAACTTTAACATCATCTTTCACTTCAGTTGTTGGTTTTTGCACTACAGGTTCTTTTACTGTAGGTGCTGGTTTTTGCACTACAGGTTCTTTTACTGTAGGTGCTGGTTGTTGTACTGCAGGTTTTTGAACTGTAGGTTCTTGTACTGCAGGAGTTTCTTTTACCGGTTCTTTAACAACTGGCTTTTCTTGAACTGGTTCTTTTACTACAGGTTTTTCTTCAGCTGGTTTAGCTGGGGTTACCACTACTGGTTTTTTAGCTGGTTCTGCTGGTTTTTCCACTACAGGAACCGGCGCTTTTTCTTCTGTTTGTTTTTCATCTTCTTTAGCTACTGGTTTGTTCACTACTTGGCCTATATTAATCTTAGAAACATCCTTAAGATTTAGAAGCTTTGCAAAAGATAACTGCATATTGTAATTCCATTTTACTTTATAAGAAAGATTTTTTGGAACTTCCCCATTAAATACAATGGATGTTTTTGCCTCGGAAGTAGTTGGTGAAAACCCAGTATTCATAGATGCGCTAGCTGTACTGGCAGAGATTAATAATCCACTAGCTAATACTCCAGCCATAATCGTATGTTTTTTATTCATGTTTCATTTCCTCCTTCTTTTGTGCTCCCCTATTGTAAACACAAAATTGAATGAAATTTTCACATAAAATATACCAATGAATCCAATAGAATATTTTTTTCTTTAAAATCTACAAGTCTAGCAAAGAATTATGGATAACTTATCCACTATGCTAAAATATTAGCTTTTACAATCGGTTGACAGTTTTTTATATTCTTCGTTATACAGTTCATTCATCATCTGTTTTTGGCTGACCGATAGCGTACTATTACTAATACGATCGAGTGCCAATTTATACTTCTGTTGAATAGATACCCTAGCTCTAGGATGAGTAAATTCGTCCAATAACTCAGACCGAATAATAGTTCTAACCTCTTCAACAGTTTGTATATTATTAACGGAGTGACGATTTTGGTAGAGTAACTGAAACGCACTAATCATTTGGCGTATTTCCAATTACAGTGATTGCTTCTACCTGATCTCCAATGATTACAATCTGTGGCTCTATTTTTATATATTCTGGCAACCATTGCACCATACCATATGCATACTGAAACAGAAAAGGGTTTTTATAGCCTACTAATGGTACATAACCCTTCATACGATAGACCGTATCTGGGAGTTCTTTTACCCATTGTTCGAACACTTCTTTTTCCACTGGCTCCGAAAAAGTATGTAAGCGGGAGGATAAGGTCAGTTGCTTACCTATTGCCGCTTGTTTAACTTCTTGACCACGATAAGTTGCTTCTAGACCTGTAATCATATTCAATGGCAATTTTGCGTTAGAAGTCTGAATAATAGGAGCGTGACTATTAAAACCTTGAATTTGCATCGTTACCGTAGCTACTTCATCTTCAGAAAGAAGATCTATTTTATTTGCTAGTATTAAATGCGCATGTTTTATCTGCTCCATAAATAACATACGTGTTTGAGGGGTCATTTTGTCACGCTCAAGCCATCTTTTACTATCTGCTACTGTAATAATACCCTTCATATTTAATCTATTTGCAAAATAAGGGGATAACACGGCATCCATTGCTTCGACTGGATGAGCTGCACCAGTAGTTTCGATTAAGAGGACATCAAACACTTCTCCCTCTAATAACATTTGCAACTGTGCCTCCATTTTTTCAGAACCTGTACAGCATATACATCCTTCTAACATCTCTTTAATAGGAACATCTTCATCCACTGATCGACTATCAAATGGTAATTTTCCTAATTCATTCATGATTACTGCTGGCTTTAAACCCTTTTCTTTCATTTGTTCAATTAAATGTGACAATAAAGAAGTTTTCCCACTTCCTAAAAACCCACTAAGTAAATAGACATCCTTCATAATTTTAAACTCCCTTAATCTCGTTGAAAAAGCTGACCGTATAGGCCAGCTTTCATCCAACTCTTTATTTGTTTAACAAATCTTTCACAACTTCTTGCGCTTTTAACAACTGAGGATCTTCTTCTAAAATTTTCTCTCTAAGTAAATTCATCAATTGATAAGAAGTATCGCCATCTATATCACCAGAAACTGTAAGTTTGTTGTCGGTCTGGAACTTTTTCACAGCAGCATTCATCTCTGCGTCATAGTTACCATCTACTTCACCTACATCATATCCAACTGCCTTTAACATTTCTTCAGCAGTTTGAACTGCTTCGGAGGATTGGTTAGTTTTCAATGTTACAGTAGTATCTAGAGGTGGTAACATAGCATAGGATGGATATTCCACAACATGATCTGGAAGAATCCCTTTTTCATGAATCCAGTTTCCTTCTGGCGTTAACCACTTAGCAGTTGTAATTTTAATATTAGAACCATCCGGTAAATCATTTACTGTTTGTACAGTCCCTTTACCAAAAGAATTTAAGCCTACTAATGGTACATTTGCAGATTCACTTAAGGCACCAGCCAATATTTCTGAAGCTGAAGCACTACCTTCATCAATGATTAATGTAACAGGTACTTTGATACGAGTTCCATCGGTAGCTACTGTAACCTCTTTGTTATCCTGAATTTCAATTTGCAGTAAGTTCTTTCCTTCTTCTACAAAGAGATTAGAAATATCTATCGCAGAAGATAGTAAACCTCCTGGATTTTGACGAACATCAAGCACTAACGCTTTCATGCCCTCTTTTTCCATGGCATCAATCGCTTTTAACAACTCATCATATGTGTTTGTTGAAAAACTCGATATAATAATATGCGCCACTTGATCATCCAACATTTCTGCATATACCGTTTCAATTGGAATATCGTCACGGACAATTGTTACATCCATTACAGCATTTGTACCACGTTGTATAGATAGTGTTACTTCTGTTCCTTTACTACCACGAATAAGTAATACTGCTTCGGAAGCACTAAATCCTTTAATATCTTTTCCATCTACTGCCATAACTTTATCATTTGGCATCAGCCCTGCTTTTTCAGCAGGCGAGTTTTTAATAGGTGACACGATATTAATAACTCCGTCTACTTCTTGAATCTCTGCACCTATCCCTTGAAAACTCGAAGATATATTTTCATTGAATTGAGAAGCCTCATCCTGGTTCATATAATCGGAATATGGATCTTCTAAAGCATCAATCATCCCGTTAATAGCGCCATTAATCACGGCTTCTTCATCTACTTCTTTATAATATTCTTCTTCTAATTTATCGTAAGCCAAATACAATTTAGAGAACTCAGATCGCTCACTCTTATCACCTGCATTTACATTTACAACTTTTTCATCCCCCCATGTTAACGCAATCAGTGTAACAGCTGCTGTTGCTACAACAAGAGCAAAAATAGTTAATAGGAAAACAAATGGTTTCATTTTAATATATTTGGATGCTGGTTTTATTTCTGTAAATTCTTCTTCGTTATTTTGTTTTTGTTCGTCCAAATCCTTCACCCTTTTCAAAAAACTTCTTTAAATAATGTATGTAATATTTAATATTTTAAGTCATCGTATTATTTTAAAAAAGACTGTCATATAGATGACAGTCTATTTATGATTGTTATCTTATTCAAAGCTAATAGTAGTAGTTAGTCTTGAATTGCAGCTTCTAATGCAACTACAATCATATCATTGAACGTTGTTTGACGCTCTTCAGAAGAAGTTGCTTCTCCCGTGATAATATGATCACTAACTGTTAAAACAGATAATGCTTGACGTCCAAATTTAGCAGCAAGTGTATAAAGAGCTGCTGTCTCCATTTCTACAGCAAGAACTCCGTAGTCCGCCCACTTCTCATTTTGTGCGTTCTCATTGTAGAATAAATCAGCTGTAAATACATTCCCAACTTTTAAATTCAATCCAGCTTCTTTGCCTGCATTATATGCTTTATACAGTAAGTCAAAGTCAGCTGTTGGAGCAAAACTTATATCATCCAAAAGAACTTTGTTCATAGATGAATCTGAAGATGCACTTTGAGCAAGAATTACATCACGCACTTTCACATCTTTTTGGATTGCACCACAAGTTCCAACTCGGATTAACTTTTGCACATCATACTCATTCATCAATTCTGTAACATAAATAGATATAGATGGTACTCCCATTCCTGTACCTTGTACAGAAATACGTTTTCCTTTATAAGTTCCCGTATATCCAAACATGTTACGAACCTCATTATACTGGACAACATCTTCTAAGAATGTTTCCGCAATATACTTCGCACGTAGTGGATCTCCCGGTAATAGGATTGTGTCTGCAATTTCACCTTTTTTAGCATTAATATGAATACTCATTTAAATAACCTCATTTCTAATACGTTTCGGCTTAATGATACCGTTTTTTTCCTATAATTGCAATGAACTTGCTACTTAGAATCCTCTATATAATACTCCCATATTTCATCAAATATAGTTGCAGGCATATTCGGATCTGCTAGCTCTTCTATATATAACGAAACTTTATCGAAAGAAGTTTCTGCTTTTGGAAAATCGTGGTGGTTAAACATGCTATTAGCAAATACTGCCTTTTCATCATCCTTTTGACCCCCACGATACTTTAAAGCAAATAAATAAAACGATTGTCTCATAAAATTTCCCTCCTTTAGCCCTGAAGACTTATAAAAAATTAAAAAAATGTAGATAATTCAAACTAAAACAAGTAAACTTAAAAGTGATAATAGTTTGACATATTGAAAGGATTGGTCTAATTGAGAAGTAATACTACCAGGAATTTGAAATCCTTTAAATTCCCCTCTTTAAAAAGGAACCGAACGAGTAAAGAAAAAGCTAAACGGGAAAATCCTTTATCTCTTTTTAAAAGATTAAAGAAAAAGGATAATAAATTAGATAATAATGATACATCCAAAGGGAGTTTCTTACAATCCATACGAGGGCGCGTATTAATAATATTCACCGTTCTTATCATTATTTTAATTTTAATGCTTGTACTGACATCTACCAAAATGTTCTCTGCTCAACAAGCTCTAGAGAAATTTACAAATGTGGATATAAAAGAACAGATGATGGTCAATAAGATTGCGACCGAAATTGCTCAACTTGCCAATGCAGAACAAAGTTATATTATAACCGGTAAGCAAAATTATATGGCAAGCTATAAAAAATATAAAGACTCAACTATTACACATATTAAACAATTAACAGAAACATATAAAAATCGTCCAGAAGAATCACAAAAATTACAATCAATTGATCAATTTTTCACAACATACTTAGGATACTCAGAGCGAGTAATCAAAATTCGTGATGAACAAGGTATAGAGGCAGCACAAAAGTTAGTCAATACAGGAAATGGTAAAACTGCAATGAATTATGTGGATGTACATATCGCTGCAATGAATGAAATTCTGGAGAAGAAAAACATTGAGCAAATTGCTTTGTTAAAAAAAGAAAATAATACATCACTTATATTATTCATAGCACTTACTGTATTTTCAGTCATACTTACTTTGTCATTTGGTATTTTCCTTTTCTATTCTATTAAGCGGAGTACAAATGCTATAAACCTCTCTATATTAGATATTGCTCAAGCTGGTGGAGATTTAACTAGACGAGTAAAAGTTAGATCAAAAGATGAATTTTCCGAGATAGCTATGAGTACGAATGTATTAATATCATCCATAGCAGACCTTGTAAGAAGAGTGAGAGAGCTTACCGTAAACGTCTCGGCTAGTGGTCAAGAATTAATGGCTTCCTCAGACGAAACCGCCTTAACGATTCAATCTATTGCTGATTCTACCAACGAAATTGCTGTCGGTAGTGATCAAACATTAAGAAGTATGACGGAAGCAATTCAAAAGATGAATTCATTAGAAGAAGCAACAAGGTACTTAAACAATGATGCGCAATCAGTTAAACAAGCTACCGATCACATGATTGAAGCTGCTCAAAAAGGTGGAGAATCTGTACAGCATTCATCCAATGTAATGATGAGTATCGAAGAAACAATGGCTAATACGACTCAAACTGTAGAATCACTAGGTATCAAATCTCATGAAATTACATCCATTATAAAAACGATAACAGCTATTGCAGAACAAACAAATCTTCTAGCATTAAATGCTGCAATTGAAGCTGCTCGTGCAGGAGAACATGGCAGAGGATTTGCTGTTGTTGCAGATGAGGTTAGAAAGTTAGCAGAACAATCTCAGAAGGCTGCAAAAGAAGTTACAGGCATTGTAACTTCTATACAAACTGAAGTTACTTCTATTGTTAAGCAAAATAAAGAAGGTGTAGAAAGTGTAATTCGCGGAGTTGAAGTTGCAAACGAAACGAATGCTTCACTAGACCAAATTATGAATCAAACAAATGAAACTATTTCAATCATCGATAAGATGGTAAAACAAATTGAAGAAACACTTAACTTTAGTCAAGAAGTTGCTGCATCTTTTATAGAAGTAACGCAAATTGCCGAAAATACAGCATCCAACACGGAAACGTCCGCTGCTGCTGCTGAACAAGGATCTGCTGCAATGCAAGAAATTAATGCATCTGCTGTGGAATTATCGCACCAAGCAGATGAATTAAGTAAAGTAGTAAATGAATTCAAACTATAATTTAGTTACCCCAAAAAACCAGACGATCCTTTAATGTAAAAACTAAATCGATCGTTCTCGAAGGCTTTGGACAGACGGTTGCTATATGATTACTGAGCGAATTTTTAGAGATGCTAGTTTGTTGTGACAGACGTCACAACAAACCAGCATCTTTTTTGGGGGGTAATTTTATGGTGTTTGCCTGTCCTTCACCCTTCTAATACTCCTCAAAACAGGTAAGTGCATTTGGGATAACTAGAGAAAAGATACTTTCTTATTCATTGAGGAAACTCTCGAAGATGCAATTTCACTTCTTTAGGTAGTACAAACCGAAAGATAATGCTTCTTAGTCTTCCGTTCCGTTAACTACCTGAAACGGAGATCATAGCGGTATTATTGGTTGATAAATGGGAACCCAATATACACGCGAAAACTTGTTACTTTAACTTAAAAAAAGGAAGTGGATTCCCCACTTCCTTTTTAGTTATTCATTTATTAAAATAATCTACTATACTCTTCATAGCCTTCTTCAGCTAATTTTTCCTTTGGTACAAATCGTAGTGCTGCAGAATTGATACAGTAGCGTAGCCCAGTTTCTTCCTTAGGACCATCCGGGAACACATGTCCAAGATGAGAGTCTGCAGTTTTACTTCGCACTTCTACTCTTCTCATGCCATGGGTATCATCAAACTTCTCTAAAACCTCATGTTCTTCAATTGGTCTAGTAAAGCTTGGCCACCCACAACCTGCATCATATTTATCTTTTGAATGGAAAAGAGGCTTGCCAGATACTATGTCTACATATATGCCTTCATCAAAATGCTGATCATACTCACCTTGAAATGGAGGCTCCGTACCATTTTGTTGGGTTACATAAAATTGCATTTCTGTTAAATTCTCTTTCATCTATAGCCCCTCCTTTATACTTTCCACAAATGCCGCTCTCCCTGATCCCGTAAAATAGCCATTATAGTGTGCAGGGTTTTTCTTATAATAATCTTGATGATACTCCTCTGCAGGGTAAAACTCCGCGGCAGGTAGTATTTTCACTGCAATTTTAGCTTTAAATTTGCCTGAAGCATCCAAAGCATCCTTAGAAGCGATCGCTTTTTCTTTTTGCTCTTCTGTATGATAAAAAATAGCAGTTTGATAAGACGATCCTCTGTCAAAAAATTGACCATTGTCATCAGTTGGATCTATATTCAGCCAAAAAATTTCTAATAAACGATCATATGAAAAAATAGCTGGGTCAAAAGTGATTTGTACTGCTTCATAATGTCCAGTTGCATTAGAACAAACCTGTTCGTATGTCGGATTAGGTACATGTCCACCCGTGTATCCTGAGACTACTTTTTCAATTCCATCGTACGAATCAAAAGGCTTCACCATACACCAAAAACATCCGCCCGCAAAAGTTGCTTTTTCCATTGTTTTGCCTCCTATTCTTTCGGTATTACAATCTCAAGCGTAATGATATCCTCTGCTAAATTCAACTCTTTTGCTCGAACTCCAACTCCAGAGCCCATGGGAATATCAGATAATTGAATGAGGACTTCTTCTTTTTCTGGATCTACCACCATCCATTTTGGAAGCTCAATCGAATCTCTCAGAAGCTTTAAAATGGTTTCAGGATCCAAACTTAATCGTCCAATTTCGACGGAAGATTGCTCTAAACGAATATTTCCATTCTCTTCTACATATGGTTCAAAAAACATTCTTACCGGCAAGTTAATAGAAAAAGCAGTGAACTCTGATGACAAAACAATTTGATCATCCACTGATATTTGAAGGGGAAGAGGCTTATCTCCCATCGCCTTTTTAAGATATGTATTGGCAATAGCTTGAAAATCCTCTTTCGTAGCGTTTACAGTTAACACATTCCCTTCTGCTGGTGTGTTTGTTTCCTCTATCCATACAGACTCAACAGGAGCTGTTATCCAATAAACAACAGTTCCAATACTGCCGATCAAAAGTAGTACTAATAAAAAAAACGCGATTTTCCACTTATTCAATCCATCAACTCCCTAAAACAACAATTCCCTGTTATCCTCATCTATTAAACCACAATCTTGCATTGAGCTAACTATTTCATCTATAACAAGCTGATATCCCTTGCTATTGGGATGGAAAAAGTCTGTATGATAAACCAAATTTGTATTTGTTACGAAAAGATGATCGATTGGTATAAAACAAGCATTCATATCATCTTCAGCCATCTCTTCGATAGCTTCATTCCAATTATTTAAAATTAAATCAAATTCAGATTTTTCATCTGTAACAATCGTAATAGGATTATATAAACCCATGATGATAATTGGGGCAGTACTATTAATCTCCCTAATCTCATCAAGAATCTGTTCATAATTCTTTTCGAATTTATTTAATTCCTTTTCAAAAGCCTCTACTTTCAAATTAAACAAATCTTTTTTTATTACTTTCATGATGTCATTTCCACCAATAGTTAAAGTAATTAAATGAGCTTTCCGGATATGATGATCAATATCTCCAGCTTTTAACATTTTTAATAGTTGATCACTTCTGCGCCCTCTTTTTGCAGTATTGGTTAAATCTACAGCTTCTATTCCATTATATTGTGAAAAATGTTGCTGGAGCCTTCCAAAGTATCCTTCCCTCTTTAACTCATCTCCAACTCCTTGTGTTAAAGAATCTCCAAGCCCAACGACTTCTATCGTTCTCGGGAAGAACTGAAAAGGAATAACATAATCTTCAAAAAGCACATCCTGTTTTTCCGAAAAGCTAACCTCCACCATATCATTGGAATTACATCCTACTAGAAAGATAACGCTTATAATAATTATTAAATATCTCATTTGCAGAAACCCCTTTTGGTAAAACAAAAGCAGGGAAAAATACGCTTCCCTGCCCTCTGCCTTTTACCTATTCAGTCATATACATAAATCCAATTGCTCCTGGTCCTGTATGCGTACTAATAACGGGAGAGGTAAACGAAACTTGGATGTCTAAAAAACCTGACTCCTTTATTAAATTCATCAAAGGAGTCGCCATAGAAAACCCATTTGCATGCGAAATACCTACTGCTTTGACCACTTTCCCTTTTGTATCAGCTATATACCGGTCAAATAAGTAATTAACAACTTGTTTATGACTTCTTACTTTTGCAATCGGTGTATACTCACCACCCGCTAAGCTTGCAATTGGTTTAATAGAAAGTAATGAACCGAGCATTGCCTTTCCTTTTCCAATTCGTCCACCTTTCACAAGGTTATCCAAAGTATCTACGACTACAAATAAATCAGACTTGCTACGAATATCTTCCACTTTTTGAATGATTGCTTCTTTTGTCTCGCCATTGGAAGCCATTCTAGCTGCTTCTTCCACTTGAAATAGTAATGCAAACGATATAAATTTCGAATCGATTACAGTAACATCTGCAGTTGACATTTCAGCAGCTGCTTGTGCTGATTTGACAGTTCCACTCATGCCACCAGTCATATGTATAGAGATAATTTGATCACCATTTTTACCTAGCTCGTCGTATAATTCTTTAAACACTCCTGATGATGGTTGCGATGATTTTGGCAGTTCTTTAGATGTCGCCATTTTTTCTAAAAATTCCTCTGGGTTTATATCTACTCCGTCGATATATGATTCACCATCAATATGAATAGTCAAAGGTACTACATGTATATTATATTGTTCTATCAGGGCTGATGTTAAATCCGCTGTAGAATCAGTTACTATATGAACTTTCGGCATATGCTATCCCTTCCCTTCCTACTTATTACTATTATAAGAAGAATACTGGTGTTCTGTAAACTATTTGATAGCTGAACTCATAAAATCGATTTCTTTAGCAATGATTGTGTGTAAATCCTCTATAATTTTGTTCGGTTCATTGTGGGCAATATTCTCTACAGTGTATGTGGGTAACACGCTTATTTGAACGTTAGCAGGACAAATTTTATTATTATTTTTTTCCATAATGTTTGAAGTGCCATATATGGCTATTGGAACAATTGGAACATTGGCCATTTTGGCAATTCGTACAAATCCTGATTTAAAATCCCCTACTTCTCCTCCCTTGCTTCTTGTACCTTCTGGGAAGATTAAAATAGAGTGCCCCTTTTTTAAAATATTCACAGTATCCTCAATTGACTGATAGGAACTTTTTCGATTGGACCTATCTAAAAATACACAATTCATTTCTTCCATCCACTGCGAGATAATGGGAAGTTTTTTTACTTCTATTTTCGATATGAATCCGAAAGGTTTGGGAATATACGCTAGTAAACTTGGAATATCGAAATTCCCTTCATGGTTGGAAATAAACAACACAGGTCCACTTGGAAGATTTTCTTCCCCTTGAAATCTGAAAGTACTTTTCGTTCTTTGTAGAATTCCACTTGACCATAATTGAGGCACACGATGAACAAGTCGATCATATTGCTCCGTAGTAATCATATTCTTTTGCTTTTTAATAGTTATTAATTTAGATAAAGAAACTGGTAAATATCCAAACAAAAATCCAAAAGTTCTTAGACTCGAAAACAAATTATTCACTAACCTTTCGTTCATAAACCAAATAAGCATAAGTAATACCATCTGGCGTTTTCATATCTTCCGTTGTTTCAACTAACACCCAGTCATCACCATATGGCGGGAAATAAGTATCTCCTTCAAAACTTTGTTGGATAAAAGTTATATAAAGTCTATCTGCTTTAGGTAAAACAGCTCGAAAAATTTGTTCACCCCCAATTACCATTACTTCTTCATGATGAGCAGAGGCTATTTCAATTGCCTCAACTAGGTCTGTCACTACCTCAGCACCCTCAATTTTATAATCGGGATTTCTCGAGACGATAATATTTTTCCGTCCTGGTAGCACTCGCCCGATGGATTCAAATGTATTTCTTCCCATTACAATGGCTTTGTCCATCGTTGTTTTTTTAAAGTAAGCAAGATCACCTGGAATATACCAAGGCATTTTGTTTTCAAATCCAATTACTCGATTAGGATCATGTGCAACAATTAGTGAAATCATTTGTTTCCTCCTCTAATTTTATACGGCAATTGGTGCCTTAATTCGCGGATGCGGATCATAACCCTCTAAGGCAATATCTTCTATTTCAAAATCAAAAATAGACTCTTTTTGGTCGTTCAATAGAAGTTGTGGCAATGCACGCGGCTCTCTTTCCAATTGAGTTGTCACCTGTTCCATATGATTTACATACAAATGAGCGTCTCCTAAAGTATGTACAAATTCTCCAACTTCTAAATGGCATTCTTTAGCTATTAAATGTGTTAATAATGCATATGAGGCAATATTAAAGGGAACTCCTAAAAATACATCAGCACTACGCTGATAGAGCTGACAAGATAACTTGCCATTTGCAACATAAAATTGCATAAAGGCGTGACATGGTGGTAAAGCCATTTCATCTACCTCTGCCGGGTTCCATGCAGTAATGATATGTCTTCTAGAGTCAGGATTTACTTTAATCTGCTCTATAACATTACACAATTGGTCAATCGTTTGACCATCCTTCGTCGGCCAAGATCTCCATTGACGGCCATAGACTGGGCCTAAGTCACCAAATTCTTCTGCAAATGCATCTTCCGATAAAATCTTTTCGCAGAATAGATCCATTTGCTGTTGCACAACATTTTTAAATTCCGGATCCTTTGCTGCCCGAACACCAAAATTTGTCATGTCAGGTCCCGTATATTCTTCACTTTTTACCCATTTTTCAAACGCCCATTCGTCCCAAATATGATTATTAGCTTGTATAAGTGTTTTGACATTTGTATCACCTTTTAAAAACCATAGTAGCTCGCTGACTACTAAACGAAATGCCGTTTTTTTTGTGGTAAGAAGCGGAAATCCTTCTGACAGATCAAAGCGCATTTGATAACCGAAAACGCTTTTTGTACCAGTTCCGGTCCGATCTCCTTTTGTAACTCCACTATTCATAATATGTTTACACAAAGTAAGGTATTGCTCCATGTCATATCCCTCTTTCCGTTTTCATACAAAAAAGCTCTCACTATGAGAGCCATTTTGGTGGTGTGTTTTTTGACCAAAACCCAATCCATTTAGCAATGTATAATATTTTAATACTAGCCTAGATAAATCAACGTTTACTAGGTTTCGAATTTGTATTACTTATAACTTTAGTATATTATAGCATTGTTTTGGGGTGCATTTGGAGTGATATTCACCTTTTTTTTCTATTAAATAATTGCTCGTTGAAAAGTTAGACGGATGGGCAGGTCGCGCGTTAAACATTCTAGACTCTATTATTACCGTTAGTACATTAAAGGTACAGCTTCTTAAAAACCTATTTTTCTTGTTTATTTTTTATCTTTATGAGTTCTGACACCGTAACAAAGACATAATCTTGTTTTTGGAGCTCCTCAATAATTTTTTCTAAAGCTTTAACTGTTTGACTTCGATTTCCCCCACCATCATGAAATAAAATGATATTCCCTGGCTCTACATTATTTAATACTTTTTTTTCTATACGATGCACTCCAGGACTTTTCCAATCCTCGGTATCTTGATGCCAAGACCACATCACCACTTGGTACCCTTTTTTTACAACACTTTGAATCATTTGATCGGTGTATTGCCCTTCTACTGGACGGAACAGCTCTGGACGATAACCCGTTATACTAAAAATTAAGTCATCCGTTTGTTTTAACTCTAATTCTAATTTAGAGAGCGTTGTTTTTGGATGATGAGTATAAGTATGATTTGCAATCTCATGACCTTCGTTGTATTGGCGTAAAATTAAATCTGGATTTTTTTCAGCAAGTTCACCAACAACAAAAAATGTAGCCTTTGCATTATGTTTCTCTAAAATTTCCAGTATCTCTGCTGTGTATTTTGGATGTGGTCCGTCGTCAAATGTAAGAGCCACGACCTTTTCTTTCGTGTTAATCTCCCACACTATCTCTCCAGTATTTTCGTAATGATATCGGTCTTTAACTGCTGAGGCCCTTAAATTAGAACCAAGATAGAAAGTTATTCCAACTAAAAATAAAGTGAGTATAATACTATATCTCTTTGTCATGACACCTCATCATTCCAATCTTAATATTTTACGGAGATTTGATTACTTTTTACTCCATGGTAGTTTTTATACCTTCGCCCCCCAAAAATTAGACAAATAAATTTAGATTTTTAAATAACCAGCATAAAACTTCCTTTATTGTATTATTCTATCTTCAAATTTGAACTAGATTGTCTACATACCTTACACATTTGTAGACTGGAATTTAAAAATGGGAACCTTATCTTCGCATTTGAGATTGTCCGAAAGTACCTCCAGAGCGTCATAAAAAGTATATTCTAATTTCGATTGGTAATCATAAAGTCAAGGCCGTTACTACAATCAAAAGGAAATATTTGATCAGCTGTTGAAGCAAAGCTATACTGAAGATACGCTTGTAGCTATGTAATTTCTCATTTTACCTGTATTTGTATTTTAATATTAAACGGAGTGCGGAGTGCGGAGTGAGGAATTGAGGGCTTTTCAGAAAGATGGAATAGCTGCTTCTAATATTATGGGCAGAATTATTTACTTAATCCATTTGATGAATACGAAGAATGAGGGGGTATATTTCTATATACACTATCCAAACAAAAAAACACTCATTTTCACATGAGTGTTTTGGCTTTTTTAGGATAACCATTTTGGTGGTGTGTTTTTTGACCAATATATGTCACCTAGCACATAATGTTTAGAATATTTATCTTCGGCCAAGTGGTAATGGAAATTGAAATAATATCCTTCTAATGGTTTTTTGTCCGTTCTTACATGAAAACGGATTAAATCTTTTCTTGTAGTTTCATTATAAATATTAAAAATCTTTTCGTGATAATCTCCAGATGGCTTCTCAGAAATAGACAAACGTGTTACTTCCTGACTGGAAGCTTTTGCAATTGTCAAATCAATAACCTCTTGTATTTTAGGGAAAATAACGTCGTCAAATTCATTTTGAATGACTGGTCCTATTCGATTACCAAACTTTATGTATGCTTGTTCTCTGGCAGCAACTGCCATATGTTCATAGGTCGGAGCTTCTTCCGTTATTGTAACTTGTTCATAATCACTTACATCAGAAGAAATTGCCCTTGGAGGACTCTTGGTATCTAATATTTGCTCCCATATAAAATGACTAGGAGATATTAGACCAAATGTTAGCAATGCAACAGTTATGATTATTGACTTTTGGAACCACTTTTTCATCCTATTCACCTTCTATATTGGGCAATTTTAGTAAAACTCTACATTCTATTAAACGTTTTAAAGAACTAAAGGTTTCATCTTCTTACTATTCATTGTACAATAAAATGTGTAAACATTCCATACAGCTTTTTTTATCAAAGGAGGAAAATCACGATGGATTTAGGATTAGTTATTGGTATCGGATTTTTATTTTTAATAGCATATTTAACATCACTTTGCTTTACTGATTAATTGGAAGTTATATCGAGAGTCGTGACTAACGTCATGACTCTCTTTTCTATTTATATGACCAGATTATAAATTTATCACTCCATAATGAAATTTGGAGGATAATCTTATTTCTCTTTTAAACCCGAATTGTTCAAACACCGTAGAACGGAAATGCGCTTTTAATACAACTCTCTTTCTTGCAACTCTCTTAGCCTCTTCTATCCACTCAACGTTTAAAGCATCGTGAATACCAGCTGCTCTTAAAGCTTGAAAATTGGAAGACTCTTCAATAACTTGTTCAAACATTGGGTCTAGATAAACAACATCAAAGGAATTGGATGGCACCGTTTTTGTATATTCCACTGCATCTTGATGAATTATATGTATTCTCCGCATACTAGTTTCTAATGTGTCATTATTCGATTCATAATTTTTTAGCCCTACATCGACCACATATGCTATAAGGGGTTCCTTCTCGCATGCACGCACACCCCCTTCATCACCTACCGCATAAGCAGCAATAATGCTATCGGAGCACAGACCAGCTGTCATATCTAAAATATGGTCACCTCGCTCTAAACGCGTTGCTTCCAAAAATGAATCTTGCTCACCATTCATGAGTCTCTTCAATCGAAAAGCTGCAGAATTGGGGTGAAAGAAAAAAGGAGAAGTGAAACCGTAAGAATACAGTTCCAATCTCTCTTTGTTCACCACAAGCACATTAGCATTCTGCTCTTGTTGTATAGTAGAAACTGATTTCTTGTGCCGTTGAATAAAAGGTAAATTTAACTCTTTGGCGATCCCTTTTGCTTTTAAAATATACGCTGCATTCGTTCTTCCAGCTGTCGTAATTACGGTGTTCATGAAGAAACAACTTGTGAAAGGACACCAGATAAATGATCTTTAATAGTCTCCATCGAGTTACTTTCAATTTGTTCACGTGGAATGAAGTAAGCTAACTTATCATCTTTCCAAATAGCAATAGAAGGTGAACTTGGTGGTACCTCCTCAAAATAACCTCGCATTGTTGCAGTAGCCTCTTGATCTTGTCCAGCAAATACAGTAACTAAGTTTTCAGGCTTAACTTTTAACTCATTTAATGCATGAACAACTGCAGGTCTAGCGAGTCCAGCAGCACAACCACACACGGAATTGATCACGATTAAAGAAACTCCACTTGCTGTAGACATATGCTCTTGTACATCCTCAGGTGTAGTAAGCTCTTTAAATCCTGCCCCCGTTAATTCACTTCTCATTGGTCCTACAATACCTTTCATATACTCATCGTATGCATTCATGATTTCGCCCTCTTTCTTTTAGTTTCACATATCCTATTATAACAATATTTTCCCAGCATTAGCTAATACCCTGTTTTCTCAATTTGCGTACTCTTTCAGGATTTTTGTGACTTTTTTGTGATTTTCGTGACTTTCTTGTGCAACCAAAAGTATTCTTGTGCAACTTGTTAAACAGGTTTTATAAATACAAATAGAAACCACCTTTCATCTTTTTTTACCACAAGAACATTTATTCTAATTTATAACTAGTAATTTTTGGACAAATAAAAAAGAGACAAACTCAATTAAGAGAAAATCGCTATAAAATACTATTTATTATTTCTTAATTTTTCTAGTAAACTACTTACTTTTTCAGTAGCATCATCTGTTTCGCCTTGCAGAAGTGTAATTTTGTAGGTTTCATTGATCTTTATAATCTCAACAATATCTCCTTCATCCAAATGAAGATTGATTAAATTTTTAGGAATCTATAACTGCACTAATTCATCCTCAAGTAATAAAAACTTGCCAAAATCTCCATCTAAACTATCAAGTGTGTATTTTTTATCATTATCTGACCTGCGAATCCAATAAAAATACCCACCGCAAATGCGATGAGTGGAATGAAATTCTTATTTAGTGTTTCCGAGGTTGATCTTTTAATTAATTCCACCACTCCTAAAACAATTGGTACAATTACTGTTGCAAATAATAACACTGCCGTCATCATAAGTTCCTCCTCTTATTTTAAAATAGTTGCTTCAAGTATCAGGTAGATGATACCACCAGCTGCAAATATTGTTTTCATGAAATCCCAAGCTTTTGCCCAATTATCCCGTTTGATCTCAGTATCAACTTTTTTAATTTCTATGTCTGCCTTCCTTTGTTCCTGCTGCATGTCGATGTCAGCTTTTCTTAGTTCCTGTTGCATACCAGTTGAGGATTTTATCAAATCCATTGTTTATCCATAATTGACTGAAAGAAAGAACGCGTTTCTTTGTTTTCTGTAAGAATGGTCGTCTTTAGGTCATGATAATTTTCGTCGGATTCACGTCGCCATTTTTCCATTTCCTTTTTCCATTCGAACAGAGCGTTTTGTCCCTTCAATAAATATTCTCTATCTTTCTTTAATTGCTCTATCTCTTATCCATGTACTTTAACTGTTTCAAACATAGACGAGTTGCCTCCTTTTGGCATCCTCTCACCCCTTTTTGGCAAATAAAAAGAGCACCCAATGGATGCCCTCAATGTTGATTATTAAGTTTTTCTTACAATGCAATATGTTCCAAAAGCAACTAATAATAAGTTCTCTTATTATTACTAAAACGATTAATTAAAAAATTTACTATTGAATCTAAAACAACAAACGATTTGTTAAAATGTACACGATAATTCTCCAAAAATAAAGAGACCCAAATTATTGGACCTCGATTTTTTACTTAAAGTATAGTTTATATAATTACATACAATTACTTTTTCCAGGGAATTTCTTCTCTAAGTCTTGATTACAATTGTACATTACAATTCCTAAAGTTACAGCAATTCCAGCTATATTAGACTTAATGCCTAGGGCTACTATTTTTTTAGCAGCTAAAGTAAATTCTTTATCAGAAATCAAATTGGCTATTGTCGAAAGAGCTGTCGTTGGACCGTAATTTGCTTTTAATCCTGCTAATAAACACTTATTCTCAGCTGCAATAAATTCAGGTTTTTCCTTCATTAAATGCCACTCGCATGCCACTATTAGGGGAGTAATTACCGAAGAATCATCAAACCCTTTCTCATTTACCTCCACAAATAACCCTGCTTCTTCCATCCCTTGAATTATCTCTTGATAATCTTCAAAACCATTTAATTCTTCCTCAAAAATCGCTCTATCATAACCAAGCGTAAACCCATTTTTATCGGTTACAATACCTTTTTCAAAAATTAAATTTAAAGCAGTTTCAAGTGTAGCTATATCCTCTGAATTAACTTCGTCATAAGCATTAGTTTTATTAGTTTCAACAAAACCTCCAAACACCGATAATACAACGATAGATACCACCATACCTAACTTTAATAATATACTTTTAGAAAGCTTATTCATTTTAAAATTCCCCCTTTCTCTTTTATAATATCACACAAATTTACATTTCCGACCTAATTTGGTAAATATTAGATTTTATTAACTTTATTTCTTTTTAACAACTTATTTATAACAACAAAAATTATTGCAGCAATTGATGTTATTATTATTTTTTGCGTTAAGTTAAAAGAATTAAAATTAATTGAAAGAATAACAAAAATACCAACTACGTAAACAATTAATCCTAAAACAAACCTTATATTATTTTTAAAAAAGTCTTTTAGATTTTCCATTAAATTTCACCTCGTATTTTAATTAGAATCTCAAATAAAATCTAGTTGTCTAAATATAGACGATAAATATTTGAGTTTGAAGTAAAAATCAAATACTATCGTAATACTCAAAACAAATAGTTCCTAAATATTAACACTTTTATTAACAATACACTAAAATATCAAATATGTGAAATATATTTTCCCAATCATTTACAAATAATAAAATAAATAACTCTAGCTTATTATATGCTTAATTGCTCTGTTAACTCTTCATATTGTGTTTGAGTAATACGATCACCGACTAGAAAAATATCTAGTTTCTGTTGCATATCCTCTTTTGAAATATAAGACTGACGTTCAATTTGTGATTCACATGCTCTGAAAGTTAAGTTCATTTTGCATTCTCCATTCTATTTTTATAGACCTAGTTCAATCATTGTTACTCGGTAGTCTACATCGACGATATAGTCTGTTAACGCATCTGCTTCAGAAGGAATTACTTAGTTCAAGTACTACCGGGTTCTTATCCTCACCAAACGTAATCTGACCATCTACAATGATTATTTCTTTCTGCATTGCTTGGGGCATTTCATCTGCTGTTATTTCTAGTTTTTCGTATTCACTAGCCTTGTGTCCAACGGTTTCAATAAACCGGTCAAATACTTCCGTATTAAACAAAGGGTGTTGTATTACCTCTAACATAACTTTGTTGTCTGATTTTCTATAAATTACTATTCCCACTTTGTCGCCTCCTTTTTATACATCTAGTACATAATCGCCAGAATAGCTAAAACTACCCGCACCGGTTTCCTTTTTGTTTAATCTCTTTTCAATCAATGGCATCACCCCATTATGCTATTTGCTTTTTTAGACATAGAAAAAGCACCTCGAGAGAGATGCTATATTAAGAATATTTATCTATCAATGCTCTCATATCAATTTGATTTATCTTGTGAATCTCTGAAAAGCGTTCTTGCAATTCTAATACATAATTTAATCCATTCATTGCTTTTTCAAAATCCCATTGTTTGATGAAATTTAAAAAATGAATTTTCTCAGATGAATCTGTGTTAAAATTATTCACTTTGTAAACAGAATCTTCATCAATGGAATAGACAAAATAATGATTATTATTGTAATCAATGATAGGGCCTCGTGTAGACATCCCTTCACATTCATTGTCAGGGTATTTAAAATAGTAATTGTTCTTTCTTAATACTTCAATTACTGGTTTCAACTCATCAATTCTATTCTTGAAGATTTGTCCTAGTTGTCCATTTAGAGTGATCGTCTCTTTTACTAATGAATTTAAAATTTCGTTATTCGACTCAGCCTTTAAACCATGTTGTTTACTTGTAACTTCTTCATTTGTAATTTTCATATCTTCACCTCCTATTTACAATATTCGCTACTGATTACTTCTCATATGTGATGGATGCTGCACAACATATTGCTGACCATTACACTTGATCAATGTTGCAACACCCTTCTTTTCCTTAATAATTTCACTGGAACCAAATTAGATGTGATCATTTTCAAAAACTGTGATTCTTGTATACTCGTAAAACCTTCAGTGATTGAGATTTTACTCACTCCTTTACTACGTTATTTTATGAAACTCTTGAAAATAAATAGTTTTAAGACTCCAAATTTAATCTCTTTATTATTTTTGGACAAATTGTACAATCTCTTTTCATGGCGACATCATACTTTATAAAGGTAAGGCTAGATTTTAATAGCCAGGAAAGGAGGTCTTGAATATGAGTTCGAGTTGTACAGAATGTAATAAACTTGACTGTAGAAAACATAGACAGTCTACTGAGAGTTTTAGAGATTCAAATGAGAATGATAGAAATCGCTGTAAAGGTTGCATTTGTGACCAATTAAGACGATTACAAACACAGACTGAAGTTGATGTTTTTTTATCCGGTGGCCAAATTTTAGAAGATGTTATCTTTATTGCCTTTGATCGGGAAAATTGCTGTGCTTTCTTTAATGATCCAGAAACAGAACCTGGTTCAACACTTATCGTAGATTGCCAAGACATTCAAGCTTTACGAATAGAAGCAGACTGAGTTATAAGGGACCTCTTTCTTTATGGAAGAGGTCCCTCCCTGTATAAAACAACAATATTGTGATTATAATTATTTAATTAGAGCCGAAAGCAGTCTGGGAAGCCTGCTGATTATGCCGATCTAGGCTCTGGTCTCATTCACTCTTTCCCCCTCCGTATGGTTGTACTTCGACATTATCTTATGAACAAACTTAGTCTCTTCATGGTTAGGTTTTTATTAATTGGACACTCTATCTAAGAGGTGACTAAATGAATTTTCCAACCATCCATACAAACTTTTGGGATGCTGTAATCGCAATACCCGTAATCATAATCATTACCCAAATAATTAAGATTCTTTTTCGAGTACAATCCAAATATGTTCCTCTTACAGCCTTAATATTAGGACTTCTTATTTCAGTTTTTATCAGTCACCGCCATCATTTTATTGCAGGTCTTTTCATGGGATGGTTTTATGGCTATGCTGCAATAGGGAATTACGCTTCACTAAAAACTGCAATATTATCTTACAGAAATAAACACAGAAATTAAAAAATTTACAAAATACACTATTCGGTTTGCCAATTACTTTCAACTTTTAGCGCCTACCTATATTAAGATGGTAAGAATAAACTGTTTTGTAGACACTATTTACCCTGAGGGAATGAATTTCTCCTCTATTCCCTCAGTACATATCTTGGTCGAACTGCGCTAAAAAATATAAAACCTTTCACGAAAAAATACATATTGAATAATATAAGTTGAAAATGTAAACAATGGAGGCTAATGATTTGAACAAAAATAATTTAAATTTTGAAGAAAATTATCCAGATCTCCAAACAAACAACCAATCTATTCTACCGGTAGTCAACGCCGCTTTAATTCCGCTTGCAGATGCCCTAGCTGGTATGGCAGAAGTACTTACAACATTTGAAGGACAACAACAAGAACGAAGTAACACTCCAGAAAGTAAAAACATGCAAAAACAACTTGACTATTTAAATACTGAAATAGAAAATCTAAAAAAACAAGTCAATTACCATAACTTATAATTATGGTTAAATAATTATTTTTTACTTAATTTAATTTAGTAATCAGAATAAAATTAAGGGTGTGTAAAAATGAATAATGGAATTGATCATCAAATGGATGAAAATTCTGAATCACCAGATATTTATGTAGCTAAGCTTAATTTAGTTGGAACAACACTTTCTACATTGGGCGATGCTCTTCAGACAATCGCTGCAGGGATTACTTTACAAGAATTAGAAAAAACAAATAATCAAAACCCTCAAAACCAATCAGATCAATCCAAAGAAATAGAAAGTATGCAAAAGCAAATTGAGCAATTAACTAGAAAAATAGATAGAATGGAACGTAGAAATAAATAAGCGTTCATAGATGTACAGATAGCATCATGTGTATCCACCTAATAAAATAAGAGGAAAGCCTATTCTTGGATTATCATCTTCATAAAAGGAGGTGAAAGTCATGCCTAAAGATGGAAAGAGAATTTGGAAAAGGTTTCTAAAACAATTAATTTACTTAATTGTAGAGACAATCCTCAATCATCTACTTTCGTGACAGACTTTCAGCAACCATGCTCAGTCATGAGTAATGGTTAGCCTCCGACATAAATAAACTTTTAAATTTACCTCATACATAAAATCACATTTTGATTCAAATGTAATCAATCACTTGAGATGGTCTAAAATCATCACCCCTCTTAGTTCTGCGGATCTCCATCAAACAAGGCTCGTTGTTTTCTCTGTAATCTCTAAATCTATTGCAAGCAATTTGCCACGCTTTTTCACCAGGGCCAATTTGACTGAAAATAGCATACGTATAATCACTCCATATTTTTTTAGCCTTTTCGTATTCATCACTTCCGTATTTGTATGGATTTTCTAATGGACTAAAACCTTCCGCTGGTATTACCGCTAATACAGTGCATATCTCAAATTCTCCTAGTATATCAATCCAATTACATTTTGAATCATCAAATTCATTTATCACTTCGAAAATAGTTAGTTGATCCAATTGCTCACCCTACTACTCAACATAATTTGGTTAACTGTGCATTATCAATAAGCCACCCTCACAACAACTCTAGGATGCATGCTATAAAACTTCCGAACGGTCAGAGCCTTTTAAAGAATATCAAGAATGGAAAGCTAATAGTTTTGCTGAACACGCATGCATCCCAACTTTTATATTAGATACACTAGAAACACGGAAGCTAAAGCAATATGGATGATCCAAGAGAAATTTGGTGTTGAGCGCGAGTTTGCAGAAAAGAGATTGCAACAGTATGTGTGCAATACTATGCAAAACTTATATAGGTAGCTTAAATGAAGACTAACAATTGGGGGTTTCCTACAACAGATGTGACCGTCACACTTCAAAATCATAGCGACAATGATAATAGGATGAACGCTTATGTCTATCTTGAGAAAGGATAATATCTATGAAACTAGCTGATTTGTTAAAGGAATTACGAGGAGATGAGTCATTACGAACGGCAGCTAAACGGATGAATATTAGTTACTCTTATTTATCACTTCTTGAAAACGGAATTGATAAGCGAACGGGCAAACCAGTAAAGCCTTCACCAGAAACTTTACATCAAATAGCTAAAGCATATAAATATGATTACATGAAACTAATTAAAATTTCCGGATATTTGGATGATGAGAAATTTAATCCTGAATTACAAGAACCATTCCCTACTAACCCCTCGTTACAACTATGGTATAAATCTTTACCAAATAACAAAGAAGATGACGTTAAAAAACTAAAAAACATGTGGGAGATCATTCAATAAAGTGTCTCTAAGTAACAGAAAACTGGATGGTAATTATTAATGCATTTTAAACAAATTAATAAAACCACGTGGAGATGTATCGCGGACGGTCCGGTTGATCCATTTACCGGAAAGCGCAAACAAATAGCTAGGCGTGGCAAAAGCAAAGGAGAAGCTAAAGAAAGAGTTGAAAAGGCTATTGAAGAAATAAAAAAATCACATAGCTTTGATTCGAAAGTAAAATTTAATAAATTCAGCGATCAATGGTTAAATCTTTACCGTTTAAAAGGAAACAAGGAAACTACAGTTGAGCATACTGTATTACTGTAATTAATAAATATATAGCCCAGCTGAAGATGACTGAGATAACAACCCTCAATTTACAACGAGTATTAAACGATTTATTTGAAAAAGGCACAGCTTACCATACGCTTAGAGGAATTCACAATGCTGCAAAGATGATTTTCAATTATGCAAAAGAAGTTGGAGTAATTGGAGTAAATCCTGTAGAAGCAGTATTCGTTCCAAAGAAGAAGCTAACACTCGAAGAGACCAATGGTGAAGATGTATCAAAGTTATATCTGGAAACAGATGAATTAAAAGTATTTTTAAACACTGTAGATGCTCATCGAAATATAATGAATCGGACATTAATCTATACTATTGCCTTTACAGGAATGCGTCCAGGGGAAGCAATAGCTTTAAAATATGAAGATATTGATTTGGAAAAGAAAAGTATTCGAATTAACAAAACTACTTACGCTAAGAAAAGTCTACGAGGTGATTTTGATCTAACTCCACCCAAGACCATTAGTAGTATTCGAACAGTTGATATTGATGATATTATTGTTGAAAAGTTGAAGGAGTTATTTCATTATCGTGTAATTCGAGAATGGATTGTTTCAGATTATGTATTTGGGAATATAGATGGCATCCCCCCTACTGTTAAATCATTAAATCAAACAGTCCGGAGGTTAGGTGAAAAAACACTATAAAATAACAATTCCGGACTTACATCTTGAGGCACACACATATAAGTTTGTTAGCAGAAGCTGAAGTGGATTTAAATTTCATTATGAATCGTGTTGGACATAAAAATTCAAAAACAACGACTGCAATTTATTTACATGTAACTGGTGGAATGAGAGATAATGCTTCACAAAAAATGCATGCTAAATTTACTGATTTACTAAAGGATTAAATCTAAAAAAACTAAGTTTGGGAGAAAACCAGGATAAATGTTATCTTTTTGTAACTTTTTCTTTAAAAAGATAATATTTACCCTTCATAAACGTCGTTGATACACCAAGGTTCACGAAAGATTTGAATGCTTATACTCATCGTATGCATTCATGATTTCGCCTTCTTTCAATTAGTTTCACATATCCTATTATAACAACAATTTTACAGCATAAGTTAATAACCTGTTTTCGTAGTTTTGCTTACTCTTTTGTGATTTTTGTGACTTTCTTGTTCAACCGAAAATATTTTTGTGCAACATGTTAAACAAACTCCAAATCTTCAAGTTACCCATTCTTTTATATAACTCAAATAGAAAACCACCTTTCATATGAAATTTGAATAAAAGATTTTACGAAAAAGTAATTCTCTTTCTATACCCATCCATATTTAATCGACCCACTATACTATTTGCTCTTGTTATCAAAGAAAAAAACACCAATTCAAGTTTATAGAAATTGGTGTTTCAAAAGAAGATATAGATTATTTTGTAAGATTTTTACCTCATGAAAACTAAAAGATTTACTCAGAGTATTACGATAACGGCTATATCTCTTTTGATAATTCCTTTTATGGAGGCAGGTAATTTTTGAGTCTTTCTCTGAAGTATATTCATTCACCACTACAAATTAGCTTTATGTTACGCAATGTAAAATAGGTGATCAAAATGTAGTGGTGGGAGAGACTTTTACTGTTCTAATTTTTTGGTATGATTTTTGTGATCTTTTGGAAAAAGTAAGCCAAATATTATAGTAAAGAAAAAAACGCTTGCGGCAGTTGTAATAATACAAGGCAAAATATAATCTGAATCCATCGCAAATATTACACTTTTTCGAAACCAGTTTTGAAAAGGTAAACCTAGACCTAGAAGTACCGCAAAAAACAGGATTTTAAGACTAATATGCTTGCCTTTTATCTTTTTAATGGCAGTGTTTACACCAATACGTAATAGCGCAAGTCCTAAGCCTACGAACATAAAAATAACTAAATAATATTTGACACTTTCATTTAATATAAAACTTTTACCAATCATTATAAGAAGTGTTGCTAAAGCAATATATAAAATAATCATTTTTTTCTTCAAAATAGATCACGTTTCCTCTCTAGTATGGTGTGTAATGTCTATTAAAAGCTTACATCTACGGCTATTCTTAAGCAATAAACAATATTGAACACATTGTTGTGTGGTTTGAAAGAAGAAAAGAATGTCTGCATACAACGAGAGCAACAAAAACCAAATAATTTTATTGACTTACTGATGGAAGGAAAAAGATTTTTTCTATATTACCATTCGTCAGATTGCATATTATGCTCATTTTCATTATGAAGGTAAACTTGACTTATTAAACAAAATTAAAAATAAAGTAATTATGTATAGCAGAGGCGATCTAAAATTTAAATCCTCGTATATTTCTCCAAAAACCGCTTCATGGTGTAGTAACCATTTTTTTCAAAATGGTGGAAGCTGATCTGATTAATCGACTCCTTGAACTTAGTTTTGATTGGGCTCATCGAATAGCCAATCACCTGTATATATTTGATTTGATAGGTACATACTTCCTAAAAAAGAAGTAGGTGAATATGTTGATAAAATATGAACTAACTTTAAATAATTTTTATGTTCAAACTCTCAATGAAATTGTAAAACAATACAATGAACTAGTTCCTGAGCACGCTTCTTATTCTTATTCCGCACAAGATGTAATCGAGCTACTTCTCGTTCGAGAGCATGTGAACAATGAATTTAGAAAATAGATCTTAACAGGTGTTTTTACTGATATTCATTTTCTTAGATTGCTGAAATACAAAAAGCCCCACCGCTTCAACAGTGGGGCTCAGCTATTGTTTGAGAATACGAAGGGAGATCTTCAGCATCTCCTAGTTATATTACCCGTCACACATAGATAGTAACCTGGTAATTATAGCTAAATATGTTTATCCTCTCATTGCATGTCAGGTTTCTCCTGAAATGAACTTATTTCGGCTCATTCCTGCTACTTAATAGTAAATGTCTGAATTAGGCACTGTTCATCATCCACTACATCTTGTTTTTCTGTATACTGAATATTTAAGTCGCTATAAACGTTTTTCCAAAACGAAACTGCGGGACTATTTTCTATTAATTCAATGACAAAGTACTTCCCTTTCTTAACTTCGAATATTTCCTGTATTGCTTTTCTGCCTAAACCTTGGCCTTTGTATTTATTTAATATAAATAGATCATTTATACCGAAGTCATAATCTTTTTTTAGGAATGGTCTTTCCAGTAGTAGCATAAATCCAATAATGTCTTTATCTAAAAGGATGAAATATGGGGTAAGTCCATCTAATTCCCAAAAATCATCAATTTCCTCATACTCAAAGTTCCCTTGTTCTCCAATATCTAAGAGTGTAGTAAATTTTGAAAGGTCATGAAGATATAATGAGTAAAGATTTTGCAAAATAGTCTTCTCTGTTTCTAATACTTCCTTCAGTTTAAGATTCATATTATGTTACCCCCCATATAATCATTTGAACAGTTCCTTATAGGCCAATACTTTTAAGGCAAGCATTTCTTCCTCCGTCAGATTACTTTCTAACTTATTAAATATTTCCTGTTTTTCTTCTACTGTCATCCCATTTTGAGCTTTTAATTGGATTTCTTGAATTTCACTTATACCAAACTTTGTTATCAAAGCTCTCGTAGCCTCTTCTTTCGTTTGAAATGGTAGTTTGCTACTATCTACATCCTTACCTTCTGCTATAAATTCTTGAAGCTCTGGATCATTTTCAATTTCATTTTTTATCATTTCTAATTCTCCACTATCCTGTAACTCTAGCGATATCTTCTCCATGACTTGATCGGCAACTAGCTTTGGTCCAAAGTAATATGCGCCTACTACAATAATGCCCAAAAAAATTATAATACCAAAAATTACTTTAATAATTCTCAACGTTATTCCTCCTGAATCATGATTACTACATATCATACTACAATCACAACAAGAAAAAACCTTTTACATAGTAAGCACAAAATTGCATGCACTAAAGTAAAAGGTTTCATCATGAACTTATTAAGAAGCAATCCAATCGATATGATTGAGAAACTCGTAAACATCCTCGCAAACTTTTTCTTTCTCTTTTCCAAGAGTAATAATATGACCAGATTCTTTATACCAAATAATTTCTTTATCATCTGTTTCAACTGTTTCATGAATATAAGAAGCACTTTTTTGGTATATCTCATCATCTAATGATCCTTGCATTACTAAAATAGGAGAATTTATACGTTGTAAGCCATCACAGGTCGTTTCAGTTATTTCATGAACTCCATGAAGCGATTCGGTGTTGGTGTTTTTTAATGTCTCTAATTCGTCTATTATTACTTCTGTTGGTTTGCCTTCAAATGATTTATAAATTTTAGCATAGTTATATAACCGATCAAACAATCCGTCTGTATTGTTTCTTTTTATAGGAGCACACATAGATACTACCGCTTTTACGGGGAACTCTTCAGCCACTTTCAATGAAAAAACTCCTCCAAGGGAGATCCCTGCTACTGCAATTTCCTCATAGCCTAAGTTTTTTAAATGATTATAGCCATCTACTACATCCTGCCACCACTCGGATGGACTAGTTAATAATAATTCTTCTGGGGTTAGTCCATGTCCTCTGTACATAGGCGCATGACAAGTATAGCCTCTTTTTTGTAAATATTGCCCTAATCTTTTTACATCCTTCGTGCTCCCTGTAAATCCATGAAGCAATAATACTGCTCTTTTACCGCCTTCTAATGTAAAGGCCTTAGGTGCTACAACTTTCATTTAAATATCCCCTTTATCTCATTAAACTATTAGTCCGTTAAACTTATAGTAGCATTGACTATTTATAATGTATAATTTATTATTCTTATCAGTACGATACCTTTTGTGCATGAATGAACGAAAAGGAATGATATAAATGGAATGGCAGCGATTGGAATATTTTCAGACACTAGCTAGGATTCAACATATGACGAAAGCAGCAGAAATCCTTTCTATTTCTCAACCCGCATTAAGCAGATCTATTGCAAGCTTAGAGAAAGAGATTGGTGTCCCTTTATTTGATAGACAAGGTCGCTCTATTATATTAAACAAATACGGTCAGCTGTTTTTAATGACGGTCAATAATATTATGAAAGAAATGGAGCAAGGTTTAGAGGAAATACAACATATTATTAATCCTGAACACGGAGAAGTTTCACTAGGATTTTTACATACTTTAGGAACAAGTACAGTTCCCAATATTATCCGGGCATTTCATAAGGAGTATCCACATATCACGTTTAAGTTTCATCAGAATCATACACATACACAGTTGAAAGAACTAAAACATGGTAGTTTGGATTTATGTTTGCTAGCTTCCATGGAACACGAAAATCCGATTGAATGGACAGAACTTTGGCGGGATGAATTATTTGTTATAGTGCAAACAAACCATCCCCTCGCAGCACGAAAGAGTATCCGGTTAAAAGAAATAGCAAACGAATCCTTTATAGCACTAAAAAAAGGCTATGCACTGCGCAAAACAACAGACGAAATTTTCGAGAATGAAGGGTTAAAACCTATTATTTCCTTTGAAGGTGATGAAGTTGCTACTGTAGCAGGATTTATAGCTGCTGGACTGGGATACTCCATTTTACCTTACGGAGAAGAAATGGATAAAATGACTAAATTGAAAATTGAAGACGCTTCCTACGAACGAGTAATAGGTATGGCCGTAGTGAAAGATCGCTATCTTTCCCCCGCAGCTAAATTATTTCACCAATTTGTTCTGGATTACTTTCTGGTATAAGAATAGCAGCTATACTTGTGTCTAGCCCTGGCATTTACTTTCGCTCACTATCTAGATCTCACGTTTTTTTCCAGTTACTGACCTCATTATTTAAATACTCGCTCTAGCTAATGATTTACTAGCGGAACATTATATTTCTCCATTATTTTTATCCCATAGAACAAAAAACGCAAGAGAGCAGTTCATCTTAGTGAACAGCTTTCTTGCGTTTAAAATACATGCTATTTTCTTGCTTCACTCATTTGTTTCCAAACAGAACCTTTTGCTTCTTCTCCACCCTCAATACGTGCAATAGCCATGAGAACTTGGAGTTTAACCTCATATTCTTTGTCGTCCATTGCTTCCTTAAGAGCTGGAAGTGAATCTGTGTCGCCGACTTCATAGAAATACATCGCTGCTCTCCAGCGAACTAGTTTGTTTTTATCAAAGAGAGCAATCTTCATGGCATCAGCAAATTGTTCGAACCCTAAGTCACTCATCGCATCTCCAGCTGTTCGTCTAACTGCTGAACTCTTATCTTTTAGCGCCATTTCTAAATAGGGAACAACAGCTTCATCTTCTATCAATCCTAGGTAAACAGTAGCTAAACGTCGAATAGAGACTTGCTCATCCTGCACTGCTCGCTCTAGTATAGGTAAGTCCTCAATTTCTGGATTGATCAAGTTATTTAGTAATTGGAAACGTTGCTCCCATTCACTAACCTCGAATTGTGCTAATGTAAATGGTACTCTAATTGGTTTTTTATCTTCTTCGTTAAGATCTTTATCTGCTATAAGCTGTCCTAGCTTGCTCTGCGGGAAACTAGCTTCCAGTTCTTTTACTAACTGTTCGCCTATTTCCTTTTGATCGCCATAACGAACGCCATAATCTACCCATTTACGAAGCAAAATATAGTTTTCTTTATCGCCTTCCATCGCTTCGTCTAATGCCTTAATAAAGCGTTCTGATAGTCCATATCTCGATTCAGTTTCACTATCAAATACCTTCACCTGAAGTGGAATTCCTTTATACTGCTGCACATGAACGTATACTTCCCCGTAATGTTCTAAAGGTGTAACTGTCTCGTTGACTTCATCATTAGCAGCGCCGAAAACATTTTCCACGCTTGCTAAGATTGTTTCCCATGTAAACTTTGCAATCCGTTCAATAGCAAGGAAATCCGCCACATGATAAACACCTTTAACACCGTCGATTGTAAATAGAGCTTGAATTTCCTTTGGTGCATCCGCTATATTGTCTTTTTTATAGTTATAACTTTTACCAAAAGGTAATTCCTGATCAATCACAACTTTCATGGTATTTGGACTTGGTGTTGGTTCAATCGTTACTATTTTCATGCTTACATACCTCCATTAAGTAAAGTTAAGAAGATGCTATTTCTTCCAAATAGGACCATCTTTCAATAAGTTTCTCATATTTGGCGTTAGCATCAGCTAATTGGTTTGTTATATCTTGCAGTAAAGTAAAATCAGCGCCAGCAGCTTGCATTTTGCCTTCTAATTGCTCGATTAACTGTTCTGCTTTCTCAATATCTTGACTAATAGTTTCCCATTCTCTTTGTTCTTTGTAGGAAAATTTTCTCTTTTCCTTCGGGATTTCCACTTTAATCTCTTCTACTATTTGTTTCGAAGATTCCTTTGGAGTTGTTTTCGGAGCATCAAGCATATCAGAATATACCCCTAACCACTCAGTTACAGTTCCATCCCCATTTAATAGCCATAGTTTTTTAGCAATGCGGTCTAGGAAGAAACGATCATGGGAAATGGTAATAATAACTCCTGGAAAAGATTCCATAAAGTCTTCTAATACAGACAATGTTTGGATATCTAAGTCATTAGTAGGCTCATCCAAGAATAGAACATTCGGCTGCTCCATTAACATTTTTAAAAGTACTAATCGTTTCTTTTCTCCACCTGAAAGTTTCCCTATCTGTGTACCATGTGTGTTTAATGGGAACAAGAAGCGTTCCAACATTTGCGCTGCAGAGAATTTTTCCCCAGAACCAGTTTCTATTAAATCAGATGATTCCCGAACATATTCGATCATTCTTGTTTGGGGATTCAGTTCGGGTAACTGCTGCGTAAAATGCATCAACTTAACTGTTGAACCTTTTATAATTTCGCCAGAATCCATAGGGATATCACCGGCAAGCATTTTAAGAAGTGTACTTTTCCCTACACCATTTGGACCTACTATACCAATACGATCGCCCGCTTGTAACAAGAACGAGAAATCCTCTACGATATTTTTAGTGTCGAATCTTTTAGATATATCTTTACCTTCTAACACTTGTTTTCCAAGTCGAGTTGTAACCATTTCCAATTCTAAATTGAGTGATGAATTGTCACGGTCTAAACTTGCATCTATCTCTTCAAAGCGATCTTTTCTTGCCTTTTGTTTAGTAGATCTTGCTTTTGCACCTCTACGAATCCACTTTAATTCATTACGATATAAATTTTGAAGTTTCTGCTGAGAGGAAGCGTTCATTTCTTCTCGTAATGCTTTTGACTCTAAATAATCTGCATAATTTCCTGTATGGGTATATAAAGTCTTGTCTGCAAGCTCGTAAATATGAGTTGCCACTGTATCTAAAAAGTATCGATCATGCGTTACAAATATGATTGAGCCTTCTACTCTTTGTAGCATATCCTGTAACCAATCCGTTGACTCTTTGTCTAAATGGTTTGTAGGTTCGTCCAATAGTAAAAGGTCCGCTGGTTCGATTAACACTTTTGCTAGTGCTACTCTTTTTTGTTGACCTCCAGATAGATGCAGGATAGATTCTTCAAACTGCGTTATACCTAACTTTGTTAGAGCAGTTTTAGCCAATGAATTGACATCCCACGCTTGATAATCATCCATTTTTTGTTGTAAGTCCATCAACGTATTTTGAAGTTCCGTCGAATCGGAGTTCTCCATTAATGCCAACAAAGCTTCCTCGTATTCACGGTTAATCTTTAATATAGGAGAATCTCCACCAAATACAGTTTGAATCACTGTTTCATCTTTTTCAAATGTTGGCTGTTGCTCTAAGTATGCCACACGATATTTGTTCGGATGATCTCGTTCAATAGAATCCGCTTCTAATTCGCCAGCAATTATAGAAAGAAAAGTAGATTTACCTGTACCGTTTATACCTATTAAGCCCGCTCTATTTTGGTTGTTAATAGTAAAGGCAATATTTTCGAATAGAGTTTTTTCCCCAACTGTTTTTGTTAAATTAGATATGATTAAATGACTCATAGTTGTTCACCTGTTTCTTTACGTAAGTTTTGTAGAAATAGTTCCATGAAGGCATGACGCTCGACTGCAAGCTCTTTTCCTTTTTTGGTTTGCATTCCTTCAGATAGCTTTAATAGTTTTTCATAAAAATGTGTTACCGAGGCTGTTTCCTTCGTGCGATATTCTTCTACGGACATATTATCTCGTGGTGTTTCAGATGCATCATATAATAGTCTACCTTTTGCCCCGCCAAAAGCAAATGTGCGGGCGATACCTACTGCTCCTATAGCATCCAGTCTATCCGCATCACGTACTATTTTCGCTTCTATCGTCTTCGCTTCTACTTCATGACCTCCACTAAAGGAGACTGCTTTGATCACTTCTTTTACATGAGCTATTTTATCATCTGATAAGTTCAGCTGTTTTATAATTCTTTCTTCTTCAAGCTTTTCTTCTGTTGAATATTTTGGATCACTCACGTCATGGAGTAATACAGCCAACTCAATTATCTCTCTATTTGCAGATGGTTCACTATCTGCAATATCAAAAGCATTTTTACGTACTCTTTCTATATGTTGAAAGTCGTGACTTGCATCAAAGTGCATGTACACTTCTTTAACTAAATTCTCACATTGCTCAATAGAATTCATCTTTGTATCTCCTCAGGTCTGATTCGCCTTCTCTATTATATACAATAAAGCTGCTCTACTGTACTATTTGCATTTATTTTACTAACACCTAGCTAAAATAGTTTTATTAGTCTAGTCAAATAGACTATGTCTCTTTTTAAAAAGCTCATATGTTATAGAAAGCCGGTTGTAATTAATATTGCAATCTGGCTAACAAAGAGAAAGGAGATTATAAAATGAGTCATTGGAAATGCACACATTGTAAGTATGAATGTGAAGAGCCACCAAAAAAGTGTAAACGATGCAATAATCATCGTTGGGAGCAAGGGGAAGAAGAAAACAGCTGGGATTCCACTGAAAATAGCGAGGATACAACCGTTTTCCAAGGCGGCGGTCAGTTTTCGTCTGTTGAACAAGAGTCTGACGAATTAATATGGATAAAAGATTCTTGTAACGTAACCGTTCAAACCACAGATACACAAGCAGCAGTTTCACTGCAAGTTGGATTACAACTTGCTATAGCACTAGTTATTAGTATAGCAATTGGCGATTCTATTCAAGGTCAAACTGTTTCACAAGAATTATTCCAACAGTTTAACGATGAGCAAACGAACAAACAGAAAATTTATGTAGACAATTCAAAAGACGTCAATATTGTCACTACTGATACGGACCTGTCAGTTAATATCGAAGCTATGTTACAAGTTTTATTGGCATTAGTTGCAAGATTGGATATTCTTTAATCAAAAAAATTATAAACAAAAGAGGTGAATAAACACAATGGAGAAAAAAAAATGGAGAGCTTTAGATCATTGCGATGATCCGAGTAATAAAGGCAGTGATGTAGAACAGGACGGAAAACAAGTAGTATCTACGAAACAACAATCCTTCGAACGAATTATCGTAAAGGATTCGGAAGGTGTAGAAATACGTACGACAGATACACAAGTAGCCATCTCTCTTCAACTTGGAATACAAGCAGCTATTGCAGCTGTAATCAGTGTTACTATCGGTGATTCTGACCAAGGAAGAGCAGTAACCCAAGAACTAAATCAATTTATTAAAACAAAACAAAGAAACGTCCAAACTACGATAGTTGAAGGCTCTAGAAATATATCTGTAACAACTACCGATACCGATTTGGCAGTAAATATCCAGGCAATGCTTCAAATTCTAGTAGCAATCGTTGCAAAACTAGATATTCTTTAATGTCAATTGGTTATAACCAATCATTTAAACTATTCAATTCCCCTAAAGCTGCATATGCTAATATGCAGCTAATTTTAAATGAAGGAGTGAACAACTTGAGTAATTTACCTGAAAAACCAATAAATATTTCAAACAAGGTGATTGACCTTCTAGTAGATGATACCCTTAGAAGAAATGGTATTGATCCCGAAAACATCAAAAAAAAATTAACAGATCATCAAAAACAGCAGCTAAAAGATTTAGTAGAAGATTTAACAAAGCAAGTAAATACTTTTACTGAACAACCTACGGAAAAAAAGAACTTATAATAACTATTCACAATACTTCCGTGACCTTATAATTCCAGTTAAATTATCTACTCCCATAAGTACTTCTATTAGTTATAAAACTATTTGAGTAAAATCCATAAATTATGTGAAAATTCGACATATTATTGACGAAGACTGACAATTCAAGTATAGTTTATGTATCCATTTATAGAATTCTTAGTGGATTAAGGGAGGAACGTTTATGCAACAGGGGAAAGTAAAATGGTTTAATAATGAAAAAGGGTATGGTTTCATCGAATATAACGATGGAGAAGATGTATTTGTCCATTTTACAGGAATTCAAGGTGATGGATTTCGAGCATTAGATGAAGGACAACAAGTAACGTTCGAAATAATTGAAGGAAACCGTGGACCTCAAGCTGCAAACGTGATAAAAAACGAATAGAAACGCTTCTTCCCGCGGCAAAATAGTCGTGGGGCTTTTTTTATTTTGAACCTTTTAGTTTACTTCCGATTTGTTTAATACTTTCACCAACCGTACATTGTTCTATACAAAATCTATAAGCAATTGTTTTACCGCTTTCTTTTCGTAATTGCGTTCGGATAAAGCAACCATTACAATAAGTATCGGATAAATTATCAATTTCATTTATTAGTTCTGTATTTTTCATAAATCACTACTCCTCACTATTTCACAATTGTACTATTATGTTTCTTTTATGTGTAACTATTCCCGCATTCCATCAAACTAGATATATCCATGACTTTATTAAAAAAGGTGATCATCATGTTAGAAGTATATATTGACGGTTCGACCACTGGCAATCCAGGACCAAGTGGTATAGGTGTGTTCATTAAAGGCGAAGGACATCACCTGAGATTCAGTGAATTCATTGGAGAGTATTCCAACCATACTACTGAATTTATAGCGCTACAAAGAGGGTTAGAAGAAGCCAAAAAACTTTCCCCCTCTATTGTCTCTGCAAGGTCAGATTCGCAAATCGTTTGCGCTGCAGTTGAAAAAAGATACGCAAAGAATCCAGAATTTGCAGCTATTTTAGAGAAAATTTTAGCCATAACCGATACATTTGACCTTTTCTTTATAAAATGGATTCCAGACGACCAAAACAAAGCAGCCCATGCACTTGCGAGAGATGCTGTATTAAAACAACTGCCTAAAAAGTAAGAGGCAGTTGTTTTTAACTATATTCGATTAATACTCATCTTATTATACTTCCTCTTGTTGTGTTTGCTCAAAATCTAATTCGATTTCCACCTTAGTTTTATTCATAAAATTCACAATAACCTCATCACTCCCAAATAATTGAAAAACAGAAAGTAGTGGGTTTTTCGGTTTATTTATAGAAGTATAAATGAATTTCGTCACTTTGTCACTTTGGCTTTCTAATTCATATTCCGTTGTTATTTTGAAGCGATTATTAAGAATAAAGCTTTCTTGAAATGCTTTATAATTGGATTCATTTGTATATTTTTTAATCGTCACTTCGTATTCTTCCGTTAAAGAGCCATTTTGATAGCTTTGTTTTATCATCGTACCCACGATAGATTCTGTTTGCTGAACTATTACCTCATCAATTACTTTTGGAAATATTTTTTTCTTCTTGGCTATATTCCCGTAAAAGTAAGGCCAAGCGAATTCGATTGGTACATTTAAGAGAATCTCTTTTTTCCATTTTTTCATATGATTATCATCCTATTCTATTTTCGATAACATTTTTAGTCCTATTCAAAATATTACTATAATCATAGCATATGAACCAAAATAATAGCTTACTGTTCCCTAGATGAAATTAGACAAACACAAAAAAACAGACTCTCTAATGAGAGCCTGTAAAGTTAAGTTTTAGGTTTAATTAAGCTTTAACTACGTTAGTAGCTTGAAGGCCACGTTGACCTTGCTCGATTTCAAAAGTAACTTCTTGACCTTCATCAAGAGATTTGAAACCTTCGCTTTGAATAGCTGAGAAATGTACGAATACGTCGTCTCCGCCATCGCGTTCGATAAATCCGAATCCTTTTTCTGAGTTAAACCATTTTACTTTACCTTGTTCCATGTGTATATCCTCCTCGTATGCAAAATCTGCATACATTGTGTTACTATCCTTGCTCAACACTGTTAAGTAAAAGTGTTGCCACTTACTTACTAACCGAACAAAAATAATCCTCTTTAAATATACCATGCATTATCAGATAATGCAACAATTAGACATGAAATTTTTTAGTGTATTCTAACAATGCTCCAATCGCTCCACTATAGCCGTGGTGGTCTAAAAAGATCGGTTTTTTCAGCTTTAAAACCGTATAGGATTCAATGATTTGCTGGAGTAATTCATTGTCCTCGAGTGTGGTGCCTATGTATATAATATCCTCCACGTGATGGGCATCTGCGACTTGGATACAAAGAGATGCAACGACTTCTCCAATAATTCCTTGAACACCCGCTAGCAAATCGGAAGGGCTAGTATTATTACTGTTATTAAGGGAAATACCACCAAAATTACTTGCCGTTAAAGTGCCTTTTATCGGTAGCTTATTATCTTTGTAAATATCGCTTACTAAAACATCTATGGCAGTCCTCTTACCATCCCGTGATTGGTTGATAATTTCATCAAAATCGGATATACCTGTCAAAGCCATACCCAAACCTAGAAGAGTCCCCCCACCAATGCCTGTACCACCCAATCTTTTATGGGAGCTTTCTTGCATAATATGTATAGAAGTACCTGTTCCAATATTTGCTATAATTGCAGCCTCGGGTTGGTTAGATCCGCTCTGCATTTGATACATTACACCATTCATTGTCGCATCAAATTCGACGATATACGGTATTTCCTTGTTAGTATTTAAATATCGTTTTAATTGCTCCGCACGACCACCAGTGACGCAGATAGAAGCATTCGGATGATTTGAGTCAATCCAGTCCTTCACTTTATGGAAATCAGATGAACGAAACCGTTTGAAGTCCATCTCATTAAATTCATCCCAATAAGCAATTTTTGTTAATGTTCCACCTGCATCAATACCGATTCTAGTAGTCATTCTAATTCCCCTTTATGTTAAGACACTTACTTTATCCATGATCCTACAATAGGATAATTGAAGCTATCTCCTGTAATCGCTTTAACAATTCCAATAATCGGAACTACAAATGCCATTATACCAAAAATGATTAGCATCGGAATACCAATTAAGATAAAAACTAAAAAGAAAGAAACTGTCAATAATGCAGCCATAACTAGTTGAAACAGAACCGCTTGTATGGAAAGCTTTTTAATTTCTTCATCATTTACTACTAAAAATAATATAAATGGAACTAGAAAAGGGGCAAACCATGTACTTGCATGTAGCAAGATTTTCAAACCTGTGTTTTCCATTTTCACTCACTCCTTTCTTCATAATTATACGACTATACTAGCTAAATAGTTTCATTTTTGAATTTTATAAACACTTTCACCTGCAATAACTGTTTGCACTATTTTAGTAGATAGAATATTTCCCTTTTCAAGGACATTATCTAAAATAGTAAAATCCGCATCATACCCTGGCAATATGAATCCTCGGCTATTTTCTCTTCCAATTGCTTTTGCACTACCTGATGTATATAAGGATACTGCTTCGTATACCGTTAAAGCCTGTTGGGGTAAGTGAACATTATTAACTGCTGCTTCAATTCCTAGCAAAGGGTCAGCTAGTTCTATAGGTGAATCAGATCCTCCTGAACAATCTAATCCTTCATCGAGTAATGATTTCCAAGCATATGCCCAGGGTAAGCGAGTAGTTCCAAGTCGTTCTGTTGCCCAAGGAAAATCCGAAGCTACGAATATTGGTTGTAAATCCAATATAACGGAAAGCTTTTTCATACGTTCAATTAGATCCACACGTAAAACATTAACATGTATTAACCGATCCTTTTTCCCAACTGTCACAGGATACTTTTCGATTAAGTCTAATACTTTTTCAACAGCTTCGTCTCCTATAACATGAACTGCTATATTCTCCTTATACCTACGAGCTAGCTTCACTAAGTCTTCTAGCTTTTCTGGGCTATGAACCTCTATTCCTCTTTCTCCCGGTTTATCTGCATAATCCTCAGACAATAATGCTGTTCTACCACCAAGCGAACCATCTACAAATATTTTCATCGCTCCGAATTCGATAAAAGCCGATTCCTCTTCATCCTGCATCTGTTCAAAAACATCATGATGACGTAATAAATGAACTCTAAATCCACTTTTTACAACTTCTCGGTATGCTTGTAAAGGAATATTATAGTGCCCGTAATAAGCCATGTCTTCCGAATGGACACCGGTTAACCCCTTCGTTTGCAAATCCTCAATACTAGAAGTAATAATTTCCTTTAAATAATCAGTAGTGGGTGATGGTATATAATCTGTGATTAATCGCTGTGCCTCATCATAAAACAGTCCATTTAGTTCCCCCCTCTCATCTTTACCGATTATTCCACCAGTAGGGTTTGGAGTGTCTTTCGAAATACCTGCTAATCTCATAGCTTTTGAATTCGCTACCAGATTATGTCGACATACTCGTTTAAGCACTACAGCCGTTTCCTCAATGAAGTCGATATCCATACAAGTTAATGGGCGCCCTTCTTTCAATTTATTGTCGTCCCAGCCCTCCGTCACATACCATTCTTTGTTCTGAATATGACCAACTATCGCTTCTTTTATTTTACTAATCGAGGTAAAACTAGATAAGTCTAAATAAGATAATTTCTCACCATGACCGATTAAGTGAATATGGCTATCTACAAACCCAGGATACATGACACTTCCATCTAAGGATTCCATTTGATCTGCTAATGGGAGGAGATCTTTTTTGAAACCTGTACTAATAATGGTCCCATCCTCCACTAATACTGCTTCGACGAAATCCCCTTCAGATTTCATCGTGAAAATCTTCCCATTTGTCCATAATGTCTTCACTGTTATGTCCCCTTTCTACGTTCGTTCAATTCATCAACTAATAGTTCTGCTGCTTTTCGATAAGCATTACTCATATTGGAAAGTGAAGCAATTAGTAATATAAGTTGATCGTTTTCATCTGCCTCCTGATTTTCTACTACAATCTCATGGGTTTTCATCTCTTCTAGGAAGTTTTGGGCATTGTTTTGTTGAATTATAATCCATGACCTGTAAAATTTCTCTAAAAGAAAATCCTCTGATTCCATTTTATCATTTAGTGGCTCTAACACTGATTTAATATCTTTAATAGAAAGAGCACCTTTCAACTGATAGATCAAATTGATCAACATTATATGCTTCTTAGAATATCTTTTATTTTTTATAGGGATAAACAACTTTCCCTTTGCGTAATTATTGATCATTGTTTTAGTTAATACTTTTTCCTCTTCATTGCGCAAAGTGTCATTATACTTTGCATCAAATAACTGAATCACTTGGTCCATATACAAGTCAATAATGGGAATATCATCTTCATGAATGGTGGACTCTAAATCTAACTTTTGAGCAATGTCTTCAGATTTACTCATTACCGTACCTCCTGTCAATACATTATGTTTATCATAACTTATTAAATATCCAACGTAAACCTTGACTAAGTGGTGTAATAGCAATATATTTATATGTAGTTATTAAAACTATATATAGAGATAGGAGTAATTTAAATGAATACATATATAAGAGAGCCTTTTAATAGTCTTTCACACTTGTTTGGAGCACTATTTGGGCTAGCGGGATTACTACTATTGTTAGTAAAAGGAATAGAAAATAATAGTTCCCCCTTAACTTTAACTGCACTTATTGTTTTTGGAGTTAGCATGATTTTGCTATATACAGCTTCCGCTACATATCACTGGTGGATAGGAGATGCCCGAAATATAAAGTTTTTAAGACGCTTAGACCATTCCATGATATATATTTTAATCGCAGGTACATACGCTCCATTTTGTCTGATTACATTAAATAACACTGCTGGCTATGTTCTATTTATTATAATTGGATTATTAGCAGTAAGTGGTATTTGTTTTAAAATGATCTGGTTTGACTGCCCGAGATGGGTCTCTACTGCGATTTATATTGGCATGGGGTGGATGATTATCTTCTTAGCGCCTACTTTAGCAGAATCACTAGGGTCTACAGGTTTACTTTATCTGATTTTGGGAGGGATCTCTTATACTATTGGAGGAATTATTTACGGGGTAAAACCAAACATTCCATTTATAAAGAAATTAGGATTTCATGAAATATTTCATATTTTTATATTGTTAGGGACATTGTGCCACTTCATTTGTGTTTATGCTTATGTATTGTAATGAAATTTTACTATTAGTTTAGCTTCAGAAATTCATAATTTTATATTTTCAAAAATTGATTTTCGTGAAGCTCATCACTCGGTGAAAGTGATAAGCTTTACGAAAAATAAGTATTCCCTTGGTTTAGGTTTCTTTACCTATTTCACTTTCCCTACAAGCAAAGTTGGTTCAAGCTCTATTTCCACGTTCCCTCTAAGAGCTCTACTAATCATGCAAGTATCCTCTGCTTTCAATAGTAAACGTGTGGCCATTTTGGAATCTTTTTCATTCACTATCACTAAAGTTGGTCGATGGATTATTTTTTTGTATGTGAAAATGCCATTGGTTACATCTACTACAGCTGATGATTCTACAACAAGGGATGTCTTTTCTATACGACTTCTCTCGAGCATGGCAGCAAGTGTGATAATATAACAGGTCGTTGCCGCTCCTAGCAGCATTTCATCTGGATTGGTACCTTCCCCAGGGCCATCCATATCTAATGGAATCGAAATTTTTGTTTGGAGATTTTGTGCTTGAATCGTTCCTATATCATTACGATTACCTGGCCAATCCGCTTTTAAATGAAAATAATGTTCTACCATATTTATCAATCCTCTCGTTTTTTGCATATTCTATTGGAAATATCATCATGTTCCAGTATGATTAGTTAGGGAAAGAAGGCGAATTTATTGTTAAAGAATTATGGCAAAATTGCAATCTCCATTATTTTTATTTCCATGTTTTTACTCATTTTAGGAGTTAGATATGTACTTGGTCAAGACTTAGTTATTATGAATGTGCTTGCGTTCGCTGCATTTTCCGTAGTAATCGGCGTATTAGCGGGTTCCTTGCTATTGTATAAATTGCACAAAACATTTTATATTTTTGCTATTGGATTATTCATTGGATTTTTTGAAATGTATCGTTCTTTTATTACTGGTCCCAAGGAATTTGGTGACTTAGCGGGAATTCTTTCCTTGTTCATCTTCACTGCTTTTGGATTTGTAATCGGGCTAATTGTGGAAGCTATCTATTATTTACTAAAAAAGAACGAGCAAAAGGATTAAATACAACATCCTTTCTGCTCGTTTTTTATGTTGCCATTATGGTAATATTACGCCCATTGGATTTTGCTTCGTAAAGAGCTAAGTCAACCCTATGCATAATTGCGTTTATATTCTCACCTTGTTTATACTCACCAACTCCTAGAGAAATTGTAATTTTTTTCTGAATAGGCGGGATCGAATCTTTAACCGTTTTTCTTAAACGTTCACCCAAAATATATGCTTCCTGAATATCCTTTTTTGGAAGTATAATGATAAACTCTTCTCCTCCAAGTCGAATACACTCGTCTTGATCACTACATAAGTTCTTCAAACTTTTGGAAACAAAATGGAGAACTTGATCCCCAGCAAGATGCCCAAATTCATCATTAACTTTTTTAAAATGATCTATATCTATCATGATTAATGAAAAAGCGATATTATTATTCACTAATTCATCGAGCAAAAAATCAGCATATCTTCTATTTTTCAACCCTGTCAATGAGTCCGTAACTGATAAAGCCTTCATAATATCAACCGTTTCTTCTTGTTTTTTTCTATAATTATCTATTGTTTCTGTCAGTTGTTTAGCCTCAAAATACCATGTAGGAATGTCTAAGGATAACTCGCGATCATCTTTTCCACGCATAGTATAAATGGCTAACTTTCGTAATGGGGAAGCTAACTTCGTTGAGACGTAAAATGCAATAACAATAATTATAAGAATTAACGGCAAAGAAATAGTAAATATCGTAAACATAATTCCAGATAAAGGTTTAACGGCACTACTAAACGGGGTCTGAGAGACGACTCCCCAGTCACTTTTCTTTATATATGTATAACCCGCAAGAAATTTCTTTCCAAGTGTATTATCTATCTGCAGAGCGCCACTTTTCTCTTCCATTAACTTCTGAACAACAAGGTTAGTTTCTACAGATTGTCCAATTCTACCTTTATCCGGATGATAGATTAAAGTTCCATTCCCGTCAACCACGAATACATAAGAACCATCTTCCGAATAATGTTCAGCAAGAATATTATGGAGAAAATTTCCTTCTTCCAAATATACCGTGCCATTTAGCATCCCTAAATACTCCCCACCGCCTCCAAACAATGGAGTAGTAATTAGTATTAATAATCTACCCGTTTGAGCATAATACGGTTTAGAAATAAATGCCTCTTTCCTCGAGATAGCTTCATTTACACCTGACGAGGTAATTACGCTCCCAACAATTCCAAGATTCGGTGTAGTTGCAATGACGACTCCTTGGTTATTGATAACAGATAAAGAGTTGAAGTTTTTACCACTTATATTTAATTGTTCTAGTATGCTTGTGATTATAATGGGGTTGTCCATGTTCTTAACAACATCAGACTTCCGAGCTTCCAAATTGCTTTGCATATTAGAAAAAGATTCATCTGACAATTGCGCCAATTTCATAGAGTACACCCTATTTTGCTCTAGAGAGTTTTCTATCAAGCTTTCTTTAGTTACAAAATAACTGGAAGTTAGCGTACTAAATATTATTCCAAACATAGTAAAACATATAAGTGATATAATCCAAAATCTTAAAGTTTTCAATAAAACACTCCTTTTAAAAAAACAATCCTAATTAATAATTAATAACTATCATATAACATTAGAACAAAAAAAACTACGACTATATCTAGTCGTAGTTTACTATTAATGCCCACCCAGATAGGCAAGTTTAACTTCTGCGCTGTTTTGTAAATCCTGCGCTGACCCTGAAAGTACTACTCTTCCGGTTTCAATAACATAACCACGGTTTGCAATTGATAAAGCCATATTAGCATTTTGCTCGACTAACAAAACGGTAGTACCTTCATTATTAATATCTTTAATCACTTGAAATATTGTTTTTACCATTAAAGGAGCAAGCCCCATAGAAGGCTCATCTAATAGTACTAGTTTAGGCTTTGCCATAATCGCTCTTCCCATCGCTAACATCTGTTGTTCTCCCCCTGAAAGAGTTCCAGAATGTTGTTTCTTACGTTCTAATAACCTCGGGAAGATTTCATACACTTTTTGCATATCTTCATGAATACCTTGTTTATCTTTTCGAAGAAATGCGCCTAATTCTAAGTTTTCTTCAACTGTTAGATTCGCAAAAACACGTCTTCCTTCTGGAACATGGGAAATTCCAGCCTTCACAATCGATTGTGCTTGTTTGCCTGAAATCGATTTATCCAGAAATTCTATTTTGCCTTTTTTAGGTTTCAGCAAACCAGAAAGAGTTTTTAGCAGCGTGCTTTTCCCTGCCCCATTAGCGCCAATCAATGAAACAATTTCTCCTTGGTTAACAGTAATGGAAACATCACGGAGTGCTTGAATATTACCGTAAAACACATCTATATTTTCTATTTTAAGCATTGTCATCGTGAACTTCCTCCCCTAAATAAGCCTCTATAACCTTAGGATGGTTACGGATCTCTTCTGGTGATCCTTCCGCAAGAAGTTGACCATGATCGAGTACATATATTCTTTCACAAACGCCCATTACTAAATTCATATCATGCTCGATTAACAAAATAGTTAAATCGAATTTTTCACGAACAAATCCAATTAGATTCATTAAGTCATGTGTTTCCTGTGGATTCATACCTGCTGCAGGTTCATCTAATAATAGTAACTGAGGTCCTGCTGCTAATGCCCGAGCAATTTCCAATCTTCTTTGTTGACCATACGGAAGATTTTTGGCTAGTTCATCTTTATATTTCTCCAATTTAAAAATCCTTAGGAATTCTAATGCTTTTTCTTCCATCTCTCTCTCCCCTTTGAAATGAGAAGGTAGTCGAAGAATAGAGCTTAACATCGAATGGGTAGCAAGAGAGTGATAAGCAACTTTTACATTATCTAATACAGTTAACTCGTTAAAGAGACGAATATTTTGAAATGTTCTACTTATCCCTTTTCTCGTAACTTTAAAAGGCTGTAGTCCATTTATTCTTTCCCCATTAAATAATATATCCCCTTCAGTAGGTACGTAGACACCAGTCAATAAGTTAAAGCTTGTAGTTTTTCCAGCTCCATTAGGGCCGATTAATCCGACAAGTTCTCCTTGGTTCAACTTTAGGTTTAAGTTTTGTACTGCCTTTAAACCACCAAACTGAATGCCAGCATTTTTCACTTCCAGTAAAGGTTTATTTTCCATGCTGATCGCCTCCTTTTGGCGTTCTCCAAAGCTTGAAATAATCCGTAATTTCCATCGTACCCATCAAGCCTTTCGGACGATAAAGCATAACAAGAATTAATACAAGACTATAAATAATCATTCGTGTTTCAGGATATCCTTGAAGATACGTGGAAACAACCGTCAATAAAATTGCGGAAAGTACGGCACCGGAAAGACTTCCTAACCCACCAAGAACAACAAATATTAAAATATCAAAAGATTTTAAGAATCCAAATTGACTTGGTTGAATGATATAAAAGTTATGAGAATACAAAGCACCTGCAACTCCAGCAAAAAAGGAGCCAATCGCAAATGCAGCTACCTTATAATAAGTAGTATTGATCCCCATCGCATCAGAAGCAATTTCATTTTCTCTAACAGAAATTGCAGCTATCCCATGCCTTGAATTAGTAAAGTTGACGATTACTATAATGGTGATGACAAGGCAAACAAAGGCATATGTCCAAGTCGTCAAATGTGAAACCTGCATTCCTGCAGCCCCACCAACATAGTCAATATTCAAAAATACAATGCGAATAATTTCTGCAAAACCAAGTGTTGCAATTGCCAAGTAATCCCCTTTTAATCTCAAACTCGGAATACCGACAATTAGTCCCGCTAAAGCAGCAACCATTCCTCCGACAATAATAGCAACGATAAAAGGCAAATCCAATTTCATCGTTACAATTGCTGAGATATATGCTCCTACCGCTAAGAAACCAGCATGACCTATAGAAAATTGTCCCGTAATTCCAATTACTAGATGTAGGCTGACCGCTAAAATTATGTTGATAGCTATAAATATAAATGTATTAGAATAAAATTGATTCATCGTTCCATTTGCAATAAAAAATTGAACCACTGCATAAACCAATACTGCAGCTATAATAAATAGCCAAAACTGTTTTGACTTTTTCATAATTATGTATCACCTACACTTTCTCTCGTGTATTTTTTCCAAAGATGCCAGATGGTCTAAAGATTAGAATTAATATTAAAATGACGAATGCGGCAGCATCTCTCCATAAAGAGAACCCTAAAGCACTAACAACCGTTTCCACCACTCCAAGTACTAATCCACCTACCATTGCTCCAGGGATTATGCCAATTCCACCAAGAACGGCTGCAACAAATGCCTTCACCCCTGGTATTACCCCCATTAACGGATCGATCTTTGTATAATACACACCGAATATAACACCAGCTGCTCCTGCTAAAGCTGAGCCAATTGCGAAAGTTGCAGATATTGTATTGTCAACATTTATTCCCATCAGTTTAGCTGCTTCCGTATCATGAGAAACGGCCCTCATCGCTTTTCCAGTTTTTGTTTTATGCACAATAAACTGTAACAGAATCATTAATACAACAGATACCGATAAAATAAGAATAGACTGAATGCTAATTTGTGCACCTAAAAATGCAAATGAACGATTGGAAAACACATCTGGATACGCTTCTGGTTGAGCTCCTCTAATATAAATGACGCCATACTCTATTAATAGCGATACACCGATTGCAGTAATAAGCGCTGCTATTCTTGTAGCATTTCGCAAGCGTTTGTAAGCAATTCGTTCAATAATAACTCCGAATAACGCACAAGCTGCCATCGAAATAATAAGCGCTGGAAAGAAGCCTAAATTAAACACTGTAATAGAATAGAATCCAATAAACGAACCGACCATGAACACATCCCCATGTGCAAAGTTGATCAGTTTAATAATTCCATAAACCATCGTGTAACCGAGGGCGATTAAAGCGTATATACTCCCGAGTGAAATACCGTTTATCAATTGTTGAACCCATTCCATAATTTTCACTCCTATAACTTAAGATTTCAATAATTTTAGAAATAGAAAAGGAGGGATATCAATCCCCCCTATTAATCATAAGAATCTTAAGGATTAACTTTCGTTTTAAATACTTGCGCTCCATCTACGAATTCAATAATCGTAGCCGATTTGATCGGATGGTGATTTTCATCAACAGAGTATAATCCTGTTACAAGTTCCAATTGATCTGTAGCTTCAATTGCTTCTTTAATTTTAGTTCCATCTGTTGAACCAGCACGCTCAATTGCATCTTTTAATAGATAAACTGTATCATACCCAAGTGCATTGAATGAGTTAGGATCTTTACCATATTTTTCTTTAAATTTGTCAGAGAACTCTTTCGCTTTTCCATCTGGATCTTCAGATGAATAAGCAGTAATAATGTATGAATTATTTAAAGCATCCGCTCCAGCTAAGTCAACAAGTGTTGGAGAATCCCAACCATCTGCTCCCATTAATGGAACTGTGATTCCTAATTCACGTGCTTGCTTAACAATTAAACCAACTTCTTCATAATATCCAGGAATAAATACAAATTCAGGATTAGAAGATTTAATACGAGTTAAATTTGAACGGAAATCAGTATCTTTCGCCACATATGATTCTTCTGCAACAATTTTCCCTCCAGCTGCTTCAAAATCTTTAATGAATGCTGCTGCAAGACCTTTTGCATAATCACTTGCGTTGTCTGCATACACTGCTGCTGTTTTAACTTTTAACTCATTAGCAGCGAAGTTTGCAGCTACCGTTCCTTGGAAAGGATCGATAAACGCTGTACGGAATGTGAATGGATTTACCTTTCCATCATCTCCTACTGTTACTGTAGTACTTGTTCCTGAAGGAGAAATCATTGGTGTTTTTGTGTCTGTTGCTATTTGAACCTGAGCAACGGAGTTACCACTAGTTGCAGCTCCAATAATAGCTGTTACTTTGTCTTGACTTGTTAATTTGATGGCTGCGTTTGTTGCTTCAGCTGCATCTGATTTATTGTCTACTTTAATAAGTTCGATTTGTTTCCCATCTATACCGCCAGCAGCATTGATCTCTTCAACAGCCAAATCGATAGCATCTGCTTCGGATGTTCCATAAGAGGCCACAGCTCCAGAAAGCTCAAGATTTGCACCTATTTTAATAGTGTCCCCACCCTCTGAACTATTTCCTTCTTCTGCTCCGCACCCAGCTAATATTCCGATCAATAAAGTAGATGAAAGGAAAAGTGATGCAAATTTCGATTTCTTCATATAACTACCCCCATTTTGTTTGATAATTCTGAATTTATAAGTCATACTACTCGCTCTCTCTTTTTAGCAAGCATAAACTCAAACATTATCATTTTGTAAGAACAACCCTATTGTAAAACAAACTTTAAATTCAGTCTATACTAATTTTTCTTCATTTTTAGAAAATTAACAATATTAGATTAGTATAATTATTTTAAGCAGTCGTTAAGTCCTTATAAAATAACGAGTTATAGGTCAATTTCCTTGTTCTATCATTCTAATATTTTCCTTAAAAATATTTTTTCAAGGATAGATTAAGCGATATATTTTATTATTTATACTAATATTACATACATTTTATGGTATAAATTGAATAAAATATATGTTTTTACTTTTCAATTAATTATATATATACTATTAATAGTTCGAAATCCGTAATAATGAGGAGAGATAAAATGGTAAACCATATGCCCAAGCGAGACGAAGTAAAGACAGAAGAAACTTGGAATTTAAATGATTTATTTCAGACCGAAAATGACTTTTCAGGAGCATTAAAAGAGATAGAACAAAATGCATTGGAGTTCAATAATCGTTACCACGGGAACATCCAAAATGCTACAGATGTTGTGGGTGCACTTATAGAATATACGAAACTATATGAGAAAATAGTACCTGCGGGAGCATTTGCTAGTCTTTCGTTAAGTACAGATCAAACAAATACCGACGCACAAATGAGAGCAAGTAAATTCGGTTCACTTTCCGCAAAGGTAAGCAGTCAATTATCTTTCTTAAATAGTGAACTAGTAGAATTACCGGAAGCAATCATTAAAGAAGCTATATCAAAATCTCCAGCTCACCAACTTTATTTAGATAAGTTACTAGCAAAGAAAAAATATCAACTTCATCCTGAGGTTGAAAAAACACTTGCTGCTTTCTCCGCTTCATTTGGAGCACCTTATAAGTTATACGATACTACCAAAATGCTTGATATTGCGTTTGATAATTTTGAGGTGAATGGTCAAGAGTATCCCCTTAGCTATGTGTCATTTGAGAATGACTGGGAAGGAGAAGCTGACACAGAAAAAAGACGAGCGGCATTCGAATCTTTTTCTAAAAAATTAAGAGAATACCAACATACTACCGCTAAAACGTATGATATGCATTTGCAAATGGAGAAAACAACATCAGATCTACGAGGCTATGATTCTGTTTATGATTACTTGTTATTTAACCAGGATGTTGACCGCTCTTTATATAATAGACAAATTGATTTAATCACGAAGGAACTCGCACCTCATATGAGAAAATATGCGAAATTGCTTCAAAAAGAACATGGACTAGAAAAAATTACGTTTGCGGATTTAAAAATATCTCTTGATCCCACATATGAGCCCAAAATATCCGTTGAGGAATCCAAAAACTATATTGATGATGCACTATCTGTTATGGGGGAAGAATATATTGAAATGGTCAATCGTGCATACGTTGAACGTTGGATAGATTTCCCTCAAAATGCTGGGAAATCAACTGGTGCATTTTGCTCTAGCCCCTACGGCAGTCATCCATATATTCTAATTTCATGGTCTAGTCGGATGAATGAAGTATTTGTTCTAGCGCATGAATTAGGTCATGCTGGGCATTTCTATTATGCAAACAAAGAGCAGAATATCTTTAACGCTCGCCCATCACTATATTTCATTGAAGCTCCTTCCACGATGAATGAAATGCTAGTGGCCAACCATTTACTAAAAAATTCGGATGACCCTAAATTTAAACGTTGGGTAATTTCTTCTATAGTAGCTCGTACGTACTATCATAATTTTGTAACTCATTTATTGGAGGCTGCATATCAACGTAAAGTGTATGACCGAATCGATCAAGGTTTAAATGTAAATGCACAAATTCTTAATGATTATAAACGTAGCGTTTTAGAAGAATTCTGGGGTGATGCAGTAGAAATTACAGATGGTGCTGAGCTTACGTGGATGCGCCAACCTCATTACTATATGGGATTGTATCCGTACACATATAGCGCCGGGTTAACTATCTCCACACAAGTATCCAAACGAATATTAGAAGAAGGACAAACTGCTGTAGACGAATGGACGGAAGTATTGAAGGCTGGAGGCACTAAATCACCTGTAGAGCTAGCGCAAATGGCGGGTGTGGATATTACGACGGATAAGCCGTTAAAAGATACGATCGCTTATATAGGTTCCTTGATTGACGAATTGGAATCATTAACAGAGGAAATTAATCAAAACAACTAAAATATTACTTGAATTGTAAAAAAGAGCTTGTGCAATAAAAGCTCTCAGACTGTAGACAAACTCAATCTTAGGTGTATAGAGTTGAATGTTAAACTCGGCAAGGCCCACCACTTCGCTTTCCGTGGGCTTGGCTTCAGCCTCCTCGTCACTACGAAAACATATGCTCCTGGGGTTACTCGTCGCAAAGACATTGGTCAAACAAAGTTCGACCAATGTCTTTCCTGCGGGGTCTTCAGCTCAAGCTATTCCCACAGGAGTCTTCGTGGTGAACCTTGCCTTATAAACAGTTCCAATAGAGTAATTAATATCTTACTTTTAATAAGATGAATAAACATCATTAGGGACATTTATTACTATTCATAACCGTTTATAAATATACCTTTGTCGTCAAACTGAGAGCTTGTGCTATACAAGCTCTTTTTTCTGTTTTATTCCTAGTACGTTATAGATGAAGTAGAAAAATAGGCAGTGATTACTCACTAAAATCTAGATTAATTGGTTGTTTCGGTAAGTTATCTTGGAAAAGCATATTTGTCGAATCTACTTTCTCATTGACTTCTTCAAAACGAAAACCATCTGCCCACACTTTTCCTTTACCAACAAGTAAAACGCCAAAGTGAATGGAAGCACTTTCTTCTGGAACATCTAAAACAATAGAATAGTGATTCCAGTCTGTAGTCCCATGAATAGAGCGACTATCCATATTGTCAAATTGAAGTGTATCACCAGAAACATTATCAACACGAAGCCAAGCACCACATTTGGTCACTTGTTCAGTCTTTAAGAAGCATGACATTTTTATTCTTTTATTCTTGTAATTTTCTGCCTGAAACCCTTGCATCATTGTCCCAAATTGTTGTTCATTTGCCTCACCTTTAGCAAAAAGCAAACCCGACTTTGTCCCTGTGTGAAAAACCTTATCATCTACCGTTAATTCATATAGCTCTGTATAAGAACCACTTAAGTTCCACCCATTAATCTGTTCCTGATTGTTCAAATCATTCTCCTCCTTTATTATTCGTACAGCTCTCATCAACTGGCGATACTTTCCTGGAGGCAAGCTGTACACTTCTTTAAACGCTCTTGAAAAAGCCTCTTGAGATTGAAAATGAAATAAAAAACCAATTGTTAAAATTGATTCTTCCGTTTCTAACAGAAGTGTCGCAGCCAATGCTAATCGGCGTAGACGTATATATTCCACAATTGACTTCCCTGTATCTTTTTTAAATAACCTGGATAAATGAAATTTCGAATATCCAATAACGGATGTGAAACTATCTAGATTAATATTTTCCGTCAAATTACTCTCTATATAAGAGACTGTCTTTCGCGTTATTTCACTGTAATACAACTCACTCACCTCAAGATAATCATAACGAATAAAAAGAAAGAATATTTGATAAATATTGCTATATTATCATAAAATAATAAAATAAACATTGGTCTTCTATTTTGCGACCAAAGAATTCGGATTGCGTGTCACATAAGATAATTTTAAGCATTATACGTGGATGATCGGCCGGACAGCGTCGGCCATATCGAAAACAACAACTATAGCTAAATTTAAATAGAAAGCCCTGAAAACTTTACTAATCGTAAAATTCTCAGGACTTTCTTTTTTTGAGAAGAGTTTTGTCCCCTCCTCATTTAAAATTTATGCTTCATTTGTTTATTTTTTAGATATATCTACTCGTTTGACAAATAGTGATAACACTAATGCTACAACTGTTACAAGAGTAGCGATGAAGAAAGTGAAATTGATCCCTTCTAACATTGCTTGAGCACCAAGTTGCATTTTAAACTGCGCCAAAGCATCTGTAGCAGTCGGCACATTTCCAGCTTTCGCTGCTTCTTCGAATAAACTTGCACCTTTTGATTCCATTCTAGCATTCATAATCGTGATGAATATTGCAGAACCTATAGCTCCTGAAACTTGCTGTAACGTGTTGTTGACTGCAGTTCCATGAGGATTCATCTTCATCGGTAATTGATTTAGACCATTTGTCATAATAGGCATCATTACCATGGACATACCTAACATACGGATTGTATAAACTGCCATGATGTAATAATAATCCGAATCTGCTGCTAAATTACTCATCATATATGTTGCAATCGTTGTAATTATTAAACCGATGACCGCTAACGAACGAGCACCGTATTTATCAAACAACTTTCCTGTTACTGGTGACATTAACCCCATTGCCAATGCTCCTGGAAGCATTAACAAACCAGAATCTAGTGGTGAAATACCGCGAATTGTTTGTACATACAAAGGCGTTAATATCATACCTGAGAACATTGCAGCTGAAACAACTACTGAAATGACTGACGATAATGCAAACATTGGATATTTATAAATACGTAAATTTAATAATGGTTCATCTAGTTTTAATTGTCTTAGGACAAAAATTACAAGAGCAATTACTCCGATTGCGATTGTACTATATACAATCGGTGCATCCCATCCTTTATCTCCTGCAGAACTAAATCCATATAATAGACCGCCAAAACCGATTGAAGATAAACCTAGTGATAAAATATCTAGTTTCATATCTTTGTTCGGAGTAATATTTTTTAACTTGAAAATCGCAAATATCAATACGATAACAGCCAATGGTAAGATTAACTCGAACAATACTCTCCAAGTGTAATGTTCAATGATGAAACCTGATAATGTTGGTCCAATTGCTGGAGCCATAATCATTACTAGACCAAATAATCCCATTGCTGTCCCTCTTCGTTCAATAGGGAATGCAGTCAACATAACATTCATTAACAAAGGCATCATTACTGCTGATCCTGCCGCTTGAATCATACGAGCTAATATAAGGACCCAAAACTCTGGTGCAATAGCCGCCAAAAATGTACCCAATGAAAATAAGGTCATTGCGGTAATAAATAACTTTCTGTTCGAGAACTTAGTTACAAAATACGCACTAGCAGGTATTAAAATACCATTGATAAGCATGTACCCTGTAGTAAGCCATTGAACAACTGATGCTTTAACATCAAATTCAACCATAATAGTAGGTAAAGCTACGTTTAATAACGTATTATTTAAAAAAGCTATGAATGCTCCTACAAATAGGATTGCAATCATGGCATATGGGGGTTTTTGTTGCGTTTCGTTCATTCTTATTTATCCTCCTAAAATTTTGTGCGTATTTTCCACTAGTTGTATACTACTTTGAACATTTTATACCCTTAGTCCAAAAAATGCAATCGCAAAAAACGCTTACATCTTTAATTTGTTGATTTAATAGTGTTTGTTTTGTATTATGATACTAGACTTGTAGTATAAAAGGTGTGTAAATATGAAAAATAGAAAGCATCAAGTATTATTGACTGCTCAAAAATTATTTATAAAAAATGGCTTCGCCGCCACTTCTGTCCAAGATATAATAAATGAAAGTAAAATATCAAAAGGTACATTTTATAACTATTTTTCGTCAAAGAACGAATGTATCATTTCTATAATTGACAACGCTAAGGAAGAAACGGATCTGAAGCGTAGGGAATTATTGATACATCAAGATATCACTAACAAAGACATATTAATACAGCAATTAATAGTCCGCATGGATGTATACAAAGAACGAAACTTAGTACCCATTTTTTTAGTTATCTTCCACTCACAAGATTCCGAGCTAAGGGATATTATCAAAAAAAATCATTACGAAGAAGTAAAATGGTTAGCCAAAAGGATAGTAGATGTGTACGGGGCAAAATCACGAAAATGCTCAGTAGATAGCGCTATCTTGTTATTAGGAATGATTCAACAGATGCAGCATCCTTGGACAGTTAAATCTAAAGAAGTTTCTACTGTCGAACTAGTTAACTATGTGATGAACCGTATGGATTCACTAATGGGAGATTTAGTGGAGTCCGATGAAGTTATTATTGACACGTTTGTTTTTAATCATTTTTATGATGAAGTTCGGATTACTAAAGAACATGTGATTCAATTAATCCAGACATTTAAAGAAACAAATGAGAAAAAATTGAAGCTACAGGAAATTGAATTGATGAACTTCATCATCGATGAACTAAAAAGTAATAACACTAGGAAGTTTCTTTTGGAAACAGTAGTAAATAGCTTTTCAAATACGATGAACAATACTGCGCAGTCACTTGAAATAAAAGAAATAGCCTCGAATATTTGGCAGGTAATTGACTCTCTTTCATAAGGAGGTTTGACATGAAAAACAAAGTAATCGAACAGTATGAAGCAGATGAAAATATAATGATCCAAATTTATGTCCAATGGTGTATAAATCATGATATTAATCCTTTAGAGCTTTATAATAGAGCATATCCCAACCAAGCTTCCAACAATGTTATTCTAGAACTAATGGAAACTACAGAGAAAAATTCAACCATTATTGATACAGATACTGTTTTGTATGTACTTCAATTATTCGGAAATGACGATCTTGCTTATGTAGTTTCAGAAGAGGATAAAAAGTAACTTAAGGAGCTGAACCAATGGGTTCAGCTCCTTTATCTATTCCTCTGGTATATACTTTCGTGATTTTTCTAATAAGATCTGCTGACTATCTACTTCGCATTCCGTTTTGTCTTTATAGTGATATTTTCCATTTTGATCTTGGACTCGCGCTTTAACGTTGTCTCGTAATTCTAAATCTAAAATTTCCATTACTCTCTTTTTAATAGAAGGAGATAATACTGGAAATAATATCTCTACGCGCTTTACCATATTTCTAGTCATCATATCCGCTGAGGATAGATATAATCGCGATGCTCCATTACGATAAAACCAGTAAATTCTAGAATGTTCTAAAAATCTTCCAACTATACTCGTCACATTTATATTCTCACTAACTCCTGGAACTTTAGGTAACAAACAACAAGTTCCCCTAACTATTAAATCAATTTTCACTCCAACAGAAGAGGCTTCGTATAACTTTAATATTAAATCTTTATCAGTAAGGGAATTCATCTTTAGTTTTATATGTCCATTATGAAAAGCCTTATGGTACTCTATCTCCTCATCTATTAAACTAATGAATTTGTCTCGAATATCAAATGGTGAAACGACTAATTTATCATAGTTAGGTTTGTCGGTATATCCACTGAGGAAATTAAAAAATTGGGTGGCATCTGAACCAATTTTTTTGTTTGCCGTAATAATTCCCATATCAGTATATGTTCTTGCAGTTTGATCATTATAATTTCCTGTACCGAGATGGACATATTGCTCAATTCTATTGTTCCTTCTTCGAACAACTAATGTTATTTTGGAATGCGTTTTTAAATTATGCATGCCGTAAATTACGAGACACCCTGCTTTTTCTAGCTCCTTTGCCCACTGCACATTATTTTCTTCATCAAAACGAGCTTTTAACTCTACTAACACAGTCACCTGTTTACCATTTTCTGCAGCACGCTTTAAAGCAAGAATTACAGGAGAATTCCCACTAACACGGTACAAAGTTTGCTTGATAGCCAATACGGAGGGATCGTCAGCTGCCTTTTCGATGAAATCTATGATTGGCTGAAAAGATTCATAGGGATGATGAAAAAATAAATCTTGTTTTTGAACCTTTGCAAAAACATCTTCATCACTAGCTATGTCTAGTGGTGGTTGTGGTATAAAAGGTTCATAGAATAAGTGCATATGCTTCCCTTTAAAAATTTTAATGAAGGAAAACAAAAAAGTTACATCTAATGGGCCATCTACTTTATAGACATCCTCTGGTTGAATTTCTAGCTCGTCCAGCAAGTAATTTAATAACTTAGGCTTTATTTCACTTACTTTTACTTCTAATCGACTAACTGCGCCCCACTTTCGTTTTTTCAATTCTTTTTCTATCTCAATTAATAAATCTCGCGCCCCCTCTTCATGGAGAGTTAAATCTGCATTACGTGTTATTCTGAAAGGGTTCGCATGCTTCACATGGTACCCATGAAAAAGCTTGGAAATATGTTCAATAATGACATCTTCAAGCAGGACAGCTACAAATGAACCATCAACTGTAGAAACTTGGATAAAACGCTTTAGAACAGACGGCACTTGTACAATGGCAATCTTATTTTGTTCCACTAAATCATATTGATTGTCTTCAATCATGACTAAAATATTCATTGTTTTACTCAACAATATAGGAAATGGACGGTATGCATCTACCGCGATCGGTGTTAAAACAGGAAAAATTTCTTCTTCAAATAATTTCTGCAGTTCCTTCTTTTGAGCGGTAGTTAGTTCACTATATTTAACTAAAGAAATCCCTTTCTTTGGGAGTTGTTTTTCAATTAGTTCTTTATAAATTTTCATTTGCCTAGAGACTAATTGTTTTGTAATAGATGCAATACGATTTAACTGTTCTTTTGGTGTCAACCCTGCTTTGTTTTCAGGTTTATTGAATCCTGCACGAACCTGATCTTGTAATCCTGCTACACGAACCATAAAAAACTCATCTAAATTGGAACTAAATATAGCCAAAAACTTCATCCGCTCTAAAAGAGGATTCGACTCATCTTCCGCTTCTTCGAGAACTCGCTCGTTAAAAGCTAGCCAGCTGATTTCTCTGTTATTATAATAGGCATAGTCATTAAAAGGATGTTTTTCTACAGTCTTATTAGTCATCACTCAATTTCCTCCATGTCTAAAAACTTCAACTCCACTTCTACATGAACTATTTTCTCTAAATGTTTTTTCAGTTTTTCAGCTTGGTATTGTTCTAAAATATTATTTCCAACAACTAAAAATATAAATTCAATTTTATCCATGGATCTTTTAATGGAAACATTCTTAATATGAGATCTTCCAAGGACGTCCATCCCTTTCGTAAAACGGATTAATGCACCAATATCCCGAAGTTGCTTACTTTCCGTACTATTAATAGTATGTGGATAGAGGTCTATATATTGTTTAAAGGTATCTTTATTTTTGTACGATGCAAGTAAGGCTAATTTCAAGCGATCCTTGTTTGAAATCCCATCTATTGTTAAATTAGTTAACAGATAAAAAGTATGCTGACTAGATGCCTCCTGATCAATTTGCTTTCCAATATGAAATAGTTGGTAGGCATATTGAAGTAACGCATCATTTTGCATTGGGGTAATATAACCCCATTGTCCAAATTTGTTATATATCGAAGAAAATATTTCATATAGATGAAGTGATATATGTTCATCAACATGAAATTTCCCTAACACATGCCGAACAGCATTTTTTGTTACACTATTAACGTTAAAATCACCTGGAAAATATTTTATAAGCTGAGCGTAAATTACCCCTTCCCTCAGTCCTTTTTTGCTATATATAAAGACCATACTTTGTACCACTTCCATAAATACGCGAAAAGTTTCTAAAGCAGGTACAATAATATCCGCTCGATCACTGGATAAGCCATCTATTTTCTTTAACCCCTCTAAAGATGATTGGGTGAATTTATAACTTATTTCCTGCAAATCCACTGTGCTTAACTCGTATTGGTGAGTTCCATGCAACGAATTTTTTTTTCTTTCCTGATCTACTTGTGCTATATTACGTGCGCTGCCCCCAATAGCAATGATGGGCACTTGCAAATTATGTAACCATTCAAGCGATTGAAATTGTTCTCTAACAAATTCTATTAGGGATATTTTTTCCTCTGTTGTCATAAAACCGTTCGTTATAAATCTCTTTTTTAATGAAACTGCTCCAAATGGGAAACTATGCGAAAACTTCATTTCTTTGTTTTCAAAGTATGTAACTTCCGTACTTCCTCCACCCATATCGATCGTTACAGCTGTGGGGATACTAGTAGAATGTATTACTGCTAAATAACCATAATATGCTTCTTCTTTAGCAGATATTATAGTTACTTTTATGTCTGTTTGTTGTTTAACCTTGGTTATGATAGTTTCACGATTTTCCGCTTGCCTAACAGCCGCAGTAGCAGCAGCAAATACATCGGTTACTGATAAATCATCTAAAATTTTTTTGAAATTAAATAATGTTTCTATTAAAAGGTGAATACCTTCTTCACTTAAATTTCCAAATGTATCAATATGCATACTTAAGCGTGCTACCGTTTTATAATTATAATGTTCTACTAACCCCTCTTTACTGCTATAACTAAAAACTACTAGACGTATAGAATTGGAACCGATATCTATTATTGCTTTTTGTTCACTAATAGGTTTCATAAAATCTACTCCTTTATATAAAGTTTATTCCTTATTTCTCCTCTTCAATATTAATAATGTAAATTTAAGTTATTTTTCTGAATTATTTATACTCCCCTTTATTTATTTGATGTACAATAATTTATAACAAGGCTTGGAGGGATGAATATATTGAAAAAATTCACAAAAGAAGAGAATAGCTGGTCTCTTTATGATTGGGGCTCTTCTGCCTATTCAATCACTATTACTACAGCTGTTTTCCCTATCTTTTACAAAGCATCCGCAACAGCTGGGGGGGTTGATGCAGCAGATTCCACAGCATATCTCGGATATACAATTGCTATTTTTACTTTTATACTTGCCTTGATAGGACCAATTCTAGGAACAATCGCAGATTATCGTGGGATGAAAAAGAAATTTTTCACTTTTTTCTTTGTATTAGGAGTTACATTTACTACGATGTTAGCATTTGTGCCTTTTGATAACTGGCTATTATTATTAATCTTTTATACCCTTGCCGCACTCGGTGCAACTGGAGCAAACGTCTTCTATGACGGCTTTATTGTTGACGTCACAACCAATGAACGGATGCATAAAGTCTCTTCACGTGGATATAGCCTTGGTTATATTGGGTCCACTATCCCATTTTTACTTAGTATTGTCATTATTTTATTGGCTCAGAGAGAAATTATCCCTATTTCGTCGACAAATGCTAGTCGAATTGCATTTGTAATAACAGCGGTCTGGTGGGTTATATTTTCTATCCCAATGTTCAAAAATGTGAAGCAAATTCATTTTGTGGAGAAAGAAGGAAATTTAATCGTTGAAAGTTTTAAACGATTAGGAAACACCTTCAAAGAAATTAGACAATATCGCACTGTATTTTTGTTTTTACTAGCATACTTTTTTTATATTGATGGAGTTGGTACGATTATTTCCATGTCTACAGCTTATGGATCTGATTTAGGATTGAGTGCAACAAGTTTACTTATAGTCCTATTTGCCACCCAAGTTGTCGCTGGACCTTTTGCACTTTTATATGGGAAATTAGCTTCTAAATTTACGGAAAAGAAAATGCTATATGTGGGGATCATTGTTTATATTATTGTATGTAGTTATGCATTTTTCTTAGATACTATAGTTGACTTCTGGATCTTAGCAATGCTTGTCGCCACTTCTCAAGGCGGTATTCAAGCCCTTAGTAGATCCTATTTCGCTAAAATAGTTCCAAAAGAAAATTCCAATGAGTTTTTCGGATTTTATAATATCTTTGGTAAATTTGCATCTATTATGGGACCGCTATTAGTAGCTATTACTGCACAAGTAACAGGAAACTCTTCCTACGGAGTATTTAGTCTGATAATACTATTCATTATTGGCTTTATCATTCTAACAAAAGTTCCAGAACCAAAAACTGCACCTCCTGTGGATCAAATCGTAAACAGTTAGGCTGTTAAGGCATACTAGAATCTAGTATGCCTTTTATCCTGATGCTATTTAACATGAAGCTGTCCTGTTATCAAACGTCGTTTAGTCCATATTAATGTAAAGATTAAAAACAACTCAAATGCATTCGTCACTGCTCCACTTTCTATATTAAGAGGTACGGCACTTCCAATAGTCATAACTATGGCACCTATAAAGAAAATCGGCCATTTTGTTTTTTTCCATACGATTGCACTCGCTACAATAAGAATAAGTGTTACAAATAACACCATAATTGGCGGGCCTGTCGCTTCCTCCACATTCGAATAGCTGACGACACCATATTCCTTCACCACTTCAATTTCCAATCCAACAACCTCTACTGAAAATTCAAAAACCATTAAACCAATCGTATAAATAATACCTACTATAACTAACCATTTTTTCTTTGCCCATTCAATTCCACTTTCTCGTAGTGTTCCTATTGAATACATTACAAGTAGTGGGGTTATTAAAGCGTGCAAGCAAAAACGAGAGAAGTTTAAGCTTTCCAATAATTCTCCTTCGCCAATCCACTTGCCTGTTGCTAGTATCAAATTATCATAAATCAGTGGGAGTATAACTATATAAATAACACTGCTCCATTTGGCCAACTCTTGCTTTCTTATACCATATAATCCCCATATCAATAATGCCGTATATAAAAATGTATAAAGAAAATATAAAAACGTATCCATTCAATCGTCCTCCTTTCTATTCCATTCCCATATTCCAAAAATTTTAATCAGAAAATTAAAAAACCAAGCAAAAATCGCCTGTCCTTTAACGTCATATCCTGATTCTTTCGTTTTCTAGGAGCCTTTTAGGATAACAAGAGAAAGTTACTTTCATGTCTTATTTCATAAATTTTTCCTATCTCTTTTAGTTTCGCTTTCTTATAGTATTACTCAATATGTCAAAAAAACCTGCACTAAAAACGTATTGTTTTAGTTGCAGGTTTTATAATTATTCTATTGTTTTCCAAAAGTATTAGGCATCACTACAGCAAGAACTTCACCGCGAGCGCATAGTTCTTCTCCCGCAAACACTTCTGTTATTACCTTGAATTTCTTTGGATGAATTTCTTCTACTTTGCCAACTGCTTTAAGCGTAACTTTTTGAGGTGTTGGCTTTAGGAAATCGACATGAAGTGAGCCAGTTACGAAACGAGGCGGCGTTTCTCCACTTCCTGGTTCAAACCCATTTTTTCGATGTAATGCGAGTGAAGCAGAGCCAGTTCCATGACAGTCTACCAGTGCCCCTATTAGTCCCCCGTATACAAAGCCAGGTATAGCAATATGTTCTTCCTTCGGTTCATATATAGTTACTGTCTGTTCCCCATCCCAGGCAGTACGGAAATGATGCCCATCTTTGTTCATCCTTCCACAACCGTAACACCAAGCAAAATCCTCTGGGTACTCATCTTGAATAGCGCGAATTTTTTCTACCATTATAACTCCCCCTTTAGAAAACCATACAAAAAAGCTACCCGTACGTCAATACAGATAGCGAGATTCTATTAATAGATGTCCACTCTGCGATCCTGAAAAACAGGGATCCTCTTTCTAACTTCATCCACTTCATCTAAGTTAATATCTACTAGACCGATTGTTTCTTCCTCTGCTCCAAGCCAAAGAACTTCACCCCACGGCGCAATTACCATCGAGTTTCCATTAAACGAATTGTTCAGATCTTCTCCAACTCGATTTACTGCTACGATGAAACACTGATTTTCAATCGCACGAGCCTGCAATAATATTTTCCAATGATCTATTCTTCCAGCTGGCCACTGTGCCGGTACAAATATAACTTTAGCTCCAGCCAATGAATGTGTTCGGAACCACTCCGGAAAACGTAAATCATAACAAATAACGCCGCCCATATCGACATCATTTAACGTAAAGATATTTTTGTCTGTTCCCGCCTCTAGATAAAGATGCTCATCCATTAATTTAAACAAATGTGCTTTATCATATTCAGCTATTACCTCACCAATATTATTCACGACATACATCGTGTTAAAGAAATGATTACCTCTTTTCGTAGAAACGGATCCGCCAATGATATGAATATGTAATTCTTTAGCTAATCGCGTGAGGAGACTTTTAGTATCTTCGCCGTTTACATCGGCTATTTCTTCAAGATTCGTTAAATCATAACCCGTATTCCACATTTCAGGTAATACAACGATTTCTGCATTCAGCATCGCAGCTTTTCGCACCTTTTCTTCTACTTTTCTAAAGTTTTCCTTCGGATCCCCAAAAGCTATATTTAACTGAACACATGCAATTCTCATTTTGACACTCCTAAAGACATAATTATTAAAAGGTTATAAGATTTGACGGATAAATGCAACTATTCTTGTAAATCAAACAATGAATTCGTTGCTTTATTTAATATTCCCCTTTCTCCATAAAAGTCCGTATTTCTTCTATCTCTCCTTTTAATCTTTTATCCGCAGAGTCTAAAGATTGTTTGTTATCTACTTTGCTAATGAGACCTTCCACCAACGTATCTAGTAATCGTTCATCATCACTGAGTTCTCCATCACTTAGCTTTGAGTCATACTTTTCTTTGTATTCATTAAAAGTTTCCCATTCTTCGCTTGTCGGCTCTCTGTCCATTTCTAATGAGGTTTCAATAGTAGTAAGCACCTGCTCAACATCTCCATGCATTTCTGCTTTAATATTCTCGTTAACGGATCCACATGCTGTTACTAGTAAGGTTAATGTAAGAAGTATTAATAATCGTTTCATATGACAACCCCCTTCTTTTGAAAATTGTAATCTGCCATGGAATTGCACTATGCACGGGGTGCAATTCTGGACTTACGTTTAATTTTAAACGTATTAATAAAACACCTAGACTATGTGCCTAAGTGCTTTATTGGTGTACTTGGAAGGTCAATATTGCAACAGATAATATATTACATAGAACCATCCGAAGAAACCATGAATAATCGCCCACAGTATCGACTTGTTAACTGTCCATGAGATAACTATCGCTAATACTACTCCAAATCCAATTCCGCCAGATGTTACCGACCTCTGTCTAATCGCACCCATCCTATCCTTTTGGCAGTCCTATCTATTAATATATTCCTCGTAGGCAACACCTTATGCCAAGACACGCAAAATCATCCGTAATACTTTTTTATGTAGCTTTTAGTATCTCTTTAATCGATTTTTTGTGAAATAAGGAAGGGAATTATTTAAAAAGTGGGCGTAAGTGACATCAAGGCAATCTTTTGGAGCTCTAATTTGATGGTTAGTTGGAATATTGGTACGTTTAGTTGGAATTTTAGGCTTTCTAGTTGGAATTATTATCGTCATGCTAGTTGGAAAAATGTAATACAGGAAAAAGATGTCCAGTCCTACACGTCCAAGCATGAAAAAAGATTCACATTTTAAAAATCAATAACTATAAAAACCAACCAATACATAGACAAGCTATTTATTTTTGTTAGAATAAAAATACAAATGCAACTTTTTAGAAAACGAGGTTTTGTACATGGAATTTTCAAACCGTTTAAACAATCTACCTTCTCAGTTCTTTGCTACACTTGTCAAAAAAGTGGGAGATGCAGTTCTAGAGGGTCGAGATGTGATTAATTTAGGACAAGGTAATCCTGATCAACCCACTCCCCCACATATTGTGCAAGCAGTCCAAGAAGCGGCCGCTAATCCACTAAATCATAAGTATAGTCCCTTTCGTGGAACGGGGGATTTTAAAAAAGCAGCATCCAATTTTTATAAACGGGAATATAATGTAGATATTGACCCTGAAACGGAAGTGGCAATTTTATTTGGAACGAAAATTGGGTTAGTAGAGCTCCCATTAGCTTTGATGAATGAGCATGAGTTAATGTTACTTCCAGACCCTGGTTATCCTGATTATTTATCGGGAGTAGGATTGGCAAATGTCGAGTTTAATACTATGCCATTACTGGGGGAAAATAATTTCCTGCCGGATTATAGCTCATTAACAGAACAACAAAAACAACAAGCAAAACTTATGTACTTAAATTATCCAAATAACCCTACGGGCGCTATCGCTAATTTAGACTTTTTCCAAGAAACTGTTACATTGGCAAAAGAAAATGATATTGCTATTGTTCATGATTTTGCATATGGAGGAATAGGTTTTGACGGTGTGAAGCCAGTAAGCTTCTTACAAGCTGATGGAGCAAAAGACGTTGGTATCGAAATGTACACACTGTCCAAAACTTATAATATGGCTGGTTGGCGCGTTGGTTTTGCAGTTGGAAACTCTAAAATCATTGAAGCTATTAATATTATTCAAGACCACTTATTTGTTAGTATCTTCCCTGCTGTTCAAGATGCTGCAACTGTTGCTTTGAACGGTAGCCAAGCATGTGTAAAGGAACTGGTTGGTCTATATGAAGGCAGACGGAATGCTTTAGTCGAAGCTTGTACTAGCATTGGATGGAAGGTGACTGCACCGAAAGGCTCCTTCTTTGCTTGGCTACCAGTCCCTGATAATTATACGAGTGAAGCTTTTGCAGATTTATTGCTACAAGAAGCTGACGTAGCGGTTGCTGCTGGTAATGGATTTGGGTCATCCGGCGAAGGATTTGTTCGAGTAGGATTGTTAGTGGATGAAGACCGATTGAAAGAAGCAATTACAAGGATCGGAAAGCTTAATTTATTTGGCTATGTTAAAGGAAAAGGTTGATTTGAAATGCACATAAAAAAATGAGCTGGAATATATCTCCACGCTCATTTTACTTTGGAGTATGTTTTTACTAAAACACCCGTTTGTTTAAGGTATTTATTCACATAGAACTATCCAAAATAGTTCTATGTATGCAAGTTCTAATAATCTAACTGCTTTAAGCTCAATAATAAACCATCATCTGTAATCTTTTTAACCTTAAATGAATTTAACTTTCTGTCAATTTTTTTATCCGTTTTATCTGCATTACTGAATGAATTTCTTACTGCATCTATTGCATAATTAAGAATTGATAACACACCTGCACTTCCTAATGCCACTCCTATACTTTCGTTCTCTGGAAGATGAGTATCCATAATCTTTCTTACTTCTTTATAATAGTCTCCTTTAATAAGAATATATTCAGATTTTGCCTCTAAACCTGCTAATAACTCAGTTCGATTATGTGCTTCATAAGCTTCTATACCATTCACTTTGTACATAAAAAATCCCCCTTTCAAGTGTCATAATAATAATTTACGAATATAAACAAACTAAAGTTCCGCTTTTTTCTAATTTTATTTATTCGACTAAACCGCTGCGTTAGTTTAAGTGTAACACTTTTAACATAGCTATTTATTTTAACAAAAATGCCGCCCATTAAATGAGGCGGCATTTTCTAATTATGTTAAAGCTGATTAGGTTTATATTTTTTCTTTTCTACCGGATAAAACTGAGTTGCTCCTGTTTCTTCATCAAACTTTCGTTGAAAATCCATACCAATAGTTTCTGCCAACACTAAATCTACTGTAATAACAGGATTTTCCCCTTTCATAAAATGACCACCAAAAATATTGCCATATTGGTCACAGATTGTCCCATGGAAATGTGTTTCGAACTGTCCATCTCTTTGACAGACAACTCCCGTCCCTTGCAAAAACTCGATTGGTCCCTCTTTGACAACGAGGTTATTGTACCATACACCTATGGGTGAATCTTGGTTTGGTATCAAATAAACAAATCCACTTCTTTGAAAACTTCCAAAACAACTAAGAATTGTAGCAGAATTAATTCCATTTACTTTACACAATTCCTCTATTCCTTCTAGCAAATCAGTTCCATATACTAAACGCGCTCCTACTACCTTTCCTAGCTGACCTACTGCAAAGTTTGCTCTTACTCTTGACAACGCTTACACACCCTTTTTGTATAATTATTTATTTTTATTAAACATATACTATTTCGAATGTTATACGCAACTACAAAAAAGTAGGTTGACTTTAATAAGTTGATGTAGTAAATTATATTTTATGAACTGTTGAAAAACTTAATAACTGATATCTCTTATCAAGAGTAGCTGAGGGACTGGCCCTATGAAGCTCGGCAACCATCCACCTAATAATCTATGTGGAAAGGTGCTAAATCCAGCAAAACAATTTTGTTTTGATAGATAAGAGAGGACTAACGTATGTATGCGCCTCTCTTTCTTTTGAAAGAGGGGCTTTTATATTTATACAACGTTCTGAATAATTATTTGGAGGAATGGAAAATGAAGAAATTTGGATTTTTATTGTCAACGGTACTTTTATCAGGAGCGCTTGTAGCTTGTGGAGATGATGCAACTTCAGAAACTAAAGCGATTAATGAGGACAAAATAGTAGTGGGAGTAACTGCTGGGCCACATGAACAAATTGTAGAAGTGGCTGCTAAAGTGGCTGCTAAGGACGGATTAGAAGTTGAGCTTAGAGTTTTCTCTGACTATATTTTACCTAATACAGCCTTATCGGAAGAGGATTTAGATGCAAATAGCTATCAGCATGAGCCATTCCTAGATACGTTTAACGAAGACCATGGCACAGATTTAGTTCCTGTAGGAAAAACGATATTAAATCCAATGGGTGTCTATTCAGACAAATATGATTCTATAGATGACCTGCCAGATGGAGCAACTTTTGGTATACCAAACGATCCAACAAATGGCGCTCGTGCATTATATATTTTAGAAGAAAATGGCTTTATCAAAATTAAAAAAGATAAAAGAGAATCAGCAAGTATTTATGACATTGAAGAAAACCCAAAAAACCTAGAATTTATTGAACTAGAAGCTGCTCAAATCCCGAAACAACTGAGTGAAGTAGATGCAGCTGCCATCAATACAAACTTTGCACTTGATGCAGGTATTAGTCCAAAAGAGGATTCCATATTACTAGAATCTTCCAATTCTCCTTACGTGAACTATATTGTAGTCCGTGCAGAAAACAAAGATGATCCGACAATCCAAAAGTTTATCAAAGCATATCAATCGGAAGAAGTTAAAAAATTCATCGAAGAAGAGTTTAAAGGTTCAGTTTTACCTAGCTGGGACGAATAATGGAGTCATAAACGTTACCGACTTCGGTAGCGTTTTCTTTAAAAAGAAAGGAAGATCGTGAAATGATTGTATTAGAAAATGTCTCGAAAGAGTTTAATAGTAAAAGTGGAACTGTAAATGCAGTAAAACAAGTCAATATACGGGTAAATCAAGGAGAAATCCACGGTGTTATAGGATATAGTGGTGCTGGAAAAAGCACACTAATTCGTTGTGTAAATTTACTGGAAAAACCTACAGAAGGTAAAGTTTTCATAAACGGCGTCGAACTTACTTCCTTACCCCTCCCTAAATTGCGTAAAACTCGCAATAAAGTTGGCATGATATTTCAAGGATTTAACCTACTTAAAACAGCAACGGTTTATGATAATATCGCCATTCCACTAAAGCTACTCGGCTATAACAAAGACGAGGTAAAAAAACGGGTGGAGCAATATTTAGACATAGTTGGTTTAACTGACAAGCATACAAATTATCCTAACCAGTTATCAGGCGGACAAAAGCAACGTGTTGCTATCGCTCGCGCACTTGCTCAGGAACCTGAAGTATTGCTTAGTGATGAAGCAACCAGTGCACTGGATCCAGAAACAACTGATTCCATCTTAGATTTGCTACTAAAGATCAATCGTGAATTAGGAATTACTATACTCTTAATCACGCATGAAATGAATGTCATTCAAAAAATTTGCGATCATGTATATGTCATGGAAAATGGAGTTATCGTGGAACAGGATACAGCTATCAATCTATTTACGAAGCCTACCCACCCTACTACCAAAAAGTTTTTAAATACAATTAGCCAACGGAATTTATCCAATTCATTGATTGCTCAGTTGAATGTTACTGGCGCAGTCACTCGTTTAACATTTGTAGGGGAAAGTACTGGAAAACCGTTATTGGCAGAAGTTAGTCAAAAATTTAATGTTCAGCCAAACATTTTAACTGCTAATATTATCGAATTGAAGAATGGCATTGTCGGAAATATAGTCGTTCACTTAATTGGCGACAAAGAACAAGTGAAAAACGCTATTAACTATCTAGAAGCACAAGGTGTAGCAACGGAAGAATTGGAGGGACATTCTCATGAGTAGAACAGATCAATTTGTAGAGCAATGGCTACCGATTATTGGTGAATCTGTTGTAGAAACATTTCAAATGGTTAGTATTTCCCTTTTCTTCTCTGTACTAATCGGGATTCCATTAGGTATTTTAATCGTTTTAACTAGACCTGGTCAGGCATTGGCAAATAAGTTTATTTATCAATTAACTAATTTAATCATAAATATTGTACGTTCTATCCCGTTCATTATTTTACTATTCTTCATCTTGCCATTTACAAAACTCATCGTTGGAACAACTATTGGTGTGCAAGGAGTTATCGTGCCATTAGTCATTTATACAGCACCATATATTGCTAGACTAATGGAATCTGCCCTACTTGAAGTGGAGAACGGTGTTATTGAGGCATATACAGCAATGGGGATTAGTACAGGTGCCATCATTTGGAATGTCTTACTTCGTGAAGCTCGCCCTTCTATCGTTTTAGGGTTAACCATTTCAACGGTAAGTTTGATTGGAGCTACTGCAATGGCTGGAATGGTCGGAGCAGGTGGTTTAGGCGACTTGGCATATCGTTTCGGACATTTGCGCTATGAAGTAGATGTTATGTATGCAACAGTAGTCATTTTAATCATCCTTGTCCAAAGTATTCAATCTATCGGAAACCGTATTGCAGCGAATATTAAAAAAGACTAGTAGGAGGGTTACGAATGACAAATCTATTATATGTTGAGCGCAGTGAATCTATCGCAACAGTTGTTTTTAACAGATCAGACAAGAAGAATTCATTCTCACTGGCTATGTTTAAACAGTTAGGTGAATTATTGACTGAACTGGAGAAGGATTCAAAAGTTAAATTATTAATCCTTAAAGGAGTAGATGAAACTGCATTCTCTTCTGGTGCAGATATAACAGAGTTTCTAGAAAATCGTTTCTCTGCTCAAAAAGCAAAAGATTATAATGATGCAACTCTTGAATCTATTGAGAAATTATATCGTTTCCCTAAACCTACTATTGCCCTTATTAAAACATTAGCTATAGGCGGGGGATTAGAACTTGCAAATTCCTGTGACTTCCGATTCGCCTCTTCTGGTAGCAAGCTTGGGATAACCGCTGCAAACATTGGCATTATTTATAATCTCGTTAGTACGAAGCGCTTGGTAAATCTTATCGGTCCTACGAAAGCAAAGGAATTATTGTATACCGCTAAGCTAATCACAGCCGAAGAAGGAAAAGAAATTGGCTTAGTCGATTATATTTATCCATTGGGAGAAATTGAGGAAAAGTGTCTTGAATTCGCTCGTCAAATTATTCGTAAGTCTTCTGTTGCCAACAACGGGATTAAACAAGTAATTCAAGCAATTATTGATGGCGACAACGAAGAAACAGAAGAAATTGAAAAGCTAATTTTAGAATCTTTCAGCTCCGATGACTATAAAGAAGGCATTGAAGCGTTTTTAGAAAAAAGAAAACCAAATTTTTCATAAGAGGTGAACTTTGATATGTCTACGAATGATTTATTATTAAAAAGTATCGAAGCAAGTAAGCATTACCCAATAAATTTTACCGAATTGGAAGCTGCTGCAAAACAAGCATTAGAACCCGGTCCGTTTGGTTATATTCGTTCTTCTGCTGGTGGAGAAGAAACCTACAGGAAAAATACAGATTCCTTTTATAAGTATTCAATCATCCCCCGCTTTTTAACGGATGTGTCTACTTTAAATACAGAAGTAACGATTCTTGGACATACATATCCCCACCCCCTCTTTATAGCTCCTGTTGGAGTCAATAAAATAGCCCATGAAGACGGCGAATTGGCGGTTTCTAAAGCTGCGGCAAAATTTGGATTCCCGTATATTCAAAGTACCGTGTCTAGCTATTCTATTGAAGAAATTGCCGCTGAAACAAAGGGAAGTTCAAAATGGTTCCAATTATATTGGTCCTCTCAACAGAAGGAAGTTTCCTTTAGTATGGTAAGAAGAGCAGAAGCTGCAGGTTATAAAGCAATTGTACTTACAGTTGATACGACGATGCTTGGATGGCGTGAGGAAGATATTCGCAATCAGTACTCTCCGTTAAAACGCGGTTTCGGACAAGGTAATTATGTGTCTGATCCAGTATTCATGTCCGCACTGAGCGATCATTCTCAAGAAACTATCGTCCATAAAATTATTGAAAATATATACCATCCTACTTTAAACTGGACGAATATCTCGGAGTTACGTGAACATACAACACTACCAATTCTAATAAAAGGAATACTTCATCCGGAAGATGCTAAACTTGCCGTGGAAAAAGGAATAGATGGAATTATCGTTTCTAATCATGGGGGGCGCCAGTTAGATGGTGTTATTGCGAGTATCGATGCCCTTCCAGCAGTAGTTCAAGCAGTGAATGGACGAATCCCTATTTTGTTTGATAGTGGAATTAGAAGAGGTTCTGATGCAGTAAAAGCTTTAGCACTTGGAGCAACCGCAGTTTGCATAGGTCGTCCAGTAATATGGGGATTAGCCAGTGGCGGTCAGGAAGGCGTGGAACGCGTGTTAGAAAACTTCCTACAAGAAACTAGAGTTTCTATCTCCTTGAGTGGTGCGCGGAATCTAGAAGAAGTACAAAACCTACAGTTATTTAAGGATTAAGGATTTTATAAGGTGGTAGATTGGTGATGGAACAAGCATTAAAAGGAATGAAAGTAGTTGATCTATCTCAAGTTCTCGCTGGACCCTATTGCACCATGGTTTTAGCTGATATGGGTGCAGAAGTTATAAAAGTGGAAAAATTCCCAAATGGGGACGACACTCGAAGTATGGGTCCTTACATAAATGAAGAAAGCTATATGTATATGATGGTCAATCGGAACAAACGCGGAATATGCCTTAATTTAAAAACAGACAAAGGTCTTGAGGTATTATATAAACTTATTAAAGAAGCGGATGTTTTTATAGAAAATTATCGACCGGGAGTTACGAAAAAACTCGGCATTGATTATGACACGCTGAAAGCTTTAAATCCCGCTTTGATTTATTGTTCTATATCTGGTTATGGTCAAACAGGCCCGTATAAAGACAAAGGCGGCTATGATATTATGGCGCAAGGTCTTTCTGGTCTGATTGACATGACCGGAGAAAAAAATGGGAAACCTGTCAAAGTTGGAATCGCTATTCATGATATAGCTGCTGCTCAAACGGCCATTCAATCTATTTTGTCTGCCTATATTTATCGACTTAAAAAAGGGACTGGTCAATATATTGATGTCTCCCTTGTAGATTCTGGTCTTGCATGGACTGTGTGGGAAGCCGCAGCATATTTTGGCAAAGGTGAAGTGCCTCAAAGAAATGGAACAGCACATCGTGTTTCTGCTCCCTATCAAGGATTTAAAACACAGGATGGTTTTATCCTTATTGGTGCAGGCAATCAGAAACTCTGGGAAAAGTTTTGTTTACAAGTAGTCCATAAACCACAATGGCTTACAGATGAACGTTTTTTAACAAATAGTATTCGAGCAACTAACGCTAGCCAACTCGAGATGGAGATTGAGAAGGTTCTATGCAAACACCCCTCCTCCTACTGGCTAGACTTGCTAGATACATCGGGCGTACCTTCTGGACCCATCTATTCTTACGATCAAGCTTTAAATGATGAACATATTCTATCGAGAGAAATGATAGTAGATTACGAACATCCTGTAGCAGGTTCAATGAAAACACTAGGGTTTCCAGCTAAGTTTTCCGAAACACCAGGTCAATTTAGAACTCCCGCTCCCCTCCTTGGACAGCATAACAAAGAAATACTCACGGAACTTGGATACAACGAACAGGAAACACAGTCATTGCTATCCTCCAAGGTTATCAATAACTAACGTTGGGCCTATCCCATTAAAAAGACCAATTGCACGGAGCAATTGGTCTTTTTAGTGGTAGATTTACATATTAGCCATTAGTCTTTTAGCAATAGCTTCATATTCATCCGGTCCTATTCCAGGTGCAAATTCTTCCGGGAGTGATCTTAAATCAGGAATATCATATCCTTTTGGACTTCCTTCTTTCACAATTAGCTTCTCACCACTCATAGGATTGTTACCTTTCCAAATCTGATTTATATCCTTGTAATCCCCTACATTATTCCACGTAAATAATACATTTCCATACCCTTGCTCTTCATACTTTCTTGCAGTATCAAAAACACGGTTGTCGAGGTTAGGAATCGGAAGCATTTTCGTCACATCTACCCCTGTTGCTATTTCAATCGCTTTTGCATATGCCAAAACATGCGTTCCTCCGCGCACAAGTAAATAGCCGATCATTTCTCGAGCCGTAGGATGATCCGTCATTTCATACACGCGCATTTTGTGTGTTCTAGCACCACATTCTAAAAAGAAGTTATGCAGTAAATCTAACACTAAGTTGCCACTAGAAAATACATAATCACCTCTCCAAGGATTCCCCATAGAATCTCCTGCCAATGAAGTTTGAGCATTTGCTATAAAAGCATACGTATTTCGTTTATCGATAGCATCTTGAAGAGGGGAACTGTTTGGATCACCAGTAAAAGAAGAATTTTTATTTAACAAGTTAATTGTATTTGATACAAGTTCCACATGACCAAACTCTTCGGCAGTAATACTTGCTACTAAATCATAAAATGGTTTTAATTTCTTTCTACCACGGAAATTAAAGGATTGATACATATAGTTATTTAACGTCGACATTTCCCCAAATTTCCCGCCGAGTAACTCTTGAACTGCCGATGCAGCATTTGCATCGCCATATTCAACTCTAGGTAGATCAATTAATAACTTATCCACTCGTTGAAACAAATAACATGCTCCTCTTTTTTTATTTAGTAGGTGAAATCCACACTATTTGCTGTATTCTAATGTAAAATGGAGTTCCACTTACATCTAATACTAGATGATCAGGTGCAATACCTTTAAGTATACCTTGCATGGTACTTCTAGTTGTTTGAATAGCAATCATTTTGTCCTTTAATCCTTTAGCTGCCTGGTAAACATAACCTTCAAATTGACTTACAAATTCGACCGTTCCCTGTGGCTTGTCGTTCATGGTCTATCCATCCTTTCCTAACAATCTTACTAGTGTATGACATAAGGTTTTATATGGTTACGAGAACATGCTATGATGGACTAAGACGTTTAGATAAGTTGGGTGATAATGATTAAGAGAATATTAGTAACAGGTTATAAAGCACATGAATTGGGAATATTTAATGATACTCATGATGGGATTCCTATCATAAAAAAAGCAATAGAAACACAACTTCGTGTTTTGTTGGAGGAAGGTTTAGAGTGGGTAATATTAGGTGGTCAACAAGGTATAGAAACTTGGACTGCCGAGTTAATCCTAGTGCTTAAAGATGAGTATCCGCAGTTAAAGTTTGCCATAATTACCCCATTTTTAGAACAGGAAAAAAATTGGAATGAACAAAAGAAAGAAAAGTATGAGAGCCTATTAAGGCAAGCTGATTATCAGACAAGTGTCACAAAAAAACCGTATGAAGCTCCCTGGCAGTTTATAGAGCGAAATAAATTCGTTGTTCGTAATACCGATGGAATGTTAATAATTTACGACGAAGAAAATGAGGGCTCTCCAAAGTTCATCAAAAAATTAGCAGAGCAATATGCGGAAAAAAATGATTACCGAGTAATTACCATAGATGCATATGATCTTCAATTAATAGCAGAAGAAATAGCAGAAGAAGGAAGGAACCAATTTCTATGATTACAAACAAACTAACTAAAAAGATCGAAGAAGCTACAAACAATGAAATAACATTAACAATGGAGGAAAAAGATTTTGCAGAAAAAAACCTTTTACTTCCTGAAGGATTAAATATTCTTCCACAAGACTTATTTAACCATGCAATTATCGAAAGGTACAATAAAGAAACAGATGAGTTAATAGCTAAAGAGCCCACCTCATTTTTACAAACACCTGCTTCCTATCTTAAAGACAATATGCAAGAATATGTTTATTTAGAAGCTAATATGTTGGATGTTGTAAGCGTAGATGCGATTGCAGTTGAATATGATGAAGTGTTTGAAGTTTACACAGCAATGTTTGGTTTATTTATCCAAAAAAAATATACAGCAGAAATCAGAGCATTTTTAGATGAGCATTACAATTCAGAGAAGATGCAATATAGTATAATGTTCGCAGGTAACGAAGGTTTATGGGAAATTAATTTACCGATAAATTATATAAAAGGATTCGATGGTTCCTTTACTATGGAAGAAGTTTATCAATTATTATACTCATTAATCTTTAAATTAATGACGAATATTAAATAAGTTTTGATCCGCAATCCCAATAGAATGATATTGGGATTGTTTTTATTTTTTTATAGCTTGCATATTTGATGACTTTTTACTCAAACTACAAAGGATGTTCCATCAAAAGTTTCTACAAGGAGGAAAATTGGAATGACACAAAATCCATTTGGACAAGGTCAAGGTCAAACGCATCAAAATATGCAAACTGGTAATATCTCACAAAATATGAATCATGGTGGTCATGAGGTATTTGACGTCCATGAAGTTTTAGGGACTGTTATTTCCGGATTAAATTTAAAAGTACTTCTACGTCCCCATGTAAAAGACCAGGAACTGCTAAGTATTTTAGACCGTCAATATGCATTTGCATTAGACGAATATAATATTACCGTTGAATGCTTTAAAACAGGTGCAGATCCTTCCCATCCAACTACTAGCTATAAAATGCAGACTGGAAATGACTTCATATATGGGATAAAACCTTCCCAACCTAAAAAGCCAATTCAATCTGCCAATGAACTTTCAGACGAACTGATTTCTGGATACCTTCTTGGTGCCGCTAAAGCTTCCGCAACTATTAAAACTACCGCTGCACTTGAAACAACTAATCCTGTTGTTCGCCGAGTACTTGCAGATTCCATTCCAAATTGTATTGAAATGGCTTATGAGCTCTCTATTTATCAAAACAAGCACCATTATTACCAAGTACCTCAGTTGGATCAACAAAGTATGCAAGCTCTGACGAATTCATATGCCCCTGCACAAGGAAATATGATGAGCTAAATAACAAATTTCGCCCCATGAGATTGGGGCGATTTTTTGTTTGTTCATGTATAATAATTTTATGAATTATTAATGGAGAAAAGGGTGAAATTTATGCGAGTAGCTATTTTTGATTTTGATGGTACTATCTATGCGGAAGAAACATTCACACTACTAATGAAACATTTAAAAGAACACCCTACTTATCATTCCTCATACAAACGTTTTTATCGCGCTATTGTTCCACCGTACATAGCAAATAAGTTAAAGTTATATCCGGACAACAAAATGAAAAAGCGTTCCATGCAATTATATTTAGAGGCATTTAATGGACTGACAAAACAAGAAATGGATATCTATTTTAGTGAAATTAAAGCTACTATGCAGCAAGATTTCAACGCAAAAGTATTAGAAAGACTCAAACGTCACCAGGAAGAGAATATTCATATATTACTAGTATCTGGTGCGTATACGCAGTTTTTAGAAAGTGTGACGGATGGTCTCGTGTTCAATCAGATTATTGGAACCGATATATTTTATAAGGACGACAAAGTTTACACAAAGAATGCAATCAACCATGTAAACGGACAGCAAAAAACGTTGAAGGTTTATGAAGCTTTGGATGGTCATCAAATAGATTGGGAAAATAGTTATGCATATGGAGATAGCTTTTCAGACATGCCTGTATTAGAGCTTGTAGGAAATCCAGTTGCTGTTAGACCAGAGGAAAAGCTCAGAAGCCTAGCAAATGCACGCGGTTGGGAAGTAATGGACTGAGTGCATTAGGAAATTTAATAAATTGTTGGACGACATTTCGGCAGGCTATTCGACCGATTGTCCCTTCTACCAAAAACGACCTAGTCTCCATACCGAGACTAGGTCGTATTATTAAGTAAGTCGGACATTCACATTCTTTGAATATAAGTAAGATTTTATTTCTCCAATTGTGTAGTCTCCGTAGTGAATCATGGATGCTACTAAAGCCGCATCAGCTTTACCGTCAGAGAAGACTTCTTCGATATGTTCGATCTTCCCTGCCCCACCTGAAGCGATAATAGGAATATTAACTTTTTCCGATAATAACTTGATCAGCGCTACATCATAACCGTTTTTCATGCCGTCCTTATGGATACTTGTGCAAATAATTTCTCCAGCACCTAAGTCAGCTGCTTGCTGCGCCCACTCCACAACATCCATTCCTGTTTTCTCATGACCAGAATGTGTATAAACTTCCCATCTAATAATTTCTTGGTCATCATTATAGATTGGCATGGCATCTAAGCCTAATACGACGCATTGTTTACCATAAATATCTGCTGCTTCCTTCAGTAACTCTGGGCGCATTACTGCCGCCGAGTTGACTCCAACTTTGTCTGCCCCAGCCCGCAGTAAATTTTTAAAGTCATCTACTGTGCGCACCCCTCCGATAACGGAAAATGGAATATTTACTTGTTCGGCCACCCGTTGGATCCATTCCAATTTTACATCTTGGTTTTTTAAAGAAGCGGTCGTATCAAGATAGATTAATTCATCCGCACCATCTTCCGTATACTTTTTACCAAGTTCGGCAGGATCACCAATAATAGTAGGATTTCTAAATTGAATATACTTCACTGCTTGATCATTTAGTACATCGATGGCTGGTACAATTCGTTTTCTTAACATCTTATTTATCTCCTTGCTTACAGTAGTTATCTAAAAGTTGGATGCCGTATTTACCACTTTTTTCTGGATGAAATTGTACGCCCATTACTTGTGAATTACCAATAACGGAAGCGAAATTTATACCATAATTTGTCTCTCCTAAAATATCTTCCCGATTTTCCGGCATAGCAAAATAAGAATGCACAAAGTAAAAGTCTGTTTCATCTGGAATATCTTCAAAAAGAAAATGATTTTGTACATCTGTCACTTGGTTCCAACCCATATGGGGAATTTTCTCCGATTCATCGGTAAATTCAGGTACACTGCCTTTTAGAAATCCGAGGCAATCCATATTTCCTTCCTCGCTCTTTTCTAATAAAAGCTGCATCCCAAGACAGATACCAAGTAATGGAATACCATCTGAAACTCTTCCTTTTAAATAATCACTTAAACCGCTCCGATCCAACACATCCATCGCCACTTTTGCATTTCCAACGCCAGGCAGGATAAGCTTGGTAATTTCATCGGTATGATCACTAGCTTTTGTAATAAGTTTTGTTTCATAGCCAAGCTGCTTGATCGCTTTTAACACACTATGTAAATTCCCTGCACCATAATCTATAATACCAATCATGTTATTGCCTCCATATTCGTTATGTAACTATTATGACATCTTATGACCAAAAACGGAACAAAAACTTTAGTTCACTAGCACGGTAAAAACCGATCATGAGACAATGACCGGTTTTTTACTAACATATTCATTTACTCGTTTAGCTACTTCTTGACCTTCTTTGATAGCCCAAACAATTAAACTTTGACCTCTTCTAGCATCGCCAGCTGTAAAGATTCCCTCTACATTTGTTTGATAATCTTTAGAAGATGCAGCAATCTTTTTATTGGTCATTTGTACCCCAAATTGGTCCGCCAAAGTAGTTTCTGCTCCTTCGAAGCCAATAGCAACAAATACAAACTGAGCAGGCCATATCTTTTCTGTACCTGGCACTTCTTTAAAAAAGTAGAAGCCGTCTTCTCCAAGAACTTTCTCCATTCGAATCGTATGCAGTTCTTTTAAATGACCATTCGTATCTGCAACGATTTTCTTCGTTTGAATTAAATACTCTCTTGGATCTTTTCCAAACTTAGCATCTGCCTCTTCATAAGCATATTCCAGTTTAAAAATAGACGGGTCCGTCGGCCATTGATTATCATCTGCTCGTGTTAATGGCAATTGAGGGTGCTTCCCAAATTGAACTACACTTCGACATTTTTGTCGTAGGGCTGTCGCCACACAGTCTGCTCCCGTATCTCCACCACCAATTACGATTACATCTTTCCCTTTCGTTTTGATGAACTGATTATCCTTAAAATCTGAATCCAATAGACTCTTTGTAGTCGTCGTTAGATATTCCATCGCAAGATGTATCCCTTTAGAGTCACTGCCCTCCATATGAAGCACACGTTGTTTTTGCGCTCCTATACATAAGATTACGGCATCGAACTGTGCTTTTAGCTGGTCTGCGGAAATATCTTTACCTACCTCCGTGTTTAGGACAAAATCTATACCTTCTTGCTGGAGTAACTGAATTCGACGCTCCACTATATCTTTTTCCAGCTTCATATTCGGAATTCCATACATAAGAAGACCTCCCGCTCGATCAGCTCTCTCGAAAATGGTAACGGAATGTCCCGCCTGATTGAGGTCATCTGCACTGGCAAGACCAGCAGGCCCTGAGCCGATAATAGCTATTTTCTTTCCAGTTCTCGTTAATGGGATTCTTGGTACGATCCACCCATTTTCAAATCCTTTATCAATAATAGTACGCTCAATATTCTTGATGGAAACTGCTGGATCCGAAATAGCTAAAGTACATGACCCTTCGCATGGTGCCGGACAAACTCTCCCAGTAAACTCCGGGAAATTATTAGTCATCAGCAATCTTTCTAATGCTTCTTCCCATTTCCCTTTATATACTAAATCATTCCACTCTGGAATAAGGTTATTTATAGGACAACCGGAAGTTGCCCCCCTAACCTCAATACCCATATGACAAAATGGAGTTCCACAGTCCATACATCTTGCCCCTTGTTTTTGTAAGGACACATCCGATAGTTTAGAAGAATATTCCTTCCAATTATTTATACGTTTGAGAGGGGCCACCTCTTTACCTTTTTCACGCTCATATTCCATAAACCCTGTAGGTTTTCCCATAAGTATCTCCCCTCTCCTTATTTTTTCGCAAGTACTTTCTTTTCCTTTTTTTCCACACTCGAAGTTTCCAAAAATGCTTGCATTGCAGCAGCATCGTCTGTTAAGCCTTGAACTTTGAACGATTGAATTTTATCCACCATTTTTTTATAATCATTTGGTACAACTTTCACAAATCGACTAGATGCTTCATCCCAATTGTCTAAGAGATTCATAGCTTTTGTGCTTTTCGTATAATAATAATGATCCATGATTAATTGGCGTACAGCATGTAGCTCATCTGCAGTTTGAATTTGTTCAAACCCAATCATCTCTGGATTACACTTTTCTTTAAAGCCACTCACATCATCCACAAGAACATACGCAATTCCACCCGACATTCCTGCTCCAAAATTCTTTCCTACATCTCCTAATATAACCGCTCGACCACCTGTCATGTATTCACAGCCATGATCGCCAATACCTTCAACGACAACGTCGACACCACTATTTCGTACTGCAAAGCGCTCCCCAGCACGGCCATTGATAAAAGCAGTTCCACTCGTTGCCCCGTAAAGCGCAACATTTCCAGCAATAACATTTTGTTCTGCTTTTCCTTGAATCGGTGCTGTTACGATTAGTTTTCCGCCAGATAAGCCTTTCCCAAAATAGTCATTTACATCGCCGGTTATATACATCGACATTCCTTTTGGTATAAATGCCCCAAAACTTTGGCCAGCTGCTCCTGTAAATCTTAAAACAATGGAATCATCCACTAACCCTCGCGCTCCATATTTTTTAGAGATTTCACTTCCAATTATGGTACCTACTACACGTTCTCTGTTAGTTATAGGGAAATACAATTCTGCTTTTGACTGACTTTCTATTACCTTTTCCAGTTTTGGTAACAATACACGCATATCAAATGATTCATCAATTTTATGATCCTGTAATGTATTCCAAGTTCTCGGACCTTCTGGTTGATATAAAAGAGCCTCTAGATTTAGCTGTTTTGCTTTCCAATGGGATTTAGCACGTTCACTAACTTGCAATACATCGGTTCTACCGACCATTTCTTCCATTGTTCTGAATCCTAATAATGCCATGTATTCTCGAACTTCTTCTGCTACAAACTTCATAAAGTTAACTACATAATCTGCCGTTCCAGTAAATTTATCACGCAACTCTGGATTTTGTGTCGCAATTCCAACTGGACATGTATCTAAATGACATGCTCGCATCATGATACAACCCATTACAATAAGTGGTGCTGTTGCAAAACCATATTCTTCTGCGCCAAGCAAAGCTGCCATTACAACGTCTTTACCTGTCATTAACTTGCCATCAGTTTCTAACACAACTCGATCGCGCAAACCATTTAGCATTAACGTTTGATGTGCTTCTGCAAGGCCTAATTCCCACGGAAGACCGGTATGTTTAATGCTCGTTTTAGGTGATGCACCAGTCCCACCATCGTATCCACTAATTACAATTACATCTGCCGCCCCTTTTGCTACCCCAGCAGCAATTGTTCCTACACCTGATTTTGCAACAAGTTTAACACTGATCCTAGCTGCTCTATTTGCATTTTTTAAATCATGTATTAATTGAGACATATCTTCAATTGAGTAAATATCATGATGTGGTGGTGGAGAGATGAGCCCTACTCCTGTAGTTGAACCACGAACATCTGCAACCCAAGGATATACTTTGTTACCAGGTAATTGCCCACCTTCTCCTGGTTTTGCCCCTTGCGCCATTTTAATCTGCAATTCATTTGCTTGAACGAGATAATGACTCTTAACACCAAATCGACCAGATGCAATTTGCTTAATAGCACTGCGACGATTATCGCCGTTTGCATCCAGTTCATAACGACTAGGGTGTTCACCGCCTTCTCCGCTATTACTTTTACCACCTATTCGATTCATCGCAATAGCTAGTGTTTCGTGTGCTTCTTGGCTTAAGGAACCATATGACATAGCGCCCGTTTTAAAACGTTTAACTATTGATTCGACAGATTCTACTTCCTCTAGAGGAATTTTTTTAATTGCTTTATCAAAGGTCAGTAGATTTCTTAAGAACCCGATACGCTCCTCATTGGCCATTTGCGCATATTGTCTATATAAACCATAATCCCCTCTTCTAGTTGCCCATTGTAGTGTATGAATTGTTTTTGGATTGAAGGCATGATGTTCTCCCGTATTTCTCCATTGAAAATCACTACCAGATTCTAAAGAATCACTAGTCGAAAGAATTGCTTGTTCATGTCTTTTGTTAGCTTCATTCGCAATTGTTGCTAGGTCAATTCCACCAAGTTGTGAAACCGTTCCAGTAAAATATCGTTCAATTACGTCTTTACTAATTCCAACTGCTTCAAAAATTTGTGCACCACGATAACTTTGTACAGTGGAAATGCCCATTTTCGACATTACTTTTACTACTCCATCTGCTATTCCTTTACTATATTTAGCAACTGCATCTGGATAACTACTCGTTATGTGCCCATCCTGTATTGCCTCGGCAATCGTTGCGTAAGCTAAATAGGGATTAATAGCATCTACCCCAAAGCCGATAAGTGCAGCAAACTGATGTACCTCACGTACCTCACCCGATTCAACAATAATACTCACCTTTGTCCGATTACCAGTTCGCAGTAAATGCTGGTGCACATGACTTGCTGCTAACAAAACTGGAATGGTCTGCTGTTGTACCGAAATACCTCTATCTGAAAGTATGAAGAGTGAGATTCCTTGGTCGATCAATTCATCCACTTTTTTGGATAGAAGGTCCAAGTCAATTTCTAAGTCTTCAGACATATTCAGATGGAGTGAAGCAGCAGTAAATGATTTTATACTATTCTTTTTAATATGTGCTAGTTGGCTATTTGTTAAAATAGGTGTTTCTAAGAAAATCCGTTTTGCATTTGACGCATTCGGATGTAGTAGGTCACCTTCCGCTCCAAGCAGTGTCATCGTTGAAGTTACAATATGCTCCCTAATCGAATCAATCGGAGGATTAGTAACCTGCGCGAATAGCTGTTTAAAGTAGTTGAATAAAGACTGGGGACGATCAGATAATACCGCTAAAGGAGTGTCGTTCCCCATCGATCCAATTGGGTCCTTCCCGTCTAACGCTATCGGAATCATATATTTATGCACATCTTCATACGTATAGCCAAATACTTTCTGACGGAATAACAAATCCTCTGGTTGCTCTACTTTTTCTTCGATCGCTGGTAGTTTATACATATTATCTGTTAACCATTGCTGATAAGGCTGCGCTTGAGCCATTTCTGATTTAATCTCTTCATCCGAAATAATTCTGCCTTTTTCCAAATCTACTAATAGCATTCTGCCAGGACTTAGACGCTCTTTATATAAAATATTTTCTTCTTCAATATCTACAACCCCAACTTCAGAGGAAAACACAATATAATCATCTTTCGTAACCAAATAACGCGCTGGGCGTAATCCATTGCGGTCTAAAATAGCACCTATCTGTTTGCCGTTTGTAAAAGAAATTGCTGTTGGTCCATCCCATGGTTCCATTAAACTGCTATGATATGCATAGAAAGCTTTCTTTTCTTCTGTGATATGAGGATTCTCAGTCCAAGGTTCAGGAATAAGCATCATAGCTGTATGGGCAGGAGTTCTACCTGCTAAAACAAATAACTCAAATGCATTGTCTAGCATAGAAGAGTCACTACCATTTGTATCGATAACTGGTAGTAACTTGGTTAAGTCCTCACCAAAGGCTTTGGAAACAAATTGTTTTTCTCGAGCCTTCATCCAATTGATATTGCCTCGCAATGTGTTGATCTCCCCATTGTGAACTATATAGCGATTGGGATGTGCTCGCTCCCAACTCGGAAATGTATTTGTACTATAACGGGAATGTACAAGTGAAAATGCAGAAGTGAATAGTTCATCCTGTAAATCTACATAAAACAAATCTACCTCTTCTGGAGTTAGCAATCCTTTGTAAACAATTGTTTGACTAGAAAGGCTTGCACAATAGAATTTAAGGCTTTGATGACCAGCCCAATGTTCCGCTTGCTTGCGGATAATATATAGTTTGCGTTCAAAAGCTAATGATTCCATTTCATTATTTGCCTGAATAAAAACCTGGCGAACGAAAGGTACTGTTTCCCTTGCTTTATCGCTTAACATGCTTGTATCGATTGGTACTGTTCTCCAGCCAATCAGAACTTGCCCTTCGGCAGCTATCAAATCATTTATTTTTTGTTCGATTAGTTCGCGTTCGTTGGAATCGTTTGTGAAAAATAACATTCCGACTCCGTATTTACCTTTTTCAGGTAAATCCCATTCATTACATACAACACGAAAGAATATGTCAGGTATTTGAACCATTAAGCCTGCTCCATCCCCCGTTTTACCATCGCCACCTCTGCCAGCGCGGTGCTCTAAGCGACATAACATCTCAAGTCCTTTTTTTACGATATCGTGTGTTGCATTACCTTTTATATGTGCGTACAAACCTATCCCACATGCGTCATGTTCAAAAGACGGGTCATACATACCTTGTGCTTGTGGTAGTTGGTGAAATGTCATGTTTATACCTCCCTTTAACCTAAAAAAGTGTCTTAAGAATATTGTATGTTTTCAAAATAATATAAACAATATATAATTTGGATATAAACCATCTAATATTGAGATAGATAAGGAGAATTCGATGGAACTACGCCAATTGAGATACTTTATAGAAGTAGCAGAAAGAGAGCATATTTCGGAGGCTGCAGTCCATTTACATGTTGCTCAGTCCGCAGTTAGTAGACAGATAGCGAATTTAGAGGATGAACTCGGAGTTCAATTATTTGAACGGATCGGTAGAAATGTAAAGCTAACACCAATAGGTAAGATTTTCTTAGACCACAGTGTCTCTGCTATTAAAGCCATCGATTTTGCCAAGAAACAAATTGATGAATATTTAAACCCTGAAATAGGAACTATTAAAATTGGCTTCCCAACAAGCTTAGCAGGCCACTTGTTGCCGACAGTAATTTCTGCATTTAAAAAGGAGCATCCAAACGTTGCTTTTCACTTGCGACAGGGATCCTACAATTATTTAATAGAAGCGGTTAAACAGCGTGAGCTCAACTTGGCGTTTTTAGGCCCACTTCCTCCCAAAGATAGTAATTTAAATAACACGATTCTTTTTACCGAGAATTTTTCCGTTCTTTTAAATGCCAACCATCCCTTTGCGAAAAGAAGTAAGATTCCTCTTATTGATCTTCGCAACGAGGATTTTGTTCTTTTCCCTGAGGGCTATATTATGCAAAAACTAGTGGTCGAAGCATGCAACTCTGTTGGTTTTACACCAAAAATTACCTCAGAGGGTGAGGATATGGATGCGATTAAAGGTTTAGTAGCCGCAGGTATTGGTCTAACACTGTTGCCAGAAAGCACTTTCTATGACTCTACACCTAGATTCACGAAGAAAATCCCTATTGATTTACCTAATATTCGAAGAACAGTCGGAATCATTAGTCCGGCTTCCAGGAATCTATCACCTTCTGAAAAAGTATTTCATGATTTCGTTGTACAATTTTTCTCATTGCTTGGGCAATATCAGTAACCGAACATACATCTTCCTCTAAAAACCATAAAGAACCGGGCATTTTACACGCCCGATTCTTTTATTTTCAAACCTAACATAATGCCCTGCATAAATGCGATTATTTTTTATCAGCATTGGTGGATTCGGCCACTTTTGATAAATAATATTTTTCTTCTCTTGCCATATGATCAGCCATAGATACAGTAAAAGTTCCAAGCACCTCTGCATTTAGTTCCATTTCTTCTAATTCATCTAGAAAAGCTAAAAACAGAGTTATTTCTAACTCTACATTATCATTAAATCTATTTATGCTGGGAACTTGTTGATGTTTGTGCGTAGGTAACCAGTCAATTCAACCGCTTTCAAATAAAACTGTTCAAAATGTTTGGCAAAGATTTCACTTTTTTCTTTTAGTCTTTTCTCTGTGTCATCCATTCGAGCATCAATTGCACCAGCATGACCAGAAGCATCCAGTAGCCAAATTAGATGGTGATGCAATTCATGATAAATAGGTGGTACTTCCCCTTTTTCCAGATAGCTTAATACCAGTTGATATTCTTCTAACTCGTTTACCATATGACTTATAAAGGTAGGCGTAAGGTGAATCCCCATCTCCCCTAGTAAATGCCTTTTGATAATGGACAATTTAAATGATTTTAATTGATCCACATATTCTGCGACAATATTAGCAAAAGAAATCCCATTTGTTTCGTTCAAAGCATTTACTTGAGAAAAAAGTTGATCGAAATGTTTTATGAAATAATTCGCCTTCTCGATGTCCTTCTTTTGAGAAGGATAGAGCGAATCATGAATAAAGCGAGAATGATCTCCTAGCACGCGAAGCCAAAACTGATGTTCAAAGACAGCACTTTTCAAGTAATTATTTTCCAACCATACATCTCCTTTAGTTTCCCTCTACTTCAATTTATTCATCTTATATTGTTTTATTAATAAAATTATATAAAACCGAAATGCCAACAATATATAAAAGCCAATTCTTTAAATGGCTTTTAACATAAATCATAAAAAAACATGAAGATCGCAATTACACGATCTTCATGTTTTAATGGATTACCTAAGCCTTAAAATACACTCAGTTTTTCGTCTTTTAAATCACTGATAAACATGCAACCGGGTGCATGAGTAATCATTATAGAAGGCTTAGACTGCATAGCGACTGCTTGAGGTGTAACACCACAAGCCCAGAAAACTGGCACTTCTCCATCCTTTATCGTAACGGAATCTCCAAAATCAGGCTTCGATAAATCCGTTATTCCAATTGTTCTTGGATCTCCAATATGGATTGGCGCACCATGTACCCCTGGAAATCTGGAAGTAATTTGTGTAGCTCTAATTGCGTCTGCAGAAGACATTGGTCTCATACTTACTACTGTCGGCCCTTCAAAAACTCCTGCTTTCACACACGCAATATTCGTTTTATACATTGGTACATTACAGTTTTCTTCAATATGTCTAATCGGGATACCAGCATCCAGTAGTGGAGTTTCGAACGTAAAACTACATCCAATAAGGAAAGCTACCATATCATCTTCCCAGTAATCAGTAATATCCAAAACTTCCTCTACATAGATGCCATCTTTATAAATCCGATACTTTGGAATATCTTTGCGTATGTCAGCATTTTGAGCAATTGACCTAGGCACAAAAGAACCTATATCAGTTACATCGACCAAAGGACATGACTTAGGGTTTCGCTGACAGAACAGCAAGAAATCATAAGCATATTCTTTCTTTAATATCGCTAGATTTGCTTGTGTATAGCCTTTAGACATTCCAGCTGTAGGACCTGTAACTTCTCCAGAACGTATCAATTCACGTATGTTACTGGGTGACATGGATATATAGTTATTTATACTAATTCACTCCTAACTAGTTAAAAAAGCAATGGAATTTGTTCTATAAGTGTCATGATACCTAAAACACCCATGATTATCGTTACTAATCCACCACCTATCGTCATCCAAAGAGGATGTTTATACTCTCCAACCACTTCTTTTTTATAAGCTCCAATCAGTAAAGTGCCGAGGGCAAGTGGTAAAATTAGTGCATTAAGTGCTCCTACAAGGAGAAGAACGTTTACAGGTCTTCCGATAAAAGCAAATGTCACAGTAGATACAATAATAAATAATATAATTACCCAATTATGGTATTTTTCGATTTTTGGGTGGAAAGAACGAATAAATGAAACGGATGTATAAGCTGCTCCTACCACTGAAGTAATGGCTGCCGCCCACATAATTACACCAAATATTCGATACCCAATCTCACCGGCAGCAAGTTTAAATACTGAAGCTGGTGGATTCTCTGGGTCTATTGCCAACCCCTGAGATACTACTCCTAGAATTGCAAGGAACAAAGCGACTCTCATGATACCTGTAACTGCAATTCCCGTCACCGAACTTTTTGTCACATCTGGTATCGATTCTATTCCACTTACTCCTGCATCCAGCAATCTATGTCCACCGGCAAAAGTAATGTAGCCGCCTACTGTACCACCGACTAATGTAACTATCGCAAAAATACTTATTTCAGAAGGTGCAAATGTTCTTACTATCGCATCTCCTACTGGAGGAGATGTTATAAACGCTACATAAAGCATTAGTAATATCATGACAAAGCCAGCTACTTGAGCAACTTTATCCATTGCTTTACCTGCTTCTTTAACTACGAAGATAAATATAGCAAATACAGCACTTATTATTGCACCAGTAATCGGATCAATTCCGAGCATTGCATTCAATCCTAGACCAGCACCTGCGACGTTACCTATATTAAATGCTAGTCCGCCCATCACAATAAGAATTGCTAAAACTACACCAAGCCCTGGCAATACCTTATTTGCAATCTCTTGACCACGAAGACCAGATACAGTAATGATTCTCCAAATATTAAGTTGTGCAAATACATCTAGTATTAATGAAATTAAAATTACAAATCCAAAGCTAGCTGCTAATTGTTGAGTAAATACGGTTGTTTGTGTTAAAAAACCTGGTCCAATGGATGAAGTTGCCATTAAAAATGCAGCACCAAGCAATACGCTATTCGTAACTTTCTTGTTACTATTCACAGCAATAATATTCTTTTTTGACATCTCTCTCTCCCCCTAGTCTACTAATGAAGATATAGCAATATTGCTGCGCTCTAAAGTTTCTTTAATCTGTTTTGCAAATGCAACCGCATGTTCTCCATCCCCATGGATGCAAACTGTATCTGCTTTTATCGATACCTCCGTATTTTGTTGAGATATCACTATCCCCTCTTTAATCATTTTGACAACTTGTGCAACCGATTGATGCGTATCAGTTATTAATGCATCTGCATGTTGACGAGAAGTTAAAGTTCCATCTTCCTGGTAGGTGCGGTCTGCAAAAACTTCATGAGCTGTCTGTAAACCAATTCTTTCTCCTGCAGCTGTTAATTCACTATTCGCTAGTCCAAAGAGAATTATGGATGGATCCACATCATAAACTGCTTGCGCTATAGCCTCTGCTAGCTCTTTGTTTTTCGCTGCCATATTAAATAATGCTCCGTGAGGTTTTACATGCTGCATCTTTTCATCAAATGTTGCTAAAAATGCTTGTAATGCTCCTATTTGATAAACTACCATGTCGTAGCCTTCTTGGGGAGAGATATTCATTTCTCTACGACCAAATCCGTTTAAATCTGGTAAACCTGGATGTGCACCGATTTTAACCCCATAATCTATAGCTAGTTTTACAGTTTCTCGCATCACACTAGGATCTCCCGCATGAAAACCACATGCTATATTAGCAGAAGTTACATATTTCAATATCTCTTTTTGTTCTCCTAATTGATAACGTCCAAAACTTTCACCTAAATCACAATTTATATCTATTTTAAACATTTTTCTAAACCCTCCCCAGATTTAAAATAAAAGAATCAGCCCTGATTAGTTCCGTAATATGGAACCTTAGTTTTGAAACTTAAAAAAAGTTTACCACAGTTTGATTTTTCTGAATAGATATTATTTTTTATTAGGTTATTAAATATGGTGCAAAAACAAAACTTGTAATTTAAATTTAGACAATTATAATAATTTATATAGTTCGTATTTAAGAACTAAAATACCGCAATTCGAAACTAAAGGAGTTTTTCCAATTATGAATTCTTCCCAGTTAGAAGTCGACATTAAACCTTTAGGCGATTCTGCACTTATCGTTCAGCTTGGAGAAGGTATAAGTCCTACCCTACATAAACTTGTAAAAAGTCTCTCAGACCTGATTTCTACTAATCCCTTTAAGGGAATTATAGAATTCGTACCTGCTTATAATAATATTACCGTGTACTATAATCCTTTTGTGGTACAAAACGCACACAGTGGTTCGAATAGCGCCTATGATAAAGTGAGTAATTATATAAAGAAAATTGTTCAACAAATAACTTTGGAGAACAGAACCAACACAAGAACTGTAACTATTCCAGTTTGCTACGGTGGTGAATTCGGTCCTGATTTAGAGAATGTTGCGTCAGTAAATAACCTAACAAAAGACGAGGTTATTGATATTCACACAAGTAGTGAATGTTTGGTTTATATGTTAGGATTTGCACCGGGATTTCCTTTTATGGGAGGTATGAATGAACGAATAGCAACTCCAAGAAGAGATACACCAAGATTATCTATTCCGCAAGGTTCAGTAGGTATTGCTGGTAAACAAACAGGGATTTATTCGTTAGAAACACCTGGTGGATGGCAAATCATTGGTCGAACTCCCCTAAACTTATTTCTTCCAAAACAGTCTCCTCCCTCACTTTTACAGGCAGGCGACAAAATTCAATTTGTTTCCATTGCGCCTGAGGAATACTTCTTATACGAGGGGTTGAAGAAATGAGTATCAAAGTGCTACACCAGGGATTGCTGACTACTATTCAAGATTTAGGGAGGTACGGCTTTCAAAAGTTCGGTGTTATCGTAGGTGGAGCAATGGATTACTATTCCTTAAGGCTTGGTAATCTCTTAGTTGGTAATACTGAAAATGAGGCTGCTCTTGAAATCACACTGTATGGAACTACGCTTCAATTTGAGGAAGATACACTAATTGCTATAACTGGTGCTAATTTCTTACCTACTTTAAATGATAAGCCTGCACCACTATGGAGCCCGATTATTGTTAGGAAAAACTCGGTGTTAAAATTTCATACAGCTGTAGATGGAAGTAGAGCATATATAGCAATTGCAGGAGGAATTAACATTCCTGAGGTGATGGGTAGTAAAAGTACGTATCTTCGTGCCAATATTGGCGGATTTAAAGGGAGGGCCTTACAAAAAGGAGATGTGCTTCCTCTAACTTCTTCAAAAATCTTCAATAGCAAGACGTCAAAAATTAGGCAGAAAAACAAGGGCAATTGGAGCATAAATTATAATGAGTTGATAAATTTGGGCAAACATCAAATAATTCGAGTAATACAGGGGACAGAATTTGATAGGTTTGATAAAGAAAGTCAATATAAACTTTTGACGGAAGTTTTCACTTTATCGTTACAGTCTGATCGAATGGGATATCGGTTAGAGGGATCATCACTTTCTCTTTCTGAAAACTTTGAACTGTTATCGGAAGGAGTTACATTTGGTACTATTCAGATCCCCCCTAGTGGACAGCCAATCATTCTTATGGCCGATAGACAGACAACAGGTGGTTATCCAAAGATAGGACAGGTAATTTCTGCAGATTTGCCTACCCTTGCTCAACTTCCACCCAAAGCTACTATCCAGTTTAAATTAGTAACATTGGAAGAAGCAGAGCAGGCATTCATTCAAAATGAACAAAAGATACACCTTATCAAAAAAGCGATTAACTTTAAACTATATCCCTAAATTCAAAACCCCCTCATTTTTTATTGAGGGGGTTTAGTGTAGCCTAGCTTATATGAAATTTCGTCAGCAGCCTTCATTACTTTTTGGGCATAAAATTCAATATTCTCATCTTGGTAATTAGCTGCGATACCTGCAATACTAAGCCCACCTACTACTTCCCCTTTAAAGTCCAAAATTGGTGCTGCAATTGCTGAAGTATAATCCTCTAGTTCAGAATGGCTTATTGTATATCCATTTACCCTTGCATCACTTATAGATTTTAATAACTCTTCTTTAGTAGTTATAGTTCCAGTTGCAATTCTTTCAAACTCTGTCTTATTTAGATAGGTCTCGATTTCTTGGTCAGGTAAAAAAGAAAGAATAGCCCTTGCACATGCCCCTGCGTAAAGAGGGCTTCTTCTCCCGACAGCAGTATACAAGCGAACTTTTTGATAGACATCCACTTTTTCAATATAAATTGTTTCATCGCCTTGGCGAACGATTAAATTTATTGCTTCTTTTAGTTCTTTATGTAATTCTTGCATAATATCAAAAGCAATTTGCCTCAAATTTAATCGGGAAGCTACAAGGTTTCCATATGTTAGAAACAATAAACCTAATCGGTATTTTGAATCTTTTCCTTTTTCTACGAAACCCATTTCTTCTAAAGTCAGAAGCATTCTGTAAACAGAAGTTTTCGGTATTTGAGATAGATCAATTATCTCTTGAAAAGTGAGTTCTGAGTTTTCGAGAAACAAGTTTAAGATATCCATTGAACGAACTACAGTCTTATTTTTCATATTATCACCTTCTATTAAAATTATTAGCGATTATTACTATAGTCTATCAGTTTCTTTTTACTTCTATAGTTTACAAGGAAGATACTAATGCCAACCATAACTAAACCGATAATGAGTAAATATGTAATTGGTTCATCAAGGAATACCGCTCCTAATATGACGGCAATAATTGGTACCATAAAAGTGGAGGAACCTACCTTACTTGCTTCACCTTCTCTAATAAGTTTGTAATATACTATTTGTGCCAGAGGTATACCTAATACGGAACCATATGTTAAGGCACTGATATATTTACTATTCCAAACGATATCTGAAAAGTCCTCGAAAAAGCTCCCGAATCCTATCAATACAAAACCGCCTATTATACATTGCATGGAAACCATCCAGTATGGATTCACTCTATTGCTTACTTTTTTGACGTATATAACACCTAAAGCCCAAAAGAAAGCAGTTAATAACCCTAAAATTACACCAATAACTGATACATGGAAAGTCAAACCATCCAAGCTCACAATAACAATACCGATAAAGCCAATTACTAACCCCAAAATCTTTCCAGGAGTCATAAATTCACCGAGCCAAATCCATGCAAAAAGCCCTAATAATACAGGTTGAAAATATACAAGAATGGAAAATAATCCACCCGGTAAATAATTTAACCCGACTGTTTGAATTCCAAAAAATAAAGTTGTATTTAATAAGGCAGAAGTGCAATACAGACGCCAATTCTCACGCCACTTTAATTTATCCCTAATTTTAAATAATATTACTGCTAATAGTAATCCACCCATTGTTGCTCTCATTCCTGCAAATATTACTGGAGGGGTGTATGGTAATGCTAATTTATATATTGGCCAACTGGCTCCCCAAACAAAAATCAGGAATAGGAGCATCATAGTTGATTTATTAAAAACTTTATTCACTTTAAATTACTTCCTTCCAACCTTTTACGAATTCTCTAAAATTACTATACACCTTACGTCCCAAACATGTATGAACATGTGTTCATTATCCATTAGTATATTATACCTCCACAACTATTCCTAGATTGAAATATCAAAAGAGACCGCTAAATATTTAGCGATCTCCTTTCAAAAGTATTATCTTTTTAACTTACAATAGCATTTGCAACAACTAACATTATTAATGCTGTAAACCAGGCTAAAGTTGTTGGAACAGACCAAACAAGAATTTGTTCTTTCAATTTAGTAATACCAAGCATACGGTTTACAACCCAGAACATCGAATCATTAAAGTAAGAGAACAACATGGCACCTAAAGCAGCTGCTTGTGCAGCAAGTGCTAAGTTAACATCTAAATTTACTAGAATTGGCGCAGAAATGGATGCTGCAGTAATCATAGCAACTGTCCCACTACCTTGTATTAAACGTACAATAGACGCAATGAAGAAAGGAACTAATATTGCAGGTAATGGTAATCCTGCAATAATTTCAGCAAGATAATCACCAGTTCCACTATCACGTAAAACAGTACCTAGAGCACCTCCTGCACCAGTAACCAGCAAGATAATACCCGCTGTTGTCATACCTTCTTCCATTCTTTCCAATGCTTCTTCACGCTTCATGTAATTAGCCAATCCGTAAATTGCAGCTACTAATCCTAAAGCCAATGCAATTATCGGTTGACCTAGGAACAACACATAGTCCCATACACCACCGGTAATCTCTAAAGCAGATAAAGTAGTATTAAAGAATATCAAAATAATAGGTAATAAAATTGGGAAAAAAGATTTAAATAAAGAAGGTAGTTCTTTTTCACGATCACCCGACGCTGCTAAGAAATCGTTATACACCATATCTGATGAATCTTTACGAACAAAACCATCACCATTTTCTTCAGGAAGTTGATAGATTCGTTTTCCTATCCACTGCGCGTACAATACACCTACAATAATGATTGGCACTGCAAATATAAGGCCCCATAAGATCATTTCTCCTATATCTACACCAAAAATACCTGCAACCCCTAATGGTCCTGGAGTTGGTGGAACTGCATGGTGAGTTGCCACCAAACCAATTGCAAGTGCGACTCCAAGAGTAACTACTGATTTTCCAGTTTTACGTGATAAAGATTTAACTAAAGGATTTAAAATAACAAACGCTGAATCTACAAAAATCGGAATGGACACTATATAACCAGCAATAGCCATTGCCCATTCTTCTTTTTTCTTTCCTACCAAACGTATTAATGAATACGCTAGTTTTTCAGCAGCACCAGTAACTTCTAAAATACGACCCATCATGACACCTAAACCTACTACTATACCTATTGAAGCTAGTGTATTACCAAAACCAGAAGTAATCGAATTTACTACATTTAGTGGCTCCATCCCCCCTACTAAACCAGTAATGGATGCTGCTATGATTAAAGCTAAAAATGCATGAATTTTTGTTTTTAACACAAGTAAAATTAGAACAGTAATTCCTATTACTAGCCCTAGTAACATTTGCAATTCTAATGTCATCCCCATGAAACCCCTTTCAATCCTCTGTTTTTAAAAAAGGAAAGTATAATACTTTCCTTCTATACTAATTACTTATAATGATTCACGAGTAAATTTCGGTGCATATTCAGCAGCAAGTTTAATACATTCGTACATGCTTACCTCAGATGCAATGTTTTTCCACGCTATATCAAATGCAGTACCATGATCAACAGACGTACGTAGGAAAGGTAGACCATTTGTAATAGATATTGTACGATGGAAATCCGTCATTTTCGCTGCGATATGACCTTGATCATGATATAGAGAAAGAACAGCGTCATACTTACCATTTAGTGCTTGGAAGAAAACTGAATCTGCCGGTACTGGACCGTAGGCATCAATTCCATCTGCTTTCGCAAGTTCGACACCTGGTTTAATTTCTTCTACTTCTTCCATACCAAATAGTCCACCCTCCCCTGAATGGGGGTTTAATCCTGCGACTGCAAGCTTACGACTCTCAACTCCTAGACGTTGTAGAGCTTTATCACATCTATTTAAATAATCACGAACTCTTTCTTTCGTCATTTGCGTAATTGCTTCTGCAACTGACACATGTCTTGTTAAGAAGAATATACGCATTCCTTTTACTTGGAACATTGTTAGTGGATCTGGAGCACCACCTAAATCTTCAAGCATTTCTGTATGACCGATATAAGGAACCTTTGCAGCTTTTAATGATTCTTTATTGATCGGAGTAGTTGCAATTGCTTTAACTTCGCCAGCCATTGCAAGTTCCACTGAGCGTTTGATAAATTCAAATGCTGCTTGTCCATTTTGTGCCGAAACCTCTCCTGGCACGAAATCTTCCATATTAATATTTGCTAAGTCCATTACATCTATCGTCCCAAACTCATAGGAACCTTCTGCTGGTGATGAAACGACACGAACTTTTAAATTTACACCAGTTACTTCTATTGCTCTACGAAGTATATTCGCATCCCCTACAACTAGAGGTTTACACATTGTGTAAAGTTCTTCTTTTGCTAAAGATTTAACTGTAATTTCAGGTCCAATACCTGCCGCATCTCCCATAGGAATTGCAATAATTTCTCGAACTGTAGTCATATCCTAAACACTTCCTTCTTCTTTTTTGTTTGTTAAGAATCTTACACACTTATAAATAGAGTACTTATCCCCTACCATGCCACCTTTAGTAATTACAGGAATGCCATCGAAAGCTCCTCCTATAAAATGACCATATGCCGCTAAAGGAAGTACTTCATCCTGCAAACCAATAGCCTGCGCTTCACTGACAGAGCATAGAGCTGCTGTCACATCGCCACCACTGGAAAACATTCCATCAATTGCATGTTCTGTTTGGTCAATAACACTATGAGTAACTCTAGCCAAACCTTCCGTTAAGCGCTTGGCAAGCTTTTCTTCTGTTACTCCTTCTCTAACAGCTATTTCTTTTAAATCTAGTTTCCCTGAACCCGGTGCATACGTAGTGATGATTAATACTTCTTGATCCTCTAATTTAATGATTGCTTCCTTCATCGCACGCTCTATTTCTTCGTCCCACGTACTAGTAGTAGAAGCTAATGCCTCCGTATTGACATAAACAGGGTCAGCATTTTTCTTGTCTATCAGATAATTTAGTTGTCTTCCAGTTAAAGGAGTTATGCTACCAACCGTTACGATGAACTTATTCGTCAAGACATGCTGATGAGCCATTAAACGACTATAAGATGCGGATAATGGACCTGGATCCACGGGCACTAAAACCACTCCCTCAATTGCTGCCATCGACTCTGCTATATGATCAATGTCTTCATTTGTCACAGCATCTACAACAATAATCCGATTTCCAGCTTCTATTTGTTTCATCATTTCCATTTGAATACTATTTTTTCCCTTTAAAACTCTCCCTAATCCTATGTGGGAAACTGGATACTGACTTTGCTCTATCATTATAGTAGGCACATGAGAGATTGTAATTGGATTCATTGGATCCTTCGCAACGTCCGTAGATTCAACTGGTACACCATCTATTAATAGATAGCCCCCAGATACGATACGTCCTGAATCTGGATAGGATGTAACAACTACTGCCACACTATTTTTTCCTATTGCATCTAATAATGTGTCTGTTTCTACTCCAAGGTTTCCACGTACCGTACTATCAATGCGCTTACAAAAAATACTTGCCCCCCATGTCGAAAGCTGTTCGTACGCATTCAACACTCTACTTTGTGCAATACTTGGTGCACAATATCTACTATCTGTGTCAACACTAATGGAAGTAAAACCACCCGTTTTTGGCACCTCTCCCCCAAAAACTGCAGTAGCACTATTGAACCCATTTTTAGAAAGGAGAACTCCAGTTGCATTAGCACCGGTTAAATCATCTGCAATAATTCCAACTTTCATTTTTTCACGCCCTTAATAAAGGTAGTCATTTCACTGTAGATTTCTTCTACTTCTTCTGGAAGTGTTTGATCTGTTATGATAGCTGTCACGCAATCGATATCCGCTATTTTAGCAAACGCTTTCTTTCCGAACTTTTGAGCATCCACTACTAGATAAACTGATTCACTACTATTAATCATTTCTCTCTTTATAGAAGCTTTTTCAAAAGTAGCAGATGTAATGCCTAGTGTTGAATGAACTGCATGGGCACCTAAAAACAAAATATCTACATGGATTTCTTTTAACATATTTTCTGCATATGTTCCGAAAACTGCCCCTACACCATTTTGAATTTTTCCACCTAACATAATGACTTCCACTTTGCTATCCATCAATTCTGCAGCTATTTTAATGTCATTTGTAACAATTGTTAAATTTATTTTCTGTTTTAAACGTTTGGCAATTTCAAAATTAGTAGTACCAGAATCGAGAAAAACTTTCATACCATCTTTTACAAGTCCTATAGCGATTTCAGCAATTTCTACTTTTTGTGGATGAGCTTCAGAAATTTTTTGAATATAGCTCTGTTCGGCAATAATAGCCTCGGGTATTGCAGCTCCACCGTGAGTTCTTATCAATTTCTTCTGTTTTTCTAGTTCATCTAGATCACGACGAATGGTCATCGCAGATACATCTAGTAAATTTACTAAATCCAAAATTTCTACTTTTCCATTTATGGCAAGCTCTTCAATGATGCGTTTCTTTCTTAATATCGGAGTCATACAATTCTCCTTTTCATAAAAACGTTTACTATGAACATATTATGTTCGATTCTACCAATAAAGTCAATATATTTTGTTTAATTTAAACTTTTAATGTTAATAACGAACATTAAACCATTTATAAAACAATTTAGAATTATCAATATTAACTAGCATTTTAGCGATGTAGTGTGATAAACTATATTAATCTTTTAAATGAAATTGGAGGTACACCGCCTTATGCAATTAACAGATACGAAATCAATACAAGTGGAGAATGTCCTAATTGCACATCAGTTTTTAAAAGATGTCGTCTATCATACTCCCTTACAAAAAAACGAGTATTTATCAGAAAAGTATGGAGCAACTATTTATTTGAAACGAGAGGATTTACAACATGTCCGCTCTTTTAAATTACGTGGGGCTTACTATAAGATTAAAACAATTGAGACAGAAGCAAGGGAAAAAGGAGTAGTTTGTGCAAGTGCTGGTAACCACGCACAAGGTGTCGCTTACGCATGTGCACAACTCGGTATCATCGCAAAGATTTTCATGCCTTTAACCACGCCCTCACAAAAAATTGATCAAGTGAGAATGTTTGGACGTGAATTTGTGGAAATCATTCTAGCCGGTGATACATTTGATGATTCCGCAGAAAGTGCAACGGCTTATGCAGATACGGAGGATAGAATTTTCATCCACCCATTCGATGATCCGGATATCATTGCGGGGCAAGCAACTGTTGCTGTAGAAATAATGAATGATATTGATGTTCCTATAGATTATTTGTTTGGTAGCATTGGTGGTGGAGGCTTAATATCTGGACTATCTACTTATATAAAGAATGTCTCTCCTTTCACCAAAGTAATTGGGGTTGAACCTGAGGGAGCTGCAAGTATGCAGGCTGCTTTCCAAAACGGAGGTCCAATTAAGCTAGATTTAATAGATAAATTTGTAGATGGAGCAGCGGTAAAATGTGTTGGTAATCTCTCTTATGAACTAAGCAAAAAGTACGTGGATGATATTGTTCTTGTACCGGAAGGAAAAGTTTGTACGACGATATTAGATTTATACAACAAGCATGCAATTATCGCTGAACCTGCTGGTGCTCTATCCGTAGCAGCATTAGACTTTTATAGGGAAGAAATCAAAGGGAAAACTGTAGTTTGCGTCATAAGTGGGGGTAATAATGATATTGGGCGTATGCAAGAGATTAAAGAAAAATCATTAATCTATGAAGAGTTACTATATTATTTCATCGTCAAATTCCCTCAAAGAGCAGGAGCATTACGTCAATTCCTGGATACGGTTCTTGGACCAAATGATGATATTACCACTTTTGAATATACAAAGAAAAACAATAAAGAAAGTGGACCTGCACTTGTCGGCATCGAATTGAAAAACAAAGAAGACTATTCTGGTATTCTTTATCGTATGAATGAGAATGGGTTTTCCTACAAAGAAGTAAATAAAGATAGCACTCTATTTGAATTACTTATATGATAAAAACCTGTGTAACATCAACGTTTATAGCGTTTGATGTTACATTTTTTAATATACTAATATAAAGTGTATAAAAATCTTCACACCTCTATTCTAGCAATATTTTAATCTGTTTGATATAATGATTCTTGTATTATAAATATTCTAATCTAGGGGGAAATTGAATGTCAGAAAATCAAAACAACAACAATAACAAAATGACAACTGCAGCGGGCGCGCCTGTAGTAGACAACCAAAACTCGCAATCAGCTGGACCACGTGGCCCATTATTATTACAAGATGTATGGTTATTAGAAAAACTAGCACATTTTGATAGAGAAGTAATTCCTGAGCGTCGTATGCATGCAAAAGGATCTGGTGCTTACGGTAAATTTACTGTTACTCATGACATTACACAATATACTTCAGCAGCTCTTTTCTCAGAAATCGGTAAAGAAACTGAAATGTTCGTTCGTTTCTCCACAGTAGCTGGTGAACGTGGAGCAGCAGATGCTGAACGTGATATCCGTGGATTCTCTATGCGTTTCTACACAGAGCAAGGTAACTGGGATTTAGTTGGTAACAACACTCCTGTATTCTTCTTCCGTGACCCACTTAACTTCCCAGATTTAAATCACGCTATTAAACGTGATCCACGTACTGGTATGCGCAGTGCAAATAGCAACTGGGATTTCTGGACATCATTACCGGAAGCACTTCACCAAGTGACCATCGTAATGAGTGACAGAGGACTTCCAAAATCTTACCGTACAATGCACGGATTTGGTAGCCATACATTCAGTATGATCAATGCTAACAATGAACGCGTTTGGGTTAAATTCCATATGCGCTCACAACAAGGCATTGAAAACTTAACTGATCAAGAAGCAGTTGAAGTTGTTGGTGTGGACCGTGAAAGTCACCAACGTGACCTATACGATAATATCGAAGAAGGCAATTTCCCGAAATGGAAAATGTACATTCAGGTAATGACAGAAGAGCAAGCTAACAACATGCCTTACAATCCATTCGACCTGACAAAAGTTTGGTATAAAAAAGACTTCCCTCTAATTGAAGTTGGAGAATGGGAACTTAACCGTAACCCTGAAAACTATTTTGCTGAAGTAGAGCAAGCAGCTTTCACACCTGCTAACGTTGTACCTGGTATTAGCTTCTCTCCAGACAGAATGTTACAAGGTCGTCTATTCTCTTATGGTGATGCACAACGCTACCGTTTAGGTGTAAATCATCATCAAATTCCAGTTAACACACCAAAATGCCCGGTACACTCTTTCCATAGAGATGGAGCAATGCGTGTGGATGGTAACTTAGGTGGTGCATTACCTTATGAGCCAAATAGTTATGGAAAATGGAAAACTCAACCTCAGTACACTGAGCCACGTTTACCACTTCATGGAGATGCTGGAATTTGGGAATTCCGTGAAGATGATGATAACTACTATGAGCAACCAGGTAAACTATTCAGATTGATGAGTCCAGAAGACCAACAAGTTCTTTTTGATAACACAACACGCAATATGGACGGCGTAGAAGAATTCATTAAGATTCGTCACATCATTCACTGCTATAAAGCAGATCCTGCATACGGACAAGGTCTTGCAGAAGCAATGGAAATTCCGTGGGGCAATATCGAAGCTGCAATGGCTTAATATATCCACTTAATAACATAGCTTTACTCACAGAGTGGTTAGTAGTAACTTAGGTTACTACTAACCACTTTTTTATATAGTTAAAAACCCTCTAGAATGGCTCAAACTGAACAATACTTACGAAAAGGAAACGTTCATCTATTCGTGACTCATTAAACAGACAAAAAGAGCAACCCATGGCTGCTCTTTTTGTTGTTTAGGACGATAATAATGCTCGATCACTTGTTAACTTTTGGCCACGAATACGTTGGAACTCTTGCATTAGCTTTTCAATGGTTAAGTGTTTCTTCTCTTCTTCCCCAACCTCTAATATTATTTGTCCTTTATCCATCATGATCAAACGATTACCTAAGTCTAATGCTTGCTGCATATTATGAGTAACCATTAAAGTGGTTAGATTATCTTTTTTGACAAGCTTTTCGGTCAAATTAGTTATTAGTTCTGCTCGAGAAGGATCTAAGGCAGCTGTATGCTCATCTAGCAATAATATAGAAGGCTTTGTAAATGTAGCCATTAACAATGATAATGCCTGCCTTTCTCCACCTGAAAGCAGTCCAACTTTAGCGTTTAATCGGTTTTCAAGATTTAAATGCAAGCTTTCAAGTGAGTGAAGGAAAAGTTCTTTCCTCTGTTTATCAACTCCAATTTTCAAGCTTCTTTTTTTATTTCTAGAAAAGGCAATTGCTAAGTTTTCCTCAATTGTCATGGTTGGTGCAGTACCAGACATTGGATCTTGAAACACTCTTCCTATCAACTTGGATCGTTTAAATTCGGGTAATTTTGTCACTTCTTCTCCATTAATATAAATTTGGCCAAAGTCGGGAGTCAATGCCCCAGAAACCATATTTAACATGGTAGATTTACCCGCACCATTACTTCCAATAACGGTAACAAAGTCACCAACATTTAGCGTTAAATTTATACGATCTAATGCAATTTTCTCATCTGCAGTACTCTCATTGAAAATTTTGTTAATATTATTTAATTTAAGCAAGGTTCTCACTCTCCTTACTTCTATTAAGAGCTAAGACTTCCGATTCACGCAATGCATGTCGTTTTGCTTTCCTGCTCTTTTCACGTCGTTTTTCGAAGAACTGAGGTAAAATGAGCGCTACAATTACGATAAATGCAGTAATTAGCTTCATATCTCCTGCATCCAAGAATTCTACGCGAAGCGCTAATGCTAAAACGATACGATAAATGATAGCACCAGTGATTACAGCAATAGTTGTTCTAACGATTGTTTTCGTACCGAAAATTGCTTCTCCTATTATGACGGAGGCAAGTCCGATTACTATCATTCCAATACCCAACCCTATATCAGCAGCTTTTGTATACTGAGCAATTAAAGCTCCAGAAAATGCAACAAGGGCATTGGAAATACCTAATCCTAATATGACAAGCGTATCTGTATTTGCTGAAAAACTGCGAATCATTTTCTTGTTATCACCGGTTGCACGAATTGCTAAACCAACTTCCGTTTTTAAGAACCAATCAAAAATAAATTTTATTATAACTATTAAAATAGCTACAATTACTAGTGTCCCCCAAGTTTTAGGAACATATTGAACACCTAAAGAAGTTAAGAATCCATTAATAGTATCATCTATACCTAAGCTTCCCCACCAACTGAAAAATTGGCTAAATATAGTTCCTTCATTCATCAAAGGGATATTAGGTCTTCCTACAGAATTCTCAATTGTAAAACCCATTATCCTCAAATTGATGGAATACAAAGCAATCATCATTAATATTCCCGACAGTAGTGGATTAATCTTCCCTTTCGTGTGTAAAAACCCTGTCATACATCCTGCTAGGAATCCTGCAAATATAGCAACGAGTGTTGCAATAGCAGGATGATAGCCTAACACTATCATCGCCGCTGCTGTTCCTGCTCCTGTTACAAAGCTTCCATCAACCGTCAAATCAGGAAAATCCAACACTCGGAAGGTCAAATAAACACCGAGAGCCATAAGTGCATATATAAACCCTTGCTCAACTGACCCAAAGATTGCTGTAAACATAAAACATCAAACTCCTATCTATTCTGCAAATTCCGATTCCCATTCATCTTTTACTTCTATTCCAAGGGCATCAACAGTATCTTTGTTTAAAACAAATTTCAAATTTTGTGGATATTGAACGGCCAAATCAGCTGGTTTACTTTCACCCTTCAAGATTTTAACAGCCATTTCTCCAGCTTCATAACCGATATCATAAAATTCAAAGCCATATGCACCTAATCCGCCACGTTTAACAGAATCGAACTCGCCTACCATCATCGGTAACTTATGCTCATTAGCAACATCTACTACGGATTCAAGAGCTGAAACAACCGTATTGTCAGTGATGATATATAAGGAGTCAACTTTCCCTATTAAAGATTCAGTTGCTTGCTTCACTTCAGCTGATGTTGAAACGGAAGCTTCTACTACATTTAGACCAACTTTGGCCATTTCTTCTTTTACTGCATCTACAGATGAACGTGAATTTTGCTCTCCTGCATTAAATACCATACCAACATTCTTTGCACCTAACTCATTTTTCAAAAATGCAATAGTATTTGGAATCGCATCAGGTTGTGTATCAACTGTTCCAGTTACATTTCCACCTGGGCTTTCCATTGAATCTACAAGTTCAGCATCAACAGCGTTAGTTACAGAAGTAAATACAATTGGAATGTCCTCTGTAAGAGCCGCAACTGCTTGAGCACTAGGCGTTGAATTGGCAAATATTAAATCGGCTCCTGAGTTTACTAGATTATTAGCAATAGTTGAGTTTAGACTATTATCATTTTGAGCATTCTCATATTGATATTCGACCTCGAGTCCTGCATCCTCAATGGCTTTTTGAAATCCTTCGTAAGCTGCATTTAATGATGGATGTTCTACAATTTGAGTAACACCTATTTTAAATACTTCTTTATCGTCAGACTTTACAGAAGTGGATTTTGTTGCAGCAGAATCATCTGTACCACATGCAGCTAATAGTAAAACAGCAGCGGATAATACCATACCAAACTTTTTCTTTGTTTTTCCCATCTTTAATACCCCCAGTTTACATTCAATACATCAGCGATTCAACTCGCTAAAGTATTACGATAAAGCAATGTTACACCGGATAAGAATAATAGTCAATAACATTATGAATTATTAATTAATTTAATTTGTATGCTGCTATTTTTTACTTATTGCCTTTAAGGTTAAAACCCTTACGATGTATATTAAATCTGCTATGATATAACTAATAATCCGAATTAGGAGGTATATAAATGACTACTGTAATTATTATTAGTATTTTTATTTTCTTAATAGTATTAGGTCTCACTATTTTCACTATTAATAAAGGGTACGCATTTAAGCATACAATTGATGATTTACCTGAAAAAGACGATAAAAAAACGCATAGCCATAATGGCTAATGCGTTTTTTCATTCATGCACAATTTAATTGTTTACTTTTACTTTATCTTTATCTTTTTTAATTTGTTTACTTCTTAATTGACCACATGCAGCGTCGATATCACTACCTTGCTCCATACGAACACCACAATTAATCCCTTTGTTTTTCAATGTTTGGAAGAAAGCACTAATCGATTTTTCATCACTTCGTTGATATTGACCATGCTCATCTACTGGATTGTATGGGATTAAGTTCACATACGAAAGATGACGTTTGTTTTCTAGAAGTTTAGCAAGTTGAAGTGCTTCTTCTACATGGTCATTTACATCTTTGAGTAGTATATATTCAAAAGTAATACGACGATTTTTCTTCTCTAAATAATAATCTACAGCTGCCATTACTTTTTCAATAGGGAATGCCTTATTGATAACCATAATTCTCGAGCGAAGCTCATCATTAGGAGCATGCAATGAAACTGCAAGATTTACTTGAAGATCCTCTTCCGCAAAATCCATAATTTTCTTAGCAAGACCACTTGTTGATACTGTAATATGACGAGCACCAATAGCAAGTCCTTTTTGATCATTTACAGTACGTAGGAAGTTCATCAAGTTTTTATAGTTATCAAACGGCTCCCCGATACCCATAACAACGATATGGCTGACACGTTCTTCCTTTTGAATTTGGTCCAAATGGAATTGCACCTTCATGATTTGTTCCACAATTTCTCCTGCGTCAAGGTCACGGCTCTTTTTAAGTAATCCACTTGCACAGAAACTACATCCAATATTACAACCTACCTGCGTGGTCACACACACGGAAAGACCATATTTAAAGCGCATTAGAACAGTTTCGATTAAATTACCATCTTGCATTTCAAATAAGAATTTAATGGTGCCATCTGCAGATTCTTGCTTAACACTTTCCTTTAACGTCTGTATAACAAAATTTTCTTCCAAAATCTGAAGACATTCCTTGTTTACATTGGTCATTTCTGCAAAGCTTTGTACACGTTTAATGTACAACCAGTCCCAAACTTGCTCTGCGCGGAATTTTTTTTGGCCTTGACCCATTAGCCATTCGATTAACTGATCTCTTGTTAGACCATATATAGATTTTTTCATTATAAGCCCTCATTTCATGCGTATACAATTTGCCTATTATACTATAGTTATTTACCCAAGACAACTTATTATACTGGAAAAAAGGTTAAAAAGATATAATTATGCTTGTGTCATATCTATTTCTACTTCATTTTCTCTAATCCAATCACTGTAGCTACCAACATATAGCTGAACATTTTCATAGCCTGCCTCTTTCAAACAACCATACAAAGGCGCAGCTGTAACGCCACTACCACAATAAGCTATCACAGGTTTGTCAATTGGAGCTAATTGACTTAACTTTTCCTTTAATTCTTTCTGCTCTAGGAATTTCCCGTTTTTCTTCAGTTGCTCCCAGTCAAAATTTATAGCTGATGGGATATGCCCCGCAATTGAATCGATTGGTTCACTTTCACCTTTATAGCGTACATTTGATCTTGCATCTATTAATTGACCCTCTTTTTCCTGTGCTACAACTTTCCTTACTTCAGCCATTGTCAGTAACTTATCGTTGTTCCATTCAGGGATTGTTGAAGTATGTGGTAGGACAGACTCCATGTTAGAAACTGGTAACTTGCCCTTCAACTCTTCGTAGCCGGAACGGGATACATATATATGTTTAAATCCTGCCCACTCCAATAAGAAATAGGCACGTAACGCAAAAGGTGTAGCTCCTTGATCATAAATTACTATATAATCATCTAATTTTAAACCAGCTTGCTGAACCAGTCTTGTCATTTTTTCCTTCGAAATCATTGGATGACGACCATCTTGACTGCCCATATCTGATAAATCTTCTTCCAAATCCCAATATACTGCACCTTCTATATGTCCCTTGTTATACATTTGACGACCCGCACCTTTTTCACCAAGATCAAAGCGAGTATCGATAAAACGGGGATTATTCTCTAAAATCTCTCCTAATTCAATAAATACTTTTGCCATTTAAGCCCTCCTTTATAGTTGCGCATATACTGACTTCCACAAATGAAGTGTTTGTTCCTGCTCTAATAATTTTCGTTCCGCATCAATTTGCGTAATCGATTCTTGTAGTAACTTCAAACGTAGAGCCTCCGATTCAATATCCGAGTATTGTTCTATCCACATTCCTAAACGTTCTTTTTCATTCGATAGGTATTGATCTGCCTCCACTTTGGATTCATCGGATAAAGTATCACGTAATTTTTCTTTTTCATTATTCTCAAAAAAGCTCTTGGAATTTTTAAAATAGGATTTTACATGCTCATATTTAGTAATGCTTTCAAATGGTCCTACAAAATCTAGTAATTCTCTCTCGGTAACTTCATGTGGACTAAATGTAAAGCTTGAATTCAAATCTTTTAGTACGCGTATTTCTTCTTTTTCTAGTTGCAGGATTTGTTGCTGAATATATTGCAATATACGGAAATTGGAGACCCGCATTTCTTGTTCGATATCAAAACGTATCATTTTAAGAATATCCTTTAAAGCAATGTCCAATGCAATTGATGCGGATTTATTTGCAAATAATGATGGATTATATGCCTCTTTAAAGAACTCATTGAAACGATAATATACACGTTGTAATACGTAATAGAGTAGTGTATCTAGCTCCTGGTTAGCATCTTTTGCAATCTGTGTGTATTTAGAATTTGTATAGCGTTTACGAATATTTTGTTCTTGATTTCGAAGCTCGACTAGACGTTGGTCTTTTCGGGCCAGATTTACTTCCGTCTGTTCTATTAAGCCAAGTAGTTTCGATTGTTGACGAGTTGCTTCCTCTTCAAGAGCAGATATAGAGATTTGCTTCAGATCCTTTTCAAGAAAATGATGAAAAGATTCTTCAAACTGTTGCATTCCTTCATGCAATGATAATCCATCGAGTTTCTCTTTTAACCCTTGTAAACTAGATACCCCGTAAACTCTTGGGAAACGAATACCAAAACGTTGTAGTTCATCTTGGACGTATTGTTTTACTAAATTGGCCTCCTCTTCTGAATCTGCCAAATCGATGGCATTAACAACAAAGAACATTTTATCCAACTCGAAAGCATCTTTTACTCTTCCCAGCTGTATTAAAAACTCACGGTCTGCTTTTGAAAATGCATGGTTGAAATAAGTAACAAACAATACAGCATCAGCGTTCCGAATATAGTCAAAAGCTACTCCGGTATGTCTCGCATTAATCGAATCTGCTCCAGGTGTATCTACTAATGTCACACCTAGTCTCGTTAATTCACAATCATAATAAAAATCAATAAAATCTACAAAACAGCTTTTCGATTCATCCGCTACAAATTGGCCAAATTCATCTCCAGAAACATGCAGAACATTTCCAAATTGCCCTTTAAATGTTGGATATCCTTTATAAAATGCAGTAACGAATGATTTGTGTACCTCTTCAGCTACCTTCTCTTGCATAACCGTACTAGCTTTTTCAAAAGCTTCCTCTAATGTATGGACAGTTATTCCAAGCTGCTCATAAGCATAACTCACATCTTCTAAAATTTGCCCCTCTGATTTCAACACTACATCAGCAGTATTATGTAAATGATTTTCAGACACAGGATGAATTTTGTTAATAGCTGCGGTTGTAGGGTTTGGTGAAACCGGCAGCACATTTGCCCCCATTAAAGCATTAGAGAAACTAGATTTCCCGGCACTAAATGCACCAAATAACGCGATAGTAAATTGTTGATTTTCCACTCGTAAAGCTTTTCTTTTTATCGTTGCAGCAGCTTCTTCAAAAGCAGGTAATTCTGCTAATACTTCACCAATTCTTTTCGCACGACTCACTACTGCCTCCGCGGAGAGAAGAACTTCTTCGTCCTTTACTTCTTCTTCCTTTGCTACATTTACAATAGGTTGCTCCGTAGTATGCGCTTGTTCTTCATAATCTGTAATAGAACCTTCAAATTGAAGTCGTTCTTGTTCCCAGCTTTTTAATAATTTATCTCTGTCTTTTCTAATTGGCAACGAAGGAGTAGTGACGTTTTTTTCAAATGTTTCTATTCGTGTATCTATTTCTTCCAATGATTGAATAGCTAGCCTCTTTTCATTGAGCTCCGCTGTTTTTGATAGTATTTGGTCCTCATCTTCCAACGGACTTTCTTCTATATAATGTATACTTTCTTCTTTCCATACATCTGTTTGGTTGATGTAGTAACGATTTACCGCTTCTGTAACTCGATTGGCGAAATTTAGAATCGCATTACCAGTCGTACTTGCACCTTCGTGAAGAGAATTTTCAATCAGACTAGGAGAAATAGCAAACTGAATTTCATCAATCTGATGGATTTTTTCTTCTGTTAATAAGGAAACATCTTTTAACATACGTTTCATTAACAATTTCATATGAGAAGTTATATTGGTAGAAATTATTTTTTCTAACATGCTAATAATTTCGTTAAGTCTACTTTGTCTTTCTTCTTCAGTTTTCTTTTTACTACCCAAAAATCCAACTTTAAATGTAGGTTGCTTACTTTCTGCATAAGACTTTAAAGCTTCACGCATTTCAAACGTCATTATAGAAGCATTTTCAAGTATGTTTTTTCGAAGTTCTTCAAATGTTTTTCTCCAAAGCGTAACATCTTGAAGTTTTACTTGCGTTTGAGCTAGTTCCAATTGTTCTTTGATATCCTCTTTATTATTCCAATCTTCTTCACTTAGCTGACTTTCAAAGGCTTCAAAACAAGTAGCTTTTTCATCCTCTAAAAAATGTAAATGCTCATCTTTTAACTTTTCTAGCGTTGCCTGGGCCAGTGTAAGATAGTAATCCTCTTTATTTTCAATAGAACTAGTAACGATTTGTTGAACTTGCGGAAAATCATTATGTATGAAATCTTTATTTTTTAGGCTTGTATAAAATATTCCTTTCGGATCAACCGACCACGATTTAAATGCATCTGTAACAGATTGCTTATAAGCTGCAAATGGTAGTTCTTCTTCTCTGTGCTTATCTACCTGATTTACGATTAAATATACATTCTCATTATAATGAAGTAATTGCTTTGTAAATTGAAAGTTTAACTCAGACTGAACATGATTGTAATCCATCACATAGAAAACAATATCTGCCAAATGAAGGGCAGATTCGGTGGAAATGCGGTGTGCATCATCAGTCGAGTCAACTCCAGGAGTATCCATTATAGTAATTCCTTTGGGAAGATTAGACCCAGCATGTCCTATTTCAATTTGAGATACTTTACTTCCGTCTTTTGAATATTTTTTTACTAATTGAATATCATACTCCCCTGAAAATCTAACAGGTGGTTGATCCACAAAGTGAACAAGAGCATAATTTTCTTCTGTATTTTGAACCGTCACAATATTTGCAGAGGTTGGAATCGGGCTAGTTGGCAGTATTTGCTCATCAACTAAGGCATTAATCATACTAGATTTCCCTGCAGAAAAGTGACCTGCAAAAGCGATAGTAAATGTGCCTTTTTCTAATTTTCCTGCAAATAATTTAGACTTACGATAGCGTTCATCATCATTATTCTGTTGGAAAATCGTTGCTAGTAAAGCATTTTGTTCTTTTATCATTTGTAATTCATTTGAGTTCTGCATATAAAAAGTTAATCTCCTTCATAATTCGACAATGTACATCTATCATAGCAAAGTTTTAAAGCCTAAAACAATATTCTTTCACTCTTTTAGTTAATAAGAAAAACCGAGCAAAAAGATGTCCGGTCCTTAAGGAACTGAAACGTAGATATACCGTCAATTTCCGCTCCGAGTGGTCGCTTTCCATGGGCACGGCTTCCTGCCCTTTCTTAAATTCAGAACTCGGACTACTTGAAAGAATGAAGACCACTGCTGATTTCCGCTTCAGGCGGACGCTTTCCGCAAGCTTGGCTTCACCCTCCTCGTTCGCTATGCTCCTGCGGGGTCTTCAGCTCAAGCTATCCTGATTGAGTCGCCGCCTTGCGCTCCGATCAAAATAGGGAGTAGTACTCAATCATAAGATTTCGCGTAGCCTCTCGCTTAAATGATAAGAGTGGTCAAAGTTAAAAGGATAAAATCGTACAGTGTTCATCGTAAATTTTTAAATACTTTCCTAAACTTTTAAAAATGACTCTACTTGTTTTCACAAATAAAGTCATTTCGTCTTTGTTTCATATTGTTTTCGCTTTAGGAGCTATAGATTTTAAAATATATGCCGTTACCCCACCATAAACTAAAATAGCTGATCCAATGAAAATAGCTAACAAAATAATCGCCCTCTCAACTGAATTTGATATTCATTCTCATTGACATAATACCATAGTATATTTTAAATTTCTACAATACCTATTCTTTTTTCCTATATAACATGTTAAAATTGATACATCTATACTAGTTGGAGGGTTAAAATGAGTACTACTAAACATATTCAAACAATTTTAAATGGAACAATCCAATCCTTAAAGTCAGTTATACCAATTTCAATGGATATAAAGTCACCTTCCCTGATGGTTCAACCATTTGTGCAAAAGGAAATGGGCGTACTTATCGGAATCATCGGTGATATTAAAGGGCGAATTATTATTGACTCTACGGCTGAAGCCTTTTCAGCAATTGGAGCTACTATGTTCGGAATGCCATTAGAAGGTGAAATGCTCGAATCATTTACAGGTGAACTCGGGAATATGATAGCAGGTAATCTATGTACCTCCGTTGCTTCAAGTGGAGTTGAAATTGATATTACTCCACCTACTGTTATTGTTGGTACTAGCAGGTTATATGGTTTCCAACATGCTTTTAGACTGCCTGTAGAAATTGAAAATATAGGTGAAATGACCATAATCTTAACGATAGATGAATAGAAAACGGAGCCTCCTTTTAATAGGAAGGTTCTTTTTTTTTGCTTAAAATCATTACAGGAAGGTAATTGTGTTCCAAAAATACCAGATTTCACATATATTTCACAGTTAATAACCGTATGTGTGATTTTTATCACATCATCTCACGACTATTATATTTATGATGAGACTATAGAGTTTAGTAGAAGGAGGTGTAAGTAAATGTCGAAAAAGAAAGAAAAAGACTCTGATTTAAAAGGGACACTTTATTCCGTAGGTTTAGTTGGCGCATTTATATTAGTTACTTGGTTCTTGGCATTCTACTTATTCATAGACAGATTTTGAATTTAAATTGGAGGTTTAAGACTTATGCATATTCATAAGTATGAAAAGTGGTGGCTAACATTTGGGATTAGCTCATTGGTATTATTTTTAACTATCGTCGGTTTTAGTGCATTTCATTATGGTTCCCATCCCCCTTCCGGGAAAATTTATATCGACCCTGAGCGAGTTGATGAGATAGCTCCTTTTAATAAACCAGGAGTTCATAAAGTAGAAGGTGAAGAGTGGGATTATGAAGTAGTTCTTGTAGCGTCTGCGTTCTATTATAATCCACCAGAAATAGAAGTACCTTTAGGTTCGACCATAAAGTTCATAGCAACTACTAAAGATGTAGTTCATGGATTTCAAGTTGCTGGAACTAATATTAATATGATTCTAGAGCCAGGTTATGTTTCGGAATATGTAACAACAGTTGACAAACCTGGTGAATTTTTAATTTTATGTAATGAATATTGTGGCGTAGGACATACCACAATGACGTCCATGTTAAAGGTGGTAGAGTAAAATGACAACGATTAAAGAAAAAGCACAAGAATTTGTAAGAGTTGATCGACGCGATGGGAAACTGGCACTAGCTCATATATATGTAGCATTTATCGCTTTATTCATCGGGGGGCTTTGTGGATTATTACAAGTCCTTGTCCGCTCAGGTCAATTTACACTCCCTTGGGGGATTGGCTATTATCAAGTATTAACTATCCATGGGGTTTTATTAGGTCTTATCTTAACAACTTATTTTATATTAGGTTTTCAAATTGCTGCAATTAGTAAAACATCCGGTACGTTATCAGACAAACAACGATTAGTCGGGTGGATTGGTTTCTGGGTAATGACTGCAGGTACAGTTGCTGCTTCCATAATGGTATTACTCAATGAAGCTTCTGTATTGTATACTTTTTACGCACCACTTCAAGCACATTGGATTTTCTACGTAGGTATGGCACTAGTTGTAGTTGGGTCATGGATAGTAGCTATTGCACAGATTATGAAATATGTGGAATGGCGTAAAGCAAATCCAGGGCAACCTAGCCCACTCTTATCATTTATGGTAATTGTCAATTTGGCGATGTGGATTATCTGTTCTTTAGGAGTAGCTGTAGAAGTAGTATTCCAACTAATTCCTTGGTCATTAGGATGGGTGGATAAGGTTGATGTATTGCTTTCTCGTACATTATTCTGGTATTTCGGTCATCCATTAGTGTACTTCTGGTTGTTACCTGCCTATATGGTTTGGTATGTTGTTATTCCTAAGATCATTGGAGGGAAAATATTCTCTGATGCATTAGCAAGGCTTTCCTTTATGTTATTTTTACTCTTCTCCATTCCTGTTGGTTTCCATCATCAATTGACAGAACCCGGGATTGATTCGTTCTGGAAGTTCTTACAAGTAGTATTAACAATGATGGTTGTTATCCCTTCATTGTTAACGGCTTTCTCTATGTTCGCTACTTTTGAGTTACGAGGAAGACAACTGGGTGGTCGTGGATTATTCGGTTGGTTCAAAAAACTACCATGGAATGATGCTAGGTTTACAGTTCCATTTATCGGTATGGCAGCATTTATCCCTGCTGGTGCTGGTGGTATTATTAATGCTTCTCATCAGATGAATGCATTAATACACAACACTATTTGGGTAACTGGACATTTCCATTTAACTCTGGCAACGACAGTTGTACTGACTTTCTTTGGAGCCGCTTATTGGTTAATACCTCATCTTACGGGTAGAGTATTGACGAAACAAATGAACAAGTTAGCAATTATTCAGGCTATTGTTTGGGCATTTGGAATGTCGATCATGTCAGGTGCAATGCATGTTGTAGGATTAATGGGTGCGCCTCGTCGTTCGGATTTCTCCACTTATGGTGGTGCACAACAAGCAACTGAATGGATACCTTATCAAATAGCACAAGCAGTTGGAGGAACAATTCTTTTCATCGGGATCATATTAGTACTTTATATTGTTGCAAATTTATTATGGTTTGCTCCTAAGGGTGAAACAGAATTCCCTGTTGGTGAAGTTTCAGAGAACGCGGAAAAGACTCCAATGTGGTTGGAAAATTGGAAGATTTGGTTAACAATTTGTATTGCATTAATCCTATTTGCTTACACTGTTCCAGTCTTTGAGATGATTCAAAATGCTCCTCCAGGTTCAAAAGGTTATAAATTCTGGTAACAATAAAATATTAAAAAATGGTTAGTCGAGACTTATGTCCAGACTAACCATTTTTCTATAGTCCACTAGGAACAGAAAAGCACCTAAAATAAATACCAAAAACAATTCCCTTTATAAGAAAAACCGGGTAAAAAACGCCCAGTCTTCTAATAATTGAAACGTAGATATGCCGTTGATATCCGCTCCCGGCGGACGCTTTCCATGGGCATGGCTTCAGCTGCTCCCCTCGTTATGTTCAGTCCAGGGTCTTTAGCAAGCAAACCCCTCGGAAGGCCAACAGGGCACGAAGGCGTTGCCACATGGTGCACATAGCATTTTATGAACCCCACCTGAACGGAAATCAGTATTATTCAATCTTAAAAATTCTGTAAACCCGGTGTTTATACTGCAATTTTTTTATAGTTTCTTAATCTTTTAAAAAGACCCAAGCAACATCATCGCTTGGGTCACCTATTATTTAAAGGTTATAGATTTTTGTATACTTTTCTTCTAAATAATCAGCAAGGTATTTACCGTTAAGACCTTCACCTGTTGCTGCTTTCAGAATATCTAAAGGTTTTTTAAGAGCACCATACTGATGCACGTTTTGTGTAAGCCATTCCTTGATAGGTGCTAAATGGCCTTGTTCTAACAAACTATCAAACTGTGGAATATCCTTTAGCATCGCCGCTTTAAATTGAGATGCATATATATAACCAAGAGCATAGGATGGGAAGTAACCGAAACTTGCTCCAGCCCAATGGACATCCTGCAAAATTCCTTCTGCGTTAGTAGATGGTCTAACACCCAAATATTCTTCGTACTTAGAATTCCAAATTTCAGGGAGATCTTCTACTTTCAAATCACCGTTAAACAATCCTTTTTCAATCTCATACCGAATCATAATATGAAGAGCATATGTCAGCTCATCCGCCTCGATTCGGATTAAAGAAGGTTTTACTTCATTGATAGCTCGAAGAAAGTCTTCCACAGGAACTTCCCCAAATTGTTCAGGTGAATAGCTTTGTAGCTTTTCATAATTTTGTTCCCAGAACTTTGGATTACGTCCTACAAAATTCTCATAAAACAGTGATTGAGATTCATGAATACCCATTGAAGCCCCACCCGCTAGTGGTGTACCTGTTAACTCTTCTGCAACATTCTGCTCGTATATCGCGTGACCACATTCATGAATAGTACCAAATATTGCCGAACGGAAGTCGAACTCATCATACTTAGTCGTGATGCGCACGTCACCTCTATTTAATCCAGTAGCAAATGGATGCACTGTTTCATCTAATCTTCCCGCATCAAAATCATATCCAAGCTGTTTTAGTATATCTAAACTAAAGGACTCTTGTTTTTGTTTATCAAAAGATTGGAACAAGAAATCTGTTTTTGGCTGGTTTGGAGATTCTGAAATGCGCTTTAATAACGACACAATTTTTTCTCTTAGTTCATTAAAAACTTGATCTAAAATTTCAGTCGTCATGCCAGGCTCATACTGGTCCAACAATACATTATAAGGATTGTTATCTGTAACTCCCCAATACTCTACAAAGTTCTTTAGCGTAGCAACCATTTCAGTTAAATATGGTTGGAACATAGACCAATCATTGTTGTTTTTTGCTTCTTCCCAAACAGACTCTGATTTAGATTGAAGAATAACAAATTTCTTGTATTCATCTGCTGGAATTTTCTTGCTGAGATTATATTCCTTTTTTACTTCTTCAAACACACGTTTACTTACTTCGTTTACAGAATCCAGCTCATGTTCCATCTGGTCTAGTAATTCTTTAAGATCGTCTGAAGTCGATAAATTAAATACATCCGTTGCAAGTACTCCTACAACTTCAGATCTCTGATCAATACCTTTTTTCGGAGCACCAGTACGCATATCCCAATAAAGCACCCCTAATGCTTCTTGATAAGCACCAATTTTCTTCACATAATCTAAAAAATTTTGTTCTACAGACATTTCTATTCCCCCTTGATTCATTTCGAAATTGGTGTAGGTAATACCCCTGTAAATCTACTTTCTTGTAATGCTTCTTCTTCATTTAACAATAAATGAATTTCCCCGTAATCACTAGATGTACGGATCAAACGCCCAATACCTTGTTGTAATCTTAAAAGCATAAATGGCAATTCTACTTCCTCAAATGGATTGTTAGAGAAAGAACGTTTTGCATCAAATAGTGGATCTACAGGTGGAAATGGTAGATCGTAAATTATAACTCTGGTTAAGGCTTCTAAAGGTAAATCTAACCCTTCCCAAAGATGATAGGAACATAAAGTGGAGTATTCTCCATTTTGGAATTCTTTTACAATGGTTGAAAGCTCCCGATCTCCTTCAAAGACGATATCGCTTCTATCACCTATAGTAGCTCGGAAAGAAGCCATTGCTGCTTTGGATTTAAACAAAATAAGGGTTTGCATTGGGTTATTTAATAGTTTCTCCACATGATAAGGCTTCTCTTGCTGTTCCATTTCCTCCGTGTATATCTTCATCACTTCGTCATAATCAAATGGAGATGCCACAGAGAACGATTGGAATTTTTCGATTCCTAAAGAATCTGCAATATACGTAAAGTCCTTTTCTATAGATAATGTAGCAGAAGAAAAGACAATTGGTATTTTAGATGTAAATAATTTTTCATGTAAGATATCCGTAACTAATCTTGGCATGATGATTAACGTTTCATAACCATCAATGATCTCTAACCATTCAATTCCGTCCCCTTTTTCGGTGAATAAACGAAGAGAGAATGTGTATTGCTCTAAAAATTCTTCTACCATACGTAGCTCGTATTCCGGAATCGTATATAACTCTGACTCGAATACAAATTCCTCTAACAAGCTGTCGGTTACCCGAATAGCTTGTTTACATAATTCCATTAACTCTACAGATTTATCAACCTTCATGCGGTCGGTTTCTTCCATGTTACTACCAATACGTAACAAACCAAACATTTTATCGTGTAATTCTTGGAGAACTTCCATTAAGTTCAATGTTTTTTCTCGCACACCGTCAACCATTACTTTTTCCAGTAATCGAATAAGTGTTTCACTTTGAATTTCGTACGTTAAAGCTTTTTGAGCAGCGAATTCAAGTAAATGCCCTTCATCTAATACGGCCATTGATACCTCGGGTAATAATGGCATTTGACCTTCACGTATACGAGATTCTTTTGTCCAAATATGCTCCATTAAAAATTCATGTGAGCAAATGATTAAGTCTGTAGACTCACGATAATGCTGGCGATGAATTGTTTGTCCACAACGATTTCGCAAATCACAAACCATACATTGCTGAGTTGGATGATAATTAACTTTCTGCCAATCCTCATCGCTTACTCCAGCAAACTGACTGCGCTCTCCATATGGATAAATTTTTTGCATAGATGAATGTGCATATACAAAGTCCGGAACTTGATCTTCAATTTCTTCTAAGAAATATTCATTATCATCATCTTTTTGTGCTTCTTCTAATCGTTTCAAACATAAATATTGATCACGTGATTTTGCTAATCGCACATCAATTTTTATATCTAAATAGTTTTGAAGTTTAAAAATATCTCCAGCTTCTTTTACAAGTTGTTCAATTAGCGTTTCATCTGCGCATGCGATTAAAGCCGGTTTTCCCGAATAACGAGCATACGCAATAGCCGGAAGCAAATAAGCAATGGTTTTACCAGTACCTACTCCTGCTTCAGCAAATAGCACATTTCTTTCTTTTAACGTTTTTTCAATTTGATATGCCATGAAAATCTGTTCGTCGCGACACTCAAAACCTTTTTCGGGTAATTCATCATATAATACATCACCCATCCAGTCTCCTAATGATTCGAAGAAAGAACGGTCTTTTGAAAGTTGGAATGGTAAAGCTTGCTTCATCTAAAAACTCCCTTAAATAATAATATAACAGCAAGGGGAACTAGTCCCCCTTACTGTTATGAACGTTTACCCCAGAACTGATAGTAGTCCGTTCGAATAAATCCATTAAATAATTTACGCTTCTTAGTTGCACGTCTACCGTATACATTCTCAAAGTTTTCCATAGACGATAACATATAGACAGACCAGGAAGGATACTGGCTCATTAAATACCCTAGTTCACCAATAACCTGCTCGATTTCTTCCACTTCACCAATACGTTCTCCGTAAGGTGGGTTACTAACTATTACTCCATCTGTCAAAGATGTAGTAAAATCCTTTGCATGCATTTGTTTGAATGTGATTATATCACCAAATCCAGATTCAAATGCGTTTTGTTCCGCAATTTGAATCATTTTAGGATCAAGGTCTGAACCGAAAATTTGAAGTTCTTGATCATAATTAGCCAATGATTCTGCCTCATTACGTACTTCTTCCCAAACTGTTTTTGGCATCCACGGCCATGCTTCACTATGAAAATCGCGATTAAACCCTGGTGCAATATTTTGTCCAATCATTGCTGCTTCAATCGGAATAGTACCGGATCCACAAAAAGGATCTACAAATGGTCGGTTCGGATTCCATTTAGAAATTTTCACTAAAGCTGCGGCAAGTGTTTCCTTTAGTGGTGCTTCCCCTTGTCCATGGCGGTAACCACGTTTATGAAGACCTGCACCACTTGTATCTATTGTAATGGTAGCTATATCTTTTAATATACTTATTTCCAGTTTGAATGTTGCTCCAGATTCATCTAAAAAACCAGTTCTTTTATGTGCTAATTTTAAGCGTTCCACTACTGCTTTTTTTACTATTGCTTGACAGTCTGGTACGCTGAATAATGTTGATTTGACTGATTTTCCTTGAACCGGAAATGCTGCATCGACAGGTAAATACTTTTCCCATTGTACAGCTTTTGTGCCTTCAAACAGTTGATCAAAGGTTTTTACCGGAAACTGAGCAGCTACTATTTTAACTCTGTCTGCAACACGTAACCAAATATTTGCACGCGCAATTGCACGCTCGTCCCCTTCAAAATAAACCTTGCCATTTTCCGTTGTTGTTTCATATCCTAATGCTTTTACTTCATCTGCAACGATTGATTCTAATCCCATAGCTGACGTTGCTACTAATTTAAATGTTGTCATTATATATTCCTTTCCTGTCTATAAATTTCCCATAACTCGATAAAATCCATAAGCTCCTTTGCCGCTAATGGTTTACTATAATAATATCCTTGAATGATATCGCAGCCCATTTGCTGTAAAAGCTTTACTTGACCTATCGTTTCTACTCCCTCTGCTACAACTTTTATATGCAGCCGATGAGCCATTAATATGATTGTCTCTACTATAGCTTGCTTATCTTGTAAGTTAGTAATTTGTTGAATAAAACTTTTATCTATTTTCAAATAATTTAGTGGGAATCTATTCAAATAACTTAGAGATGAGTATCCAGTTCCAAAATCATCAATTGAAATTTTAAAACCCATTGCTTTTAGTTTAACAAGTTTATTTACTATATCGTCTGAATCCTTCATCACTGTACGTTCTGTAAGCTCTAATTCCAATAGGTGCGGACTACAATTATATTGCATTAGTATAGAATTTATACGTTCTATAAAATCATCCTGTTGAAAATGGACAGATGCGACATTAATGGACACCGGTAATATATGTATCTTCCCTTGAGATCTTGACTCCAGTATATCCAAACAAACTTTTTCTAATATTACCTCACTTAAAGGAATAATTAGACCAGTATCCTCCGCAATTGGTATAAATTCAGCGGGTGAGACAAAACCTAACTTAACATTGTTCCATCTTACTAAAGCTTCTACCCCAATTATATCTTGTTTAGCTAACCCGATTTTTGGTTGATAGTGAATGAAAAAGTCTTTATTTTGAATAGCTTTTCTGAGCTCTGCTTCTAGTCCAATTATTCGTTTAGAGTCTTTCTTTAAATCATCAAAATAAAAAGCATATTGGTTTCTACCATTTTGTTTTGCAAAATACATTGCCTTGTCTGCTTTATTTATCAATTTCTCAATATCTTTACCATCTTGCGGAAAAATACTAATTCCTATACTTGCAGTGACATATACTTCTGTATCATTTATGAGAAATGGTTTGTTAAAGAGCTTTGTAATATCCTTAGCCAAGTTTGCAGCTTCTTTTTGATATTCTATGTTGAATCTAGAAAAGACAAATTCGTCTGCACCATAACGAGCAAAAATATCGGAAGAACCAGCTATCGAGTTTATTCTGTTAGTAACCTCTATTAATATTTGGTCACCTACTTCATGCCCCAAGGTGTCGTTTATCTGCTTAAACCGATCTAAATCAATAAATAATATAGCATGACTATGTATCGAATTATTTACTTTCCCAAATAATAATTCATTAAAAGTATTTCGATTCAGAATATTGGTTAATAAATCGGATTGAGTTAGTTCTTCAAGTTCTTTTTCCGTCTCTTTTTCTATAGTGATATCGGAAAAAACCCCGTAATAATTGGTGAGCTGCCCTTGTTTATCAAATACGCTATAAATAGAAAGAATTTCTGGATATATTTCTCCATTTTTTCGTCTATTCCAAATCTCGCCCCTCCATGATCCATAGGAGCGAATTTTAGACCACATTACTTTATAAAAATCGGCATCCTGTTTCCCGGATTGTAATATGTTTGGATATTTCCCGAGGATTTCAGATGACCGATAACCTGTAAGTGTCTCAAAAGCATTATTTACCATAGTAATTTGCATTTTTTCATTTGTAATCATAATACCTTCAGTTGTTGACTGAAGAATTTGTTCCAATAATTCAATTGAAAAGCTCTGTAAACGTTCGGGTGGTTGTTTTTTCAGAATCTTTTACCTCCCCTATTACGTAATTCAGTAAAATTATTCATATAATAGAAAAGCTCTCCGTTAATGGAGAGCTTCTTAGTTATTAAATATAGCCACTCATACACTCAATAAGCCATGTTTTGTTTCCACGGTACTCAAACGGTGCATTACCTCGTACGTATGTGGACGGCAATCATCTATCTACAGATGAAATCTGTTTTTCTATCCGTTCAATTCCTTCAAGAAAATGCCCCTACCATAATTTGGGTTTCTCACTCGTGGGGTTTACCTCGTTCCACCTGTATAGTTTCCTATACAGCTCCGTCACTGTGGCACTTTCAGAGATTGTCAGCCATATCCTAAGACTTAGGCCTTCATCCCGCCGTTAGCTATTAATAGCTACCTTAGTTTATTTTTTCACTAAGCACGAACACTACATTCATCGCAGAATTGTGTGAGCATGGACTTTCCTCTACAATGTCTAGCATTGCAGCGATTGCCCGAATATATAAGTGGTATTTCCATTATATACGAATCTCCAAAGTTTTTCAATATAAGATTATGCCAAATTGCCTTTAGCATCTTTTTTCGTAAGTCATGCCCGATTACTCTACAAGTAGAGCGATTATATCTATAGCAGACTTAGTAATAATTATTCGTACAATTTACTACCAAAAACATGTTTTTCTAGATGTGAAAGACGCTTTAAAATATCAAAGTTAGTTGCTCCAGTTTGCGGTGCAACAGCTTGTGTTCTCTTTGGCATTTCCTCTAGTTGTTCTTTTAGTTTATTATTTTCTAATTGGAGTTGTGCAATTCTTTTTTCATAAGCCTCGTAATCTTGAATAACATCGTCTAAAAAAACATCTACTTCTTCTTGGTTATAACCTCTTAAACCCGTTTTAAATTCTTTTTCTAATATATCAGATGCCTTTAGTTTAAATTCCATATGGTATCTTCCTTCCATCAACAATTCGCTACTCATATTATAGCATATCGGTGTCGAATAATGGAGTTTTTTCAGCCGTTTATATGCGTTTTTTGTTATGTTCTGCGCTTTCCCGGGAAATATTTAACTTCCGAATTATTCTCATTTCTCTCTTAGTAAGTTCCTTTTTCAAGCGAGACTGTACGTCTTTATTAAGTTTTGCTTCATATTCTATGCACTGCTGCGTCATTTCTAAAGCTTTTGGGAAATCTTTTACTTGATGTTCGAATAGCTTTGCCAGCTCAATATAAACTTCTATACGATATTTCCCGGAAATCTCTTTCAATGCTTGTTCAAACGCTTTCAAACTGTCCTCGTAAGAACGAGCTCGTTTTAAATGGAGACCTACGAAATAGTAAGCAATACTAGTCTCTTCTGCAGAAAAATTATTTACGACAAAAGTAAACCAATCCATACTTGTATTCATCGTTTTTAAATCTCTAAACCATTTAGCGATATTAGTATAAGTTGTGGCTGTTTCAACTACATTTTTTTCTTGAAGTAATTCTACGGAGAGAATATAAAGCGTTACAAGCGATAAAATATCCCATTCATTATGCTTTAATACCTTCATCAAATTGATAGGATTACCACTTTTCACTGCATCAAAATAGATTATTGGTGCTAGGTGACCAGGTATATCATTTTCTCTTTTAAATCCAAGCTTCATTTCCTCTATTTGCTTTAACTTAAAACGCTCTAATTCACCCTTCCAAATTCTTTTAGAAGAATGCATTAAGTCAATTTGATGATGGTGCTTTAATCGTGGTAAATCGTTTCTATTCATCGTCCATCTTGATAGCAGCTGGGGAAGGTCAAAACTCTTCCCGTTATACGTAATAATAGTCTGTTCGTTTACCCAAAAATCAGTCGCCTTTAAGAAACTTACCTCTTGACCTGGATCAGCTAGCACAAATTGAGTAAGCAAGAACCCATCCTCCACTTCCTTTAACACTCCGTTTAAGAAAATAAGTACTCCCGCACCTTTTAACCCGGTCGTTTCTGTATCATAAAAACAAAAGGGACTTTCTTTAGTAATAGTTAAAGGATGCGTCGGATAGACTTCCTGCATAAACTTTATTGCCTGTTGTAGTTTATTAAGCCCAATATTCCCATGTATATGCCCCAAAGGATAAAAAGTTTCCTTTACAAAGTAAAATCCTTTTTCTTCTTGTATAAATTTTAACCCTGCATTTTTCCATGGTTCAACGTAAAAGGGAAGCGCCATTTCTAACTCTTCCTTTTTTACTACCTCTTCAATTGGCTTCTTTTTCACTAAATTCTTCATTTGCATGAGTTTTTTTTCATACGACATGGCGGTCCACCTGCAATAAATGAAGTAACTTAATCACTTCTTCCTTTAGATTCAACTCCGCGTCTTGAGCACCAATACATGCAGGGCAGCCATGCATACAAGAGCAACTCTCTACCTGAACTGTTACTTTTGGTACTAACTCATTCCAAAGATCAAACATTCTTTCAGAGAGACCGATTCCACCTGGATAACTATCATACATATAAAAAGTCGGTTTTTCTCCGTGAATCGATTTAACCTGAGGCACAACATGGATATCCTTCGCATCACAATGAATAAATAGCGGGATAAAAGCATGTAACGCATAAGAAACCCCTGTCATTGCGTCTGACAACAAAGTGTCTTTCCAACCGTCTGGTTTATCAAAACTAAACCAGGTAGAAGAAGTATGTAATTCTATTGGTGGTAAATGGATTTGACCAGAACCGATATTATCATGTGTATCAAACTTAATCTTTTTGAATATAGTTGGTTGTGCTAACACTATAATGTCACCGAATCGAAGTATCCCAATGTCAGCTTCTTTTGCTCTATCTTCGCTTAATACTTTTAACTCAATTGCTATATTAGCATCTGTAAAATAATCGACATCGACTTCTCGCACAAATGCTTTTTTCTCTTCCCAGTCTAAAATTTCTACTTGGAATTGAGTTCCCTGATGTAAGTAAATAGCTTCTTCGTGAAGTAATGTCATCGCACTATATTGATCCATTTCACCAATAACCCTAGTTTTAGTTGGAATTGATTGATCGATAATAATAACATTCTCTTGAGATGCGGAACGTAGGCTTATATTACTCGCCGGAAAACTATCAGACATCCAATGCCATTTTTCTGATGTTTTTAAAAGGACACCTTCACTTTCAAGAAATGCTAGTAACTCCTGTATAGAAAATTCTGCATACATATCGGCAGGTGAAAAAGGTAATTCAAAGGAGGCACATTTTAAATGATCCATTAAAATTATCATATTATCCGGATGAATCCTTACTTCTTCTGGAGATTGTCCAAGAAAGTATTCAGGGTGTTTTACTACATATTGATCAAGAGCTGTAGACCCGGCCACATATATAATAAGTGCTTCATCCTGTCGTCTACCTGCTCGTCCAGCTTGTTGCCAAGCACTAGCAATGTTCCCTGGATATCCCGTCATAATACACGCCTGCAGCTGTCCAATGTCGACTCCTAACTCTAATGCATTCGTACTAACAACCGTTCTAATTATTCCCTCTCTTAGTCCCTTTTCAATAGTCCTTCTTTCCGAAGGCAAATAACCGCCCCGATAACCTCTTATTGTTTGATCATTAATCTTTTTACTAACTAAGGATTGTAAATACGTCACAAGCATTTCTACTCGCACACGGCTCTTCGCAAAAACAATTGTTTGAATACCATTTACATATAATTCCTGTGCCAAATCTCTAACTTCTAAAACGGCACTCCTTCTCACATTAAAAACTGGATGGACTATTGGAGGATTATAAAATATGAAATGTTTTCTCCCCGCTGGTGCACCGTTCTGGTTGATCAATTCATGAGGTGTATTCGTTAAATTTTCAGCTAGTTCCTTTGGATTTTTGATGGTCGCAGAAGTACAAATAAATTGTGGATTGCTTCCGTAGTATGCACAAATTCTTTTCAGACGTCTTATAACATGTGCAACATGACTCCCAAAAACACCCTTATATGTATGGATTTCATCTATCACAATATATTTTAAGTTTTCAAATAGAGTAACCCATTTTGTATGATGTGGTAAGATACCCGAATGCAACATATCAGGATTGGTTAAGACTATATGTCCAGACTTCCGAATTTTTTGTCTAATACCCGGGGCTGTATCACCATCATATGTGTAACTTAGTATTTCTTCCCCTGTTGCTTCAATCAAATTATTTAGATCGCTTTTTTGATCTTGTGCTAATGCTTTTGTTGGAAATAGATAGATTGCCCGTGAGGTTGGATCTTCCATAATCGATTGTAGTACTGGGAGATGATAACAAAGTGACTTTCCAGAGGCTGTAGGAGTGATCGTTGTATATGACTTACCGGATGATGCTGAATCGAAGGCTAGTCGCTGATGTATATATAACTGATTTACACCACGGCTTTTTAGTGCCTTTTGAATGGACGAATGCATTGTCTCTGGAAATGGAGCATAAATTGCTTCTTTTTCTTCGGTTGTGTGAATACGTTCAATTTGTGGAAAGCGATTTTCATCCACTTTCCACGCATCTAATAATTGATGAATGCTTTGTTTTTCAAGCATATTCATCCCCTACTTCCTTAATAGCTTGAATAATTGTTTCTAGCGTGTATTTGGATGAATGGACAGACGAAAGAAATCTTTTTTTGCTTGTCCCTTTATAGTAAGATTGCACGATAAACTGTTTCATGGATTCAAGTAATGAGTCAATTTGGCTTGGGTGGACATATTTTGGACGTTTCACTTGAATCCATTTCCGGACCAATTGTTCCCATTCCAGACAGATCTCATCTATTTTATATGCATGTGGTTTTACATCTATAAAAAAATCTGGCTCTTTATCAAGTTCTCTATATTGATGAAAACGTAAAATGCAATCATCGCATTCTTTCATTAGTTGGTTGCTAAGCTTTAATAATGACAAAGTGATCCCTCGCATTCTATTTACAGTTTAGCAAATTCACACTAATATTACTAGTTCTAAGCGAACGTACATTCCTTACAATTTGTTTTCAATTTTTTCTAGCTTGCCTAATAATCGAAATGAGTTTTTACTAAAATCCTCTTCAAATTTATCCTGCTCGTCATTTAATCTCGTTTCCAATAAAAATTCTAGAAGCTCTAACTGATCTATTAATCTTTCAATTTTGTTCATTTTATAGTCCCCCTTTTTTAGTATTTATTCGCTGGATTTATTTACTCTCCTTCCTGTATGACAAAGCATCTTCTCGATAGACAAAACAAGTGCCTACTCGACATTTCGGAATATGAAACCTTCTTTAATAGCTGTTCGTCTAATCTACTTGTGATAAACTAATAGCATAAAGAGGTGATTATTTTGGCTATTCATTATCCAAATGGAAAAGCGTATGTCCCCGTGATCCAAGCAAAAAAAGAAAAGAAAAAGGATTACTCATTCAGCAATAGGGGTAAGACGTTAGAGGACGAAATTAGTGATGCAAATGAATATTATATTGCGCAGGATATAGCTGTTATTCATAAAAAGCCGATACCTATTCAAGTCGTCAAAGTAGATTATCCCTCAAGGAGTAGTGCTGTTATTAAAGAAGCTTACTATCGCACTCCTTCTACTACCGATTTTAATGGAGTATATAAAGGGAGATATATTGACTTTGAAGCAAAAGAAACGGAAAATAGAACAGCGTTTCCCTTAAAAAATATTCATCTTCATCAGGTAGAACATATGCGAAAGGTTTCTAAACAACTAGGGATTACCTTTTTGCTCGTCCGTTTTTCTGCATTAGATCGTTATTTTTGTTTGCCATTTGAACAATTATCATTGTTTTGGGATAGAATGCTAACAGGAGGAAGAAAGTCTATTGCCATATCTGAAATGGAATCACATGCAATAGAAATTACTCCAAGATATGCACCAAGAATTGATTATATAAAAATAGTTAATGACTTGAACGTATAAAGTGAAAGTGAGGAGACGTTTATGAGTGAGCAAAAAATGACTCGTGAACAACGAAGAAAACAAGTACAAAAGAAGAAACAATCTAAAACACCAGCTAAAATGTGGATAAAAAGAATTTTATTAACCATTGTCATTATTGGTGTCGTCGGACTTATAGGTGGAGGGTCATTATTCGCCTTCTATGCTAGCAGTGCCCCTGAGCTCGATGAAACTTCATTAAAAGATCCGATTAGTCCAAAATTGTTAGACGCTAACGGTGATCTTTTCGCAACAGTTGGGGCGGAGAGCAGAGAATATGTCGCTTATGACGATATTCCACAGCAAATGGAAGATGCGATTATCGCTACAGAAGATGCTCGTTTTTACGATCATTTCGGTGTCGATGTATTACGTTTAGGGAAAGCCGTACTCGCTAACCTCACAAATGGTTTTGGGGATCAAGGAGCAAGTACGATTACACAACAGGTCATAAAAAACTCGTTTCTTACAAATGAAAAAACTTTAAAAAGAAAAGCCCAAGAAGCTTATCTTTCCATAAAGCTTGAGAGAAAATATCAAAAAGAAGAAATTTTTGAAATGTACTTTAATAAAGTGCTAATGTCTGGAAGAATTTACGGTTATGGTACAGCAGCTCAACATTTCTATGGCAAAGACTTAAAAGACCTTACTTTGGATCAGTTCGCAGTTCTTGCAGGTATGTCACAACGTCCAAATGCGTTTAACCCGTTTAAAAACCCAGAACTTACAAAAGATCGAAGAAATGTTGTATTACATTTGATGAATCTACACGGCAAAATTACAGAGGAAGAAATGAAAGCAGCTCAAGCTGTCCCTATTGAAGAGGCACTACTACCGGAAGATCAACGAGTTGCTAAACAAGATTCTAAATATGATGCTTTCATAGATATCGTTTTAAATGAATTAGAAGCAAATGGAGATGGGGGTGCTATCTCTGAAGGAATTACCATCTACACGACATTACAACCAAATGCTCAACAACAAGTAGAGAAAACATTAAACTCTGATATGTTCCCTACCGAAGATATTCAGTCAGCCGTATCAGTAATCGATACGAAAACAGGTGCTATTGCAGCTGTTGGTGGTGGTAGAAATTATGGAGCTGACAGAGGCTTTAACTTTGCTCAGGACATGACAACACGTTCACTTGGCTCGACGATTAAACCACTGATTGATTATGGTCCAGCTATAGAATACCTAGGTTGGTCAACAGGACAAACAATTACCGACGAAAAAATTACCTATACGGGAACTGAACAAGTAGTACGAAACTTCGATGGTAAATACAAAGGTAAGATGACATTTAGAGAAGCGTTGTATAATTCTCGAAATGTTCCTGCAGTAAAAACACTGCAAGAAGTAGGTACAAAGAATGCCGCAGAATTTATAGATCGCTTTGGAATTGATCTTGGGAATATAACAGAAAGTAGCGCAATCGGCGGTACTTCTAAGGCAATGTCCCCTATTCAATTGGCCGGTGCTTATGCAGCTTTCGGAAATAGTGGAGTTCATACAGAGCCATACTCCATTAATAAAATTGTATATCGTGATGGCAAGACAGAAAAAAATTATAAACCAAAATCTAAAGAAGTTATGAAAGATTCTACTGCTTATATGGTTACCGATGTATTACGTGATGTATTGACAAAAGGTACCGGTAAGCGAGCAGATGTCAGCGGGTTAGACATTGCTGGTAAAACAGGAACATCTAATTATAGTAAAGATGATATGAATAAATGGGACCTACCAAGTAGCGCCTTTCCTGACGTTTGGTTCGCTGGATACACAACAGACTACTCAATTGCTATTTGGTCTGGATATCCAGAGATGAAAACACCAATGACAACGAATGAGGAACGTAATCTTCCTCAAAATATTTTCCATGAAGTTATGGCTAACATTTCTACAGACACAGCGAATGAGAAATTTAAGAAACCAAGTTCTGTCGTAGAAGCCACAATTGAAAAAGGCTCAAGCCCTCTTAAACTAGCAAGTGAATATACACCTGACGAACTAAAACTGACGGAACTATTTGTAAAAGGCACAGAGCCAACCGCAGTTTCTGAGGAATATGAACAACTCGAATTGAATTCACCATCCAATCTTTCTGTGGATTATGATGAGCTAGCTTCTACTGCTACATTATCTTGGGATTTTGAACAAGAAGATTTAGAAACAGAAGTTCAATTTGAAGTTGCCGTTAAGGTAGATAACGGAGCCAATGAATTAATTGAAACGACTAAACAAAAAGGATTAATCATACAAAGTCTTATTCCAGGAAGCACATATATGTTCAGCGTTACCGCAGTCTCAGACGGTATCCGAAGTGAAAGTGTTTCCGTACAATTAACGTTAGATGCTGAAGTTGAAGAAGAATTAGATGAAATTGAGCCAATTGAAGAAGAGCCAAAAAATCCAGACGGCTCGAATAATGGTAATGAAAATAATAATGGCAATAATGGCAACAACGGTAATGGAAATGGAAACAATAACGGCAATGGTAACAACGGTAATGGGTCAGATCCAGGGACAGATCCTGGTGCAGGTGGTGCAAGTCCTGGTCCTGGTGCAGGAACAGAAAAGCCTGATGATGGATCGACTGTCCCTCCAACTGGAGGTACTGGAGAAACCGGAGAAAATGATGATACCGGAACAACCCCTTAATAATAAAAGAAGCAGATCTTGACTAATGTCAAGATCTGCTTCTTTATTTATGTTAGATTTAGGCTATTTAAGTGCAATGCTCTCCACATACTATCTCAAGATTCATATATATCCCTATTTTTCAATTTGGCAATTAAGTTTTCGAGCCAAGTAATTTCATTTATGATCGTATCGGAGATATAACCATCAGCAAAGTCCACCATTTCCTGCACAGTATCCTCTACGTGAATGTGACTATAGATATCTTTTAATTGTAACTGCTTCGAGTGCAAGCTTTCTAGCTTTCTCTCCAAAATAAGAATAATGTGGGATTTCTCTACATAACGTAAAAACATTAATCCAACGATCACTTCTGCTAGCTTATTTGCTTTTTCAAATAGTTCATATATTTTTTTAGGCAGGTCTTCACGACCCTTTTCAGTTATGGTATAAACCTGTTTATCTGGTCGATTTTCTTCCTTGATGACTTCTACCTGCTGGATTAGTCCCTGCTTTGAAAGAGATTCGAAATGATAGTATAGTTTGCTTTCTGTTAAATCACCTATTTTATCAAATGGAATAGGATCTGATAATTCTTTTTTTAATTTATAAGGATAATTATCCTCTGCCATTAACTTACTTAAAATATAAATTTGGATTGACATAATACACCTCCATACTTAATTTACATTAGAAGTAATAAAGCTTCAACCATGTAATATGATTGAAGCTTTATTATTAATTATTTACTATTGGCTGAGCATTTACTGGAACGCTTGTATTTGCGCTTGCTATTACATCCAATGGTACGTCTTTGTGAACGAATCTCACGATGATCATATTGATAATCATTGCTCCGGCTGCTACAGCTACTAAGCCCCATAAGAATGGAGATTGTTCTGTAGAACCGAACATAACCGCATAATACGATTGTACGGAATAGTACATAGGTGAAATATGACTAACGAAGTTAAAGAAACCATACATCATTTCACGAGGCATTGTCGCACCGTTCGCAATCGTTTGTGATAATAATACAGGGATATTAATAATCATACCTGCTTCACCAATTAGGAATGTGAAGATTGCACATACATTAAATGCCGCCATATATAACAAGATTTGTTGACCTGCAAGTTTGAATATAATACTTGTATCCAAATCTGCAATTGAAAACGCCACTATTAATGCAAAGATCGTTGAAACAACTGCGATGATCAATGCTGAACCTTGTACATAAGTGAATAGTTTTACTTTAGACGCTTTACCACGGCTAAGATTAAAGGCACCTACTAGTTGCATTGCCGCAATCATTGCTCCTACATAACAAGCCATCGTTAAGAACATAGGTAACATGCTGTTGTGCATACCATCTGGCACATCATTCATGATGACATAGTTTCCTACATAAGCCGTTTCGATTTGCTCTGCTATTGCAGTCGCTTGCTCTTCAGGTACATTCATATTTAATAATACACCATGAGCCGTTTGTGTGGAGAAGCTTGTACTTAACTGGTTGTTAATTTCTGTTACAACTGAGCTCATTGCTGATGAAACCATTGTAGCTGATGCTTCGTTTACAGTGAAATCAATTTGAGCTGATTCACCTTTTTGAGCATTTTCTGTAAATGTCTCAGGAATATGGATAACTAATGCATACTTGTTATCTCCTAATTTATCTAAAGCTTTTTCATTTGTTAACTCTGTATCTATCTTAAATGGTAAAGATTCGGTCAACTGTTCCGCTATTTGTGAACCGGATTCACCAGCATCATCATTAATAATCGCAACTTTTAGTTCATCCATATTACCGGGTAATGCTGAATAGCCTAATAGAAAAATTAATAGCATAGCTATAGCATAAAATATGCCCATAAAAATAGATGCTTTAAAGCCTTGTAAGTTTAAAAATTGTTTGAATTTCATTCTTTATTTCCCTTCTTCAACTAAACTTCGATTAAAGTACTTCAATTAAAGTACTTTTCTTTAACTATATTAAATTATTATATTATAAAAGTAAAGATGTTTACTATGCCTTTTCCCTTCCCTATGGTATATGTTATTAAAATAGACACATTTTTGATGCTCTCCATTATTTCATGAAGGATGATGTCATACTCCCTTAAGCTAATTCTACTAAAATTTAAAAAAGCGAATGAATCTCTTGGATTCACTCGCTTTTGGATTGTGCACGTATACGCGCTAATTTTTTCTTTGTTTCTTTAAAAAGCTCATCGAGTTGAACAAAAGCAACATGTTTATCTATATTGGACTTGATAAATGTAGTGCGTTCCATATAGTTAAGAGGTGTTGCTTCTTCTGTCTCATCAAGTATATACATTAGCTGATGAATACCCTTTCGCATAAGCTCACTTTTTTTCGGATCTTTATTTCGGATTAACTGAAGTAGTTCTTCCCTCATTATTTCCCATTCATCGAAATAACGTTGATTATTGTGGGACAATCTTATTCATCCTCTTCTTCCCTTCTCTACAAACCGAGAGTAAAGGACATTCTGGGCAATTTGGGTTTTGCGCTTTACAATGATAGCGACCAAAGAAAATTAGCTGGTGATGCGTTTTTGACCATAAATCAATGGGTGTTTTTTTCATTAACGTTTCTTCCACCTGTAGCACAGAATCTTTCCATCTGCAAAGACCTAATCGCTTTGAAACTCTTTCCACATGTGTGTCTACCGCAATCGCTGGAATGTCGAATGCAACCGAAACTACAACATTAGCCGTTTTCCGACCTACTCCTGGAAACGTAGTGAGTAAATCACGGTCAGGCGGCACTTCTCCGTTATACAATTCTATTAGCTGCCTACTCAGTGCTTGTATATTTTTAGCCTTATTTCGAAATAAACCAATCGAACGAATATCTGTCTGTAATTCCTCAATGGATACAGCTAAATAATCCTCCGGTTTTTTATACTTTTGAAACAAATTTTTTGTTACTTTATTGACTAAAACATCTGTACATTGTGCGGATAATAGAGTGGCAACTAATAATTCAAATGGATTCTCATGAACTAACTCACAATGTGCATCTGGGAACATTTGCTCCATTTCATCTAAACAGTAGAGCCATTGTACCTTTGTAAGCAAAGTTTACACCTACTCTCTTTCTTCTAACCAGTTGTAAAATGGAACCTTCACACTAGACGATGGCTGTTCCGTTGGATTTTGAACTGGCATATGCTGTCTAAATTGTGCGGACTGATTTTCAGCAGCTTCCACTGTTTTAATATTTTTCTTCTTCCAATCAAATAAAATTCGATCTATATAACGCAGACTAAGTTTTTGAGAAAGTACTGCCTCTTTTAATGCCAATCGAATCAGCGATACAGAATGTTTGTCTTGGTCAAACCACATACCAATTGTTTCACATTCCATAGGAGATAATAATCGACCAAATTCTTGTTCGAATAATTTATATATATCCCCTTCCTCTTCTTTACTGTGAAGGTCTTTATCATCGTTTTGTAGCTGTTCCATATAATCTACTAATAGCTCCCATAATAGATGAAAGGAATAGTATTCATAATGTATCCCATTTTGATCTAGATGCTTTTCTATTTGTATTAACCCCTTCTGCATAAGGCGTTGCAAAATAGTCACTACTTTATCTTCACTAAAATAAGTACGTTCCACTAAATTCTGTGGGGTAGGAAAATGATTTCCTGCTTCTCCATAAGCGATTAAATGCAATAAAAGAATAGCTTCCTCATCTCTAATATTGATCGCTTTATAGTGACTAAAAAAAAGCTGGGAAATAGTTACATTTCCCTGCTCAGTCCAGATACGGAGTCGATCTCGCTTTTGCATGCTCGTACTCCTTTCTCTCTATATAATTTCTATTTACTTTTTATGGGTATAAACGATTTAACAAACGTGGGAACGGTATAGATTCACGGATATGCTCAGACCCACTAAACCATGCTACTGTGCGCTCTAATCCTAATCCAAATCCAGAATGTGGTACAGCCCCTTGTTTACTCAAATCTAAGTACCAAGCATAAGCGGATTCATCTAGGTTATGCTCTTTAATACGCTGTTTCATCAATTCATAATCATGAATACGCTCAGAACCACCAATTACTTCTCCGTACCCTTCAGGAGCGATTAAATCAGCACATAAAACTACATCATCACGTTCTGGATGTGGCTGCATGTAAAATGGTTTAATGCCTATTGGATAGTGAGTAATAAATACTGGTTTGTCAAAACTTTCTGCGATTGCTGTTTCATGAGGTGATCCAAAATCATCTCCCCACTTAATATCATCAAAGCCTTTTTCTTGTAAAAACTTAATAGCATCATCATATGAAATACGTGGGAATGGTGCTTGAATATTTTCTAATTTAGACGTATCACGACCAAGACGCTCTAATTCAAGTGTACAGTTTTTCAATACTGCCTGCGCAATAAATGAAACATACTGTTCTTGCACTTCTAAGCTTTCTTCAAATTCAACAAAAGCCATTTCTGGTTCAATCATCCAGAATTCGATTAAGTGGCGACGAGTTTTAGATTTCTCTGCACGGAATGTTGGTCCGAAAGAAAATACTTTTCCTAATGCCATAGCCGCTGCTTCCATATATAATTGTCCTGATTGTGAAAGATATGCATCTTCATCAAAATATTTAGTATGGAATAATTCAGAAGTACCTTCTGGCGATGAACCTGTTAAAATAGGTGGATCCATTTTCACAAAACCATTTTCATTAAAGAATTCATATGTAGCACGAATTATTTCGTTACGAATTTTCATAATGGCATGTTGCTTTCTAGAACGTAACCATAAATGACGGTTGTCCATTAGAAATTCCGTACCATGCTCCTTAGGAGTTATAGGGAAATCGACTGCTGCATGAATTACTTCTATTTCTTTTACTTGAAGTTCATATCCAAAAGAAGAACGTTCATCTTTAATCACTTCACCTATTACATACATAGAAGTTTCTTGCGATAAACCTTTTGCAGTTTGGAAGATTTCTTCCCCAACATCTTCTTTTACTACTACACCTTGTACAAAACCAGAACCATCGCGCAATTGTAAAAAGGCAATTTTACCACTTGAGCGCTTATTAGCAAGCCAAGCGCCCATTTTTACTGTTTCTCCAACATGGTTGGCCATATCTTTAATCATGATTTTTTTCATTATACCCTCCAAAATTTTTGACTATAAGTTCGAAATTCGCTTCCACCATTCTCCATTATCAAATAACAAATATACATAATTGAGGTTGTCTTCTGCATTTACATAGGTTATTTCCCACACCGGCCCTATTTCTTCTACACCGAGTTTAGCATGTAAAAGCTTACCATCTTTAACATCTTTCATCACCAAGTCTACTGCTCGTTGCTCTGATATTCCTTCTTCCAGATTCACTTCCATAATTTTTTCGTCCGATTTCCCATGAGGTAAAAAGTATGCTTTTTCTTCCCCTTTAGCTGTCGAACCAATTACGGTGTAAAAAGTGGAAGTATTGTTATATACGTAAGTTTTATCCACCTGAGCTAGCAAATTGTTCTCCAAAACATACGATTCTGCTTTATCCGTTGCTTCAGAAAATGGACCTTTGGCTTGAAAGTAAATTAATAAGCTAATAACAATCGTTAAACTTAATGCAAAAATAACCATAAATAATAACCACTTTTTAAGTCCCATCTGTTACGTCCTATAAATGGTGAAAACCGCTTTATTTTCATCTTGCTTATCAAGAGCAAGCCCAAACATTAAGTCTTTCTCTTTAAGCGTACGATTCAATACATCGACTATTTTATATAAGTCTGATTGGTAGTCAACTATAACAGTTGATAGCGTTTCTATTTTGTTTTCCATATTCCAACCCGCTTTCTAAAATCATCCTTCATCAGTATACCAATTTTCTAGCTCTAAGACCATATTTTCTAGCGATACTTTCTTAACAGGAATATTAGGAATAGCCTGTAAAAAGTCTCTTCCATATGACTTAGTCTCAATACGTCTGTCCAAGACGATGAAAACGCCTTTATCTGAAGATGATCGAATCAGACGACCGAAACCTTGTCTAAAACGCAACACCGCTTCTGGTAAAGAATAAGCAGAAAATGGATTTTGACCATTTTTCGTTAACAATTCTGCTCTTTTTTTGAATAATGGATCGTCTGGAGAAGAGAATGGTAACCGAACCATAATGATAACCGATAAGGCATCACCAGGAACGTCTACTCCCTCCCAAAAGCTATTCGTCCCAAAAAGAACTGATTTGGAGAACCGCTGGAATGACTTTAATAATCTCATCCTACTTCCAGATGTCATGCCTTGTGCAAAAAGCATATAATCATCCAACAAATGGGTATCTTGTATTAATTCCACTGTTTTACGAAGCATATCTTGGGAGGTAAACAAAACAAAGCATCTACCTTCTGATACAAGAACCGTTTGGACCACTGCTTCTGCAACCGCTTCAATATAATCACTTTGCGATACCTGTTTAATGTCGGGCATATTTTCCACAATTAGCAGTTCCGCTCCACTATAATAATCGCTAGCGGCTTTATACTGATAGATAGGTATTTCTGTACCCAACCCGAGTTGGGTCGTGATGAAATGCCTATTAGAAGGTACCGTAATTGTTCCAGACGTCCAAATAACCGCTCCCACTTCTCGATGCGTCATTAAGGCTTTTTTAATATCTTCTCTATAATTTAGTGGTCTTTTTATAACAGTAAGGCTACCAGGAATACTCCGAGTATCAACTTCTAACCATCTTGCCTCTGTCACTCTGTTCTGTAAGAAAATTTCATCCCATTCACTGACTTTAATGACTAACTCTCTAATCCAATATTGCCATTCATTGATAAATGATTGTATTTTCTCGTCTTCCACATGTTTACTGTATGAGTCAATCATAGATTTGGTAGAAAAGATGAAAACCTGAATCGAATTTGCAACGGAGCGGAAAATAGTTTGGTCTAACTCCAGGTCATCTAATGCTACCGTCTTTTTAGTGCTCTTCCCGTTCCTTTTACTTTTCTGAAGAAAGGCATCAATTACATAGGAAACAGCCTTATCAAATTTCTCAATGGTTTCTACATATTGCTTTTCTAATTGAATTTGAATAGATAATGGAACATGCAAAATCTCCAATTTCTGCAACAATTGCTCGGTATCAAGTGTCCCAAATTGTCCTAAAACATATTTCCAATTGGTATAAGAGAAAATACGTTCACCGCGAGACATACTAGCGTGAATCATTTGATGGGCCTCATCGACAATCATTGCACAACCAGCTGTTAATATGGGTTGTTCTCTTTCTTGATCGGTCATTACCATTGCATGATTAGTAACTAAAATATGGCAGTCTTCACTTTTACGAAGAGCTCTTTCATAAAAATCATTTGCTCCTACTTCTTTTTTGTTAGACAAGCTTCCTCTTCTGATTTTATCGACAAATAATTGGCCGCCACCAGAGGCATTAAGCTCAGTTAAATCGCCATCCTCAGTTAAAGTAAGCCATACTAAAATTTGCATAATCGTAAAGGTTTCATCATATGACTCATCTTCCAGTTGAACCTGCTGCCAAAAGCTATACAGATCAATATAATGATGCATTCCTTTTAATGTTGCTACCTTCACATTAGTTTCTAAAATTGCGTTGATCTTTGGTATTTCTTCACTCACCAATTGATCGATCAAATGAGTTGTATATGTACTTATAATTACAGGTCTTTTCTTTTGGAATGAATAGAGGACAGCAGGTAATAGATAGCCTAGTGTTTTACCAATTCCCGTTTCGGCCTCACAAACTATTTCTATTTCATTTGTTAAGGATGCTTGAATTTGATCCATCAATTCAAATTGTCCCTCACGTTCTTCAAAGCTAGGGATACTTTTACTAAATAATTCAATTTTCTTGTCCCGTGTTTCAGGAAATGACAATGAATCGGTTTCTTCATGTTGTTCATCAGAAATTTCCTTTATCGGAATCCCTCGGTAAAGTAGAAAACCTTCTGACACTACCTGTTTTCTTTTTTCAACAAGTACATCAAAAAATAATATAGATAAATTAGATTTTAACTGAAAGGAACGTTTATGTAATAATTCGATAGTTTTTAGCGGTAGCTTCATTAATTGATCGATACATTTTATCAGCAAATAAGCAGTTGCCAGAGCATCGTCATCAGCTCTATGAGCAGATTCTAAATTGATTTCTAACTCATTTGCTATATCTTGAAGCTTATAGCTATAAAGGTTCGGAAACATTAGCTTTGTGAATTCTACCGTATCCATTGTTTTGCATACTAGGTTTGGAAGACCTACTCTCTTTAGTTCCTTCTGAAGGAATGGTAAGTCAAAGTGAATATTGTGAGCGACAAAAATGTGATCCTGTAGCATACCCAATACCTTTGCTCCAATATCCTCAAATAATGGTGCTTTTTCAACATCACTTTCCGCTATATTAGTCAGATCCTGGATAAATAGAGGAATTGGCTTTTCTGGGTTTATAAAAGTCGTATATGTGTTTACCAATTTGTTATTTTCAATAAATACAATTGCAAGCTGAATAATACGGTCACCATTCGTCGATGAGTGGCCTGTTGTTTCAATATCGACAACTGCATATTTATGATTTTCCATCATTCCTCAACTCACAGTCCTTTTGTTCTAAAAAAATTGTACCACATTCACTTTCCAGTGACGAAATTTTTACTTTCAAACAAGATACAAATGGATAAACGGAATATTCTTAAAATCACGTTCCGATCAATTTCTTTCCATATACTTACGTAAATACGTTTAAAAAGGAATTAGTATCTTTAAACAATCCTAAAAAGCCTAATTCAATCTGGAAGTATAGACCATATTAATACGAATCCTGGAGTTTCTAAATAACTTTTATAAAAAATAGGATAGGAAAAGAACAGAATAGTCGTAATTATTGGAATTTCCATAAACTGTGGTATAATCAAGCAGTACACAATTGGATTAGTGACTTCCGAGGTTGTCACTCCTTAGAGAGGAGTTCGAGGAAATGTCATCTCAACATTTAAAAAACATGTTGTTATCATTACAACAATTTCAAGATTCTAAAATCTCCATTACAATCAATGACCACAACAATGAAGCCTTATTTACAGTAAGTTTATCAGAAAGTCTATTTCAAGTTACCAATACCAACAATCACAAGACAGAAACTTCCGATAATGTAGATTCGGTAGTAGAATATATAGAGAATAATATTTTTACAAATTGACCCTAACTAGTAGGTCTCTTTTTTTTTTGAATAAAATTAGTTCTATAACTGTTTTATTTGAATTTTGATTCTGTCCCACCTTTTACTCAGTTTACTTCTGTTGTCATCTAGTAAATGGATGTCTAACATAGATGCAATGGTCTCAGCTATTCTTTCAATGGACATGTGTTCGGTTTCAATACGATGTTTAAATATATCATTGGATAAGCCTTCTATACACCTTTCTATTTGCAAAGCACCCCAAGAGTCTTTGCTCTCTCCTCTACTTCTCAGTCTCTTTATTAGTGTTTCCTTGGATGCCCAAAGGACAAAATGATTTACTACGACACCATCCTTTCTTAGCTTTGTTATTATTTCTTCAAAGTACTGTGGATTTACAATAGTCATTGGTACAATAATTACCCCATTGTATTCACTCGCTATGTATTTTAACGTAGTATAATTTAGTTCTCTCCAGACACTGTGATCTTGGAAATCCGGTTTACTAAGCTCAGTTGGAATATTTTTGTTAATAAAAAAACCCGTTTTTTCTGGATCAAAGACAACAGAATTAGGAATCCTACGATGTAATTCATATGAAGTCTGCGTTTTCCCTGAACCAAATGCCCCGTTTATCCATATAATCATAAAATCACCTTTTCTTTAATGAATGATCAACTTACTACACTCATTACTAAATTCATAAGTTCCAAAATTATTATATACAACACTTATTCAACCTTTTAAGCTAAAAATCCTTTTATTTACTGCTAAATAACAAAAAAAGAGCTGTTATTAGCTCTTTTTTGCAAAAAAGAAAATGAAGTATGTATTTCATTTTCTACTAGCTATAAATAATGGAATTTTGAATTTTGATCATTCCTTTAGTATGCATTCTTCCTCCCTAGTATTATATTAAGTTTTTCTGAGCTTAATAGCATTGCTACAGCAAAAATGACAATAACAATCGGGAAAATCCCAATAGTCATCTGAGAAGCCATGAAACCAAGAAGTGGTGGCATGAATGTTGTGCCCGTATAAGCAAACGCCATTTGATAGCCCATAATCGTCTGAGAATGCTTTTTCCCAAAACGTGTTGGTGTTTCATGCAACATACACGGAAATATCGGCGCTAATCCTAATCCGACAATTATAAATCCGACAAATGAGAAAGCGGACGGTAACGGTAAAACTAATATTATGGCACCACTCAATGCTATTAACTGCCCCCACCTAATGAGCGTAAGGTTGGTAACTTTATAAGTGATAAAACCTGTTATTAATCTGCCAACAGTTATCCCTGCGTAATAAAAAGAGATCCAACCGGCAGCTGTTGCTACACTTATTCCTTTAATATTTACCAAGAAACTACTTCCCCAAAGACCCACAGTTGCTTCAACTCCACAATAAAAAAAGAATGTAGTCAGAGCCCATTTTACTCCTTTAGTTTGAAGTGGCTTTGTATTAGTCTCTTTTTCATTAATTACATCTTTTAGCTCGTCACTTTCCTCTAGTAAACGATCATTTCTTTTTACTTTTACTTTTTTCCATAAAGGCAAGGTGAAGAAAAGAATAATAACTAATGCAAACTGAATAGCTGCAATAAGAAAATATCCATTTCTCCAAGAACTAGAACTGTCCCCTAATATAAACTGAGCCATAATAATCGGACCTAAAGTAGCTCCGACTCCCCAAAAACAATGTAACCAACTCATATGCCTCGCCTTGTAATTTACAGCTACATAATCGTTTAACCCTGTATCTACAGCCCCAGCTCCTAATCCAAGTGGAACAGCACAAACCATTAACCAAACAATCGATGGAGCAAAATGAAATCCAAGCAAGGCAACAGCGGTCATTAATACACTGACAAATGTGACTTTCCCAGTCCCGTACCGTTTGAGAATCCTTCCACTAATAAGACTAGAGATTATTGTGCCACATGCTATGGTCATAAATAATAGTCCAGCAGTCTCGAGTGGAGCCCCCAAGTCCCCTTGCATCACAGGCCAAGCTGCTCCTAATAATGAATCAGGTAAACCTAAACTTATAAAAGCCAAATAGATTATTATTAAAAGAAATGTTGCCATGTTTCACCTCATATACTTCCAATTATTTTATTTCATTCAACATAAGCTCTATCCCTAATCTTTGTAGTCCATATAAATAATCTTGTTTCCAATCACTTATAGTTAGCTTAGGAAGATGTTCTGGTGGAACATAATTAGAACTTGCACTAGTAATTTTTTCTACTAACGCTTCATCCACTTCATCTTTGCAAAAAATGATGGTATGTGGGTTAATGCTTGCTGTAAATGATGCTACTAATCGGCTAATCGGATCAATCTGATAATCTTGAGAAAAAGGAGCTTCTTTAGATTCAGTTCCGTTGTTTTCTAACGCTTGCCATAAATTCTGCTCATCATACTGAGGGACGAACGAAATCTCCCCAGCGAAAAATGTACTCCCGCGCACCACATCTCCATTTATCAAAAAACCTGCACCAGGACCATTTTGACCTATATACAAATATACAAGGGAGGGATTGTTCTTCCCCCCCTTATAATGGTGATATCCGAGTACGGCAGCATTCATATCGTTCTCAACAACCACAGGTATCGAAAAATGATTTTCATAAAATCCTTTAATATCAAAATTTTGAAAGTTCACATATCCAGGTATATGAAAAATCCTTCCATTATCAACAGAACCAGGTACCCCTATTGCGATAGAGCTAATTTTTTGGTATTCTGCTATTAATTTTTCCATGCTCATAGTTAATAGCTGTAAGCCACCTTCCACTAATACACTTGGAATTACCCCCCGCTCTTTCACCTCTCCCACACAATTAAAAATCGCATAATTTGTTTCTTGCCTCTCTAAAAAAATGGAAAGACCAAGCGTATGCTCAGGATTGTACTTATACCTTTTTGCTCGTCTACCTCCACTGGATTCATCTAAACCGACTGAAATAACCTCTCCACTCTTCTCCATTTGAGCAAGAAACTTACTTATAGTTGGGAAACTAATGTCTAATTTATCGCAGAGTTCAGCTTTTGTTGCACTTTCAAACTCTAAAAGCGACTTCCTAATACTCGAAATAATTACTTTCCTCACAGACTTTGGAGTAGCATTCACTAACTCCACCTCCTACTTAAATATACTTATTAAAGATCTTTAATAAGTATTGATGATAATATATCATAGAAAATTATTGGAAACAACTACTATATTATTCGTTTTCAAATAATTCTTTTTTCTTACAATCACACGAATAAATAACCTCTATTACTCTGTTTCCTGATTAAAAATTGAATCCATACATTACTTTTTTAATTAATTCATGAAAATCTGATGCGAAGTATGATATGGTAAATTGTCTACAATTAAAGATTAGAAGGTGAACACCGTGCTAGAGGTAAGTGAAAGTAAATTAACGAAATATGTTGTACATCACGTCGGCGATATGCTTGTACTAGGCGATGAAGCACTCTCCCAACCTGAAACGATGTTGGAAGCGGCTTTTACTCAATTAGCTTTTAACAAAATTGATTTGGAGCAACAATTCGAGTTTTTCCACGAATCAGACATAGGATTGAATGAAGTATATACGTATGTAAACTCCATATTTGATCAGGATACTAGTTTCCTAGAGCAATCCAACCAGATTGCCACTCATTTAAAAAGTGTTTCTCAGCATCCAAATATTAAACACGGAGATTTATTCATAGGGTTATTTGATAATTGCCTATGGCATAACGAAGTGAAAAAAGTAATAGCTATCGTCAAAATTGATGAAAAAGAAATGTTTTTAGATGTGAAAAATGAGCAAAATAAAATGGTTGTGAACGGCATTGACGGAATTAATGTAAAAAAAATCAATAATATGGCGGTTATCATGGACATGGGTCCAGACGTAGCACCAGCTGTCTTTATGAAAACAAAAAAGAAAGAGGATGTCGTATACTGGCAAGAGCGTTTTTTGAAGATTAAAGTAGCGGATGAGCATTATCACAAAACAGAGTTAGCTTTAACAGAATGTAAAAAGTATATTATTAAGGAAGAAAACTATACGAATACCGAGAAATTGGGTTATTTGAATAAGACACTCGAATACTTTAGAAATGAAGAAGAGTTCCAGGTAGATAATTATATTGACACAGTCTTTGAAAAAACAGATTCAGTTCAAAAAGATATAATTGTCAATTCAGTAAAACCATATGAAACGATCATTTCTGAAAGTGCCATTGCAAAAGCCGAAAAAACGTATAAACGTAAAATTAAATTAGATTCCAATATTGAAATTCAAGTGAATGTACGAGATATTGAACAAGTCAATGAGCTGATTGAAGTTGGCTATGATGAAGCTACAAATCGGAAGTTTTATAAAATCTATTTCCAAGAAGAAATCTAATCCAAGATAAACATACTAGTATAAAGTTTAGTCTGAAGAGGATAAGAGGACATGGGCAAAGGACACGCCACAATTCTCTTAGAACCTGTATTCTTTACTATATTATTACCGAATGTATTTAAAGGGATACTGGATGTGACGGATGTCACAACCAATATCCCTTTTTTTCGGTAATTTATGGAGTTTGCTTCTTCAAGTCCCATGAATCTAGTGTAAGCAAAAGAAAACCAAATTTCTTTAACTGTTTACACTTTCAACTTTCTTCGCTTGTCTCGCATGGAGTGATTTCATAGCATAACGCGCTATAGGTTGTGCGATTAACATTTCAATCCAAAATGCTACACCAAAATTTCTCGGCCACACATGCAAGAAGTTTCTAAACAAGTATTAAAACTATTACATCGATAATCTATACATAATTTGTCGAGCAATTTTAAAAAGAAGAAGTAGCCGATTAGATATAAATAGCCTGCCATTCAAGTCAGTGTTCACTGATTTGAATGGCAGGCGTATTTTGTATTCAATTACATAACTGTTGCTTCCGGTTCGTAATGGATGATTTGTTTGATAGAATTATCTTCATTCATAATTGCCACTGTTGGCTTATGTGATTGTGCTTCTTCATTCATCACATATGCATACGATAGTATGATTACTACATCCCCACGTTGAACTAGACGTGCAGCTGCTCCATTTACACAAATAACACCACTACCTCGTTCACCTGAGATAATATATGTCTCAAAACGTGCACCGTTATTATTATTTACTATATGCACTTTTTCGTTAGGTAACATACCTACAGCATCTAATATATTCTGATCTATTGTAATACTTCCTACATAATTTAAATCAGCTTCCGTTACTACTGCTCGGTGGATCTTCCCATTTAACATCATTCGCAACATATATTACACATCCTTTTTTTCTTTTAAAATATTATCTATCAAACGTGCCTTCTCAAAAAATACGGCTGTCGCAAACAGTACTTCCTTCGTATCATCTGTAACTGACTGTAACGTTGGATAAGATAATGCTTCTAAATAATCAATCTTACCAGAGGTGTTGCTCTCAATATGCTCTTTCCCTTTTGCAATTGCCGCTGGTAAGTCATTTGTTTTTTCCCATGTTTCTGTAGCTAATTGCAAAGCTTTATACAAATGAACTGCTTCTAATCGTTCTTGTTCGCTTAAAAATACATTCCGGGAGCTCTTAGCAAGTCCATCAAGCTTCCTCACTGTCTGTACCCGAACTATTTCTACTGGGAAATTATACGCATTCACAAATGTCTCAATAATAGCTAGTTGTTGTGCATCCTTTTGTCCAAAGTATGCCTTCGTTGGCTGAACAAGATTAAATAATTTAGTAATTACCTTTAGGACACCTTCAAAATGTCCTGGTCTACTTTCACCACATAGCTTAGTGGAAAGATTTCCTACCCCTATAGAGATACCACTTTCAAAAGGATACATTTCCTTTGCACTTGGAACAAATAATACATCTACTCCAGCATCTGTAGCTAGTTGTGTATCACTTTCAATATCTCTTGGATATCTGTCTAAATCTTCATTTGGACCAAACTGAGCAGGATTCACGAAAATACTTGCCACGACTATGTCATTATCGATTCTAGCCTTAGTTAATAAGGCTAGATGTCCTTCGTGCAAATAGCCCATTGTGGGAACGAAACCTATCGTTTTGTCTTTATTTAGTTCGATTATTTGTTTTAGCTCATTTATCGTTTGTATTGTTTGCATGATTGCCTCCATATAGTGCGGAAAGTTGCTCTTTCTTCATCGTAAAGGAATGTTCTACTGTTGGGAAAGCACCATTTTTAACTTCCTCTACATATTGCTTAATACCAGCTAAAATTGGTTCCCCAACATTTGCAAATTCCTTCACAAATTTAGGAATATGATGTGTACCATACTTTACCATATCATGAAAAACTAACACTTGCCCGTCAGCTTGTGCACCTGCTCCAATACCAATAGTAGGAATGGTAAGAGCCTTAGAAATAGTGTCTGTCAGTTGATGTGGAATACATTCTAAAACGACGGCACAAGCCCCAGCTTTTTCACATAGTTTTGCGTCTTCTATTAACTTTTCTGCTGCTGCTGCAGTTTTTCCTTGTACTTTATATCCACCTAGTACACCCGCAGATTGAGGCAACAAACCTAGATGAGCGATAACTGGAATACCGGCAAATGTCAATTTTTCAATGACTGGCAATACATCATCCGCACCTTCGAGTTTCACAGCCTGTGCACCCGTTTGCTGCATAAGTTGAACCGCATTAGTTAATGCTGAATCCAATGAACCGTGAAACGTCCCAAAAGGCATATCGACCACTACAAAAGTATCCTTCGCACCGCGTCTAACTGCTTTTCCATGATGAATCATATCGTCCATCGTTACGAAAACAGTAGAGTCATAGCCTAAAACGACCATACCTAGTGAATCGCCCACAAGAATCATATCCATTCCTGCTTCTTCCGCAAATTTAGCGGTCGGAAAATCATAAGCTGTCATCATCGTAATTTTCTCGTCGTTTTTTTTCATACTAATAAAGTTACTCGTTGTTTTCATACAAAATCCCTCCATTTGTGGTGAAGAGAAAACCATATAAAAGCCCTTCTATTCCGTTATGGACAGAAGGGCAGAAAAATTGTATTTATAGGTTTTCCCGTCCCTGTCATATAGATCAAGGCAGACTATTTAGTTAACAAAACTCTTTTTCTAAAGGTGCAGTTCTTAAAGGATACTGCCCAACACATACAGAATAACAAAAAAAATGAAATCCGTCCAAACTAACTTCTTCCTAACAAATGAATATCTGCCGAATAAATACCACGAATTTCACCATTATCTAATCTCAGCTCTAAAACTCCATCTTTCGTAATACCTAAAGCTACACCTTCAAGTGTTTCTCGTAACATAGTGGCACGTATACGTTTTCCAATCGTGCAGTTATGGCTTTCCCATAGTATTTTAATAGGTTCAAAGCCTTTTTCTACATATAGATCGCCATATTTTTCTAGATAGTAAAGTATTTTAGCTACCAATAAGGAACGATCCACCTCTTCTCCATTTTCCATTTTCAATGAAGTGGCAATGTTTTGGATGGATTCGTCAAATGCACTTAGTTCCTGATTTACATTGACACCAATTCCTATAATAATTGAATGGACTATATCCATATCTGCCTGTAATTCCGTCAAAATACCGGTGACTTTTTTTCCGTTTATCAATATATCATTTGGCCACTTAATCTGAGGTGTAAGATTAGTTACCTCTTGAATAGCTTGATTGATAGCTACAGCTGAAACCAGTGTAAACTGAGCAGCAAACTCGGGACTTATATTTGGACGAATAATAACGCTCATCCATATGCCTTTATTTGCAGTAGAGTCCCAGCTGCGTTCTAACCTTCCTTTTCCAGCAGTTTGTTCCTCCGAAATAATAACCGTTCCATGAGAGGCACCCTGACGTGCTTTGTCAGCGGCAATAATTTGAGTGGATGTACAAGATGTATAATAATCAATATTTCTTCCTAATTGTTTCGTGTTAAGTTTAGGAAGAATTTGCTCTGGCGTAACTAAATCCGGTATAGACTGGAGTATATACCCCTTCTTTTTGATAGCTTCAATTACATAGCCATCCTCTTCTATACTTTTCAAATGCTTCCAGATCATGGTTCGTGAAATATGTAGTTCATCTGCTAACTTCTGGCCAGAGACCGGTTCCCCTTTAGCATTGATAAGCGTTGAAAGAATTTTTTCTTTAATGGAGATATTCATGAGAAAACCATTCCTTTATTTCGTGTCTGTCATTATTTATTTTTCCATTTACAATCATGCCCGTTAATATGTCTAATACTTCTTTTATCCATGGGCCTCTTTTTTTGTTTGTCCATTCAATCAGGTCATTTCCATTCACAACAATATCTTTTTTAGAAGTAATGGGAAGTGTACGTTTCTGTAGTAAAAATTTCGCAAGTGGATGAGCTATTTCATTTGAAAAAATGGAGTTTCCAAAGTGGTAAGCTACTGTCAGAACTTCCTCCCTAAAAAGGAATAATTCATCAAGCGTCCAAGCACCTTTTTCCAAACTATAAACTGCTTCCAACACATGTTTTACATGTCTTTTCTCATCATTTGAGCATTTATAATGATTTAAAAGAATGTTAATATTTTCGTTCGACTGCAATAGAGCAAAGAAGGCCCATCCATTAGCTTTAACATTAAAACTCGAGAAGTTGTCCCAACTTTGTAGATGCCTTTCCCAGTCGCCAGGGAAATTCTGAGATAATCCACTTTCTACAAAAAGTTTCATGCCTTTGAAAGGAAAGTCACTTAGCCATATCTTTTCTAGCTCCACTTTTACTCTTTCAATGGAGACATGCTTAATAAGTGCATGTAAGGAACGAATTGCTTGAAAGGTCTCTTGCTCAAGTGTAAAATTCAGCTGCGCTGAGAAACGTACTGCTCTTAACATACGTAATGCATCCTCTGAAAATCTTAACTGAGGATTTCCAACCGCTTGAATTATTTCTTCCTCGATAGCTTTTTTGCCTCCAAAATAATCGACAAGCTCATCTTCTTTAGTTAAGGCCATTGCATTTATCGTAAAGTCTCTTCGTTGAAGATCCTCTTGTAAATTACGTACAAATGTTACACCATCTGGTCGTCTAAAATCAGAGTAGGTAGATTCCGAGCGATACGTAGTTACTTCAATAGGCTCATCTACTACAACTAAAACAGTCCCATGTTCGATTCCAACATCAATAGTATGAGTAAATATCTGTTTGACCTCCAAGGGAGTAGCATTTGTAGTGATATCTACATCATTTGCAGGAGCATTACGTACAAAGTCTCGGACAGCCCCCCCTACTACAAACGCCTCAAAGCCTGCCTGTTCCAGTTCTTCTATTATTTTATAAGCTGCCGGCCACCGATTTTTCATCAAGCTATTTTCTCGCCACTCTTTCATACATTTCTTCATACTGCTCTACAATACTTTTAGAACTAAATCGATCCCGTATAACTTCTAAGGACCTATCGACAATCTGTTTATGTAATGAGGGGTTTTGTAAAACTTCCACACCATGTTCTGCTACCTTTTTCCAATCCCCTAGTTCCACGATAAATCCATTTTCGCCATTCGTAATTACTTCAGGAATGCCACCTACATTCGTTCCTATACAAGGCACTCCACAAGCCATTGCTTCTAATAGCACTAAACCAAAAGACTCTTTTTCAGAAAGCAGTAGCATAAGATCTGCTATGGAATATAGTTCTGATAGATTTTCCTGTTTACCTAAAAATAGAACATCATTTTCGATAGATGTACCTTTAATGGATTCCATAATAGGATGTTTTTCGGGTCCATCTCCTACTAACAGTAATTTAGAAGGAACCTCTTCATGGATAAGCTTAAAGCTCTGTACTATATCCGGAACATGCTTTACTTTTCTAAAGTTAGAAACATGAATTACTACTTTTTCATGTGGTTTTATACCTAATAACTCCTTTAGATTACCTGCATCCTTTTTAGTATATTCTTGCTCATCAATAAAATTATATATCGTCTCAATATCCTTATTTGGGGATATTAAATCCATTGTTTCTTGGCCAAGGGAATGAGACACTGCCGTTACGACATCTGATTTTTCTATCCCATACTTTATTGCGCCTTTTAACGACGAGTCATATCCTAAAACGGTTATATCAGTTCCATGTAAAGTAGTAACAATGCCGATATCTGAGTTTGCCATATCCTTTGCCAGTATTGCACACACCGCATGAGGAATAGCATAATGTACATGCAATACATCTAATTGCTCATCTACAATTACCTCTGCCATTTTATTGGCTAAAGCAATATCGTATGGAGCATATTGAAAAACAGAGTAGCTATTCACTTCCACTTGATGAAATGTGATCTTTGGAGATATTTTATTTAGTCGGAAAGGGATCCCAGATGTGATGAAATGTATTTCATGCCCTTTTGCTGCAAGCATCTTTCCTAATTCTGTTGCAATTACCCCTGATCCCCCAACAGATGGATAGCAAGTAATTCCTATTTTCAATTTACGCACTTAATCACTTCCTTAACGTGAACGTCTCTCTTCTAGTAAACGCCAATCTAAAAAACCTTGTTCTATACCTTTTAAAAGGATTTCAGCTGTTCCCATATTTGTTGCAAGTGGGATCTGATATACATCGCAAAGTCGAATAAGCGCCGTTACATCTGGCTCATGCGGTTGAGCGGTAAGTGGATCTCGGAAAAATATAACCATATCCATTTCGTTATTTGCAATCGCTGATCCTATTTGCTGGTCTCCACCTAGTGGTCCAGATTTATATCTAAATATATTTAAACCAACTTCATCTATAATTCGTGTTCCGGTTGTTCCGGTAGCAAATAATTCGTGCTCTATTAATATTGACTTATATGCTGTTACGAACTGTATCAAATCTTCTTTTTTCTGGTCATGTGCAACTAATGCAATTCTCATTGTTTCCCTCCTATAAAATAATATCTTCTAAACCATAAATCAGAACATCACGCTCCATGATCTCATTGATAGACAATACAATTCCAGACATAAAGGATGCGCGGTCAAAAGAATCATGACGTAGTGTTAGCAATTGCCCCTCTCCACCTAAAAGCACCTGTTGATGTGCAACTAAACCAGGTAATCGGACACTATGTATATGCATGCCATCCATTTTTGCTCCTCTTGCACCTGGAATTATCTCTTCTTCATCCGGATGTCCCTGTTCCATAGAAGTGCGTGTTTGTTGTATCATCTGAGCTGTTTTAATTGCTGTTCCAGAAGGAGCATCTACTTTTTGATCATGATGCATCTCAATAATTTCCACATTCGGCAAATATTTTGCTGCTGTTTGTGCAAACTTCATCATAAGCACCGCACCTATAGAAAAGTTTGGGGCAATAATACATCCTACTTGTACCTCTTCTACTTTGTTTCTTAATGTATCTAATTGTAAATCAGTAAAGCCCGTTGTACCAATAACTGGTCTCACACCATAGTCAAGTGCAGTCATCGCATGCTCAAAAACGGCAGAAGGAATAGTCAGATCAACTAATACATCAGGTTCTGTTTGTTCGATTAATAAGTCTAATGATGTGAAGATGGGAATGTTATCCCCTAAGCACTCTGTCTCTTGCTTATAATCCAAAACTGCCACTAATAAAAAATTTTCGTTTTTTATTACAGTTGCTACTGCTTCTCTTCCCATTTTACCTCTTGGGCCTGCTACCGCTACTTTAATAACCATTATTAGTCCTCCTTAATCGTCCATCTATCTTTATCTCTTGTATTATATTTGTTTAAAACTTGCTCTAGTGATTGCTGCAGATCTATACCTTCTGCATTTGCCAAACATAATAGTACGAAAAAGAAATCTCCCATCTCATCCGCAATTTCTTTCTCCACTTCTGTAGATTTCTTTTTCTTTGTCCCATACTTATGTTGAACTTCACGGGAGAGCTCCCCTAGTTCTTCCGTAAGTCTTGCTAGTAGTTCCATTGGTGGGAAATAACCTTCTTTAAACTGGTTTATGTATGTATCCACTTCTAGTTGTAAATCAGATAAAGTTTTTTTCTCTACCATATAATCTATCTCTCCTTCGTGTATATCCTAATAAGAAAAGCAGCTAGTTGTCAAAAACATCAAAATAATCGATAATAACTTAAGTATGAACTAATAAGCGAGGTGTAACAATGGGAGTTGGACTTAAATTAAAAAATATTATAATGATTATATTGGGATCAGCCATTTATAGTTTTGGCTTTGTTCACTTTAATATGCAAAATGAACTTGGTGAAGGTGGATTTTCTGGTATTACTCTCGTTTTATATTTTGCATTCAACTGGGATGTAGCATTGATGAACCTTTTATTAAATATACCAATGTTCTTCTTAGGTTGGAAGTTGCTTGGGCGGAAAATGTTTGCTTATACAGTGATTGGCACTGTTTCAGTATCCGTATTTTTAAAATTATTTGATATTTATGAATTCCATCTTGGGCTAGAAGATGACTTGTTTCTAGTTTCACTATTTGCTGGGGTTTTTGTAGGTGTAGGTTTAGGTATTATTTTCAAATATGGTGGTACAACCGGAGGGGTCGATATTATCGCCCGACTTGTATTCAAATACAAGGGATGGAGCATGGGTAAAACGATGTTTATCTTCGATGCATTTGTCATTTTGTTATCCTGGGCGACTTTCCTAAATGAGCGTTCCATGATGTATACGCTTGTTGCAGTATACGTTGGCGCAAGAGTTATAGATTTTGTGCAAGAAGGCGCATATTCTGCTAGAGGTGCATTTATCATTTCAGACAAGCAAAATGAGATTGCTGATCTCATTACGAATAAATTATCTCGCGGAGTAACAATATTAAACGGACATGGACATTTCACAAAAAGTAGTCGGGAAGTAATCTATTGCGTCGTAGCGAAAAACCAGATAAGTGCATTGAAGTCGGTTATAAGTTCTATCGATCCACATGCATTTGTGTCTATAACAGAAGTAAAGGATGTAATGGGAGAAGGTTTCACTTTAGATGATGAGAAAAATCCGATAGATTAGTGTGAAGGATTATTCAAGTATCTTACTTGGGTGATCCTTTTTTAATAGATAAGCAATAATATAGAACACAGCATGAATATTGGATTATTTATAAAATTTTAATGAATGAATGATACTTCTGATTTACGCTACAGGTGGACGCGTTTCGCGGGGTGAGCGATGAGCTACCACCACAGCACACGCGTCGTTGTGATATCTCGAAGCACCTTCTCTTTTATATTACAGTCGTAATGGCATGAGGGTATAGTTTTCTTCATACGATTTACTTGAGGTGATAAAATGGAATTACTTTCTGAAAAGGAAGCATTGAATTGGATACTCTATGTTATTTACTTCGGATTTCCTATTCTAATAGCAATAAATTTAGGTGTACTAATAACTTTAATCCAATTAAAGAGAAGAATAAAAGATAAAAAATGACCCTAAAGGAACAGAGTAATTTTTGTTTCTCTTATTGAACTAAACTACTTATTTTAAGAAAAAAAAGCTATACTCCTTCTTGAAGTAAAGCACCCAATAGTGAAGATGAAATGGAGGAACTCAATTAAATTAAGTTCCTGCTTTACAATGAATATTTACAATTAAATCTATTTCGGCTTACATTCAAAAGAATAACTACTTGTGAGATTATTATGGATTTCTAATTTGACTTCCCCACCATTTTCATAACAGCCAGTAATGAGTAAATTTATTTCTTTAGTATTGAAATAACTATGGGTATGCGTTATAAAAGACACTCCAAATAAAGCCATAATGAAAATTAATAAAAAGCCTTTTAAATTCACCTTTTTAAAAATACTCATTTTCATCCCCTCCTTTATTTCAATTGAACTAACCTATTCTTTTACTTTATTACGTATAAAAGTAATAGAAGTTCGAATTATTTCAAAAAATAAAGTTCCCCTTGTTCAACTAAACTGCTGCTTTAGTTGAATAAGAAAAAGGCTTTACTCCTTCTTAAAGTAAAACACCCTTAGTTGAAGTAGGAAAACTAAAATATATTTCTAATATCTTCCCAACCATACACAAGTTCGGTAAGTTTTTTCTCTGAAATCTCAACTTCAACAGCATCTATTTTTTTCCCACCAAGTGATTCATAAAACAGACGAGAAATATTATCTTTTAAGACAAGAACAAGCATAGAGTTTAATCCCAATTCTGCAATTTCTTCAATTATTGGTTTAACAAGTACTTTTCCTAAACCATTGCCCTGATACTCTTTTAAAATGTATATTGCATATAACTCCCCTTCGAACCCATGGTAATTCCCGCTTCTTTCTAATCCACCAGAAGAAAAACCAACAATTTCCCCGCCATTGGTCTCTGCTACATATACCCCGCCATTAGGAATATTGTTTTCCCATAGCCGTTCTCTACTTTCGTATGTTAAATTATTTAAATATTGGTCTGAAACTATATTGTTATACGTAGTTTTCCAAGAATCAACGTGTACTTTTGCTATTCCTTTTACGTCTGATAAAACAGCTTTTCTAATGTTCATATTCCCATTGTTCATTAATTCCTCTCCCTCTTTTGCAGTAAATAATACCATAAAATTTCGATTTCATAATGAACTAACCTGCTGTGTTAGTTCAATAAGAAAAGTTATCCTTACAGGCAGCCACTTGTTCTAACTGCATAATCGAAATTTAAGTGAAGAAAAAAGAATATATCAAAAAAACAAAAATCCCTATTATTCCTGTGACAATAAATGGAGTTCTGGAAACTGGCCTTCTTTTAATTCGAATGTAAAAACCACTCAAGATATACATGCAACAGAGTAATAATCCAATAATATAAGTTTGATTGATTCATCTCCAAACTTGAAGTAAGCAACCCTTTTGCACAATATTTTACATATATTAACTTATTCAACACAGTAGCAAAATAACCTTCTTCTTCAACGAAACTGCCGTTAAGTACATTCTTTCACAAATTTTTAGATGCAGGTCAAATTCATAATACTTTTACTAAAAATCAATCAACCTTTACCTTTAACTTAGCCAAATTTAATAATAATTGTTGTTCTCATATTAAAAAAGAGCTTGGAAAATGAAACTTCCAAACTCTTTTTTCTGTCTTTCTTTACTAAACACCTGTTACTTTGAATGTATTTCTTTACATTGTCTTTTACTTAATTTGTTTCGTATCCTCTGTTAAGAAGGTAATAACTACAAATAATGCAAATGCCAATAACAATAAAGTTCCGCCTACAATGAACAAAATCATCACAAATGTTTCATTTAAGTTAAATGGGTTTAAATTATACATCCACATACCAAACGTTAGACCAAGTGCGCCTAACATTCCTGTAATAGCGTGTATAGGTACAAGTTTTTTGTATTTTACAGTATACACTCTATAAAATATTCCCCATGCAAATACGGATAACCATCCAACTAATAATATATGTGCATGTATGGGACGCAATGAATAATCCATACTTCCGCTCATTTTAGACCCTAAAAACGTACCGATTATTCCAAATATAGCAGCAAAACGAATTAATCGAATTGACCATTTCTTTTCCATAATGTTAACTCCTTCTAATTGGTAATTTAATTACAAATGTACTTCCTTTTCCGACTTTACTAGTGACATTTACTTGTCCACCATGTAACTCCACAACTTTCTTGACTATTGATAGTCCTAGCCCAGTACCATCTTTTTTTCTAGCTGTATCTACTCGATAAAAGCGGACAAATATTTGCGCTAATTGTTCATTACTAATCCCTATTCCTGTATCTTTGAAAATAATTTGAATTTCACCATGTACTTCTCGACAAGTAATAGAGATGATACTTCCTAATTCAGAATACTTAATAGCATTACTCAATAAATTATCCCACACACTCATGAGTAATTCTGCATCCCCTTGAATAGCTACAGGTTCTAATTTATAGGATAATTCTAATTCACGTTCATTGATTCGCCATTGCGACTTCCTTATAATCTCTTTTAACTGTTCATCTAATCGGACACTATTCCTTTGTAAGGAATAAGAAGCCTGATCTAAAGAGGTTAAGATAAGTAACTGTTTTGTTAAGTTCGATAATCGCTTAGATTCTCGCTGAATAATGGCTGCATACTGTAACCTGTCTTCTTTCTCTAGTTCATCAGTTTGAAGTAGATCAGAGTAACCTTGAATATTCATTAATGGCGATTGAAAATCATGAGAAACGTCATTTACAAATCCCTTGCGTAATTCATCATTATGAGCAAGCTGCTGCTGCATCAAATTAAAATTTTCCGCCAATTGGCCAATCTCATCGTTTCGTGAAATATTTAATCGGTAATTGAAATTTTCGTTTTTTACCGCCTTAGTAGCTTCTGTTAAGGATGAAATCGGTCGTATTAGGTTTCGTGTCATAACAGCCACACCGAGTAAGCTAATGATAGCTATTGCAACGACAAAGCTCATTAATACAACATGGATATCCGAGAAAATGGACTTGTTATCGGGTCTCAAAAATAATGCATATTGGTCTTGCTGTGTAACAACAGGTACCCCAACGGAATTTTCCAAGCTATTGGAAAAATGTCCCATCATTAATAACGAACTCGGTGCATATTTCATCCCATGATATATTTCACCATCCATAATAATTTGAACTGTTTCAGTGGGTATCTTTAGATTTTGAAATTCTTCACCAAAGGGGTATTTTTCTCCAGAACTAGATATTAGATAGATTTGATATCCTGAATTACCGATTAATGATAAATAGGCATGCATAGAATCCTTCGAATCATGCATATTTTCAATTCCATTCGCTACCTCTTGAGCAAACTCTACATTCTGTGAATCAATATTGTTTTTTGAGACTGAAAAGTAAATAATATTCGCAAGGGCAAATCCGACGATAATACTGCAAAACAAAATTAATACAGTCGCGCTAATAAATTGTCGATAAAGTGTTTTCATTTCAACAGCTCTAATTTATAACCAATTCCACGAACGGTTATAATTTCAACATTTGCCTCGTAACGTATTAATCGTTCCCTTAATCGATTAATATGTGTATTCAGCGTATAGTCATTACCCTCAATATCAATTCCCCATGTATGCTCAATTAGAAAAATTCGTTGCACGATTTTTCCACTTCGTGATGCTAACAAAGTGAGTAGTTCAAATTCCTTCAAAGGTAACAAAACGGTTTCTTTTTTTATAATTACTTCATAGTTTTTTCGATCAATTTTCATATTCCCAATTTCTATGAAGTTTTCTAAAGATCTTTCATAACGTCGCAAAACAACTGCAACCCTAAATAATAATTCGCTAGGCTCAAATGGCTTTACTATGTAATCTTCTGATCCAGCAGTAAATCCTTGTTCTTTATCTGCTAATTGACCTTTAGCGGTTAATAAAATCACGGGAATATCATAATCTTCCGTCAAAATTTCTGTTAACTCAAAACCATTCATACCCGGCATCATAACGTCTACAATCGCCAAATCCACTTTGTAAGTTTCTAGTAAAATTAGCGCTGCTTCCGCATTGTCAGCATTATGCACTTTATACCCTTCACGTTCCAAATGTATAGTTACTAGTTGCAATGTATCTAAATCATCATCTACTAATAAAATCTGCATAGTAACGCCTCCGCTTTCTAGTGAATTTGGTTTCATGTAAGTTATTAATTATATTATTGTAACGTTAATTTACCATCTTCCATACGGTAAACGCGGTCGCAATATGCCAGCATTCGTTCATCATGAGTTACCATAACAGCAGCCTTACCACGTGCTTTAACCTCTTTTGAAATAAGGGAAACGACCTCATTTGCACGGTTTGTATCCAATGATGCAGTAGGTTCATCCGCTAAAATAAGCGATGAATCATTCATAAATGAACGCGCGATTGCTACACGTTGTCGTTCCCCACCAGAAAGCTCATTAGGGAATTTTTCGAATTTACTGCTCAAACCAAGCTCTATTAATAATTCTTTTGCAAAGGCTTCATCTTGTTTTGTTACTTTACCCGACATCTTTTTTAATAGAAGTAAATTGTCTAAAACATTTAAGTACGGCATTAAATTAGACGTTTGTAATATAAATCCTATTTCATGTAATCGTAAATTGGAAAGCTCTTTATCTTTTAGTGTTGCAATATCTTTATTATCAATTTTGACTTCACCTTGTGAAGGTTTTAATAATGCCCCAGCAATCGATAGAAATGTTGACTTTCCAGAACCTGATGGGCCAATAATGGCCACAAACTCTCCAGAAGCAACCTCCATTGAAACTTGATCTAAAGCTACTATTTGTGATTCGCCTTCTGTATATACCTTTGAGACATTTTTCATGCTTAAAGTCATTATTCAACCCTCCCTAACGCGGTTAATGGATCTATTTTTGAAATTCGACGAACTGAAAACAACGAGCTACCAACAGATATCACTAATAGTACTATTCCATAAATAATAACTAATACAGGATCTAAATTAAATGGCATTTCTTCTGGGAATACCATCGCAGTTAGATATGTAAGGCCAATACCTATTAAAATACTAAAAAACGACAACACGAATACTTGAGATACGATTGCTTTAGCTATAAATCCATTTGAAGCACCAATTGCTTTCATCACACCAAATTGCTGTGTTTTTTGGATTGTTAGAACATAGAAGAATACCGCAATAACGAATGCTGAAATGACAATTAAGAACACTAGCATCATCATTATTGTACCATTTTCCGCAGTATAACCTGGCATACCATTAATAGCTTCGGATTTGGTTACTATTTCCACGCCATCGACTTCTTTTTCTATTTGTGCTGCATCTACGTCCTTACCTAATATGGCGAATGCATTGATAGCATCTTCTACTCCATTATTTGATCCGGGTGCAGAATATTTATACTCCCGTACAAAATCCATATTTGCAAATAGTGAAGGCAAGTGATTGAATGTCTCGTTTTTCACAAAACCAATAATTTCTGCATTTAGTTCAGAACCATCAATTGCTACGGAATCACCAATTTCATAGCCATTTGTATTTTTTAATGTGATATTCGCAACAACACCATTTTTAATCTTCGGATCAACAGCTTTACCTTCTATTACTTCTGGGTGTAAAAATGAGCCAGCTTCAATACCTAATAAAGCAGCATCTACTTTGTCCTCCCCTTCAGCAACACCATCAATTGGTAAGATTGCTATAACTGACTGAGAAAATGGAGCAACATCTTCTACCCCTGGCTGCGCTTCAATGTTACTTTGCAACGATTGAGATAATAATGATTTTGAAAATGTCGCACCCGCTCCATTTTCATAAACAACATGCTCTGCTTCCCAGTTTTTAATCGTCGCAGCGCTTAGTGTAGATAATCCATTTCCTAAACCCGAAAGAATAAATACAAGCCATGCGATTAATATTATGATAAGCCCAATCATTGTAAAACGTAACTTACCATGTTTTAGTTCTTTTAATGCCAAAAACATATAATAACCTCCTTATTTATTTACATTTCTCATCATATACAAGCTATATAAACTTTATATAAACTTTCACCAATTAAGCAGAATTAGAGATATAGAAATCCGCCAAATTTATTAATATATTTCATCACAAGACAAAAAAACCCACTCAAATATTTGAGCAGGATGTATCAGATGCTTTTTCATCACCATTATTTATTCCGAGCTTATAAACCTGATTGGTTCTTTTGAATAATAGATATAATCTCGATATATAACGCTGTCATTTCGTCAGGGGTCTTATCTAAACCATTTTGAATCCACTGTTCAATTAATCCTAAAAATGCTGATGTGATAAAGGATAAGTAGTATTCCATTGGCACCTTTAAGTTTGTATGGAAACTTTCATTTTTCTCTAAATTAACACGCACTTTTTCTGAAAAGGCATCTCTAAATCGAAGATGAAAACCAGCTCTACCACGATCACTTAAAAATATTTTTAACATTGGCGCATGCATTTTAATCGAGTTAAATAAGGTAGCAGCTAATTGTTCTTGATTCTTTTCAAATTTTTGCATAGATGAATAATATTTTTGCAATTCATCAATATGATTGCCTAAATCCTCAAATAACTGTTGCTCAATTTGATCAAGTAAATCAAATTTATCTTTATAGTGTAAATAAAATGTCCCGCGATTTATTTGCGCAACTTTTGTAATGTCACCTACCGTAATTGCTTCAAATGACTTATTCTCTATAATCTGCATAAATGACGTTTGGATAAGTTTTTTTGTTTTGCGATTTTTTTCTGTATAAACACTCATAAAATCAACTCCTCCCAAAAATGAACACACTGTTAACTTTTGTTTATTGCTTTAATATACGCGTAAATTGTAAGATATACAAGTACCACTAAACAACATGTTGTAAATTGAGAAAGGATGAATTCCAGTTGAGATTATTTAAAGAGAAATTAGCATGGGTTGCCCCTATCGCTGTAATATTAATAATTGCTCTATTCTCTTTGAACTTATTTGCTCAAGGAGATCCAAAAGTTAAAAATCTACCAATTGCGCTTATAACGAGTGATAAAGGCAGTCATGTGGATGCTGTAAAAGAAGCAATCGAACAAATGAGTAAAGGTACCGACGGTGAGGAACCGATGTTAACTTTTTCAAGTGAAAAAGAAGCAGATATTGAAGAGTTGTTTGCTCAAAAAGAGTATTATGCAGCTCTAGTTATTCCTGAAGGGTATAACGATGCCGTACAAAATGCCATGACAAGTAACACATCAGCAACTCTAAAAATATATATTAATCAAGGTTTTAATATGACAGGTGCAAACTTTGCGAAAACTGCTTTAAATGGATTAGTTACCCAAATTAGCGATCAATATTCAACAAACCTTATAGGACAATTGGGCGATCAACAAATAGATGCTAACCAAGCATCTGTGCTTGTCCACCCCGTCGTATCTGAAGAAAAAGTATTCAATACAATCACTACTGCCACAGCGAATGGGAGTGCACCGACATTATTGGCCGTGCCTGCTTGGGTTGGAGCATTAATCGGTGGCTTCATTGTCTTCCTAGCTACATCTAGCATCTTTAAAAAAGAAATACTAACACGTAAACAAACATTACGTCTAATGAGTGGACAAGTATTATTCGGTGTAATTATCGCCCTGTTCTCAGGCTTTACTGTTGCAACACTTGCACAGATTGCTGGTATTAATATGCCAAGCTACTTTTTAGTCGCTTTCTTTGTATCCTTTGCAGCATTCTGTTTCTACTTATTGGTATCAGCTATAACTGCATGGATTGGCAAACCTGCCATTACGTTATTTATGGTCGTTATGCTATTAGGTATGGGTGTTCTAATGACGCCACAAGAAATGCTTCCAAGTTTCTTTGTAAACTTCATTCGTCCTTGGGTACCAATTCGGTTTGCTTCTGAAGGTTTACGTGAAATCTTCTACTTTGGTAGCGGCTTCTACACAGGGGAATCTTTCAACACTATTTTAGGAATTGGTATTGCAGGTTTATTGATTTTCCTACTGTCTATTTTTAAACCAGTACGTACAAAAACTAGTGCAAATTAAAGAACAGTTGGCAAGCGTATATGCTGCCATCATTAAAAAGTGCTCTTTTGTTCCGTCCAATCAGATCTAACATTATTATCGACTTACGCACTAAAGTGAAGGAAAAAGCCAACCATATTGAACTGCCCCGTAAATGTTAGACACAAAATCTAACATTTGCGGGGCTTTTTTAATGTCTTTTACAGCGGAAGAAAGAATTAAGAGTGTATTACGAAATTTAAATGGTCATGAATCTATCTCAGAGATTGCTCAAGAAGTACAGGTAACGCCACCATATAATACAAAGTACCGTTCCGAGACTGGACAATGGTAACTGAGCCTATGGTGAAATAGAACTTGAGCAGCTACGAGTTATTCGTAGTTTAAGAAGTACCTATTACTCGATTAATGCCATTTTACGATTACTCAAACAAATCCAACAACCAAGTCCTGATATTTCCGCGATTTGAAATACACCAACAGATGAAGAATATATTGTGTCAGTAATTGATCAATTAGGTAAATCATTACTAGATGCCATAGCAGATGCAAAAGATACATTAACTTTATTTCAAGAAAAAACCACTTTCACATAACGCTAACGGAAAGTGGTTTTTAGCATCTTTACTTTAAACTAATGTGCGATTTGAAAATACCCAAAAATCCATATTTTGCTTCTTATATTAAATCCACTCTTTTCCATGTTCGCGAATAAATTTAATATCGTTTTGATAATGTTCAACGTGCCCTTCATTTATCATCTTTTGAAAAGCAATGTCACCTTCATTGGCTTTTCTTTTTATGGTTTTACATAATCCTTCTAATCTTAGCAATACCATCTCCAAATAATCCTGATCTATTCCCTCACCATAGGATTCAAAAAACAATTTTACTCTTTGTTTTATACGGTCGGCATGCTGGTATGAATTATAATAAACAGCCTCACCAGTTTCGGAATGATAAACTCTACTTAAGGGGACGCAGGTGTAAAGAGTATACGCTATGTCCCAAAGTCTTGGACCAGGACCAGCAACATCAAAATCAATAATACCTACTGGTCTTTTATGTTTAAAAATAAGGTTGTATATTGCAAAATCATTATGGCATAGTACCTCAAATAGTTTGGGGGTGTTATCTAACGATTGCCAGCTATCATCAAATGAAAAATCACTCACACAATCATGATAAAGACGGAGCATATTCGCTATTTCTATTAAGACATCATTAGACCACATGTATTCTTTTAAAGGATAATTCCCAGCTTCTCCTTCAATAAATGATAATATCTCTCTTCCTATTTCATCGATACCTAAAAACTTTGGTGCATAACTGAAACCTTTGTTCTCCAAATGCTGCAATAGCTTATGGATTTTGTGACTATCTGGCTTTAATTCTCGTCTCACAGTATCTCCCAAACGATAAACGTTAGAGACATTCCCTCCTGTTAGCACTTCTTCGTTTTCATGATTTGACATCTAAATATCCCTCCCACCAAAGATAAGAGTAATAACAGAAAAAGGATATTTGAGAAATAGGAAAGTAAATCCACTAATAATCATTCCTACCACTCTATACGGATTTTAAGATAGAATACTATCAATATATTTGATATCTATTGGATAAAACCTTGTTTCTGTGTCCCCATATGTCTATGTACTTCCATTTGTTGAGGAAGTCGATAATTATTTTAATCTTTCAATATTCTTTTCTATTTGGACTATTTTTAACAATAATTTTATCCTACATATCTGCATGTAAACTGAAATTTGCTCCACTTTTAAAGACCTAATGAATCTTTACCATAACCATTTTCTAAGCTTTGTACTAGTAACTCCACACAATTAACCACATCATCTATATCTTCAAATACTGTTTGTACTATTTTTTCTTCTATTCCTTTTCCACGGTAACATATAACAAACATACCCAGTCTATAAACTCTTTTGTAATCGTTTTTTATGATAAATTCTATACCTTCCTTTTCAGAGTTTAAAAAGAAAAATGCATGAGAATCATCTAGCAAAACATGACCTTCCATCTCCTCAAATCCTAATATCCTAATACTTAACTCACCCTCATTAATGATGGTCGAGAATTCATCATATTCTTTAATTACTTCCTTCGATAAGGGGTGATTATGTTCAACTTTAAGAGGAAGTACTCCTTTATTTCTTTGTTCTTGAAGATACTCAGAAAATCCTTTATCTATTGCTTTAGCAAATCTCTCAAAATCAAATTTATAATTGTAAAAAATGGGTTTACCATTTTCAAAAGTAAGACGTTCAATACATAGAATTTTCTCCTCTACAGTTAAATAATATCTCACCGCAAAACCGAAACCGTCTATATCAGTTTTGTTCGTTTTTCCATTCCATAGCTGTAAAAGTACATAGAAAAACGAAGGTATTGAAACGAATGCAATACAAAATGTGAAAGAGATATCTTGACCATCTCCATTTAATTTTATTTCAACATCTCCGTTTATATAATCTATATCAACACGAAATGTATATTGGTTTCCCAAAAAAACACTCCTTTTGTTATCTTGTTCAACTAACCTAATTGGTTAGTTCAATAAGATAAAAAGCTACCCTTACAGGCAGCCACTTGTTTAACTAAGTACCTATTACTTTAAGTACATTTCTTTCATTCTCTATATTGTTGCTACTAAAAAACTATCAGTAATTTCATAAACGTTTTATGTTCCAAAACTCGTCCTTTTCTGAACACTCCCCTATCCAAATGGAAAAGGGCATTTTTAAAATTCTATGCAGTGTTAGTAAATACTCTATTTTTTATAAAAGAGGCTGTTTAGAAATAATAACCCCGTCCTCATCCACATAAACATACTCTCCTGGATTCCAGTCGACTCCACCAAAGTGGAATTTGCCATTGCGCTCGCCTGTTCCATCTTTTTTACTTTTCAAGGGATTTGTTCCTAACGCAAGAATACCAACATTCATTTTAGCAAGATCAACAGAATCTCTAACATAACCGTTAATAATAACGCCTGATAACTTTCTTAACTGCGCTATGCCCGCTAAACGATCGCCAAGAAGTGCGCATCGATTAGAACCACCACCGTCTACAACAATTACTGAGCCTTCCTGTACACTTTCAAGTGCTTCAACGAGGAGCACGTTATCCTCATACACACTTACAGTTTCAATTTTTCCTGAAAAACGTGTCTTTTTTCCGAAAGAACGAAATGCGATATCGCTAATTTGTAGTTCATCTGAATAGTCGCCGCATAAATCAGTAGTTTTAAAGTCTAACATAATGGATTCCTCCTAATATTTTAATAAATATCAAATTCATTTTTCCGCAATCGGGTGCGATTATTGATTAAGCATCACTTTTCTTATTCAACTAACGGGTGCAGGTTTGATGAAGAAGGTTATAAGGATCAAGGTAGAAAATTAGTTATTATTAGAAATTCTCTAATATTACAAACAGGCAGTATAGAATAGTCATGCTCTGGAAGTAACGGTAGCAGATAAAAGAGTAAACATTAATAAGTGAAAAACGAGATGACATTCTTATAAATTTGAACTCCTTGAGATAGCTCCAATAACAGTACCTATCCATATTCCTGCTAAAATAGTAATCATAAATAAACCCAGTCCCATACCATCCCAACCACCAATTCCAATTACGCTATAAATAATTACCCCGATACAAATTAGACTTAATACAGTAGAAGTGGAAATTAAAGATTTTCTTGAAACTTTACGGGACGTAATAAACATCACAATTGCAAACACAATTCCGCAAAGCAATATAGGAGTCCATCCATCTAACATCAAAGCATCCATTTATTTACCTCCTGTTATGTTTTCTACAAACTGGCACGATTGTTGAACACAAGTTAAACAACACTCTTCAACTAATCTGTACCTTATTTTAATGCGTTTAAAATAACCATAAGTTCCAATATTAAACAAATTACCATAAACTGCCGCATTAGTTCAGTAAGAAAAATGACTAACCTTAGTACCCCCATGATACTCAACTAGAGCACCCGTTTGGTTGAATAAGTGTTTTTTCAAATGTTAAACGACTAAAAACAGAAAAAATAAGTTAAGTTTTATAACTTATTTTTTCTGCTTTCAATTAGTAATAAAAGTGACAACACCACTACACTAAATACCACTATAAACAAAAATGACAAGTATAGAGTCATGAATCCTTCAAATGCCTCATCAAACTCTATAAGAGCGACATCCGGGTTATAAATACCACCCATAGAAATATATCGAACCACTTCAAGATAAACAAGATGGAAAATAATACTCATCCATAATGTTCCTGTATACTTTCTATATAGCTGTAGAGCAATTCCAAAAGTGAGGAGCAATATAATATAATCTATAGTTATTACAAATGGATCACTAAAGAATATTGACTCCAATGCCATTACAGTAATCGGAATACAAATGAACATCAACGGTTGCAAAATTAATGAGATGATGAAGCGAAATTTCTTATTCAACTCTTGAAATATTAACCCACGTATAAAGACTTCTTCTGGAAATGCCTCATACATAAATGCTGTCAGTGCATTGATTAAAATGGCAATTATAACACTTGATGTAAAATTAAATCTAACATTTTCAATGCCACCAAATATATAAGCCGTTAAAATACCTAATAGGACTAAAGTAAAAGGCAAAGTAATTCCCACTATCAACTTAGATGATGATTTTACACCCTTCAAGCCAATGTTACTAAAAACGTCTGGTTTTTTTCTTTTAAGTATATAAAGTATAAAAAGCGTTAACCCAGTAAAGATTACTCCTTGTAAGAGCATGCCTATTTGTCGATCCATATCTTGTTTTTCTATCAAATATTGTCCGATATTACCCGATACAAAGAGGAATAATGACACGAGTACAAAGTACAAAATTAACCTGCTAATCCTGAAACTTGATGAATCTATTTGAATTCTCCTCTCTTTCTAATAGATTAATATTAAATCTTTTCTGGTGAAAAACCTTTTAAGTATTTTGTGTCATATTCCTCAGTAAAATGTTCATATGACTTTAATTCTTCTTTCGCCAAATCTGTTAAATAAGAAGACTTCGGGGTCAACAATTTTTAATACTTTATTAGATTTCACATGAACTACTCCTTTCACACTTCCCCCAATGTTAAGAAAAAAGAGCTTTTGATCAACATAACTTATCATTATGAACACGTACTTAATTTAAGAGAAAAGACCTTTTAAATATATTCTACTTCCCTCTAGTTATTCCTTCTTCAACTAATCTGATTCTTTAGTTCAGTAAGAAAAAAGGCTCTACTTCTTCTTGAAGTAAAGACCCGTTAGCTTAATAAAATTTATTTTATTCACTTGGTATATAGCCAATTACTTCATTGGTATTGGGGTCAACGAGGATTGAAGGTGTACCGATTAGTACATTATCTTTATCTTCGAACGAAATGGTTAATACCTCTTTTCCATCATAAGTTTTATCCAACAATTCATAGCTATTATCAGCAATCGTTTTTTTCACTTTCGCACTTTGCCAATCTTCTTTAGCCCTGTCATACCAACCTTTTTCATTTATAAATTCCCATGCTACTGCCCTAACATCTCCATAATTATCCGTATCATTTGTATTTTCTATAACTTGTTTATTTGAACAACCAATGATTACCCATATCGAAAATACTGTTAAGGTTAAATATAAAAATTTTAATTTCATAATACTTTAACCTCTTTTCAATTAGACGATAAAATCTATTTTGGTATTCAATAATTCAACTCTTGTTAAACTAAACTGCTGCTTTAGTTCAATAAGAAAAAAGCCTTTACCCCTTCTGTAAGTAAAGGATCCGTTATTTGAATAACTAAGCTTATTTGGGATCCTCAATAGTTTCAATACCACTAAGAAAAATTAAACCATTTCTTTTTATCTTGTATCTTACGTAATAGGTCTTATCTTTCTGAATTAAATTCATTACCATTGGTTCCCTAACAATTACTTTAGTCTCTTCTTGATGTCCTACTGGGGCATTAGGGTTAAATCCCTTTATCCATGCTTCATTGTTATCGTTAGAATACCCTTTTTCAGTGACTGTAAAATCAGTTACAGTTAACACAGACGAAAAAGAATTATAAATTAAAAAAACAATCAAAAAGGCAACAGAAATTGTTATAGCCGACAATAAAGTTCTTTTACTCTTCATAAAATTCCCCTTCTTTCACTATCCCGCTTCGTTAGTTAAATAAAAAAAGCTACCACTATAGGCAGCCTCTGTTTAACTAAAGCACCTAATAGTGAAAAACATCTCTACATTCCTTTTATCCCATTAGACTCAAAAACCCAATTGTTAAAATCATTGATCCAATAGAAAATTAGGCACACTATTACAAATTGATTAAAATTAATCTTTTTTAATTTACCTTTTCTTTTCTGACTGTATAAAAACATAGTAAAATAATTTTCCTGTAAATAATTAGAGTACTCAGATAATTTATTTAATGGTTAGATCCTTAATCGTTATATAAAGTCGCCTCGCGGAATTCATTATATGAGACCTTATATCTTCAATTTCATTTAAACTAGAAATCTTTATTTGAAGTTCTGCTACTCCTTTTAAATTACTGATATTTATATTCTCTTTTTCTATCCCAAAATCTTGAATAAGCTTATTTGTAAAATTAGTTATTTTGCTGTTACCTTTCTTTCCAACATAAAATAAAATCTTAATCTTATAACTTCTAATGGAAATTAAATACTGATTCAAGGCCCAAATATAATTATCTTTTTCATTATCATAATGGCTTGGATCTCCAAAATGTTTGGCTTGACCACAATGATGACAAATTGCTATATAACTAACATGTCGCCTATTTACACCTGGTTGTTCAACATTCACAAAAACTTCATAGGGAATAAACACATCACGTGAACAAAATCTACAAATAACAGGCTCATCGTAAATCGTGATACGACTTTTTTGGGGGCGTAGGGGTTCATCCATCCCGCTCATTCTTTTGTCACTTCCATGTATTCAATAATAGATACATGTTTTTGTAACATATGATCAAATCGGTTTTTTTCTTGAAACATTCGTATTTCACCACATGACGTGCAAGAAAATGATTGCAATGTGAGCTGGTCTGTTACCGTTTCACCTAAAGGATATAAATCCGTATAAACTTCACGATGCAAAAATTCATCTTGCTGACAAAAAAAACAAACGAGCTGCTTGTCACGAACTTTTATTTGATACGTCCCTCTTCTTCTAACCATTCCATCACTCCTGATCATTAACACTGCCTTATTTTACGTTTGAATTAAATGAGGGTTCCAAATTTAAATAATTTACCCATTTAAAAATACGCCATCTTAGTTTCTTCAACTAAACTGCTTGATTAGTTCAATAAGAAAAAAGACTTTCTCCTTCTTAAAGTAAAGCACCCATTAGCCATCCATGTAGCGCAAAATCAGCGCTACACCACAGAGAATGAAAATGTGAAAACCTGGGTATAGGATACTACGGCTGGGAGAGGAAGGTCGATGAACTATGGTGCCATAGAGCCCATCCGTTAGTCTGACTCCAACGACCACGGTGCATCACAGACTGTCGCTCCCTTACGGGAAGCACTCATGGGAGATTAATCCTACTCTGGTTATTGCACCAGCCTCCAATACTATTTGCCGTAGAAAGGATGATTACAATGGAAGTAATCATTGAACGTGCTTGTGGGATGGATGTCCATAAGGATTCCATTACTGCTTGTATTATTACCCCAAAAGGAAAGGAGATTCAAACGTTTTCCACTAAAACTGTATTTCTATTACAGTTAATTGACTGGATTAAGGGGCATGGTTGTACTCACGTAGCAATGGAGAGTACAGGTGTATTTTGGAAGCCTATTGTTAACTTGCTAGAAGCCGAGAGCATTGAGTTTTTAGTAGTGAACGCTCAACATATGAAAGCAGTACCAGGTCGCAAGACCGATGTAAAGGATGCCGAATGGATTGCCAACCTTCTTCGTCATGGTCTACTTAAAGCAAGTTTTATTCCAGACCGAAATCAGCGGGAATTGCGAGAGTTAGTTCGATACCGTCGAAGTATTATTGAAGAGCGTGCGAGACAACATAATCGGATTCAAAAGGTTTTAGAAGGAGCGAATATCAAACTCGGTTCCGTTGTCTCCGACATCATGGGTGTTTCATCGCTTGATATGCTTCGTGCTATCGCCGATGGCGAAAATGATCCTGAGAAATTAGCTAGCTTTGCCCGCCGATCAATGAAGAAGAAAAAGAGTGAACTAGAACTAGCTCTTCGAGGGTATATCAATCCACATCAACGTCTCATGTTAAAAACCATTCTGGTCCATATAGAATTTCTAACTGAGCAGATTGAGCTATTAAACGAAGAGGTGGCTACTAGGTTATCCTCCCATCAAAAAGATATAGAACGATTGGATTCCATTCCTGGCATCGCCACTCGAATGGCTGAACAAATCTTAGCCGAAGTCGGTACAGATGTGGAGAAGCAATTTCCCAGTTCAGCGCACTTATGTTCCTGGGCAGGATTAGTACCTGGACATAATGAAAGTGCGGGCAAGAGGAAATCAACCAACATGAAAAAAGGAAACAAGTACTTGAAATCGGCGTTAATTGAAGCAGCTCATTCTGTTAGAGGATCCAAGACCTACTTGGGAGCCTTGTATAGGCGTACTGCATCAAGAAAGGGTAAAAAGCGTGCAGGGATATCAGTGGCTCATGCCATTTTAAGAATCAGCTATTATCTCCTAACTCGCAAAGAAATGTACGTAGACTTAGGGGAAGATTACTTTGACAAACAAAAAGAACAATCGATTGTACGATATTCTGTTCGAAGACTTGAAAACTTAGGTTACAACGTGACAATCACTGAACCAAATGCCTCCTAGTCCAACCCACAATTTAATTCACATTTAGGCGCCGCACTTTTTTAAAAAATTATTGAGCTGCGTCAGATTTCGTATTGCCTTTTTCTCTAAATCGAAGATTTTAATTTTCATGGGAGTTCAGTAAGTTCAACAAAGAGGCGTTTAGCCCTCGTCCTCCTGTATGATAAAGGGAATTAATAATTAATACTCCAACTCTTCTAATTAAAAAGCTTTTATTACTGACCATCCTTTATAAATACCTTTATATTTTTTGGAATATAAAAACATAAGCTCAGTTTGATAATCAACAAGTGCCAATGCTTCTGTTTTAGTTACTTTAATTATAGAATAATCAAAATTTTCATCTTCAATGGCAATATTAAATCCTGTTTCACTTATCTCACTAATACATTCTCTTGCAAATTCATTTGGTATTGCAAGTACATGAGTAATGTGACATCTATTCACCTGCGATAAGTTTATTTGGGTTTGTTTTATTTTTATTCTGTTTTCCTTAAGTCTTTTTTCCTTTTCTTCAGAGGTTTCATAGCAATTGAATAACCCTACACTAAGGGAATGGTCAATTTCAATACGATTATAATCTAAAATCCATTTTCTATACTTATGATATAAAGGTAAAAGATTATCTTTATTTATGCCGAAAACATCACAACCTCGGTCATCATAAATATGAAATATTATATCCTTCTGGGTGCTTATAAAATAAACAGATTGTCCAATAGAAGGTTCTCTTCCTTGTTCATAATTTCCTATACCTTCAAGTATTTCCTTGTAAGGAATAAAATTTAATTGTGAGGATAGTAGTTTCACTTTGTATTCATTCTTGATTTCTATGGTTTGACCAGTTAACTCATCATAATCCTCATCTATATCGAACAAAGTTTCCTCTTCTATATTTTGCTTACTGAGTAAATCATACAGGTATACTGGAGTAGTATTTCCAAACATGATGTCCTCGGTTACTTCCCAATCTTTTATATAAACATAAATAATATCATCTTTCTTGAACAATTCTTCAAATAATGTAGTAACTCTTGTTACAACTTGGTTTATTCTTTCTTTAGTGCCGTTTTCATATGGCTCACCTAGTTCAAACCTTAGATGCAATTTACTTGTTAGGTTTGGAAAATTGCTGTCTATGTACTTCAATATTTTTTCCTTCATTGGAATAGCTCCCTTATATTAATTTCGAATAATTTTCAGTCAGCTTCATCTCTTTTATAAGTTTCCTTATTGAAGTAATTCACCCGTCTTACTGGGGAATAGTTTGCAAAACCGACAACTTTGCCATTAACTTCCGCAACATAAAGAATAGAACGTTCTAAACGTTGTTTCATACCTTCATCATTGTAAGCTGAATTTAAGAAGTTATTTTGTACCTCTAATGGAATTATGCCCTCATATGTAGCATTCCAAGTTGTTTTCGCTATATTTTGAACTTGTTTTGTATCTGCGTACTGCATCTTACAAATCGTAATACTCATATAAAGTCCTCCTTTTGTTCAATAACTTACATATTTTAACTTATTCAACACAATTGTAGAAAAACCTTCTTATTAAGCTGACTAACAATATACGACCGTCTTTCTCTTTAAAATAGTACAGCAACCAGAATTTTTTGCCATATCAATTATTGCTGCTTTTTTGATATTAAGGTAAGGTTTAAAGTAACAATAAGTGAGGATGATTTTCAAATGAAAATATTACTGGTGGAAGACGATCGCACAATTGCTTCAGGACTTGAATATTCATTGCAACAGGATCACTTTTCTACGGTTCTTTGTTATGATACGGTAACTGCTAAACAGGTGATAGCTGAACAATTAGATCAATTTACGTTATGTTTATTTGATATATCCCTACCCGATGGTGATGGATACGAATTATGTAAGATGGTGAAGGAGCGGAGTGATATTCCTGTTATTTTTCTAACAGCGATAGATGATGAGGTGAATGTCGTGATGGGGCTTGATATGGGAGGAGATGATTATATTACTAAACCTTTTCGTATCCGTGAGCTTCTCTCACGAATTAAATCCGTCTTAAGAAGATATCATCAACAGACCCAGACCAAATCGATCATTGAAATCGAAAATATACGGATTAACACGCTAGAAGGGAAAGTTTATAAGAATGACGATGAGATTTCATTGACTGCCTTAGAGTACCGATTATTGCTTATTTTTGCGAACCATATTGGGCAGATTCTTTCAAGAAATCAGTTATTAGAACAGATTTGGGATGTGGCAGGTGATTTTGTGAATGATAATACATTGACGGTCTATATTAAAAGATTAAGAGAAAAATTAGAGGACAACTCTCAGGTTCCAAAGATTATTAAAACAGTGCGCGGTCTAGGTTATAAGGTAGGTGATTAGTATGCTTCGAAATAGAGAGATTCAGTGGTTATTCGTTACGATGTGTTCGATCAGTCTCGTGGCAATTGTGATCTCGGCAATGATGTCACTCGCTGTCGCAGTGCTTACTTGTATCACTTCAGCGTTACTTATTACATGCAGTTTGGTATTTACGAGATGGAGATATACGGAGATTGGGAATCTCTCTAGCTATTTACGCCAAATAAGTAATGGGAATTACACGTTAGACGTTCGTGATAATCAGGAAGGTGAGCTGAGTATTCTAAAGAACGATATCTATAAAGTGACACTCATGTTATCTGAACATAGTGCGCTTTTACAACATGATAAAGTCCAGCTTACGAATGCGATTTCCGATATATCACATCAGCTTAAGACTCCCCTAACCTCCATGACAGTCATGGCAGATTTATTAAGTGAACCCGAACTTCCTCCTGATAAAAGAACAGAATTCACACGTAATATACGGATTCAACTTGAAAGGATTGGATGGCTTGTATCTTCATTATTAAAGTTCTCCAAAATTGATGCAGGAACGGTTCAATTTAAAAAAGATTCTATTTTGGTCAGAACATTGTTTCAAAAATCACTCGAGCCTGTTCTGATTCCAATGGATATTAAGCAACAAACGGTCTCGATTAAGGGTGATGACGCCGTATCTTTTCTCGGTGACCTTAATTGGAGCGCTGAAGCTGTCATCAACATTTTGAAAAATTGCGTGGAGCACACACCTGAGGGTGGGGCGATCTCTATATCTTTTGCAGAAAATGCACTGTATACCGAAGTAATCATTGCTGATAACGGAAAAGGAATTTCGAAAGAAGAGTTACCCTATGTTTTTCAACGATTCTACAAAGGAAAGAATGCAAGCGAAGATAGTGTCGGTATTGGACTAGCCTTATCTCACAGTATTATTACAAGTCAGAATGGAGATATCAATATCAACAGTGAGAAAGGAATGGGCACACAGTTTCATATTAAGTTTTATAAATAAATCATTGCATTAAGTTAAGTGACTAAATAGTCATGTAACAGTCACTGTAAAGTCACAATAGACAGATATACTGATCTCATTAACACAAATGGAGGTCTTACAATGGAAATATTAAAAATTGAACATCTGTCTAAAACGTATGGTAAAGGTGAAAGCGCGGTAAAGGCGCTTGATGATGTATCTTTTACAGTAAATAAAGGAGAATTCATCGCTATTATTGGTCCTTCAGGTTCAGGCAAATCAACGATTCTACATATGCTTGGTGGTGTGGATCGACCGACAAGTGGCAAAGTGTTCGTGGACAACACAGATATTTATAATCTAAATGAGACGCAACTGGCGATCTTTAGACGTAGACAAATCGGCTTGATCTATCAATTCTATAATCTTATTCCGGTCTTAACGGTGGAAGAGAATATTAAGCTTCCCCTACTACTTGATGAACATAAGGTGGATAAGAAGCAATTCGCGGATATCGTGAAGACTTTAAATTTAGCTAATCGCTTAAAGCATTTACCAAATCAGCTCTCGGGTGGGCAACAACAACGGGTGTCTATTGGAAGAGCACTGATTAGTAATCCTACGATTATGCTAGCAGACGAACCAACAGGTAATCTTGATAGTAAAAATGGTAACGAAATCATTGATTTATTAAAAATGTTTAATAAAACCTTTAATCAAACGCTGATTATCATTACCCATGATGAGCGGATTGCGCTACAAGCCGATAGAATCATTACCATTGAAGATGGAAGGATTGCCAAAGACGAGGTGATTCGTCCGTGAATATTGTTAACAAATTAACAGTAAGACAATTGAAGGAAAACAAACGCCGCACACTAGTGACTATTATCGGTGTCATTATCTCTGTAATGATGGTGACAATGGTCCCTACATTTGTGGTTTCGCTTATGGATTTAATGCAAAGGCAAGCGTCAACAACTACTGGATATTGGCATGTCCTTTATAAAGATGTGAATCCATCTCAACTTAAATCGATTGCTACAGATGAGGAAACTCATATACTTGGTGTATCAAGAGATATAGGTTATGCCCTATTAGAAGAGGGAGTTAATCCGAGTAAACCCTATTTGCATATTAAGGAATATAATGAACAAGGTTTTAAGCAATTTCCAATTGAACTAAGTTCAGGGCAACTTCCTCAAGCAGACAACGAAATTGTTATTTCGGAGGAAATTGCAACGAACGCCAAAGTGGTATACAAAATCGGAGACACGTTAACACTCGATATTGGCGAAAGAATTAGGACGGGGGCTGCAGCAGATGCACCGGCAATAAAACAAGGCGACTCACTGGTAACAAAAAATGGTGAGCGTGCTGAAACAATAGAACATACAGAAACTAAAAGTTATAAGGTTGTAGGCATCATAAAACGACCGACATGGGAGCCAGCATGGGCACCGGAATATACCGTCATTAGTTATGTAGATGAAAGTACATTGGGTGCAAATGATATCGTTGATGCCACAGTTGCATTAAACAAAGTTAAGAGTTCCCTGTATACACACGCACAGGATTTAGCTAATCAAATTAACATTGAATATGAGTCTATTGATGTTAATCATACTTTATTGAGTTACTATAGCATGGCGTATACCGATAAATTGAGTATGACCATTCTAGCATTAACTTTAGTCATTATGGGCATCATTATTGTTGGATCAGTATCGCTTATATATAATGCATTTGCGATTTCTGTCTCCGAACGGTCTCGTCATTTAGGTATGCTTTCAAGCGTGGGCGCTACAGCAAGACAGAAGAGGAATTCGGTATTTTTTGAAGGGATGGTTATTGGCTTAATCAGTATACCAATTGGAATCATTCTGGGAGTTGTAGTAACTGGTATTTCGTTCTTGTTTATTAATCCGATGATTCGTCAAGGGAATTTTGGCATAACGGAGGAGTTGGAGATAACTATTGCACCAGGTTCTATATTGATTGCCTGTGCCGTGTCGATCCTAACAATCTTCCTTTCAACCTATCTACCAGCAAGAAAAGCATCTAGAATATCTGCGATTGATGCGATACGACAAACAAGCGATGTTAAACTAACAAATAAAACAGTGAAAACATCCAAGTTGGTTAGCAAAATTTTCGGTATTGAAGCAGACATTGGTCTGAAAAATTTAAAGAGAAATAAACGTAGATATCAAGCAACGATCTTTTCACTTGTCATCAGTATCGTTCTTTTCTTGAGCATGTCTTTCTTTACAGACAATATACAGAAAGCGATTGAACTTTCACAGGATGTGAACTTTGATATTAAAGTTGATTCAATCGGTATTGAACCCTTAGATGATCAGGTTATCAACTCGATTGCTAATCTTGATGATATAACGGAATGGAATGTAACGAAATTTTTCTCATTGATTTCTTGGGTTGATAAAGATGTATTTCCAAATGAATTACATCACCTTTTGAAAACTGACCCTGTATGGAAAGAAGGAAAGTTCCGATATGACATTGAAGTTCATGTCTTAGATGATAAAAACCTACAAGATTATGCGAAAAGTGTGGGTGCAGATTACAAGCAACTCATTGACGCAGAAAACCTGTCTGCTATTGTGGTTGATACGCTTACTTATAAAAATGTAGCAGCAAATAAAATTGTAAAGAAAAAGGCCATTCATGCAAAAGTTGATCAGAGCCTTGACCTATTAAAATTAGATTGGGACACTGAAAAAGAGACACCCTTAAATAAGATTAAGATAGCTGCCTTAACGGATCAACTTCCTATGGGAGTCACACAAGAAGATATCGCGGGGGCTTTTAATATGATTATCTCTGAACAAGTCATGGATCAATTGACAAGCAGAGCTGATGTTCAATTAAGTCTAAATCTAAAGTCCACGGATCCCATGGCCACAGAACAGGAAATCGATGAAATGAAAGAAATTAATCTTCGCATTAGCAATAGGTTAAAATATGGGCAGGAAGGTGAACAGCTGATTCTCCTGATATCCGTATTGGCGAATGGATTCATCTTATTAATTACATTGGTGTCTATAGCCAATATATTCAACACCATCTCGACGAGTATCTCACTTCGCAAACGAGAATTCGCGATGCTGAAATCAGTTGGGATGACGCCCAAAGGTTTCAATAAAATGATTAATTACGAAAGTATATTTTATGGAATAAAATCATTACTCTATGGGCTTCCAATCAGTATCGGTGTAATATATTTGATATACAAAGCACTGATGACTAGCTTCCAATTTGAATTCACAATCCCCTGGATAAGTATAATATATGTTATCGTGGCTGTATTTATCATTGTTAGCATAACCATGTTATATGCGAGTTCAAAAGTGAAGAAGGAAAACATTATTGATGCGTTAAAACGGGAGAGTATATAAGTTTGTAATTAGGGTTTAAGATGTTAACCTAGTAGTGAAATACTACTAGGTTATTTTGTTATAGTAGGGCACCGTTAGACGACAGATTCATTCAACTTGTACAACAATAGATTATGCCCTATTCGAAGTTAAGGCACCTCTCGATTTACTAACATTATGGAGCTCAATCCCTTCAACCAGTTGGCTTTCGGCCCGCCACCTAACTGTCTACGCTTAAAGGCTAATGTTACCATTAGCCCTCCAAGACTCGCCTACGAGTGAATGGCTAGTTCATTCTCGACGGGAATCCCACCCGCTATATGATACGACCTAGGCTCGGCCGCACAAGCACCCGTTAGTAAAAAACATCTCTATCATAGCAATCCTTCATAAAAGGAAAGCATATATAACTTAATAAAGAGAGAAGTAAAATTACTTCTCTCTTTTAAATATATTATTCTGACTCCATCGTTTTTCTAAACAAATTCTGATTCTTTAAAGCCATAATACTAACTATTGCAAGTAAAATACCAGAAACAATAAAAATACTACGTACACCGAAGTAATCTGAAAGAATACCCATTGTTAGGGAGGCAATTCCAAATGTGCCTGTTCCAATAGTGCCAAGAGAAGTATAAACAGTTGCTAATTGGTCTTTGGGTACGCTTGTTTGAATTAATGTTTGTTGAGGTATATTTTTCAATTGTCCAAAAAGCCCAATTAAGACGGATAGCACCATTGCGATTACAGGGAAACTCGTCAATCCAAATACAACCGTAAAAATGCAAGTCATAAACGCTCCTGTAATGATAAAAACGTGACGTTTTTTATCTACAAACAAGGAAAACTTAATACACAATATACTTCCTACTACTAAGCCTATAAAAAAAGCTGCATTAATATAACCCCACCAATATTCTTCCGCCTTTAATGCCTGTTCGACATAGACCAATATTATTGCTGCTATCCAAACTGAACCAGCAGTAGTTTCAAAAAATTCCATACGGACCACTGTTTTTAATAACGGTGTCCGTTTAATAGTTCGCCAACCAATGGTTAATTGAGACCATTTTTTTTCTTGTCTTTCTTCTTTGTGTTCTACATTTTTTAACAAATTCAAGAAAATGCTTGAAAAAATAAATAGTACAGTAACTATCCAGATTAGTTGGTTTGGACTGAATACGATTAATAGCATACTTCCAAAAAACCAAGTCCCTATTTGGATAGTTTGTGTAACTGTTTCTGCTATTCCATTTGCTTCTACTAAGCTTTCTTCCGCTACATAAAAAGGAATCAAAGTTTGTCTAATTGGATTCGCACAACCATCAAGAAGAGCAATCAAACCAATTGCTACAAATATGAAATAATAGTTATTTGAATTAAAACCCATCATCAAAAAAAATCCTAAGCCCAATAAAAATAATGTTTTTCCTATTTGTGAACCAACTAATAAACGTTTCAAATTGTACTTACCTATTAGCAGTGGTGTTAGAACACTTGAAATAAACATAGAAAAAGTAATGGTAAACGGAACGAAGGCTGATGCGGTAGCTGACTCGGTTAAACTGTATATAATGCTAATAACACCGACAATGTACAACACATCGCCTATATTAGCTAATGATTGGCCAATCATTAAAAAAAGAAAATTACGATTTGATTTCAATATTATCCCCCATTTTCTTCTGAATTGCCTGAAAAAAATGAAGGGTGTTAAATTGGACTATTAAGCATGAAACTTTGCTCCTTTATGTACGCAGTATGACAAAAATCACTGGGGGATCAACATGACTTATCATATTACGTTTGAATATTAACTTGATTGTACCTTAAATCTTTATTAAATTAAATGGCCGTTCTTCGCAATTCATAACGATTATCAACCTTTATCTTTAACAGAACCCAAAAAATTAATAATTATGTTGAAGTGCTAAAGCTCTTGAGGAAAAATCGACCCTTTTTTCGAATTAGTTAGATGATGTTACAAGTGAACAATTCATTTGCAAACAAAAATGGAGGGAGATGACTACAGTCATCGCCCTCCATTTTTTATACTTTATTAATCGTTTCGACTCATTCCAGTATAGATTAATACTAAACGTAATAACTCTAAAACAGCAACTGCTGTAGCAGCAACATAAGTTAAAGCAGCTGCGCTTAATACTTTTTTCGCGTGACGTTCTTCCTCATTGCGAATAATGCCGTGAGAAACCATTTGGTCCATCGCTCTACTCGAAGCGTTAAATTCTACAGGTAATGTTACAATTTGGAATACAACACCAGCAGCTAATAACACGATCCCTATCAACATCAGATTAGGGAAACTAGCTATCATACCGATCATGATGAAAACCCAAGAAGCATTTGACGAAATATTAGCTACTGGCACTAATTTATGACGTAAATTTAAAAACGAATATGATTCTTTATGTTGAATGGCATGACCGACTTCATGTGCTGCAATCGCAGAACCTGCAACAGAAGCTTCATGGAAATTATGAGAAGATAATGCCACTATTTTTGTCATTGGATTATAGTGATCGCTTAAAAACCCTCTACTCTCCACAACCTGAACATCAGCTAAACCATTTGCATCAAGAATTGTTCTTGCTACTTGAGCCCCTGTCATCCCGGATGTAGAACGAACTTTTGAATATTTTTTATATGTTCTTTTAACTTTCATTTGTGCATACAAAGGCAATAACAGAATTATCGCAAAGTATATAAGATAAGAAGCCAAATTTTTTCCCCCTCTATAATCTATACTTCTTATTTTAATAGGAATAATAGAGACATTCAACTAATACGCTTTGACCTTTTTTGATAAATAAAGGAAGCTAACAAAATACAAGCAATAGATAGCCAAAATGTAAAGTAACCAATCTGATCAGCATACTTATCTAGACTACTATATATTGGCATCTGATCAAAGACATAATCAATCACATCATTATGTAATGTCCATATAGCAGCTATTATGATGTGTATCCATCTAAAGCGATAAAAAGGAATGTAGAGAATAGCCTGAACAGCCATTGCAAAATGCGATGCTACGAGCATCCAACCCATCCAACCTAGATAATCATTTTCAACATATGTCCAAATATTCATGACTACAGCCCATAACCCATATTTAACTAGTGTGATTAAAGCTAGAGCTTCAATCAACTTCCAGTTTTTCTTTAATAACCAAGCAAATAAAGCAATTGTAAAAAACAAACTTGCTGTAGGACTATCAGGAACGAATAGTAGGAATTTCGCCTCCGTTTGGGACAACTGACTTTCATACCAAATGTAGCCATAAATAGTGCCAAGTAGATTTACTATGAATAATAGCCACATAAATGTTTTGTTAAAGAGAACTAGTTTTATATACATTAGCAATTCTTTCATTTATTTGGACTCCCTTTTTGTGTAAGAAAAAAAGAGAGTCAGTTTCCTGACTCTCTTCATTTGTTAAAATTATTCTGCTGGTTGTAATGTAGTGATATACTCAGCTAGTTTTTGTAACTCTTCCTCGGTACCTGTAAATGTTCCACCAGGCATACCGCCTTTACCTTCATGAGCGATTTCAACGATTTCCTCAGCAGTATATTCTAATCCTACTAATGGTAAACCGATACCGCCCTCAAAGGAGTTACCGTGACACCCAATACAAGAAGAACCTTGATAAAGTTGATAACCTTCGGAAGTTTCATCAAACTCGACTGATACTTCTTCTTTAATCTCACCGTAAGCTTTAGCAGCTTCCCAGTCATGGTTTACAACAGATTCCCATGTTAAGTAAATGATTGAAGCAATTGCTAGAAGCATGAATCCTGTCGGTAATGGACGTTTCCATGGGCTTCTTTCCTTGCTTGTATCTAAAAATGGTACTAATAATAGCGCTCCGAAAGCCAATCCTGGCATTACGATTGCTCCAATAATATTAAATGGTCCTGAAGCAAATTCATATTTCAATAATTGGTATAAAAACAAGAAATACCAGTCTGGTACTGGAATATAACCTGTGTCAGCTGGATCAGCTGGGCGTTCAAGTGGCGATGGATGTGCAACAGTTAATACCAAATAACCAACTAAGAATACCGCACCGACTAACCATTCTTTAAGTAAAAAGTCAGGCCAGAAAGCTTCTGTTTTGCCTGGATACTCAGAATAGTCTTTTGGAGTGTTTTTCTTACGGTTAGAAAGATCTGGTACACGTGAGTCTCCAACGAATTTCATGCCTTTTCCGCGATGCATAGTGTCCCCTCCTTGTAACAATTATCTGTTCCATTTACCCATTAAAGTGGTCCAGAAATACCTTGACGACGAATCATGATAAAGTGAGCTGCAAGTAATGCAAATAGAGCAGCTGGCAAGAAGAACACATGAATCGCAAAGAATCTTGTTAATGTTTGTGCACCGATGATTGTTTCATCACCAGCTAAAAGCGTTTTAATAATTCCACCAACAAATGGAACAGATGCTGCAATTTCAATACCTACTTTAGTTGCGAACAATGCTTTCATGTCCCACGGTAATAGGTAACCTGTAAATCCTAAACCTAACATAACAGCGAAGATTAGTACTCCGACCATCCAGTTTAGTTCACGAGGTTTTTTATAAGAACCAGTAAAGAATACACGCAATGTATGTAAGAACATCATAACAATTACAAGTGATGCTCCCCAGTGATGCATCCCACGTACAATTTCACCGAATGCTACTTCATTTTGAAGATAGTAAACAGATTCCCATGCATTTTCAATATCAGGTACATAATACATAGTTAAGAACATACCTGAAAGAATTTGAATTACCGTGATGAAGAACGTTAATCCTCCGAAACAGTATACAAATGCCGAAAAATGATGTGCAGGGTTTACGTGTTCTGGTACTTCATGGTCTGCAATATCACGCCATATAGGAGTAATATCAAGACGTTCATCCACCCAATCATAGATTTTATTAAGCACTGATGTCGTACCCCCTTACTTTAAACTAATGTGTTAGGAATAGCTTTCCCAATTTCTAAGAACCCGTCATTTTCACGAACTTCATATTGATCCAACGGACCTAGAGGTGGTGTTTTTGGTACATTTTTACCGTTTTTCTCGTAACGACCAGCGTGACATGGACAGAAGAATTGATTTTTGTGCGCTGGGTCTGCTTCCCAGTTTACTGTACAACCTAAATGCTTACATACTGGAGAAAGTGCGATAATTTCATCGCCTTCTTTGTATACCCAAGCTGCATTGGTAATATCAGACTTGTACCATGCGTCCACTTGTTCAAAAGTGAAGTCAACACGTTCTGGAACTTCTGTAATATCGGCAATTTTCTTCTCCGTTAATACAAAATCTCCGCCTTCTTTTTTCTGCAATACAGGATCAACTGCAAATCGTACCATTGGCATAAGCATTCCAGCTGCCATAAATCCGCCAACACCTGTTAGGGTGTAACTTAAAAACTGACGTCTTGATACTTTATTGTTACTCATCCTTTTCCCCCCTCTTACTTAAAGGTTCAGTCCAATGGACATACTTGCTTGAATAATAATACTAGGACATATACATGATATATCAATAAAAAAGGAAGGTCAATATTCGATTTCCTCGAATTATAAACTTTATAGACAAATTATGTTCCAAATTGTCACTAATTCGCCCATATTTTCGCAAAAATCGGAATAAGTTGTCGTAATTGATCTTCTAATACTGAGTTTCTCATTTTTTGGTCCATGGAGTCCAGTGGAATAGATGGAATCCATATAATATTTTGTTCTTCTCCCATTGTACTCCAGTCTCTATCAGAAGTAACGTAAAAGATGTGTTTGAATGAGGCTTTGTTTAGTTCTTCTTGCCACGTTTCAAATATCGATTGCTTGTCCTGACTCTTTGTATAAGAGAAGGAAGGAAATAAAACAATCCTCCCTTTGAACTGATTTTCAATTACGTTTGCTAATGACAATGTGAATTCAGCTGCTGAGGCTGCAAAACGGAAACCTTCATCAGAACCATCAATCTGTATAAGTGGAATCACTGCTGTATCTATATATTCTTTTTGTGCTTGAAAAACTGTGCTATCTTTTCCGTTCCAATGCATTTGTAACCTCTCCTACATCTCTTTATGTTGTATTTGCTTCCACAACGAAGAAAGTTCCATAAACTTTTCTTTGTTATTATCATCAATTGCTTTATCAATTTGCTTTTTTAATTGCTCTACTTGAAATGAATACAAGCTTTCACTAACTATATCCTCAGCTATCATTTTATCCTTCTCATTGATCTGTAAATATTTTGGCATATAAGGATTCTCTTCTAGTACTGCAAGATACTCTGGACTCGGTGGCATCATTTGAAAGTTTAATTGAATATACATATCCTCTTCTGGATGTAATCGTAAATCATGGAAAGATTTTTCAGCATCAGCGGTCATAATACTTCCCTTGTAAAATCTAAAAGGTATACCTGAGGACGTAGTCACAGACATGATCATTGCTCGAGGACAATAATGTGCCTCCTCTACGAAGTGTACATTATTTAACAATGTCTCATGGCTTATTAAATAATTCAAGATCCACACGCACTCTCTTCTTTTCATCTGATACTTTTTCAAAAACCAACGAACAAATTCTTTTTTCTCACCAACTGAAACAGAAGCAGTCACGTAACCTCTCCTTCCCTCATTTATTCGAACATTTCAAACCATTCACTATTTTCCGGTTGAAGTTTTTGTAAAATCAGTACAACTTCTTTTGCTTCTGCCCTTTTCCCTTCCTCTAGAAGGAAATAAACATACTTTTCTAAAAATGGAACATCCTCTATATGTTCAGTATATGCAAGCTGATAAAATTCGTATGCTTTTTCATACAATTCTAATCTTTCGTAAGCGGTTGCCAAAAACGGATACATGGCAGACCATTCAAAATGCTCCTGCTTCAACGTTTCATAGAGCTCCACTAACTCTTCATCTTTTTCTTCTGTTGAATACAACGAAGATAAAATGAAGATAGCATCCATATATTCTGGGTCCAATGCAATTGCTTCTCTTAAAAAAGTTTCTGCTTCCTTCACTTTACCCAATTTCAAGGAAATTTTACCTGCAAATAAATAATATTCTTTTTCAAACTCATCACGAGCGATTCCATCTGTAATTGCTTTTAGAGCATCCTCATTTTTTTCGAGCATCGCATAGGTCTCTGCAAGTAACATATAGCCTGAGAAGTAGTCAGGATCGATTTGAAGGAGGTCCTCCAATTGCTTGGCAGCAGTTTCATATTGCTGCACTTGGAACGATGCATAAGCTGCATGGAATAGTACGTCTGGAGCTACTTCCTTTTCAAGCGTTAATGCGTAGTATGGAATCGCTTCTTCATAGGCTGCTCCTGCACTATAAATTTCTGCTAGTTTAAGGGACAAATCGATAGCCTGAAGTGATTCTTGATGAGGCAGTAGATCCTCCATCACACGTGCTGCTTCTAAGTATCTGCCGGTTTCAAACAATAATTCACCTTTAGCATACAAAAGCAAAGGCTCTTTAGGTAAAAGTGTCAGTGCTTCGTTTATCTTTTGTTCTGCAACCTCATATAGTCCAAGCATTTGATAGTAGTCTGCTAACGTGAGTAGTGCTTGCGGATAAGCGTCACTTGTTTTTTCGATAGTCGTTAGCATTTCTAGTGCTTCATCTTCTTTGTCCATTTCTAAATACAGCTGGGCTTGATCGATTTTCAATTGATTTTCCTCAGGAAATAAAAACTGAAGGTGTTCTAGGATTGAAATAGCTTCCTGTAAAAAACCAGATTGTGTTAATAGATCTGCTAACTGGTATTGCTCGTCGGGATCGCCATTCAATAAAAAGCTTTCAAGCATTGTACTAATTTTTTCTATGTTTCCTTCTTCCATCGCGTGGATAAAGGGAGTAAAGTTGTCCATATTATCACCATACTTTCATTATACCTTTATCCTACAAGAACATTTGTTTTTGAACAAGAAAAAAACCCTCTTTGGAAAAAGAGGGTGCCTGTTCATCTTAAATATCCTAAAAACAGTTAGTAATACAAGCATCACTTTATAACACTTGAAATATCATCAAAGAATGTTGGATAAGAAACAGCAATACATCCTGCATTATCAATTGTTACGGGTTCAGTAGTGATTAGAGAAGCTACTGCAGCCATCATTCCAATACGATGATCTCCATAAGTAAGCAGATCCCCACCATGGAGTAACGTGGGTCCCTCTATTATCATCCCATCATCGGTGGCAGTAATATTTGCGCCCAGTTTCTTTAATTCATTCACTACTGCATCAATACGATTTGTTTCTTTCACTTTGAGCTCTTCTGCATTTTTTATAACAGTTTTTCCAGTAGCTTGGGTAGCAAGTAGGGCAATAATAGGAATTTCATCAATTAGTCGTGGGATAAGTTCTCCACCAATTTCAGTACCTACAAGATTAGAAGATTCAATTTCAATTGTACCCATTTCTTCATGACTACTGTTTTCTGAGTCATTCACTGTAAAGGATGCACCCATTGCTTGCAGAACGTCCATAATGCCAGTTCTTGTTACGTTTAAACCTACATTTGTTAAGGTAAGTTTACTATTAGGAACAATTGCTCCAGCTACTAAAAAGAAGGCAGCAGAGGAAATATCTCCAGGTACGACCACATGAGTTCCTGTTAACTTTTGTCCACCTTGTAAACGTATCATTTTACCATCTACTGCAATGGTTGCACCAAAGTGTTGTAACATTTTCTCTGTGTGATCCCGAGAAGTTTCTAGTTCTTCCACTATAGTTTCTCCATCTGCATTTAAAGCTGCTAGTAAAATGGCAGACTTCACTTGTGCACTGGCTACAGGCATCGTATAACGAATAGCTTGTAATTGAGTACCCTCAACTGCAATTGGTGTAAACTGGCCATTCTCTCGCCCGATTAGTTTAGCATTCATATCTTTTAAAGGATCCGTTACTCTTCTCATTGGACGTTTTTGAATAGATTCATCCCCTATTAAAACGGAGGACACGGAGGAGCCTGCTAAAATTCCGAGCATTAAACGAGTAGTTGTTCCCGAATTCCCCGTATATAATATTTCGCCAGGTTCCTTCCAGTTCGCAATTCCATCACTTTTAATCGTTACCTTCTCCCCTTCGATGGTTATATCCACTCCAAGCTTTTGAAAGCAATCAATTGTACTTAAGCAATCATCACTCTGTAAGAAACCCTCAACAGTTGTAGTTCCTTCAGCTATAGCGCCAAACATAATAGACCGATGAGAGACGGATTTATCTCCCGGTATACGAATAGTGCCCTTCAAAGAGGGCTGTACATAATCTAACTTCTTACTAGTCAACAATGTCTTCCCTCCCTAAGAAATATATGTTTCAAATGTTGTATTATTTGCAATACATTCTACCGCTTTAGCACGATCATTTGTCGATTGAAAACTGATAACTAAAATTCCAAAAATATCTTCACGAGTTTCTACGATTCGTAAATTTGTAATACTTATATTATCTTTTGCCAAATAACCTGTAATCTCAGATATAACACCAGGATAATCTGGTACATCCACATACAGATCAAATACACTAAACATCGCGCCTTGTGTATTAATAGGAAGATCATCTCGTACTTTTTTAGCAACATTAAAATAATTTTCTATATCACTAGAATCCGCATATGAAAGCAGTTCTTGTAATTTAATCATTTCATTAGTCCACGCTTTCAATTGATCCGTTAATTCCTGCCGATTTTGAAGCGTTATATCTCTCCAAACAATAGGGTTGGCAGAAGCGATTCTTGTTAAATCACGAAATCCTCCTGCCGCCAGTTGTTTCGTAAATGGATATTGTTCATTCTCGAAAGACAATTGATGCACCAGAGACGCAGCAACTAAATGGGGGAAATGACTAACTACAGCGGTCATATGGTCATGCTCTTCTGCTCCGACTTGTACTACCTTCGCTTTCGTTACCTGCAATAGATTGATCAACACTTGAACACGCTCATCCGTTTCATCTTCAAAAGGGGTTAGCAAATAATAGGCATTTTCAAACAGGATTGGTCTAGCAGCTTCCACACCACTCTTGTGAGAGCCAGCCATAGGGTGACCCCCTATAAAAGTTATGCCCTGCTCCTTTAATGATATCGCGACTTTCATAATTTCTTTTTTTGTGCTTCCTGTATCTGTAATAATCACTTGTTTCTTCAATTGCCATTTCGGTAATTCTTTCATCAAACGAATCGTTTCACTCACGGGAGTAGCAAAAACAATGACATCTGCAAAGGCACTACTCTCTTCTAGATTGGTCGCTATCTCATCAATGACACTAATTCTTTTCGCTGTTTTTAACGTTTGGCCATTTGCGTCATATCCAATTATTTTCACATCTTTATTGCGCTTTAAGCTTAGTGCCAAGGATCCACCTATTAATCCGAGTCCTATAATGAATACGTTTTGTTGCATTATAAAACGCCTTCCTCTTTAAGAACCTCATCAAGCTTTTCTAATAACTCACTATTTTGTTGTTCCGTTCCAATGGTAATACGTAAATACCCTTGTTTCCCTAATGCATTTCCACTTCGAACTATAAATCCGCGCTTCATCAAACCTTGGAAAACTGCATCACTATCTGCCTTCACTTCCATTAAGATAAAATTCGTTTGCGAAGGGAAATAATGCAGATTTCTTTCGTTGCAATAAGTCACGTACTGAGCTTTCCCCGCATTATTTTTCTCTTTGCATTCATTGATAAACGCTTGATCTTCTAATCCAAGAAGGGCTACCTGTTGACTTATAACCGTATTATTAAATGGCTCACGAGTTGGTTCTAGCTGAGCTATTACTGATTCCGAGCCAATAGCATATCCAATACGGAAGCTTGCCAGACCATATGCCTTAGAAAATGTACGCATTATTAAGACATTCGGATGGTTTTCTAATAATCCAAGAGAATCTTTGTAGTTACTATCTGTTATGTATTCTGTGTATGCTTCATCTAAAACAATTAATACGTCATTTGGCACTTTCTCGATAAACTGTTTCAATTTATCACTAGGTATTAAAGTCCCTGTTGGATTGTTTGGATTACACACCCAAATAATTGCAGTATTTTCATCAATTGCTGCTAGCATGTTATTTAAATCATGTTCTCCATTTTTAGTAAGGGGTATTTCACGCACTTCTGCTCCCTCCACCACCGCATTGTGCTTGTATTGACCAAATGTTACATCCGCCATAATAGTATTCAATCCAGGTCGTAAAATAGCTCTTGATACAATCAGAATATTTTCGTCAGATCCATTGCCAAATAATAATTGCTTTTCAGAGACGTTCAAATGATTTGCCACAGCAGCTCTTAAATTTGATGCATATCCATCTGGATAGATAGCAAAATCTATATTTGCGTTTGCAAAGTATTCTTTAACTTTTGGTGAAGCACCATAAGGATTTTCATTGGATGCAAGTTTCGTCACTTTTTCTAAGTTGAACATTTTCTTCACTTCATCGGTAGTTTTTCCAGGCTGATATGCATGTAACCCATTAATCTGTTGCTTAAATTTCATTTTAACCCCTCAATTCTATAAATTATTTAAGTAAATCTGGTCTTAATGCGACTGCATTATTTAAATAGATATGCTCGATTTGTTGTTGGTTTTTATCTGTATTTATATGCATGAGTAATCGAATACACTTTTCCAAAGCCCCTGGTACATTCATCTCGTGGGTGCACATTACCGGTACATATGCCCATCCTTCTATGCCTCGAACGGCACGTGCCGGAAATGCAGAAGTTATATCCGGCGTAGTAGAAATGATCACGGAAGCAATGTCTTCGGGTAAAATGTCATTCGATTTTGCCATTGTTTCCACAAGACGTCTTGTTTCCTGCAGAACTAAGTCATTTGAATCTGCTAATACGGTGGTTGCTCCTCTTACTCCTCTAATCATTTGTTCTCCTCCTTCACCCATTGTCGTAGCTGATTATCACAACGTTTAATCTCTTCTACCGAAACTTTCTGCATAAATGGATGCCCTATTTCTTCAAGCAATGCAAAGTGGAGTTCTCCATTCATCGATTTTTTATCTTTTTGCATAAACTTTGATAAGCTTTCAAATGAACAATGAAGCACGTGTGTGAAATTATACCCAAGTCTATTTGCTAGGTCATAAACCCTTCTTGCATAGCCCTTTTCCACATTCCCATGAAGCTCACTTAGCATTAATGCTGGGATCATACCGATCATCACAGCTTCCCCGTGCGTGACTTGCCCATAACCTACAGAGGCCTCAATCGCATGACCATATGTATGGCCAAAATTCAAAAACTTTCGGTAAGACTGTTCTTTTTCATCCAGCTCAACAATATGCGCTTTAACTCGAATTCCTTTTTCAATCCAATGCAATAATTGTTTATTTTCGATTGCCAATAGGTTTGGAAGAATAAGAAATTCATCCATCCATTTAGCATCACTGATCAATGAATGTTTGATCACTTCCGCTAATCCTGAGCGAATTTCTCCTTCTGGTAACGTTTTTAAAAAATGAAAGTCATATATTACTTCCTTAGGTTGATAGAAAGCTCCAATCATATTTTTTCCATTCGGGTGATTGATCGCAGTCTTACCCCCAACGGCACTATCATGTGCTAAGATAGTCGTTGGAATTTGGTAAAAAGGAATACCACGCATAAAGGTTGCTGCTACAAACCCAGTCAAATCCCCAACTGCTCCTCCCCCTAATGCCAGAAGCGCAGAATTTCTAGAACAATTTTCATCTAATAAAAAAGATTGGACTTGATAATAGGATTCAAATGTTTTGCAGGATTCACCATTAGGAACAATATAAAGTTTAAAAGGTAGCGTAAAATTACTGCGTACATATTCCTCATGTAAACTCCACACATGTTCATCTGTGATTATGACCAATTGATCATATTTGGATAATTTATCTGTTTCTCTACTACAAAAGGATTGTAGAATATTTTCTCCTAGATAAACTTCATAGACGGAGTCTTTTGTTTTTACTTGAATAGACATCATTAAAACCCCTTTGTATAAGCTCTATGACTCTCTATATCTGCAAGTAATGTTTCTAGTTTATCTCCATGGAAAGTATCTAGAACCGCTTGTGCAATTTCCCAAGCAATAACAGCTTCTGCAACTACTGAAGCTGCTGGTACCGCACAGCTATCAGACCTTTCAATACTTGCTTTAAACGGCTCCTTCGTATCAATATCAACACTTTGAAGTGGCTTATAAAGCGTAGGAATTGGTTTCATCACACCACGTACTACAATTGGCATTCCTGTGGACATGCCGCCTTCTAGACCCCCTAGTCGGTTTGTATCACGTGTATACCCCTTATCTGCACTCCAAGAAATCTGATCATGAACTTGGCTTCCAAAAAGATTAGCCATTTCGAATCCCAACCCTACTTCTACTCCTTTAAATGCATTGATACTCATCATCGCCATTGCGAGTTTACCGTCTAGTTTACGATCATAATGGACGTAACTTCCAACTCCAGCTGGCATCCCAGAAACAATTACTTCTACTACTCCACCAATTGTATCTCCTGCTTTTTTTGCATTATCAATAGCTTCTACCATTTGTGCAGAGGCTTGAGGATCTAAGCAATAAACAGGATCATCTTCTACAATTGTACGGATTTCTTCTATTGTCTTTCCATTAGCCAAATCCAAATTAGCTTCAATCCCACCAATTTTCGTAACATGAGCCACAATAGTTATTCCTAGTTTGCTTAACAACTCTTTTGCAACGGCTCCTACTGCCACTCTTACAGTAGTTTCTCGTGCGGAGGAACGCTCCAGAACATTACGTAAATCACGATGACCATATTTCATACCACCAACTAAATCGGCGTGTCCTGGACGTGGTCTAGTGATTTTTCTTTTAATATCCTCTGGATCTATTTCATCTCCAAGCGGTTCAATTCCCATAATGTTTGTCCAGTGCTTCCAATCATCATTGTTTACAACTAGACAAACTGGAGAGCCTAACGTTTTCCCATGACGTACACCTGATGTTATAGCTACTGTATCTTTTTCAATTTGCATACGTCTTCCACGACCATGTCCACCCTGTCGACGTTTTAACTCTTTATTTATCATTTCACTCGTTATTTCCAATTGCGCTGGTAATCCTTCAATAATCGCAGTTAGTTGTGGTCCATGTGACTCACCTGCAGTTAAGTATCTCACAATACTTTCCCCCTTCAACTCGCTAAAGTATTTGTTTATCACTATATCAAAATTTTGGTGCCATGTATAGAAGAAAAGCACAAGAGCCTACGAAAGCCTCTTATACAAATAAAAACCACTGAAGTTCTTCCATCCTCATCCATCCTCATTAATCGATTATCATGATCGATTAACGCTTCACTTCCTGTATTACTGAATTTATGGAGATTTTATCCTTTATCTTTGCTTAGAAGAAAACTGCCCGAAATACATCGGACAGTTCCACTTATTTTTTCCGATAGAAAAAGGTATCTTCGGTTTCAAACCCGTACTTACCTGGATTGAATATCTGTTCCGTACTACCGACGAATAGAATTCCTCCAGGTCGCAGTGAATCACTAAAGTTTTGATAAATTTGATCTTTTGCAGCTTCTGTAAAGTAAATCATGACGTTACGACAAACAATCAAATCGAAATTTTTATCATATGTATCTTTCAATAGATTATGTTTTTTAAATGTGACGGTCTTTTTAACGGAATCACTTATCTTATAAAATGGTGTTTGAGTCTCAAAGTACTTATTTTTAATGTCAATTGGTACCTCAGCTAGTGAACGTTCTGGGTAAATACCAACTTTTGCACGTTGAATTGCATTTTCATCTAAATCTGTTGCATGTATGGCAATTTGAGATAAAGGAACATGATTGGACAAAACCATCGCTATGGTATAAGGCTCTTCACCAGTAGAGCATGCGGCACTCCAAATTTTCAATCGTTTATTTGTTTCTAATAACTTTGGAAATATTTTCGTTTGTAATATATCCCAGCGTTTTTCGTTCCGATAAAACTCTGAAACATTAATCGTCATTCTATCTAGAAACTCATTCATCAAATCTCTGTTGGAGTCAAGCGCTTGATAAAACTCAACAAAGTTTTTATATCCTTTTTTTTCATATAAAGAAGTTAGTCTGCGTCTCATCTGCGCTTCTTTATATGCTGCAAGATCAATGCCTGTTTTTTTCTTTATGGAATCCACAAATTTTATGTAATCCGGCAAAATGATTTCGCCCCTTTCTGAAAACCTTTATCTAGTATATCGTATACATAGCATTTAGAACATACTAAAAAGACTGATAAATGTGAGCATTTGCCTATTTTTTTATAAATTGAAACCAAGTGGCTCTGATATAGCTCTTTTTATCTGTTATATCTTACTTTTATAAAATAAGAAGAACTAGACAAAAAAGACACCAGTCCTTGCCATTGAATTTCCGCTCCGAGCGGACGCTTTCCGTGGGCACGCCTTCAGCCGCTTCCTTCACTTTGCTCAGTCCAGGGTCTTCAGCTCGTGCTGTTCCACTGGAGTCGCCACTCTGCGCTCCAATCAATTAGGTCCACTTTAAATAATCGATAATAGGATATAAAACCACATAAATATATGTGGAGTATCTAATATAAGTAATGATGAAATGAACTCCGAAAAAAAGAATCTTTACTTCTTCTTAGATTATAAAATAGTATTCCTAATCAGATAGACTGTTTTATTCCTCTATTAACTTTCACTACTCTTATCATCTAAGCAAAAGGCTATGCTTAATCTTATGGTTGAGCTAGTACTACTGATTGTAATGACTTGAGCGCAACGAAGAGTAGAATGAAGCTTGTTCACCAGACAATTTTCAATACTTTCTTAATCCTAAATAAAAAAATGGTTGTTTATGACCAAAGTCATAAACAACCATTTTCTGGATTAGTTAATCCAGTTGTTAGCATCTTTTTTATATGATACTAGTTCTTCTTGCTTGAAGAATAATCCAATTTCACGTTCAGCGCTTTCAGGAGCATCAGAACCATGAATAATGTTTTTCCCTACAGTTAATGCGAAATCTCCACGGATAGTTCCTGGAGCTGATTCTTTAGGGTTTGTTGCTCCAACTAATAAACGTGCAGTTGAAATAACATTTTCCCCTTCCCAAACCATTGCAAAAACTGGTCCAGAAGTGATGAATTCTACTAATTCCCCGAAGAATGGGCGTTCTTTATGCTCGCCGTAATGCTCTTCAGCAAGTTCAGTAGGAATTTGCATTAATTTTGCTCCAACTAATTGGAATCCTTTTGCTTCAAAACGACCTACGATTTCACCGATTAAGTTACGTTGTACGCCATCAGGTTTTACCATTAAAAATGTTTTTTCCATAGTTAACACTCCTCGAATATATATAATGGACTTATTCTCCACCGTTACAAATATTATCATTATAATTCATTATTTTCAAATTAAATTAATAGACGGTAGCTCAAGTTTAGGTTTTAAAGGCAGGTAACTGAACAAAATACCATTTAAAATTTCCTTTTACTCATAAACAATGCGATGTTTTGTAATGACTTTTTAGCGGAATTTGCCGGCAATTGCTTTACTTCATTTAGCGCTTTTTGCAAGTAAAGATTACTAATTTGTTTAGCACGATTGATACCATCTGAGTCCCGAATTTTAGTTAACAGAATTTGTCGATTCTCATCACTTATTGTCCCTGCTAAAATTTCTTTTAATAATGGTTCAATATCTAGATCGTTTTTAACGTATAAAACAGGCAATGTAATATTCCCCTGTGCAAGATCAGATCCAGCAGGTTTACCTAACTCCTCATCTGTAGATGTAAGATCCAAAATGTCATCTATGATTTGGAATGACATACCGACGTAATAGCCAAACCATTTCAAATGCTTGACCGTTTCCTCATCTGCTTGGGAAGCAATTGCTCCTAACTCACAGCTAGCTGAAATTAATATAGCCGTTTTCCGTTTAATCCGACGTAAGTAGTCACGAACTGTTTGTTCTAAATAGTGCTTATCCTCAATTTGAATAATTTCCCCAATACAAAGTTCCACCATCGTATGAGATAACACTTCATGTGCATATGTATTTTGTAAATCTGTTATGTATTCAATTGCATTGGCAAAAAGAAAGTCTCCTGTATACATTGCGACCCGATTATTCCATTGTGCCTTCACCGTTTCTCTGCCTCGTCTAGTTTCTGCATCGTCTATTACATCATCATGGACGAGGGAAGCCATATGAATGAGTTCAACAGAAACAGCTACGCTTTTTATAGAATCTATCGAATAGTTTCCAAATTTTGCTGCAAGCAACACAAAAACTGGTCTAATCCGCTTTCCTCCGGCTAATAGCAGATGAAGAGACGCCTCATTCAATAAGTGAGAAGAAGAATTTACCGCTACAGCTAATTCTTTTTCGATGATATCAAGATCCGATTTCAAATCGGAATAGAGTAACTTTAATTTCATCTTGTCCACGGTTACAACCTCACTCACTTAAATATCTTTTTTAAAGCCAATATGTCTAGCTGCCGCTCCACCGCTATATGGTTTGCTCGTTACATTGACCAAGCCCACTTTTTCGAATAGCTTAGTTAACTCAGCTCGATTTGGAAACTCTTTAGCAGACTCCTGTAACCATGAATATTCTTTATAACTTTTCGCAAAAAGTTTTCCGAATAATGGCATGATATAACGGAAATAGAATCGGAATAAACCATTAAATAATTTCGAATCTGGTGTAGACGTTTCTAAGCAAACGACCATCCCACCTGGTTTAACAACACGATTCATTTCACTTAACACTTGTGTATAATCTGGAACATTGCGTAATCCAAAACCAATCGTTACAAAATCAAAGAAATTATCTTCAAATGGCAGCTCCATAGCATTTCCTTGGATTAACTCAATTTGTGAGATATGCTTCACTTTTTCTAATCCCACATTTAACATGTTTTGACTAAAATCTAATCCCCTTACCTCACCAGTTGGCCCAGTTGCCTCCGCCAATGCAATTGTCCAGTCTGCTGTCCCGCAACATACGTCCAATGCTTTGCTTCCAGGTTTTACTTGCATAGCCTTCATCGTATCTTTACGCCATGCTTTATGTTGTTGAAAGCTAATAACCGAATTCATCGAATCATAGTTATCAGATATCTTTTCAAACACTTCATGTACATGCTGTTCTTTTGATTTTTCCACGACTTAACCTTCTCTCAACTGCTTTTCTAAGGTGCATTTCATTAACTTTTCTAAAATTATACTTTTTAGTTGTTCTTCTAATAGCTCAGAGTTTTTAATCTCATCCATAAGTATGGATTCAATCTTTTCTATCTCCAACTGGAGAATATTAATATTAGCCTGTAACTGACTTGACTTACTAATATAAAATGGTTGTTCACCTTGCTCATATGCTGCAAGTTCCTTTTTTAAAGCAATGAGGAGGAGAGACTCTTTCATTACGAATACATACTCATGAAAAGAATAATACTCAAGTAATTGTTCAATGGATTGAGATTCTATGAGTTGAATGGATTGAATGAGCTGATCGAACCCATAAATTTGTCGGTCATAAAATCTTGTTTTATGTTCTGAAATAGTCGCGACACCTTCCGACAAAATCTGGATTAAGTCTAGTTGTCCATCGCTTGCTAATAGGTGGTAATACTTCCCACTGTAATAATCTCCAGCTAATACTTGTAACTGTTGATCTTTGCTAGTTGCATTCAACTCTTTTACTAAATCATGAGCAGCTAAGGCAGAAAAGATAAGAGTTACTGCAATAGCAGACTTTCTTTGGGATTCTTCCCATTCTTCTCCATTAAAAAGTGGTAAAAGTGTAAAAAACAAACGCTCTTCATCAATGACAGGAGCCCCAGTATATTTCAACAATGTGCTTTGTTGAACTTGATGGAGAACAGCTTCTTTATATTGCTTTATATGTTGTTTGATCAATGCTTCGTTCATACACCTTACTCCATTTCCCAACCGCGCTTAATCTGTCTATATGGTTATATTAATAACTACTTTTTAGAATCGGATTGTATAATTCCATTCGATGAATGAATGGATGCTTTTCCTCTAATTTTTATAGCTGATGTATGTTCTGTAAACTGAGCAATCATTACTTCGCCACTATCCAGTTTTTCAGAATGATGAAATTTAGTATCCGTTCCTCTTGTAAGACCAATTACATGAACTCCATCTTCCTCAGCTTTTATCACAATATAATCTGAACTAGACATTTTATAGTCTCCTTTGTTCACAGTCTTTTTCCATCATACCATATTCTAAAGCCGACATCCAAAGGTGTTACTTCATCTTTATGAATGAAAGTATTTCTGAGCGTTTAACATCATCTGTTTCTAAAATTCCACGCGCTACCGCAGTAATTGTTTTGGCACCAGGTTTTTTAATACCTCGCATCGTCATACACATATGCTCTGCTTCCACTACTACATAAACTCCATGCGGATTTAACATTTGCATTATATCATCTGCAACGCTTGAAGTGATTCTTTCCTGTAATTGAGGACGTCTCGCGGTTGTTTCGACAGCTCTGGCAAGTTTACTCAAACCAGTAACTACACCATTTCGAGGAATATATGCCACATGTGCTTTTCCGTAGAAAGGAACTAAATGATGTTCACACATGGAGTAAAATGGTATGTCCTTCACTAAAACTAACTCTTCATGATCTTCGTTAAATACGGTTTTAAAATATTCTTTTGGATCTTGATGTAAGCCTTCGAACATTTCTGCGTACATTTTAGAAACTCTTTTAGGTGTATCCAACAATCCTTCTCTGTTAGGATCCTCCCCAACTGCTTCTAAAATCATTTTGACCGCTTCTTCTATTTTGTTCAGATCGACATTTGTCATCTGTAGACCCCCTAAAACTATGTATTATACCAATTGCATCTTAGCATATGAAATGCTTATAATAAATAAATTTATCCCGGTCGCTCTATCATTAGCAAATATTTGTATATTAGATTTCTTTAAATTATTGAAATTTCTTTTAGAAGTTTATCGAACAATCTGAGATTAGCATTTAATTGAAAAGAACGGTTACCGTGAAGCAAGCTCCACAATAACCGTTCTATGTACTACAACATCAGTTATTTAACTGCGTCTTTAAGTGCTTTACCTGGTTTAAACGCAGGTACTTTGCTTGCAGCGATGTCGATTTCTTCACCTGTTTGTGGGTTACGTCCTTTACGTGCAGCACGTTCACGAACTTCAAAGTTTCCGAAACCAATCAATTGAACTTTTTCGCCATCTGCAAGAGCAGTTTGAATTGATTCAAATACAGCTTCAACAGCTTTTGAAGCGTCTTTTTTAGAAAGTTCTGTAGCTTCTGCAACAGAGTTAACTAGTTCTGTTTTATTCATACCATTCACCTCCTCTCAAAGGAAGATAGCTTCAATCCTGTAAAAAGAGTATCACAACAAAAAATCCTACGCAACACTATTTGCACGAGTTTCGCTAAGTTTCCTCAAAAAAAGGGCAATTTAACGCAATAACAGGACTTTTTGCATAGTCGCAAAAAGCCCTGTGTTGGATTTACAATATAAATGTGACCATCCCTCGATCACCTTCATTAACCATTCTTTCAATCGTTTCTCGCATTCTTTTCTTCGCAACATCAGAAACACTCTCTGTTTTATATCGTAAACTTTCTTTTAAAACTTCGACTAGGGAAGTACCAAAAACCTGCGTTTGCCATAAAGCATCTCTGTCATGTAAAAAACCATGTTTTAAATCTTTTAATAATTGCTGACTATGAAACTCTGACCCTATTAATGGAGCAAATTCTGCTTCCATATCCACTCGAATAATATGGAGAGATGCGGCTTTTGCTTTTAAACTGACACCATAGAAATTATTCTGTTTAATAATCTCTGGTGCTGTTGGCTGAAAATCTTGTATAGTTGGTAACGATACGCCGTAGCCATGTTTCTTTGCAGCTTCTAGAGCTTCTGAGAATTTATTGTAAGCCTTTTTAGCAGTAGATGCCTCTTTTACGAATAACAGCCAGTCTTTTTTCGATTCAATAGGCTCATCTAGCCACTCATCACAAACCTCTTGAAATACTTCGGGTTTTAAGCCAATTTGTATACATGCCGATCCTCTGCCGGGGTTAGCCTCAACCACTTCTGCAGATTGTATAAAAGGAACTTGCTTAAATCTAGAAGCTAATTCCTTTACGTCTTTCATTTTGGATACTAATTGTAGCCACTCCTGTAACGAGGAAGTGATTGCATTATTGACAAAATGATCTGGTTCTAATACATCCGTCCAATCAGGCTTAACTAATTCAATATCCGTGATCGGAAATTCATAGAGTGCTTGTTGGAGTATGTATTGAATTTCCTCAGCAGTCATGCGATCAACGGCAGTTGCAATTACTGGAACCTCATGTTGTCTTTGTAATTCTTCACTTAATTGAATTGTTTCTAAATGACCTGGATTTTTGCTGTTTAGAACGATAACAAATGGTTTACCAATTTCTTTCAATTGGGTAATTATTTGTTGTTCTGCACTTTCAACGGCCATCCGAGGAATATTATTAACAGATCCATCTGTCGTAACAACAATTCCAATTGTAGAATGATCTCTAATTACTTTGTCTGTCCCAATCCTAGCAGCTTCCTCAAAAGGTATTGCTTCGCTATGCCATGGGGTGTGCACCAACTTTTGACCTTCTTCACCAGAATGTGTTTTAATGCCGTCAATCATGTAACCGACGCAATCTACTAGTCTGATTTGTAAGCGTAGCTGGTCTTCTCCTAGATGTATATTTGTCCCGTGTGCCGGCACAAATTTAGGCTCAGCTGTCATAATCACATTACCTGGTGAACTTTGCGGCAATTCATCTTGTGCACGTAGACGCTCGGCCTCTTCTTGAATATTAGGAATTACTACTAGCTCCATTACTCGTTTTACAAAAGTCGATTTACCTACTCGGACAGGGCCAACTACACCAATATACACATCACCATTCGTTCTTTCTGCTATCTGTTCATACAGTTTACTCGACATGGATACTCTCCTTTCTTAGCAATTTAATATATGCACAAAAAAAAGGTTTCATGCATATTGCACGAAACGTCTTTTTACAAAGATTAAGAAAGTAAATATGTAACAAGCATTAGGAAACATAATAATTCAACAAATAATAGCGCTTTGTTTTTTTTACTTTAAGCAGAGGCCTCCTACAGACTTGCTAAATCACGAAACGTAGAAATCTGTTTCTATGAGGGCGACGGATAAACAAACGCATAAAACAGAGGCCGGTCATGACGTCCGTCACAACCAACCTCTGTTCAAAGATCTTTGAAAACGATAGAAAAAGGAATTATCTAAAAGAAACAATACCTTTTAGCCCTATTTTTATTATTTATTCATTCATCATAAAAACAGGTTCATTCTTTTCATTTACAGTATAAGGCAGAGAGTATGCTGGCACAATCGCAAATTTGTCCGTTAACAAAAACCGAATATCATCTCCTGGCTCTATTTTCTTATCAGATTCCTGAAGTAGTCTATTCAATTCGATGGAGTAATCTACATAGACTTCCCCATCACCAGTAGCCACTATAGGCAACTGAGTATCAGAATAAGGGCTTTGAACAGTTAACTCGCTGTCATAACCCATTTTTTTGAAATCTAGCTTATATACGCCATCTACAATCGTTTCAGCTATAGGACCAAATCCATTTATACTCTTTCGATGGTTAATATCACGCAACGTATCTGCAATACGTAGGTCTACTAACTTAACCGTAGGATTCTCTTCTACATCCATGAGTACATATTGATAGATCCCCCCAGCCTCATAAGAATTGGCAGGAGCCTTTCCAAGCTTTGATGGAATAATTTTGCTAAAATCGATTGGGTATTTAATATATTGATCTGTTTCCATATCACGCGTTTTTATCGGTAAAAGTCCACCGGAATCTTTTTGAAAACTGTCAACAGCAGTTTGAACTGCAGTTAGTTGGTCCTCATATGGCAATAAATTTTCAGGCTCATAACCACTTTTATAACCGCATCCTGCTAAGAAAACCGTTATCATAATGAACACAGCAATAAGTTTAAAGTTTTTCATAGGAATCTCCTTACTAAGCCTTAGTTGGGTTAGATATAATATAGATCATCGTAATGAAACCTATAAACAATAATATGTAAGCGATCAAACCTAATATAAATTTCAATAATTTATTCTTTAGTTTTGTCTTTACAAAAAACATAAAAGCCATAGCTAAAAACATACAACCCATAGATCCAAACGATATCCACATTTTATCCATAGATGAAACTAATAACACCACAACAACTTCCACACCTTTCTACAATAAAAAAGTATAACATACTAGAATTGAGCAAGCGCCTATGTAATTCTGACTAAAGGCTTCTGTAACATACATTGTACAGGAACTAGACAGAGTATAACAAAAAGTTCAGAAGGAACATGTTAAAGAAGCTTTAATAATAATATGTCTAGTATACAGTCAAAAAAGAGTTGTTTTTAACAACAACTCTTTCCATTTGTGACAATTTTAGAACGTTTTATAATCTTCTAACTCATGCTTCTTTGTACGATGCATAAGAATGTCTACAGCCTCTTTAGGGTTGACCTGTTCAAATAAGACAGAATACAGAGCTTTAGTAATTGGCATGTCCACTTGTTGCTTTGTAGCTAGTTGATATGCTGCTTTTGTAGTACGCACACCTTCTACAACCATACCCATCTCTTCTAACACTGTATTAAGTGTAGCTCCCTTACCTAACATATTACCAGCACGCCAATTCCTAGAATGCACACTAGTGCAGGTTACAATTAAGTCACCCATGCCTGTTAATCCAGAGAACGTGTAAGGTTGAGCACCTAGACTAATACCTAAACGGGAGATTTCAGCTAGACCTCTCGTAATGAGTGCAGCTTTTGCATTGTCACCGTAACCTAATCCATCTACTATCCCTGCAGCTAAAGCAATTACATTTTTGAGTGCTGCTCCAATTTCTACGCCAATTACATCGTCGTTAGTATAGACACGGAAAGATTTGTTCATAAACAAGTCTTGAACCTTTTCGGCAGCAACCATATTTTCACTTGCAACTGTTATCGTTGTTGGATGCTTTAAGACAACCTCTTCTGCATGACTAGGCCCAGACAATACAACGATTGCTTCTGTAACATCCTCTGACAGTTCTTCCGCAATCATTTCTGATATTCTTTTTAGGGAATCAGGTTCAATACCTTTCGAAACATGTACAAATAGCTTCTTTTCAGCCAAAAAAGGTAGCATATTTTGGCAAACTTCTCTAATAGCTTTAGTGGGAACAGCAATGACAATAACATTTGCATGTTGAATCGCTTGCTGAAAGTCACTAGTAGCCTTTAAATTAGTCGGTAAGATAGTCTCAGGTAAATATTTTTTATTGGTATGATTTGTAGTTATTTCTGTTGCCTGATCATCTCTATGGGACCACAGTAAACAGTCATGTTCATTGTTTGCAAGAACCATAGCTAGGGCTGTTCCCCAGCTTCCTGCACCCAGTACAGTTACTTTTTCCATCGCTATTTCGCTCCTTTAAAACTAATAGGATTAAGTTCTTGCGCGCGTAATAATACGAATTGGAGTTCCTTCAAAGTCAAAGGATTCTCTAATACGATTTTCTAAAAATCTTTCATAAGAAAAATGCATCATCTCAGGTTCATTAACAAATACCACGAAAGTTGGTGGTTTGATAGCCACTTGAGTTGCATAGTAAATACGCAGACGTTTCCCTTTATCAGTTGGAGCCGGATTTCTTGCAACAGAATCTTCTATAACCTCATTCAGAACAGATGACTGAACACGCATTGCATGATTTTCACTTACTTGATTGATAACCGGTAGAAGTGCATGAACACGTTGTTTTGTTTTAGCAGAAACGAAAACAATCGGAGCATAATCCAAGAATAGGAAATGATCTCTAATTTTCTTTGTCATTACATTCATCGTTTTATCGTCTTTTTCAATAGCATCCCATTTGTTCATCACGATAATAACTGCCTTACCGGCTTCATGAGCGTAACCAGCAATTTTTTTATCTTGTTCTTGAATACCCTCTTCAGCATTCAGAACAACTAAAACAACGTCAGAACGTTCAATCGCCTTTAATGCACGTAAAACACTGTATTTCTCAGTTGTTTCATATACTTTCCCTTTTTTACGCATACCTGCTGTATCAATCATTACGTATTCTTGACCATCAAAAGAGTATTCCGTATCAATCGCATCTCTTGTTGTCCCAGCTATTTCACTTACGATTACACGATCATGCCCCAAAAATGCGTTGACCAAAGAAGATTTCCCTACATTAGGACGCCCAATTAGAGAAAACTTAATAACTTCTTCCCCGTAGTCTACATCTTCTACATCTGGGAAGTTTTTCGCTACTTCATCTAGTAAATCTCCTAGACCAAGTCCATGAGAACCTGAGATTGGGAAAGGTTCGCCCAGTCCTAAAGCGTAAAAGTCATAAAGCATTTCACGCATATCCGGATTGTCAATTTTGTTAACAGCTAAAACGATTGGTTTTTTCGTTTTATATAAAATTTTTGCAACATATTCATCTGCTGCTGTAATTCCTTCACGACCGTTAGTTAAGAAGATGATTACATCTGCTTCGTCCATCGCTATTTCTGCTTGTTGCTTAATTTGTTCTAAAAACGGTTCGTCGCTAAGTTCTATACCACCTGTATCAATGATATTAAATTCATGTGTTAACCAATCGGCAGAACTATATATACGATCACGTGTAATACCTGGAATATCTTCCACGATAGATACACGCTCTCCTACGATTCGATTGAATATAGTCGATTTGCCGACATTAGGCCTACCAACGATTGCTACTACTGGTTTTGTCATTACTTTTTCATCCTTCCAACTTCGTCTATGTTGTATTATACAACAAAAAGACAAAAACAGGCGACTTTATTGAAGTCACCTGTTTAAGATAGTATATTATGTTAGTTATTATTAGTGAAGCCTTTCAGCTTGTCTCCTAATACATCACTTATAGAAAACCCACGTGATTCTTCTGGCATTTGATAATCTTCTATGTTGTATTTATCTTCATTTTCAAGTAATTCTTTAATACTTAAGGAGAGACGTTTTTCAGCACTATTAACATCTAGTACTTTAACTTGTACTTCTTCGCCCTCTTTTAAAACTTCATGTGGATTGCTAATATGCTTATGTGCAATTTGCGAAATATGCACTAAACCTTCAACTCCTGGGAATACTTCTACGAATGCACCGTATGAAACAAGACGCTTCACTTTCCCAGTAAGTGTTGCTCCTTTTGCCACTTTTTCTTCCACCACAGACCAAGGTCCAGGCAGTGTATCTTTGATGGATAAAGAAATTCTTTCGGCATCGCGATCGATCGATAATACTTTTACTTTAACTTCTTGCCCTTCGGTTAAAACGTCTGTAACATTATCTAAATGCTCGTACGAAATTTGTGAAATATGAACAAGTCCATCTACTCCACCTATATCGACAAATGCGCCAAACGAAGCTAAACGTTGTACTGTACCCGTCAAGATATCACCACTTTTAATGGACTCAAATGTTTGTTGTTTGCTAACAGATTTTTCAGCTTCAACAACTGCTTTATGGGACAGGATAAGTCTATTTTTCTCTTTTTCAAGTTCTACAATTCTAAAGGTCATTACCTTCCCTTTATAATCTTCAAAGGATTCTACAAAATGATCCTCTATTAGGGAAGCAGGTATAAATCCACGGACACCTAAATCTACTACTAATCCGCCTTTTACAACTTCTTTTACTTCTGTTTCAATTATTTCTCCAGATTGGAATTGTTTTTCTAGTCTATCCCAAGCTTTTTCTGCATCTACTCTTCTTTTAGAAAGGACAAAGTTAGCTTCTTCCACTTTGGTAATCATTAATTCTAATTCGTCACCTATGGAAACGGAGTCGGATGCTTTTTCAATATGCAAGCTAGATAGTTCGCTTATAGGTACTATCCCGTCAAAAGGTGCTCCTTCAATTGTTACAATGATAGACTTTTCATCTACTTGTGCAACCGTTGCTTTTACTAGTTCACCCTCTTTAAACTCATTCGTGTCGTTTAAGTTCATTTCTTCTGACATATGATATTCCTCCTTCACAGCGTTTCTATTCTATTTTATGCGAATTGATACAGAATTACAAAAGGAAGCACTTTAAAAACGAAAAGATTCTAACTATTTAGACTGATGCGCTTCTAATAACTCAGCTATTTTTTCCATTATTTTTTCAGTCACTTCATCTGCAGAAGCTTTTCTTTCACGATACGGCGCAATATCAATTGGTTCACCATAAACTACCTTCAACTTTTTAAAAGGTTTATATGGGCCAATTATTGCGCAAGGAACAACATTAGCTTCCCCGCGTAAAGCAAAGAACCCTGCTCCACTAAATCCTTTTCCTAGCTTTCCATCTTTACTTCTAGTTCCTTCCGGAAATAAACCTACAACTTCCCCACTTTTTAAGAGTTTAATAGCTGTTCGAAGTGCGTCTCGGTCACTTAGCCCTCTTTTCACCGGGAAGGCGTTAACGCCAGGTAATATACCTTTTAAAAGTGGTACATTAAATAATTCTGCTTTTGCCATAAAGTGCACAGGTCGTGGGGCTAGTATGCCTACCACCGGTGGATCCAAAGCATTAATGTGATTAGAACATAACAAAATCCCTCCATCTTTCGGGAAATGTTCTGTTCCAATAACTTCAAATCTATAAAGTGGTTTTAATGCTGAAAAAACAACCGTCTTTGCAAACGAATATAGATTCAAATTAAGACATCCTTTCTTTTGCTAGTTGCATAATTTTATTCGATACTTCATCAACTGTTAATAATGTTGTATCTATATAAATAGCATCTTCTGCCTGGATCAATGGCGATGCTTGTCTTTCACTATCTAGCTTGTCTCGTAAAGCAATCTCTTGTTTAAGTTCTTCTAAGTTTGTTTCAATTCCTCTATTTTGGTTTTCTAAATATCTTCTATTCGCTCTTTCTTCTACACTGGCGCTCATAAATATCTTCAGCTCAGCATCTTTTAATACATGGGTACCTATATCTCTACCATCCATCACGATGCTACCGTTTTTACCCATTTGCATTTGTCTCTTAACCATTTCTTCCCGTAACGTTGCATGTGCAGCAACAGCCGATACAGAAGATGTTACTTCTTTAGAACGAATTTCGTCCGTAACAGCCACTTGGTCAAGAAATACTAATTGACCCTCTGGAGAAGGCTTTAACTCAATTATAGTTTCTTTTAATAAAGCAGTTAATTTATCTTCATCTAGCAAATCTATGTTTTGTTGTAATGCTTTATACGTGATTGCCCTGTACATTGCACCTGTGTCTACATATGTATAACCTAATAACTCTGCGGTTTTTTTTGCTATCGTGCTCTTACCTGCTGCTGCTGGGCCATCTATGGCTATTTGTATTTGTTTTTTCACTTTATTTGCCTCCACTCTATTCCTATACATTTTATCATAGAACAGCATTAATGAGGAAAAAGCAAGCTTCTAAAATGTAACTTGTTTTTTCCTTCAAATTTGAAGAGGTTACCCAAAAGTTTAACTTCTGGGTAACCTCTATTTTGATTTAACTCAATGTTTTCTTCCGGATCAATAGTTGACGTTCAAAACAGAATCTTACAATTTGTTGTTTGTCTAGGTCATCTGTATCCGTAAAATGTAAAGAAGCGATGGTTAAAGAACCTTTATCCCATATTCTAATCACTTGCGCTAGTGTGGAGACGTATTTAATATCTCCATTATTAAACAATAACGGAATTAGCAAGGAAACTTCGTCACTTGCTTGAAAGTTAACTGGCGTGTTTAAGATAATTCCTGTTCCTCCAGCGCTTATATCATCTGTGACAAATTGGTATCTTTCCTCTTCGAATTGAACGGATATATCAATAGAAGTATTAACGCGGACGAAATCTCTTCGCTGAATTCGTAAAAATTCCGAATCCGGCGGTAATGCAAGCTTAATCATCGGTATTTTCTGAGACTTTTTACCTAGCACCTCTGTTTGAAATGCATAAACGGCTTTAGATTCTTCTACAAAGCTCGCTCTAAGCTGCATACCATCCATTAGGAAAACTGTTCTATTGGAAAGTGTATCCATCGGATAGTCGATATATATAAATTGATCATCTAAATCCACAACTTTACAATGATATTTTTCCGTTTTATCCGTAAAGGTTGGCTCCAATATTAATTGTGTACCAAGTTTGATTTTCATAGGCAATCCTCTTTCAGTGTCATAATATATTTTCTATTATGACACTGAAATGGATATAATTCTATAGAAAAAAGCTCTACGGAAGTTTTTCTGCATGTAAAATTTCGTGGTTTTCGGTATCAATATAAATTTTATATGTGCCAATAGACTCGTTTACAGCTATCAATTGATAGGCCAAACGTTGTTGTAGCTGTTTATTTTCCACATATGCTAATCGCTCTTCTTCTACCGAAAAGTTACTTGAAAAAAGCTCTTCTTTATTGATTGGCACTATTTTTTGTTTATCAATTTTTTCTTTTTGAATGTATTCCATCGCATTTAAGCCAAGCAATTCTCCATTATCCTTTGCAATCTTTAATTGGATTCCATCTGCATAAATTAAAGCATCGTTATCCTCCGCTTTTCTTGCAAATGATAAATGCCAAGCAATCGAATTTTCACGATATTCAACCATCTCCGTGTCAGTAAATCCTAAAGTTTTAATATACTCAGCGGACTTATCTTTCATCTGCTGCACCGTTATAGTCGTCTTTTCAAAAGGTCTTTCCAATAAAAAGGATAGTAAATGTCCGCCTTTTTTAGTCAAATCTGCGTATCCTATACGAATACCTTCATGAAATTGGATATGATAAAAAGGATAAGGAGCATCCTGTGAGCTTTCCGTTATGTGAATCTTTGAATCCTTAAATTCTGGAAACAATTTAAAAAACTTTTCTTTAGCTTCCGCTGATGTAATATCGGCGTCTTTAATATGCTGTAAATCTTTTTTCTTTTGTTGATCCGCTTCACTTGCAGTCATTGGGAAATCGCTTTCTGTATAAGCTTTTACAGAGTTACCTAGTGACTTCCAACTCTTTTCACCACCTTGATCTAATTTGTTCTGAACAAATGCTTTAACGATATAATCCTTACTCCCACCGTCTTTGTTTGTAAATGCCCACTGATTTGAAAGTTCCTGCAAGTTTTCTCTAGCACCAGCCATATTTTTTTGCCATTCTTCAATAGGAACCTTGCCGTCTTTGACCTGTGCAGCACCATTTCCTAATCTGTTTAGATAATTCATCCATATAGCAGATGTTTCGTTATTTATCGGCAATGCACTTATCGAAGTTCTTATATCCGAGGAAATCCTCCACACATCATCTAAAGGCTGCTCTAATGCTTCCTTATCGGTAAACAGCATTGTCTGATCTACGGATTCTGTTAGCTTCGTCAATTTCTCTGAAGCTGAGGTCAATTGATTTGAATATTGTACTGCTAATGCATTCTCAAGCCTATTATTTTGAGACTGAACAGAGAAATGATACACAAGGAAGACTACAGCAACAGAAGACACGATAACCCATATAATTTTTTTCATTTTATCTCCTTATGAACAGAATATATGCTGTCCAATTGTTTTAATTTGTGGTCGGCTCCAAATCCACTTACTAGTTGCTGTTTCCGGATTAAAGTAATAAATAGCATTTTCGGTAGGATCCCAACCGTTGAGTGCATCTAATACCGCTTCTTTAGCCCGTTCATTTGGCTCAAGCCAAATTTGTCCATCCGCTACTGCAGTGAATGCTAAAGGTTGAAAGATAACTTCCGAAACTGTATTTGGAAATTCAGGATGTTCAACACGATTTAGAATTACCGCAGCAACTGCCACTTGTCCTTCATAAGGCTCTCCACGTGCCTCTCCATATACAGCATTTGCAATCAATTTCAAATCTTTTTCCGAATATTGTGGTGGCAATTGCATATTTGTGCTTTCTTCTTTTTTGTTCTTTACTTGTTTATCTAAATCAATCCCACCGTAATACGTAAAACTATTCCCTTTATTTATCTGTTCGTGTACAAATTCTTTATCGTAATCCGAAACACCTACTAGTTTTTTCTTAGTGTCTTGTCCTAATAGTCCATCTATCGGCAGACCGTATTTTTCCTGGAAATTCCTCAATGCCCAGTAGGTACTATAACCAAACTTGCCATCTATCTCACTCTTATAAAATCCGATATACTGTAATCTTGCCTGGAGTTCAATAACGTCGTCTCCATAGGCACCTCGTTCTAATGTCTGAGCAGAAAAAGCCTGGGTAGTTGGTTGCTCACTGATAAACGAATAACTGAATGTACAAAATAGTAAACTAATCAGGATGTACTTTAGTTGTTTCAAACGACATCTCTCCTTTTTTCTTAGCATGGAGTAAGATGCGCCAAATTATACAAAAAAAGTCTAGCATTTGCTAGACTTTTTCTTCTACATAATATTCATGATTTGCATATCTTTTTCTACGAGATAGAACATGAGCTTTTTTAACTTTGGATAAACTAAACAACCACAAAAACAACATGAATGGTACCATCAATAAAAGCTCTAGTCCTGTAATACTTAATATACTATTATAAATAGTATGTAAGAACAGCGGTGCTATTAATGCAAACAATATTTCATAACGAGATTTAGTTAAAGTAGTAAATTTCGCTCTACCGATATAATATCCCATTAAAACACCAAATAGCGCATGACTGGAAACAGGTAGAATTGCACGTAAGATAGCTTCATCCATACCAAAGTTCAATAAATATAGTATATTTTCCACAGTCGCAAAACCTAGTGCTACGCTAGCACCATATAATATGCCATCATAGGGATCATCGAATTCCACATGTTTGTAGATAGCGACAATTAGAACTAGCCATTTAAAAAACTCTTCTAGTGCACTCGTTACAATAGCTTGATGGATAAATAGAGAAGAAAAGATCTGTTCCTCTTGAAGAACATGTTGAATAAATAAAATTGGAAACGTTAATATGGCGCCATATATAAATGTATGTAACAATAATCTGGAGGGTTCTGCAGAAATTTCTTTTCGCAAGTAAAAATAGCTTAACAGTGCTAAAGCAGGGGCTATTGCAACGGAAAGTAGTATAAACATAAACTTACTCCTTCCATTTCATTATTACTATTATACCTTAAATACGCAAATTTTGGGAGGTACTTACTCACTATGAAAACTATTTTATTAATTCACACAGGTGGTACGATATCCATGCAAGTACATGCAGAAACAGGAGCTGTTGTACCAGCAGATCAAAATCCACTTTTAATCGAGGCAGAAAAACTTAGATCATTAGCTAATATTGTGGAAATAGATGCTTTTAATCTCCCTTCTCCTCATATAACGCCTATCGAGATGATGGAGCTAAAACAGCTTATTGACCAATACATTTTATCGGACAATATTGATGGGGTTGTTATTACACATGGTACAGATACATTAGAAGAGACTGCCTACTTTTTGGATCTCACAGTAGATACGGACATTCCCATTGTCCTTACAGGTGCCATGCGTTCATCCAATGAGATAGGAGCTGACGGGCTATATAACTTGTTATCAGCGATACAAGTGGCTTCTTCGGATGATGCAAAAATGAAAGGTGTACTAGTGGTATTAAACGATGAAATACATACTGCAGAAAATGTGACGAAGACTCACGCTAGCAATGTTAGTACTTTTCAGAGTCCGCAATATGGTCCAATAGGATTTATATCTAAATCAATAGTACATTTTCACCATTCTCCCAATCATCGTCTTGTTTTTCCAATTGAGCATATCGATAAAAAAGTTGCATTGTTTAAAGTGTATGCAGGAATGGAGCCAGACTTGCTACAAGCATCGATTGATCTTGGATATGATGGAATAGTATTGGAAGGTTTAGGGCAAGGAAATGTACCCCCTCGCCTTGTCTCTGTGATAGAAGAAACATTAAATAAAGGGATTCCGATTGTATTAGTTTCCAGATGCTTTAATGGAATTGCGCAAGATGTGTATGGTTATAAAGGTGGTGGAAAAGGTCTTAAAGATGCAGGTGTAATTTTTGCGCAAGGATTAAATGGACAAAAAGCTCGCCTTGCTTTACTAATTGCACTGAACCATCCTGATCCGCTAAAAGCGATTGAGTATATTTTTTGAGTTGTGTTTTAGGAAGATAAAAAAAGAGTAGCTGACGTAACTGAGTTTACGTCATGCTACCTTTTTTATGATGGTTAATAGTGTTTATAGGGATTTGGAGAGAGACGTCTTTTACTTACGTTCAAATTGCTGAATACTCGCTCTTAATGTACTGATACTTGCGGATGATTGTGATTGACTTCCTCTATATTCATCATAAGATGATTTTTGGGTTAGTCAGTTTGCTTATTATTTTTTCTTTTTATTTCGTTTGCAATCTGATCCCCATGGAATCGTCCATTTTCAATGAAAATTTCATTTGCGTTATTCCCTGCAGCAATAACACCTGCTATGAAAATTCCTTCTACATTTGTTTCCATTGTTTCTGCATCAAAGGATGGTCTACCTGTAGCTTCGTCAATATCCACACCCATTTCCCTTATAAATGCATGATCAGGATGATACCCAGTCATTGCAAATACAAAGTCATTCGGTATTTGAAACTCTCCTGTTTGACTACTCTTTAGCGTTACCTCAGATGAGCCTATTTCTATTACTTCTGTATTAAAGTGCATTTGTACTTCCTTATTTCTTACAAGACCATCAAACTCCGGAAGTACCCAAGGTTTTATACTTGGTGAATACTCATTTCCTCTATATGCTACTGTAACATTGGCTCCTGCTTTGTTTAGTTCTAAAGCTGCATCTATCGCGGAATTTTTCCCACCTATTACTAATATATCTAATCCAAAGTAGGGATGCCCCTCTTTGAAATAATGTCGAACTTTTGCTAATTCCTCACCTGGTATGTTCATATAATTTGGATGATCATAATAGCCAGTTGCTATTACTACATACGTTGCCAAATAAGTTTCTTTAGATGTATATACTAAAAAATTATTTTCTTGTTTCTCTACTTTTAGAACTTGTTCGTATTTATGAACATCAATGTTTTTAAGTTTTGCTACTTCTCGGTAGTAAACTAAAGCTTGATTTCGTTTTGGTTTTCTCTCTTCTACTATGAATGGAACATCACCTATTGATAATTTCTCACTTGTGCTAAAAAAGGTCTGATGTGTAGGATAATTATAAATAGCCTCTACAACATTTCCCTTTTCAATTACGATGGTTTTTAGTCCAATATTTTGTGTAGAAATAGCAGCTGATAATCCACAAGGACCTCCACCTACTATTAATACATCTACTTGTTGATACACCCAAAAAACTTCCTTTCTTTTATTCACTTATTGTCTTCCACTAATGGTAATGAGATGGCATTCAGATTTCGCTCCAAGTCGAAGTGGAACTGCCGTTGTGCCATAACCATTGCTAATGAGTTCAGCACTATTTTCTTTTTCTCTATAGCTTCCTTTTTCATAAATTCCAAATGGTCCAAAGCGTATTTGGCCGCCATGAAGATGACCAGCTAAAAGAAGATGTGGCTTACTTATTTTTTTAGCATTATTGAAATAAGCTGGAGCATGGGTTACAAAAACGATGACATCGGATTCTTTAACATCCTTGAAAGCCTCATACATTTTTACATTCCCTTCGAAACCATCGTTAATCCCAACAATGCGTAAGGAAAATTTATCTTTTTCAAACCTAACAGACCGATTTTCCAATATATAAACAGCATGTGCTTCTAAGATGTCACTTAAGTTCTGCGCACCAACTTCTCTATCATTATTCCCAAATACGTAACAAGTATTTCCAAGCTTAGCAAGCTGCTTAATATTTTCATTTGTTCTTTTTAAAGGAACGCCTCTCTCCGTCAAATCTCCACCTATTACAACTATATCTACTTTACCGATGAGGCTTTGAATTAGCTTATCACTTATTTTTCTTCTGTGAATATCTGATATGAAAAAGACACGAAATTGAATATCTTTTGTCCACTCATTGATATACAAAGAATGGGTATGAACGTTAGTTTGAAAAGCTAAAAATAGCATATATAAGAAAAGCAAAACTACGATAGACAACAAAACACTAATAATCCAAACAACCAATTCTATACCCCCAAACAACATGGAAAAGGACAGGGAAATTCCCCTGCCCTGCACTTGTGCAATTGATCATTCTACTCTTCTTTATCAATGTGTAGTACACGGAAACCTGACTTTTCTAAATCAGCTAAAATTCGATCCATTTTTGAATCATTTTCAATCTTTAATACAATGCGTCTGAATAATTTATCGGTCTCATCAAAAGTTACGATTGAAATAACAGAGGCATGGTATTTATGAAGGACATCTGTCATTTTTTGAATACGTCCTTCTGATTCCACCGAGGTAAATGTAATACGCGTTCCTTTACTATTCATACCAAATGCACTTTTAAACTGTTCTACTGCATCATAGCGTGTAACTAACCCAAGGAACTTCCCTTCCTCAACAACAGCAAGGACTGGGAAATCATGAAGCTTAATCATTGCGTTTTCGAAAACATCCTCGTAACCAACAAAAACATCTTCGTTTGTCATAATATCCGTAACTTTCGTTTGCTCCATGAAAGCTTCTTTATCCAATTTACTATAAAAATGAGCTTTATATAAAAGATATTTGTTGAACATACCAACATATTTCCCATTATCTAAAATAGGTAAAGCATCCATTTCTTTTTCTTCAAGTAGACGAAGAGCCGACGAGACTATTGTACCTACTTGAACTGTTACACATTTTTCTTTTGGGATCATAACACTTTTTACAAACATTTTAGCACCTCTTCCAACTTAGGATATACTTTATATATTCAACATTTAAAAGAAATATCCTTCTTTCTCTATGTTTAAGGTAGGACTAACTTTTGACCAACTGAAATTTCATTTGAAGACAGGCCGTTAGCAGACTTTATCTTTTCGACAGCACTTCCATCCTTATAATAATTGACCGCTATCCGATATAGTGTTTCATTTTCCTTTACGATATGCGTTCTAGAACTAGCAACTTCGGTAGGTTCCGTTTTCTCCACCGCCGCTGGTTCTTTCTTAGGCTCTTCCACAACTACCTTTTTTGGCTCCTCTTTGTCTACTTCTGCAGGCTTTTCAGCTTGCTGCTCCGTTTTTTCAGGAGTAACAGGTTCTGTTGGAGTCACTTCTTCTTTTGTTTCGTCTTCTTTTGTTCCGTTATTAATTGATTGTGTTTCAACATGTATCGCATCATTTTTCACTACTTCCGCCTTGTTTGGATCGGCTTGATAGAAAAATTGAACATAAATAAATATACTAACTGGTATTAATATGAAAACACAAAATACGGTAGGAATTAATAGGTTCTTAGATTTCTTCTTGGGTTTCTTATTTAAACTTCTACTTCTTCTCATGTTATTAGAATCGTCATCTTGTCCTATGGATTGTCGATGTTCGTCGATTTTTTTTTGGTAATCATCTTGGTTCATTTTACTCAAACTCCATTTCTGCCATCATTTCTACTTCTATTATGACGAATATTGTAGAAAAAGTAAACTTATCAAATGTATTATGTAGGAAGGAGGATATTTAACCTTTTTTTCCAATTTAATTCTTCTTGACTATTCTTTTCCTCTGTTCGTTTTTGTAAAATATTCGCAGCTTCCATCTTACATTTGGAACAACAATAGTACGGTTTCTCTATCAATCTTTGGTCAAAATAATGAAGTAGTTGTTGTCTTATACATATATCATTTCGTATCATGGTATAAAATTTTTGTATATCCTGCCACTTTTTTTGTTTTATATCCTTAAATAATTCAATTGTTTCATGTTCGTTTAAACGTTCTTTCCAGTAAGTAAGAATTCGGGTCGTTGTTTCTGCTTGTTCGACTCCAGAATAAGAAGATTGGTAAGCAATTTGAATGTCTTGTTCCTCAGGGAAGTCTTGCATCGTAACGTAAAAAGTTTGCTCCACATCCGTTGGAGTATACAAAAGAGAAGCGATTGCTTGTTTTCCATCTCTCGCAGCCCTTCCAACCTCTTGCATGTACCCCGCAATCGAAGTTGGAATATGATCATGAATAATTTGTCTTATATTATCTTTGTGTATACCCATTCCAAATGCATTTGTCGCACAGATCCACTCTAGTTGCCCTTGCTGAAATTGTTGTTGGATTAATATTCTATCACTTTGTTCCATTTTAGCATGATAAAATCCAACTGAAATTCCTTGTTCTCGCAGTGCTGCTGCATATGTCTCTGTCTTTTTACGAGACTGTGTATAAATTATTCCTGGTCCCTCTGTGGAGGTGACTCTGCCTAGTATCCACTTCATTTTTTGTTGTTGGTTATCTACCTCTATCATTTCATAGGCTATAGCCGGTCGATCAAGTGAATGAATATATTCAAATGGTGCATTCATTTGTAGAGTTTTTTTAATATCATCCACCACTTCGGCTGTCGCAGTAGCTGTTAAGGCTAGAACGTTCACCGAACCAATTGATTGGAGCCAAGTGGAAATCCTTAAATAATCTGGTCTAAAATCAAATCCCCATTGTGAGATACAATGTGCTTCATCCGCCACTACATAAGCAATAGAAAGTTTTCGAAGTGCTAGGTTAAATTGTTCATTTTGCAACATCTCGGGAGAAGTAAATATGAATTTATAGTCAGCTAATCGACGAATAGCCATCTCCTTCTCCTGCAAAGATAAAAAGGAATTAATAGCAATGACTCTTTTTTCTCCAAGTATTTTCAATTGTTCCACTTGATCTTGCATAAGGGACAAAAGAGGTGACACAATAACCACAGTACCTTCCATCAGATAAGCAGGTAGTTGGTAGAGAAGTGATTTCCCCATTCCTGTAGGAAGTATTGCGATAACATCTTTTTTTTCTATTATTTGTTCAATTATTTCTTGTTGACCAGCACGAAAAGTAGCATGGCCAAATCTGTTCTGAAGAATTTCATTTAATTTATCCATGAATTTGTTCTCCCTTTGTTAGTGCTAAACGTACTTGAAAATAAGTTAGTTCGGGTATTCTATTTTTTATCACAGTAAGCTTTTTCGTATGCAACTCTTTGGATAAATGAAGAATCTTTTCAACTTGCTCACTCGATATAAATGCCGAAACAGAGAAATTTTTATCGGATGAAACTATTTCAATTACATGATCTTCTATTGTGTTAATCTTTAACTTTCTTATTCTAGCTATTTCCTCCATTGTATACCCTTTTTCAAAAAGGCTATTCGTTTTAAAAGCAGAATCTGTGAGAGGAGTGTCTAGATGAATACCTTTTGCTAAAGAAAACAACAAAGGACTAGTATTTATATCAATATTGTCCAATATATTATGTAAGCACTCTAAGAAATTTATCTTTGCGTTCATATCAGTTAAATCATAGTAACGAGACAATTGTTCCCAAGTCAAACCAGTTTTGTTATATCCACTAAGTCGATAAACAAATAATGTCCTGTGTAAATCATTTAACAAAGGACTTTCAAGCAATCGGAATATCTCTTGCTTTATATCATTACTCAAGTTAAATTCACGAAAGTTATGTTGGATGAGGAAGTCTTTGACGAAATTCTGAATAGCCATATCCTTTTGGTTTGGCACAAATTTTTTCTCTTTTGCTTGGAACTGGGACAAAGTTTGGATCACTAAGTCTAATCTTTTCCAAAATAATTGTTCCCTGCCTCTGTATTCCCAGCCATTGAATAGAAACTCTTTACCTTCCCCTACTGTAGCTATTCCTTTTTCTGTAATATAGACGAGTGATTCCTCTACCTGAATTAGTTCACGGTTATGCAACTCATTAATTCCAATATCATAGTCTTCCTTCGATAATTGTGGAAGAATAGAGAAAAAAGCATGAAGTTGAAAATATGTCACATCTTGAATAGTTTGTCCTGATTTTTTACCTTTTAATAAATAATAAGGAGCATTCTCAGAACGTTGTCCGGATAACTTATGTATAATAAATAGTAATATTTGATGAAAATGCATAGGAATACCTCTCTTTTCTGAAGTATTTTGGTTGAAATATAGGGAAAACATCTTTAGAATGAATACGATAGCATATTCGTGTTAGTAGTTATAAAGGAGAGAATATAATAATGGCAAAATATACAATTGTAGATAAAGATACATGTATAGCGTGCGGAGCATGTGGAGCCGCTGCCCCAGATATTTATGACTATGATGATGAAGGTATTGCCTTCGTTATTTTAGATAATAACATGGGTACAACAGAAGTTCCAGAAGAACTAATGGAAGATATGGAAGACGCTTTTGAAGGCTGTCCTACTGATTCTATTAAAGTCGCAGATGAATCATTCGAAGGCGACGCACTGAAATACGAATAGTATATGGAATGGTGGTTGTGACTTTGTCATAATCACCATTTTTCATTCTAATAATATCAGACAAATAGACGCTAGGTCGGTCAATATCCGTTTCAATTGTTTTCGCATGGCTTTGGACAGACTTATTACTATCGTTTGACTGTCTCACCCTTCTACAACATTTAGAAACAGGTAAGGGCGTTTTTAGATAACTAGAGATAAGATACTTTCTTATTCTTAGAGGTGATGGATGACAGTCTAAGTACGCGACATCCTGTCGCAACGACTGCCTGACCCGCATCGTGCGAGCCCGAAGATGCAATTTCGTTCACTCGTTTGCTTCTTTGTTTTTTGGCAACACTTACTATTACTCTTTATTTCCACTAATGTACGTGAAATCTACCTTCTTCATCTATCAATGGAGAAAAATAACATTTAATTCAAAAGTGAATACAAATAACTTTTCCATTTCTAAGATTTTACCACTCTTGTGACTTAAGCGATAAGCTATGTTAAATGTTCTTGTTGGGTACTACTCGTTTATTTGATTGTAGCGCAAGGCGGCGACTCCAGCGGGTAGTGATATGAACCCCAAAAGTTGTACTCTTATTATGCCGCTTTTTCATAGTTTAAGCGATACTCAATGGGGCTCATCCCATTGAGTTTTTGTTTGATGCGTAGCGTATTGTAATATTCAATATAGGTTTCTATTTCTTGCGTCGCTTCTTCTAAAGAGCGAAATGAATTTCGATAGATACATTCATTTTTTAAAATACCAAAAAAACCTTCCATTAAGGCATTATCTAAACAGTTTCCTTTGCGTGACATACTTTGTGACATGTTATAAGGTTTTATCAACTGTTGAAAACGCGGGATTTGATACAGCCAGCCTTGATCCGAATGGATCAATACTTGATCTTGAAGAGATAAATTTGCCCGTTTGATCGCATTTCCAAAAGAATCTTGTATTAGGCCAAAGTTCGGGTTTTGTGTAATAGAATAACCGACAATCTCCCGGTTAAACACATCTAAAAAGGCGGATAAATAAAGTTTATTGCCGGCTACTTTAAATTCTGTTACATCTGTTAGCCATACTTGATTTGGTTTTTCTGTCTCGAAATGACGATTGATTTTATTATTCGCAATCTGACCAACCTCGCCACGGTACGAACGATATTTCTTTGCCTTTTGAACACCATGTAAACCAAGGTCATTCATTAAACGGCGTACCGTTTTATGATTAATAAAAAATCCTTCTTTGCGTAAGGCTAAAACAATTCGACGATACCCGTACAACTCTTTGTGTTGGTAGAATATACGTTCAATCGCTTCTTTTATCGTTGCGTATTTATCTGCCTTCTCTAAGTTCTTCTTATGATAATAGTAAGTTGCTTTTTTTACTTCAGAAACATGTAATAAAATTTGTAGAGGAAATTCATGCCTTAATTCATCAATCACTCTTACTTTCTCTTTGGTTGGGACTTCTTTTTTTCTTGAACTAAGGCATCTAACTTTTTTAAATAAGCATTCTCTGCTCTTAAGTATTCAAGTTCTTCTTGTAATTTTCCGATGTCTGTCATACCTTGTTTCGGCTGCTTTTTCTTCATATCACGACGCTCCCTTTTCAAATAATAGAGCGTCCATTCCTCTTCTGACATGTATTGATGCATCCACTTCCAGATGGTTGCACGACTGGGAATGTTAAAACGACCAGCTACTTTTGAATAAGGTTCAGCTGTCTCTATCATATGTTGTATTACGTGTATTTTAAAAGATTCCTCATAACCTTTACAAGCAGGAGCCATTAATCCTTCCATTCCATGAAATCGATAGATTTCTATCCAACTACTAATAACCATCTTATCGACACCCAGGTCGCGAGCGATTTTTCTTAATGGCATTCCTTTCTCAAAAAAGGCATCAATTACTTCTGCTTTTTTTATGTTCATAACGTGCACCCCCAAGTTAGTTTTAAGTCCAACATTTTGGGTGCACATCATAGCTTGAGCTGAAGACCCCGCGGAAGCGCAGCGAACGAGGAGGCTGAAGCCAAGCCCGCGGAAAGCGTCCGCCTGAAGCGAAAATCAGTATTATCATTCTTTCTTTTCAGCTCCATGAACCAAGTATATTTTCTTTTTAAAAAAAGTTGTTCCTCCTAGTGGAGAAACAACTTTTTGTTAATTTGTATTAGGTTTCATATATGAACTAGTTACTTTATCAAGCAATGGCTTCATTCGTTTGAATAAAACAATCATCACGATCGTTACTAATATACCTTTAATAAGATTAAATGGTAATATACCAAAAATGATCGTATTAAACAAAGCAGTGCCTGTTTCCATAGGGAAATTTAAGAAATAAGCGTACATTGGTAAAAATACATAATAATTTAGTACACTCATCCCAATAGCCATAGAGACTGTACCTGCTCCGAGTCCTGCCATAATGCCTTTGGACGAAGTAACTTTGCGATAAATCAAATACACAGGTGCGATAAACAAGATACTAGTTACAAAGTTAGCCATATGACCAACAGGTACACCAGTTGGACTTCCTGCAAATAACCAATCTAGTACATTTTTTAAAAATGCGACTAAAATTCCTGCAACTGGTCCCATTGTGATTGCAGCGATTAATGCTGGTATATCACTAAAGTCCACCTTTAAATAAGCCGGTAAAACCGGTAATGGAAATGCAAGTAGCATTAAAACAAAAGAAATACTACTCAGCATTGCGACTGCAATAAGCATTCGCGTTTTGCCTTTTAACATAAATCCTCTCTCCTTTTGCGATTCACTCCACAAGAAGAAAGGTTCAGAACGTTTGCATACTTAAAAAATCCCTCGAACTTATAGAAGTTCAAGGGAGAAACAAGGTACACTTTAATAAGCGTATCCGTATAAGCATACGAAAAACGACTGCACCTTCACCTTCTCCCATCCAGACTATACTGTCGGCTTTGGAATTTAACCAAATCAACCTGTTAAGGTTCGCGGGCTGAAGAAATAAATTTCTAATACCGCCGGTCGGGAATTGCACCCTGCCCCGAAGATGAATCAATATTTTGTTGTCCTCCAAGAATATATCTTGAATTAATAACATTTTATCAAATTAAAACAATATATGCAACAGACCTGTTTGCAACTGAGAATACTAGGCAAATTTATGTTATGGGCGATAATAAAAATTTAAGGGCTGTCTCGGATCGCTTATGGGCTGGGCTATCCTCAAGTTTTCTACTAGCAGGATCGTTAATTATAGGTATAGGCCATCACATATATCTTAAAACAAAAATGCCAAGCTTAAGTTAATAAGCATTGGCATTTTTTATTATTGAATTGTTTGCATAGTAAAACCATTTGGCCCCACTGGAACTGGAAGTGGACTAGAAAAATCTATTTCATTCCATTTTTCTTGTACGATATTCTCTAATCGGATAGTTTGATTGAAGCTTGCAGCTGTAAGCGAGAAAGCTTCTATCAAACGAGATGCATCACTTTCATTTAGTGATTCCAAATCTAAAGGCTCATCAAAATGTACAACAAGTCCCTTATCTTCCTTAACTGAATAAGTTACATCATTCGGAATAACAGAAGTATAAATTTCATTTTCAGGATTTTTCATCCCCTGCAATGCTTCTAATAGTGTATTGAAAGTTTTATTGAAGTTTGGTGTTAAATAGGTCACCTGATTAAAAGCCTTATATGCAAAATAATTTACCTTCTGCTCTGTGCCAGTTAACACCAAAGGTTCATCTATAGTCCCTACTTGATCCCATTCGATTGGGGATCCATCTTCATTTACTCTTAAGAACGAATCAAAATCGGTAAAGACCTCATTGATTGAAGAGATGTATGGTACAGCTGTTCCAGGTGCAGAATCGTAACCATGATCTGCTGGTAAGTAATGTTTTAATATTTTACCTTCTGCTCTAAAGTAGCCTTTGTAAGGATGATATTCTTGGAAACCAAGAGAAGTTTCGTCAATCTCCAGAGCATACTGATTATATAATTCTAAGCTACTAGGTTCCATATTTGGAAAATCCGCTTCTATTTTCTCTTGAGGAATGACAATCGTGATTGGTACAGTGAGCGCATTTTCTAATAGAGTAAAATGAAATACCGTTCCATCACCTAAATCCTGCTCATAAACAGAAGTAAAAGTCCGATCAAATGGAGCTATTTCTACATTAGAAGCTAACTTTTCAGACATAGTTGTCATACCAACAGATTCTTCTTCTTTAGCATCCATAGAGGATTCCTCTGGTACTTCTAGAGTTCTCATTTGATCGTCTGCTGTGGTCGATTCTTCGACAGTATCAGCTGTGGAACTCTCATTGTTATTTATATAGGAAGAGACGAGTACGGTTAATAATAATACAGATGCTACAGAAATGATAAATGGTAGCCATTTGTTCATAGACACCTGTATTCGTTTACGTTGCTCAAATTTCTCTTGCGTTTCTATTTTTGACTTAAGCTGCTGGTAAACTTCTTCTTTTGAGCGCTTATCTGTAAACTTGGGCATCTTTTTTAATAGTTCATCTAATTCACGGTCTTCTGCTTTTTTCTCACTCATGATGAACATCTGCCTCCTTTTGCTTATCAGATAATCGCTCACGAAGTGCTTTTATTGCACGATGTTGCGTTGTCTTCACTTTCCCTTCGGACCAATTTAAGATTTCCGATGTTTCTGCAATCGAAAGCTCCTGGAAATACCGCATTATAATAACCATTTTCTGATCTCCCGTACAATCATCCAACGCAACTAATAATGTTCTCATCTCATCATTGAGCTGCACTAAATCTTCCGGTAGCATATCTGAAGATGCAAGTTGCATCGTTTCCCAGTCAAATGAGTCAAATAATCTCTTTTTCCGGACAGCTTGTTTTCTAAAATGGTCAATTGCTATGTTTTTGGCTATTGAGAATAACCATGTTTTTTCTGAACTTTTCCCCTCGAAGCTACTATAAGCTCTGAGTACTCGTACATATACTTCTTGGACCAAGTCTTCCGCAGTTTGTCTATTTTTCACCAAATATATGAGAAACTGAAAAACATCTTGATGATAGGTATCATACAAGCGGTGGAAAACGGAGTCATTCATATGCTCCCCCCGTTCTATCAATTAGTCGTTTCAAGTAAGTATTTGTTACACAGCTTCTATTGGCAATTTAATGATAAAGGATGTTCCTATCCCTATTTCGCTTTCCGCTGATAACACACCATCATGTCGTTCTACTATGTTTTTAGCAATAGCCAATCCTAAGCCTGTGCCACTTTTTCCCCTTGTTCTGGCTTTATCTGCTTTATAAAAACGTTCAAATACATATGGAAGATCTTCTTTCGGAATCCCATACCCTGTGTCGATAACCTTTATAACGAACTGTGCGTCTGTCCTACTCAATTGCACGGTAACAGAACCATTTTCTGGAGTATGTCTAAGTGCATTATCGATTAAATTGGTTAGTACTTGCTCCATACGATCCTCATCTAGATGCATGGATAAGTTTTCTGTCAGGTTATGTTCAAAGTACAAGCCAATATCTTTTTCTTTAGCAGCCTGGTCAAATTTTTGCGTAATTCTTTCAATTGTCGGAATGACTAGAACGTTCTCTTTATATATACTAAGATATCCTGACTCTAAGCGTGCTAAATCTAACAATTCGGTTACTAATCTTCCCATTCGCTTAGATTCATCATATATAATACGCATCATTTCATTTTTGTCTTCTTCCGTGGTCACTACATTATCGATTATTGCTTCTGAATACCCATGAAGCATCGAAATAGGAGTTCTTAACTCATGTGAAACGTTCGCGATAAAATCTGATCTCATTTTATCTAAACGATGTTGTTCCGTCATATCACGAAGCACGATTACTGCTCCTCGAACGACATTTCCACTAGAATATAAAAGGCTTATAGATGCTGCAAAATAGGATCCTTTAATCTCTAATTCTTCGTCAAACTCTTCTTTTACTTCAAACACATATTCCAATAAGTGCTGGAGCTCAGCAGGAAGTTTAGAATCTTCTGTTGCTTCCAAACTTTTATACCACTTATCCAATAGAAGATCTGCCTGAGGGTTTTTAACTTGAACTTCAAATTTTGTATCAAAAGTAATAACAGCATCCGTCATAGACGTTAATATACTTGCTAATTGTTCCTTTTCTTGGTTAATCACTTCTACATGATGCTTCAATTGTTTACCCATCTGGTTAAAGGCGATTCCTAGTTCACCTATTTCATCTTTTTGAAGATACGGAACTTTTGTTTCAAAATTACCTTGTGCCAACTGGATTGCTGCTTCTCTCATAGATCTTAGTGGTAATGTAATTCGTGAAGTTAAAAAGAATGTGAACATCGTAGTTAAAAGTAAGGCGATAAATCCAGATAAGAAAACAATTTTCGTAGTACTATTTGTCGTTTTACTGACAACCTCTAAACTTTGATAGATAAAAACAGCACCATGGATATTTTTATTGGATTCTAAAGGTGCGGCTAAAATAATATAATCTTCCATCCGATCCTCACTATTTATAGCGGGCATTAGCATTTTTTTGACGATTGGTTCATTAGATGTATATATTTTAGATAAGTCCTTATCATCCAATATCTTTTCCTGTACTACCTCTTTGTTGAGGCCCTCATGGATAGACAAAAAAATGGACTCAGAATTACGTACAATTAGAGTATTCGTTTCTGTACCTAATATATCTCGGATTATTTCAAACGAATCTTCTACATTTTCATGTTGCTCAACTATTTTCCCTATGGTCACTGCTTCTTTGCGAAGGGTGTCCTCTGCTTGTTCTGTATGGAAATCTCCTAAAAATTCAAGTAATAAAACGGTTACAATAAATAACACAAATAAGACGAGAAGCAATATGGTTCCCCATAGCTTCCCGACAACACTATTCCAAAGTCTATTCATTTATAACCTCAAATTTATACCCAACACCCCATACAGTTACAATCATTTTAGCAGACTTTTCGGAAACTCTGTTTAACTTTTCACGCAACCGTTTTACGTGAGTGTCAACTGTTCTTAAATCACCGAAGAAATCATAATGCCAAACTTCTTTTAATAATTGCTCGCGATCAAATACTTTGTCTGGTGCTTTTGCTAAGAAGTAAAGTAATTCATATTCCTTAGGAGTTAAACCTACCTCTACACCATCTGCAGTTACTCTATGAGCATCATGATCTATTGTAAGGTGTGGAAAAACTACTATTTCTTTAGAAATAGACGATCCCTGTGAAGGTGCAAATGCAGTAGAACGTTTTAACAAAGCTTTTACTCGTAACACTACTTCTCTAGGGCTAAACGGTTTCACTATATAATCGTCTGCTCCTAGTTCAAAACCTTCTACGCGATTAGCTTCTTCCCCTTTAGCTGTCAATAATATAATAGGAGTTTCTTTATGAACACGTAGTTCTGTCATCACTTCTATACCATCTTTTTCAGGCATCATTATATCTAAAAGGATACAATTATAATCATATTCTAAGGCTAACTTTAATGCGACTTCCCCATTTTCAGCTTCTTCTACTTCGTAACCTTCTCGCTCTAAATACATTTTCAAAAGACGACGAATACGTTCTTCATCCTCAACTACTAGAAGTTTAATTGTTTCAGACATAGTTTTATCAAACCTTTCTATCAACATCTACTTTACATTGTACAATTACTGTATCCAAAATGAAAGAAAAGCCCTTCCCCCCTTGTTATATAAAGAGTAAAGAGCTTTCCACAAGTACACACATTCTGTTTCGTTTCAGTCTAGTTAGCATTTATAAAAGCTTACACTTTTTTAAGCGTAGGAATGTAATCCTGCTAAAATTAGATTTACTGCAATCAAGTTAAACATAATTATGATGAATCCGATTAAAGCGATCCAGGCAGACTTCTTACCTTCCCAACCTTTTGATAAGCGAAGATGTAAGAACACTGCATAAAATAAGAAAGTGATAAGTGCCCATACTTCTTTTGGATCCCAGCCCCAGAAACGCGACCACGCTTCATGTGCCCATATCATAGCAAATATTAAGGCCCCAAGTGTAAACACAGGGAATCCAATTAATACGGAACGATACCCAATTTCATCCATCAATTGAGAATTAGACTTTTTCGTAAGTGGTTGTAATACAGTTGCAAGACGCTTACGTAATATTAAACGAAGTAATAAATAGATTACAGAACCGATTAGAATCGACCATACCACAGTAGTTAATTTTTTAGCATTTACTAGTGGTGGCATTTCAATAAGTGGATCTAATGCACCTTCTGTAATCGCTACTGACTCATTCATACCAAAAAGCGCTGGCATTGTATACTCAATATTATGCTCTGTTTCATCTTTACTTATATACGAGTACTCTGCACTGTAATCCGCAAGTGAAAATGACAGCGTGGAAACAACAAATCCTACAACAAGTACTAAAACATACATAACTGCCTCAATCCAAAAGCGTTCTTTGGATTTTTTTGTCAGGTCAATATTTTTCAACAAGTATATAAATCCTGCTACTGCACTTATTGCTAAAATTGCCTCACCCATTGCGGCAGTAATTACATGAATAGTCAGCCAGTAACTTTTCAAAGCTGGTATTAAAGGTGTAATTTCTGTTGGGAACATGCTTGCATAAGCAATGATTAACACGGCAATAGGTAAAGCAAACAATCCTAGAGCAGGTGTTTTATATATAAAGTATATAAGAATAAATGCTCCTACAACCATCATCCCAAATGCAGTAGTAAATTCAAATAGATTACTTACAGGAGCATGTCCTGCAGCAATCCATCTAGTGATAAAATAACCAATATTAGCGATAAATCCTAAAATGGTAACGGTAATCGCTAATTTTCCCCATCTATCAAAGGACTTGGTAGTTTGAGTATTTGAAGATTTTACTGCTCCTCCAAATAAAAACGTAGCAATAAGATATGCTACAAAAGCTATAAATAATAATGTACTACTTAAGGATGCCATATCCATTATGTTAAACTCCTTCCACTTTATCCACTTTTTCTTCTAAAGAATCTATATCTTGCTGATCTAGATATTTTGGAAGATGAGCTACATCTGTAACCTTGTCCAAATCTCTCTTAACACTCAACCAGTTTTTGTTTGTATGCGCGGCAATAACCGTTTGTCCATCTTCTAATAACTGAATCCAAATTCGACGGTGATTCCAGTACGCCCCTTGTGCTACACCAATCATGAAGATAAGGCCTCCAAGTGCAAGAAGTGGAAGTGTTAAATCCTTACGAACTGTTAAACCAGATACGTCTCTTGTCTCGACACTTTGGAATGCAATTTTATGTTGGTTTTCGCCTAAAGGTTCTACTGTCTCTTTAATCATGACAAAACTTGTTTCCCCTTTAGGAAATTCAGGGCTATACATTTTGATTAGAAATGCTGGGTTATTAGGAAGCGGTGATTGAGATTGCGGAACCCCTTCTTCAAATCCAGTAAAATCTGCATAATAGTCCATTACTTCAACTTTATAACCATCATTTAGTTCATAAATGGGTTGTGGATCAGCTAGATCGATTGTAAATTCTCCAAAAGATTGTTGTGTTTGTTTATCCTGTAACTGGAAAGTCATCGTTGCTAACTCATCCAATCGGAAGTCCATTTGGAACACCGAAAAGTTATCGAATTTAATTGGTTTATTTACTTGAATAGAAGCTTCTTTTTCAAATGTTAAATCCTCTGTATGACCTGCAACAGCGCCTTCAGGACCCTTATACAAAGCTACATCTGTTTGATAGTTCTTTGCAATTGTACCCACTCGATCAATCGCTTCACCATAAACTTCTTTGGATTCTTCTTTCGAGTATGTCTCATAAATAAATTCTTTACTCTCTAAAAAGTATCCATGGGTTTCAGGTACATAAAGTGTTTCTCCTTCACGTAACCACATCGTTTCATCCACATAGAAACCAGGAAGTGCACGTAGCATTACACCAAAAAGGAATATGATAAGTCCTAAATGGTTTACGTATGGCCCCCAACGTGAAAACCGTCCACGTTCAGCCAATATAGCATTACCTTCACGTTTCACATTGTACTTAAGCTCTTTAAGCTTTTCTTCTGCTTTAAGTAGAGACTCTTCTGAAACATCAGCTTTACCAATACCATAAACACGTTGTCGTTTTAAGAAACTGATATGCCTTTTTGTCTTTTGTTTTTTTAGAGATTTATATAGTGGTATGACTCTGTCTAAACTTGCGATAACTAAGGAAATCCCTAGCATACCTACCAATCCCTGGAACCACCAAGAGCTATATAAGTCCGATAAGCCAAGCTGATAATATAGCGTTCCAAATGTACCATAAATTCGCTCATAATATGCTGCTATATCCGTTTCATTTGTTGCAGGCACATAAAATACTTGTGGAAGTATCGTTCCAATCGCGGCTGCAACTAAAATAGCAACAATTATCCACATACCTACTTTTACACTGGAAAAGAAATTCCATACTTTATCAATTATCGTCTTATTATACGTTTGAGACCGTCTTGCAGATCCTTCATAGCGCATATCTACAATTTTTTTTTCTTTTGTCTCATCATTTAATGGACGACCACAGCTCTCACATAATTCTGTACCAGCTGGATTCACGTTTCCACATGTACAAACTATCTTGTCCATTTTTAAAGACTCCTTCATGAAGGTTTAATTTGATCCATAAAATTCGCAATATCTTCTTCAGTCATTTCGCCTTTTATAATTTTTTCAATTTTACCTTCGGGATTGACCAAAAATGTTGTTGGTAGTGGATCAATATTATATGATTCCATTACACTTTTATTGCGATCAATTGCTATAGGGAAAGTTAAACCATATCGATTTAAAAAGCTATTTACCTTAAGATCTGATTCACCAATATTGATGGCTAGTGTTTGAACACCTTTATCAGTAAATTCTGCGTATTGGTTGTCCATTGCTGGCATCTCTTTTGCACAAGGCTTACACCATGTACCCCAGAAATTCAAAAACACGCCTTGTCCTTTATAATCAGACAAACGTCTTTCCGTACCATCCATATCTACTAAAACAAAGTCCGGAGCTTTATCTCCTACTTGCAATACAGCATTTTTTTCTTTATTTAGGTTGGAGTATACGGTAAAAACTATAGCTACGACGAGTACTGCTAATATAGCCGTTCTCATATAAAATCTTTGCTTTTTAGATTGAGCCAATTTGCTAACCTCCATTTCCAAGCATAATCATGAATAATTATAACAAAATTTACAATTTAAAAGAGCCTTACTTATGAAGGCTTTGTGAACACTCAAAATTTATTTACCTATTTTTCCCGTCTCTGCTAACACTCTCATTTTCTTCACTTCATGATTAGTCAATTCTCTCCACTCGCCAGCATTTAAGCCATGAAGCCCTAAGAAACCAAATTGTTCTCTTTTTAGCTTTTGAACAGGAAAACCTATTGCATCGAACATTCTACGTACTTGACGGTTTTTCCCTTCATGTATAGTGATCTCTACAATTGATTTATCCGCTTTACGCTCAGAGGATAATAACTTAACTCTAGCAGGAGCTGTTTTCCCGTCTTCTAAAACGATTCCACGCTCTAATGGACGTAATTGTTCCTTCAAAGGTATCCCTTTTATACGAGCTACATATGTTTTATCTACTTTATATTTTGGATGTGTAAGCGCATATGAAAAATCGCCATCATTCGTTAAAAGTAGCACTCCTGACGTTTCATAGTCCAGTCTTCCAACAGGATACAAACGTTCTTTTACATTAGGTAATAAGTCCGTCACTGTTTTTCTGCCTTTATCATCTGATACTGCAGAAATCACTCCACGAGGTTTATAAAGTAGATAGTATACTTTTTGCTCTTTTTCTAATTTTACCCCTTCTACTTCCACTACATCATTGTCAGATACTTTTAACCCTTGTTCCGTGACTACTTTACCATTCACTTTCACTTTTCCTTGCGTAATCATTTCTTCTGCTTTTCTTCTTGATGCCACACCTGCATGTGCGAGCACTTTTTGTAATCTTTCCAACACATTCACCTCGTCCATTCTATCCAATTCATATGACTGAATTATGTCATACTTTGGGGGAAATTAAAAGAAGACAGTCTTTTATAATAACTGTCTTCTTTATAATTTATTTAATTTTCTTTACTTCAAATTTTAATGCGACCTCATTATTTATCGTAACATTCCAAAGATAAGGTTTTTTCTCTGAAGATTTACGTGGAATGATTAACACATTTTTGGCTTCCTCTTGTTCTTCTTTTTTTAGTAAAAGGAAATAATCTTTCTTAACTTCTATAACCTGTTTATCCAACAAGCGATACTTTCCTTTTTCTACAACTTTCACATTGTCATATGACTGAAAAACATTTGTCGCAAGAGAAGAGTGCGTATTCCAATCATTCGAATGGTTTAATGTTACAACGATCACTTTTTTTCCATCGTCTTCAAAATAAGTCACAAGTGTTCTCCCAGCTACTTTTGTATAACCTGTTTTTCCGGCAATAGCAAATTTATTGTAGTGTAATAATTTGTGCTTATTTCTCCATGAGACAGATTTTTCCTTTGGTTTATAAGTTTTAGCAGAAGCAATTTTTGTAAATGCTTCATTTTGCATTGCCAAGCGAAACATATTAGCCATATCTAATGCAGAAGCATAGTGTTCTTCATGATGAAGTCCTGAAGGATTAGTAAAATGAGAATTTTCTAACCCAGCCAACTGTATCTTTTCATTCATCAACTTAGTAAAACCATCTATTGAGCCACCTGTATGCTCAGCAAGCGCATAAGCTGCATCATTTCCTGAATGTAACAGCAATCCATACAATAAGGATTCCACCGTCCAAACCTCTCCTGCTTGTAGATATAGGGAGGATCCCTCTTGAGTTGCCGCAGCGTTGGAGATGGTTATCTCATCATCTAGCGGAACATTATCCAACACCGTTAAAGCAGTCCATACTTTAGTTAGACTCGCAATAGGTAGCTCTGCGTTAGCATTGCTCCCTTCTAATAATCTTCCCGTACTTGCATCAATAACAACATAAGAAGATGAAGCCTTTGCCTCATTCACATTCCACAAAAGAAACAGCAACAAAAATAATCCTAATTTTTTATAAATGAACCATACTCCTCATTCAATTATTTCTACCCTTCAAATGTCTCTTGAAATTTTGTCATAAACAAATCTGTGTCTTCCATTTCATCAACAGATAAGTCTTCTGGAAGCGGTGGAAGTGCTTTAATATCTTCTAATCCAAAGTACTGTAGAAATTCATTGGTCGTTCCATATAAAATAGCTCGACCCGTCCCATCTGCCCTACCTACCTCTTGTATAAGACCTTTAGCAGAAAGAGTATGAATTGGTCGCTCAGACTTAACTCCCCGAATTTCCTCCATTTCCACTCTTGTAATAGGTTGCTTATAAGCAATAATAGCTAGCACCTCAAGAGATGCCTGTGACAATGACTGCGGTGTAGGATTTTCTACTAGTTTTTGAATAATTTCTATATTTTGTTGTTTTGTTACTAACTGATAAGTTCCTGCTAATTGCTTTATCTCAATACCTCTACTGCTATTCACTTTGTATTCTTGCATCATTTCATGGAGTATTTCTTCAATTTCCCCTTCTTTGGAACTTGTTAAAAATGCTAATTGTTTTTTAGTTAGCCCATCCTCACCACTTACAAATAATAGGCTTTCTAAATTACTCATCAATTTCATCTTGGAATTCACTTTCGATATCTCCCTTTCGCAACTGTACAAACAAATCATCAAAATTACTTTTTTGCTCCACTGAAATAATCTGGCGTTTCATCAATTCCAGTAGGGACAAAAAAGTAGTGACAATCGTTTGTTTATCTCTAGTTGGAAACAAATCATAAAATGATAGTTTCCCTCCACCTTTTCTTAATACGTCAATGACATTTTTCATCTGAGCTTTAATGGATATATCTTGCTTACTTACTCTCGTATTAAGAGGTGCGTTTAGTTGTTTCCTACGTAACATTTTTTGAAAAGCACCAAGCATATCGTACACATTAGCGTCTAGTTCGAGTAATTCTATTTGTTTACTAGTTTGGTATTCACTTAAATCGGTTGGTGGTCTAGAATAATAGAGTGAACGGGTTTCCTCCATCTCATGCAAGTTTTCTGCCGCTTCTTTATACTTCTTATATTCTATTAATCTTTGTACGAGTTCATCCCTAGGATCTGCTAAATCCACATCGAAAGCATCGTCCATATCATCGTCTTGGTGAATCGGTAATAACATTTTACTTTTAATAGATAGTAAGGTTGCTGCCATTACTAAGTATTCACTGGCTTCATTGAGTTCTAGTACTCGCATGGCGTGAACATGATCCATATACTGTTCTGTGATTTCTGCCATTTTAATATCGTATATATCTATTTCCAAACGATTTATTAAATGTAATAATAAATCTAGAGGGCCTTCAAACGCATCTGTTTTTACTTCATAAGACATAAAACTCCACCTAATATCGATTTTTAACATTATTATAGAGGAAAGGTGATTGCATTGCACCCTACATTTCATACTAGTTTTGTGTCATTTCTAAAACATTTCAATGAAACCTTCGATTATTTTGAGTGTCATGAGTTATTGGAAGACTATTGGAAGGAAGTTTCCCCAAGACATAAAAAACACGCATTGACTGCTTTAATCTTGTTAGCAACTTCTATGTATCACTGGCGTCGCGGGAATTTTAGTGGAGCGATTAAAACGATGAAAACAAGTTTAAAAAGAATGGATGAAACAAAGAACTCTCCTTTCTTTGAGAACATCAACTACCAAAAGTTAACAGAAAATATGAATCTCGCACTTGAATTAATGACTAGTAGTCAAGACTTCCAAACATTCTACATTGAGGTAACCAATTCTTCTTTACAAACGTTAGTTAATAACCTCGATTTAGAAATGAACGATGATTTACATTTTCTTATTCATAAACATATGCTTCGAGATCGTTCTGAAATACTGGAGGAACGGGATAGAGAGAAAAAAAAGAGAGATGACTTATAAGGTTCCAAGTCATTCTCCTTCTTTTTTTGTTTGGCATTTAGTATAAAATGATTCAACATCCTCCGATGGCTTTATAGAAGTTGTTTGTAGGACAGTTGGCAGTTTTAGCAACATTTCTTTTCCAAGTCCTTCTCCACGATGGGAAGGACTGACAGAAATGTGTTGTATAACTGCTTCAGTATCTTCCATCCGCACCCCTATTAACCCTACTAAATCGTCCTCTTTTTTCCAAAGAAACAAATGCCATGATGGATTCGTCTCATACTCATGAATTGTTTCTAATAGTTTTTTTACATCTTTTTCGTGGGGCATAAAGGAAAGTAGTCCCATTGAAATTTTCTCAAATGTTTTTTTATAGCGAAGTAGCATCATTAAAACCCTCTTTTAATTTCATGGCTTGGTTAATAATTTATCGGCAAAATTATACGTTCAGATTCATAGATTCTATAAACGCATTATTTCACATTAAATTTAACAAAGTCCAGTTTGTTAAAATATCTGTTTTATAGTACCTTAATTTTATCGATTTTACAAATTAGCATTAGGAGCTATAAATAACCAATATATTAATCCCCATACAATTCCTACGATAAATATCATTAGAAACAGTATAACGTTTGCCTTTTTCATCTTGTTCACTCCTTCTCCATTGCAAGAGGAAGGTCAAGATGTATAAGATCTTCCAAAGTCTCTCTTCTTACAGCTAATTGATGTTTCCCATTTTCTACAAATACTACTGCAGGTCTCGTTAACCGATTATAATTACTTGCCATGGAGTAACCATAGGCACCTGTACAGAACATTGCCAGTATATCACCAGGCTCAGATACAGGCAACTGAATATTTTCGATTAATTTATCACCAGACTCACAACATTTTCCTGCAATTGTATAGTTTTTAGTCGCCGGGAGATCCATTTTATTTGCAATAACTGCATCATATTGTGCTCCATATAAAGCAGGTCTAATATTATCAGACATACCCCCATTAACCGCTAAATAATTCCGAACATCTGGTACTTCTTTCTCAGATCCAATTGTATATAATGTCGTCCCTGCATCCCCAACCAATGACCTGCCCGGTTCTATCCAGATTTCTGGCATTTTAAAGGAAGAATTGTGCACGAGTTCTTTTACGATTTGGATCATTTCATTCACATATACGGCAGGTTCAAGTGGAGCATCCTCTTCCGTATATTTTATACCGAAGCCACCACCTAGGTTTAAAACGCTACATAAGAAGCCATAGTCTGTATGCCATTCGATCATTTTAGTAATGAGCTTCTCTGCTGCCACTTTAAAGCCTATTGTTTCAAATATTTGTGAACCAATATGACAATGTAGACCAAGTAACTGGATATATTCATCTTGATACACATCCAGAAATGCTTGGTCTGCTTGTCCATTCAACAAGTCAAAGCCAAACTTAGAATCTTGCTGGCCTGTCGTAATATAATCATGTGTATGAGCTTCAACACCAGGCGTTACTCTAAGTAAAATTTTAACTTTTTGCTTGTGCGTTGCAGTAAGCATCTTTAATAATTCTATTTCGTAAAAATTATCGACAACTATACAACCAATATTATGCTCAAGCGCTAATAATAATTCTTCTTTGCTTTTATTATTTCCATGAAAATGAATTCGTTCCACTGGAAATCCCGCTTTAATCGCAGTAAATAATTCTCCTGCAGATACTACATCTAAAGATAAGTTTTCTTGCTTCATCACTTGGTACATTGCAACACTAGAAAATGCTTTGCTCGCATAGGCAACTTGTGCCGATATATGTTGATCTCGGAAGGTCTGTATAAATGCATGTGCTCGTTCTCTAATAAGAGATAAATCGTACACAAACAATGGTGTTCCATATGTTTTTGCAAGCTCTAAGCTATCTATTCCACCTATCATTAAGTGACCTTTTTCGTTTACAGCATGCTGTGAAACTAGCACCATTTAGTTCGCCTCTTTTCCCTATATCTATTAGAACTTTATCACAATAGATAAGGAAATGGCAATGCACATTATGACCGTTTACGATCAGGTGATCTTGTGATAAATGGTCTTTTAGCATCATTAGGCATAGGATATCGTATGATTAAGCGCAAAAATGCTTTTGGAAAAAAGGGCTGAAGTGGCCATAAATAAGGTACATTTAAAGGTTTTACAGAACTTATATACCAAAGCAGTGCTAGAGAAGCGACAAAAAATCCATTTGGTCCAAATAACGCTGTACTCAGCAGGATAATTGTCCTAAAGATTTTCGTTGTAATACTAAGCTCATATGAGGGAATAGAAAAAGTGAAGATCGCTGTTATAGCTGTATATAATATAACTTCTGGAACAAAAATGCCTACATCCACAGCCATTTGGCCAATGACTAATGCAGCTATAATACCCATTGCCGTTGATAATGGAGTTGGAGTATGAATAGCAGCCAGCCTTAGAAATTCTATCCCAATATCTGCAAATAATATCTGTAATAATAATGGTATATCAGTCATTTCTTTAGGTCCAATAAAATCAAGCGCCTTTGGTACAAACTCCGGATGAACCGATAGCAAGTACCAAAATGGTAATAGAAACAAGCTAAGCAGAAAACCTAAAAATCGAATCCATCTGACAACAGTCCCAATCGCTGGTGCTTGCCTGTACTCTTCCGCATGTTGGAGATGGTGAAACAGGGTCGTAGGTACTATCACAACGGATGGAGATGTATCTACTACTATTATTATATGTCCTTCTAGTAAATGTGCGGCAGCTATATCTGGCCTTTCTGTAAATCGCACAAAAGGCAAAGGATGGAACCCTTGTTTAAAAAGCCATTCTTCCAAGGCTTTATCTGTCATCGTAATTCCATCATGCTTGATTTGCTTGATTCGATCACGAATTTGCGTAAGATTATCTTCATTTGCAATATCTTTTATATAAGATATTGCAATATCTGTTTGACCTAATTCTGTAACTTGGTGTAACTCAAAGCGCAAATTAGTATCTCGAATCCTCCTTCTAATGAGCGCCGTATTTTGAACTATATTTTCTGTAAAACCATCCCTAGAGCCCCTGATAACCTTTTCATTGTCCGGTTCTTCAGGTGTTCTTCCGGGATAAGAGCGTACATCAATTGTATACACTGTCCCATTCGATAATATAAACGTTACTTGTCCACTTAACAGTGCAACTATCCATTTTTCCTTGGAGTCATATTGCGTTATAGAATAATAAGGAAAATAATGTTCCATAATCTCATTTTCACTTATAGTTTTATCTGCAATTTTCATTTGAGTGTTCGTCAATAATTGAGTAATTACCATGCCATCAATTAACCCATTAATATAGACGAGTAGAACTGGAAATTCATATAAATGGGTATGTAAACTTCCCACATCATAAGACTCATTAACTCCGAACTTTTCTTTTAAATAAGATTCGGCTTCATCCATACTATTAAACAAAGGTTTCGTTTCAATCACCTATCTTTTGCATTTGTATTCGTTTGACCCACAGGTACTAGCCAACTTTTTAACTGGGTTAATATTTTCTTTTCTAATCTGGATACTTGAACTTGAGAAATTCCCAACCGTTCCGCAATATCACTCTGTGTACAATCTAGGTAATAGCGTAAATAGATAATCATTTGCTCTCTTTTTTCTAACTTCTCAACTAGCTCTCGTAGAGGAATATGCTCGAACGGTTTCTCAGACCGCTCATCCTTCATCTGGTCCATTAACGTCAAAGCATCTCCACTATCGTTTTCATACAGTTGCTCCTGCAATGATGCTGGATCACGAAGAGCGTCGGTAGCCATCACTACTTCTTCTCTAGTTACCTCTAAAATATGTGCAAGCTCCAAAATAGTCGGTTGGCGCTCGAACGTTTTCAAAAAATCATCGGTTGCATGCCGAATTTTGAAGTTTAATTCTCGAATCGACCTACTAATTTTCACCATTCCGTCATCTCTTAAAAATCGCTGTATCTCTCCTATTATCATAGGAACCGCATACGTCGAAAACTTAACCTCGTAGGACAAATCAAACTTGTCCACGGATTTCATCAAGCCAATACAGCCAATTTGAAACAAGTCCTCTAGATCTGCTCCTCTGGAAGCAAAACGCTGTACAATAGACCATACAAGCCTTGTATTACCCTCAATCATTTGTTGCCTTGCTAGTTTATCACCAGTCTGTGATAGCGCTATGAGCTCTCGCATTTTTTCTTGAGTAAGTAAAGTAGACGGTTTTTTATTTATCATTAGACGATCCTGCATGATTCTTGAATTGGTACAAATTGCTTCGTGATCGTTACTGTTGTCCCCCTATCAGGAATGGAGTAAATCTCAACACCATCACTAAAGCTTTCCATAATCGTAAAGCCCATCCCTGAACGTTCTTGCTCAGGTTTTGTCGTAAATAATGGCTCACGAGCTTGATTGACATCACGAATTCCACGTCCATAATCTACAACCGAAACGACAATTTCTCTATCTATTCGTTGTGCATGCAGTTCAATTTTACCTACTCCGTCTTCTTCATAACCATGTACGATAGCATTTGTCACCGCTTCAGAAATAACCGTTTTAAATTCAGATAACTCCTCAATAGTCGGGTCAATCGTCGCGATAAAGCTAGACATAACCATTCTTGCTAAAGCCTCATTTTCACTTTTAGCGATAAAAGATAATGTGATCTCATTGTCCATAAACTATTCCCCCTAACTTAGACATTATTTCAATTTCGGATTCGCTATAAATATAAGGACTTAAACCTGCAAACTGAAAAATTTTACGCATAGTCGGAGATGGGTTAACAATAATCGTTTGTCCATCTATTGGAGCAAGCTCCCTCATTCTTCCTAAGATCAATCCTATTCCCGAGCTGTCCATAAAATGTAAATCTTTCAAATTCCAAACTAATACTTTAATAGACCCGTTTTTAATCATTGGAACTATCTCATTTCTAATGTCATTTGTACTGTGATGATCTAATTCACCTTTTAATCGAATAATAATTATTTCGTCTCCTACTTTTTCAACTTCATGAATCATAAAATCGCCTCCTTAGATAGCGCTATTCCACATGCTCCTTGATAATTCCTTGCGCGTGACAAAAGTAGAAGAAAACATCGGTTATTAGTCGATTTTCGACAGAGGATGGTCATATAAAGTATGGGAATATAAACATTTTTTTAATCAAAAAATAGGCATCTCACAAAAGTTTTTAAAAACTTTTAGTAAGATGCCTATTTAAACTATGTAATTGGAATAATTATCTGATTCGTTAGTAATGGAACCTCTAGGGACGAGTAAAGCAATTCGTTCGTAAGTAAGTCAATATGGAGCGCAAGAATTCATAGCAAATTCGCTTGTATATGACCGACGAGAGAGCACCAAAACCTTAGAAAACAAAGCAAAACAAAATCCACAAAAAGAAAAGAGGATCATGACCGAAGTCATAATACTCTTTTCCGATCAATAATTTATGCAGTTATTACTTCATAGATTAAAGGTGGTGCATCTTTTTTAGCAGCTTCGATATCGATAAATTTAGTTAATTTATCCATTACGTCTTGAACATCTTCTCTGTTTGAATAGATCGTAGCAAGTGACTCTCCTTTGCTGACAGCGTCTCCAACTTTTTTGTTGAGTACTATGCCAACAGCTAAATCTATTTCAGATTCCTTCGTAGCTCTTCCTGCTCCTAGAAGCATTGCCGCAGTTCCGATTTCGTCTGCTTCCATAAATGTGATGAAACCATCTTCAGATGCTGGAACTTCGAATTTGAACGCTGCTTGAGGTAGTAAAGAAACGTCATCAACGATTTTTTCGTTTCCACCTTGCCATTTGATGAATTGTTTAAAGATTTCTAATGCTGACCCATCTTCGATCACAGCAAGCAGCATTTCTCTTGCTTCTTCTAGAGTTTCAGCTTTTTCTCCTACTACTACCATTTGACTACCAAGTGTCAAACATAGCTCTGTTAAATCATCAGGTCCATTACCTTTTAAGGTATCAATAGCTTCCACGATTTCTAATGAATTCCCGATTGCTCTTCCAAGGGGTTGACTCATATCTGAAATAATTGCCATTGTTTTTCTTCCAACATTATTCCCTATACGAACCATTGCTGTTGCAAGGGCTCTCGCATCTTCTGTCGTTTTCATAAATGCTCCGTCACCAGTTTTAACGTCTAATACGATAGCACCGGCTCCAGCAGCAATTTTCTTACTCATGATCGAACTTGCTATTAATGGAATACTATTCACAGTACCAGTAACATCACGTAAAGCGTATAATTTTTTATCCGCAGGAGTTAAATTACCACTTTGGCCAATTACCGCTACTTTTAGTTCATTTACTTGTTTCACAAATTGTTCGGATGTTAACTCTACATGGAAGCCTTCAATCGCTTCTAGTTTATCGATTGTTCCACCAGTATGCCCAAGTCCTCTACCACTCATCTTAGCAACTGGGACACCACAAGCAGCAACGAGCGGTCCGAGAACCAAAGTAGTTGTATCGCCAACTCCTCCAGTAGAATGCTTATCTACTTTAACGCCTTCGATGGCAGAAAGGTCAATTGTTTCTCCCGAATTAACCATAGCCATTGTTAAATTAGCTCTTTCTTCATCCGTCATATTTTGAAAGAAGATAGCCATTAAAAGTGAACTCATTTGATAATCTGGAATCGACCCATTCGTATATCCTTCTATAAAAAATTCAATTTCTTGTTTTGTAAGAGCACTACCGTCTCTTTTCTTTTCAATAATATCGATCATTCTCATCGTATATACACTTCCTTCATTTTGATTTTGCTTCCATTTAAAGCATAGTGTTATTTTAATAGAGAAAGGAAACTCTCTCCAAATTGAGGTTTTTTAACCCCAAAGTTTTCACTAATCGTTGCTCCAATGTCCGCAAATGTGTTGCGTAATGGTAACTCTTTTATTTCCTTGAACTGTGGAGAATATACAATTAACGGAACATATTCTCTCGTATGGTCAGTTCCTGGCATCGTTGGATCATTTCCATGATCCGCTGTAATTATTAATAAATCTTCCTCAGTTAACTTTGGCAGTACTTCATTTAGACGAACATCAAATTCTTCTAATGCCTTACCATAACCTAGTGGATCACGACGGTGTCCAAATAGTGCATCAAAGTCTACTAAATTTAAAAAGCTAATACCAGTGAAATCTTTATCCAACGTTGCAATGAATTTATCCATACCATCCATATTATCTTTTGTTCTTTCTGTAGAAGTAATACCTTCACCGTTATAAATATCATTTATTTTTCCAATTGCAATTACGTCTAATCCAGCATCACTTAATTCATTCATAGCGGTGCGGCCAAAAGGTTTTAACGCATAGTCATGACGATTTGATGTACGTGCAAATTTCCCGGGCTCTCCAATAAATGGACGAGCAATTATACGACCTACTAGAAATTCCTCCGAAAGTGTTAACTCACGAGCAATTTCACAAATACGATATAATTCTTCTAAAGGAATAATTTCCTCATGTGCTGCAATTTGAAGCACAGGGTCAGCAGATGTATAAACAATGATTGCCCCCGTTTTCATATGCTCTTCGCCAAGCTCGTCTAAAATTTCTGTTCCACTTGCAGGTTTGTTCCCAATAACTTTGCGACCAGTTTTTTCTTCTAATTGAGAGATTAGTTCATCCGGGAATCCATTTGGATATACTTTGAATGGTGTGTCAATATTCAAACCCATGATTTCCCAGTGCCCTGTCATTGTATCTTTCCCCACAGATGCTTCTTGCATTTTCCCAAAATAAGCGGTAGGTGCCGCAACATGTTTAATCCCTTGTATATCATCAATATTACCAAGTCCCAGTTGTTCCATCTGGGGCATATGTAGGCCGTTCATTTTTTCGGCAATATGTCCAATAGTATGAGATCCTACGTCACCAAATACGTTTGCATCTGGTGCTTCACCAATACCAACAGAATCCATAACAATCACATGTATGCGCTTAAATTTACTCATAACATAACCTCCTACTGTTTTCTTCTAGTTTAACAAAAAATTGAAAAATGTACAGGTCAGACCTCTGACAATTTAAGCTCTAGGATGAAATTGTTTATAAACATCCTTTAATCGGCTTTTGCTAACATGCGTATAAATTTGTGTTGTAGATATATCCGAATGCCCCAGCATCTCTTGAACAGCACGCAAATCTGCACCATTTTCTATTAGATGAGTGGCAAACGAGTGCCGCAGTACATGAGGAGTAATTTCTTTAGAAATTCCAGCAGCGGCGGCATGATTATTCAGTAATTTCCAAATACCCTGTCTAGTTAGTCGTTTCCCACGTTGATTGATAAAAATAGCTTCTGTTTTTTCAGACTTCAATAAAGTCAATCTAGCATTTTCTATATAATCTGTGCAAGTTCTAATGGCAGAACCACCTAAAGGTATGATTCGTTCTTTGCCACCTTTCCCAAATACACGAACAAATCCCATGGATAAATGTATATCCTCTAGATTTAAGTTTAAACATTCGCTAATTCGCATTCCACTTGCATACATAAGCTCAAACATAGCTAAATCTCTCTGCCCTTGCGGCTTAGATATATCTATACTATTTAAAAGGTTATTCAATTCCTCTACGGATAAATATGTTGGCAACTTTTGTTCCATTTGAGGTAGATCCAGATGGACAGATGGATCTGTATTTGCCACTTTCTCTCTCAATAAAAACTGATGAAAAGAACGAATAGATGATATATGCCTTGAAATCGTCCGAGCAGATTTGCCATTTTCTTTTAAGTTTCGAAGATAAAGAACGATATGTGTACGTTCTATCTCATCAAGACTATGTAGTTGTTGAATCTCAAATATATGATGCAAATAATCGGATAAATCTTTTTTGTAAGAAATTAGTGTGTTGCTCGCTAATTGCCGTTCTATTTGTAGAAAGTGCAAATAATCTTCTAAATGCATTTGCCCATTGTTCAAGTATTTCACCCCTCATATAAAATAATCATTTAAAAAAAGGATAGCTAAAAAGCTATCCTTTTTTTATTTAAGAAAGTAATGATAATTAATCGGCAACTGCCTAGCGACAGTACCTAGACCCTCTAGTCCGTTCAAATTTACTTCTAAGCAGAGTTAACCTCAGAACGTTGTCAGTACTGACTTAGGTGATTGTACATCCCTATTTCTCTTCTTGGCAACGGTAGCAAATACCGTGAAATGTTAGACGATGATCTTTTATCCTAAAGTTCCACTTTTTCTCGACAATAGCTTCGACATCTTCTAACAAATCTTCTTGAATTTCATCTACAGCTCCACATTCAATACAAACCAAGTGGTGATGAAAATGTGCTGCACCTTCTTGTCTTAAGTCATAGCGAGATACGCCGTCCCCGAATTGAATTTTGTCTACTACATTCAATTCGTTTAATAACTCAAGCGTTCTATAAACTGTTGCTAGTCCTATATCAGCTGATTTCTCTCTAACTAGTAAAAATACATCTTCTGCACTTAAATGATCTTCCTCATTTTCAAGCAAAACTCGGACTGTCGCTTCACGCTGTGGCGTCAGTTTATAGCTCGCACCAGATAATTGTTTTTTTATACGATCAATACGGCTTTCCATATGACGCCTCCTTACCTGAATCCATTATACCAATAATTGAATTCTCATTACAAGAGATTCACATAATAATAATTATTAGAAAGAACTAATTATTAAATAATATAAATGGTATTAAGATGAACTCTATAATTATAACAATTATATAAAAGGATAGCGAAAAAATATTAATCCGATTTGCTAATGCTAATAATAAGATACAATAAACTAGTTGAAATGGAAACCACCAGAACACATATGGAAAAGTAGATTCCTGTGTTTGCAGTAGATAACTAGAACAATACCCATAGAATGTAATTTTAAACGCACAAATAACTAAAATAAGTTTTCGTAAATAACGATGTTGATAAAACAAAAAAAACACAATCGCAACCATTAAATGAGGAAAAATAGTTTCTAAAAAAGTAGGCCGCTCTATTAATAGAACGCGTGCATCCAAGAGATTTATAATCCATTGCTGCTGTTCTACCGTACTTTGTTCAAATAATATTAAACCTCCGACAAAGCTAACTACAAGCACACATAATGAGATAAAAATAGTATAAGTCTGGTTCAAATTGGAACACCCCCCTATCTACTTTCATCATATGCTTGTACTAACTTAAATCATGCTTCTTTAAAATAATCTTTCAACCAAATATATGCGAATGCAGTTTTAGCATCATAGATTTGTTGTTTCTTCACCATTTCTTCCATCTCGGTAAGACTAACATGTAATAACTCTACAAACTCATCTTCATCTAACCCAACTGGTTGTTCCATCTTTACAATATTATCTGCAAAGTATAAATGGATAATCTCATCAGCAAACCCTGGTGATGTGGAAAATGATTGAATGTATTGTAAATTGTCAGTCGTATAGCCCGTCTCTTCTTCCAATTCCCGCAATGCAGTTATTTCAGGCGCTTCTCCAATTTCTATTTTCCCGGCAGGAATTTCGATAATGGATCGTTCTAATGCCTTTCTAAACTGTTCTACTAAAATTATTTTGTTGTCTTTTGTCACAGCTATCACGGCTACCGCACCAGGGTGCTTAACAATCTCTCTATTACTAGTTTTACCATTTGGTAATTCTACTTCGTCTACTTGTAAAGTAATGATTCTACCTTTAAATTTAAGCTCAGATTGAATTGTTTTTTCCTCAAATTTTTTCATAACATATCTCCCTCTCCTATATATCATTTCACTTTAGTTGAATCTATCTAATTGACATTGTACCATGTAGAAAAGGACGTGATAAAACTTGAAGAAAAGACAATTAGGTAAAAGTGATCTATACGTTTCAGAAATCGGATTAGGTTGTATGTCCCTTCCTACAGACCAAACGGTTGCCAATAAAATTATTCAAGTAGCTTTGGAAAACGATATAACGTATTTTGATACAGCTGATCTATATGATAAAGGCGAAAATGAAAAAATTGTCGGTAATGCCCTTAAGGATAAAAGACAAAATATAATATTAGCTACGAAAGTTGGAAATCGTTTAAACAAATCTGGAGATGGTTGGTCATGGGATCCATCAAAAGAATGGATAACGGATGCCGTACACGCTTCCCTCAAACGTCTCCAAACTGATTATATAGATGTATATCAGTTGCACGGAGGCACGATGGAAGATAATGTAGACGAAGTGATAGACACGATGGAGTCACTTCAAAAAGAAGGACTTATCCGTGAATATGGAATCTCCTCCATTCGTCCAAATGTCATAGAACGTTTTTTAAGTAAAAGTAATGCAGTTTCTGTAATGATGCAATATAGTTTGCTAGATAGAAGACCTGAAGAATGGTTCTCCCTATTAGAAAATAACTCGGCTACGCTCTTTAGTAGAGGAACACTAGCTAAAGGACTATTAACCAAGGAAGGTTTATCTAGAGCATCTAAAACTGAGGATTATTTAAGCTATAGTCACCAGGAATTACTAGAGGCTCTAAAAGAACTAAATGATTTGGAAGCTCCTTTAAGTTCCATTGCTCAACATTATGTTTTACAGAAAGATGTAACAGGTTCCATGATTCTCGGCGCAAGTAGTGAGAAGCAACTGTTAGAATCTCTTCAGTCATACCACTTGGAAGTTCCAGAAAGTACATTACAAAAAGCAAGTGAGTTAACAAAGAAAGATATTTATAAAGAACATCGAATTTAATATATTATTATAGGATGGCTAGCCGTGATCTACTTCACGACTGGCTTTTTTTATAACTTTGGAAGAAGATATTTTTCCCACCAAAAAACCTATTCGCCGAAGCAAATAGGTTTTCTTGTTTAAAATTTTGAACTATTACCAAAGCCGTATTCATCTAACAGTTCTTCAAAAGATTTATTTTTTTCTTTTTCTTTCTTTTCAAAAGCTAGCTGTGCTTGTCTTTCTTCTTCTTTTTCTTGTTCAGCTGATACTAATTGGTTCTTCGTTTCTTTTAGTTTCGCTAAAATATCAGAAGAAAGCTGATCGGATAACGAGTTACCTTCTTCTACTTGCTTAGCAGGCTTTACTTGTTGTTGTTGTCTTTGTTTTTTCTTAGCCAATTGATTCACCTTCTTTTTATGAGCGTTTAACTATAGTCGCAACCCCTTGGCCACCACCTATACAAAGTGTAGCAAGACCGGTTTTTGCATCTCTCTTCTCCATTTCATGAAGTAAAGTAACGAAAATACGAGCACCACTTGCCCCAATAGGATGACCTAATGCAATTGCTCCACCATTTACATTTAGTATATCATGATTAAACGACAGCTCTCTATCAACAGCAATCGATTGTGCCGCAAAAGCTTCATTTGCTTCGATTAACTCTATGTCTGCTAATGATAATTGCGATTTTTTCAATGCTTTTTTAACTGCTTCTACCGGTCCAATCCCCATGACGCTTGGATCCACTCCTGCCGATGCATTTGCAACGATTGTCGCAAGTGGTTTGAGGCCAAGTTCATCTGCTTTAGCTTTGGACATTACTACTACCGCTGCTGCTCCATCATTAATACCTGAAGCATTACCAGCAGTTACAGAGCCATCTTTTTTAAACGCTGGACGTAGACCCGCTAGTTTTTCTTCCGTAGAACCTTTTTTTGGATACTCATCTTGCGAAAAGACAACCGGATCTCCTTTTCGTTGAGGAATTTCTACAGGCACGATCTCATCTGCAAATTTACCTTCTTCCATCGCCAGTGCAGCTCTCTCTTGAGAACGTGCAGAAAATTTATCTTGCTCTTCTCTAGTAATATTATATTGGTCACATAGATTTTCAGCAGTCACACCCATATGATAATCATTAAATGCACACCACAGACCATCTGAAATCATGCTATCTACTACCTTCTGATCACCCATACGGAAGCCATCTCTTGCGTTTTTTAGTAAATATGGAGATTGACTCATATTCTCCATTCCACCTGCAACAATAATGTCTGCATCTCCCGCAATAATAGCTTGCGTCGCAAGATGAATTGCTTTTAGACCAGAACCACATACCTTGTTTATCGTTAAAGCTGAAACTGACTGTGGCAGCCCTGCTTGGATGGAGGCTTGTCTTGCTGGGTTCTGTCCTAAACCTGCTTGAAGGACATTCCCCATAATTACTTCATCCACGATTTCTTTAGAAACCCCCGCTTTTTCTAATGCTTTTTCAATAACAATAGCACCTAGTTTAGTAGCTGGTACATCTTTCAAAGCCCCTTGGAACGAACCAATTGCAGTTCTAACTGCACTTACGATCACAACTTCATTTGTCATGTGATTTCCTCCTTGTTTCCCCTGTATCAAACAAATTTTTACAAAGTTCAATTTAAATTTGCTTGTTTAACCATCCTTTCTTTACAATAAAGAGGGAGGGATGATTATGTTTAGTTTACCAAATAAAGTGACAATTATCGAGGTAGGTCCTAGAGACGGTTTGCAAAATGAAAAAAATGAGGTACCAACCGATATAAAATTATCTTTTATCGAAAAACTTCAGCAAGCCGGAATTGAAGAAATGGAAATAACTTCTTTCGTATCACCGAAATGGGTACCACAAATGAAAGATGCAAACGACATAGTGAATCAAGTGAAAAAGATGGGTAGACAGTTAGTACTTACTCCAAATAATAAAGGTGTCGAATTAGCCAAACAATCCGGAGCACAAAATTTCGCTGTTTTTGTAGGTGTCTCTAACAGTTTTAATAAAAATAATATAAATAAAACTACAAAAGAAAGTATGGATGAACTAAGACCTATTGTGGGCAAACTGCTACAAGATGGTCATTTCGTGCGTGCATGTATTTCAACTGCTTTTTACTGTCCATATGAGGGCAAAATGGAGTCTTCGGACACACTAGCACTATGCAATGAATTCGTTTCATGGGGTGTAAACGAACTTAGTGTCGCTGATACAATCGGAATGGCTAATCCACAAGAAAGCTATGAATTATTTACTGCACTCAAGAAGGAATTCCCTGCAACGCTCATTACCGCTCATTTTCACGACACACGTAAAATGGGTATCGCCAATATTTTAGCGACCTTACAAGCAGGTATTGATCGCTTTGACACATCTGCCGGCGGACTAGGAGGATGCCCTTTTGCACCTGGGGCTACAGGAAATGTAGCAACTGAGGATGTTGTGAATATGCTACATCAAATGGGTATAAGGACGAATATAGATCTCAATTCATTACTTAAAGCAGTAGAAGTAGTTGAACCTTATGTGTCCAGACCGATAGATACGGGAATGTATAAACTATTCAAAAGTAAGTAGGGGTTGATCGGATGAAGAAACGTGTAATTATTTGGACGAGTATTTTTACTAGTGTTTTAACAGCTATGGCTACGTTCTTTGGTTTCTTTGTAACTAATAGACTTATGTATATGAAAAAGAAAGAAAATGATTTTATTTTGAATCGTGAAATTACATCAAAACGATTAGATGAAGCTTGGTTTAATGCTGTAAACAAAACGGAGCAATGGATTGAATCTAAGAATGGGTATTCCCTAAAAGCAATATTTGTTGAACCACTAGAAACAAATAATTACGTCGTTATTTGCCACGGGGTTACAGAAAACAAGATTAACTCACTTCGTTTTGTACGTATGTTCGAGCGACTCGGTTTCAATAGTGTTGTTTATGACCACCGCAGACATGGAGATTCTGGTGGCAAAACAACAAGTTTTGGGTTTTATGAAAAAATAGATTTACAATCTGTAGTAGAAGCTGTAAGAGAAAGAGCTGGTCAAGATGCTGTTTTAGGTATTCACGGAGAATCTATGGGGGCTGCTACAACATTACTCTATGCTGGTTCTATTATAGATGACGCTGATTTTTATATTTCCGATTGTGCATTTTCGGATTTTGAGCAACAAGTTTATCATATAATGACCCAGTCCACGCCTCTCAGATCAAGTCTTGCCATTCGATTTGCTAACTTGTTTCTGAAGTTGCGGGATGGATATACGCTAAATCTCGTCTCTCCAATTGATGTTATTGACAAAATAGAAAAACCTGTTTTATTTATTCATAGTTTACAGGATGATTTTATATTACCTAAAATGACCGAGGAGTTATATGAAAAAAAACAAGGCTCAAAAACCTTGAAAATGTTTGATATTGGCGAACATGCTAAATCTTTCAATGAAAATAGTAAGGAATATGAGCAAGTGGTGGCTGATTTCCTACAAGAAAACGATTTGCTAAACAAATAAAAAGCACTCAGCTGAGTGCTTTTTATTATTTTTGCATTTTATTCATTTGATTCATCATTTGTTTAACTTGTTTTTCTGAAGGCTTACGACCCATTTGTGTCATCATCATACGAAGCATTTGTTCATTAATAGGTGGGTTTTCTTTTAAGTATTTCATCATATATTGACGCGCTGCAAAGAAACCTAATGCTGCACCAGCAATTAACGCAACGATTATAATAACGATCCAAATCCATGTTTGCATATATTCTCCTCCTTTACATACTTATCTACGTGTACAAGACACCATTAGAAATTATACTATAGATTCTTTTGGCATTCTATATAATTCGAAATAAAAAAGCAATTCGAATACTTATATGACAAAGTATTCGAATTGCTCGTACAACTTTTTACTTTTGAAGTAATGCTTTCATTTTCGAAACTACGTTTTCCACGGAGAAACCATATTCTTTCATAACGATTTCACCTGGAGCACTTGCACCGAATTTATCAATAGCAATTACGTCTCCATCAAATCCAACATAACGATGCCATCCTAATGATGCACCCATTTCAATTGCAAGACGTTTTGTTAAATGAGAAGGTAATACAGAGTTTTTATAAGCAGCATCTTGTTTCTCAAAAAGATCCCATGATGGCATAGAAACTACTGATACTTCAATACCTTCTTTAGAAAGTGCTTGTTGTGCTTCCACTGCAAGACTTACCTCAGAACCAGTTGCAAGTATTATTGCTTCTGCTTTTTCATTAGGTGCTACTACATAAGCCCCTTTTGAAACTCCTTCTCTTACTAGTTCTACTGAATGATCTAGTGTTGGCAAGTTTTGTCTAGAAAGGACTAAAACTGTTGGGTTATTTTTAGATGAAACTGCTAATTTCCACGCTTCCGCTGTTTCATTTGCATCTGCAGGGCGGATTACCGATAAACCTGGCATTGCTCGTAAAGAAGCTAAATGTTCAACTGGTTCATGAGTTGGTCCATCTTCCCCAACTGCGATACTATCATGCGTAAATACGTATGTTACTGGAAGACCCATCAAGGCAGATAAACGAATTGCAGGTCTAACATAGTCACTAAATACGAAGAATGTACCACCAAAGACATTTAGTCCTCCGTGTAAAGCCATACCATTTAAAGCAGTTCCCATTGCAAATTCACGCACACCAAACCAAATGTTTTTCCCTGCATAATCGTCAGCTGAGAAATCTCCTACATTCTTCATAGTAGTTTTGTTTGAACCGGCTAGATCAGCACTACCACCAAAGAATGAAGGTAAGTTTTGGGCAATTGCATTAATCGCTTCACCTGAAGCAGAACGGGTTGCATGAGAAGTACCTGCTTCGTATGTTTTAAGTGCATCTGCAAAGTTTTCCGGTAACTTACCAGAAATTGCTGTTTTTAATGTTGCAGCTAACTCAGGGAATTCCGACTCATATTGCTTAACTTTTTCATTCCACGAAGATTCTTCTTCAACACCCAATACGTTTGAAGCTTGTTTAAATGTGTCATAAACTTCTTCTGGCACATAGAAATCTTCTTCAAATAACCATTTATATTCAGCTTTAGCTAAAAGAGTTTCGTCTTTTCCTAATGGCATACCGTGCGCATCGGATTTACCAGAACGATTAGGAGAACCGAATCCAATAACAGTTTTAACTTCAATAATCGTTGGCTTGTCATTTTGAGACTTCGCTTTTTCAATGGCATTTGAAATTTCTTCAATGTCATTTCCGTCTTTTACATGAATATAGTTCCAACCATACGAGTCAAAACGTTTTTCAACATTTTCAGAGAATGATTTATGTAAATCACCGTCTAAAGAAATATCATTACTATCATATAATACAATTAATTTATCCAACTTAAGATGTCCAGCTAAAGAAATTGCTTCTGCAGCCACACCTTCCATTAAATCACCATCACCACATAATGCGTACGTATAATGATCAATAATTGAATGGTTGTCTTTATTGTACGTAGCAGCTAAATGTGCTTCTGCCATTGCCATTCCGACTGCCATACCAATACCTTGACCAAGTGGTCCTGTTGTTGCTTCTACTCCTGCAGTGTGACCAAACTCTGGATGTCCGGGAGTTTTAGAATCCCATTGTCTGAAGTTCTTAATTTCTTCCATTGGTAAATCGTACCCACCAAGATGAAGCAAGCTATATAAAAGCATAGAACCATGTCCAGCAGATAACACAAAGCGGTCACGGTTGAACCACGTTGGGTTACTTGGGTTATGACGTAAATGCTTTGTCCATAATGTGTATGCCATTGGAGCAGCCCCCATTGGTAAACCAGGGTGACCAGAATTTGCTTTATCAATTGCATCAATTGATAATGTTCTAATAGTATTAATTGCTAATAAATCGGATTGTAATGACATGAATGACATCCTCTCAAACAAATTTTTTGCTATATATCTAGTTTAGACAAGAATGTCTGTATTATCAATGGTTTTGAAATGATAATTTAATTCAGAAACTTTCCTTTCTTTGCTTCTTGAACTTTTGAAGGTGTTACATCATTTCCATCAGGGTCAATTACTTTTACACTTTCAATGGTATCTCTCATAGTAGAGCGAAAAGTTTCCAAATATTCTTTACGTAAAGAGCTTTGTTCTTTTGCTTCTTCCATGGAAAGTCCTGTAGTTTTAGATTTTCTCGATAACTCACTAATTCTCGCTAATTTTTCTTTACTTAACAATTCTTTTCACCCTTTCACTTTATCCTTATATAAAGGTAAGGAAAAAACACACAGAGTGCAAGTCATTTCACTCCGTGTGTTTCTATGTACTCCATATAACGTCGATGGACAGTTGCTTTACTAATATTAAACCCCAAACCTTTTAGGGTCATCGAAATCTCTTCATAGGTAAGACCAGCATTACGAAGTCTAACTACTTCTTCTAATGGCACGTCTATTCTCTCTCTTCCTTCGGGATTACCTCTTGTTTTCAAGTTTTTTTCCGGTCTATATCCTTGAGACACTGCTTTTTTCATACCTCTTTTAATTTTTGCGTTGTGTAATTTCCGCTGATACTCCTCCACTAGCGCCAATATTTCCAAGAGCATAGTATCCATTTCGTTTAGATTAATGACACCTTTATCCTGTAACGTATAAATCGAAGTATTGATTTTTTGAAGTAAATGTAGAACGGCCATTCTACCGTTTCCTCTGCCAATACGTGTCTCATCTTGTACAAATACCGCTTTAATTTCATTTTGTTTAATATAGTCAAGTAAATCTAATAAGCCTTCGCGTTCAATATCATATCCACTATGCTGATCTGAAAATACTTTTTCAACTTCATAATTATTTAGTTTTGCAAATTCTATCAATTCTTCCTCTTGCCTTTTTAATGAAGTCTCTTGAGACTCTTTTTCTGTACTCACTCGACAATATATAACTGATTTCACTTTGTATCGCCCGCTATCTCCGTATCATGATTGAAATGGTAACTTTTTTCAATGACTGGAATAATAATAACTTCCCCCGCTTTAATATGACCGTCTTGCAAATTATTCATCGCAATTACTTTATCGATCCATTTTAGCTTATCTTCATTCGTTCCATATTCTTGTGCTAAAGCCCATAAAGAATCTCCTTGTTCTATATTAATATGTTGGCTCTCGTCTGTCGAAAAAGAATTCGAGATTATTATAAACATTGTAAATGCAATACTGCACGCTACAAATATTGTTAAAAAGTAATTTTCTTTCATCCAGGTCATTTAAAATCCCCCTAATAGAATGTGTGTTCGTAATGTATATTTTAATATTAATGCGAACGTTTGTTTTTGTCAACAATAATTAGAACCTATGTTTGCATTACTGTTCTTCCCCTGTTATACTATTAATAAGATAGAAAAGGATAGAGATAATTATTCAAAAAGAGGTGAACATATGAAAAAAGCATCTAAAAGACAAGAAGATATACTTGCTTTTATAAAAGAAGAAGTTCGTAAAAAAGGTTATCCACCATCCGTTAGAGAAATTGGAGAAGCTGTGGGCTTAGCATCTAGTTCAACTGTTCATGGACATTTAGCACGACTGGAAAGTAAAGGTTTAATTAGGAGAGATCCAACAAAACCACGCGCTATTGAGATTCTGGATGGCTTGGGCAGCGTTGCTGAAAAACACAATGTGGTTCATGTACCGTTGATCGGTAAAGTTACTGCTGGTATCCCTATTACAGCAATTGAAAATATAGAAGAATTCTTCCCACTTCCAGAAACATTTGGAACTGCAGATGATAATTTATTTATGTTAGAGATTATGGGTAATAGTATGATAGAGGCTGGAATATTAAATGGTGACTATGTGGTTGTAAAACAACAGCAATCTGCCAATAATGGCGATATTGTTGTCGCAATGACTGATGAAGATGAAGCAACAGTTAAAAGATTCTTCAAGGAAAAGTCCTATTTCCGTCTGCAACCCGAAAATTCTTCCATGGAACCTATCATTGTAAATTCAGTTAGTATACTTGGAAAAGTAGTTGGAGTTTACCGTAATATTCAATAGTTTTGTCGAACTTGACAATATAGACAAATAAACGTAAGATAACAGAGAGCCGATATCATATTTCAACGAAAAGTGGACATTTTCGTTGAAATCATCGAAAAACCCCTTTACCTTAATGGTTGAGGGGTTTTATTTTTATACATAAGTAATTAGTAGCTTTGGTAAACTAGTAATACTACTTCTTCTTCTTGAGGGCAGCTAAAGTCTTTGTTCCGACTACCCCATCAACTGTTAAGCCCTTTTTCTTTTGAAAGTCTTTAATAGCCGAAATAGTTAAGGGTCCCTCTATCCCGTCATTTATCAATTTATAACCTGCTGAATTTAAGAGTTTCTGAACTTCAGTGACATTTATTTCACTTATATACTTTAAAGGATTTACCGCATTTGGCTGACCTGTCTCGTAAGATGGTATGTGAATTTCAAAATGTAAGTGGATACCTGTGCTATTTCCTGTACTCCCTTTAATACCTATTTGTTGACCTTGTTTAATACTTTGTCCCACTTTCACAGAAATAGTTTTTAGATGCGCATATAAGGTTTCGTACTTTTTACCGTTTAAAGTATGTGCAATCGTTATGGTATTTCCATATCCTCCAATAACTTTCGCTCTAGTCACTTTACCACTGGCAGATGCTCTTATAATCGGACTACCATCATTCCCAATGTCAACTCCTTTATGGACTTTAACATTACTATTTTTTCGAATTTCTCCAAAACGAGATGTAATTTCTCCTTCGCTTGGTCTAATAAACAATTTATAACCTCCCTCCTATTAATAAGTAGAGAACAATCCCTCTCACTAGTTAATGCTCGAATGATTAATAACATATAGTCAATAATCATCATATTTCCCTAAAAAATTGTAAAAAGATTAGAAATGAGTAAATTTGGGTATTAATATTTATAATCAAGCATATGTTAAATTATTAATATTATTTTCTGTAGACCTATATAACTATATAAAGGGGCAATAATTTATGAAACTAATTATAGAAGAACTCAAAAAGCTTATTAATGATTATTATAGATGCAATAACCACTATTTGAAGAAAGAAATTTTGATTGACATTAATCTGTTGAAAGATGCATTAAGAATTTTAGAAAAAAGAAAGTTAAATATAAACACAGAAAGCTCACTTATTTTTTAACGAAGTGTGCTTTTTTTATTAATGTTACACACTATATAGTTTTGCCATGTAATGTTAGATTTCAAAATTAATAGTATTTTATTCTTTTTTCTTACGAGACAATCAAAATGACTAGTCCTCCTAATTTCTATTACATATATTATATTATGCCGTCCAAACGGCTAATCTATTATAAGGAGGTGAATTATATGGTTCTTGTACTTCAAGAGTTTACTACCCCTGCAAATACTAATGTAATTGCAGATACAGCTGCACCACCTGGAACGCTTCCGACACCCGCTGTACCAACTCTACCAGCAATGGTTTCACCTTTAGTAGATGGAAGTAGTGCTTATATTTGGTCTCCTAACACAGAGTCCAATCAAACCGTGACATTTCAAAGTATCTTTAATATTGGAACTTTGCCACTACTCACTCTAGCATTACCTCTTTCCGCTTATTTTGCGTTTGCAGCTAACGAAACGGCTTCTGTAACTGCAACTCTAGAAGTTGTTAATCTTCTTGGAATCGTAGTTGCTACTATTCCACTTTTTTCAGGTAACAACTCAGGTAGCTCTCAGGACGTTGCAATTACATCCGGGGATACGTTACTAGCAATCGGCCTATTAGGCAACTCTGGACGAATTGTAGTTGAGACTACTGTCACTTCTCCAACCGTATCTGGATATTCCGCAAATCCCGGTCGATATCTCGGACAACTTACAGTGCATAGCATATTGGCAGTTTAGTTTATAAACTACACATTATCTCGAAAAGATAATTATGTTTTTCAAGAACAAACTCTTTTTGTTAATAAGAAATGCATATGGAGGGTCAAGCATTAATAACGCCGTGACTCTCCAGTTTGTTAGTAGAGTAATTTTTATCACTTAAAATTTTATGCAAATCACTTCCATTTACACTAGTTTTGTTAGATAATAAGTAATAGGTAATATAGTTCAAAGGGGAGTATATTTAACTATGATATTAATTTATAAAGAATTAAATAATCTAATTGATGATTATTATAAATGTCCCTTCACACATATTAAAGAACAGATCCTCATAGATATTAATCTTTTAACTGATGCCTTATTAATTGTCGATTCTGATTTTCAATATTAAATCTACCTAATCTATTCAATTTAGTTTTTGGTATCACTATGAAATTTTATAAAATAGCTTATTCAGAGCTTCCAAAGGTGAGAAACAAGTCGAGATACCTGAAACTCAATTGGATTATACATAAAAAGCGTTGGAAGCATATAGCTCCAACGCTTTTACTATGAATACATTTTCAATGTAATCCTCATGATCCCTTGCGTGTACAGTCATTCGGATAGGATACTTGTTAATTTTACGTTATGTGGAATCATAGAAGAATTCAAAGCACCTCAATCGTAGAATAAGGTTAGTTTGTTTTTTATTTATAATTCATTCACTAATGAGATCAAGTTTTCGATCTGTTTTTTTTATTCAGAGATAATGACAACCAAATAGCAGTGACACCTAATATAATAATCACGATTGTGTCAAGAATTGCGCTAGATCCTCCGCTTCCTAAAAATTGAATTAGATTATGAAGGCTATGAAACAGAATCAGTGGTAAAATGTTGCCAGTTTTAATAAATAATTGCGCTAGTACAATACCAATTAGAAAAGAATAAGCCAATTGTAGTCCAGTTTGCCCCAAACTTTGTCCAGATAACAAGTTAAGCATATGTGTGACAGAGAATAATATGCTCGAAGTCAGGATAGCTGGAAGAATACCTCGTGGTAGTAATATTTTTATCATTATTCCTCTGTAAATACTTTCTTCCACAAAACCGATTAAAATAGCAAAGCCAACATAGAAAATAATCGTTTCAAGCGGCTGGGAACTAAACCCTTGAAGGCATAATACGATTAAAATAATCAGTAGAGGTAAATACAGTATCCAATTTGCTCTTTTCATTTCTCGTTTAAAACCATAATAAGTCCACTTTCTCTTCCATGAAAAATAAAAAAGTAAAAATAGCGCTGTTGGTATGAACGATATTAATATAGGTGTATTGTAACTTAATTGTTTAATCGTAGCGATTGCACCTGCTATAAAAACGACTAGTAAAAAAATGACTTCAATAAGTATGATACTTATTATAGGGTGTTTTTTAGAATAACTTAACTTATTATGCATTACACATCTTGCCTCCCAATAATATCTTTTAACCAATTTAGTGCAAATTTAAAAAACTAAAATTTCAAAAAATATATATAACAATCTATTCGAGTTTCCTTACGCACATTCCTCCTTTTTAGTTTGAGGCCCTTTTTTAAAGTAATATTAACTCTCTTCATTGCCTTTTAACTCTGTAGATCGATCAAAATAAATAAAAAAACACCGATCAAGTCAATAAAAGACTGAACGATGTTTTTAAATTTAGGGGTGAAATTGGGGTGTTGAACATTTGAGTGAAACTCTTTATCACTCACCCCATTATAAAATCCTATACTATTAGATTAATACATTTTCAAGTATTGCTCACGTTACTATGGGTGTACAGTTGTACGGATAATATACCTACAGATCATTAGGTGAAATAACATGAAACGAATGCTATTTATATGACTTTTCAGACGTTGTCCTATAATCAAAAACAACTAGGTATAACTGCTTCGTGGTAGATCCGTGGTAGAATTCGCATATGTTCGTGGTAACATTTTAACCTTTAAATACGCAGTAATTTTATATAGGTTATTTCGGAAAGCGAATATTTAACTAAAGCACCCATTATCTTAATAAGGAAACTACATTACACCTCTTCTTTATCAAGTAAATAGCCATAAAATTCTTCGTGCAAAGCAATATCTTCTTGTAGTGATTCTTTAGTGTCTCTATCAATTAAATCAACTAAAAATTTATCAGCAAGTTCATCGCCACCATCAATCATAACTAATATTGAATGCATTACACCCTCTATCACGTTATTAACTACTTTCCTATACGCTTCCAGTTCCTCTCGACTTGAGAGTTTTTGTTGCATTATTTTAAGAGATTCTTCCACATCAGTCCAAGCAATTAAATCTGTGTTTGGATTCAAACTATCAACTGTTGATTCTCTCCAAACGTCCTTTATACTTTTTAAGTTCTGATAAAGTAATTCTTGTTAACAAATCTCCCCTAATAAAAGTAGGTCCTTCTTGAAGTAAAGCACCCGTTACTTCAAAAAGATAATTATAATTTCTTTTCAAAAAAGGTTAAGGATAGTTGTTCATTTACTATTAACTCTTTAATATTTTGAAATCCATTCTTTTTATAAAAACTAACTGCAGGATTATTTTTAGAACCAGTTGCTACTTTTATTGTTTCAACCTCGAACTTAGTTTCAATAAAATTTAAAAGCAACTGCGCAATTCCTTTTCTAAAATGGTTTGGATGTACGATTAACCTATGTATATCAACTTCATCATCATCTACTTTTATAGATATTACTCCGCATAGTATTTCATTTTCATAATAACCAAAGAATGCCTCTCCGCAATGTTGCAAAGTATGAACCGTATCCTTTAATGGTGGTATTTCATATGAACCAATAATTTCTGCCTCTATCTTATATGATGGTATTTGAATGTTTAAAACATCTGCTGCGTTTTTTCTATTACTAATATCGATTATTTTAATCAAGGGAACCCCTCATTTCTATTTTACAGATTTTATGAAATAGTTACTTCTAATCCTTCCAATAATTTTTCATCAAAGAGATTGACCATTCGGGTTGTCTTACTTCATCTTTTGGTAGAAATTCTTTCATTACTGGCTTAATGTCGATAATCGGAGTTCCGTCTAATGCATCTAATCCCTTAACTATTAATATTCGCTGTTTTTGTTCAATAAGTTCTACAATAGTTACCCCTAATTTATTTGGTCTATTTTTCCCTCTCTGAGCAAATATTCCAACCTCTGGATAATCTTTATTGTTTCTTGGGTGTCTTGCTTCATACTGAATTTTATCATCTGAGACTTTATTAAATAAAAAAACGATTTCTAAATGTGAGAATTCATTAATCCCTTTTAATGAAGCTTCATTTATATTTTCCGCAAGTTCAATTGTTGATACGATTGAACCCCAATTATCATCCAAAATATCTTTTCTAGTATTATTTATAAAGGCAATTGGTTTGATAGAATACTGCATTTGTTTCATCCCCTCCTATAAATAATGCATCACGATATATGATTTCGTTTTCATCTTTATCGTACCAAGCATTATCCCCAAAAGAAAATATAGATTAATTATACATATCCATAATTTTATCTTATTGAATATTGAACTCTCCTAGATGTCTCTATTTAGATACAGAAACACCCCCATATTCACATGTTTTTAAGAGTTACCGTTTGTCTTTCACTTTTCCACTTAAAATACGTATAAATTAATTGAACTACTAGAGTAACTATCAAAAGTACCAACAAAAATACGCTAAACTTTGAATTGATATCCATTAATAGCAGTTGAAAGGATAAAAATATAGCAAGAAGAATCATCCACAAAGTTTGAACAAATTTCGTTCTATAATTCAATTTCCAATAATAAAATCCACTTTCACGACTATTTTTCACTAATTCCACCACTTATAGTTGTTACTTCTCCATGAATGTTTGAAGTTCCTTCTTCAACTAGTCGAGTAGAAGAGAACCTCTCTACCTTGCGGTAGATTGTGTTCTTCTCCCCTCACAGAACCGTGCTTGCGCTATTCACGCACACGGCTCCTCCAAGTCTTCATTCACAAAATATAGCTAATCTCTTTTCTTAAGTCGTATATATTCACCTTTATTCTTGGTGAAGGTAACGGATATTTATGAAGAAAGAGATTGAATTTATCCCAAGTAAAGGATTTTCTTTGACTTCTTCTGTTGAGCCATTTAAACAGTAAGTATTGGATTTTGTCTTTAAATTGTTGAACACTTGGAGTGTTATCTGTGATGCAATAGTAGTTGTAATAACCTACAAGCGAGCGTTTAAATCTATCCATAATCATATGAATATCATTGTTTCGGTTCTTCTTTATCCATTCCTTCGATTCCTTAAGTTTACCTTGTAGCTTTTTCCTGCTTGATTTCCGTTTCACACGAAAGTATCCAGATTTACTCTTTCCACAGTAGTGTGTAAAACCTAGGAAATCAAAGGTGTCAGGTTTTCCATTTCCCTTTAGTTTTGCATCTTTCTCCGCAAATCTCCCGAAGGGGATAATTTTGGTTTTATCCTCCGCTATTTCTAAGTTAAACTTCTGTAATCTCAGCTTTAATGATTGAAAGAATTCCTGAGCTTCGCTCTTATATTGGAAGCAACAAACAAAGTCATCTGCATAACGAACTATGTATGCTTCTCCTTTACACTGTTTTCTAACTTCCTTCTCAAACCACAGGTCCAGGACATAATGGAGGTATAGATTGGCAAGTATCGGAGATATGACTCCACCTTGCGGTGTGCCTTTATCTGTCTTGTATTTCTTTCCTTCCTCCATGTATCCACCTTTAAGAAACCTACCAATTATTCTTAGTAAGTTAGGGTCAGCAATTCGCAGTTTTAAGAACTCCATCATCCATATGTGGTCAACGTTGTCAAAGAACCCTTTGATATCTACATCTACTATATAATTTACTGATTTCTTTTCCATGTAATAATTTAATATTTTCAAAGCATCGTGGCAGTTACGATTTGGGCGGAACCCAAAAGAGCAATCTAGAAAATCATTTTCATAGATGGCATTTAGTATTTTTGTAATGCCTTTCTGTACAATCTTATCTTCATGTTCCGGTATCCCCAATGGTCTTTTCTTGTTGGAGTTAAGCTTCGGAATATACATTCTCCTTACGGGAACAGGATGATAACTTTTACTTTTAAGCCTACTTACTAAATCCTCTATATTTTCCTCTAGTGTTTCACTGTATTGCTCTTTAGTTGTGCCATTAATCCCAGTAGCCTTCTTATTAGGTAATTCAAGATGACACTGAACTAGAGATTGCTTATTTAGTAAATGGACAATAGATGTAAATTTCATTTTAGGATCAGATTTTGCTAATTCTGCTATCCTTAATAGTTTTGTTTCCATTTAATATTCCTACCTCCGAGTGTAGTAAATGTGTCCCTAGTAAGGGTGATAACTTGGTAGCAGCCTTTCCTCCATCGGCATTACCCAACTTCATTGGTACTACGCTGCTATCCGACTCCCTACAACGGCATTTGGTTTCCTTGCTTATTATCACTTGTACACCATACTCTTCTATTAGAAGAGACCGGTAGGGTCTCCCGAGTTGCCGTATCATATCCATGTGTGACGTGCCAAGGTCTCTGACCCCAGAGAGGTTTTATTCTTCTTGCCTTTATCGAAGAATAAAATGTAGCTTTCTACCGCAGTTAAGGCATCAGCCCTCTCGATTTACTAACATTATGGAGCTCAATCCCTTCAACCATTTGGCTTTCGGCCCGCCACCTAACTGTCTACGCTTAAAGGCTAATGTTACCATTAGCCCTCCAAGACTCGCTACGAGTGAATGGCTAGTTCTTTCTCGACGGGAATCCCACCCGCTATATGATACGACCTAGGCTCGGCCGCACAACTGCTTCGTTAGTTTAAGTGTAACATTTACGGGGCAGTTCATTTTTTTTGATGGTTTTTTTTAACTAAAGCACCCGTTACTTGAAGATGGATTACTAGACATTCAACCCTAAAAAGATATTTGCCTCATTTTTAATCGTTGATATTACTTGGCTTTCATTAAACTCTAAAGGTATATCACCATTACGTTGTTCATCAATCATTTCACTTATTTCATACCACTCCATCAAATCATCAGGATAATCTAAATCCGAAGCAACAATTCGATAAATCTTATAAGCAAAATCAAATGTAAATGAATGATTATTTTCTTTAATAATTTTATTTGCTAGATGACCTATATAGGCTCTAGCACAAATCTCGAAGGTTGGTTTCTGTATTTCCAACTCATTTAATGCTCTATTAAAATACTCTTCCACTTCGAAAATACTTTCACCAGTTAAAAATGAAGAAATTATATTTACAGATGGTAATGACACATCGTTTTCTAATAAGTTAATCGACCAATTTACATAGTCCTTAGTTATTACAGTTCCCTTTTGTATTTTATAAAATAAAGCATTTGTTTGCACTATATCAACCACCTTATAGGTTCTTTTCCTACAATCAGAATAAAATCCATATTCAACTAAACTGCCGCGTTAGTTCAATAAGAAAACTCTTACAGTTACTAATATTTTACATGAGAAGGCAAATAATAAAAGCCCCACTCTAATGAGCAGGGCAATCGAATTATTTACTATTTAATTTTGCTAACAATGCTTTAGATGGTGTTTCATATTTAACATGTTCTGGCATCTTAGTAACCCACATACCGCCACCAACATTATATTGGCCACCATGATTGTCACGATATCGATACACTCGATACTCTTCACCAGGATTCAGAATACGAACCATTTGAAGTTTACCGTCTGGGCCATCTTGCCATAGGTTAATGCGTTTCAAGATTGTAACCTTACCAATCTGACTTGGTTTAAGTTCCGTTTTACCCCACATGATTTTATCATTAGCAACATCTTCCGCTGCTTTAAGTGGTAGAAATACAGGTCGATGTCCAGCCTTTAATTGAGCGATTGTTAGGCCTTTGTTGTACTGCAAATGAGGATAGTCTTTAAAACCCTTCCAATCTCCGCCCCATTCAAAACCCATTGATTTAGCAATAGCTGCAACACGTTTCCATTTATCATCGACCGTCCACAATGATTGATTTCCATCATCTGATACAAGGAAATAATCAATAGATAGTCCATAATTGTGGATGGACGTTCCTGGTGGAGCATTAGAAACGATACTCCCTTTTGAACCATATACTCTACCATTCCAAATATAATTCGGTCTACCTTGTCCATAAATATAGGCTTGGTCCTCATTCGAACGGAATCCAGATGATATTTGCATGTAAATACCTTCATTGTAACAACGCTTAATTAATTCAATTGTATATTCCTTCAAAGAAGGATGAACAGCTCCTATACGATTAACAGAACGATTTATTAATGTCTTTACTAATACAGTCATAATCTCACCTCATTTCTCTTTTGGTTTGTTATAAATTAAAGCTTGTTTACTTCAGATCCTTGTGTAGTAGGATCCGCAACTACACCACTGGTAATCAAAACTAGAATAAAGGCATCCACATAGTTATTGTATTCAGCTAAATCTATTAGACCTGAGCTGTTAACTATTAAACCGATACCAATTTGTGCGGTATTTTCTCTCAATCCCCTTTAGATATATAGATAATTAAAAAGAACGCTCCTAATGGAACGTCCCCTTATTAATTGTTATTATGTTTTCTCATAGCATGTTCAATACTTGAATAAGTTTTTATATCTCTAAAATCAATCCCTAGTTGTACGGTTGTTTGTGCAATACTTGGACGCACACCTGATAATGAAGTACTCACTCCAATTAATTTTAGCGCATTAATCATGTGAAAAAGCTGATGTGCAACCATTGTATCTACAATAGGAACCCCTAGCAAATCAATATATAAGTGATTGATTTGCAATTTAGAACATTGTTGCAGTGTTGATTCTAAAATTACTTTGGCTCTGTTTGTGTCAATTTCTCCAACTAGTGGTAACAAAGCTATGGTGCTATCTAATTTAATTACCGGGGCACTTAGTTCAATAATCATCTCTTGTTGGGATTTTAATCTTATTTTGGATTGTTCAATAAATTCATTAGTAAATTTGAGTACAACGTTATTGATTGTAGTCAATATAGCGTTTGTATACGCTATTATTTGTTTGCTTGAAAGTTCATTAGGATACTGATCCATAAATTCTTCGAGCAATTCCAAGTAAAGTTCTTGTTGCCTAAAAAATTCCCCTATTATTTCTGTAAGCGGAGTATGTTGGTGACCTTCATCATTAACAACCATTGTAATAAAATCATCAAAACTTTTTTCACATACTTCATCTGATTTATTAAACATTTCAACGAATTTTTCATGGAATAGATGGTTCTGTTGTTTAAGCAATTGTATCTCTTCTAGATTAGAAGTACCATAAATTCCATTTTGATCTTTCTTTAGACTCTCATACCATCTTTCAGTTAATTGCCATGTTTTACTTTTAAGAAAATCATACAACTTTTGATTTCTGTCCAATTGATTTCCTACTTTCGTCATAAATTCACGATTATAGCACTCAAAATATTACTATTTTGATAGTACCATAGAAAAAATAAACAGACACTTTTTAAGAATTTACAATTTATATAATTTCAGATGGAGTGACCATGATTGTTGATCTATAATTTCCATCGACCTTACTTAGACCAACTCTTTCGGGTATCCCCTCTCACCCCTTTTCGGCTTGTTTCGCCGGACATTAATCATATAACCTTGACCGTGACAATTACTCGACAATATAATGTAAGTTAGACCACTATACAGGCAACTGATTTTAAGTGGTCTGTCTTAAATACGAAATGGAGAGAGATATCACATGACAACAGCACATAATACTGCAAAATTTGAAGATATTGCAAAAACAGTTTTAATGCCAGGAGATCCTTTGCGTGCGAAATATATTGCAGAAACATATTTAGAAAATCCAGTTCAGTTTAATAGTGTACGTAACATGTTTGGTTATACAGGAAGTTATAAAGGAAAACAAATATCCGTAATGGGATCTGGGATGGGAATGGCAAGTATAGGTATTTATTCTTACGAGTTATTTAAGTTCTATGATGTAGAAAATATTATTCGAGTAGGTAGTGCAGGTGCTTATACAGATGAACTTAACATTCATGATATTGTTCTTGTAGATAGTGCATGGAGTGAATCAACATTTGCAAAGGTTCAAGCTGGGGTAGAAAATGATATCCAACTTCCTAACGAGTTATTAACGAAGAAAATTGAAGATGCTGCAAATCGCATCCACACTCCTATTGTTAAAGGTAGAGTACATTCAAGTGATGTATTTTATCATGAAGATAATGTTCCAAATCATGTTGATTTTTATAATGACCATAATTGTATTTGTACAGAAATGGAAAGCTATGCATTATTCCATAACGCACGAATATTAGGGAAAAAAGCAGCGAGTATACTAACTATCTCAGATTCTTTAGTAACCCACGAGGAAATTAGTGCTGAAGAAAGGCAAACATCATTAAATAATATGATGAAAATTGCTTTAGAGGCTTGTTTGTAAAATATAGAAACCGGAGATGCAATAATACTTTAGTATTTATGTGCATCTCCAGCGCTATCCCCAAAATGGTTTTGAATAAATGATATCTAATACATCGTTCATTAACTAAATTAAAAAGTAGGCTATATTTAAAGTAAATTGAGTTGCATAGGCAACTCTTTTTTCTTGAAGTAAAGCACTAGTTAGTCACGTTTTGAATCTTGTTTTGTGTCGTGATAATGGTACACCTTTACCTAATTCTACCCTTTTAATGCTTTTAAAGAATGCTTAGAGGAAATTGGGAATATCTCTCTAGACACACACATGCTGTTTTGTTATTGGAAGCTGGTACTGATATGAAGTTTGTACAGGAACAACTGGGCCACGGTTCTATGCAAAATACATCGGACGAATATGCACATGTTTCCAAGAAGATTGCTGCACGTTCTATAGATAAATTTGATGAGTACATGAAAGAAATTGAATAATTTCATGCTAGAAATGTGATATTATTTAAAATACTTACCACGAACCTATAACAAATAAAAAAGCGTTGGGAGCATAGTGCCCCAACGCATTTACTATTAATACATTTTCAGATATTGCTCACGTTCCCATGGGTGTACAGTTGTACGGATTCTATACCTACCTATTTTCATATGTTTTTAAAAGTCATGAATCTTATTAAATAGCCAAATTACAATATTAAAAGTCATAATTAGTCACTACATATAAGAGAAAATTGGGCAACTTCATTAATTTGTATTGGGCAAGTTATATTTATAAAAGGCTGGGGTTGATTTCGTGCGGTGGTTTTGATTGTGAAATGTTACACTTAAACTAACGCAGAAGTTTGGTTGAACAAGGAACTGGATTTTTCACTATATAACATTGCAAATGATGTAAGGTATCAGAAACAGAAATGGATTTTATATCATCTTCCACCTATAATCAAAGTAATAATGGTCATTAAAATTTTAAGGAGAATCCATTATGTATTAACAAATGGATTCTCCTTTCTTTTCTTTGCTCTTGTCAGAACGACGCTATGACTCAGTTCAGCTTATTTAATTTTTTTCTTAAATAATAAGAAGAAAATCCAAATCAAACCAATAATAATGATAAGTATAGATCCATAAGTAGAAACCCAATAGATTGTTCCTGTTGGTATAACATAGTTGGCTAGGATAAATAGAATGACTCCGAAAAATAAATATAGGTGTGGTAATATATAATTCGTTATAACGTTCCCCTCCTATATAATGATATTTTCATTTAATTATTTGGGCATCTGGGCGTGAGGTTGCGGTCTGTGTTCAGTAAAATATTTCTGTTGAGAAACAGATATACCAAGGACACCCTTTGAAATTGTGAATGATGGTGAAATACTAACACTTTTTTCTTGGTGAGCGTAATGACCGTATGCGTCAATCAAACTTACGCTGCTAACATTAGGTTTAATATCATACTTCATAGAAATTTTATGAACCTGACATCTAACGCACCCTAACCCACCATCTACTAAATCTGCTGCTAGCCCGTAATCCCCATTTCGATTCCATTTAGAACTACTACTTGAATAGTTTATGGTTTGCAGATGAGTTAGAGAAACGGCAGATCGCACTACTTGAGTACCATACTCCGTACCTCTTACTGGTGATGTATTTCCATTTATACCAATTCCGATGATATCTTCATTAGTATTCAGAGCTCCTGTAGACCAATCAACTACATTATTAACAGTATAAACACCTGTGCTTTTTTTAGATACAGAAACAGTCATTTTTTTATATGAAGTAGATGAACTATCTGAGTCACTATATATCGTTAGCCTTTCATCATCTTCTTTAAGCCTTTGCCAATATTCCTCATAACTAACTTCTTCAACACTAGTAACAGGAAGAGAAGCTTTAGAATTCATATTCAAATAATCTTTCTGGATAAAAGGGTTATTTATAGTAGTAGTTATGTAATACTTTGTAGAATTGCTTACAAATTCCCTTTTTAAGATATCTTCTTTACTCTCACCTGAAGAAACCAAAAGTGTAATTACATCTAGGGTGAATCCTTTGTCTGTTAATGATTTTAACTCATCCTCCGAAAAAACAGGCCCTAATACTTTGACATGATTCTCATCCATTTCTAGTCCGTATACCATTTCTTGCGCTTTAAGATTTTCACTTTCTGCGCTAGCAAAAGTATTCACTGAAAAGAAAAATAATGTAGATAAAAGAATTGCTGTTAAAACTTTCTTCATTTTCTTCACTCTTTTCTATTTTTTTAGTACACACTGTAGTTCATCATCTTATTGCGATTCTCCAGTAAGTAGGTATTCTTCAACTTGTTTATCTGTCAGTTGAACTACTTTTGGACTAATAGATATTTAACTTTCATTACTGCTAGATGTGTTTGCCCAAAAAAACGAAGCCATGTTAAAGGTAAGTAATAATGCTGCCAAGAATACTAAAATGTATTTTTCATGTATTTCACCCCCCTTCATTTTACACAAGAAGATACCAAATATTGTGTATATCCTTAAAATAACATTTTTTCATGAAATGCCAAGATTTTATGCACAAATGGATATTTTCTTTTTTGAAAAACCTCATATTTTTTATATTAAAATAGAATTAATAAAACCTTGGTACTCGATTCAAACTCTTTTTCAATTCTGGATGCACCTTTATCAGTGGGTGCAGATACCTTTACCTTTTTACGATTGTAGAAAGTGGTTGTACGTTTTTCCTCTAAAGTTAATGGATCACCTTCTCCTCCAGCTGACACCGGAAAACGATCAATCTCATCCGCTAATAAAACACGAATTGCACGGGATGCTAAACCAGTAGGGGCATTTGCACCTGCCAGAGCAATAAATCCCCCTGGAAATGATTTTTGTAATATTGTATTTTCACCGTCACGTGATTTTGAGTTTGAGACTTTATTTCGTAATGAAGGGCAAGCTCTGAACATAGGTGCAAGACGTTCTTTTGAAAAGTTCTTTGCAGCTTGTTCAGTTGGTTGCAACATCATTATTGGATATGGTTCCATGTCTATAAAATAGCCTAGGGCATTTAATAATATTTCTGACTTCCCTACTTGCGCTGAAGACATAATTACAATATCTTCATAGCGTGGGTCTGTAATAGCATTCATAATTTCGCGTTGATATGGAGCTCGACTTGTATCCCATTGTCCAGGCTCAGCAGAAGTTTCAGAGAGTAACACACGAAATTCGTCGGCCCATTCCGAAACTGTTAAATCCGGTGGAGGAGACAAATTTTCTTTAATGCTGTTTTGAATTAGCTTTAATGTTGCTAGGTATTCTTTACTCATTCAATCCATCGTCATCTTCAATAAAAACTTCTTCTTAATAAAAGTCTTTTGCGTTATATTCGGCTAATTCGGTCATTGCTTCGTGTATACCTGATTTCAGTTAAGTAGGTTTTACCAGCTACACGAGATGCTATTTTGGATGGAAATGCTAAGAGTTTTCCTCTAAAGTGACCTAGCATTTCATTCATTACACGTTTAACATCTTTGGAACGGTGTAAATCGCCACGCATAACTTGTACCTGCAACTCTGTTTTTTCACGTCTTGCTCTTGTCCAATAAGCTTCTTCTACTGTTTTATCAACCACTTCTGTACGTTTGCTATCTAAATAAGCAATGTATGCTTTAATAGATTTCGGTAAATCATACTTTCCATGCGATACCCTAACCACTGCATTTTCTTTCGTATATTGACGGATTCGAGCCTCTGAAACACCCAAGACTATCGAAATTTCTTTGCTACTAACAATCTACGCAGAATCCTCTGAACCTTTACGTGTCAAGCACTCTCACCCCTTTCAAATTCTTAAATATTCATATTTTATTTCGAAAACGTAAATCACCGTTTTCGTTTTGTAACTAGACGACTTTCGGGCTCGAAAGCACCCGTATGTCAATTTAAAACCCAGGAGAACCTAGTGTTTTTTTATTCACCTTTTGAATATCATATACAACCTCAATTAATAACAATAAATCCTTATTATTAAAGGTTTTACGGGTCATGAAAGGAGATGCACATGACATGTAGTATGCAATGTTTTAATCATTGCTCTTCACTATTAGTGGGCAGTCGCTTACATTAACCCTTTGAGTTCCCTTCAAGTGATAGGGAGTTGAACTCATTTTCAAACGCTCAAAGCTTGATAAATCAACAAACTAAAAAGGAATTTCATTTCAGTTCGGTTAATACTCTTATTGAAGGGAAGTAAAACGATAATAGATCTGTTAGAACTAACAAACGTAGGTTGTTCTATAAAAATAAAAAAGATATGTTAAAGGTAAGGGTTGATTTTTCGTGAGGTTAATAGTTTGTAAAATGTTACACTTAAACTAACTAAGCAGATTATTGAATAGGCTTATGTAAGGTTATTATTAAATTGATTTGTAGATACTCCCCAAAATAGAAAATAGTAAATTTATACTATTTTAAAATAAACTGAATTTTTCTATAATTATGGCTATAATAAAGGAGGGAGAAATCAATGAAAAAATTTTTATTTTTATGTTGCACTGTTTTCATGCTGGTACTGTTAAGTGGGACAACCACTTCTGCCCAAGAAAACCTTAGTTACGAAGAGGTTATTAACACAGAAGTAAGTGAATTGAATGAAGATTTAATTTCTGATGACTTAGTTCCTTACGGATTAATCAAAAAGCCTGAACTTGCAGGTGATATGGGAGCCTTAGCTTCACGTTCAACTTATGTAGGTAAAGTTAGTGGTGCCAAACAATACCATAATAGTGGGGATTATAACAAAGGTCTTACTGAAATGACTAAACTTGGAGGTAGAGGCGAAGTTTATCCTGTTTATAATAATAATGGAACATTACAATGGCGAAAAGATGGATCTGACGGAGTAGCTTTTTATTATCAAAGTAGCTCTTTTACAGATGGACTACAAAGATGGACTATAAATTTCCCAGGATATAAAATAAGGTTTATGGACAGTTAATTATATTGGGGGAAGATAATCTTGGAAAATGGAAAATTAATTATTTGGGAACCACTTGAGAATAATCCATTTGATCGTTTTAAAGAACCAATGAATTTAGTATCTATGCACTATGATGGAGTAGATTTGGAATTAACATTCTCGGCATTCAACAGTGGACAGGAATTTAAATTCACATACATGCAAGATGAAACTAATTTTTATGCCATTCGTCATTTTCGTATTCTGAAAGAATTAACAAGAAATGATATTGAAATCCTAATTGGTAAATTACGAGAGGAAAGGGAAGTCGCAGGATTGACAAGGTTCGCATACGATCCCACTTTTTACAAAATAGAAAATTCAAGTTTTAAATCCTGGTATAAAAGTATTGATCTTTCCTTGCCATTACCTGAAGATTCTCATCTTGAACATCACTTATATATAGCATCGGATTATTTTATTGACGTCCTAAGTGAACAACAACCCACAATCACTAAATCAACTTAGATAATATAAAAACTGAATACTTTTGTTTTATTTCAACTATCTAGTTGAAATAAAATTGTCAAGGACAAGGGTGTTCTCATAATAAAGGATATTTTAAAAACTCATAGAAACTACTACTGCTGTTTTAGTTATACATGGCCATCATTTCGATGGTCTTTTTTTATGTCCAATATATTAGTTAATCTCAGATATGCATTGTGAAATGTTACACTTAAACTAACGGTGTGCTTTAGTAAAAAAGGACATCATTTGGAGAACAAATCTAAGCTCATTTTATATGTGTATTTTAAATCAACCTTTATCTTTAACATCACCAATAATAAAGTCAAAGAGATATAATTCCCTTTGCCTCTCTAAAGGTTAGCAACGTTTTCATCAAACTTAGCTTGTTGCATACCTATGTATCTCAATGTTATTTTGGGTGAAGAATGATTGAACAGGTCCTGCAAGTCCGCAAGATCTTTATGTTTTGTATAATACATATGGCCGAACGTCTTCCTCATCGAATGAGTTGCTATTGGTTCCGTATAACCAATTTCTTTCGCAGCCTTCTTTAAAAACTTATCTACTGTGCTGCGTTCAATGGCTTTATTCTTACCAGTGCGAGTTTTTTGTCTAGATTCAAACAGATAATCATATTTATTTTTGTTCTTAATCAATCGTTCAAGTGGTCTCTTTAGATTTCTATGGATAAATACTTTTCTTGGTTTCTTTGTTTTTCCTTCTACTATGTCTAAATGCATCTTTCCCTGGACATCTTTAACCCTTAATTTTGTAATGTCTGAAATACGGAAACCAGTGTAAATCCCAATTAAAAATAATACTAAGTTTCTATCACTGGTGTTCTCAAAGTATTCAATAAAGGATTCTCTCCACATTTCATCACGTATAGGTTCAACAGATTTCATAGCATAAACCATCCTTCCGCTTTTATCTTTTCTTTAATTCTTTTCATAGTCACATCTACCGTACCTTTAGGGATTCTCAGACTTTCAGCTATTTCACTATGTGTTGCTCCATCTGCTTTTAGTGTCAATATTTCTTTTTGTTTAGCGTTCAGGATTTTAGTAATTTCCTTTACTGATGTCTCTTTCATTATTTCTTTTTCCTTATCATCTTCATCAAATAGCCTTTCTATTGAATCGATACTTTCAGACTCATCTTTTCTTAACTGAATCCAATAGGGTTCAAAAGGAACTTCTCTCTCTTCTGATGCTCTTCTGCTAATTTCTCTTCGAGCTCCTGGACGTTTACCGATAGTGATCCATTCGATTGAATATTGTAGATTTGAAATCCAACTGTTTATAATCTTTTTGTCTTCTTGCAGCCTAATTAAAATGTGAAGTGCCTTTTTATGTTTTATCCGTTTTGCAATCGTTATTTTCTTTTCTAAACGAGTACGTAGTGCACGGGTTTCTTTCAAAGTTTGTTTGTATTCTACTAATAATTCTCTCAAATCGAATGCACCACCCTTCTTTTATCTTTGTCAAAAGGCTCCACCTTTGCATCTTGTATAAGTACCACGATTACAACCCATAAGATTTTTCAAATCTTTATTTGATAATTTTTCTTTGACTTTAGTGTGGGTAAATGGACAATTGTCCTTTGATGGCTTTGCAAATCCTATTTCAGTAAGCTCACTTTGAATCGTTCTCATTCCCTTCACTCCTCATTAAATAATCTTGCGAATCATTTGTTTTGGTCTACGATCTATTACTTGGTGCGTGATTTTCTTCCGAGAAAAATTCATACGATACTGATTCTTTTTAGTCTTTTGCTTTTCCTCTTCCAACTGATAAAGCTCTATCCACTTCCCTTTGAGCCACGGCTGATATATACGCTCATATTTCTGAAAACTTCGAACAAAAATCAATGGATAAATTTGATGACTTTATGAAATCTCGTGAAAAATAATTGGGCAAAAATTGGGCAAAACATTATATGTGCCCAACAATTATATAAAGAAACAATAAAAAAGCGTTGGAAGCTTAGTGCCCCAACGCTTTTACTATTAATACATTTTCAAGTATTGCTCACGTTCCCATGGGTGTACAGTTGTACGGAACATATCCCATTCGATTTCTTTCGCTTCTACAAAGTTAGCGTAGATATGCTCACCAAGGGCTCCGCGAATAATTTCATTCTTACCTAATTCTTGTACAGCAGCATGTAAAGTTGGAGGTAGATTATGAATACCATTTTCAATACGTTCCTCTTCTGTCATCACGTAAATATTACGGTCTACTGCTGGTGGAGGAGTTAGTTTATTTTTGATACCATCTAATCCTGCTTGTAGAATTACTGCCATTGCAAGATATGGATTTGCTGCAGGATCTACTGAACGAACTTCAATACGTGTACTTACACCTCTTGAAGAAGGAATTCGGATTAAAGGACTTCTATTTTGTCCTGACCAAGCTACATAACAAGGTGCTTCGTATCCAGGAACGAGACGTTTATACGAGTTAACTAACGGGTTTGTAATCGCTGTAAAGCTTTGTACATGCTTCAGTACTCCAGCCATAAATTGCATAGCTGTTTCACTTAAGCCAATTTCAGCTGATTCATCATAGAATGCATTGTTTTTCCCTTTAAATAGAGATACGTTAAAGTGCATTCCTGAACCATTTACACCAAATAGTGGTTTTGGCATGAATGTCGCATGCAATCCGTGTTTACGTGCAATTGTTTTAACAACCAGTTTGAACGTTTGAATATTATCACATGCTGTCACTGCATCAGCATACTTAAAGTCAATTTCATGTTGACCTGGAGCAACCTCATGATGAGATGCTTCAATTTCAAAGCCCATTTCCTCAAGTTCTAAAACGATATCACGGCGACAGTTTTCACCTAAATCCATAGGTGCTAAGTCAAAGTAACCACCATGGTCATTCAGTTCAAGTGTTGGCTCTCCCGCCGCATCTAATTTGAATAGGAAAAATTCAGGTTCAGGTCCTAAGTTAAAGCTTGTAAATCCTAACTCTTCCATTTCCTTCAAGACACGTTTTAAATTATTACGGGGATCTCCTGCAAATGGAGTTCCGTCTGCTTTATTTACATCACAGATTAAACGAGCTACTTTCCCTTTGCCCGTAATCCACGGGAATACTACCCATGTATCTAAATCTGGTACTAAGTACATATCTGATTCTTCAATTCGTACAAATCCTTCAATAGAAGATCCGTCGAACATCATTTTATTGTCAAGAGCTTTATCGAGCTGACCCACTGGAATTTCTACGTTTTTAATCGTACCTAGTATGTCTGTAAACTGAAGACGAATAAAATTCACCTCATGTTCTTGAACGAACTTTTTAATATCCTCTTTTGTATACTTGCTCATTATTTCACTCTCCTATTTAAGTTATATATGAACCTCGATTATCTGAAAAATCGAGATAGGTCCCCTTGTCGTAAAGAAGCTCTTTGTTGCCTTTGAGCTAAATGCATTTCTTCTTTTACAATCGCACGTAGTTCTCTGTCCGAAATCACTTGTCGAACATCTTTCGTAGTAATTGGACTATTCTTCATTTCAAAGATTTGTTTAATCCCAGCGATATTAACTCCTGTTTTTAGTAGATCCTTAATCTCCAAAAGTATATCTATATCATCCAATGAAAACATGCGTTGTTTACCTTCCGTCCGTGCAGGGTGAACCAGTTCTTGCTCTTCATAGTAACGAATTTGTCTAGCAGTCAAACCAGTCAGCTGCATAACAATATTCATCGAAAGTAATGGCATCGAGCGTCTCCATTCCTTTTCCATCACTGCACCTCCTAGTAGGTTATAAGATTATTATATGTTATGTTAGCTAACATGTCAACATCATGTCAGGAAAACTAACAATTATTTTTCAGAAAATTAAAACCACTCCCTTTTAATCGGAAATGGCTTCACTTTACTATCTGTTTAACGTTTGTACGGCCCCTAAAATAGCATATTTCACATGTTCATATGTTAATCCACCTTGGATAAACGCTGTATAAGGAGGACGAATCGGTCCATCAGCTGTTAACTCCATACTAGAACCTTGTACAAATGTACCTGCCGCCATTATGACATCATCTGCATAACCAGGCATATAAGCCGGTTCAGGCATAAATTGAGCATTTACCGGAGAATGCATTTGTATTGCTTTGCAAAATTGAATCATTTGTTCAGCATTTTGAAAAGAGACCGATTGTATTAAATCGGTGCGCGGCTCTGCAAAATGGGGTTCCGTGTTCATTCCTACCTCCTCTAAAAGAGCTGAAGTGAAGATAGCTCCTTTGACTGCCTGAGATACGACATGTGGGGCAAGGAAGAATCCTTGATACATATCCATTAGCGCATGTAAAGAAGCGCCTGCTTCCGCTCCTATACCAGGAGAAGTCATACGGTATGCACATTTAGTGACAAATTCTTCTTTACCCGCTATATAGCCACCAATTTTCGCTAGCCCACCACCTGGGTTTTTAATCAGAGAGCCCGCCATTAGATCTGCCCCTACATCGGTAGGTTCCAACTCTTCTACAAATTCTCCATAACAATTGTCTACGAAAATTACTGCATCCTCTTTTATACTTCTAATTTCGATAACCATTTGCTTAATCTGATCTATTGTAAACGAAGGACGTACCGCATAGCCCTTCGAACGTTGAATAGCAATTACCTTAGTATTGCTTTTTACAGCATTTTTTACAGCATCCCAATTGATGTCCCCAGTTTCCAGTAAATCTATATGATTATACGATATACCAAAGTCAGCTAAAGACCCTGTATCCTCTTCTCCACCACTTACGATCGATTGTAACGTGTCGTAAGGTTTACCGGTTATATATAGCAATTCGTCCTGTGGTCTTAAGACGCCGAACAAACTAATAGAAATAGCATGTGTACCTGAAATAATTTGAGGGCGAACAAGCGCAGCCTCTGAACCAAATGTCGTTGCATACACTTTTTCTAATGTATCTCGTCCCTCATCATCATAGCCATATCCAAAGGATGGGTGAAAATGATGATCACTAACACCATGTGTCTTAAAGGCTTGAATTACTTTTTGTTGATTTAAAAAGGCAGTTTTTTCTACAAGCTTTTGATATGGCGCTACTTTGGATTCTACCTTCTCAGCAAGCTCTAATATTTCCTTCGATAAAGTTGTTGTAAATGTCATGTTATATTCTCCTAATATTTATATTACAAATAGAAAAGACTAATCTCATAAATGAAATTAGCCCTTAGTTATTATCAAATATACCTTGGCCTATTTGAGCCCAGACTTTATCGAGCTCTATCGATAAAGACCACTGTAATTTGATAAGTTAAGTTAGAACTGTAACTCGCCGTCCCAGTCCATCATACCACCAGCAATGTTCGTAACCTCATATCCGTTTTCCTCTAAAATCTCACAGGCCATTGCACTACGGCCACCTGCTTTACAAACTATGTAATGAGGAACTGATTTGTCGAGTTGATCCATGCTGTTTTCGATTTGACCTAAAGCGATATGTTTAGCTCCAGGAATAATCCCAGTTGCCACTTCATCACTTTCACGTACATCTATGACACTGATTTGCTCACCAGCATCTAATTTTTCTAAAAGTTGTTCTGTTGTAATAACATTCATTTTAAACTCTCCGCTTCTGTGATTTCTTCTATAAAATCATAATGGGAGCATAGCTATCTGTCAAACAATCCATATTATTCTTCTGTCAGTTTAACTGGTTTTGAAGGAGCAAATGTGGAAATTGCATGTTTGTAGATTAACTGTTGCTTTCCATCTGATTCAAACAGGACAGTGAAATTATCGTATGACTTAACTAACCCTTTTAGTTGGAAACCATTTAACAAAAATACTGTTACAAAAATGTCGTTTTTTCTAAGTTGATTTAAATATAAATCCTGAATATTTGTAGGTTTCATCCCAATACCCCCATTATACAATTTGCATGTTTAAACACACTACTATGTTAATATTCGCTTTTTTTATTCTTTTTCCTGCATAAACTCATTAATTTCTTTCGATATTTTTTTTGCATCCGTGAAAGGATTAAACCAATTAATAGCCATTTTGTTTCGGAAATAGGTTAGTTGCCTTTTTGCATACCTTCTCGAGTTTTGCTTTAATTGTTCTATTGCATCATCGAAGGAAACATCTCCGTCCAAATAAGCATATATTTCTTTATAGCCAATTGCCTGGATGGATTGCACATCTCTAATCCCTTTACTATGGAGCATTTTCACTTCTTCTAGAAGGCCATTTTCCAACATTATATCTACTCGCTGATTGATACGATTATATAATTGCTCCCGATCTATGGTTAGGCCAATAATATAATGATGATATACTTTCTCATGGCCTTGGTTTTGCTCTATAGCATTCTTTTGTTTCCCTGTAAGCTCTACTCGTTCAATTGCCCGAATTACCCGTTGGACGTTATTCGGATGTATTTCCATTGCTGCTTCTGGATCGAGAGAATGCAAAAGGTCAAATAGATCAACAGGAGACATTTTTTCTAATTCGGCGAGTCTGTTTTCATCGCGATTCGGTTGTTCCGTAAATCTAAAGTCAAACAGAACCGACTGAATATATAGACCAGTTCCTCCTACTATTATCGGAAGTTTACCTCTTGCTGTAATTTCTTCAATTTTTCCTCGGACGAGGCTTTGGTACTCCGCTACAGAGAAACTCTCTTCTGGACTTTTAATATCTAGAAGATGATGAGGAATTCCCTCCATTTCTTCTTTTGTAACTTTTGCAGTTCCAATATCAAGCTCACGGTACACCTGCATGGAGTCGCCATTAATAATTTCTCCATTAAATGCTTTAGCCAATTCAATACTTAAAGCTGTTTTCCCAACAGCAGTTGGCCCGACTATAGCAATTACGTTTGTTCTATTTAGCATTATTCCAACATCCAATTTACAATTATTTCATATGTTTGAAGTTTGTTTACCTCTTTTAGTATTTCATGCCTTGCATCCTCTACCAAATGGACAGTAACTTTAGACATTCCGACTTTTTTATAGCCATTTGCGACTTTAAATAAATCCTTGCCATCCTTACCAACAGGGTCCTTGATACCACTAATAATTAAAACAGGTAAATCTTTTTTTATATGATTATTTTTTTTGTCATCGTGGATTATTCTTAACCCATCAAATAGGTCTATATAAAATCGGTTCGATGGTATGAAACCACATAACGGATCTTCTATATATTTTTGTACTTCTGTTTCATCAGTTGTAAGCCAGTCAAATGGTGTCTTCGTATCTTGAATTTGTTTATTAAATCCTCCGAATGCCAAACCATTTATCAAAGTCCCTTCAGATTTTGGACTTTTAGCAGCGGATACAAGCTGAGCGACCACTTTACCGATTTCACCCATAACTCCAGGACTAAAAGTAGTACCTGAAAGGACCACTTTAGTTAATGAGTCGCTATACTTTTGCATATATCTACGAGCTACAAACGACCCCATACTATGGCCAAATAGAATGAGCGGCATATCACCCAGATCCTCTCGCACATGCAATAACACTTCCCGAACATCTTCTGTTACACGCTCGAATCCTAACTTATCTGCAAAATAACCAAATTCACCGTTTTTTTCAGCAGTTATGCCATGACCACGATGATCATGACCAGTAACGACAAAACCTTTACTCATTAAAAATGTTGCGAATTCATCATAACGACCGATATGCTCTACCATTCCATGTAGAAGATGGATATGAGCTATTGGGGGTGTATCAGGGGAAAACTTCACAATATGAATAAGATGATTATCTGACATTTTGCCTTCTAAGATAGTTTTCAGCTTAATCCCTGCTTTCTTTTAATGTAGCTTCGGTATAAAGTATTTCTAGTTGTTTATTAAACGCAGTCGTTTCTTCTTTAGAGTAATGCAATAATTGCTCCATCACTTTTACTACTTCTTCTTTATACTCTTTAAAATGCTGTATATCAAAATAGAGCATACCTGTTCTTCTTACTAAAAAGTCGACAGGAGAATATGCCATTTCTTCATGCACCGCGTAATAGATTTGAGCGATAAGCGATAAAGGCAAAGTTGAAGGGATAGTAGAAAGAATTTGTGCATTCTGAAATACTTTATCGACATTCGTCCCATACATTTTAGCCAATTTTCTACCTTCTATACGAGATAGACCATAAGCTGGAGCCATTTCTTCCTTCTGAGTAAGAAAGGCTTCCCATTGCTCAGAGCCACCAATATCCCCACCGGATAACGCTAAGCGTTTAGTAACACATGGACCATATTTTTCATTTCCTAATTGTTTGGATATTTTATCGACAATTGTTTCTGCCATTTTCCGATATCCTGTTAGTTTACCTCCAGCTATTGTAAATAAGCCTGCCTCCGATTGCCAAATCTCATCTTTTCGAGAAATTTCAGATGGATCCTTTCCATCCTCATATATTAATGGACGAACCCCTGCCCAAGTAGACTCCACTTGATTTGCTGTAACGTGAACTAATGGAAACATTGCATGAATGGCTTCAATTAGATAATCGACATCTTCCGGCGTTGCTACAGGATGTCGAATATCACCTTCAAAGAATGTATCCGTAGTCCCTACATATGTTTTTCCATCTCTTGGGATAGCAAAAACCATTCGTTTATCAGGAGTATCAAAATAGACAGCTTGTTTAAGAGGGAAAACAGATTGATCGATAACCACATGAACACCTTTTGTGAGCTTCAGTTTTTTGTTATTTTCAATAGCATCTAAAGCACGAACTCCATCTACCCAAGGACCAGTAGCATTTACTATTTTTTTTGCATGAATCGAAATTCTTTTATTGCTTACTGTATCTACAATTTCCGCTCCAATTACCTGGTTATAGTCATCATAAATAAAGGAACGAGCTTTAGCATAGTTTAAGCACACTGCCCCTTTTTCCATTGCTTTTTTCATGACCTCAATGGTTAGTCGAGCATCGTCCGTACGATATTCAACATAATAACCTCCACCAAGTAAACCTTTACTTTTTAGGAGGGGTTCTTTTTCCAGAGCTTCATGGTCAGAAAGCATTAATCTTCTCTCATCTTTTTTGACACCAGCTAAATAATCATACATTTTCAACCCAGCTGATGTAGTGAGAGGACCAAATGTTCCTTTTTTATGAAAGGGCAGTAGCATCCATATAGGCTCCGTCACATGAACTGCATTTTCATACACTATTTCTCTTTCTTTGCCTACATCCGCAACCATTTTCACTTCTAATTGCTTTAAATATCGTAAACCACCATGCACAAGTTTTGTTGACCGACTAGAAGTTCCCGCAGCAAAATCCTGCATCTCTACTAACGCAACAGACATGCCTCGAGTAACGGCATCTAGCGCAATACCCGCCCCGGTTATACCTCCACCTATCACCAATAAGTCAAACTCATAATAATTTAAAGTATTCACTATTTGCTCGCGTTCTACAGAAGACTTCAATCATTCCACCTCTTCATCTGAAAGTTTGAAAATACGTGTTGCCTCAACTGCTTTTGTCCAACCTCTATATAGATGATCTCTTTTCTTCGTTTCCATTTTTGGCTTGTACTGCTTTTGACTTTCTCGCAAGTTAGTAAGCTCTTGTTCATCTTTCCAGAAGCCTGTAGCTAGACCCGCTAGGAAAGCCGCTCCTAATGCCGTGGTTTCATTAAGCTTGGCAAGTTCAACAGGCAAATTTAACATATCACTCTGGAACTGCATAAGAAACTCATTGCTTACTGCTCCACCATCAACTCGCAATGTCTCTACATCTACTCCAGAATCTTTTTCCATCGTATCAAGAACATCTTTTGTTTGATAAGCGAGGGATTCTATCGTTGCACGGATGAAATGCTCTTTAGTTGTTCCCCTAGTTAATCCGAAAATAGAGCCTCTCGCTTCAGAATCCCAATAAGGCGTTCCTAATCCTACAAATGCGGGAACAAAATAGACCCCGTCTGTGGATCCAACTTTTTTTGCATAAACTTCAGATTCAGGTGCACTTTTTATCATGCGAAGCCCATCTCGAAGCCACTGAATTGCAGAGCCAGCAACAAATACACTACCTTCTAACGCGTAGGTTACTTTTCCATTAATCCCCCACGCAATAGTTGTCAATAAACCAGACGGAGAGGCAACTGCTTCTTCGCCCGTATTTAAAAGCATAAAGCAGCCAGTGCCATATGTGTTTTTCGCCATGCCTTTGTCAAAACAGCATTGCCCAAAAAGCGCAGCCTGTTGATCTCCAGCAGCTCCTGCTATATCTATTTCTTTACCGAAGAAAACAGAAGGATCTGTCTGTGCATATACCTCAGATGATGAGGCAACCTTTGGAAGCATTTCCATAGGTATAGCAAGCTTCTCGCAAATCTCTACATCCCATTGCTGATCATATATATTATAGAGCATTGTTCTGGAAGCATTAGAGTAGTCCGTAACATGGGCTTTTCCATTAGAGAGCTTCCAAATTAGCCATGTATCTATCGTTCCAAAAAGTAATTCACCCGCTTCTGCTTGTTCTCTCGCACCATCCACATTATCCAGAATCCATTTTACCTTTGTTGCAGAAAAATACGGGTCCAATTTCAAGCCCGTCTTCTCTTGGAAAAACGTTTCTAAATTAGCCTTCTTCAATTCTTCAATGATGGATTGTGTTTGTCTCGATTGCCAAACAATCGCGTTGTATACTGGTCTTCCCGTGTGTTTGTTCCATACAACGGTCGTCTCCCGTTGGTTTGTAATTCCAATAGCATGAACGTCCTCTGGTTGGCTACCACTTTCCGTTAGAACAGCAGCTAATACGGATAATACAGATCCCCAGATTTCTTTTGCGTCATGCTCAACCCAACCAGATTTAGGAAAATATTGTTTAAATTCTCGTTGAGCAGAGTGAACAATATTGCCGAGCTCATCAAATAGTATTGCTCTAGAGCTTGTCGTTCCTTGATCGATCGATAATATATATTTTCCCATTTTGGCTTCCTCCTACATAACTCGTTTGAACATTTTCTCCACTTCATAAGTAGAAAAATGTATGATAACTGGTCTACCATGTGGACAAGTCAATGGATGCTTTGCATTTTTTAAGCTTTCAAGCAACTGCTCCATATCCCTCATCGTTAAATAATGATTTGCTTTGATAGAAAGCTTACAGCTCATCATAATTGCTGCATCTTCTCGCAGTTTTTTTATATCTGTTTTACGGTTATTCAATACTTGTTCGATTAGACCTTCAATAATCTTTGTTTCTTGACCCTTAGGGAACCATGTAGGATAATCTCTTACGACAAAGCTTGAAGAACCAAACTCCTCTAAAAATATCCCTACATTTATTAATTCATCCAAAGACTCTTTAATACGGTATGCCTCGTCCAAAGAATAGTGAAAAGTTAGCGGCAGCAACAGCGATTGTCGCTCATCTGCATTTACTTCCCCTATCTTCTCCTTGTAAAACTCATATTTAACCCGTTCTTGTGCAGCATGTTGATCTATTAAGTAAAAACCATCATCACTTTGGGCAACAATGTATGTTCCATGGATTTGACCTACTACATGTAAATCAGGAAATGGCTTCTTCTCTTCGATATTTTCAACTGGTTGGACTTCGAAGTCTGTAAGCGGATCTACTTCTTCATATATGATACTTGTCTGTTTTTCAGGTGAACTGTGAGCCTGGTCAAAATACACTCCATCATTGGCAGGTGTTATTGGATCCTTTTGAACTGGCTCATACGTCTGTTTAAAGAAATTGAATTGTACACTTGGTTGCTTTTTCTCAACTGGCTTCTCTATAATTTCTGGTGGTTTCTGCACTCGATGCATAATAGAACGGATTGTTATACGAACCAATTCCATTAGCTCTTTTTCTTTGCTTAGTCGAATTTGATGCTTGGCTGGATGAACATTGACATCGGTAAGAATTGGATCCATTTCAATATTTAGAACTACTATTGGATATCTACCTATCGGCAACAATGTATGGTAGCTATCTACTATCGCATTATTTATACCATAGTGCTTTACCCAACGACCGTTCACTAAAACCGTTATATAGTTTTTAGATGCTCTCGTTATTTCTGGCAATGTCGCAAAACCAGAAATACGAAAATCCGATGAATCATTGTCGAAAGCGACCATTTTTTTCACGTTAGATATTCCGTATATGGCAGCCAAAACTTGTTTTAAATCGCCTCTACCACTCGTCTGCATAATGGTTTGTTGATTGTGCGTAAGTTTAAAGGCAATCCCTGGATAACTGATTGCTAAGCGATTTATCAAATCTATTGAATGACCTAATTCCGTTTGAATCGTCTTCAAGTATTTTAAACGAGCTGGCGTATTGTAAAATAGTTGACTTACAACAATATCCGTTCCTCTCCGAATCGGACCTGGGGTATTAGATATTACCCTCCCACCTTCTAACTCTACTTTTGACCCAATATTTTCACCATTTGATGTCCATAAACTAATCTTAGATACAGAGGCTATACTAGCAAGTGCCTCTCCCCGAAAACCTAATGAACGGATTCTAAAAAGGTCATGCTCTGTAGTTATTTTAGAGGTCGCATGTCTAGAAAATGATTTTAGCGCATCATCTGCGTCCATCCCCTTACCATTATCGGTAACTTGAATTTTAGACAGTCCTGCTTCTTCCAGCGTAATTTCAATAGAAGTACTATCAGCATCTATGGCATTTTCAACTAATTCTTTTACAACAGAAGCTGGTCTTTCCACCACTTCACCGGCTGCAATTTTGTTGGACAGCAATTCGTCCATTACAATGATTTGTCCCATTTCATTCACCTACTTTTGGGTTATTCTAGCTCTTTTTGTAGCTCGTATAAAAGTTGTAACGCTTCTAATGGAGTAGTACCCGATATATTGACTTTCTTTAACTTTTTCATAATTTTATCTGTCGCTTTATTTTCTGGGTTAGTAACTAGTTCTTTACGTATCTTTGGTTGCTCATCAAAAAATGATAATTGCGTTTCGCTTACATTTACAGCACTTTCTCCCTTTTCTTCCTGATCTTCAAAAGTTGCTAAAATCTCACGGGCACGGGAAATAATTTGTTCTGGTAGTTGCGCCAACTCAGCTACGTGAATACCGTAACTCTTATCCGCTGGGCCATCTTTTAACTTATGTAGAAAGACAACTTTGCCATCTTTTTCTGTTGCTGAAACATGAACATTTCGAAGCTTCGATAACGATTCTTCTAACTCAGTCAGTTCATGATAATGTGTAGAAAATAGCGTATTAGCACCTATATTTTCATGAATATATTCCATCATTGCCTGAGCTAAGCTCATGCCATCATATGTGGAAGTACCGCGTCCAATCTCATCAAACAAAAGCAAGCTCTTATTTGTTGCATTCATAATAGCATGCTGTGATTCCATCATTTCAATCATAAATGTACTTTGGCCACCCGCCAAATCATCCGCAGCTCCAATACGAGTAAATATTTTATCGACAATTGGTAACTTTGCAGATTCAGCAGGTACATAGCACCCTATTTGCGCCATCACCGTTGTAATCGCGATTTGTCTCATAAAAGTACTTTTACCCGACATATTTGGTCCGGTGATCAACAGCATATTGGTCTCTTCCGTAAGTACACAATCATTCGGTACATATAGCTGATTGTTCATCATTTTCTCAACAACTGGATGTCTACCTTCTTTAATGATCATGGCATTAGAATCATGAAACACAGGCTTTGTTAAACGATGGTCCTCTGCCACTTGAGCAAATGATATAAAGACATCTAGCTCACTAATTTGTTTAGCCAATTTCTGAACAAGCGGTATATATGTTTTAATTTCTTCCCTAACTTGGGTAAATAGTTCATATTCAAGTACTAGGCTTTCATCTTCTGCAGATAAAATAAGAGATTCTTTTTCTTTCAGTTCATCCGTTATATATCTTTCAGCGTTCGCAAGCGTTTGTTTTCGAACATATCTAGACTCATCTGCTAAATGAATATACGATTTAGTTAACTCAATATAGTAGCCAAAAATACGGTTATATCCTATTTTTAGATTTTTGGCACCTGTAATTTCTCTTTCTCTTTGCTCTAATGCGGCAATCCATTTTTTACCGTTAACGGAAGCATCGCGAAGTTGGTCCAGTCGTTCATGGTAACCGTTATTAATCACTCCACCGTCTTTTACGGCAATCGGAGGATTTTCACTGATTGCTTCTTGTAACTTTCTCCAAATAACTTCACAATCCTCTAAAGCAGCTCCAAGTTTTTGCAACACCGTATCTTCCGATTCACTGAGTAGTTGCTTTATAATTGGCACCTTTGAAAGAGATTGTCTTAACTGCGCAAGGTCCCTTCCTCCAGCACTTCCAAATCCAATTCTTCCTACAAGTCTTTCTAAATCATATACTTCCTTAAAAGCTTCTTTAATCTCCTCACGAAGCATAAAGTCATTTAGAAAACTTGTCACTATTTCTTGACGTGCTTCAATCGATTGTTTGTTTGCAAGTGGCTGATGAATCCATTGCTTTAACTTTCGGCCTCCCATTGCCGTTACCGTTTCATCTAGTAGCCATAATAACGTCCCTTTTTGGTCACCACTTCGGATAGATGATATTAGCTCTAGATTCCGTTTGGAATGGTAGTCCATTGCCAAAAAGGATTCTCTTTGCTGAAACGTGAAAGGCTGAATATGTAAAAGAGATTGTTTTTGTGTTTTTTGAATGTATTGTAAAAGTCTTTTTACTGTTTGATGCGTTTGTTTGGGATGATTCGGAATGTACTTTTGAATCGCTTCATCTGTTAACTCCTCTTTTTCAATCGAAACCGTAAAATCATGGATAGTTGATAAATCATTAATCAGTACATACATTTGTTCACTGACGATTAGTTCTTTTGCTTGGATGGAGAGTAGTTCCTGTACGACCTCCTTTTCATCACCAGAAAGAATAGTCGTAAAACCATCACCTGTCGATACATCCAAATAAGCAAAAGCAACTTCGTTTGATGCAAGTAAGTCAGCAGAAGCAATAAAATAGTTAGACTTGGTTTGCATTGCTTTTCCTTCTATTAGCGTCCCTGGTGTAACAAGACGTACAACTTCTCTTTTCACAACACCCTTTGCATGCTTTGGATCTTCTACCTGCTCACAAATAGCGACCTTATATCCTTTACTTATAAGTGTTTCAATATATCCTTGCGCAGAATGATGAGGAACGCCACACATCGGAATATTGTCCTTCCTACTGGTCAATGTAATTTCTAAAATCGCGGCAGCTTTAATAGCATCATCATGAAACAATTCATAAAAATCACCTAAACGAAAAAATAAAAACGCATCTATGTGGTCTTCTTTAATTTTTAAGTATTGTTGCATCATTGGAGTCTGTGTAGTCATTTAAATCCTTCTCTCTTCTTTACTAATATAATGATTATACCAAAAAACAATGAAAAATGAGGGAGTTGGAAGAATCAATGAAAGGATTCATCTATTCATGACGAATAAAATGAACCCTGAATAAGTAACCTAATCAGGGTTCAAATAGTCTGTTACTTTTTAATTGGATTTTTCTTAAAAGACTCTTTGTCAGCACGCTTGAATTCTTTTGGATATATAACTTCTTGCATCGATGATAATCCGTTATCTTTTAGTTTGAACTTTTCATGTGGTTGCTTACGTTCTTTCATTGAGAACACTCCTCTCGTTTTTAATCTTTGTTAGTTTTTCCTTTATCACGAGAGATATTCAGTGTTTTATAATGGAATGAACTTTATAAGCACTTCCAAAAATTTCTTTACTACATGCCTGCATATTTTCATTTGAAAATGGTATTTATAAAGCTAACGAGAGAAAAATGATACAGCGCTTAAATTATTTTTAGTCAAAAAAAAAGCCGGTAGTAATAGCCGGCTTGTTAAATGGACGAAGAATCATCCACTTCTTTAGAGGAGCCTGTGGAACTCGAACTAGAGGAACTGGAAGATGAACTAGATGAGCTTTCTTCTCCATATGCCCATTCTTCTTCAAATTCCGCTTCATGTACTTGAATACAAATAGTTGTTTCCCCAACGACCTCAACAAGTATCTCTCTTTCTACTGTTACTTGGAATTGTGTACCACCTGAAATAATAATAGCCTCTGTACAGTTTGGTTGTTGCAGCACACGTACATGTACTTCTTCTCCCGTAGTGTCTTTATCGCGATAATGTAGTTTAATGCGATCTTTATAATTGATTGTTTCCGTGAATACGGACGTTTTGGAATGGTCATGGTGCGCATACCAAACGTTAATATCAAATTTCCCAGTTACTTCTACATATCTTCCGTGTTTTTTAGACGAACATGTGTGATTAATAACCCAGCAACCTAAAATACTCGATGGTGTATTCGGTGGACGAAGCACTTCACAGGATTCTGTTCTCTTTTTACCTTTCGCAACAACAGCTTTCGTCACAATATGGCGCATGTGTTTCATTTTTTTCCTCCTTGTAATCAAGTCATAACATCATATGCGCCCATCGCCCAATCGGTTCATCTTGTTACAAATGTTATGTAGAATAAAAAGAGGAAAACCATCATTAACTCACTTTTTGTCACATCATACGTCTATTCAATCGTTATTTTAGGCCAATTTGACTGCCAGTTTTTCCGCTGAATACGTTGCTCATATACTACCATAAGATTTTTATCTTTTGCAAAGTGAGGGACTGGTTTCACATGTAGCTTCAGAATGTCCGCTACCCCATATGGAGCTACGAGCGCTATATCATTTTGTCCAAGTAATTTCACTCCAATGGCAGTCACCGTTTCAGGAAAATTGGCTATTCCCTCCGCTGAAGAATGATAAGGCGGCAAATTATTGATCTTGTGCATTCTCGCCTGATTTTTTACTGACCAAGGAATTGTGGGCATTATTTTACGTAATTGATCCTCCCACTTTTTTTCCTCTGATTCTTCCTTATTGTTAGCATCAAAATAAATTACATCGATATCTTCTAAAGGCGTTCTTTCTATATACCCATGTAATGCATCCCAGATTTTGGACCGAACAAATCCCGCACATATCCACCAGTCTGGAAGGTCTAATTGTTGAGCTGCTCCTAATATATCCATCATCCATTTATCTTCTAGTATTAAATTTTTTATATCTTCTGTTGTTTGCAAAGCCCTAACCTCCCTCGTTGTTACCCTCTTGAGAACATTAATTTCCAACCTATGATAATACTTATAAACAGAATGACCGCATATATCGGTAAACCATAAGGAATGAGCAAAATAAATGCATGTATCGCTGCCATAACCCCAACTAGGAACATGCTGCCGAAAACTTTGATGAAGCCATTAGTTTGCGTATGCTCATGTGAGCTTATGAAAGGGAACTTCCCTTTACTAAAAATTCCATAGGATACGAGTGTTAGAACGATTGTAGCTAGTAGAACAACCACTAAGTCCAAAAAAATTCGGAAAGAAAAAATCCAGAGAAATATTACACTTAAAATCGCTAAAATAGGTATGAAATAATTCATGATACTCGCTTTTAAAGTTGCACTATATACAAGGGCTTTATTTTTGATAGGAGCTGCATAAAAAATCCATTGCCCTTTATAGTTACCAGAGTACTCTAGCATTTGCACAACGGATGGAATCATTATTAAAGAAAAATAGATGACCATAAAAGAACTTCCACTTCTCATTTCCTCAAAGGAACTAGAGCTTATCGTATTGAATAAAAAAATAAAAGGAAAAATAATCGCAAATCCTAACAAAGGGAATATTTTGAGCTTTAGTTCTCTTTCTTCTTTTAACAGTAGAGTGGCAAACTTATAAAAAGTCCGTTCCTCTTTAGTCCCACAAAGAATTCTTGCCCAAACTCCTTGTAATTTACGGTTTCGCTTTTTCGTTCTGTTAGCATCACTTTGTAATTTAGAAAGATTTCTTTCAAAGGACGGCATTAAACGTATATATAGTGCTATTGCAAGAAATGGAGCTAGAATAGCAAACAGCGATAAGATAATAATCGGAACGGAAAAATCTTTATTTAAGATTAATTCGAAGGGAGCAGCAAACCAAAATGGCGGGAGGAACATATGCCACCATGTAAAAGTGTACGTAATGTCAATATTAACTATTTGAAACACACGACCCACTAATTGATAACTAATCGCCATGCCAATCGCTAGGAAAATTTGCACGTAGTTAATAACATCCTTTAACATTTCCCCACTGAAGAAACGTAGGATAAATAGATATACAAAGGCAGTCAATACTACAGACAAACTGCTAACCAATAATATTTCAAATAAAAACAGGAGCGCAAATATAATACCAAACTTAAAGACACTGACAATGAGAGGAATAATTACAAACGAACCAGTTAATAGAACCATATATATCATAATATGAGTAATCTTCGCTGCATTTAAAGTCTTTGCGCTAATAGGTTTCGGATGAAGAATATTTTTGTCTCGTATATCTAGTAGAACAGCAGAAAAATCAGAAACCATCGATGTCATTAAAATGATAAATAAAGAGCTAAACATGATAGTAAGCGAGAACAGAAACTCATTGCCTAAAAATAGAAAAGGAACTAAAAAGAGAACACCAAATAACCCATACATCCATAAGGATTTAAGAAACTGATTTCCTTCCTTTTTCACATTAGAACCACTAAAAATTGCTGGCATTCTTCTACTATCCATCGTCAGCTTTAGCTGTAAGATCAAACGCATCACATCATAGTCTATATTCAACCTTTGAAAAACGGACCTAAAGCGATCTAGAATTCTCAGTGACGCAAAATCATTCATCTTTCCTGCCTCCACGAACTAAATTCACAAATCGCTCTGCAATTTCCTCATGCTCAGTAAAACCAGTCAACTGATTGAAGATGTCTTCTAAAGAACCTTCCTGGTTTTGCATTTTCAACTCTTCAAAAGATCCATCTGCCACAACTTGACCATCTACTAATAGTACAATTCTATTACTAATTTTCTCAACGACATCCATAATATGTGAAGAATAAAAAATAGTCTTCCCTTGTTCTGCAAGCTTTGCTAGTATTTCCTTAATAACCATGACACTGTTTGCATCTAGACCACTTAACGGTTCATCAAAAAACAATAAATCTGGGTTATGTAGCAAACTAGATATGATTAATACCTTCTGTTTCATCCCTTTGGAAAAGGAGGAAATTCGTTGATGAAAAACAGCCTCTAAACCAAATTCCTTCATCAATCCGAAAGCCTTTACCTCCGCCTCTTTACTGCTTAATCCATAAATTTCGCCAGTGAAGGTGAGATATTCAAAGGCAGTTAGATTTTCATAGAGCTCGGCTGTCTCCGGCACGTAGCCAATGCGTTTTTTATAGGAATAATCACCTTTAATAATATTTTCTCCGAAAATTTCAATAAGCCCTGTGTAGCCATCTATTAGACCAAGCATTAGTTTGACAGTTGTACTTTTCCCTGCTCCGTTAGGTCCGATGTAGCCAATAATTTGACCTTCATATACATCTAAATTGACACCTTTTAATACTTGTTTGTGTCCAAAACTCTTTGAAACACCATTCAGTGACAATACTTTTTTAGTATTCATCATACTCCCCCTCTGTATATATCATTCTCAAATTCTAAATATTTACATATTCATATTATCATATCAATACTCTTAATATTCCATTATTTTCATATAGAGAAATTTCTTTCTACTTCTAACTATTGAACTTCAAGGACAAAGAGTGTAGCATTTTCTAAAGTTGGACTACATAATCTCGTAAGGAGAGAAGATATTTGTTAACTACTAATGAAATGAATAAAAAGGCTTTTATTTTATTGATAATTGGAATTGTTTTCATCTCCACCACTCTACGTGCACCGCTTACCGCCGTGGGACCAATTATCTCGTATATACGAGATGGATTAGACATTTCCAATGTTCTAGCAGGATTTATCACAACGATTCCTCTGCTAGCTTTTGCTATTGTCTCTCCCTTTGTCCCAAAAATTGCGCGACGACTTGGGATGGAAATGACACTATTTCTAGCTATTCTATTGTTGGCAATAGGAATTATTATTCGTTCGCTCGGAACGCCCTTTCTTTTACTCTTAGGTACTGCGCTTATAGGTGTTGCTATAACATTTGGAAATGTACTACTTCCAAGTTTTATAAAGCTAAAATTTCCTTTACAGCTTGGACTTATGACTGGAGTATTCACTGTTTCTATGAACTTATCTGCGGGTATTGGTGCAGGTATCAGCTATCCAATAGCAGATGGAACATCTTATGGTTGGCAAGGTGCGCTCGGATTTTGGGCTATTCTTGCAATAATTGCATGTATTATTTGGTTACCTCAAGTCAAGAAAAAACAAGAAATAGATGTCGTGCCCTCTTCAACTAATGTAGAAAAAGCCAAGTCAATATTAAAATCACCTCTAACATGGACAATCACTTTATGCATGGGTTTACAATCACTCATATTTTATACAACTGCAGCATGGATTCCTGAAATATTGCAAACCCAAGGAATGGAGGCCGAAAAATCCGGCTGGATGTTGTCCATTATGCAATTTGCACAACTTCCAATGACTTTTCTTATCCCAATTCTTGCGGGTCGATTTAAGGATCAGCGAATATTAGTTTTGGTATTTACGATTTTCTATTTAATAGGCTTCACCGGACTGTTATATGGGGATATCTCACTGACACTTCTATGGATGGTTGCACTAGGCTTAGGTGGTGGGGCATCATTCGGACTGGTCATGATGTTCTTTTCTCTTCGTTCGCGTACCCCTATGGGAGCAGCAGATTTGTCGGGTGTTGCGCAGTCATTTGGTTATTTACTTGCAGCAGTCGGCCCTGTATTTTTTGGATTTATCCATGATGCAACGGGTAGCTGGGAGATTCCTAAAATACTATTTATCGTAACTGTTATTCTTCTTTTCTTTGCTGGAATGCATGCAGGAAGAGATCATTTTGTTTCGGAGGAAGTCTAAAGAACAATTAAATTCACAATTAAAAGGAGCATGATTAACCATGCTCCTTTTTTAATACGGTGAAGGTTGATAGGAATAATTTGGCGTTACTTTCTCATTATTATATGGCTTATGAAAAATATGCGTGGTGGCAGGTGACATTGGAGGAATAAGCCATGTCCAATTACCTGTGACGTCACGACCTGCATCTTTCTCAATTTCTTCAAATTTCTTAAATTGTTGCGCAGCAGTATGATGATCTACAATACTGACACCATCTTTTTTGAAGGAAAACAATACAGCTGTATTTAGTTCCAAAAGAGCCCTATCTTTCCACAGAGAAGCATTAGATTTCGTATTTAATCCCATTCCTCTGGCAACTGAAGGTAACATATTGTAGCGATAGTCATCAGCTAAGTTTCGTGCACCAATTTCGGTGCCCATATACCATCCATTAAACGGAGCAGCAGCGTACGTAATGCCTCCAATCTCCAACTTCATGTTCGAGATCATGGGTACTGCATACCACTTCATCTCTAAATCTTCAAACCAATCATATTCAGGATGACGAATTGGTACCTCTAAAATATACTGCTCCGGAATATCAAATAATTTCGGTGGGTGATCCTTCACCTGAATAACAAGTGGCAACACATCAAAATTGGTTCTCTTCCCCTTCCATCCAAGTTCCTCACATTTTTCCGTAAATTCTATGGAATCGGAATCTCCAATAATCCAGTTCTCCGTTTCATAGCCAGCATATCGGATAAGCTGATGATTCCATATGCGAATATCCTTTTGTGAAAATATTGTGATAGTCGGCCGAATTCGACCTTCATTTGTCGCAAACTGCATATGGGCGATGAGTGCCTCAAATACAGCTTCCTCGTTATGTAAATGTCGTTTTTCAAAAACGGTAAGGCTTTGCCAAAACAGACGACCTATGCATTTATTACTATTACGCCATGCCACCTTGGCACCGAATTCTAGCTCTTCAGTAGTGTGTTCGTAGGCCCCTACTGTATTAATCTGACTTTCTATTTCTTTTAAACGTATATGCATGTCTATTTCCGCCTTACCAGTTTCCCTATAAAAAAGATGAATAAAGTCCTGTGCTTCCAATAACATTATCGTAGCACCTCCCCATCTCTCCATCTTAGTAGAATAGAGCCACTACAGACAAGTGACAGAACTAAGAAAGATGTGAGGATTTTATGTCAGTAGAAATAATCGAATTAATTTATATGCTATATACATATTCGACTCCTTTATGTTAAAGTCTAGGTAACATTGAATAATTTGGTAAAATTAAAGGAGATTTCCCCATATTATATTGTGATATGTAGTTATCTTTACACACACCTTTTGACTCACCACAACTTAGTTCAAAAACTTAGGAGGATTTACTATGAAACGATTTTCTGTAATCATACTTTCCGCAACATTAATTTTGGGGGTTTCTACAACAGCACCGACAGAGACAGAGGCGGCAGCTAAGGAATTTAGCAATTGCACAGAATTAAACAAAACCTATAAAGGTGGAGTAGCCAAGGCTGCAAATATTAAAAACAAAGGCGGAAAAACCAAATTTACTCCTTTTGTATCAAAAGAGATTTATGAAGCTAACATTAAAAGCGACCGTGATAAAGATGGCATTGCATGTGAGAAGTAATTTTATAATATAGCTATTGTAACTTAAGAAAAGTTGATAATATGTAATGCATTTTATTGTATTACCTGACTAGATTCTAATTTCTCCTTTTTATATAACTAAAATAAAAAATAACCTTGAAAGGCGTTAAGCCTTCAAGGATATGATTTTTTATTTGGTTGTAATCTTGAATGTTGATCTTTGCACTTCAGGATTTTTTAGGTATATACTAGCGCCCTACATTATAGTATATTTATATCTAGAAACATTAATGTTTAAAGAGTTCTTTACATTAAATCGGTCTTGTAGCTCAGTTGGGAGAGCACCACCTCGACAAGGTGGGGGTCGCAAGTTCGAGACTTGTCGAGACCATCCTTTTCACAAGCCTGTAAACGTTGATGTATCAATGTTTACAGGCTTGTTATTTTAGTGGAATTTCCTAACATATACTTCGTAATCTAGGGTTTGTCCGCAATTTGACCGCAGGATTTTCACTGTATTAGTTAGCGTGACTTTGAATGGTCTGATGAAAAGTATCAGCAATATCACAATCTGTATTCGGTAATAAATGGGCATAGAATTCTAAGGTTATTTTGGGATTTGCATGGCCCAACCGTTTAGAAATTTTAACGATATCTACGCCTGCCGAGATAAGTATGGATGCATGTGTGTGTCGAATATCATGGAACCGAATATTTGGTACATTGGCGGTCTTTACAATACGTTTCATTACTCGAACAACATTGCGCGGATCTTGAAGGCTTCCTGTATTTGTACAAATGACCAGGTCTTGGTCCTCAAATGCAGATCCCACTAACTCCTTCCATTCTTCTATTCGTTTTTTTTGCAAAACTAATTCATTGAGAACGAATTCAGGAATAGGAATTTGTCGCTTGGAATTTTTCGTTTTCAATGATGTGAAAATATAACCCTTTTTAGGAACATGCGCTAACGATCTTTTCACATGAATTACTTTTTGTTCGAAGTCTATATCACTCCACTGTAACCCTAAAATCTCTCCTCTTCGCATACCCGTATAGATAGCAAGTAAAAAAGTTAAATAATGCTTCTCTCCTTTGCAGTTGCGAAGAAACTCCTGTATATCTTTAAGTGACCAAATAGACATCTCCTCATATCTAACTGAAGGCGGATCTGCATCAGCCACTGGATTGAACATTATTTTCTTCCATTTAACAGCTTGGCTAAATGCTTGATTTAATAGTTGATGCATTTTGCGAATGTAACTCGTACTATAGTTTTCTTTTAATTTTTGGTTATAGAAAAAATCAATATCCGATGTAGAAACTTTAGCTATTTCTTTATTTGCAAACGCATTCTTTTGAAGGAGGTGTTTCTCTATAATGTACCTACTGTTCGTAGCGGATGTTTGTTTAATCCTATTACTGTAATGGTTGTCGAACCAATTTAAAATATAATCCGAAAAGATTTCTTTGCTTAGCACTATATAACGATTTTCATCTAACAGTAATTCAATTTTTCGCGCAGCTGCCTCTGCATCCTTCTTTTTAATAAACCCTCCTTTGCTTATTTGTTTACGTTTCCCAATTAACGGATCATGCCCAATATCAATTGTATATGAATATGTTTTACCTCTTTTTCTGATGTGCGCCAATTATTAAATACCTCCATTTTTTTACGCAACAAAAAGGTAAACAAGTGGTCTAGTCACCAGTCTGACCATTCATTTAACCTTTTATAATTGCGTTGAGATATTAGCGATTACTTAACCATAAAAAAAACTCATCTCTCAATACTCTTTTACACCTTCCTATTTTAATTAGTGGAAAGTCATCTTTATCCATGAGTTCATAAGCTGTTGGTTTAGAGACTTTTAAAATTTCACTGATATCACTGGCAGTTAAGATAATAGGATAAATGTCGATATCAATTTGCTTCATATTATAGACCACATCACTTTATCCTTTTCTAACATTTAGAACCACTTATTTTTTTGCTCTCATTTTTCTCCGTGAATTTCACCTTGCTAATTTTATTCTTCATTTTTAGCTCTTCCTCCCATTCTTTTAATATTGCTAATCCATTATCACGTTTACATTTCGATTGACCTCGAACATTTTCATCCAAAAGAAACCCTCCTAAGGCATTTAGGCACTGACCTAAACAAATGAGACAAATAAAAACACCTTTCGTTGAAAAACGGGTATACAATACCTAAATTCAATGCGGAGGTGTTTTTTCTATGGGGACAAGAGTTAGTTATCCAGCAGAAGTGAAAATGAAGGCAATTGAAATGCGCTTGGCTAAGGTGCCGGTAAAAGAAGTAATGGATCAGTTGAACATTCGTAATAAGACGCAATTAAAGACATGGATGCGGTGGTATCGAAATGGAGAAATCCACCGTCTCCATCAACCAATTGGTAAACAATATACCTTCGGTAAAGGGCCAGAATACGACAGTGAGACAGCCAAGTTACAGTTGGAGAATCGGTACTTGAAACAGCAAATTGAAGTCTTAAAAAAGTACGCAGAATTGGAAAGGAAGTGGCGCCAAAAGTAGTCATCCAATTAGTCAAAGAATTAAAGGACATTATGCCAATAGGCGAGATTTGTCGGCACCTAGGTGTAGGTCGCTCATCCTACTATCGTTGGAGAAAGAATGCGGATCAACTCACTCAAAAAGAAATTCGAGATCAGCAGATTGGCGACTTATGCAAACAACATAGGTTCCGATATGGTTATCGCAAGATTGCCACTCTGTACCCAGGAGTTTGTGAGAAGACTGTGCAGCGTATCATGCAAATAAATGGTTGGCAATGTAAAGTTAAGGTGAAGAAACGCAAGCGTACCGGGCAGCCCGCATATGTCGCACCGAATTTATTGGCACGGGATTTTACAGCATCTAAGCCCTTGGAGAAGTTAGTCACAGATATTACGTACTTGCCTTTTGGCCAATCGATGATGTATCTTTCTAGTATTCTAGATGTCTACAATGGGGAGATTGTGGCACAAACTATTGGATTTAAACAAGACACCGACTTTGTGTTGGACACGCTCTATCAATTGCCTGAGCTACCCGAAGGGTGTATTCTGCATAGTGACCAAGGTTCCGTTTATACATCCTATGCTTATCAAAAAGCAGTCAAAGAAAAAGGAATTATCATGAGCATGTCCCGCAAAGGCACGCCAGCTGATAATTCCCCTATCGAAACGTTTCACTCCTCGCTAAAGTCAGAAACGTTCTACCTCGACGAAATTTACCGCACAACTAATGCGCGTGTGATAAGTATCGTCGAAGAATACATTACTTATTATAACAATATCCGTATTCAAACGAAACTAAACAGCCAATCGCCGGTTCAATACCGTCAATTGGCTGCATAATAGGGGTTTTTATTCTTGTCTCAAAAAGGGTAGTCAGTGCCTTTACCTTAAGAGGGTTTCTATATATTACAATCTTTTTCATTTAACCAATATATTAGCTAATATTATTAAAGTAAAATTATAGCTTATCTTTTATTTGAACTAATGTTAATCATTAACGAGAATTGCCTTTATTCTAGTTAGCAGAAATTTTTCAATCCAACTCTTTACAGTAACAATTATATAAATTTCTAAATCAAAGACCTTCGTTAAAAAAGGATCTGTTAAATATATATCAATTAAACAAGCAGTCCAATTTTCATTGTTTTTATAAAGCAAAAGAGTCATAAAGGTAATTTTAAAAGAAAAAGTTGATTTCCTTTTCTTTCAATAATTTAGTTAATTTTTCGTCCTTCAATTCAAATAATACATTTCTCCATAAAAAGCTTTTATTCAGATAAACAATATTTTGTTCTATACTATTGTCTTTTGAAATTAGTATACATAGTTTTTGATTGGTTCTTAAGAATGCATCCCGAATATAAATCTCATTTTTCATACCTATAGATTCCTCTAACGTAATTAGTTCTGAATAATTTATATTCGCTTTATTGTCTAGATGAATTTCAATTGTAAAAAAGTTCTCGCGAATATCCACACGAGCACATAAATGCCTTGAATCCCCAGCATCAAAAAAGTTATTTTTAATTCTTACACCAAAAATCCTTCTTTTTAATCTTGATATTTGATTCATTTCGATTAGGACTTCTTCTATTAATTTATACAATTTCATTTTTTTGATTTTAGGAATTTTATATTCGGTAAATGATTCAATCATTTCATATTCGGTAGACGTATTTTCTATATAGCGCAATGGCAGATCTAATATAATCGCTAAATCATAAATCATTTCTAATGAAGTAGTCCTGTGAGATATTACTTCACTCTCTCCATTGTATTCCATATTTTTCCTAATAAAATCACTTATTTGACTACTGCTAAAATCAATAAAGAGTTCTATTTCATCATCAATTAAATCAAATAGACCTTTCATAGCTCTGCAGCGTAGACCGATTGAAATGATAGATAAAAACCCATCCAATAAGTATTGATTATTATTTACGATATATTTTAATTCCTTCAAATTATCATATTTGCTTAAACCTCTTTTTTTAAGGTATCCCGGAAAACTAATTTCCTTTTTGATTAGTTGTTGGATTAGTTTTATATTGTCCACTTCAATCTTATTGATTTTCATCTAATCATCACCTGAGTAAAATATACCTGTCTCAAAGTGATACGAATTCTTTAGCCAATATTTTGGCTAAAGAATTACATTTTGTAATTTTCACAAATACTTTAATAAACGACCATTTCATTTATAGTATTTCTAATTAGTATTCAACCAAATTATATTCCCATTTTGCATTTTCCATTAATATTCTAATTGGCACCCTAGAATGTCCAATTGTTTTCTGATCATGAATCGGTAAAACCTTAATATTTTCAAGTTAAAAACTTGAGGCCACTGATATTTTAAGGCCAGATAGTTAATTTTCAATTGAACACCTCCAAAAAACTCGCATGGTTCTTAAATTCTCTGCAAGTATAAAATTAATAAAAATGGGACAAAGTTAGGATGAATACTTAAACAAATTCAATTACGAACAATTTCCGTTTTATCTTTCCGAAATGCAAAAAAGCACTTTTGAAAAAATGGACAAACCAATCCCCTTGAAGGGTAATTGTCTGAACACTTACCAAAAGTGCTTTTAAGTAAACCTCTGCCGCGTGGTGGAGGCCAATAAATAATTTCTCTATATTTATATTTTATTTCATAATATCTTCAATATCAAGTAAAATTTTTCAAATATTTATCGCAAACTAATACTTTAATTAGAGGGAGAAGTAAATGGAACACAAAGTAACTAAACATGGTTCTTCTAATAATGAAGAAGATCAATCTAGAGAAATTATCGAGGAATTTAGAAGAAGATTCTCTTCAACTAAACAAAAAGATATCGAGAAATTTGTAGATTTCTTTTATAAGGAATGTCAAAAAGACAGTTTTCTATTCTGCTCAAATAATGATATTCAATTAAATAAGTTGAACCTATCTCATGCAATGAAAATACAGGAACAAGTGGAAGCATTAAAAAGTATGAACCAATTAGATATAAAAGAAGCCACTTCCTATTTGTATTTCTTAGATCGGTTCTGTAAGTTTCTCACACAAAAAGAAGTAGCAAAGATATATTATATTCTACCTATAAAACAAAAAAATTCAAAAAAAAATAAAAATCCTACCCTTCCTCTCATTACTGATTTTGAAGTTTTTTTGAACTTAAAAAGATATTCCCATACGACTATTAGGTGTTCGTTGGTTAATATTAAATCTTTCTTGAAATTTTTTAATTATACTCCTGAAATTCGCCCTACAAATGAATATTGGTCAACTAGCTTTAAAAGATTTGAAGAACACTTGATTAGAAAATCACTTTTAGAAAACATTCAACTTAGCAGTGCTTATGAATATTTAAAAGCAGTAAGATTGTTTTCCAGGTTTTTATATGAAAATAAAGAAATAAACTTTATTTATAATATACCAACTAAAATGATACAAAATGCTAAACGGTGTAATGAATATACAAATGAGTCAGATATTCTCTTAGTAATAAAATGTATATTTGAATACTCAAAGAATGTTTTAAGGGATATTTCAATCTTCCTAATTATTTTAGAAACAGGGTGCAGACCCATTGAAATAGTTAATTTAAAAATTGATGATGTATATTTACACGAAAAGCTAATAGTATTAAAGAGCAAAAAGTCTCATCAAAGGACTTTGTTAATATCAGGCACGACTTGTTCGCTTATTAAAGACTACTTAAAAATTCGCAAAAATTATCTTATTAATCAAACAGATTCTTTATTTATAAATAAATTTGGAAACCAAATAACGAGTTCAAATATATCTAATTTGTTTCGAAAATATAATAAACCCTTTCAAGAAAAAAATTTTACTCCTAAAACACTAAGACATACTTTCATAACAAACGCACTAAATAACGGAAATAGTATGGAACAAGTCAGAGAAATTGTTGGCCATAAACATTTAATTTCTACCCATTATTATTTTTACAGGAATATTGAAAAATTAAAAAAATTATTTTTAGACAAAAAACTATTTTAATTGGAGGATTTTTAATGTCAATAAATAAAAAAACAAATATGTCTATTGAAGAAATATGTACTCAACTAGGTATTTCCGAAACAGCTTTTTTAAAATTCCTTGAAACATCTAATGATGAATTCTCGAGTGTTCAAAAGCCTATCGAAAATAATAAAACCGTTCTTTTTGTAATAGATAAATATCTAGAACACCTTAAAACATTAGTTAATATTAATAAAAGATCTAAAGAAACTGCAAAAACTTATAATAACTTTCTATTAAGAGTTAAATCACACATTTCAATTAACTATCCTTCTTTAAAAATTAACGAATTTAATGAAGTTATATTAAACGAAATAATCACTAAGGATAATTTAGAAAATAAAGAGTACTCCGTTAGAACCATTAATAAATATAATGCCATTATAAAAAGTCTATTAAAATTTACTTATCATATGGATTTTTCAAATAAAGATTTTCGTCATAAGTTCACAATAGAAAAAACTTCCTTAATACCTAGATACATTAAAGAAGAAGATATCCCTAAAGTTTTGGAGGCCACTAAGAAATTATCTAAACCAATTAGATGTAGAGCAATAATTATGTTTTTATTATTGACTGGTTGCCGTGTAAGTGAAATATCAATTGTTAAAGTAAAAGATTTTGATATCGAAAATAATTTAATTTATATATTAGGTAAAGGAAATAAGAAACGAATTGTCCCTATGTTCCCTCAACTTAAAGATGAAATACTATATTATTTACAAAATAGTGGGATGAAGGAATGGGACCCTCAATGTGAAGGATATCTTTTTGCAAGAGATGAGAATCTTATAAGAAACAGAAATTTTCCAATTAGGACTATTCAAAACACAGTTGATCGTATACGAGACCATTTACCTGAGCTCACTTATATCACATCTCATTCTTTTAGACATACATTTGCTGTATATTGTCTTAAAATTGGCGTTAAAGAACACCTTCTTACTGAGATTTTAGGTCACACAGATCCAAAAACCACTATGACATATACAAAATTACGTGGTGAAGATTTAAGAGATGCTATTATGAATAAGTTTCCTTTCCCGTTTGAAAAACTTTTAAATGCTATAAACGGGGATTAAAATGAATACAGCTTTAGAAGAACTTGAAATTTACAAAAAAAATGTACGCTTAGCCAAATCTACTCTCTATACTTATACCCTATATTTAAAAAAATTTCTTAAATACTTATCAGAAGAAATGGAAAATGAACTTCACTTAATTTATTTGGATAAAGTCTCTAATTTAAGTGACATTAATGGTAGAATAATCAGATACTTTCCGATTGATGGTAAAATAATCGACAATTATTTATCACTTATTAAACATAAAGGATTTAATGTTTTGAAAGATAATTATAAAGCCTTAATGAGTTTTTTCAAATTTCTAGAACACAATTACAATTTTTCAAACCCTATGTATACTTTGGAATTTCAACTGAAAGATTATTTAGAAGAAAAAAAGTATTTTACAGTCCTAACTCGAGGGAATATCTTAAAGTTGCTAAACACAATTCATGTCCATTCAGACAATTTAGAGAGAGATGTTAATTTATTTTTAACCTTAATTTCAACTGGTTGTAGAATTGGAGAAATACTTAAATTAAAATGTGAAGAAATAGATGGTACTAACGATACACTCTCTCTCAATAAGACCAAAACCAAAGTAGAAAGATTGTTGTTTTTAAGAATTGAAATGGGAAAGGCATTAAAAAAATACACAATAAATTGTAACAGAAAACCAACTGATTTTGTATTTTTGTCAGATGATAATAAACCCTTTACTAATAAAGAAATAAATACTTTATTAAAAAGATACTTGGAATTAGCAAAACTACCAATTATAACTGTACATGGACTAAGACGTACCTTTGCAACTATAATGGCAGATCAAGGAACCCCAATTGACGTCATTAGGCAGTTACTAGGCCATGAAAGCTTAATCACTACAAAGCAATATATAAACCCACATTATGTACGCAACAAAGACTTTAATGCCCCTAATAATAAAATGATTCTAGAATATCTAAATCAAAAAATCTGATTGCATATATGATAAATTTTATATGTATTAATAAAGAATAAAGGAGTAGGGCATTTCTGCTCCTTTATTCTTAAATTAAATTGACTACCTTTTTATAATTAATAGATTAATCTAACTAACATAATAGTAAATAGCATCAATCCCAAAACAATAAAGCCAATTTTCATTTTGAGCTGATTTTTTTAGTAATGATAATTATAGTATAAATAAAGATTACAAGGAATATTGAAAGTATTACGATAATACATAGTTCCTCAAGAGCTGAAATGTTACTTTGCTTTTTCACAGTTATTCCTGCTTTTTTAAAAGCATCATCAACTGTTGCTACTAATAAAAATGGTGATAATCTTGGAGCTAGTCCTACCCATTCTTTAGTCATTTCCCCCCTCCTTTCTTATTTTGTTATTAATGAAACAAAAAATACCCCACACTGAAATATATCACTCATCAAAGTGATATATATTTCTGTGTGGGGTACTCCCATTTATTTCTATTAACTTAAAAATATTATAGCTTCTCTAACTTATTAAATCAAGCTTCTTTATAAGAATACCAAATATTGCCACAGAAATTCATTATACACACAAGAACTTTATAAGCCAACGATCACCTTACAAAATGATGAGTCTGTTCGAAATGTCCTAAATAGGTCATTTTGTGTGGATAAAGAGAGGTCTTATATTGGTAATGGATATAGCTATTGTCAAAGTATGTAGAAACTAGAATTAATTTTGTTTTTATTTTATATTCGAGAAATCGGTGTGATAACGGTAAGAACATAAAGATTCTGGTATAGTTCAATGTGCCTTTAATTCTGTTAGAATCCAGTGAGAATAGGAGAATATTTCTACTGATTTTAGATCTGAATTTAATAATGTTGTAATTGATAAATTACACGGCTATTGGTAAAAAAGAAACACTTATGATAATACGGAGTATGGGGTAACATATAAGATTTTATGAACTGAACTCATCAATCAACCGGACTACCCTACCCTTGAACAGCACTTTTGATTCAGTTCATACCATTGGCTTTAATGGAATAGAAAAATCTTGTAGTTCATTTTCTAAATTCATACCTACTGCAATTAGGACTGTCCATACAACTGGTGTGAAAATAGGAAGTTGTTTTGTCGAATATTATAACAAGAAAGAGGTGTATGCTATGTCGGATAAAACCCAACGTACTTGCCTTATGGCCAATCTATATATACAGATGATCCCAAAGAAGGAACTGGGGTACAGATTCCAAAAGGAACAAAGAAAATAACATTTCATGTTGAAGCAGAAAATACAGAAACCATCTTATTCTGGTTGATTCCAACAGGTACTCTAACATGGACAGAAAGAAAACTTATTGGATATGACATTCGAGAAAATCAAACTGATAATAACTTTACTTTAACTTGGAACATAGATAAGCCAAACCTAAATGACCATTTACATGTTCAAGCAATAGGTGAAGAAATAGTGGAACAGGATATAATCAATTTATATATGGAATAAAACTTGGATGCTTCTTTAGTTGAAGAAGAATAAAGGCTGCCAGCTGACAGCCTTGTTCTGCTAGTCGAGTAGAAGGGAACCTCTCTACCTTACGGTAGATTGTGTTCCACCCCCCTCTCAGAACCGTGCTTGCGCTATTTACGCACACGGCTCCTCCAAATCATCCTTCACAAAATGGTGATTCTGCTATCCTCAATAGTTTAGTTTACATTTATTATTTCTACCGCTGTGTGTAGTAAATGTGTCCCTAACTGCGTTAGTTCAATAAGAAAAATGCTTTACCCTTCTTGAAGTAAAGCACCCGTTAGTTGAAGATGAAACAGAAAAGTAATCTTCCACAATCGCGCCCGATTGTGGAATAACTTTATCTACTATACGATGTCCAAATTCTATAAATATCTTTACCTTCTACCTCAATCTTATCTCTATGCATTGTAACATTTACATTCGTGTATCCCGCCCATTGTGGTATTAGTTCCGTTAAACAATCAATTACCTTTACAGCAGGAGTTGCATAACCGATATTTTCTTTTCTTAAAAAGCCATTTGAGAAATCTTGATATAATGAGTCCGTCCATTCATAAACTTCAAACTGAGAATCAAAAATCCGTTCATCTTCTTGATATCGTCCGTTAACCCAGTATATTTCCATAACAATGCCTCCTCCTAATCAAAGCAGCGTTCCATAACACCATGTCCTATAAAGACAAAGACACTTTCCTAGTTTTCCGGGAAAGCGCCGGATTGTTGTTGACTAAAGCACCCGTTAGTTGAATTAGATCTTCTATTATTTGTTTAATTAATCTCCACTATATGAATTATATTTTAATATAGACAGTATATTCTTTTGGATTAATAAAACCTAATTTACTACCTAAATTGATTGAAGCAATATTATCAACATCACAATCCCAACGAGGTTGAATATTATGGGAAAGACAATAATCCATAAATTGTTCAGCTACAATACTTGCTAACCCTTTTCCTCTATAATTTGAGTCGGTTATTATATCTACTTCGGCATAATTTTTAGATTTAAAAATTGAAACTCCTTCACTAATAACCCTCTCTCCATCCTTCACACAAAAACCAATCCCATTTTGAAGAAAATTATCAGTGGAATCCCAATATTCGTCGTAGTATTTTTTATCAAATTCCAAACAATGTTCAATCAGATATTGATTAATATTTGTTACATCAAACTCACTAATATCACTTCTTTTTCTATTTTTAAATGCCATTAAATCAAAAGAAAAACCATAACGTTGTATTTTTCTTACTTTCTTCTCAAGGCATTTTTCAATTGCCTGATTCCAAGTAGGTTCAGAAAAAAATAATGTAAATCTTTTCCCTTGCTTAATTGATGCCTCATGTATTCTAACTATGTTCTTAAGAAATAGTTCATCAGTTGATTGCCCTGTAACGTAATATAATCCTGAATCGGTGTTAATAAGCAATGATTCATAATTGGTGGAATCCGCAAGTACCGTTCCTTTAATAATGCAATCTAATACGCTAAATACAAATGTTGGTGCTTCTTTAATTTTCTCCTTTATTATATTAAAATGTTCTTTTGGGACCGTAATCATTTCGTTAAACCTCCATCAATCCTACTAATAGAATATTTATTTTTTGATTCATATATTTAACAAACCTGCACCTTTAGTTTAATAAGAAAAAACAGCTATACCCCTTCTTCAAGTAAAGCACCCGTTAGCCATCCATGTAGCGCAAAATCAGCGCTACACCACAGAGAATGAAAATGTGAAAACCTGGGTATAGGATACTACGGCTGGGAGAGGAAGGTCGATGAACTATGGTGCCATAGAGCCCATCCGTTAGTCTGACTCCAACGACCACGGTGCATCACAGACTGTCGCTCCCTTACGGGAAGCACTCATGGGAGATTAATCCTACTCTGGTTATTGCACCAGCCTCCAATACTATTTGCCGTAGAAAGGATGATTACAATGGAAGTAATCATTGAACGTGCTTGTGGGATGGATGTCCATAAGGATTCCATTACTGCTTGTATTATTACCCCAAAAGGAAAGGAGATTCAAACGTTTTCCACTAAAACTGTATTTCTATTACAGTTAATTGACTGGATTAAGGGGCATGGTTGTACTCACGTAGCAATGGAGAGTACAGGTGTATTTTGGAAGCCTATTGTTAACTTGCTAGAAGCCGAGAGCATTGAATTTTTAGTAGTGAACGCTCAACATATGAAAGCAGTACCAGGTCGCAAGACCGATGTAAAGGATGCCGAATGGATTGCCAAACTTCTTCGTCATGGTCTACTTAAAGCAAGTTTTATTCCAGACCGAAATCAGCGGGAATTGCGAGAGTTAGTTCGATACCGTCGAAGTATTATTGAAGAGCGTGCGAGACAACATAATCGGATTCAAAAGGTTTTAGAAGGAGCGAATATCAAACTCGGTTCCGTTGTCTCCGACATCATGGGTGTTTCATCGCTTGATATGCTTCGTGCTATCGCCGATGGCAAAAATGATCCTGAGAAATTAGCTAGCTTTGCCCGCCGATCAATGAAGAAGAAAAAGAGTGAACTAGAACTAGCTCTTCGAGGGTATATCAATCCACATCAACGTCTCATGTTGAAAACCATTCTGGTCCATATAGAATTTCTAACTGAGCAGATTGAGCTATTAAACGAAGAGGTGGCTACTAGGTTATCCTCCCATCAAGAAGATATAGAACGATTGGATTCCATTCCTGGCATCGCCACTCGAATGGCTGAACAAATTTTAGCCGAAGTCGGTACAGATGTGGAGAAGCAATTCCCCAGTTCGGCGCACTTATGTTCCTGGGCAGGATTAGTACCTGGACATAATGAAAGTGCGGGCAAGAGGAAATCAACCAACATGAAAAAAGGAAACAAGTACTTGAAATCGGCATTAATTGAAGCAGCTCATTCTGTTAGAGGATCCAAAACCTACTTGGGATCCTTGTATAGGCGTACTGCATCAAGAAAGGGTAAAAAGCGGGCAGGGATATCGGTGGCTCATGCCATTTTAAGAATCAGCTATTATCTCCTAACACGCAAAGAAATGTACGTAGACTTAGGGGAAGATTACTTTGACAAACAAAAAGAACAATCAATTGTACGATATTCTGTTCGAAGACTTGAAAACTTAGGTTACAACGTGACAATCACTGAACCAAATGCCTCCTAATCCAACCCACAATTTAATTCTCTTTTAGGCGCTGCACTTTTTTTAAAAATTATTGGGCTGCGTCAGATTTCGTATTGCCTTTTTCTCTAAATCGAAGATTTTAATTTTCATGGGAGTTGAAGAAGGAAAGTGAAGCTAGTTCAATAATCTCGTCCGATTGTTGATTTTTCATTTATTGACAAACAGCTCATCTATTGTGGTGTCCAATACAGAAGCAATATTAAAAGCTAATTGTAAAGTAGGATCATATTTATCATTTTCAATTGCATTTATCGTTTGTCTAGATACCTTACAAAACTTTGCTAGTTCCTCTTGGGATAATTTAGCTGATTTTCTTAATTCTTTAATATGATTTTTCATTTAACCACCATATTTCTTCCTAAAAAACAGTAATGAACTTAAATATATAATGGAAGTTGTTATGAGAAAGGTAACTGGATTTATACCCTCATACGAACCATTTTTCCAAATATTTATATATATTTTTTGAAAAAGTTCAATTAACACGTATCCAATTACTATTGCAAAGGTGAAGGACTGGGCTTTCATTTTGACGAGGTTTTTTCTTTCGTCACCCAATTGTGGTAAAGATACAAGAGTACTGATAATCAAAATAGCACTAATCCCTAAGATAATAAAAAGAACAGTTGAAACAATCCAGTCCATAACTTATTTCCTCCTCATAAATGTAAAAAGTGTTTGACATTTATTATTGTATCACTGATTAATCAAATGTCTAATACTTTTTACATTTCGTCATAAATAAGGGAAGAATTCTCTATAAGAAAAAATGCTTTACCCTTCTTGAAGTAAAGCACTCCGTTAGCTTAAGTAGGAATATTAACAAAATATAGTTTTATTATAATGGACAGAAATCATTAACTATCTTAATAAGACGTTCATTTTTTTCTGATGATACATTTTCAGATAATCTTGCTCCTGCAATGATTGGAGCCCATTGAAAAATGTCATCTTTAGATAAACCACTTTTTTGACAATAAAGACGCAAATACATATCTGCTAATTCAATTGAGAACTGTTCATACAATAGATACGTTCGATAGACGTCTGCACGTAAATCCCCTGCACTGGAATCCACCCAATCAATAATTGTCACTTGGTTATTATCTGACATAATTAAATTAAACATATGAAAATCTCCATGACATAACCTTTTCTTATATGTAATCGTATCCATTTTTTGTAGTAAAGCGGACTTATGTCTTTTATCTAACTGTTGTGCTGATTCAATTTGACGGCTTAACTTTAAAGACATAGGTTCAAGAGAATCAGCTACTATCATATGAATTTTTTGTTGTATATCTATGGAGATATTCATGTAATATTCTGCTTGTTCCATGTTTTCGGATAAAATATCACCTATTGTTTTCCCTTTAACAAACTCCATTATTATGGCTTGTTTCCCATCTATTGTCGTGACATCTAATATTTTTGGTACAGAAAGTCCACATGAATGTGCAAACTTTTGTTTATTTGCTTCATATGAAGATTCCGTATCGGGCAAGAAATCATTGAAAACTTTGACAATCTTGTTTTCGTAGAGATAGATTTGTGCTGTATTTCCAATTGCTATTGGAGCTCCTAAATTCATGGGTTTTACTCTCCCCTTATTTTACTTAATAAGTATTATTAAACATTATTTCAAATGATTTTTCACTGGCTTATTGAACTAACCTGCCGCTTTAGTTCAATAAGAAAAAGACTTTACCCCATCTTGAAGTAGTCGAGTAGAAGGGAACCTCTCTACCTTACGATAGATTCTGTTCCACCCCCCTCACAGAACCGTGCTTGCGCTATTTACGCACACGGCTCCTCCAAATCATCCTTCACAAAATGGTAATTCTGCTATCCTCACTAGTTTAGTTTACATTTATTATTTCTACCGCTGTGTGTAGTAAATGTGTCCCTAGTGAGGGTGATCATTTGGTAGCAGCCTTTCCTCCATCGGCATTACCCAACTTCATTGGTACTACGCTACTATCCGACTCCCTACACGGCATTTGGTTTCCTCGCTTATTATCGCTTGTACACCATACTCTTCTATAAGAAGAAAAGACCGGTAGGGCCTCCCGAGTTGCCGTATCATATCGATGTGTGACGTGCCAAGATCTCTGACTCCAGAGAGGTTTTATCCTTCTTGCCTTTAACGATGGATAAAATGTAGCTTTCTGCCGTGCTTAAAGCATCAGCCCTCTCGATTTACTAACATTATGGAGCTCAATCCCTTCAACCAGTTGGCTTTCGGCCCGCCACCTAACTGTCTACGCTTAAAGGCTAATGTTACCATTAGCCCTCCAAGACTCGCTACGAGTGAATGGCTAGTTCTTTCTCGACGGGAATCCCACCCGCTATATGATACGACCTAGGCTCGGCCGCACAAGCACCCGTTAGTTGAACAAGCAATAGCATTATTATGACTTTTATAAATTACAAATTTCTATTCTAATTTATCATTTAATTTCGATTTTATTTCCTCCAATAATTTATACTGCTTATCTTGGTTATCTAAAATCTTATCTGTTAAATTTTCTAATGTTTTCGTAATAGACCATAAAAAAATCCATAAAAATATAATAACTGGTAAGGCTACTATAATAATCACCACCACCCTCTACTTTTACTTCAAACTAATTAGATAATCCATGTTGTTAGTTCAACTAACTTACCACGTTAGTTCACTGCCCTTTCAGGCAGCCACTTTACTAAGCACCCGTTAACTTAATAAGCATTTTATGTATTAGATAGACTCTCATTTTCCAATTCAACTTCCTGATTGCAATACTCATCATAAAGTAATTTCATTGCTTCAATAATTATTTCATCTGCTAATTCCTCTTTATATCGATTTGGTAACTCCTTTGCACCCAAAACAAATAATAATGGATTTTTGGAAAACTCACCCATTATCCCAATATCAATTACTACATTATCTAAACCTCCAGTCATATGATTTAAGAAATGGCTTGGTATTCCTTCTATATTACCTCGTTGCCTAACTAAACCATTAATAACTGGAATCCATAAATCAGGATTAGTTTTGTATCCTTGATGTATTAATTGTAAAAGTTCTAACATCTCACTCAATTCTCCATTGTTGTCCAAGTCTCTTGGATTTTGAGTAATATTTATGCTTTTAAAATATGATTTTATTCTATTGTTAATCCTTTCCCATCCACCACAAAATTGAACAACTCTCTCTGCGACAAAGCTATCGTGACAGGCTATCATAACTTCCACCGCATCTTGGAGTGCCAAGTTTTCTCTACTTTGAAAGTGAGGATACACTTCGTTGCTATCCTCTTCTGGATTTAAAATTACATCATAAACAATGTCAGTCCATTTATAGTGTCTTTCTTCAACCAATTTTGCGATACAAAAGGCAATAGCAACTTTTGCCGCAGAAGCAAGAGGTACTAATAGCCCTTTATTTAATGATAAAACTATATCCTGTTTTGCTTGAGAATAAATAATAATTCCCACTTCACCTGACTTTAGTTCCTCTAATTTTTCAAGAACTTTCTCCATTTCCGAACCCCACTTCACAGTATTTTTCTATTCACTTGTCCTCTCTGTAAACTTGTCCTTGTTCAACTAAACTGCTTCCTTTAGTTCAATAAGAAAAAGGGCTTTACTCCTTCTTGAAGTAAAGCACCCAGTAGGTTAAGTACAAAATTTCACAATCTCTTCATTACAGCATGAGCTACAATAAGCGGTGCATGTATTTATTTCATGTATCATTTTACCATGATCCATGAAAGGTCTTTCTTAATTCATCTGCAACACGAACTAACTTTATCTTTAATCCATCAAACCAAGGTGGAGTATCAATAATTTCTTCAAACTCCAAAGTTTTTAATAACTTGGCGAACTTATATAAGTTTGCATATCTTTGGTATTGCGAAAATTGAGCCACTACATCATTTTCTAGGACCATTTTGGAACGATATCCGTTCAAAAAAGACTGAATCAGTAATTTTGAATGTGGATTGTCATCGTCAATAAAATCATCAAGGGCTGTAACGATATCAATTGCATACCAATGGTACATTGCATCATCAAAGTCGATTACATTGAAACTATGATTCTTATTCTCTTCAAAAAAGATATTATCCAATTGGAAATCATAATGTATCAATCCGTACACATCATTTCCAGTAGGTAACGATTGAAGCCAAGAGGTAACCCTACCTAGCTCCTCTAGGGCAATAAGTTCCATTGGATGCTTTTGAAATACACTTTCCATGAAATGTACTGTGTCCACCCAACTATTTCTTCTTTCAGATACAGGCACGAATTTTTTTGACAAACAATGTAGTGAGCCTAGAGATTTCCCCCATTCCTCCATCTGTTTTTCGGTAATTGTATCGGAATCCAAATTAATTCCGTAAGCTGCACTAAAGACAACAGCAATATAGGTTGCTTCAGGAGTCTTTAGTGTTTCAATAAGTTCTCCACTTAGTGATTTAATTGGTGTTACAGATGGAAACCCATTTAAGTGTAAATATTGCATATACTCTATTTCAGCTTTTAATTGTTCAATATTTTTATCCTGCTCAAAACTAAATCTCAAAAAATATTGAACCTGATTACGTTCAAAAGCATACACAAAGTTTGAACTTGCACGCCACAGCTCCAAAGTTCCCTCGTCATGTTCCCAGAATTGAATGAGTCTCTGGGCGATAGTATCGGAAGCTAATCCTCTTACCATGTTTTCTAATTTCATCATCTCTTATTTTTCCTCCCATACCTTTGAGAGGATTAAACCTTAGTTAAGAAGTAATCCCTCTCATTAGTGTACTATTTTGAAGTTCTATCATTTTCAATATGTCACCCCTTCCATAAGTTTCGGCTATAAAACTAAATAGCCAGACATAAACTAATTCTACATAAAATTATATATACCTCTTTTATTATTTCTTCCCCGATAGGTCAATAAGACTTACTACAATAAGAAAAAGAGCTGCCGAACCATGTTCGTTTAGCAACTCTTCCATCGGTTATTTTTTATTCAACTAATTATTCCGGAAAGCGAATCTTCAACTAACCTGCGACTTTAGTTCAATAAGAAAAAAGGCTTTACTCCTTCTTGAAGTAAAGCACCTCGTTAGTTGAAGTATTTACCTTTCTTCTCATTGATGATGGTCGAGAATTCTTCATATTCTTTAATTACTTGCTTCGATAAGGGGTGAGAATCTTCTTCTACTTCTATAGGAATTCCTTTACTGCGTTGTTCTTGAAGGTATTCTGAGTCTTCGGCAGGGATGGATTTTTCTGGTTCAACTTTTTTCGTTTCTTTTTTCATAGATGGACGCTCCTTTTTCTTTGGTTCTAGCGCGTCCATTCCTTTTGTCTTAAGCAATTGATCCCACCGATAAATGATACTCGGAGAAGAAATATTAAATGTGCTTGCCGTTTCTAGAAAAGACGTACCTGTTTCGTTCATAAAATTAAGTACGTCTAGTTTAAACTCAGATGAGTAGCTTGTATAGCATTTCTTAAACCCTTTTTCACCCTGTACTTCAAATAATTTCACCCAAGTAATGACTTGAGATTTAGCTACGCCAATGCTTTCTGCAATAGTTTGATAGCTTTCGTTTCCAGTTAAATAGCGTTTTACCGTTTGTAATTTAACTTCTAATGTATATTTAGACATAAAAACACCCCGTAAATGTTAGTTGGTGTCTAACATTTACGGGGCAGCTCAAAATGATGGCCATATTTTGCTAAAGCACCCGTTAGCCATCCATGCAACACAAAAAAATGCTGCACCACAGAGAATGAAAATGGTTAGGAAGTGTTATATACTGATATTAACCTTAATCCAGTCAACCGTAATCCATAGACTTATTTACGCTCTCCTCTTTTTTTAACGATTAAGTGGGGTGTTCTTAGTATTGTCATTTTTCATTTCTTGATGAACTAATTTTCATGGGAGTTGAATAAGCACCTTCTCTTCTATACTTAATCAATAAATTCTCCTAGCCCATCAAAGCCTTTTATTTTATAACCTATTTCACCCATATCACCAACTTGATTAATATCTATAATTACAACAACTTTTCTTGGTTTCTGAATACTAAAATATGCTAGTGCATCTGATTTTTTTTCACCATTTTCAAGATTATAGTGCATATACATACTCAAATCATTGGGATATATATCTTTACTACTACCAGTTAACGTAGCAGTCTTACCAACCTCTATATGTTTTATTAATCCTATTTCTTTAAACTCAAAGTTCTCAGCGTGACCATATGTAAATTTGAGGTTTGATATGCTTTCATTATTTAAATTATTTACCTCAATAGTTACTCCCGAATTGTATTTTTTATACTCTCCTTGACCTAAAGTACCTAAAAATGAAAGAAACAAATATATCAAAAACATTAAAATCGATAAACAGATTATCCCTATTAAAACAAATAAAAGAGTTTTATATTTTTTCAATAAAATATCACCCTATCCTTACCCGACAAGTCTATTAAATGTACTAACGTCAACTGCGACATAAAACTCCTAATTTCATCTAACAACTAAACTGCTGCGTTAGTTCAATAAGAAAAAAGGCTTTATTCCTTCTTGAAGTAAAGCACCCGTTAGTTAAGTACCGTTCTTCACAAACTTTTATATTCATTGAGTAAAAAACAAATTAAAATCTCCCCGTTTATTAATCAAAAATTAATTCTTTTCAATAAAAATATAGTAGATAATTGATACATTAATGAAATTATAAATGCAACAATACAAGGATACCCAATTATCACCACTGGGTTCATATGTTCAACCAAGCTAACTTCTCCCCATTCTAGCCATAACCCCCATCCCATTCCAAGAGAACTTAAAATCAAACTTATTGTAAATACAAAATATAATCTTCCTTTAAATAATCCAACGTACATATTTGCAATAAGAAAATAAAAAGCTACGATAATGATTGTTAGATACAAATTAAAGCCATTTAAACCTGGTATTACTAAAGTAAATGTGGCACCAGTAGTAAAGACAACTGCTATCATACTTAATATCAAAAAATATAACCTGTTCTGTTGTACTTGTTCGTAAAAGTTCTCATTTGACTTTTTCATTGAGTACACTTCCTTACTTATTAATTCAAAGACCTTTAAAGTTTGTTATTGAACTAACCTGCCCCTTTAGTTGAATAAGAAAATGGCTTTACTCCTTCTTGAAGTAAAGCACCCGTTAGTTGAGTAAGCACTCCTTGATACCCATTAAGCAATCACTCTCTATCGGAAGTCAAATCTATTTCATATTGTCCAGAAAAATCTTCATACCCACTTGCCCTAAATAAAAGTTTCCCCTTATTATCAGTTCCGGTTATTTCTAAAATAAGTACTACTTTACTTGGTTTATTAGAGTGTAAATAAACTAGACTTTCAAATTCTGTCTCAGTTTTGTTAATTGGATATTGTAAATATAAACTTCTATCATTACCTGTGTCTTTTATTTGATGATTATAAAAACTAGAGGTTTCTTCAGGTCCTAATTGAGTGATAGTACCTAAATCCTGATATACATGATTACCATCGAACGCAAAATAGAAATTTAATCCCGTTATTACTTCTTTACTTGAATTATAAACTTCAATTGTCACACCATTATCATATTTTAAGAACTCTCCTTGATGAGTCCATCTCAATAAGTTGAAAAATACGAAAAATAACAGAAAAAAAGAAACAATGCCGATTATTTTGTATTTCAGTATTTTTTTCACTTTTTTCTTTCCCTTTCTTTAACTAAACTGCTGCTTTATTTTAATACGTTTGAAACAAATAGAGGTTCCAATTTTAAATAATTTCCCCATTTTTAATTAACATAAATTCATTTTTCTTATTAAACTAACCTACCGCGTTAGTTTAAGTGTAACATTTCACATTCTACATAAAAATAGACCATCATTTTTTTGATGGTCTTGTTTAACTAAAGCACCAGTTATTGAATAAGATACTCTTTCATACTTTTTTTAGAGCAAGTTTGACCGAAGTATTTATTTGCTCTTTATACACACCATTTTTATCAATAGCTAATAATTCCTCTTTTAAATGTTTTTCAAATAAATCAACGTTTTCTCCTAAAAACCGTTTAGCACCAAAAGAAGTAGAATAATGATTTCCGATTATAGAGTCCAGTGTCCATATCTGCTCATATGAAGGTAATTGATGAATTTCTAGGTCGAACTTTGATCCTGTTATAATTTCCTCATGACTAACTGTTGGATGACTGTATGTAATATTCCCTGCTCTTCTTTCATTCCCATACCAATGTTTTACAACTTCTTGAACTGTCTGCTGCCAAGGTAGAAGCACTTCATTAGGAGAGTAATTATCTATAATAGCTATTCCGCCACCAACAACTATCATTTCGTATAAACTTTCAAGGACTCGCGGTCTATCCATCCAGTGAAAAGCCTTTGCAATAGTTACAAGTCTAAAGGTCGTATTGTTATTACGTTTATATTTCTCTAAATCACCAATTAGCCACTCTGTATTTTCAGCTCTAATTTCCTTACTGATTCTTTCAGCCTCTTGAATCATCTCAGGCTCTGTATCCAACCCTACCACTTTTTCAAACCAATCAGAGAACCTTAGTGGTAATCGACCATCGCCGCAGCCTAAATCCAGCATGTTGCTTTTCCCATCTAAAGAAAACTTATTTCTTAAATATCTGATTAAAGAAGAAGAATATAATGGTCTATATTGTGAATAATACCAAGCTGTGCCTTTAAATAAATCGTCCCCATAATCTTTCATTGAATAATCCTCCTTAATTAAGCACTTCAAATCTTATTAAACTAACCTGCTGCTTTAATCTACTGAAAAAGGCTTTACTCCTTCTTGAAGTAAAGCACCCGTTAGTTGAAGAAGAAACTCAGTACTGGCGGTAAGAATAAGAGACTAATTGCAGTGAAAATAAGTATTTTAGAAATCAATTTCGGTAGTTTTTCTCTATCTTTTCCTTTATTCCTTCCGCTAAATTGCAATTTATTTTTATATAGCACCAAAAACAGAATAAGAATAGAGACATAAGGCATTCCACCATATCTTTCATCAATATCAATGCCAATCTCTAAATATATACTTCCCCAAAGAATTACCCATATGATACTAACAAATACGAATATAACTAAAATTAGTGTTGACTCTAGAAAGATTTTCATTGCACTCTCCTAATTTATATCTAATTAGTTTTACCCTTTATTTCACTAACCTGCGGCTTTAGTTCAATTAGAAAAAAGGCTTTACTCCTTCTTGAAGTAAAGCACCCGTTAGCCATCCATGCAGCACAAAAAAATGCTGCACCACAGAGAAAGAAAATGGTTAGGAAGTGTTATATACTGATACTAACCTTAATCCAGTCAACCGTAATCCATAGACTTATTTACGCTCTCCTCTTTTTTTAACGATTAAGTAGGGGTCTTCTTAGTATTGTCATTTTTCATTTCTTAAAGAACTAATTTTCATGGGAGTTGAATAATTTATCTATGAATTTTCTTTTTTATCTTTTATGAAAAGCCCAATTATTACAAGAATAAATCCTAAACCTAAAAGGAAAATCTCGTCACCACCTGTTCTAAAAGCACTTTCATGTGGTAAATATAATGCAACAAGCATCAGTGCAATACCCAGTAGCATTGTTTTAGTAGAACGCATTTATTTATACTCCCCCTTCCATAATAAGTCATTAATTTTCAAATAAAGTTTCATTTATGTTTTTTGAACTAAACTGCTGCTTTAGTTCAATAAGAAAACAGGCTTTACTCCTTCTTGAAGTAAAGCACCCGTTAGTTTAAGTGAAAAATTTCACAAACACCTTATTTTTTGACTATAGATATTTTTAAGTCTTTTATCAGTCTTAAAAGAATTCATAAAAATTTGAATCACACTAATTTATATCTTTAAGATATCCTTCATCTTCTAATCTTTTTATTGCACCTGCTAACATCAAATATTCAGTTGTAGTTGCCTCTTCTTCATAAAGTTCATTATGAAGAAGAATCAGATGATTAGCTATTTGAATTATAAAAGCGACATGGTATGCATACAATTCCCTAGAAATTTCTTTATTATATATAGGCAACATACTGACAGGGTAAGCATCTCCTAAACTACCTATTTGAAATAATGGATCAAAAGACTTCCTGTCTGAAACATGGGCAACTTTATTCAAGTCACCATAAATTTTCGCCATATCCCATTTTACAAACTTTACATTAGGTGTTTTCCCATCCTTACGATTCCCAGCGATAAATTCTTCCAATGCGGCAATTGTTTCTAATTCTTGTTTTAATAGATTGGCGGCTTGTGCATAGAGACCTTCAGAAATAGAGGTTTCACATAAATCTATTCCTTGTACAAAAGATGCAATTAGACTTAATCTACCTGATATTGACTCGTTTGATTTCCCCAGTCTCAAATTATTTTTATATAAAAGACTTCCTATACATGCTGTAGCAGATAGATGGGCATCAAGTAACAAACTATAATTTTGCTTTGATACTTCCCGATTTTCTACTCTTTTGATTTGAGTTTGTTCAAATAATTTAATTGCATATGCTAGTTTATTTTCCATATCTTTTTTTACTTTATCCAATGTACTAACTCCTTCTTCACAATTCACAATCCTCACACTTTAATCTTTTCACTTAATTGACTTGTCCATGCAAAAAGACGCTTTTTTTTATTAATGAAAAGCACCCGATTGTGGAATTTAAGCTTAATGCAGAAAATGCTTATACAAGCTGGAATTTGCCGCTAATCATTAATCTCACTTTCATCAGCAATACCTGAGTATATAATATGGTGGTACGTGTCCCCATCATATTCGTATGCTGTGTATGGAACAATATGATTGTATTTATTCGTAAGTTTCTCAACAGGTTGAAATTGTGCAATGGCATCTGATTCACTATAATCATTTACTGGGAAAAAAAGATACTCATACAAGCTATCTTTCCTACCAAGACGTTTGGCACTTATTACATGATATTTCACGTTTGCAACACTCCCTTCACTTAACTCAATAACTTTGGTATCTTTAATTAACTTCTACATCAGAGTTAGAAAACCCTTTTTACACTAAACTGCTTCGTTAGTTTAAGTGAAAACCTTCACAATCTTATTCAAATACTAACATAATCATCTAATTTGGTCTCATCAATTTTTTAAACAAATTAATATTTCTAAGATTGAATTTCCAGATCTGATTTTCTCAAACTCGATTGATAACACCCTTTTCTTCTTTAATTCCATCCTATTTGCTTGATTTTCCGTCGTTTTTGCGTTAATCCTTCTTGTAGCAACCCCACCGTAGATTAAAAACCTCACTATTCTACATAAATAAAATTGCACTGAACTAAATGGGGTAGACCAACAATATCACTCACTTAATCCATGATTCAAACGAAAACAAACAGCCAATCGCGGGTTCAATACCGTCAATTGGCTGCATGATAGGGTGTTTTATTCCTGTCTCAAAAATTATAGTCAGTGCCCTCCACCCAACAAGGTTTCTTTATGTCTATTATGACTCAAAAGCTGTTTTATCTGGAAATATACCATTTTCTCTTACAAGGCAAACTGCCAATCTTTGAGCAGCTCGATCAAAATAAAACTTAGAGGGAATATTTTGATCAGGTAAACTTTCTAACTCTGAAAAGTTTCTGGTTATTTTATTTAACTCAATTTTACCCATAATCTCTTCATTAGGTCCAAATTTGTAAACTACAGTTTCATCATCTTCATATTCCTTTAATAGTAAAACATACGAAGCCATTTTTAATCCTCCTCTGCTGGAACCACGGACGCCCAGATTTAACTGTTTTATCGTGTGCGGTCCTGTAATCTGTTTTAAATATTCCTTCAAATTTTGATTCGAAAAGTTCATGATTCAATAAATCAATAGCATTCTTGTTATAATTACCTTTTTGAAGCCTATCCCATGCTTGTCCAATTTGATAATCTGACTCAAAGCGTCCAATTCCATGTTCTTTTATGTGCCCTTTGATAAATAAATACTGCTTTATTCTTTGTACCCGCTGTTCAGTCATTCCAGTACTGTTAGCAATAGACAGGACATCAGTTTTGGGTTTTCTCTTCTGCTTTATCAAGTTGCTTTAGATATTCATCAACTGAAAGTTCCCTGCCTCCAGTTTGAACTTTATCAGTGCCCTTAGAAAAAGATTCCTTCACCAGTCTTACCAATACCAATAATACTTTTAATTTCAGTGACATTTTTCACTTCATCTATTTCTGTACCATCCACTGCAGTAGTTCCAGATTTCTTAACTGGCGATGGTACCAGTTTTAGTCCAAAATGCTTGGCGATCACTCCAATGCTATTTTGCCAATGATCCTTTGAAAAAGTCTACTTGGTGAGACTGCTTCTTTAACCATTCCGCTAAAACCGAATGTAGCATAATTAGTAAAATCGGCTTTCGAGTCGAACATCTTGTCTCCTCTCTCTTTGGCTCCTGACAAAGTTTTCTCCCTTAGTAGTATGGTTTGTCCGCAATTTGTCTGCAAGATTTTTCTGTATTAGTTAGTGTGAATTGCGCGGATCTTGAAGGCTTCCTGTAATTGTATAAATGACCAGGTCTTGGTCCTCAAAACAGGTCCCACTAACTCCTTCCATTCTTCTATTCGTTTTTTTTGCAAAACTAATTCATTGAGAACAAATTCAGGAATAGGGATTTGTCGATTGGAATTTTTCGTTTTCAATGATGTGAAAATATATCCCTTTTTAGGGACATTGGCTAATGATCTTTTCACATGAATCACTTTTTGTTCCAAGTCTATATCACTCCAATGTAGCCCTAAAATCTCACCTCTTCGCATACCCGTATAGATGGCAAGTAAAAAAGTTAAATAATGCCGCTCTCCTTTACAATTACGAAGAAATTACGGATGGAGGATTTGCATCTGCCAATGGATTGAACATAATTTTCTTCCTTATAGCTGTTAAAATTACTGTTACTATGCCCTGGATACCGAAGAAAAATAAATTGATAAAAAATCATCTTACCTAAGATTGTCTCTAAAAGGTAAGATGATTTATAATAATTTTATAAAAAATTATATATATAAACTACGTTTCACTTTCGCCAATAAATCTGTTAACTGAATATTTCCTGAATTTTTTTTCATTTCTTTTTTTACATTTTCGTCCAAATAATCATAAAATGTTTTAAAATCTAAATAAGCCATTTGTTCAATTTCAACCGCTGGATAACCTATTTCTATCAAAACATGTTTTTCGTCTAAAGGTTTAGGTAGTTGTGCAATATCATATTCATCTAAATCAGATTGAAAAAAAGCAAATACTATCTCTTGTCCATAACCTTCTCTTTCAACAAAGCTTTCTAATGCCTTTTCTAGATACTTTCCATTTATGAAATCAAAATATGTTAGCATTAATTTATCAATATCAGCTTTACTTTCATTTACTTGATATTCTCGACTCATTTTCGTACTCCAATCAAATAATATTTTTAGTTAATCAATAACAGGGAAAAAGTTTGTTATTTCACCAGCCTCATTAAGATACCCTCTAAATTTTAAACTGTTTGAAGCAGTTCCCTCCACAAGTCTCCCATTTACTTTTCCATTCTGCATCGCTTCCTGTCCCCATTGATAAATTTTCTCGTCACTAATCTTAGAGGGGTCATAGACTGTTTTAGGTTCCTTGATATTTTTATACGATACTGGTTCGGCAATATTACCTGAAATATCTTTTCTAGGTATTTTATACTCAACCTCAAAAATACCTTCAATGGATGGATGTGCTTTTTTGGATACAATTAAATCATCTGATTTAAAACCTTGATTTTTCAAAGCTTTATTAAATTCATCCATATTATGGCCACCAACAATACCTTTTTTTGTATTCACATTTTCAACATTTTTAAGGTGATTCTTTGCATTGTCAACAAAATTAAACTTATTAGTCGCACCTATATTTGCATTTTCAGACAAGTTTTTACCTTCACCTATTGCTTTACCATCCCCTGTAGCATTCCCAGGTTTCTTAACCAGTGACGGCGATGATGCCAATCTAAGTCCAAATAAGCTTCCTACAAATCCAAAGCTATTTTGCCAATGTTCCTTTGAAAAAGACTCCTCTGGAAAGATGGCTTCTTTAACCATTCCACTAAAACCAAATGTAGCATAATTAGCAAAATCGGTTTTCGAGTCGAACATCATGTCTTTTCTTTCTTTAGCTCCTGACAAAATTCCATCTGAAACCCCGAAAGTCCAATAGTTTACAAAATCATATGGAGAATCTAGAGCCTTATCACGTCGTATACCTACCCCATTCCAAAAGTCTTCAGCAATACCCTTGAAACTATTGAAGGATTTTACGAATGGGTTTTGATTAATATCTTCCTGTTCTGTCCCATTGACCTCTGGTCTAGGACAAGATAAGGCAATCATATCTGTACCAACAAAAGGATGGTGTATGCTAATTAAACCCCCATAGCCAAATCGTATTGGACCACTACTAGCTATAAATGCCTGGAGCATAGTCGTCAACTGATTTTCTCTATTTGATAAGTTGGAAAGCCCAGCTATCGGAGATGTACGATACGCCAATTCTGTCTTCAAATTATTTTTAGAAGTCAAAACTCCCCAATTTTCTGTTTGGAAATGAATATCTGTTAGTCCAGATTCAAACATACCCTCTAAATCCGAGAGCCAAGTTTCCATGGTCTGCATATCCTGTTCAATGGTTTGTAATGCATTCGTTTGAGTTGCATCAAATTCATAAAGTTGCGAGATTGTATCATCACGTTTTCTCTTAGAACTAATGACTCCCTCGTGCACTCCGCTATCATCTAAGTGGGGAAGACCTACAATATCGCTCACCTGATCCATAATGCTGTTTGCCTCATCCGTTAAGCTAGCTGTTAGTTGACCGATTTGTGTTAGCCCCTGTTCCAGTTCTCCCTCTAGAAAAGTTTCGAGTATATAACCGGAAGAATCAGGTTCTAGTGAGTAAAGTGCTGCTTCCATTTGGTGAAGGACTTGTTGATAGTGTACGGAAAACAACTGGAAAAATTGGAGAAATGGTAAATGACATTCCTCATAAAAGGAGCGAATGGCATTTCCTCCTTCTCCTTTTAATTGATCCTCCATCTGAACTAACCCCTCCACTGCACGGTGGATTGCTTCTATTTCAGTACTTAACCTGGTTAACATAGTAATGTTTCGTTGTAGCCCTTCTTGAAATAAATCTACATCTAATACTTTCATAGACTTTTCCCCATTAAGCTTTTGGAAATAACTACTTCGCAATATTCTTTATTGTACAATAATACCCCACAGGTGAACATTCTTCTCCCCCTCTAGTAAACTACCAATAGTTATAATATTCCATTTTTATACAAGAAGGTAAAGAGAGAAGTTACCATTTCCAAGAAAACAATTCTAAGGAATTAATATAAAATTTTTTAAATGTGACTATTAAACTACTACCAAATTAAAACAGTGGTTGTATAGATAGAAGTGAATACGGAGTTTTATTTAGTACTATCATCATTAATAAAATCATCTTTTGATGAGTAATCTTACTATGATGATAGTAAAAGTCCTTATTTAAAACGCGAGAATCTAAAGAATGTTAGCAATGGATTAAAGGGGATTCTATTTTAAAAAGTCTATAAGACATATACGACAAAGGCAATACTGTAATTAAGACATTTTACCGATTAGCTATTATTAAAACTGTAGTAACCTGTTTTCATTAAATGAGTAATACAGACCACCTGTTTACTCTTTTGTCCGCAATTTGTCCGCATAATTAATTTTTTGTACCGATCTTATTTTACTGAAATGATTTTCACTGTCTCGACAACCTTATTAAACCAGACTTATTTAACCTAATAGAATTCAATTTAACCAGGTTATATAAGGGTTACAAATTCGACAAGGTGGGGGTCGCTGGTTCGAGACCAGTCGGGACCATATTAATAATGTAGTCGCAACCTTTGATACATATAGGGTTGTGACTTTTTTATTTTAAAGATAATTCATCAAATTATTGCTTATGGGGTTAAAATGGGGTTAAAATTCATATAAATCTAAAGTAAAACTTATAAAAATAAACCACTTAAGTATATATATCTACCACAATAACCAATTCTCTAAATTAGGATTACTCTTCATTACAGTCCGTCCCTCAACCTCTTCTAACCAGTTATAAAACTTCACAGGTTTACTCGCACGAGGTTGTTCCTCCACAGATGAAGAAGTGGGTCTCTTCCTATTAGAACGTCCCATCGACTTACTATAAGCTCCTACGAATGCACTTCTTAATGTATTAGTAAGAGTTAATGTTCCATCTGCAATATCACTAATAAGCTTGAAAATAACATTCTTAGCTTTTATGAAGTCAGATACATTATTTAGATCAGTAGCTAATACTGCTTTATGCAATTCATCCTTTAACTCATCTTTCATTGGTAAGCTATTCATGAAATCAAATAACATCTCCTGGTACTCATTCATGTACGCTCACCCCTTTTGAATATCTATTCGAGATGAGTCATGAAATTCCTTCTTCAATCCATTATGGTAACGTCAACTATTTCATCTAATTTTAATTGCAGCAAAGTAAACGGATCTTCTAGCTCAATTACTCTTCTTCGTAGATCCACACTTTCTACAACACCTCTCTTGTAAATAAACGCTCCTTCCCTCCACAACTTCACTTTAGTGTCAGACTTTCTTGTATTGGCTGCATCTAAAGTATGTTGGATAGCATCGTAGTCCCACTCGTTTAAATCAGGTCTTGGTTCCAGTTTAACTTCGTGACCAAATCCTCTTAGCATTGCTACATGTTCGGGAAGCATCATAGACGTTTTCCACTTCACATCATGACGTGCATCAAGCCCGTATTTAGCGCTAATCTCCATATCTTTATGACTGTCTGGCATCATATTACTGCACGCTCCTTGTGGATGACGGGAACAAATGCGAGCAAATTTTCAATAATGAAGGTACGTTTTGCATTCCTTTTAAAACAAAACGCTTGAAAAGTATCGCCTTGAATCTTTAGGACCTTCAATCTTCTTTGACTAATATTACCTTTAGAATCCATATACATTATTTCTACCAGTTGATTTCTTTCCATACACTTCATTAAATTTATACGTACACTTGTTCCCTCCCCTTTCAATCATTATACGAACAATAGTTCTATTTCACAACAAGTAATTTTTAGGTAAACAAAAAAGCGACCTACCCATTTAAGAGTAAGTCGCTAAACCATGATTTATTTCTATCAAGAATTAATTAACTTCATAAAAACAAGAACTAGATTCTATTACCAATTAAAAGTAATTTTTTCTCCTGTTTTTAAAATAGTGATACCTTCAAATTCAACTTCTTGTCCAGTTGATTCTGCCAAAGTAAGAATGTTATTGAATTTTTCAATATCCATTGGAAAACCTATGACTTTCAAAAGAGAATAACCAGTGGTTATACTTGTTTTATTTTGAATTTCAAAGTGATGTCTTCCGCCAAGATTAGCATATTGAAAATGTAGTTCACCTTTTCTAGATACCAATATGTTTTCAGCTGAAACCTGCATAACATATGCTTCACCTAAAACCTTTTTAAAACCTTCAAATGCAAATTTTATTTCTTCCCTTGCAGATGAATCAATTACAGGTTCTTTTATTACACCACTTCTTCTAATTATTTCTAAATGTTCAACTAAATCGTTGTATACTGTTAAATCTAAATTTTGTTTTTCACTCTCTTTTACATCTGGTAGTTTCTTAGCTATTTCTGCAAGTCTCTCAATTAAATCCTCGGTATAAGTTGTAAGTGGAATGCTATCAATTAAATTCTGAATATGTGATGCACTGTATATGCCTGCCTCTTTGTCAGTCGTTCCTACTGGCGTAGGAATTATAACAGGTTTTTGGTTTTTGTTAACCAATGCTAACTTAGATTTAGATGGAGTTTCATATTTTAAACTGTCGTTGTTTTTTTGAATAAATGAGCCTGCGCCAACTCCATATAACCCGCCATGTTGTCCTTTGAATTGGTACGCTCGGAACTCATCACCCTTTTTTAAAGTACGAACAATTGTTAAGGTTCCATCATTATTTAATTTAACCAGTGGAGTGTCTTTTAAAATTGTTACTTTACCAATTTGTCCTAGTATTAATTCTGTCTTACCCCACATAACTTTAGAAGCTGCCTCAGCTGTATTGACTTGAAATGTAAATATTCCCATTACGAGTGTTGTAATTATTGTGCCTTTAATAAATTTTGAAAACATATGTATTTTCCCCTTTCCGATTACTTTAATAGTACATATTGGAAAAGGTGATGTCTATAGACTTATTAAAAGACCCACTCGAATATGAGCAGGGCTGTATGATCATTTACTATTTAGTTTCGCTAACATCGCTTTAGATAGCGTTTCATATTTAACATGTTTAGGCATCTTAGTGATCCACATACCGCCACCAACATTATATTGACCTCCATGATCATCTCGCTCACGATACACACGATATTCTTCTCCAGGATTCAGAACACGAACCATTTGAAGTTTACCGCTCTCATGAGGGCTATCTTTCCAAAGATTGATTCGTTTAAGGATTGTTACTTTGCCGATTTGACCAGGTTTTAATTCTGTTTTTCCCCACATAATTTTATTCGTGTTAGTTCCAGCGACTTGATTAGGCACTAGCAATGCTTTCAATCGTTTACGAACACTATCCATATTAATTCCTGGGCATGATGTTGCAGTGCCTTCAAATTCATTGTGGCCAAGTACATCCTCCACACCTAATCCAAAGTCCTTCATCGCTAGTAAGCATCGTTCTTCAAACGTTCGCTCTTGTGCAGCAGTAAATGCACCATTACCGACTACGCATATATGATAAGTGTTTGTATTGTGGTTACCGATACCATTTGTAGGATAGATAGGATCATAACAAAGTTGAACTGTGCCATCTGGTAAAATGATTTCTGCGTATCCACCTTTTGTCCATCCTTTGCTTTTCCAATGATTCCAGAACGTAAAATAATCACCACTCGTTGTCGCTGAATGGTGACGTGCTATTTTGGTTATTTGAGATATCTTTCGTGTGGAAGATGATAGAGCTACTTTATTTCGAATATCTTGAATATTAGCCAAATCGACAGAACACAAAGACCAAGAAGCTTTTCAAGAGACTGAGGAAATTAAAGTAAAAGCAAAAATAGTGAACTGAAACATAGACACGGGTATGACACAGCGTCATCTACGGGTCTATCTGGTATTGGGATTCAAGGAGCTACAGCTATATTCGCAGTTAATCTCAAACGAATCCTAAAGCTTCTGAGTGAAAAGGAGTAAAAAGAAACAATGAAAAAGGCAATTTATCGTCTAATCAGACGGCAAATCACCTTTTTTTGAATCATATTCAGTAAAACCATAAAAAAACGTAAGTTTTTCAGTGGCTTCCTCGAAATAAGTGCGACCTTATCATTTATTTTCTTTTACATATCTAAGGTTACCTAAATATTTGTATAACTTTCCATGTAAGGATATAGATAACATGTTTCTCATGTACATTGACTCTATCCGTGATAAAGGTTTCCTAGACTGTATAGCACACCCTTAACATCATGTTTAGGAGAGGAACGCAATTTTAAGGAGGTGAAAACAATGTCAAATTCCATAACTAAGTTACTAGTACACGCAAAGCAACAGAACAAATGGATTCCAAGAAGTGTTTTGACCATGAATAACTTTTCACTAAAGGCAATACACCATTTAGAGGATGAAGGTTATTTACTTGGACATCATTGTAATGATAGAGGAGCGCTGATCCACTACGCGTGTTATCTCTGTAAAGCAAAAAAGACGTTGCTCATCCGAATGGATAAACAACGTCTTATCAAAGGGGTGGGGCATGAAACAGGTGGGTACCTCCTTTAATATAGATGACCAGGTACTGAGAAAAATTCTATTTAGAAAAACACATGTATATGGCTGGTTCCTTATAGTTCACCTTTATATTTGATCAAGAATGACAATATAAAATGATTAAAAGAATGTAATATTATTGAAAAATCTAGTTGCCTAATACATATCGCTTATATAGAATTAGTTCAATAGGATTATCCCCTATATTTACATAGGTAGATTATGATGAAGAAGCCATGAAGGTAGCTATCCCTGAGATGGTACAAGTGAGGATTATCGAGCCTACAGTTAATTTTCGAAATGCACCGTCGCTACAAAGTACTGTAACAGCAACAGGTTATGCCAATGTTATTTATGTTTTTTAAAATGAAGAACAACTTGATGACGATTGTGTTACTTGGTTGATGATTCAGCTATCTGATGGACGAACAGGCTATGTTAGTAAGAAGGTTGTTGTAACTCAAAGAACATTGGAAAGTAGTACAAAGTATTTGGCACAGGGAACCAAAATCAATATTAAAAAAGGGGTTATAAATTGTTCTGTTCGAAGTGTGGAATAAAATTAGATGTAGAAGATACTTTTTGTTTTAAATGTGGTGCAAAGGTTTCGGCACCAATAGTAGGGGAAGTGCAAAGTGAAGTAGCAGCTTCTTTTGATGGGAAGATTTCTCATAATCAAGTTAGAAGTACTAGAGTGGGAAATTTATATAGCCAGTGTTCTGAATTAAGTTATGCAGGTTTTTGGCAACGAATGGGTGCAACCATAATTGACCTAGTTTTGTGGATAGCATTCTCTTTTTCGATTGCACTGCTATTGCCTATAGATGAAGAGTTTTTAACTATCACTGGCTTATTTATAAGCTGGATGTATTACGCTTTGTTAGATAGCTCTTCTTGGCAGGGTACTATAGGCAAAAAGGTAATGGGTATATCTGTATGCGATTTAGATGGAGAGAGAATTTCATTTGTGCGTGCAACATTTCGTTACTTCTTTCATATATTTTCAGCATTAATTTTGTATATTGGATTTTTTATGGTTATCTTCACTCAAAAAAAGCAAGCTTTACATGATATGATGACTAGTTGCGTCATCGTTAAAAAATAACTTAATAGATCGTAGGGATAGTATAATGGAGCGTTTTATATTATTTTTGATTATGACAGCTTTAACCTTAGGAGGTGCAGTCTGGATGTCAGATGGTATGAGTTATCCTAAGGAGAATGCGCAAGAATCATCCAATGAGTCATCTTACTTAGAAAACTTAAATGACGAAAATATTACATATGATTCTGATAGTGAACTTAATATTGAATCTGAATCAAATTATCAAACTACTGAGAGTAATATTGAAGAAAATCAAAATAGTAACGGTGAGATAAACAATAGCTTTAATTTAAGTCAGGTAGTAGACAGATTTATTAATGAAAAGATTATTACGGTAAATGGTGTAGATTTAACCTTTAAACAACCCCTTAATGAAAATTTTATTTATAATTCGTTCGGTAAACCATCTGATGTAACAGAAGAGATGTATTTGAGTTACGAATACCCCGATTTTCGTATAAGCTTTTATGAGGACAGATTAATGAGTGTTGCCTATTATTATATAAATATTGATGAACAAGAAATATTTGAAGTTTTAGGTGAACCTGATTATTTCAATGACAGAAACGAATATAACCAAAAAACTTTCGGCTATACAGTATATTTTAACGGTGAGGAGCATGGAGAAAATTTCATTACACTTGATTTTGCATTCAGTGCTGATGGTACTTTAGAATACTTTACAATTAATTAGGGTTCCACTTCTTTTTCCTCATTCGAGAAAATTGTAACTCACAAAATGTATAGATAAATATTTATTCTTAATTCCCCTTTGAGTAAATACATAAACAATTAGATTTATGATATCGTTTATGGTTTCTTTTATTGTCCTCATAACTTCTGTTGGTAAGTTTATCAATAGCTAATTTGGTTGGATGATAATAAAGGCAATGAATATCATGTCCGTAACTTATAGCGAATTAACTGTAACAGATTTTTATGTCTTAATTTCAAAAAAAGTTGGATAAAGTAATTGTCACTAAGCCAATGCATCAAGAAAGATATGATCTCTAAGAAAAAAGCAATAAGTAAGATGGGTCATCAATTTAGGGGGCAGTTTTGTGGGATACTTAAAATATTTATTTAAGCTGTTAGGAATAGTTTTTATAGGAATCGTCATTATTCTTTGCAGTATGTATGTATACATGTTCACACACGATCCACCTGCTAGCTCGTATAATGTTTCCGAGGAAATGTATAGTGACTCACAAGAATTACTAAGTGTCATTGATATAGAATTCCAATCAGTTAATTTTTCGGGAACTCTTGATGAAGAAAGCATGGATAAAGTTCTGGATGCAATCGAAGGATATACTACTAAATATGTTGGAAGTGGTAGTATAACAGCTCAAGAAGAGGGGTTGCTTCAGGATATTGGTAGAGTCGTTAAGAATTATATTCAACTAGATGAATTGGATTTATCGTATCAAGGTGTAGAGCTTGATTTTAACGAGGGATTTGGTGATTATTCTGGGGAGAAACGGAATATTTATGAAAGCTATTTTCTGCATAGAGCAGACTTAAAAGATACATATGGGTTTGAGTTTGAGGAGTGAATTAAGACTAACCTCAGGAAAACTACATTGAAATTCGTAAGGTACTGTTGGTAAAAAGAAAACATTGCCAAAATCCCAAGCCTCATGAAGGACTTGTCGGGACCATCATTTTAGTAAGCCCACAAACGTTGATATTCCAACGTTTGTGGGCTTTTTCTTTTGAAACATTTTTTGTACAGAACGACGAATTTTAAGCTGCTCACGATATTTTTTCCAGTGCTTTTTCAAAAATATCAGCTAAATCATTGTCTTCATTTGGAATGAGGTGAGCATAGGTTTCTAATGTGATTTTCGCATTCGCATGGCCTAAACGTTTTGACACCTTCACTACATCAACACCCTTAGAAATTAAAATGGATGCGTGTGTATGACGGAAATCGTGGAATCGAATTTGGGTTACGTTTGAAGTGGTAATCAGTCTTTTCAACGCGCGTAACACATTTCGCGGATCTTGTTTTGATCCTGTTTCCGTACATATCACAAGATCTTCCTCCTGATATTGTTCACCAAGTTGTTCTTTCCAAATTTCTTGTTGTTTGCGATAGTTAACTAACGCTTTCACAACCATATCTGAAATTGGAATGATTCGTTTGGATTTCCGCGTCTTCGTTGATGTTAAAATATAACCCTTTTTTGGAATATACGCTAACGAACGTTCGACATGAATCGTTTTATTTACAAAATCAATATCGCTCCATTTTAACCCTAAAATCTCGCCTCGTCTCATTCCTGTATAAATGGCAAGGAAGAAAGTTAAATAATGTCTTTCTCCCCTACAATGTTCAAGAAACGTTTTGATTGCATCATAAGACCAAATTTTCATCTCTTCTTTTCTCACAGCAGGTGGATCCGCATCATTAACCGGATTGTATTTGATTCTTTTCCATTTAACCGCTTGGTTGAATGCTTGATTTAGCATTTGATGCATTTTACGAATATAACTCGAACTATACGCTTCATCAATTTTAAGGTTATAAAAAGCATCAATATCCTCTTTCGTAATTTTTGATAAAGGTTTATTCGCAAACGGATTCTCTCTTATTAAATGTTTATTGATGAGAGATTGGGCATTAGATGCCGTCGTTTCTTTAATTCGTTTTTCATGGTGAGATGTAAACCAACTTTCAATAAAAGTAGAGAAAATTTCCTTACTTGGCTCTACATAACCTTGATAACGGATTTTCGAAATTGGATTAAAGAAATAGAATCTGAAGAGATATCTAGTATGGAAAAAGAAAGGCTTGTCCCCTTATTTCCTATAGAACAAGCAATTAAGCTACTCAATTGTTTCTTTAAATGCTTTTCTCCCTGTATAAACTTTATTAACATCTATTGTTATGCTGCTAATAGAGTTTTCTGTCAAGGGGACTTTGCCATCCTTCTGTACTTTGTTCCAATTCTTCACATCACTTCTGTACAAATATTCTGATAGACGATAAATATCCACGTCTTTTTCCAGTCCTTCTAAATAGGTTTCTTCGATTTCTTTCTTTATTTGTTTCTTCACAAATTGGCGAATCTCTTTCTCAGTAATTTTTCCTTCAAAGCTACTTAGTAAAGCATTCATATTTAATTTTACTTCAAATTTTACATCATTGCCTTGAACTTTAGGTTTTACTTTTATTTTTAGATTATCTATAGTAATCGAAACAAACTTATCTTCACGAGGAATTGTAATTTCCCCTTTTTTAGTTTCCTTAGTCATCCACTGTAATCCATTAATCTTTTCGCCTGAGATAAAGCCTTTAAATTCATCTGGAGTAACGACACCTACTCCCTCGAATTTCGGTAGTTTATCTTTTTCTTTTTCATTCTCCCAATTATCGTCTATTTTCACATAGGGTATGTTTACTTCGTAACTAGGTTCATTTAAACGGATAACGAGCTTCCGAAAATCTATTGGTTCTACAAAGGACTCTTGTTGGTATGAACTCATAGGATCTGCTAGTTTAAGTCTAGTCATGGCGCTGTTAAAAAGAGGATTTAGCAACATAATTTCACCGATAGGATCATTCGTTGAATATACCCACGTTTGATATCTAATCTCCCTAAATCTTAAAAAGGCGTTAATAACAACATTAGCTCTTCCTTCTTTAAGCGCTTCCTCTGAAAGTACCATATATGTCATATGCCCCCAGAATAACTTCAAATCCGTCGATTTATACAATTCAAAGAATGCCTCTTCTATAGTGTCTCCTTTAGCCTTGCCAACTTCCACCTGAATAGCATCCTGGTTTGGTTGCTCCGTTTTTGCAATATTGATGAAGTCGATGATTTGAGCATGTATTTCATACTTATCCTCTTTATAATCTATCCCTATTGCATAGATGTATCGTATTCTATTTGGTTCATCCACATCCCAACAGCTGGTAAGTAGAGGTAGAACTAAGCAAAGAATGCACAATTGTTTAGTTATTCTCTTCATCATCTTCTCCTCCAATTCGAGTAGAATCCTGAGGGTTTAAAGAATGAGGACGTTCTTTATAGTTTTTGGGCGCAGGCCTTATAAGAGATCTTTTAATAGTTGACCAGCTCAAATCCGTTGCAATATTCATATAAGGAACTCCAAATATTCTGATATTTGATAAATAAAGCAATAAAAAAAATAAAGCAATAAAAAATCCAAACAATCCTAGAATAGATGTAATCAGTATGAGTATGATTCGAACTATACTTACAGCAGTGACAAGCGACTGATTCACTAAAGTGAAGGTGGCGATTGTGGATATAGCTATCACAACAATCATTGCAGGGCTAGTTAAGCCTGCTCTTATAGCTGCATCCCCTATGATTAGACCACCTACTACACTTATGGTTCCACCAATAACGCTTGGCAATCGTAAGCCTGCCTCCCTAAATAACTCAAACATACCAAGCATCGTCAGCATTTCAACGGCTGAGGGCAACGGTAGTCCGGAATTATTTTGAACAACGGTGGCTAGTAATTGAAAGGGTAGTTGGTCCTGATGAAAAGTAGTAAGCGCTAGCCAAAAGGCTGGCAAAGCTAATCCTATCATTAGACCAATTATCCTCAGCACTCTTTCCGCACTACTAAAAGCGATTGGATATTCCACGTCTTCCCCTGCTTTTAAAAGTAAAAACAAATTGACAGGAGTAATGACTACATAAGAGACACCATCTACTAGAATAACAAACCTTCCCCTTACTAAAGCTTGTACAGCAAAGTCTGGCCGACCTGTATAATCATTTCTTGGGAAGATAGGCGATCTTTTATTTATCATTTCTAGTAGCAGTTCACCACTAAAAACGATATCAATATCCACTTCATTTAATTGACTCATAATATCCTTCAGAATATCCTTATTAGCAATATCATCCATATAAAGTACGGCAACTGTCGTTTTTGACCTTTTTCCTAATTCGAGTTTTTCCACGTTCAGGGAATTGGTAGGTAATCTTTTTCTTATTAAAGCAATATTAACCGATATATCCTCAATAAAATTATCCCTTGGCCCCTTAATAAGTACTTCCATCCTAGATTCCTCAGGATTTCTATTCGGCTTTTTAGCAATATTACTTGAGAGCGTAAGATTTTCATCCTCAAAATAAAGAATTAGAAAACCATTAAAGATTCTTGAGATTAAATCTTCTTTTGTCTCAACCTTTTGTAAATCTGGTATATAAAGCTTATTCAAAATGAACTCTTCAAGTGGTTCCTCGCTAACCTCACTACACGTTTCTTGTACCCGTGGAACAATGGTCTCATTTAGTAGTTGAAGATCGATCATAGAATCACAGGTGATAAAATGGACTTTATATTTCCCGTAGTTGTACAACTGAAATATGACATCTTCATTCTTCTTGAATAGTTCCTTTATTGTGTGAAGATTTAGTATCCCCTCCGGTGGTTTCACTTTGTTTACCTCCTTTCCTACGTTTTTTCTCTTTTTTAGTTGTTTTTTTATGAAAGAAAGCTATCAAGAACAGGAAGATTGATACGAGTAAAAAGAATACGAAAGTAGCTATAAGAAAGTAATTACCTTTGATGAAAAGAAATAAATTGTCATTTATTACGGTTAAAATCATACAAAGGATAAAGAACGCAGGGGCTAATATGAACCATACAGACTTCTTTTTATTCATTTTAAGAAGGTCAACTGTGATGAATAAGAGAAGTCCAACACGTATAAAGGCACCAGTTAACCATTGGTAGATGGAAAAAAAGTCTAGATGTTCAATGAACTGCCCAATGGTAACTAAACCCCATTCCTCATATGCCGGATAATTTTGTTCGGCTGCCTCGTGTGGTCCAAACTCTGTAATAGCCCCCAATAATGGACCTAAGGTTAGCCCCATTAACAAGAACAGAATGATCGCAAAATGGAACCATCTCATTTTGTCCTTAATATGTTGTTGTAAAAAGAGAAGTAGTATTAGCTCGATATAACCTGCAGCAGGAAAAACACTGGCTTTTAGCACTGGCTCCCAGCCATGCTCCAAAAAAGGTCGTAGTAATGAATAATCCTTCACTTGAATATTCACAAAGGCTACAAAAAAACCTAAAACTAAAACACCAAACAAGACCATGACATTTACAATGGCAATAGTTTGAATACTGCTAGTTGCTAATAGGATGCACAAAACGATATAAATTATTAATAAGACGATAATGGAGGTGGTAGGCAAGAAGGTTGTTTTCACCCATTGCATCGCTTCACGCATTGTAAAGGCCGCCGATACGAACAGATAGATCCCTACTACGTAACGAAAAATTGTACTAGTTTTGGGACCTGTTGCCTCCTGAAGCCACTCCAACAATGGCCTCTGTTTAGCTTGCTTATAAATATAAACAAGTATAAAAATCCATAAGCCCATGATTACTGCAGCCAATATGACAGAAATCCACCCATCTCTACCTCCTACCTCTAGAATAGGAGGTAGAATAGTGACATGATTTTTTAATCCAATCATAGTCATGGATAAAGCAACAACGTGTAAAATACTTATTGGACCGACTTTTTTCAAATTCATACCTTCTAACGTTTTATAATACTTTCTAGTTTTGACAACTTTTAAAGTGTTTATAAGGTAAAATAGATATAAATTGAGAACTATTCATAAATAAACTAAGTGGAGTTAAATAGGATATGTTTTTTAAAACGATAACATCCTGGTACAACTTATTACTGGAGAGATTTATCTTTACGCAGAGAAAACCTTCTAGCTAAGGATTCCTCTAAAACAAAAAAGGGTTAAGATAAAATTCACCGAAAATAAAAAAGGGTTAAGATAAAATTCACCGAAAATAAAAAGCCTCGCAAACTTTACGACCTAGCAAAGTTTGCGAGGCTTTAATTACAATTATTTATAGTTTTTTATTACAGCGGATGCTTACCAGGATAAGGATATCTCCCAAACAACTACAATGGAGTATTTCTTACAAGAAATAAGCTACCTAAAAAAACGTGAAATCAAGTTGACCGATTTCACGTTTTTTTAATTGATAGACTAGCTATGTCCCAGTCTCTATTCTTATTCAACTACTGAATAGTTTCCGTGCTCCATGGAAATTACATATTGGAATTTGAAATTAAAATAATTGGTGAACATCTGAGAGCCATAAAGCCTGAAGATGGAACCGCACTTTTAGATATTTCCTTAAGAAACCTAAGTACCAATCCTGTAACCATTGTTTCCGGAATATTGATTGTAAAAGACTACCAAAATAAAGTGAGATCTAAGCATGTCGTTTACGGTTTCGAATCTGAGATGGGAGCAGTTTTAGTATAGAAATTCAGCCTAAAAGAGAATTAATAGGGGAATTGCATGTTGGCTTTGGATCTACTGATTGTTTAAAAATTGTCCTTGATAAATATGGTTACACTGATGAACGATTTATCTTTGATTTGTATTTGCTAAAGATGAATTTCTATGGAAGGTAGCTCAAAAAATGAAAAACGAATGATATGAAGATGTTTTATAATGAGGGGAAACTAAGAAACAACTGTTACACACTGTTTTCATAAAAGTAGTAATACAGACCACCTGTCTACTCTTTTGTCCGCAATTTGTCCTCATAATTAATTTTCTGTACCGATCTTACTTTACTGAAATGATTTTCACTGTCTCGAAAACCTTATTAAACCAGACTTATTTAATCCAATCGAACTCAGTTTATCTAGATTATATAAGCGAGATAAATTCGACAAGGTGGGGGTCGCTGGTTCGAGACCAGTCGGGACCATCATTCCAAAAGCCTTTAACCTCAGCGGTTTCAGGCTTTTTTTAATTCAATTTGTTACCTATAAAACAAGTAGAAATCCTTCTTGCGTGACCGATGTGTGACGAATTTATTAAAAACGTATTTTTTGGACTTTTATCCATCGATATTTTTAGATAATTAAACCTGCTAATAGGATTATATATAATAGAATAAATAAACCACCTTCCCTTAATCTGGTTGGTGGTTTTCCATTATTATCATTTGTTCCACATTTATCGCATTGTAATATACTTCTCCAATTTGAATTACTCCTTCATTAATCTTTTTAGGGGCTTGGTCGCTCTCTACTCCTTTCCAATAACTAAATGTGATTGGTGAGTTAATAAGCAATTGAATGTTATATTTTTTCATTATTTCACCTCAAAGATATCTATTGGAGATGAGTAGGGAAATTCCTTCTATTATGAAGTAATAATCTGTTTGTTGTTTTTTGTTTTAATGCACTAAATATGCACCAAGTAATTCTTCGCATTTTTCTTTTATCTCTACATTTAAAAATTTCCGATGATCTTCTACATCTCTGGATTGAAATACATAGGTTGTAGAATCGTTACTGGATTCCCTCTTAAAAACTTTCATGCTGTTCCTAAGCAAATACATTTCCGATGCTTTTAAATCTTTATTAATCATTTCTATAGCAGATTCTACAATTTTTAAATAGGGTCTTTTTAGCTTTAATGGTTGTTTATTAATTTGATCGATATCTTTTTCTAATACTTTTATAAGCATTGGTAAATAAAGCTGGTTTTCAAAGTATATTAATTCTTCAGCTCGAATATCAGGCACTTGAAACACCTCGTCTTCTTCTTTTTTATTACCTTTATTATAAGAACGCTTGTTTGATTTTACAACAAGTAAATTTTGGACAAATAAAAAAAGCGACCTCCCCTATTAAGAGTAAGTCGCTAATTAAAAATTCATATTTTTTGTTACAGTTAAAAACTCAGACTAAAACTAATTGTTTTCAGTAGTCTCTTTTTTTATACCACCACTTATTAATTCTTTTAGATAGACTAGGGTAGCGCTGACGAAAGCCAACATATAAATATAGCTTTTACTATCTAAATAAACTTGATAATTATTACTTCCTTCAGGTACTACTAATGGAAAAGCAATCGTACCAGCAGCTTCTCCGATCACAAGAATTGTTGTAATCGTTGCAATAATAGAATATAGTTTCTCTAAATTATAGATTTTCTTGAGTTCTATTTCCGGTTCTAGTATTTGACTATTTTGACCTTTTAACAGTTTTTGCATCAACCAGTTAAACACTTTTTCAATCTGATACGGTAATTTTATTAATATATCCAAAATAAATAAAATACAAAGAGTAAACATTAGAATAACAAACAGATCGCTTTCAGTCAGCCCTGTTGTTTCAATAAGAAGAAAAGCTATCGGTAACCCAAAGATGAAATAAGCTAAAGTTTGAAGAAAAACTCCGAAATAATACATAAATAAAAAACCTAATAATTTTATTTTAATACTATTAATCATTGGAAAAAACGTATATTTAGGACTCCCTAAAAATATAATTGCGCAAGAATAAAGCACAAGTGAGATAATAATACTATTTAATCCCAATTGACTAAAGGAAGTGACAATATCTTTTTGACTCTTCACCCATTCATAGCCCATAATAAAAGCAATTATAATAAGTACAAAGCAACAAAGCATTATTAAAGTTAGTATAATTCCTAGGTTTCTGTAACGCTTGTCAGCTTTGGTATTGTAAATATTTTCTCCCATATTAAAACTCCATCCAATTATATTAATTTGATAAATATTTATATCTGGGATTAATGATTATCCCTACAATTTATTTCGTCCAATTTTAATTTAAATTAACAATTTCTCTATATATTTTATACTTATAGTATATAGTTTAATTAATATTATCTAAAAAAACCCCACTCAAATTAGTGAGCAGGGCTTGATATTAAAGGGAACCTTTAGATTCTAATTTAGTTAATAATGGTGCAAGCATTGTAATTAATCGAATATCTACAGAATCTTTTACTTCGTAATTAGCTGCCATCAAACCATGTTTCACTAATTTATCAAAAGCATTTTTTTGTCCTGGCGTTAGTACTATTTTGTCTGCTGTCACTCCATCCACCTCTTTCTTTATTAGTCCAAATGATTTTACTAGACCATTGACATGTCCCTGTGCTAATCCATTAATAAATTCATCTTGTTTTAGTAGTGCTGCATCAGATGCATTATCAATAAAACCACACTCGGTTAATATGGAAGGCATTTTAGTATTTCTCAATACTTGAAAATCTGCTTGTTTCTTTCCTCGGTTTTTCATGGTACCAATTGTTTTGATAATTTCTGCATGAATAATATTTTGGTAAGCGATAGATTTGGTGCTACCTGGATAAACAAAATCTTCGTAACCACTACCTCCACCTGCATTAATGTGGAAGGACATAAAGTAATCAGCCCCCCAACTATTCGCTTCATTTGTCCGATCAGAAAGTGATGGATATGTGTCGCCAGTTCGGCTCATTTTCGTTTGAACATCTTGATAAGCTGTAAGTAAAGTTTCTACTCGTTTAGCAATTTTGAGTGTAAGGACTTTTTCTAACAAATCATTTCCAACTGCACCTGGATCACTGCCACCATGCCCTGGATCTAAATAGAATTTAACCATATTATTTTCCACCTACTTTTCTATCATTTCCAAGTTCAAATAGTCCTGTGGAAGCAAGTCCTGCTAAAGCACCTGACCAAAGTCTTAAAGTTAAATCTAAATCGGTAAACGGTTGACCTGCGAACCCAATAAAAATACCCACCGCAAATGCGATGAGTGGAATGAAATTCTTATTAAGTGTTTCTGAGGTTGATCTTTTAATTAATTCCACCACTCCCAAAACAATTGGTACAATTACTGTTGCGAATAATAACACTGCCGTCATCATAAATTCCTCCTCTTATTTCAAAATAGTTGCTTCAAGTATCAGGTAGATGATACCTCCAGCTGCAAATATTGTTTTCATGAAATCCCAAGCTTTTGCCCAATTATCCCTTTTGATCTCAGTATCAACTTTTTTAATTTCGATGTCTGCCTTCCTTTGTTCCTGCTGCATGTCGATGTCAGCTTTTCTTAGTTCCTGTTGCATACCTGTAGTGGATTTTATCAAATCCCATTGTTTGTCCATAATTGACTGAAAGAAAGATCGTGTTTCCTTGTTTTCTGTAAGAATGGTTGTCTTTAGATCATGATAATTCGCATCGGATTCGAGACGCCATTTCTCCATTTCCTTTTTCCATTCGAACAGATTGTTTTGACCCTTCAATAAATATTCTCTGTCTTTCTTTAATTGCTCTATCTCTTCTCCATGTAATTTCACTGTTTCAAACATAGAGTTGCCTCCTTCTGGCATCCTCTCACCCCTTTTTTTGCATATAAAAAGAGCACCCATTTGGATGCCCTCACTGTTAATTATTAAATTTCTTTAAGACGCTTTATGTTCCTACTAGGTAAGAAAACCCTACCAAAAAGATGAGGCCAAATGTGTTAGAGTTTACAAATTTTAAAATAAGAATTCCTCCCACGGAACACTGATATAAGTGGACTGACCTATGAATTTAAGCTTTCCAGTTGTTTTATCAATTTCGATTTTATCGATATATCTTGCCCCTGTTTTTTTCCAAGTGCGTACTTGATTTCCAGATTGATTGTAAGCGGTAATAGCTATAATATCGTTATTATTTGTATCTGTAGATACCCAATAATTATAGCTTCCCAGTTTAAAACCAACTGAAAAGTCTTGAAACCTAAATCCCTGAGGCGGCGTTGTCGTCCAATATAAATATGTAGCTGACTGTAATACTATATCGTCAATTGTTAAAGGGGCACTCGGAGTAACAATTAAGTTTATTGTATAAGTTGTAGTAGACTTACCGTCTTCTGAGGAAACCTCTACCTCCCATGTAGTACCGCCATTATCGGTTGTAGCTGGAGCTATTATCGCATTTACATCTGTTGCTGTTACCTTAATATCTGTTGCTGTTAAGTTTGCCAAAATTGTTCCAGCTGGCAGCTCCACAGAATAAGTAATTGTATCCGCTGTGCTTACTACCGCAACTACACCTGTTACAGTAATTTCACGAATAGTAGAAAGGGAGGATTTAATTTCAATTAGTAGAATTGCTGCTTTTGCATTCGCTAAGGCTGTTGTAACCTCTGTAGTTTGCTTGGCAGAATTAATCGCATTAAGTCCAGCTGTTTTTAAAATCGAAATCTGTCCCCAATTCGTCGTACTATAATCATCCTTCACATCTACTTTAAAGCTCTTTAGTTCATTAATCGCATTTGTTTTAGCTAAGCGTAATGCTCGTTGCGCTGAAGTTTCAGAAGATCCTCCGGTGTCTCCACCTCCTCCAGTTGATGGCGGTGTTACTGGTGCCACAGGTGCTGGAAAGATGATAGCTTGAAGTCTTTCCAACTCTTTTATTAATGCTTGGTGGAACGGGTTTGTACTAGATAGCTTTGCTACTAGGGATGAAATATCTTCTATCGCTTTTATTGTTTCTTCTTTTTTTCCTGCTAGGTATAACTGTTGTGCATTTGCTAGCTTCATCGTAATAGTTACTGGAATAATTAACTCATCACGCTTTGTATCTGCAGGCTTTTTATACTTTTCTAGTAGAAGATCACGAGGTGCTTTTCCTGTGAAACGATACAAAATCATCGTTCTTGATTTTAGTTGGACAGATAACTTGTGATAGGCTTTTTCCACTGCCAAGAAATCATTTTTTACTTCTGCTTCTTTTATTTCCTTTAGTAATGGATCTAAATACTTCGTTGCGTAGTTATAAGCATCGATGTATGGGATGAGTCCTTTCACTATTTTCTCTTCATACAATGCATCTAATTCTTTCAATTTAGCTTGTTTTTCTTTTTCTGAAAGATTAGATGTGAGAATGACATTCTTAGTTGCTTGATAATTTTTCTTTACACTGTTTAACACCGAATCTAGTGAAGTACTCGGTATAAGTTCCCCTTTAAGTGCCGGTTCCACATAAGACATGGTCGCTTTTTTCATTTCCATTTTTATTGCATCAATGGATTGTTGAACAGAAGTTGTTTCTCCGTATGCAACTGGTGAAAATGACAAGATAGTTGAAACTAATAAAACTGCCACCATTATTTCTTTCCATAGTTTTCCTTTCATACTTTCTCCCCTTTGTAGAGTATTTATAAATACTCTGGATTGTTCAAATAATATACCTACTAACATTAAACTACTTTTGTTCATATGAATATTGAGGAATGTTAATAGTGACTAAAAATATTTAATTTTTTTTCTTAAGCTCCAGTTTTGTGAAAAGTATATAAAAAAAACGCTCCGATTGGAACGCTCTCTTCCTGCATTATTATCTTACACAACAGAACAAAAGAATAAATGATATATAAAAGTATATATTTCTTGTGTGATTCAATTTCCTATAAAGAAGATATTTAGCTTTTGTAGAATATCCTCCTTCGTGATAAATACCAAAAAATTCGTGACTATCCCCATTTCAAAAAAAGATATAAACTATAGATATAGATTAATTGAACTACCAAAATGATGAAAAGTACCCACAAGGAGTGATAACGAGATGCAAATGGTTTTGCTAAATGCAAAAACAACCGCTCCACAAGCTTTTGCTGAAACGGTTGAACGAGAAAGGTTATATGATTTACTTCGTAGTAATGCATCAAAACAAGTAACATTAATACAAGCACCTGCAGGGTATGGTAAAACAACTCTTCTTAGTCAGTGGTTCAATTTATTGAAGGATCCGGTTGCATGGCTTTCCATAGATGATGCAGACAATGATCCTATTCGTTTTTGGAAATATGTAGTACATAATGTATCTGAAAGCACCAAAACGGATATAAATGAAATTCTTTCCCCTTTATTTAATTTGCAAGAGCAGACCTCATTAGAATTTCTGATTGACTCTTTTTTAAGTGAAATTGGTTCCATTCCTCAAACATTACATATCGTATTTGACGATTATCATTTAATCCAAAATGAAGCCATTCACAAAATGATGACGCAATTTATAGAATACTTACCGAAAAATGTGCAAATCTATTTGACTAGTCGAAAGGATGTATTATTACCAATTACTAAGTGGCGAGCTAAATCCCGACTGAAAGAAATTAGTATGGAACAACTTCGTTTTACCTTTAAAGAAGTGCAAAGCTTTTTTCATCAGAGAGACATTACTTATAGAGATGCCGAATCACTACAATATGTGTTAGAAAAGACGGAAGGCTGGGTAACAGGACTTCTATTGGCTAGTCTCGCAACAAAGGATATACCGGCAGAACGAGTAATCTCAGAAGCAATCGATAGTAAACATCCATTTATAACAGATTTTTTATTACAGGAGATTTTGGTAACACTCTCCCCTTCTGTACAAGAGTTTCTAGTTCGCACCTCTCTATTAAACTCGCTTGAACCAGCAGTTTGCGATGCTCTAACGAGTCGTACGGATAGTTATGATATATTACTTGAACTTGAGAAAAATGGACTTTTTATTGTGCGCCTTAATTCAAACCCTCTAGTTTTCCGATATCATCATCTGTTAACTGAGGCATTGCAGGTTGAGCTAAGAAACCGCTTTACAAAAGTGCAGGTACTTTCGATTGTCAAAGAAGCAGCAACTCTTATGCGTGAGAATGGGGATTTTATCGCTGCCATAGAATTGACTTTGAATGAACAAGCTTTTGAACTCGCAGAATCTTGGATTACTTTTCATCTTGTTGACTTATTCACTTCAGGACAAACGACTACTTTCATGCGTTGGGTACAAATTTTCCGCTCTAATAATTTCCCCGTACCTTATGAGATGCTTGTAATGGACGTCATTGCATTGATCGCTGTACTCGAAATAGAAGAAGCTGGCCTAATCATGCAAGAATTAGAATACCGCCAAATAACAGAGCAGTGGATGGATAAAAGTGAAAATCAAGCTATGGCTACCATTTATGAAAAGGTTAAAGCATTTGTCCTGTTTGGTATGGATGGGAATATGGAACAGGCAGCAGAAATTGTACGCAAGCAATTAGAAAAAGAAACTGTTAGTTCAAGATGGGATGATATCCCTATGAAATATAATTTATTTGAACACAAAATTTTGCGTACTAATGTAGGAGCAAAAGGAAAACTTGTCTCATTCGAACAAGGAATTCCATTTGCCAAGTTATTTCGTGAATCAACATTTAAAACACAAAGTATCAATGCGTTCAGTTACGGAAGTTCTGCAGAAACACTATATGAGAAAAATTATATGGAGGAAGCATCGGAAGAGCTTGAATTAGCTCTACAATATGGTCATCAATTTAAGGACCCAGGTTTATTTATCCCTATGTATATTCTAAAAAGCCACATATACGCTATGAAAAAGCAGTTTATTTCAGCACATGCTATCCTGAATCACGCTATAGAGAATGTGAAGGAAAAACATTGGGTTACCTCGTTGCAGATTATGAAAGCACATTGTTATTTACTAGAAGGGAACCTCTTGCAGGCAAAGTCAGAACTCACCCATACGAAATCTAGGCATCCTTTCTGGTTATTAGTACATGCTCGACTTTTATTGGCACAAGAACAAGTGGGGGATGCCCTATCTACTATTATTAGCGTAAAATCAAAGGCAACATTAGAAGATCAAGTATCGACAATCATTGAAGCAACGACCCTCGAAGCAATTTGTCACCTTGCCATGGATAATGAGGAGGCTGCACTGACTACATTGCATGAAGCATTGAAGCAGGGAGAACCTTATGGATACGTTCGTACTTTCTTAGATGAATCAGCAATTATTCCATTGTTAACTAAGTACCTAGCAATTAGACAAAAAAAGGAGCAAGGACATTGGAATACTGTTCCCCTTTCATATGTTGAGCACATAATCCAGAGTGGTGATAAAAAGAAAAATGCATCCATCCTACTGACACCCCGGGAGTTGGAAATCTTCGCATTACTTAAAAACGGATCAACAAATCGCGAAATTGCTAAACATCTCTTTCTTACTGAAGGAACAGTACGTGTCTATTTAACAAACATTTACGGAAAACTTGGCGTGAAATCTAGAACCCAGGCAATTTTAGTAAATTAATCCACCAAAACGGATTTCCTTCTATAAATAAAAGGGAATCCGTTTTTTTATTAATTTTTCAAATAAGATTAACGTTTTACAGTTAGACTTATTTTATCGAGGAATTTTAACATTAAAGCTGTCGAATTTGTAGTTCTTATTCTCGTAAATTTTCATATCTACTTTTTCCTTCGGAAGGTCAATAAACGGTGTTATGGTCAATTCATCTACCTTATCATTAATAGGCTCATAAACGATTTTTCCATCTCCGTCACTCACACCTCCTTCGAGTATTTTTAGTTCCTTACCTGATGAATCCACCACTCGGAATTGTAGAAACATCTCCAAATGACCTATTTCCCAACTTCTAGCCTCATAGCTGAGAAGCAGACCACTTGGACCAAGTATTACTTTGTTAACTGCGAATCTAAAGTCCCCTCTTTTTTCTGAATGACCAATATCGATTTCTTTATTATTCTGTTTCGTAACTGCAGTAGTAAAACTCCATTGTTCGCCTGACTGACCTTTAAAGGACAATTCCAAATTTAGCTCTTCAGGTTGTGGCTTCTCCTTCCAAAAATGATCGAACTGTAAGAACCCTACTGTTTCTGTTGGGGTTTCGATAATATTATTTATTCCAATTCCACCTTGACCCAATTGCTTATCTATTGTGTATCCAGGTATTTCAATGTATTCTTCAACGATTGGTTTTTCCGAAACGATCGAGTAGCTAATATTAAACCTTGTGCCATCATAGAATATTTCCCCTAGACTAATGGTAATCCCATTGACCGTTTTGGATTGTCCTACAACTTCTATTAAATCCAGTTCAGATACATTTTTTTGTCCTGAATCACCTAGATAGCTAAAAATAGAGCTTATCCCATGAATAGAAGACAAAACTGTAGCCATTGCTGGAGACACCATCGAAGAAGCTACTAATAATCCAAAAGCCAAAACTGCTGCCCCAATGCCATAACCCCACTTTTTTCGAGTTGATTGTTTTCTCATGTGATGTGACTGGTTCTTTTCAATTGATTGCTTTAGTTTTGCCTTTACACGTGCCTTTTCGACTTCATTTACTTCCATTACTTCAAAATCTTCATCATCCAGCTTGAGATTATTTAAGTGCTCAAAGATATCTTTCATGCAAAATCCCCCCTAATTTACTATTAGTCCGTTGTAGTTTTAGTCTTTTCTTTCCACGGTAAATGCGATTATCGACTGCAGCTTTCGTTAAACCAATATTTTTCGCAATTTCTTCACTTGTCATGTCCAAGAAAAATCTCATCATGAAAATATCTCGGTCAATGACTTCAAACCCACACATTAACTTTAATATTTCATATTTATTTTCAGTAACGAGAACCTCGCTTTCTACAGAGGGACTACTACCTACATCTAAATCATTCGTACCAACAATTTCAACTTCTACACGTTTGTTTGCTATCCGATAGGTATCAATTGCTTTAAATTTTGTGACAACACAGAGCCATTTCCGAAAATCATCCGTGTCCCCTTCAAACTGATTTGCGTGATGCCAAATAGTTAAAAAAACATCATTTATACATTCATCAACAAGACCAGGGTTTCCTAATGGTGACAATACTTTATAGGTAATCCCCTTAACTAACGGTAAATATTTGTCAACTGCATATTCTAAAGCATCTTCTTTTTGACGTTTAAGCCGTTTTATAAAATTATGGTCGGTAGATCTCATAAGAATTGTCCCCTTACTTTTTGTAAAATCCCTCACACTATATACAACGTAACATATACACTTTTTTTCTCACATTTAATAAAATTTAATCATAAAGCCGGAATACCTTTCCCTTTGTTTCTTAAACTACAACAAAAAAACCTGCCAAAGACAGGTCTTTTCGGTTTCAAAAATATTAAATTATATTGGAGTTCATAAGAAAATTCTTATTGAACTAATCTGCTGCGTTAGTTTAAGTGAAACACTTCACAAACTTTCCTAACGAATGATTTCTGAAAGTTCTTTCAACAATCAATTTCGTTGTATTTTGCTCCATTAGTATAATAAATAAGTTCAACAAAAAGAGCGTTAATTCCTTCATTTCAGAATCAACGCATCTATATATTTCATCCGTTCTCTCAAACCCTTTTCTTTTGGGTCAACTCGTTCCAAACAACAATTTCTTCATATAATCCTTAAATTTACTCGAATTTCTGCCGTTTTTGCGTTAATCCTTCTTGTAACAACACCCCGTAGTTTTAAAACCTCACTATTGTAATTGTACAGACCTAAATGGGGCGAGCAACAATATCACTCACTTAATCCATGATTCAAATGAAACCAAACAGCCAATCATCGGCTCAATACCGTCAATTGGCTGCATAATAGGAGTTTTTATTCCTGTCTCCAAAAGGGTAGTCAGTTCCGTTCTTGATAAAACTTTTTGGGGCGGTTTTTTAGTCTTTATACTTATGAATAATTTTTAGTGAAGTTTCAGGTAAATATGGCCATATATAATTAGCACCTTCAAAAAAATTATCTTCTTCTGCCAGATGCCAATATAGCCTAGCTTCTTCATAATAACTGACGTGAAGTCTTCTTATAATTTCTTGATAATCTGTAAAATTCTTGATCAAAGAAACATCAAATCCTAAAAAGTATACAAGACCACTTTCACCAACTAACCCCTCTATTTGCATAGACCCTGCTTGCTTCCCTTTTTTAAATATCAATTGAGGATCATACATACATGTCGAATCATGATGAACTATCCTAAAGTCTTCTATTAAACTATTTTCTAAATCAGTTCCTTTATACCACCACTCTAAACACCCATTCCCTATACTTTCGATAATTTCACCACAGTTGTCACAAATCCATTGTTGCTTTGGTTTTAATCTTGTATCTAACTCAGAAAATATTACATACATAAAATCACCCCTGATTCATTAAACAACACAAACTTAGGATAATTATACTATAATTCAGCCTCTACTTTAACAATTTTTTCATTTTATTTTTTTTGAAGTCATAGTATCTATGTTCCAATTCTGAAGTTAAGAATTACGCGTTATAAAAAAGACGCAAAAAAACTAATTAAAATAAATTTAGTACGCTAGTTCATTTCTGAATTTTTATCCACTAATCTGCTGATTAACATAAAGAGGTTACAACATAATATACATTCTCCTTCCCTTTGAAAGTTCAATTATAAGAATTGTTATTCTAATTCTATAAAATTACCAAGGAAAAAAACGGAAAGTGTGCTCTATCTTACATACCAAAGACCCTTTATTCGCCTTTTATGAACGTTTAAAACAATCGCATATCCCTGAATTCAATAAGGTAATAAAAACGTTACAAAATTGGTAAGTAGAAATTCTGAATAGTTTTGTAAACAACTATTCAGACGGGTTTTTAGAATGCATAAATAACTTAACCAAAGTGATCAAATGGAACGCATTTGGTTATCAAAATTTCTTGCGATTCCGAGCTATAATATTACTAATACACAAGTATAAAAAGATTGGAACTCATGTTAGTTAAGGTGAAGAAAGTTTTACTTCATTCCAACATTTGACGGAGAACCAAAATTACACATAAAATTATTATCATCCTTAAATATAGTTACCTATTATTAGAGGGAGAGACTCTTATCCTTTTATAGTATTTTAATACAAGGTAGTTCATATTCTTTATATAATAATTTCTATTTCCATACCCCCTTGAGTAATATTTGCAAAGGGAATATGGTCCGTTTCTTTTGTTTGTTTTATACCTATAATGACACTAGAATGCGATACTTGTTGACAGTATAGATAATCTATTAAGTGACTATCTGCTTTTAGTCCATTCTCTCCTATTTGAGAAAATCTTACCATTGGAAGAATGCCAGAAGAGACATGTTGTAACTTAACCACTAACCCCTTAGGATTGCTTTCTACTAAAGAGACATAGGATTGTCCGCTTTTAAATTGAATGCTCCCATTTCCGTTATTTGCTTCTAGGATAAATACTATTGTCTGACCTTGAAGAGGCTGGAATGCTGCATTACCACCTACTAGTGTATTATGTGCTACTGATCCCGTTGTTTCTACGTTAAGTGGAACACCTTTAGTCCCCATTTTCATCGTGTTTCCAACTACCCCAACATCCTTACAATTCCATATTCTCAGCCCGAATTGAGTTAGAGAATTAGGGGTTTTAATCGTGTTCCCTTGAACCGATCCGTCCTGTAAATTACGGACTAATATTCCTCCTGCTATTCTCTGATGGTCTACATCTATTAAATTATTAGTTACAATTCCCCCAAAGTTCGGTTGAGTAGGAATGGAATATCCAGCATAAAGTACATACGGCTCAAAAATCGTGTTTGCAATGTCCAGCTCATCTGGAACTCCGTGAATGATATTCCCATCAACAATCAATCGATCAAAAGAACCTACAAATATCACTCCGTCTGTACCAAAGCAATTTTCAACATGATTATTGCTTATTACGGCATTTGTCTGTTGATTAACTTTGCTTTCTCTTTGGACTCCTCCAATATAGATTGCGCCCAACGGATTTTTAGCGTAACCACAATTGATGATTTTATTGTTAGCTATAATACAATCCTTTGCAAATTGCTCTACATTGGTCCATTTATAATAGACCCCTCCGACCATGGAGTCAGAAATAAGATTACCCGTTGCTATTAAACCACCACCTGCGTGGCCATCTATGGCTTTACGTTTGTTTCCCCTAAGGGTACACCCGCTGATTAAAAGATCGTTGGCTTTGGAAAATGACGTACCCAGTGAATTGATCCCGTAGCCAGGGTCTACATAAGTATGATGTTTGGAGGCATGTGGATGTCCAGCCCGATCGCTTATGCAATTAATTACCCGTGGTCTTTCTACTGCTGAGAATACATAATTACTTGAATAATTATCATGTGCATTACATTCTATAAAAGTTATATTTGTATTTTCTCCGTATTCTAAATCAGTTGGTAGATAGTCCCCTAAATGTCCAACTGAAAATCCAGAGTAATTAAATCCACTACTTTCACAAGCCCTTAGGGTAATGTTATTACAGTTACGATGCACTAAAACCCCACTTCCTACATTCCCTATAAATCCTCCGCCAAATAACCCAAATGGCTTGCCATCATTTCTAATCCGAGCACTAGTATCGAAACTATTGTTTTTTCGGTAATTCCAAAATCCAGATGTTGGATAGCCCCCTGCAGCAGTACCTTTTTCCCCATAACCAGTTAAAGGATCTATTTCCGGAAACTGACCAAAGCCCTCAAACTTAATACCTTCAATAATGCAGTCATCACAAAGCTGAAGCTCTAAGATTCCCTGAGCATGAGTTTTGGTAAATAAAACAGCTCCATAACCTATTAGATGTAAACGTTTCTTACCTCTTAGGAGCAGGCAAGGTTGATCATTGTTCGGAAAATCAGATAACTTTGTATTCTTTTCTAGCCAGTAATGGCCCGGTGGTAAAATCAGGGTATCACCATCATTTGCATAGTTAAGTGCCGCCTGTATCAGATCCTGTATTTTAGTCTGTCCAGATGTGTCCGCCTTTATAGTCTTCGCTGTTCCACCTTCTATTTCATCTAACATTTCAAAATTACGTGTTAACCCCTTAAGGAAATCTGTTGAAAGTTTGTCCTCGATATTAGCTGGAATATAATATTTCTTCTTGGGTGTATAATTTGTCATTTTTTATATCATCTCTCCTTAAATAATGTTTCTAAGATCTGCAGGATTTCACGACAAAACTAGCTATTTTTTTGATCTAATGAATCGTTACTATTTAAATAGGTGAACAATCTCATTTGTTTCTCTCCTCTCTTAAATTACTAATAGTTATAATATTCCATTGTTTCATATGAAGGTAAAGAAAGAAGTTATATTATTCACACAAATAATACTTAAGGATTAATAACCCAAAAATATTGTATGACTCTAACACTAACACTGAAGGATAATAGTGGTTAAATAGGAATGACTATATATTTTTATAAAGTACTCTCCTTTCAATGAAAACTCTACTTGCTTAGCCCATCTCAATAAGAGTTAATAATTAAGCTCTTTATCCACCTTCTTGATTTCCTGTTTCTTAAAAATAATATCTCGAACTATGCTTTGAATGATAAAATCTCTAGATGTCTGATATTCTCGCTTTATTTCACCATCTGCTTGAACGTGTGATAGTATCTGTTCTGCTTTTCTAGTTGAACAGTTATTTACACAAAATGAAATTCATTAAATAGGGCATACAATTTAAAGGTGTTGTACGTACTAAAAAATTTGTTAAAACATCAGATTGGGATTGCAAGGTTTATCTCTATTCTGTAAGTAATAAATAGTTCATTCGTCACTAGGTATCTCTTCAACAAAGAAACCTTGAAAGGCACTTTGCCAATCAAGGTTTCACATAAATTACATTATATCTCAGGTATATCAATCTCTTTGCCTGGAGACTTACTAATTAGAACCTTTTAAAGTTATCTTATTCATAATTTGTAGTAGCAATAAAGTCAAAAGCACCTGTTGAACTAATTTCATTTTTATATTCAAAATTATATATTAAAATTACTGCATTATATGATTTCTTTAGGTTTATACTTTTCTGGATTTTTGGGATGACAATTTCTTCATACGAACAGCCATCTAATAATGCTGAAATATCACTACTACTATTCTTATAGACCGCTTTTTCTATAGTATCCTCATCTGTTTCATCCATATCAATATTAAAATCGATAAAGAATTGGGAAGAGACAGACTCGCCATCCTCATCATACGTTAAATCAACATACTCTCCTATTGAGTCCTCATCGTTAATATTCCCTAACCAAATTGAAACCCATCCTTGTTTTTCCATTATAGTATCCTCCTACTTTAATCTTAGACCTTGTGGTAAAGACGAAACTCCACCCTCTAATCTATAATTAGCCCAATTATTAAGTCGTCTAACAAATGTATTATAGTCGCTAGAAGTATCTATTATTGCTAACAATTCATTATGTGCTTTAGTTGAGCCTAATCCTCCATGAACACCGTTTGGATTGACAAATTTGACATCGGTTATAGCTGTTCTTAAATCTTTAATCTCTTCAGCACCAATATTCCAATACTTAAATTGTGGAGCCCTTGAAACTAAGTGCCACTCACTCAGTGCGTAAGTCTGGGTAGCATCAAATTCATAAAGTTGCGTTAAAGTATCATCACGTTTTCTTTTAGAACTAATGACTCCCTCCTGCACTCCGCTATCATCTAAGTGGGGGAGACCAACAATATCACTCACTTGATCCATGATTCAAATAAAAATATAAAACCAATCACGGGCTCAATACCGTCACCATTCTCTAGATTCAGCATATAAAAAAATCTTACCCCATTCTTCGGGAACCATATTAACTAGTATATTTGCAATTTGTTGATATATCTGTTCCATCAATTGCGTTTCCATCTGCCTTGCCTCCTGGATAATTAGCTAATCTATCTGAGGATTTTTACCGTCTATTGGATAGCTTACCCGAAACTTATTAAGGCAAAATTAAAATGCAAGCGACCGACCGGTATAATATCGAACTCATGCCAAAAGCAGTGAAAAATGAATTAACTGTGTTTCATTATTGGTCACTTCATTAAACAAAGACCATTTGCCGCATCTGCTACATCACCCACAACAGGTATAAGCGCTACTATATCTAATGCAAACCGACGATAAAAAACATACAATTTAGTGAGTATACCGTATGTATTCAAATTCAAACGAAATTAAACAGCCAATCGACGGTTTAATTCCGTCAATTGGCTGCATACAGGTTTTTATTTCTATCTTAAAAAGGGTAGTCAGTGCCTAAGCACTCAATCAAGGTTGTATATAATTTATTGAAGGTTTAAATATTTATTTTAAACCTTCATCCCTTTCGTTTGATATTATCTTTATCTTATTTCCTTTAAAAACACCATAGTGTCATTTGGTAGAGCGAGAATCTGAATGATTTATGGCTTAAGTTTAAAAGCATTAAGCGTAAAAAAACATACAACTCTATAGGCCTAGTTGTATCAAATTCTTAAAGTTACATGATTGTATATATATATATTTACTTAAATATTACCTTTTCTCCTGACTCAGTATATACAAAATATTTTTTCTTGTTTTCACTAAGTAAGGTGATATCTGTCCCGAATGACATATCAAATATATTCATTATTGCTGGTTCTATTTCAATAATAGTTCCCCAATCACAAATCGACATATTTGATGCATCAGCAAGATATTCCTCTGTATCTATATCTGACAAAAATCTCCACCCATTATCAAGAGCATTTACCGGTTGTTCTTTAATACACCATTTCAATTCCCCTTTATTTTGTAAAATATTATTTGATACAACACTACCACCTAATCCACTGCTCTTTTTCAACTAATCACCTCTATGACTTTTTTCATATCATCAGTTCCACGTTCTTCAATTAAATACTTTAATGAATATCCAGATTTATTTAAATCATTAATATTCGGACGTTTTTCTAAACATTTTACTATTAAATCATTTCCTTCTTTAGTTCGTTTTTTTAATACTTCTTGACATAAAGCCCATATCGCAGGATTACCAAATTTTTCATCTTTTAAATTCAAATCTACCCCCATATCAACCAGCCTATGAGCCAACTCAACCGCACCTTTACAATTAATATTTGCTGCTAAATAGTGCAGTTCATTACATTCATCATTGGAAACTATATTAATCTTTGCATTATTGTCCAATAAAAAGTTAGCTATATCAAACTTTCTACTGATTAATGATTTTTCAAGTAAACTAATGCCATTTTTATCAATAAAATTTACAACCTCTTCAACACGTTTTTTCTCAATTTTAAGCTTTTCCAAAAATAATTCAAGATTTCCAAATTTTATAGTAGTCCAATAATCAGCTTTATTAATATCCATTTATACTATCATCCCCTCATTCATGCTTATGACTTCGGTTAGTGCTAGGTAATTCTGGTCGATAGTTTGCAGGATCTCTATACCAATCTAAGAACTCTTTCTTTGTAATAGTCCCATTCATATACAATTCATGCATATCAGAATATTTTTCTCCTGGTAAATGCCCCATATCCCATTGACCACCTCTTGTTTTAGATTTATCCCAAATTATTTCTACTCCTGATGGGTCATAAACTTTCTCAGTAATAGGATCTATTGCATTTCCCCATACTTGATCAACTTGACCTTTGCCATAACTAGGTCTGCTATTACTATATGGCTTTTTAGAAGCAATACCACCCTCAGTAGCATTACCCGTACCCTTAGCTCCATCAGTAACATTGTCCACCGCTTTGCTCGCATCCTGAGCTTCCTCTATTGCCTTACTTCCTTTTACAACAAGTTTACCACTCGTACTCGCCCAGCCAGCAAAGGGAATCATCGCAGTAAAAGAAAGTGTCGCATTTAATTTATCGCCTCTAGCCGTATAGATAGCACCATTCACACCATCTGCTATTTCACCAAAACCAGGTACAAGTCCTGCAATATCTAATCCAAACTGTAAAGAATCTAGGAATTTGTTTTCTTTCGGTTTGTCTACGGTGACCGCTTCTTCTTTATATTCAACCTTGGAAACAACTTCATAGAAAACAGTTTCGTTTACCACATACTCTTTAATAAGTAAACCATTGTCATACGCATGATATTTAATATTTTCCACTACGTTTTCTTCAATAGTCTTCAGTTTCTTTCCTTCCAACGTTTGGAAAGTTGCCGCGGTAATCATCGTACCGATTAGTTGTTCCTGTTCTTTTACCCATAAGTCATTTGGATTTAAGTATACCTTCGGAAACAATTCCGTTCTAATGTCACTTCTAAACGTAAGGACATCCCACTGACTCGGTAAAAAGTTTATATCCTTCACCCCTGCATGGAACAGTCCTTCCATATCCGTAGCAAGACCGTTCGCCTTCAGATTTGCATGTTGCCAAACTTCATGCCCTTCTAGATTATCCCCACCAACAGACCTATCAACAAAATCCTTATAAGTAGTAACTTCATTTTGCTGAATAGTTTGCTTGGTAGCTGCTTTACCCATTTCTTTAGCTCCATCATTGACATTATCTACAGCTTTGCTCGCATCCTGAGCATCCTCTATTGCCTTACTTCCTTTTACAGCAAGTTTACCACCCGTACTTGCCCACCCAGCAACGGGGATCATCGCGGGAAAAGAAAGTCCCGCATTTAATACATCCCCTCTAGCTGAATAGATAACATCATTTATGCTATCTGCTATTTCACCAACACCAGGTATAAGCCCTGCAATATCTAATACAAACTGAAAAGAATCGAGTAATTTGTTTTCTTTCGGTTTCCACCTTGCCTATTTCCTGCTTTATAAAGTGTAGCCCACAATGCTTTTCACCAAAAAGTTTCGTGTTTTCTCGATTCTCAAACAAATTATTTTCTAATTGTCTCATTCAAATATCAGCTGATTTAATATAAATCATAGAAAAAAACCTTGAGAGGCATTTAGCCAATCAAGGTAATAGGAATTTTTTAAACTACTAAATTATCTTTATTGTGCTCTAAATGAAAAACTCTGTAATAATAAATTCAATTAGCTGATACTATCATTTTCTTCTATGAATTCTAAAAACGAATCTTGCAGTTCTCCCTCAGTATCAATAGAATCAAGCAGTAATTTAGGTTCAAACGAACAATCTTTTAAAGTTGAACTTCCATCAATTACTCCTAGCATGTTTGAAATAGTATCAATCATGGTTTGCTCAATTATCCTCATTAATATATCTTTATTTTCATCAGTTAAACTATCGTGAAAACCAATATTTTTTTTCCAATAATCATCTGTTTTAGGAGTCACATTCGTAGTTTCATACAAGTTTTTGTATAGTTGAAGGTTCTCTTTAACTATAGACTCATAAAGTGATTTAACAAAAATCTCATTCATTTTATTTCCTCATTTCTGGATACATTTTTTTATTTAATTCAATGAGTTCTTTTAATGCAGAGTTCGGTATGTCGTCATAGACTCTTCTTAGCTCCATAATATCCCTTGCCAATAGCTGTCTAGGAGTCTCTATTCCTTTGGTACTCCTTGAAACTATACCGTTAGGCCCTTTTATTGTATGACCGACCTTCGGAACATTGATTGCAGGAGCAATACTTGGATCATAATTATCCACTAATTTCTTCATCACTGCCTTCTGCCCTGTATGATGGGCATCTAGTCCTTCCACTCCTTTAATATCTTTATATGGTCCAACTTGATATTTATCCGTACCCTTAGTTCCGCCTTTAACATTATCCACCGCTTTGCTCGCATCCTGAGCTTCCTCTATTGCCTTACTTCCTTTTACCGCAAGCTTCCCACCCGTACTAACTGAACCTATAATCGGAATCATCGCTGAAAAAGAAAGTGTCGCATTTAATGCATCCCCTCTAGCTGAATAGATAAGACCATTTGCCGCATCTGCAATTTCACCTGCAACTGGTATAAATCCCGCTATATCCAAACCCAACTGTAAAGAATCTAGGAATTTGTTTTCTTTCGGTTTGTCTACGGTGACCGCTTCTTCTTTAAATTCAACCTTGGAAACAACTTCATAGAAAACAGTTTCGTTTACCACATACTCTTTAATGAGTAAACCATTGTCATACGCATGATACTTTATATTTTCCGCTACGTTTTCTTCTATTGTCTTTAGTTTCTTTCCTTCCAACGTTTGGAAAGTCGCTGCGGTAATCATCGTACCGATTAGTTGCTCCTGTTCTTTTACCCATAAGTCATTTGGATTTAAGTATACTTTTGGGAACAGCTCTGTTCTAATATCACTTCTAAACGTAAGGACATCCCACTGACTCGGCAAAAAGTTTATATCCTTCACCCCAGCTTGGAACAGTCCTTCCATATCCGTCAACCACTTGTCCATCGTCTGCAAACCATGTTCAATTGGATTCAGTGCGTACGTCTGTGTAGCATCAAATTCATAAAGTTGCATTAAGGTATCATCACGTTTTCTTTTAGAACTAATGACTCCCTCCTGCACTCCGCTATCGTCTAAATGGGGCAGGGCTACAATATCACTCACTTGATCCATGATACTGTTTGCCTCATCCGTCAAGCTAGCGGTGAGTTCGCCAATAAGCGTAAGTCCCTGTTCTAGCTCTCCGTCAAGGAAAGTTTCGAGTATGTAACCGGAGGAATCAGCTTCCAGTGAATGAAGTGCTGCCTCCATCTGGTTAAGCACTTGTTTAAACTGTTCAGAAAACAACTGAAAAAAATGAAGAAACGGTAAATGACATTCCTGGTAAAAAGAACGGATGGCATTACCTCCTGCTCCCTTTAATTGATCCTCCATCTGAACTAGCCCCTCCACCGCCTGGTGGATTGATTTCATTTCACTGCTTAGCCTGTCTAACATAGTTAGGTTTCGCTGTAGCCCATCTTGAAATATATCTACATCCAATATTTTCATAGGCTTTGCCTCATCGAGCTTATAGAAATAGCCACTTCACAATATTCTTTATTATACAATAATACCCCACAGGTGAACATGCTTCTCCCCCTCTAGCAAACTATTAATAGTTATAATATTCCATTTATACGTGAGAAGGTAAAGGGAGAAGTGATAATATCCAAAAAAATAAACCATACGAATTAATAAACAAAAAATTGACCATGACTCTTTCACTACCAAGGAAAGAGAATAGTAGTTAAATAGATAGTAATGAACATTTAGTTTGATTTTATCTTCAATGAGAGAACTTGCTAATGTGTAAGTAAATGTTGTTATTTAAAAAGCTGGAGTCTAAAGAATGTTGCTAATACACTCATCTACTGGTAGTTTTTATCGCTACTTGCCAATAACAATTAGCCTTTCATTTTCATCGATTTAAACCCTGGTGAATTAGAGTATGTACATACCTGGATAATGAAGGAAAACTGTGGACGTAAGTATCAAAAAAATGCGCGCACAGTGGAATATATGCATGCACCTGGACTATTTCCTACAATCTCAGTAATAGATAATCCTTCATGAGTTAATTTCAGAATTGCTCTTATTAGGTATGCCTCTATGATTTTCCAAATTGAATCCCCACTTAAGCTAAAACTACTAATTCTTCCTCAGATTTAGAAGAATACTCTGTTTTTATACTATTTAGAGTTTCTTCTCCATCATGATGTCTTCCTAAATAAGCGTAAGCTTTCTAACCACTTTAATATTATCCATGAGTCCATCTCCCTTCAACATCTACCCTTCAACGATTACAAGATATTTTTTGATTTCTCCTTCAGATTCAACAATTAAAATATCTCCTCTTTCTTTGGCAGAAAAAATCTTTGCACCAACAGGAAGTTTATTCGACATCTCATCTTTAAAATTTGTATTTGCATCATTTTTTGTTTTTATTTCACCGATTTGAACACCTTTTGTTAAAGACAATTCTTCAACCCAATCAATATTAGTTTTGTAGATAACTCCATCATATTGAAAAATATCAGCATTAGAATCCAATTTTAAAATCTCTTCGGCATCAATACTATCAATTGTTACAGTGGTTACTTCCCCATCATTCGAACATCCACTAATCATTAAAAATGGTAATGCAATCAGTACATAAAATAATTTTTGAACCAATGTAACACCCCCTGTAAATATAGTCGGTAATAATCTATCTTAAGTTTCATCTTAAGTATCATTTGAATAACGGTGTAATGCAACTTCCTCTAGGTCACTCGGTTATCTCCCTCATACGATTAAAGTAACTGATAGTTGGACGAATGCAACGCCCTCATTTTATTCAAAGTGAAACATATCTTCTATTTCTTCGCTTGCTTTGGGTAAATCCATTCCTTTTTTCCAAATCAAAATATTATCTTCTGGAGTTCCGTAATACAACGCCTTTATCTCCGCACCCTCACGATTCAATTCTTGACCTTCAATATTAAAAATATCATACCCCTTCACCATAGAATATGGCGGCTGTGCCCTGCTCTTAATTATTGGTCGTAAAGGAGTTAAGTAAAAGTTACCTTTTTCATCCATATCATATTTTATTCTATATATACTATAACCATCTGTTATATCATTTTCATAAACGATACTTCCGTTTTCCAACTTACTTACGTTCTTTATCTCTACCACTTCGATTGGAACGTTTGTTATGTGCCAATGAAACAAACCGTAATATCCTAATGTGATAAACGATAACAATAATGCACTAATTATTCCCCCTTTAATAAATGATTTGGTTTTTGAACGGTTCCAGAAAGATGAAATACCTTTAATAGCATTGCCATCATTCTTATTTCTCTCCATTTCTTCTTTTGGCAATATAAAATCAGCTTTTATTCTATATAGTTCCTCTTTGCAACTCTCACATTCAACAAGGTGTTCTTCTACTATTCTTTTGCTATCATCACTACACACATTGTCATAATATAATGGAAGCAAATCTTGAACTATTTCACATGATACTTTACTCATTTCCTATTCCTCCTTTAGCAAATCTTGAATTTTACGTTTGGCTCGGTGAAATGTGACTCTCGCCCAACTTTCGGTTCTCTCAAAGAGTTCACTTATTTGTTTGAAGGAAAGTTCACCAAATACTCTTAACGTAAAAACTTCTTTATAAGGCTCTTCTAAGTGACGTAATACCTTGTGAATACGGAAATTTTCTTCCTTATTTAGTATGATTTCTTCAACACTACTTACACTTACTTCAGGTATATTGTCTGTATCAAAACGCTTTTGTTTATTGAGATAGGTAAAGTATGTATTTTTAGCTATTTGACAAAGCCATACATTAAGTTTGCACTTCCCGTTAAATTTATCAATATTTTTTAATGCCTTAAAAAATGTTTCTTGTGTAATTTCTTCAGCTATCTTTTCGTTGCGACTTAACAACAGTACAAACGAGTAGACATCCCTAAAATATTGATTGTATATCCTCTCAAATTCAGGCACATTTTTACCTCCTTTCATAAATAAGACTAAATTATGAGGAATTCGTTACAAAAAATAATAAAAAATTGGCAGACGTGTAAGTCTGCCATTAAGTCATGTTTTATTTATTCATAGAAGTCCTTTTATCTGTTAAAATTTCTGAAATAAGCACCCCTTAGCTTTATTGTTTATGAAAATTAGTATCTTTAGGCATTATTAACTATCATAAATAACATCAATAAAATCCTCATTCATAATTGATTTTCTAACTTTACTTTAATTGGTTTAATACATTTTGCATCTAATCATTCCCTATACGATTTAACGCTTTATATGTCAGAAGGACAAGCACTTTAAAAGAATTATTGTTAATAAAATAAACCACCTTCCATTAATCTGGTTGGTGGTTTTGAGCTTCTGTAGCCTCAACTCTATTTATATTTTTATTTCCAAGTGATAATAATTCGTTCCTATTCATTCGTGACATTTCATCTAATGCACCAAGTATTAATTCTGGAGGATGCTCATCCATTAATTTGTTAAATAGTTCCTCGGTTCTATCCAATACTTTCACAACCTTAATCTATTATGGTTACATCTACTATTTCATCTAATTTTAATTGTAGCAAAGAAAATGGGTCTTCTAGTTCAATAACTCTTCTTCGTAAATCCACACTTTCTACAATTCCTCTATTGTAAAAGAATGCTCCATCTCTCCACAATTTAACTTTAGTATCCGCTTTGCTTTTAATGGCCATATCTAAAGTATGTTGAATTGCATCATAATCCCATTCATCTAATTCAGGGATAGGTTCTCTTTTGATCTCTTTACCGTATTCTCTAAGTAAAGAAACGTGTTCGGGAAGCATCATAGCTACCCATTTTTTATTCCCTCTATCTTGAACCTTGGATAAATCAAAAACTGGTTCGTAAAATTCATCGTTCATATAACTTCACGCTCCTTCTGTGTGAAGGGAACAAATGCTAGTACATTATTTACTTTAAAAGTCCTTTTAGTATTTCGTAAAAAACAAAAAGCTTTAAATGTATTACTTTCCACACTTAATACCTTTACTCTTCGCTTGCTAATTTCACCGTTATTATTCATATAAATCATTTCAGATATTTGATCAAACTGCAACGACTTTAAAATATTTATACGCACATTTGTTCCCTCCCTCTTGTTTTTTAGTATACGAACAATAGTTCTATTTTACAACTAGTAATTTTTGGTGAAATAAAAAAGCGACCATCTCAATGAATGAGAAGGCGCTTTTAAAGAAGGAAGTACAAAAAGAAAAGTTCTCTTAACTAACACTTTTTTATGAAAGAATACATATACAGCAAGCGTACTGTATTCATGTCTAAAAAGTGCTATTGGCTAAGCTAAATTTCTCTCTTAAGCTTCCTTTTTAGTAACTCATAAAACTAGCTCCCACAATAACAAGTAAGATAAACAATACTACAATCAATACGAAGCTAGATCCGTTATTAGAATTATCGCCGTAGCAGTCTCCTCCATTATAACCAGACATCTTATCCTCCTCCTTTCTAATTAATATTTATAGATTATGCAAATATTGTTGAGCGACTAAGGTAATCCACCTTGTCATTAAGAATTATATTTGTTTCTTTCTTTGGTTCCTTTAAACAAAACATCTAACAAAAAAAAACCCGCTCAAATTAATAAGCAGGGTTAAATAAAACTGTACTATTACTTTCTTCTATAGTGTATGTTCCTTTAGGTGTTGCTTTCTATCCAATCACAAATGTGTGTTCCTAGGTCTCTAATACTCTTTCCTATACGATAAATGCAAAGTATAAAATGAATAATAAACAAAGAACATACATAATCGGATGAATTTCTTTATAACGCTTTTGTGCTACTAAACAAATTGGATAAAGAATAAAACCTAATCCAATACCGATTGCAACACTAGAAGTTAGAGGCATCATAATAATTGTTAAAAATGATGGAATGACAATTTCTAACTTCGTCCAATCAATCTTACGGATTTCCATTGCCATTAAGGCACCTACAATAATTAATGCAGCTGATGTAACTTCCACCGAAATAACGTTAACAAGTGGGGAGAAGAATAAAGCAACGACAAAACAAGCCGCTATAACGACAGAAGTAAAGCCAGTTTTCCCTCCAACAGCAATACCAGCAGAAGATTCAACGCTTGTAGCAGGAGTTGAGGTACCTAAAATAGCACCAATTACACCAGCAGCAGAATCAGCAAGTAATCCTTTACCGATATTCGGAATCTTATTACCTTTCATCATTCCTGCTTGGCTCGTTAATCCAATTAATGCACCAGCTGTATCAAAGAAGGCAACGATTAAGAAGGTGAAAATAACTGTCAGTGTTTGTACATTAAAGATTTCATCTAAATGGCCAAACACAACACCAAATGTTGGTTCTAGGCTTGGGATACTTCCAATAATCGATGAAGGAACTTCGATTAAACCGAAAATCATACCAATACCCGTTGTAATAACCATTGCGTAGAAAATACCGCCATTAATTCCACGTACTAACATAATGATTGTAATAATAAGACCAATAATAGCTAATAAGGTCATCGGTGAAGTTAAATCACCAATCGAAACAAATGTATCCGCATTGCCGATAATGATTCCACCATTTTTTAAACCGATAAATGTGATGAAAAATCCAATACCAGAAGCGATAGCGTATTTTAAATCGATTGGAATGATATTAATAATTTTCTCACGAATTTTCATTAAACTTAATAGCATAAAAATGATTCCGGCAACAAAAACGCCCGTTAAAGTAACTTGCCAGTCAATACCCATTCCAATACATACTGAAAAAGTAAAGAATGAATTTAATCCCATACTAGGTGCAATGGCGATTGGGAAGTTCGCAAGTAAGCCCATCAGAAGTGTACCGACGATTGCAGTAAGTGCAGTTGCAGTAAATACAGCACCATGATCCATACCAGATTGGCTTAGGATAATTGGATTCACGACTAAAATATAAGCAATAGATAAGAAAGTTGTGATACCGGCAAGTGTTTCCGTTTTATAGGAAGTACCCCGTTCTGCAAATTTAAAAAAGTTTTTCATGTTGTAATCTCCTATTTGCAAGATTGAAGGTAATGATCCTAGGTTCGTGTTACAACCTATTCATTTTACTTTCTCTGGATAGCAAAAAAACTTTGACCACTATTTGGACAAAGTTTCTCTACAAAATGGGATAAAAAAATATCATTAATTTCCCATTCCTTGTAGTCAGCTATTTATTGGTAGCTGGTAGAAACTCTCAAGCCATATTCTTGAATTTATACAAGGTATATATTTTCTTTTAAAAACAATAGGAGAATCATAACAAGTTTAATTTGAATCGTCAATATTATATTTTTCCATTAAAAGATGTAAAAATATTTAAAAAAGAGCAAAAAGTTAAGAAGATACATATCTACAAAAAAACAAAAAATTCGGCTATATTACTGCACTCAACTTCTTAGTACTAATAGTACGTGGTTAGTAATGGTTATTTGCAGTATTGTTGGGGTACAAAAAAAGCCACTTGTAATTAAGTGACCTCATCAAGAACAAATACATATTTTTCAATACTTTCATCTGCTTTGATAATAATTCCAAATACAGTAGCTATACCCTTTGAAACCTTAACATCAGTAAGTTCAATCATACTCTCAAAAATGTTTGGGTTCATTCTTATTTCCTTTACCTGTTTACCCTGCGAATTGAGATAATCAATATCTTCGTGTATTTTATTTAATAATACTTCCAATTCCTTTCCTCCTTAGGTATCTTCTACTTGATATCATGCCCAAATTGACACTAATAATTTCAAAGCACAATAAAAAAGCCGGTATTCAGAATTGAGTGCGACTTTAAATACTTCTATTTATCATTATTTAAATGCCTTAGTTCACTTACCCACTACAGTCAAAACGAATGAATTAGCATTGAATTCTCTCATTAACAGTATTAAAATCGCCCACACTACAGCTACAGTAGACAAGAATATCCCTTTATTACTGGTTGATTGGAACACAACCTCCCCCTTATAAAATAAATAAATAATGGACAAATAAAATAAGCACCTACTAAATTAGTAAGAGTAAAACTTTATTTTGAATATGCCCCATACAACTCCTATTAGTAACCCTCCTACATTAAAACCAGTTAAAGAAATAATTATGTTAGTTATCTAGTTATTAATAATCATATGCTTTTCTTTATACAAATTAATTATGTTCAATATAACTTTATTCTGAAAATTAAGCTTACTAAATTAATTTAGAAAAAATAAAAAAGCCTCACTTCTTCAACAGTGAGGCTCCAATCTATATATATTAAGATTGTATGAGAAGTTACAAAGGGAGATCCTTGCTTTCTCAATAACTATACTACCATAGTTTAATGAATCATAAAAATGCTATACTTCCTATAATACTTTTACCTATTTTTATTACAATATTAGTTTGCTATTAAATTCTTCAATTTACGAGCTAGTGGAAGTAAAGTATTCCACACATTATACTGATTTACTTTTCTAAAAGAATTCTTTCTATCGTACAGCCCTAACTAAATTGCTTCCTGTCTTACTCTTTCTTGAACTTCATACAATATAGGTTCATTTACCACTCTATCCACCTCTCTCTTTATTTAAATCAAATGATCAAACTAGACCATTGATATGTCCCTTTGCTAATCCATCAATAAATCTCCCTTGTTTAAGTAGCGTTGTATCAAAAGTACTACTTATAAAACCACTTTCGGTTAATATGAAAGGCATTTTTGTATTTCTTCACACTTGATAATTAGCTTGTTTCTTCCACGGGTTTAAAAATGTCTTTTTTATAATGATTTCTGCACTTATTTATACCGCTCAGAAAACAGCTGAAAAAATTGAAGAAATAGTAATTGCATACCACCCGGTAATAGGAGTGGTTAATTGCCCCATGGGACTAGTAAAATAACAGCGTATGTACAGGAGTGATTATGTGTTTGCACTTTAATAAAAACTAGTTACTAGAACCGGACTTTTCAGTCAGCCCATGATATGACAGGGACTGTTAACAGAAAAGAAATTAAGTTCATATACTAGTTTGAGCAATTGTAGACGTTTTTAATTGATCATTTTGTTTCTTAAAGGAATGAATGTTATTGAATGAAAGTAATGCTGAGCAAATGGAGTTAAATCGTCTTCATCTTGGATGCGGGCATACAATTCTTGAGGATTGGATCAATCTGGATTTTGTTGCACAAAAAGGTGTGGATGTTATTGCAAATTTGGATGCCTGTGCGGAAGTTCCACTTCCGTTTGAAAATAACAGTATTGAGGAGTTTTATGGGAGTCATTTAATTGAACATATTCAACATACATTACCGATGATGCAGGAACTTCATCGGATTGCAAAACCGTGTGTGAAGGCCAATTTTCGACTTCCAAACGGAGCAAGTGATGATGCTTTTGAAGACCCAACTCATGTAAAGCAGTACTTTTTACAATCATTCGGTTATTTTTCACAACCTTATTATTGGCGGTCCGATTATGGATATAGAGGAGATTGGAAAGCTGATAAGATTACTTTACTCGTAAGCGAAGAAAAATACCAACAACTATCTTTTCAACGAATATTGGAAGATGTAATGACTAAACAGAATGTTGTTCTCGAAATGGTTGTTGAATTAACAGCAATCAAACTGATTCGAGAAGCAAAAAAAGAATTACAAACAAGACCAATCATTGATTTTGTCTTGGTGAAATAATCATAAGGATAAAGTCCACATAATTAGTAACAGTTAACCAAATATAAAAAAACACCTATATTATAGGCGTTTAAAATGACTAGAATAATTACTCCACTACATCTCTTACTTATAAAACATTTATTTGGTACCCCTTATCATTTCTTTCTATTTCGACTACGTCCCCTTTACTCAAAGGAACCTTAATCATTTTATACGGGATAAGTAAACGATTTAGATCTTTGTTTTTATTATTAGAAAACACACCAAAGAAATCGTCAATTTGTTCAACAATATATTTTTCCATAGTAATCTATCCTCCTTAAAAATTATAATACCTTCTATGTAAGTTGAATGAATAAATCATTAAGATAATAAATTTTAAAAATTTTTATTGCCTATAATGACGAACAAAAATATATCAATAAGTTAAAGCCTCACTTCTTCAACAGTGAGGCCCCAATCTAATTTCATTAAGATTGTAAGAGAATTTCGAAGGGAGATTCTCAACTTCTCATATTTATATTCTACATGATAATCTTCGGATTTAATTTGGTAATTATATGCACATAATATTTTAATATATCTTTATTCCACGTATCTCTTTGTTCTAAATCTTGAACCAAGGTAGCTTACATATTTTCAAATAAATTTCTTTTAACTGGAAAGAAGATGCGTGTTTCGGATTGTGTTAGCTATTTGTACTCATAATTGCGTAACTCCTACGAGACATTTACTGTAGAGACATCTAAATCTGAACGACTGAAGATGCACCAGTATATAAGTTTATTATCTCCGTGTTAAACTATAAATAGATGAATTAGAAGTAATCGTTCGGGAACTATTCAATGAATACACTACATATTGATCGAAGTCGATGGAATTTGGTTAAGAGGTGTATTATTGAATACATATATGTGAATTAAGTGAATATCAAAACAGATAACCTGCAAGTATTACATAGAAAATAAAATAATAGGGTGGTGCTTCCATGACTGGTATGGGCTATCGGACGATAAAGACTGCTGTAGGAGCAGGGCTGGCAATTTGGATTGCGAGTTTATTGGATTTGGAATTTGCAACATTTGCAGCAATTATTGTTATTATGTGTATTGAGAAAACGAAAAAAAAGACATTAATTACTATTAAGGATAAATTCTTTGCCTCCCTTTTATCTTTGCTGCTTGGTTCATTGATATTCGAGGTATTAGGTTATCATCCCATTGTCTTTTCTTTATTTATTTTGTTATTTGTTCCAATCCTCGTAAGAGCTCACATCCAGGGTGGTTTTGTCACAAGTATGGTTGTCGTATTACATGTTTATACGGTAAAGAATGCTGATTGGACAATGTTTCTGAACGAGCTATACATTATTTTCATCGGGATGGGAATTGCTGTTCTCGTCAATAGTTTCATGCCAAATTTCAAACGAGATATTGAGGTTTTTAAAAAGGAGATTGAAAAACGGTTTGAAATTATACTTTATGAATTCTCTGCCCATTTAAGGGATAATATGCGGAACTGGGATGGGAAGGAAATACTTGAAGTAGAAGATTTAATCAATCAATCCAAAAGCCTTGCCAATCAAGATGTAGAAAATCAACTATTACGAAAACAAAATATAGATTATTATTATTTGGAAATGAGAGAGGATCAACTAGAACTTCTAAAGCATATGATGAAAATCATTGCTATTTTCTCTTCCTTTAGCCTAGACATCAAACAGAAAGAAATGTTCGCAGAATTCTTGGAGGATTTAAGTAGAAACGTTCACTCGGGAGATACAACGAACATTTCAATAAATAAGTTAGATGAATTAAATGCCATAATCCGCGAGATGGAGTTACCGAAGACAAGAGAAGAATTTGAAGTAAGGGCGAATCTATTTTATTTGACTTATGAAATGAAAAACTACTTAAACATAAAGAAAAAGCTTTTTGCTCAAAGAAATTAAAGATGGAAAAAAAACAACCTTTGATATTTATATGGTTGGTTTATGGTTTTGCTATCAGGTGTATACCCCCTTTATAATATGATTCTAATGAATTGTCACAAACTAATAGGAAAAATAAAAGAACAACTACAATCAGTTGTCCTTCGTTAGTATTCAATGTTTAGCTTTTAACAAATGTACATTACTGGGAGGCAAAGTTCAATTGCCTTCCATTTCTTGTTTGAAGATAATCCCATCCTCATCTGGGATTAAGTCGATAGTTGAGTCAACTTCTAATATGTTTGCTATCGTCTTGGGAACGTGTAGCGTGCAACTTGATCGTTTTAAGTGATCAAATCTTAATTCATGTTCTGGTTTAAATGAAATATCTTCGGGCTCTTTAACAATTTGTCCTTCTGAGAAAAGAACTTGTACATCGCTTTTTGTTAAATGTGGATACTTTTCTAAAATGTGTTTTTCTGTTGTTTCTGAAATCTCTATCTCCATATCAACGTCCACTTCCTTTTCCCTAACACCTTTAGTTTATCACACCTAACAACCATCCAATCCAATTAGCAAAATACAGAGAACTTGTCTGTCGCGTTTTCCATTTACTGAATACACATTAAATGCACTATTGAATCGAAATTGACTGCTCTCTCGTCACTTTCTCCCAATCGTCGAGCTCCTGTATACATTTAAAAAGAACGCCCGGGTGGACGTTCCTTTGATTACTTACTTATTTATTATTAATATAGTCCATTCCTTGAGCTGTTATTGCTAAAACAAGGTTTTCTGATCCTTGCCCACTATCTATGGCATAACCCTCTTCGATAAGGTATTCAATAGCATGTTTGCTACTAGCATCAGCATTAACCATTGCTTTAGGTAATGTATAACTTCCGCCATTATTAGCAAAATGATAATCATAGAGACTTTGTAACAAAATATCCGATAACTTTTTTATTTCTTCGTTAATCATAAATAATCCCTCCTCAATAATCAATATACAACACAAGTTTTAAAATTTCTTTCTTTATGCTTTTGACAAATCAAGTATATTGCAGTTAATCAAAATGGATAGGCCAAATTTACAATAGTTCGTTAAAACAACAACTAATATAACCCAGTACCACTTAATTGTAGCAAAGTAGTAACTATATACTTTTTACCAAGTTCATAGTCATCAAAGTTCTGTTCATTGTAGATGCAACCTCTCTCTCTAAAAAAGGTATACCATTTACCTTCTTCCTCAAAATAATGGAAACCCTCATTTAGAGAATATTTACTCGCTGAATCACTATGTTGCAGACCCTGGACTGAAATATATTCATATACCTCTTCATCGCTAACCGTAAAAACTTTAGAGTATTTATGATTTCTCATATTTGGAACACCCAGCGTTTTACAAGCAAAGTCTAATGGATTTCCATAGAGAAGTGTCTCTATTTGTTTTTCTTTATCTATCAAACTGTCCCCTCCTTATTTAAATTCCATTTTATATCTATCTTTCATTCTACATTTAAAATACTTTATTTTTTTAGTATGTTCAAAAGATGGTCATATTCTATACCAAAGAATTTGATAAGTATAAAAACATATTTTGCCCCGAAAATAATGATAGAATCATATATACAAAGACTATGAGAGAAATTTAGGTACTGCTTGCATTGTTCTAAATGCAAAAATGCTCGACATCCGTCTTATATATGTAGAAATAGCCCTAAAATGTTCATAAGTAATGAAGAAAAAGAGATAATATAATGGAATTTTGCTAAGCAATTAGGTTATATTAGTTCAAGTGGGTAAACAAGGAGCTAACAAATACAATGAACAAAAAATCACAAAAGACGTTATGGGCTCAAGTAGTTAAAACAGGAATTATCAAGTCCAATCTAATTCCAATGGTTGCTGGATTAATGCTCGCATTATATACATATCAGTACAGCTTTACAGATAATATTTGGAATGTAGTGTTTGCATTTTTAGGTACAGCAGCTGTAATTGCTGCGGCAGGTTCATTCAATAACATTTATGACCGCGATATTGATGCCATTATGGCACGGACTAAGGTTCGTCCAACTGTAACAGGTGAAATATCGATTAAGAAAGTTTTGATCGTTGCTATTTTATTATTAGTAATCGGATTAATTTTATTATATATAGCTTCTCCGTTAGCATCTTTACTAGGGTTCTTAGGGGTGTTTTTCTACGTAGTCCCTTATACAATGTGGACAAAACGTCATACTATTTGGAATACGGAAGTTGGTAGTATTTCAGGAGCTATGCCTCCTTTAATCGGTTGGGCAGCAGTCGGTCCTGATATTTGGCATCCAGCTTGTTGGGCGTTATTTTTAATAATGGTCATATGGCAAATGCCACACTTTTACTCTATAGCCATTCGCAAGAAAGCAGATTACGCTGCAGCAAAAATACCGATGCTCCCTGTTGTCATGGGGAAAAAACGCACATATATTCAAACAAATTTCTATTTAATTTTATTAGTGCTATCTAGCTTTTTATTTTTACCACTAAGCTTAGGTCTAACCTTAGTATCACTTGCTCTAGGCTTATTTTGGTTAGGGTTGAGCCTATTCGGCACACGCAAAATGGATATAAAAGATTGGGCAAATAAAATGTTCAAATTCTCTTTAGTGCACATGATTGTTATTTATTTTACGGTAATAATATACTCTACAATCGGCCTTATTTTACAGGCACTTTAATGATAAAATTAGCCATAATAAATGAAGTTTAATATTAATTTTTTTAGTTATATGAACTACCAAAAGACTTGCACCGTAATGGGCAAGTCTTTTTTTCTTTCTTCTTATTCACTGGTATCATCGACTACTTTATTAATTCTTTCAAGCATTGTTGGATGAGAATATCGAAACCATTTTACTAGGAGTGGAGGATTCACTTCATTTAATCCAGCTATGGTTAGTTTTTGAAAAGTGCTCACAGCAGCACTTGGCTCTGCCACTAACTCGATTGCGTAGTCATCAGCTCTTGTTTCTTCATACCTGGAAATGTAATTTGTTAACGGACTTGATGCGAATGATAGAACGGATGTAATTAGTAAAAACAGTGGAAACGAATGAATAGCGTGTATCTGTTTTATTTTTAAGCGACTTCCGAAACGAGCGATAATCCAAGGCATTAGTTTTGCTATTAACCATAATCCTAAAATGGTCGTGAAAGTGTACACTACTATTCCAATATAAATATGTTTCTCTACATAATGGCCCATTTCATGTGCCATTACGAATAGAATTTCACCCTCTGTTAGCTGATTTAATGTCGTATCCCATAATACTATTCTTGAATTACTCCCGATTCCCGTTACATAAGCGTTCAGAGCATTTGTCTTTTCTGCCATATTCACTTCATATACATGGTTGGCAGGAATATTTGCTTGCTCAGCTAATGTGAGAATTTTTGTTTCTAATTCTTTATCCGTTAACGGATAAAAATCATTATATAATGGATCGATTACTACTGGTTGAATGAACATCATGAATATAGAGAACGGAATCATTAAGAGGCTAGCATTTATCCACCATTTCTTTGTGTTTTTATAGATAAGCCAATACAGCACCGTCACAATCACTACAGTCATACCATAGTTGACCCAAAAATCGATGAGATTATCTCGCATCCAAGAAGAAAAATTTTGGTTGCTGATTCCGTAGTTTTTACTTAAATAATACCTATAATAGTCCAATGGAAATAACACGATGAATATAAACAAGGACAACAAGAATAAATATACTGCTTTTTTAATAATTCCCCATTTTACTTTAATGAGTAGCGAGTTTGCAAACGCTTGAGAAAGGCCAGAAACTAATATGAAAATGTAAACTAGCCACTCAAAAGGTGTCGCGACAAAAAAGAGGAAATTCTTTATTTTTGAATATTCCTCACTCAGGTATACTTCTTGCTCCGACATAAAAGTATGCGGATCTGCGACTGTCCCCTGCAAGGATTCAGGTATACCTCCACTATTGCTATGAAAAATATATACATACATCACTAATATATATACTCCAAATAACAAAAGAGCGGAAATCCCGTATTTTTTTACCAAGACCATTCATCTCCATTCACACTTACTTATATTAAGTGTAAGCAGAAAAAATGAAATATAGAACTTCAACGAACCAATACGTTTTTCACCTTAAAATTAAAGAACTTATCATTTGGAATAACTCCAACTATACGGAGCACATTAAACTCTAGGAGGTGACTTAACTTTGTCAAACAAAAGCAAACCAAACTTTAAGAAAAAAGAACCAAATTCACGAAGCGATAATCGAGAAGAATTTTCAGGAGAATTATCTTCAAACGAAGCCAAAAGTAAAAATGAAAAACGAAATAACCAAAAGAACAGATAGAAAAATCATTAATAGGTGCTCTGGGCTCACTTGACTTTTAAGGGCAGCCTAAAGATGACGCAACTTTTGGGTCTGCGTCATCCTTCTGTTTTTATTTTTCCGATTTTAGGAGTTCCTCATACAATTTTATATATTGTAGAGAAGACGATGACCAGCTAAAATTCAGATCCATTGCTCGATCTATCAGGTTGTTCCACTTTGTAGGTTGGAAGCGAAATAGACCTACTGCACGTTCAATTGTATGTAACAATTCATGGGCATTATAATTAGCAAAGCTGAATCCCGTTCCTTCTTCGGTTATTTCATTGTAAGGAATTACTGTATCCTTCAGCCCACCTGTTTCACGGACGAGCGGCAAGGTACCGTATCGAAAGGCGAGTAATTGCCCTATTCCGCAAGGCTCAAATTGGGATGGCATTAGAAATATATCTGAACCAGCATAAATTTGTCGAGCCAATGATTCGTCAAAAAACAGATTAGCTGACACCCTATCAGGATAAATGTCTTCAAAATATCTGAATGATTCTTCATACTGCTGATCTCCAGTGCCTAGTAAAACAAACTGAACATCCAAACCGATGATTTCATGAAAGACATGTAAAATCAAATCTATCCCTTTCTGGTCAACTAATCTAGTAACCATTGATATGATCGGAGTATTAGCTTGGATAGGTAGGCCGAGTGTTTCCTGTAAATGTTTTTTATTAGCTGCCTTTCCCTTAGAATCATCGAATGGAAGCAATAAACTTCCATCACTTTTAGGATTATAGCAGTCATTGTCAATTCCATTTATGATTCCTTGCAGATTAGCACCTCTTTTACGTAAAAACCCGTCCAGTTTTTCGCCATAGTAGGAAGTCTGTATTTCAGATGCATAGGTTGAACTTACAGTCGTTAGGCAATCAGCAAAAGCTAGTCCTCCCTTGAGATAACTAATTCTCCCATAAAACTCTAAGGCATCTATATGGTAATATTGGTCGTCAAGATCCAATAAATCAGACAGAACTGTTTTAGGATATACTCCTTGGTAGCGTAAATTGTGAATGGTAAACACAGTTTTTAATCCCTGATAGTATGGGTTATTGTTATAATTGGCTTTCAATTGGACAGGTATCAACCCTGTTTGCCAGTCATGGCAATGTATTATATTCGGGCGCTCTTCTAAAAAAGGTATAGCTTCTAGTACAGCCCGAGAGAAGAATGCAAACCGTTCACCATCATCTCTAAATCCATAGCTACCACGCCTTTTAAAATAGTATTCGTTATCCAGAAAATATACGGTTATTCCCTGATAGTGAATTTTCTCTATACCACAAAATTGACGTCTCCATCCAACAGGTACTTCAATACTTTTAATCCATTGCATTTGTTCTTTAAACTGTAATGGGAGATCATCGTATTTAGGCAATATTATGCTAACATTTACGCCCTGTTCTTTTAAAGAATGGGGTAAAGCGCCAATCACATCGCCTAACCCCCCTGTCTTTATAAATGGAGCGCACTCTGAGGCTGCAAATAACACATTCATGCAAGTGGACCTCCCGTTTAAACTACTTCTTCTTTTTTGATAACAACCGGCTTATTTATCGCTGTGATTTTCTGATTTTTAGTGATAATTACTTGTTTATCCGTAATTACGTTTTCTATACGTGCTCCCTCTTCAATATCCCCTTTTTGCATAATGATACTATTTTTCACCACCGCTCCCTTTTTAACCTTTACTCCACGAAAAATAATACTATTTTCCACAGTGCCTTCGATAATACATCCATTGGCGATTAATGAGTTAGATACCTTGGAGGAATTCGTAAATTCGGCAGGAGCTTCGTGTTTGATCTTGGTGAAAACTTCCCATGAATCATAGAAAAAGTGTCGAAGAATTTCTGGGTTAAGAAACTCCATATTACTAGCATGGTATGTTTCTAGGGAGTGAATAAATGGCATATAACCCGTGTATTGATACCCTTGCACTTTAAGATTTATCAAATTAGCTTTCACAATATCTTTTAAAAAATCATATTCATCGTATTCTATGCAATTCTTTATTAAATCTATTAAAAGTTGTTTCTTAATCACATATGTTTCTAAACATATATGGTCACCTTTCTTCGGTGCTGTAAAGAAGTTTATATCACGGACTGCACCGTCTGTGTCTAGTGAACACTGATGATAAATGGGCCTTTTAACTGCCCCCCCATCATAATCCTTAAACAGAACCGTAATATCTGCTTTATTGCTTTCATGTTTTTTTAACACATCATTAAAGTCAATTTTACAAATATGGTGACCAGGTGCAATAATTACAGTATCTGCAGTTGCTCGTTGAAAGAATTCTAAATGATCATAGAACTGTTGTAAGTCACCTTTAATCTTTTCATCTGGATGAATGGACGGAAGTATAAATAGACCTTGTGAGCGGTGATCCAAATCCCATTCCTTTCCGGAGCCAAGATGATCCATCAATGACCGATATTTATCTTTGGTGAAAATAGCAACTTTACTTATTGAGACGTTCATAAAGTTGGACATTGTAAAGTCAATCATTCGGTAGCGTCCGCCAAAAGGTAAGGAAGCTAAACAACGGTGATGGGTCAATTCTTTTAATATAGGTCTTTCATTTACAAGATTAATAACACCTAAGACATTCCTCATTAAAATACCTCCTATTATAAAGCTTGCAGCAAAGCACTTTCCGAAGATATTTGTTGATTTTCTCCTATTAATATAAGTCCTTTTTTCGTGTCAGAGATTATTGCCCCATCTTCTATAACTGTACCGCTACCGATTATTGCTTTTTCTATTATTACATTATTTCCAATTTTTACATTTGGCATAATGACCGAATTCTTTACATTTGAGCCACTTCCAACTTGAACATTATATGACAGAACAGAATGGTCGACATTCCCAAATACTAAACAGCCTTCATTCACCAATGATTCGGTTACATTCGCATCTTCTGATATATATTGTGGAGGGTGGTTAGCGTTTCCTGCGTAAATTTGCCAGTTTGGATCTCCTAACTTAAAATTTGATGGTTCTTCCAATAGATCCATATGTGCCTCCCACAAGCTTTCAATCGTCCCGACATCTTTCCAGTAGTCTTTAAAACGGTACGCTTGTAGTTTTGCTTTATTCTTCAGCATTTTTGGTATAATATCTTTTCCAAAGTCATTAGAGGAACTAATATCCTCTTCGTCTTCTGTTAAATATTGTTTAAGATGGTTCCAATTAAATATATATACACCCATGGAGGCTAGGTTACTTTTTGGATTTTGTGGTTTTTCATCGAATTGTATAATTTGATCAGTTTCGTTGGTATTCATAATACCAAAGCGATTTGCTTCTGCCCAAGGTACCTCTATGACCGCAATGGTCGCATGTGCATCATTTTCCATATGATCTTCAAGCATTTTGTTATAATCCATCTTATAAATATGATCCCCCGAAATTACAAGTACATATTCCGGATCATTATGATCGATAAAATGAAAGTTTTGGTACACAGCATTAGCCGTACCTTTATACCATTCACCGCCATCTTTCCCTTGATAAGGTGGAAGCATAGAAACCCCACCGTTATTACGGTCCAGATCCCATGGCCGTCCGTTTCCAATATATGAATTTAAAATATGCGGCCGATATTGAGTAAGTATGCCGACGGTATCGATACCCGAATGTGTACAGTTACTTAACGTAAAATCGATAATTCGGTATTTCCCTCCAAATGGTACTGCGGGTTTAGCTAAGTCACTCGTCAATTCCCCGAGCCTCGAACCTTGACCTCCTGCTAAAAGCATTGCAATCCATTTTTTAGATGCCATTTAGATGGTCTCCCCTTTTTCTAGTTTTTGTTTCTTTCATGAATATCGCCATTCCTAATGGTGGTACAGTTATTTCTAGGCTATAAGGTTGTTTGTTACGCGGAAATGGATTAGTGCTCCTAATGGTAGAATTCAACTGTCCCGAACCACCAAATGATGCAGCATCACTACTAAATGCTTCATAATAATTACCTTTAGTAGGAACTCCTATTTGATAATTGTGGTAAACCTCGGTTGAAAAATTACAAACTATAATGCAGTAATCACCCTTCCGTTTTCCTTTTCTCATAAACGTAATCACACTTTGTTCCCTATTGTCTGCATCGATCCACTGAAATCCAGCTTGCTCATGATCCAGCCGCCATAGGGAAGTGGTTTTTTGATAAAATTTATTTAACTCTTTATAGTAATTAAAAAAACTAGAGTGAGTGTCAAAATCTAACAGCATCCAATCCATCTCCTGCTGATATTTCCATTCGTCAAATTGACCAAATTCACTACCCATAAATAAAAGCTTTTTGCCGGGATGCGTAAACAAATAGCCAAATAAAAGGCGTAAGTTCGCAAATTTTTGCCAGTAATCACCGGGCATTTTATTTAGTAATGACTTTTTGCCGTGAACCATTTCATCATGCGAAAATGGAAGAACAAAGTTTTCCGAAAATGCATATAAAAAGGAAAAGGTTAATAAGTGATGATGCTTCGGTCGTTCATTCACATCCAGCTTCATATATTTGAGTACATCATTAGACCAGCCCATATTCCATTTGTAGTTAAACCCAAGACCCCCTAGACTTGTAGGACTTGTTACAAGTGGCCATTCCGTAGCTTCCTCCGCCATCATAAGTGCGCCAGGAAATCTCCGGAAAATGATTTCATTTAGCTTTTTTAGAAATTCAATTGCTTCGAGATTCTCTCCTCCACCATACTGATTCTTCAACTCTACAGGAAGAGGATTATCATGATTTAAATAAATCATGGATGAAACTGCATCAATTCGAAATCCATCTACATGATAGACTTCCATCCAAAATATGGCGTTTGAGATGAGAAAGCTGACGACTTCGGGTTTACTATAGTCAAAGCTATATGTTCCCCAGATAGGTCTCTCTGCTCGCATGGGATCTGCTGATTCGAACAGAGGCGTCCCATCAAATCTTCCAAGTCCATGGATATCCTTACAAAAATGCGCTGGCACCCAATCAAGAATCACACCAAGCCCTTGTTGATGGCATTGATCTATAAAATACATTAATTGCTCAGGCGTCCCATATCTGCTAGTCGCTGAATAATAACCAGTAATTTGGTAACCCCATGAACCATCGTAAGGATGCTCCATAACAGGCATTAACTCAATATGGGTAAATCTATTATCGATTGCATACTCAATTAGTTCGTCAGCAAATTCTTGATAACTATAAAACTCACCATCTTCTTTTTGTTTCCAGGAAGCCAAATGAACTTCATAAATAGCCATCGGTTTATGATACATATCTTTCTTTACTCGCTGAGTCATCCATTTCTGATCTGACCATTCAAATGCATTTAAATTGTAGATAATAGAAGCTGTTTCTGGTCGAAGCTGCGAATAAAAGGCATAAGGATCTGCTTTTAATACTTTTTGTCCGTCTGGACCTGTAACCTCATACTTATAAATATCTCCTTGTGCTAAGTCGGGAACAAATAGCACCCAGATTCCAGATTGATCCAAACGTTCCAATCGATGCTTTGTACCAATCCAATTGTTAAAATTACCTACAACCGATACCTTTTTAGCATTCGGTGCCCAAACTGCAAAACGAACTCCTTGCACTTCGTTCTCTTCAATTAGATGAGCTCCAAGCATCTTATAGCTTTCATACAATGTTCCTTCATGAAAAAGGTATACATCAAAATCACTTGGGAGTCGCCGGTGATCCAACTTCATAATCTCTACCATTTAAACACCTCTTTCAATCTATGATTCTTTTCATTCAAATACTCGTTCTCCCCTAAATTATTCGCCATTAATCTTTAAACACCTTTTAATATTTCGCTATTGCCAATAGTATATAAATTTCGACAAAATAAAAAATCCTCCATGCACTGAAGGACTTTTACTAATATATTTTGTTCTGTAAATATTAATAACGATAATACACTAAAGTGCATTGACCAGAGATTAGCTATTAGCTGTCCTCCCTTTTGGGGTAGAAGATGCATCAATCATACGATTTAAAAATAAGTAGGAAAGTGAGACAGACCAAGCAAGTGGAGTGTTACCATTTGGAACATTTTTACCACCAATATATAACTCAGGAACTTCCCAATTTTCTGGGATAATTCGCTCTGTTTTACTAATATATTCGAAAGCTTTGTCATACATACCTAGCTCCAAATAACATAGTCCGAGCCAAGGTAGTCCAAAGCACCATTCTGCTTCGCTGCCTTCGTTATAATACTGATCATTGTGATAACGAATACAGCCATGTGTGCGCTCAAGTTGTTCAGAAACCATTTCAACTATTTTAAGAGCAGTTTTCCTTTCAACTATACGATATGGATAGATAAGTGAAAGTAGGGATAAATCTGTTTCTTTCGTTTCACTTTCTCTAGGTAAGAGAAAACGCAACGTCTCTTCACCTTTTTGAATTAGTTCATCCTTTACGTTTACTAACATTTTCACAGAACGTAATCCAGCAACACATGCTCCTACACTGGAAGCATGTAGTTCCATATTTTCTTCCCACATACCATTATCCTTTGCCTGCCAGTATTGAAGACACTCTAAATAATCGACCAGCTTCTGAACGATAGCGATATCTTTCTCATCACGAATAACTTTATGGCCATGGCTCACCCCTACTCCCACACCCCATAAAAATGCTCCAATTGCATCATTTTGAGCGTGACCCCATTCTTGGTTCAATTCCTCTAAATCTGTAGAATAGCGTGAGTGTATATATTCAAAAAGGTAGACAGGTTTTTGTTCTCTATGGATGTCTATTTTCCATTCATAGGTTTTAAATAGATCAAATAACGCATAATATGCTTTTTCATACCGATCAGATTGACTTTGTAAAAAAGGCAAAACTGTGTATACAATATCACGTATCCAGACATAATTGTAGTCTTGCGAAACACTGGCAGTATAGGCTCCATTCGGTAAACGCATCCGATCTAAAACTTCCATAGCATTGTTGACTTTCATATACGAGACCTCCTTTAATAATATCTATACAGTGATTGTTAACCATTTTCTTTTATTCTAGACAATTTAAACAAAGACGAAAGCGCTTCCAATAATTATATATTATGCAAAATTTTTTAATTGGAAAAGCAACAGTACCTAGTCTTTAAAAATCTTTATTTTCTTAGTTACAAATTTCAGATTCTACTATGCGTTTAGTATCCAATGCTACCACTACCCAAGATATTAATTTGTAAATCAGCATTTGGGATTTAGTTAACGAATAATATTAACCAAACCTAATTCAACAAAAAAACATAACGAAGTCCCGGAGGAGGGATTCGTCATGTTTCGTTTGCTGTTAAATTTGGTCTACGGCTTCCTTGAATATTTCATATGAACGTTTTCTAGCTTCCTGGTCATAAATGTATGTAACTGCCATCAATTCATTTACATGGTATGTCTCTAAGAATGGTTTTAATTGCTCCGTTATTGTATTTCGACTGCCTTTAAAAGTATAAGTCGACATTGCACGTACTGCACTTTCCTCTAAATGATTCCACACACCATTCAAGCTTTCCACTGGCGGCTGTAATAAGCTCTTTTTACCAGACACCACATTTAAATAAAATCGATCACTAGTAGTAGAAAGCAGTTTCGCTTCTTCATCGGTTTCTGCTCCTATTACATTTACACAAACAATCACATAAGGTTCAGATAGATACTCTGAAGGAACAAACTGATTTCGGTAAATTTGTATTGCATGTTCCAACTGCTGAGGAGCAAAATGTGCAGCAAATGCATACGGTAGTCCTAAACGAGCAGCTAATTGTGCGCTTGAAGTACTTGAACCTAGAATATATATTGGTACATTGGCACCGACTCCCGGAAATGCGCGAATAGCTCCTTGGTTATCTAGCGATTTAAAGTAATTTTGCAATTCTACCACGTCCTGTGGAAAAGAAAAAGCAGTTTCCTGTGTAGTCCTGCGGAGCGCACGAGCTGTTTGCATGTCTGTACCAGGTGCACGACCAAGTCCTAAATCTAGTCTATTTGGATAGATATTTTCCAGTGTCCCAAACTGCTCTGCAACTACAAGAGGTGCATGATTTGGTAACATAATTCCACCTGATCCTACTTTAATCGTTTCGGTTTTTTCCAACACATGGCCGATTAGAATGGAAGTTGCTGAACTAACAACATTCGGTGAATTATGATGTTCTGTTAGCCAGTATCGACTGTAACCAATCTTTTCTACGTGTTGCGCTAGGCTAACCATATCCTCAAAAGCCTCTTTGTTTGTTTGGCCTTCCTTTACTGCCACTAAATCCAAAACTGATACAGGAACAGGTTGAAGTCTTTTATTCATATATTTACTTCCCTTCATTATATAACGTCTCCATTAGATAATAGAATCAAGTTACTATTACTTCAAGGTATCTGCTTGATAAGTCTTATAAACTATTTGTATAGAAGACATACAAAAACCCCATCTAAGATGAAGGATGGGGTTGGCTCTATACAATTATTTTTTGATATTTCACCGTGATTTATAGCTTCCATTTCCCTTAATGTTCCTTTGACAAATCGAGAAAATCTTTCACTCGTTGCATATATTCATCTGCGTCATAAGAGAAGTATAGCTGACTAGCTAGTCTAACAGGATCTCCGAAGAAGAAACGTTCGTATAACGTTTGCCGAGTACCAAAAGAACTCATCGTTAAGTCCCACGCTAAGCGGAAAAGTTGGACACGATCCTCACCCGTATTTTCACGAGATTGTAAGTAATGATTTAATTCATTTCCTACAGGTGATTGAAAAGTATTTCCTGTTGGAATAGACATTAATCCACTGGCACCTAATAGTTGAATAATTTCTGTAAAACGCGGATATACGCGAGGATATACATTCATAGCAATTTGTAATGTCGACCGATCTGGCTGCATCCATCCACCTTTGTCTATTTTGGCTTCTACTTCTGATTTAATCACTAGTGCTTTCATCGTTTCCAAAGCAATAATTATTTCGGAGACTTTTTCTTGCACATGTTGGTATTCCCCAATATTAATAGTTTCAATAATAGAGTGGACTATTCCTAATATGAATTCGGTTTTCACAATTTGCCTAGATACTACTTGATGAAGTGTAAAAGGCAAGAAAGAATTCGATCGCATAAAAATATTGGAGATAGGAACATTATCATAAAAAAATACACGTTCCCAAGGAACTAATACGTTATCAAATACAACAATACTATCCATTTCTTCAAACCTTGAACTTAATGGATAGTTAAAAGACGAATCACCTCCAACAAATGATTCTCTACATATGAACCTTAACCCTGTTGTATTACTAGGTATTGAAAATGCGAAACCATTTCCATCCTCTTCCTTCCCATTTGCAGAAATAACTAAAAGCTCATCCGTTATTCCACCTTGTGTCGCAAGAAGTCGTGCCCCTTTTATAATAATACCATGCTCGTTTTTATCTACAATTTTTGCAGCAATTGGCTCTTTCGAACGTTCTATATACAGTTGAGTCCGATTTACTTGTGGCTCTATAAATGTATGGGTCATAGAAATATCTTTTTCTCTTGCGTATTCATAAAATGATTGCAGGTTTTCTGGGAAACAGTTTTTTTGATCCTGCAACAGATGCACGGATGAAGCTAGAGCCATTAAAACAGTGTTCATATAATCTGGACTTCTCCCCATTAACCCGTTGTTACTTCTAGCCCATTGCTGAATCATTGTACGTCTTGTTACTAAATCTTCCTTCGTCTTTGGTTGTAAATATGAAATACCAACCCTATTTTTAGTTGTTGGAGATAGATACGTTAAAATATCCTTTAAGTCTTTATGATGCTGAAGTTCATATAATGCAGCCTGACTCTTAATAATTCCTTTAAATGCAGGGTGCTCCGAAATGTTACCTGTTACACGTTTCCCCTCTATCCAAATATCCGTTTTTAGCTCATCAATCCGTTCAATATACTGTCTCCCCGTTATAGCCGGCATACTCTCACCCCTACTGTATTAGGTTGTTCATAGCACTATATTATTCTACTGAAGCTGAGGTGTGACGGATCAGTTCTGAAAGATAAAAGGATAATATCAATTGGCCTGTCTCCACTTATAAAAAGGAAATCCTCATACTTCCTATTTAAATCTATTCTCTTCTTCTTTTACTGTGCAAATCATCCAAAAAAAATTATTGTTTAGTGGAATAAATTTCCTTATTTATGAATATACTTCACCTAGAAGAAGGAAGTGAGGTCTATTAAATACTTAATTCTTATATTTGTTATTTGTTTATATGGCTGTAGCGAGCAATATACAAATCCCCCGAGTCAAGACTCTGTTGAAAATCAATTGATACAAGTATCCAAAGAGGATTTCTCAACGGAGGACATACCAAAATATGAATATTATGCAAAACAAGGTTGGACTCTAACATTTCAAGATGAGTTTGATGATTTAGAAGTGTCGAGTAAGAAATGGAACAAACTAAATTCAGGTTATAAGGATCATGGTCGTAAGCATCATTATTTACCGGAACAAGTTTCTAGCTCCTCAGGCACTTTAAAATTACAAGTTGATAATAAACCATTTCAAAGTTATCCCTACCGTTCAGGTGCAGTAACTACTCAAGGACTCCACGAACAGCTTTATGGAAAATTTGAGATACGTGCAAAACTACCAGTGGGACAAGGGTTATTACCTGCGATTTGGCTACTACCAACAAACCATGCTGCCTTCCCTGAAATCGATATAGTGGAGATGTTGGGTCAACTTCCTAACGAAATTTGGCATGTCGGTCATTCAGGACCAGGTAAACGTGAATATCAAGTTACCAATATAAATGGAAGTCAATGGCATTTATATACGCTAGATTGGACTAAAGAGGAAATAATTTTTTCGATCGATGAAATTGAAAGATTCAAGATCAAGAATTTTGCCAATACAAGCATGTACTTATTAATGAACGTTACAGTCGGCGGTGTTTGGGTTGGGGACCCAGACAAAGAAACGAAATTCCCCTCATATATGGAAGTAGATTACGTCCGAATTTATTCAAAAAATAATTAATATTAGAAAGTTGGAACAAATTGAGTTATTGGTCTTTTTTATTTACAGCAATCTTCGTACTTTATCTCTTATTACAATTAAAATATATATATAGATCCTTAAAAGTTAAAAAAGCACCCTACATTTCAAATAAAGAGAAAAAAATTACTGTGTTAATCCCTGCATTTAATGAGGCGCTCGTTCTCTTACAATGTCTAGAAAGTTGGAAAAGGTTAAACTACGATAACAAAGAAGCTATATTTATAAATGATGGGTCAACCGATAATACGATGAATGTTTTACATGAGCTACTTGATCTATTAATAGTAGAAAAAGAAATAACCTTAGATAATTCATCCATAAATTTTTCTAGACTCTTTCAAAGTAAAAATTTCCCACAAATTTACGTAATCGATCAACTAAACGGTGGTAAGTCGGCTGCCCTTAATGCCGGTATCTCCATTGCAACTGGAGAAATTGTAATTACCCTTGATGCCGACTCCATATTAGAAAGTGATAGTCTTACTAGAATTAATGAATCATTCTCTGATCCAAAAGTGATTGCTGCTGGTGGTATGGTACAAGTGGGACAAGTAATAAATAGAAGAGGTAATAATTTTTACGGGAAAAATTGGATTATCAAGTATCAATTATCTGGTTATTTATCTTCTTTTTATGTACGGAAAGTAACACAAGCAAAGTTAAATGTATTAGGAGTGGTATCTGGGGCATTCGGAGCTTTTCGTCTATCTATCCTACAACAAATTGGTGGTTTTAAAGATACGCTAGGAGAGGATATGGAAATTACTTTTAGACTTCATAAATTTATTCATGAGCGGAAACTCGGTGAAAAGATGATATTTGTTCCTGAGGCAGTTTGCTATACAGAAGTTCCTGAAGATTTCAAATCTCTATTACATCAGCGAGTTCGTTGGCAAAAAGGTTTTCTAGATTGTATTAATCTATATAAAAAAGATTTTTTTACCAAACTAAGTAAAAGGTTCTCCTTTTTTTTATTATTCGAATCCATTGTACTTAGCATTTTAGGGATAATCACAATTTTTATATTACCAATTACCTTATATTTAGGGAATGTATCTCCATTTACCATTGTATTGCTTATTACTGCATGGTCTAGTGAATTCATTTTAAGATTAGTAGCGGTTCAACGCGCTGGACATTTTGGTTATACCTTTTCTTCTAAGCAGTGGTTAAAAATTATATTATTTACTATTTGGGAGTCTGTAACTTATCGCTTGCTGGATACCTTTTTCTTCTTTTATGGATCCATCCTTTATATTTTCGGTAATCGCCATAATTGGCATAAACTCCAAAGAAACGGATCTGTCATCTACTCCGAATTGGAACCTGTAAGATGACCTATCTTCATTAAACCCGAATGGCCCTATAGGGGTTCCCATTCGGGTTCTTTTTTTATTTAAAGCGTCCCACCAGATCCACCATCAATATTAACAGATGTTCCCGTTACATAAGACGCGGCATCTGACACTAAAAAAGTAATGACATTTGCTGCTTCTAAAGTTTCACCAATTCGCTGAAGTGGAATCGTTGGACCAACTACATTTTTAGAATATTCTTCCCAAGTAAGTTCTGGAGCTTCTTTTTTCCACTTCAATTCGATTTGGTTGCTTCTAATAAGGCCAATACATACTGTATTAACTCGGATATTATCTTTTCCCAAATCTTTGCTCATCGCTTTAGTCAATGCCATTCCAGCTGCTCGACTAACAGTTGTTGGCAGCGAACTAGCAGGAGGTGTTTTTCCTAATACTGCTGTTACGTTTACAATTGCTCCTCCGCCCACTTTTCTCATATAGGGTATTGCAGCTTTTGACGTATGTATAGCTCCAAATAATTTTAAATCTAAATCTGTTTGCCACAAATCTGTTTCCACTGATTCAAAAGGGTTTGCAGAAGAAGTACCAGCATTATTAACTAAAATATCAATACGTCCATAATGATCTACTGTTTTTTGAATAATTTCTTTGCATGCTTCTTCTTTGGTAATATCCGCAGGAACAATAAGTACTTGTACCCCTGTTTCACTATTAATAAATGCCGCAGCCTCTTTTAATTGTTCTTCTCCTCGAGCACAAAGAGTTACCTTAGCCCCTTCTTGCACTAATTGTAAAGCTGTTTGTAAACCTATCCCTTTACTTGAGCCCGTAACGATTGCTACTTTTCCTGCTAATCCTAATTCCATTATGTTACCCCCTCTAATTCAAATCATGTTCTTCTTTCATTATATTACAATTTTATATTTTGTCAGAATTATTGCTCTCCTCATTAGGAATCAAAATAACGATAGAATGATTTCTTTTGAATGACACATTCTAAAGGAAAGGAGAAGTGATGAATTATGCAAAAACTAGTTATCGAACTTACCATTATAGCTTCTATGCAGACATTAACAACATATATACCTAAAACCGCTCCTACTCATCAGGAAACCCCTGCCTATGCTAAATGGGGACAAGTTGCTGTAAAAGAAACTCAATCCAAATTTCCCCATGCAAGTATAATTGACTACCTTTATGAAGGAAGTGAACCGAAAGAAAATTCTACCATTGAAAAGTTCCGTCTAAGGTTAAAAGAGAGTGATAAAGAATTTGGAGTCTCTGTTAAAATTGAATATTTTACTGATACTAATGAATTGATCCATGTTCAAATCCATGAAGTTTCAGATTAATTGTTTATACTTTTCCTCTTGTTTCTAAGTCATTTCTAGATATTAAGTAAGTCAATTATCACGACATGACCTTTAACAGATTTGCCATCTCAATTGCAGAGACGGCTGCATCGTATCCTTTGTTTCCAACCTTTGTACCTGCCCGTTCAATAGCTTGTTCTATAGATTCTGTAGTGACGATACCAAAAATAACTGGTACTCCAGTTTGTAAACCTACTTGTGCAATTCCTTTTGCTGCTTCGTTGCAAACATAATCATAGTGTGTCGTTGAACCTCTGATTACTGTACCAAGACCAATGATTGCATCGTATTTTTGGGAATCCGCCATTTTTTTTGCAATAAATGGTACTTCAAACACACCAGGAACCCAAGCAACTTCAATACTTTCTTCAACGACACCATGACGTTTTAACCCATCTATTGCACCGTCAACTAGTTTTGCATTGATGAAATCATTAAAACGTCCGACAACAATACCTACTTTCAAATCTGTTCCGATTAAATTTGCTTCGATTGTTTTTACCATCTTATTCTCTCCTCAGCTAGCTTTAATATTTATTAAATACCTTGATAGTTCTTCGATTGTGACAATCTTTAATTGATATTGTTTGGCAAGTTCCAGTAAATCTGGTAAGCGTGCCATTGAACCATCATCGTTCATTATTTCGCAAATTACACCTGATTTAGCTGATGCACAAAGCATGGCAAGGTCAACTGCAGCTTCCGTATGACCTCGTCTTTCCAGTACACCACCTGGCTTTGCGATTAGCGGAAAGACATGTCCTGGTCGTTTAAACTGTTGTGCCTTTGCTTGTGGCTTAATGACTTGTAACATCGTCTCTGATCGATCAAACGCACTTATGCCCGTTGAAGTGTTTTCATGATCAATCGACACAGTAAATGCAGTTTGATGAGAATCTGTATTATTAGAAACCATCGGATGTAATTGCAATACCTCTGCGATTTCTTCATGAATAGGCATACAAATCAATCCTCGACCATACTTAGCCATGAAATTGATGTTTTCTGGTGTTGCAAATTCTGCTAAGCAAAGGAAATCACCTTCATTTTCACGGTTTTCATCATCTACTAAAATAATAAGCTTTCCTTGTGTTAAATCTGTAATTGCTTCTTCTATCGTATTTAGCATGCTAATTTCTCCTTAAAAACCGTTCTGCTGTAAAAAGTCCTGGGTGATAGTCGATTCACTTTTCTTTGTACTAAATTGATGCACATACTTCCCTAGCATGTCACCTTCGATATTAACGAGTTCACCCGCTTTTTTCATGCCTAGAACTGTTTCCTTATTTGTGTGGGGAATTAATGAAACTGTTACCGTCGACTTATTTATAGCAAAAATAGTTAAACTTGTTCCATCAATCGTTATAGACCCCTTTGGAATACAAAAGTGACTTGCCTCTTCTGGTACTATAATATCGATATACACTGCATTTGCTGCATGGCGCTTTTTCAATATGGTACCCACACCATCCACATGTCCTGTAACGAAATGTCCACCGAATCGACCGTTTGCCGCTAATGCTCTTTCTAAATTGACAACTGAACTGCTATTTAATAATTTTGTTGTAGTTGCATAAAACGTCTCTGGCATAACGTCCACTGTAAATTCAAATCTTGAAAATGCGATTACTGTTAAACAGATACCATTCACTGCAATACTATCACCTAATTTGATGTCCTCTAAAATTCGTTTTGCTCGGATAATAAGTTGCATACTGCTAGCAGATGTTTGTACGTTCTTAATGGTGCCAAGCTCTTCAACAATTCCTGTAAACATCGTATCCTCCTTATTAGTAAGTACTTTTAGATGGAATCTAAAGCCTACTTCAAACAAAAACCTCCGTACACATAAGTGTCGGAGGGAAATTAGGTAGATTCAAATAAGCCTTTTGTGTTTTTCTCTCAAAAAGCATTGAACTACTCCTTCTCCCATCCAGACTATAACTGTCGGCTTTGGATTTTCACCAAATCATGCGTTTTACGGCTCACAGGCTTTGAGATTTCTCTCTTACTGTCGATTGGGAATTTCACCCGACCCCGAAGGATAGTTATTCAATTTTAAAAAGTAGAAGCGCCTATGCTCGCGGGATCATGTCCCAACAAACTGACTTACCCAGATTTGTTGGCACCGACAAACGCTATAGCTAGACATTAAAAAACGCACCCAAATTTATGGATGCGAGAGAAGTCATACTTTAATAAGCCTTTTGTTCCTTTTTTAGCATAACTAAAAAACCTCCAAATAGGCAACTTTCTCCTTCTCCCATCCAGACTTTAACTGTCGGCTTTGGATTCTCACCAAATCATGCGTTTTACGGCTCACAGGCTTTGAGATTTCTCTCTTACTGTCGATTGGGAATTTCACCCGACCCCGAAGGAATGTTATAAAATTGTTCTTAGCATAACAATTTCATATCTTAATTGCAAGGAGTTGAGTACTTTTACATTATACAAAAGGATTTTGAAAAACATAAAAAGCTAAGAACCTCTTATGTTGAGGGTCTTAGCTAACTTTTCTCTAAAAAATAATTAGATCATGATGATGACAATCTTTTATTTTTCATACTGTTTAATACTTTTTGCTGTATGTACAAATACTGATCTAATTCTTCCACAGTCAACTCTTCAAATAACTCCACAAATATTTCTTCGCCAATCTTTTGTGCTTCCATTAAAGCAGATCGCCCTTTTTCTGTAATCTGAAGATGGATCGTCCGGCGATCTTCTTCACTATACAGTCGTTCCGCTAATTCAAACTTCACTAGCTTGCTAGAAATATTTGTGATTGCTCCTTTTGTATACCCTAAGGTCTCTGCTAAACCACTTTGCATTACCGGACCATTTGCACGTAATTGAGCTAGTACCAAAATTGCAGATATTCCTACTGGAAATTCAAATTTAGAAGAGAATTTAACTATATTTTCGTTTGAGATTATTTCAGTTGCATGAATCAATTTAAATAAATTTGTTTTCTCCATACTAATTCCTTCTATTAACGCAACATGATGGATCCACCATCAACCATCATCGTTTGACCTGTAATATATCTTGAATCCTCACTAGCTAAAAATACTGCTACACGTCCAATATCCTCTTCTACTTCACCGAAACGACCCATCGGTATTTTACTTAGTACTGCTTTATAATATTCAGGTTGAGCTTTTGCCCATGCTTGTACTCCCTCTGAGTTAGCAACTGGACTGATAATATTCACATTAATACCAAAACGACCCCATTCGTTTGCAGCGACACGTGATATCCCACGAATTGCTTCTTTAGCAGCAGCATATGCTCCTTGAGTTTCATGACCAGCCAATCCTGCCCCTGAAGCAAAGTTAATAATATTTCCTTTTGTTTCTTTTAAGTAAGGCAGTGCAGCCTGCATTAAATAGAATGTTGGATAGAATCCAGTCCCAAATGATAGATCAAGATCCGCTTGTGTAATATTCTCAATCATTAATTGTTTTGATGCATGTGCATTATTTACAAGTACATCCAACTTACCATAGTTATCAACTATTGTTTTAATGATATTTGGTAAGTTTTCGCGATCCATAAGATCTGCTTTTAAAAACATTGATCTTGGGGAAATTTCTTGTAGTAATTTCTCACTTGCTTTACCTGTCTCCTCATTCACATCTACAATTGCAACGATTGCGCCTTCTTTAGCCATTGCTTTTGCCATCCCAAATCCAATTCCACCAGCACCACCAGTAATGATTACAACTTTATCTTGAAGTTTACTCATCTTTAACACTCCTTTTTCTCTAATGATTTCTAATTTAGTTTAACACTAAACAATTTAACAATAAACTAATATGGTTTATCTATTTTAAAGTTCTATAACTTTTAAATAATCATAAAATACATAGATTCTAAATTATAAAGTAAGGGGAAATGGAAATGTTTGCAGTTCATTTTATGGAGAAAAATATGGTTATTTTAACTCAAGTATTAAGAGATATCCCTTCCATCGATGATGATCTTAAAATCAAAGGTAGAAAAGGTAAAGTAATTAATGTACAGGAAACAGAAGAAAATGGTATTCAGGTTCAGGTAGAATTTGAAAAAGTGGTAGATAAAAGCAAAACTTCTGTAAAAGATCTCGGGAAGAAGAAACGAAAATAACTTTAAAACAATAATACCCGTTAAATGAGCGTATATACTCATCTAACGGGTATTTATATTTTAGTGAATATCTCGTTTTTTGAACGTACCGCCTCTTACTTCTGCCACATCTGTGATCACAATAAAAGCACCAGGATCCAATTCTTTAATAATTGTTATTAACTTATTTTCTTCCATGCGAGTGATTACACATGTGACAATATCCATAGTTTCATTGGAGAAACCTCCGCGGCCACTGGAGTACGTTACACCACGTCCTAAACGATCTTGTATTGCAGACCCAATTTCCTCTGATTCTTTACTAACTATACGAACTGATTTGGAACTTTCAAGTCCAACTTGAATAACATCAATTACTATTTTAGCTATGTAATAAGTAGTAGCTGAATAGAGTGCTCCTTCTAAGCCATATATAAAACCAGCACCTAGAAAAATAAACGCATTAATAAATAAGATTATATCTCCTACTGAAAATGGTACTTTTCGAGATACTAGAACCGCTAGAACTTCTGCACCATCAAGTGCACCACCGTTACGTAATACCACACCAATACCAATACCTAGCATTACCCCTCCAGATATTACTACTAATAGTGGATCTTTTGCACTCAGAATCGGCTCAATTTGATGCATTAAAACTGTTGAAATAGATAGGGATGCTATACCAATGATACTCATTATTGCAAAGGTTCTCCCCACTTGTTTATAACCAATATATACAAACGGTATATTTAATATAAAGAGTAAAAGTCCAAGTGGTATATTAAACAAATATGTTCCCATGATACTAACACCTGTTACGCCGCCATCAATAACTGAGTTTGGTATTAAAACTGCTTCCAGTGCATAACCAGCTATAGCTGCTCCTATGACGATTAAAATTATTCTACGGACTTTATCCGCTACTTTATTTTTCTGCATAATTTCTAAGACTCCCTTATTCATAAAAAGATTAAACAAATATGATTACTATTAATTTTAAAGAAAAAAAGACTGAGTTACAAGATTAAATCTGCATAACGTAATACATTTCAGTTTTTGATATTTATCCTCTCCTGTAAGTGAGAAAAGCCCGTAAACTTTTAAGGTTCACAGACTTTTCTTTCCTTTGGATTAAGTACCGCAAAACGTTTTGTACGGTCCTGAAGTATCAGGAGGAAGAGTAGTATAATCCATATAGTCTGCCTTGTAATCATAAGGATGTGAAATTACACTTAGCAAATTGTTTAATACACTATAGTCCTCATTATTCACTGCTGCATCAAGCGCTTCTTCTACTCGATGATTTCTCGGAATAACTACTGGATTACTTTTCTGCATTAGTTGCTTTATAAATTCTTCTGACACCTGTTGATTTTCAAGTCTAGTTTTCCATTTTTCATACCATTGTTCAAATCCATTTTTACCGAATAATTCAGTTTCTTCCACTTTATCAAGAGTCAATAATCGGAATGTATTTGTATAATCTACTTCGTATTTCTCCATAAGTTCAAGAAGGTTTTCGATTAGGGAAATATCCTCTTTTTCTATATTAAAAATCCCTAGCTTATTCCCCATTCCTGTTAACCAATAATTTTCATAAGTTACAGGGTAGGCCGCCATCGCTTCTTGCGCTTGCTGCACAGCTTCATCCGGATCTTCGTGAATAAGAGGCAATAAACTTTCTGCCAATCTCGCTAAGTTCCATGCGGCTATATTTGGCTGATTTTCATAAGCATAACGACCTTGTCTATCAATGGAACTAAATACTGTTTTCTGATTATATATATCCATAAAAGCACAAGGTCCATAATCGATTGTCTCTCCGCTTATCGTCATATTATCTGTGTTCATCACTCCATGTATAAAACCGACAAGTTGCCATTTTGCTATCAATGCCGCTTGGCGTTCAATCACTTCTTTAAGGAATGCAAGATAGCGATTTTCATTAGCCAATAAAATTGGGTAATGTCTTTCTATTGCATAATCCGCTAAAGCTTTAAGATCTTCGAATGTGCCCCATTTTGCAGCGAATTGAAAAGTACCTACACGTAAATGACTTGCAGCAATACGTGTCATCACTGCACCCGGTTGAACAGTTTCTCGCATAATACTCTCTCCGGTAGTAACTACTGATAAGCTTCTGGTTGTTGGAATTCCTAGAGCATGCATCGATTCACTAATAATATATTCACGTAACATCGGCCCGAGGCCCGCTCGACCGTCTCCCCCACGAGAATATGGTGTTCTACCAGAGCCTTTCAATTGTACGTCTACTAGCTCCCCCGACGGAGTTATTTGTTCACCAAGCAATAGTGCTCTTCCATCACCTAATATGGTAAAATTTCCAAATTGATGACCAGCATAAGCCTGAGCTAAAGGTATACCGCCCTCAATCACCTTATTACCAGCAAGTACCTCAACACCATGAGTATTTTCTAGCTCTTTCAAATTTAGCCCAAGAGATGTTGCCACCGCATCGTTTAATATAACCAGTTTAGGATTACTAACAGGATTTACATTAATAGCTGTATACAGTAATTCTGGAAGTTCGGTATACGTATTTTCCAAGTTCCATCCTATATTTAAATTCTCTTCCTTCATCGAATCTTCCTTTCTTGAGTTAAAAAAGCAATACTAGTTACTTATTATTCATTATTATACCCTTACATGCTACAGATACGCTTCCCTCGCCTTTACATTTTGTTCAAAAAAAGATATTACCTGCGTAATTAAAAACTTCACATAGTCGAATATCACACTGCCTTTAATGACAGGCTAATTATGGATGATTTCCTTTTCACTCCATTTCTAGAGTATTTAAAAACACGAGCTAAAATCAGCTCGTGTTTTTAACATTAATATTGATTTGGTAGTTTCCTAGTGTGCTAGTGTGCTAAAACTTCCGTATTTTTCTTTTCTTTTGTCATTAATTGAATAACAAGTAGAATAACAAAGATTATTAATCCAGCAATATCTGAAAAGTTTTCTGGATATATTAATAGTAATCCCGCGCCGATAGCAATTATTCTTTCTACCCACGTTACTTTGCGATACCAATAACCAATCATCCCAGCTCCAATTGACATCATCCCTATAATTGCCGTAAAGACGACCCATATAACTTCCCCAAATGACGTATCTATCATTAAGAGAGCTGGGGAGAATATGATCATATAAGGAATGATAAATGCAGCTATTGCTAATTTAGCAGCTACTACTCCTGTTTTGATTGGATCTCCACCAGATACACCTGCTGCTGCAAACGCTGCAAGTGCAACCGGTGGTGTAATATCTGCTATTATTCCGAAGTAGAATACGAATAAATGTGCTGATAAAGCGACAACTAAAGGAACTGTTGCTCCTGCAGGCATATCAAGCATCAATAAAGTAATAATAGCTGGTGCAGCTATTGTTGATGTAATCACATAATTGGCAGTCGTTGGAGAACCCATACCTAAAACAATAGATGCTAGCATCGTAAAGAATAGTGTTAAGAAAATATTTCCACCCGATGCAGAAATTAGACCATTCGCTAAACTTAAGCCTAATCCGGTTTTTACAACTACTCCAACAATAATACCAGCTGCGGCTGTGGCAGCTGCGACTGCTAATGCAGTTCTCGCTCCATCCACTAAGGCATCTATTATATCTTTAAAATTCATTCTAGTTTCTTTATCAATAGCACTAAATACTACTGCTGCAACGATACCCCATAATGCTGCTTGCATCGTTGGTACACCTATAAACATTAAGACGATAATTGTTACAATCGGTATTAATAAATATAACTTTTTCAATACTTCTTTTCGGTCTGGCATCTCTTCTTTAGACATACCTTTTAATCCAACACGCTTTGCTTCAAAATGTGTCATGATCCAAATACCTGCAAAATATAAAACTGCTGGTATTGCTGCTGCTTTGGCAATTTCCCAATACGTTATTCCACCAATGAACTCTACCATAAGGAATGCCGCTGCTCCCATAATTGGAGGCATTAATTGTCCACCAGTAGAGGCCGCTGCTTCTACTCCTCCAGCAAATTCCTTCCGATATCCAAGCTTCTTCATCATTGGGATCGTGTAGGAACCAGAAGTTACAACATTAGCTACAGAACTTCCCGAAATAGTACCCTGTAATGCACTCGAGAAAATAGCAACTTTTGCAGGTCCTCCTGTTAAACGACCTGCAAGTGTTACAGCAAGGTCATTAAAATATTGTCCAACTCCTGTTTTTACAAGGAATGAACCAAATAATAGGAAAACAAATATAAATGTAGCAGATACACTAATCGGCGTACCTAATATCCCATCCGTTGTAAAGAACATAAGATGGATTAAGCTGCTTAAATCTTGCCCTCTGTGTGCCAAGAAACCAGGGAAATACGGTCCGAAAAACGCGTAAACTAAGAAAACAGTAGCGATTATTGTAATAGGTACCCCGACAGTCCGACGAGCCGCTTCTAAAGTTAATAGAATTGCTAACGCACCTACGATAAAATCTAAATTGGTCATTGTCCCAACTCGGAACACTAATTCATTATACATAATCGGCCAGTAGAGACCTACTCCAATAGATAGTAAGGAAAGAAGATAATCATAAATTGGAATTTTTCTATTTCTAATTGATTTTTTCATAGCTGGGAACATTAAGAAAATAAGCGATAATGCAAACCCTAAGTGTATGGATCGTTGAATGTAAGCCGTAAATTGGCCTTGTATAGCTGTATATAGCTGAAATATAGAAAATGCTAATAATCCGAAGAAAATTACCTTTTTCATAATACCATCTACAGATCTTGTATTAGATTCAGGATCATATTTCTGTAAAATGGCTTGTTGCTCTTCTTCTGACAATTGCTTAAAGGATTCTGTTTCTGTAGAATCGTTATTCGGCTTTACTTTTTTTTCAGTCATTCAACCTAACTCCTTTCCATTGTTCATATAGCGATATATTTTTTATTTTGAATTCATAAGATTTACTTCGTTCTAATAATTTTTTTAAGTTATAATCTCTTTGTCTATATTGAAATATTAAATCCATGTCAATATTAGCAACTAGAAGTGTAAAAGAAGGGATAACTTTGTCATCAAAAGAAAGTTTGTATATTCCATCCTTTACTTCTAATGCTTGCCCTTCCTCCGCATATCCTGGCATTCCGATTCCTAGATCTTCATACACCATCGACAATAGCTGAATTCTAGCATCTTTTGTAATCTTATATAGTTCTATTACATTGCTTTTATGTATAGAATGTGTGAATTTAACTTGGAATTCTTGTTCATCTTCAACCCTTATATAATAAAAATTAGGATTATCACTTCTTGTTTCCGTAAAAATAAATACTTGTTGAAATGGATAGAAGAATGAAATACTCACTACACATATGAGGATTATTATTCCCAGCATCTTAAGTGATCTCATTTTTTCTCCACCATTCCTTCAATTAAAAAGGGACATGTAAGCAAACGCAACATGCCCCCAAGCATTTAGTTTTATTTATTTACTTCATCAAAGTACTTTTGTGCACCTGGGTGAATTTTGATACCAATACCATCAAGTCCTGTTTCGGGCTTAATGAACTGCCCTTTTGGATGTGTAATGCTACCAGCATTATCATAGATCGCTTTTGTCATTTCATACACTAAATCTTCTGGAAGCTCGTTAGTTACAGCTAGCATTGCTAATACTGAAACTGTTGGTACTTCTTGAGTTAAGCCATAAGTACCTGATGGAACTATGTCTTTAGCATAATACGGATATTTTTCGATAAGCTCATCTGCTTTAGCATCATCAACTGGAACGATTACTACATTTGAAACTGCATTTAATGCTTCTACAGCACCAGTTGGAGTACCAGCCGTAATAAACGCTGCATCGATTTGACCAGCTTGTAAACTATCTTGTGATTCTCCAAAATCTAAATTCTGTGGTTCAATATCATCCATTGTTAACCCATGAATTTCAAGTAATTGTTCTGCATTTGCATATGTTCCTGATCCAGGTGCTCCTACAGAAATTTTCTTACCTTTTAAATCTGCAAATGTCTTAATCCCAGTCTTATCTGTAGTTACTAATTGAACAGTTTCTGGATAAAGAGCACCAAGTGCAGAGATTGTATCAACTGCGTTATCTTTAAACATTAACTCACCTTCTGTTGCATAGTAAGCAATGTCCGTTTGAGTAAAGGCTATTTCTGCTGTACCTTCTTTTAAAGCTGTCATATTAGCAGCTGATGCTTGTGAAACCTCTGCTGTTGTTTTAATACCAGTTTCTTTACTGATCAGATCAGCAAAAGTTCCTCCAAGTGGATAGTACGTTCCTTGAACCCCACCGGTTAACAAACTTAAAAACTTAAATTCATCTTTTGTTTTACTAGAATCTCCATCTGCAGATGAACCTTCCTCATTTGAGCCACATGCTGCAAGTATTAATAAAACTAAAATACTTAGAATGCTTAACAACTTAAATTGTTTTTTCTTCATACAATTTCCCCCTCTTATAAATATTCCCAATGTACAGAATAATTTTAACATACAACTTAATTGAATTACCACCCAATTATGTAACTTCAGAGTTTTGGACAAGATAATTACCACTACACTTCTCTATCGAACCGACTTCATAAGTTTGAAGAAATATTCAGTTCTCCATTTTTACTATCTGTAAAAATAACAAAACACATGAAAAAAGCATGCATATAATCGTGTAAGGATTACATGCATGCTCTATTTTAAGCTCTACTTATGAGCAGCCATCATATGTTGTGTTTTTTACTTTTGAACCAGTTTCACCTCTAAGTAAGTCACCTTCAGTTGCTTCAATAATTTGATTGGTTACATTGTTAGAAATGGAATTAGCTACTAATTGTAGAAGACTATTTACATCACCTTGGGATTGTTTAAATTCTTGTACAATTGGTAGTCCATCGATTTCTTCTTCGATAGCAGCAATTTTTCCTTCTATTAGGCTAAGTGCTTTTTCTTTCCCTAAATGTTGAAAGTTAACTGCTTGTTTTTGTAAGCTTTTTAGACTTGCTATTTTTTCACGTACCTTAGTATTCTCATTAATTTGTTCTTCTGCACGTTTGAAGAATTCAACTTCCTCCGTATTTGCAATCATTGTTGCTATTTCTTTTGCTTTTTCAATAATATCTTCTCTTGTATATTTAGTTGTAGACATTATACTCCCACCTTTTGCTCGATTATTTCATTTACCAGTTCCCCAGTAAGTGACCATGTTTTTGCTTCTACTATTTTAACCTTAACTAATGTCCCAATGATATCTTTTGGTCCTACAAAATTTACTAGTTTACTTTTGCTCGTATAACCTGCAAGTACGTCAGGATTATTCTTACTTTCACCTTCGACTAAAACTTCCACAATTTGTCCATCATGTTTTTTCATAGCCTCCGAAGACATATCATTCACCAGCTTATTTAATCGCTGCAGTCGTTGTTTTTTCACTTCCATCGGTACGTTATCTGCCATTTTTGCAGCTGGTGTACCTTCTCGAGGAGAGTAAATGTACGTGTATGCTATTTCGAATCCTACTTCTTTATACAAAGACATTGTTTCTTCAAATTGTTCCTCTGTTTCATTTGGAAAGCCCACAATTATATCCGTTGTCAATGAGACGTTCGGTATAGCTGCTTTTATCTTTCTAACTAGCTCTAAATAGTTCTCTCTTGTGTATTTACGAGCCATTATCTTAAGAATATCCGAAGACCCAGATTGAACAGGTAAATGAATGTGGTCGACTAAATTTCCTCCCTTGGCAAGCACTTTGATCAAATGATCATCGAAGTCTCTAGGATGACTAGTCATGAAACGAATGCGTGCTACGTCAATTTTCCGAAGATCATCCATTAAATCACCAAATCGATAATTCAAATCTTCAAAGTCTTTTCCGTAAGCATTAACATTTTGACCTAGCAATGTTACTTCTTTGTATCCTTGCGCAGCAAGATGTCTAATTTCTTGAATAATATCTTCCGGACGACGACTACGCTCTTTTCCACGTGTATATGGAACGATACAATATGTACAGAATTTATCGCAGCCGTACATAATGTTGACCCAGGCTTTAATCGAACCTTTACGTACTCGCGGCAGATTTTCTATAACGTCTCCTTCTTTAGACCAAACCTCTACAACCATTTCTTTTGAAAGGTATGCTTCGTTCAATATTTCAGGAAGACGGTGAATATTATGTGTTCCAAAAATCATATCTACTTGATTGTAAGTTTTTAATATTTTTTTTACAACTGATTCTTCTTGGGACATACATCCGCATACACCAATTAGGACATCAGGGTTTTTTTGTTTTAAATGCTTAAAGTGACCAAGCTCACCAAATACTTTATTTTCAGCGTTTTCACGAATTGCACAAGTATTAAGTAAAACCACATTGGCATCATCTACAGTATCTGTAGGTTCATAACCTAGTTGCATGAAAATACCTGCCATTACTTCTGTATCATGTTCATTCATTTGACATCCGTATGTGCGTATATAAAATTTTCTGTTTTGACCCATATCTTTAAATTGTTCTGCAATAGCAAAGTCGTTATGGTACTCTATTTCTTCTTTGCCACGTTTTTTCGCATCTTTTAATGATGGTGGAGTATAGACTGCTTGAAAATATTTACTATAATCCTTATCGGATTTTTTATCCAAAGAGCTAGCTTCCTTCACTTGAGTACTTTGTAAACGTGATTCCTCGTTCATAAGAACTCTCCTTTCCTTCATTCGTGAAAAGTACGAATATCCCTACTATTATACTGAATAGTTATGTATTGCCACAAGGCTTTCAGCTTAAAATTGCCTAATTAGACAAATTAAGTGCATATACTTAGTTTATCGGGATTAGTTGGGAGAGGTTATGGGCTATATCTTCATGCTAGAGGGCTAGATGAGAATATTTATGGGCTATACTCTATCATTTATGGACTTGCTTAGTTTTTATGGGCTATATTGGCTTGTTATAGGCCATAATCCATTTTTAATGGGCTTTCGTTCGCAGTTCGCAGTAAAAAAGCTCATGAACTTTTGACATTCATGAGCCCTTAAACCATTACATAAAGTCTTGAATTAAAGCATTGAATTCCTGTTCACTCATCTTCAAATTTTGATCGACAAGTGGTGTTGGTGCATACCCAGGAACTTGTTCTTGGTATGATGGTGCATTTTCGTCTTGATATATGATACCTGTTACAAGACCTTTTGTTTCCATTACTACTTTCATAGCTTCATCTCTGTTTGTAGAATCATATCCTTCTACAGCAGAAAGCTTAGTTAAATGCTCTTTAAACCAGTCATACGTATTTACTTTATTGTATGTTACACATGGGCTAAATACATTTATAAACGAGAAGCCTTTGTGATTAATGCCCGCCTCAATAATAGCAGTTAGCTCTTTAATATCAGAAGAAAATCCTTGCGCTACAAATGTTGCTCCTGATGTAAGAGCTAGTTCTAATGGCTGCACGGATGGTTCAATTGCTCCACCAGGTGTTGACTTCGTTTTAAAGCCCTCTGCTGAACGTGGAGACGTTTGCCCTTTTGTTAATCCGTAGATTTGGTTATCCATAACAACATAAGTTATATCTACATTACGACGTATCGAGTGAATGGTATGACCCATACCTATTGCAAAGCCATCTCCATCACCACCAGAAGCGATAACGTGTAAATCTTTGTTTGCCATTTTTAGGCCCTGAGCTATTGGTAGTGCACGCCCATGAATGCCATGAAAACCGTATGAGTGAATATATCCAGAAATACGTCCAGAACAACCGATACCAGAAATTACAGCTAAATCATGCGGTTGAATGCCAACATTTGCAGCAGCACGTTGAATCGCTGCCTGCACTGAGAAGTCACCACATCCTGGACACCAGTTAGGTTTTACGTTATTACGAAAATCTTTAAATGTTACCATCTGTTAGCAACTCCTTTACTTGTTTTGCAAGCTGTAATGGTAAAAATGGTGTGCCATCATATTTTGTGACACTCACCAATTTATCATGACCACCTACATTCATTTTGATGATATTTGCTAATTGTCCAGTTGCATTGTTTTCCACTACTACCACTTTTTTCGCTTTCGCAACTAGTGATTGCATTTCCGCCACTGGGAATGGGTGTATTAAGCGAATATGCGCATGATTTACTTTAATGTCACTTTTAATAAGTGTTTGTTGTAATTCTTCCAACACACCTCTAGTAGAGTTGAAACCAACAAATAGTATATCAGCCTCTTCATATGGTGCGTTTACATATACAGGCTCTTTGAAGTTAATATGATTAAGCTTTCCTAAACGTTTGTCCATTTGAGCCTTACGATTTGTAGCTGCCTCCGATGGTTTACCTGTTTCATCATGCTCTACCCCAGTTACATGATGAATCGCATGCTGTGTGCCTGGTAAGACACGTGGTGATACCCCATCTTCAGTCAGTTCATAGCGTTTGAAGTACGATTTATCTTCCGTTACCGGTATTTCTTCATTCTCCACTAATTTTCCACGACGAATTTCAACCTTCGAATAATCAAATGGCTCCACTGTTTGTTTACCAAGTGATAGTTGTAAATCAGATAAGATTATTACGGGAAGTTGCAATTCTTCTGCAATATTGAATGCTTGAATAGTATCGTAGAAAGCTTCTTCTCCAGTACTTGGTGCAATAACCACTTTTGGAATTTCGCCATGTGTTCCATAAATCATTTGCATTAAGTCGGATTGTTCCTGTTTAGTTGGTAAACCTGTTGAAGGTCCACCACGCTGTGTATCCACGATTACAAGTGGTTGTTCAGTCATACCAGAAAGTCCGATTGCTTCCATCATGAGCGACAGTCCTGGACCCGCTGATGCAGTAAATGCACGAACACCTCCATAGTTTGAACCAATCGCCATTGTAGCGGCAGCAATTTCATCTTCTGTTTGAATAACTGCACCACCAAAGAGTGGTAATTTTTTAATCATATATTCCATAATTTCTGAGGCAGGTGTGATTGGATATGCTGCCATAAAACGAACACCTGCAGCTAATGCCCCAAATGCAATTGCATCGTTTCCAATCATGAACATACGGTGTTTTCCATCCGCAGGAGCAATCTCCCATTCTCCTAGACGATCTCCGAGCTGCTCCGCCATTGTATCAAAACCTTGTTGAATAGCTTGCATGTTTTTTTCTACTACTTCTTGTCCTTTTTTGCCGAAAATTTCATCTACCACACCTTGGAATACTGCTTTGTCTAAGTTAAGTAATGCTGCACTTGCGCCAATTGCTACCATGTTTTTCATAAGAGATGTCCCAAGTTCTGCAGCTATCTCTGTGAAAGGGACGATATACATTGGGGCCTTACAATCTTCAGGTACCACTGGTGAGAATTTTGCATCTGCTAAAACAATGCTTTTTTCCGTTAACTCTTTGTAATTTACATCAATTGTTTCTTGATCAAATGCTACTAAAATATCTAAATCATCTGGTATTGTACGAACTTGTGTTGGGCGTACACAGATTTTATTGTTTGTATGGCCACCTTTAATACGTGAAGAGAAATGACGGTATCCGTATAGATAGTATCCAAGGCGATTCATCGCCATTGAGAATATTTCTCCTGTACTCTCAATTCCCTCTCCTTGCTGCCCTCCTACTTTCCAAGAAAGCTGTTGCAACATATAAACATCTCCTTACTATTCGATTAAATACTAATTTCCTTCATAAGTTTATCATGAAGTTTAAGTTATCACTATGTATTCTCTATATTTTTATAGAAATTCAGACCTTTGACGGAAGCTTATCGTCACATTTTATTCGAATAGTTTGGAGTGAAAAGGCGGCGAGGAGGCTGAAGCTAATCCAACTGAAATCATTGCGCTATTAGCAGCGCTCACTAGACCTCTTACAAAAGAGAGGTCGCTACTCTATGAGCAGCGACCTCTCGTCTATTTTGATCTTTTTTCAACAAGTAACTTTAAAGCTGTTCGATCTTCACCTGAAATGACAATATCGGTGAAGGCAGGAGAACAAGTTAAGTCTGTTCCACTTGGAGCTACAAATCCTCTGGCAATTGCTATCGCTTTGATAGCCTGGTTTAATGCTCCTGCTCCTACTGCTTGCATCTCTGCATACCCTTGTTCTCTTATTACTGCAACTAATGCCCCAGCAACTGAATTTGGGTTTGAACGGGAAGATACTTTTAAAGAATCCACTATCATTTCTCCTTTTGTCGCTATATTATGAACTTGCTTCTGGTCCATAACCTAACGTATGCGCAGGAGTAATCTTTTAGACTTTTTAACCTTTAAATGGGTAATCCTCATTTATATAAATTCTTTCCTGGTGTATCGCTTTTCCAGTAGTATTGTCCACTTCTACGAAGAAACCACTGAGCACAGAACGACCTTCCTTCGGTACCTCGAATCGCGTTGGCATATTTGTTTGAAAGCGGTAAAGTACATCCTCTTTTTTCATACCCAAAACTCCATCATAAGGACCTGTCATTCCCACGTCTGTAATATATGCGGTACCTCCAGGTAAAATACGAGAATCTGCAGTTTGAACATGTGTATGTGTTCCTACAACAACAGAAGCTTTTCCATCTAAATGCCAACCAAATGCAATTTTTTCACTTGTCGCTTCGGCGTGGAAGTCTACAAAGACAATCGGTGATAGCTTTTTGGCTTCTGACACCATCTCTGTTGCCATTTTAAAAGGATCATCATGTGGTGGTAGAAACGTTCTACCGTGCATATTGATCACTGATATGGTATGACCATTTTTAGAAATGGACGTCATTCCTTTACCAGGTGCGTCTTCTGAAAAATTGGCAGGTCGTATTAAGTAGTCTGTGTCATCGATAAAATCCATGATTTCTTTTTGATCCCAAGTATGGTTGCCCATTGTCACCACATCTACTCCCATATGGAGCAATGACTGGAAAATACTTTTTGTAATCCCGCGTCCTGCCGCTGCGTTTTCTCCATTTGCAATGACTACATCTACATCGTATTTTCTTCTCAGTCTTGGTAGATAATCCTCTAACGTGTCTCGTCCCATTGAACCAACGATGTCACCTATAAATAATATTCTCATTACTACATCAATTCCTTTCACGAAAAAAAGGCTTCATTTCGAAGCCTTTTTGTTAATACTACCATAAAGCATTCACATCTATACTAGATGTTATTTTGCATATTCTACTGCTCTAGTTTCTCTAATAACAGTCACTTTTATATGACCAGGATAATCTAACTCTTCTTCAATTCGTTTACGAATATCTCTTGCCAAACGATGAGCAGTTAAGTCATCAATTTGATCTGGACGAACCATAATACGAATTTCTCGACCAGCTTGAATAGCGAATGATTTTTCTACACCTTCATAGGATTCAGAAATTTCCTCTAATTTCTCCAAGCGACGAATGTAGTTTTCTAATGTTTCACTTCTTGCACCAGGTCGCGCTGCAGATAATGCATCGGCAGCTGCCACTAATACAGCAATAACGGAAGTAGCTTCTGTATCCCCATGATGGGAAGCAATACTATTAATAACTACTGGATGTTCTTTGTATTTTGTTGCTAGCTCGACACCGATTTCTACGTGGCTACCTTCCACTTCATGGTCAATTGCTTTCCCAATGTCATGTAGTAACCCTGCACGTCTTGCAAGTGTTACATCTTCACCAAGCTCTGCTGCCAACAACCCTGACAAGTAGGCAACTTCTGTGGAGTGTTTTAATACATTTTGGCCATAACTTGTACGATAACGAAGTCTACCTAGAATTTTCATAAGATCTGGATGTAAATTATGAATCCCCATATCGAAAGTAGTTTGTTCTCCAATTTCACGAATTTGTTCATCTACTTCTCTTCTAGACTTTTCTACCATTTCTTCGATTCGCGCCGGATGAATTCGTCCATCCTGTACCAGTTTTTCAAGTGCTAAACGCGCTGTTTCTCTTCGAATTGGATCAAAACCTGAAAGAATTACTGCTTCTGGTGTATCGTCAATAATTAAATCGATACCAGTTAACGTTTCAAGTGTACGAATGTTTCGACCTTCACGTCCTATAATGCGACCTTTCATCTCATCATTCGGCAGATTAACTACAGAAACAGTTGTTTCAGCAACATGGTCTGCAGCAAAACGTTGTAACGCAAGAGAAAGAATCTCTCGAGACTTTTTATCGGATTCTTCTTTAGCTCTAGTTTCCGATTCCTTTGTCATCACAGCAATATCAGTAGTAAGCTCATTCTCTACTTCCTGAAGAATTATTGACTTCGCTTCTTCACGGGTTAAAGTAGAAATTCTTTCTAGTTCTGTTTGTTGCTCTTTAACTAGTTCATCCACTTTGCGTTCTTTTTGTTCGATATGCTGTTGTCTTTCAGTTAGAGCATCATCTTTACGCTCAAGACTTACTTCTCTCTTGTTTAGAGCATCATCTTTACGATCAAGGTTCTCTTCTCTTTGTACTAACCGATTTTCCTGTTTTTGCAGTTCCATACGGCGTTCACGGATGTCAGATTCTGCTTCATTTCGTAATTGGTGAGCTTCATCTTTGGCTTCTAAAAGTGCTTCTTTCTTCAACGCTTCCGCTTCTCGCTTTGCTTCATCTATGAGATTAGCTGAAGATTGTTTTGCACCAGTCACTTTTGAATCGTTCACGTTTTTTAGATAAATATAACCAACAACGGCACCGACAATCAGACCAAGCAAAGCGGAGATGATAATTTCTGTCATTCGAACACCCCCTAATGCTATACTTTTTAGTTTCAGTCGGCACGTATATACAAAACCATATACGTAATGCCTATAATCATTTAATAATAAAGAAATTATACAATTTTAATTGTATAGATGTAGAAATACTCTGTCAAGGAAGGGAGGTATAATATATATAAAGTAGGACAAAATAGATAGATGTTTGTGCAAAATTCCATTCAAATGAATTTAAACACAAGCTTTTATAAGATCAAAACTTGTTTCTATCCTTTTAGAGGTGCTTAAATAAGCCATTTTCTATTTGATAATGTTACTAATTTTATAGCCCGAGATGAATGACAAGTCATTTGAAACGGAAATTATAACAAGATTATTATTTATCCAGAAGGAACTAGTCTACAACATACAATTTATATGTTTTCAAAAAAAGTCTCTCAAATGAATGAGAGACTTTCTGTCTTGTTATTACTTATCCTCTAATAATAATTCAAATTCTTCGTCTTCGTCCTCTTCAATGTCATGTGCACCAATCGTTAAAGACCCTGCTGCCATTCCAAGAGATTCACGGATTTTACCTGTAATTTCTGCTTTAATAGCAGGATTCTCTTTTAAATATTGTTTTGCATTTTCTCTACCTTGTCCTATACGTTCCTCATTGTACGCATACCAAGAACCACTTTTTTGAATAATGTCATATTCAGAACCAATATCAACTACTTCTCCTTCTTGAGAAATTCCTTCACCATACATAATATCTACTTCCGCAGTTCTAAATGGTGGAGCAACTTTGTTCTTCACTACTTTAATTTTTGTTTTATTACCCATAATATCTGTACCATGCTTGATTGCTTCTGCCCGTCTTACTTCTAAACGCACAGAACTATAGAATTTAAGCGCACGACCACCTGTTGTAGTTTCCGGATTTCCGAACATTACTCCAATTTTTTCACGAACTTGGTTGATGAAAATAGCGATTGTGTTCGATTTACTAATAACACCAGAAAGTTTACGTAATGCTTGAGACATTAATCGAGCTTGAAGACCCATATGAGAATCTCCCATTTCTCCTTCAATTTCAGCTTTAGGTACTAAAGCTGCTACAGAGTCAATTACTAGTATTTCAATTGCACCACTACGTACAAGTGCTTCTGCAATTTCAAGTGCTTGTTCCCCTGTATCTGGTTGAGATAAAAGTAATTCATCAATATTTACACCTAGTTTTTGTGCGTAAACTGGATCTAATGCATGCTCCGCATCGATAAATGCAGCTTGCCCACCAGTTTTTTGTATTTCTGCAATGGCATGTAGAGCTACAGTTGTTTTACCTGAACTCTCTGGACCATATATTTCAATAATACGTCCTCTTGGGTATCCACCTATTCCTAGTGCAGCATCCAATGCTAAAGAACCACTAGAAGAAGTAGAAATTTCAAGATTTGTCTTTTCTCCTAATCTCATAACAGAACCTTTACCAAATTGTTTCTCTATTTGTTTTAACGCCATATCTAATGCTGCTTTACGATCATTATTAGCCAATTAATTTCCTCCTCAAAAGAAATGATGATGTTTTTTATTTCTATCCTTACTATACTCGGTCTTTGAGAAATTTACAAGAAAAAAGCGAACGTTCATTCGTTTATTTTTTACGTCTATTTAATTTTGAGTGTGAAAAACGGCTCAAAATTGGATTTTGGGCCGTTTTATTGATCTAAATTAAATTTTCGATAATGTTTGCTCACGCAGTAGTCGTATTAGATAATAGATTGTAAATTTCACTGTTCTAATTCTGTTCGTGTTTCGTAAACCTGAAAGATTGAGCTTATAGGTCACTGGCTTCAAATCCCCTAATGCAATTCCAATCCAAATCGTGCCAGCAGGTTGCCCTCCATGACCATCAGGACCAGCAGCTCCAGTAATACCTACACCTATATCGGTTTGAAATTTTTCTTTTACTTTAAGTGCCATTTGCTCTGCACATTCACTTGAAACAACGCTAAATTTCTCAATAATAGCAGCATCTACACCTAGTTGGTTTATCTTCACGTCTTCTGTATAAGTGATCATCCCACCAACCAATGCTTCCCCCATTCCCGGCACTGCAGCAAGTTCTGATTGGAAAAGTCCTGCTGTCATGCTTTCAGCTGCTGAAATAGTCAAGTCATTTTCGATAAGTATTTCTCTAAGTTTCGAAGGTAAAGAGTCATTATTATATCCATAAACAAATTTACCAACTCTGTTTAAAATTTCAGCTTGTAATGCTTCAATCTTTTTCCAAGCCTCATCCTCCGAATTACTCTTTGCTGTTAATCGGAGTGTAACCTCTCCATCAGAAGCAAGGGGTGCAAGCGTAGGATTCGTTTGGTTATCTAGGAGATCTTGGACTTCTGTTTCTAGCTCGGCTTCCCCTATTCCATAGAACCGAATAACATGGGACATAATAACATTTTCATCTAAAAGAAGCTTCGGTAATAGTGGCTTCGCTTCAAATTGGAACATAGGCTCCATCTCTTTTGGTGGACCAGGAAGTAGCATATATGAATGACTATCGGTAGTTAGTAACATACCAGGTGCCATACCATGTTTGTTTTCTAATACGGTGCTTCCTTCTAAAACAAGTGCTTGTTTTTTGTTGTTATCTGTCATTTTGCGACCCATACGTTTAAAGAAATCCTCAATATAGATGATTGCATGATTATCTAGCACTAAGCTCAATCCTAAATGCTTGGCAATAGTTTCTTTTGTTAAATCATCTTTTGTTGGACCTAACCCACCTGTGAATATGATTAAATCCGCACGTTTTTCTGCTATTTTAATCGATTCTACCAACCTATCCGCATTATCTCCTACAACCGTATGATAATATACGTCCAACCCAATCTCTGCTAGCTGAGTAGATATAAAGCGGGCATTTGTATTAGAAATCTGACCTAGTAATAATTCAGAACCTACTGCAATAATTTCTGCTTTCATAAAGAACCTCCTTCCTACTTAGAATCTAGTAACACCTTGCGATTCAAATAAAAGTAATCCCACCCAGACCATACAGTGAAGAATAAACAAACGTAAAGCATGATCATATCAAAAGGAATATGGAACATTTCAAAGAATATATTACCCAATAATAGGGAAGAAATCGCAACGATTTGAGTCCACATTTTTATTTTGCCTAGTTGATTGGCTGCGACTACCTCGCCTTCATTCGCTAATATTAATCGAAGGCCAGTTACTGCAAATTCACGGCTAATAATTAATATAACTACCCATGACGGTGCCATTCCAAACTCAACTAAAATGATTAGAGCTGCAGAAACTAATAATTTATCTGCGAGAGGATCAAGAAATTTCCCCATATTAGTAACCAAGTTATACTTTCTCGCATAGTATCCATCTATAAAATCAGTAATCGAAGCAATTATAAAGATAATTGCACCTACTAGATGTCCAACTGGAATTGTTGCTCCCAGTAGTGTAATATCTCCCCAATTGAAGTCTATAAGCATAAAAAACATAAAAATTGGGATTAAAAATATACGGAACAAAGAGATTTGATTTGGTATATTCATTTTCATAAAAAATAACTCCTTTCAATATCAAATAAAATAGCCATCATAAAGATGACTATTTGTTGAACTGTATTACTGCATTTTGAGTAATTTCTGCACTTTTAAACTCTACAACTTCATCATTTATTGTAACAATATTTCCAGGAGCGTGTCCAAGACGTATACGTATTTTCGATAATGCACTTGCATCAAATTCGTACGTTTCTCCAGCCTTTACAGATTGATCTGCAATAATTTTGTCGTTTTCATCCCTAATATTCAACCATGTAGTATTTACTGCGACCAATTTTACTAAATAGGTTTCCGCACCGGTTAAATTATAATTTGAAGTTACCCCTTGTAAATCGACGAAACTTAGCTGTTGTGTAGGTTTTGGTTCTTCTTCTACCTCTTCAACTGTTTCTTCTTCTTCTTTAGGCTCTTCCTTATCAGTAGGTTGTATATTTTCATTGTCCTCAAATGTTGGCTTGTTCTCTTGTGTTAGCTCATCACTTGTTACAGTATCTTCCGGCTCATCGGCCCTGTTTTGGAATAAAAACCACGACATTATGATAATTGCGATAACAAAGACTACTACCATAATCATTGGGAAAATCTCCATGATTTTACTAGATGATCGGCCTCCTAATGCTCTTCTAGAAGGAGTTGTAGGAATACTCTTCGTTACATCCTCGTTGGATGGCGAAGGGATTTCTGATTTATACGTTTCTAATAATTGGTCTCCATTTAATCCAACTGCCTCTGCATATTGTTTAATAAATGCACGAACATAAAATGCACCTGGCATACTTGCATAATTTCCTTCTTCAATACCTGCCAAGTACCGTTTTTGAATTTTTGTTATTTCTTGCAAATCTTCAATACTATAACCTTTTGCTGTTCTCGCTTCTTTTAAGCGAGCCCCAAGTTCTGTCAACTAAAACACCTGCCCGTTAAAAATTGAATCCACCAAATCCGCCAAAGCCAGTCATTCCTTTGTCAGACATTCCGTGGTTTTTTTCCATCATTTCATATGTGATTTGTTCGTCAGGAGTGTGACGAAGCTCGATAATATAATCAAAATCATCAATAGAATACTCCGAATGTTGGATGAACATATCCGGATGTTCAACAACTTTGATTGTTGGCATCCGCATCATTTCCCTGACTAATTGGAGATGCTTTTCATCGTTTGATTTTCTCGTTACAATTCCATCTAATATAAAAATATTACGATCGCTAAACTCATCCCCTGCCAATTGGTTTCTAATCGTTTGCTTAATCATTGTAGAAGACAAGAATATCCACTTTTTATTTGCACATACACTTGCTGCGACGACCGATTCCGTTTTCCCTACTCTCGGCATACCTCTAATCCCTATTAGTTTATGCCCTTCTTGCTTAAAGATTTCAGCCATGAAATCTACTAAGAGCCCTAGTTCATTACGCACAAATCTAAAGGTTTTTTTATCGTCTGCGTCACGCTGAATATACCGGCCATGACGAACCGCAAGTCGATCTCTGAGTTTGGGTTCCCTGAATTTAGTCAACTGAATCGTTTCCATAGTAGAAATAATATGTTCAAAACGTTCAATATTTTCTTTTTTCTCTGCTTTTATAAGCATACCCCGTCTGCCTTCATCTACACCATTGATTGTTACAATATTAACTCGAAGCATACCAAGTAAAGAAGAAATGTCACCTAAAAGTCCCGGACGATTAACTTGAATTTCATATTCAAAAAACCATTCACTAGCCATGTTATATCTTTCCCTTCTCTGTAGATGACGTTTCACTTCATGATTAGTTCTATCATATATGATTTTGTAGTCGAATAAAAGAAAAAAAGAAAAGAGACTGTAATACTCTCCTTTCTTTTACCCTTGCGCTCACTATTAAAACAGTAAGGAGGAAATTAAATATACCATCCTCCATTTACTCGAATAACTTGACCGGTTATATAACTTGCCTTTTCGCTCGTTAAAAATGCGACAGCATTCGCTATATCTTGTGGAGATCCCAAAATACCGGCAGGGATTTCTTCCAAAATCAGCTGACGAGCTTCTTCTTCAATATGGGTATTCATCTTTGTATCGATAAAACCTGGAGAAACTGCATTTACCCTTGTCCTCTGTAAGGCAACCTCTTTAGCATAAGCCTTTACAAGAGCATGCTGAGCGCCTTTAGCAGCAGAGTAAGCCACTTCATAAGATGCACCCGTATCTCCCCATATACTACCTACAAAGACGACTGAGCTACTAGTCTGTTGTCGAAGCTTGCTATTTAGTTTTCCTAATAAGGCCATAGGATGTTCTACATGCACTTGAAACAACAAACGAATCTCATCTATAGTAGTATCCTCTAATCCTTTGTAGAGGCTATGCCCTTGGGCAAATACAATTGCATTAAGCGCGAAGATGCTATCTACAATTTTTTCAATACAATCTGCCTTACTCATATCCGCATGCACAACCATAAACTCTTGTTCAGAATAGGACTCATTTAGTTCTGTTAACAGCTTTTCAATACGCTCATTATTGTTAGCATAGTGAAGGTACAAGGACCAACCAGCTTCTGCAAGATTACGACAAATTGCGGAACCAATTTCACCAGATGCACCTAGCACTAATGCAAACTTTTTAGTCATTTTGTTTCTCAAAAGGTAATATCGTAAACACAGTATGAGCATCTTCGTCTGCTAACGATAGAAATGCAGATTTCACTTGGTCCATTGTAAGTTTTTCTAGAGCTAGTACTACATCAAACAAATTCATGTCATTAAATGAATAACGAGTAAATTGATTGGCAATATATTCTATCGAATTCAGCGCACGTAAGAAAAAGCCTAATTTTTTACGGACAATACGTTGTAAGTCCTGTTCTTCTACGTTCCAATTGGAAGCAAAGTGCTTAATCGTTTCTTTTATTTTGTCGTTTAGTTCAGTAGGATTAACAGTATCTGAACCAATCATTGTAAATCCATATCCTTGCTCCATAGAGAAATCAGCAGAGTAAGATTCATCAATCCAACCATTTTCGTATATTTCTTGATAAAATGCAGAACTTCTGCCAAATATCATTTCAATCGCAACTTGCATTGCCAACTCGTAATTTAACATTTCATCACCGGAAATATCCGTATTACTAGCTTTAATACCGAATAAAACTTTAGGCTTTTGAACATCCATCTGAAGAGTACGCTCTTTTATATCCACTGCTTTTTGTTCTTCAGGATAGAAACGTTTAATTTCTTGTGGCTCCTCAAATTTCTTCGCTGCTTGATCTGCTTTAATGAAATCCATCATTTCTTCTGGATTAACAGCTCCCACTACGAAAAGCACCATATTTGATGGATGATAGAAAGTGTTATAACACTCATAAAGATGTTCTGCAGTAATATGACTAATAGTGTCAATTGTACCAGCAATATCAATCTTTACTGGATGCTCTTTATACATATTTTCGATTGTTCCAAAGTATAAACGCCAATCTGGTTGATCATCATACATCGTAATTTCTTGACCAATTATTCCTTTTTCCTTTTCTACTGTCTGTTCTGTAAAATATGGCTGTTGCACGAAATCCAATAAAGTTTTCGTATTATCTAAAACATGGTCGGTCGAGGAAAACAAGTACGCTGTTCTCGTAAAAGAAGTAAATGCATTCGCAGATGCCCCTTTTTCGCTGAACTTTTGGAATACATCTCCTTCTTCTTTTTCGAACATTTTATGTTCTAGAAAATGGGCAATTCCATCAGGAACAACAACAGGCTCCTCTTTACCTAGAGGTATAAATTCACGGTCAATCGAGCCATATTTTGTGGTAAAAGTGACAAATGTCTTAGAGAAATCTTTTTTAGGAAGAATATAGACATCTAATCCATTTGGAAGTGTTTCTTTATATAATGTTTCATCTAATTGTTGAAAATACTCTTTATTCATTTGTTGCACCTTCCTTACCTGAAAGGAAATAAACAAATTCCTTTTCAATTGTTAAAGCCATTTGTTGTATTTCTTCTTTTGTAACATGCATCCATTTTTCTACCCAATCTTCAACAGTGAAAGAGGTATTTAGCTCTTTATATTGATCATAAATTTCAATTTGAGCACGTGCTGAATCCAAAGCTTCTTTCAACTGATTGGTAAGCATGGATTTCGTTTGATTTAATTCTAAGTCAGAGATTTCACCGTTTTGCAATGCTTTTAGTTGTTCATCGATTAATGCAACTGCTTTTTCTTGTAAATTAGAATCTATTCCTGCTAGCACAAAGATTAAACCATAGAGCGAAGAATAACTGCTCGATGCATAATAGGCCATACTTTCCTTTTCACGTACGTTCATAAAAATCTTCGAATGTGAAAATCCACCTAAAATACCATTCGTCAGCTGCATAACCGGAAATTCTTCCGAGAAGAATGTGATAGGTGTTTGATAAGCAATATGGAGCTTACCTTGTTTCATATCTTGAATTTCATGAAGAAATTCCTCGTTATTACTTTCTTTTGGTATATCTACTGCTTTTACAATCTTCTCTGTACGAACAGCAAAAGAAAAATGGCTTTGCATTTTATCTTTTATTTCCTGCACGTTAACATCCCCTACTATATAGATGGATAAATCATCTTTTGTTAGCAAATCATGATGCATATCAATCAGTTGATCGTTTGTAATTGCTTTGACAGCTTCTACTGTCCCATTAGACGTTATGGAAGCAGGACTATTAGGGCGAATATTCTCTAACAAGCGCTGTTGAGCGTATCTTGTTTTGTCATCATACATAGATTGAATACGTTCAATAACCTGTTCTTTTTCTCGTTTAACAATCGACTCATCAAATTTCCCATTCACCAAATTTGGCTTGAAAATAACCGTATGTAATAAAGAAAAGACTTCATCGACAATTTTTTCATTGGATAAGTATGCGTCATTTACAGTTTCTGCGTTCAATGAAAAAATATGGTGGCTCCCTTTTTTCGTCGTATCAAAGTATAAGACGGCACCGTACAAATCATCTAAACGTTTTCTAAAAGCTACATTTGTAGGGTATACTTCATTGCTAAATTGTAATATATTCGCTAATACTGCACGCACAGCCGCTTTTTCTACTGTTAATGGCTGTTTCCATTTGAACGATATATTGATCGTTTTAAATTGTTCTGTTGGTCTCACAAAAAGCTTTACGCCACTTGCAAGTTCAAATTGTTGAAACATAAGTGATCCCCCTTTTTCTTTCTAGTGTATCTCAGATAGTGATTCACTATACATCCTCTAATTATATCAGTACAAACAAAAAGGGACCAATTAATTGGCCCCTCTTCCATTTTTTCCATTAAATTTTAATCATTGAATACTTGACTGTCGATTTATGTTCCAATCAAATTATAAAAAGTTTAGAGTATCTTCACTACAAACTATCAATTAACGTTTTCCTTTGATATAAGGAATTCCACTTGCTCTTGGTGCGTATGCTCTTCCAATAAATCCAGCAACCGCCAAAATAGTTAAAGCATAAGGCAAGATGTGTAAGAAGTATGTTGGCACTTCTTTCACATATGGAATTTGTCCACCAATTATACTTAATGCCTGAGCGAATCCAAAGAACAATGCCGCTCCTAGCGCTCCTAGTGGATGCCATTTACCAAATATCATGGCAGCCAGTGCCATGAACCCTTGACCATTTATAGTAGTATGACTGAATTCACCAGAAATTGATTGAGAATATACTGCTCCACCTAAACCTGCAAGCGCACCTGATAGGATAACTGCAATATAACGCATTTTTGTTACATTTACACCCATTGTATCTGCTGCCATTGGATGTTCCCCAACTGCACGGAGACGTAATCCAAATGGAGTTTTATAAATAACAAACCAAGCCATCACAGCGATACCAATCGCTAAAATAGAGGTACCATATACATCTTTAAATAACATAGGTCCAATTACTGGTAGATCACTCAAGAATGGAATATCAAATCGGATAAATCGTTCTTGAATATAATCTGTTTGCCCTTTACCATAGATCATTTTCACCGAGAAAAGAGCAATTGCAACACCTAGCATATTGATCGCAACCCCGGATATTGTTTGATCCGCGCGGAAAGAAATCGATGCTACAGCATGCATAACAGAGAATAACCCGGATACAAGCATTGCTGCGATTAACGAAACCCATGGAGTCATTGCGCCAAATGTATCCACGAACATTAAGTTAAATAGAATACCGATGAATGCTCCCATAACCATTAAACCTTCTAGTCCGATGTTAATAACACCAGAACGTTCGGAGAAGACTCCTCCTATTGCTACGAAGATTAACGGAGCTGCATAGAAAATAGCTGCTGGAATAATAAAATATAAAACATCTAAGAAGCTCATATTACTTCGCCTCCTTTTTCTTGTTCGCTTTTTCTAGGAAATAGCGAATAACGTATCCACACGCTACGAAGAATATGATAATAGCTATTACAATAGAAACGATTTCTACTGGAATACCAGCTTCGTTTGGCATATTGAGAGCTCCGTATTTTAATGATCCAAATAACACCGCACCGAAAATTACTCCTAGTGGTGTATTGGCACCTAATAAGGCTACTGCTATTCCATCAAATCCAATTCCAGTAAATCCACCCTTAACATTTGCATATTGGAACGTACCTAATGCTTCCATAGCACCAGCTAATCCAGCAAATGCTCCAGCAATAACCATTGAAAGAATGATATTTTTGTTTACATTCATCCCTGCATACTCAGATGCATGTTTGTTAAATCCAACCGATTTTAACTCATAACCAGTTGTTGTTTTTTCTAATATAAACCACATTAGCAGTACCATAGCAAGAGCTATGAAAATACCATAATGCAAACGAGAGTAATCTGTAATACTTTCGAAAAATGCAGATTTCAATGAAGCCGAAGCATTAATCGTTCCTGTATTGTCTCCACCATCCGACACCACTTTAATTAAAGCGTTTGTTGTATGTAAGGCAATATAGTTCATCATAATTGTTACAATTACTTCATGTACCTGTAGTTTCGCTTTTAATAAACCTGGGATAAAAGCCCAGGCCGCTCCAGCTAATGCTGCTGCGATAATAGCGAATGGTAGATGGATATACATCGGTAGATCAAATGCAATCCCTACATAAGAAGCGGCAAACCATCCAACTAATAATTGCCCTTCAACCCCGATATTAAATAGTCCCGTACGAAAAGCAAATGCCACGGATAAACCAGCAAGTAAATATGGAGTGATTTGACGAATTGTCTCTCCAATTGCATAAGCATCTCCAAAAATACCATTCCATAGTGCCGTGTAACCTAGTATAGGATCGTACCCACTAACCAGCATGACAATGGCACCTACAAGCAATCCTAAAATAACAGAAATTACAGGGACAAGTATATTGACTACTCTATTCGACATGAGTTGTATCCCCCTGTTTAGCTATGTTTGAATTCTTCTTTTGACCCGCCATCAACAAACCAAGTTCTTGTTCTGAGGTTTCTTTTGGCAATAATGTATCTACAATTTGTCCATCATAAATAACTGCAATACGATCGGATACATTCATAACTTCATCTAATTCGAATGAGAGTAGAAGTACCGCTTTTCCGTTGTCTCGTTGTTCAATAAGACGTTGGTGTATAAATTCAATAGCTCCTACATCAAGGCCTCGTGTCGGTAAAGCTGCGATTAACAAATCTGGATCACGCAAAACCTCTCGTCCAATGATTGCTTTTTGCTGATTTCCTCCAGACAGTGCACGAGCAGGTGTATGCTCTCCTTGCGTCCGCACATCAAAATCATTAATAACTTTTTGCGCCAACTCAGAAACTTTTTTATAATTCATAATTCCACTTTTTGAAATAGGTTTTTGATAGTAAGTTTGTAATGCAATATTATGTCCGATTGAAAAGTCTAAAACTAAACCATGTTTATGACGATCTTGTGGAATATGCCCTACACCAGCCTCCGTAATTTTACGTGGCTTTTTGTTCGTAATATCTTTCCCGTTTATCGAAACAGAACCGGCTTTTACTTTGCGAAGACCAGTAATTGCTTCGATTAACTCACTTTGACCATTCCCATCAATACCAGCAATCCCTAAAATTTCTCCTTTGCGGACTGTTAGGTTTAGGCCTTTTACTTTATCAATACCACGATAATCTGCGACTACTAGGTCTTTAACAACAAGTGTATCGTCTGTTGGATTAGCTTCACTTTTAACAGTTTTGAATTCTACTTGTCTACCAACCATTAATGATGCTAATTCATTGGGATTTGTTTCTGCAGTTATAACAGTACCAATTCCTTCACCTTTACGAATAACTGTTACTCGATCAGATACATCCATAATCTCTTTTAACTTATGTGTAATTAATATAATCGATTTACCTTCTTGTATTAAGCGTTTCATAATTTGTATAAGTTCATTTATTTCTTGAGGAGTTAGTGAAGCAGTCGGCTCATCAAAAATAAGAATATCCGCACCACGATAAAGCGTTTTCAAAATTTCAACTCGTTGCTGCATCCCAACCGAAATGTCTTCAATCTTCGCATTAGGATCTACATCTAATCCATACATTTCAGACAGTTTTTGAATTTTCTTAGCCGCATCTTTAATATTTACCATACCAGCTTTAGTTAATTCATTACCTAATATTATATTTTCTGTTACTGTAAAGTTTTCAACAAGCATGAAATGCTGATGCACCATTCCTATGCCTAAATCATTGGCAACATTTGGGTCTGTAACTTTAACTGTCTTTCCTTTTACTTTTATCTCGCCGGCCTCTGGTTGATATAATCCGAACAAAACGTTCATAAGCGTGGATTTACCAGCACCATTTTCTCCTAAAAGAGCATGTATTTCTCCCTTTTTTAACTGAAGGGTAATGTTATCATTTGCAACAAACGATCCAAACTCTTTCCTTATGCCAAGCATCTCTATTACATAATCCAATGAACTCACTCCCCACTATCATACTAGTACTAAATTAATACACGAAAGACTCTAGACTTTTGAATAGTTAAAATCTTTCGTCTACTAATTTAAAATATCATAAAGACCGAGAGAGATCGGTCTTTATGATGTTCGTTAATATTATTATTCTACTGTTTCAGGAACAACGATTTCCCCATCAGCGATTTTCTTAGTGAACTCATCAATTTGGTCAAGAACATCTTGTGGAATAGCTCCACGAGAATCCGCAAGACCAACACCTTCTTCAGCTAAACCATAAGTTACAGTTGTTCCACCCGGGAAGTTTCCAGCCATTGCATCTTTTGCAATGTTTTGAACTGCAGTTCCAACTTTTTTCAACATAGAAGTAAGTGTTACGTTAGTATCGCCTACAGCACCTTCTTCGTATTGGTCAGAGTCAACTCCGATTACCCATACGTTTGCGTTAGCATCTTTTGTTTTACGTTCTTTTGCTTCTGCAAATACACCATTACCTGTACCACCAGCAGCGTGGAAAATAATATCTACGCCTGAAGAGTACATACGGTTAGCAGTTGTTTTACCAAGTGCAGCATCATCAAATTTACCAGTGTATTGAACATCTACTTTAATAGATGGATCTACAGCTTTAACACCTTCTAAGAATCCTGCTTCAAAACGTTCAATTACCGGAATTTCCATTCCACCAACAAAACCGATTTGTTTAGACTCAGACATTAGAGCAGCAGCAACACCTGCAAGGAATGATCCCTCTTGCTCTTTGAACATTACAGAAGCAACGTTTGGAGCATCAACGATTGAATCGATGATTGCAAGTTGAGCGTCTTTTTGTTGTGCAGCAATCGTTTTAATTGGTTCTTCCATTAGGAAACCAATACCATATACTACATCAAAGTCGCGACGCACTAAGTTATTTATGTTTGTAATATAATCTGCATCTGATGTTGATTGAAGGTAGTCATATCCACCATCGCCTTTTTCAAGACCATTTTCTTTACCAAACGCTTCAATACCTTCCCAAGCTGATTGGTTGAATGATTTGTCATCAACCCCACCAACGTCAGTTACCATTGCTAGAGAAAAATCTACTGCTTCAGTTGTACCTTCAGAACCTGTTCCTTCTGAATCTTTTGGTGTAGTTGTTTCTTCATCTTTAGACCCACATGCTCCTAGGATAGTTCCAGCAGCAAGTACTAGTGATAGACCTAATCCAAATTTACGTTTTGTCAATTTGAAAACCCCCATTTATTTTCTTATTAGCAGGAATTGTTGCATTTTACACCCTTTTCCGAACAACGTGAAAGCTAAATTTATCCGCTCGAAAATAATTTTTCGAGTACAAAACCACACGATCGTTTTCATCGTAATGGAGTTGTTTTAAAACAAGCAAGGAAGTTTCTGGCTCACAGTTCAAAGTAGGAGATGCGATCTCGTGGTAACCCACAGGATCAATGTAAGTCACCGCATATGAAATATGTATTTCTCCAGACTCTTCTAATGCAGTAAAAATAGAGCCTTCTTCTCTAATGAGAAAATCATTAGGTAAATAATTTTTCGGAACCTTATCGACACAATACACAACCGGTTCGTCATTTGCAGTACGGACACGTTCCATTGTAACTATCGATTGCTCATCTCCACACTGGAATCTTAAAATATCATCCTCAGATGGAATCGCTTGCATAGAACTCAAGTAAACTGTACCTGGTTCCATTCCAGCCTTACGAATCATAGATGAGACGCTAGAAAGCTGTTCGATACCAGACGTGAAAATGGGCTTAGAATTTACAAACGTGCCCACTCCATGTCTTCTGACTATTACATTTTCTTCTTCCAATAAGCGAAGAGCTTCTCTTAAAGTTGCGCGACTTACTCCTAATGACTTGGCCAATTCAAATTCTGAAGGAAGCTTTTCCTTTTCTTTGAATATCCCCTTATCGATGTCTTGTTTAAGACGATCAATCACTTGTAAATATAAATGCCGATGGTCTACTTTTATTGTCATCTAAAACACCACCATTTTGAAGAGATCAGACCTCTGATGTAAAACTTTCCTACTAATCAGTCATACTATAACATTTTTAATACATGAAATAAATACTTTTATTTATATTATTTTAAAACTTGATACAAAAAGTATGTGAATTTGTAATTATTTTGTCATACTTTTTCTATAAAGTGTGATACTATTTAACCTTTTAGGTTATATATTATCATCATCCACAGAGTGTTTAGAAACCAATACTTGTCTTGGCTTACTTCCCTCATAAGGTCCGACAACCCCACTAAGTTCTAGCTGATCGATAATTCTGGCTGCTCTGGAATAACCAATTCTAAATCTTCTTTGAAGTAATGAGACGGAAGCAGTTTGCATTTCAGTTACTAGTTGCACAACATCATCATATAATTCATCTCTATCTAACTGTTCTGCCGACTCTTGCACTTCATCTGGAATCATTTCATCTTGATAATTAGCCTTTTGTTGTTCAATAACAAAATCTACAATTCTTTCAACTTCCGCATCTGATAAAAATGCCCCTTGTACTCGGACTGGCTTCGAGCTACCGGCTGGAAGAAATAACATATCCCCTCTACCTAATAGTTTTTCTGCTCCTCCCATATCTAAAATAGTTCTGGAGTCAATTGCTGAGGAAACTGCAAATGCAATTCTTGAAGGAATATTAGCTTTAATAATCCCTGTTATCACGTCAACGCTCGGTCTTTGTGTAGCAATAATCAAATGAATACCAGCTGCACGAGCCATCTGAGCCAAGCGAGTGATAGAATCTTCTACATCACTAGAAGCAACCATCATTAAGTCAGCTAATTCATCTACTATAACCACAATAAATGGTAGTTTCGGATGTTTTTCTTCATTCTCTTCATTCCATCTGTCAATATGCTCATTGTACCCTTGCATATTTCTTGTGCCTGTATGAGAAAACAACTCATATCTTCTTTCCATTTCAGAGACTATTTTCTTCAAGGCCTGTGATGCTTTTCGTGGGTCAGTTACAACGGGCGCAAGTAGATGCGGTATCCCATTATACATATTAAGCTCTACCATTTTTGGATCAATCATCATCATCTTCACTTCATGCGGTTTTGCTCGCATCATTATACTTGTAATTATGCCATTGATACAAACACTCTTCCCACTTCCAGTAGATCCGGCAACGAGTAAATGTGGCATTTTATTTAATTGGGCCAGCACAGCTTGCCCAGTTACATCTCGTCCAAAGCCAATTAATAGCTTCTGACTCGGCATATTATTTTCTTCTGATTCCAAAACTTCTCTCAAACTTACAATAGCTACTTCCTTATTTGGTACTTCGATCCCTATAGCCGATTTCCCAGGTATAGGTGCCTCAATCCGAATATCTCTCGCTGCTAAGGCCAAAGCAAGATCATCATGTAAACTAACGATCCTACTAACTTTCACCCCTACATCAGGTAGAACTTCATATTTTGTTACTGCTGGGCCTAAGTGAACTTGAGTAACCTTTGCCTTAACACCAAAACTTAAAAATGTTTGTTCTAGTTTTTTAGCATTAGCTTGAATCGCATTCAATTCACCACTTTGATCACTATGAGCAGGTGCATCTAACAAATTAATAGAGGGTAGTTGATAATCTTCATTCTCAACTGCTTCATTTTCCAAATTAATCTCTATAGGTTCAACGGGTTCAGATGGTTGCTCTACCACTTCTTTTCTAGCTATACGTTCGGTAAATGCAGAAATGATCGGTGATGTGGACTGCTCCTCTTCTTCTGTTTCTAAAGGAACTGCTTCTATTACAGTAACAGCCTCTTCCTGTGCAGCCTGTTTTTTGTTTCGACGGGACTGACCACTAATAGGAGTAGCTGTAGGTGTAGGTTTTTTCTTCTTTTTTTTCGGTCTGTTTAGGAAGCTTTCTTTTAGCTTCGGAAACGCTTCTACTAAGTAAGGAACTAAGGCTTTTCCAGTCAGTAACACAATTCCTATAAATAACATTAGCCAGCCCGCTACTTTTGCGCCGGCCGAAGCAAACAGAACATGGAATGATGCAAAAAGGATTGCACCTATTATTCCGCCGCCTAATGAGGTATTTCTATTGGTAATCCCACCACTTTCTACTAGAACGCGATAGCTTTCTCTTAACACAGAGTTGGTTACTAATGCTTTTCCTTCAAATAATTGTTGAAATAATGCGATATGGCTAAATAACAATAAACTTCCCAAAACAAAAGCACAGCCTAAAAGTAATCTATGGTTCCATGCCGGTACGGATTGTTTGATCATTATAATAAGTGCATACACGATTAGCATAAATGGAACTGCAATATGCCAATTCCCAAATAAGAAATAACTAATATAAGACAAAAATTCACCCACAAGCCCATATTCAAAAAACGAAATAATGGATAATCCAATAATTAATAGTCCAATAATTTCATAAAGGAGCGGATGCATTGTTTTTTTAGACGGCTTTTTAGTTGGTCTTTTTTTCTTTCTTGCCAAAGTGTCACCTACTTTCTAAGTAATTTTAAAAATCTATTAGAAGAAAAAACAGAAATATGCGCCAGGTCCTTAAACCGACAACGATCGTTTTCGAAGGATTATGGACAGACATTTCCCTCATACTAGTCGTACACGCAGAAAGCGTCCAACTGTATTGGAAATCAGAATACTATTCATTCTTTCCCCTGCCACGGATGCCTTATTCAAGTTACTTTTTTATATACTTTCTTGTCCTTTAAGATAAAAAGGATTTCCTTCCGTATTCGGAAAGGAAATCCTTTATTCATATTAATATTCCATAATAATAGGGATAATCATTGGACGTCTTTTGGTTTGTTGGAATAAATATGAATTTAGCGTATCACGGATTTCTTGTTTAATGTTTGTCCATTCAAACGTTTCTTTATTCACATATTTTTCAACAACAGTTCTGACCAGCTTGGCAGACTCTTCCATTAGCTCTTCAGATTCACGAACATAAACAAATCCTCTCGAAAGAATTTCTGGTCCTGAAGCAATTTTCTTCTGTGCTCGGTTTAAAGTAACAACAACAATAAATATACCATCTTGTGAAAGTAGTTTGCGATCGCGTAAAACAATATTTCCTACATCTCCAACACCGATTCCATCTATTAAGATATTGCCAGCTTGAACTCGGCCACTCATTCTCATTTTACCACTCTTATATTCTACGATATCCCCTTTATCGGCGATGAAAATTTCCGATTTGGTCATACCAATTGCTTGAGCCAATTTTGAATGGGCTATCAACATGCGATATTCCCCTTGAATTGGTATAAAGTATTTAGGTTTTGTTAGATTTAACATCATTTTTAAATCTTCTTGACTACCATGACCTGATACATGAACATTTTTTTCAGAAGTAAGTACTTTTGCTCCAACTTTTGCAATTTGGTTCATCGTATTATACATTCCTACCTCCATACCTGGAGACGGTGTAAAAGTGATCAAGACAGTATCTGTATCTTTTATTTTAATATCTTTATGATGCTTACGGATCATTTTTTCTAAGGCTTCTAATGGTTCACCTTGTGTACCTGAGACAATAACTACAATATTTTCATCATTGTATTTAGAGATTTCCTTGATAGAAATAATTGTCTCCTCTTCTACAGTGAAATACCCTAGATCTAACCCTATTTCGAAAATATTTTCTAAGCTTTTTCCTGCAATTGCGACTTTTTTTCCTGTTTCAATTGCTTTGTCGATAACTTGTTGAATTCGTATAAAGTTAGATGCATATAGTGCGACTAGTATACGACCTTTAGCAGCGTGGAATGTTTCTGATAATTGGTTTTCGATTACCGCTTCAGAAGTTGTATAACCTGGTCTTTCTGCTTCTGTTGAATCAGATAGAAGTATAAATACACCATCTTCTCCTAAACCAGCAATTTTTGCTATGTCAGGACGATACTTTCCTTTAGCCGATTGGTCAAACTTAAATTCTCCGGTATGAACAATTGCACCTTCAGACGTATGGAACACAATCCCAAGAGAATCAGGAATACTATGCGTTGTATGGAAAAAAGTAACATAGGTTCCTTGGAAATTCATGCGACTTTTATTTGTTACTTCGAAAAACTTGACTGGTTGTTTCGTCGGTAACGCTTTTAAATGCGTTTTTGCTAAAGCAATTGTCAATTTAGAGCCATATACCGGTGCTTGTACTTTTTGAAGTAAATATGAAATGGAACCAATCGCATCTTCGTGACCATGTGTTAAGAAGATCCCTTTTACACGATCCTTGTTTTCTACTAAGTACGTAATGTCAGGAATTACAATATCTATTCCTAGCATTTCATTTTCTGGGAACATTAAACCACTATCTACGACAAAAATTTCTTCATCTATTTCTACTACGTACATTGCTTTTCCGATTTCTCCAACTCCACCGAGCGGTATAATTCGAATAAGTTCATTTTTTACTTTTACCAAATCTTTTCCTCCTATAAATCAATTACGCCTCAGAGAAATTGTATCTAGATGTATATGGTGCTTAGTCCTGCGTCATGCAGTTCAGTTTGCAACTATCGAATAGTAATACGATTTTAGGCTTTCTGTAGTCTAAGACTCCATTCAACACCTTTTACATCCTCCGAAAGCTTTACTTTCTAGCAAATGCTTGTACTTCCTGAATCTTTATTACTTATTAATTAGTATTCGTCTCTCCGCCCTTTCCAAGGGTGGGAGATATCTATTTACGTTAGCTTGTTAAATTTTTTATAAAAGAAGTTAACCCGACCAACATCCACGTATTTTCATTATATCGGACGTCAGCGATTCACACAAATAAAAAAAAGGCTGAAATAGGAAATCTTCAGCCTTTCTGCCAAATTATTGAGTATTCAAATATTCATCCCAGATTACATCAAATTCCTGCTTTTCTCTTTCGGTCATCTCAGTGAGTGGTAAGCGTAAGCTTCCCACTTCTACTCCTACCTTCGAAAGCGCATATTTTACGACAATCGGGTTGGGGTGTTTGAAGAGTGCCTGTATTAACGGCAATAATGATTGATGAATTCTTGCAGCTTCCGTATGATTTCCATTATGAAAAGCTTCCATCATTTTCTTCATATCATTTCCTACAATATGGGAAGCAACCGAAATTACTCCAGTACCCCCTATTGCTAGTAATGGAAGAGTGAGTGAATCATCTCCGCTATACACTTCTAAATTCCCTTTTGTTTTAGCCATTATTCGAGTCATCTGATCTAAATTACCACTAGCATCTTTTAAAAACTTAATGGAGGGTATTTCGCTTAAAGCTACCAATGTATCTAGTTCCATATTGATAACAGAACGGCTTGGAATATTGTATATGATAATTGGCAATATTGTTTCATTTGCAATAGCTTCATAATGAGCTATCAGCCCGCGTTGATTGGGTTTGTTATAATAAGGGGTGACAATCATTAGGCCATCCACTCCCAGAGCCTCAGCCTTTATAGACAAGTCAATGGATGCGGCTGTGCTATTACTTCCAGTACCTGCAATGACAGGTACTCTTTTGTTTACTTTCTCTACTACGAATTTAATAAATTTAAGTTTTTCTTCCATTGTTAAAGTTGGAGATTCTCCTGTTGTCCCACAAACGACAAGAGAGTCAGTCCCTGTCGAAAGTAAATGTTCAATTAATAATTCTGTCACAGTATAATTGATGGAGCCATCTATTTGAAATGGGGTAACCATTGCCGTAGCAATTGGTCCTATCTTCATTTTTACACCTCTTTTAATATACCTTCAGCAATAAGTGCTTCTGCAATTTGTATAGAGTTTAGCGCTGCACCTTTCAATAAATTATCTGATACTATCCACATATGAAATCCTTTATCGTTTGATGGATCTTTTCTTAAGCGTCCTACAAATACATCGTCTTTACCATCTGCATAGTACGGCATAGGATAAAATTGTTGGTCAGGAGCGTCTTGTAACGTAATCCCCTCTGAGTTTGCAAGTAGTTGTTTTAGCTGATCGATTGATACATTCTCTTGATCTACCTCTACATAGACAGATTCGGAATGTCCGGTAACAACGGGCACTCTTACACAAGTTGCTGCAATAGCAAGATTAGGTAAAGACATAATTTTTTTAGTTTCATCCATCATTTTATGTTCCTCAAAAGTGAATCCATCTTCGGTGAACACGTCAATTTGAGGAATAACATTACCTGCGATAGGATAATGCTTTTCAGCACTTTTAACAGGTAAGATTTCTGGTTTTGCTTGTTTATCTTTTATACCTTCACTTTGTGTTGTCAATTCATTAATTGCAGCAGCTCCGGCACCCGATACCGCTTGGTAAGTTGAAACTATTACTTTGGTTAGACCAAATTTCTGACGAATTGGTTCAAGTGCGCAAACCATCTGAATAGTAGAACAATTTGGATTAGCAATAATCCCTGTTTGTTCATGTAAGGCTTGTTTATTTACTTCAGGAACTACAAGTGGTGTATCTTTATCCATCCGGAAGGCGCTTGTGTTATCAATTACGATTGCCCCTCTATTGCTCGCTTCTTTTGCTAGAACTTTAGAAATTGAACCACCTGCAGAGAAAAATGCTACATCTACACCTTCAAAAGCTTCAGGTGTTGCTTCTTCAATAGTATAAGAACTTCCATCTACTTCTACTTGTTTACCTGCTGATTTTTTAGAAGCTAATAACTTTAACGTTTTGTATGGAAAACTTCTTTCTACTAATTTTTCAATGATTTTTTGACCAACTGCTCCTGTCGCTCCTACAATTGCTACTGTATAACCTTGTGACATGAAAAGCTCTCCCCCTAGACCTATGCTATTTTTGATATTGTATTTTATTATACATGAAAATACATCTTCATCAATATTTATAATTTATGACTTATGAGCAAAGGCTGGAATTGTTTGAATTGAATCGCATGTTCAACTGTTTGAATTATTTTTGTAAAGTCAGCAATGAGTGAGTTTGGTTTGCTATGAGGATTATCTTGGCCAAAGGGGATAAAGTATATGTTTTTAGTAGAAAGTAATTTCATAATGTTCATTCCATTCAATCCTAATGCATCATTTGTGGATATTCCAAGAACTACTGGTTTTCCATTTCGCAATGTTGCTTTTGCCGCCATCAACACAGGTGAATCTGTTTGGGCATTTGCAAGCTTACTAATAGAGTTGCCTGTCATCGGAGCAATTACCATACAATCCAGTGGGTTTGTAGGTCCAAATGGTTCTGCCTCCACTATTTTTGACACTACTTTACTACCACTTGCCTCTTCTATTTTCTCAATCCATTCTTCCCCTGTTCCAAAACGTGTTGCCGCAGTTAATACAGAATACGTAATAATAGGAACTACAGTTGCCCCTAGATCAGTAAACTGTTTAATCATTGGGATAACTTCCTCATAAGTACAATGAGAAGCAGTTATTCCTAATCCAATTCGAAAACCTTTTAACACTATTTTTCCCCCTCCAGTAGAGCCAATTGAGTTTGCACAGCTTTTGCTATCAAATATCCTGCATCTTTGGGAAAATACAATCCTGGTAAGCTAGTTGAATGGATATAATTTGTTGGGATTGAATTGGCTGACTCGAGTAAACATCCTGGATTTGAAGCTAGATCATACACTTTTTTAAATATAGCCGTATCAGACGTGCTCAGCCATCTGTTTGGAATAGTGTTTATCAGATAGCTAGTATCTGCTTCTTGATTATGAACAACATGCTCAAATTGTTCTATCTGATATCCATAGCTTTTTGCCTCAAATAATTGATGTTCCGAGCGAACCGAGATAATTACCTCTGCGCCCAAATGATGTAGAGCAAAAGCAAGTCTTTTTCCCACTCTTCCATACCCAGTTATGATGAATTTTTTATTATAAATAGATTCGTTTTCACTTCTATAAAAGTTATATATAAATCCCTCTGCTGTAAGATTTGCATTTTCCCAAATCCACTGTTCATCCTCTAAATAATAAAAAGCATGGACCTGGCTATTTTGTATTTCCTGTTCAATTTCTGTATTCGTTTTTCCAACGAAAAGGAGAAGACATGACTCAGGCAAAACGAAAGAACTATCTATTTGTAATGGTGGAATAGGTAAAAAAATGATGGTAGGTTGAAAATCCATTATTGCGGCTTTTAGTTCTTCCGTCCAAATCGTCGTTGGAAAGATTTTCACTTCTAGTTCGTTATCTAATGTGTCCTTCAAAAACGATAGACGGGCGTCTGTACCTATGATTGCACATTTTTTTTTCACGAATATTCACTATTTCCAATTTCATTGTTTGCCTCATTAAACAGAATTCTATCTTTACCAATGAGAATTATTTCTTCCCATGAGATAAATTCCTTTTTTTTCGCTGATTTATTTCCTTGAAAAAAGGATCCTGTTTTTTGAAAAACTTCAAAACCTTCTATTTTCCCATTTTCAGGATTGAAGAGTAACTCAGTGTCTGCTAGTTTGCCATATCTCGCCCCGTCCTTAACTTGGATCAGCTCTTTTTCTGCAAGTTCCGAAAGTAACAATCATTCTCCCCCTTATTGATTTCTATTTATATATATGCCATTTCGCAGTACAAAGTGAATATAAAATAACGAGCAAGAAGACGCCTGGTCCTTAAAAAAACAAAAAATATATTTCCTATATAAAAAAAGCCGATCAAATTTGATCGACTTTTGGTTTAATGATTGAGATGGCTGGTTTATGGGAAAATGTCTCTGCAGCAAGATCCATTACCGATTGTAAGGAGACTTCATCAATTGATGCACTTACTTCATCTAATGAACGATGTTCACCATACAGCAATTCATTTTTACCATTACGGCTCATTCGAGCATTGGAGCTTTCTAAGCCAAGGAGTAGATTACCTTTCAATTGCTCTTTTGCATTAGATACTTCTGTTTCTGTAAATCCTTTTTCAAGAATATTTTGTATCGCTTGCTGAATTGACATAGATAGTTCTTCCAATTGGTTGCTAGAAGTCCCACCATAAATAGCAAGAGCACCAGTATCTTCATATGAAGAATGATAAGAATAGATCGAGTAAGCAAGACCTTTTTCTTCTCTGATTTCTTGGAAAAGCCTAGAAGACATACTTCCACCCAAGATATTGTTCATCACAACTAGGCTATAAATGTTATCAGCCTTTACACTTAAACTTGGATATGCTAAACAAAGATGTGCTTGCTCAGTTTCTCTAAAGTTTTCGACATGTACTGCTCTCAACTCTGGAGTTGCCATAGGTATCTTCTCATTACTCGATTTTTCTAGTTGGCTAAATAATGTTTCAATATACTCTAGTAGTCCTTCTGGAATATTACCCGCAACAGATATAACTACATTTTCTGGGGTATAATGTTTTTTCATGTATGCTTGAATCGTTTCTTTTGTGAAACTATTCAACGTTTCCTCTGTGCCTAAAATAGGCGCACCAAGCGGGTCATTTTCGTACATCGCTTGCCATAAATATTCATGCACGATATCATCTGGTGTGTCCTCTACCATATTAATCTCTTCCAAAACAACCTGTCTTTCTTTCTCAATTTCATTTGCATCAAATTGAGAGTGGAAAAACATATCTGCTAGTATTTCCACCGCATGTTCTGCATGATGATCTAATACTTTTGCATAGTAGCATGTATTCTCTTTAGAAGTGAAAGCATTGATATTACCACCAATACGATCAAATTCTTCTGCAATTTGTTTCGCAGTTCTCGTTTCAGTTCCTTTAAATAACATATGCTCAATAAAATGAGTTAAGCCATTTTCTTCAGGTAACTCATACCTTGATCCTGCCTCGACCCAAATCCCCACAGCTACAGATCGCACATAAGGAATATGTTCTGAAACAATTCGTATTCCATTTTCACAAGTTATTTTATTTATCAAATTAACACCTCAGTTTATTCTATTCAGCTATTTAAAAAGGTTGCCGTAGCAACACGGCTACGGTCAACCTTTTTTGTCATGCTGATGTAATTGATTAATTATTTGTTTTCTTGTTGCTCAGCGCGTTCTTTTTCTTCTTTTACAACAATTTTACGAGATAAATTGACACGACCTTGATTATCAATTTCTATTACTTTCACTAATAGCTCATCCCCAAGTTTTAGAACATCTTCCACATTTTTCGTACGTTCTTCTTGAATTTCGGAAATATGCAATAAGCCATCTTTGCCAGTGAATAATTCTACGAAAGCACCGAATTTTTCAATTCGTTTAACTTTCCCAAGATAATATTCGCCAACTTGCGCTACTCGTACAATGTTCTCGATAATTTCTTTTGCACGTGCAATCATCTCTTCATCAGCTGATGCGATATAAATTGTACCATCTTGCTCTGTATCAATTTTCACGCCAGTTTCATCGATAATTTTATTAATTTGTTTACCACCTGGTCCAATTACATCACGGATTTTATCCGGATTAATCTTAATCACAACAATTTTAGGTGCATATTTGGACAGTTTCTCACGTGGTTCAGAAATTGTTGCAAGCATACTTTCTAAAATTTGCATACGACCAATTTTAGCTTGCTCTAACGCTTCTTCAAGAATTGTTCTTGATAGTCCATCAATTTTAATATCCATTTGAAGTGCTGTAATACCTTTAGATGTACCAGCTACTTTAAAGTCCATATCTCCAAGATGATCTTCCATTCCCTGAATATCTGTTAACACAGTATAATGTTCACCTTTTTTCACAAGTCCCATTGCAATCCCTGCAACTGGTGCTTTCAAAGGAACACCTGCATCCATCATTGCTAGAGTTGATGCACAAATACTAGCTTGTGATGTTGATCCATTGGATTCTAACACTTCTGCTACTAAACGAAGTGTGTATGGGAAATCAGCTTCATCTGGAAGAACTGCCTCTAGAGCGCGCTCTCCTAAAGCACCATGACCAATTTCGCGACGACCTGGAGCACGGATAGGACCAGTTTCTCCTACACTAAACTGAGGGAAGTTATAGTGATGCATGAAACGTTTTGTTTCTTCTAAGCCAATTCCATCGATAATTTGCACATCACCAAGGGGCCCTAGAGTACATATGCTCAAAGCTTGTGTTTGTCCACGTGTAAACAATCCAGAACCGTGAGTTCTAGGCAATACGCCAACTTCTGAAGATAGTGGACGAATTTCCGCTACTCCACGACCATCAGGACGAATTTTGTCTTCTGTTATCAAACGACGAACTTCATCTTTCACCATTGCATCTAAAATTTCACGTACTTGCTTCAACGTCTCATCAGTTGCTTCTTTTTCTGTATAAATTGCAATGACTTCTGTTTTTACTTCAGTAATAGCATCTTCACGAGCATGTTTTTCTTGTACTTGTATTGCTTGTACAAGTTTTGTTTCACAAATACCTTTTACTTCTTCAAAAAGTACTTTATCTAACTCAAAAAGAGGAATATCTTTTTTCGCTTTTCCAACTTCAGCTACTACTTTTTCTTGGAATTCGATTAACTTGATAATTTCATTATGACCGAACATAATTGCCTCAAGTACCGTTTCCTCTGAAACTTCTTTAGCTCCTGCTTCAACCATGTTAATCGCATCTTTTGTCCCGGCTACTACCAAGTCTAAAGTGCTCTTACCCATTTGCTCTACAGTTGGATTGATAATTAGTTCTTCTCCAATTAAACCTACCTGAACGCCAGCTATTGGACCGTCAAATGGGATATCTGAAACGCTAAGCGCTAAAGATGAACCTAACATTGCCGCCATCTCAGAAGAACAGTTTTGATCAACAGACATCACGATTGAAATCACTTGAACTTCATTACGGAAACCATCTGGGAATAAAGGACGAATTGGACGGTCAATCAAACGACTTGTTAAGATTGCTCGTTCTGAAGGACGTCCTTCACGTTTGATAAATCCGCCTGGGATTTTACCTACAGCGTAAAGTTTTTCTTCATAGTTCACAGTTAAAGGGAAGAAATCTAAATTCTTAGGGTTTTTCGATGCAGTTGCTACAGATAATACAGTTGTATCACCATATCGTACTAATACTGCCCCGTTCGCTTGTTTTGCAAGTTGTCCTATTTCTACTTGCAACGGGCGTCCTGCCCATTCGTACGTAAATACTTTCTTTTCACTCATGTAATCTGGACTCCTCTCGACTTCAAAAACTCCTTTAAAAAAGGGTATATAAAAGTTATATGTATCATAAGTAGTGTATCAAAAATCTTTCAACTATGCGAAGTTTTTTATGCAAAAGAAAAAGCGGGATAAATCCCGCTTTCCTAAATCGAATCTTATCGACGTAAACCAAGTTTTGCGATTAGATCACGGTAACGTGATACTTCGTTTTCACGTAAGTATTTTAATAAGTTACGGCGACGTCCAACCATTTTGAATAGACCACGACGTGAGTGATGATCTTTCTTATGAGTACGTAAATGTTCGTTTAAAGAGTTAATCTCTTCTGTAAGAATTGCGATTTGAATATCAGCAGATCCAGTATCACTTTCGTGAGTTCTGTACTCAGCGATTAATTCATTTTTGCGTTCTTGTGTAATTGCCATGTTGGTTTCCTCCTAAAATTCTTGTTATCCCCTAATCCTGAGCAATCGTTGGAGAATCGAAAAAGCCAAGGAAAGGTTAAGTACGGTATTGTACTTATAAAGATTATCATAAATAGATTGGTGAAGCAACTAATTAGTAATGGAGAACATTCATGATTCTTGTGAAAAAAGGAGAACAATTTATGTTATTGGGCTAAAAATCTAAAAAGTAAGTGCTCTGATTTCCGTTCCGTGTGGACGCTTTCCGCGGGCGAGGTGGAGCCTCCTCGCTTCGCTGTGGGGTCTCGACTTTCTCACTGTTCCCGCTGGAGTCGCCGCATTGCACTCCAATCATTATGTGAGTAGTACTAATTTTGGAGATTGAATACAGAACTTTTAATAAAAACTATCATTTTAAAAAGTGTATTAAAAACTTCAAATTTTTATTGAAATGGAATTTGATCTCTTTTAATTGACATAACTTCCGAGTAGTCCAACCGGGAGTGCACGAAAATAATACATAAGTTTTTACCAGAACCTCTGATTTATAATTAGTGATTATAGCATAGGATTTTTCACTACATTTTTAACTTAGACCAATTTCGATTATCTAAGCGATAGGTTGTCGAGTACTACTAACTTCGTTGATTGTAGCGGAAGGCGGCGACTCCAGCGGGATTAATGATGTGCACCCAAAATGTTGGACTTAAAACTAACTTGGGGGTGCACGTTATGAACATAAAAAAAGCAGAAGTAATTGATGCCTTTTTTGAGAAAGGAATGCCATTAAGAAAAATCGCTCGCGACCTGGGTGTCGATAAGATGGTTATTAGTAGTTGGATAGAAATCTATCGATTTCATGGAATGGAAGGATTAATGGCTCCTGCTTGTAAAGGTTATGAGGAATCTTTTAAAATACACGTAATACAACATATGATAGAGACAGCTGAACCTTATTCAAAAGTAGCTGGTCGTTTTAACATTCCCAGTCGTGCAACCATCTGGAAGTGGATGCATCAATACATGTCAGAAGAGGAATGGACGCTCTATTATTTGAAAAGGGAGCGTCGTGATATGAAGAAAAAGCAGCCGAAACAAGGTATGACAGACATCGGAAAATTACAAGAAGAACTTGAATACTTAAGAGCAGAGAATGCTTATTTAAAAAAGTTAGATGCCTTAGTTCAAGAAAAAAAGAAGTCCCAACCAAAGAGAAAGTAAGAGTGATTGATGAATTAAGGCATGAATTTCCTCTACAAATTTTATTACATGTTTCTGAAGTAAAAAAAGCAACTTACTATTATCATAAGAAGAACTTAGAGAAGGCAGATAAATACGCAACGATAAAAGAAGCGATTGAACGTATATTCTACCAACACAAAGAGTTGTACGGGTATCGTCGAATTGTTTTAGCCTTACGCAAAGAAGGATTTTTTATTAATCATAAAACGGTACGCCGTTTAATGAATGACCTTGGTTTACATGGTGTTCAAAAGGCAAAGAAATATCGTTCGTACCGTGGCGAGGTTGGTCAGATTGCGAATAATAAAATCAATCGTCATTTCGAGACAGAAAAACCAAATCAAGTATGGCTAACAGATGTAACAGAATTTAAAGTAGCCGGCAATAAACTTTATTTATCCGCCTTTTTAGATGTGTTTAACCGGGAGATTGTCGGTTATTCTATTACACAAAACCCGAACTTTGGCCTAATACAAGATTCTTTTGGAAATGCGATCAAACGGGCAAATTTATCTCTTCAAGATCAAGTATTGATCCATTCGGATCAAGGCTGGCTGTATCAAATCCCGCGTTTTCAACAGTTGATAAAACCTTATAACATGTCACAAAGTATGTCACGCAAAGGAAACTGTTTAGATAATGCCTTAATGGAAGGTTTTTTTGGTATTTTAAAAAATGAATGTATCTATCGAAATTCATTTCGCTCTTTAGAAGAAGCGACGCAAGAAATAGAAACCTATATTGAATATTACAATACGCTACGCATCAAACAAAAACTCAATGGGATGAGCCCCATTGAGTATCGCTTAAACTATGAAAAAGCGGCATAATAAGAGTACAACTTTTGGGGTTCATATCATAACTTGAGCTGAAGACCCCGCAGGAGCGCAGCGAACGAGGAGGCTGAAGCCAAGCCCGCGGAAAGCGTCCGCCTGAAGCGAAAATCATTAGTATTTTTCATTCTTTTTAAATCCCATGAAACAAGTATTCACATGATACTTATATACTTTTCTATTTTTTAAAAAAGCTACCGAAAATAACCTTCGGTAGCCATCTATAATTATTCATTTTCATTTTTAAAAAACTCGATGGCAACTTGCTTGTCTTTTCCAATTTGTTCTTTTAACTCGTCAATTCCATTGAACTTTTGTTCCGATCTAATTCGCTTATACCAATGGACCGTTACTTCCTCACCATAGATGGATTGATCAAAATCAATAATATGTACTTCAATAGAAAGTCTTTTCTCATCGGGATTATTAAATGTTGGTTTGTAACCTACATTACATACTCCCTCATGCCAAGTCTCCTGAACGCGTATTTTAACTGCGTACACGCCAGTTGCTGGTGTAAATTGTCCTTCGGTCGGTTCAACATTCGCCGTTGGAAAGTTTATAGTTCTCCCTCTTTTGTCACCATGGATCACAACTCCTGTTAACTTGAAAGGTCGGCCTAATAATTCTCTGACTTGCTCCATATTACCCGCCGTTAGCTCAGCTCTTATTCTAGTTGAGCTAATCTTCTCGTCCACGAGCTGTTTTTTCTCTACGACTGATACAGAATATTTCCCTTCAGAAAGAATCTCCATATCTTTCATTGTACCTTTACCAAAAGCTCCAAATGTAAAGTCAAAGCCGGCTGTAACGTGTTTGACATTCGTCCCGTTTATAAAGAATTCTATAAACTTTTCGGGTGTTAACTTTGCAAAATCGGAAGTAAACCGAACAACAAAAACTGCATCTACCCCTAAGCTTTGCAATATATCTGTTTTTTCTTGAATAGGTGTAATATAAAATACTTTCTCTTTTCTGCCACCAAGTACTAATGAAGGATGCGGATCAAATGTCATCACAGCTGTTTTGATATTCTTCTCTTTCCCTTTATCGAGGGCTTCCTGAATGACTGCTTGATGCCCTTTATGCACTCCGTCGAAAAAACCAATCGCTAAAGAGTAAGCTTCATTTTTATCATTTTTAAATAAATGGTTTGGATAGGATAAGTGATATACGTCCATATTAATCTCCTTTTTCAGATGAAAACATTTTTTCTGGTTTCATCATACCACTTTTCGTCGGATGTTTAATATAAACTGCTATCGGATTTTCCAACAGTTCGAAAACTATTTTTTCGTTTTCAGATAATAACGGATGAATTTCTACTACTTGTCCATTAGTTATACTTTTGTTGTTATCATCATTGACTTCAACTGTTGGCCAAGTCGCTAATGCATCTTTTAAGGGAAGTAATGTTACAGATAATGAACCTTCATCCACAGCAGTTTGCACCTCACTTAAAGTGAGACACTGATCTTTAGAAAAGCTTCCAGAAGCGGTTCTTACTAGAGATGACATATGTGCTGGATATCCCAGTAATTCACCGATTTGAACAGCAAGGGTACGAATATAGGTACCTTTTCCACAGTCGACTTCAATGTTGAACGTAACTTCTTGTCCTGAAAAAATAGGGGCTTCATCCAATAATCTTATATTGTGAATCATCACTTTCCTACTTGGGCGTTCTACTTCTTTTCCTTCACGAGCGTATTCATATAGTTTTTTTCCATTCACTTTTACTGCAGAATACATCGGGGGAATTTGAGTAATCTTCCCAGTCAGTTTCGCTAATACTTCTAAAATTTGTTCACGAGAAAAAGACTTAGGAGTTATGTCATTTACAACGATGTCACCGTCTGCATCTTCAGTAGTTGTTGATGTACCAATAGAAATAGTAGCTATATACGTCTTCCCTTGATCCATTATATATTCTGACACTTTTGTAGCCTGCCCTAAACAAATAGGTAAAACTCCTTCCACACTTGGATCCAATGTTCCTGTATGGCCAATTCTTTTCATCTTCAATATTTTTCTAAGTTTAAAAACACAATCGTGTGAGGTCATTCCTTTTTCTTTCCATAAAGGCAATATTCCTTCGTACATCCAGTTCACCCCTTGTATATATAACAAAGAAGTCTGCTTTAATAACAAAGCAGACTTCTTAGTTTTTATTACTCAGATGGCTTATTAATTTGTCTTAATAAATCATCTATACGATTACCATATGCTGCAGATTCATCATATTCAAAGATTAGTTCAGGCGTTATACGTAAGCGAATACGTTGACCTATTTCAGAACGAATAAATCCTTTAGCTTGTTCTAAAGCTCTTAAAGTATCCGCGCGGTTTCCATCAAGCACCGTAACATAAATGGTCGCTTGTTGTAAATCACCAGTAACAGCTACATCTGTGATAGTGACAAAACCGATACGTGGGTCCTTTAACTTTCGTCCGATAATTTCGCCCAATTCTTTTTTCATTTGCTCAGCAACTCGGTTAGCACGCATTGACATGATCGCTACACCTCATTTTCTTTTATAAGTATTCTTTACTTATATTAATACATTCCCATTCAGGATTAGATTCAAGAAATCGGATTGCGTTCATTAGCTCTCGTTCGGCCGCATCTTTTTGAGAAGCAATTGCAACGATTCCAATGCTAGTACGCTGCCATGTATCCTGATGATCTAATTCTGAAATAGAAACATTATACTTTTGTTTTGTTCTTGTGAGCATTCTTTGAAGAACAGCTCGTTTTTCTTTTAAAGAATGTGCAGTAGGAATGAGAAATTCACAGTCTGCATAGACAATCATTAGCGTTTAATTTCTTCCATGATATAAGCTTCCACGATATCGCCTTCTTTGATATCATTGAAGTTTTTAATCGTGATACCACACTCATATCCTTTAGCAACTTCTTTAGCATCATCTTTAAAGCGTTTTAGCGTATCTAGTTCGCCTTCGAAAATAACAATTCCTTCACGAATAACACGTACACCACTATCTCTAGAAATTTTACCTTCCGTTACGTAAGAACCAGCAATCGTACCAACTTTAGATACTTTGAAAGTTTCACGAATTTCGGCTTGACCGATAATTTTCTCTTGGAACTCAGGGTCAAGTAGCCCCTTCATTGCAAATTCAATTTCTTCGATTACTTTATAAATAATACGGTGTAAACGAATATCTACGCCTTCTTGGTCGGCCATACGTTTTGCATTTGTATCCGGACGAACGTTAAATCCGATAACAATTGCATTCGATGCAGCTGCCAAACTAATATCTGATTCTGTAATTGCTCCAGCTCCAGTATGAATTATGCGAACGTTAACACCTTCTACATCTATCTTCATAAGGGAAGCAGCCATCGCTTCAACAGTTCCTTGTACGTCTGCTTTAACGATTAAGTTAAGCTCTTTCATTTCCCCTTGTTTCATTTGATCAAATAAATTGTCTAATGTTACACGAGTTTTTTCTGAGCGTTGAGTAACTTGTGCTTCTGATGCACGAGACTCTCCAACTTGTCGAGCTGTTTTTTCATCTTCGAATACTACAAAGCGGTCTCCAGCTTGTGGCACTTCGTTTAGACCAGTTATTTCAACTGGAGTAGATGGTCCTGCCTCTTTCACACGGCGACCAAGATCATTAACCATTGCTCTTACGCGTCCGAATGCATGACCAACAACGATAGGGTCTCCAACTTTTAATGTACCATCTTGAACTAGTAATGTAGCAACAGAACCACGACCTTTGTCAAGTTGAGCTTCAATTACAGTTCCTAAAGCAAGACGTTTTGGATTTGCTCTTAACTCTCCAACTTCTGAAACAAGTAAAACCATTTCTAACAAGTTGTCGATTCCTTCTCCTTTTAGTGCTGAGATTGGTACGAAGATAGTATCTCCACCCCATGCTTCAGGAACTAAGCCATGCTCTGTTAACTCTTGCATTACACGGTCAGGATTGGCAGATGGTTTATCCATTTTATTTACTGCTACGATAATTGGCACTTCAGCTGCTTTCGCATGGTTAATAGCTTCTACTGTTTGAGGCATAACACCATCATCAGCTGCAACTACAAGAATCGTGATATCCGTAATTTTTGCACCACGTGCACGCATTGTCGTAAATGCAGCATGTCCTGGTGTATCTAGGAATGTAATTTTCTTGTCGTTGTCTTCAATCATATAAGCACCGATATGTTGAGTAATACCACCGGCTTCTCCTGCAGTTACTTTTGTATGACGAATTGAGTCAAGAAGTGTTGTTTTACCATGATCGACGTGACCCATAATTGTAACAACTGGTGGACGCTCTGATTGATTAGTGCTGTCTTCTGGAGTTGGATCGAAGTGAACTTCTAAATCAGTAATGTCGATACGGATTTCTTCTTCAACTTCTACACCATAGTCTGCACAAATAAGTTCAATTGCATCCTTATCTAATACTTGGTTTATTGTTGCCATTACGCCAAGTAGGAATAATTTTTTGATAATTTCTGCTGGTTCACGACCAATTTTTTTCGAAAGTTCAAGAACAGTTAAAGAATCGGTAAACGTAATCTTCGCTGGAAGTTCACGTTCTTTTCTTGGTACTGGTGGTTGAACTGGTGTAGTAGGACCTTTTCTACGTTTTTGGAATTTTTGACCCGGTCTATTGCCACCTGGACGATTTTGACCACCTGGACGATAAGCACCCGCTGGAGCTTTGTTATTTGTAAACGTCTTTTTAGGTTGGTTATTTGTTCCTTGCGTGCTGCTAGATTGCGTATTACTTCCTGAAGCTGCAGCATTTGTATTCGTTTGGTTAGACGGTCTTGATTGTCCGCCAGATGTTGGTCTTTGTTGACCTTGGTTAGACGGTCTTGACTGTCCGCCAGATGCCGGTCTTTGTTGGCCTTGGTTAGACGGTCTTGATTGTCCACCAGATGTTGGTCTTTGTTGACCTTGGTTAGACGGTCTTGATTGCCCGCCAGATGTTGGTCTTTGTTGACCTTGGTTTGAGTTTGATGGTCTTGATTGAGTCTGTTGTGCAGGTTTTGAAGATGTTGAAGCAGGTTTAGTATTTGATTGTGAAGAATTTTTATAAATACCATCTAGTTTAGAGATAGTTTCTCCTTCAAGTGTAGACATATGATTCGTCACTTGAATATTCATCTTTCCTAATTGCTCAATAACTTCTTTACTCGATTTATCTATTTGTCTCGCATATTCATGAACTCTGATTTTAGTCATTAGCTCACCCCCGGTTATATTCGTTGAGAAGGCCGGACAGTTTTTTAGCGAAACCGTCATCCATAATGGCTATTGCCACCCTGGCCTCTTTTCCCGTCGCATGTCCGAGATCGTGCCGGTCTCCAAAGACATGCAGCTCAACGTTAAAAGATGCACATTTATCATTAATTTTTTTTGCTGTATTTTTAGAAGCGTCATTTGATAAAACAACTAGTTTTGCCTTTTGGCTTCTTATTTCTTTTACAACTAATTCTTCACCAGTTATTGTTTTTCTTGCTCGAGTCGCTAAACCTAAAAGATTAGATATCTGTTCTTCTATTTTCATTTGAGTTTATCTCTTTCAATAACAACGATTAACTGGTCATATACTTCATTTGGAATTGGTGCTTCTAAATGAGTGCCTAGTGAATTTTTCTTTTTCGCTTGGTTTACCGCTTCGATAGATTTGGATACATAAGCGCCACGACCAGATTTTTTACCTGTTAGGTCTACGGAAACTTCTCCTTCTTTCGAACGGACTATACGAATCATTTCTTTTTTCGGAAACATTTCACCAGTAGCAACACATTTACGTAACGGTATTTTCTTTTGAACCGCCATTTTAAATCACCATCCTTGCTTATTGTTCTTCTTTATAAAAATCGAAATCATCCAATTCTTCTTCATCCATTTTTTCTACGATAAGCTGTGGAGAATTTTCATTTGGATAAATTCCAAGTTCTCTTGCATCGGTTTCGCTCTTAATATCGATTTTCCAGCCAGTCAGTTTTGCTGCAAGACGAGCATTTTGACCTCTCTTACCAATTGCAAGTGACAACTGATAATCTGGTACTACTACCGTTGTAGATTTTTCATCTTCATTTACTTGAACGTCGATTACTTTAGAAGGACTAAGCGCATTTGCAACAAACACTACTGGATCTTCAGACCATTCAACTATGTCAATTTTCTCTCCACTTAACTCGTTAACAATTGTTTGTACTCGAGCACCCTTTGCACCAACACATGAACCAACTGGATCAATTTCGTCATTATGTGCAAAAACGGAAATCTTCGAGCGGTCACCTGCTTCACGAGCAATAGACTTAATCTCTACAATACCTTCAAAGATTTCTGGAACTTCCATTTCAAACAAACGACGAAGTAAGCCAGGGTGAGTTCTAGAAACAAATACTTGTGGTCCACGAGTAGTACGTTCTACTTTCGTAATATACACTTTAATACGTTCATGTGGACGGAATGTCTCTGTTTGGATTTGTTCATTTGCTGGTAATACAGCCTCAACTTTTCCTAATCCCACGTAAATATTACGAGCATCTAATCGTTCTACAATACCATTTACAATATCATCTTCACGATCCACATATTCTTCGTAGATAAGACCACGTTCAGCTTCACGTACACGTTGAGTAACAACTTGCTTCGCCGTTTGAGCTGCAATACGCCCGAAATTACGTGGTGTAACTTCCTCTTCAACTACATCACCAATCGCATAGTGTGGATTTATAACTTGAGCATCCTCTAAGGATATTTGCTGACGGTCGTCTGCTACTTCTTCTACTACATCTTTTCTTGAATAAACAAGCATAGTACCAGTAGCTAGGTTAATATCGACACGAACATTTTGGGCTTGGTTAAAATTTCTTTTATAGGCAGTTACTAAAGCAGCTTCTATTGCTTCTATTAAAACATCTCTTGAAATTCCCTTTTGTTGTTCGAGCGCAGTTAACGCATCTAAAAATTCACTACTCACTGCTTTCACTCCTCCATATACGTTATGCAGAGAAATCAATTGCTAAACGGGCAAGCGCAATTTTCTCTTTTTCAATTTGAATTTTTACTCTTCTTGTTTTCACACGTACTTCAATTAATGCGCCTTCTTCTATTGAATAAGAAAGTAATGTTCCTTCAAATTCCTTAGCTCCGTTCACTGGCTCGTATGTTTTGATAAAAACATGCTTACCAATCGCATTCGTGAAATCCGAATCCTTTTTCAAAGGTCGTTCTGCTCCAGGAGAAGAAACCTCTAAAAAGTAATTTTCTGATATTGGATCTTCTACATCTAACTTTTCACTTAGTTTTTCACTAACTTGAGCACATTGTTCAATATCAATGCCGCCATTTGGAGTATCAATATAAATACGTAAAAACCAATCTCGACCTTCTTTTACATATTCTATATCTACAAGATCTAAATTTAACTCTTGTAAAATAGGCGATACAAGCTCTTCAATTTTACTAATAATATTACTCATATAAGCCTCCTACACAACAATGATTTTCTATATAACAACAGAAAAGAGCGGGAAATCCCACTCTTTCGTCACAGAACTATGAAACATTGGTAGTTTTATATTACCATACATCATGGTGCCTTGCAAATTACCTCCTAAAACAATGAAAGCTGATTGGCATCTGGCAGACCTTCTAGACAGCCCATCGCATCCATATATTCGATGATTGTCTTGGATACTTTACCTCTTTGTTGAAGATCTTCCTTGGATAAAAATTCACCATCAATTCGTGCTTTAGCAATTTGAAAAGCAACATTTGTACCTAATCCTGGTATCGAATCAAAAGGAGGAATTAATGTATTTCCTTCTATAATAAATTCATTTGCATGTGATTTGTATAGATCAACTTTTTGAATTTTAATGCCTCGTTCTGTCATTTCCAATGCAATTTCTAATACTGTTAATAAGTTTTTTTCTTTTGGAGATGCTTCAAGGCCCTTTGCATTAATCTCATCTAGTTTTGCTCGAATTGTTTGAGATCCGTTGACCATTGAGATCAAATCAAAGTCAGAAGCTCTTACAGTAAGATATGCCGCATAATATATTATGGGGTAATGCACCTTAAAGTATGCAATACGAACTGCCATTAATACATAGGCAGCAGCATGTGCTTTCGGGAACATGTATTTGATCTTTTTACAGGATTCAATATACCAATTAGCTACCCCTTGTTTTTTCATCTCTGCTTCAAATTCTGGAGTTAGCCCTTTCCCTTTCCGAACTGACTCCATAATTTTAAATGCTAAGGAAGGATCTAACCCTTGATAGATTAGGTAAACCATAATATCATCACGACATCCGATTACATCAGAAAGCTGGCAAGTACCAGCTTGGATCAACTCTTGAGCATTTCCAAGCCATACATCTGTCCCATGTGATAAACCGGATATTTGGACAAGCTCAGAGAAAGTAGAAGGTTTCGTTTCTTCTAGCATTTGTCTTACAAAGCGCGTTCCAAACTCAGGGATTCCAAGTGTCCCTGTTTTACAATCAATTTGTTCTTCAGTAACACCTAATGATGCTGTTCCACTAAATATTTTCATCACTTCTGGATCATCTGTAGGAATTGTCTTAGGATCAATTCCCGATAAGTCTTGAAGCATACGAATAACAGTAGGATCATCGTGTCCCAGAATATCAAGTTTTAGCAAATTATCATGAATGGAATGAAAATCAAAATGAGTTGTTTTCCATTCAGAATCCTGCGCATCGGCCGGAAACTGAATCGGGGTAAAGTCATATATATCCATATAATCAGGAACAACAATGATTCCACCTGGATGTTGACCAGTTGAACGCTTAACACCAGAACACCCTTGAACTAAACGATCAATTTCGGCACCACGAAGAGCCAAATTATTATCGTTCATATAGCCCCTGACATATCCATAAGCTGTTTTTTCAGCCACCGTTCCGATTGTACCAGCACGAAACACATAGTCCTCTCCGAATAATTCCTTGGTGTAATTATGTGCAATAGGCTGATATTCACCACTAAAGTTTAAATCTATATCTGGAACTTTATCTCCTTTGAATCCAAGGAAAGTCTCAAACGGGATATCTTGCCCCTCTTTTACATAAGGTGTATCGCAGTTAATACAATTTTTGTTAGGTAAGTCGAACCCAGACCCAACCGATCCGTCTTGGAAAAACTCTGAATGCTGACAACTTGGACATACATAATGCGGCGGTAGTGGATTTACTTCCGTAATTTCTGTCATTGTAGCTACAAGAGAAGAACCTACCGATCCCCTGGATCCAACTAAATAGCCATCATCTAGAGATTTTTTCACTAATTTATGTGAAATCAAATAAATTACCGCAAAACCATGACCAATAATAGATGTTAATTCCTTCTCAATTCGTGCTTCTACTATCTCTGGTAGTACTTCCCCATAAATTTCTTTTGCTTTGGAATAAGTAAGAGATCTAACTTCCTCATCTGCTCCCTCAATCTTTGGGGTATATAAATCATCTTTAATCGGTTTTATGTCTTCAAGAGAATCGGCTATTTTTTGAGGATTAGTGACAACAATCTCTTTTGCTAGGTCTTCTCCAAGAAAGGCAAAGGCATCTAACATTTCATTAGTTGTGCGAAAATGTACTTTTGGTAGCCCGTTACGATTTAACGGATTAGCTCCGCCTTGTGAGTTTACAAGTATTTTTCTAAAAATAGCATCATTTTCATGCAAGTAATGTACATTGCCGGTTGCTACAACTGGTAAATTCAATTTTTTACCTAGTTTGAGCATTTTACGGATGATATCTTCTAAGTTCCATTCGTCTCTAACTAGTTCTGCCTCGATTAAATGAGAATATACTTCTTTAGGATGTATTTCTAAGTAATCATAAAACTGTGCAATTTCCTCCACTTGCTCTAATGGTTTTTGCATTAGTCCCTCAAAAACCTCTCCCTTATCACACCCTGAACCAATGATCAGCCCTTCTCTATGTTTTTGCAACACTGACCTTTTTATTCTAGGTACACGATAGAAAGTAGTTGTATGAGCAAGTGATACTAATTTGAACAAGTTTTTTAAACCTACCTCATTTTTAGCTAAGATTGTGCAATGAGTTGGTCGAGCTCGTTTATATGAATCCCCTTGTCCAATATGCTTGTTAAAGTCATCTAGAAACTCTATCTTATGTTCCTCAGCTTCTTTTAACAAATGTTGTAGTAAATATCCTGTTGCCTCACAGTCAAATATCGCTCTATGTGCTTGTGTTAACTCAATATTGAACTTTTTAGTTAGAGTACCAAGTCGATGGGACTTCATCTCTGGATGTAAGAACCTAGCTAGCTCTAATGTGTCTATAACCGGATGACTGAAATAATCTATTCCTGTTCTCCGATAACCTTCATATAGAAAGCCCATATCAAAAGATGCATTATGAGCAACAAGTATGCCATCGCCTATAAATTCATAAAAGTCCTTTATAACCTGTTCTATTTCAGGTGCATTTTGAACCATGTCATCTGTAATTCCAGTTAACTCGATCGTAGTAGCGGAAAGAACGTGATGCGGATTAACAAATCGTTCAAATTTATCGATAATATTACCATTTTGCATTTTTACAGCTGCCAACTCAATTATTTTATCGTAAGTAGCAGATAAGCCTGTAGTTTCAACATCAAATACAACATATACAGCATCCTCTAATGCAGTATGCTGTTCATCATAAGCAATAGGAACACCGTCATGTACAAGATTTGCTTCTAATCCATATAGAATTTTAATACCATTCTTTTTCCCAGCAGCATATGCTTCAGGAAATGATTGTAGATTCGCATGATCTGTAATAGCTATAGCTTTATGTCCCCATTTCGCTGCTTGTGATACAAGTGAGGATACAGAGGAAACAGCATCCATTTGACTCATCGGTGTATGTAGATGTAACTCTACACGTTTTTCTTTCGCTGTATCGATTCGTACCGCCGGATTTATCTCATTCATATCTTGTGCCATAATGATTAAATCTCGTACAAAAGTATCGTTTTGCACGGAACCTCTTACCTTTATCCACATTCCCTTTTGTAGTCGTTCCATCATTTGGGCATCTTCTTTATCTCTAGAGAACATCTTCACTAAAATAGAATCTGTATAGTCAGTAACTTTTGCAGTCAGAAGAGAACGACCACTTCGCAACTCTTTGACTTCGACGTCGAATACAAAACCTTCGATCGTTACTCTGCGTTCCTCATCTTGAATCGATTTTATGTCAATAATTGGCTCATCTTTTTTAAGAGGCACTCCTAGTTGGAAAGGACCGTCTGTATTCTGATTGCCATTCTCTGTTCTATTTTGATCACGTTTTTGCATATCTTCTAACGCTTTTTGACCTAACATTTCTTCCTCTAAACGACGTTGTTCAAGAAATTCTAACTGCGCTTGTGCTATTGCTTCTGTATCTTCAACTAAACGGAAGTCGAATGCTATTTTTGGAAATCCAAACCCTACATATACATCTGACAATTGTTCGATATATTTCTTTTTAAACGTTCGCAATTCAATTTCCTGCCCACAGGTTAAATGAATCATCTGACCGTTCCATTCGGGCTGTTGTTTTAATAAGCGGTCTTTTAAAGGTGGTGCCATGTCACTTAATTCTTTCAGAACTAATGGCCAATATTGATTGATAAGCTCCTGCGATACGTCTTTTCCTTCACTTTGAATAGTGAGTAAGATATTCGCTATACCAGAAAACTTTTCTATTAACCTTGTTTGAAAAATCGTAAATACATCTATTGGTAATACGGCCTGTAGTTGAATTTGAAAAGCCCATTGTCTATTTTTTTTATGTACAGTGAATCGATCGATGGATGCATGTTCAAAATGCTTTACGAAGGAATCCTCTGTTAACTCCAGTTGCTGCAATAACAAATGCATCCTCATTTTACCGTCGTCCATAGTTTGTATCCCTCCCTGATCTGTCTAGCTCCAGCGCTAGTCTGGGGTGTAATAGATGTTTGTGCTTTTATATACACAGTAAAAGAAAGGAAGTTCAGATGATTGAACTTCCCCCCTTAAAATTTTTTTACCCATTGAAGAAAAATCGTTGTATATCATTCCATGTAACGACAACCATTAGTACCATCAATAGCATAATACCGATAAAGTGGACCATACCTTCTTTTTGTTTATCTACCGGTTTTCCTCGTAAAGCTTCAAACAAGAAGAATAATAGTCTACCACCATCTAATGCTGGTAATGGTAACAGGTTCATAATACCAAGATTTATACTTAGTATTGCAGCCCAATGCATTAAATTGAATACACCATATTGCGCTACTTCTTCAGTCGCTTTATATATTCCAACAGGACCTGATAAATCATCTATAGAGAAATTACCAGTAATTAATGTGCCAAGTATAGTAAATATACGTTTAGTCCATTCATATGTTTGCTCTGCTCCAAAGACAACCGCCTTGGCAGGATTTTTTTCCATTGGACTAGTGTATTGTACACCAATTTGTCCAACTTTTTCTTTTCCAGCTACAACTTCTTGGGGTGTCATAGACAGATTAACTTCTTGTCCATCACGTTCTACTGTAAATTCCATCAGTTCATTTGAACTTACTTTCACTTTTTCTGATAATTCGTCCCATGTCGTAATGGAAGATCCATCTATTTTAGTTACCAAATCGCCATCTTGCATGCCCGCTTGAGCAGCAGGACTGTCTTTCACAACTGTTGTTATGACAGGTTCATATGTTGGTACTCCTTGAAACAACCCAAGCGCTAAGAAAATGAAAAACGATAGGATAAAGTTAAAAAGGGGTCCTGCAAAAATAGTTAGTGATCGCTGACCAACTGTTTTGGATCCGAATTGACGATCGGCTGGTGCAATGATTGTTTCACTGCCTTTTTCATTAATGACAGCATTTCGTGCTACATTGTACCTTACTAACTTTTCTTCTTCATTGTATCCCTCGATAAACATTTTATCGGTTAAATCAGATTTTTCTACTTCTAAAAACAACATATCAGGATAATGCTTATTTTGATTTAATAAAATCTGATCAATTTCGTCTTGATCATTTAAACGGATTCCTAATCGAAAGCCCGGCTGAAGCTCAACGGAGTCCATATCTTCTCCTGCCATACGAACATATCCACCGATAGGCAATAATCGTAGTGTATAAAGAGTCTCACCTTTTGTATATCCAAAGATTTTCGGTCCCATACCTATTGCAAACTCACGCACCATGATTCCAGCTTGTTTTGCAAAGATAAAATGCCCGAGTTCATGGAAAAATACAATACTTCCAAATATAATTATAAACGCAATGGCTGTCTCCACTATATCCCACCTTTAGTTTCTAGCTGTTTATGCTTTTACTTTCACATCTCTTCATTTTACCATGTTCTCAATAGATTTTCTTGTTTTTGCATCTACATGAAGAATAGTTTCTAAATCTGGATTTGAAAGAATCGTATGCTCATCCATAGCTCGTTCGATTAGCTCATCAATTGTTAAGAAACCAATTTTTTCTTGTAAAAACAAGGATACAGCAGCCTCGTTTGCAGCATTTAGGACCGTTGTCATAGTTCCGCCTGCTCGTCCTGCATCAATAGCTAATTTCAAAGCATGATAACGTGTGTAATCCATCTCTTCAAAATGTAACTTACCTATTTGAGCTAAATTAAGTCGTGGAGCTGACTCTCTTGTCAATCTCTCCGGATAAGACAATGCATATTGGATAGGTACACGCATATCTGGCGTTCCTAATTGAGCAATAACACTAGTATCTTGGAATTCAACTAATGAATGTATAATACTCTCTCGATGAAGTAACACTTCTATATCATCATAAGGAATATCAAATAATACTCGCGCCTCAATAACTTCTAAGCCTTTGTTCATCATTGTGGCTGAATCAATTGTTATTTTCGACCCCATAGACCAGTTAGGATGATTCAGTGCATCTTTTACCGTTACATTTTTAAGCTCTTCCCGAGTAAAGTCTCTAAAGCTTCCACCTGAAGCAGTAATGATGAGCTTTTCAATTTCAGAACGTTTTTCTCCGTTCATCGCTTGAAACAAGGCTGAATGTTCGCTGTCGACCGGCAGTATTGGTACATTATATTGCTTAGCTGCATTCATTATTAAGTGTCCAGCAGTTACTAATGTTTCTTTGTTCGCAATTGCAATTGTTATTCCTTTTTTAATAGCTTCTAATGTTGGTCTTAATCCTACACTTCCAAGTACAGCATTCACTAAAACATCTGCATTTGCATGAGCAGCAACTTGTACTAATCCTTGATCACCAAATACTAGTTCTGTTCGTGGAAATTCTTTCCTTAACAGAACTGCATCCTCTTCAAATAACACAGAAACTAGAGGAACTGAAAAATCTCGAATTATTTGCTTCGTAATTTCTATATTTTTTCCCGCTGAAAATGCTACTAGTTGAAACTTATCTGGATGCTCTTTTATTATATCCAGTGTTTGTATCCCGATAGAACCAGTTGCACCTAATAAACTTATTTTTTTAACCATGAAATAATGTCGTCTCCTTAGATAAAATGTAAAAAGTGAAGAAGCGGTAAGACAAATAAAATACTGTCAAATCGATCTAAAATTCCACCATGACCTGGCAATAATTTACCAGAGTCTTTCACATTATAATGTCTTTTTATCGCTGATTCTACTAAGTCACCTAGTTGTCCAAAAATAGAAGAAATAATTGTAATTCCTATTAATACAAGCATCGATGAAGTAAGCGGGCTTATCCATTGAATAATGAAAGCAGTGATTAATGCCCAAATAATGCCTCCAACAAAACCTTCTACTGTTTTATTTGGAGAGATATCAGGCCATAATTTTCTTTTCCCAATTTTTCGTCCGGTAAAATAAGCTCCAGAATCTGTTGTCCATACGATCAGCAATGCAAAAATAACGTATGCTAAACCTTCATTTCTTGTTTCAATAAAATAGTAAAAACCAATACCAACATATAGTGTACTTAAAATGACAAAAGCTGCATCATCAAAAGTGAAACGATTTTTCACCAATACTGTATAGATTAATACTAAAAATACTCCAACAAACACCCACTCTAATTTCGTGTGCCCTGTATAATGCAAAATATCATCTGTAAATGATGATGGCAATAACAATAGAAACAGGAGTAGATACGAAACTAAACTGGCGAATGAAAATAAACTTAAGTGCTTCATGCGAAGCATTTCATATAATCCTACTGCTGCAATTATGTATACTAATATAGTGAAAACAGGTCCTCCCAACAAAACAATTGGGAGAAATAGTGCCAAAGCAATAGCACCTGTTATTATCCGCTGTTTCAATTTACTTCTTCCCCCTTAAGTCCACCATATCTTCTATTCCTTTTTTGATAACTTTCAATAGCTTCTAATAAGCATGCTTCATCAAAGTCTGGCCAAAGCGTATCTGTAAACCAAAACTCCGTGTAAGCAAGCTGCCAAAGCATAAAGTTACTCAGTCGAACTTCACCACTTGTTCGAATGAGAAGATCTGGTTCCGATAAGTCTTTGGTCATTAAATTATTGGTCAGCAATTCTTCTGTAATTTCATCCTCTAAAATCTCTTTTTGCTCGATTTGTTTTGCAATACGTTTGACTGCCTGTACAATTTCATCTCTACTTCCATAATTCATGGCAAAGTTAAGAATCAGTCCATCATTTTGGGCAGTTTCATCCATCGCTTTATAAATAGCTCTTTTTGTATGCTCTGGCAGCATATCATGATTTCCCATCATTCGTACTTGAACATTTTGTTCAATTAACTCCGGTAAATATGTCCCTAAAAATTCTTCGGGTAGTCGCATTAAAAACTCGACTTCCATTTTTGGACGTTTCCAATTTTCTGTGGAAAAAGCGTACAAGGTTAACGTATCTATCCCGACTTCATTTGCAAATAGAGTAATTTTTTTTACAGTCTTCATACCTTCGTGATGACCAGCAATACGGGGAAGTGACCTCTTTTTAGCCCATCTACCGTTCCCATCCATAATAATTGCAATATGGCTAGGTAACTGTTCCTTTTGGGCATTTTCTTTACGTTCATCTAAATGAATATTGATCTTTTTCTCATTTTTACGAATTAGTTTATTAAACATTTAGAACCCCCCAATCTACCAAGTCGAACGTCTATCCCTATCATAACAAATAAACCCATATATAAAAAGACGTCCCTTTCAAAGGACGCCTTTTTTAAATAAAAGTTCAGAAATACTTAACCTAGACAAATCATTTGAAGAAGACTTTGGTATTTATTAAAGCATTAACCTTCACTACATCTTCATAAGGGTTAAACTTCTAAAATTTCTTTTTCTTTATCTTTAGTAATTGCATCAATTTTTTCAATGTTAGCATCTGTAAGTTTTTGAATTTCTTCTGTATAATTTCTTAACTCGTCTTCTGTAATCCCACCAGATTTTTCAAGTTTTTTCAAATCATCATTACCGTCACGACGAACGTTACGAACATTTACTTTTGCTTCTTCTGCTTCTTTTTTTACTAGTTTTACTAATTCTTTACGACGCTCTTCCGTTAATGCTGGAATTGCAATACGAATTAGTGTTCCATCATTAGTAGGAGTAATACCTAAATCTGATTTCATGATCGCTTTTTCAATATCTCCTAAAATAGTTTTATCATAAGGAAGGATTGTTAATAAGCGAGCTTCTGGTATAGAAATACCAGCCATTTGATTGATAGGGGTTGGAGCTCCATAATAATCTACTGTAATTTTGTCAAGTAGGGAAGCACTAGCACGCCCAGCACGGATAGTAGATAATTCTCTACTAAAAACTGATATTGTTTTAGTCATTTTATCACTTGTTTGCTCTATCACTTTTTTCGGCATTAAGAATTCCTCCTAACGACTGTCCCTATGGTTTCCCCGAGCACAGCCTTTTTAATATTTCCTTTTTCCATAATCGAAAATACAATAAGCTCTATATCATTGTCCATACATAAAGTAGATGCTGTAGAATCCATTACTTGGAGTCCTTGTTGTATTACTTCGATAAATGATAGTGTATCATATTTCACTGCCGTACTATCCGTTTTAGGATCAGCAGAGTAAACACCATCTACATTATTTTTGGCCATTAATATAACATCTGCTTCTATCTCAGCTGCTCTTAAAGCTGCAGTTGTGTCAGTAGAGAAGTATGGATTACCTGTTCCCGCTGCAAAAATAACTACTCGTTTTTTTTCTAAATGACGAATGGCTCTTCTACGTATGTAAGGCTCTGCGACTTGTCGCATCTCGATAGATGTCTGAACACGTGTTTCGACACCCGCTTTTTCAAGAGAATCTTGTAGAGCTAGTGAATTCATAACTGTAGCAAGCATACCCATATAGTCCGCTGTAGCACGATCCATGCCCATTTCGCTTCCTACTTTACCTCGCCATATATTTCCTCCACCTACAACTACCGCAACCTCTACTCCAAGATCTACAACTTCTTTCACTTGTTCGGCTACAGATTTAATAATGTCAGGAGATAAACCGAAACCTTGTTCTCCAGCTAACGCCTCGCCACTCAATTTTAAAACGATTCTTTCGTATTGTGGTTTGCTCATAGGTATCCTCCATCTCTATCTTGAAAAATAGGGAACACAAATTACGTGTCCCCCGGTTGTTATTGATATTATTTCTAGCAACGACGCATATTGTGAAGACTACCGAATTCCGTTTCAAGATAACGCCTTCCGCGGGAGAAAGCGCTGAACTATCGAGTCGAACGGTGTCTGCCGCTTTTCTATTTGTCTAGCTCCAGACACCAGCTGCTCATTCGCTTCAGACTTGCAAATAAAGGCAAAGGACGCCTTTATTGCAATTCTTCCAGCGCTGATCGCAGCAGGGCGGTGTCTGCCGCTTTTCTTTTATTAGTTACCTTTTACTTGGTTCATTACTTCTTCAGCGAAGTTGTCTTCACGTTTTTCGATTCCTTCACCAACAGCATAGCGTGTGAATGAAACTAGTTTACCACCAGTTGATTCAACAAATGTTTTTACTTTTTGGTCTGGATTTTTAACGAATGATTGGTCTAATACACAAACTTCTTCAAAGTATTTACCAAGACGACCTTCTACCATTTTAGCAACGATATTTTCAGGTTTTCCTTCGTTTAGAGCTTGTTCTGTTAATATTTTGCGTTCGTGTTCTACTTCTTCAGCAGAAACTTCATCGCGTGAAATATAAGAAGGGTTTAAGGCTGCAATATGCATTGCTACATCTTTAGCCGCTTGCTCATCAGTTGATCCTTCAATCACTGTAAGAACTCCGATACGTCCTCCCATGTGTAGGTATGGACCAAATGCATCTGCATCTGTTTTATTTTCAATTACAAAACGACGTAATGTAATTTTTTCTCCAATTTTCGCAACTGCGTTAGAGATTAAGTTTTCTACTGTTAATCCATCTTCTATAATTGTAGGTAGTGCTTCTTCTACTGAAGCTGGCTCTGTAGCTAATAAATGAGATGCTACAGTCTTCACTAAATGTTGGAAAGATTCATTTTTAGAAACAAAATCAGTTTCAGCATTCATTTCTAATAATACAGCTTTGTTTCCTTCCACTTGGATGAAAGTAGTACCTTCCGCTGCGATACGATCTGCTTTTTTAGCTGCAGAAGATAGACCTTTTTCACGTAAAAAGTCGATTGCTGCTTCTAAATTACCGTCTGATTCTACTAATGCTTTTTTACAGTCCATCATACCTGCACCAGTTTTTTCACGCAATTCTTTAACCATTTGTGCTGTAACTGCCATTATAAATTCCTCCTAGAACAATTAATATGTCATTTTCTCAAAAAAAGGTGATAAGAGGTTTGGCCGCTTATCACCTGTTAATTACATTTGTATTACTCAGGTCTTACTCAGCTGCAACTTCAGCAGAAGTTACTTCTTCGTCTTCACCTTGTCTTGCTTCTAGTAATGCATCCGCCATTTTAGCTGTTAATAATTTAACTGCACGAATTGCATCATCATTTGCAGGAATTACATAGTCGATTTCATCTGGATCACAGTTTGTATCAACAATTCCTACTAATGGAATGTTAAGTTTGCGAGCTTCTGCAACAGCAATACGCTCTTTACGTGGATCTACTACGAACATTACATCTGGAACAGCTTTCATATCACGGATACCGCCTAAGAATTTAACAAGACGTTCGTGTTGTTTTTTAAGTTGAACAACTTCTTTTTTAGGAAGTACTTCAAACGTACCGTCTTCTTCCATTTTTTCAATAGCTTTAAGACGAGCTACACGTTTTTGAATAGTACCGAAGTTAGTTAAAGTACCACCTAACCAACGTTGGTTGATATAGTAGTTACCTGAACGTTCTGCTTCTTCTTTAATAGCTTCTTGAGCTTGTTTTTTAGTTCCTACGAAAAGAACTTTCCCACCGTCTTGACCTACTTGACGCATGAAATCATAAGCTTCTTCTAATTTTTTCACCGTTTTTTGAAGATCGATGATGTAGATTCCGTTACGTTCAACAAAAATGTATTTTTTCATTTTTGGATTCCAACGGCGAGTTTGGTGACCGAAGTGTACACCAGCCTCTAATAATTGCTTCATTGAGATTACTGACATGATTTGTTTCCTCCTGGTTTGGTTTAGTCTTCCGCATTCATCATTTTTCTTTAGCTACTCTATAAATAGAGCACCTGCTAAATCCATCCGAACTGCGTGTGTATTCATACCGTTTTCTAATATAACATATCATTTTTATACTTTCAACTATTTTAATCTTTAAATTTCAGGAAAAGTTCAACTTCAGTCTTTCCTATTTGGAGAATTTTCGCTATTTCGTCAGAATTTCTTCCTTCTTCATGGTGAAATAACACTTTTTCTCTCATAGTTTCCGGTACTTTTTTTGCTATTGTTTGAGCAGATTTCATATAACTACTTGCTGCAATTTGCTTAGAGACGAAAGAAGTTGGTGTTTCAAATACTCTAGCTTCCTTTGTTGATGGATTTTCTACCATTTTAGAAAATGTAGTTTGAGGTACTTCTGTATTTTGTAATTCCTGTATAAGTCGATTATTTTCGTCTGTAATTTCTGCAATATATGCACTAAAAGAATCTTCAATATCCAATAAAACTTGTTGTTGTTTTCGTTCCATTTCATTAAACTTTGAAATCTTGGCATTTAATAGAGCAATGAAGTAAAAACTTATAACTTGCATCAAGAATAATATTATTAATAAGGTCGTTATCATAACTGCTCCTAACCACTAAAATCTACAAATTTCCCTTTGAAAGGATGCTTTGTCTCTTTCAATTCTCGCTCTTTCTTTTCTCTGTTCTGCCGCTCTTGCTCCATACGCTCTTTCTCTTCTTCCTGAGAGCTTGTCTCCGAAGTTTCCGAAGACTTGATGACCGTTTCTCTGTTTTTTTCTAACTGTTTTTCTGAGGCAGCTTGCGCGTTGGATTGACTAATTGCACCTTGTTGTTGTATTTGGTCTGCTATTTTACCAGCATCAAACGTTTTAGGAATAGCTATTTGAAGTTCTGCTAGTTTTAAACTCATAGTAGTATCCCCTTTATCTATACATTCGTCATTTCAGGCATTAAAAGTTTTCTAAGTTTAAATAGTGCTTTCGAATGAATCTGAGATATTCTCGATGTAGAAAGACCAAGCATCTCTCCAATAACTGTGAGCGTTAGCTCCTCCGTATAAAATAAACTTAAAACTAATTGTTCATTTTCATTTAATTGTTGAATTTGATCGGCTAAATCACCTATTAGTTCTCGCTGAACCATTTGTTGTTCTGGTGTTTTCTGAGAGTCATCTCGAATTACATAAGATTTTTGCTCAGGTTCATCACTTTCTTGTAATTGCTCATCTATAGACAGTACATTAGAAAAAAAATGTTCCTGTACAGTTTGATAAACCTCTTCAACAGGTAACTCGACAAATTCTGCTATCTCTTCAGCAGATGCATGTCTCATCAACTTTTGCTCGAGTTCTTCAATTTTTGATTCTAATTTCTTCGATTTTTCTCTTGAAGAACGTGGAAGCCAATCTTCTTTTCTTAATCCATCAATAATAGCCCCTCGTACACGAAAGGAAGCATAAGTATCAAATTTCAATTCTCTACTATAATCAAACTTGTTCAGAGCATCAAATAATCCCATCATTCCTAAACTTTTAAGCTCTTCTCTAGATATATTTTTAGGGATACTCGCACCAATTCTTTGCACATGATAGTTTACAAGTGGCACATATTTTCTCATGAGTAAATCTCCGGCTTGAGGATCTTTGCTTTCAGTCCAATTCTTCCAAAGAACCTGTTCATCTGTCGAATCTTGATTTGCCACAATTATCCTCCTCTCCCATATATCTGACCATTATGGTTATTATAACAAAAATCTCACTAAAAAGGGGAGTCGAAACTACCGACCCCCTCGTTTTTTAATACATTTTGTTATATTGTATTGGTTTTTTCATCTTCTACTAACATTGTTTTTACTAACTCCGCATAATCTTCTGAAGATATTTCAGACTTTAAATTACTGGCTTCATCTTGAATAGCTATTTCTTTTATCTCTTCCTGCGGATTACTCATTATATAACTAATAATTGCTCTAGCTAAAAATGTTAATAGGAAAAATCCAACAGAAATAATACTTGCTTCAAGAATAATTCCCATACCCTCTATAAATGGATAAGAGAATAAAAAATATACAGTAAAAGCAATAAGCGCTACCCAAAAATTAGAAAGAATAGTTCCTAGCATCATATATTTCTCACTCCTTGATTAACTGTTCGAATATTTAGTAATTTGGTGGTAGGATCAAATTCTATTGTTCTACCACTATTTCCTCCAGTATCTTCTGCGATTATAGGAATAGAATACTTTTTTAAATACTCTTTTACTGCTTCAACATTGCGTGGTCCAATTCGCATTGCATCTTTAGTAGAAGAAAATTGAAACATTTGAGCTCCTCCGGCAATTTTAGCTTTTAATTTAAAAGGCAGAATACCTTCTATTTTGAGCTGTTCCACCATTGCGGGAATTCCAGTATCCGCAAACTTAGCGATATTTACCACCTCAGTTCTACCAAGACTAGAATCTGGTAACATTACATGGACCATGCCTACTATCGTGGATCTCTCGTCATACAAAACAACTCCTACACATGAACCAAGTCCTGAAGTACGTATTTTATCAGGAGCTTTCGCAATATTCATATCGGCAATACCAACTTTAACTATTTGACCTTGTGTATTCATATTAGCTAACTCCTAAAGCTTTAAAAATAGCTTCAAATGATTCTGGATCAGGTAATAAAAAGAAATGCCCTTTCACACTTTCCACATTCCGAACATCCTTTTCATTAATAGCAGTATCAATCACAATAACATAATCACTTACATGAGATAACTCTACCAATCCAAAACTAATTATAGCTCCCACCATATCTACGCTTAGGGCAGGTACAGTAGGGTAGATTTTTAAAGAAGTAAAATCTGACAATGCAGATAAATAAGAACCAGAAAGTATATTACCAAGCTCCTGCATGGCTGAAACACCTATTTCAGAAACTTCACCTGTTTGAAAATCGAAGCTCTCATCTTGTATCAACCTTCGGATAAATCGATTCGCTTGTTCTACAGGTAGCACAAAAAACATGCTGCCTGTTACATCTCCCTCAATGCGAAGATAAATACCTGCAACTACTCTTTCTGGCCCTCCCGCTAAATCCATCATTTCATCAAAGGAAACCATTTCTACTTTAGGTACCTTCATATCAATTTTTTTGTTTAATAATGTCGATAATGCCGTTGCAGCATGTGCAGCACCAATATTTCCTATTTCCTTTAATACATCTAAATGTACAGAAGTTATTTTATTATCGTACATTTATTAAACTCCTGACTTAATAGGATTTAACACAAGATTTAAGTTCAATAGTATTAAAAGGCGGCTATCAATTTTAGCTACTCCAGCTATAAAATCTGATTCCATTCCCCCAACCACCTCAGGCTGTGGTTCAATTGCATCAAGAGGTATATCTAATACATCATTAGCAGAGTCAACAATTACACCGACATTCATATCATCTAGCGTAATTATAATAATACGAGTAGAATCACTTAAACTGCTTTCACCTAATCCAAAGCGATTTTTCAAGTCTATAATTGGAGTAACTACCCCTCGCAAGTTAATAACTCCTTTTACAAACTCAGGAGTTTTAGGTACACGTGTAATATATATAAGTTTTTCAATGCCTTGTACCTGACTTACAGGTATAACATATTCTTTATCTGCCAATTGAAAAACGACTACTTTTAAATTTTTATAATCTACGACTTCTGTCATAATGCTATCTCATCCTTTCTAATTGATGCTCTTTAGCTGATTAACGCATTACAATCTACAATAAGTGCTACTTTACCATTACCTAAAATAGTTGCACCAGAGATTGCGAACACACTTGATAAATATGCACCCAGTGATTTTAAAACGATCTCCTGTTGACCAATAAATGAATCTACTACGATACCAGCCATTTTATCTCCTTTACGGACAAGAACAACCGAATGGAATTCGTCATCAGTACTTTCTCTTGGAACATCAAATACAGTTTCTAAAAATACTAGTGGAACAACTTTTCCACGGAAATCTATCACTTTTTGGTTATGAGCATTCAATATATCAGAAGAACGAATAATAGCAGTCTCGATAATAGAAGACAGCGGGATAGCGTAAATTTCTTCCCCAAGTTCTACAAGCATTACGGAAATGATAGAAAGGGTCAACGGTAATTGTATAGAAAATAGAGAACCTTTTCCTTCCGTCGACGAGATATCTATAAAACCGCCAAGAGATTCAATCGTTGTTTTTACAACGTCTAAACCAACTCCTCTACCTGAAACGTCTGAAATGACATCAGCAGTAGAGAATCCTGAAGAAAGAATAAGCTCCGCTACTTGTTTATCACTTAGCATTTGCGCTACTTCATCTGATACAATTCCTTTTGCTATAGCTTTTTTCAACACTTTCTCACGGTTAATGCCTGCACCATCATCTTCAATTTCGATAAATACATGATTTCCGCTATGGTATGCACGAAGAACGACTGTACCTTCCTCTGGTTTACCTTTTGCTAAACGGATTTCAGGACTTTCTACACCATGATCTAGAGAGTTTCTTATTAAGTGAACAAGAGGATCTCCGATTTCATCAATAACCGTTCGATCTAATTCAGTTTCTGCCCCAATAACTTCTAGATTGATTTTTTTGTTTAAATCACGTGCTAATTGACGTACCATTTTAGGGAATCTATTAAATACTGTTTCTACTGGAACCATACGCATATTTAATATAATATTTTGAAGGTCACCAGTGATACGGGACATACGTTCTACTGTTTCATCTAATTCACTATTGTGTAAATCCTCAGAGATTGATTGTAGACGACCGCGATCTATTACTAACTCCTCAAACAAATTCATCAATACATCTAAACGTTCAATATTTACACGAATTGTTTTACTAGACTGAACTTGATTGCTTTTAGTAGTCGGTGATTTTTCCGTAGCTTTTACTACCACTACCTCCTGACTACCTTCAATAACTTCTGTATTCCCCGAAAATGGAGTCGCTTCTACTTTGTCAAAATCGATATTATTGCGTTTTTTGAGTTGCTCTAACGTAACCGAGTTAACTAATACTTCCGTTACTTCAGAGACCTTCATTAATTTCTTTTTCACATCTTCAGAAGACTCATTTGTAACTAAAGCTACATAGAAAATTTCATCAAAATCTTCTCCTTCTAACTTTTCAACGGAGGGTGAAGATTTTATAACATCTCCCATTTTCTCTAATAATTCAAAGACCATATATACTCTTGCAGCTTTTAATAAGCAATCTTCTCGCAGCTTGACAGAAATTTCATACGTAGAGAAATCCTGTTCGACTGATTGTTCTATAACTGTCATTTCATAATCATCATACGATAACCAATTTTCTTGAGAAATATTACTTTCTACAGTTGATTCGACTATCGTCGCGGACAATGGAATTTCTTCTCCTGTTTCTATATTATGTAACTTTTGAACAGTATCTGTTACATCCAGATTTCCTTTTCCACCGGAGGCAATATCCATTACCATCTCTTCCAATTGATCAACAGCTATAAAAACAACATCCAATAATTCTACTGTTACATGCAGACGGCCGTTTCTAATTTCATCTAAAACATTTTCCATTTTATGTGTTAAATTAGCGATATCTTCATACCCCATCGTTGCGGACATGCCTTTTAAGGTATGTGCAGAGCGGAATACTTCATTAACAATTGCAATGTTTTCAGGATTTTTTTCTAATTCTAATAAATGTTCATTGCAGGCTTGTAAATGTTCCTTACTTTCTTCTATAAACATTTCAAAATATGGATTCGTATCCATTGATTAACACCCCTTAAGGAAGATATTGTATGATTGTTTTTGCTATTTGATCTAAATCTACTACTTCATTTACTAAATTAGTTTCTACAGCAGCTTTTGGCATTCCATATACAATACATGTACTCGCCGATTCTGTTATAGCTATAACATTTCCACTCTTTTTTAACTGTTTGAGACCGAGAGATCCATCAGATCCCATTCCTGTCATAATAACGGCAATCTTGTCGAAATCATTGAACTGACTATTATCTTCAAGAAGCACATCTACCGCTGGTCTGTGTCCCGCTCGAGGTGGTTCTATGTCGTCTAGAACGATGTAATAAGCCGAAACTTTTTTTTGTATACGCATATGAAAGCCGCCTGGTGCTACATATGCGTGTCCATCTTGCAGTAAATCCCCATCTTCTGCTTCTTTTACTTCAATTTCAGATAATTGATTGAGCCTTTGTGCCAAAGACTTTGTAAATCCTGCAGGCATATGTTGAACGATTAATACAGGAGCTTTCATATCCTTTGGAAGTTTTGTAATTACTTCCTGAAGAGCGCGAGGTCCTCCAGTTGAAGTACCAATTAAAACCATTTTCTTTCTGGACTTGTCCCACTTAACAGCATTAGTAGTATCAGGTTTATTTTTTAATTCGACACTTTTTGATATTATATTATTGGTAGGTAATGAGGAGCGTTTCTGCATTTTGTTAATGGATACTTGTGCAGCATGTTCAACTTTTTCTACTAATTCCAATTTAATCTTATGTAAATCTAAGGAAATAGTACCACTTGGTTTTGCGATAAAATCCACGGCGCCATAATCCATCGCTAGCATCGTACTTTCCGCTCCACTTTTCGTCGTACTGGAAAGCATTACAACCGGAACCGGCGTTTCTAACATAATCTTGCGGAGCGCCTCCAAACCATTCATCACTGGCATTTCAACATCCATAGTGAGAACATCTGGCTGTAGAGTTTTTATTTTTTCAATTGCGTCTTTTCCATTTCTCGCGATCCCAACTACCTCTATCAACTTACTATCGACAAAGAAATCACTGATAAGTTTTCTCATAAATGCAGAGTCATCTACGACTAATAACTTCTTTTTAGACTTGTTATCCATAATCTCACGTCCTTCCTGAAAAAAGACTTTTTAATCGAGATATGAAATTATTTTGCTTACGAGTAGCTTCTATTGCATCTTCCAAATCGGTAAATGTATAGACTATCTTTTTTAACTTTTTCGTTATTTCAGCTTGCGGATATAAGACAGAAAATGGGGTTTGCTCCCTTACTGCTTTTCGAACAACTGTATCTTCGGGCAATACACCTAATATCGTAATTTCTTTGGAGAGAAACTTAGACATTGCTAGTTTTAATCTTTCTGTTGTTTCAGCACCTTCTTCATCGCTAAAGGCTCTATTACAAATAAGATAGAATTTTTTTTCAGAATCTTTATAGTAAATATATTTCATCATAGAATATGCATCTGTAATAGAGGTAGGCTCCGCTGTCGTAATGACGATAATATCATCCACAGACATTAACAAATCTAGTGTCTGACTTGTTGCACCGGCCCCCATATCAAAAACAATGTAGTCAAAGGTTTTCTGTAAATATTCGAAAGCCTCTATTAAGCGATTGAACATTTCACCTGTCCACTCAATTACACCACTTAACCCAGAACCCCCAGATATATATTGCAAGCCATTTGGACCTTCAAACAACACAGACTCTATTGGCTGTTCTCCAACCAAATAATCTTTCAAGCTATATGGCACTGATTTCCCTAGTAAGATATGAATATTGCCCATTCCAATATCCATATCAATTAGCACGACTTTTTTGCCATGCCCACTTAAAGTTGTGCTAAAATTTATAGAAAAATTACTTTTTCCAACTCCACCTTTACCGCTAACTATTGCTAAGGAACGCCCAAGCCTATTTTGATTACGCAGCATTTTCATTCTAAGTTCTTCAGCCTGATCTCTCATAGCGAATCCCCTTTAAAAACAATTTGAGTAATTCTTCAAGACTAGCTTCCATAATATCTTCCGGGACTTCTTGACCATCAGTGTAGTAAGCAAGTCCTTTATTATATTTAACCATTAAATTGATAATTGAGCCAATAGTATTTGTTTCATCTATCTTCGTAAAGATAAATTTATCAATAGGAAATTCACTAAATTGTTCTATTATCATTTCCATGTCTTTTTGCTTAGACGTAGACGAGAGTACTAGAAAGGTTTCCGTATTCACTTCAAATTCGATTAACTTTTCCAAGTCTCTTACAAATTTAGTTTCTTTAAAATTCCTTCCTGCTGTATCGATAAAAACGATATCTAAATGTTCGAACTTTACCATTGCTTCTTGTAAATCTTTTTCGTTATACACAATTTCTAAAGGAGATTGTAATAAGCCCGCATAGGTTTTTAGTTGCTCTATAGCTGCAATCCGATATGTATCGGTCGTAATAAAACCAACTTTTTTCTTTTTCTCTAAAATTGCACGCGCAGCTATTTTAGCAATAGTTGTCGTTTTCCCGACACCTGTTGGTCCTAATACGTTTATATATTTTTTAGTATAAGAAATTCCACCAAATGGAAGATGCTCCATATGAGTTTGCAGAGTAGAATTTGTCAGACTAAGCTGATCTGCTATTTCGAAAGCTTCAGCATTCCTTTTATGATGCACAAAAAGCTCATCACTAACAGATGTGATCAGCTCCTCTGACAATTCTTGTTCTTCTAAAAAGTCCATAAGAGTTTTCATTTCAGCTGGGTATGAACTTAGCATTTCTGGACGTTGAATATTCCTAACCATTTGTTTTAAATCTGCTAATTCTTTATGGATCTCTATAGAAACATTTTGTTGTTCTTGAGACACAATAGTGGGCATCTCAAATGTATTATTGGTCTGTTCTAATGTATCGATTCCAGCTAACACTTCGAAAGATTTTTTCTTAAATAAGCCTAAAAAACCTTTAGAAAATACAACCTTAGAACTTAATATAACTGCATCGTCACCAAATTCTTTTCGAATTAACTTCATTGCTTCTGGCATTGTGCTAGCCGTATACTTTTTCATCTTCAATCTACATTCACCACCCCGACGCTTTGTACCTCAATGGAGGATTCTAGTTCATTATAAGAAAGAATTGGCACATGAGGGAAATATCTTTCCGTCATTTGTCTAAAATACATCCTTACTGCAGGTGAACAAAGAATAATTGGAGACTGTTCCATCATGGAAGCACGCTCCACCTCTTTTGCCATAGACTCTAGTATTGCTTGAGAATCATCTGGATCAATCGATAAATAGTTTCCATGTTCTGTTTGTTGAATACTGTCAGCAATTAGTTTCTCCACTTTACCAGAAACCGTTAACACTTTTAATATATTACTATTTCCAGCATACTGTGTTGTAATTTGCTTCGCTAGAGATTGTCTTGAGTATTCAGTTAATACATCGGCATCCGACGTCATTTTTGAATAGTCTGCAAGGGTTTCAAAAATGATTGGCAAATTGCGAATTGATACACGTTCTCTTAAAAGATTGCTCAATATTTTTTGTATTTCTCCTACAGTTAATGGTGTAGGTGTTAACTCGTCTACTAGGATTGGATATGTCTCTCTAATGTGGTCGATTAATTGTTTTGTTTCTTGACGACCTAATAATTCATGTGCATTATTTCGGATAATTTCAGTCATATGTGTTGAAACAACACTTGGAGGATCAACAACAGTATATCCTAGTATTTCTGCTTCCTCTTTTACGGATTCTGTTATCCACTTAGCAGGTAAACCGAAGGAAGGTTCAACAGTATCTATACCCTCAACGGAATCATCATCACCAGGACTCATAGCTAAATAATGATCTAAAAGAAGCTCTCCTCGAGCCATTTCATTTCCTTTAATTTTTATACGGTATTCGTTTGGTTGCAGCTGAATATTGTCACGTATTCGAACTACTGGAATAACTAAACCTAATTCAAGTGCTAGCTGTCTCCGAATCATTACAACACGATCAAGTAAATCTCCGCCCTGCGCAGCATCTACTAAGGGAATCAGGCCATAACCAAACTCAAATTCTATTGGATCCACGTTTAGTAAATTAATAACATTTTCTGGACTTTTCATATTATCAGTTGTTACTTCCTCTTCAAATTCTTCCATCTCTTCCGGACCTTCTTTACTAGCCTTACTTATCATATAAGCTCCTACAGCTAGTGCAATTGCAATCGGCAAAGTTAACACTAAACCAATCGGTGTAACAATACCTAGAAGCGTTATTGTCACGGATGCAACATAAAGAAGTTTTGGCTGATTAAACAATTGTCCTGTTATATCTCCACCAAGATTTCCTTTAGATGCAGCTCTGGTTACAACAATACCAGTTGCAGTGGATATTAATAACGCTGGAATTTGGGAAACTAAACCGTCTCCAACAGTAAGAGTCGAAAATAATACCGCTGCTTCCCCAAAAGGAAGTCCAAATTGAACGACACCAATAATAATACCAAATAGTAAATTTATAATAACGATAATAATACCTGCTATGGCGTCCCCTTTAACAAACTTTGTAGCCCCGTCCATCGCACCGTAAAAGTCCGCTTCACCACTAACCTTTTCACGTCTTTCACGAGCTTCTTTTTCGGAAATCATTCCTGCGTTTAAATCCGCATCAATACTCATTTGTTTACCAGGCATTGCATCTAGAGTAAATCGAGCAGCAACTTCAGATACACGCTCTGCACCTTTTGTAATTACGATAAAGTTAATAATAACTAAAATAGCAAATACAACTAAACCAACGAGCATATTCCCTCCTGTAACAAATGTACCAAAGGTTTCAACTACTTTTCCCGCGTCACCCTCAGCTAGAATTGCTCTTGTTGTAGAGATATTTAAAGCAAGTCTAAATAATGTTACAAGAAGAACTATTGTTGGAAATACAGAGAACTCTAAAGCTTCTTTCATATTCATAGCGGTCATCAATATTAGTAAGGCTATTGTAATATTTATAATAATAAGGAAACTTATCAACCAATGAGGAAGAGGTATTACGAGCATCGCCACTATAGATATTACAGCTGCCAATACGGTTATATCGCGGATTTGCATTTACTTCCACCTCGAACTTTAACTTTAAATTTTTTGTTTAATACGATATACATAAGCCAATACTTCTGCAACTGCTTTGAAGAATTCGTCTGGAATTCGTTGACCTACTTCTACTTGGTCAAACATAGAACGAGCAAGCTGTCTATTTTCTACCATGACAACATTATTTTCCTTGGCAATTAATTTAATCTTTTGAGCAACAAAATCTGCACCTTTTGCAACTACCGTTGGGGCATCCATTGATTCATCATCATATTTTAAAACAATCGCAAAATGTGTTGGATTCGTAATAACAACATCAGCTGAAGGAATCTCCTGCATCATACGACGCATCGCCATTTCACGCTGTCTTTGTCTTATCCGTGATTTAACAATTGGATCCCCTTCTGAGTTTTTATGTTCATCTTTAATATCTTGCTTAGACATTTTAAGGTTTTTTTCATAGTCGAACTTTTGATAAAAGAAATCTAAGATTGATATAAACAATAATACACATGAGGCAGCTATGCCCATCGTACCAGTTAACCATCCTACAGTGGAGAGTGTATCCCAAGCAGTTTTAAATGATAGAGATAATACCTGTTCCAAGTTCATCCATAATATCAAAGTAGTTATAGATCCGATAAATGATATTTTTAAAATAGATTTTAATAGCTCAATAATTGCTTTAAGTGAAAAGATCCTTTTGAGACCTTTTATAGGGTCAATCTTTTTCAAATCAAACTTCAATGGCTCTGTCGTAAACAGCAAACCAAATTGAAAGTAATTTGCCGCTACAGCTGCTACTACCGCTACTAACATAATGGGCAATAAAATTACAGCCATTTCTAGGAGCATATCTTTATAAATGATAATGGCAGTATCAATTGTTAACGTTTCAATCAACATATATTTAGTAAACGTCACGCTGAAAAACGAAAAAATTTCAGTTCTTAAAAAGCTTGCAAAGAAAAATAGAAATACAAAAACAGCGAGTAATACAATCGCACTTGTCACATCCGGACTTTTTAATACTTGTCCTTTTTTTCGAGAATCTTCTCTCTTTTTTGGAGTAGCTTTTTCTGTTTTTTCTCCCGCAAAATACTGAAGATCTAAGCGTAGAGTAATCATTTTAGCCACCACCTAAAATTATCATTAAGTCGCGCATAGCTACGACCATAATTTCAAACAGTTGCTGCACTACAGCCATAAGCACACCCATCATCACAAGAAGAACTAAAAATCCTACTGCAATTTTTATCGGAAACCCTATAACAAATATATTTAATTGTGGTACAGTCCTTGCAGTAATTCCAAGAGCTATATCCACAAGAAATATTGTTGCGACTATTGGGATGGACATTTGAAATGCTACTGCAAAAACACCGGCAAAAGTTTTCATAATAAATACCACATAATTTTCTTGACCAAAAGTTGGCCAAACCATTTCCATCGGCATAAATTGATAGCTGTAAAAAATCCCATCCAACAATAAATGATGACCGTTTAAAGCTAATAACAGCAATAGGGCCAGAGTGTTCAAGAACTGACCAACTAAGGGACTTTGTGCACCTGTCTGTGGATCAATAACATTGGCCATTGCAAATCCCATCTGAAAGTCAATAAATCCACCTGCAATTTGAACAGCTGACATAATGATATAAGCAAGTAAACCTATAAATAATCCCAATATAACTTCTTTAATAATTAAAAGAATATAATCTCCATTAATTTCAAATGGTTCTACATCGAGGGTATAATACATCATCCACGATAAGATTACAGCAAAGGCTATCCGATGTGTTGCAGGTATTGTTCGATGCGAGAATAGTGGTAACACTATAAAAAATGCGGAAACACGAGCAATTATTAGTAATAAGACTGTTAAACTTGGTAAAATTGCATCCATTGTATCAACCAATGTATCTTATTAAATTCCCGAAAATATCTGCTGCATAAGAAGTTACTTGTGAAAGCATCCAAGGGCCAAAGAAAACTATCGCAACTAACACAGCAACGATTTTAGGCACAAATGAAAGTGTTTGTTCTTGAATTTGTGTAGTGGCTTGAAAAATACTTACAGCAAGACCCGTTATTAACGCAACTAAAAGAAGAGGACCTGATGCAAGAAGAATGACCCAAATTGCTCGTTCCGCAATTGAAATTACCATTTCATTGTTCAATACAATCAGCTCCTAAAAACTTTGTAATATAGACTTCATAACTAAATACCATCCATCTACCAATACAAATAATAATATTTTAAATGGTAAAGAGATCATAACTGGAGGTAACATCATCATACCCATAGACATCAAAATACTCGCTACAATCATATCAATAACTAAAAAAGGAATAAAAATCATAAATCCAATTTGGAATGCTGTTTTAATTTCACTAAGTGCAAAAGCAGGTACCATAACAGTTAGCGGAATATCCTCAATTGTTTCAGGTCTTTCTGCTTCTGAGTATCTCAAGAAAAGCTCCAAATCTTTTTGCCTTGTATGCTTACTCATGAACTCTTTGAAGGGACCGCTAGCTTTTTCATAAGCTTCTTCTAAAGTAATATCTTCATCAAACAATGGCGTTAAAGCTTCTTCATTTACTTGTTGTAATGTTGGTGCCATTATAAAAAATGTTAAAAATAGTGCTAAACCAACTATCACTTGGTTGGGCGGCATCTGATTAGTAGCAAGAGCCGTTCGAACAAATGATAATATAATTACTATTCTAGCAAAGGACGTCATCAATATTAAAATACTCGGAGCTAATGATAAGACCGTTAACAATAGCATTAATTTTATAGATGTGGAGAGATTTGATGGGTCGCTGTCCGAGAAAAACTGGACAAATTCATTCATTGTTATCGCGCTCCTTCGTCTTCCAATCCTTTAATACATTACTACGGTCTTTTTGAATTTCTTGTAATTTTTTCTGAAAGGTCTCTTCAAACGAAGGCTGTTTACTATCCTTCTTCTGTGAGGTACCTTTGCCTTTCAAGCGACCTACTATCTCAGATATGTATGGAATACTTGTTCCAACATCTACTTTTGCTTCATAAATTCTCGTTAAATTTTCTATCTCAACTGGATCGTTTATTTCTTTTAATAAAGTAACATCTTCCCCAATACCTACCAAGAATATGGAATTCCCTACTTGCATTAGCTGTAACGATTTACCTTGACCTACCCCGACCCCACCTAAATTGTGAATAAGCTGGTTGGTTTGAAAGGTTTTGTTTCTACTATTTACAAAACGAAGTACACCGTAAAGTAAGGCAATAACAAACAAAAGAGCAAGCACCATTTTGATGTAATCCCATACTGTAACAGAAACACCTGCAGAAACGGGTTCATCTGTCGTTTCTGAAGTATCAGGAGTTTCTTTTATAATTGCTTCTGAATCTTTTTCATTTTTCGAATTATTGTTCTTTAGGTACTCATCAACACTTTCATTTGAACCTACCTCTGCTTTTACATCTAGCAGAGTTCCAAAAGTTAAAAAAAGAAGTACACTTAAAACGAGGGGAAGTTTCCTCATGTCATTACCCTAAAGCTTTGGAAATAGCTTCAATTACACGATCTGCTTGGAAAGGTTTGACGATGAAATCTTTTGCTCCAGCTTGGATTGCATCAATTACCATTGCTTGTTGGCCCATTGCTGAGCACATAATAATCGTCGCGGTTGGATCTTTTGCCTTTATCTCTTTTAAAGCAGCAATTCCATCCATTTCTGGCATAGTAATATCCATCGTTACTAAATCCGGTTTAAGCTCATTATACTTTTCGATTGCTTGAACTCCGTCTCCAGCTTCTCCAACTACTTCAAATCCATTTTTGCTTAATATATCTTTAATCATCATTCTCATAAATGCTGCGTCATCTACTACTAAAATTCTTTTCGACATAATATGTCTCCTCCATTGCTTATCTTAAATTGTTAATACGATCTGCTTGACTTAATATATCTGTTATACGAACACCGAAATTCTCATCAATAACAACGACTTCTCCTTTAGCTACATGTCGATTATTAACAAGAATATCTACCGGCTCTCCAGCCAGTTTATCGAGTTCAATGATGGAACCGCTTGTTAGTTCCAAAATCTCTTTTACAGTTCTCTTAGTACGACCTAGCTCTACTGTTACTTGGAGGGGAATATCAAGTAGTAAATTTAAATTTCTAGACTCATTTTTCGATAAGCTCGGAGATTCAAAGCTTGCAAATTGTGCTTGTTGCACTTCCACTCGCGATGCTTGTGGTCGTGATTGTTGCTGATTATACTGCATTGGAGCCTGTGGTCGCATTTCATGTTCTTGTTGTGTTTGCATAGTAGGTGGCTGTTGAACCGGCGCTTGATTTACTTTTTCTTCAATAACAGTAACTGCTACCTCTGGTTCTTCTTCTCCTGTTAATGTTTTCACTAAGCTCAGCCCAAATTCTAATGGTAATAGTTGCATAATATTAGAATCTATTAACTCTCCAATTTTAAGACGGAAAGATATTTTTATGAGTAATTCATCATCAGGAATGGCATTTACTCCTTCACCTTGTACCAGGTTCATAAGGTCGATGGTAGGTGGTGAGATATCTACTTTTTTATTGAAAACAGTAGACATTGACGTTGCTGCTGAACCCATCATTTGATTCATCGCTTCTTGAACTGCACTTAACTGAATTTCGCTAAGTTCAGGGTTTGGATCTAAACCATCTCCACCAAGCATTAAGTCTGCGATAATGGCTGCATCCGACTGTTTTATAACGAGAAGATTCATACCGATTAGTCCAGCAGTATATTGTACTTGTACTGCCACATATGGATGTGGAAATTCTTCTTTTAATTTTCTACGGTTAATCATTTTAATATCAGGTGTAGTGATATCCACTTTTTGGCCTAAAAGGGAAGAAAGGGCTGTAGCTGAACTACCAAATGAAATATTACCGATTTCCCCAAGTGTATCTTGAGCAAATGAATCCAAATAGTCTTCTATATTTATATCTTCTGTATCTCTTTCTTTTGTACTTTCCTCATCAATATTCGTTCCTCTAAGGAGGGCCTCAATTTCTTCTTGGGAGAGCATATCATCACTCATCATCAACCTCTCCTCCTTTCACAGTTTCAATGACTTGCACAGCCATTCGTTTTTTTAGTTTACCAGGTTGACCTATAAATTTAGGAATACCGCCAACTTTAACAGTTAATGAATCATCAATCTTAGTATTTAATTGAATGACGTCTCCTAATTGTAAATACAATAAATCTTCCATAGAAATATCTGTTGTCCCAATTTCTGCGACAATAGGAATTTCTGCTGCTTTTACACGTTTTTTCAGAACTGCTAATTGTTCTGGTGATACTTCTTTTTTATTTGTTTGCATCCAATAACGTACAGAAAGGTTAGGAACAATCGGCTCCAACACTACATGTGGAATACAAATATTAATCATTCCGCTTGTTTCACCAATAATAGTATTAAAGGATATTACAACTACAGTTTCATTCGGTGATATCATTTGTAAAAATTGTGGATTTACTTCTAGCTCTGTAAGTATCGGATCGATATCTGCAATGTTTATCCATGCTTCTCGCAAATTATCAAATGAACGCTCAAATAAATTCGTCATAATCTTCGTTTCAATCTCTGTTAAATTGTCTACTTTTGTATGTGCTTGTCCTTTTCCACCCATCATTAGATCCAACATAGAATATGCAATATTTGGATTAATCTCCATCAGGATATTCCCTTCAAGTGGTGGGACCTCAAAAACATTAATTAATGTCATATGTGGCACTGAACGAACAAACTCTTCAAAAGGTATTTGATCGACTGACACTACCGAAATTTGCACATATGTTCTTAACTGGGCAGAAAAGAATGTAGTTAATAGACGAGCAAAGTTTTCATGTATTCTCGTTAAACTTCGAATCTGATCTTTTGAAAAGCGAAGTGCTCTTTTGAAATCATATGTTCTTATTTTCCTAGCCTCTTGTTCACTTTTCATTTCATCTGCAGTCATTTCACCTGTTGAAAGTGCACTCAACAAAGCATCTATTTCTGATTGAGATAATATATCTCCTGCCAATCTACTCACCTCCGTTCCAAAAGCTCACTTTATTGAATAATATAAGAAGTTATATAAACTTGTTGAATTTTCCCGTTATCCATTAGCTCACCAATTTTTGATTTTAATGTAGATTCAAAAACGGTTTTACCTTCTTTTCCTTCTAAGTCTTCAGGAGTCATTTCAGATAGTTCCGTAATGACTATATTCTTTACTTGAAAATCCCGTTTAGTTAATTCTTCTGCAGCATCTACACTATCCGCTTGAACTTTTAATGATATACGGATAAATTTGTTCGATGTTAGATTAGTAGTTATTTCTGGTATATCTACAGATGATTCAATAATCTCATCAATTGTTGGCTTATCCTTTTCATCTGTCTTGTTTAACTGCATCACTATTAGCAAAGCGACTACTCCAACTAACGTAATCGAAACTAAAATAATAAGCATAATGGTTAATAGTTTACTTTTACTCTTCATCTTGTTCACCTCTTATATGGGGGTTCGATAATATATGTACTTCTTCGTAAAACTGAGAAATTTTGGAGTATACTTCTTCCCTAGATTCCAACGCTACATATTTATGACCATTTGTGAGTGTAATCGTCGTATCTGGAAAAGACTCCACAGTCTCTATGTACAGAGCATTTAACGAAAACTCCTTGCCGTTTAAACGAGTAAGATTAATCATAATGAAGGGCCAGGACATTAAGGAACGGCCCAACCCTCCCTTTCAAATAGATTTAAGATTAATAGATGATTAACGTTTTAAGTTGATTAACTCTTCTAAAATAGAATCCGAAGTTGTGATTATACGAGTATTAGCTTGGAATCCACGTTGTGCAACGATCATATCTGTGAATTCTTCTGATAAATCTACGTTAGACATTTCTAGGAATCCAGAGTTGACTGAACCAATCCCCTCATTAGTTGCCACTTGGTTGAATGGCTCGCCTGAGTTAGCAGATTTTTGGTAGTAATTTTGTCCAACCTTTGTTAACCCGCCAGGATTAGGAAATTTAGCAAGTACTAATTGTCCAGCCCATTTTAACTGACCATCTGCATCTACAAAAGTTACCGTACCATCTTGGCCAACACCCATACTTTGAGCATTTGTTGGAATGCGAATCGGAGAATAATCTGGTGTACCTCCAGTTGTTAAGGCTATATCTGGTATTCCGTCTGCATCTGAATCTAAATTATCTACTGCCCCAGCGGATACTACCGAATCAGCATCAGGATAAGAAGCATCAACAGTTGCAGAAGTTCCATCCCATCCAGTTGCTGCGAAACCAATAATGTACTTCCCATTTCCATCTACCAGGTAACCATTGTTGTCCATATAGAAATTTCCTGCCCTAGTATAAGAAGGGTTTGTAAAGTCTCCAGTTGTAGTAGTTGGATCGACACCTACCCCATCTGCCACTTGAAAGAAACCATCCCCAGAAACAGCTAGGTCAAGTGTGTTACCAGTGGACTGCATTGAACCACCTGCATGAATAGTATCAATTGCAGATAATTGTGATCCTAAACCAACTTGTTTCGGATTAACTCCCCCTCGAGTATTTGTTGCACCAGAAGCGCCAGAAGTAGTTTGAGAAATCAAATCTTTAAAGATTGTACGACCTTTCTTGAATCCATAAGTATTAACGTTTGCAATGTTGTTACCAATCACATCCAATTTAGTTTGAAAGTTTTTTAAACCTGAAATACCTGAGTACATTGAGCGAATCATTAATTTTATTCTCCTTTCAATTTGCGTGCTAGCTTCTATCAGTCGGCTGCACATAGCATCCTTTACAGGTCCTGCTATTATTTAGTTAGTTCAGTACGATTGTACCGTCAATATTTGTGAATAATTGGTTTGTTGCTTCCGTGCGATTCATCGCAGTAATGACAGTGAAATTTTTTGCACTGACGATTAATGCTGCTTGGTCCATCAATACAAGAGAGTCGTTCACACCTTTAGAGCGTGCTTCTGCAACTTTATCACTTACTATTGCCCAATCTGCATCTGAAATATATATATTTCTTTCTTGTAAACGTTGGTTTGCATGTTTACTTACTATTAATTCTGTTTTGACAGATGCTTCATGTAAATGATGTAAGAAAGATTGTTTTGGTAAAGCCACCTGATTTGATGTGATTGGTTGACGGATTTTTGTATGCAGCGGAACACGATTTATAGAAATATTGTCCATTGCAATTCTCCGTTCTTATTGGATAGATATAAACTGATCGGCTTTTATTGAGACGTTACCACTTAAGTTATATATAATCTTTCCGTCTTTTTTAGAAACAGATTCTACTAATCCTGAGCTTGTTGCATTTCCGTCTGTATAACTAACTGTTTTCCCAATAATCATACTAGCTTCTACCAAATTACCTGAATTGGAACTACCAGATAATACTTCTGAAATATTCCCAGGTTTAATGACTTTACCATCTGCTAAAGTGAATTCTACGTTCCCTTCTACAAATTTAATACCTGTAATAGATCCAGTACCTTCATTTGTAATAGGCTTTCCAGCAGCATCTAATTTATCTGTAAGTTCATGCCATTTTACTTCTTTACCAACGAAATTACTAAACTCAATCATTTGGCTTTGCTCTTGTATAGCTGCAAATTCTTTAAAAGCATTTGTTAAGTTAGTCATCTGTTCTAAAGACGAAAACTGCGCCATCTGTGAGATGAATTGTGAGTCATCCATCGGTTTTGTTGGATCCTGGTTTTGAAGCTGTGTCATTAGGATTTTTAAAAATGCATCTTTTCCTAATTCTCCACTACCTGTGGTTTTAGTTGTTGTAGCTTTATTTGTTAAATACATACTTTTTGTAATTGGGGTCGTATCTGCCATCTGTTAAACCTCCATATCTGTTAAGAAGTCATCGAAAGAAAGTGTTTTTTCCTGATTTTCGATATTTGTTTCTTCGTTAGGCTGCTCTTGCTGTTGTTGTTTAAAAGATTGTTGGAAGTTTTGGTTCTTCTCTTGTCTCACTGAATCTTGTAAGGCTTGTGTAATTTCTAGCTTATCTAGCTGAATGTTTTGCCCTGCAAAACCTTGTCTCAATTGACCAGAGTTTGAATCCAACATTTCTTTTCCTAAAGCAGTGGAAGCTAATATTCTGGCTGTTAACATACCATCTTTTTGTATCAATTCAATTCGAATTGTACCGAGATGCTCTGGAAATAGCTTTAAGACTAATCTGTTTACTCCACCCGTTTGCCCAAATTGAACACGGTTCATTACTTTTTGTAATTCATTTATAAACTCTTTTGACTGACCAGCTTTCTCTGTTGGTAAGTTCAACGAAACTGATTCTACTTTTGTTTGAACTACTGTAGTCGTACTACCTTGTATATTTGAGGTAATCTCTTTCGTTTCAGTAACTATCTCTGGTTGAACAGAGTTAGTTGTCTGTTTAACTACCAATTGAGTATGAATAATTGGTTGTTTTAAGAGCTGTGGTAATGATGTTGGTTCATTGGCAGGCATTTTCCCTACAGTTTCCTTCACATTTTCAAGCAACAGCTTAATATCAAATAGTGTAGATTCCTCTTTAATAGTTAAATCTGATTTATTACCGATTAACTGTACCGTTTTTAGTAACTCTACAGCCTGTTTTGCTTCAGTTGGATTACTCGGCCCTCGTCCATTAAGAGAAGAAATAATTGCATCTATTATTTTGGGTGCCTGTTCATTTATTCCGGTAAGTAAATCCCAGACATTCGATTCTTGTATTTCTTCATTAGTGTTAGCATCACCCTCGGCGCCTAATAGTTTATCTAAAAGATCCTTTAATTCCTTAGGATTTACCGTTAATTCTTCTGAGCCGACTAATGATTCAAGTTCCTCTAAAGATGTTGCATTAAGAATCGAAAGCAAATCTTGTAGTACATCTCCCTCGGTGTTTACTGGAGATATAGCAGTCGGTTGTACTTGTGAATTGGATAAAATTTGTCCAAATACGGAACCGAATTTTTGACTGTTATTCTTAGTCATTTGTACTTTACTGTTTGTTTGTATATCAGCAGTTATATTTGTATTAACGGACATAACGACATTCACGTTTATATTCACCACCCTTCAAATGGAGATAATTACTTCGTCATTAACTCTGTATATTTAGCAGCATCTTCTGGAGTCATTTTTTCATAAATGCTCGCTACTGTATCTGGTTTGAGACTTGTTAAGATGCGCAAAGCTTCCGCATCGCTCATCTTTGTAATAACTGGAGCTGCTGTTTTTGCTGACATTTTTTCAAATGTAGAAACAACTTCAGCATAATCTCGTTTAGCACTTTCCTGATTTCTAGTTAATGTTGCTATTTCTTCTAGCAATCTTTCTTGTTCTATTAATAATGCTTCCTTCTCTGTTGCAGAATTATCTAGTTCGGTTTGAACTTTGGCAATTCGAGCTTCTTTTTCTTGAATTTCAGCTTGTAATGAGACAACTCTTTCTTCTAGTACTTCTGTTTTTTTGTCTACTGTTAAAACCTGTTCCTCACTAAAGCCAGTTATCTCTTTTGCTTTTTCAAAAACATTTATATTTGCTATTTGAGCAAGTACCAGTAAGAGAAGTAAAGCAAATAAAAGAGGAATGATAATCCAATAAAAGAACATTTTAATTTTACTTAAACCTTTTGTTTCAGCCATGCTTCTACTCACCTAATCTCTTTGTTTTGAAACTTTAAAGAAGATATTTCATCTAATTGAATCGTTTCTAGTCTTTGTTGCTCTTCTTGAAACTGTGATAGGTCTTTTTCTTTAATCTTTTCAAACTTTTTTACCTCTAATGACTTTTCGAGTAACTTTTCTTCCATCCAATTCATTTTAGACCTTGCTTGGACAACTTCCTTTTGAACAACATCAATTCTTTTTTGAAGTCCGTCCATATAATTTGAATAATGGTGGATATTGTCTACTGAAAGTCCAGAAAGCAGAAGGTTATTTTGAGTATCTGTTGTATTTTCTTTCTTTTTCAACAAATTATATAACTCCGTAGCAACTTTCTCGAAAGACGACACGGATTCTTTAAAAGCCATTTCCGTTTCTGATTTTTCTTGTTCACGAATTGTTAGAACTTTAGCAAATTTAAACTGATAAGCAACCATTTATGATACACCACCTGATAATTTCACTAATTCATCAACGGAAGAATCCAAAGATACTTTGTCTAAATACCCTTGTTTTAAAAAAGAAGTAATTAAAGGTTCATATTGTATTGCTTCATCAATCTCACGAGATGTCCCACGCTTATATGCACCAATATTAATAAGATCTTCTGATTTATCATACGTAAAATATAAATCTCGTAATCTTTCTGCTGCTTTCACATGTTTGTCATCTGAAATATGATTCATCAATCGACTAATGCTTTTTAATACATTAATAGCAGGATACTGTCCCTTGTTAGCAAGTGAACGATCCAACACAATATGACCATCTAATATTCCGCGAACTGTATCAGCTATTGGTTCATTCATATCGTCACCGTCTACCAATACAGTATAGAACGCTGTAATTGTGCCGTTTTCATTTGTGCCAGTTCGTTCAAGCAACTTAGGCAAGATAGAGAATACAGAAGGAGTATATCCTCTTGTAGCTGGAGGTTCTCCAACTGCAAGTCCGACTTCCCGTTGTGCCATCGCTACACGAGTTACGGAGTCCATCATAAGCATTACGTTTAACCCTTTGTCTCGGAAGTATTCTGCAATAGCTGTAGCTGTAAAAGCACCTTTTATGCGCATTAATGCAGGTTGATCAGAAGTAGCTGCTACGACAATCGATTTTTCTAAACCTTCTTTTCCCAAATCTCTTTCGATAAACTCTCGTACTTCCCTGCCACGCTCTCCAATTAGCGCAATGACGTTTAAATCCGCATTAGTATTTCTAGCAATCATTCCAAGCAATGTACTTTTCCCTACCCCCGAGCCAGCAAAGATACCGACCCTTTGGCCTTTTCCGACAGTAAGCATTCCGTCAATTGCCTTCACACCTACTTCTATTTGCTCTTCAATAGGTGGTCTAGTTAAAGGATTTGGAGAATCTTTTTCTGTCCCAACAGTCATTAAACCCTTTGGTAAAACAGATCCATCAATTGGATTGCCCATTGAATCTAATACTTTTCCAATAAGTTCCGGCCCTACCTTAATCTCTAATGGACTATTCGTTCCTTCGACTAAACAACCAGTAGATATCTCTCTTATATTCGTATAGGGCATTAAGACGACAATTTCTTCCTTAAAACCAACAACTTCAGCAAGAATAATAGAAGCTCCTGTTTTGGCGGAGTTTATATGGATTTTACATACATCACCAACGGAACTTTCAGGACCTTGTGATTCAATCATTAATCCAACAACTCGACTAACTCGACCATATTTTTTAAATGTAGGTATATTCGAAATTTGTTGTATTAAATCTACAGCTTTCATCACATTCACTCCATAATGTCTAGAATATCCACAAGTTTACGTCGTAATTCTTGCACTTGCTCATCAATACTTACTACAATTCTTCCGTGATTTGTTTCTATATAACAATCAGTTTCATTCATATCTTCATCAACAAAAACCATAAATGGAACATCTACAGGAAAAATGGAGGAAAGCTCTTCTCTATTATTAGAAACAAGTTCAAAGTAAGTGGGAGATACATATAGTTTAATCACTTTCATTTCTCTCGCTTCTTTTAACCCTCTTTTTACAACAGATAAAAATAGTTCTTCATCATCCTCAAGCTTTGTACCAATAATTCTTTCTGCAGTCCGTAATGCTAGTTCTATAATGACCTGTTCTTGTTGTTGTAAATAATTAGCAGCATTCTCATGAGCAATTTCCATTGCATTATTAGCAAGTTTTAGCGAATTTTGCATATCTGCTTGAGCTCTTAAACGACCTTCTTCTAATCCTTGCATAAAGCCTTCGTCATATGCCTGTTGCTGATAAGCGATCTTTTCTTCTTCCCACGCATTCAACTGATTTTCAATATATTGTTTCGTCTCTTCAATATCTCTTGTTAATAAGCTTCGTTTCTCTGCTATTTCATGATTTACCTGTTCCAACATTTTACTTCTCTCTTGTGTAAGAACATCTATCGTTAACGGCTCGGCTGTGTTCATCATTTCTTGAACATATAGATTCCTTATTTGAATGGGTTTGCAATTTTCCTTCGTTTCACTCAAATATACATTCCGGAAAATTTTAGACAATGATGTCATCTCCTCCACCACGAGCAATTATTATTTCGCCTGCATCTTCAAGTCTTCTAATTACTGTTACTATTCTAGATTGTGCTTCCTCTACGTCACGTAAACGAACTGGACCCATAATTTCCATTTCTTCTTTAAAGGTGTCAGCCATACGTACGGACATATTGCGGAAAATTACGTCCTTAACCTCTTCACTAGATACCTTCATAGAAAGCAATAAGTCTTCGTTTTCACAATCACGAATAACTCGTTGAATCGAACGATTATCCAATGTAACAATATCTTCGAATACGAACATTCTTTTCTTAATCTCTTCTGCAAGTTCTGGATCTTGTATTTCTAAAGCATCCAAAATTGTTTTTTCCGTAGTTCTATCCACACCATTTAATACTTCTACGACAGCATCTACACCGCCTGTTTCCGTATAATCCTGCGTCACAGTTGAAGATAACTTGCGCTCAAGTACAGATTCTATTTCACTAATAACTTCAGGTGAAGTGGAATCCATTGTCGCTATTCGTTTAGCTATATCTGCTTGCATTTCCTGTGGTAAAGAGGAAAGAATAATTCCTGCTTGCTGCGCTTCTAAATAGGAAAGGATTAACGCTATCGTTTGTGGGTGTTCATTTTGGATAAAGTTAAACAGTTGAGCAGGCTCAGCACGTCTGGCGAAATCGAATGGTCTCACTTGTAGAGAAGATGTGAGTCGATTGATAATTGCCTGAGCATGTTCAGTACCTAATGCTTTTTCTAAAACTGTTTTTGCGTATCCAATACCGCCCTGCGAAATATAGTCTTGCGCTAATGCTATCGTGTGAAATTCTTCTATTATATCTTCTTTAATGTCAGGTTCTACTTTTTTTACACCTGAAATTTCAAGAGTTAAACGCTCAATTTCTTCTTCATTTAAATGTTTATAAATAGAAGCAGACACTTCAGGTCCGAGAGAAATTAATAAGAGCGCGGCTTTTTGTTTACCACTTAAATCTTTTTCTTTCTTGCTCATAGCCGTTCCCCCAATCAATTACGCCTCGGCGTACTTACATCAAGATTTTGAATCCGGCAAGCCGGGAGTATTGTTCCAGAATCTATGACATTCGCCGGAGGCTTTAACTTTATTATGTGAATAAAGTTAATCCTCTGCTATCCAAGTACGTAATAACTTCGCAAATTCTTCTGGCTTATTTTTAGCCATTTTCTCTAATTGTTTTCTTCTAAGAGTCGATTCTGTTTCTTTTTCTGTGTTAATATCATCGACATTAAATTCCTCGCGTTGCTCTTCTAGAATAATCATTTCTTCCTCATCGGTTTTTCTAGAGCGAAGTAGAGATACTACTAATAGAATTATTGCAACAAGTAGAATTCCACCTATTACATAAACCCACCAAGGGATAGCTGATTGCGTATTTGCTACTGTAGTAGCTTTCCCGTTAAATGGTTGTACAGATACTACAATTTTTTCTTGTAGTAAATCTTCTGTCAACTCTCCTCCAGCCTCTTCATCTATAGAAGTGCGGATTATTGTTGCGAGAATTTGTTCTATATCTTGTTCTACACCGTCGGGCATTGTTGTTACATCCTCTGGATTTGGTGGTTCCACCATAACTTGAATGCCAATGTCCCGAATTTTATAAGGACTTTCAACTATCTCTTTTTTAATTCGATTTACATCACTATTTATTGTATCTTCTATGCGTTCATAATCACCATTTGATGTGGAACCTTCTACGTAGTTCGTGAAATTGTCAGTTGCATCTTCTGTCGCCGGAGTTCCTCCAGCTACAGGATTCTCGCCGGTAAAGGTTTCAGAAATACGTTGTGCACTAATTTCAATTCCAGCCATATTCTCTTCATCCACAGGTTCCACTAGATTTTCTTCTCTGTTTTCCTGTTTAAAATCAATATCTGTTGTAATAGAAACAACTACTTTATCTTGTCCCATTAAAGTACCCAACATTGTTTGTACTTGTCTCTGTAAATCACGTTCAATTGTTTTCTTAACAGACATTTGATCTGTAACATTCGCACCAGCTGTATTTGCATTTGCTTGTTCTAAATCGAAGTACTCTAGATACTGATTTCTAATGCTAATGTCTTCTGTAGCTAAGTTAGGTATTGACTTGGATACTAAGTTATATAAGGACAAAATCTGTGAATCTGAGAATTTGTATCCAGCCTCTGTATTCAAAACTATTGCTGCACTTGCAGTTTCATTGCTTTGAGAAAGAAATACACCCTCTTCCGGTAACGTAATCATTACCTGTGCATCCTTTACTCCTTCCACACCTTTAATTAATTTTGCAAGTTCTGTTTGCATGGAAGCCAATTTTAATACATTAAATTCGTTATCTGTCATACCAAATCCAGCATTTTGAGAAAAGAAGCTGTAATCAATCATCCCCGATTCTGGGTAACCTTCTGCTGCAAGTTGAACTAACAACGAGTCCACTTGCTCTGCTGGTACTAATATGGACGTTCCACCTGGAGCAATTTCATTTGGTACTCCTTGTGTATCTAATGTTTCTTTAATACGTCCTATTTCAGATGGAGATACATCTGTATATAGCGGAACGAAGTTAGTTCTATTCATCAATAGTGTAATAACTATAGCTAAAATAATAACCGCTAAAAAACTGCCAATCATTGTTCCTTTTTGCAATTTATTGCGACTTTTCCAAAAAATTGTTACGTCGCTCGTCATTTTCTTTATACGTTCATTCATTATTATCCTCCGGTTATGGTGAATATTTTTGCCTAATTTATCGCGTTAACCGAGAGAGGTTAAACTGACATACGCATGATTTCTTGATATGCCTCTACAACTTTGTTTCTGATTTCTAAAGTAGTATTTAATGTAATACTTGCTTTTTGAGAGGCAATCATTACATCGTGCAATTCGATATCGCCACCGTTTATAAGCTTTTCAGTAGCTACATCGGACGCTTTTTGATTTTCATTTACAGATTGAATGGCTGTTTTTAAAAAGTCGCCGAAATCAGCTTGTGCTTCTGAAGGACTAAGTTTCGATGTTGACGAAACTGGATTTATCTGTGAAGGATTAAATAATGAAACGGATTCTATTGCCATTTAAACTATACCTTCTTTCCTATTTACCTATTTCTAAAGCTTTAGACATCATCGCTTTGTTTGCATTAAAAACTGTTACGTTTGCCTCATAAGATCGAGTAGCTGATATTAAATCAACCATTTCTTTTAATGGATCAACGTTTGGCATTTCTACGTATCCATCTTCATCTGCATCAATATGTGTTGGATCGTATACTAATTTAAAAGGAGTTTCCATATCTTCTTTTACATTACTAACTTTTACTCCATTTCCAACACTTCTATTATCCGACGAACCCATTGCTACATTTAAAAAATTTGAAAAATTACCATCAATTGGCTTCATTGTTACAGACTTTCTTCTATAAGCTTGCCATTCACCATTGACAAGTTTAGCTCGAGTAGTATCAACATTTGCCATATTGGAGGATATTACGTCCATTCTAAGCCGCTGAGCCGTTAACGCTGATGCTGTAGTATTCATACCGTGGAATATCGACATAATTTTAGCTTCCTCCTCTTACAACAGTTTGAAGCGTATTTAACTTACCACTCATTCGGTCTATTAATGCATTATAGTAGATTTGATTGGTTGCCAGATTAGCTTGTTCTTTATCCATATCTACCCCATTGCCATTGTGGTTATAGCTATAATTGGCATAATCGAACACACCTGCACCACTAGTTTTAGTTTGAAAATCTATATGTCTTTCTTGAGTTCTGTGTGCAGAAATCTTGGATTGTTTAGCACTAGATAGATATTCATTAAAACTTACACTTTTCGCTTTGTAGTTCGGAGTGTCGATATTTGCTATATTCTGCGCAATTGTCTTTTGTTTTGTAGCAGAGAAATCTAAACCTTGCTCTAAACTTGAAATTGAACCACCAAATATACTCATTTTTTCACCTCATCATTAAAAGTTTTCGACATATTTTTATTAAAAAATCTCTAATATCACAATAATCTAATTGTAATGATTTTGTAACATTGTGTCTATCTATTTTTTTTGATATTCATAGGACTTTATTCCTCTTAATTTGATAAACATCGACACTTTGTCACAAAAGTGCCATTATTAAAATATTCAGATATATTAAACGCTAAATTTATCATCATTTATTCCAATAAAAAAATCTCTTCCACAAAAATGGAAGAGATTTAATCTTATTTAATTATTTCATTTTAAGTTGAGCTAACTCTGCAAGAAACTTATCATTTAATACTTTGATATATGTTCCTTTCATCCCAAGTGATCTTGATTCAATAACTCCAGCACTTTCCAGTTTACGAAGTGCATTAACGATAACTGATCTTGTTATTCCAACACGATCAGCTATTTTAGATGCTACTAATAGACCCTCACTGCCATCTAACTCTTCAAATATATGTTCAATTGCTTCTAATTCACTGTAAGATAGTGAGTTGATAGCCATTTGTACAATTGCTTTACTACGAGCTTCTTCTTCAATTTCTTCGGATTTTTCACGTAAGATTTCCATTCCAACTACTGTTGCACCGTATTCACCAAGGATCAAATCATCATCTTCAAATTCTTGTTTCAGACGACCTAAGATTAGTGTACCTAAACGCTCTCCACCACCGATGATTGGAACAATTGTCGTTAGACCATCTTTAAATAGTTCGCGGTTTTCTTCAGGAAATACCGAGTGCTCACTGTATACATCTAAATTTGATGATGTTTCATCCACATGAAAAAGGTTTTTCGTATATTTCTCAGGGAATTGACGCTCTTCCATCATTTTAATAATACGTTCGTTTTCAATTTGTTGATAAACTTCAAAACCTAATAATTTTCCTTTTCTAGATACGATGAAAGCATTACTTTCAATTACTTCGCTTAAAGTAGCAGCCATTTCCTTAAAGTTTACTGGCTTACCAGCAGAAGCTTGTAACATTGAGTTAATCTTTCTTGTTTTTGTTAATAAATTCATGAATTGAATCCTCCATTTAATTTTCCTATTTATTTTAATATTCTAAAGGTTTTTAATTGTTTTAGATACTAATACGATTTGATTTTACAATATAAATTGAGATAAATCTCTGTTTTTCACAATATTGTCAAGTTTGCCGTCAATATATGCAGGAGTGATCTGTATATGTGCAGGAGAAATGTCAGAAGCTTCAAAAGAAAGCTCCTCTAATATCTTCTCTAAAATAGTGTGAAGACGTCTCGCTCCTATATTATCGGTCTCCTGATTGACTTCATACGCAATTTCACCAATTCTTTCAATAGCATCTTCTGAAAACGTAATGGTTACTCCTTCGGTTTCCAATAGAGCTTCATACTGCTTAATAAGTGATTGGCGCGGTTCTTTTAAAATACGGACAAAATCGTCTTTTGTCAATTTTTCTAATTCTACACGAATTGGGAAACGACCTTGTAATTCAGGGATTAAGTCAGACGGCTTAGCCATATGGAAAGCTCCTGCTGCTATAAATAAAATATAGTCCGTTTTAACTGCACCATATTTCGTGGTAACCGTAGACCCTTCTACTATTGGTAGAATATCCCGTTGAACACCTTCACGCGAAACATCCGCAGAAGATCCTCCACTATTTTTACTTGCTATTTTGTCCATTTCATCAATAAAAATGATCCCTGTTTGTTCTGTCTTTTCTATGGCAATTTGAGCAAGTTCATCTTTGTCTATTAGTTTGTTCGCTTCTTCTTGCATTAATACTTTTCGAGCATCTTTTACTTTCATTTTTCGCTTTTTCTTTTTCTTCGGCATAAGATTTGATAAGGCATCCTGCATATTCATGCCCATACTCTCCATACCACCTGGTTGTAGTGCATCAAATAAAGACGGAGTTTGTTCAACAACCTCCACAGTAATAAACTCATCCTCCAATTTGCCATCTCTTAAATCTTCGGCAATTTGCGAACGTTTTAAACGTACATCTGTATCTTCTACATCTGTAGTATCTTCTTCCTTCCCTCCAAACAACGCTTCAAATGGATTGGAATTTGCGTTCTTTTTCTTCAATGAAGGTACAAGTAACTTAACAATCCCGTCGTTCGCCAATCGAATTGCTTGGTCTTTCACTTCTTCCATCTTTTCTTCTCGAACAATTCGAATAGCTGCTTCCACTAAATCTCTTACCATTGATTCCACATCTCTACCGACGTAGCCTACTTCAGTAAATTTGGTTGCTTCTACTTTGATAAATGGAGCCTTCGTTAACTTAGCAATTCTTCTAGCGATTTCTGTTTTACCGACTCCGGTAGGTCCAATCATTAGAATATTCTTCGGAATCACTTCATTTTTCATCTCATCGTCTAATAATTGTCGACGATAACGATTTCGTAGTGCAACGGCTACTGCTTTTTTAGCAGCTTCCTGTCCAACAATGTATTTATTTAAATGCTCTGTAATTTGTTTTGGGGTTAAGTTAGCTTCTTTCATTCACCTAATACCTCCACAATAATTTGATGGTTTGTAAAAACACATATATCTGCAGCAGTAGTTAGAGCCGCTTTAGCAATTTCTTCTGCCGTCATATTCTCCCCTGCAAACTGCTTTAATGCTCTCCCAGCAGCTAATGCATAGTTCCCACCAGAACCGATAGCTAAAATACCATCATCTGGTTCGATTACCTCTCCAGTTCCCGAGACAAGTAACAAACTATTTTTATCCATCACTAGAAGCATTGCCTCTAGTTGACGAAGCATTTTATCTCCTCGCCATTGTTTAGCAAGTTCGACTGCTGCTCTTTGTAAATTGCCGTTATATTCTAATAGCTTGCCTTCAAACATTTCAAAAAGTGTAAAAGCATCTGCTACGGAGCCAGCAAAACCTGCTACAACTTGACCGTTAAAAAGCCTTCTTACTTTTTTCGCAGTGTGTTTCATCACTACTTGGTTACCTAATGTCACTTGACCATCTCCGGCCATTGCTTGGCTACCATTGTGACTAACTGCAAATATCGTGGTTGCATGAATATTACCCATTTAAATTTACCTCCAATATTTACGCACGCGGATGCGCATTCATATAAGTTTTACGTAAATGCTCTTTTGTTACATGTGTATATATCTGTGTGGAAGATAAGCTGGAATGCCCTAATAGCTCTTGCACGCTCCTAAGATCAGCACCATTATTTAATAAATGTGTAGCGAATGTATGTCTTAGCATATGTGGATAAATAGTTGAGTTCATCGAGGCTTTTTTCAACATTTGGTTCAAAATATATCTTACGCCATCAGTCGTTAAATGCTCTCCTCTACTATTGACGAATAAAAAGGTATGGGAGGTTTTCTTCATCAGTTTTGGTCGACTATTTTGTAAATAATCATCTATCGCTGCTAAAGCAAAATCACCGACCGGGACATATCGTTCTTTTCTTCCTTTACCCATCACTCGCACGACTCCATAGCTACTATCTATATGACGCAGTTCAATCGATGTAAGTTCACTCACTCGTATCCCTGTCGCGTATAATAGTTCTAAAATAGCAATATTTCGTACAGATAGAGAATCTGTTCCCTTATTTTCCTCAAACAATTGCACCATTTCTTCTTCATAAAAGAAATGAGGAAGTTTTTTTTCTCTTTTAGGATGAAACAAAGATTGAAACGCATCATCTCGAACATTATATTCTTTGTGTAGGAATTTATAATAAGAGCGAATGGAGGATATCTTTCTCGATATAGAGGTTCTCGCTAACTTTTCATCATATAACCTTGTTACATACAATCTTGCGTGAATATACTCAACTTCATTTAGATCCGTAACACCTTCATTGTTTAAAAAAGATAAAAACTGCTTTATATCTTTTTCATACTCCTGAACTGTATGAACGGAATAATTTTTTTCTAATTGTATGTATTGTATAAATGCATGAAGTTCTTCAAATCCAATAATGATTATCAACTCCAGTATAAACCATTGTAAAAGCCTCTAAAAGTATACAACTTTTAAGAGGCTTTTAGCAATTATAACGCAGTCTTTTTCATAAAATTTCGAATTGTCGTCAACGCTCGATTTGCCAATTGTTCTACTTTCAGCTTTTTATCTCTAACTTTCGGCTGTAATTCAGGAAATAAACCAAAGTTGATATTCATAGGTTGGAAGTTTCTCGGGTTCGCTTCAGTAATATATCTCGCCATACTTCCAAGCGCTGTTTCAGGTGGAAATACGACTAATTCTTCCCCTTTTGCAAGCTTAGCTGCATTTATCCCGGCCAGTAACCCGCTACCAGCTGACTCCACATAACCTTCTACACCCGTCATTTGACCAGCAAAGAAAATTTGGTTATTTGCTTTTAACTGATAAGTTGGTTCTAGAACATATGGCGAATTAATGAACGTATTACGATGCATAACTCCATAACGGACTATCTCTACGTTTTCAAGACCAGGTATTAACTTCAGTACTTCTTTTTGTGGTCCCCATTTCAAGTGTGTTTGGAAACCAACAATATTATAAAGTGTTCCTGCACCGTCATCTTGTCGAAGCTGAACTACTGCATAAGGACGTTGACCAGTTTTAGGATCTTCTAAACCTACAGGCTTCATCGGACCGAATAATAATGTCTTCCTCCCACGTGCTGCCATCACTTCTACTGGCATACAGCCTTCAAAGAAAATTTCTTTTTCAAACTCCTTTAAAGGCACAACTTCCGCAGCTATTAGTGCATCATAAAAACGATTAAATTCGTCCTCCGTCATTGGACAATTAAGATATGCAGCTTCACCTTTATCATATCTCGATTTTAGATATACTTTATCCATATCTATACTATCCTTTTCAACAATAGGAGCAGCTGCATCATAGAAATACAAATAGTCTTGACCAGTCATGTCTTTCACTTTTTCAGCAAGAGCTGGAGAAGTTAATGGACCAGTTGCTATAACCGTTATACCTTCTGGAATTTCTGTTACTTCCTCATTGACAATTTCGATTAGCGGATGATTACGTATAGCATCTGTAACTCTACCCGAGAAATCATGTCTGTCTACAGCAAGAGCACCTCCTGCAGGTACACTACTGTTATCTGCAGATTGTATAATAATAGAGTCCAACATACGCATTTCTTCTTTAATAACGCCTACAGCATTAGTTAAGTTGTTAGCTCTAAGCGAATTGGAGCATACCAATTCAGCAAATTTGTCCGTATGATGCGCAGGAGTTTGTTTAACGGGGCGCATTTCGTAAAGACGTACTTTTATACCTCTTTTTGCAATTTGCCACGCTGCCTCACTTCCTGCTAATCCAGCACCAATAACGTTTACTATTTCAGTCATGTCGTATCCTTCTTTCTAACTTTGCGGATCTTCTTTATAATCACACGCAACACATTGTATTTGTATACCTTTTTTCAATTTCTTTTCCACTAACATTTCGTTACATTTCGGACATGGTCGACTTATCGGCTTGTCCCAAGAAACAAATTCACAAGTTGGATATTGGTTACAGCCATAAAACAAACGTTTTGTTTTACTTTTTCTTTCCACAATCTGGCCTTCCCCACATGCTTTACATGGGACCCCTATCTCTTTGATGATTGCTTTTGTATTACGACATTCCGGGAAGTTACTGCAAGCCATAAATTTACCATAACGCCCTAATTTATATACCATTGGTGAACCACAGTTTTCACAATCTTCTCCTGTTGGTTCATCTTTTATAACAATTTTCTCCATCTCAGCGTCAGCATACACGACACGCTTCTCAAAATCTTGATAGAAGCCATCAATTACTTCGACCCATTTTACTTGTCCCTCTTCTACACTATCTAAATCTCTTTCCATCTGGGCCGTGAACTCAATATCCAAAATTTCCGGGAAGAATTCAAATACTAGCTGATGGACGATTGTTCCAAGTTCAGTAGGAACAAAACGCTTCGTCTCTAATGCAACGTAACCACGTTTTTGAATCGTATCTAACGTTGGAGCATAAGTAGACGGTCTACCTATCCCTAATTCTTCTAATGTTTTTACAAGTCTTGCCTCTGAGTATCTTGGAGGAGGTTGAGTAAAATGTTGTTTCGGATCAATAGCCAATGCATTAACTTTATCTCCGATTTCTAAAACTGGTAATAGCTTGTCTTTATCGTCGGTTTGATCATCTGAACCTTCCACATACACTTTCATAAATCCTGGAAATTTAACTTGGGAGCCATTTGCTCTAAAGTAAACTTCTCCGTTTTTAAGGTCAACAGCCACTGTATCTAGTATAGCAGATTCCATTTGACTAGCTATAAAACGTTCCCATATTAGTTTGTATAATTTTAGTTGGTCACGCGACAGAATCGCTTTTAGTTCACTTGGTGTTCTAAGTACACTTGTTGGTCGAACAGCTTCGTGGGCATCTTGTGCTTTTTTCGATTGCTTTTCTACTTTTTTTGTAGAAATATATTCAGATCCAAATTCGTTTTTTATATATTCTTGAGCTTCTGCTTTTGCACTATCCGAAATTCTTGTAGAATCAGTACGCATATAAGTAATCAAGCCGACCGTTCCTTGTTTTTTCCCTAGGTCGATTCCCTCATACAGTTGCTGTGCTAACATCATTGTTTTTCTAGCTCGGAAGTTTAATTTTCTTGCTGCTTCTTGTTGAAGGGATGATGTAGTAAAAGAAAGGGCTGGATTACGTTTCCGTTCTTTTTTAACAACATTGGCAACTTCAAACTTTTTGCCCTTCATCGACTTCAGTACTTCTTTTACTTCTTCTTCATTTGAAAGTTTTCTCTTTTCTTTCTCACTTCCATAATAAAGTGCATCGAAGGCTTTCTTATTCTTGTCAAATTGCCCTTCAATCGTCCAGTACTCTTCCGGCGTGAAATTATTAATTTCATTTTCCCGGTCAATGATTAAACGAAGAGCTACAGATTGAACTCGGCCAGCTGATAGACCTTTTTTTACTTTTTTCCATAGTATAGGACTTATATTGTAACCTACAAGACGATCCAAAATTCTTCTTGCTTGCTGAGAATCTACTAAATCCATATTTATTGGTCTAGGATGTTTAAACGATTCTAGGATTGCTTCTTTTGTAATTTCATTGAATACTACTCGACAATCTGATTCAATATCCACGTTTAATGAGTTAGCTAAGTGCCATGCAATTGCCTCCCCTTCTCTGTCGGGGTCAGCCGCGAGATAAATTTTCTTCGCTTTTTTAGCTGCTGTTTTTAATTCTTGTAGTACCGGGCCTTTACCCCTAATTGTAATATACTTTGGTTCGTAATTATTTTCTGTATTTACACCCATTTGACTTCTAGGGAGATCACGAACGTGACCAATCGATGCTTTGACTTTATATTTTTTCCCAAGATACTTTTCTATTGTTTTTGCCTTTGCTGGTGATTCTACAATTACTAAATAATCCGACATAAATTTCCCTCCTTATAGAAGGTAACTCGCTTTAATCTACAAAACAAATACCTGTTGCAAAATGTATAACAGTTTTCTTATAAAAGCAAGACTTTTCATTTTTTTGTTTTTCTATTTATTTAACTCTTCCAGTATTTGATGTCCATTCCACACAGGTTTTGCACCTTCCAATATAAGCAAATGCGGTCCTATAGATAGCGGGGAAAGGATAGATCCCGGGATAGCAAAAATCTCCTTACCATTTTCTAAAGCATGTTCCATAGTGGAAACTGTACCACTCTTTTCAGTTGCTTCTGTGATAACTACGCCTTGGGAGAGCCCACTTATTATTCGATTTCTCATAGGGAAATTCCACTTTTGGGGTGTTATATACGGAGGATACTCTGTTAATAACAACTGATTTTTCTCCATATCGGTAGCTAACTTAAGATTTTGTTTAGGATAAACGTGAAAGAAACCTGTTCCTAGTACTGCAATCGTTTTTCCACCTAAATTCATAGTTATTTGATGGGCTAATGTGTCTGCCCCCTTTGCAAGGCCACTAATTATCACATACTTTTCTTGTATTAAAGGGGGGAGTATAGCCTTAATACTTTCAGCCGAATAATCTGTTGCTTTTCTCGAACCAATAATTGCTAGTTTCTTAGAGTTCGTAAGTAGTTCTGTCTTACCTTTTAAATATATTACTGCAGGAGGGTCATACAAATCTAATAGACTTTTAGGATAGTTGGGATCAGAAAATAGAATGGGGATAATCGAGTGTTTTTTATACATTTGCAGCATTGGAATTTCGACAAATTCTAGGAATATTTTTTGGAGTTTAATAGCACGTTCGAGGGATATTTTACATAATTTCGCCAATTTTTGCGGGGGGATTTTTTCAATTTTCGCTAGTTCTGGATCATATTCTAATAGAGGAAATAGCTTATTTAATGGTACTGGAAACACATAATGTAAAGCTAAAAAGCGGTTAATAAACGGACTCTTACCCATTGGTTTCCTCCTTTTTTTGACAAGCGGGAGCGCCTGATTTATAAGTTATTCGAGGTTTAAAACTTTGTGTTGTACCGAATAATACGACACTTTTCAGGCATTCTACATACGCTAAAAGCCCTGAAATATATAGGTTTGATTCTATTTAGGGAACTCTGAAGTTGCTCAAGGGAATCCTCACTGGAGTCAGCTTTTAGATGACCGAACAATCAGTTATATTCATTTTAAAAAATACGGCAGCACCATCCGATGCGCCGTACCTCTTTATTAATGTGTTTTACAAGAATCGTAGATACCCGCTTCTTTAATCGCTTCGATTAAAGTTTCACCAATAACAGATGGAGTTGCTGCAACTTTCATACCAGCTGCTTCCATTGCTTTGATTTTTCCTTCTGCAGTACCTTGTCCACCAGAAATAATAGCTCCAGCATGACCCATACGTTTGCCTTCAGGTGCAGTTTGTCCACCGATGAATCCAATGACAGGTTTTGTCATATTTTCTTTGATCCATGCAGCTGCTTCTTCCTCTGCAGTTCCACCAATTTCCCCAATCATAACTGCTGCATATGTGTCAGGGTCATCGTTGAATTCTTTTAGAACATCGATGAAGTTTGTTCCGTTGACCGGATCTCCACCAATACCTACAGATGTAGATTGGCCAATACCTGCATCAGTTAACTGTAGAACAGCCTCATAAGTCAGTGTTCCTGAACGAGATACTACTCCTACATGACCTTTAGTGTTGATGTATCCTGGCATAATACCAATTTTACATTCATCTGCAGTAATAACACCTGGACAGTTTGGTCCAACTAGACGAGTTTTCTTACCTTCCATGTAACGTCTAACGTTAACCATGTCTAGCACTGGGATATGTTCAGTAATACAAATAGTCATATCTAAATCAGCATCAACAGCCTCTAAAATCGCATCTGCAGCAAATGGTGCTGGAACATAAATTACTGAAACATTAGCGCCAGTAGCTTTAACAGCATCTTCAACTGTATTGAAAACTGGTACTCCCTCTACTTCTGTTCCACCTTTACCAGGTGTAACCCCAGCAACGATTTTAGTTCCATATTCTAACATTTGCTTTGTATGGAAAAGAGCAGTTGAGCCCGTAATTCCTTGTACAATTACTTTAGTATCTTTATTAATATATATGCTCACTTTTTGTCCCTGCCTTTCTTATCCTACAAGATTAACGATTTTTTGAGCGCCGTCTGCCATTGAATCTGCAGCAACGATATTTAAGCCCGATTCATTCAATAGTTTTTTACCTAATTCTACGTTAGTTCCTTCTAAACGGACGACAAGTGGAACTACTAATCCTAATTCTTTCGCTGCAATAATAACACCTTCAGCGATAATATCACACTTCATAATTCCACCGAAGATATTAACAAAAATACCTTTTACATTTTTATCAGAAAGGATGATTTTGAATGCTTCTGTAACTTTTTCAGCAGTCGCGCCGCCCCCAACGTCAAGGAAGTTTGCGGGTGATCCGCCGTAATAGCTAATCGTATCCATTGTTGCCATAGCTAGTCCAGCACCATTAACCATACAACCGATATTTCCATCTAAAGAGATATAGCTTAGGTCATATTTTGAAGCTTCAATTTCTTTTGGATCCTCTTCATCATAGTCGCGCATCTCTAAAATGTCTTGATGACGATATAGAGCATTTCCATCGAAGTTGAATTTAGCATCTAGCGCTAAAACATCGCCATCCGCAGTTACTACTAATGGGTTAATCTCAACGATTGAAGCATCTTTTTCTTTATAAACTTGATATAAACCAAGCATAAATTTAGCTGCTTTGTTCACAAGTTTAGCAGGAATGTTCATATTAAATGCCATACGGCGTGCTTGGAAGCCTGTTAATCCTACAACTGGATCAATTTCTTCATAGAAAAGTTTTTCAGGAGAATTTGCAGCCACTTCTTCAATGTCCATACCGCCCTCTTCAGAGCCCATTAATGTTACACGTGAAGTTGAACGGTCTAAAACTAGACCCACATAATATTCTTTCTTGATGTCGCTTCCTTCTTCGATAAGTAAGCGTTTAATTTCTTTACCTTCAGGACCAGTTTGGTGAGTAACAAGTACTTTACCTAGTAATTCCTTCGCGTATTCACGTACCTCATCTAAATTTTTAGCGATTTTAACTCCACCAGCTTTACCACGACCACCCGCGTGAATTTGAGCTTTAACAACGATAACGCTTGTTCCTAATTCTTTTGCCGCTTTAACTGCCTCTTCAGGTGAGAAAGCTACAATCCCGTTAGAAACTGCTACACCATATTGTCTAAGGAGTTGTTTTCCTTGATATTCATGGATATTCATCTTACATCCTCCAATCAAACTTATGTCAAGTAATTTACTACCCTTCTAATTGTATTAAAAGTGTCACATTTTGTCCACAAAAGTATAGCATTTACGTAATACGACGAATATTCAGACTATGTGTTGGTAGATCTTATTGTAATTCCTTTTTCTTTATCTATTTTGTAAATATAGGCAAAGACCTCTGCTACCGCCTGATATAACTCCTCTGGAATCGATTGGTTTATATCCAATTGTCCGAGAAGTTCTACTAAACTTGCATCCTCTTGGACGGGAACATTAAATTCTTCGGCTCTCGCTAAAATATTTTCTGCTATTTTACCTTTTCCTTTTGCTACTATCTTCGGTGCATCATTACGATCGGAATTATACGTTATTGCTACAGCTTCTTTTCGAGTATACCTTTCATCTTTCATATACGAATGTCTACTCCTTGTGCATCAAGCGCCTTTGATTTTGCCATCAAAGCCGAAGTGATTTTTTGTTCCTCAAAGCTTTTTACGAATACTCCCGAAAGTTGATATCCTACCGCTGATAATCCTTGCTTTAATATTTCTTTAAATTTATCTACAACTGGAACTAAATCCTTGTCATCGTTATATAAAGTAATCGAAACGACTCTATTTTGTACTTGCATATCTACAACCGTTTCTTTTAAAGTATCTAGCTGCAAATAAAACATAATCCTAGCAAAATCAGAGTCGATTTTACCGTCTTCTTTCATCCGACCATTCCACTCAAGTGTAGCATCCATTTTTTTACCTAGAAACTCTAAAGGAACTTGCATCAGCAACTGATGTTGTGGCCCATTTTCATTGGATAATATTTGTAATCCATTCATACGTGCAAGCACTGTTTCTGCACTATCTCTCAATGCAGTAGAAATGGTCTGATTTTGCATTAACTCCACAATTTGTGGCTTTAATTGAGAAGCTAGTAGTCTTATTTCTTCGCTATTATTTCCTAATTTTGCTTCATAACCGAATCCTAGAGATCGTAAGACATCTTTTATAGCGTGCTCAAATGCTTTTCCATCTAATTGCTGCATAACTTGTTGCTCTGCTTGAATGACCGTTTGAGTAAGTATATTACTGCTGGCAGCATTTCTACTTATGTTCGTTACATTTTGTAAATTTTGAGTTATAGCTTCTTCCGTAATGCCTTTCCCTAATAACGACACCAAGTGGTCCTTGGGAGTTAACCCATTTAAATCTTTTGTAAAAATTGCTTGCTGACTTTGCTCGGCAAATACTTTTATCAATGCATTATTCACTAGCTGAAGTTGATTAGGTTGCCTATTATTTTTCAGTAAAGCTATCACTTCATTCTTTTGAGTGGTCGTTAATGAAGACTGTTGACTAACCCAACTACGAAATTGTTCTAACACTTGCCCTTTTTCTGTGGGAGAGGCTTGTTCAAGTTTTAATAACAATTCTCCAGCTGAATTTGCAATTGCCGTCTGACCAGTAATCGGTGTTGGATTCGAAAGGCTCGCAGTAGCTGGCAGCACATTGGATTCCTTTAACATTTGTAGAATCGGTAAGCGTGATGATAGAGGGGATTGTTGATTTTGAAGATTTTCTATCTGCTTACCTAGTATCGCACCTGCAACTGGGCCATTAAATGGCTCTGCTAACTTTTGTATGTTTTGCAGGATATTATTTTTTAAACCTAGCATTACTGTTTGATCCATCTGTAATTGGGATTGTAAGTTTTGAAGAATATTATGCATTCCATCCGTAGATTTCCCGCTCATTACTGTCTGTAGCATAGTAACCGTCAAAGGCAGTTTCATATCGACTATTTTTTGGATAGCCTCAAGGGCACCTTTTAACGTCACATCTTTTGGCATTTGTTTTAATAATTGTTCTACTTGTACTAATGTATCTTTGGAAACCGGTAATTGTTGTTTTATAAAAAACTGCACGGCTGCTTGCATTTCGGTTGTTTTTGGTAAATTCATGGCTTGTAATAATTGTTGGCCTTGTTGTGCTAATGTATTTCCTTGTGTGAGAGGCCCTGTAACTACCTTTAGTTGTAATTCAGGTGCTGATTTCTCTACTTGAAAAAAATGAGAATCCCCAGCTTTTAGTGGAGTCTCTAATTTTGCTATTACTTTTTGATTGCCAATTTGTACTTCGGCAGTTTGGTTTGGATACAATTTTTTAATCGTTCCATGAACTACTTGCCCTTCCTTCAAAGGTGCTTGTAAAGGAGAAGTTATCCCGGAAGCTGCAGATGATTGAGTAATTGAAAAAGATGTGGAAGTCACGTAATCACCTCATTCTTAATATTGATTTAATCGGCTCAAATGTTTTTCGATGGTGCTGGGTAGGACCATATTTCTCTATCATTTCGACATGTAACTTTGTACCATAGCCTGCATGTTTGTTAAATAAATACATCGGATATTGCTCATGTAACTGATCCATGTATTCGTCTCGAGCGGTTTTAGCTAAAATAGATGCTGCTGCAATTGCCAAGCTTTTTGCATCCCCTTTTATAATAGAATGTGTTTCGATGTCAATAGGCAATTTCATCGCATCTACTAATACGACATTCGGTTTTTCTTCTAAGTTTAATACAGCCTCTGTCATGGATTGTTTCGTTGCTTCATAAATATTCAACTGATCGATTTTTTCAACTGTTTGAAAGTGTATGCTGTACGCAATTGCATTTTGTTTAATCGCTATAGCTAACTCGTTTCGTTTAGTTCTAGAAACTTGTTTTGAGTCATCTAGGCCTATTAATTCTTTCGTATCATTTCGAAGGATTACAGCAGCTGTGACGACCGGACCTGCCAAAGGACCTCTTCCAGCTTCATCCACTCCCGCTACTAAACTCTTATCCTCCGAACAATAACTTCTATCGAAGGCTACTTTTTCTTCATGTGCCTGACGTTCTACTAATAATTGTTGTTGTTTTCTTTTCCAACTTGTCCACAGTTTGCGTGCACCAATTCGTTCATCCTGCTCTAACTCCGTTATCCATGTTTCTAAACCTGTAGATTGCTCTAATTTTTCTTTTATCTCTTTTATACTTAACATCTCATTCACATCAGCTTTCCATCTCTTATTCTATGTATCGGCAATAATGTATAAAATTCAACAAATCCACTTCCATCAAACACTCTTTAGAAACGAGAAAACCCTTTTTACCATTTGGCAAAAAGGGTATCAGTAACATTAATATTCTTCCACAAAATCAAACGTTAACCTACCTAGATTTAGATTGCGCACATCTCGAACAACTAGTTCTGATACTTGATCGTAATCTATTTCGGTACCATTTCTATAACATCTTCTTAACTTGCCAATATGATCAAAAGTTTCTACTAAATCTTTGCTTACTTCTGTAATCTGATACCGTTCTTCCATCCGCTTTGGATAGTGGTCCTGCAAGAAGTTTAGACCATATACCGCTAAATCTTCCATATTAATAACTGCATCTTTAATAGCACCAGTAAGCGCAAGTTTATAACCAACTTGCTGATCTTCAAACTTTGGCCACAAGATACCCGGTGTATCTAACAATTCAATTTCTCTTTCTACTTTGATCCATTGTTGCCTTTTCGTAACACCAGGCGTATTACCTGTTCTTGCTATATTTTTCTTGGCAAAACGGTTAATCAGCGTGGACTTCCCTACATTCGGAATACCAACAATCATTGCGCGAATTGCACGAGGTTTTATTCCTCTATCTCTCATACGGTCCCATTTAGGCTTTAAAAGCTCTTTTGCGGCCTTGAATACAGTTTGTAGTCCTTTTCCCTCTAGAGAGTTAATCGCCACTGCTGGATGTCCTTTTTCCTCGAAATAAGAAATCCATTTTTTAGTCTGCATTTCATCTGCCATATCCATTTTATTTAAAATAAGTAATCGCGTTTTTTGATGGATCACTTCATCTATCATTGGATTTCGAGATGATAGTGGTAATCGTGCGTCTATTAATTCAAACACGATATCCACTAATTTTAAGTTTTCGGTTACTTCTCTTCGTGCTTTGGCCATATGACCTGGAAACCATTGAATTGTCATCGTGCACCTCCTGTTACTTTATAAAACCAATTTCATTCAGAGGCCAAAAAACAATATTCGTATTACCAATAACTTCATCAATAGCGACTAGTCCAATATGTCGACTGTCTTTACTATATCTTCGATTATCACCCATAACAAAAATATATCCTTCTGGGATTATCTCATTTTGAGTAATCTCTTCTAAAGTGAAATCATCTGTAAGTGTACCTTCTGTTATTTCACTTTTATATTGATCTAAATAAGGTTCAACTACTTCTTCTCCATTAACGTATAATTGATCATCTTTATACTCAACATGATCACCAGGTAGGCCTATTACACGTTTAATATAATTTTTTTGCTCTGGGGCATGGAATACTACTATGTCAAAACGATCTGGCTCACCAACCATATAGCCGATCTTGTTAACAACCATACGATCCCCATTTTCTAATGTGGGCATCATTGATTCTCCGTCTACTACGATAGGTGTGAATAAAAAGAAGCGAATTATCGCAGCTAGTCCAAAAGCAATTAATAAAGCTTTTGACCATTCCCATAATTCATTCTTTTGCTTTTTTGCTTGTTCCATTAACTTGCCCCCTTTGGTTATTCTCTTTATTGTACAAGGAAAACTCTTTTCAAGCAAAAACAAATATCCAATTTTCGTGGAGTTTGTGTGATTTGTTTATTATGAACAAAAAGTAAATACCCTTTTAATGACTCTATTATATGCTCTACGGAAATCAGTAGTATTATTCACCCTTAAATGTTCTTCAAATCGTGTGTTTATGCTACATTGTATAATTTCTTATCTTCAAATAAAAAATGTTGTAGCAAAAGTGGAACCACCTTTGCTACAACATCTACTTTTGCTATTAACGACGTTCTTTAATACGAGCTGCTTTACCACGTAGGTCACGTAAGTAGTACAATTTAGCACGACGAACTTTACCACGACGAGTAACTTCTAAGTTTGCAATTTTTGGTGTGTGTACAGGGAATGTACGTTCAACACCAACACCGGATGAAATTTTACGAACTGTGAAAGTTTCGCTAATTCCGCCACCACGACGTTTAATTACAACTCCTTCGTACATTTGGATACGTTCGCGAGTTCCCTCTACAACCTTAACGTGAACACGAACTGTGTCCCCAGGACGGAATGTAGGAAGGTCTGAACGTAATTGTTCTTTAGTGATTTCTGAAATAATGTTTTGCATCATTTTCTCTCCTTCTGTAGAATGCTCTTACACACAGTTGCTGTTGCAGCGGAACACCCAAAATCAGTACTTTCCATAAAAGTACATAATAAAATATAACATACCTAATTACCGGACGCAATAATTATTATAAAATTACTATCCTTTTATTTCTTTTAATAAACATTCCTGTTCCGAGGTCAATTCTATTTGATCCAATAAATCAGGTCTGCGTGTGAACGTTCTATTTAAAGATTGTTGTTTACGCCATTTATCAATTGCCGCATGGTTTCCAGACATTAAAACATCTGGAACTTTATAACCTCGATATTCAACCGGACGAGTATAATGGGGATGCTCTAACAAACCAGTCGAAAAAGAATCTTTTTCATGCGATTCTGCATTTCCTAATACATTAGGCAGTAACCTTACCACGCTATCTACCACAGTCATGGCTGCTAACTCACCGCCTGTTAATACAAAGTCCCCTATAGAAATTTCATCAGTAACTAGATATTCCCGAATTCGTTCATCGTAGCCTTCATAATGTCCGCAAATAAAAACAAGCTCTTGTTCCATAGCAAGCTCTTCCGCTTTTTTCTGCGTAAAACGCTCTCCCTGTGGACACAAAAGGATAATACGTCTATTTGTCCCTTGACTCGGCGGAAGTGCCTCTATGGCATTAAAAATAGGTTCTGGCTTTAATACCATACCCGCCCCACCACCATAAGGATAATCATCTACTTGATGATGTTTATTCCCTGAGTAGTCTCTAAAATTCACTACGTTTATTTCTACTTCATTCTTTTCTTGGGCCTTTTTCAAAATAGATGAGTTAAATACACCAGTAAACATTTCTGGAAAAAGAGAAAGAATGTGAATATTCATCATGACAGTAAACCATCCAATACTTCTATGGTAATTTTCTTATGTTCAATATCAATTGATTTGACTACGTCCTCAATATATGGGATATAGTGATCTTTTTTCCCTTGTTCTGGGTGTACTGTCCATACATCATTAGCACCCGTTTGAATAATTTCCGTTATAGTTCCAATGATTTCGCCATCCGTAGACTCTACTGTACAGCCTATAATTTCATGAAAATAGAACTCATTTTCTTCTAAATCTGAAAGATATTTTTCAGATACCTTTAAAATGGCATTACGAAATACATCTACATCTTTTAACAATGAATAACCTTCAAAAGTTAATAGATCAAAGTTCTTATGTCTACGATGACTTGCTACTTTAACCATAATTGGTTTAGAACCATCCGCTTTATGTAAAGCAAGTTCACTTCCAACCTCGTAGCGTTCATCTGCAAAGTCAGTCGTGGAGATTACTCGAACCTCTCCCCAAATACCATGTGTATTTACTATCTTTCCTACATTAAACCATTCCATTAAGATTACCTCCTAGTCAAAAATAATTTAAATATGCCGTTGATTTCCACTCCGGTCGGACGCTTTCCGTGGGCACGGCTCGAGCCTGTAGTCTCTCCCTCGTGCTGTCTCACTGGAGTCGCCGGCCTGCGCTACATTCAACAATAACCACTTAATATAAGAAAAGTTGCATACAATGTCGTATTTTCTCTCTCCAAATAATATAAATCGATTTCTGCATTCTTCATCTATTATTGGTTAACATTTTTTAATTTAAAAAAATTAAAATTGATTTTAATTGATCGCTAAAAATTTGACCAATCTTTTTATTTTAGTGATAAACTATGCCCAATCTTTTAGTGTAGTACTGCACATTAATTAATTGTAGTGCAAGGTGGCGACTCCAGCGGGAAAGCGTTAGGCGAAGACCCCGCGGGAAAGCGTTAGGCGAAGACCCCGCAGGAAAGCGTACAGCTGTAACGGAAATCATGGGATTATTCATTCTAACAAGTTCCTTAAACAATTGTTAACAGGACATTTTTATATACGGAGCTACGCATATACTGAGTATAATGTTTTCTACCTATCAAAAAAGGAAGAACAAATTGTTCTTCCCTTTTAATCTAATATGTCGACATATGTTTTTTTCTTTTGGTGACTGCCTGCTGCTGAGTAAACAATTGTACGAATTGCTTTCGCGACACGCCCTTGTTTGCCAATTACTTTTCCCATATCTTCCGGATGAACAGAAAGTTTATAAACTATACGGTTTATATTTTCTTCTTTTTCAACCTTCACATTTTCTGGATAATCAACTATCGGTTTAACGATTGCTTCGATCAGCTGCTTCACATTGTCCCCTCCGATTATTTGCCGAGTTTTGCGTTATGGAATTTCTCCATAATTCCTTGTTCTGAGAACAAGTTACGTACTGTATCAGATGGTTTTGCACCGTCTTGAAGCCATTTTAACGCTAATTCTTCGTTAATTTTAACTTCAGCTGGTTTAGTAAGTGGGTTGTAAGTACCTACTGTTTCAATTTGACGACCATCACGTGGTGAGCGAGAGTCTGCTACTACAATACGATAGAAAGGAGACTTTTTAGCTCCGATACGTTTTAAACGAATTTTTACTGCCATTTTCATTGCACCTCCGAATAGTTTCACACAAGATAGTATATTATCAAGCTTTTATTTGTTTGTAAAGTGTTTTTTCTTAACACCCTATATTTTTTATTTAAATAATGAGTCTAGACCAGGCATTTTCATCTTTTTCTTGCCTTTTTGTTGCATATTGGTCATTTGTTTCATCATTTTTTTCATATCTTCAAATTGTTTCAGTAATCTGTTTATATCTTGAATAGATGTACCAGACCCTTTAGCAATTCTCTTTTTTCTTGGTCCATTAAGTATCTCGGGAGTTGTTTTTTCCTGCGTAGTCATCGAATAAATGATGGCTTCTACACGATCCATCTGTTTTTCATCTACCTTCGCATTTTCCAACCCTTTGATTTTACCTGCACCTGGTAACATTTTTAGAATTTCATCTAAAGGTCCCATTTGTTTCACTTGACCAATTTGCTCTAAGAAATCATCGAATGTAAAACTTTGCGTACGGAATTTCTCTTCTAATTCCTTCGCACGTTCTTCATCGACATTTGCCTGAGCTTTTTCGATAAGTGACATCATATCGCCCATACCTAAAATTCTAGAAGCCATTCGTTCCGGATGGAAAGGCTCTAATGCATCCATTTTTTCACCCATCCCGACAAATTTAATCGGTTTTTGAGTAACGGAGCGAATAGATAACGCAGCACCACCACGTGTATCTCCATCTAATTTCGTTAAAACGACACCGGTAATACCTATAGCTTCGTTAAAATTATTTGCTACGTTGACTGCATCCTGACCAGTCATTGCATCTACAACTAAAAATACCTCATCAGGTTCTTTAATTGCGCGTATATCTTTTAACTCTTGCATAAGTGTCTCATCAATATGAAGACGTCCAGCAGTATCTATAATAACTACATCGTGATGTTCTTCCTTAGCTTGTTCTATAGCCTGCTTAACAATTTCAACAGGGGAAATATCGGTCCCCAATGCAAACACAGGTAAAGAAAGCTGTTTTCCGATAGTTTGCAGCTGTTGAACGGCCGCTGGTCTATAAATATCCGCAGCAACCAATAAGGGCTTTTTGTTGTACTTTTTACGCAGGACATTGGCTAATTTACCAGTAGTAGTTGTTTTCCCCGCCCCTTGCAAACCGACCATCATAATAACCGTAGGTGGTCTCGTAGAGAAAGAAATTTGACTTTGCTCTCCACCCATCAGTTCGGTCAATTCATCTTTAACGATTTTAACAACCTGTTGACCAGGCGTTAAACTTTTCATCACGTCTTGACCAACGGCACGGTCCGATACATTTTTAACGAATTCTTTTACTACTTTTAAGTTAACGTCTGCCTCAAGAAGTGCATAACGAACTTCTCTCATCATTTCTTTTACATCAGCTTCAGAGATTTTACCTTTACCTTTAATCTTCTGAAGTGTACCTTGGAGTCGCTCTGCTAATCCTTCAAACGCCATGCACGTTCGCCTCCTAATCCCATTCTTTTAATTGATTAATGAGTTGAATCAGTTCTTTTTCAGATGATTGATCTTCTACAAGAGAAAGCAGTTGTTCCACCGTTTCTTGTCTACGTTGAAATTTGGAAAACAGACTTAGTTTTTCCTCATACTCTTCTAACATAGCTTCAGTTCGACGTATATTGTCATATACAGCCTGCCTTGAAATAGTATATTCTTCTGCTATTTCCCCAAGAGACAAATCATCTAAATAATAAAGTTGCATATAGCTTCTTTGTTTATCTGTTAATAAAGCCTGGTAAAAATCGAAGAGAAAATTCATGCGAGTTGTTTTTTCAATCATTCCCATCTCTCCTTACCATATCAATTACAGCATGGGGTTATTACTTCTCCCATTCGCTAATCACTTATCATACTCTAGTTTAGTAAGAGAAAAGACATCTGTCAAGTAAAATTACTTGTCTGACTCTATTTCTTCTGCTTCTTCCAAGTCTAATCCATCAGCGAAAAGACCATATACATACTTTTCTGCGTCAAATGGTTGTAAATCATCCATCTGTTCTCCTAGACCAACAAACTTTACGGGAATATGCAGTTTATTGCGTATAGCGAGTACGATACCACCTTTTGCGGTACCATCTAGCTTAGTTAAGACAATACCCGTTACATTTGTTACTTCTTTAAACGTTTGTGCTTGAACTAGTGCATTTTGTCCTGTAGTAGCATCAAGAGCAAGTAGCACTTCATGAGGAGCATTTGGTATTTCACGAGAAATTACACGATGAATTTTTTCCAACTCATTCATTAAGTTTACTTTGTTTTGTAACCTACCTGCAGTATCACAGATTAGCACATCTACACCGCGAGATTTAGCAGCTCTTACAGCGTCATACATAACTGCTGCAGGATCGGAGCCTTCTGACTGCTTAATAACTTCGACTCCTACTCTATCTCCCCATACTTGTAGCTGTTCGATAGCCCCAGCACGGAACGTATCCCCCGCTGCTAGCATAACGTTTTTCCCTTCCCCTTTTAAACGATGGGCAAGTTTTCCTATCGTCGTTGTTTTACCAACGCCGTTCACTCCTACAAACAAAATAACCGATAAATCATTTTCTTCAAGTTGAAGCTCCGTTACGTCTTCCTCACCAGCATTATAAATTTCTACTAACTTCTCAGAAATAACCGATTGAATGCCAGAAGTATTTTTAATGTTTTTACGTTGTACTTCAAAGCGTAATGAATCCATTAATTCTGTAACTGTTTCGAAACCTACATCCGCTTGCAGTAATATTTCCTCTAGTTCTTCAAAAAAGTCTTCGTCCACTTTACGATATTTGGCTACTAGATCATTTACCTTTGACGTAAATTGGTTTCTTGTTTTGGAAAGACCTTCTTTAAACTTATTTGTAATAGAAACTGTTTCTTCTGCTTCTGGAGTAGAACCTAACATTTTTTCTTTGAATTTTTTAAAAAAGCTCATATATAAACTCCTTTTAAGTTACTAATTCCTCTTCTAATTTAACAGAAACTAATTTAGAAATACCAGATTCCTGCATGGTAATACCATATAGGACATCCGCGCCTTCCATTGTACCCTTACGATGTGTAATCACGATAAACTGTGTATCGTTGCTGAATTTCTTTAAATAATCGCTATAACGTGTGACATTAGCCTCGTCAAGTGCTGCTTCCACTTCATCCAAAATACAAAATGGAACTGGGCGTGTTCGTAAAATCGAGAATAGTAACGCAATGGCAGTAAGTGCTCGTTCTCCACCAGATAATAAAGAAAGGCTTTGTAGTTTTTTCCCTGGAGGCTGAGCCAGTATCTCTATCCCCGTATCAAGTAACGACGTTGGCTCTGTTAATAACAAATCTGCCTGACCACCACCAAATAGTTCTCGGAACACTACTTTAAAATGACGTTGAATTTCATTGAAGGTTGTTTCAAAACGAATGGTCATCTCTTCATCCATTTCTTTAATAACCTCATGTAATGTCTCTTGAGCAGATAACAAATCTTCTCTTTGTTCAGTTAGGAATGAATGACGTTCGTTTACTTGTTCAAACTCCTGAATGGAACTAAGATTTATCGGACCCAATTCTTCAATAGAACGCTTTAATAATTTAACCTTTTTACGCGCCAAATCCTCGTCCATTTCAAATGGATAATCCTGCTCTGCATCTTCTAATGTCATGTCATAAGTTTCTTCTAAATGATTTTGTAACGACTTCATTTCTACTTCAATTTTACTTTGTTTTATGTCTAACGTTCGTTCATCCATAAGATGTATATTAGCTTGTTGTTGCAATTGTTTTAATGACAGTTCTGCTTGCAATATTAATTGTGCAAGTTCTGAACGCTTAGTTTTACCTGATTGTATTTGAACGATTAAATATTCTTTTTTCTTTTTATGTTGTTCGATTAGTTCGATTAGTTCTTCCGGAGATGTCTCCCCTTGGTCATCATTTTCATACCATGCGATTTCCTTTTGTAAAGTTGTCACTTTTTGTACACTCACCGTACTAGACTGTTCCAAAAGAACTTTTTCTTTCTCAAGTTGAGATAGTTGTTCATTGACAACAGCGATAAGAGAAAGTAATTCGCCTAACTCATTTTGGAATTTATCTTTCTCTTGCAAAGATTGTTGCTTCAACGACTGTAGTTCATCAATTGTTTTCTGAATAGAAATCAATGACTCGTTAATTTCTTTACTTCTGGCAGCAGTTTGCGCTTTTTTCTGAACTAAGCCTTCATGGTGATGATTCTTTTCTGTTTTTTCCTCGTCATATTCCAATAACTGACTTGTCAATCTAGAAATTATAGCAGCACATTCTCTAGATTCTGAAAGAAGTTTATGCTCTAATTCTCTTAGTTGCTCACCAGAAATTCGAGTGTCTTCTAAATCTATTTTCAAGTCTTGTACTTCTTGTTTTCTTTTAGAAACAGAAACTTCTGCTTCTAAAACAGATTTTTCTAGTTCTACTAGCTTGATATTAAGTTGTTCAAGCTCTGCTTTACGAGTAAATAAAGAAGACTGCTGTTTAACAGACCCCCCTGTTAAAGATCCTCCGGCATTTACTACATCTCCATCTAATGTAACGAAACGGAATTTATATTGCAGTCGAGCAGCCATTTCATTGGCCCCTTTTAAATCTTTGGCAATTATAATATTACCAAGAAGATTTTCTACAATAATTTGATAGCCTTCAGAATAATTAACAAGTTTATCCGCTGTATTTACAAAAGATGGATGGTCTTGAATAGAATTGAGTGTGAACTCGTTTATTTTACGAGATTTCATAACCTGTAGTGGTAGGAATGTTGCTCGGCCTACCCTTTTCTTCTTTAACCAATCTATTGCAATTCTAGCATCCTGGCTACTATCCGTAATTATATGCTGAGATTGCGGACCAATAGCAGTATCAATTGCCGTCATATATGATTCTGGTATTTGAATTAGTTCAGCAACTGCTCCGTGAATACCTTTTAGTTCCTTCTTATCTCGCGCAATAAGAACTTCTTTAACTCCTTGGAAAAACCCGGAAAACTCAGATTCTAACTCTTCCAATGAGTCTCTTCTTGCTTGCATTTGGTGTTTCATCTGATAGGCTTTTTGAAGCATTGTTTGTTGCTCTTCAAAGGAACCTTCTAGACGTTCTGAAACTTCTCTTTTTGTTTTATAATCCGTAAGCCTTGCTTGTAGATCCTTTTGACATTTTGACAATAACGGGTCTAACTCGTTTTTGCGGATTGTTAGCTTTTCTAATTCGTTTTTAATTTCTTGGTAGTCTGCAACCATTTTTTCTGAAGTAACGAGTTCCAAGTGAAGTTGTTGCTCCATATGTTTCATCTCGTTTTTCATAGTTGCTTCTTCATTTAGCAAATCGATATATGTACTTTTCAAATCTTCAATTTCTTCTTCCATTTCAGAAGCAGATTTACTCAACACATGATCGATTTGAACCTTTTTAGCACGAAGTACTTTAAGTTGAGCTTGTTTATTAGATTTTTCTTTGTTATTCGTTTTCATTTGCTCTTCTAGCGTTTGAACTTTATAACGTTCTTCTGCTAGCGCCTTTTTAAGCTGCGATATTTGTTGACTAGCATTTTGTTGTTTCTCCGCCAAAAGCAGCTTTCTGCCTTCCAAGCGTTCTAATTCAGAACTGGATTCTACTAGTTCACTTTGCTCTGCATCCAACTTTTCATCAATAGCGGTCATTACTTTTCTGTCTTGCTGAATATTTTTTTCCAGCTCGTCAATTTGTAAAAGTAGAGACTGTTTGATGTGCTGAAGTTCGCTTAACTTTGTTTTTAATTCCATATTTTCTTGAACAAAATTCCTTAAATCATGAGCGATAACTGCAATTTCAATATCCTTAAGTTCTGCGGACATCATTAAATAATCGGACGCCAGAGAGGATTGAATCTGCAAAGGCTCCATTCGACTATCCAATTCATGCAAAATATCGAGAACACGATTTAAGTTATCGTCTGTTTCAATTAGCTTGAATTCAGCTTTCTTTTTACGTTGCTTGTACTTTAAAACACCTGCAGTTTCTTCAAAAATAGTACGGCGATCTTCAGGTCGACTATTTAGTATTTCGTCGACCCGGCCTTGAGAAATAATAGAAAACGCTTCTTTTCCAAGCCCAGAATCCATAAATAAGTCAGTAATATCCTTCAATCTGCACGTTTGTTTATTTAACAAGTATTCACTGTCACCAGAACGGAACACTCTTCTAGTCACACTAATTTCCGAAAAATCAAGAGCTACCCGTTGGTCTGCATTATCTAATATCAAGTTCACTTCTGCAAAGTTCAATGCTTTTCTAGAATCACTTCCTGCAAAAATGACATCCTCCATTTTTGCACCTCGAAGAGACTTCGCAGACTGCTCTCCTAAAACCCATCTTATTGCATCTGTAACATTACTTTTTCCACTACCATTTGGCCCTACTACTGCAGTAACTCCTGGAACAAAATCTATTCCAATACGGTCTGCAAAAGATTTAAATCCAACAATTTCTAATCTTTTAAGGAACAATGACTATTCCCCCTGTTCTGAATCCCTTAATGCGAGTATAGCAAGTCTTGCAGCTTGTTGTTCTGCCTCTTTTTTAGAACGACCATCGCCGATACCCAGTTCTTTAGTGTTTAAAATAACCCGAGAAACAAAAGTACGATTATGAGCCGGTCCTTTTTCCTCTACTATTTCATAGCTTAACGTACCAATATTTTGTTGTTGAATAATTTCTTGTAATTGACTTTTATAATCCATCACATGCGAAAAAGCACCGAGTTCGATTTTGGGGAAAACAATTTTTTCTAAAAACTCTATAACTGTTTCTAATCCCTGATCTAAATATAATGCACCGATATATGCTTCAAAAACGTCTGCTAAAAGTGCAGGTCTTTCACGACCGCCTGTTAGCTCTTCCCCTTTTCCTAACAATACATATTTGCCGAAGTTCAACTCATTTGCAAACAATACAAGAGATGGCTCACAAACGATGGCCGCTCGGAGTTTAGTTAACTCGCCTTCACTCATGCCAGTATATTTTTGAAATAAATATTGAGAAACGGACAATTCTAATACTGCGTCTCCAAGGAACTCTAGACGTTCGTTATCGGCAAAAAATTTACGGCGATGCTCATTCACATAAGATGAATGGGTAAAGGCTTGATACAATAATGTTGGATTTTCAAATCTTATTTGGAAATGCTCCTGAAACTGCTCAAATTGTTCTTTTACAGTTTCTGAAAAAATTACTCTGCGAATATTATTTTTTTTGCGATTTACTTTCATGAATTATCTGCCTTTCCACTTATCATATGTTCATCTAAGTTTACCCGTTTCTAGCCTAATGTGCAAAAAGAAATAGAGACGTTCTCTTATTCACATGGAATAAGTAGAACGCCTCTGCTACTATTAAATTTTATGTAGTAGACTTCCTACTGCATAATATTTAACCTTGTTTGCTTTCAATATATTTAACTGCACTACCTACAGTTGAAATTTGTTCAGCATCTTCATCTGAAATTTCCATATCGAATTCATCTTCTAATTCCATTACTAATTCTACCACATCTAGAGAGTCTGCACCTAAATCTTCACGAAAAGATGCTTCTAATTTTACTTCGTTCTCATCTACTCCTAGACGATCGATGATTACTTTAGTTACGCGTTCTAAAACAGTTGACACATTAGTCACCTCCCCTCAATGATTATACAAAAAACTGCTTTGTAATGAAAGTGCTACTACAACTTATACATAAAACTGCCCATATAGACTGGAGCCTTACATATACATGCCGCCATTTACATGAATTGTTTGACCAGTGATATAATTTGCGTCTTCCGAGGCTAAAAATGCAACCGCCTTAGCGATGTCTACCGGATTTCCAAATTTAGCTAGTGGAATCTGGCTTAACATTTGAGACTTAATATCCTCCGGTAAAGCATCTGTCATATCTGTTGTTATAAATCCAGGTGCAACCGAGTTCACTGTTATATTACGACTGGCCAATTCTTTAGCAGATGACTTGGTTAGACCAATAACCCCAGCCTTAGCAGCGACATAATTGGCCTGCCCTGCATTCCCAGAAACTCCAACAATCGACGTAATATTAATAATTCTCCCTGCTCGTTGTTTCATCATTTGTCTAGTCACAGCTTTTGTACAAAGAAAGACACCTTTTAAATTCGTATTAAGCACATCATCCCACTCTTGTTCCTTCATACGCATAAGTAGATTATCACGAGTGATACCAGCATTGTTTACTAAAATATCAATCGAACCAAATTTCTCTAAAGTGGAGCTTATTAGATTTTGAACATCATCTGCTTTGTCTACATTCGCTTGAATAGCAAAAGCCTCTCCACCTGAAGCTTTAATTTCTTCTACCACAGCTTCTGCTCTCTCTTTACTCCCACTATAGTTAACAGCAACCTTAGCTCCCTCATTCGCAAGGTATAAAGCAATATCTTTTCCTATCCCGCGAGAAGCACCAGTTACAATTGCACATTTCCCATCTAATTTACCCATGTTGCTCAACTCCTAGCTCAGTAATAACTTGCTGTAATGTCTCTTCATCATGCACACAATAAGTAGTTACAGATCGATCGATCTTTTTCACTAAACCACTTAAGACTTTACCAGGACCACATTCTATAAAAATAGTCGTTCCTTGCTCTATCATCTGTTGGATCGATTCTTCCCAGCGAACAGGTGAATACAATTGTTCAACTAGTAAATTTTTAATATGGCTAGCATCTGTAACTGGTTCAGCAGTTACATTTGAAATGACAGGTATAGAAGCTTGCTTTAGTTCAATTGCTGAAATTGCAGCATCTAATTGCTGCGCTGCAGGTCTCATTAGTTCGGAGTGGAATGGTCCACTTACTACTAGAGGAATCGCTCTTTTAGCACCAGCTTCTTTTGCTTTACTTGATGCTTCTAATACTCCTGCAGCAGTTCCCGAAATAACAATCTGACCTGGACAATTTAAATTAGCTATTTGCACAACCTCACCGTTTGATGTGACATCATGAGTAATAGCTGCTAATTCACCTTTGCCTAATCCGAGAATCGCAGTCATCGCACCTTTTCCGGCAGGTACTGCTTCATTCATATATAAACCTCGTTGATGAACTAATAAAACCGCTTCTGCAAAGCTTAGAACATCTGACGCAACTAGGGCAGAATATTCACCCAAACTATGACCAGCGGTAAAATTAGGCATGATTCCAGCTAATTTTAGTTTGTGTGCAATCATGGAACTTGTAGTGAGTAATGCCGGCTGTGCATTATAGGTTTTGGTAAGTTCCTCTGCAGGTCCATTCAACATGAGCTCACTCAAAGAAAATCCTAACACTTCATTTGCTTGTTCATAAAAATGGTGACAATCTGTATTATTCTCTACTAATTGTTGACCCATGCCCACTGTTTGTGAGCCTTGGCCAGGGAAGATAAAAGCAATTTTAGTCATTGGGTGATTCCTTTCGTAATGTAGTTGAAATTATGTCCGCAACATTATGTTCCACCATTGTACGAGCCTGTCTGATGGCATGATAGATAGCTCGACCGTTCGAGGAACCATGTGCTTTAATAACTGGAGCTTTCAGACCGAATAATCCTGCTCCTCCATATTCGGAGTAATCTAATGTGTTTTTTAACACTTTAAGTTCATTTTTTGCCAATAAATAAGATATTTTTGTTTTAGCAGATGTATTAAAAGCTTCCTTCAATAAAGTAAATATGCCCGAAGCTGTACCTTCAATCGTTTTAAGTACCATGTTCCCAGTAAAACCATCCGTCACAACCACGTCCGCTACTCCATTAAGTAAATCTCTAGATTCAACATTACCCACGAAATTAATAGGTGAGTCTTTTAAAAGTTTAAAGGCAGCTTTAGTTAACTCGTTTCCTTTAATATCTTCTGTCCCAATATTCAGCAGCCCCACACGAGGATTGGAAATACCGCGAACTTTCTCAGCATATATACTACCCATAACCGCAAACTGCTCTAAATGCTCAGGTTTTGCATCGGCATTGGCACCTAAATCCAACATAACAAACCCTTTTCCATCAAGCGTAGGTAATGTCGGTGCTAAAGCAGGACGATCTACTTGATCGATACGACCAACTATAAATAATCCAGCCGCCATTAAAGCGCCAGTATTCCCCGCTGACACGCAAGCATCAGAATCTCCACTTTTCACAGATTCAGCCATTTTAACCAAGGAGGAGTTTTTCTTTCTTCTAATTGCACGAACAGGCTCATCTATCCCTTCAATTACTTCATCTGTATGTATAACTGTTAAACGTTGATGTTTAGTTATTAACGAGGCAAGCTTTTCCTCATCACCATATAACTGAATTTCTATATCTTGGAACGCTTCTAACGCCTCGTAAACGCCTTTTACTATTTCATGAGGAGCATTGTCCCCACCCATTGCATCTATTGAAATTTTCATTATTAATCACCTTTTTTATGACATCGTTACTCGATACATGCTAAATTGACCAACGAAAACCGTCTCATTTTCTACCTTGCTAGTAACCTCTATTAACGTACTATTCTTTTCGACATCACTGGATGTCACTACTGCTTTAGCAATTACACGATCTCCTACTTTTACAGGTTTGACAAATGTAAGATTAGACTTTCGAGTAAGCGCTAAATCATCATTTATAACCGCAACCGCTAATGAATTGGCCTGAGCAAATAAATGGTGTCCTCTTGCTATACCATTTCTAGCAAAAACATGATCATGTGTAATATCTAATAAGGAAATCGCTTGTTTATCCAAATCTATATCAATAATCTCTCCAATTACTTCGTCAATTGGAAGAGACTTGACGTCTTCTCCAAAATTATGAGCAGCAACTGACTTAATACGTTCTCGCAATTCCGGAATAGATAATTCCATTCTATCCAGTCGGATAGTTTGAACACTTACATGAAAAGTAGAAGCTAAATTTTCATCCGTCACAAACGGGTTTTTATCTAATGTTTCTAAAAGTAATTTCTGCCTATCCTTTTTGGAGTATTTCATATCCTCACCACCATTTTAGCACTTGGTACTAATATCAGTATATAAATATTAAAAAAAGAATGCAAGAATAGATTCAAAATCCTTCTTACATTCTCTTTAATCAATTCGTTCTCCATCCATAGCTTTTGAATTTATCAGCATCTCGCGGAGTCCCGCCATTTCACTCGAATCCCAAAATTCTTTAGAGTCTAATAACCTCTCAGCATCCACTTTAGCAGTATTTAAAGCACGATAATCATGCACAAGATCTGCTACTTTAAATTCTGGAAGTCCACTTTGTTTTTTCCCAAAAAAGTCACCAGGCCCTCGAAGTTCTAAATCTTTTTCTGCTAGTATAAAGCCATCATTAGTCTCGGTCATGGAAACCATTCGCTCTTTTCCTTCTTCGGACTTTGGATCAGCTAACAATACACAAAATGATTGATGTTCACCTCGACCAACTCGACCTCGTAGTTGATGTAACTGAGCTAGACCAAAACGCTCTGCATCGAAAATTATCATAAATGTTGCATTCGGAACATTTACACCAACCTCTACAACTGTAGTGGAAACTAATACCTGGATAGCCCCTTCTGAGAAATCTCTCATTACTTGTTCTTTCTCATCCGAATGGAGTCTTCCGTGCATTAAACCAACTGTGGAGGTGGCCTTCAGTTCTTCTGTCATCATGTTATACACATCTACCGCATTTTGGACATCAAGCTTTTCAGACTCCTCGATTAAAGGACAAATTATATAAGCTTGTCTTCCGGTAGCCAGTTCACTTTTTAATCGAGCTATCAATTTATGTAGCTGATCAGGTTTCATCCAATGTGTTTCAATCTTCTTACGACCTGCAGGCATTTCATCGATAATGGAAACATCCATTTCCCCAAAAGCCGTAATAGCTAAAGTACGAGGAATAGGAGTCGCGGTCATAAAAAGAACATCTGGATTTTCCCCTTTGTCTTTTAGGACTCTCCGCTGCTCCACACCAAATCTATGCTGCTCATCGGTTATGACAAGCCCAAGCTTTTTAAATACAACATCTGGTTGAATTAATGCATGCGTCCCTATTAAAAGATCTATAGTCCCAGCTGCTAGATTTTCTAAGACTGCTCTTCTAGCTTTAGTTTTTGTTGAACCGGTCAGTAAAGCAATTCGGACACCTATAGGAGCTAACCATTCGTCAAGTGAACTAGCATGCTGCTCAGCTAAGATTTCCGTAGGAGCCATTAATGCCCCTTGATATCCCGCTGTAATTACGGCATATAAACTAATTGCGGCGACTATTGTTTTTCCAGACCCAACATCCCCCTGAAGTAAGCGATTCATACGATGAGGTTCCCGTAAGTCTCGACATATCTCATTAACGACTCTTTTTTGAGCATTTGTTAGTTCATATGGCAAAGTTTCGATTAGCTTCTTAACTAGATCATTATGAAAGGCAATCCCATTCCCTACATTTTGTTCTTTTCGAACCTTTTTAATTGCCTGCATTTTTAATTGAAAAACTAATAATTCCTCATACACAAAACGCCTTCTTGCATCTTTGGAATGTTCCGCATCTAGAGGGAAATGAATACCTTCTAAAGCATCTGATATACCTGGTAAACGGTATGGCACTCGAATAGAATCTGGTAGTGGATCTACTAAAGATCCCTTTAAATGATCCAGCGCTTGCCTCATGAACTTACGAAATGTTTTTTGATTGATCGAGCCTTTTAAAGAATATACCGGTTCAAAATCTTGTAAATCCGTTTTTGGTCCAATTGAAAAAGTAGAGACATTAATGACCTGTCTACCTCGATCCCATTTTCCCGATACGGTTACGATAGAACCTGGAATTATCTTATCTTTTAAATAGCCTTGGTTGAAAAATACAGCCTTTATTAAGTGTTGTCCTGCAAGTATTCGAACTTGCATTCTGGATTTGTTTTTCCCTAAAAAAAGAAGGGAAGGCTCACTTTCGACCCTTCCTTCTACTGTCACTCGTTCATTATGCGCAGTCTCTGCCAAATTTTTTAGTCGGAAATCCTCGTGTCTATAAGGGAATGTCATAACTAAATCCTCTAAAGTAACAATACCTAGGTCTTGCAAGGCGTTTGCTGTACTACTTCCCACTCCCTTTAGAGAAGCGACTAAATCATACTTATTAGTTTCCACTTCCAACTACTGCTCCACCAAAAATTTTAGCCTCTAACCATCTACCGGTAGGTGTTGCTGCAAGACCGCCTTGACCCGTTTCTTTTAAAGTAGAGGGCATCGATTGACCAATTCGATACATTGCATCTATTACTTCGTCACAAGGAATTCGACTAGTCACACCCGCTAGCGCCATATCTGCTGCCACTAATGAATTAGCGGCACCCATCGCATTTCTTTTCACACAAGGTACTTCTACTAATCCAGCTACTGGATCACAAACTAAGCCAAGCATGTTTTTTAATGTTATCGCAAAAGCTTCCGCACATTGAGCAGGAGATCCTCCCGCCATTTCTACGATTGCTGCTGCCGCCATTCCTGAAGCAGAACCAACTTCTGCCTGACAACCGCCCTCTGCTCCTGAAATAGAAGCATTATTCGCCACTATAAATCCAAAAGCACCAGATGTGAACAAGTACCGTATCATCTGTTCTCTAGTAGGGTTCAATTTGTTTTTTACTGCAAATAAAGTACCAGGAACTACTCCCGCCGAACCTGCTGTTGGCGTTGCACATATCGTTCCCATAGCAGCATTAACTTCGTTAGTTGCCACTGCTTTACTAACAGCATCTAACATAAGCCCTCCTGTAAGAGCATTGCCTTTTTTAAGATAGTTTTGTAGTAAAACTGCATCTCCACCAGTGAGACCCGAAGTAGATTGAACACCACGAAGGCCTTTTTCAACAGCCTCTTCCATAACCGTCAAATTACGATCCATTTGAGCCATTATATCTTCTCTAGAACGATCTGTAATCATTATTTCCTGTTCTATCATTATTTCAGAGATCAGTTTGTTTTCCCGGGTTGCTCGCTCTACTAATTCACGAACGTTACGAAATAGAACTTCCATTTGTATTCCCCCTTAATCGGCGATTCTTGTTACTTGCGTAATATTAGGCAAATCACTAATTTCATTTAATATTTGTTCATTCACATTTTGATCGATTTCAATAACCATCAATGCCATATTTCCTTTTTCCCGTCTCGAAACTTCCATATGTCCAATATTAATATCATATTTTGCCAAACAGTTTGACACACTTGCAATACACCCTGAACGATCCTCGTGAACTACTAAAATAGCCGCTAGTTCACCTGAAAGACGTAGTGGAAAACCATTCAACTCTGTAATTTCCGTTTTTCCGCCGCCAATAGAAATTCCGACCATAGACATTTCACGGCTTTCGTCACCAATGACGATCCGTGTAGTATTCGGATGCTCTGTGTGTGCGGTCTCTGGTATAAATTCATATGTTAAACCAGCTTGCTTCGCGTCCTCAAACGCCGTTTTAATACGTTCATCAAAAGTATCATAATCTAGCAAACCACCAACAATTGCTTTATCCGTTCCGTGACCTTTATATGTTTCTGCGAAAGACCCGTATAAATATATTTTAGCCCATGTAGGCTGTTTTCCAAATAAGTCCCTAGCTACTCGCCCTATACGAGCTGCCCCAGCAGTATGGGAGGAGGACGGACCTATCATAACTGGCCCGATAATATCAAAAACAGATTTAAATTTCACTGATTAAACCTCCACATGATGTTTTAGTACCCCCATTTTACACTCTAACCTCAAAATAAACAAAGTATTATATTTTATCTAGTAAACTTCGGCAATTAGATACGAGGATATATTTTCTAGTATATGTATTAGGATACGAACCAAACCATTCATGGCACAGGGTGAGCCAATCTAATATCCTTTATAAAATCTGGGTTCCAGACCTTAAATAGTCAATGTGGTCTTGTTTAATATTTTTCGCTCTAAATTATAAACATAAAAAAACCATGTAGAGAAGATTAGCTCTACATGGTTTCTAAATTATTCTACAGATAAGATATATGGGTAAAGTGGTTGTTTCCCATTATACACTTCTACTTCTATATCTTTATAATGTGCTTCAATAAAAGCTGCGAATTCGTTCGCATCCTCTGCACTTACATCTTCTCCATAAATGACCGTAACTATTTCGGACTCTTCATCCATTAATGACTTGATCAAGCTAGTAGTTACTTCTTTTAAGGAAGGTTTAGAAAGTACAATCTTACCTTCTGCAAGCGCCATGAAATCATCTTTTTTAATTTCGACTCCATCAATAGATGTATCTCGAACAGCAAATGTTACTTGTCCTGTTTTGACATGTGCATATGCTTCGGTCATATTGTTTTTATTTTCCTCGACAGTTGCTTGCGGGTTAAAGGCTAATATTGCAGCCATTCCTTGCGGGATTGTTTTGGTAGGAACTACAGCAGCTTCGATACCTAGTATTTCCGCAGCTTGCTCGGCAGCCATTACGATATTTTTGTTGTTAGGTAAGATCAATACGCGCTCTGCTCCAACCGCTTGTACAGCTTTGACAATATCTTCAGTAGATGGATTCATCGTTTGTCCACCTTCGATAACTGCTGATGCACCTAAGCTTTTTAATAGTTCAGAAACGCCAGTCCCCATCGCTACAGTAACAATTGCATATGGATGAACCTCTGTTTTTTTCGTTGCTGCTCCAGTGGAATATCCTTCTCCCACGATTTCTGTATGTTGCTGACGCATATTTTCAATTTTAATCTTGATAAGGTCACCATATTGTTGTCCATATGTTAAAACCTCACCTGGTGTTTCTGAATGAATATGAATTTTTGCAATTTCATCATCCGAAATAACTAGTAAAGAATCCCCATATTCACTTAAATCATTACGAAAAGCCGTTTCATCAAATGATTTTTTTCCTTCTTCAAAACGAACCATAAATTCTGTACAAAAGCCGAATTCAATATCAGCAGTATCCATAAATCCTTGAACATTCATATGATGTTCAGCGCTAACAAGATCATCCATTGAAGACCCTACCGTCTTACTCGGTAATGCTTCCCCTTTTAGACTCGCTAAAAATCCTTCATAAACAAACACTAGTCCTTGTCCACCGCTATCAACTACTCCAACTTCTTTTAGGACGGGTAGAAGATCAGGTGTTCTGTCCAATGATTTTTTTGCTTCATCCACTATCGCTTCCATTAGCTCACGAATGTCATCCACATCTTCGCTAACCTCTACAGCTTTTCGAGCAGAATCCTTTGCAACAGTTAAGATAGTACCTTCAACCGGCTTCATAACCGCTTTATATGCAGTTTCCACACCATAGTTAAGTGCATCAGCAAATTGTTTTGCATTTAATACATCTAACTGCTCGATTGATTTACCGAAGCCACGGAATAATTGAGATAAAATTACTCCTGAATTTCCACGAGCACCCATAAGTAACCCTTTAGAAAGCGCTTGAGCTGTTTTTCCAATATGCTCATGAGTATGGGCTGCTGTTTCTTTTGCCCCTGAAGTCATGGATAAATTCATATTAGTCCCTGTGTCACCATCTGGTACAGGAAATACATTTAATGCATCTACGTAATCAGCATTTTGGAAAAGATGATGTGCTCCCATCTGAACCATGTCTGCAAATTGGATACCATTGATTGATTTCATTATTTTCTCTCCTTATTTACACGTTTGCCACGCGAACTCCTTGAACATACACATTAACGGATTTCACTGACATACCAAGAGATTTGTTTAGTGTGTATTTGACTTTTGACTGTACTTGGTAGGCTATTTCTGAAATTTTCGTACCATAGCTAACTATAATATACATATCAATATGTAAATCTTCTTTTTCTTGTCTCACTAAAACACCTTTAGTGAAGTTTTCTTTTCTCAATATATCTGTTAATCCATCGCGAATTTGATGCTTTGAAGCCATACCAACTATTCCATAACATTCAATAGCGGCTCCTCCAGCAATTTGAGCAACTGTATCTTGTGATATATCAATTAGTCCGAATTCATTTTTCAATTCAATTGACATGATAAGACCTCCAAGTCTTTTTGACTATCTTTTATTGTACTACACCCATTAAAATTATAAAAGAGACGTTTACTTTCGTCCACTTTTTCAACAGTTTGGGAAAATGTGCTAGTTTTATACAGCCTGTTTTTATCACTTCTTAGTATAGGTAATTTTATAGCACTTGTCTGTCTTACACCCTACATTAACTCTTAGAAAAAGGTTAGTACATTTTCAGATAATTAGAGAAAAGATACCTTTCTATACATAGTGGAAGCTCTCGATGATATAATTTCGGGAGCTATAATACTTCTCTAGAAGGCAAACACTTACTTACTACTTCCTTTATTGCCACTCGTATAAAGTAAGTATGCATTCTTCAAATCATCAGGTAATAACATTTCTATTTCAAAAAGCGATTACAAATAACACTTTCTAAAATTTTACCAACCTTAACTTTTAAGCGATAAGCTTTGTTAAATCTTATAATATATTACTACATACTTATTGATTGTAGCGTAAGGTGGCGATTCCAGTGGTAACAGCGTTAGGCGAAGACCCCACAGCGAAGCGAGGAGGCTGAGGCAACGCCCACGGAAAGCGTCCGCCTGAAGTGGAAATCACAGCGGCACTATTATTTTTCTTAAACTAAGTCTTCCAGTGATTTTCGCTGCCTAACGGCGTCTTACGCTTTTTTATACTGGCTAGTTCCAGCGCCTAGCCCCTCGAGTCGCTTCAGGATTTCAGTAAAGGCAAAGGACGCCTTTTCTTGAAATCCCTCCAGCGCTTTTCGGGGCTTGCATAGGCGCTTACACATTTTTATACTGTAAAGGTTTTTTTCTTGATAAGTCTTGCACTTCATTAAGGTCTGTGGTAAATTATTAAAGTATGTGAAATATCGAACTGAAAAATCTTTCAGCTTCTTTTTTAAAGGAGGAAATATAATGCCAAAAGTATGTGCAATCACTGGGCGTAAAGCTCGTTCGGGTAATGCTCGTTCTCACGCAATGAACTCTACTAAACGTACATGGGGAGCTAACCTTCAAAAAGTACGCATTCTTGTAGACGGTAAACCAAAACGTGTATGGGTTTCTGCGAGAGCTTTAAAATCAGGAAAAATTGAGCGCGTTTAATCGCACTCATAATTAATGCCAGACCGACTTTCGTCGACCTGGCATTTTTTCATTTCTTCTTTTCTTCTTTTTTAAATAGCCGTATACAAACCTTCACAAAACTACTTACGGATTTAGGCAATCTAAATGTGTAGACCTTCACACAATTCCTCCCTTTTAGTCGCTACTTCTTATCATTAAACATATGCCCGCGGTAAAAGAGATAGTACCTGTTTGGTCTTTAAGTTCATTACTTGTAAATTTTGCATTCCCTACATCCATAAATTCCTTATTAACATTGTACAAAAATCCATGTAAAGTCATATTTTCTACCTGTTCTCCAAAAGAGAAAAAAGACACATATTTATAATGATCATCATAATTTATCTGATGTGTTCCTGCAGGTAAAAACTGTATAATATTTTGTTTGTTTTGGATGGAAAATATTATCGATGGATTTTTTAATTGCAAACGACAAATATCATGTAAAGCTGCCTCATAGTGATCTAACCGTCCGCCAGTTATTCCTGTTACGATTACTTCATTGGGTTTATAGTCTAAAGCAGTGAGGATCGCAATATGAGTATCCGTTTCATCCTTTTCAGATTGTAGTTCCGTAACTTTTTGTACTTTAGTCTTCATCAAATTTAGCTCTTCTGTTGTTAGGGAATCAAAATCACCGATTGCTTCATTTGGTAATATGCCCTCTTTCAACAACCACAATGCACCCCGGTCAGCACCTATAAAAATAGCTTCGTCTCGATGAAAAGGAAGTTGTTTAAAATCAACAACTTCCTTAGTTGGCCCACCTGAACAAACAACTACACGTTTCATTTTGGTACTACACTTAAACCGGCCGCTTTGATCGCTTGCAAAGCTTTTGCTTTATCTGGAGCATTATAAATGGCAGATCCTGCTACTAATATAGTAGCTCCAGCTTCGACACAAGGTTTAATCGTTTCTTCATTTATACCACCATCAATTTCAATCTCAATCGATAGATTTCGTTGTTTGATAATATCAGATAACTGCTTCACTTTAGGGACAACCGAGTGAATAAACTTCTGCCCACCAAATCCTGGGTTAACAGTCATGAAAAGAACTATATCTATATCTTCCAGTACGTGCTGGATTGTTTCTATTGGGGTATGTGGGTTCAGTACAACGCCCGGTTTAACACCGAATGAACGGATTAATTGGATAGTTCTATGCAAATGAGGACACGCTTCTACGTGAACTGTAATATAATCTGCTCCCGCTTTGGCGAATGACTCAATATACTGATCTGCGTTTTCAATCATTAAATGAACATCTAAAGGTAATTTTGTAAGTGGGCGAAGTGCCTCCACAACAATTGGTCCCATTGTAATATTGGGAACAAAATGACCATCCATTACATCGATATGAATTAGTTCTGCACCGGCTTTTTCTACTTCTAATACTTCTTCTCCAAGTTTAGAAAAGTTTGCTGCTAATATTGATGGAGCTATTTTCACCATAATTTAGTACCTCGGCTTTCTATCCATAATTTCTTCTAAGAATTGCAAGTAATGTTTGTAACGATATGCTTTAATCTCACCAGAATCTACAGCTTCTTTTACTGCACATTTCGGTTCCTTAACATGCATGCACTCTCTAAACTTACAATCATTTTGCTTAACTACAAACTCCGGGAAACACCGATAAAGTTCTTCTTTTTCCATCAAGTCAAACTCAAATGAGCTGAAACCTGGTGTATCAGCGAGCAGACCTCCGCAAACCTCGATAAGTTCCACGTGTCTAGTCGTATGTTTACCTCTCCCTAATGCATTAGAAATAACACCAGTTTTTAAATCTAAGGAAGGTAAAATAGTATTCAACAAAGTAGATTTACCCACACCAGATTGACCTGCCAAAACAGTTGTCTTTCCTTCCAATAGAGGAGTAATTTTCTGATCAAACGCTGAATCGTCTTTATATGTCATAAATAATTGATACCCTATTTTTTCGTAATCCTTCATATATTCCCTAATTTGAGTTTCTAATTTTTCATCCATTAGATCACTTTTCGTCAAACAAATAATCGGTTCGATATGAAAAGATTCTAATACTACTAGGAATCGATCGAGTAAGATTGTATTAAAGTCTGGTTCCTTAATGGAAAAAACCAATATCGCCTGATCGATATTTGCAATAGGTGGACGGACTAAATTGTTTTTTCTCTCATGGATAACTGTAATGGTCCCATCATTATTCCCTTCCACCGTATAGTCAACAAAGTCACCGACTAAAGGTGATTCTCCTCTGTTTCTAAATATACCTCGCCCGCGACACTGGATAACCTTTCCATTATCGTAAACATAATAAAATCCACTTAATGCTTTTCTTATTTGACCTGTTGGCATCCGAAACCTCCCTATTCTTAATCATCATACCCAATTGTTTCTTGCAAGATTGTTTTAGAGTTTACCTCAATTCGATATGCTGCTTTTTGACCTTCACTAATTTCTAATTTCAATTGTTTTACAACAGTTTCAGTAAGTTCAAATTCTTCGGCAGGCTCCAACATTGAACGTGTTTTGTCTTCAATGTATATCCGAACTACTTGCTTCTGAGCAACTGGTTCTTCTTTTATTTCCTCTTCCTCATCGCCCTCGCCTTCAACGGGTTCTTCTTTCTCTTCTTCGGCAGGTTGTTCATAAGGAATCGTAACTGTTTTCACGACGAATTTAGTAGGCTTGGCCTTTGGACCGTCAGAAATTGTTACGTTTATTGTACTTCCAGGATCTACTTTTGCATTTGGTTTCGGTGATTGTTCCATCACATTTCCTTTTGGAATGGAGTCCGAATTTTTTCTGTTTGCAACTTTAATCTTAAATCCAGATGATTTTTCATAATCACTTAAAGCTTTTTCATTCCAATCAGTCAAATCACTAACTGTGCGTAAATCTGGGCCTTTACTGACAGAAAATAGAAGATCTGTTTCATCTGGTATGACCTCTTCTCCTGCAGCAGGTGTTTGTTTTATTATAGTTCCTTTTGGCTGATCATCAAAGTCTTCACTTATCTCTATATTGAAATTTGGTAACAATGTAGTTACTTGATCTATATTCTTACCGATATAATTTTCAAGGACAAAAGATTCTTTTCCAGACGATATAAATAAATGAATTTCACTATTTTTTTCACGAAACTTACCGGCTTCCGGTGTGGTGCGAATAATTTTGTTTTCTTCCACTTCATCTGAAACTTCTAATGTTTCATCGCCAATTTTAAATCCTTCTGACTCTAATTGTTCAATCGCCTCTTCTAATTCTAGGTTAGAAACATCAGGAACTTCTACCTTTTCGGCTTTAAAGAGACCCGGAAATACGATGAAACTTAATAATATTAATAGGACTAGTCCACCTAATATCCCACCAAATATCTTCCTTTTTTTGTTCTTACTTTTTGGCTTCCCTGGTTTTGAAACTTTATCTGATGTGGACATTTTTTGGGTGTCCGCTATCTCATTAAATGGCACAGGCTCTTTAATAACAGGCAATACCTTCGTTGCATCATCATCAATAGCTACTGCAAATTTTGCTTCTTCTGCTCTTTCAGGTGATAGAGCAGTTGCTAAATCATCTGCCATTTCTTCTGCCGTAAGATATCTATCTTTTGGGTCTTTTGCTGTAGCCTTAAAGACGACATTTTCAATACTTTGTGGTATAGAGGGAATAATTTTCCGTATAGACGGTGTTTCAGTTTGTAAATGCTTTAAGGCGATTGATACTGCAGACTCCCCTGAAAATGGTAGTTGTCCAGTTAATAGCTCAAATAACACGATACCTAAAGCATAAATATCCGACTGTTTTGTGGCTGTGCCGCCTCGCGCTTGTTCAGGCGATAGATAATGCACTGTACCTAGAACAGAGTTCGTCTGTGTATAAGATGTGGCACTAAGTGCCATCGCAATACCGAAGTCAGTTACCTTTACATTTTCCTCTTCATCCAACAAAATGTTCTGTGGCTTTATATCACGATGAATAATATGATTATTATGCGCAGTAGAAATTGCTGAAGTAAGTTGCTTCATAAACAATACTGATTTTGTTGGTGAAACCGGTGCATTCTGCAATATGTATTCTTTTAATGTTTTACCCTTCACATACTCCATCACAATATAATGAATATCCTCATCTTCGCCTACATCATATATATTGACAATATGTGGATGTGTAAGGCTTGTTGCAGAAAGGGCCTCACGTTGGAATCTGCGGCGTAATTCTTCTTCATTTGCAAAATCATACCGTAATATTTTTATCGCTACGTCGCGATCCAAAATCATATCATGTGCCAAATATACATTGGACATGCCGCCTCCGCCAATCATTTCAAGTAATTTATATCTACCACTTATTCGTTTGCCTAACAGCATCCTTACACCTCCTCAGCATTGTTATATAATAGGATTAAAGAAATATTATCTTCTCCACCTAAACTATTTGCTTCTTCCACTAAATCTTGACCTTTTTCTTCCAGTGTCTTACTGGAATATAAAATGGACTGCATTAATGATTCACTTATCTTATTACTCAAACCGTCTGTACAAAAAAGTAAATAAGAGTTTGGTTGGAACTCGATATCGTAGAAATCTGGTTGAATTGTTCGTTCCGTACCAATGGCTTTCATGAGAACATTTTTGTTGGGATGGGTCTTCGCTTGTTCTTCACTTATTTCACCCGAATCGATGAGCACATTTACATATGAATGATCTCGTGTAATTTGAAGCACTTGCGCAGGAGATATTAAATAGACGCGACTATCCCCTACATGGGCAATAATCCCTTGGTGATTTTCAAACAAACCCGCGATTAACGTTGTACCCATACCTGCGCACTCTACGCTCATTTTAGAATGTCTCATGACTGTTTGGTTAATTGATTGAAATGTATAGGTTAACCAGTCTTTTGCTTTTACTATAAATGGATTGAATGCAGCAAAATACTTTTTAAATTCAGAAACAGCTAAGTCACTAGCTACGTCCCCAGCATTGTGCCCACCCATTCCATCAGCAACTACAGCCAGTAAACGACCGTCTTCTCGCCTAAAAACCTCTACTCTATCTTCATTTACCGTTCTTTTCATACCTACATCCGTTTTCACAACAAACTTCATCTTATCATTCACCTCTTTTGAATTTGGCAAAGAGTGTTCTCTATTTCTGTTTTTGGAATAGAGCTACGTAAAATCCATCACTGCGTAAATCTTGTGGGAAAATCTGAAGCGTTCCTTCTTTTTCCTGATTCTTTATACGTTTAATAACGTCTGGAAAATGCTGAAGTTTCATATCTGGATGTGCATCTAAAAATAGTTGTGTTGTACCTTCATTTTCCTCTAAATCCACTGTACAAGTACTATAGACCATTAACCCATCTGGTTTTAATAGTTTATATGCTTCTTCAAGCAAATTCATTTGAATTGGTTTAAGAGAAGCAAAATCTTTTTCCTGTTTAGTATATTTAATATCTGGCTTACGTTTCATAACGCCAAGTCCACTGCACGGTGCATCAACAAGTATTCGATCAAATGATTGTTCTGCAAAATTTTCACTAGCTTTTCTTCCGTCCATCTCCACTGTTTCAATGAAACTAAATCCTAAGCGTTCCGCATTTTCCTTCACTAGCTTTAATTTATGCTGATGAATATCCATTGCTACAAGTTTCCCTGTATTTTTCATTTTTTCAGCAATATGAGTAGTTTTCCCACCTGGTGCAGAACACATATCTAGAACGGTCATTCCAGGTTCTGGCTGAAGAACATAGGCTGGAATCATTGAACTTTCATCTTGAATGGTCACAAAGCCCTCTTGATAAGCAGTTGTTCTCGCTGCTTGTCCGTTGATCAGGTAAATGCATTCAGGAATGATTTCACTTTTAGCTACTACATGACCTTCTTGAGTCATTTGATGAATTACTTGATCAACGGTGCGTTTAAATAAGTTTACTCGCAAAGTAGTCACAGGTGGTTCATTGTTTTCTTTTAACATTTTTTCTGTTGTTTCAAAACCATATTGGGATATGAAACGCTTCACCATCCATAGAGGGTGGCTCGTTTCGATGGAAAGTCTCTCTTCTCTATCCTTAATATCTTCCGTTGAACGTACGCCTTCTCTTAAAATGGACCGTAATATACCGTTAACAGCTGAGGCAATCCCTTTATGTCCTCTTCTTTTCGCGATTTCTACTGCTTCGTTCACAGCAGCATGATCAGGAATTCGAGATAAATAATGAATTTGATATAAGGATAATCGGAGTAATTGCTTCACCCAGTCATCTAACTTACCTTTTATAAACGGTTGCAAATAATAGTCTAGTGTCATTTTATATTGAAGTGTGCCGTATGTTAGTTCCGTAAGCAAAGCGCGGTCTTTAGCGTCAATCGTATATTTTTCAATTGTTTGATGTAACAGTAAGTTACTATAGGCTTGTTGCTTTTCAACAGCCATTAATATAGTAAGGGCTGCATCTCGAACATTACCTGTCCAAATCTTTTCATTTTTTTTAGTCATTCAAAAGTATCTCCTATTCGCAATTTCGAACCTACACCGCGCAAATAATCTTCAGCGGACATTTTCTTCTTACCTGCTGGTTGTAACTCATTAATGCGAATTGCATCTGATTTGCCAGTTTGTACAACGAAATAATCTGACTCAATTTTTACAACAGTTCCAGGCTTTTCGTTTGTTTGAGTGTTTATAGTATCCGCTTTCCATATCTTCACTACTTGTCCTTCTAATGTTGTATATGCTACAGGCCACGGATGGAGCCCACGGACTTGATTGTGTAATTGTAGTGCTGAATTGTTCCAGTCCATTCTTTCTTGTTCACGAGAAATATTTTTAGCGAATGTCACTAGGCTGTCATCTTGTTTTGTCCGATTATTCTCTTTAGCGATAATCGAAGGCAATGTTTCTTTAAGTAGGTTAGAGCCCACTGCACTTAGTTTTTCAAATAATAGTCCGGTATCATCCGTATGTTCAATAGATATCTCACTTTGAGAGATGATATCTCCAGCGTCTAATTTCTCTTCCATATACATTATAGTGACACCAGTTTGGCTTTGGCCATCAATAATCGCTTGATGAATTGGAGCTCCTCCACGGTATGCAGGAAGCAACGAGGCATGAACATTAATGCATCCAAGTTCAGGAACGTCTAACAATTCTTTCGGAAGAATCTGACCAAAAGCGGCGGTGATGATCAAATCTGGTTTTAGTGCAATAATTTGCTCTAGCTCTTCGGAACCCTTTAGTTTGTTTGGTTGAATGACAGGTAAGCCAAGTTTAATAGCTTCTTCTTTTACAGGTGGAGCCGTTAGCACTTTCTTCCGCCCTACTGGTCGATCTGGTTGAGTCACGACAGCCTTAACTTTATAGCCTTCTTCTACTAACATTCTCAAGATAGGAGCAGAGAATGCTGGGGTACCCATGAAGATAATAGAAGTCATACTTCTTCCACCTCATTTTCAATTTCATCTAATTCAACGTAACGAACAACCTTAGTCGTAAATAAAACACCGTGCAAATGGTCAATTTCATGTAAAATGGCTCTTGCCTCATAATCTTCTGCTTGTAATTCATATAAAGCTCCTGTTCGATCTTGAGCTTCTACTTTCACAAAAAATGGACGTTCTACTTCTCCATAAATGTCGGGAAAACTAAGACATCCTTCCACTTCTATTTCTGAACCTCCGACTTCCACTATCTCAGGATTAATCATTTCGATAATATCTTGTCCTTCACCTAAGTCGACAATAGCTGCCTGGATCGTCTCTCCAACTTGTGGTGCAGCTATGCCAATTCCATCTGAAGCAACCATCGTGTCATACATATCGTCTAAAAGTTTCGCTAGTTTATTGTCAAACTTGGTAACTTCTTCACATTTCTTTAATAATACATCATTGGGATGTGTAATGATTGAACGTACTGCCATTTCTTTTCCTCTTTTCAAACACCTTATAAAATAGTGGATGGATCTAAATCAATCGTTAAAATGATTCCTTTTTTTATCCACTCTGTTCGGTATATTTTTATTAACTGTTGAATTTTTTCAACTAGTATTGGTTCTTTTTTGTATTTTATCAAACATTGGTAACGATATCTATTTTGTATCTTACTAATAGCGCTAGATGTTGGTCCTATGACCATCGTAGTAGAGGACAGATTCTCTCGTAACCATTCAGTCGCTAATTTTGCATATTCCGATGCTAACATAACATTTTCATGTGTTACTTGAACAAGTGTTAAATAGTAGAAAGGTGGATATTCAAACTGTTTTCGTACTAGCATTTCTTTATGATAGAACGGTTCATACAACTGTGACTTTGAATATTCAATGGCATAGTGCTCTGGGGTATAAGTTTGAATGTAGACCTGTCCCTCTTTATCGTGTCGACCAGCTCGACCACTAACTTGTGTCATCAGCTGAAATGTTTTTTCAGCGGCTCTAAAATCGGCTAAATGCAGAGTGGTATCCGCGTTTAACACTCCAACCAGTGTTATATTAGGGAAATCAAGCCCTTTAGCAATCATCTGGGTACCGAGCAAAATATCTGCTTCTCCATCTCCGAATTGTTTTAAGATCCGTTCATGAGAACCCTTTGTCCTAGTCGTATCTACATCCATCCGTAGAACTCTTGCATAAGGAAATAACTTAGTGATTTCCTCTTCTACTTTTTGAGTTCCCGTTCCGAAAAATCGTATATGCTCACTTTGACATTCTGGACATTGCTTCGGTACAGGTTCTTCATGTCCGCAATAATGACATTTCAGTTGCTCACCTTCTCGATGATAAGTTAACGAAATATCACAATTATCGCATTCAACTACAGTTCCACAATCTCTACAAAGTACGAATGATGAAAATCCTCTTTTGTTTAAAAATAATACGATTTGTTCTTTTTTCTCTAGCTTTTCTCTTACAGCATCAGCAAGATCTACACTGAACATGGAACGATTACCATTTTTCAACTCTGCACGCATATCTACAATATTCACGACTGGTAAGGGCTGTTCTTTTGCACGCATTTGTAATGTTAACAAACTGTATACACCCTTGGAAGCTCGTGCATATGATTCAAGTGAAGGTGTTGCACTTCCTAAAATAACGGGACATTGATGAAAATTACTTCTCCATATAGCAACATCTCTTGCATGGTATCTTGGTGTATCTTCTTGTTTATATGTAGATTCATGCTCCTCGTCGAGAATTATCAAACCTAAATTTTTAAAAGGTGCAAAAATGGCAGATCTAGCTCCTACAACAACCTTAACTTCCCCACGCCAAATTTTTCGCCATTCATCAAATTTTTCTCCGACAGATAGCCCACTATGCATAACAGCTACTTGATCGTCAAAACGTAATTTAAATCTTCTAGTCATTTGGGGGGTCAATGATATTTCAGGTACAAGCATAATTGCCTGTTTGCCTTCATTGATTGACTTTTCAATAGCATTCAAATAAATTTCCGTTTTCCCGCTACCCGTAATGCCATGTAACAGAAAAGTAGTATGTTCATTATTATCCTGTGCATTGTTAATTTTAGAAAGAGCTTCCTGTTGTTCGTCTGTCAATTTAAATCTATTATCCCGATCGTTATACTCTAGGCTGTTTATTTCACGGTATATTTCTTTGTTTTTTGTTTCTAAGATACCTTTGTCTATTAAAGCTTTAACCGTATGATTATTTGTTTGCGTATAATCTTTAAGTTCTAGCATTGTATACGAGGGTTGCTTCTTAAGTAAAAGCCATTCAATAAGTTCTTTTTGTTTGATTGCATTTTTTGGTAGCGTATTTAGTTGTGATAGAACTAATTCCTCATCCTGTACCATACGATACTTGGTAATTGTTTTTACCTTACCTTGTTGCTTAATGACAGTATCTAACTGAAACTTCCCTTGTTCCAGATATTTTTTCATCTGTTTTAGCATGCCGGCTTTTTCAAAAATTTCGTATGATATAGACTCTTTTGATCCAAACAGAGCTAATGTTTCTATATCTATACCATCATGTTCTACTAATCGAATTTCTTTTTTATATGAAGCACGAAGAGCGGCAGGTAACATCACTTGAAGTGCATCTATTTCATAACAGAGTGTTTTTTGTGTCATCCACTTGGAAAGCTGTAATAATTCATCGGTTATAACAGGCTCCACATCGATTATTGAGATAATCGCTTTTAGCTTGGACAGATCTAAATCAGATTTTTCTTTAATATTCGTTATAAACCCCTGTACTTTTCTATTTCCAAAGGGTACATGCACTCGACTTCCACGCTCTATCACTGTCTCTAATTTATCAGGAACTATATAGTCAAAAGGGCGATCAATAGGATAAGCTGATACATCTACGATAACTTCTACTATCATTTGGCATCATCTTTCTCCAATTGAATAATAGTTTGCAGTAATTGTAGAGCGAGCACTTTTTTAGTTTGATGTCCAAAATACTGTTCTATATTTTTACCTACTAACGTAACAGCATTCGTATCTGTTCCAAATCCAGATCCTTCCTCCGTCACGTCATTAGCAATAATATAATCTGCATTTTTCTTATCTAACTTGCTTTTAGCATAGTGGATCACATCATTGGTTTCTGCTGCAAAACCTATTAATAATTGGTCTTTTTTTCGTTTCCCTAACTCCAAAAGAATGTCAGTAGTTCTTTCTAATACAATTACAGACTCCCCTGGTTGTTTTTTCATCTTTTGCAAATGAACTTCCTTTGGTTTGTAATCTGCCACAGCAGCAGTTTTGACAACCATTGTTGCTGTATCAAAATGAAGTAAAACGGCATCTAACATTTCTTTGGCACTTTCTACAGAAACAAGTGTTACATTTGGTGGTGGACTTAAACTGACAGGGCCTGATATCAAAATTGTTTCAGCTCCTAGTCTAGCTGCTGCTTCCGCCATAGCGTAACCCATTTTCCCACTAGAAAAGTTAGTTAAAAAACGAACAGGATCTATTCTCTCTCTTGTTGGTCCGGCTGTGACTACAACTTTTTTTCCTTTTAAAGGTAGTTCTTTCGGGACAAAATATCCCTCCACCAACTGTACAATCTTCTCTGGTTCCTCTAAACGACCTTTCCCAACATATCCACATGCTAAAAAACCTTCAGAAGGCTCTATAAAATGAAATCCATCTTTTGAAAGTTGGGCAATATTGCGAATAACCGCAGCATTATCATACATATGTACGTTCATCGCAGGTGCTATCCATACATCAGCAGTAGTCGCTAATAAAGTTGTAGTGACCATATCATCTGCAATACCATTTGCTAACTTACCAATCACATTAGCTGTTGCTGGTGCTACAATTACCAGGTCAGCCCAGTCTGCTAAATCTATATGTGCAATTACACTAGAATCCTTTTCATCAAATGTGTCAAAATACACATCATTCCTAGACATTGCTTGGAAGCTTAACGGCTGCACAAATTCCATTGCTGATTTTGTCATCATTACTTTTACATTTGCGCCTGCTTGAGTCAATTTACTAACCAGCGCAACTGCTTTGTATACAGCAATTCCACCAGTAACACAGATAAGAATTTTTTTAGAAGTTAACATTATGAATTCTCTCCTCTAAACAACAACCTCCCAAAGAAACGTACATTCTTTGGGAGGTCATTGCTAACAAAAATATTTAAACTTCGTCTTCATAAACTACAGAATCATTTGATGATAATATAGTTAACTCACCAGCTGCAACTTCCTCTAACGCTCTTCCTACTTTTTTATAGGACACATATGAAGTTAGACGTTCTCCGCCTTCTTCTTGTAACTGACGAGCTCGCTTGGATGCGACCGTCACTAAAGAATATTTTGAATCGATTTGCGTTTTTAAAGAATCTACAGATGGATATAACATATTAAATTTCTCCTTCCAGCATAGCTGAATATCTTTTTTCTACACGTTCACGACGACAATGTTCGGCTACGACAATTGCATTAATTTTCGCACATGCTTTAGACACTTCATCGTTTTCTACTACATAATCATATAAATGCATCATTTCAAGCTCTTGTCGTGCAGCTTGAATACGTGAACTGATGACATCTTCTGTTTCCGTTCCTCGGCCAATAAGTCTTTGTTGGAGTTCAGAAAGGCTTGGAGGCGCAAGGAATATAAATAAAGCTTCTGGAGCTTTCTCGCGAACAAGCGCTGCTCCTTGAACTTCAATTTCCAAGAAAACATCGCGTCCCGAATCTAACGTAGCATTCACATAGTCGATAGGAGTTCCATAATAATTCCCCACATATGCTGCATACTCTAACAATTTACCTTCTTCAATCAATTGTTCAAATTCTTCTTTTTGTTTAAAGAAATAATCTACTCCGTCTACTTCACCTTCACGAGGGCTTCTTGTAGTCATAGAAATAGAGTACTCATAGTTTGTACCGGGTTCGGAAAACAACTCTTTTCTAACTGTCCCTTTACCTACTCCTGATGGACCTGATAAAACGATCAATATACCTTTTTCTCTTCGCATAACGTCTCCTTCAAATACAGTCATACTACAACGACTTCTTCCAATTACATACTTAACTGATTATAACACAAGTGTACTGGAAAATGATAAGATATATTAGATAAGTGCAAGCGCCGATGCTTTAGAAGTCGTCTAATTTAGTGACGTCGTGTCACAACGAAATAACTTTAGACACTAGGTGCTCGAGCTCGACATATAGAAGGCGCACGCAGCACAATAAAAATAATGATTTGAAAGAGGAGTACTTATGGCATTTGACGGTTTATTTACTATATCTATGACAACAGAATTACAACAACTCGTGTCCGGACGTATTTCTAAAATACACCAGCCCAATTCACAAGAGATATTAATGCATATTAGAGCTCAAGGTAAAAATTACAAACTTTTGTTCTCAGTTCATTCATCTTATTCACGCGTACAAATTACACACGAAACAATTGACAATCCAGCCCAACCACCACTATTTTGTATGGTATTGCGTAAGCATTTAGAAGGTGGAATTATTACTGGAATTCATCAACATGAAAGTGATCGAATTATTATTTTCCAGATACAAAGTAAAAACGAAATCGGTGATGATATTTCCCGTGAAATTCATATGGAAATAATGGGACGTCACAGTAATTTACTTTTAGTAGATCCAACTCGCAATTTAATCTTAGAAAGTATAAAGCATCTCTCTCCTTCTATGAATAGTTATCGTACTATTTTACCAGGACAGCCCTATATTGCTCCTCCTTCTCAAAACAAGCTGAATCCACTCGATGTTTCAGAAAAACTAGAAGCAGTACTTAAATCGGCTAATGATTCGGAAGAAATTATGGATCAAATTTCTGGTTTTTCTCCATTACATGCGAAGGAAATCATGTATAGATTCCAAAGTTCAACGGATAGAGTGGAGATTTATAAGGAGTTTATCCAAGAGATTACGCATGGTGGCTCTACAAAACAAATTGTAGAAGTAAATGGAAAATCCTATTATTCACCAAATGCATTAACTCATTTGGAAGGCGACAAATTTGATGAAGCAAGTTTAGGTAATTTATTGGATCGGGTCTATTTTGCAAAAGCAGAACGCGACCGTGTGAAGCAGCAAGCAGGAGATTTAGAAAAATGGCTTCAAAACGAATTAAACAAATTGAAGTTAAAAATGAAAAAACTCCAAAAAGACTTTGAACAAGCAGAGAACTTAGAAACTTATCAACTATTTGGTGAGCTAGTCATGGCAAATGCACATGCGATTGAAAAAGGATTAAAAGAAGTAGAGCTAGTAAATTATTACGATGAAAATGAAAAAACAATTGTGATTCCTTTAGATGTCCGAAAAACTGCTACGCAAAATGCACAAAAGTATTATAGCCGTTATACAAAAGCTAAAACTGCATTATTAAAAATAGAACAGCAATTTGAAATTACCAAAGATGATATTGCTTACTTTGAGTTGCTGCTCCAACAAGTAATGCAAGCCTCTCCAACTGATATTGAAGAAATTCGAGAAGAGTTAATGGAGCAAGGATTACTGAAAATGCGCGCTTCGAAAAAGAAGAAAAAGCCCGTTAAGCCAACACCAGAAAGATTTATCGCCTCGGATGGTACCGAGATATCGGTCGGCAAAAACAATAAACAGAATGATTTTGTAACTTTTAAATTAGCTCGTAAAACGGATACATGGCTTCATACAAAGGATATCCCTGGATCCCATGTAGTTATACATTCAGAGAATCCGTCAGAACAAGCACTATTAGAAGCGGCAAATCTTGCAGCATATTTTAGTAAAGCACGCGAATCTTCCTCAGTTCCGGTAGATTATACCGTAATTAAACAAGTGAAAAAACCAAATGGGGCAAAACCTGGATTTGTCATCTATTTTGAACAGACCACCTTATTTATCACACCGGACGAAGAAAAGATTAGAAATATGAAGAAGTAGAAAGATGTTAATCTCTAAAAAAAGCTAAAAGAAAGGTCTGTTGGAAGTAAATCTTTACTTCTGTCAGACCTGTTCTTTTTTTATAGTTAATAATTTTAATCTTTTTCGCATAACTAGAAAACCTTTTCGAAATAATTCTGTATTAGCTACAATCTCTATGATGATTGCTTCTAACAAAGCGATAGTGAACACGACTAGAAGTAAAAAAATAGCTACTTTATCGAAAATGCTCTCGAAGGAGTTTGGGTACGATATAAATTTTAGCCTAGTGTAAAAAAAGATTGAACCAAAACCCAAAGCAAAAACAGGGATATATTTGAATAAGTTCTTTGATACCTTTTCCCCTATATAGTAAGTTATTATAGCAATGAGACACATTAGAGTTAAACATACTAAGATTGCAATCTTAAAACTCATATTGAACACCTCTTTCCGAAAACAAGAAAATATTTTTGTTTACTAAAGACAAAATAGCCTTTACATACCATATTCATAATATAAGCGGATAATACACTTCCTATAGAGTAAGAATTTTAATTTTCAACCTTTCAGAACCATAAGATGAACATTCTCCTATAGACTCAATACAAGCTTAACCAAGATATAAATAATTTAGTCTTTACTTGTTCATACCAAACATTATATGGGAAATATCAATACCAATGGAAAAGGCCACTTGATGCGTTAACATCAAGTGGCCTTTAAAATTATAACCCAAATCTTCTTTTATTTTAATTGACACTAAAACTACTACCTAATACATCGCGGACTTCGTGAACAACAACGAACGCATTTTTATCTACGCTACTGACAGTTTGCTTCAGCTGTACTAGTTCAGGTTGGTTTATAACAATATAGAGAACTTCTTTTTGGTTTTGACTGTACCCGCCTCGACCTTCTAGAATTGTTACACCACGCGACATATTGGACACTATAAATTGGCGAATCTCCTCCGAATGTTCAGAGATAATTGTCACTGCAGTTCGACTATTTAATCCTTCAATTACATAGTCAATCACTTTTGAACCTAAAAATACGGCAACAAGCGTGTACATTGCTTTTTCCTGTCCAATGATAAATACAGATCCCGCAATAACAATAATATCAATAACTAAAACACCTTTTCCTAGACTCCATCCTAAATACTGATTGGCTAAACGAGCTAAAATGGCTGATCCTCCGGAAGTTCCGCCTGCTCTGAACATTAAACCCAGACCAAGACCTACAAACACACCAGAGAAAAGAGCAGCTAGCAATGTATCGCCATTCAATTGATGACCTACATCTTCTGTTAGAAACAGAAACAAAGAAGAAAAAACAATTCCAATTACTGTATATATCATTGTCTTTTTGTCAAAAAATTTATAACCAATAGCCAAAAGGACCGCATTAATCATCAGGTTGACAACCCCTGGTGACCATTCAAATAGATAATAGGTAATTACCGTTACCCCAATTACCCCGCCTTCGGATAATCTGTACGGAATTGCAAAATAGTTAATCCCAACTGCGAATAACAATGATCCAATAATAATTAACAATATTTCTTTCATACGTTGTTGTGCCATATTATGTATATCCTCCTACGAATAACCAGGCAAAAATTCTACTCTATCCCTTTTTACAGGCTGTAATCCTCCACGGATGGAGGTTTCACTCTATGTAGTTTACTGTCGGTCTTCCGACTCCCATTTCTTTGCGTGCTTCTCGATTATTTCTATTAATTTATTCATTGCTGGGGTAAGCCATTTATCTTTGTGATACGCTAATTGAGTAGTCACAAACTCATCACTGTGCAGCCAAGGTAAAGCAACTAAGCTGCCTCGTTCTAGTTCTTCTCTCACCGTCATCAAAGGGAGATAGGAAAGACCTAATCCACACTTCACTGATTGTTTAATAGCTTCGATATTCCAAAAAGCTATTCGTGAACAACCAACACCCTCCTCTTTAATCCATCTTTCTAGCAAATCGCGATAACTTCCAGTCTCTGTTAAAAGTAATACTTCATCTTCCAAGTCGTTTGGAGTTATCATCGCTTTACCACATAATCGATGTCCTGCAGGCGCAATCATTACCAACGTCTCTCTTACTAAATCACTCGTAACAATGTCAGGTCCTAATTTTTCAGGATTTGTAAATAAAGCCAAGTCAAATTTCCCAGATTTCAACTCATTATTAAGCTCCTGACTTTCGGAAGGTTGTAATATAAGTTGGACTTTCGGATACAGCCTTTTGAATTCATATAAAATAGTTGGCAGTCTATATACCATTAAAGATTCATTTGCTCCGATCAATACTGTACCGGAAGGCTCTGTATTTAATCGGGAAGAATCGACCGCTTCCTGATAAAGATGTAATATTTCCTTTGCATACGATGCTAAATGGTTCCCTGTATCTGTTAGAACAACTGTTTTTCCTAGCCGGTCAAAAAGGCGATTTCCAACAGCCTCCTCCAATGCTCTTACATGATTTGTAACTGTCGACTGTGTGTATCCCAACTGCTCACCAGCTCGAGTAAATCCTCCACATTCAGCTACAACTAAAAAGGTCTTTAGATTGCGAAGTTCCATAGTCAATTCCCCCATACGAATAATATTCCTCATATTGTATAGGAATCCTATTTAAATGGCGATATTTTTTACCGCCAAATGATATTATAGTATCTTTTTCGATATTAATGAAATTAATTATATTAATTAAAATCATTTAAAATATTAGGGTGAGGTGAATTCCTAGTTATTTAAATATAATTCTTTATGCATCGGGCATTATCTTTAAAAGAATAAGCTTTCCTTTTGCGGAAAGACTACCAAAAAGGAGTGAAACAAAATGGCGCAAAAAAATAAAATACTAGTACCTTCTGCACGTGAGGAGTTAGATAAATTAAAGTTGCGAGTTATGAAGGAGCAAGGTTATAAGCTAAAAAGCAATAATCCGGACGATGTAAAATACGAAGTTGCAGATGAATTAAGTATTCCCTTAAATAATGGATATAACGGTAAACTGACTTTAGCACAAGCAGGCAAAATTGGTGGACCAGTTGGTGGGAGTATGGTGAAAGAAATGGTAAGAATGGCGCAAAATCAAATGAAGAAAAGATAATTCCCTCTATCGATAAGGAAAACAATTCAATAGCATAAAACCTGTAGATGGGGGGATTATAATGCTGAAACAGATAAGATTAAATTAATTATCTGTTTTTTGACATTAAAATATTTCCCGAGAAATAAAAAATGAAAAGAGGAGGTCATGACAAATGGCATTTAACCAACAAAACCTTAGTCCAGGAACAGCTTTCTTTCGGTTCATGTTAGGTTCAGTAATGACCACTTATGGAACTGTACGACTTTTACATGAACCTAAAAGCAGAAGCGGGAAGATGCTCGTCCTTTTTGGTTCTATGAAAGCTGCTGAAGGAGCAACAAAGTTTTGTCCGACGAAAGCGATTGGTACGGTGATGGATAATTTAGCAAATGAAAATGCTAAATCAGGTGCACAAGGATCTCAAACAGGACAATATGCATCAGGTGGGAATACTGACAACCAGCATGGTGGAATCATGCAAATGGTTGGAAGTCTTGCACAAAAACTAACAAATGCTAATTCGTCTCAAAATACTTCTGGCTCACAGAACGTAGGAGGGAATCAGACTAGCAATTCAGCTGATCAAAGTAATATGGGGAGTAATTCATCATCAATCAGTAACCTCGCTCAAACTATTGCCCCTCAGTTAAGTCAAGCAGTCAAAGAAGTAACGAATATGGCAAGTTCACAACAATCATCAGGTACTAAAAATGAGCAAAAACAAGCTTCCGGAACTAGTGAGGGAAGTAGCAAGAAAAATGCTACATCAAGTGGAAACAACTCAAAATCAGCTTCTAGTACTAATAATAAGCAAGCTGCTCCCGCAAAAGCAAACACTGATACAAACGGGAAATCTAACAATTCGAATATAGACTCATCCATCATAGTAGAAGTATCGAAATCAAGTCATAAGAATTCAACTACACCAAACATTCTACAATAAGCAATATTTGACTATACTTTCTTCAAACTGAAAACGTGCTCAGTACCAGTCGAAAACTTCGAGTGACTACATAGCACGTTTTCAGTTATCCCATCAAGTATTACAGTCCTATTGCTAAAATGATGTAACCAACAATTAATATTAACCTTCCTCTTCAAAATCTTCCTCTAATCGCTTTACAAACTCTTCTGCAGCACTATATCCTTGCTGTTTTAAATACCAATTATTTGCCGCTGCCTCAATAAGTCCCGCAACATCACGACCAGGTTGTAATTGGATTTGCATATGTGGTATTTGAACACCCATATAATCTATAAATTTTGTTTCTAATTCTAATTCATTATTTAATGTATTGCTTTCCCATTTAGTTAACTCAATATCTAATGCGATTCGAGTTTCCTCTTGAAATGCAGTGCGGCCATATAGGCGGACTACATTCAACAAACCAATACTTCGTAGCGCCAAAAATTCTTTGTTTTTCTCATTATGGGAACCTAAAAGAGTCTGTGGACTTAGCTTTTTTAACACAACGATATCATCTGCTACTAGCCTATGGCCACGCCCTATTAGTGTATGTGCTGTTTCACTTTTACCGACACCAGATTTCCCCCGCAACAAAATGCCCATACCAGATACATTCACACAAACACCATGAATTGAAATCTCTGGAGCCATCGCTTTTACAACAAATGCATCTAGTTTTGCACTTACTGCGCTTGTAGAATCAGGAGTGCGCAATAGTGGGATATCATTTTCTACACAATATTGTATTAGACCGGGAGGCTCGGCCTGGTTGGAGGTAATTATTATACAAGGTGGATCGTATTGAATAATGTTACCTATACGTAACTTACACTCTTCAATCTGGAGTGTGTGTAAATAATTTATTTCATTTTTCCCTAGGATTTGAATATGTTCCGTTGCTATAAAATCGAACTTGTCCATAAACTCCAAGCCTGGACGTCGAACTTTTGTTTTCTTTACTCCCCGATGGAATTGATTGTGACCAGATAAAACTTCTAGAGAAAATCTATTCACAAGGTCCATCACAGTTAAAATTTTCATCGCTTACACTCGCTCTCTCCATATCATTAACTCATCATATAACAAAAATAAGTGCATAACTATTCATTTCTAGTTTGATGAAGGTCTACATTTCCCATCCAACTCTTAAATAACAGTGCCTTATCTCTAAGCCAATCGCAAGTATTAAAGGAATGGCAACTACTCTGCGGTCTGCAAGAATTATTCTAAACGCTTACAGTCATCTAGAATAATCATATCTTTTCTATATAGATTACGAGCAGTATATTGTATTGTAAAATGCTTATTTATAAATTCAAGCCAAAAACTCCAACCTCGGTCTGTATGTGATGGAAACGGAATACTATGTAATTTTTGCTCACAATACCCTTAACAAAAAGCCTTCTAAATATACGAGTAAGTATAGAATTAGTTTCAAGTTAAAATTGTCTATAAGAAAACGATCCCTCTTTTGTAGAGAGATCGTTTACAACCTAGTCTATTGTAGTAGTCCACTTTTTAAATCACTATGCCATTTAGCAAGCATAGGAATATCTTCTTCCTTAATCATTCTTGCTTCTTTTGCAGCAGTTGTTAAAGCATCGTAATTTGTTAAACTGACGAACGAAATCCCTGCTTCTTCAAATGCATGATCTGCTTTTAGTAGTCCATAAGTAAAAATACTAACAACACCTAGTACTTCTAGACCCTCTTTTTGAAGGGCTTCAACTGCCACTAGACTGCTTCCACCTGTCGAGATTAGATCTTCAATGACTACTACTTTTTGTCCTGCGACTACTTTACCTTCAATTTGATTGCCACGACCATGTTCCTTTGCTTTTGAACGTACATACATCATCGGAAGTTCCAGTACATCACTCACCCAAGCAGCATGGGGAATCCCCGCAGTTGCCGTACCAGCTACTGCTTCAGCTCCTGGGAAGTTTTTGTCGATGGCTTCTGCTAATCCCTGAGCAATTTCTTTTCGAATAGCAGGTGATGACATCGTAATACGGTTATCACAATATATTGGAGATTTAATACCAGAAGCCCATGTGAATGGATCGTTCGGTTTTAATGCAACTGCACCAACTTCTAGAAGTGCCTTGGCAATTTTGTTTTCTAAGCTCATGCATTTTCCTCCCACATTTTTAAAATAGTTTCATATGCTTGTACTGGGTCATTCGCTTTTGTTATTGCACGACCTACCACAATATGAGAAGAACCAAAGATTCGAGCATTCGCTGGAGTTGCAACACGTACCTGATCATGCGCTTCTCCTTCTGCTAAACGAATACCAGGAGTAACACGTAAAAATCCTTCACCACAGACAGATGCAATTTTCTTGGATTCTAAAACGGAGCATACGACTCCATCTAGCGCTGCCGTTTTAGCTAGCTCTGCATAATGAACAACTGATGCGTCTATCGTTGTTTGTACCAGCTGTTCTTGCTGCATTTGCAATTCAGAAGTGGATGTTAGTTGCGTTACAGCAATAATAGAAGGTCTTTTACTGCCAGCAGCGGTGCCAGCATCTAATCCTTCACGCGCTGCAATCATCATTGCTACTCCACCTGCCGCATGCACATTCACCAAATCTGCTCCTAAACGAGCGAGACCTTTCATCGCATGCCCTACTGTATTTGGAATATCATGTAGCTTCAAATCAAGAAAAACATCATGACCCATCTCTTTTAGTTTATACACAATAGAAGGCCCTTCTTGTAAATATAATTCCATCCCTACTTTTACAAATAATGACTTCTCAAATGGAGTGAGAAATTGGTATGCATCTTCTGCAGAAGCAAAGTCTAAAGCAATAATTGGACTGTTTTTCATAGTCGATGGCTCCTTCCAACTAAATCTGTTACGGTGTTAAATCCTAGTTCATCTAATTTTGCTGGAAGCTGTTCGATTAAATTAGGACAAATGAATGGATCAACAAAGTTTGCTGTTCCTATCGCAACCGCACTTGCTCCTGCCGATAAGAAATCCACGACATCATCAATGTTAGTAATACCACCCATTCCAATAATGGGGATAGACACTTTTTGGGCTACATCATAAACCATACGAAGTGCTACTGGTTTAATAGCTGGACCGGAAAGACCACCAGTTACATTTGCAATTACTGGACGACCAGTTTTAGTGTCTAAGCGCAATCCTAATAATGTATTAATCATCGTAATACCATCAGCTCCGCCTGCTTCTACCGCTTTTGCAATTTCTCCAATATCCGTTACATTTGGAGATAGCTTCACATATACAGGGACAGAGGAAACAGCTTTTACAGCTTTTGTTAACTCCTCGGCAATAAGAGGATCTGTTCCAAATGTAATTCCCCCTTGCTTCACATTTGGACAAGAAATATTTAGCTCAAGAGCATGAACATTTGGTGCTTGAGAGATTGCCTCTGCTACCGTGACATAATCTTCTGTAGTATAGCCTGCAACATTTGCTATAATCGGCACTTCGTATTGTTCGAGCCAAGTCAGTTCATTTTCTAATACTTTCTTTAGGCCTGGATTTTGCAGGCCAATTGCATTTAACATTCCTGACGGCGTTTCTGCCACACGTGGTGTAGGGTTACCTAATCTTGTTTCAGGAGTTGTAGCCTTTATCATAATGGCACCTAATTGCGATAAATCATATAACTTCGCATATTCTTTACCAAACCCAAAGCAACCAGAAGCTGGCATGATTGGATTTTTCAAAGAAAGACCTGGTAAAAGGGTAGCTAATCTATTCATACTCGAACAACTCCTGACGGGAACACTGGACCATCTGAACAAACCTTCACATAATCAGCCTCTATTTTTTCTGTTGTATTGCAAACACAAGCAAAACATGCCCCTATTCCACAACCCATACGTTGTTCAAAAGATAAATAACCTTCTTTTTCTGGGTATAGTTTTTCTAGAGCAGCTAGCATCGGTGTTGGTCCACAGCTATAGTAAACTGCAAAATCATCTTCTAGCTTTTCTAACACATTTGTTACGTATCCAGTAGAGCCATGGCTACCGTCCACTGTTACAATATAAGTTTCTCCAAGTTCTTGAAATTGTTTTTCAAAAAAAACAACATCTTCCGACTGAAATCCTAATACATGAATAGGCTTTACACCTTTTTCCACTAGCCTTTTAGATAGTTCAAATAGAGGTGGCACACCAATTCCGCCACCTATTAGCAAAGCCTTTTGACCCACTTCTACTTTATCAATCGGAAAACCATTTCCAAGGGGTCCAAGTACATCCACTTGGTCCCCTGGTTTCTTTTCAGAAAGAAGTGTAGTCCCTCTGCCTTCTGCGCGGTATATCATTGTAAATTCTAAAGTTTTTTCATTTATAGATGAAATACTTATTGGTCTTCTTAGCAAAGGTTCCATTTGATCAGACACTCTTAGATGGACAAATTGTCCTGGTTGTTTCATATCCAGTACTAACTGTCCAGTCAATGTGAGTTCAAAAATGTTCGTCGCAATAGCACTTTGTTTTACGACTTGCATTTGTTCTTGTCTAATCATGCTTTTACCTCCTGATGTTTCATCGTTTCAGTTGAGAATGTCATTGACTCAATGACACGCAGCATTGCTTCTGCAGTATCTAATGAAGTTAAACAAGGGATGCCATTTTCAACGGATTCTCTACGAATACGGAATCCATCACGTTCTGGCTGCATTCCTTTTGTTAACGTATTAATGATAAATTGTGCTTCCCCTTTTTGAATTACATCTAGTAAAGTAGTTCCTTTTGAACCTATTTTATCAACGATATCTACTGGAATCCCAACATTTTTAATTGCTTCAGCAGTACCTTGAGTAGCCATAATGCGAAATCCTATTGCATAGAATCTTTTCGCAATTTCGATACCTTCTGCTTTATCTTTATCTGAGATAGTCATTAGCACTGTGCCATGATCTTTAATCTCCATACCCGCTGCTACTAAACCTTTATATAATGCTTTTTCAAGCGTGATATCTTTGCCCATTACTTCGCCAGTAGATTTCATCTCAGGTCCGAGTGTAATGTCTACACGACGAAGTTTCGCAAAACTGAACACTGGTACTTTTACATATACACCTGGGCTAGTTGGAGCAAGTCCTGGTGTATAACCTTGTTCTACAATTGATTGACCTAAAATCGCTTTTGTTGCGATATTCGCCATCGGAATCGATGTGATTTTACTTAAGAATGGTACAGTACGACTTGAACGTGGATTTACTTCAATAACATAAACCTCATCTTTTGAAATAACATATTGAATATTCATCAATCCAACAATTTTCAATCCTTTTGCAAGTCTTGTTGTGTAATCTACCAATGTATCCATCTGGTATTGCGAAAGCTTCTGTGGCGGATACACAGCAATTGAGTCACCAGAATGGACTCCTGCACGTTCAATATGTTCCATGATTCCTGGTATTAACACATTTTCACCATCACAAATTGCATCTACTTCTATTTCTGTTCCAGTTAAGTAGCGGTCAATCAAAACTGGTTTTTCAGGACTTGCTTCCACCGCATTCTCCATATAATGTTTAATCTCATCTTCGGTGTAGACAATTTGCATGGCACGCCCACCAAGTACGTATGAAGGTCTCACTAATACTGGGTATCCTATTTCATTGGCAATGGTCGTTGCTTCTTCTACAGACACAGCAGTTTTTCCGAGTGGCTGTGGAATATCTATTTCATGAAGAGCTGCTTCAAACTTATTACGATTTTCTGCACGATCAATGTCCTCTAGCGTTGTACCTAAAATTTTCACGCCTCTTTCTTCCAGCCCAGCAGCTAGGTTGATAGCTGTTTGTCCTCCAAATTGAACAACTACCCCTTTTGGCTGCTCTAAGTCTACGATGTGCATAACATCTTCTAATGTGAGTGGTTCAAAATATAATTTATCTGAAATGGAGAAATCGGTTGAAACTGTTTCAGGGTTATTATTAATAATAATTGCCTCATAGCCCGCTTCTTTAATCGCCCATACAGAATGTACAGTTGCATAGTCAAACTCAACCCCTTGACCAATACGGATCGGTCCTGACCCTAACACAATCACACTTTCCTTTTCCGTACGAATAGATTCATTTTCCTCTTCATATGTTCCGTAAAAGTAAGGTGTTTCAGACTCAAACTCCCCTGCACACGTATCGACCATTTTATAAACTGGTACAATTCCATTTTCTTTTTTAAATTTATAAACTTCTAATTCAGTTACATGCCAATATTTCGCAATAGTTTTATCTGCAAAGCCCATACGTTTTGCTTTATATAACACTTCTTGATCGAAAGGATTTGCTTGGATTACTTGTTCGTACTTTACAATATTTTGAAGCTTGTTTAAGAAAAATTGATCGATCTGACTCCACTCATGTATCGTTTCTACAGATACTCCACGGCGGAGTGCTTCTCCTATAAAGAATAATCTTTCATCACCCGCACGACGAATACGTTTTTCCATCCACGCATCTGTAATTGATTCACTATTTTTCATTTCGATATGGAAGTGCCCAGTTTCCAGTGAACGTACTGATTTAAGAATTGCTTCCTCAAATGTACGTCCTAAAGACATTACTTCTCCAGTAGCTTTCATTTGTGTTCCTAGATTACGTTTTGCCGATTCAAATTTATCGAATGGCCATCTAGGAATTTTGGCAACAATATAATCCAATGCTGGCTCGAAGCAAGCGTAGGTTTTTTGGGTAACTGGATTCATCATCTCATCCAACGTAAGACCAACAGCAATTTTAGCGGCAAGTTTTGCAATTGGATAGCCAGTTGCCTTTGATGCCAATGCAGAAGAACGGCTAACTCGTGGGTTCACTTCAATAATATAGTAATTGAAGCTATGTGGATCCAGTGCTAACTGTACATTACATCCACCCTCAATTTTAAGTGCACGAATAATTTTTAAAGATACATTTCGAAGCATTTGGTTTTCTCGGTCCGACAATGTTTGTGTAGGAGCAACAACAATTGAGTCCCCAGTATGGATCCCAACAGCGTCGAAGTTTTCCATATTACATACAACAATTGCATTATCCGCAGAATCACGCATTACTTCATATTCTATCTCTTTATATCCAGCAATGGATTTCTCCAGTAAACACTGTGTAACCGGACTATATTTTAAACCACTTGTCACTATTTCAGCTAAATCGTTATCGTTATAACAAATACCCCCGCCAGTTCCACCCATTGTAAATGCCGGACGGACAATAACTGGATAACCAATTCGCTCAACAAATGCTTTTGCTTCTTCCAGATTATGAATAATATCGCTATCGGGAACTGGTTCATTTAATTCATTCATCAACGTTCGGAATAAATCTCTGTCTTCCGCTTTGTGAATAGCTTCCAGTTTTGTACCTAATATTTCAATTCCTAGTTCATCTAAAATGCCGGACTCATCGAGTTCAATTGCCATATTTAGTCCAGTTTGTCCCCCAAGTGTTGGTAAGATGGCATCTGGACGTTCTTTACGAATGATTTTACTAACAAATGGTAACGTGAGAGGTTCAATATAAACTTTATCTGCAATTTCTGTATCTGTCATAATAGTTGCAGGATTTGAATTCACTAAAATAACACTATAGCCTTCTTCTCTTAGTGAGATACATGCTTGTGTACCCGCATAATCGAATTCCGCTGCTTGGCCGATTACAATTGGACCAGAACCTATTACTAGTATTGTTTTTATATCTTTACGTTTAGGCATGTGAACTCTCCTTTTTGCTTTCAGCATTCATTAGTTCAATAAACTCATCAAATAGATGTTTTGAATCTTCTGGTCCCGATGATCCTTCTGGGTGGAACTGAACACAGAATACTGGGAATTTAGTATGTCTTACTCCTTCAACCGTGCCATCATTTAACGCTATATGTGTTATTTCTAAATCTGTTTGTGCGATGGAATCTGCATCAATTGCATAACCGTGATTTTGAGAAGTTAACTCTGTTCTTCCAGTTCTGAGATCTTTTACTGGGTGATTTCCTCCGCGATGTCCAAATTTTAACTTGAAGGATGTAGCGCCACTTGCAAGTGAAATAAGTTGATGTCCAAGGCATACTCCGAAAATCGGCACTTTCCCAATAATTCCTTTGACCATTTCAATTGCTTCTGGAATATCAGTTGGATCTCCAGGTCCGTTAGATAGCATGACACCATCAGGGTACATACCTAGAATTTCAGTTGCTGATGTATTATAAGGGACAACAATAATATCGCAATCTCTTTTATTTAGCTCTCTTAATATGCCGTGTTTCATACCAAAGTCCACAAGTACGACTCTCTTTCCTCGTCCGGGACTTGGATATGGACGAGTTATAGAAACTTGTTGTACTACATTTTTGGGGATTTCCGTAGCGAGAAGTTCTTTTACAACTTGATCCACATTCACTTCTTCACCAGCATTTGTAAGTCTGCCTTTTAGAGAACCATGCATACGAATAATACGAGTAAGCTTTCTCGTATCAATTCCTTCAATTCCAGGAACGTTTCTCCCTTTTAAAAATTCACTCAAAGTACCTGTACTTCTGAAATTTGAAGGTTGTTCCGCAAGCTCTCTTATAACCACTCCGGAAAGACCTATTTTAATAGCTTCAAAATCATCAGGATTTATACCGTAGTTACCAACCATTGGATATGTAAACGTCAATATTTGTCCACAGTTAGAAGGATCTGATATAGATTCTTGATAGCCTGTCATGGCAGTTGTAAAAATCACTTCACCAATTGTCCCTGCATCACTACCAAATGCATTTCCCTTAAACACCGTACCGTCTTCTAATATTAAATATCTTGTTTTCATATTTGTTCCTCCTGCCATACGATTTCTCCGTTATACATTGTCAGTTGTGGCCAACCATTACAATCCCACCCGTTAAATGGTGTATTTTTTCCTTTAGATATAAATGTTACTTTATCTATTTTTTGTTCTTTTTTTAAGTCTATTAAAACCAAATCCGCTGGTGCTCCTACTTCAAGCTTCCCGAACTCAAATCCGAATACTTTGGCTGGTTTAATAGTTAGGTAATCCAATAGTTGCTGTAATGTCCACTCACCAGGTTTTACGAAGTGAGTATATAATAATGGGAATGCTGTCTCTAAACCGACAATTCCGAACGGCGCTTTTTCAAATCCATTTGATTTTTCTTCTTCTGTATGAGGAGCATGATCAGTGGCGATAAAATCTAAAGTTCCATCTACTAACCCCGCTCGTAGTGCCATCATATCTTCTTTAGCTCTAAGTGGTGGGTTCATTTTCCAAATTGCTTCATCAGATGGAATATCATCCTCACAAAGTATTAAATGATGAGGACTTACTTCCGCTGTTACGTGAATACCTGCTTTTTTAGCGTCTCGTATTACTCGTACAGATTCTTTTGTACTTACATGACATACATGATAATGAGCCCCTGCTGCTTCTGCGAGTAAAATATCACGCGCAATATGTACGGATTCTGAAACTGATGGGATCCCCTTCAATCCAAGCTCTTCACTTCGTTTTCCTTTATGCATAACTCCACCGTAGATTAACGAGTTATCTTCACAATGCGCAACAATTGGAATATTAAATTTCGCAGCTTCTTCCATTGCTTCCAGCATTGTACCTGCAGCTTGAACACCAACACCATCATCTGTTAAAGCAAAGGCTCCAAGATTTTTCAACGATTTAATATCTGTTCTTTCTTTACCTGCTTGTCGAATAGTAATAGAACCATATGGCAAGACACGTACAAGTGCGTTTTTCTCTACTAAATCTAAAACATGTGAGAAGTTTTCGGCTGTATCAGGCACTGGTCTTGTATTTGGCATAGCACAAATAGTTGTATAGCCCCCTTTAGCGGCAGCATTCGTTCCTGTTTCTATCGTTTCCTTCTGCTCTCCACCTGGCTCACGTAAATGTACATGAACATCAATAAACCCTGGAGAGAGCAAGAGACCCTTACCATCTATTTGTTGTGCTACAGTTGATGTGACATTGGCTCCGATTGCAGCAATCTTACCATCTTCAACTAAAACAGCAGTCGTTTCAAATTCCCCTTCATTGTTAACTATTTGAACGTTTTGAATAATTTTCGTCATGTTATTCTCTCCCTTTCAAAATCATTTCAATGACAGCCATGCGAACAAAAACACCGTTTTCCATTTGTTTAAAGATTCTTGATCGATTACATTCAACTAATTCAGTGGCTATTTCCACATCTCTGTTAAATGGTGCTGGATGCATGATAATTGCACTTTTGTTCATTTTTTTCTCTCGTTCTAGTGTGAGACCATACGCTTTGTGATATTGCTCTTTAGAAAATATTGTCTTCCCATCATGTCTTTCGTGTTGAACACGAAGCATCATGAGAACATCACTATCTTCTATTACCTCGTCGAAATTAATAAATGCTTCGAATTCTCCTTGCCATTCTGGTGGACATACAAATCGGACTTGTGCGCCTAGTCTTGTAAGTGCATCTGCATTTGATCTGGCAACACGACTATGGCTAATATCCCCAACAATTGTTATTACTTTATTTTGCAGGGTCCCAAACTCTTGCCAAATAGTATAAATGTCCAAAAGGCTTTGAGTCGGATGATTTCCTGTACCGTCTCCCCCGTTAATAATTACAGGTTTTACTTTTCCAACGAGTTCCTCAAAATAATTATTTTGTTCATGCCTAATTACTAATACATCTAGACCGATAGATTCTAAAACTTTTACTGTGTCATAAAGTGTTTCCCCTTTAAGGGTGCTGGAGAATCCAGCATCGAATGGAAGGACCTCTAGATTTAACTTTCTTTCTGCCATTTCAAAACTCATCTTCGTTCTGGTACTAGGCTCAAAAAACAGATTTGAAACCATGTAATTATTCCTCAAAGTTGAGGAAGTGCCATCATGAAACGCTTTTGTTTGATTTAATATGGAAAGTATTTGATCTGTCGATAATTCTTTCATTGATACCAAATTTTTCATTTAACATCTACCTTTCTTTCCCACCAAGCATTTTTTGATAATATCCAAATAATAGGAAAACCTCCTCGAAAAAGTCTCGAGAAGGTTCGTTTAAGCATAGACAAGTAGCAGGATCATATGAAATGTCCCAACTTGCTATCCGAACCTTTTGCTGACTCACTGTTCAACTTCTTAAAAGGCCAATTATTTAGTTTGATATAAATCCGTACTTTCTGCTTGCTTTCTTCCAGGTAGGATGAGATTTAGTATAACTCCGATAATTGCTGCTAAAGCCATTCCTTCAATGCTAAGTGCTTCCGTAACGATGAATTTTGCTCCTCCAATTCCTATTACGAGAATGACGGATGCAATAACTAAGTTTCGACTATTGCCGAAATCTACTTTTGCATCAACTAACATCCGTAAACCACTTGCTGCAATTATCCCAAATAACAGAATAGATACGCCACCTAGGACTGCTGTTGGTATCGTTGATATAACTGCCATCGCTTTTCCAAAGAATGATAGTAGAATTGCCACAACAGCAGCACCCAATATCACATAGACACTATAAATACGAGTGATGGCTAAAACTCCAATGTTCTCCCCGTAGGTAGTTTTAGGTGGACCACCGATAAGTGCACTTACTAAAGTACCTAAGCCATCACCTAATAATGATCTATGCAGCCCTGGTTCTTTTATGTAGTCTCTCTCTACAACTTTTCCTAATACGAGCTGATGTCCAATATGCTCGGATATAGTAACGATAACGATTGGCACCATTACTAGTAAAATATTCGTAGTAATGACAAAGTTATAATGTACCCCAGGTAGCAAAAAGTCTGGTGAAGCGAATAATTTCGCTTCTTTAATTGGAGCAAAGTCAACAATCCCGATAATAATGGAATATATATAACCCACCACTAAACCTATTAAGATTGGCATTGTACTAATAATATTTTTAAAGAAAACCGTACAGACTATTGCTGTAAACAAAGTAACTAATGCCGCTGAGAAATGTAAGAAGCTATATTCTTTTAAGCCTGAATCTGCATTTGTTATATTCATCGCCATATCTACTGCAACACCAGATAGTCCTAATCCAATGACCATGATGACTGGTCCAACAACGATTGCTGGTAACAGCTTCATAATCCACTTATAGCCACTTTTCCAAATTACTAGCGACACAATTCCGTAAACCAATCCTACGAAAACCGCACCGATCATTGCATTACCCGGATTAATAGCTTCCCCCGCTTCATTCAAGCCATTTACTGCCACAAGAATTGGTGCGATGAATGCGAACGACGATCCTAAATATGCCGGCACTTGAAATTTAGTTACGAGTAAGAAGATTATTGTTGCAATCCCACTTGTTAATAATGCAATTGCAGGACTCAAACCTACTAGTTGCGGTACCAAAATAGTCGATCCGAACATTGCAAACATATGTTGAAAACTTAAAGTGATGAGCTGTCCACTTGATGGCTTATCATTTACATCTAAAATGGCATTTGACATGAATTTTCCCTACCTTTTAAATAGATTCTTATTCGTAAATGGATACTGCATCTACCTCGTCTGTTTCCGTTACTTTGACGACAATTCTCTCCCCACTAGAAGTGGGTATATTTTTGCCAACATAATCTGCTCTAATAGGTAGCTCGCGGTGTCCTCTATCGATTAATACTGCTAACTGTATTTGAGCTGGTCTTCCAAGATCCATAACTGCATCCATCGCCGCTCGTACTGTTCGACCTGTGTATAAAACATCATCCACTAGAATAACTTTTTTATCTTTCACATCATGCGTAATATCCACTTGCTGTACTAAAGGTTCATCAGTATTATTTTTTAACGATAAGTCATCCCTATAAAGTGTAATATCGAGCTCTCCTGTTTTTATCGGCTTGCCCTCAATTACCTCGATCCGATCTGCTAAACGTTTCGCTAAAAACGCTCCTCTAGTTTTAATGCCCACTAGAATACACTCATCAATTCCTTTGTTACGTTCAATAATTTCATGTGCAATTCTTGTGAGTGCTCGATTTATCGCTTTCTCATCTAGAATATTTGCTTTTTCTCCCATTACCTTCTCATCTCCTTTGAACAAAATAAAAAACCTTCTAGACTCGAGAGCCTAGAAGGTTGTAAATGCGTTATTAAGTAGAGTGATTCCTAAAAATCCGCAGATTGATAGTGAGTCACGTTCACATGTACCTTCTCAGCCTCTCTGGACTGTTATTAAAGGTGAAGCTATATAGTTTTTAAATTACTAGCAAGTAAATGTTTGCTTGTTTTCAGTATAGAGTACTATTCCTCATTAATCAACGTTTGATTTTTTAAATTTTGTATCAAATTAGTAAAATCATCTGGAAGAGGGTATGAGAACTCTAAGTATTCTCCCGTTTTCGGGTGAATGAAACCTAATAATCCTGCATGTAAAACTTGTCCATCAAAGTTAATCGTTTTCTTCGGACCATATTTTGGATCTCCAGCAAGTGGGTAACCAATATATTTCATATGCACACGAATTTGATGCGTACGTCCAGTTTCTAATTGGCATTCCACTAACGTAAATTTATCAAATCTATCTAATACGCGGAAATGTGTAACAGCATGTTTGCCGTTATCCACTACTGCCATATTTTGTCTTTCTCTTTTATCACGAGCGATAGGTGCATCTATTGTCCCTTTATCATGCGCTATTCGACCGTGCACAATTGCTGTGTATTTACGAGTAACTGTTTTCTTAACCAGTTGATCTACTAAAGAGACATGGGCAACATCATTTTTAGCTACCATCAGTAAACCTGTCGTATCTTTGTCAATACGATGCACAATTCCAGGTCGCATTACTCCGTTAATACCCGACAAATCTTTAATCTGATACATTAAACCATTAACGAGGGTCCCAGTTGTATGACCTGGTGCAGGGTGTACTACCATTCCACGAGGTTTATAAACTACTACAACATCCGCATCTTCATAAATAATTTCTAAATTTAGGTTTTCTGCTTGGATATCCAGTGGTATAGCATCGGGAGGTGTTACGACAATAACATCTCCTACTTTCACTTTATAATTGGACTTAGCTGGTTCATTGTTTACAGTAACATGTCCATCTTTTATAAAGTTTTGAATCTGCGTACGTGACCAATCTGATTCAAAAGATGCCACTGCTTTATCAATACGCTCTTTTGCTTGTTCATTTTCAATAATAAATGTTAAATCTTCCATTACTTCACCTTTTTCTTTTCAGCTCGTTCTTCCTGAAATACAAATATTATTATAATTATAACTCCGATAGTTAGTGCAGCATCCGCCACATTAAAAATAGGAAAATCATAATTGATAATAGGTATTAAAACATCGACGAAATCTACTACTTCGCCTCTCCAAAGTCGGTCAATAAAGTTCCCAATTGCTCCACCAAGCAGTAACATCAAACCAACTTGAAACATCGGTTTTCCTTTTGCTTCTTTATGGAAGTAATAGATAATTCCAATGATAACAATGATAGTGACTATGGTAAAGAATCCTATTTTTCCTTGCAGAATGCCCCAGGCTGCTCCTTTATTTCTATGAGAAAGTAGCGCTAGGTAAGGGTCCCACAAAATAATTCGTTCACCAAGTGACATATTCTTAACGACAAGCCATTTGGTCCATTGATCTAACGCAATGAAAAAAGCAGCTAGTCCATAAAATTTCCACACATTATTTCCCCCACATAACAAATTCTTTACAGTAAAAAATTGAACACTCTCCACTTAGTTTAACACAGAACCATACAATTCGTAAAAGAGCAGAGAAATTTCAATATAGAAAATATTCTTCAGCTTATGAGGAGTATTTGTATTATGTGCTAGATCGGCTTTATTATAGGCTTCCATTACAGTTACGAGGTATATTGTTGAATTTGTGGCTATCTTCATTAAAACGAAATATTTAAAAATGTGGCCCTATATAAAATAGGACCACATTTTCTTCGTACTATTTACTTCACAACCTCTGCGCAACGTGCACATAATGTTGGGTGTGCTTCTACTGTTCCCACTGTTTCAGAAATTGTCCAGCAACGCTCACATTTTTCACCATCTGCTTTTTCTACTACAACGGAAGCATGTTCTAATGCCAAGCTGTTAGCAGGAGCTTCAGAAGGAGCCCCGCCTAATTCAAACTTAGAAACGATAAACAATTGAGCGAAGTCGATCGCATCTGTTTCAAATAATTCTTTATAGTCATCATTTACATATAGAGCTACTTTAGCTTCTAATGATTTACCAATAGTTTTTGCATTACGTGCTTCTTCCAATGCTTTTAGAACATCATCACGTAATTCCATAATTTTATCCCACTTAGCTGCTAACTCTTTAAATTCAGGATAATTGACTGCTTCTGGCATATCTGTTAATTGAATACTTTCTGCTGTTTCATGCTCTAAGTAAGCCCAAAGCTCATCTGTTGTATGAGGCAGAATAGGTGTTAATAGTTTTAATAGCGCTAGTAGCGTATCATACATAACTGTTTGCATTGCACGACGATCTGGGTGATCCTCCCCATAGATATACACAACATCTTTTGCAATGTCTAAATAGAATGAACTTAGCTCACTTGATACAAAATTATTAATCGTATGGTATACACTTGCGAAATCATAGCGATCATATGCCGCTCTTACTGTAGAAATTACTTCTTGAAGTTTCATATACATATATTGATCGACTTCACGTAGATCTTTAAATTCCACACGATTATTAACCGGATGGAAATCACTGATATTACCATGCAAGAATCGGAAAGTATTACGAATTTTACGATATACTTCGGATACTTGTTTGAAAATCGCATCAGATACACGTACATCTGCTGTATAATCCACGGAAGCTACCCATAAACGTACAATGTCCGCACCTAACTGATTGATCACTTTGGAAGGAACGATAACGTTACCTAAGGATTTACTCATTTTTCGACCATTGCCATCTAATGTGAAACCATGGCTTAACAATCCTTTATAAGGAGCATGACCAAACATAGCTGTACTTGTGATTAGAGAAGAGTTAAACCAACCACGATACTGATCTGATCCCTCTAGGTATAAGTCAGCTGGGAATACTAAATCATCCCGTTCTTCTAGAACACCTTGATGAGATGAACCCGAATCAAACCATACATCCATGATATCTGTTTCTTTTGTAAAGATACCATTTGGACTACCAATATGAGTGAATCCTTCAGGTAATAATTCCTTCGCTTCTCTTTCAAACCAAATATTCGATCCGTGCTCTCGGAATAGTTTAGAAACATGTGAAATCGTCTCTTCTGTCAGGATTGGTTCTCCATCTTCCCCATAAAATACCGGAATTGGAACTCCCCATACACGTTGTCGAGAAATACACCAGTCTCCACGATCACGAATCATGTTAAATAGACGAGTCTCTCCCCATGCAGGAGTAAATTTTGTATCTCGAATTGCTTGTAGTAATTCATCTCTAAATGCCTCAATTGAAGCAAACCATTGAGCAGTAGCACGATAAATAACTGGTTTTTTTGTACGCCAGTCATGTGGATATGAATGCGTAAAGAATGTAAGTTTCTCAAGTGCACCAGCAGCTTCTAGAGCTTCTGTAATTGCTTTGTTAGCTGTATCATAAAATAATCCTTCAAAACCTGGTGCTTCAGCAGTCATAACACCGCGGTCATCCACTGGACAAAGGACATCTAATCCATAAGCTTTACCAACATAAAAGTCATCTTCCCCGTGACCAGGCGCTGTATGAACACAACCAGTACCAGATTCAGTTGTTACATGCTCCCCAAGAATGATAAGAGAATCACGATCGTATAAAGGATGTTTTGCAACTAAGCGATCCATTTCTTGACCTAATAGTGTACGCTCTACTGTGTATTCTTCCCAGCCTAATTCTTCTGCCACAGCTTTTACTAAATCTAATGCAACAACAAACTTAGAACCCTTCGTTTCGACAACTGCATACTCCACTTTTGGATGTAAAGAAATAGCTAAGTTCGCAGGAATAGTCCAAGGTGTTGTAGTCCAAATGATAAACTTTGTTCCTTCTTCAAGAACTCCTTTACCTTCCGTTACCTTAAAGCTTACATAGATAGATGGTGATTTTTTATCTTGGTATTCAATTTCAGCTTCTGCTAATGCTGATTCACTTGAAGGTGACCAGTAAACAGGCTTTAATCCTTTATAAATGTATCCTTTTTTAGCCATTGCACCGAATACTTCGATTTGACGTGATTCAAAATCAGGAGTCAATGTAACATATGGATTTTCCCAGTCACCACGAACACCCAGACGTTTGAACTGCGAGCGTTGATTATCAATTTGTTGATAAGCATACTCTTCACAAAGCTTTCTAAACTCTGCTAAAGACAGTTCTTTACGTTTCACACCTTTATTTGTTAATGCTTGCTCGATTGGAAGACCATGTGTATCCCAACCTGGAACATACGGTGCGTGGAAACCTGTCATAGACTTATGACGGACAATCATATCTTTCAATACTTTGTTTAATGCGTGACCCATATGAAGATCACCATTTGCGTACGGTGGTCCATCATGCAGTACAAAAAATGGTCGATCTTTTGTATGATCCTGTACTTTTTTATAGATATTCTGCTCTGCCCATTTTGCTTGGATTTCTAACTCTTTCACCGGTAAGTTTCCACGCATTGGGAAAGCTGTCTTAGGCATTAATAACGTATCTTTGTATTCCATCTTATTACCTCCTAATTAGTAAAAACGTAAAAATTGTATTAATCTACACGTAAACAAAAAAACTCCACATCCCAAAAAGGGACGAGGAGTTATGCTCGCGGTACCACCCTACTTGCGATTTCTCAAAAAATCGCCGCTTAGAATGCCATAACGGGGCACTAACCGAAGACACTTACTAAAAAGTTCAGTGCCCTTGCTCCAAAGTGATAATCTAAAGAGTTTATATTCCTGAGCTCTCACCATCCTCAGGTCGCTTTATCAAAAACAAATTTAGACGTCTTTTTCTACGCATATTATATGATATGAAATTATTATAGGTAAAGTATGGCGATGAGTCAAGAAATGTTAATCTTCTGTTACAGATAGTCGATCAATTACTTCTGTATCCACATCATATTGCATTAAATGATTCCAATCATCAGTATTGATCAAGTCTAACTGTGCTTCTACTAACATTTTAAAGCGATTGCGGAATACTTTTGATTGTTTTTTTAGATCCTCTATTTCCATCGCAATTCTTCTAGCTTTCGTTAAAGCTTCATTAACGATTCGGTCAGCATTTTTCTCTGCCTCTTTCACAATCAGCTTCGCTTCTTTTTGTGAATTGCGACGGACTTCTTCTGCAGCCTCCTGAGCAACGACAATGGATTTATGTAGGGTTTCTTCAATCGAAGTAAAATGACCAACCTGTTCGCTTGAAGTTTTAAGCTTTGTTTCTAATTCTTTTTTTGCTTTTGTCAAAATTTCAAGGTCTTTCATTATTTGGTCAAGGAATTCATTTACTTCGTCTTCATTGTACCCTCTAAATCCTTTACTAAATTCCTTGTTATGTATATCAAGTGGTGTTAGTGGCATTTTAACATCTCCTTCACTTTACTAAACTTGTATTCTTTCTCCCATTATACATTTCTACGAGATTGAATACATCTATATTTGAAATATTCTTATAAAAATTAATTTTTTAGTTCTAATCTACCTATTTGTAATCGAATTTTATCTTTTTTTGTCCTGCCTTCCATCATGATTAATTTCACTCTTCCATGTCCTCTTATAGAAATGAGATCGAGTTCTTGTAATTCAAGGGATACTTGATCTTTCTCGGACCAGTTCACTTTCACTTTCCCACTTTGAATAAGAGATGCAGACTTTTGACGAGAAATATTAAAAATTGAGGCAATTACAGTGTCTAAACGGAGTGAGCTTACCGTTAAGGTCTCAGTCATCCATTCCTCCTGTTGAACAAAATAGTCTTGTGGATTTCCTACATCATCGATATGAACTTTCACTTTTCCAATAGATGTAAAATTAGCTCGTACATAATCCAGTACCTCTAAAGCTACAACGAACTGAATGGCACCATCTTGTACACGTATATCTCCAAATTTACTACGATCAATTCCTAAGGACATCATCGAACCAAGCACGTCCTTATGTTTTAACGTTACAAATTTAGTAGGGTAATGGACCTCAACTACCCTCATAGAGAAATCAATTTCCGATGAAACATAATAGGAAGGAAACAATAGAACTCTTCTTCTCTCCGCATCCTCTAATGCACCTTCAGCGCTAGAACCAATATCTTCATATTGTCTACGAATCGAGTCTACTATAAATTGCTGCCTAGGATCTAGAAAGTCCGTTAACTTAGGAGCATATCGGTCCTCTACTTCCCGCATCATACTAACAACCTGCTCAATAAAAGGCTGTTCTTCTTTTCTAAAATGTTGCATTACATTTTCCATTATAATATTTCCCTTTCAATTATAGTAAAAAACCCCACGGAAGTGAGGTTAGAGAACTATATTAGCTATATAATATATACCCGTCATTGCTAGGTTTAATACAAAAATTGCAACGATTGGTGAAATATCAATCATTCCTAGTGGTGGAATAATTTTTCTAAACGGTTCTAAGTAAGGTTCACAAATTCTACCTAAAAACTTCCCGAAACTCGATTGTTGAATGCTAGGTACCCAAGACATTAAAATATATGCAATTAATGCATACGAATAAATTCGAACACCTAAACTTAATAAAGTTAAAACTAATGCCATAGTATAATTACTCCTCTGTTAATCTAGGTCGTTATAGTAATAATCCGATATTGCACCATCGACTTCTACTGAATCGGGTGCACAAAGGAATATATCCGTACCTATTCTTTGTATATCTCCACCTAAAGCGTACACTGTTCCACTTAAAAAGTCGATAATTCGAATTCCTTGTTCCTTGTCAATACGTTGCAAATTTACAATCACTGCTTTTTTACTCTTTAAGTGTTCAGATATATCTTGTGCTTCTGCATATACTCTCGGCTCTATTAATATTACCTTGGAAGACTTTTGGACATTTTGAATACTAACAAGATTAGGAGTATTTATTTCCTTGGGCGTCGTATTGAATTTACGTTCTTTAGGTACTGACTTTGCTGTTTGTTGCTTTATATTGTTATCTACCGTTTTTTGTTGTTGAGGTCTTGACTGCTGCGTTTCTGATGCTTCCTCTTCTTCATCTAAGTAAAAGAAATTTTTCATCCAGTTTTTCATGCTATTCAATACCCTCCTTCTCTTTTCCAACCAATGCTGTTCCAATTCTTATAAAGGTAGCACCTTCTTCTATTGCTATTTCAAAGTCTCCAGACATTCCCATGGAAAGTTCTGTACAAGGTGCGTTAACTATTTGTTTAGCTGCTATTTTACTTTGAAGTTGCTTCAATTTTTGGAAAACATTTCGGATGATTGTGTCATCTTCTGTATTAGGAGCCATCGTCATAAGTCCAATAACACGAATTTTTTCATGGTTGTGGAGTTGATCTATAAATGCTTCTACTTCATCATAAGGAAGACCATGCTTTGACTCTTCTTGCGATACGTTTACTTGTACAAAACAATCCTTCGTAGAGGTAGCTCTTTTCTCAATTTCATCTGCTAGGCTCATCCGATCCAATGAATGCAGGTATTTTATATGATTAATTACTGATTTCACTTTTCTTGTTTGAAGTGACCCTATGTAATGCCATTGAACATCACTAGAAATGGCATCTAACTTCTTCTTTAAACCCTCTGGTCTATTTTCACCCAAATGCATAACACGATTCTCGATTACTTCATTTGTTCGATTAACAGAAACTTCCTTTGTAACTGCAATTAGAGTTATATCTTCTAACTTTCTATTTGCTCGATTGCTAGCACTTTGCATACGTTGTTGAATTTGTTCTAAATTTTGTTTTACATTTGTCATTCGAAACCCAACTTTTCATCAATTGTTTATATTTATTGTATCAATGAAAAGTTGTTTTATCAATGAAGAACATTGTAAGACTATATTTTTGAGACAATTATAACATCTTTTCCAATTATCGCTATATTTTGTACCGCTATTTTCTTCGTTTCTCTTTTTTTATTAAAAAAAGTTGGATAAGCGCCATTTTCCTCTACTATAAATGAAATAATAAAACCAGTGTCTTTATCAATTTCTGCATCCACGATATAGCCTAATAATTGACCACTTTTCGCTTCTATTACTTCTTTTTGCTGTGCATCTGAAAATTTCATCACTAACCCCCTTTATTTAGTATATGAACGAAATAGGAAAAAAACCCATTCCATTATGATGAAACCTTTGTTTGGATTTACTCATAAGGGAACTCTATTACTAGCTTTGTTAGGATGAATACACACTTTTAACAATATGGTATCGTCAATATTTTACACGCAAACCGGGAAATAACCATCCCAGCGACTTGCAAAACGTATTAACTATTGTCGTTTTCTAAATTTATCAAAAAAAACAAAAACGTTTTTTTCTAGAAAGAAAAAAACGTTTTTGCTGAAGTAATATTATGGATTCAATTGACTTTGAATAGTGGATAAAGCACTCTTTTCCAATCGAGATATCTGCGCTTGTGATAGCCCTAAGTCCATTGCTATTTCTGTTTGCGTTGCACCATAATAAATTCTCTTCGTTAATATTTTCTTTTGTCTTGTATCTAGCTTCTGAAAACTTTCTTTCACAGTAAAATAAGTGACCCATTGATCTTCCGATACATCATTGTCGCATAATTGGTCCATCATATAAATAGCATCGCCACCGTCACTGAATATCGGTTCTTGCAAAGACACTGGATCCTGAATGGCATCTAGAGCAATTAAAATATCTTCCACCGGAATATCTAGCTCTTTGGATAAATCATCCAAGGTTGGCTCTTGTAGATGCTCGTTTATAAACTGTTCCTTTGCTTTCATAGCTTTATATGCAATATCTCTCAAAGATCTTGATACTCGTACTGAATGGTGATCACGTAAATGTCTTTTTATTTCTCCAATAATCATAGGAACTGCATACGTTGAAAAACGGACGTTATGCTTTAGATCGAAGTTCTCAATAGACTTGATGAGTCCAATGCAACCAACTTGAAACAGATCATCAGCTTGCTCTCCCCTGTAAGCAAACCTTTGTACTAGACTTAAAACTAACCTTAAATTACACATTACTAGTTCGTCTTTAACAGATTCTTCACCAGCTTGTAATCGGATAAATAATTCTTTCATTTCTTCATGCTTAAGTAAAGGAAGCTTAGATGTATCAATGCCGCATAATTCAACTTTTGTTCTCGTCATAGATCTTCCTCCGGACTTTTTAATTGTTCTAAGTCAGTTTGTCCGGTATAGGTAAGATTATTCTTTATGATACTATCCAATTTCACCCATTAAGCAATAGGTTCGTTTAAGAGCTCCTTTAAATCCAATATTATTTTCTTTTCTAATCGGGATATATATGATTGTGAAATACCTAAATGATCGGCCACTTCTTTTTGAGTCATTTCTTCCTTGCCGTTTAACCCAAACCGACATTGCATTATATATTTTTCTCTATTTCCAAGTAAATTTATTGCTTCGAACACATGTTGGCGCTCTAGTTTTTTTTCCACATCTTCAATGATTAAATCCTCACTAGTTCCTAAAATATCTGATAATAATAGTTCATTGCCATCTGAATCCGAATTTAAAGGTTCATCAAAAGAAACCTCTGACTTCATACGGTTCGTCTTTCGTAAATGCATTAAAATTTCGTTCTCTATACATCTAGAAGCATAAGTGGCAAGCTTGATACCTTTATCTAGATTAAATGTTTCTACTGCCTTTATAAGACCTATAGAACCAATACTTATAAGATCTTCTATATTTGTATTAGTTTGATCAAATCTTCTCGCTATATAAACAACTAACCTTAAGTTTCTTTCAATTAATACATCTCTTGCATGATCATCGCCATCCATAAATGCGAGTAACATTTCTCTTTCTTCTTCTCTCGATAATGGTTTAGGTAATGATTCATTGCCTCCAATATAATGTACACTTTTTCGTCTAAAAGATAGGACCCAATAATAAACTTTACGGAACCATTTCATCAGCATTAGCCTACACTCCTTTTCTTCAAATGAAAATATGAGGAACTTTGCAGTATTCCATCCGCCTCATGTGGAAATTTTTCTTTCGCTTTCGTCATCACAATATATCCTTTAGGTAACGGTTGACCGTCAACCAACCACTGATCATACTTGATACCAATAACCCATGTTTTATGTTTTTGTATCGTTGCAATTGGTATTAATCGTAATTTGCTAACATACTCTTTTGGTATCTTGTCCAAACTAGCACTTCCGTCAAACTCCCATTCACTAATTTCTTTAAATAACTCATATGGTAATATCTCTTGCAACATTTCTGCCGCTACAAAATGAACAGGATCATTGGATAATGGTTCTGTACAGACATTTCCCGAATCTATAAAAAGGGTTAATTCTTGAGAAACTCCAAATAACGTAACGTTGGATGAATATAATAGCTCTCTTTCGGAATTTGCTATATTTAAATGCAATATATTTTTTGTCAAAAAATATAAACCACCAGTCGCTATTAAGGCAAAATTAATAATCATAAACAAATTACCACTATTGTCATACAAAGGTGCGATAGCTGTAAGCAATCCTCCAGCAAAGACACTAGCAAGTAATGTTAATATAATTGCTTTAATTATCTGTGAACGTTTTTTCCAAAAAGCGATTGAAATCATTACAAAAAACGATAAAAATATTGCGAATAAAGAATGAGAGAAAACGACTGTTATTACTCCAGCTGTTAGAGCAGAAAGAAATAAATACCTTTTCTGATTTTCAATCCACCCAATCTTATTGGCAAATGCTAAAACGGTGTAATTGAAAAAAGTATTGGTTACAATCATTACTTCCGCATACATAACTTCCCTCCTTTTGATTAAAGCTTAGCATCTAAAGTGTAAGAAATTTGTCAAAAGACCGTTCAAAAACGTTCTTTTTTTACGACATAATAATAACTAGGAAAAATTGTGATTTAACAAAAAGTCGTGTAAATTTTATATCCTCCATCTGTGTAATGCATAAGAAACACCGGGCAAAAGATACACGGTCATTGAAGGTAAAAACCTGTTTCTATCGTTTCTGGAGTGCTTTGGACAGAAGATTTGCTGTATGATTACCGATTGATTTTTTTAAGATGGTGTTCGTGACTGACGTCACGAACACCATCCCTTTTCTCAGTAATCTTATGGCATTTGTCTTTCCGCCGCCCTCCTACAACTTTTAGAAACAGGTTAGTTCGGTTTTGGATAACTAGAGAAAAAATACTAACTATTAATAGAGAAAGCTCTCGAAGATGTAATTTCGTTCGCTATTTATTCTGTTTTACATAATGAACACTTATTATTTCTCTTAATTTCCACCAGTATGAAAGAAAATCTACTTTCTTCATCCTTCTTTGGATAATAGTATTTATAGTTCAAAAGCGATTACAAATAATTGGTTACTTTCTATTTTTGACCAATCTGATCATCTAAGCGAAAAACATTGCTATATCCTTATAGTGGAGTACTACCTATATTTTGATTACAGTGGAAGGTGGCGACTCCAGTGGGAGAGTGAGACAGATGAGCTATCACATCGATGCGTTAGCGACGGTGATAGCTCATCGCTCACCCCACGGAGGCCAAAAAGATGTTGGTCACGAAGGCATTGCCACACGATGTGGCGCTCTTAGCCTTTGAACCCCACCTGAAACGGAAATCAGCAGGATAATCCATTCAAAAAAGTTATCATGAACCCAGTATTAACGATAGCTTTTTATATACTTACTCAAAAAAAAGCAACCACCGAAGTGATTGCTTTTTGCATTTTAGTTAGTTTCTGCGTTGACGATTTCTTAAGAAAGTTGGGATATCTAACGCATCCTCTTGTTGGTTATGAGAAACATGACGTTCTTGTTGAGGCGCTTGTTGTTGCGGCACTTCTTCTTTACGTTGTTCTCTAATAGGTGCTGTTGTTGGTTGTTGCGGTGCTCTGTTTCCACCAAATCCTGTGCTACGCGGTTGTTTTTGTGTGACTAACTCTTCATTGAATCCTGTTGCAATTACTGTTACAACTATTTCATCTTTTAAGTTATCATTAATAACCGAACCGAAGATCATATTAACTTCTTCATCGGATGCAGAGGCAACAATATCGGCTGCTTCTTGCACTTCAAATAGACTTAAGTTAGATCCACCAGTAATATTCATCAAGACTCCTGTCGCACCGTCTATTGAAGTTTCAAGCAGTGGACTTGAAATAGCCTTTTTCGCCGCTTCAGCTGCACGATTTTCTCCTGCAGAAATACCAATACCCATCAGAGCAGCACCTTTGTTAGACATAATAGTTTTAACATCTGCAAAGTCAAGATTGATAAGACCAGGTACAGCGATCAAATCAGAAATACCTTGAACCCCTTGACGTAAAACATTATCAGCTTCTCTGAATGCTTCTAGCATTGGCGTGTTTTTATCAACGATTTCTAATAAACGATCATTTGGAATGACGATTAATGTGTCTACTGATTCTTTCATCATACTAATTCCGCCTACTGCTTGAGTAGCACGTTTACGCCCCTCAAAAGTAAATGGACGTGTTACAACACCTACTGTTAATGCCCCTAAATCACGTGCGATTTGAGCAATAACTGGTGCTGCACCAGTTCCAGTACCGCCACCCATACCGGCTGTTACGAATACCATATCCGCTCCTCTAAGAGCTTCCTCGATTAACTCTTTACTTTCTTCAGCTGCTTTTTTCCCGACTTCAGGGTTTGCTCCTGCACCAAGTCCACGAGTTAGTTTTCCACCAATTTGTAATTTCACTTCGGCTTTTGACATATTGAGTGCTTGCGCATCCGTATTAACAGCGATAAAATCTACACCTTGAACACCATGTTCAATCATACGATTTACAGCGTTATTACCGCCACCACCTACTCCAATAACTTTAATGATCGCTAATTGATCTTCATTTGTTTCAAATTCTAACATGCTATTGCCTCCTATGTTCTAACTGCTATGATAAATGGTTTGTTATTCAAAAAACTTGTCAAAAAATCTCTTTGCTTTTGTCATGGCGCTATCCTTGTGTTCATTAGTCGATTGAGCAGACTGTTTTTGTTTTTTAGAAACGGCAACTGCTTCATTTGAAACCGAATGCGCTAACGCATGGCTATCACCAATTTTACCATAGAAAAGATCTTCTTTATAGGCATATCTTATAAGACCAACTGCAGTTGTATATTGAGGTTCTCGAACCCCAATATAATCCGGAGTATATAGTCTCACTCTTGTTTGAAGGATATGTCTTGCTAACTGTCCTAAGCCTTCTAGTTTAGAAACTCCACCAGTAATGACTACTCCGCCTGGTAAGTCTTGTAACCCAAGTCGATAAAATTCTTCTAGAACCATTTCAAATAATTCTTCTAGTCGAACTCCAATGATTTCCGCAATATAACGTTGTGAGTATTGTTCTTTCATATCTGCACCTATTACTGGGACTTCAAATAGTTCATCATCTGAAGCATCATCATAGAAAGCATGTCCATATTTTAGTTTAATCATTTCAGCTTGTTCAGTTGGTGTTTTTAAGACAATCGATAAGTCTTTTGTAATATGGTCACCGCCAACTGGAATAACGGAAGTGCTGACTAAATGGCCTTCATTGAAAATAGCAATCGTCGTCGAACCACCACCTATATCGATATAAGCTGTCCCATGATTTTTTTCGTCTTCCGTTAATGCAAAGTGGCCACCAGCTAAAGGCTGTAAGTAAATCTCTCTTATTTGAAGGCCAGCTCTTTCCACACATCTTAACACGTTATGTAAAATTGTTTTGGATGTAGTCATCATAATACCGTCAAGCTCCAAACGCGTCCCGATCATTCCACGTGGATCCTTAATTTCTTCTAAGTGATCGACGATGAATTGTTTTGGTGCTATATTAATAAGCTCTCTCTCAGGAGGAATAGACATAACTTGAGCTGACTCTATAACACGTTCTAAGTCACCATCAGTTATTTCTCTATCATCACGATTAACAGCCACTACTCCCTTAACATTTTGTATATTGGCCATATTTGCCGGAATACCTAATACAATTTCATTAATAGACATACCGATCATTCTTTCGGCTTCACTTACCGCTTTTTTAATTGATTGAACTGTTGCATCTATATCTACGATGGTGCCTTTTCTAATTCCGTTAGATTTTACATTTCCAACACCTATTACGTGCAGCGAGTCTTCATTCATTTCGCCGATTAAGACCTTAATGGAAGACGACCCAATATCTAGTGATACGTATAATTCTGATTGATTCAACCCGTGGCACCTCCTAAGAACTCTTTATTTATTATTCTAGTGTAAAAATAGTATAAAGTCTAAAATTTTCTAAAGAAATAGTCAATTTAAACCTAATAATTTATTAATTTTTTCTTTCTGACCATTTTGTGAGCAAAATTCGACGGATAACTGCTATATTCTGAAATAATCGTACACCAAACGCAAAAATCGCCGCTAGGTATAAATCTATCCCTAGGTGTACACCTAAAAATGCTAAAGCTGCAGCTAGGGCTATATTGAAGAAAAATCCTGAAACGAATACTTTGTCATCATAGACATGCTGTAGATGTGCACGTATGCCTCCGAATAGAGTATCAAGTGCTGCCAATACCGCTATAGACAAATAGCTTTCATATATTTCAGGGATTTGTATTTCCGTTAATAAACCGAGGGAAATCCCAAGTATCAGCCCTAATAATGGCAACCACATTTCATGACTCCCCTTCCGGTACTTCTTTTAAGAATTGGTTATTCAGAGCTTGGTCATAAGAGGAAATCGTGATATTTTGCTCGGGCTTACCAATCTTCAGTTTTAAATTATCAATATAAAAGTCATCTCCGATTGTGGAGGCCTCTAACTGATTATACATTTTTTGCGCATCCTCAAAAGTAGAGGTTCCAATTTTAATAGTAAATGGTGCATTTCTTACTGGTATATTATTCACTGTTGTTTTACCATTTACATCTCTAATTGGGGAAGAATAGATAATTCGTTTACCATCCACTTCAATATCATTTGCTTTAAAACGATTGATTTCATTGATAAGTCGGATGAGCAAATCTGGTGAAATACCTTCCACAGGTTGTCCAAGTGCTACGCTTTCTAAGGATGGCTCCACTTTAATAATAATTCCTGGACCAGTATGTTCAACCAGACCTATATCTTTTTTTAATTGTTCTACTGTATCCTCTAAAGCAAGTTCAGCACTTTCGCTTACCATGTTTCCATATTTCAAGATTGTTTGATCTAATACATAAATTTCCGAAAGTAACTCTGAATGTGTTTCGGTTTCTTTGGATAATTCTTGACGAATAGCCCATATATCTCGTGTATCTCTTGTTTCAGGATTTTGAACTGTGTTAAATTGTATCGCTAACATAAAGCCAATTATTAACAAAACTATAGTAAACCGAATATAGACGGTTTTTCTCATCATTCGGCCTCCTTATATCCCGTTTTACTACCAGTGAGTATTGAAGAAACCTCACCCAGTTGAGTAGCATTACTATATTAGTTAGCTATAATCATCTTCACGTAAAGCAGGCATTGTTATTAAATCCTTTTCTCCTACAGTCACCACTATATTATCACTAGTAAGTTGGTCAACAACACCTCCTCCTAGATTTACGGAAGAAAGCAATACTTTCGGATCTCCTACTGCTTCAATCGTAAATGGTGCTGGAAAGGTCTTTCCATCTACTACAATCACTGGGCCTGTACATCTTATATAAGAGTTTGCATGAAGTCTTTGGCCATTAATAGATATAGCTTCTGCACCAGATATTTTAAGCTCATTAATCACTTTAAATACGTGACTTTCATGTACTATATAGTCATTTGGATTTTCTTGAGAAGGATTATAAGCTCCGTCTTCCAATGAAACAGTAATACCTTTTCCTTGTGAGGGAATATCTCCAATCAATAATCGAAGTATTTCTGCTTCCTCTACTAATTCTTCTACACTTTCTTCACTCTCTACAAAAGAATGTTCAAAAGCACGGATTTTTTGTTGCTTATCAGTAATTTCTTCTGTTAGCTCTTTATTGCGTTCTTTTTGTTCCACTAATTTTTCTCTATACTTTTCTTGTTCTTGGAAATTCGAGAGATTTGAAGCGTTTTTTTCGTTGTCTTCAGATGAGATACTATACGAATATGCAAGTATAAATCCTAACACTAAACTTACCATCGATATAGTAATAAGCCCTCTAGATGGTACTTTAAGGAGTTTGGTCTTCTTCACTTTCCACAACCTCCTCTTCTACTGGTACATTATACACATCTTTAAATGGTTGGAAAAATGTCCCTACTTCCAAATCAATAACACCCTTCACTTCGGGATTTAGCTGAGAAACAATGGAAGGATAAAAATTCATTTTTTCTCCGAATGATGGAATGATCGCCTTAACTTCATTTCCATCATTCATAAATACTAGGATAGAGTATGCATCATTTTCAGTTGGTGCATATTTAATTTGAGAAATACCTGTTAACACTTCGCTGTCCAATAATTTTAATTCTTTTATCATCCTCAAACGGTTTTTTTCATTGTCAAAACCTGAAAAGATAGGTCCATCCTTTGGTAAAACTTGTCCATCTGTTTTAATAATCTGTCCATTTTCTAAAATTATATGAAGAAAATCTCCATCCTCTAAATAACCTATTTGATGAAACTCATTAACTTGAATATGAACGGCTGTTAACCACTTTCGCTTAACTTGTACTGATTCTACCCATGCGTTCTTAGCCAAGAGGTTTTCAATTTTACTTTCATTAAAACTCCACATCGACTCGCCAATATTCAAGGTACTCTCCTCTATGTACAATTCTTTAGGTACTAGTTTTTCACCGTCCACTGTAATCTTTTGAACCTGACTATAAGAGGATTGAAAATATAAAACTATTAATAACGTAGTAACAAAGAGAAAAAGTAGAATGGAAAATTTTTTATTTGTTCTACGTCTTCTGCGTTCTTTTAAGGTAGGTATACGATCTTCAATATCGATGATTTTTTCCATTCTACCGCCTCCCTTCTTTTTCAGTTTCTTGAGCTAAGTTTAAAATAATTCCAATAATCCCCCAGGTCATCACTAACGAAGATCCTCCATAACTGATGAATGGCAAGGTTACCCCAGTCACTGGCAATAGACCTGTAACTACCCCCATATTTAAAAATGTTTGTACTGCTAATAGAGAGGTAAATCCAATAATCATTAACTGACGTTCACGTGTTTTTGCACGCGCAGCCATCGAAAAACTGGTTGAAAAAAACGTTAAAAATGCTAATACGATTATGAACCCACCGATGAAACCTGACTCCTCCAACAAAATAGAAAAGATGAAATCATTTTGTGGTTCAGGCAAATACAAAAACTTCTGGCGGCTATTTCCATACCCAAAACCAAATAATCCAGCTGGACCTATGGCAAGCAATGATTGTATTGCTTGAAATCCTGATCCCAGTGGGTCATTCCAAGGATCTAGAAAGGCTTGTATTCGCACAAGTCGGTATGGAGCAGAAACAATTAGCAGTACAAAAGCAATAATGCCACTCATACCTATCCAAAGAAAGAACTTGAACGGAAGTCCTGCTGCAAACAATAAAAAGAATACAGCAACAACCAATACAAAAGCGGAACCAAAGTCTGGTTGAACCATGATAAAGCCAATTGGCAATAATAACAAAAGGCCACTTTGAATATACATTTTCATTCTAGAATTTTTAACATTTGCTAGAGAGTTAGCTAACACTCCTAATACTGCTATTTTAGCTAACTCTGCTGGTTGAAAATTCATAAATCCAAGAGAAATCCAACTTTGTGATCCATTTCGAACCACTCCAATACCAGGGATTAAAACGCCAATTAGCATGAGAATCGCAACTATATATAATCCTCTCCAAAATCCATCAGACCGTATGAAACTTGCCTTTTGAATAATGAAGGCTCCAACTATCCCTACAATAAGATATGCTGCTTGTTTTAATGCAAATGGCATTTGTCCTTTGTAATGGACTTCGCTCCAATAGGAACCCGCTGAGTGGACAAAGAATATACCAATGATGGATAAAAACAATACAGAAGATAGGAAAATAAATTTTCTTGTATCTTTCGTTTAGGTCATCCTTTCATTACTCTTTTAAAGATGTAACATGGTCGATAAATTCATCTCCACGAATCTCAAAGCTTTCATATTGATCCCAACTTGCACATGAAGGTGAAAGCAATACGATATCCCCTTCGGATGAAGTCGCTAATGCTATTTTAAATGCTTCACCTAAGGTTTCTGTGCTAACTACCGAGGAGATTCCTTGCTCTTCTCCAAACTTTTGCAATCGATCTTTAGTTGCTCCGTAATGGACTAATGCTTTCACACGATCTAAGTAAGGTATTAGTTCATCAAATGAATGGCCGCGGTCCACACCACCTGCTATTAATATAACTGGCTCTGTAAAACCTTCTAGAGCACTTTTAGTTGCAAGTGCATTTGTAGCTTTTGAGTCATTATAAAATTTACGGCCTTTCCATTCCCTGATGAATTGAGTACGATGTTTAACCCCGTGGAATGTTGATAATACTTGTATAATAGCTTCAATAGGACATTTCATCAGTAATGCTGTCGCTGTCGCAGCAAGTACATTCTCTAAATTATGCTTACCTCTCAGCGCAATAATAGATCGTTCAAATAATCGTTCACCGTTCCAGTAGACGTATAGCTCATCTGCACTTATACCCTCTTTTGTCTTACTACTAACATAAAAAGGTATTTTGGCTGCCTTACTCATTTGAGCATAGTCTTTCACTATTTGTTGTTCTCCATTATAAACTAGCCAATCAGTAGCATCTTGCTGTTGGGTAATTTTAAATTTAGCATCTGTATATTCCTGAAAATCTTTATGGTAATCTAAATGCGCTTCATATAAGTTAAGTAATACAGAAACTTTTGGCTTTAACTCTTCTGTACCCATAAGCTGAAATGAAGATAATTCGGTTACGATAATATTCTCTGCTGTCGCTTCTTTTGCAACAGTAGTTGCAACTGTACCAATATTACCAGCTATTTTGGGCTTTTTATCGGCAGCTGCAAGCATTTCAAATATCAATGTAGTAGTTGTAGTCTTTCCATTTGAACCGGTTATTCCGATCATTGGAGCATCGCTAATACGATAGGCAAGTTCTACTTCTGTCCATACAGGTATTCCTCTTTTATTTGCCTCTGTAATAACGGGATTGTTATAAGGTATTCCAGGATTCTTGACGATTAAACTAAAGCCTTCATCTAAGATATCTTCAGGATGACTTCCACAAATAACAGTTAAACCTTTTGATAACAAGTACTGAGCATTTTCATTTTGCTCGAATGGCTTAGCATCATTCACAGTAACAAATGCTCCTAAGTCATGTAGCGTTTCAGCTGCTGCAGTACCGCTTTTTGCCAAACCTAAAACAAGTATTTTTTTATGAACTACATGTGGTAATTTCTTCATCTCACAAAACCTCCAAGCAGACTACAATCATTGCAGCTATGAAACCTATTGCCCAGAACACAGTAACTATTTTACGTTCATTCCAACCCGACAATTCAAAGTGATGGTGAATCGGACTCATTTTGAATATACGTTTGCCCGTTGTTTTAAAGCTAATCACTTGTAATATCACCGATAACGTTTCAATTACAAAGATAATCCCAACAATTAGCAATAATAATTCATGTTTCACTAGAATAGATACCATGGCTAGCGCACCACCTAATGCAAGAGAACCCGTATCTCCCATAAACACTTTTGCTGGATATTTGTTGAACAATAAAAACCCTAAAAGTGCTCCTGATACACAGAATGTAAAAATAGCTATATCACTCTGTTCATAAGCAAGTGCTAGAACACCAAATGCTGCAAAGGCAACTGTTGCTGTTCCTGCAACTAATCCATCTAAGCCATCTGTCAAATTAACGGCATTTGAAAAACCAACTAGCCAAAAGATAAGAAATGCAATATACAATTGACCTAATTGAAGTTCCATTTCTGTAAATGGTATAACTATATTTGTATCAAAGGGTCCTTGTTTTAATAAGAAGTAGGCAATGATCGCAATAATAATTTGACCAATTAGTTTCTGGATAGATGTTAAGCCTAAATTTCTTTTTAAAACGACTTTTATAAAATCATCCAAAAATCCAATAACACCAAAACCTACTAGGATAACTAACAAAACAATGGACTGAGTCGTTAATTTATCAAAATAAAGGGATAGAGCAAGTGTTGAAATAATGATGGAGGTTAAGAAAATCAGCCCTCCCATTGTAGGTGTACCTGCCTTTACTTGATGCGACTGAGGCCCTTCTTCTCTTATGCTTTGACCAAATTTCATCCTTCTTAAATAAGGAATAACAATTGGAGCAAGAATAACTGTAAGGATAAAACTAACAATAAGTGTAATAACCGTTGTAGACAATGTCATAAAAAAATCTCCTTAAATACGATCAACTATTAATGAATGTACTATTTTATTTATTTGTGTATACATGAATTGTTCCATCTAATGGGATGAGCCCATTTTCTTTTGGCAGCTGAGAAATTATTTCGTCTCCATCACCATGCCAAACAATATTGAAAGGATACATATAGGACGTTATTTCCTTCCTTTTTGTTCCTACCAGGTTCGGTGTACGAACTTGCTCTACATCTCCCCATCTATACTCTTTTTCTATCTGGGTGCCGCTTCCTTTTGTCTTCAGTGAATCTTCCAAAATTTGACCAACAATAGGGGCTGCTATTACTCCTCCGAATTGAGTGCTGTGTTTAGGGTTGTCGATGGCAACATATACGATAAGTTCTGGATTATCTGCTGGTGCAAAACCTATAAAGGATACAATGTACTCTCCATCCATATACCGGCCATTTTGAACTTTTTGCGCTGTACCTGTCTTGCCACCAATTCGAAGTTGATCACGATAAGCATTTCTACCCGAGCCCTCCGCAACTACATGTTCCAGAGCATCTCGCACAATGGCTGAAGTTTCCTCACTAATAACTTGACGCTTCATCTCTGGTTCACTACTTGATAAGATTTCGTTTGTTTCACCATCTATTGTATTTTTCACAATAAATGGCTTATATAGATACCCACCATTTACTGCCGCAGCTACAGCTTGCACTTGTTGAATAGGGGTGACTGAAATACCTTGACCAAAAGAGGTTGTGGCGTGTTCAACTGGTCCAAAGTTCTCTTTACTAAATAGAATACCCGAGGATTCCCCTGCCATCCCTGAACCTGTAGATTTACCGAACCCAAAGTTACGTATGTATTCTTGTAACTTCTCTGCGCCTACTCTATTTCCTAACTCAATAAAACCAGGGTTGCAAGAATTTTCAACAACTTCTAAAAATGTTTGATTTCCATGTCCTGATCTTTTCCAGCAACGAAGCCTAGAGCCTTCTACCATGGTATATCCTTTATCATGAAAGTGATCATTCTGTAAGTCTACTACATTCTCTTCTAATGCCGCACTCAATGTAATAATCTTAAAAGTTGAACCAGGTTCAAAAGTCATCCAGACCGGTAAGTTACGATTGTAAACGGTCGAATCCACCTCTTGATAGTCCGACGGATCGAAATTAGGAGCAGAAGCAAGTGCTAATATTTCACCATTTTTGGGGTTCATAACAATCGCAATCGCTTGAGTCGCTTCATATTTCTGCATAGCTTGCGATAACTCACGTTCCACTACTTGCTGAATATCTAAATCCACTGTCAACTGAACATGATTGCCTTTTACACCATTTTTCCATCCATCGTCCACATGTGGAAGTGGTACTCCTTTTGCGTCGGTAAACATTCGTACAGCAGAGGATTTACCTTTTAAAATAGAATCATATTGGTACTCGATTCCCGCAAGCCCTTGTGCATCATAACCAGTAAAACCTATTAATCTAGATAACATATTGCCATATGGATAGTCTCTTAAATAATCGACTCCTGCATACAAACCTTTAATATTCTTATCTTGTATTTCCATAGCAAGCTCGCTCGAGATATTTTTTCCTTTAGGTGCAATTTTCACCAAGTATGCTCTTTTGTTTATTTGCTCTAAAAGCTCACTTTTGTCCATCCCTATTAAGGAACCAATTTCTTCAGCTACTTGCTCTGGATTCTCATTTTGAGAAGGCATATAAAATAATGTCGGTGCAAGCTTGTTTCCTACGATAACTTCTCCATTACGGTCTAAAATATTCCCACGGAGAGAAGCATAAGGTAGTTCTCTATCCCAGCTTTCTTTTGCCTTTGTCGTAAGCTCATCAAATTGGAAAAATTGAAGCTGAACTAATTTGAGAAGAACTAGGACGAACAAAAAAATAATCATAATCCAAATCAGGCGCAGACGTACAATTTGTTTTAACTTTGAAATTGCCAAATCCCCTTTAGTCCGTTTTAGATAACTTATGAGAAAATGACACTAACTATTCTATCCCTATTTAGTCCTGAGGTAAATCAGTTTGTGATTCGTCTAAATTTTCCTTATTATTTGTTACTTCTGCTGGAGTTGCAAGTTTCACGACGATTGGAGTATCTGCAGTTACGATCGATCCTCCAGTCAAGCTCTGTTCATTTACAAAACCTTCTCCAACAATTTCTATTGGTAACTTAGATAACGATTTATATATCATAATATTTCTTTTCGACCAACCTTTAAAGTCAGGTAATTGAATATCACCCTGTCCCTTTAGAAAGACTATACTATTTGAAATAGCACTTGTTTTTGCCGCTGGATATTGTTCTTCTACCTTATCCGACTGACCGATAACTACTGTCTTTAATCCTTGTGCTTCCAATTTACTTTGACTTGCCATTAAATCTTCCCCAACTACATTCGGCATTTCAATTGATTTTGCAAGTTCCAAGTTTTCCGGCTCAATATTTAAATATTTCAAGCTTCTTTCTGTCACTGCGTTGAAAATTTCGGATGTTGTATCAGAACCAGTTTCCGTCATTTCTAAATTAGGTCGATGAACCATCACATAAACAATTAACTGCGGATCCTCTACTGGAGCCATTCCTAAGAAAGAATAGAGGAAATCATTTCTTCCCCAGTAGTAGCCCCCTCCAGGTTTTGATATTTGAGCAGTACCAGTTTTACCTGCTGAAGTATATCCATTCAACTTAAATTTCTGGGCAGTACCTTTTTCTGACGTTACCGTACTTGCCAATATTTCTTTTACCTGCTGCGCAGTTTCTGCAGAAATAGGAGATTTCTTTTCAACCTCTTTATGATTCTCCACTACATCATTAGTATTAGGATTGACAATTTTATCAATTATAAAGGGTTGCATCATCTTCCCTTCATTTGCTATAGCAGTCATTCCTTGCACCATTTGTATAGGTGTTACGGTTGTTCCCTGACCATATGTTGTAGTTATACGTTCAACTGGACCAGCATTTGCTATAATTCCAGTTGCTTCGCTGGGAAGGTCTATACCCGTCTTCTGTCCAAATCCAAAGAGTTTAATATATTCATTGAACGTTTCCTCTCCTATTTGGTTAAGCAAGTACGCCATTGAAACATTGGATGAACGTTGGAAACCTTCTAAATACGTTATATTCCCCCACCCTACTACATTATGATCCCTTATAGTTCTATCAAAGATCTTATAGGAACCCGATTTATATGTAGCATTAGGTGCCCAGACCCCTTCTTCGATAGCGGCGGCTAATGTGAATATCTTAAAGGTAGATCCTGGCTCAATCGTTTGCTCAGTTACTTCATTTAGCCAGTTAGTAGATAATCCTTCTCTTGTATTCGGTTCAAAGGAAGGGCGCTGGGACATAGCTAATATTTCCCCAGTTTTTGGATCTGCTACAACAGCCGTAATCCGTTCTGGATTATATTTTTCTTGTGCCGTATTCATCGCTTCTTCTAAAAAGTTTTGTATGGTTTTATCTAAAGTGAGGTAGATGTCTAAGCCATTTTTAGCTTCTGTCACCATCTTCTCAGCATTCGGTAGTAAGAAGCCTTTAGTATCACTTTTAAATTCCACTTTCCCAGGAGTGCCGGTTAACTCTTCATCGTAAATATATTCAAGACCCATTTTGCCAACAGGTTCAGCTGTTCCATCTTCTTTCTCTTCCTTTAAAGCAAAACCTATCAAATGCGAAGCAAACTGACCATTAGGATATAATCTTTTTAAATCTTCGATAAAAATTATTCCAGGTAGTTTGTTGCTTTTTATCTCTTCCATAACTTTGTTGCTAATATCCCTGCCAGCTTTACCAAATTCAACTTGGTATTTCTCGGATTTTATACTTTTCTCTAGTAAACTAGTAATCTCTTGTTCTGTCATATCAATATACTTTGCTAAAACTTTGGCCGTGTTAGCTGGATCACTAACATGCCTTTGTATACCACTATTGTTAGAAGCGTTCGGGCTAATGACAGCGATCATTTTATAGCTAAGTGTATCCTGCGCTATTATCTCGCCGTTACGATCAACTATTTTCCCTCTACTAGCTTGAAGAACCTGTTCTCTACTATACTTGTGCTCTGCCTTCGTTGATAATACTTGACCTTCAGCAGTACCCGTATATTGTATAAATACAAAACGACTAAGTAATAAGAAAAAGAGCCCTCCATATAATAAAAACATTAGAAAGGCTCCCCATTGAAAACGAAATTTCTTATTCATTGTCCTGGCACTACCTTAACGTTTTGCTCATTCAGTTTCAAACCGAGCTCTTCCGCCTTTTTCCAAATACGGTCATAGGTAGATAATTCATTTACTTGTACTGATAAGTCAGTATTATTTTTTATAGTAGAGTCAATTTCCTTTTCCATTAGTGCAATATCTGTAGTAGTTGCTCGCACAGCGCTTTCCGTTTGAATAATCATGACAGATAAAGCAGTAACTATTGCTAACAACCCGACTAATAGTATTTTTTCTCCTTTAGAAATAAGATTATTACGTTTTTTCGCCTGCTTCTGTACCTGTGGTTGTTCAGTGTAAGAAGGGCGTGGTATGTATGTTTGTGATTGCTGTTTACGTAAAGCCATTTAGACACTTCCCTTTTCGATTAATTTTTCCACAATACGTAACTTAGCCGAACGAGAGCGATTGTTTACTGCCAACTCTTCTTCCGAAGGGACTATCGGTTTCCTTGTAACCACTCTTAACATTGGCTCCATACCAGCTGGAATCATTGGTAAATTTGGTGGTAACTCTGGTAAAGAAGATGCTTCTTTGAAAATTGTTTTAGTTAATCTATCTTCTAAGGAATGGAAGGTAATAACACTTACTCTTCCTCCTACTTTTATAAGCTTAATTGCATCTTCTAGTGAGTCTTCTGCTGCACCTAATTCATCATTTACAGCAATTCGGATCGCCTGGAAAATTCGTTTAGCAGGATGTCCACCCGTTCTTCTAGCAGCAGCTGGAATACCTTCTTTTATAAGCTCAACAAGTTGGAAAGTGGTAGCAATTGGTTCAACTTCTCTTGCCTTCTCAATTTTGCGCGCAATTTGTTTAGAAAACTTTTCTTCTCCGTAACGGAAAAATATCTTAAGTAATTTTTCATATGGCCAATCATTGACTACATGGTAAGCAGTTAACTCACTTGTTTGATCCATTCGCATATCTAACGGGGCATCGTAGTTATAACTAAACCCTCGCTCCGGTGTGTCTAATTGGGGAGAGGATACACCTAAGTCATATAAAATCCCATCAACCTTTTCAATACCAATTTGGTTAAGTTCATCTTTTAGATAACGAAAATTTGCATGGACAAAGGTAACTTTGTCTAAATAAGGTGCAAGTTTTAGCTTTGCATTTTCAATGGCAGTCATATCTTGATCAAAGCAAATTAGTCTACCTTTTTCGTTTAACTGTTGTACTAAGTATTCACTGTGGCCAGCTCCGCCTAGCGTGCAATCCACATAGATCCCATTAGGACGAATAGCTAGTCCATCTACTGTTTCTTTTAGTAATACGGTCGTATGATGAAACAAGCGTTTCTCCTCCTCTTAATAAAATACATCTTGGCGTATTTATTCCTAGTTAAACTTCTTTAACTCTGAAATCCAAGACATTTGTCTAGACTTTAATGCAATCCACCGGGACAAACCCAGTTAGATAAGTTATATATCAAAGCCAATCATATTTTCTGCAATATCATTGAAAGAATCCTCAGACTCCACAAAATAATTTTCCCAAGCATCTTTAGCCCAAATTTCAAGCCTATTTGACACTCCAAGTACGATACATTCCTTATCCATCTTCGCATAACTTCTGAGATTACTCGGAATGTTGATACGCCCTTGCTTGTCTATTTCTACTTCGGTTGCACCGGAAAAGAAAAAACGAGTAAATGCTCGAGCATCTTTCTTCGTTACAGGAAGTTCTTTAAGTTTGTCTTCGAGTTTTCGCCATTCATTCATAGGATAACCAAATAAGCAATTATCAAGACCACGTGTAAGGACAAAACTGTCATCTAAGTGTTCTCGAAATTTGGATGGTATTATTAACCGTCCCTTTGCATCAACGTTATGTTGATATTCGCCCATGAACATGCTACTCACCCCACTTTATGTCATTAACATACCACAACGCCCCACTTTCCTCCACCGTTTTTTTAAAAACAGGACGATATTTCTTTAAAATGTGTAATTAGTACTTGTTGAGACACGTTTTCTAGTAAATTCTACAAAGAAATCCTATAACTTTGATACATGAAAAGTTTGGAAAAGTTCCTGTGTTTATTGCGATTTCCAGTGAAATTATGAAGGAATTATCTTAAAAGTGGGGGCAAGTGACAAGAATCCAAGCGAAGGAAGCTCTATTTAGTCGTTAGTTGGAATATTGGTACCCTAAGTTGGGATTCTGGCACGTTTAGTTGGAATCTTGGGCTCTCTAGTTGGAAAACTGTAAAACAAGAAAAAAAATCCCCACTAATGAAAGTGGGGATACAAATTATAAATAAATCACGTGATGTTTACCATTAAATTCATATGGTACTTTTAAGAGCTGTTTAATCAGAGATGGACCATACTCATTCATCAATTGAATCGGTGTATATGTTCGTTCTTGAAGACCATCGTTAGGCATTAAGTTCATACTAATACGATCATAACGATTAGTAGTCGCATCTAACTTACTAAGGAATGTATCTTCAATTGCGTTATTAATAAAATTCAATTGTTTTTCATGATTTTTAAAATTCTTTTGTACTAATGGAGATAACTTCAAACCGTCTTTCATCAAAAGTTGCTCCAACTTCCCGTACTTTTCTATAAGATCTGCTTTTATTTCCTCTATCAAGCGAGGAACTTCCTCGTTACGATTGCTATTTATATAGTGCAACTTAGCATCTTGTAAAGATCCATCCCACACATCTTCAATCGTAAAGGATAACTTTTCTAATAAGGATTGCGTATTTGCATTGACTATCGAAATACTAATACGGGGCATTAGAACTGGCATTTTCATGTCAAACAACTCAAATGCTGTTTTTAATGCGCCCCAGTATGCAATCTCGCCTGGTCCAGCAATAAAGCTTAGCACTGGAAAGACCATTTCCTGCATGATTGGTCTAGTTACCACATTATTGCTTAACTTCTCCGGATGTTCTCTTGCAATTTCCATCATCTCGTCCAATGTAAATGAGATTCCCTTTGCCTCATGAACAAATTGATTGTTCACTCTTTCTAATAAGAAACGCTCTCCTGCTTCAACATAAAACAAATGAGCCGCTGACTCTTTTGCTTGTATCGGTGTACCAAATCCTTCAAGTGCTATTTTTTCTTCATGCTCAAATACTACTTTAGCTAGTTCTGAAGAATGTAATATTTGAAGTTGAAAATAATCACTTTCCAATTTTCTTAATGGCTCATACGCAGCGTCTATTAAGAGTAAACCTTCCTCTTGAAATAGTTCGTTCATCAAGGCTGTGAAAAAGCTTGTATACGTTAAATTATTATCTAAAAGCTCTAAAACATTAGATTTAAGATCTTTCGTATATAAGGTTTCGGGTAAACTTTTGAAAATTTCATCTAAATACTCTTTTATTAACTGGTGGTCAAAAGTAGCTTCAGATGCAATTTTTTTCGTTCGAGACTTTTCTGGATAAACAAGCTTTTGAAGTGTTCGGCTTCTATCTATGTATACATGATTTATCTCATCGATATCATGATCTTCTCCAGCAATCCAAAAAACAGGTATAACAGGTACTCCTAGAGTTTCTCTTTGTTGTTTTGCCAATGTAATAACCGAAATTGCTTTATGAATTGAATATAACGGTCCAGAAAGAATCCCTGCTTGCTGCCCGCCTATAACTACAACCCCATTGTCTTTAAGTTCATTTATATGCTGACTACTTTTTTTGGAAATACCATATTCACTCATATAAGAAGTAATTACATCAGCAAGCTCAGTTCTTTTATGTTTAGTAAAATTAGCTTCTTTAACCCTTTTGTTAAGTGCCTTTTGGTTCCATTCATAATGAAAGAAAGAAGATAAATTAGCTACATCCTCCAAATATTTCTTATAAAATGAGGAAGCGAATGGTTGTGTGTACTGCTCTAATCGCACGTTTTTTCCACCTCTATTATTTTCAAGTTCATTTTGGCGAAAATTCACCAAAGCTATCATTTTAAATACTTTAAGAGTATAACACTTACTATATATGTGTAAAAATTATTAGCTTATATAAGTTAAAACATATTGGATAACTCCGAATAACCATAAAAATGCATAAAAACAACATAATAGTAAAAATAGTATTCTCCAAATTTTCCTCAACAATGGAATTATTTCAATTTCTTTTTTAGAACGCCAGTCTAAACATGTCATAATCGTCGCTAGTATAATGGAAAAAATAATAAGATACCAACCAATCCCTTTCGAGAAAAGGAATGAGAACAAATTAGCCGTAGAAAAGTATAAAAAGAAAGTCGAAACATCAGACGCAATGCCAATTGATTTTTTTCTTTTATGTAAAACAAATTTACAAATGATAAATACAAGCAAAAACACGACTACTGGGTATATTACAAAAATCGAAAGAACATTAACGACGGTAATCACCTTCTTTGTTTATTTCACTTAGTAATAAATAGAATGCTTGTAAAATAGGCAAAGTTTTATTTCTTTGAGCGGCTTTCTCTATTATAGCTCCAACAATGGTATCTAACTCCATCATTCTCCCATTCTCAAAGTCCTTGAGCATAGAGGAACGATTTCCCCTGGTATTTTCGCACAGGGAGACAACCTCCTCCCATATAAGCCTTTCTCGCCAGTCATCAAAAGCAAACATCATTTCGTCATACATGCCTCTCAATATAGCTTTATAGGAGTCATTTTCAACTAGCTCCCCATTAGTCACTTGAGCAATAGTAGTCAAAGGATTAATCAAGCAATTTAACATAGCTTTCTTCACAAGCATCTGTTCGATATCACCGGTAAAGATCAAAGGGAATTCCTCGTTATTACCCTCCATTAAACTATTAATCGAAGCCCATTGCCCTTTATAAAACCCAATATAAGTTGGACCTATTCCTAAGTGTTGAACCGTGGAATTATTTATTTTCGTAGCACCATGTAATACAGAACCAATAAGGACAGTTTCTTGTGGTAACTTCCGTAGAAAAGATATGTGTGATAAACCATTTTGCAAAAACAGAAGAGGGATATGCTTTGGTAAAGAATTTAGCTTAACTTCTAAATGTGTAAGATGATGATACTTCACTGCAATAATAATAAGATCCATTTGTTTTAAATCAGTTATGTCCGAAACTATATCACAAGTAATTTGTTTCGGATTTTCCGTTTTCTTTTCTATGTATAAATGATGGACTTTACTAGTTTTTCTGACTAAAAAAGTAATGTCATGATCTGATTCCGACAAATATGCACCAAATAGGAGGCCTATCGCTCCTGCACCAACAATACCAATTTTCATAAGTCACCCCCAAGTTCTTTAATAAAACAGGTACTTTTTCACTCTTAAGAAAAACCGAAAAAAAGACTCTTGGTCTTCTAAGATCGGAGACGTAGATATGCTGTTGATTTCCGCTCCGTACGTTAATCAGTATTAAATTTGTTTTATTCATTCTTAAAAGTTCTATAAACCCAGTGTTATGGTAAATTAATATATACTTTCTCTTAAAAAAGGTCTACCTCTGGGGTAGACCTTAACTTTATCATTATTATACAGGAAGCACCGGATGTTTTCGAGGTGCATTTACTATTTGTTTATCTTCATAAAAACGTAGTCGATTTGCAAGTTCTGCGCGTAAATCGCTTGGTGCTACAATTTCATCGATGATCATTTCAGAAGCAAGTTTATAAATATCAATTTCCTCTTTATATTCGGCATGTTTTTGTTGAACGAATTTCAGACGTTCTTTTGGATCTTCGATTGCCTCAATTTTGTTTGAGTACACAGCATTTACTGCCGCTTCTGGGCCCATTACAGCTATTTGAGCTGTAGGCAAGGCAATGCACACATCCGGCTCAAATGCAGGACCAGCCATTGCATATAAACCTGCTCCGTATGCTTTACGTACTATAACAGATATTTTGGGAACTGTTGCAGAACTCATCGCTGCAATAAGCTTCGCCCCATGTCTTATAATTCCAGCACGTTCTACTTTCGTTCCTATCATAAACCCAGGAACATCAGCTAAGAATAGTAGCGGAATTGAAAACGCATCACACAGGGAGATGAATTTTGTAGCCTTATCCGCTGAATCTACGAATAGCACTCCACCTTTAGCTTTTGGTTGATTGGCAATAATTCCTACTGCTCTGCCATCAATTCGCGCTAAGCCTGTAATTAACTCAGGAGCAAACAACTTCTTCACATCAAAGAACGTACCTTCATCGATAATTGCTTCAATTGCTTCGTACATATCAAATGGCGCGTTTTGATTTTCAGGAATGATTGCTTCTAGTGTTCTTCCTTCTTTAATGGCTTTAGGTTCCACTTGTTTTGGTTTCTCCGTATAATTCGCCGGGAAGAAGTCCAAATAGCGTTTAGCCTCGGCAATTGCTTCTTCTTCTGTTGAAACAAGAACGTCCCCTACTCCACTGACTGTGCAGTGCATACGAGCTCCACCCATCTCTTCTAGCGTCACTTTTTCACCGATTACTTTCTCTGCCATACGAGGTGAGCCTAAATACATCGAAGCATTGCCTTCAACCATAAAGACAATATCACAAAAAGCAGGGATATAAGCTCCCCCAGCTGCGGAAGGACCAAATAATAGGCAAATTTGTGGAATGAACCCTGATAGCCTTACTTGGTTATGGAATATCCTTCCTGCTCCTCGTCTATTTGGAAACATATCTAGCTGATCGGTAATACGCGCACCCGCTGAGTCTACTAGATACAACATTGGTACTCTATTTTTTTCTGCTATTTCTTGGATACGAATAATTTTTTCTACAGTACGCGATCCCCACGACCCAGCTTTCACAGTGGAATCATTTGCCATGACACAAACAGTTTGCCCATTTACTTTACCGGTAGCAGTCACAACACCATCTGCTGGCAAATCTCCTGCTTCCACATTCGCAAAGCGACCATCTTCGATGTATTCCCCATTATCAAAAAGTAACGCTAAACGATCTCGTACAAATAATTTGTTTTGCTCTTTCATCTTTTCATGGTATTTTGCTTGTCCCCCTGAATAAACAGATGCCAGTTTTTCTTCTAATCTATCATTATACGCTTTTGTTTCTCCCACGTTGTAAAACCCCCTTTATTCAAACGTTACTAATACATCGCCTTCATTGACGAAGTCGCCTTCATTTGCATTGATTGTGGCAATTTTACCCGCTGTTTCTACTTCAATTGGAATCTCCATTTTCATGGATTCCAACACCATTACTACTTGTCCAGCTGCCACTTCTTCTCCAATTGCTACGTTTACGGTAAATACTGTACCTGCCATAGTCGATTCTAAATTTTTCATTTTGAAACTTCCTCCCTTTGTTTGTCCATCCATTCCCCTAAAACGGATGTTGAATACTCCCCACTGATGAAACTCTCATCATCCAAGAACTGTTGGAATAGTGGAATATTTGTTTTCACACCTTCTATTTTAGCAGAAGAGAATACTTTTTGTGCAGACTCTATTGCTAATTTTCTATTTTCTGCATGGATAATAACCTTAGAAATCATCGGATCATAGAATGGTGTAACTTTGTCACCTTCCGCATAACCAGCATCAATCCGGACATCCTCATCTGTTTCCCAATTTTGAACTGTAATAGTTCCAGGTGATGGGAAAAATGTTTTTGGATCCTCTGCATATATTCTAAACTCTATCGCATGTCCATTAGACTTTATCGAAGCTTGGTCTCTCACAGGTAGTTCTTCCCCGGCAGCAACTCTTAACTGCCATTCCACTAAATCGAACCCAGTGATAGCTTCGGTAATGGGATGCTCTACTTGCAGTCGAGTATTCATCTCTAAAAAGTAAAACTGATGATTATGATCTACTATAAATTCTACCGTTCCAGCATTTATATAATTTACAGCTTTCGCTGCATTCACAGCAGCTTCCCATAATTTCTCTCTTGCTTCTTGTGGGAAGTTCGGAGAAGGTGCCTCTTCTAGAACTTTTTGGTTACGACGCTGAACCGAACAATTTCGTTCAAATAAATGAACGATATTACCATGTGTATCCCCAAAAATCTGCACTTCAATATGTCTAGAGGAATCAATGAACTTTTCAAGAAAAACTACATCACTACCAAAATACGATTTTGCTCGTGTTTTAATCGATTCAAAATGTTTAAGGAGGGTCTCTTCATCGTCACAACGAATCATCCCTATGCCACCCCCCCCTGCACTTGCCTTAAGCATGATTGGATATCCAATCGAAGAAGCTGCCGTAATTGCATCTTCTACAGAAGCAAGTCCCGCTTCTGTTCCTGGGACAACTGGCACGTTTGCATTGATCATTGTAATTCTTGACTCGATTTTATCTCCCATTTTTTCCATTGTATCAGGACTAGGACCGATAAAAACTATACCTTCAGCCTCTGCTTTACGAGCAAAATCAGCATTCTCTGATAAAAAACCATATCCCGGATGAATCGCATCCACTTTTTCTCTTTTTGCAAGAGCGATAATATCATCTACTTTTAAATAGGATTGCTGAACTTGACTCGGGCCAATCTCAAAAGCATAGTCCGCTTCTTTCACATAAGGTAAATCTTTATCAGCTTCTGAATAGATTGCTACTGTTTCAATATTTAATCGCTTACATGTTTTAATAATACGTCTTGCGATTTCTCCCCTATTGGCGATTAATACTTTCTTCATCTTACTTCCCCCTTCGTTTGAACATTTCTCCCATCTATATTAGTCTATACGATTGTTGAAAGCGATTTCAACTAAATTCTGCTTTGTCTCCCCAGGAACAACAAAAGAAGCCCTATAAAAAGGCTTCTTTTACTTGCGTTCAATATGCGTAATACCTTGTTTAACCCAGTTTAAAAGCTGTTCATAATCATTTTTCAACAAATTGTATGCACTTGAAATTTCATTATAAGAATGCTTCATCTCATCGTAACTTTCCATCGCCAGTTGCAAATGGTTTTGAAGGGAGGAGGAATCTGCTGCTTCTTTAGTAGAATAAGAAGTTGGTTTATGTTCTTTTTTCATAATTTGAGGGCGTAGATTTTTGTTCCACCGGAATGCACAGGCTTGCTTAGATCTACCAAGTAATACACTTGCTTCTTGAAAACCAGAAATTTGCGTGTGGCCTTGATTAATTTTGTTCAAAATTATTTCTTTTAGAAGATTATCTTCTTCCTCAGTCCAACTATCTTTTCTCAATTTCACATTCATCTGGATCACCCTTTGCTTTTTTATTAATATATGCAAAGTGGGTGCAAATAGACTCTCATATTATTTCTTTTTAGATAAAAATGAATTGACCGCATCGTGATGTACTTCCTGCTCCCAAAGAACAGAACAAGTTCTTACTTCTTCCATAATTCTTTCGTATAATTTTGACTGCTCCCACTTACGTATTAATTGCATTTTGTATGCTCTTAATACAGTCTCATGAGGCACAATCATTCTTTGCACAAAAGCTTCAAGTGCTGTATATTTATGTCCTTCAAAAATTTCCGTTGCCCACCCAATAGTTTGAAGTTTGTCAGATGGGTAAGGTACCGCTTCAGTAAGCATTTGTAGAGTGTGATCCTGACGCATTCCTTTTTCCCATAAATAGGTTCCACCACCCCATCCAGAAGTAATGGCCAACTGACCTTGTATGAATCCACATCTTGCTTCTTTCTTTACTAAACGGTAATCACATAAGGTTGCAATCTCACAGCCTCCACCAACTGCAGTTCCGTTAACTAATGCTAATGTTGGAATAGTCATTGTAGCAACGTCATACAAAATAGTTGCCGCCTCACTTAACATTTCAAATGATTCTCGCTCTGTTTTCAACTTGTGAAGAACAGATAAATCACCACCAGAACAAAAAGACTTATCACCTGCTCCAGTAATTACTGCTAGTTTGATCGAACTATCATTTTTCACTGTATGTACTAGTTCTTTAAAACCTGCTAAGACTTCCATATTTATCGCATTATGAATTGCAGCTCTATTTATTTCAAAAATGATAATTTCATCTCTTTTTACTATAGTATAATCCATTTTCTGACACCCCTTTTTAAATTATATATAGAAAAAAAAGACTACCCAAGAGCCATGATCTCTTTGGTAGTCTTTTAAGGAACAAATACTGAATTATTTGCTCAATACTTCTTTCCCTTTGTATTGACCGCAAGATTTACAAATACGGTGAGCCAATTTCATTTCACCACAGTTTGAACAAGCAACCATACCAGGTACGGATAATTTAAAATGTGTACGGCGTTTTCTTTTTACAGTTTTAGAAGTTCTTCTAGCTGGTACTGCCATAGGTGGCACCTCCTTACAGATCTATTATTCGTCTGTCTGATCAAAATACTTCGCTAAATCAGCAAGTCTTGGATCTACTTTTGGTTGTTCATCTTCCTGCATTTCTTTAAGTTCTTCATCTGTTGCATAACTCCAACCATTTCCACCCTCATGTCTAAAGTGGTCTGCACCTTCTTTATACACTTGCATTGGAATTTCCAGAAGAATTAATTCTTCTAGAACTGGGTCAACGTTAATAACATCACCTTCTACTACATGAAAATTATCATAGTCGCTAGCAGAAGTTAATGCTGACTCAGACCAGTTGAAGATTTCATCAGATTCAATCTCAAATGGAAATTCTACATCCTCCCATGTGCGTGCACACGGTAAAATAAGAGTTCCAGAAAGCTGAAAGTGACAAGTCATTTGCGCTGCACCAAATGTGCAGTGCCCTTTTACGTGAACGGCTGAAATCCTTCGAACGTCTTGGTTCCGCTTCTTCACGTTTTCGAGTTCCACGAATTCATCTAAAGTTAGTCCGTTCTCACGATATTTAGATAGCTGATGAATTGTCCATTTCATACGATTATCACCTCAAGACAACAAAGTTGATTATATAATGACTGAATTTAGATGTCAAGATAATTTCTTGTCACTACAATATTTTAACATTATACTTGCATAAAAGAAAGGATTTGATTTGAATATGAAAGCAACTGGAATTGTTGTAGAATATAATCCATTTCATAACGGTCATTTACACCATTTACAACAAACCCGCATCAAAACAAATAGCGATATTATCATTGCCGTGATGTCTGGGAACTTTCTACAGCGCGGCGAACCAGCACTTGTTGACAAATGGACTCGATCAAAAATGGCCGTTGCAGCGGGTGTTGACTTAGTAATTGAACTTCCCTATGCATTTGCAACTGCCCAGGCAAGTGATTTTGCTAAAGGTGCTATTTTCTTGTTAGATGCTTTAAAATGTCATTCCTTTTGTTTCGGCAGTGAAGAGGGATCATTAGAAGCATTTCAAGAAACCTATAATCTATTATTAACCAAAAAAGACGAATATAATACGGCCATTGCAAGTTATATGAAAAAAGGTATTAGTTATCCTAAAGCGTTAAATGAAGCCTATAATGAAATTTCTGAAGCTACGACGGTTCGATTAGTAGATTTATCTAAACCCAATAATATATTAGGATACCATTACATTCAGGCTGCAAATCATTTAAATAGTGATATTAAGCCAGAGACAATTCAACGTGTCGTGGCAAATTATCATGATGATGCTCTGAAAACAGAAACTATTGCCAGCGCCACAGGTATTCGCAAATTGCTTTTTGAAGGCCAGAAACTTTCGGAGGTAAATGCTTTCATGCCTAGTACAAGCCTATTAGGATTAACAGAATGGGAAAGCAATAACAAATCTTTTGGTAGTTGGGAACAGTTCTATCCAGCATTACGATTACTAATAATTCGCTCCTCTAGAGAAGAGCTTGGTCAAATAGCAGAAATTACCGAAGGGATGGAAAATGCTATTTGGAAAGCGGCAAAAACACATACGAACTTTCAATCTTTTATGCAACAGATAAAATCTAAGCGTTTTACATGGACACGTATTCAGAGGATGCTAACACATATTTATACAGATTTTACTTGGAACCAATTGCGAGAAATCGATTTCCCCACATATATAAGACCCTTAGCAATGAACAAGAATGGACAGGCATATTTGCAGAGCATAAAAAAAGACTTGCAGCTTCCACTTGTAAGTAGAGTAGCCGCAAGTAAAAAAGATACACAGTTGCAATTAGATATTAAAGCTGCCGACCTCTACTACTTAGGATTACAGTCTTCGTATGGAGAATCTATGGTTGGAAGTGATTTTCGTATTGCTCCCATTATCGAATAGCTTATTTGGCCTTTAACTGATCTAAATACGCCAGAGCATCATCAATCGTTTTCACAGGTACGATTTTCATTTTCGTACCTATTTTTCTTGCAGATTTTAGAGCTTCTTCATAATTAGATGTCAAATCAGGATTATTTGCTAAAATAGTTGGATTAATATCATCATCAGGAGCGAACATTATTTCCATGTCTTTATTGTCCGCAGCTATGACTTTTAAATCTATCCCACCAATTCTTCCTACTGTCCCATCAGGACCCATTTCACCAGTGCCTGCTATTTTATAGCCCTTCGTAATATCTTCAGGTAATAATTGATTTAAGATTTCCAAGGTGAACATTAGTCCAGCAGATGGTCCTCCAATATCTTCGGAATTAATATGTACGACAGGAGTTGTTTCCACTTTTTTGTCTGCCGTATAACTAATTCCGATACTTGGCGTTTCAAGCACTCCAGGTATTGTTTTAAGGGATACTTCTTTATCCAACTGTTTTCCATCACGCTCAACCTTTAGACGAATGACATCGCCTTCTCCTTTGCCAGTTAAGTATGTTCTTATAGACTCTTCGGTTAATTCTCCGATATCATCCATTTGTAAAATTTTATCGCCAGCTTCTAATATTCCATCAGCTGCACTTTCATCCACCACGTTAAAAATAAATATTCCATTATTTGATATAGTGTAGGGCTTATTTGCTCGGTTAAATGCAACTGAAATAGCATTAAATTGAGAATTAGACATAAGCTTTAATTGACGAACATTATATTCTGTTTCATCTTCGTCTTCTTGGCGGATTTCATTTGCTTTGTATATTTTTTGGTTGTCCGTTATTTTGGCAAAAGCATAAGTAAGCGGGGTAGCTTTTGCTAGTGCGATTGTTAGGAGACTCAATGTACCCTCGTCATCCTGATCCCCACCATCTACTTCTACAAATGGTTCAAGTTCGTATGCACCACCTGGTTTAGAAATATAAGAGTCCATCGGATAAAAACCTAACGCTAACACTATTGCTACTATGAAAAGAAGGATTATCGGATTTCTCTTCTTCATTTAATTATCCCTCTCTTTCTACAACACATTTGAATATTAGTTTATCACTTCCATTTTTTTCTGACAAAATTTATGTGAACAAAGGATGAATTTTACATGCATAGACTAATAACAATCGGTAGTTGGGCACTTATTATACTTTTATTTTTACAGCCTGGCGTTGCCCACAAAGGTGCACTAGAAGGAATGAGGATTTTCACTACTGCTTTACTACCCTATTTACTCCCCTACTTAGTAATAACACAGCTATTTATTCGTTCTAAAAACTCGTTTTTAAATACTACGAACAAATATAAAATGTATTTAAATATTTATTTACTAAGTGCAATAGGTGGATTTCCAAGTGGAGCTGCAGTTATAACATCGTTAAAAGATATAGGTACTTTAAATAAAAACAATGCAAGTTGGTTGCTTGCGATATGCCACGCACCTAGTCCAATGTTCGTTATAGGCTTTGTAGGAATTGAAATTTTCCATGCAGAAATTGCTGGCATTAAACTTTTAATCATTATACATGCTGTGAATTTAGTTTTTTTGCTAGTATTTATTGTGTTATCTCCACCCATTCATCCAAGTACACATATTCAAAAGCCTTCTGAATCTCCATTCCAGGAAAGTATTAAAGAGACGTATCAAATACTATTGCTAATCGGTACTACGGTTATATTTTTTACTACAGTGAGTTTTATCGTATTTGAATCCGTCAAAGAAATTTTACCGAATATTTCCCCAACCTTACTTGTTTTCGTCGCATCTCTCTTTGAAATGACTGGTGGGATTAGCTTAGCTGGTGAAATGTTGTCAGGCTCCGCACTATTACCTTTAGTAGTTGCTTTTATTATTGCTTTTAGTGGTATAAGTATTCATATGCAAATAATCGTTCTTGCTCAGAAAGCAAATATCAGTATTCGTAAATACATTCTTTTCCGCTTTCTTCATATGCTAATAATTCCAGTACTGTTTTTCTTTTTATAACACTGTGAAATAGTAAAATAATAAAAGATACATAATCTGATATAATGTCTCTTTTAAGACTACAAAATCATATCTCTGTTTAGGCAGTCGGTAATATCCATACATTCACTTTGACTGCCCTTATCCTCTATTATCTTAACCCTTAGAGAGTTTAATAGAATAGCTTAAACTGCGTCTGCCTGATAACAGTACAACAGTATTATTCATTCTTTAAAGCGTTATGAATATTGTGCATAAGGCATTTTTATCTATATTTAAAAAAGAACCCTGCATAATCGCAAGGTTCTCTATTCATTAATATGTATTATATTTTTCTATTAATGCTTTCTCTACATGAGAGGGCACAAGTTCATCTATTTTGCCACCATACCTAGCAACTTCTTTTACGATACTTGAGCTCAGGAAGGAATACTGATTTTTGGTCATGATAAAGAATGTTTCTATTTTATTATTTAGTACTCGATTCATAGAAGTGATTTGCATTTCATACTCAAAATCAGAAACAGCCCGTAAACCACGAATAATAACACTTGCATTTACACTTTCAGCATAATCTATCAATAATCCTGAAAATGTTTGAACCTTGACGTTCGGCAAATTAGAAGTAGCATCTATGATCAATTGCATTCTTTCCTCCACAGAGAAAAGTGGATTTTTGGATGAGTTATTCAAAACAACGATAAAAACTTCTCCAAAAATAGATGCTCCTCGATTTATAATATCTAAATGACCATTCGTAATTGGATCAAAAGTTCCTGGCACTACTGCTATTTTTCCCAATTTAATTCTCCTCTTCTTTAAGGCAACGATAAATAGAGATGACCGTACCTCCATATATCTCTTTTTTCACTAGCTCAAAGTCACCATATGATTTTTCAAGTGTGACATTTTTCTCATGTTCACAAACAATAATAGCAGATTTACTCATACATCCTTTGTCTACTAATGATTGAACTAAGTCATAATACACTAACTTGTCATATGGAGGATCCACAAATAATAAGTCAATTTTGAGTTCTCTTTTCTCAATAGCCTTTACCGCTCTTGTAGCATCAGCTTTGAATATTTCACCAGAATCCTCCAAACGACACTTCGTCAAATTATCTTTTATAGTTTGGATAGCTTTTGGATCTTTTTCGATAAAAATACATGTATCAATACCTCTACTTAAAGATTCGATACCCAAGTTACCACTGCCTGCAAACAGGTCAACGGCAATACCTCCATCAAAATATGGACCAATCATATTAAAAATAGACTCTTTTACCTTATCAGTGGTAGGTCTTGTATTCATTCCAGGGACTGCTTTTAATGGCAGTCCTTTCCTCGAACCTGATATTACTCTCATAACTACACTCCAATGCTAAAATAGTGCGGATTGTGTAATATTTATACGTTTTTCTTGTTTTTCAATATTTACTAAAAACAAACGTATCATCCACGCTTCTTCAATATACAACTGCGAACCTATATCTTCAAATGGTTCTGATAAAGCATCATATCTTTTTTCATTTAATACATAGAAAGGTTCTTGAATCGGAAAACGAAATGCTCTTGTTGCATTTTGCACATATAAACCTTTGTCTGTGTGGTTAAGTGTATATCCCAAATTAGTAAGCAGCGGTTCTGCTGCATAAAGAATTTTGCCATCCTTAAAAAGAACTTTCATCTTTTCCTGTTGTATCTCATTGATATATAAGGGTCTATAATCTTCAAATAATAATGGGAAATTTTCAGCACCTGCCTGCTCATTCAAAACAAAGAAGGAGGTTTTTAGATTGATAATATCTGTCAAAATCTCATCAAACTTCGCTGCAGTAAGTTGTTGTTTATTGTTAAGTAAAGCAGTTTGAAACTTCTTTCGTTGTTCGGAAGTTAAATAATTAGTTATCGTTTCGTACATCCAACTGGATTTTGGAGAGCCAACAGGCAACTCTAACAAAAAGCTACTTAGGACTTCAGCTATCAATTGATCATCTCGAGGTAATTCATATTGTGCTTGTATATTCTTAACGATAAGTTCATTTTGAATAGAAGCAATATCCTCCTGTTGAACAAATGCAATTCGAGAAGCATCAATATTACTTTTGTTTTTCTCAAAAATTACAGCTAAATGTTCGCTATTCGTATAATCTAACTCCCCCAGTAAGTTAGTGACTTCATCAGGCAAAGTATTTGAAGCGTATACTGTAAAATAATCATCTTCATATTGAATAGGCAAGACATTCTGCTGCCAATATAATTCTTCTACATCCCCAGCGCCAATAGAAAGTGAATAATCGATTAGCTCAAGGGAAGTTTTACCGATTAAAGGTAATCCTGATACCCACATACCGCCTCTTTTTAGTTCATCTGTAATTTGAAGTGAAGTTAGCGAAACAGCCCCAGTTTCTATTTTAACTAGGAAGTCTTGGATTAATTGGCCATCCTTTAAACCGTCTACTAAAGGAATTTCATAGGAAATGCTCTGTTTAGAGTTATCTTCTGCTTTAAACGTAGTCATGTCTTCAGTTAAGCGGTTGCAACTATCACTCGTATCTAAATCACAGCTTCTATTTTCGCTAATAATCGGCCATGTTACAATAACTTCTTCCTCAGGAAGATTGATAAAATGTTGTTTAATAACAATCTTATCCTTTTTTACTTTCATCTCTACATCCTGTTCATAGAAGAATACTTGTCCATTCTCTTCTAATCCTGAAGAGTACGCATCATATTGAAATAAGAGCAAAACACTATTAGTTACAATTAGGAATAGGCATAAAAAACTTAAAACAAATTTCATAGAATTGTCCTCCAACAAAGTGTTAAGATATATGAGAAAGGAAGTGTTTTCAATTGATCCAACGTTTTATAGAACTAGGCGAAGGTTATGGCGATATTTACGAGCTATGTGAACTCGCAAAAGTAAACAAAGAGCGTATACACCAAGCATTTATATTTTCTTCAACTAAAGACGATATAAAATATTTTTCCATAGCAATTGCTCTAAAACCAGTAAATACTGCAAATTTCTTTCCCATATATATATGTCGAGAGGGTATTGTTGAAACCCAAAAAGAATCTAAACGACTCAGTATTTTTAAGGAAGCTTTAAACGAAATAGCTATCCAACCTGTAACAGTCGATATAAAACATTCTTCCATCTATGTGGATGTTAATTTATATTATCAGTATATAATCGGTATTTTACGTTTAAACAATTTAATACCACCGCTTCAATAGGCTAGTTACAGTCCAATTTTGTAATCGTATTCTTTTGCTTTATCTGGTTTACTATTTTCAAATTCAGTTTTTAAAAACGGTCTATATGACTCTAAAATTTCCTTGACATAAGGCAGTTTGTTCATCTTTTGCTTAGCAGCGTCAATTTGATCTTGATCGCAATATAATACGACATATTTTTGTCTTTTAGAAATATAATGAACGTGACCAAACTTTCGCAAGGATTTAGCTTGTTTTAAATGATGTACATAGACAATTAGTCCTTGTCTTTCTGTCATACTTTTCCCCTCATTTCTTCCTCTCAAGAATAACATAGGGAGGAATTTGATAGCAACAACAACTAACTGACAGTTTTGTGTTCTTTAGATATAATAGGAAAATGCCTATATATTTTTTAAAAAAACATTTTACTCTTTTAAGGAGGAATTGAAACTATGGGTAAAAAATCAAATGTAGCTTTCGCACTTGCTGCTGCTGCAGGTGCAGCATGGGCTAGTACTAAAGTACTTTCTAAACCCCAAAGTCGTACCACCAAAAAAGCATTGGAATATGAACAACCTATTATATTGGCTCATCGTGGGGGCTCGGCACTTGCCCCCGAATGCTCTCCTTCTGCATTTGAACAAGCCGCCAAACTTGGAGTCCATGGTTTTGAAATTGATATAAGACTGACAAAAGATGAAGAGATAGTTGTATTTCATGATGAAGAATTAAACAGAGTTACTAACTTTACTGGTAGAATATCTGATTATACGTTAGCCCAATTGAAAGAAGCAGATCTTGGGCATCATTTTTTAGATATTGAAGGAGTTCCTTCTTACAAAAATTGTGGAGAACAGATTATCACTTTAGGAGAATTATTAAATTCATATCCACAGATGCTTATCAATATGGATATGAAAGATGCACCCAATACCTATGAAGGTAGTTTAATGCCTTCAAAACTTTGGAGACTTTTAGAGGAACATCAAGCATTCGATCGAGTTGTGGTTGCGAGTTTTTATGATGATCAACTAGATAGATTTAATCTATATGCACAAAACTCGGTTGCAATTGCTGCCAGTGAAAAAGAAGTAAGAAAAGCCTATACGGCATACTCAAGCAAACTAAAACATCTATATCATCCAAAGGCAGATGTTTTTCAGATTCCAGTCAAATCAAATGTATTTCCACTTGATAATCCTGGATTTATAAAGTTTTTGAATTCATTAAATATCCCTGTTCACTATTGGACAATTAATGATCCAGAAGTGATGAAAAAACTTATCAGCAATGGAGCTAAAGGAATAATTACCGACAGACCTGACTTAGCAATGGAAGTTTTGAAATTAGATTAGTGTCTAATTAAGAAGAAGTATGATTCAACTATAATATTTATCACCTCTATTGATTTCCGTTTCAGGTGGACGCTTTCCGCGGGGTGAGCGATGAGCCATCACCGTCGCTTCGCGTCGTTGTGATATCTCATCTGTCTCACTCATCCCGCTGGAGTCGCCAACTTATACTGCAATCAGAGATAGTAGTGCCCAACTAAGGATAGGACCAAAAAGCGTCCAGTGTAGAAGAAATTACAGTGTTTATAAGGTTACACTTCTTAATCAATCCGTTTCTTCAAATACTTAGATTTATATAACGAAAAATTTTATATTTGATTCAATTTTATAATTATTTATTTCCATTTAAAACACGAATATTTAGATGATATTTTCCGTTTATTAAAAGTGGATTTTGTTGATTGGAACGCAAGGTGGCGACTCCAGCGGGAACAGCGCGAGCTGAAAGCCCCGCAGGAACGCAGTGACGAGGAGATTGAAGCCGTGCCCGCGGAAAGCGTCCGCCTGGAGTGGAAATCAACTTTATTCGAATTATACTACTAATTACATAATTATAAAATTGACTCTTTATTTCTTTGTAAAAAAAGATGTGTGCATTTTATGCACACATCTCATAACTTTTGAAACTTTAGGCTGAACAAGAACAAGATCCACCTGTACCGCAGCCACTTCCACAACTAGAACCCGAAGAAGCAAAAAATGGGTTACTAACAGGAACTTTAACACCTTCTGAAACAGATTTACCAATTAATAAACTCACTTCGTCCAGTAAGTCCTGCAATTCGTTCTCAGCGACTTTCAAGTTCGCCACTGCATCTACCATATCTAATTTTCGTTTAGTTACTCGGATGTCTTTCATAACTTTCGAATAATCAGGATGGTATTTCCCGAAACGTTGAACCTCTTCGTATTGCTCTTTTAGCCTAGCGAAGCTATTAACCTCACCTACTAAAGATGTATCTGTATATACAGCACGATGTGCATCTAAGTATTGATAAAATTGTTCAGAGGAAAGAATCATAGTACATAATATATCCGATTGATCCATTATCTCGACCCATTCGTTTGTCATAATCATTTTGATTAACCTCCAATCATGTTAATCATACCAGAAAAGTAAAAATAAATGCCAAACTATTAACTTATTGTTAGGAGAAAATAATGAACAAACTACAAAATTTATTTGAAACAGTGACAGAAAACGCATCAGAACAAGAAATTAGCCTAGTAAATGATTTTCTAAATGCGATTCAACAAAAACAACAAAATGAAGCACCTACATACTTAAATGCTGTATTTCAAATGGACACCCAGTATGACGAAGGCCAATGTACTGTCACGATGCCAATAACTCCAATCTCGCATAATAGTTTCAATATGCCGCATGGCGGTATTATTGCTACACTTTCCGATAATGCGATGGGTTTTTTAATTAACAAGGATCTACACCCTGAGGGCAAAGGTGCAGTTACAACGAATATGACAATTCATTATGTTAAAGCATCAACAGAAAAAACCTTAATTGCAACTGCTAAATACCTACATAAGGGTCGTCAAACGATAGTTATGGAATGTACGGTAACACAACCGGATGGAAGAAAAATAGCTTATGCTACTGGATCATTTTTTGTGATTAACCCGCCCTCTTCTTCAAAATAGGTATTGACTACATCACGATCAGAAAAAGGGACTACAAGGTCATGTAAAATTTGCTCTTGTTCATGTCCCTTTCCTGCTATTAACACGGTATCCCCTGCTTGCGCCATTTGTAAAGCATATATAATAGCTTTTTTGCGATCTGGTTCTATTTGAAACTTCTGTATATCTAATCCTCTTACAATATCTTTAATAATATCTGCTGGACTTTCACTACGCGGATTATCCGAGGTGATTATAGCCTTTGTTGCAAAAGTTGTCGCAACTTTTCCCATTTCGTTTCTTTTTTTCTTATCTCTATCTCCTCCACATCCAAAAACAACGTAAATATTATTTTTAGCGAAGGATTTAATAGTTGTAAGACATACTTCCAGAGCATCAGGAGTATGCGCATAGTCGATAAATACTTTTATGCCCTCAAGGTTATCTATTTGTTGAAACCTACCAGTTGGAAGTGTTACTGGTTTTATGTTTTGTAGCGGTATATTCAAAGTCCATAACGACGCAAGTGCAGCAGCGAGATTCATCCCGTTATAAAATCCACTATTCCTCATTCGCACGTCAATCTCTTCGTTCTTTACTTTAAATTTATATATTATCTCGTCTTCTTCTTCATTTTCCTGTTTAAAAGCAACCGCATTACGAGTATCTACACCGAAACTAGTAATAGGTAAAAAAGAATTTTCTGCTACTGATCTACACCATTCGTCATCTGCGTTAACTACTAGTTTTTTACATAATGGGACGAGTAATTCTTTTGATTTCTTATAGGGAACCATTCCCCCGTGAAATTCAAGATGATCTTTTCCAATATTTAAAAATACACCGATATCGATTGGATAGCTTCCCAATCGATTGTCCAATAATCCTTGAGAAGATGCTTCTAATATAATGAACTCAACAGAATGCTTGGAACAATGCTGAACAATTTGGATAAAATCATAAAATGGCAACGTAGTATTATTTCGGAAATTTTGCTTCAACTGCCTACCGTTTATAAACACGCCTAATGTTCCGATTACACAAACCGATTTCCTCTGCTGCATGAGTAATTGAGCAATGAAAGATGCAACTGTTGTTTTACCATTAGTACCTGTTATTGCTACAGTTTTCATTTTGGTTCCATATAGTTCGTATGTTTTTTCACTAATTTTCTGCTTTAACCGGTCCAAATCCGAAGGAATAATAATCTGAGGAACACTGCAGTCAGCTATAAAAACTTCTGAAATTATTGCAATTGCCCCTAGTTGAATTGCTTCATCAATAATGCGAAGATTATTTCTTTCGGAAACAAAGATATCCCCTTCTTTAATTTGCTTTGAATAATTGATGATTTTGCTCTTTCGGCTTATTGAAAAGTCACCGATAATCCTATATGTTAATCCTTCTAAAAGTTCGTTTAACGGATAAATAGTACCACACTCCCTACACCATTCTTGTAAAATCGCATACAGTAAAATGAATTCCCTGTATCGTATGAACGGAGTGTTTGAAATGTCACGAATAGAGTGGTTGAGATTATGATTGTTCAAAAATTTGGCGGTATTGCCATGCAAAATCATCAGAACAGACAATTAGTAATACAACGAATCCAACAAGCAATTAATACCCATCAACAGGTTCTTGTCGTTGTTTCAGCAATGGGACGTAGAGGAAAGCCCTATGCAACTGATACTCTTTTAGATTTGCTTCCTTTAAACGACAGTAGTATTGAAACTGATTTACTCTCCGCATGTGGAGAACTAATCTCGAGTGCCGTATTAACAACAGAACTTAAAGCGCAAGGAATATCTTCTACTCTTCTTTATGGGAAAAGTGCTGGCATAATTACGAACGATACGTATGGAAATGCTCTTATAAAGAAAGTAGATCTTAGTTCTGTAAACCAAGCATTTAAAAATTTCCATTGTGTTATCGTTCCTGGTTTTCAAGGCTTTTCAGAAAGCACCCATAATTTCACTACATTAGGAAGAGGAGGTAGTGATTTAACAGCAGTAGTCTATGGCTATCATTTAAATGCAGATGTAGTTGAATTTTATAAAGATGTACCTGGTATAATGACGTCAGATCCGTTTACTAGTGACAATGTGGAACTTATTCCTTTTATGACTTATAAAGAGCTTGAAGAAAAGATTGATGAGCCAATCGAAGTCATACAAAAAAGAGCAGCTACATTCGCTGCTCTTCATCAAGTGCCTTTGCATATTCGGTCTTTGTATTTGGATAGTGAAGGTACCTTTGTCTCTAACTAATTATTGAGGTATGTTTTTGGGTGTATTTACTACTTTTCGTTCGATAAAGTTTTGAGTATAATAGCTACCGTATACCCCAATACCAGTATGTGTAAAGTCTTTACCTAATAAGATTTCTCGATGGTCTTTAGAGTTCAACCAACCATTTACAGCTTCCCCAGCATCAAAGTAAAAAGCAGCTGTATTACCGGCAGCACTAGAAAATTCAATGGATGATTCTTTCAATTGATCACTAAACTTAGATACTTCAAATTTTTCATTGGCCACAATATTGTTTCTAGCCATTTCTTCACTATTAGCCATCGCTATATTTTGCAATTCATTATCAGATACTAAAAGTTGAAGACCATTCCGATAACGATATACGTTTGTCAGTTCATAAATTTGACGCTCATTGGCACGATCTATTGCTACTTGTGAAAGAGAGTCGGGAGTTTTTGCTTCTACCATGATTCCGTTATATAAAATATCATATGGCTTATGTAACAAAATAGTCTTTGGATCTGTAAATCTCACTGCTTCTAATTGTTGACTTTCTGTATCAATGTATAACATAGCAAATAAATTATCAAACTGAACTAGTATTCTATTGTTTATGTCCTCTTCCGAAAGTGTAAAAGTATACGTATTTGAATCTATGGAAAATGTAATTTCCGATTGTACTAGTGTAAATCGATATATATCAGCTAGTTGTTGCCCAATTTTATATGGAGCCACTTCTACATTTTTTCCAGCTGCAAAGGCTTGAGTTACTTTGTCTCCTTCTATACCTATTAATAAATAAGTTGTAAGAGATTGATTGTACACCCACCATTCATAACCAAATGCTGATGGCTCGGTTCTAGTTGGTTTTCCTAACATCTCCACAACCGATTGGGCCGATTCTCCTACTAATGTTGAAATGCCATCTTTAGGACGTGTAAATACCGTCTCCACCTCCACAACTTCTGGAGTAGTATCAGGAATTACTTGACCTGAATTATTGGAACCAGTTATCAGTTTATTTTCATGTACAGGATTATCAAAATATATAAATATCACTAGTACTATAGCTATAGCGATAACAATTCTAATTAGATTATTCATCATATCTTTTTCACCTTTTTCTTCCCCCATTTCTCCTAGTATACCAAGCTTAACTAGAAAGACACAATGTTACCATTGCAACATTATGAAATTTGCATTAATATTAGTAGGAACAGATTCTATTTGGAATATGAACGTGAGGGAGGACAATTTAATGTATTTCGAAAACACTGGTATAGAAAACACTGTCATTGATCTAAATATATTAGACGATCTTATGAAAAAGCATGGTTTAGTTCGTGCAGGTCAATGGGATTATGAACGTGTAACATATGATAAAAAGTATATAATCAAAGAAGGTACTTTTTATCTTCGAGTATTTGGTTTTACAAAAGATGGCGATGTAGGTGCTCATGATGCGAACATTACTCTTTTAAAACCTGTTATAGGAAAACACTATTATCCTCATGGTGTTGAATATGGTGAAAATGAAGTTTTCCCAAAACATTTACTAAAATCAAGTGAACAAACATTAGCTGCAGTAAAAACAGAGTTAGCTGCTTTTGAAATTCACGCATAATAGGAATATCCTAAAACGCAAGAGTTTCATTCTCTTGCGTTTTTTCTGTTCAAAATTTACTAATTTGTCTATACTGTAATAAACGATAGAAAAGGAGTGTATGATGGTCTTAAATCTTTTTAAAAAGGAATATATAAAATATCTTTTTGTAAGCATTTTTCTTTTGTTGTTAATAATATTTATCCTTCCAGTTTCCATACCTATTATACTCGCATTACTGACTGCTATTATAATCGAGCCAATTGTTAAGTTCACTCAAAAAACATTTAAATGGAAGCGGAAACCTGCAGTCATAACAAATTTCGCTCTTTTTATCAGTATCATTTCCGGACTTTTATATTTAATAATAACAAAACTCTTTAGCCAGCTTATTTATACCTCACAGACTATTCCTACATATATTAATAACTGGACTGGATTATGGATTGATATGCAAAACAGTTTATTTCGATATACGGAAGGACTCCCTAAAGAAGTAGTAGAATCAATTCAAAAAAAATTTGACGCTACACTAGAAAGTATGAGAGATGCCCTGCTAGATATACTTAGCTATAGCAATATTACTGCATTGCTGACGAATATTCCAAACTTCTTAGTTAGTTTTATAGTTTTTATTATTGCTCTTTTTTTATTTATGTTAGATTTGCATAATTTACAAGTAAAGTTTTTTTATTATTTAACTGATAATACTGCAAGTAAAGTACGATTTATGTTTGCTAGTATAAAAAAAGTCGCTATTGGATTTATGAAAGCCCAAATTATAGCAAGCTTCATCATTTTAGGTGCCGCATTCCTTGGGCTACTGCTTATTATTACACCAAAATATGCTTTAATAATGGCAATTGTCATTTGGATAATCGATATCATCCCTATATTAGGTTCAATAGCTATTTTAGCACCTTGGGCTATTTATCATTATTTAACTGGAGACATGGTGATGGGAACCAAATTGGCTATTTTAGCTGTCGTTTTACTAATAATACGTAGAGCAGTGGAACCAAAGTTGATGGGTTCCCAAATGGGTATATCTCCATTAGCTATCCTTATAGCTATGTTTATCGGAGCAAAGCTTTTCGGTTTTATTGGATTTTTAATAGGTCCACTCGTTGTTATTATATTTATCACTGCAAAAGAGTCCGGCATGCTAAAACTAAATTTTAAGGTTTAAATGATTAAGTAAAAGTGCAAAATAGAATGCAGCTACTCTAATGATCTTTAAAAGGCAACGTTCTTATGGAATAAATCCATAAGAACGTTGCCTTTTGTTTTGTTCTTTATCTATCCACCTATTATTGCTTTAATAACTGAGGTAGTTTCTCCACCATGATAGAATACGTATAGCAATAAATACACAGCAACCCCTGTAATTGCAACAAAGAACCAAATAACACTGGTGATTGGCCCAATCTTACGATGCTTTTTAATGTTATTTTTATAACCTAAGTATAAAGTAACTAGGCCAAAAACTGCACCAGTCGTTGCTAATGTAATATGGAATATCAAAAAGATAGTGTAGTAAATTTTAATGTCATCAGGACCACCAAAAGCTGTATTTCCGATGAAAATAGTTCGCGATGCATAGATGATGAAGAAAAGTAAAGCCGAAATTGCAGCAGCAGTCATCGTTTTTTTGTGGGCATCAATTTTTCTTTGTTTAATAAGTGCCCAACCTATTGCAACTAACACCGCACTTAACACGATAAAAAATGTACTTATAGTTGGTAGAACCGGTAAATTCATTAATCATTCTCCTCAAATAACTTTATTAAGTTTAAAGGTCAGCTTGGACTTTTAAATCATCCAGAGCTTTTTGTGTGATTTCATCTGCATTATCTTGTTCATTTTTATACCACTTGAAGAAAATAGACATTAAAAATGCAGCATAAATTATTTCCTGTACGATTTTCATCAGTATTCCACCCAGTTGTTGATCATCGATAGGTGACATATTAGAAAATAATTCAGGTCCACTCAATGAAAGTCCTGCTAATGTACTTGCAGGTACACATAGCTCCATTGCTTTCAACCAAACATCTGGATTCGTATACGTATCATATAAAGGTGTCCCCGTAAATATAATTAACGCACATGCAGGAGTTATTAAAACTGCACTGCCTATTATGAAGCCAATCTTCTTTAAACCGTGTAGTCGTTGAGTAACTTCCTCAATATCTATAATAGACCACCACATGAAAACTGCTGAGATGAATAGGATAAACGTATATGTGCCATGTAGTCCTTCATCCAGTTTGATAGTATCAAATAATAAAGGAATGTGATAAATCGAAAACAAACCAGAAAATACTATAAGCGCTAGTAATGGCTTTGTTAATATTGGAAAAACCTTACGAACTACTGGCAATTCTATTACTACTTTCCAAACCCACCAAGGAATACCTTTCATCAGTAATGGCGGAACTAACAATAACAATAATGCCATCTGAACCATATGGAAAGAGAACATTATATGTGCCATTAAATCTACAGGTGAACCTTTCACAATATATAAAAGAACTATACCTATTAGAAAATAAGCAGCCTCTTTCTTTTTTAGTGGCTCTGATACTTTAAAGTCATTTCGCCATTTGACCGTTATTAAAAAATATAAAATAGTTAAAAATACTATAACACCAATCATTATAGGGCTCCACAATGCTTGGAATCCAAATATACTTATAGGCATAAGTATCATCGCTCCTTTTTAGGTAACTTCCTCTATTATATAGGTCAAACCCAATAACTTCAATGAACGAACTATGACATTTCGCTATTTTCAAATATCATTTTAATCAACAAAAAGCCGAGACAAAGTTTTTAACTTTGTCTCGGCTTTAAGTTGTTTAACCCCACCAAATAATAGTAAGGAAAGTTAAGATAAAAGTGAATGCTATTAAAACAGCACTGTATAAGAAAAACGCAACTACCTGATGATTTTTTTCACTCATATGCATGAAGTAGTAAAGCTGTAACACTACTTGAATTGCAGCAAGTAATAAAATCACTGGAACGATTAGATAGACAGAAAATCCAGCAGCTACTGCTGTAAAAGAAATTAAAGTTAAGAATATCATAATCCCAAAAGTAGTAACTTGGTTACGCATATCCTTTTTGCGTTTTTGCTTAATATAATCAAATTCTGTTTGAGATCTCACATAAACTTGAGCGTCGTGTGACATATTAACCAACAACTCCCATCAAGTATACTACTGTAAAGATGAACACCCAAACTACATCAATGAAATGCCAGTATAGGGAAGCAGTATAGTATTTTGGTGCATTATACAAACTAAATCCACGTTTTGCATTACGTACCATTAATAGAATAATCCATCCTAGTCCAATTACAACGTGCAATCCATGAGTACCTACAAGCGTAAAGAATGCAGATGAGAAAGCACTTTGTCCATAATGAAAACCTAAATGTACATAGTGATTAAACTCATAAATTTCTAAACCTAAGAATGCTAATCCCAACAGAACTGTGATAGCCAACCAAGTTTGCATACCTCTAAAATTATGGTTTTTCATATGATACATTGCATACACACTAGTTAGCGATGAAGTTAATAGAATCATCGTCATAATAAATACTAACGGTAATTCGAATAGTGTGTTAGTAGAGAATTCCATCCCACTTGGGCCTTTGTTTTTAAGCGCTAAATACGTAGCAAACAAACTTGCAAATAGTACAGTTTCTCCACCAAGGAATAACCAAAAACCTAAAAACTTATTCTTACCTTCTAAAGTAACTTGCTCAGGATGATCTGGCCAAGTTTGTGGGGTGTACTTTTTATTAAAGTCCATTATTATTTACCCCCTTTATCATTCATTAAATCTTCTTTGTGAATATGGAATCCATGATCATCTTTTATAGAACGAACAGCCATAGAACCAAGTGTAATTGCTAAACCTAATACTATAACAGGAATAGCCCAATCTTTTTCACCGTTATATAATGCTCCAAATGCAGCGATAAACAAACCGAAAGTCATAACAATTGGAATGATTGAATTGTTAGGCATATGGATATCAGAAAGTGGTTCTGCATATGTCATACCTTCTTTATTACCTTCTTGTTTTTCAATCCAGAATGTATCTAATCCACGAACAAGTGGAGTTTGTTTAAAGTTATAAAACGGAACTGGTTGAGGAATAGCCCACTCTAAAGTACGGCCGTCTTCCCATGGATCATTGCCAGCAGGTACATTCTTAACAACTGTTATGATAATGTTCACTACTAGAATAATAACTCCCACTGCCATGAATGCAGCTCCAATTGAACTGATTAAGTTGAATAAATCCCAACCTTGATCTGCTCCGAACGTAAATACGCGACGTGGCATACCCATTAGTCCTAAGAAATGCTGTATGAAGAACGTTAAATGGAATCCAATAAAGAAGAACCAGAACGTCCATTTACCTAGTTTTTCACTTAACATTTGGTTGAACATTAAAGGCCAATATAAGTGTACTGCTGCTAAAATTGCTAACACTACCCCACCTACGATTACATAGTGGAAATGAGCAACGATAAAGTATGAATCATGTAATTGATAATCAAGCGGAGCTGCTGCTTGCATAATACCAGTTACCCCACCTGCTACGAATGAAGGAATGAATCCTAACGCATAAAGCATTGGAGTTGTAACTTTAATACTTCCTCCCCAAATCGTAAGCAACCAGTTAAATATTTTCATACCAGTAGGAACAGCGATTGCCATAGTAGCAACTGCGAAAATAGCATTAGCTGTTGGTCCTAAACCAACCGTAAACATATGGTGAGCCCAAACCATGAAGCCTAAGAAACCAATTAATACAGTTGCAAAAACCATAGAAGAGTAACCGAATAAACGTTTACGTGAGAATAAAGCAAATATTTCTGAGAATATACCAAACGCAGGTAATATTAAGATGTATACTTCAGGATGCCCGAATATCCAGAATAAATGCTCCCAAATAATCGTATTACCACCCATTGTATGATCAAAGAAGTTACCACCGAACATGCGGTCTAAGATTAAGAAAAATAAACCAATAGTAAGTGGTGGGAATGCGAATAATATTAATGCACTAGCTACAAATGTAGTCCAAGTAAACAATGGCATACGCATGTATGTCATACCTGGTGCACGCATATTAATGATCGTTACAAGGAAGTTAATACCTCCTATATAGGTACCAGCACCGGCTATTTGAAGTCCAAGTGCATAAAAGTCAATACCATGACCAGGAGACGCTAGCGATAATGATGCGTAAGAAGTCCATCCCGCATCAGGCGCTCCTCCCATAAACCAAGATAGGTTAAGGAAAATACCACCGAACAAGAATAACCAAAATCCAAGTGAATTTAGAAATGGAAACGCTACGTCACGTGCACCAATTTGAAGTGGCATAACGGCGTTCATAAATCCAAATAATATCGGCATGGCCGCTAGGAAAATCATCGTTGTTCCGTGCATTGTAATAATTTCATTGAACAGTCCAGCACTAACAAAGTCATTATCTGGTTGTGCTAATTGAATACGAATAAGCATTGCCTCAATACCACCGATTACGAAGAACAAACCGCCGGCAGCAAGGTACATGACTGCAATTTTTTTATGGTCTACTGTTGTTAAATAGTCCCATAAAGTTGCGCCAAAGCCTTTTTTCTTTGCGATAGAACTCACAACTTTAACCTCCCTCATAATTTATCTGTGGAACTTATTTTTCTACAGATAGTCCCATTAGGTATGCTGCAAGAGCATCTAATTGAGCTTCACTAAACTTTTCGCCATCGTTAATAGCTTCTGGCTGAGGCATTAAGTTACCCGGTTTGTACTCTTGAGGATTATTAATCCATTTTTTTAAGTTTTCTTCATCATGAGCCATAAATCCAGCAACACGATTACGGTCACCAAAAGTAGCTAAGTTTGGTCCCACTCCACCTGTAGTGCCTGCTCCTGAAGTAGCATGACAAGCTATACAGCTAGTATTAAAGATTTCTTCACCTTCTGTTGCAAGATCATCTGTTGCAACATTTTGTGTAGATTTCATAGATTCAACCCAAGCATTGAAATCGTCTGATTCCAATGTTTTAACTTTGAAATCCATTAGAGCATGTGACGGTCCACAAAGTTCCGCACATTTACCATAGAACACACCTTGTTCTAAACTTGCAGATGCTTCATCAAATTCTAAATAGAACTGGTTAACGTTTTCTACGTTTGTATCCATTTTACCACCTGCTGTAGGAATCCAGAAGGAGTGCTTCACATCAGCAGCTTTTAAATTGAAAAATACTTTTTGATCAGTTGGTACTACTAACTCTTGAGATGTAACTATTCCAAGGTCTGGATACTCAAATTCCCACCAATAAAGTTTAGCAGTAACATTTACTGTTACATTTGTTTTGTTACCTTCTTCGTCTACTTGATCCATTGCAGCTACATCAGCATGTTTATACGTATAGTAAACAGTTGGAATAGCCAGAACGATTAACAGTATTATTGGAATAACTGTCCATACTATTTCAAGCGTATGACTTCCTTCTACTTGTTTAGGAATAACATCTTCCCCAACTTTTTTACGACGGAATTTCACTAGTGCAACAACATAAATAATTACTACTACAATAATAACTAAAGCCATAATAGCAGATGATAGTAATAACAAATTAAATTGATCTCTTCCGACTTGTCCTGCAGGTGTAAGCGTTGATAAGTATTCTTCGCCACAACCCGATAAGAAAATCGTTAGAGCTGCTAACAGTGAAAAAAGTCGCCATTTTTTAAGCCCTCTCATCATAGCTAAATCAAACCCCTCTTTCATAGTTGTTTTCATGTTTCTTTGGACTGTGGTTCTGTTTATATGAATTCTTGTTGACTAAAGAAAGAATTCCAGCAATTAGATAAAGATAGAAAAAATAATTATAGCTACGAATAATATCGTCATATAGTTTAAGGAATATATAAACATTCCTGTCGCCCACTTGATATCATCTTTCACACGGAAACCTTTTATAGAGAAGTATAACCACCCCAAGTTAAGTGCTGTTGCCAACGCAACAAATAGTACACCTAAGTCCATCAATAAAAATGGTAATGGGAATAATAATAGAATCCATAAAAGAATTGACACTTTTGTACGTTTGAAACCTTTTACTACAGGCAGCATGGGAATATTAGCAGCACGATATTCTTCCGTGCGCTTCATCGCAAGCGCATAAAAGTGTGGAGGTTGCCATGCAAACATAATTAAAAATAAAGCTAATGCTCCAAAACCTAAGCTAGGTTCAACAGCTGCCCATCCAATCACCGGCGGTATTGCACCAGATATACTGCCAACTATAGTATTACTCACATGCTTTCGTTTAGACCACATCGAGTATAACACAACGTAACTGACGATTCCTGCTAGTCCCCAAACTCCAGCTGAAGTAGAGGCCATAAACAACAATATTTCACCTACAATCATTAGTGAAAACGAAGTTATTAACACTGATGTTGGACTAAAACGTCCAGTAACTGTAGGTCTACCTTTTTTGCTCTTCATGACAGGATCTATATCACGATCGATAAAATTATTCATAGCTGCAGAACCTGCGATAATCATGCCCGATCCAATTAGCGTATAAAATAATATGTCTAACTCTCTAAGAAAGTTTCGATCCGTAAATTGAAATGCTAGCCACATACCAGTAAATGTTGTAAATAAGTTAGAGTTAACTATACCTATTTTAATGAGCGATAGAAAATCTTGATAAAAAGTATTATTAATTTGTTCAGATTCCCTCTCATTAGTCGCGGTAATAGAATGACCATTTGACATGCTGCCCCTCCTTTCAAAGTTGTAAGCATATTCCGCTACCTTTTACTATAACGAAAATCTTTCTTAATTTCTACAGTTAATGATAATTTTCGCATAAATATAGTTTAGACAGTTTTTTTTATACTCAGAACATATCAATAGTAAATCATTTCTAGATTTTATTTGTGAAAGTTAGAGTACGAATTTATGAACATTTTGTGAATAACTATAACTAGGTATATTAGTTTGAAGGTTATACATTGTATTTTCCATCGCGATTCGATATCATCAAAAAGCAGATACCGTCTTTTCAAGACGAGCAAGATACACAAAGTAGGTGGCGTAATGCACATTCATAAAATTTTAAAATGGTTAGCTGTTGCTTCTACAGTAGGTATGCTGCTCATTCTTTTAGGAGGAGCATTAGTTACTAAAACCGATAGTGGTATGGGTTGCGGTAGACACTGGCCTGGCTGTAATGGACAACTTATACCTGATGTTATAACAGCTGAAGTATTGATTGAATTCTCTCATCGTCTAGTTACAGGTGCTGTTGGTATATTAATCGTAGCACTTGCAGTTTGGGCATGGAAAGCACTTGGACATGTCCGAGAAACAAAATTTTTATCAGCAATGGCAGTTTTTTTCTTAGTAGCGCAAGCATTAATTGGTGCTGCCCAGGTAAAATGGGGACAAGGTGACTTTATACTGGCTCTTCATTTTGGAATCTCTCTAATCTCTTTTGCTTCGGTGTTATTACTGACCTTATTAATTTTTGAGATTGATCGCAAGTTTGATACAGATAAGATCAGAATCGGCAAAACATTAAAATTCCATACAATTGGTGTAACACTTTATTCTTATATTGTTATTTACACCGGCGCATTAGTACGACATACAGAATCTAGTCTCATATGTAACGATTGGCCCTTATGCAATAATGACCAGTTTGCTCTTCCTACTAATTTATACGAGTGGGTCCAAATGGGACATCGAGCTGCTGCAGGATTAATATTTATATGGATACTCATTATTGCGATTCATGTAATGCGAAATTATAAACAGCAACGCGCAATTTACTGGGGATGGACCATCTCTTTAATATTAGTTTCGTGCCAAGTAGTTACCGGTATGTTAGTTGTATTGACTAAACTTAATCTTTACTTAGCTTTACTACATTCTTTATTTATCTCCTTACTATTCGGTTTACTCTGTTATATGATTCTATTGTTATCCAGAAGTAAATTGAATAACTAAAAGAATAAAGGCTGTTAGACAGAAATGTCTAACAGCCTTTTAATTATTCTTTATCCATGACAATCAATAAATCACCTGTTGCAATTGCTTCTCCAGCAACAACATGAATCTCTTTTACAACTCCGTTAAATGGTGCTTGGACTGTAGTTTCCATTTTCATCGCTTCTGTAATAAGAAGATGTTGACCTCTTTTTACTTTGCTACCTGTAGAAATTGCAACCTTTAGAACAGTACCTGGCATAGTTGCTCCAATATGACCATCATTCGTTAAATCCGCCTTAGGTTTTGATAAATGACTCACTTCTACATTCATATCTTGAATAGAAATTTCTCGTGGTTGACCGTTTAGTTCGAAGTAAATAATACGGTTACCATCATGAGTCGGCTCACTTATAGACACTAACTTGATGATTAACGTTTTTCCAACTTCAATTTCTACTTCAATTTCTTCTCCTAATCTCAATCCGTATAAAAACGTCGGCGTATCTAGTACGGAAACATCCCCAAAGTTTTTATCTGTTTCACTATATTCTTCAAAAACCTTTGGATATAACGTATAAGCAAGAACTTCTTGGCTAGTAACAGGGCGCTCTAATTTATGGAATAGCATTTCTTTAATCGCTTCGAAATCAACCGGCTCCAATAATTCACCCGCACGCACCGTGATTGGTTCACGATCTTTTAAAATTACTTTCTGTAGCTCTTTTGGGAATCCTCCATAAGGTTGCCCAATATATCCTTCAAAAAACTCTATAACGGAATCTGGGAAATCGATGGTTTTACCTCTCGTAATGACAGAAACTTCGTCTAAGTTATTTTGTACCATGAATAGTGCCATATCCCCTACTACCTTAGAAGAAGGAGTAACTTTTACCACATCACCAAATAACATGTTTACGCGAGAATACATCTCTTTTACTTCTTCCCAGCGATCGCCAAGCCCTACTGCTTTCGCTTGTTGTTGAAGATTACTATATTGGCCACCTGGCATCTCATGAACATAAACTTCCGTATGGGGACTCATCATACCGCTTTCAAAGTCTTGATAATACTTGCGGACATCTTCCCAGTAATAAGAAATTTTCTCAAAAGCATCGATATTTCCTATAACTTCTCTGTTCGATCCTTTTAACGCATAACTTAGACTACTTGAACTCGGTTGAGAGGTTAGACCTGCCATAGCCCCTAATGCCGTGTCGACTATATCTACACCAGCTTCAATTGCTTTTGCATAAGTAAATACTCCGTTACCGCTTGTATCATGTGTATGAAGATGTATAGGAATGTCAACCGTGCTCTTTAACTCGCTTACTAACCGATAAGCTGCTTCAGGTTTTAATAATCCAGCCATATCCTTAATCGCTAGAATATGCGCTCCAGCGCTTTCTAATTCTTTTGCCATGTCTTTATAATACTGCACCGTATATTTGTCTCTAGAGTCATCTAAAATGTCTCCTGTGTAACATAACGCCGCTTCTGCTATCTTCCCTGATTGTCTAGTTGCATCTATCGCAACTTCCATCCCTTTTATCCAGTTTAAGCTGTCAAAGATTCGGAATACGTCAATGCCCGCTTCTGCAGATTTTTGTATAAATTCCTTTATAACGTTATCTGGGTAGTTTTTGTATCCTACTGCATTGGCTCCACGGAATAACATTTGGAATAAGACATTTGGAATCATTTCTCTCATTTTTATCAAACGATCCCATGGATTTTCTTTTAAGAAGCGGTAAGCAACGTCAAAAGTTGCTCCTCCCCACATTTCATATGAAAACAAATTATGCATTCCTTGCGCTGATTCTTTCGCAATACCGAACATGTCATGAGAGCGAACGCGTGTTGCTAATAATGATTGATGTGCATCTCGGAAAGTTGTATCCGTTAATAGAACACCTTGTTGCTCCTTCACCCATTTAATCACTCCATCGGCACCTTGTTCATCTAAAATTTGTTTTGTGCCTTTAGGTGGAGCAGTACTTAGATCAAAACTAGGTGTTCTAGCCTCTCCAAAGATAGGCTTGGACTTTTTCTCGATACCTGGGAAACCATTAACAGTAACATTCCCTATATAATTTAACAATTTAGTACCACGGTCTTTGCGATTAGGGAATAAAAACAACTCAGGTGTAGAATCAATGAAACTCGTATTAAATTGTCCAGAAATGAAGCTCGGATGTTTTACGACATTTTCTAAGAATGGGATATTCGTTTTAATCCCCCGGATTCGGAACTCCTGCAAATTTCTGTCCATTTTAGCAGCAGCTTCCTTGAAGGACATACCCCAAGTACTAACTTTAACTAACAGAGAATCGTAGTACGGGGTGATAATAGCCCCTTGGAAACCATTTCCTGCGTCTAAGCGTACACCAAACCCTCCACCCGAACGATATACCATTAACTTTCCTGTATCAGGCATGAAGTTATTTAAAGGGTCCTCCGTTGTTACTCGTGACTGAATAGCGAATCCGAATAATGGGATATCTTCTTGCTTTGGAATTCCCATCTCTTCACTATTAAGAGCAATACCATCTGCGATTTTAATCTGTGCATGGACAATATCCACCCCAGTAATCATTTCTGTAATTGTATGTTCCACTTGAATGCGTGGGTTTACTTCGATAAAAAAGAATTCATTATCTGTCACTAAAAACTCTACTGTTCCTGCATTTATGTAAGATACATTATTCATTAATTGGACAGCTGCATCACATATTTTATCGCGCAATTCTGAATTTAATGAATTTGAAGGTGCTATTTCTACGACCTTTTGATGTCTTCTTTGTATAGAACAATCACGTTCATATAAATGGATTAAATTACCTTGAGTATCTCCTAGAATTTGAACTTCAATATGTTTAGGTTCGAAAATACAGCGTTCTACATATACTTCATCTGAACCAAAAGCCGCTTTCGCTTCGGATTTAGCACGTTCAAATGCACTTTCAAGCTCATCTTCCGATTGAACAACGCGCATCCCGCGTCCACCGCCACCTAAAGAAGCTTTAATCATTAATGGATAGCCATGGGCTTCCCCAAATGCCTTAACCTCTTCTACAGTATCTAAAGGACCATCGCTACCCGGTATAACAGGTATACCCGCTAATGTTGCTTGTTCACGGGCTTTTACTTTATCGCCAAACATATCTAAATGCTTGGATGTTGGACCGATGAAAATAATTCCTTCTTCTTCACATCTCTTCGCAAAATCCACATTTTCAGAAAGGAAACCATACCCCGGATGAATGGCATCAGCCTTACTTTCTTTAGCAATTCGAATAATATCTTCAATATCTAAGTATGCATCAATAGGCTTCTTACCTTCACCAACAAGATAAGACTCATCGGATTTAAATCGATGGAACGAGCCGGTATCTTCTCTTGAATATATAGCGACTGTTCGAAGGTTTAACTCCGTACATGCTCGAAAAATACGGATTGCAATTTCTCCCCTGTTTGCAACTACAATCTTTTTAATCTTATTCATTCAATTCGCCCCTTATTGTCTATTTTTTTCATGCTTCACGAACATAGATACGTTCATCAATATCCCAAGTGCTGCCGATAAAATAATTACGGAAGTACCCCCGTAACTTATAAACGGAAGTGGTACCCCAGTTAGCGGAATAATTCCAAGCATTCCACCTAAATTTATAAAGGTTTGAAACCCTATAATACTACCAATACCCGCAGCGATCATGCGAGCTTGTGGATCTTTTGTAGATAAAGCAATACTAATAGCTTTAAAAACAATAAAAAACAATCCACATAAAACAATTAATACTCCGATTAGTCCAAGTTCTTCTGCTATGATAGCCATGATAAAATCAGTATGTGGTTCTGGTAAATATCCATATTTCTGATTGGAATTCCCTAAGCCTAAACCAGTTAAACCACCTGATCCAATAGCAATATAACCATTTACAATTTGATATCCAAATCCTTGCTCGTAATCAAAAGGATTGAAAAACGCTTCTAACCTCCCTCTACGACGTTCTGTCAACAACGCATCTTTTAGCATATAGATGGCAAACAATCCTGCTACTATAACTATACCAATTAATCCGATTATTTTGGAAAATGATTTAAATTTAATTCCACTTGCTGCAATTACTGAAATAGCAACGAAACTAATAATCATTGTATTTCCAACATCCGTCTCCATCATGATTGAAACGAAAACAAAAAATAACACGATTAATGGTGGTCCAACAGATTCGTTTAATTTATTTAATGTACCATTTTCTGATTTTTTTGCAAATATACCTGCGAAATATAAAATTATTACTAGTTTAGCAATTTCGGATGGTTGTACATTAAAACCTATATCTATCCAACTTTGCGAACCACTCTCTCCACCCACACCGATAAAGTGGACGGAAAATAAAAGTGTAAACATCACAAGAAGCATGAGTTTCATTACTGTTTTGTTTTTATAATGTTTATATGGAAAAAAAGCTGTTATAAATAAAACCGGAATACATAGTAATAAGTTAGTTTTTTGCTTATTAAAGAAGTAATCTGGCTCCCACCCATAATTGAGTACGGCCCACCCCATACTGGCGCTATAAATCATTACCAAACCGAAAAGGCACAAAGCTAAGTATACAAAAAATAATGGGTAGTCAAAGTTTTTAGCGTAACGTTTTAAATATGTAGTCATATAATCATACCTCTATTTCTTTGGATAGAAAAAAAACTCAAACAGATAGTTTGTTTGAGTTTTATTATTTTTCTGTATGGATCTCATGTAAAACAGACATTTCTTTTTCAAGTGAGGCAACAATCTCTTTTCCTTCACTCTTTTCTAGAAGTCCAAGTTTTACCGCAAAATCTATTTCACGAGATAATCCAAACATTTGCGTGTCTAAAACCTCTTCATATAGAGGGCATTGAGGCATCATTAAATTATCCATCTGCACTTTTATAAGCTGCGCGATTTTTTCTGCATCTTTTTTCAAAAGCTCTAAAGCTTTTTCTTGATACGAAATTTGTATATTAGTATCCATGAGGACGCCCCCATTTTTATTATTTCTAATTATTTAGCTCCCTAAAGTGTATCTTTTGAAGAGGAAAATTGCAAGCATTCTCTTATTGAAGTTAGCTAAATAGTTAAATATTCTTTAGAACTTTTTAATTTAAAGGTATACTTATGAAGATTAGATAGTTTAGAGGAGGCAATTCTGTTGGAACTTATTATACCAGTTAAAGGTGCAGTTAAATTTAATATTACATTAGACCCTACTGTTTGGATTTTTGATGATCGTAAAATCGATCTGGATGAGTTTTTTTCTGGGAAGTATGAATATAAAGATGAACTAGAAGAGTATACAAAAGTTACATCTGCTCATTGGTCACGAGAGATTATCGAGGGCTCTACAAACCCACCAACTCTTCAAACAGAGAAAAAATATGAACGGACAAAAGCACTGACAAGTACTTTCGGAATTGATATGAAGCCATTTATCCTAAATTCTGAACCTTTGCCAAATGCTACAAAAGTTGTGATTGAAACTACTGAGGAAGAATATATATTCTCTTTAGAAGACTTAGATAAGCTATTATTGAAATTTAGTCATAAAGGTAAACCACTACGTGAGGATGGTCCTGTTCATATATTGAAAAAAGATGGAACAAATATTAATGCTCCAATCAAATTTGTCACAGCATTCCGTGTAGAATAGGAGATGTTTAGATGAAAGTACAATGCGCGATTTGCGATCGAATAGATGAGCTTCCAGATGATTTACCACTTGCGAAGAAACTCAGAAACCGCCCAATTCACACTTACATGTGCCCTGAGTGTCATGATCGCATTGAAGAAAGAACAAACCGCCGTCTAGCAAGCGGAAAGTTCATTTTTTATAAGAGTTCACGACTGATTGAAAATGAATTTTAAACATTAAACATCGTAAATTAGCTTTAGGTCAATACCAGTTTCTATCGTTTTCGAAGGGCTTTGGATATACGTTTTCTATATGATTACCGAGAGAATTTTTTAGGGATGCTGGTTGGTTGTGACTGTTCGTTACAACCAACCAGCATCCCTTTTTTCGGTAATCTTATGGCGTTTATCCATCCGGCGCCCTCATACAACTCTTAGAAACAGTTAAGTACGTTTCGTTTTTGGATAACTAGAGATAAGTTACTTTCCAATTGATAGAGCAAGCTCACGAAGATGCAATTTCGTTCGCAACTTCGCTTCTTTAATTAGTAAACACTTACTATTTCACTGCATTTTCACTAGTGAGAAAGGAAATCTTCCTTCTTTATCCTTCATTACAGAATAGTATCCCTAACTTTTAGGTAATATCACTATATTAACTTTGACTACTATTATCATCTAAGCGATAAGCTATGCTTAATATTATAGTTGACTACTACTCATTATTTTGATTGGAGTGCTAGGTAGCGTCTCCAGCGGGAAAAGCGTTAGGCGAAGACCCCGCAGCGAAGCGAGGAGGCTGAGGCAACGCCCGCGGAAAGCGTCCACCTGAAACGGAAATCAGCAGTATTATTCATTCTTACATGCATCAGAAAACCTGTATTCACAGTGAATTTCCTTTATCAATGTTTATCTTCAAAAGAAAAAGCTCGGCTACATTTAAGTAGTCGGGCTTTGTCTTTTTTCAAGTCGTAAACGTATTTTATAAATTATTAGGATTAATGCCGCCACGATTAATCCCTCCACTACGGGAAGGAAAAACGCAAGGAACGTCAACATTAGACAACCTAATAACAAAAATGCATAAATGACGATATTTTGGCTAAAACGCAATTTCTTTGCAAATCCAAGCTTGTACACAAGCACAGACAGAAAGAAGATTAAAAGAAATAGTACATAACCAGCTATATCGTAAGTTGGCATAACCTCATAAATATATCTTGATATACTAGACATTCTACCAAATACGAATTGCTTTTCCTCCAAGGTTATTCACCCTTTCAGTTGCTATTAAAGTTCTGCATTTTTCAATTTTTTCGTTACTCGTTCGCGCTCGCTCTTCTCAAGAACTTTTTTACGTAAACGGATTGACTGAGGAGTTATTTCTAGGTACTCATCGTCTCCTAAGAACTCAATTGCTTCTTCAAGCGTTAAAATACGAGGTCTTTTAATTACGTTCGTTTGGTCTTTGTTTGCAGAACGGATATTTGTTTTTTGTTTTGCTTTTGTAATATTTACAGTGATATCAGCATCACGAGTATTTTCTCCTACGATCATACCTTCATATATATCAGTACCTGGTTCAACGAATAAAGTACCACGGTCTTCAATACCCATCATACCGTAAGTTGTTGATTTACCAGTTTCCATAGAAACAAGTACACCTTGATGACGTCCGCCAACACGACCAGAAACTACTGGTTGGTAGCTATCGAATGTATGATTGATGATACCGTAACCTTTAGTAATTGACATGAATTCAGTTGAATAACCAATTAGCCCACGAGCAGGAACCATAAAGATTAAACGAACTTGTCCACTACCATTGTTGACCATATCAATCATTTCGCCTTTACGAGTACCCATAGATTCAATAATTGAACCTACACTATCTTCTGGTACATCAATTTGAACGCGTTCGATTGGTTCACATTTTTTCCCGTCAATTTCACGGATGATTACTTGTGGTTTTGAAACTTGTAATTCAAAGCCTTCACGACGCATATTTTCGATTAAGATCGACAAATGAAGCTCTCCGCGACCTGAAACAGTCCAAGCATCTGGAGAATCAGTATCTTCAACACGTAAAGATACATCAGTTTCTAATTGAGAACGAAGACGCTCTTCAATTTTACTTGAAGTAATCCATTTACCTTCACGACCTACGAAAGGTGAGTTGTTTGTTAAGAAAGTCATTTGTAATGTAGGCTCATCAATACGTAATGGAACTAATGCCTCTTGATGAGTTGTAGGACAAACTGTTTCCCCTACGTTGATGTCTTCCATACCAGAAACAGCAATTAGATCCCCAGCTTTAGCTGATTGGATTTCATCGCGTTTTAAACCGAAGAAACCAAATAATTTAGTTACACGGTAATTTTTAACAGTACCATCAAGTTTCATCAATGAAATTTGTTGACCTACTTCAATTGTTCCGCGGAATACACGACCAATACCAATACGACCAACATAGTCATTATAATCAAGTAAAGCTACTTGGAATTGTAATGGCTCATCGGAGTTGTCAATTGGTGCTGGAATAGCAGAGATAATCATTTCGAAAAGTGATTTCATGTTTTCTTCTTGTTTAGCAGGATCTTCATCTAAAGAAGAAGTTCCGTTTACACCTGAAGCGTAAATAACTGGGAATTCTAATTGATCTTCATCCGCACCTAATTCAATAAACAATTCTAGAACTTCATCTACTACTTCTAGTGGACGAGCTGAATCTTTATCTACTTTGTTTACTACTACGATTGGCGTTAATTTTTGTTCTAACGCTTTTTTCAATACGAAACGGGTTTGAGGCATACAACCTTCATATGCATCTACTACTAGTAAAACACCATCTACCATTTTCAAAATACGTTCTACTTCGCCACCGAAGTCAGCATGTCCAGGCGTATCAAGAATATTAATACGTGTGCCATTGTAATCGACTGCTGTGTTTTTTGCTAAAATGGTAATTCCGCGTTCACGTTCTATATCATTCGAGTCCATGGCTCTTTCATCAACATGTTCATTTGAACGAAAAGTTCCTGATTGTTTCAATAATTGGTCGACTAATGTCGTTTTTCCATGGTCAACGTGTGCTATAATTGCAATGTTTCTTAAATCTTGACGTATATTTGTCATATTTCCACTCCATATTCTTTTTTCGAGTCCATAACTGTGTTATTATATCACAAGTGAAACTAAAGTAACATTATTTTTTATCATTTATTTTGGAGGTAATCAATTTGGGTAATATTAAATGGATTTTTGTTCTATATTCTCTAGGTGCAATTTTATCAATGGCACTTATAGGAATCGCTATTGCATTGCGAAATATTCCACTTGTTTTTATATTTCTTATCTTATTATTTGTTATTATGGGATTTGGTTTCAAAACAAAGAAAAAAATGCGTGATGAAGGTTTACTTTAAATACGAGTTACCATCCAGCAGGATTCATACTGCTGGATTTTATTTTAGTTGAATATAATCCTTTAATAATTCTTCATGTAGTCCTGGTTTAGACACGATAAAGCTATCAGCATCTAGTAAATCTAGATGTTCAAATGCTAAATTCGTAGCAATTGCTCCGACCTCTTTTGCAATAACCAATCCACCAGCTATATCCCAAGGCGATAATCGCATGGACATATAGGCATCTAGCCTTCCTGTTACTACATATGATATTTCGATTGCTGCGGAACCAAGTGACCGAGTACCTCTAACAGTTTGAAGTAATTTCACCATCCCTTCATAATGTACATATCTATTTGGCACTACCCATCTTGCATTTACTCCCACGACTGCCTCCTCCACTGAAGCAGAACTTAACTTCGGCAACCGTAAATCATCCAGATAGGCACCACCATTTAAGGACCCACTAAGTAATGAATCCTCCATCACATTATATATATACCCAAGAATCCCTACTCCATCTTTAAATATTCCTAATGAGATAGCAAAATTTTGTTTTTGGTGTATGAAGTTTGTTGTACCGTCTATCGGATCAAGTAACCATACATAGCCGTTTAAATCTTTTATGTCATCACCGAATCCTTCTTCACCAAATATTCGATGCTCAGCAAAATCTGCTTTTATATGCCTAATAAAAAATTGCTCTGTTTCTTTATCGATATTAGTAACCAAGTCATTGGCTTCGGATTTCGATTCAATAATGAGTTCAGAAGATAAGGAAGTTTTAATGTTATATGCCGCTTCCTTTATTAACGACTTTGCGTATGTATCTAGCTTGTGTAAATCCAATTGTCCCACCCCTTTTTAACGCTTATGTTATTAGTATAAAGAAAAAAACACCGGCTGTCTTATCATTAGCAGGTGTTTTTTTAAGGTACTCCTATAATTGGAACATTAATCGAGAGCATTGAGTTCCTCCAAAAGCTGGTGAATCTCAGCTAGGCGGGTTTTAGATCCATTTATCTCTTTTTCATTGTTAGTCGTCATTGCATCAAATAACGTTGCAAGTTCATAGTCTAACTCCATTTTTAATGTTTGTATTTTTTCTTTTTCCAAGTCTTCTTTACGAATAATATGCACTACCTGTCTCATCACTACCACCCCTTCTTTTTCGTATCGTAATATTCAGAAGATTCTTTATAATAAAATATGCAGTTATATAAATAATGTCTACTGAAAAATACTACTTACAAGATTTTTACCCAATTTTCCTATAAAATAAACATAGAAGTTGAAAGGAGTTTACATATGAGCAAAACATTTTGGACAAAGGAAGATTTTGATGTCTTTCAAATAGATGGACTTGAAAACAGAATGGCTGGATTGATCGAAAAAGTTAGACCTAAGTTCGAAGAGTTAGGAAATCATTATAGTCATTATTTTTCTACATTACTCGGACAAGAATATTACGCTCATGTAGCAAAGCATGCTAGACGGTCAGTGAATCCTCCTAAAGATAGTTGGGTAGCATTTGCACCTTATAAAAGAGGCTACAAGGCACTCCCTCACTTCCAAATAGGGTTATGGGGAAGTCATGCTTTTATTATCTTGGCGGTTATTTATGAAGCACCCGATAAAGTGAACATTGCTGAACGATTATTAAAGAAAAAAAATTTGTTTAACAATTTGCCTTCGGACTTTATCATTTCTGGTGATCATATGAAGCCAGATGCTTCCTTGTTAAAAAAAGTAAAGAAAGAAGGTCTTGAACAACTGCTGGTACGGTTAAAAGATGTAAAAAAAGCAGAATTTTTAGTTGGCCGCCATATTAGTAAAGACGAAGCAGTTCAATTTACGGAGGAAGAATTTTTGAAATTTGCAGAAGAAACTTTTGATCATTTAATACCAATTTATAAAACGATGGTCCAAATGAAGTAAAAAACTTTCCTCCTATACTATTTGAGTATAGGAGGTATTTTTTATCCTTTAATGATAATATTCTCCGACTGTTCTTTCATCTTTTTAATAATAGGAAAACTTATATATCCACTTTCTTTTTCAAATTCACGAAAATATGTTTTCTCTTCTGCAATAGAAGGTACTATTTCTTTAAACCTCCGATATCTCTTTAATAGTTCCTCTCGTTTGATGCCATTTTCATATGCTTTTTCTATCGCTTCAAAAAATTGCACTACATCTACTATTTCTTCTGTGGACCAATCCAAAGAGAAAGGATATGTGTATTCCATATAATATTGCCTCCTATTATTTCCATTTATTTCGTATGTTCATTGCTTGCATTTCCATTCGATTGAATAGCTCCTGTACGGAAGGTATATCTTCTATTAACCCGACTGACTGCCCTGCCCATCCAAATCCATTTCGTTCATCGCCTTCATATATAAATTGCTTATTAGCCTTACCGCTAATGTAGTCCTTAAGAGCATCATATGTTGGATTCTCTTTTTCAATACTTAAAATTTCATCAGTCCAACTATTTTTTAAAGCTCTTGCCGGAGCACCAATAGATCTTTTGATAACTACTGTATCCATTTCTCCGCTCTTTATTAATGTATTTTGATAAGCCATGGAGGCATGTATACATTCTTTTGTGGCGATGAACCTTGTCCCCATTTCAATCCCTTCTGCTCCAAGTGCGTGAGCAGCCATCCATCCTCGACCATCTGCGATACCACCAGAAGCGATTACTGGAATGGATACAGCGTCAACCACTTGAGGAATTAGCACGATAGATCCCACATCATCTCTACCTAAATGCCCCCCGCCCTCCTGTCCAACAACCATTACTGCGTCCGCCCCAAGTTGTTCTGCCTTTTGAGCCTGTCGCTTAGCTGCAACTAACACTAATTTTTTAATAGATGTATTTGCTAGTTTTTCTAAAATAGGAGCTGGATTTCCACCAGTCATTGATATCACTGGAACTTCTTCATCAATAGCAACTTGGAGCATATTTTCATAAGGTCTCCCAGTCTGTCCAATTGCGAAATTCACACCAAAAGGTTTCTCCGTTAACACTCTTACTTTATGTATTTCTTCACGTAGCTCATCTGGCGTCTTCAAACTCATAGCAGTTACCTGTCCTAAGCCTCCCGCATTTGATACAGCCGCACATAACTCCGAGTATGCTAAATATGCCAGTCCCCCTTGAATAATCGGAAAGTTAGTCCCTAATAAATCAGTAACCTTTGTTTGAAAAGTCATTCCTAATCCCCCCTTATATGAATAGTGTAATAAAATTGTTCTGATGATACAAATGACAATTATTTTAATAGTATTAATGAACATGAGATGCTATAATTTCTTTTGTTTTAAAAAAATTTATCTTAAGGTGGTTGGAGCGTTGTCACAATTAGAAACTCCATTATTCGATGCATTACTTAAGCATCGTAATCGTCATCCAATCCAGTTTCATATTCCTGGGCATAAAAAAGGAAAAGGGATGGACCCTGCATTTCGAGAGTTCGTTGGAGATAATGTACTTTCAATAGATTTGATCAATATTGCACCATTAGATGATTTACATTCTCCTAAAGGTGTCATTAAACAAGCACAACATTTAGCGGCAGAAGCATTTGGTGCGGATGAAACTTTTTTCTCCGTTCAAGGGACAAGTGGTGCTATTATGACCATGATACTTACTATTTGTGGACCTGGAGATAAAATCCTTATTCCGCGAAATGTACATAAATCAATTATGTCCGCTATTGTTTTTGCAGGTGCGATTCCTGTTTTTATCCATCCTGAGGTAGATAAAGAATTAGGTATCTCTCATGGTATTTCCGTAGAGTCAGTGGAAAAAGCATTAGAGGCACATCCAGATGCAAAAGGACTACTAGTTATTAATCCTACCTATTTTGGATTGGCAGCAGACCTTAAAAGAATTGTAGAGCTATCTCACGCAAAAGGAATTCCAGTTGTGGTAGACGAAGCGCACGGAGTTCATATACATTTTCACGATTCTCTACCTATTTCTGCAATGCAAGCTGGCGCGGACATGGCTGCAACCTCTGTGCATAAATTAGGTGGCTCCATGACGCAAAGTTCTATATTGAATGTAAGAAAAGGGTTAGTTTCTACTAAGCGTGTACAATCTATCTTGTCTATGCTAACAACAACTTCTACTTCTTATCCATTACTAGCATCTTTAGACACCGCTAGACGTCAGTTAGCCATTCATGGGGAAGACTTAATAGGTGATGCCATTCGCCTTGCAAAAGATACACGTAAACGTATTAACGCTATTCCACATATCCGTTGTGTTGGAGATGAAATTTTAAAAACATCTGCAACATTTGATTTTGATCCTACTAAACTTTTAATAAGTGTGAAAGACTTAGGCATGACAGGCTATGATGCGGAAATATGGCTTAGAGAAAAAGCAAATATAGAAGTAGAGCTTTCTGACCTGTATAATATTTTATGCCTTATTACACTCGGAGATACAAAGAAAGAGGTTAATTTACTTGTTAATGCTCTTTCGAGAATGGTTGCAGCACATGAATCCGATGCAGTGGTATTAGAACCTTTTGTTACTTTGCCTGAAATACCTGGGCTTGCCATGTCTCCAAGAGATGCTTTCTATGCGGCTACAGAGTCTGTACCTCTGAAAGAGGCAAGTGGACGTATTTCTGCAGAGTTCGTAATGGTATATCCGCCTGGTATTCCGATCTTTATTCCCGGGGAAATAATTACACAGGGTAATATCGATTATATAGCGATGAATATGGAAGCAGGATTGCCAGTACAAGGTCCTGAGGACGATACACTTGAAATGATTCATGTCATTAAAGAACATCAAGCTATATATTGACAAAAAAAGGAACTCGTGGTGATGAGTTCCTTTTTCATTTCGTCATATTATACATATACTGTAATGAAGTCTTAAATTTAGAACTAGATTAATAGAGCAATTAACGGGAAAATGAAAGACCCTAATATAGCACTCAATGTCATAGAAACAGAGCCCATTGTTAACGTTTCCTCACCGTATTCTCCTAGTTTAGATACACCAATACCATGAGAAGCACTTCCCATGGAAACCCCTCGACTTATCGCCTTATCAATACGACAAACTTTAAAAATAGTGGGTCCCAGAATAGCCCCCACTAAACCTGCAAGAATAACGAAGACAGCTGTTAAAGTTGGTATACCGCCTATTGTTTCACTTATCGGAATAGCAACAGGTGAAGTGATGGATTTCGGTAATAATGATAATAGAATATGTTCTTCAAATGACAATAACTTAGATAATATCATAATACTGATTATCCCTGAAAAAAGAGCACTTAATACACTTAAGATAATCGGGTACTTGTATTTATAGATTTTCTCTTTATGAATATATAATGGATAGGCCATACTAACAACAGCTGGCCCTAATAATTCATTTATCCACTTTCCACCAGACATATAGGAATCATAAGGTGTTTTACTAATTATTAAGATAAGAACAATTAGTACAGTTGTAGAAAGAATAGGTAACAATAACGGGTATGTAAATCGTTTATAGACGATAGACATAATATAAAAAAGCACAATAGTTCCTACTATCATCATGGATGCAATCATTCAATCAGCTCCTTTTCTAATAGCTTCCGCTCAAGGTACTGACAGAACCTTCCTGTGAAAATAATAGTAATTACAGTACTAAGTACAATAGCAAATACCATTCTTAAACCAGCCCATGATAAGAGTTCTGGATAATCCATAATGCCAACAGTCGCTGGTATAAAAAACAACGCTAGAAAAGCCAATAAAAATCCAGCCCCATCTTTTATAAGTTCTACCGGTATTATTCTGAAATATAAGCAAACAAAGAGTAATAACAACCCGGCAATACTCCCTGGAAATTGAAGAGAGAGACTTTGAACGATCCATGACCCGATAAACGAGAAAAGATATAAAATAATTACTTGAAATACAATTCGGATAACTTTAACCATTTTTTTGCTTTAAAAGAATTTCTTTTAAAGCTTCCACCTCCAAGAAACTGATAGATATATAGGGAATAATTCTACGCCGATTTAGATACACTGTCTATTAATATAACCAGACAAAAATACGCAGGACCTTTAAGTACAAAACCTGTTTAATGAGTTCCCGATATGATTTGGACAAGCTTCCCCAGTAACCAAAGGACGTTTGTCTCTACTTCCTGGAAGTCTTAGAACAGGTAAGTGATTTTAGAATAGTAGAGAATAGCTACTTTCTTATTCATAAAGGAAGACCTTTGGATTATCCAAAGGTCTTTAGATTATTGTATTCCTTTAATTGTTTTTGGATCAATTAAATCGTATCCATTTGCACGAAGACCCTCCACAATACCTCGTAATGCCTGTGCAGTCCATTCCCGATCATGCATTAACAAATTAGCCCCGTCTGTCAAATATTCAGTGTTCACCATAATATCCGTCAAACTAGCAGCATCCCGATATTGTTTTTCCCAATCATATCCATATGTCCAGTTCATTAAAAGCATACCCTCTTGCTTAACAAGGCTCTTACTAAAATCTGTATTAACCCCAAAAGGCGCTCGGAAGAACTTCGGTTTTTCTCCAATTACAGCTTCTACTGTCTCATTTACTTTTATAATTTCTTCTTTTTGCTGCTCCTCAGAGCTCTCTTTTAAATTTACATGTGTTTGCGTATGATTTCCAATAGAGAATCCCATATCGTAAATTGCTTTTAAGTTATTCTTTTCATCATCTGTGTCTAGAAAATGACCATTTACGAAAAATATAGCCGGTGCATTTAACTCTTTCAACGTTTTTGCCATTTCTACTGCGTATTTTTCAGGAGCATCATCGATTGTAAGCAAAACTGCTTTGGGATTGGCATCTTCAATTGGTTTGAATGTCCAATTTGCCTCATTTAGCTCGTATAGTGATTCAGTTTCTTGGATCACTACTTCTTCTTCTACAACCTCTTCCACTTCTTCTACTACAGGTTCTTGAGATTCTGTAGTAGTCTCATTACTTTCTTTTACTGTTTTAGGCTTTTCATCTCCGTCACTACATGCAGAAAGTCCAAGTAACATTACTGCTGATATCATCCAAGTTGTATGTTTCAATATAATCACCCAGTCCCTTCCTCTATATTTTAACAGGCTAACTAGATTGATAGTAGTTAAAAAGAAAACACACTAAAGAGGATTTCCTTAGAGTGTTTTCGAAGACTGATATTGTTCCGAGATTATGAAGTCGTCATCCAATAGAACATAAGGATGTGTTTCCATCAAACTATTTTTGAGAAAATCTGGCATTTTCTCTCCTTCATATGCACAGATTAAGGGAAAGGAAAGTGAATTTACCGCTTCATCTACTATTTCCTCAAGATCTTTTATAAGATGTAGCGGCTCTTCCATGCTAGCCCACTCGACATGTGCCCATGCGCGAAAAGAAAGTTTATTTTCCACATAAGACTGTATTGTTTTACTAAAATACTCTGCGATTGAGGGAGGATGATAACTTCCACTTGACCAATAGAAATCCATACTATTTACATAATGAATTAACTCTAATTGTTCTTTCGTTAAACGCGAGTTTAATTCTTTTTGAATAACAGAGTAAAGACGAGAGTTCTCTATAAGAACCACGTAATCACCTGCTGCGATACCGTCTTCAATATAATTCAATAACTGTGAAGTGTAATTTTCTAATCCACGGTACTTATACAAAATATGAAGATGATCATCTCTATGATTTTCAAGCACTTCATTCATATTTACTATTACTTTTCTTCTTACAATACCTTTTGAGTTTTCAAGCATATGTATCACCCCTTTTTTATTCATTCGACGGATTTCCCCAATTTCCTTCATTACTATTCAAATATAGAAAGTCATATTAACTTTAACAGAAGAATTTCTTTCCACAATAAAAACAATAGACCTGCCGCAAAAGCGAACAAGTCTATTGTTAAACTTAAGTTAGAAGTTATTTAGATAGAATATGAATTGGATGACCCATAACTACTTCTGCAGCTTCCATCGCAATTTCACCTAAAGTTGGGTGAGCATGAATAGTCATTGCAATATCTTCAACAGTCATTCCCGCTTCAATTGCTAAACCAAGTTCAGCGATCATATCTGAAGCACCTTGACCTACGATTTGAGCTCCAAGTAATAAACCATCTTCTTTACGTGAAACTAGTTTTACGAAACCATCTGTAGCGTTTAAAGCTAGTGCACGACCATTTGCTCCAAATGGGAATTTCCCTGCAGCAACGTCATATCCTTGCTCTTTCGCTTGTGCTTCATTAAGACCAACTGTAGCCATTTCAGGATCTGTAAAACAAACAGCAGGAATTGCTAGGTAATCTACAACAGATGTTTGCCCAGCGATTGCTTCTGCAGCTACTTTTCCTTCGTATGATGCTTTATGTGCAAGCTGAGGACCAGCAACAATATCACCAATAGCGTAAATATTAGAAATGCTTGTACGACATTGTTTGTCAACCTCTAATAATCCACGTTCAGCGAATTTAATGCCAATTTCCTCCAGACCCATTTCATCCGTATTTGGACGACGACCTACAGTAACTAGAACGTAATCTGCTTCAACTTTTTTCTCTTCTCCGCCAACTTCATAAGTTACTACTACGCCAGTATCTGACTCTTCCACACCTTTTGCAGATGCTTTAACAGCTATTTCCACGCCTTTTTTCTTCAAGCCTTTTTTAACAATTGTTGTCATTTGTTTTTCGAAGCCAGCAAGAATATCATCGCCACCTTCAACAATCGTAACTTTTGAACCCAAGTTAGCAAATGCTGAACCTAGTTCTGTACCGATATATCCTCCACCAATTACAACTAAGTTTTCTGGAATTTCAGGTAAACTTAATGCACTAGTAGAGTTTAAAACACGTTTTGAGTATTTAAAAGTTGGAATTTCTACAGGACGAGATCCTGTTGCAATAATTGCATTTTTAAATGTATATGTTTGCGCAGATTTTTCATCCATTACACGTACAGTATTAGCATCAACAAAATAAGCTTCGCCCATAACTACTTCGACATTGTTTCCTTTTAATAATCCAGAAACACCGCTAGTCAGTTTTTTTACTACACTGTCTTTAAAAGCTTGTGATTTAGAAAAATCGATTTTCACATCTGTAGCTGTAATTCCCATATCATCAGCATGTTTTGCTTGTTCAAAACGGTGACCAACAGAGATTAATGCTTTAGAAGGAATACATCCTACGTTTAAGCAAACTCCTCCGATATGTTCTTTTTCCACAACTACGACTTTTTGTCCTGTTTGTGCTGCACGAATTGCTGCAACATATCCACCAGGGCCTGAACCTATTACAAGTGTATCTGTTTCGATTGGGAAATCTCCTACTACCATTTTTTACGCCTCCATTAATAATAATTCTGGACTGCTAAGCAAACGCTTCATGTGATTCAACGCATGTTGAGCAGTCGCACCATCGATCATTCGGTGATCAAAGCTCAATGATAATGCTAACACAGGTGCAGCCACAATTTCACTATTTTTTATTACTGGCTTCTCTGAAATTCGACCAATTCCTAAAATAGCGACTTCTGGATGGTTGATAACTGGAGTGAACCATTGTCCACCCGCGGACCCGATATTTGTAATAGAACAAGATGCACCTTTCATTTCGGCAGCAGCAAGTTTACCATCACGCGCTTTTCCTGCTAGTGCATTAATTTCATCTGAAATTGCAAAAACCGACTTACGATCAGCATTTTTGATAACTGGAACTAATAGACCTTTATCCGTATCAGCTGCAATACCTATATTGAAGTAATATTTTTGAATTACCTCGTTTGTTTCATCATCATAAGATGTGTTTAACGCAGGGAATTCTCTTAAAGTACTTACTAAAGCCTTAACTACATAAGGTAAATATGTTAACTTGATATTTTTTTCAGCAGCAATTTCTTTAAATTTCTTACGATGTGCAACAAGTTCAGTAACATCTACTTCATCCATTAACGTTACATGTGGAGCTGTATGTTTAGAATGTACCATTGCTTTTGCGATTGCTTTACGCATCGGTGAAAGTTTTTCTCTAGTTTCAGGGAATTCACCTTCAAATGTAACTGGTGCTGAAGTTTTAGTTGGTTGTTCAGCTTCTGCATTAGTAGTTGTTTCAGCTTTTTCTTCCACTGCAGTAGGCTGATCTCCGGATAAGAAAGTTTCAATGTCTTCTTTTAAAACGCGGCCATTTTTACCTGAACCCGTTACATCCGAAATACTTACATCGTTTTCACGTGCAAACTTGCGAACTGAAGGCATAGCAATAACGCGTGTATCACCTTTTGGTTGTTCTTTAGGTGTTGTCGTCACTTTCTCCGCTGAAGCTTCAACATTTTTTGCTGGAGTTTCAACTTTTTCTTTGTCTACTGATTGGCCATCTTCAGCAGTTGCTTGAACTTGCGCTTCTGTTTTTTCTTCTGCTTTTTCCTCATCACTATGATCGCCTTTAAATTTAAGGTCTTCATAACCAGGAGCATCAAGCTTAATAAGCACATCTCCAACGATAGCTACTGTTCCTTCACTTACAAGAACTTCTGTAACTTTCCCTTTTACAGGAGATGGAATTTCTACAACCGCTTTATCATTTTGCACTTCGCATAAAATATCGTCCTCTTGTACCTCATCGCCCGCTTTTACAAACCACTTAACAATTTCACCTTCATGTATACCCTCACCGATATCTGGTAATCGAAATTCAAATGACAATGTATTCACCCTTTCTATAGCAGATTTTAAATTAGAATGTTAAAACTTTTTTAGCTGTATTTACTATATCCGTAGCATTCGGTAACCAAACCGTTTCTGCTTGAGAGAATGGGAAAACAGTGTCTGGAGCAGTTACTCGTAATACTGGAGCTTCTAAACTTAAAATAGCACGCTCTGTAATTTCTGCTACAATGTTTGCCGCAATCCCTGCTTGTTTTTGTGCTTCTTGAACAACCATTGCACGATTCGTTTTTTCTACAGAAGCAATAATTGTTTCGATATCCAAAGGTTGAACTGTACGTAAATCGATTACTTCTACAGAGTGCCCTTCTTTTTCAAGTTCTTCTGCTGCCTTCAAGCTTTCGTGTACCATTGCACCGTAAGCAATAATTGTTAAATCTGTACCCTCACGTTTAACATCAGCTTTTCCAAGAGGAATTGTATATTCTTCTTCCGGTACTTCTCCACGGAATGAACGATATAATTTCATATGCTCAAGGAAAATTACTGGATCATTATCACGAATTGCAGAGATTAATAGTCCTTTTGCATCGTATGGAGTAGAAGGAATAACCACTTTTACACCTGGTGTTGAAGTCATAAGAAGCTCTAAACTATCAGCATGCATTTCTGGTGTATGAACTCCTCCACCGAAAGGAGAACGGATTGTAACAGGTGCATTAAATGCTCCCCCTGTACGGAAACGCATACGAGCTAGCTGACCAGCTATAGAATCCATTACTTCAAAAACAAATCCAAAGAATTGAATTTCTGGAACAGGACGGAACCCTTGTAGGGAAAGACCTACGGCAAGACCACCAATACCTGACTCAGCAAGTGGTGTATCAAATACACGATCTTCTCCGAATTCTTTTTGTAATCCTTCAGTTGCACGGAAAACTCCGCCGTTAACGCCTACGTCTTCACCGAAGACTAGAACGTTTTCATCATTTTTAAGCTCAGTACGGAGTGCATCCGTAATTGCTTGAATCATCGTCATTTGTGCCATCGGTTACTTCGACTCCTTCTCAGTGTAGTAAGCTAATTGCTCATCTAAGTTATATGGATTTTCTTCATACATAATATTGATAAGGTCCGTTACTTTTTGTTTTGGTGCTGCATCTGCTTTCTTAACAGCTTCTTTAATTTCTTCTTTTGCTTTTTCAATTACTTCTGCTTCTTTTTCTTCACTCCAGATACCTTTTGTTTCCAGGTATTTACGGAAACGAACTAATGGATCTTTCTTTTCCCATTCAGAATCAGTTTCTGAAGTACGGTAACGAGTCGGATCATCGCCAGCCATCGTATGAGGACCGTAACGATAACATACTGTTTCAATAAGACTAGGTCCGTCACCTTTAATGGCACGTTCTCTAGCATCTTTCGTAGCAGCATAAACAGCAAGTGGATCCATGCCATCAACTAGAACACTAGGAATACCAGCTGCAATTCCTTTTTGTGCAATTGTTTTAGCAGATGTTTGTAGTTCGCGAGGGGTAGAAATCGCAAATTGGTTGTTCTGAACGATAAACACTGCAGGAACACGGAATGCTCCAGCAAAGTTAATACCTTCATAGAAGTCCCCTTGTGATGATCCACCGTCACCCGTATAAGTAATAGCGATTGCTTTCTTACCACGTTTTTGCATACCAAGTGCAACACCAGCCGCTTGGATAAATTGAGCACCAATAATTATTTGAGGTGGGAAAACATTTACACCTTCAGGAATTTGGTTCCCCATAAAATGCCCACGTGAGAATAGAAACGCTTGCCATAAAGGTAAGCCATGCCAAACTATTTGAGGTACATCACGATATCCAGGTAAGATAAAATCATCTTTTTCTAAAGCATATTGAGAAGCTAGTTGAGAAGCTTCTTGACCCGCTGTTGGAGCATAGAAGCCTAAACGTCCTTGTCTATTTAAAGAGATAGAGCGTTGATCTAAAATACGTGTATAAACCATACGACTCATCAACTCTACTAGTTCCTCGTCAGATAAGTTAGGATTTGCTTTTTCGTTTACAATTTCCCCTTCTTCATTTAAAATCTGAAACATTTCAAACTTTTCTTCGATTTCATGAAGCGTTTTCATAGGGTCTAACTGCGCTGGTTTGTTTGCAGCCATTATTACATCTCTCCTTTTCTTCTGTATTAAAATTATTATTTAATTATAGTAGTACAACAACATTTCCTTTTTAGTATACTCAAGAATAAATCCAGGGTCAATCATATGAAACCCGTGTATTTAATTGTCGGAATATTAGAACTTATATAGCCTGTACTACTACTAAATTATGTCTGTACTATATCAGATTGCTATATTTATATAAAAAAGCAGCTCTGCGTAGAGCTGCTTTTTTATTTTCCATCTTTCTGTAACGAAGTTAAGACTTCTTCCTTCACTTCATTTACCCTTGCTGTTGCTTCATTAAACTTTTCAACGGATTTTTTCACTACTTCATTGTGCATGTTTACATCTTGAACCTGTGCTTGAATGACAGTTATATCTGCAGATTCATCTATTAACATATTATATAAATTTTGTTGCAGATCAGCTAACTCATTATAGTTAGTCGTTACTTCTTCATATGCTGTAATACGTTCTTCCAATGAAGTCTCCATTTTTTTTAAAGTTTCTTTCTCCGAAGCTTCCTTGGTTTCTGAAATAAGTGTATTAATTTTTTTAATATCCTCAGTAGTAGCGTTTATCGATGCAGCTTCCTTTTCTACTAAAGTTAATCTAGTTTCTAATAGAGTTGCCGTATCTTCTACCATTGTAGTAAGTTCTTCCTTTTGATCTTTAGTCAGTTCCATCATTTTCTGAAAGTTTGCCTGTTCTTTGGATTCTGTTTCTGCTAATTCTTTTTGTACATCTCTATAATCGGCTTCTTGATCGTAAATTTCCGTTAAGATGTTAGATAACTTTTCTTCTGTCGACTCCCCAAAGTTACAGCCGGCAAGTAGTAATATACTACTTAAAATGAGTACAAATTTGTTTATTTTCATCATGTAACCTCCTATACCCATTCAACTATAATTGTATTAACTATTAAATTCAACTGACGAATAGGCTGTTTTTTGTTTAGTATACAGACAAATTTCGCTATAATAGATATATGAACATTGAAAGGACGATTAAAAATGATTTTAATGAATGATATTGTCAGAGATGGTCATCCATCTTTACGTACAAAAACAGAAGATCTTATCTTCCCATTATCACAAGAAGATATAATTCTTGCCAATGATTTACTGGAATATGTTATTAACAGCCAAGACGATGAAATGGTTGAAAAATATAAAATACGACCAGGAATTGGAATTGCTGCTCCACAGGTAAATGCTAACAAAAGAATGTTCGCACTTCACTTAGAAGATGAAAACGATCTAGAAGTAAGCTTCGTAGCAGTTAACCCCAAAATAATTAGTCACTCCGTAGAAAGAACGTATATTTCTGCTGGAGAAGGTTGCTTATCTGTAGATGAAGTAATCGAAGGATATGTGCCAAGATATGCACGCATTACCGCGACAGGTTTTTACCCAGATGGAGCTCCATTTAAAAAACGCTTAAAAGGATTAGCAGCTATTGCTTTCCAACATGAACTCGATCATTTAAATGGCATCATGTTCTATGATCACATCAACAAAGAAAATCCATATGCTCCGATTCCAGATTCGGTACCTTATGAACGAGTTTAAACTTTTACACAAAACGCCGGTCCTACGTATGTAGAACCGGCGTTTTAGTTATCGTATTCAAGTTTCTAATTTGTCGTTTGTAGTAGTGATATGATGGCTATTCGAGACTTTTTATTTGTAATTGCACCAACTATAACTACCATTTTGCACTCTCCATTATTGTAAGTCTTTCAATCTTGGCATAGCAGATAATGCACCAGGTTTAGTGGCACAGATCCCACCTAACCTATTACTAAATGCGATGTAACGTATCCAGGCCTCTTTTGTGGAAGGATGCCCCTCCAAATATATCTTTGAAAGAATGCCTGCGACAAAAGCATCTCCAGCACCAGTCGTATCAACTGGTATTACTTTTTCTACCGGAACATGTACTACTTCCCCGTGAAGCACCGCATAAGTCCCCTCTGCACCAATAGTAATAAGTAAAGCCTCGATATTATATTGCTGCATAGATTTGATACCATCTTCTATAGATGTCGTTTCCGTTAAAAAGAATAATTCTTCCTCTGTTAACTTCAATATATCAACCATGTTAAAAAAGGAAGAGATGGTTTCTCTACAACTCTCTTCACTACTCCAACGTAATGGTCTAATGTTAGCATCAAAAGAAATAAGTACATTTGACTTTTTCATATTCTCTACAATTTTTCTAGTTGTCCCAAGAGCTATAGGATGAAATAGGGTACCAGAACAAAAATGAAAAACAGATGTTTCATGAATTATCTGGTTCTTAATAGCGGAAAAGTCTACTTGGATGTCAGGGGTAACATCAACATAACGTTCAAAATGACGTTCATTGTTCTCCAAGAGATGTACATATACACCGCTAACCTCTTTTTCGGGAACTATTTGCGAAAAGGATAGATCTACTCCCTCCTCTGCTAATTCATTTCTAACAAATTCAGATGTTTCATTTTCTCCGGTTACAGTTATGAACGAAGATGCTGCTCCGAGTCGTGCTACTCCTGCAGCAACATTAACGGTCGCACCACCTAAAAACTTTGTGAATCGACTATTGCTTTGATCTTCTGCAATATAATCGACAAATGCATCACCATATATCAGGACAAACTTTTTGGACATCTAGTAAACTCCTTAAATTAACCTTAATTTTTTCATTGCGTTGGAAAGCCCACTCTCTGATACATGATCCGTAACAAAGGTAGCATGTTCCCTTAACTCTTCGACACAGTTCCCCATTGCGACACTTGTACCAGCGAACTGAAGCATTTCTATATCATTTAGGCCATCACCGAAAGCTATCGCATCTTCGGGTCCTCTTCCAATATGTTTTAACAAAAGATCCATCCCTTTAGCCTTTGAAATCCCTTTAGGAAGAACATCACAGGAAACACGGTGCCAGCGGACAAATTTTAAATTTGGAAAAGCTTGTTCATATTCCTTTTGTTCCTCTAAACTGCAAAAGATAAGCGCTTGATGAATATCATTCGTCAAATAGAAATCCTCTGCATAACGTGGGAAATTTATTTTCAGTGTAGATATACTATCGAATACATCTTGGTGATCAGGAAAGCTAGAAACCATTTCATCACTGTCCATATACACAACTGGTTGCTTTCTTTTGTTAGCAAACTCCGTTAGTCGGGCCAACTCTTCCCTCTCAACAATCCCTTTATGTAATACTTCTCCTCTGAACTGAACAATTTGACCATTGTAACAAACAAACGAATCTATTTTCAATCGATCTAAAACAGCTTGAGCAGTAAAAGGAGAGCGTCCAGTCGATATGACAATTTCATGTCCATTATCTCTGGCCTTTTGAAGTGACTCTTCTACTCCATCGGGAATATTTTTATCATCGTCTAAAATCGTTCCATCAATATCAAAAAATAAAATTTTGTTTTTCATAAAAATCCTCCATTCTAAAATGCGAATTATTTGACTTTTCAGTCATAATCCTTTACACATTTCACTCTTGCGTATATAATACTCTATAAGGAGTGAATAGCCATGTTGAAACGCCTGAAAAGGAAATGGTTGAGACGGCTCGGTGGAATGCTTAGAAACAAAACGATTGCTTAAAGTAGGCTTCAATCCTCAGTTTTTCACTACAGGATTGATAGTTTTAACATTTGACCGCTTACGTAAATTTAATCTCCCGCTAACGCCAAAGTTTTAGGACAAGGCTTAAAATCGGGATATTACACTACTCGTAACGTAGGTAAAATACTTTTGCCCTCTAAAATGGAGGGCTTTTCTTTATTTTAAATAAGTGTCATGATAATATAAAGAGAATTGATTTATTTTGAACGTGAAAAAGGAGAGTATAAAATGATTTTTAAAGTTTATTATCAAGAGAATGTACTAGAAGTACCAGTTCGCGAAAACACACAATGTTTATATGTAGAGGCTGAAACTGAGCGCGAAGTTCGTGCGCTATTAATAGACCGCAAATATAATATCGAATTAATTCAGTTGCTTGAAGGTAATCATTTAGAGTACGAACAAGCCGGCGAAAATTACAAAGTAGAGAAGATTTAATATATGAAATTTGTAAAAAATGACCAAACTGCGGTTTTCGCCCTCGGCGGACTAGGCGAAATCGGCAAAAACACATATGGCGTTCAATTCCAAGATGAAATAATATTAATCGATGCTGGTATTAAATTCCCAGAGGATGATTTACTCGGCATTGATTATGTAATTCCTGATTACACTTATTTAGTAAAAAATGTGGACAAGATTAAAGGACTCTTTATCACTCACGGTCACGAAGATCATATCGGTGGTATTCCCTATCTTTTAAAACAAATTAATGTACCCGTTTACGGAGGAAAGCTTGCCCTTGGTTTATTAAGAAATAAATTAGAAGAGCATGGCTTACTACGCCAAACAAAAATGATCGTTATTCAAGAAGAAGATGTTATCAAGTTCAGAAAAACTTCTGTAAGTTTCTATCGTACAACACATAGTATTCCAGATGCATTTGGGATAGTGGTAAAAACACCACCCGGCAATATTGTGCATACGGGTGACTTTAAATTTGATTTCACACCTGTAGGTGAACCAGCAAACTTAACAAAAATGGCTGAAATCGGAAAAGATGGAGTGCTATGCTTACTATCAGATAGTACAAATGCAGAAATCCCTAATTTTACAATGTCAGAGCGTAAAGTCGGAGAAAGCATGGATTCTATTTTCCGTAAGGTAGATGGTCGTATTATCTTTGCTACTTTTGCATCTAATATTCATAGACTTCAACAAGTAACCGACGCAGCTGTTCTTCACGGACGTAAAATTGCTGTCTTTGGTCGAAGCATGGATAATGCTATGACAATCGGTCGTGAACTTGGTTATATTACAGCTCCAAAAGAAACGTTTGTGGATGTAAGCGCATTGAACCGATTACCAGCGAACGAAGTACTTATACTTTGTACAGGTAGTCAAGGGGAACCGATGGCAGCATTATCTCGTATCGCTAACGGTACACATCGACAAATTCAAATTCAACCTGGAGATACAGTAGTATTTTCTTCTTCACCTATCCCTGGAAATAGAGCAAGTGTCAATCGTACGATTAACTTACTATTCCGTGCAGGAGCAGAAGTAATCCACGGTTCATTAAACAATATTCACACTTCCGGGCATGGTTCACAAGAAGAGAATAAGCTTATGCTTCGTCTTATGAAGCCTAAGTTCTTCATGCCTATTCACGGAGAGTATCGAATGCTGAAGATTCATACTGAATTAGCAGTAGATTGCGATGTAGATCCGGATAATACCTTTATTATGGAAAACGGAGAAGTACTAGCCTTGAGTGCGGATGAGGCACATGTTGCTGGCCGAATTCCTTCTGGCGATATTTATATTGACGGAAGTGGAATTGGAGATATTGGTAATATTGTTCTTCGTGATCGTCGTGTCTTATCAGAGGAAGGCTTAGTTATTGTTGTAGTAAGTGCTGATATGGAGAAGAAAAAAATTGTATCAGGTCCTGATATTATCTCTCGTGGTTTCGTTTATATGCGTGAATCAGGAACAATGATTAATGAGGCACAACAAATGTTGAATAAACATTTACGATACACTATTCAAAGTAAAGAGACTGAATGGTCTGAACTAAAAAATGAAATTATAGACGTTCTAAGTCCTTATTTATATGAAAAGACGAAACGTCGTCCAATGATACTTCCGATTATTATGGAAGTATAAGTAATAACCTCAGAATCTAAAATTCTGAGGTTATTTTTTTTACCTAAAAGTTAGTTGTACATGTTCCCTCTTTTGAATATCATACATGGATATCATTCCAATGGAGGCATCTAGTATGAACTCAATATTTACTTATATTTTTTTAGGTATATCCTTAGCGGCACCCGTGGGACCTGTCAATGCGGCACAATTAAATACAGGTATAAAGAACGGATTCTTTCATGCATGGATTTTTGGCTTTGGTGCTTTGTTGGCTGATATTTTATATATGGTGTTAGTCTATTTTGGAGTGGGACAATTTGTTGATTCTCCATATATCAAAATATTTCTAAGGTCCTTTGGATGCTTTGTTCTAATTTACACCGGGATAGAAAGTCTACTAACGCTCCATAAGATTAAGTTAAATTTCCATAAAGAAAAAAGAATTAGATTTAGACAGTCATTATCTTCAGGATTTCTTTTGTCTTTGCTAAACCCTTTAAGCATTCTTTTCTGGTTAGGAATATTTGGTTCAGTACTAGCTGAAGCCTCTCAACAAATTACGGATAGTCAACTCATTTTATATAGCTTTGCAATTATTGGGGGTATTATTTTATGGGATACTTTTACGGCTTTCCTATCTAGTGGTGCACGGAAATTTCTTTCCAATAAATTTTTAGTGATCATTTCTATCATTTCCTCTTTGTCCATGCTTGGTTTCGGAATTTATTTTGGCATTCAAGCTTATCAATTACTTTTTTAAACCTCTTCTTTTTTCCACTTTTTGCGTAAAAATAATACGATGATCGCGATAATTGATAGGAATATGAGGCTGATGAAGAAACCTGGTCGACTAGTTGAATGATAAAGCGCCCCACTGACAGCTGCCGAAACAAGAATAATACCGATTACTCTTTTTACTTTATCAGCTTTCGTTGTGTCCACTAGCCTGTGATACATAGCTAAGATAAACAGCCAATTATAAAGCAACATCAATGCGGCTGCAGTAGTTATATACTGATAAACTTTATCTGGTAGCAACAAGGAAGTAACTATCGAAAGAATAAGACCTACAGAAGTTAGAGCTATTGCTGGTAAAGGCGTCTTAAACTTCTTTTTCGTTTGCTTACTAAATATGGCTGGTGCATCCCCCTCTTCAGATAAGGTAGTAAGGATTGTCGTTACTGAGAATAGGGACGCTGACATAGTTGAAAAACCCGCAATTATAATAGCAGCTGTAAAAACATGAGGAAAAAAATCCAGATTAAAACCGGATAATGCTGTAACAAATGGGCTCTTGTCATCCTTAAATTTAGTATATGGCATTAATAATAACGCCAAAATAAGAGACGTGACATAGATTATACCAAGTAATCCTAACATGACCTTACCCGATTTTGGTGCATCTTCTTTCTTTTTCAGATAAATAGCCATGACACCCATTACTTCAATTCCACCGTGTGCATAAAATGCAAATAGAAGAGCACTCCAAAAACCTAAAATTCCTTTCGGAAAGAAACCTTCTAATGTACTTGGAATATTATCTTTAGGGTTGCCATCTATTACTCCAGTCAATGCCAAAACTGCAATGATGATGAACATAAAAATAGCAGCAATTTTCATCACTGCGAATACACTTTCTAGTTTTCCAAATGCCTTTGCTCCTATGAATAACACTAACAATCCGCAAATTGCATAAATTAATGCAAATATCCATAGAGCTACTTTTGGAAACCAAAGTTTGGTTAACAGAGATATCGCTGTCAATTGACTACCAATGATCAATATTTCAGAACACCAGTAAACCCACCCACTACTAAATCCCGCCCAACGTCCATAAGCTTTTTTGGCATAAGTTCGAAATGATCCTTTTTGTGGATCATTCGCTGACATTTTAGCAAGTGCCTCAAACACAATATAGGTAGCACAAGCTGCCATAGTGAAAGCCAATATAACCGAAGGACCAGTCATTTGGATGGCTATGCTAGAAGCTAAGAAAAATCCTGTGCCAATAATACATCCTACTCCGATAAGAGATAGTTGCCACCATGCTAAGTGACCATCTTCCTTATTGGTACTAACCGGTTTTTTGGACATTTCACACCTCCTCGTAAACCTAGTATTTCACGAGAAATAGTAATTATGAGTTCGGTTTACACTTAGTTCACTAATACATAAAGAGACTGTTTATGACATGAGTCACAAACAGTCTCTTTTATATAACTTATACTTTTTTTAAGATAAAACTTTCTTTTCAAAACGTATAATATCCACGTCCGCTCCAATAATGATTAACACATCATTAAGTATTAGATTTTCATCTGCCTGTGGAGAAACTATAATATTATTCCCTCGTTTAATCGCCACAATATTAATGCCATATTTTGCACGGATATCTAAGTCAATAAGTGATTTACTTGCTATTTTCTCATTGACTCTTATTTCCATAATAGAATGTTCATCAGAAAGTTCAAGGTAATCTAATACATTGTTGGAAAGAATATTGTTTGCAATTCTAATACCCATATCTCTTTCAGGATGTACTACCTGATCTGCTCCAATCTTTCTTAATACCTTTTCATGGTAATCATTTTGTGCTTTGACTGTAATTTTCTTAACGCCAATCTCTTTTAGCATTAAAGTAGTCAAAATACTAGATTGAATATCGTCTCCAATAGCAACAATAACATGTTCAAAATTTCGAATACCCAATGATTTCAGCACAGCTTCGTCTGTTGTATCAGCAACTACCGCCTGAGTGGCAATGGTCGCAAACTCATCTACACGTTCAGATGCTATATCAATTGCCATAACATCTGCTCCTTGATCAATCAGCTCTCTGACAATACTACCACCGAATCTACCTAAACCGACTACAACAAATTCTTTGTGCATCCTAAATGCCTCCTACATATCTAATGCGATAAGTTTAACATATCCAATCCTTTAATTGATAGAGAATTTAATCATTATTTTATGTTTTCATTAATAAGCATAAGCAGCCTTTTTTCTAACATCATCATCCCTTTTTCGCCTGCTTGCATATGCCTTAATAGTCCTTTCTTATCAAACAAATAAAAAGATGGAACTACTCGATTTTGAAATTGATTAGTCACGATTAGTTCATGATCCAAATAAATAGAATCCTTCATCCTTCCTCGTTGAATTGCATCTAGAATAGGCTTCTCGAATAAGTCATCTCTAGATCTTGGCATATGAATGCCTACTACATGAAAATTTTCCTTATATTTTTCTTTCCACAATCTAACGTTATTATATGCTCCTCCACATAATGAACAGCTCACTGACCAAAAGTAAACTAGGACGGGCTTTTCCCCTATTAGTCTGTCATTGTTTATCTGTCCATTTATCCATCTCGGATCCATTGGAAATGACGGTAATTTAGTACGTAACTTCACTGCCTATATCCCTTCTTTCTTTCAGCATTCATTAGTATATGCATTCTTCAAAAATAGCGTTTGTTCTGTTAAAGAAAAAAATTTTGATATTCCTCAAATAAATTGTTAAAGTAAACTTTAAGTTGTGTTAAAATAAACTTTGTCTGAAAAATACTAGTTTATTTCCGAAGGAGCCTAAAAATATGCAAATCGGGAAAAAAATTAAACAGTTGCGCTTAAAAAAAGGTCTGACACAAGAAGAATTAGGTGAAAGAACCGATTTAAGTAAAGGTTTTATATCTCAATTGGAAAGAGATATAAACTCTCCTTCTATCGAAACGTTGTTTTCAATCTTAAACGTCCTAGGTTCCAAGCCAAAAGATTTTTTTGATGACGATGATCATTCTCGAACGAAAGTGTACTACCCGAAAGAAGAACAGACTATTTACTTGGATGATGAAAAAAAGTACAAGCTTCATTGGCTAATTTCAGAATCCAATGAAAATGAAATGGAGCCAGTACTAATTTCATTGGATATTGGGGGACAATTTAAACAATTCGAACCTTCTCTTTCCGAGACTTTCATATACGTGCTACAAGGGAAAGTGACACTCACTATAGGTAAACAAAACTATATAGCTACAGCTGGTGAATCACTTTATTTTGATGCTTCTGATAATCATCTTCTACAAAATGCAGCGGAAGAAATTTCAAAGGTAATCTATGTCGTTAACAATTCTTATTTGTAAGATACTTAAATAACAATGGAGGTATATTATGTCTGACAATACTATTATTCGTTTTGAAAATGTGACAAAATCATATGATGCAGAAACGACCGTATTAAAAAATATCAACTTAGAGTTAGAGCGAGGGAAATTTTATACTTTACTAGGTCCATCTGGTTGTGGGAAAACAACAATTTTACGTTTAATCGCTGGTTTTATGCAACCTACAAGTGGAAGTATTTACTTTAACGGCAAACTCATTAATAATGTCCCCGCCAATGAAAGACAGGTAAATACAGTATTTCAAGATTATGCGTTATTTCCCCATTTAAATGTATTTGAAAATGTAGCATTCGGTCTTCGCATTAAAAAGCTTGGCAAAAAAGTAATAGAACAAAAAGTAATAGAAGCTTTGAAATTTGTTAACTTAGTAGGTTATGAAAAAAGAGAAATTGCTGAAATGTCAGGCGGACAAAGACAACGTGTAGCAATTGCACGTGCCATTGTAAATGATCCTGAAATCATTCTATTAGACGAGCCCCTTTCTGCATTAGATTTAAAATTACGTTCTGAAATGCAATATGAGTTACGTGAGCTTCAACAAAGACTTGGCAAAACTTTTATATTCGTAACACATGACCAAGAAGAAGCATTGGCAATGTCTGATGAAATTTTCGTGTTAAATGAAGGCGAAATTGAACAAAGTGGTACTCCAATGGATATATATGATGAGCCGATTAATCGCTATGTAGCTGACTTTATCGGAGAGTCAAATATTGTTTCTGGTACAATGGTCGCTGATTTCCGCGTAAAAATTGGTGACAAAGAGTTTGAATGTGTGGATCAAGGACTAAATCCAAACGAAAAAGTAGATATCGTCATTCGCCCAGAAGATTTAGAAATAACAGCTGTTGACAAAGGGAAAATGAAGGTAAAAGTAGATACACAATTATTTAGAGGAGTTCACTATGAACTTTCTACTTACGATGATGAGGGAAATGAATGGCTAGTACATTCTACGAAAAAAGCAGACGTTGGTGCTTCTATTGGTTTAGATTTCGACCCGGAGGCTATTCACGTTATGCGTTTAAATGAAACAGAAGAAGAATTTGACAAACGTCTCGAGTCTTATGGAGAAGACGCATATGCATACTAAAACTACCAAAGCATTTTATTTAATACCTTATTATGTGTGGATTGTATTATTTGTTGTTGCTCCCATTGCTTTAATTGCATATTATTCCTTTTTCGATTTAAGTGGAAACTTCACTTTAGATAATTATCAAAACTTTTTTACTTCAGTTTACTTAAAGTTAACCTTGAGTTCGTTTTGGTATGCATTTCTTATAACTTTTTTTACTTTACTTATTGCATATCCAACAGCATATTTGCTAACAAAAACACGACATAAACAGCTTTGGTTGCTGTTAATCATCATTCCCTCTTGGATAAATTTATTATTGAAAACTTATGCTTTTATCGGGATTTTTGGTTTATATGGGCCTGTAAATGCATTTCTAAATGTATTTGGGTTGGAAGAAACACAAATTTTATTTACAGATTTTAGTTTCGTTTTTGTATCAGTCTATATATTTATCCCATTTATGATTTTACCTATTTTTAATTCATTGGATAAGTTAAATCCTTCCTTAATGGATGCTAGTCGAGATTTAGGTGCATCTAGCTGGACGACATTTTCAAAGGTGATTCTACCATTAACTATTAATGGGGTAAAAGCTGGAATTCAAGCTGTATTTATCCCTTCCCTTTCGCTATTCATGATTACTCGATTAATCGCGGGGAACAAAGTTATTACTTTGGGTACAGCTATTGAGCAGCAATTCTTAGTTACCCAAAACTGGGGAATGGGTTCTACAATCGCCGTTTTCTTAATCATCTTTATGGTAATTATAATGATCATTACTGGTCAACGTGATAAGGGGGCTTATGCAAATGGAAAAAACAAGTAAGTCAGCGAAGTTTTACTTAGCCCTTGTATTTATCGTTTTATATACGCCTATCTTATATCTGATTTTTTACTCGTTTAATAGTGGTGGAAATATGAATAATTTTGAATCATTTACTTGGGAACATTATTCTGCTGTCTTTTCAGATACTCGTTTGATCATGATACTTCTCAATACAGTAATTGTTGCTTTACTTTCTGCATTAATAGCAACAATAGTTGGTGTATTTGGTTCAATCGGCATTGTATTTATGCGAAACAAATCACTGCGCAGATCTATCCTTTCTTTAAATAATGTATTAATAGTAAGTCCCGATGTTGTTATTGGTGCATCGTTCCTAATACTATTTACAGCTATTGGGGTAAAACTTGGATTTGCATCCGTATTAATTTCTCATATTGCATTTAGTATACCCATTGTTGTATTAATGGTATTACCGAAGCTGCAAGACATGAATAGTACACTCATTGATGCAGCAGCAGATCTTGGCGCATCCAAACGTGATATTCTGACACGCGTAATTATCCCTTTTGTTAAACCTGGAATCTTCGCAGGATTTTTTATGGCCTTAACATATTCTCTTGATGATTTCGCAGTTACTTTCTTTGTTACAGGAAATGGCTTTAGCACACTTTCAGTTGAAATTTACTCGATGGCAAGAACTGGTATTACGTTAACGATTAATGCTTTATCGGGAATCATATTTATAGTGACACTAGTTCTCGTGGTTGGGTATTATTTTGTTAGCCAACGCGGGAAAAACCCTGTCGGAATGGGGGTTCGAAAATGAAAGAAATAACAAGAGCAGCTATAGCCATTGTTGTCGTTTGTATCATTTTGTTTGGTGTCAATAAATATTTAAACCAAAGCTCTGGCAATGCCAGTAGTGATACATTAACTATCTTTAACTGGGGTGAATATATCGATCCCGATTTGATCTCTCAATTTGAAGAAGAATCAGGTTATCGTGTTGTGTACGAAACATTTGACTCCAATGAAGCAATGATGACAAAAATAGAACAAGGCGGAACTTCTTATGATATTGCGGTACCTTCAGAGTACGCAATTGAAAAGATGAAAGAAAATGACCTATTACAAGAAATTGATCATTCTAAGATTCCGAATCTAAGCAATATTGATCCATACTTTTTAGACTTAGCATTTGACCCTAAAAATAAATACTCCATTCCTTATTTCTGGGGAACAGTTGGAGTTGTGTTCAATCCTTCTCTTCTAGACGGACAGACCTTTGATAGCTGGGAATCACTTTGGGACCCATCTTTAGAAGGTGAAGTGTTACTAGTAGATGGTGCACGTGAAATTATTGGGATGGGATTAAATAGTCTCGGTTATTCCCTTAACTCTACGGATGAAAAAGAATTGCTGGAAGCTACGGCGAAACTGAAGGAATTGACTCCAAATGTAAAAGCAATTATCGGAGATGAAGTAACTCAGCTAATGATAAATGAAGAAGCTTCCGTAGCTATTACTTTCTCTGGGCAAGCAGCTGATATGATGTGGGAAAACGAAGGATTAGATTATTCAGTCCCTGAAGAGGGATCGAATCTTTGGTTCGATAATATGGTTATACCTAAAACTGCTGCAAATGTGGAAGGTGCTCATGAGTTTATCAACTTTATGTTAGATGCAGAAGTTGCCGCACAAAATGCAGATTATGTTGGATATTCCATTCCTAATACCGCAGCAATTGAGTTAATGGATGAAGAAGTAACTTCTGATGAGCGATTCTATCCCTTAGAAGAAGCTAGAGAAAATCTAGAAGTATATAAAAACCTAGGTCTTGAAATGCTTGGTAAATATAACGAGCTATTCTTAGAATTTAAAATGAGTGCTAACTAAATGGGAGAGTCGTCATAGTGACGACTCTTTTTATTGCGTAGAAAGTATATAATAAATTACCATATACACTATTTTAATGATTGAAAGAGAGAATGAATGAATAATACTACTGGTTTCTATTTCAGTGGCCGCTTTCCGCGGGGGGAGCGGAGCGAGGGAATCGGCTGAAGTCGTGCCCACGGAAAGCGTCCGCTCGCAGCGAAAATCAACGGCATATTTTTAGAGGATTGGGCGTCTTTTTTCTCGTTTTTTTTTATGTTAAATATTATATAATTCGTTACTCGAAAGTTTTTATTCTTTTAGGAATATGGTAGAATCTATAGACGCATAAAAGTAATTACAGAAAGCAGGAGTATTATGGCGAAGAAAACAAATAGTTCGGCCTTATATATTTTAATGTTCAATATGTTTATTGCTATGTCGGGGATAGGATTAGTAATTCCAGTAATGCCTCAATACCTAGAAACCTTTGGTGTTGCAGGTCAAGCTCTCGGATTTATTATAGCTTCCTTTGCATTAGGTCAGTTTCTATTTTCCCCACTTGCAGGTGACCTATCTGATAAACTGGGACGAAAAAAACTAATTATTGTAGGATTGGTCATTTTTTCGGCATCTCAATTATGGTTTGGGTTAGCTACATATGAATGGATGTTGTATGCTGCACGATTTATAAGTGGTATTGGGGGAGCCTTTTTAATACCAGCCACTATGGCATTTGTTGCAGATATTACTACATTAGAAGAGCGTGGGAAAGGAATGGGATTCTTAGGAGCTTCTATGTCACTAGGCTTTATGATTGGACCAGCGCTTGGAGGATTTTTAGCAAGTGTAAGCTTATCGTTCCCATTTTACATGGCATCTTTAGCAGCTTTGATTGCAGGAATAATATCTTTAATCATTCTACCCGATATTAAAAATACTGTTTCCGAAATACCGTCGGAGCCTAAAAAGCGCGAAAACATCATCACACAGATGAAAAATTCAGTGAAGACACCTTACTTCATGATGTTAATCATAATTTTTGTTTTCACTTTTGGAATAGCAAACTTCCAAACGACGTTCTCATTATATGTAGATCATAAGTATAATTATACTCCACAGGATATTGCTGTTGTCTTAACAGTTGGTGGGTTTATAGGTGTCATCGTGCAAACGTTAGTAGTGGAGAAACTATTTAAACGTTTTGGCGAATTAAATGTTATCTTAGTCAATTTGGTTGTAGCTGCAATAGCTTTTCTACTATTCTTTGTAGTAGACGGCTTTGCACTTGTATTGCTTGTCGCATCTATCTTCTCTACTGCAACTACACTCATCCGACCAGCAGTAAATACAGTAATTTCTAAAATGGCTGGTAATGAGCAAGGATTTGCTGCTGGTATGAATAATGCTTATATGAGTTTAGGAAGTATGATTGGACCAGCGCTAGCAGGGATGTTTTTTGATATTAATATAAGCTATCCGTTCATTGTAGGATCTATCATACTACTAGCTTCGTGGGCTATCACACTTATATGGATTAAAAGAAAAAAACCGATAATTTAATTTTGAATTAACTTATCAATACTCTTTCTCGGAAGTGAAATTTATTAAGACGTTTTTACTGTATGATTTCCGAGTGAAATTTTAAGGATGCTTGATGATTATGACTTCTGTCACAACCATCAAGCATCCTTTTTTGGTAATTTTATGCCTTATCTCTTTTTCTTTTCTCTAACTAGTTTCCCCACGTAGGTTGTAGTCGTATTTACTGGTTCCGCTTTTTTGCCAGATCTTTTGAACGGAGAAAGCAATAGGTGGAAACCAAATCTTCTTATTGTAATATCGATAAAGAACAAGAAGATAGCTAACAATAGAAGAGACTGTTGAATAGATTGTTTCTCTGAACTAGAGAGTTCCATTTCTCGGAAAGCTTCAGATGGTTCAGTTAGTATCTTTCCATTTGTTCTACTTGTAATCATTTCCAGAATTGCTGTATTCGGCTTTTGTATTTTGTATTCCTCGCTATAAGGAACGGAAATACCTGCCTGGTAAACAGCATCTTGTTCATTGGAAATTCGGAAAAACACTAATCCTGGTTCACTATCTATTGTTACCCTTGCTTTACCTGGTGCAATTGCTTCAGATGTAACAGAAACCTCTTCGCCTTTTTCATTGACAACTGCTACGTCCAAAAATGATGACTTTCCTGACGGATCTGTAACAGTAAAGGATTCATCCGAGGACTTTTGAATAGAAAAAGGCACCTCACTATATGCTGGTAATAACCTGGAGACTGCTGTATTCCAAAAATCTCCCCAATTAGCCCATCTCGCTAGGTCACCACTCCATTCACCAGTGGAATCCGATGTAAAAGCAATTGTGCGACCGAGTCCATACATCCATTCAGCTAATACCGGATCCTTTTTTTCACTTTCAACAACAACGGAAGCTGTTTGTTTAGGTGTTGTGGCAATATAGGCATTCATTTGAGGAACTCCTTCTGCAAACAAACTTGTCCATGCAGCATCTCCAAAAATAGTGGGATAGAACGGATTATCTTCAATATAGGTTCTTGAGATCATTGCTGTCTCGGTGGACATTATAGCAGGAATAGTAGATTCATCTTGGACATCGTAGAACGTGCCCCCTCCCATTTCTGCTAAACTTTCTAGTAAAGATCTATCCGCATCTTGCCCAACTGCAACAGTGGAGACTGTTATTAATCCCTCTTTACCACCTTCTATCAACGTTTGATAGTCATTGTTGGTAGCTGACTGACCATCTGTCAACAAGATAATATGTTTTCGCTGAAGTTTAAGAGGTGATAAATTTTCGTATGCTAGCGCTAAGCTCGTATAAATTTCTGTTCCTCCGCCTGTCCCTACAGATAGTATGCTTTCTACAGCTGTTTCTTGGTCATTCAATGGAGCAGTATCAATTATTTCCCATGGTCGATCATCAAAAGCGATAAATCCGAGTGTATCTCCTTCTCGAAGCATTTCTACAGAACGCGCTGCTGCTTCCTTCGCATATTCTAATTTTGTTCCACTCATACTACCTGACCTATCCATAACGATAATTAACCCCAGTGAAGGCAGTTGTTGCTTTCCTTTTATCTCCATCTCCACTGGTAATAATCGCTCAATAGGACTCTTAAAATAGCCTCCTAAGCCAAAGCTGTTTTTCCCTCCGACCATCATAAAACCCACACCAAAGTTTTTCACAGCCTGTTCAATAACCATCATCTTCTGTTCACCGACGACATGACCAGGTACATTATCAAATATAATCGCATCATATGATAAATAATTTGATAAATCAAAAGGCAGGACACCTGCATCTATAACATCCGTTGTAATCGCTTGTTGATCAATGACTGTGGCAATATTAGAAGAATTACCGTCATGCGTAACTATTAGAAGTCGTGGAGAACTCTCTACATTTGTGACACTTGTCAACTTGTTATTCTCTATTAGTCCATCCTCAGCCAGCACAACTTGTACTTCATATTTAAGTAATCCTTCGCCCTTAGATGCATTTCTAAATGTATACGTATTAGTGCCAGGTTCTACATTTATTTGTTCGCGCGTGAGTAGCTGATCATTTTGATATAGAAGTAACTCGGCCACTGCTTCACTTGTGGCATCAAGGGTAACATTTAATTGTTGCTGTTCTCCTTCAAAAGCCACAGGCGGCGTCTCAAAGGAAGTTATAGCGACATCTTCCGATGACAGACGAGCCATTTGAACAACATCTATCGTGACATTCCCTCCTGCGATTTTCACAATTTCATCACTAACAGATCCAATTGTTTCTATCCCATCTGTAAAGAGGACAATTCTTGTAGCTTTGTTTGGCTCAATAATACCTGTTGAAAGCTGCAGGGCTTTCGCTAAATCTGTATTACTTGGATCTGACATAGGAGTGAAAACTGGTAAATTCACTTCTCCCGTTGTTAGCGCTACTTCCGTTTGAAAATTCTCTGCAAATGTATAAACACCTACTAAATGGGTCATTTTTTTAGACTTTAAACTTTCCTCTACCCACTCCGTTATTTGTTTGTCAGTTCCTTGTAGAGAAGCAGAGCGATCTACCAAAAACAGAACCTGCTCTTCTTTGACAGGTAACAAAAGATAGGGATTAGTAATTCCTAATATTAAGCACAGAATAGCCAGTATCCGTATACTAAAGACTACTTTCCCCTCTCGCTTAAAGATTTTCTTATCTTTTCGCCAAGTCCAAAGAAAATAAAAACCAATAGGAATTAATAGTAAAAGCCAAAGTGGTTGGTCAACTCGTAAATCCACGTCTTCTTTGCACCTCCCACTCTATTACAAATAGTAAAATTAGTAGTATTAATATAAATGGAACAAAGGAATTGGCTTGATAGTCTTCCTCAGCATTCATCTGTTGTCCATTCACTTTATATGAAGTACCTTTTTCAATTACTTTTTCCTCTTGAGGCAATATGACAGAAAGATTCTTCTCAGCATCTTTCGTACGTAGAACATATAAGCCTGGTTTATGTGGTGCTACGAACTTCCCACCATTTTCAATAGCATACTCATATTCATCATTCATCGTATAAATTTCCCACTCGTCCAAAGCACCAAGAGATAAAGGCTTTCTCTCGTTAGGAGTGAATGTTCCTAAATAATCACTTCCTGATGAAAGTTGCTCCTTTACACTCCACATAAATAGTGGAAACGTAGGACTCAGTGGCCAATCTGTCATTTGAATATCTGCAAGGATAATAATATTTCCAGATGGTGAGGTTTGGATGAATGGATCATCCCCTACAGAAGCAATAGTAGTATAGCCCTCTATAGGCGGATACACTGAACTCACATATATGTCCTTTAAATCAGCAAAAGCAAATAATGGAGATTCAGTTGTCTGAACGTTTCCATTTACTTCCTTTGGTATAGCATCGTTCCTGCCTATATATAAGATTGGCCTTTCATCCTCTATATTTACGCCAAACTGATTGGTGACCATCATACCTTCATCCTTTAACAAACCAACTTGCTCTGGAGGAACACTACTCACCTTAATGTCTAATGACTGAAAAGCAGTTCGAACTAGCGAATGAATGGTGCTATCTATGAAAACATTAGACAATTGATCCTGCATGAATATAATATTTTCATTATCTAAAAGGTAAGAATCTTGGATGTCTATATTTGCTTTTAAATAACTTGAATTGACTAGTTCATCAAAAGATAATGTAATCGTTTCTTTTGGCGGTAAATTGACAACTTCCGTTACTAATATTTTCTCTTCATTGGATATCGTCAGCTCTGTTGTACTCTCTTTTTCTGATTGATTTTCAATTTGAACTAGTGTTGAAATTCCATTTGCTGTTTCTGTTGCACCAAATCTTTTAATAGATGCATTGGTAACCTCAGTTGTTAAAGCTTCCACATTCCAGCTTACATTTTCATGTTGCAACGGAAGAGATTGCCTTTCTAAATCATCTGTAAAAATATACACAGAGGTTGCTTTATCTTGAAAAAAGGATTGGGTAAAATCAAGAGACTTTGACATATTTTCTGCTTCATAGCTTATCTCTAGTTTATTTATCTCTTTAATCATTTGCTCTGTATTCTTTTCTTTCCTCAATAGGACAACTGGCTCATTTCCCGTTGTGATTAATGTTAAGGGCTTACCCGATAATTCCTCGACTAACTCAAGCATTTTACTTCTATGCTGTTCAAAAAGAGAAGTAGCGTTATTTACATTTACTTTCATCGTTGCAGAAGTATCTACGACAAACACAATCTGTTCCCCAGCAATCGATTTTGTTTTCCAATAAGGTTGAAGTAATGCTAGAACAAGCAAAAGCATGGCGAGCATTTGTAAATAAAACAAAGCATTCCGCTGCAAATGTTGTAAATATGGGGATGCCTTTGTTTCTTTCATTGCCTCCTGCCAAAACAGTGTAGAGGAAACAGATTTTTTTACATATTTTTTTCGAAAAAAATAATATAAAAGCACAGCAATTGGGAAAATGGCTGTCCAAGAATATATTAACTGATTAATACCCAAACCTATTCACCTCATTGCACCCAGTTTGCTCTTAATAATTGTTGAAACATTGTATGTGATATTCCTTCATCTGCATTTACCTGCAGTATTTTAATACCAAACTTATGACAAAGTAGTTCTAATTGTTGTTGATGCTCTTTTCTTTCTCGATGAAATGATTCAAGTACTCTGGAGGAAATAGAGACATTTACTTGTTCCAACGTTTCAATATCTTCTAATTGAACATCCCCACCGTATGATGGAGCGAGCTCCTCATCAGTAACTACTTGTAATATTCGAATATCACCAGCGAATTTTGGCAATTTCTGTAGAAATCGTTCCCATGAAGCAATACTTTCTAAGCAATCTGTAATCACAAACAATACAGTACTGTCTTTCGGTAAAAAAGGAAGTGCATTATCTGTAAAAGTGGAAGTCATTGCTGGTTTGTCTATGTCAGAAATAGTTTGAACGAACGCTTTTCGGTAGGTTGCACCCTTTCTTCTAAAGGGCGGCTTTTTGTCTTCATTAACAGCTGAAAAAGATAAACGATCATCTCTCTGTAATACAAGAATTCCTAAAGAAGCAGCTAATTGCTTAGCAAAGTTCCATTTCAGTGAATCTCCCATAGACTTAGTCGTATCAAGTAAGATATGCACTCGCATTTCTTGTTCGTCTAAAAAACGTTTAATAAAATACTTGTCTGTACGTGCATAAACATTCCAATCTATTTGCCGTACATCATCACCTGGCGAGTATTCACGAAAATCCGAAAAATCTAGAGATGCACCAAAACGCTGAGATCGATGGGAGCCTTTATGTTGGCCTCTGAGTTTCGATTTAGTTGAGATGGATAATCTACTTAGCTTACCTGCCCAATCCTTTGGTACTAATTGTTCACTACTCATACAACTTGTCCTTGTTTTACTGTTTGTAAGATAAGATCGATTAGTGCATCTGCCGTTTTACCTTCCGCTTCCCCTTCATAATTGAGTAATAAACGATGTCTCAATACCGGTTTAGCCACTGTTTTAATATCCGCTATCGACACATGATATCTCCCAGCAACCAATGCTCTAGCTTTGGCTAACTTTATGAGACTTTGTAATCCACGAGGACCACTTCCATATTGAACATATTGGGTTATTTCTGGGATGCTTGCTTCCTCAGGATGCGTTGCGGCAATAATATCTACTGCATATTCCAACATATCATCTGCTATAAGGACTTCCTTTACCATTTGCTGTGCACGCACTATTTCTTCTGCGTTCATTACTTTATTCAGTTGAATCGTTAATCCACCTGTCGTGCGTTTTGTTATTTCCATTAACTCGGCTTTAGAAGGATATGCTACTAATATTTTACATAAAAAACGATCCATTTGAGCTTCTGGTAAAGGGTAGGTACCTTCCATTTCAATTGGATTTTGCGTTGCAAGGACGAAGAAAGGTCGGTCCATTTGTTTAGTGTCACCGAGCACGGTAACTGTTTTTTCTCCCATAGCCTCTAACAGTGCACTTTGTGTTTTAGGTGTGGCGCGATTTATCTCATCAGCTAACACCATTTGGCTAAAGATTGGTCCCTTTTGAAAGGTAAATTGTTGTTTACCATTTTCTAATCTTTCAATCATACTAGTACCAGTTATATCAGATGGCATTAAATCAGGCGTGAATTGAATACGTGAAAAGGATAAATCTAACACTTCCGAAACTGTCCGTATGAGCATTGTTTTACCCAATCCGGGTAATCCCTCGAGAAGGGCATGCCCATCAGCCAACACACAATAAATGGAGAATTCAACAGCCTCCTTTTGACCAACTATAAATTGACCTATTTCCGTTCGAACATCATCTAAACGCTTACTCATATCCATATAGTCTTCTGTTGTATAAGTCATGTTTCCCCTCCGTTATTCTCTTTTTTCAACTGATGAAAAGTAATCTTGGACGATTCTTTGTAAGTCAGCTGGTAATTGCATGCGCTCGGAACTTTTTATATAAGACTCCGAATAATCATTAACTACCTCTTTATATGGTCTTGATGAGCCGCGAGTTATAGCAGTATCCGCGGGTTGTTCACTAGCAGAATTTCCGTCTCCCAGTCCACCTGAATCGACTGAAGTTTTCCCGTTTCCACCAATCCTTGGAGGTATAGACAGTAAATCTCTACTTCCTGAACCTAAACCTGCGCCTGACCCTGTTCCTTGGCCTTGACCTTGACCCTGGCCTTGGCCTTGGCCTTGGCCTTGGCCTTGGCCTTGGCCTTGGCCTTGACCCTGTCCTTGTCCTTGTCCCTGTCCTTGTCCTTGTCCTTGTCCCTGTCCTTGTCCTTGTCCTTGTCCCTGTCCTTGTCCCTGTCCTTGTCCTTGGCCCTGTCCTTGGCCTTGACTTTGACTTTGTCCTGCGCCAGAATTAGGTGGATTTTTTCCCTGCTGCCCATTTTTATTGCTTGAAGATTGCGAACTATTATTTTGAGCTACCCCAGCACTGTATGGTAAAGATTTCCCCATCTTACTTAGTGTAGTGCGAGAATTTGATGCACTTTTAGCTAGTGCATTATTAATATCCTCTAACGAAGCGAGTTCTTTTTGCTCCTCGGTACTTAAAGAGGATTCAGACGTCCCTTCTTGTTCGGCTACCTTTTTCTTTTCTTCTAGCTTCTGTTCTTTTAGTGCTAATTCTTTTTGCTTTTTCACCACTTCACGCAAAGTTTCTTCTGCTATATCTAAATCTTTAAGTTTTTCTTTAAGATCATTCAATTCTTTTTTTACTGGCTTTGACAATTCCTTTTTCTCAAGCTTACTTACTTCTTTCTTTAGTTCCTTTACAATCTCTTGCTCTTGTTCCAAATCCTTAGCTTCTAATTGCGTTGCAGCTGGGAATACATACAAACTGAGAACTGCTGCAAAAGCCAAAACAAACCCTATAATCCATTTGGGTTTAAAGTATTTTTTGTCACGCTTCTTAAAAAGAAGGAAAGCACTCTCACTGTTTGTTTCTGCTTTGTCTATTAATCCTTTAGCAAGAAGAGATTTCCCCTCTAGAAAACTTAAAGCACTTACAAGTAAATTATCAACAAAATATGCGTCCAACTTTTGTACTGCTTCTCCACTTGAGGGTCTTTTCCAAAAAGCATAAAGATAAGTGCCTATAAAAACAGAACTTCCAACAATGATGGAAGTTCTTAAAAAATATGGAAAGACAAATAAACGAGATACCAATAGGATAAGCGCAGTGGCACTAAAACCATAAAAGAGGGCCGCTTGGAGCATTCTGACATAATGCTCCATAGCTAGACTATTTCTTGCCCTTTGAACGTATCTGATCAGTTTTTTCGGAGTAGTCATCCATTTGTCCTCCTTATTTTGTCCGTTTCATATTTACTCGTAATTTTTTCACCGATATGAAAATTGATATTACTGTAATACAAATATAGAAGATGGCGTAGCCTGCCCAAATAGGGAAATCGACCTTCGTTGTATCTGTTATAAATGTATCTGACCCTGGTGATATAAGTGTTAAGACGAGGACCACCGGATTTATACTCGCAAAGAAATGCCCCAACGGGGAAGATGCTATCGAACCAGCTACCATGCTGTTCATTCCTGTAATTACTAAATAAATAAAACCCGTCACCGCACTTAAGAAAATCATTGTCCCATATGTTGCAATCATAGAAACAATCGTCTTACGAATGATGGTCGAGTACATAATTCCAATACTTCCAATAGCTAGCATCGTTAAAAAGAAAAATAAAAATATAATTCCTAATTGACCTGGTGACACCCCACCGAATAAGAAAACCATACTATAAATAGGTAATCCCGCTATTAATAATAGTAATAAAAAGGCAATAGATGACGTTAATTTGCCCGAAATAATTTGGAAAGAAGTTTGTGCGGTCGTTAATAATATATTCAATGTTTGTTTCTCCCGCTCTGAGCTAATAGCACCTGCCGTTAAGCCTGGAGTGATGAAAAGTATTAAACCTAATTGTATATAAGTAAGCATTGCAAACATAAAAAAGCTTTCTTCCGGACGGAAATATCCAGTTCCTGTAAATTGAGTTGTTAGTAAAATAAATCCAAAAACAAAAATACACATAGCAATTAAATAAAATAGAATTCCTACAAAACTTTTTGGGGAACGAAAGCGCAACTTTATTTCCTTTACCAATACCGGGTTAGAAAACACCTGCTTCATTTATTTCGCTCCTTTCGTTATTTCCATAAATACATCCTCAAGATCCGTTTCTGTCTCGGCGAAGGAAATAATTCTAATCGAATGGTCCATTGCCTTTTTAAGTAAATCGATTTGATCGTCATCAGTCCCTCGATAATTGAAGGTCACTGAATTTTTATCCGTGTGTAATTCCACAGAAGAGACAAAAGGATCCTCTTCAAAAAAAGTAGCAACATTTTCTAATAATCCTTTTACTTTCACCGTAATATGTCTTTCTCCTGCAAGCTGAGCTTGGATATCTGCAACGGAGCCATGCGCGATCAATCTTCCCCCATCTATTACACCTATTTCATCACACATTTCCGCTAACTCCGGTAATATATGGGAGGATATAAGAATCGTTTTCCCCATTCCTTTTAGCTGCTTTAAAATATCTCTCATCTCTACCCGTGCTCTTGGATCAAGTCCAGAAGCTGGTTCATCCAATATAAGAACCTTTGGATCATGTATCAATGCTCGTGCAAGGCATAAGCGTTGTTTCATCCCTCGTGAAAGTAAGTCCACATATTCATAACGCTTATGAGTCAAGTTCACTAGTTCGAGCAACTGTGGAATTAATACTTTTCTTTCCGCTTCAGAAATCCCATAACTAGCGCCATAAAAATCTAAATATTCATTTGCTTTCAACTGATCATACACTCCAAAAAAGTCAGGCATATAACCAATTTGTTTACGTACTTCACTTGCATCTGTCCTTACACTTTTGCCATTTACAATGGCGTCACCAGAGGTTGGTTGCAGTAATGTAGCCAGTATAGAAAAAGTGGTCGATTTCCCTGCTCCGTTTGCACCTACGAAACCAAATACAGTGCCTTCTTGTAGCGTTAAATTTAGATCATTAAGTGCAAAAAATGAGCCGTATTTTTTAGTTAATCCTTTAATTTCTATCATTGCTTCACTTCCCCCTTCATACGCACTTCTGGAAGTCGTGTATATGGATCGCCTTGTACTGATTTTTTAATTAATTTGTATTGGATTACTCCTGATTGATCGATATACGTATTAATATTTTCAGTTAAAGTAAATCGACTTTCTGTAATCTCTTCAAAAGATTTTGTTTCTAAGTTCCAAATTTCAATATTATGAGAATTTCGATCTGTATTCGCTATCTGTAACTGCGTCCAATTCACCTTATCTAAAGGAAGTGTGTCTGGAACTTTCCAGTGTATATTATATTCTCCATCATCTAAATACCACTCGAAGTTATTGCCTTGGACTGGTTCCATGTATTTACCGAATTGCTCGGTATTTACAACTACTGAGAACGTATTAGCTGGGAGTGTAAATTCACCTGAGAAAATAGTAGTAGCTGTGAAAGGTTGAATAACTAAATGCAAGGCAGAAAGCTCCACTTTTTTATCCTTCAACTCAACTGGAAGAATATTATCTTCTGCAAAACCAGTTATAGCAGGTGTTGAATTTGAATTATTTAACATAAGACTTGATGAATAAAGTGCTTGCTTACGTTGTGTTATTAGATCCATTTGATTTGCATTATATGTTCCATAGCTTGCACTAGCGTATGGGTTAGAAATGGGCATTAACATAACGGTACCCAAATCCTTATTTATCTCTATTTTTTCTCCAGCAGCCATGTCACCTAACTTATATAGCTTACTACCCGACCAAATAGAAACATCCTTTAAGCCAAAAGGAAAATTACTTTGAACTGTACCATGTATTTTACTAGAATCTACTGTTAAATCTACATTAAAGTTACCTACATCTTGCAATTGGGTCTCCCCAAATAAGGAAGATACAGACCAATAACCAACATCACGGAAGATCAGTTCACTCTTGGCTGCATGTTTTTCCATAATAGCATTTTCATGCACATTTGCAGTTTGACCTGTTAATGAGTTAGTACCTCTTTTTGCAACCATCGTAGTAGTATTTGGCGCTTCAAAAGTGAAATTTCCACCTTTGTTACTCAATATAGATTCAGCATAATATCCTTGTAGGCTCTTATCTTCATTGACTTGAAGAAACGATGATTGCTGAACTTGCGGCCTTGCTATTCGATCCTTGGCGCCGTATCCAAAAATAGCAAGGGATGCAATTATTGCAGTGAGAGGAATGATACCCCAAGCATACTCGCGCTTATCTTTTCTTTTCAAAATAATATATAACAGTGGAACTATTATGATCATATAAAATACGACAATTCCAATCATTAGTGGGGTAGATACCTTAAAGGAACTAAATAACGAATTCGTTTCCCCTAGATTGTATACAAGCTCGTCTTTCATATTATAACCATACATACTTTGTGTATTTTTCACTTGAACTGACTGCAATATAGTAGACATTAAGTCATTATAAACGGGATCATCTGCCAATGGTGCATCCCCTAGTGAAAAAGTAGTTTGGATGATTGTTCCGCTTCCCAATTGTTTCTTGCCAGCTAGTATCATCCCATCGAGTTGGACTAGTGGGGTAGACCCATTGTTCAAAGTCGCATCATATAACTTTAAATCATTTGTCAACAAGCTCTCTGTTAATGCACTTAGATTCTGAGGAGTAATACTTTGTGTTGTCGTATGTAAGTTTAATGGTAAATAGTCAGCTAGATTTCCAAGCTCACCTATTACATTATCAGAGGCTCCAATTACTATTATTCCGCCTGACGATACATAATCGATAAATGCTTGCTGTTGTTGTTCAGTTAAATCAGCAATTACAAACTCATCGATAATAATGTAATCTGCCATTTCCCAAGCAACCGCTTCATCAGGTAACGTAAAGTTACTCTGCTGGGCTACATGGATAATTTCGTTGTTCACCTGATTTGGTTGTTTCAGTTGAGTGAGAACCTTTAAGCGATCTGCACTTTCCGTCAATGTTAAATAGAAAGTCGTTGCAGGGTCTGAAAAATTTGGTTTCAACGTCTTATTTCCTTTGTAGGCAATGGATTTCCCTTTTTCCCATCCTCCTTCAAAAAAGTGAATCAACTGAAGACTATTTCCAGAATACATATAGTCTTCCGCTAGCCCACTTGCTGCAATTTGGACAGTTTTTGTTTCCCCTGCGCCAATTTCAAAAGGAATAGACTGGGCATTTCCTAAACTATAGGATTCTGCTAAATCTAGGACGATGTCACCTGAAAATGCATCTCCCTTGTTTTCTACGGTTAGAGTTACAGGTAATCCTTCCCCATATTTTGCTTTTCCATTAAACCCAGTTGTTACTTTTACATTTAGTTCAGGTTCTGGCGCAGCTAAAGCTTCTAATGATGGCGTAAATATTAAATAAAATATTAATGCTGAAATAACCACCATAAACTTTTTAATATACATCTTTTTCCCCCCTTGTCTATATATGTATTAGTACGTTAATGGTATAGTTAGGTTCCATTATTGAAAGTTATTTGCATGTTTTTTTACAATTTCGACAAAAGCATTAACCTGGGGTAAATTGAAAGCCGCATCATAGCCGATTAACCATGTATCTCTTGTCAATTCAAATTGCTCTTCATTATTCGTTAATGGTATTTTGTTGACATCTTCATGACCCGTTAAAGTGATCGACGGTAGAATTGCATAACCTATTCCATTTAGCGCCATTTGCTTACAAGTTTCAATTTGATCGACAATAATTTGCCTTTTCGGATTAACCGTAAAATGTTTTTGCCACCATTGTTGAATTTCCTGGTAGTAGTTAGAATCACTTTTAAATTGAATAAAGGGCTTATCCGTCGTCAACACTTCCTCTATCGACGTCATCTCCTTGTCCACCAAATATAAAGTATCTCTAAATAAGTGAATCTTATTTCCCTTCCAGTCAGATTGGCCACGCACTATGCCAATCTGCGCCTCGCCATCATAAATGGATTTCACAATTTCTGAGCTCCATCCGGTCAATAATGAGATTTTCGCTTCTGGATAAGTTTGTACAAAGTCTTTTAATACTTTTGGCAGCCAATTTTGTCCAACGATCGAAGCACATGCAATTTTCAATGTCCCATGTACTTTCGATGATAAGGATTGAATTGCTTCAAATACTTCTTCTCTTTGTTGAAGCATCTGGTTAGCAAACTCAATGACAAGTTCCCCCTCTGGCGTAACCGTTAGACCTTTTTGTGATCTCAAAAAAAGCTTAGTATTCCACTCTTTTTCAATTGTTTGCAGCCTAAGAGACAATGCCGGTTGAGACAAAAACAGTCTTTCCGCTGCTTTTCTCATATTTTGTTCCTCAGCTAATGTACGAATTATTAAAAAGTCTGTTACCATTTGCTTACCTCTTTTCGGATAGGATTATTTTAAGCTTTATACGCTTATAAGAAAAAACGGATAGAAGCTCCCGGTACAGTACTATAAGTTCAAGGGTATCACTTCGGCGGGATGAGTGAGACAGATGAGACATTGTAGCTCTATGTTCAAATATATACTTTCCTAAAAAAAGAAGGCCAACTAGGATTGGCCTTCCCTTCTAACTGTTTAAAATTTTATTGTGCTTGATAAAGATACTTTTTCATTTGCTTTAAAATAACTCTTCTTGTTAAAATCCCCAAAAAGGTCTTCTCGTCATCTACGACACAAATATACGGGTTATCTACTAATAAATCCAACCCTTTTTGAAATTTTTCATCTACATGAATAACCGCGATGTCTTTTTTCATAATATCGTCAACTTTTAAATCTGGTAAACGTTCATATTCAATATGTTCTAATCCTAAAATTTCATCCGTAATTTGTTGAGAGCTTATTAACCCCTGAAGTCTATATTTTACATCTAATACTGGGATCGAAGAATACCCAGTTTTAGTAAGTACAAGTAAAGCATGTTCTGCGTTATTTCCTAATTGTACATGTGCAACCTTCTCTGCAGAAATAATGAATTCCAAAATAGGAATTTGTAAAAAGTCTTTGCTGCTCACAGTTATCATTGCATCCTACTCCTTTGTTTGCTTTCATCATAAGAAAACACCCTATGTAACTATCATAGCATATTAAAGGAATAAAAAAACCATGTAATCGCTTACTTTTATGTTAGAAAGGATTAGGATTCAACCATTGCCCGCCATCTAACGTAACAATCTCTCCATTCATATATGAAGCCTTGTCGGATAATATAAATGTTGCAAGTTCTGCAATCTCCTCTGGTTTTCCAAGTCTGCCCAGTGGTACTGATTGAAGTGTTCGTTTCGCAGCTTCTTCAGATTCCCATAGTTTTCCTGCTCCACCAGTACGTTCGATAGGTCCTGGGGCTATACCATTTACACGGATACCATATTTACTTCCCCATTCAACCGCTAAAGTTCTTGTTAACGACATTACCCCAGCTTTTGCAGCGGCTGAATGGACAACTCCTGCTCCTGCCCCCCATGCATATGTAGCAAGCATATTTAAAATAGAACCTTTACTCCCCTTGCTAATCCAATAGTTTCCAATAGCACTTGAACAATAGAAAGAACCATTAAGTACGATATCAATTACCGCTTTCCAACCATTAGGGGAAAGTTTTTCAGCTTCTACTATAAAATTACCCGCTGCATTATTAACTAAACCATCAATATGGCCAAATGTTTGATCTGCAAATTGAATCATTGCTTCTACATGCTCAGGCTCACGAACATCCATTTGGAAGTACGCTATATTACTACCATATGCTTCTATTTCCTTTTTAGCGCTCTTCAACTTTTCTAAATCTCGGCCAGTTATGACTACATTGGCTCCTTCTGAAACAAATTTCATCGCCATGTATTTTCCCATCCCGTTTGAACCACCAGTAACTATTATCGTCTTCTCTTTTAACAATATAAACACCCCTTTTAAATTGAATGAACATTCACTCATTATATTATCATAGATAATAAAAAAAAGCCGTAAATTCTCTAAACGAATTTACGGCTATGTGCGTTGCATATAAGATTCATTGATATGTTCAATTGAGACAGGTTTACTGAACAAATAGCCCTGAGCTTTTTGGCAATTTGCCGCTTTGAGAATTTCTACTTGTCGATCCTTTTCCACTCCCTCAGCAATTACTTCCATCCCTAAGTTGTGCGCAAGTTGGATAATAGTTCTAGCAATAGCTGCATTTTTATCGTCTAATTCCATATCTTTGATAAAAGATTGATCTATTTTAATAATATCAATAGGATATTTCTTTAAATAACTTAGTGAAGAATAACCAGTTCCGAAGTCATCAATTGAAATAACAACTCCTATATCCTTCAGTTCTTTTAAAGTAGAAAAAGTATCTTGCATATCGGTCATAGCACTCTCGGTAATCTCCACTTCTAACGAACTCGGACTGATACCATACTTTTGTATTTTTTCGTTAATCTTTCTAGCGAAGTTATCTTGGATAAACTGTTTTGGCGATATATTTACTGCGATTCTAACTGGGCGATAGCCTTTTTCTTGCCAATACTTTAGCTGCTTACAAACTTCTTCTAGCACCCATTCTCCTATTTGCATAATCATTCCTGATTCTTCTGCAAGTGGTATAAAATTCATAGGTGATACATATCCAAACTTCCTATTATTCCAACGAAGTAATGCTTCAAATGAATTTATCTCACCAGTTACTAGATTAACTTGTGGCTGGTAATGGATAGAGAATTCTTCCTTCTCAATTGCTCTTCTTAAATGTGATTCCATTAATGCATCATTAGGAAAAGCTAAGTTCATTTGTTCTTGATAGAAACGGTAATGTGCCCTTCCTCTATCTTTAGCAATATATAATGCTTGATCTGCTTTGATAAGTAACTCATCCATTTTTTTCCCATCATAGGGGAACATCGAAATCCCAATTGAAGCCGTGACGAAATATTCTTGATGGTCTAAGTATAAAGGTTTAGAAAGTTCTAATAATATATTCTCTGCAAAGTCACTAGTCTCGTCTCTAGATTTACCAACCACTATAAAAACAAATTCGTCGCCACTTTGTCTATATAAATTACTCGATTTATCAATATATAATCCAAGTCGATCTGCAATTTTCTTGAGCAATTCATCACCGTAATTGTAGCCAAGTGATTCATTTATCATTTTAAATCGATCTAAATCTATCCTAACTACTGAAATTTCAGTTCCTGACATTGCATTCACCACATTATCTTGTAAATGTTCCTTCAATGCTCGTCTATTCCACAAGCCAGTAAGGTGATCATGATATGCAAGATAATATAGCTGTTCTTGTTCATCAGATTCTGCGGTTGTATCGCGCAGAACTAAGTGAAAAGTAGTCACAATATTATTTTTTTCCAGTGGGATAGCTTTTATATACATCGGTATATAATGCCCTTTAACATGCTGTATTAAGCAACTTTGCATTTCTGTAGGATAGCCTGTTAATGTTTGTTTCATCATTAACTGGAAATTTCTCCTCGAATTTTCTTCTATTAAGATTTCAATAGATTGTCCTACTAAGTTTTTTGGATTATACCCTAAAATTTTTGAAGTAGTACCGTTTAGATCGAGGATCTCTCCATTCTCAAAAACTGATATGACGGGGTCCAAATTGTTATTAAAAAGAGACAGATATTTATCTTTAAACCCTTTTAATATACTTATTTCTTTCTCCTCGTTCGTCCTATCATTCATTGTCACACTATAGATCGGTTCTATTCCATCTTCTAATAGGACAATGGTTATATCATATGTAAATAACTTTTTATGTATAGTAAAAGGTATATTTGGATAAAGCTTATACTTACCATTATTGACAAGCATAGGTTGTAATTGGTTCAACACTACTTCTAATGTACTTTGATCTAACGGATTTAAAATTGAAGTAGCAGCATCATTTACATAAATTAAGGAAAATTTATTTTGTTCCTCTTTTTTCAACAAAAATGCTAGAATCAAAGGGTTTTCGTCGATAATCTTTATTAAATAATCACTGATAGCTAAATTTTTATTTGATGAATTATGCATATAGTCCTCCAATGATTATTTAAAAGTACTTGATATATAGATAACTTTACTTCATTTTATCGGTTTGTTCACTACTTTCTTTAGGATAATTATTCAAATATATTTATTTTTCACTATTCTTTTGGTTTGTGTACACAATTAACTACAAAATTGGTATGATATAATTATGGAGCAACTTTCGAGGAGGATTATATGTCCGTTATATTTGATGAAAAAAGCATAGCAACAGCAATTTATACTGTTAATCGTCATGCGAAAACAGCAATAGACAACAAACCGCTATACGAATTAAAGAAGTTAACGATTGAAAAGTTAATAGCTGAAAATAAAGCAAAAAAAGTTGGTCTTCATTTCGTACGAAACCCTAAAAATAGTCAACAACAATCCTCTGTCTTAATCCAGTATGCCGACTACTATTTTCATATAATTCCGGTAAAAGAAGATTTTAAGAACCTCCCTCACCTTGGGCATTTAGACGACTCATATCGAAATCCAATTCGAAAGATGAATTTAAAAATGGCTAAACAGTTACTTACCGATTATATTGGTCCTCAACTTATTGTAAAAAAGCCTTCAAAGCAACCTGTTGTTTGTACTAAGTCCTATATGAAAGAAAACTATAAACGTACCATGAAATCCTATTTAGACAGGTAAGAAATTTTATACAAAAAACTAGCAGGAAGAAACTAATCCCCTTGCTAGTTTTTTTGCGTTATTCAATATAAACCATAGACTAACCTACAAAATAAATTTGTCGATTTTCAAGACCAGCTCAGCTATTTCTGGTTTACTAATTTGGTCCTCTGCTCCGACTTGGTCTCCTTTATGACGAAGATCATCCGTAATTAAACTGGAGAAAATAAGTACAGGCAACTTGGATAAAATAGTATGCTCTTTTATCTTTTTAGTCAATGTGTGACCATCCATCTGAGGCATTTCGATATCTGTTACAACGATTTGTACATGCTCAGCAATATCATTCGTCACTTTAGTTATTTGGTCTAAATAGTTAATAGCATCTAAACCATTCTCAAAAAATTCTAGGTTTGCGTAACCAGCTTCCGTCAAAGTGTCATGTAATAGTTTACGAAGTAAAGGGGAGTCCTCTGCTACTACAATTTTTTTGTCTGATCGCTCACGTTTACCAAGCTTTTTCACAGACTCGACACTAATACCTGATTCTGGATTAATATCGACAATAATTTTCTCGAAATCTATTAATAGAATCATTTCTTCTTGTCTTTTAATAACTCCAATAACATGGGAAGAACTACCTTGATAAATATCGGATGGTTTTTCAATTTGATCCCAAGAGATACGATGAATTTGCGTGACATTATCTACATGGAAAACAACACGTTGTTTATTGAACTCTGCTACTATAAATTTTTCTTGATCACTCTTGTTTTGAACAGGAATTCCTAAGACTCGGTTCATGCTTACTACTGGCAATACCTCACCGCGAAGTTGAACAATCCCTTCCACATGGGGGTGCGCGTGTGGAATAAATGTAATGCCAATAGGCTGAATTATTTCTTTAACTTTAATCACATTTATACCAAATTTATTTTGTCCAATCTGAAATTCCACAATTTCTAATTCATTTGTGCCACTTTCAAGTAATATTCCTTTTTGATCGCTCACGACAATTCGCCTACCTTCATAATATGTACAGTTATTATAACATGTAGTAGTAAATAATTACTATATTATATGTACAGATTTATTAAGGCTTGTGTACCATTTTCGGAATACCCTTCTTCCATTAGTTCCTCATATAAGGATTTGGCAAGTGCTAAACCTGGTAATTGAAGACCCATTTTATCCGCCTCTTCTAAAGCAATCTTCATGTCTTTCACAAAGTGCTTAATATAAAAGCCAGGCTCATTATTTCCTGCTATCATTCTTGGGGCCAAATTACTAAGTGACCATGATCCTGCTGCTCCTGTTGAAATGGAGCGTAAAACTTGGTCTAAGTCTAAGCCAGCCTTTCTTCCATAAGCTAATGCCTCACAAACACCAATCATACCTGTAGCGATAGTTATTTGGTTACACATTTTAGTATGTTGACCAGCACCAGCTGTCCCTTGGTATAAAATCGTTTCTCCAAATAGACTTAGAATAGGAAGTGCTAGTTCAAATGTCGATTTTTCCCCACCACACATAATAGAAAGCTTTCCAAGCTGTGCACCAATATCTCCTCCAGAAACAGGGGCATCTAACGATAGCATCCCTTTCTCTTTTGCTTTTTCTTCAATTTTCTTAGCTAAGGTTGGTGTCGAAGTTGTCATATCTATCACAATTAGATTGACATTGTCTATTTGAAAAATACCATTATCGCCAAAATACACTTCCTCCACATCTTGTGGATAGCCAACCATAGTGAATAATATCTCTACTTTCTTTGCAACCTCGCTAGGGGAGGAAACCAATACTGCTCCTTCTTTGACTAAGTCAGCTGCCTTCTCTTTTGTTCTTGTATAAATCGTTACTTCATGATGAGCATTCAATAGATGCTTTACTAAACTTTTCCCCATTACACCTGTACCAATAAAACCAACATTAAATTTTTTTGACATAGTTAATCCCCCATTTATATTTTTCAATACATTAAGTGTACCAAAAAAAGAGGACCATCCATATAACTTTTGGATGATCCTTAAAAAGGGGGAAATGAGAATGTTGCTGTGTTCTTTATTATTATGCCCCGCTCTATATTTTTTAAACATCTTTTTCAAAAAAAAATTCTTTTTTTATTGTTTCCAGGTTTGATTGAAAAAGTTGGGCCTTCTCTGAAGAAATCGTTTGGCCCCCATATCTTACTTCTTCGTATACTTGAAAGAACTCGTCCTGCACGACCCATTCCATTCGTCGGAACCAATCACGAACTGTCTCACTTTTAGCCCGGTTATAAGTATAGAATGAAGCCTCTACTTCAAATTGTTGATACTTCTCTCTTAATAGAGACGTATCCACTTTATACAGGGATTGCTGACCAATGTGTTCATGCTCTTCTTTTTGATCTTCTAATTCTTTATTCAAATAATGAATTACACTTGGCTCTGCAATTAGCTCATCTGGTTTGTTTTTCATTAAAAATCGAAGGAAAAGTATAATCGCCAGGATAGCTAAAACAATGAAGATTAATTCAAATGGAAATGCTCCTCCTAAAGTTTCGGATACAACTTCTTGTGGTTCAAGTTCCGTTTGCTCTTCTGAAGGGATACGTTCCATTTCTTCCGGAATTTTTATTTCTAACTTATTTAATAACTTGTCTAGATATTCCAATAGAGGGACAAATGGAATGATAGCTATAGTCATCACCTTACCTAGAAGAAAACCGAACCCAGTTCTTAACAATGGTATTGTAAAATAAACCAACATTGATAAACCAACTACAAAAACTAATCCGATAGAAAATCCACCTGCCACGTGAGACAAGGAAGCTGAATTTTGTTTATTTGTGCTTATCCACACAGCATATAGTCTCGTTGCACCTTGGATCACAATACCTAAAATGACGATGCTATATAAAGGAAAAATATAGTCCTCAATCCCAATGATTAAGCAAATAAAATGAACTACTAAAAATACTAGGAAGAAACTCAAATGATAATTACTTTCTACTGACTGTTCATCTTGAATTTTATTAAATCGTATTTGTAGGCGCCATATAGATATTCCCGTACCAATTATGTATAACCAGAGTGGGCTATTAAAAAGAAATAGTATTAGTAAAACACTCATAGGAACTATATACGGAATTATTGGCCTTGGACCAGTTTTACTCATGATTATTTGCACGCAGCTCACAATGAATAGCTGAAGTATAATCCATAAAAAAGGTAACACGATATTCGTTTCCTGATGAAAAATAACGGACACTAATGCGATTATCCATATATCTTGTAGGTATTTGCCCAGGGACTCCGCTTGAACCATTTTCGAACTAAGAACTTCATTCATTAGATATGCCCCCTACCTTTGTAGACGCCATTAATATTACATTCGTGCTCTGTTCCCATCGATGGAGCCACAATGTAAAATTATCTACATGAGGCGTCATTACATACGTCACCACTGGTAACTCCTCATGTATATCTATGTAGGCTAGTAATTTATCAAAAGGAATAATACTATTAGCTATCGATAGGATGGAAAGCAATTCCATTGCTTGGATACGATGCGAATCCCCACTACCAAGTGGTAGATGTACAAAAGGAACTTTTCCTGTTGCTCGGATATTTATAGCAAATGAGAAAGGGATCTCTTCTCTGTAGCAAGCATCTATGTAGGAAGCTAGCCATTCTATTTTTTCTTCAAAATCAGAAAGAACGCTGTATCTTTCCCCAACATTAACAACAAATAGAGCAGACACATTGGCCACACGTGTAAAAACTTTTGTTTGTAATTGTCCCGTCTTTGCACTAGCCTTCCAATGTATATGATGAAATTGATCGCCAGGCTCGTATTCCCGTGTACCTACAGGGAAGAAAGGATCATCAAACAAAGAAGAATTCAAAGGTAAGTCACCTTGCTTCAATTTAGATGGTGGAAAATTAGTGTTCACTTCATTTATAGTAGGAAAAACAATAGCATCCATTAATATAAACGGCTTGTACTCCAGTAATATAGATCCTTCTGTTAATGGATGAGGTATCAGTACTTCGAGCTGTCTAATTCTAGCAAGGCCTCTAGTTATCCCTTTAATAGGTACCTTTAAGGAAACTGTTTTTTTATATCCTATTGAAAAAGGAATTCTAACCTCGTGAAACTCCCCTATAGTTGTATTGGCTATACCATCTGGAGCTATATTCGTTTGGAAACTAATTTTTAGAACTGCGTTCCAAATTGGGAGTCCTTTGTTGTGAAAAGTCAATGTAAAATCAGAGGAAGTGTTTTTCATTAAACGTATTCTTTTTTTTTCATTTACAAATTCGAACCTTTTTCCAACTCGGTGATAATAAATTATTTGTAACAGTGCTACTATCAATAAAAATGAAATAATGGTTACTAAAATATACTGCTTAAATAGAAAGCAGAGAATAAGAGAAAATACTAGAATATCTATATACATTCTAGTATTCTTCATACCTGCACCATGACGATTCCAATTCATCGCACATTAGCCTCCACTGGTGCTTCCACCTCTTCAACTATTGTTGTTAAAATCTCTGCTAAATTATGAATTAGCATTCCTTGAGGTGATAACTTCATGCGGTGAAGACATACTGGTTCGATAACACTCTTCACATCATCCGGTGTTACAAATGTTCTGTTGTTCACAAATGCATATGCCTTCGCTGCTTGGAGAATAGCCAGAGAAGCGCGGCTACTAAGTCCAAGTTCTATGTAAGGGTGATTCCTTGTACTATGCACAATTTGAATAATATAGGTCATGATATCCTCATGCACGGTTATTTCTTTCACTTGTTCAGACCACGTCTCGATCTGATCCAGCGATACGATTTTCTCTATATTTATTTTTCCTGGAGTGCGACCAAATTGTTTTAGAATAGTTTTTTCTTCATCCTTTGAAGGATAATCTATCGTCAATTTAAACAAAAAACGATCTAACTGCGCTGCTGGCAATGGAAAAGTTCCTTGTTGTGATTCGACAGGATTTTGTGTGGCAATTACCATAAATGGTTTTAACAGAGGAATTGTTTCCCCATCTATTGAGACCTGCTTTTCTTCCATTGCTTCTAACAAACTTGACTGGGTTCGAGGAGTAGCACGATTAATCTCATCAGCTAGCAATATATTACTCATTATTGGTCCTACGCGAAGAACAAATTCTTGTTTTTGCGGATGAAAATAACTAATGCCTGTAACATCTGAAGGTAATACATCTGGAGTAAACTGTAGACGCTTAAATTCACCATGAATAGCTTCTGCAAAAGCTTTAGCCATCATTGTTTTACCGGAGCCAGGAACACTTTCCAATAGTACATGCCCCTGCACTAACAACCCCATTAACATAAATTTTATTTCTGTTTCTCTCCCAATTATAGCTTTGTTCAGTTCTTGTTGTAATAATGATATATTACTCAATCTACTCTCTCCCCCTATTATCCTTCTATTTTTGTTTCTATATCACTCATATCAGTATATTGGAAATCATTTAATAATTGATCTAATTCTTCACTTAACTTAATCGTTTCATTGTTTAAGATTCCTTTTTCTATCGCGCACTTTATCATTTTTTCTCTTGTAACCTCTAATTGATTTGACCTTGTTTCTGACATACTGAATCGCCCCTTTTAAAAATGTATATTCTTTAAATTATACCTATTTTTGAAAAGCGCTAAACCAATAAACGGACGACAATTAATGACATCCTTAGCTTCTAGCTACGTCTAAATAAGTGTATACTACTTGCCCACCTTGTTTTGCATTACCAGAAAAGTGTTTAAAATCCTCTCGCAAAACTAATACTTTTCTAAAAGCTAGAAATTCATTTTTTTCGATGACTATTTCTTTAATATCTCTATTTTTAAGCATATTTAGTTTTTTTTCATATGATTCATGCATATATCTCATTCCTTTCACAAATATTTTAAGATTTTCAGTGAAAATACTTTACGTACTCCTTATTTTAAGGCAAACTGTATTATATTACGTTCTTAAGGGGATGGGGCACTCTATGAAAATAGCTGAAGTTGGTAATATTATTGAATTCAAAGATGGTCTTCAAGGCATTGTAGAGAAAGTCAATGAAAATTCTGTAATCGTTAACTTAACTTATATGGAGAACTTTAACGAGCTTGAGGCAGAAGAAAAGACAGTTATAAATCATAAGCGTTATAAAATATTATATAGTAATGAAGATTAAACGTCATGCCGTTCCTCTCAAAAGATGGACGGTTTTTTAAATATAAGAAGGATGTGTATTATGTTTCGTCAATTATCCATTTATCAGTTAGTATTTTCACTATTTCTTGCTTACTTTTTGTCCTGGATTACTTTTTCGAACGAAGAAGTTTTTTGGTACTTTTATACGTTTTCTGTGTTTTTCCTAATGGCAGCTTTTTTTTACTTTTCAAAAATGGAAGAAGACAACAATTCAGTTCGCTTAATTTTTCTTGGAGTTATGTTCGGGGTGCTTGCTTATGCAGGCATTCTAGTATCATACTTATTAATCGACATGGGACCAGCTAGTTGGACAAATAGTATAGATAAATTTCTAAATCATTTTGGACCATCCGCTATCTGGCATTATCTCCTGTTAGTATTCATCATCGCTCCTGGGGAAGAGGTATTTTGGAGAGGACTAATCCAACAAAAATTAAAAAAATTTATGAAGCCTAAATATGCTGTTGTGTTAAGTTCGTTACTATTTGGATTGTCGTTCATTTTCACTGGTTTTTGGATAGGTATATTAGGAGGATTTTTCGTAGGGATCATCTTTGGTATACTATATGAGTGGAAACGTAGTATTACTGCAATTGTTCTCGCCCATATCACATTGCTTGTTCTATTGTTTTTAATATTACCCATCACTTGAAACATATGAAAAATCTTTTCGTCAATATGAGCGAGTACTTTGTTAGCCAACAATCGCTGAGATTCTGTAGCAACTTGAGATGCTAAAATTGAACAAGTATTGAATGAAAAGCAAAGACTTTATTTTATAAAAGGGAGCTGAATAAGGATGAAAAAAATTTATACGCTACTTTCTATACTATTACTAACAGTAATTCTCACAGCTTGTGGGACAAGTACAACAACCGAGAAACAGGATAGTAATACACAAGAAACTGAAAATACGGAAGTAACAACTTCCCCAGAAGTAACGGAAAATAGTGAGGTTGATACAACACAAGCTGCTTCACCTGAGAAAGAATTAGAAGGGACCGCAACGGAAAGTGATAGTAATAAATATTCCATCACTGTGTTGGAGGGCTATGAGTTAACTGCTGAAGAACCAAATAAAGACCTATTATTTAACCAAGAAAACGATTTACAATCTATGCGTATCGAAACTTTCTCGGCAGAGGAAATTACTCTTGAAGAAATTCAAGAGAATATAATGGCTTCATTGCAAGCATCCAATGAATCTTCTACTGTTACAGAAATTACGGACGACAATATGATTCCTACACATGATTCTATCAAAAATGTTTCTGCTCATCAGATCGATACAACTGATGGCAAAGTTTCTGGATATGTATTTGAACGTGATGGATTGCTCGTTAAGTTAACTGTTTTTGACACAGCTGCTACACCTGCACTTGAGAAATTTGTACAAATGGCTGAAACAATTAAATCTAAATAATTACAGTACTCGCTATATTATTAACCGACTAATTATTGAAGGAGTGGTCATGACTAACGTCATGACCACTCCTTTTTTTAAAATATCTTTTTAAAACAGACTAGTACTTTTCTTGAAAACTAGAGCGTGATCCATTCGAAGATTCAATTTCACTCACTATCTCTTTCGGTAAAAAACAAAAACCCCGCTCACATTGCAAGGTTCAAAGGATAAAATATTAGTATGATAAGTTTTTAATTGATAAACCTAACTTTTTTGTAAGTTCAATGACTTCCTGCTTTTCATCTTCGGATAATGCACCCATAAGACTTACTAATTGTTCCTCATGGCGCGGAAATAGTTCATCCATAAACAACGTACCTTCTTCGGATATTTCTGCATATGTTACACGTCTATCCGTAGGACTCGATACTCTTTTAACATACCCTCGTCCTTCTAATTTATCAACTACATACGTAATAGAACCACTTGCCAACAAAATTTTGTTACCAATTTGCTGAAGGGGTTGTTTACCTTTATGATATAAAAGCTCTAGTACAGCAAATTCGGTTGGATTTAAACCATTTTCTTGAAAAAACTGATTCGTACATTCATGGATTACTTTATGGGCACGAGATAATACTATGAATAGTTTTAATGCACTGTTTGACTGTTCAGCTGTCATATTTCGTCATCCTCACCTATATAAAATACATTACCCACTATTATATAGGTCTAAGCTTTGAAATGTCAAAAAGCTTTATAAACTATTATTTAATGGAAGGACAAATTCAAAAGTAGTACCTTGTTCTACTACACTACTAACTTCTATATTTCCACCATGCTCTTCAATTACTTTGTAAACATGTGAGAGCCCTAGACCTGTCCCGGTTGATTTAGTAGTGAAAAAAGGTTGAAAAATTTTATTGATATGTTCATCATCAATGCCTTGTCCTTCATCACAGACAGAAATACTAACAAACTTCCCTATCTTATAAGAAATATTAATATTAATATTTCCCCCATCAGGCATTGCTTCCATTCCATTTTTAATAGCGTTTACAAATACCTGCTTAAGTAGCTGACTATCGCCAATTACCTGACACTCTCCGTTTGTTTGGCTAGTAACATGAAGGTTGATTGATTTTAGTAATGCTTGGGGACCCATAAAGCTCACTACTTCTAGTATTATCTCTTCAATATTTATGACAGTAAACTTAGATTTACTTGGTTTCGAGAGCTCTAAAAATTGAGTAAGTATTTCTTCCATTTTATTGATTTCTTCATTAATTACAGTTAAGTAACGCTTCGCATCATCCGTTGCATTTTGAGTTAATAATTGAGTAAAACCTTTCAAAGATGTCATAGGATTTCGAATTTCATGTGCTATTCCTGCTGCTAATTGGCCTAATGTTCGCAGTGATTCCGATTGATCCAATCTTTTCTTCATATATATTTTTTCCGATTCATCACTAATTTCTAATAAATATAAATCACTATCACTTTGTTTAGAAATTACTACATGTACATATTTATATTCACCAACGATCGGTTGGTATTCCATATGATTTTCCAAATATCCTTCTTTTTTAAGTTTTTTTACTAGGAACTTTTTCTCCTCATCACTTACACTAAACATCTCACATAAATCATTAGTATGATTACCAACATAGTCATCTTTGTTGATGTCTAGAATTTTTTCGGCATATGAATTCATATCTAATAATATCCCTTTGTCATTAATAAATATAAGTCCACTCGAGAAAAGCTCGAATATATTCCCTAAATTTTCTTTATATTCATATTTTGTTAACAAGAAAACACCCGCCTTTTCGGATTATTTCCACCACAAGATTGAAAAACAGAGATTTTATTTATACATGATTATTTATTCTGATTATTCCACAATGACGGACAGATTGACATAATTCTTTTGACCTATATTGTCGACAGTAGTAATGACTGATACAATAGAAATACTAATAAAGGAGTTTATGAACAATGAATATTATATTAACTACATTGAATGCTAAGTTTATACATACAAACTTGGCACTACGCTGTTTAAAAGCATATGCTGAACCCGAGTATCACCCCTTAATAGTTGAATATACCATTAAAGATCCAACGTTTAATATTGTGGCAGACCTTTATCAAAAGAAGCCTAATGTAGTTGGTTTTAGCTGTTATATTTGGAACATTGAAGAAACAATAAAAGTTATTAAAATGCTAAAAACTGTGGACCCATCTGTTGTTGTCGTTTTAGGTGGTCCTGAAGTTTCTTATGATACTAATGTCTGGCTTCGACAAATTAGAGAAATAGATTACGTAGTTGTCGGTGAAGGAGAACAGTCCTTTAAAGATTTACTAAATTATTTATCAGATAAACAAACTATAAAAGATGTTCCTGGTTTAGCTTATGTTCGAGATGACAAATTTATACTTAATCCGCTACCTCCAAAACTCGATTTAAGATTATCTCCCTCCCCCTATCGTTTTGTAGAAGATCTACCTGATTTGTCGAAACGTATTGTCTATGTAGAAACAAGTAGAGGGTGCCCCTTCTCTTGTCAATTTTGCTTATCTTCTATAGAAGTTGGGGTTCGATATTTTAACCGTGACAAAGTCAAAGAGGATATTCGTTATTTGATGGAAAATGGTACAAGAATCATTAAATTTGTGGATCGAACATTTAATATTAGTCGAAGTTATGCGATGGAAATGTTCCAATTTTTAATTGACGAACATCAACCGGGAGTTGTTTTTCAATTCGAAATAACTGCAGATATAATGCGTCCTGAAGTAATTCAATTTTTAAACGACAATGCTCCAGCAGGATTATTCCGTTTTGAAATAGGTGTTCAATCTACAAATGATTTAACAAATGAACTTGTACAACGTCGCCAGAACTTTGAAAAGCTAAAACGTACTGTAACTATGGTTAAAAGTGGTGGAAAGATTGCCCAACATTTAGATTTGATCGCAGGTCTTCCAGAAGAAGATTATTCTTCATTTAGAAATACTTTTAATGAAGTCTTCGAAATGCGTCCGGAGGAACTTCAGTTAGGTTTTCTAAAATTACTTCGTGGTACTGGACTAAGAGTTGAAGCCCAGAAATATGGCTACGTTTATGTAGACCAAGCCCCATACGAAATATTTTCAAATAATGTGTTAACCTTCGATGATATTTTGCGTATTAAACAAGTAGAAGATGTTCTGGAGAAGTATTGGAATGCTCACCGGATGGACCGCACATTAGAGTATTTATTCGAACATGTATTTGAATCTCCTTTCGATTTCTTCCAACAGTTCGGTACATTCTGGGAAGAGCGGAATTGGTCTAGAATCGGTCATCAATTGGAGGATTTATATACTAGACTTTATACGTTCTTGGAAGGTCTAGAACATATTTCATTGCCTACTATTCGAAGTGTTATGAAATTAGATTATTTATCTAACCAAAAGTTTCAACCTCGTAAGCCTTGGTGGAATAATGACCTTAGTAAGGAAGAACAATCCAAGATGTATAAATTATTGCTAGATAATCCAGAGCTTGCTGGAGAGTCCTTTACAACGCTTCAGCTGAATGAAAGAGAATTATACAAACAAACGTTCATCACACCAGTTTCTATTGATGTAGATGCATTTATGCAAGGATCTATAGAAGAAAAAGAAGGATATCTACTGACTACCTTTGGTAAATCAGAGTTTCCTCACTTATCATTTGTGCACAAATAATATAGAGCCTTTCTTATTTTTCTAAAATAAAACGAGCTATCCGTAAAGGAATAGCTCGTTTTTTCATTCACCCAATAATTACACGTTCTTTCGGATAATGATACTTTGTTTTGTTATGCTTACCTCCTAATGTGAATAAGAAGGAGATTAATCCAACTCTACCTATGAACATCAGAATCATAATAATAACCTTTCCAATATTCGACAAATCCCCTGTAATACCTAGACTCATACCACAAGTTCCAAAAGCAGAAGTAATTTCAAATATTAAGGAGGAAATTGGAACTCCAGGCTCTGTTACAGTAAGAAGTATGGTAGCAGTGAAAACCATTACTAAAGCTAGAATAATAACAGCATACGAGCGATACACATCTATTAAGTGAATCTCCCGACCAAAAATTTGGATATTCTCTTTGCCCCTTGAAAAATGGATTAAAAATAGAAGCGCAATAGCGAAAGTTGTAGTACGAATTCCGCCTCCAACAGAACTAGGTGAAGCACCAATGAACATTAAAACACTCATCAAAAAATTGGTGCCTTCGCTAAATATAGTAACGTCTATCGTCGTTAGTCCTGCTGACCGCGTGGAAATTGAATGAAAAAATGCAGTAAAAAACTTCTCGTGCCACGGCATACTTTTAAATGAATTAAAAAATTCTAATATAAAAATCATAACAGTTCCAAATAGCAACAATGCTCCATATGTAATGGTCGTTAACTTCGTAAACAAAGAAAAGCGGAAATTCTTATTTTTGTTCGATAAAAACTCTTTTACCTCAATTAAAACTGGAAAACCTATCGCTCCAAAAACGATTAATATTCCTGTAATCGTTTGAACAAAATAATCATTATGATATGCATATAATGATTGCCCAGTAATATCAAACCCAGCATTAGTTGTTGCGGATACAGATGTGAATATTCCATGAATTGCTGCCTGTTTTATCGTATCAAAATACTGTGTAAAATAGACAGTTAATAGCGCTGCGCCAATAGTTTGGACAAGCAAGAGAATTTTAACAATCTCTTTTATTAGATGAACGACGCCTGATAAGTTAGATTGATTGTGATCAACCATTATTAACTGCCTTTCACGTAAACCAATCTTCTTCCCAGCTATTAACCAGACAAAAGTCCCTAGTGACATAATTCCAATTCCACCAAGTTGTAAAATAAGAATAATCATGAAATAACCAAAGACACTATATGTATCCAAAATACTGACTGCAGTCAAACCAGTAACAGAGACTGCGCTCACTGCCGTGAACAAACTATCAATGAATGCGACTTCTACACCAGGTTTATGCACTCCTGGAAGAGAAAGTAGAACTACTGAAATAGCTATAGCAATAAAATAATACGTAACAATTACTTGAGCAGGTGTAAATTTTAATCTCTTTTTAAGTTGTGGCTGCTTCATTATTTTATTTCCTTTCAACATTTCGAGTAATCATTATCTCATTGTAAAAAAAAAAAGCGTAAAAAGATAGCTAAAACTATCTTTTTACGCTTTTACTCTAATTATTTTGCTTCTTTTTTCTGTTTTGCAACACCTAAAAGGTATCCACCAATAGCAATCGCAAGTAATACGATCCAGAAAGTTAACTTCCATGGAGTAGAATGTGGGAAATGCTCATCTAACACGCCAACGTTTGGATGTGATAAAGTCATAACAGTAAGTTTAACCCCAACCCATCCTACGATTAAGAATGCAGCTGTTTCTAATGTAGGCATCTTCTCTAGTAATTGTACGAATTTATGTGCAGCAAATCGCATAATTATTAGACCAATGATTCCGCCTAGGAACATAACTGCGAATTGCCCTCCATTAATACCACCAATTTCATAAGTTCCCCAATATGGTAATGTTACTGCTATTGCAACTGCAGCTAGCATAGAGTCAATAGCAAATGCTATATCTGCAAGCTCTACTTTTAATACAGTCATCCAGAAACCGGATCCTTTTTTAGGCTCCATTCCTTCCACATCTATATGTGGTCCAGGGCTTTTACGTTGATCATAAATATGTTTTATAGATATGAATAACAAGTATGCCGCTCCTAATGCTTGAACCTGCCAAATATTCACCAAGAAAGTAATCATGAATAACGCTAAAAATCTAAATACAAAAGCACCTAGTAAACCGTAAAACAATGCTTTTTTCTGTTGCGCCTTCGGTAAATGTTTTACCATTACAGCCATTACGACTGCATTATCGGCTGCTAATAATCCTTCTAAACCAACTAGAACTAATAACACCCAACCGTATTCCAATAATATTGCCGTGTCCATAAAAAAATCCTCCTTTTTTGCATATAAAAAGACCCATGCCTTAAAAAGGCAAAGGTCTTGCTAAGCAAAAATATTATAATTGCTATCATAACCGGTGGCATAACCACGTAATGACGACTATGAAATAGGTTTCCCTATAGCTACTCCCCTTTGACGTTAGTCAAAAGTTTATTTAATTATGTTCTAATTATACCATTATTCTTCCTCTTGTAAACTAATAACTACTATATGCTACATTAACGATTCGTATGATTATCACTTTTAATCTGCTAAAACGTCTTAAATATATGAGGGCTCAAGTTCACTTTATCGGAATATGAAAAGAAGTGTCATTCTTATGCTTATTATAGAATTCTATCATTGTCGGTACCGTTTGAATGAAGTCTGGACATGTAATATCTCCTTTGGCAAGAATACTTTCAGCATTTGTCGTATCAAATGTGGCATTCCATGTTAGATAATCTAATGTTTCTTTTTCAACTTGTAAGAATTTCCTTACTGGAGACAAAGTAACTGCGGTTTTCGCAATTGGTAGCGGGAGCCTACCTTTAGGATACTTTCCTGTAAGTTCTTTTACGAATGCTCTATATACCTCTTCCACTGGATAAGGATTGGGATCAGTTAAATGAAGCGTTTTACCAATGGCTTCTTCGCTATGTGAACAATAGATGGCTGCTTTCGTTATGTAATCACTTGGAACTACGTTTATACATGCAGTGGATTTACCTAAATACGGGAGAAAAGGAAGCTTTCTTAGATTAGAAATCATATTTACAAAGAAGTATGGACCATCAAATTTAATCGTTTCTCCAGTTTCTGAGTGGCCTCTTACAATTCCCGGTCGAATAATTGTAACGGGTATTGTTTCCTTTAACTCTTCAACAAGTAATTCAGCCTCATATTTTGTTTCTTCGTAATGGTTTTTAAATCCTGCAGGACGAATTAATTCTGTTTCTAATAATTTCCCTTCTCTCAAACCTGCAACATAAGCCGTACTAAAATATGTATATCGCTTTAGTTTAGAGAACTGTGTAACTACTCTATTAAACATTTCTGTACCGTGAACATTTACTTTCCATGCAATTTCTTTAGGGACAGCTAAATCATATATAGCGGCAAGATGCCAAATATATTCGACTTCGTCTCGTAAATTTTCAAGTGTATTCTTAATAATCCCCGCGTCCGGTAGAGTTATATCTCCTTCTATTATTTCAATAGTTTGAGAATGGTGTTGATCTTGATAAATTTCAGCAATCATTTTTTCCGCTAAACCAGTTTGTGAAGGGAGTACAAGTACATATATTTTGGAATAAGCATCCTGCTTTCTTAACTCTTTAATGATATTCTTTGCCAAAAAGCCTGGAAATCCTGTTATTAATGCTGACGACAATAAAAACACCCCTTTTTTACAGTATACAAAAAAAGAGTCTCCAACTGAAGACTCTTTTCCCTATTTTACAGAATATTTGGATGTTTCCTTCTGGTTTCTTTATCAAATAGACTATAGATGACCGGAACTACGTATAGTGTGAGGAAAGTGGAGCTTATTAATCCCCCTATTACTGTGATTGCCATTGGCTGATTAATCTCGGTACCTTCCCCAATTCCTAAAGCTAATGGTACTAAGCCTAATATTGTCGTCAATGCTGTCATCAGTATTGGACGTACACGATCACGTACAGATGTAATAATTGCATCATATGAAGACATACCATCCCTTTTACGTTGGTTAATATAATCGACCAACACAATACCATTGTTTACAACAATTCCCACTAGTATTAAAATTCCTATTATAGCAGAAATACTTATTGGTAAATTAGTCGCAAATAGTCCAATGAAAATACCTATCACCACGAGTGGAACAGTGAACATAATTACAAAAGGATATTTGAATGATTCAAACTGTGCTGCCATCACTATAAACACCAATACTACAGCAAGTATTACCGCTAAAATCATATCATTCTTGGAGTTATCTAATAATTCTCGATCGCCTCCAAAAGATACGGCAATATCCTCTGTAAATTTCTGTTCCTGAATAATCTCATCGATTAAATCTGACATCTCACCTAGCGAATACGCTGACTCATATTTTACTGAAAATGAGATTGCACTAGCTTGATCGACACTTCGAATTGCTACAGGTCCTTCTGCTATATCAATTGTCGCAATTTCTTCCAGAGCAATGTACTGACCTGAAGGAGTACGTAATTGCAATTGCTTCAACTGCTCTAGATTACTTCTATACTTTTCATCAAACTTTACATACACACCTAAAACTTGATCATTTTCATCAATAATTTGAGAAGTTAATACCCCTCTCGTCATATTATTTACTGTCTGAGCTATTTGCGCAGGAGCAATTCCATAATCTATAGCATTCTCTCGAATGACATTTATCTGAACTTCTTCTACTTTAGTAGTTAAATCATTTGTAACTTGGACAACTCCATCTAAGCTGGTTAAATCTTGCTGTAATTGATTCACTGCTGTGTCTAATTTTTTCTTATCGTTAGACAACACAGTAAATGACACAACATTCGGAGAAGAACCAGAAGCAGTTTGGACATTGAAATTTATCTCTGCATCAGCTCCGACAGCTTTTACCACCTTAGGTTGCACTTCATCTACAAAAGTGAAAACAGAACGATTTCTATCCTCTAATGCTTTTAATTTCACAGAAATTTCTGCTGTATTAGAATTTGCACTTCCTCTAGACTGTCCTTCTTGACTGCCTCCAACAAAGCTGACATAAACCTCGATATCCTCTTCTTTTTTTAGAATTTTTTCTACTTTCTTGACTACTTTATCAGTAGCTGCAAAAGAAGAGCCCTTTTCTAGATCTACCGCAATAGTAACAAATCCTTCATCTGTAGCGGGTAGAAATTCTGTCCCAACGCGGAATAAGCCGATAGTCGAAACTACTAAAAGAATCACAGTAATTATTAATATCATGGCACGATGACCTAAAGTCCACTTAATCGATCGTTCGAAATTACTATACGTTTTCGACCTTCTTCTTCTAGCCTCTATATTTCCTTTTGGCTTTTTCAATAATTTACTTGCCATCATCGGAATAACAGTAATGGCTACTACTAATGATGCAAACAAGCTGAAAGATATCGTAAGCGCAAATTCTGTGAATATCTGTCCAATTAGACCAGATAAAAAGAGAACTGGAACAAACACAGCTACCGTAGTCAAAGTCGAAGCAGTTATAGCACCTGCTACCTCCTTCGTTCCAATACTGGCAGCTTCTTTTGGTGTTTTTCCTAACCCTAAATGTCGTTCAATATTCTCAATAACAACAATGGAGTTATCCACAAGCATCCCTATACCAAGAGCTAATGCCCCTAACGTCATAATATTTAGAGAAAAACCAGCAAAATACATAAGAACAAACGTGACAATAACGGAATACGGAATAGCAACCCCAACTATAATAGGACTTCTTATGCCCTTTAAGAATATAAATAATATAACCATTGCCAGTAATCCACCCGTTATAAGAGTAGTTCCAATATTATTAATGGCAATTTTCACATAGTCACCTTGGTCAAAAAGTATATTGGCATTTACATTTTGAAACGCCTTTTTCTCCAATTGCTTATCTAATGCTTCTTGAAAAGATGTGGAGACATTAGCTGTATTAGCACTAGATTCTTGGAAAACTGATAGTAAAACAGCCGGTGCATCGTTAGCTCTAGTTTCCGAAAACTGCTTTGCCTTTGTTAAATCTACCGTTGCTACATCAGCAATTGTAACTTCCGTTCCATCTAACGGGTTAACTGTGACAACTAAGTTTTTAATATCATCTACAGACGTTAGTGTACTAATGATACGAGTAGTAAGTGATTTATCCTCGTTTGTTTCAACGGGATTACCTGGAAGGGAAATATTATTTACTTGAATGACTTGTACAATATCTGACTGTGTAAGTCCTTTAGCTTTTAATTTCTCTTGATCCAGTAAAATCTGCACTTCTTCCACTAAAGAACCAGATATATTAACACTTGCAACTCCTTCAGTTCTTAACAGTTCTTTCTCTAATTGCTTAGCTATTAGCTGAATATCAGTTTCAGAATTCTCCGCATTCAGTGCAAGTTGGATAACCGGGAATTGGGCAGGGTCAAATTTAAGGAATCGTGGTTTGTCTGCTCCATCAGGGAGAGGAATAATATCGATACGCTGCATAACATCCATTTGAATGGCATCCATATCCGTAGACCAATCAAATTCTAGCAAGATGAAATTTGCCCCTTCTTGCGAAGTACTATTTACAGACTCAATTCCTGGCAAAGTGCTAAGTGAAGCTTCCAAAGGCTTCGTAATTTTCTCATCTACCTCAACTGGGCTTGCCCCTTGATAATTTGTAACAACTACTGCGATTGGTGGATTTAAATCTGGTATTAACGTAACAGGTATTTTAAAAAATGAAACCCCGCCCAGAATTATGATTAAGTACATTATAACAATTGTAAATACGGGTCTTTTTATAGAAAAGTCACTAATTTTCATTTTCGGGGGACCACCTTCTTATTGTGCTATTTATATCATATGCTCTACAGAAGAAGAGTTCAAATTTTTATCACATGTAAATAAATGACCCCATGAGATTGAACGCTATTACACGCTTTTTTCGGATTAATATTTCACTTGGAAAGTTATTGTGCCTCGAGAATGCTTAGTCTAGGATGACAGCAGTAATATATAGAGCTCCGAGAGGTATAACCACTGGAAGCGCTAGTATTTGGCTCTCGACCGCTAGTGAAACAATTTCCATTATTACAAAAGAAAGAGGTCACCTGATAGGCAACCTCTTGAAGATTAAAGTAAATTATAAAGTTTAATATGCTCGTATTTGTCTTGGAACCAACGAGTAGCGAACTCATTTTCAAACAGGAATACATAATTATCATATCGATCTCGGACAAGCATCGAGCGTGGACCTGTCATCGATTCCTTTACATCTTCCTCATTTTCAATCCATCGTGCTACTTTTGAGCCAATCGATTCCATTCGAACATCGACATTGTATTCGTTATTCATACGATGCTCAAACACTTCAAATTGAAGCTGTCCAACAGCACCTAAAATAACTTCTTCTGTATGAAGTGTCTTATAGTATTGGATTGCTCCTTCTTGCACTAACTGTTGGATTCCTTTATGGAAATGCTTCGACTTAAGTACGTTTTTAGCAGTTACTTTCACAAATAGTTCCGGTGTAAATTGAGGTAGCTTTTCATACGTAAATGCTTTTTTACCTCCAACAACGGTATCCCCTATTTGATAGTTCCCCACATCGTATAGCCCAATAATATCTCCCGCAACTGCTGTTTCAACTGTTTCACGGTCATCTGCTAAAAATTGTGTAGATTGTGTCACTTTGAAGGTTTTCCCCGTTCGAGCCAAAGTCACGGTCATTCCACGCTCAAATTTACCAGAGACAATTCGCACAAAAGCAATACGGTCACGATGAGCTGGATTCATATTTGCTTGAATTTTAAAGATAAACCCAGAAAAATCTTCATTTAGTGGATTTACTTCTTCCTCTTTTTCAGTCATTCGTGGCTGAGGGGTTGGAGCAAACTGTAAATAAGTCTCCAAAAATGTTTGAACCCCGAAATTTGTTAAAGCACTACCAAAAAATACTGGCGTTAAATCACCTGCAAGTACTTTTTTCTCATCAAAATCATTACCTGCTTCATTTAGCAGCATAATATCTTCCATAGCTTGAGTGTAATAAGAAGTCGCTTTCATCGAATGATCTACGGCAAGTTCTCCATTCTCATCTATAGGAAGAAATCTCTCTGATTCATCCGTACGGAATTGTTCAATCCGTCCATTAAAACGATCATAAATCCCTAAAAATTCTTTCCCCATACCTATTGGCCAGTTCATGGCATATGATTGAATACCTAGTACCTCTTCCAACTCTTCCATAAGTTCAAGAGGTTCTTTCCCTTGACGGTCAAGTTTGTTTATAAACGTAAAAATAGGAATTCCTCTCATACGACAAACTTTAAATAGTTTTAACGTTTGAGCTTCAATACCTTTTGCAGCATCGACTATCATAACTGCACTATCAACAGCCATTAGTGTACGGTACGTATCTTCACTAAAGTCCTGATGTCCAGGTGTATCCAATATATTTATACGACAATTATTATAGTCAAATTGCATAACCGATGATGTTACCGAAATTCCACGTTGCTTTTCGATTTCCATCCAGTCAGACGTTGCAAACTTCCCGGATTTTTTCCCTTTAACTGTACCTGCATCACGAATAGCTCCACCAAAGTACAAAAGCTTTTCCGTAATAGTCGTTTTACCAGCATCGGGATGGGAAATAATTGCAAAGGTTCTTCTTTTCAATATTTCATCTTGTAATTTTATATCCATTCTGTTATATCTCCTTCTTATTTCACTTTCTTATCATATGGATTTAGGGAGCAAAAAACAAGTAAAAAAAGTGTAAGTGCTTATGTTTACTCTGAAAATCATTGTAAACACCGCAGCAAAAACCATTTTCCTCTTTATCGAACCATATGTTATCACTCATGGAGCATGACGTTGAAGTTTGATAAAAAAAAGCGAAAGCGCCAATTTCGACCTAGAAATCACTTCAAAAATTGGTTAAAGGCACAGTATACCTTTAACCTATATTAGAAATTGAATCTGGCAGGTTAGGCGCTAAGCTTAAATAAGCAGGACTCTTAAGACATTTTTGTATTTACGTAACTATATAAAAGTTTTGCTGTATTTTCCAACGAATCAATATGTGTACGCTCGTATGCATGAGATGCTTCAATACCAGGTCCCAATAGTGCATGCTTCACATCATATCCTGCACGAATAGCCGCCGATGCGTCAGATCCATAGTAAGGATAAATATCCAACTTATATTCAATATTTTCATTTTTCGCCAATTCTACTAATCGTCGAGTTAGCTCGTAATGGTAAGGTCCTGAAGAATCCTTTGCACAAATAGACACGGTATACTCATCAGACGATTGACCATCTCCGATAGCACCCATATCAACAGCCAAATATTCCACCGTTTCAGCCGGCACATTAGAGTTACCACCATATCCGATCTCCTCATTATTAGAAATATAGAAATGTGTTGTATGAGGTAATGTCATGTCTGTATCTTGAATGATTTTGACTAATTGCAGTAGTAATGCTGTACTCGCTTTGTCATCGAGATGGCGAGATTTGATAAAACCATTTTCAGTTTCTTCGAATCTCGGGTCAAATGAAACAAAATCTCCAACCTCTATACCTAATTTACGTGTATCTTCAGCCGTTAATACTTTTTCATCTATACGAACTTCGATATTTTGCTCATCTCTAGGTAAACCACTGGCATTCTTATATACATGTACAGTTGTTTGATGCATTAAAATAGTACCTCTAATTTTTTTGCCATCTGCTGTATGAATAGTACAGTACTCACCTTCCACAGCATTCCAATTAAAGCCGCCTACCATCGTAAGTTTTAATCTTCCACTACCTTTCACTTCTTTTACCATCGCACCTAATGTGTCTGTATGGGCTGTTAAAAGTCGATGCTTTGTATCATCTGTTCCTTTTATAGTAGCGATTAATGCACCTTTATTTGTCCGAATATAATTCACTTGCAGTTGCTTTAATATATTTTCCATAAAGTCCATAATCTCTTTTGTATAACCAGACGGACTAGGAATTTCTACTAATTGCTTTAATAATGCTACCGTTTCTTTTGCTTCAAATGTATATGACACTTTTTTATCCCCTTTCACTACCTTAGTCTTATCTTAACAAAATCTTATATAATCAGATACACCTAATTAGGATACTATTTCAACAACTAAAAAAGCGGATTCACTTTAAGGTTCTAGATTATCATTAGATAAAGTAATACTACTTATCTGTTGTCATAGACTAGACGAAAGAGTAAATCCACTTTTTTATTTAATTTCCCAGCACAAATTCAGGTACTTGATAGAACTCTAAAGGTTTAGAGAAATAATATCCTTGGACAGTATGACAGTCATTTTCTCTTAAAAACTCAATGACCTCGGCTGTCTCTACCCCTTCTGCTACTACTTCGAGACCAAGGCTATGACCAATTTTAATAATAGAGGTTACAAATTACTGCATCTCTACCTATTAATACTTGGCTTGTCAAACTACAGTCAATTTTCAATGTATGAATCGGTAACTCACTTAAATATCAGAAATTAGAAAAGCCAGAACCGAAGTCATCCATTGCAAGTTTAATTCCCATTGACTCAAGGTCATGTAATATTTTCAATAATATTTCCATATTTTTCATTAAAACATTTTCAGTCAACTCAATTTCTAAATAATGAGGAGGTAAACCTGTTTTTTCTAGAATTGTATGTACATTTGCTAAGAAATCATTTTGCTCTAGCTCTATAGGACTTATATTAACGGATAATGAGACCCGTTTCTTCTACGAAAGGTATGAAATCATTTGGAGGAATAATTTCTTTTCCTTTTTTATTCCAACGTAACGCTAGATCAGCGGCTCTGTGAATTTCTTTATAACTAGATCCATGTAGTGGAAAAGAAGCTATCCCAATGGAACAGGATATATGAATTTCCATTTCTTCTATATTAAAAGGTTCTTCTACCTTTTGAATAAGTAGCTTTGCATTTTCTAGCATTTTAGTTCTTTCCGCTTGCCCCTTAATAAGCACATCAAATTCATCCCCACCAATGCGATATAACTCCCCTGTAGTGTTGTAAAATTTCTTAATCCTAGCCGTTACTAACATCAAGAGGGAGTCACCAGTAAAATGACCAAATGAATCATTAATGTTTTTACATCTGTCCAAATCAATATATAAAAAAATAAAAGGTGTGTTTTCGTTTATCACTTGTACAATATCTCTTTATAAAGCCGCAGTATTAAACGAATTTGTCAAATGATCTCGGTAGGCAAGCTCAGTCAATTTAGTCCTTGCCGACTCAAGTTCCGTAATATCGTTTCCAATACCAATTGCGCCACTTATTGTTTCATTTGTTTCAATAGGAGAGATTGTAATATGTATACATCTATCATCTAACCATTCCTTATAAGAGACCTCCTCACTTCGATTTGTCATCTCTTCTGAGATGTATGTATCCATATTATAAATAGGATTTAATATTTTGTTTTTTATAGAATTAATGCTAGGTTGAATCGTTTGTAGACCTTTCTTTGCTAAAAACTCTGAGGCTAATTTTCCGGTCAATAATGAAAAACCATAATTATTTTCACTATCTATTTCCACTTTGAAGACAAGATTGTTTATATGGTGTGCCACAGTTTCAAAGGAAGAAAGTAGTTTGGTCTGCAATAATATTTCCTTTTCTTTTTCTATAGTAATATCAGTGCGGATACTTAGAAAATAGGTATCATATCCGTTATTTTCAACAGGTATTATATACGTTTTCACCCAATATAATTCGCCATTCTTACGCCTATTACATATCTCACCTGTCCATGTATGTCCATTTAGAATAGTAGGACCACATGTTTTTAAAGAAAGCTTCAGGATGAGTTTTCGAGTTAATAATTCTATGTGTATTTCCAATTAGTTCTTCTTTACAGTATCCTGTAATCTGGCAGAAGCGGTCATTCACGAATAATATTTGTCCTACCTTATTGGTTACCGCTATTATCATCGTTTCATTCACTGCATAGTCCATGACCTATTATTTATGAATTGTGACATTTTGAATCTATTAAGTATTTTAAAAAAGCCATTCTAGTACAAAGACTAGAATGACTTATCTCATTTTATAAAGCTCTATTGGCTGATACCATTACTTTAGTAAGCCTCTCACTAGCTTCACTTTGTTCTTGTAAGGTGGGAAAACGATATTTACTGGTAAGCTTGTATTTTTTTTCACGATAGACTTTTGATGTGTAAATAGAGTAAAGCTTGCTTCTCCGTGATAGGATTGTACTCCTGAGTTCCCTACTCCTCCAAATGGTAAATGAGCACTTCCAGCATGCGTGATTGTGTCATTTATACAGCCTCCTCCAAATGGTAGCTCTTGAAGAAAGAATTGTTGCGCTTTCTCATGTTCACTAAACATATAAGCAGCCAAAGGTTTTGGAAACTTACGAATTTGCTGGATTATAGTCCGTAAATCATTGTAAGGGATTATAGGTAGTATCGGCCCAAATAATTCCTCTTTCATCGACGTACTATTGAAATCAACTCCATTCAATAAAGTTGGTTCCATAAATAAATCATCACGATCCGTTTTCCCTCCAAAAATAATATGGTCACTTTCCTCTTCTAAAATTCTCTTTAGACGATCAAAATGATTACCATTTACTATTCTTCCTAGGTCAGGACTTTGTTGCAATTCTTTTCCGTAAAACTGTGTAATTGCTTTTTTCATCTGTTCGATAAACTTATCTTTTACCGATTCTTCCACTAATACATAATCGGGCGCTATACATGTTTGACCTGCATTCACAAATTTCCCCCATACAATACGTTTAGCTGCTACAGCTAAATTTGCAGTATGATCCACAATCGCTGGACTTTTCCCACCTAATTCTAAAGCAATGGGTGTTAATCGCTCTGCAGCTGCTTTCATCACTATTTTTCCTACTTGGACGCTTCCAGTAAAAAATATAAAATCAAAAGGAGCATGTATTAACAAAGAAGTTTCTTCCTTCTCTCCCTCTAATACTCTAATATATCTCGGATCAAATGCTTCAGAAATAATTTTCTTCACAATATTAGTGGTGTGAGGTGTTGCTTCTGAAGGTTTAATAACTGCACAATTTCCTCCAATAATTGCTCCAATTAGCGGCTCCATAATAAGTTGGAATGGATAATTGAATGGTGCAATTATTAATACGGTTCCATAAGGATCATTTACAACAAAGCTTTTAGATGGCATTAAAGCAACAGGTGTTTTTACGTACTTCGGTTCCATCCACTGCGCAATATTTTTAATCATAAAGGAAATATTGTCATAAACTAATCCTATTTCTGTGACATAGGCTTCGAATTCACTCTTCCTTAAATCCTTGTATAATGCTTCTATTACTTCTACTTCATATTTTTTAATCGTATTTTTAAGTATTTCTAATTGGGCTATTCGAAATTCTACAGGTCGAGTCATTCCAGCATAAAAATAGGCTTGGTGCTCTTCTAGCATATGGTTTAATTGTTGCTCTGAAAATTTCATTTTTTATTCTCCCCTTTTATTCATTTAATCTTAAAGGAATCATACTATTTTTTTCTAATAGAAGAAAGAATAAACATTTAATATGCAATACATGAAGTCTACCTTTCGTGGAATACTAATTGTAAGAAGTCATTTCCACCAATAGACTACAACTATAAGTCTATAAGACTTCAGAATCCCTGTGCTAAACGATTCATTTTTCACGTAATTGGTTTATATGCGAAGCTCAGCAGGGTATAAAAATCGTATATATAAACAACACGAATTATTAAAAGGGAGGAAATAATAATGACTGAAACAGAAACTTGGTGGGAGCCCATTTTTACAGGAGCTTTCGCATTAGGGCTAAATAAAGAGCGTTTAAATGAATTAGAAGAAGAAACATTTTTATATTTTCAAGAGGATCAAGGTGAAATGGAGAAACACTAATTGAATAATCTATTTAGGATTTCAGCTTTTCCCTTCTATTGTATAAGGAAAAGCTGATTTTTTATTTCCTCTTTATTTATATGCTAAACTACAATTGGTGATAATAAATGAAGAAGATTTTTGCTTGTCTAGTTCTATACACTACACTTCTATATGGTTGTGATGAAAGTTCCACTAATGGTGTGATTCAAACTGATGGAAGTACCAATCAAATAGCTGTTGAAGTTGTGGAAGTTATTGACGGTGATACGATTAAAGTTAAATATAATGGAGACATAGAAAAAGTTCGATACTTGTTAATAGACACTCCCGAAACAAATCATCACACTCTAGGAAAACAACCATTTGGTGAAGAAGCAAAACAACGCAACAAGGAAATATTAAAGAGTGGGAATGTAACCATTGAGTTTGATGTAGGAAATCGACTAGACGACTATGGTAGAATGCTCGCTTATGTGTATGTAGACGGCGAAAGCGTCCAAGAAACATTGCTCGAAGAGGGACTAGCAAGGATAGCCTATATCTTCCCTCCGAACACTCGATATTTAGACAAGTTTGAGGAAGCTTCTAAAGTGGCTAAAGAAAGAAGTATTGGTATTTGGGAGACAGATAACTACGTTACTAATAGAGGTTTTAATAATGAAGTTCTAACTAATAATAATGCTGAAGAAAAATCCACAAATGAACAATGTAATATCAAAGGCAATATTAATCGGCAAGGCAAAAAAATTTACCATATACCTAGCGGGAAATATTATGAACAAACTAATCCTGAAGAATGGTTTTGTACTGAGCAGGATGCTATACAAGCCGGTTTCAAAAAGTCTGGTGAATAAAAATGCAATCAGTGGGAGATGATGGCGCCACTGACTGTATTTTTATATTATGTTCTTGCGCCTTTTATTTTAGCTTCTGGAACTGTTTCTTCAGGTGAAATATCTGCAAAGGTTTCATTTTGTTCTTCTAAATCTCTTGTCCGATGCGCTAAACGTGAAGCTGCACTAGAAGCGATGCTCGCCACTAAATCATCTAAAAATGTATGAACTGCTCCTCCAATTTTAGTATCTAATTTTGAAATAAGTCCAATTTTGTTTTTATCTAAATGGCCAAATGTAGTTACTGCTATACTGCCATAAGTAAATACAGCTCCCAATGCAATCGTTTCGTCTACCCCAAACAAACCTTCATCCGCTTCCACTATTTGTTGCAATGGTGCAGATAGCATTTTCTTCTCTGCCAACTCGTCAAGTTCGATACCAACTAATATCGCATGTTGCATTTCTCTTTTTTTCAATACACTTTTAACAGATTCTATACAATGTTCTATAGTAAGTCCCTTATTGTAAGGAAATTGCATCTCAAATACAATCTCTGCTATTTCTTCTAAAGTAACTCCACGTCTTTTTAACGCGTCTTTTGTAGCTTGCTCTACTTCACGAGAATGGACTCTAGATGTTTGTCTATCCATATTGTTATCCCCCTTGTTGTTTCATCATTTCGTTTATTATACCTCTTTGCTAGTATATGATACAATTTCTGTACTACATGAATGATATTAGGAGGAAATTATGAACAAGGGAACTATACAAGATATATCGTTTTTTAGTGAGGCTTTACAGGAAGAAATGCAACTTCTAATATACTTGCCTCCAAATTATTCACCTCTCTATAAATACTCTGTACTAATAGCATCTGACGGAAAAGACTATTTTCAACTAGGAAGAATTTCTCGAATGGCTGATGAGTTATATGAAGAACAAGCAATTGAGAACTTAATCATAGTTGGAGTACCTTATAAAAACGTAAAAGATCGAAGAGATAAATATCATCCAGATGGTTCTCAATTTCCTGCTTACAAACGTTTCTTGGCGCAAGAATTAGTACCGTATATAGATGAAAACTATCCTACTTATCAAGTTGGAATGGGCAGATCACTAATAGGCGATTCGTTAGCTGCTACTGTTTCACTCATGACAGCTTTAGCATATCCAAATACATTTGGAAGAGTAATAATGCACTCCCCACTTGTCAATCAGGCTGTAATAGAATCCGTCGAGAAATATAAAGACGTTCATGCATTTTCTCTTTACCACGTCATTGGAACGGAAGAAAAAGCCGTGAAAACAGGGGACGGTTTATTAACGGACTTCATTACTCCAAATAGAGAGTTACACAATTTATTTAAAAATAAAGGATTTTTGACCTTTTATGACGAATTAAGAGGAGACCATACTTGGAAGCTTTGGCAACCAGATATAAAAAGAGCGTTGTTGCAAAATTTTAGCCTATAGAGAAAGATTTGTTATAATAGGTAATATTGTTATTTTAATAATTTGAGGAGGTAATGAAAAATGAAATACGGAATTGTTGCTTTTCCATCTAAAAAGGTACAGGACTTCGCAAACTCCTATAGAAAGCGTTATGACCCTCACTATGCTTTAATCACTCCACATATGACGGTCAAAGGTGTATTTGAAGCCGATGAAAATGAGATTAAAACCATCGCTGAAAAGGTTAATAAAGTAGTGCGTAATCATAAACCATTTACTTTAAAAACAACTAAGGTAAGTTCATTTGCCCCTGTTACTAATGCTATATACTTTCATGTGGAACCAACAGCTGAGCTAGTTAAACTGCATGAGGATTTAAATGATATTCAATATAATGAGAATGAAAGCTATTCTTTTGTTCCTCATATTACAATTGCTCAAAAGATGAACGCAAGTGAACATGATGATATCCTGCCACAATTAAAAATGATTGGTGCACAGTTTGAAGAAGAAATCGATCGCCTACATCTTTTATATCAACTGGAAGATGGATCATGGACTGTATACGAAACATTTAGATTGTCTGGAGCTGAGTAAGTATTGGTGTACGCAAAGAAAGTGGAAACTGAAAAAGAATATGAAGATGCTATAAAAATTAGAAGAAAAGTTTTTGTTGAAGAACAGGACGTCCCTCTTCATCTTGAACTGGATGAGCATGACGAAGAGGCAGTACATTTTGTAGCATACGACGAAGGCACTCCATTCGGCGCAGGTAGAATTAGAGTTATTGAACCTGGAATAGGTAAAGTAGAAAGAGTATGTATTCTTCCAAGTTATCGTGGACGAAAGTTAGGTAATCTCATGATGCAATGCATGGAGGACTACTCGAATTCTACCGGCATTAATAAGTTAAAGCTAAATGCACAAAGTCAGGCCATTCTTTTTTATGAAAAAAGAAATTATACTATTACTTCACCTGAATTTTTAGAGGCTGGAATTCCTCACAGAGCGATGGAGAAACAAATTTAATACGACAATTTTATGGAGAGTTTTGACTAACGTCAGACTCTCCATTTTACGTTTAAAACTTTTTTAGTGACCAATATTTACAAAATTTTCATTTCCGTGACATTCTTTCATGCTATATCATATAAATACTATTAAAGAATGAATTCAAACCATATATGTATCCATATAAAATTCATCAAAATATTCCAAACTTCATAAACATCCTAGTTGAAGATAAGACTTTTTATGGTTTTTTGTTTTAAATAGTAAAGCAGGAAATCTCCATTTTGTTTGAAAAGTTCCCGCTTAATCATAGGCTTTTCATCTCTTTCAATTAAAAACGATTTGCACCCAAAAGTATAAGAGGGTTAACGTTACAATCGTTGTTATAGGAATTACTTTTATCGAGATGCTCAAATAATCTTTCCATGTAATTTTAATTTTATTTTTCCTTAAAATGTCCATCCAAATAAGGGAAGCAAGTGTGCCAATTGGTAACAACAGTGAACCCATATCGCTCCCAATAATATTGGCAAGATAAATCGTTTTTAAAGTAATCGGGTCTAAGCCCATTTCTGTTAATGTTATCGTCCCAATCATTAAGGCAGGATGATTGTTAAAAAGGTTTGATAGTATAGACACTAACCCCCCCATGATGAAACTAGCTTGGAATAACCCCTGCTGAACTATCGGCTCACACCACTCAACTAGTAGTGCAGTTAGACCCACATTGTGTAGGCCGTAAATAATTACGTACATAGAAAATGCAAAAAGTAGAATATGCCATGGTGTCTTTTTCAAAATATCTATTGGATTAGATTTTAAATAATATCCTCTCCATAGTAATAGAATAAGCGAACTAATTGCTGCAACAATTTCAATGGGAATATTTACATAAGAAGCAAAAAATAGCATCCCTCTTACAACTAAGACAAAGAATAGAATCTTGAACATAAATTTACTACGCTTATGTTTCGTTTCCAGGGAGATACTTGCTTTCAGTGGATGAAAGTTTTGAGTAAAAAATGATTCCTCCACATTTATGAGAGAGTTTGGTAAAGTTTCAGGCAGTCTTTTCTTCACAATAACAAACATCAAACAGGACATAAATAATAACCCTAAAGTTGCTGGGACAAACATCATTAAAGTATGCATCCATAAAGACATATCAACAATCTTTAATGCTATTAAGTTAACTAGATTGCTTACTCCGATAGGTGCGCTGGAGGCAGTCGCAATTAAAGCTCCACTGATTAAATAGGGGATTTGTTGAGGAGGTTTTAGTCTCATGTTCTTAAGTAGTAGTATTAAAATGGGAGTTGTTATCAAAATACTTCCGTCATTATTGAACAATAATGTCATTCCAAAACATAATAACTGTGTATACCAATACAATCGATAACCTGATCCTTTTGAAAAACCTACAATTCTAGTAGCTACCCAGTTGAAAAAACCAAAGCTTTCCAATATAACAGCCATGACAACTGTCGATATTATCGTAATGGACGCCCCTCCAACTTTATCGATAATATCAAACACGTCTGCTAAAGTCACAATTCCTGCAAATAATAATATCCCAGCGCCAATTGTTGCTGGCCAAGCTTCATTTACTTCTCTAGGTCTTACAAAAATGACTAACATCGTAGATAGGAACACCAGAATGGCGATTCCAATTTGCAAACTCATACATATACCATTTCCTCTCCTTATTATGATTGTCCCCTTCCTTGTATGTATATTCCTTTCCCATTAGAGAAACGAGGTGTATGTCCATATTCTCTAAAATATTTTATGAATCTCACTATTTTACATAATAGAATAAATAAATTCTATCTATCCCCAACTTCAAGAAGCATGAAATATTTCATGCTTCTAATTTTTATACTCCGTGAATCGTTTTTATATGATCAATATTTATATAATCCTTAACTCCTCTAGCTGCCTCCAACTCGACAACTTGTTCTTCTACATTTTTTATAGTTCCAATATGACTCTTACTTCCACCAATATTAAACACAATAATCTTATCTATAAATTTTTCTATTTTGTTTTTAAAAGTATCAACACTAGCTTCTGTCACTGATAGTTGGAACTTCGGATTATTTAACCCGTAAGGACATTCATTTGTAGGATAAGGAATTAGCCACTTTAAATGTTTGGTAGATATATACATAGTTTTATAAATCGGCGAATAAAATTCAAAATAATCATCCATTATCTCAGTAATATAACCATGTAGGGGCTGATCATCTATTAAGTATATTTCAGTGCTCTGTCCCTGAGCTTGATGTAGCGTTACTCGTAAGGATAGTTCATGATTATTTCCACCAGTTTTAATACTAGAAGACTCTATTGGGGCAAGGGCATCTAGCTCATTTTTCTTTAGAGGACAGAAGCTATGGATATGAATGATAGGAATATACATATAATCTGTACCATTGAAAATAACTATAATATCTGTTCCAACATCAATTAGAGTACCCTTTAATACCTTTTTTCCTGACACCTCTATTTGGACATACTCTTTCAGTAGACTTTGAATAATTTTATTCAAGGTCACAACTCCTTTTAGTATTTACTCGTCCTGGAAACACTACCGTCTTAACTTCCGGTACATTGTCGTTGCATGTCTCATTAGCGATATATATTGTTTTTCTATTGCAGCTGTGTCGTGCCTAGAGTCATAAATTGGATAACCATAAATCATTTCATACTGTCTTATTTTTTCTGGACTCCCCTCGACTCTTGGGTGAAAATAAAATTTGTTATCTGTTTGTTTAAAATTTACCGCATTTGAAATTTGAACTGCTGCGTAATTCATCAAGGCAAAGTATTGCTGCTCCAACATTTCATTCACTTCTTTTTTACTCATCACATTTACATTTAATTGAGGTTTTTTTTTTTCTAATGTCCTCGGTGGATTATCTAAGATATCTAGTTTGTCTTGCCCATCCGAGTTTCCACCAAGTTGTTTTGAATAGTCTGTCTGTTCATTTAGCTCCGGCTTGGACGTGGTCACTAATTTATTTTCAATTGGGGGTGTCATTTTATTTTTCAAATCATTTTCCTTTGGTAATGTAATAGTAGATTGATCACTATTCATTGAGCTCCAAGCCGTTAGAAGTACATCTTTCCCCTTCACTTTCGACCTATTTTCAGAAATATTTAGTTCTTCATTGGAATCAAAACTAACTTGTTCTTCTTCAATTTGATCTTTTATTTCATCTAGGTAAATCTCAAGTTGTTCTTCTGATTGAGGAGGAATAGCTTTATCTAATAATTTATCTTCAGCTATTAAGTCTGTCACTTCACTTTCGACTTCATCTATACTGGATACTTCCTCTTCTAACTCTAAAATAATAGCCTCGGCAATTGCTAAATCTCCACTGCTACCTTTTTGCTCCAATTCAACTTTAGCAGAAGTGTCATTATCCTCTAACCCGGTTATTTTAATCGGGTCCACTAATTTATCAGTAACCCCAATCGTCACTGCCTCAACTTCTTGTTTACTAACTAAAGTACTAACTTTCTCTGTTAATTCACCAGGGGTTGGATTCTTCCTTACTTCCGGTTCGGGTAGAGGAGCTGTCACATTTGTAACAATCTTATTGGCCATTAGTTTAGTTCTGTCCTGTTCCACAGATAAATTCTCATTTCTAACCTCAATAGAACCTTTGCTAATAGTAAATCTATATAGTTTTTGGATAGCCAGTTGTTCCTTCTTATTGGAAAAATAGAGGTCACTCTCAGATATATTGCTAGAAATATCGGTAATATGTGAAATAGGAATAAAAAATAACTCTTTCCTATTTATTAGAATGATATGATCCTCGAAGATACTGCTTAATATTCCGTAAAGAGTAGGAATTCCGTATTTGTTTACCGTAACCCATTGGTACCTTAATGCAATTAACACATCTGTCATATCATTTCTAACTAGATATGGACTAAACTTCTTGACTAGAGACAAATCGGTAGTATTCTTAGAAATTGCTTGTATTTGATGTATCGCTATATAGAAAGTATTTTCATTCACTTCCAAAACAATATGATTTTCTTGAATATCTAATAAGATACCTTCAACGAATTGATTATTAGCTAAATACAATCCTATACTCTTCTTTTCATTGGCATATAATACGTTTTCGAAGTTTCTTTTCTGCACTTGGAGGTCACCTCCCTTATAGAATATTCGTCGCTTTTAATTAAAAAAGCGACGAATGCATACTTATTTACTAGCTTTACTTTGCTTCTTCTTGATTTTTTGATTCATTTTTATTATCTTCTTTGTTATTTTTATTTTCCTCTTTACCACTTTTATCTTTGTCTTTTTTCGTTTTTTCAATCTTCACTCCATAACTAATATTACGAATATGGAATAAAGCAACTCGAATTATTTCTTCGTTCGCCACAATTATTGCGTAATCATCTGTAACTGAATCTAAAACACCTTCTAGTGTTTCAGGCCCACCACGATTGATTTTTACCCACTGTAATGTTAGACAATTCAAAATACCTTTGAAATCTTCGGCTTGAATATACTCAAAATCTTTCGGTATTTCAAGATTGAATTCTGTCTCGTTTTTAGAATGATTCGTCAAACTTTTAATATGTTGTGTACTATAATATATAATTCCATCGTTTTCTGTTAATAAAGTAAAGTAATCGTCCTCAGCTGACAAGAGTAAACCCACTCTCGATTCTGGGCCTCCTCTATCTACTTTAATTACTTTGTCTACTAGAGAGAGTAACATTTTCTTATTCATCTTTCTAACCTCCTTTTTAGTTATCCTTGTATCTATATGTATCTTGGAGGACCTGAGTATTGGTTAAACGCCCATTTCACTTTAATTATACAAGCACCCATCATCTTAACTCCCCGAACAATATGATGCATCTCTTCATATTCTGTAATAGTGTCATTAAATCATAGAAAGTAGTGAGTATTTTGAAAGACCACAAAAAGAAAAAAATGCCTCATCATAAGTCGGAAGATACATCAAATGATATTGCTGATAAAAATGTAAGCGAATCAGAAGATGAAACAATAGGAGCAAAGGAAGGATCAGAGAACAAAAAAGACAAGGATTCGAAAAAAGAAAAAGATAGTAAAGAAGATAAAGAGAAAAAGGAAAAAAAGACCTCGAAGGATTCAGAGAAAAAACAAGACACTAAAAAAGAACATAAAGAATCCAGTAATTTTGAAAATACAGATGAAGACAAAAAAGATAAAAAGAAAAAACATGAAAAATCAGAATCAAGTGAAAAAAGCGCTGACGATGAGAAACATTCAGACGAAAAGAAAAAAGGACATAAAAAATAACCATAGCACTAAGTCAGACGGAGTAATAAATAAAGGTCCAGCTAATTCCATGATGGAATTAGCTGGACCTTTTATTTTCGTTGTTTGTTAGTTCAAAATTGAGATTCATCCTGAAAGAATCGCTTATCGTAGATAAGCGATCTTTCTAATACTATGAACTAAACATACGTATTAATACTGTTTCCTTTACCACTGATTTCAGCTATTAGTGGAGATAAGTTTACTGGATTTGGATGGATAAAGCCTTTAAATAATGGTTGGATTGATGGTCTTTCTTGTTCCATTAATTGCTCTGCTTCCTCTTCTAAAAATTGTTCCTGCTCTTCTAAGTGATCATCAAAACCAGATTTAAATTTTACAGGTTGAATATTATCAATATAAGCAAAATTATAATCATTCCCAATCATTCTATTAGCATAAACTTGTGATTGAATCGGTTGTATTGGAAGAATATATCCCATGTTCTCCACCCCCACATTATTTTTATTATATTATGCTTTACCCCATCCTATTATTCTTAAACCTATTTTTTTATAAAAAGTTTAATTAATTTACAAACTTATAATAGTTTTTGAATATCTGCTAAACTTAACGAACTCCCACTCTGTAAAATAGAGCGTGTAAGTTCATCTTCTAATTCCTGAGAAACAGGTTTATTTGCTAACTTGCCAACTTTACGTACAATTTTACGAACTTGTTTCTCATCCGTAAAATCAGCATGTGAGATGGCATTGGCAAGCGTAAATAGGTCATCCATTGACACACCGGTTTTATTTTCTATAGATTTAAAAAATGAATTTTGCATAATTTTTCCCCCTCACATCTTATTGTTTTTTATTAATAAGGGAGAAAGCTTCTACCAACAATGATTAGTAATATAAACAATACAACGATTAGTACAAACGTTGAACTTTTGTTGCCACCATATTCGTTGCCTCCAGCATACCCCGGGTATCCTTGGTATCCTGGGCATCCTCCACCACAGTAGTCATACATACTCTTTCCCTCCTCTCCTCTTCAACTTATTGTATGCGAGAGGAGAAAGGAAAAAAGGGCGAATCAACTAGTACGTTGTCTTCCGCTTTTGAAAAATGAACGCTCCAATGACACCAAACAATATTGCAGAGCTTATACCAGAGCTTGTTACTTCAAACATTCCAGTCAATACACCGATTAACCCATGCTTTTCTGCTTCTGCTAGTGCTCCATGTGTCAAAGAATTTCCAAAGGAAGTTATAGGAACCGTCGCTCCTGCACCAGCAAAGTCAATCAATGGCTCATATAGACCAAACCCATCTAATATAGAACCTAATACCACTAAAGTACTTAATGTATGTGCAGGTGTTAGTTTAAATACATCCATGAAAATTTGACCAATAACACATATCAAACCACCAACGATAAAAGCAGTCACTAATGATGAAATCATGTTAACCCCTCTTTTCCATACGACATTCAATAGCATGAGCAATACAAGGGATTGTTTCCCCTTGTTGAAATGTTAAAGGGGATAATAATGCCCCTGTAGCTACTAACAAAACACGTTTAAAAGATCCTTTTTTTAACTGATCGTATATTTGACCGAAAAAAACAACAGCCGAACAGCCTGCTCCACTACCACCTGCATTGAAAAACTTATCATTTCCATAGAACTGAGCACCCGCATCTTGCAAGATAACACCAGTATTTTCATCTTGAAACATTTCCTTTAATATAGAAATTCCTATATTGCCTAAATCCCCTGTCATAATTACATCGAAGTCAGCCATTTTACTATTCGTATTCGTTAAATGTCGCTCGATTGTATCTCTAGCAGCCGAGGCCATTGCTGCACCCATATGTAATGGGTTTGTTTGTTGACTATCCACCACTTTGCCAATAGTTGCATGGGTTACGACTGGAGTATTTTTCAAGTCTTTTTCTAACAGAGAAAAACCTGCTCCAGTTACAGTCCATTGAGATGTTTTGGGTTTTTGAGTACCATACTCCAACGGGTACCTAAATTGACGCTCTACAGCTTGATGATGACTAGAAGCTCCCGCAAGTACAGTCCGCGCATTTCCTGACTCCAACAAAAGACAGCCAAGAATAACCGATTCCATCGAACTGGCACAAGCTGAAAAAACTCCCAAGTATGGGATAGCCAGGCTCCGCGCTGCAAAATTCGTTGGAGATAACTGATTGATAAGATCTCCTCCTATCAGAACATCTACTTTATCTACCTGAGTATGACCTTTTTTAGCAGCCCAATGACATGCACTTTCAATCATCCGAGCATGTGCCTGCTCATTTGTTTCATCCTTTTCTGTTTCTAATGAAAGAACCTCATCAAAGGAATCAGCAAAAGTACTATCCTTTTCTACTGGTCCCACCACTGTTCCCGTATTGGCTATACAAATTTTAGTTGTAAACTGAAGAGTTCCAAACGTATTTACCATGAGACAACACCTATATTCACTAATATTGTTTTAATAAGTGCAACGACAAATGCAGACAGCACACCAAATAAAATAACCGATCCTGCAAGTTTGAACATATTGCCTCCAACCCCTAATACATACCCTTCCGATTTATGCTCTATTGCAGCTGAAATTACTGCATTACCAAATCCTGTAACGGGTACCGCTGATCCAGCACCCCCGATTTGGGCAATTTTTTTGTATAAACCAGTTCCGGTAAGAATCATTGCGATAAATACTAATGTAGCAACCGTTGGGTTTCCAGCAGTCCCCTCTGTAAAAGGGAAAAAGCGCATATAGAAAAATGTAATAAGTTGTCCTATAGTACAGATGATTCCTCCAACAATGAATGCTTTGAGTATGTTCATAAAAAATGGCACTTTGGGATTTTTTTCATCTACTATTTTTTGAAATTGTTGTTGGTCCATTAGGTCTCTTCCTTTGATAACAATTTTATTTTTTCAATCGACTTTTTCAGTTCTTTTTGTTTCAATTTCTTTTCGATGATGGTTTCTACTTCCCACATAAGTTTTTGATCACCTGTAACAAGTACTTTTTTTTCCGGAAATTGTTTTTCAATTTGTTTAGTAATTTTTTTTTCGATTTTTGCTTTATTAAATCGATCGAATCGATTTATATAGATTGCAACTAAAATATCTTCCTCATTTATCACACTTTTATATCCATAAATCGTATCTTGTTTTTGCATGATTGGTTTTAATGAAGCGGAATTATCAGAGGGGAATATCACTTTTTCTTTCTCGCTTGAACAAGCGCCCAACAATAAAACCATTAGAAAAACAAATAAGCTTTTTTTCATATGATTACTTGCTCCTTTTTTTTGTTAGTATGCTCGCGGGTATTTGAAATATGCAAATTGCTTACGAGATATTTGCCCTTGTCAAGATGAACTTCCCACATACGTTAGTAAGAGATGAAGAGGAGGTGAATTTAATGGGTTGTGGAAAAATAGGTGATGTTACTGACGAGCATCGTTCTAGAAACTGTGTTTGTGATGTTGTCCGCGCAATTAAAGACATTCAAGATCAAGCAACAAACGACGAATGCCCTCAATGTCCTACAAATTGTTTCCTAGAACCACTTGGTGGTCTTGTTAGCCCTGCTAGTAGACGTCAAGCAGACACACGTGTATTTATGTTATTAACGAAAGATGGAGATCCTTTTAAAGCATTCTTCCGTGATAATGATAGATTTGATTGTGATTGTATTTCTGTTTTCTTCCGTGTAGAAGATATCTTTGACGGGTGCTGTGCAACATTAAGAGTTTTAGAGCCACTTGACAGAGAGCGTAAAGAAGTTGATTTATTAAACGATTGTGGTACAAAAATCGATTTAAGAAAACTTTGTAAAGTTCGAAACTTCAGATCTACTGGTAGCTGTGTTACTGTAGACTTAGAGTGTTTCTGTGCAATTGAATGTATCGCCGATGTATTTTTAGATGTATGTGACTGATCGTTTCATCTGTAGTGTCTATTCCGTTCGGGGCGAACCCGAGCGGTTTTTTAGTGATTTTTTTTGAAACACCTGTCCTTTAAAAATCGGTTGACGCTCTTAGCCTTTGTACTCCACCTGTAACTTAAATCAGTAATATATTTTCTTTATGCTTTCTTTAAACACAAAAAAGCTATCCTACAATAGGATAGCCTAAGTTCACTTCAATATACTTCCACGCCACATAATCTTTTCGATCTCTTCTAATGGAACAGTCATCAATTCTTCTTTTCCAACTTGTAAAGTAACTTGACTATCTTCAACCCTCTCTACTTCACCTGGCACAGTTACTCCACCTTTTAGATGAAATATTAACGGTTGATATACTTTACGTTGAAATGGTTTTGCTAAAAATTTTAATTTATCTATAATTGCTAGTGTCTTCGTCGAATAACTTTTCTGTATTTCATAAATCGATGTACTTTCATCTAGTAATTCGTATGGAATTACAGCTCGTTCATTTGGTGGCAGATGAAAAACTGGAGGACCTTTTATAAAGAGCAAAGGATCATTAAATGAGTTCATTAGCACATCCTTTTTACTTTACTTTATGCAATTTTTAAAAATATGATACAAACTACAATGATGAAATAAATAAAGTGGCCAATCCAAGGTAAATTAAAATACTCACGACATCATTTATTGTTGTGATAAATGGTCCCGATGCGACTGCGGGATCTATTTTCATTCGATGCATCAATAAAGGAATAAAAGAACCTCCCAAAGTAGCAACAAAAATCGAACCAAAAATCGATGAACCAACCAAAATACCAATTAGTAAATCATGTTTCCAAAAAAATACTACTCCGACCACAAGCAAACCACAAATGAGACCGGTAATCAGTCCAGTGCCAGCTTCCCTAAAAAGTAATTTCGTCTTACTTTCTTCTTCTATATCTCCTGTTGCAATACCACGAACTGCGACGGCTAGGGCTTGTGTCCCACTATTACCAGCCATACCAGCGATTAGGGGAATGAATACAGCAAGAAGTGCAACTTTATCTAGTGTTTGTTCAAAAATACTCATTAGATTAGCAGTGAGCATTCCTAGGAATAACAAAATAATAAGCCAAGGCAGTCTTTTTCTAGCAGCTTGTAATGGTCCTTTATCAAAGGTGTCCATATTGGATACACCAGCAAGTTTTGAGTAATCATCTGATGCTTCTTCGTCTAATACATCTAAAATATCATCGACCGTTACAATTCCTAGTAAATGATTTTTAAAATCTACTACTGGAACAGCTAGGAAATCATAGTCTTTGATCATTCTTGCTACTTCTTCTTGATCAACACTTACTAAAACACTTACTACGCGGTCATTCATAATATCCTTTATCAATGTATCTTCATCTGCAATGATTAAATCACGTAGTGAAATAACACCGGATAGTTTATGATCATCGTCCACCACAAATAAATAATAAATGGTTTCTGCTTCAGGTGCAGCGCTACGCAAAATAGTCATTGCTGAGCGACATGTTGAATTTTCTGGAATGACTACATATTCTGTTGTCATGATGGAACCAGCTGTATATTCCTCATAATGCAAGAGGTCCTTAATTTCTTTTGCAGATTCCTTATCCATAATGTTTAAATAACTAGCAACCTTATCTTTACCTAACTCATTTAGAACATCTACTGCATTATCTGTAAACATAAAGGAAAGCATATCTGCAGCATATGTAATATCCATTTCCTGCATAAACAAATCATATTGCTCGCCATCAAATTTTGTCGCTTCAAATAGTTCAGCTATTTCTTTAGGAGAAAGGTAATGATAAATTTTCATACGTACATCTGGCTCCACCTTTTCAAAAAATATGGACTGATCATACGGATGTAGTTGCATAAATTCTTCTCTAAACTCTTCCATTGACTCATTCAATAAAAATTCAATTAAGATAGATTCCTCTAAGGGCTCTTGGGTGATTTCATCTTTCACACTTTCTCCTCCTCTCTGCATTTTGCTTATTTATTGTATGAAGTAAGCACTAAATAAGCAATGTTAATATTCCCTAGGAAATAATTTTATAAAAAATTTAGGTAATCTTTTAACTAAATCAACAATATGAAACACACAAAATAACTTAATATTATAACCTATAATTCGTATTCGTTTAATGAACTTCGCTGATTGGAGCGTAAGGCTGCGATTACCATGTTAAAAACGCCCTGTGGACGAAGTGACAGGGAATGAAGTGTCCGTCTGGATTAGATACCGATGAGGTTGGTTTGGCTACCACTAACTTTTTATAAATACGAACTCAGTTACTAAAAATATGAAATCCCACCATTCTTCCTGTCACTTAGGAATAATTAGTGGGAATCAGCGCTTTCATATCTTCTGGAAATGGAGCAATTAAGTGCATACGCTCTTTTGTAAATGGGTGTATCAATTTTAGTTCTTTCGCATGAAGTGCTTGCCTACTTATGATTTGGAGTTCACCACCATATAGATCATCTCCGATTAATGGATGATCAATAGACATCATATGTACTCGAATCTGATGTGTACGACCAGTATGTAAATATAATCGTACATGCGAAAGTTTTTTTCCGTCGATTTCAAAACGAGATAATACGTGAACAGTTGTTTTAGCCTGTTTACCATTGTCATCGATAATACGTTCAATAATACTACCATTTTTTCTACCAATAGGAGCATCAATAACTAATTCATCTTGTTCAATATGACCGTGAACGAAAGCCTCATAAGCACGTGAAATTTGGCCTAATTTTTGCATTTCACTTAATAAATGATGTGCGTGACGATGCTTAGCCACACAAATGATACCAGAAGTGTCCTTATCAAGCCTAGTTACAATATGTACTGTAGAAGATAGTCCACTTTTCTCCAAATATCCAGCTATATAATTGGCCATTGTTCCGGTGGGATGTTCGCGAGATGGAATTGTGCTTATGCCGGCAACTTTTGTAAGAATGAGAAGATGGTCATCCTCCATCAAAATTGGAAAGTCGACTTGCTGAGGTATTAATCCCAAACTCTTTTTCTCAGGTGGAAATGTAATTTTGACCGAATCCCCTATATCTAACTTATGGCGTACGGTCTTCTCCACTCCATTAACCGTAATTTGCCCACCTTCGTATTTAATACTAGTCAATGCTTTTTTCGAAATACCGTATTGCCGAATTGCATCCCGAAGTAATTGTTGCGACTCATTTACTCGAAATTCTAAATGGATTAAATCTTCTTTCATATTTCTAAATCACTATCGATAAAGGAAGAATGTACTCTATGCCAAAAAGGAAATGATCTAAACCGAGCGAAACGAACTTTTTCATCTGCCACTCGATACTTAATAGATTGAACATCTTTGTGTAATAACTGAAGATGGTCTACAGTAACCATGAAATCCGGTCCTTTCACAGGCTTGAGTAAACATGAGTGATGTTTCGGTAAGACCAATGATGAACCAACTGTTCGGAAGACCCTGTTATTAATAGATGCAATTTCCGCAAGTTGAATAGCTTCTAACGAAGGATGCACAATGGCCCCTCCAAGTGCTTTGTTATATGCCGTACTCCCAGATGGAGTAGACATACATAAACCATCTCCTCTGAATCGCTCAAAATGGTCTCCGTTCAGTTCCACATCCATTACTAATGTAACATCAGGTGATTTTACAGTAGACTCATTTAATGCTAAATAGACCGAACTGTCTTCCCCATGTTTATAATTGATTGTTACCTCAAGTAAAGGATATTCTATTACTTCAAATTCTTTTTTCGCGATGCTAATAACTAGTTTTTCAATCTCTTCTGGTTTCCAGTCCGCATAAAATCCGAGATGCCCTGTATGAAGTCCGACAAAAGCAACAGAAGGGGTTAAATGTTTGTACTTATGAAATGCATGTAATAATGTGCCGTCCCCACCAATGGATAAGACGATATCCGGGTTTTCTTCATCAATAACGAGTCCAAAATCTACTAAATACGTTTTGGCACTTTCCATTAATTCATTCGATAAATCATCATTTCGGGACAATATAAAAAATTTCATAATTCATGTTCCCTCTCTTTCGTTTTTGGATTCCAGGAGATTTGGATGAGAAAGTTCCTTATTTTCACTAAAGTATTTCTGCGCTTCTTGAATTTCTCCACGGATTAAAGACATTTCTTCATCTAATCGAAATGCTGCTTCTGCCGCATATTGAAGTCTTTTTTTAATTTCTTCTGGAAAGATCCCTTTATATTTGTAATTCAATGAATGCTCGATAGATGCCCAAAAATTCATCGCTAATGTACGTATTTGAATTTCAGCGAGAATATTTATCTCCCCGTGAATTGTTTGAACTGGATATTCAATAATCATATGATAGGATCTATACCCACTTTGTTTCTTGTGGGAAATATAATCGCGCTCTTCTACTATTCTTATGTCATTTCTAGCGCGCAACAGAACTACGACCGTTTCTATATCATCTACAAATTGACACATCATCCGTAAGCCAGCAATATCTGGTATTTCTTGCGCTAACGTATCAGAAGGCTCAAATAAGATTCCTTTTTCAAGTGATTTATCATATATACTTGCCAACGGTTTGACACGACCAGTTACAAATTCGATAGGTGAATTTGTATTATCTCTTTCAAACTGCGCGCGCATTCCTTTTAGTTTTACTTTTAACTCTGACACAGCTTGCTTGTATGGCTCCAAAAAGCGATCCCATTGCCCCATAAGCTTGTCCTCCACTTCCAATGACCTTAGTTCTATGGTTGTAAAATTTCACTAAATGCTTCTTCCACTGCTCTGGAGAAATCTGCACCGTAATTGTCATTACCTTCTATATTGAAAATTAGCATGTTCAGTTCCTCTTTAAAGCCCTGTAAGATCAATTCTTTGTCACCGATTTGCAACGATGGATCTTTTTCAGCTTTTAAGGTGTTTACAAGTAATGGCCAAACTTCTTGACCAAACTTTAAGTAATGATATCCTATTTCATCTTCTAAGAGATAAATAAAAGCCATAGAGTCTGAATCAGTAATCATTTGACCCGCTGCTTTTAGTTGAGGATTATTAGGTAATACTTCTAGCGTAAAGCGTATATCATTTTCTAATTGAACACCACTAAGCACATTATAAGTAATAGGCAAAATAAATCGTTCCTTTCTGTCTATGCTTCCACTATTTTAACATATTGAATCTCTTTGAAAAGCGCATATAATAGAAATAATAGGAAAGGTCGTGTAATATGCAATCCGAAAAAGAAATAGAGTTTAAAAATTTATTAACAAAACAAGAATTTGAATGCTTTGTATCCTTTTTTCAAATAGGTCAAAAGGACTTTCACACCCAAACAAATTATTACTTTGATACACAGAATAACTTTTTTAAGGATAATCGGATGGGTTTTCGCTTGCGCGTATTAAAAAATAAAAATGAACTTACTCTTAAACGACCGATAGAAGAACATGTGATGGAAGAAAATACAGTAGAAGTGTCTGATTTTGAAAGGGATGCTATTATCAATCAATCCACTTTCCCTTCTATTCCCTTTCTACAGCAATTCAATCTTGCCACTCCTTTACTCTGTATTGGAAGCTTACAAACAAATCGTGTCGAAATGTCCTATAAAAACGGGAATCTTTTTTTAGATCACTCCATTTATAGTCAAACAGAGGATTATGAGGTAGAATATGAGAGTAGTGATGTAAAATATGGAAAAAAAGTGTTTCTTGAATTGTTGGAAGCACATAGTATTCCAATTCGACCCACTGATAAGAAAATTGCTCGCCTAGTGAAATATAACAATATGTTGAAAGGTTGATCCCTTTGGATATTCAATCCTTAAAAGTTTTAATGGAAATAAATGCAATGCAAACTTTAGGTAGTGTGCAAAGCTCTCAAAATGACTCATCCAATCCTTCCTTATTTTCTGATATGTTAGGACAAGTTTTACAAGCTAGTACAGGGAGTCAGACAAATGAAGATATTTCTTCATTATTATATAGTGGAAAATCCCCTATATTTGTTCCATCTAGTGTAAACTCTGCACAGAGTAATTTAGCGGATTTAATCTCTTCTTATTCAACCCCTACTACAAATGGGACAGACTATGATGAAATTATTAAACGAGCTGCAGAAAAGTACAATGTTCCAGAAAAACTGATTTCTTCTATTATTAAACAAGAGTCTAACTTTAACCCCTCTGCTACTAGTTCTGCTGGTGCTTCCGGATTGATGCAATTAATGCCAGGTACAGCTAAGTATTTAGGAGTTACTAATTCATTAGATCCTGAACAAAATATAATGGGTGGGGCAAAATATATAAGTCAAATGCTTACTAAATTTGATGGCAATATTGAAACGGCGCTTGCTGCATACAATGCAGGACCAGGAGCAGTAAAAAAATACGATGGTATTCCACCATATAAAGAAACACAAAATTACGTACAAAAAGTGATGAATAACTTCCATGCATAACCGAAACATTAACAACCTATTAATATTAGTAGGTTGTTTTTTTATGCCACTCCCTTTGGTGAGGGAATAAGATAAAATAATATATTTGTCCTATTAAAAGGGATTAAAAGGCTTATTTTCATTAGATTTTTCGTTAGTTGTCTACACTAAAATTCGACTACCGTTTACTATGAGATAATCTAATTGTTTGAGATATTTAGGTTTCGTTGATAGAATGAATATAGTGCTAGAGCAAAGGGGTAAAGAAAATGACACAACAACCTATACTTCCTTACGATGAAATCGGAGCAGAAAAATTACATCTGCTCGTGGATACGTTTTACGGCAATGTAGCAAAGCATCCACTGCTTATACCGATTTTCCCTAATGATTTATCGGAAACAGCAAGAAAACAAAAACAATTTTTAACGCAATATTTAGGTGGACCTAATTTATATACAGAAGAACACGGACATCCGATGATGAAAATGCGACATAATCCATTCCCGATCACTCCTGAAAGAGCACAAGCATGGCTTTCCTGTATGAGAGATGCGATGGATACAATAGGATTAGAAGGGAAGTCTCGGGATACATTTTATCGCCGCTTAGAACTTACAGCCAACCACATGGTCAATCAAACGAGTCATGAGGAGGAGAAAACGTGACAAGAATACAAATTCCGTCTGATACGTGCACATCCCCAGTAGTAAACAAGCCGCTTGAAATGTATGTTTTTTTGGACCCACTTTGTCCAACTTGTTGGGATATGCAACCTACCCTACGGAAATTGCAAGTAGAGTATGGCCAGTACTTTACTGTACGCACTGTATTAAGTACTAAACTGAATAAGTTAAATACAGTTTGTAACTTTCCCAATGCCGATTTGAGTAATGATCCATTCAGTATTTCTAAAATAGAACATTCAGTTTTCCCTTCAATTGCTGTAAAAGCAGCTGAATTTCAAGGGAAAAAAGCTGCTTTACGGTTTTTCATAAAAATACAAGAATATTTGTTTTTGAAGACTAAAAATGTTACATCCTTTTCTGTTTTACAGGAAATAGCAGAAGAAGTTAAACTCGATGTTGATGAATTTACACGAGACTTTATTTCCAATGAATGTGCTAGGTCCTTCCAAAGCGACTTATCCATTACTTGTGAAATGGAAGTCGACTCTTTTCCAAGTATTGTATTCTTTAATGAAAATATCGAAGATGAAGGCTTAAAAGTTTCCGGAAATTATCCTTACGAGATATATGTACAAATTCTACAAGAAATGTTAAATAAAGAGCCTGAAATACAAGACCCTCCGTTGCTTGAAAAGCTTTTTGATCGATTCCATTCTTTAACTACAAGTGAGATTGCAAGCTATTATAATATTTCTAATCAATTAGCAGAACGTGAGCTTAAAAAACTTCTATTATTGCAAAAGGTTGAAAGACTACTCTTACCAAATACCGTATTATGGCGGTTAAAATAAATAAACAACGGCCTATCTTTTATAAGATAGGCCGTTGTTTATTGTCATAAATACAGAAAACACCCATTCCTCCTACCGAGGAAAGGGTGTTTTCATTTACAAAGGGGATGGGAGAAATGTTCACGTTCAAACAAAGGGGTGTATGTTATCTTGTGATTTATTTCACACTCTTACTTTACCACGCCATATTATATAATACAATATATTAGCTTATCTTTTCACAAATTCGTCATACATCATAGGACGTCTTACCTCTATCCCAAACATATTATCAGTGCACTAGTTACTGAGAACGATAAAGCTGACACTAGATTAAACCTATTTTCCGTTCGTGAATTACACTGGACGACTTATTCGTATGATTGCCGAGTTTATTTTTAGATGTTTCATCGTATTTTACATCACTACGACCAGCATCTCTTTTTCAGGTAATTTGGTGCTTACGGTATATTTTCTTAAAAAAAGCTTGGCATTAAGCCAAGCCTTGTTGTTATTCTCCTAAAAGTAGTTGTTCTAATTCATTTAATTTTTCTTCAAATACGCGACACGCTTCTTCAATAGGAGCAGCAGTGTTCATGTCTACGCCAGCTTTTTTCAATACTTCGATTGGATAATCCGAACAACCTGCTTTTAGGAACTCGTTAATATAACGGTCTACAGCCGGCTTACCTTCCGTCAGAATTTGGTTACTTAAAGCAGTTGCAGCGCTTAAACCAGTCGCATATTGGTATACATAGTAGTTGTAATAGAAATGAGGAATTCTAGCCCATTCCAATCCTATTTGTTCGTCAATTACAATTTCATCTCCAAAGTACTTTTGATTTAACTTATAATATTCTTCTGTTAGTTTATCTGCCGTTAAGGCTTCACCATCTTGATCCAATTGGTGAATAATATGTTCAAACTCCGCAAACATAGTTTGACGGAAAACAGTTCCACGGAACCCTTCTAACCAGTGATTTAATAAGTAAATACGTTTCTTTGGATCATCAATCGTTTTTAGTAGATAATCATTCAATAATGCTTCGTTACATGTAGAAGCTACTTCTGCCACGAATATAGAATAATCTCCGTAAACATAAGGCTGATTAGCTCTAGTATAATAACTATGAATACTATGGCCAAATTCATGTGCAAGCGTAAAAAGGTTGTTAACGTTGTTTTGCCAGTTCATCAGTATATATGGGTTCGTACCATAAGTTCCTGAAGAATAAGCGCCAGATCGTTTACCTTTCGTTTCTACTACATCAACCCAACGATTTTCAAGTCCTTGCTTGACAATAGACACGTACTCTTCCCCTAGAGGTTCAAAGCTCTTAAGCATCGCATCACTCGCCTCTTCATATGTGTACTCCATATCCAATTCTTTCACTAATGGGGTGTATAAATCCCACATATGAACTTCCTCTAATCCTAATACTTTTTTTCTTAGAGCTACATATCGATGAAGTAAGTGAACATTTTTATTGACTGTATTGACTAAGTTGTCATATACACTCTCGGGAATATGATTGTTAGACATAGCAGCTTCACGTGCCGATTTATAGTTACGAATTTTAGCGTTAACATTGTCTCCTTTAATATTCCCTGTAAGGGTTGAAGCAAATGTGTTTCGGAATTTTCCATACGTATCATACATCGCCTTAAAAGCATCTTCACGTACACGCGGATCTTCACTTTCTAAGAAACGTGAGTATCTGCCATGGGTTAGTTGGACATCATTGCCATCTTCATCTTTGATAAATGGAAATTCTAAATCTGCATTATTTAGTTTACCAAAGGTATCAGCTGATGCACCTGCAACTTCCGAAAACTGTGCCAATAATGCTTCCTGTTCTTTTGGAAGTATATGAGGACGCTCTTTATTAATCTCTTCAAGTAATTGTTTATAAACTTGTAAATCCTTGTTTTTAGCTAAATAACTAGCAATTACAGTCTCATCGACGGAAAGTATTTCTGGCACTAAAAACGATAGCACAGTAGACACTTTCACATACAATGATTTTATACGGCTATCCATCGCCTGATATGTGCTATTTGCAGTATCTTGGTCCGTTCTCATATGTGCGAATGTATATAGTTTACGCAATCTTGAAGTAATTTCATCACGGTAAGTCAACACTTCTAACAGAGCGTCAGCACCATTACTGATTGTTCCCTGATAAGAAGATGCCTTCTCTGACAATTTCGCTACCTCTAGATATTCTTTTTCCCATTCATCATTTGAAGCAAAAATATCTTCTAATTTCCAAGTTAAATTTTCTGCTACTTCATCACGAGTCAATATTTTATTTTTTGTATCTGTAGTCAAACTAAACTCCCCCTCCTACTGTTTCGAATTTCGAATCACCTTCTATTTTCTCAATATTCAAATCAATTTGCAAGGAATTCACTGTATAACAATTGTTTCATTAAATAATAATTCATTTTACTATTATATATTGCATCTTCAGTAGAAATTAGACAGCGTTGAAGTGTATTAAGATAGTTTTCTACTGCTTTTATATGTTCTGCGGAAGGCTGGGATGATATATTTCTATCTAATAGAAAAGTTTCACAATGTTGATAGTCCGCTTGTGGAATGGATAGACCTAGTTGATGTAAATAATCTATAAACTGAATTTGCCATTCAACCGCATGGGTAGGAAAAATAACAGCTAGTTTAGTTGGAATACCTATAAAAAAAGGTACTTTCTTGGGATGCATTCGCCATCTATAGCATATTTGGAGGAACAAGGATTGGACTCCTTTTCTATTAAAAAAGTATAGATTGTCTAAATGCTTGGAGCGGTGGTGCTTGTATAAGCATAAGTATTTTTGAAACTCTTCCCATGAATTCTTTTTTAGTATGGCAAAGGGCCAGGACTGCTCTTCCAAGGATAGCTTCTTAACTTTAACAATATAATTATTAGCCTTTACATGCATTGGATTTGAAATATAATGAAAATACTTTGTTCGAGGGCAATAGGTGAGTATTGCTTTTCCATTTGGGGTCGTATAAAAGAACTGTTGCCGGAAGGAGGATAGCTTCATAGTGCCTATTTCATGGATTGGAAAGTCGGAACTTCTCGGTGTCCGCAAGATCCATAGAGGAATAATTTGCTTAGTTATATAGCCATTTGTACGCTCCTGAATTGTGGTAACGGGGATTTGACTACACTGGAATTCTATTGCAAATTTGGATACATTGCTTTGAACATATAGGTCGGGTCTTTGATGAAGAAAAGGTAGGTAAGCTTCTAATTCTACGGATGATGAATGTTTCTGCAAAAACTCATATAAATCCAATTTACCATTTAAATGGTCTTCGCTTTCTCCTTCTGAAAAAGCCTGATTGCAGGAAATATTCCGAGTATGAGCAAAATGTGGGATTTTTATTGGTCCATTTTTCAAAATAACTTGTTCGCTACATTGAGCGCAGGAGAAGGTATTGCTCGTTTTTAAAACATTTAAAAAGGTTCGAGGATGTTGTGCAGGTATGATTATTTCTCCATCTCTTGTTACAGCTGATAATATTGGTATCACCTCCAAATACCAATATACAAATTTTCAGAAAATAATGCAACTACTTTAAACAAAAGTATAAGCGCATATCCAGAAAGATTCTATAAAGAAGCAATCAAAAAAACCTTCTATAAATAGAAGGTTTTAAAAATGTTTATTTAATTCGTCTAGAACTCCACTGGAAATTATTTCTTTCCCATACTCTTGAATTATATGAATGGTTGTCTTTGAATTATTTGCAAACTCTGAAACAACACTTAATGTATTAAGTACCAATTCAAATTCGGTTTCATCAAAATCAAAAACGATATGCAAATAATACTTCTCTTCATAAAAATACAAAGAAGTCTGTAAATCTGCCTCATCTAATTTTTTTGCTAGACCAATTACATCCTCAAAGCTTTCAAAAACAAATGTATAATCCGTTGGAATTTCATCTAATTCATCCATATAACTTGAAAAATCATCAAACTCATGTGGACCGATAGAACTTGATACCCCATTTTTAAATATTTTACTAGATATATCATCAGCATCTGAATTATTCCCTAAACGCTCATCTTGTTTTGTTAATTCCGTTCTTGTAACAATCACTTCCAAACCTTTTTCCATCGCATGAACTTGAATCCATAAAGGACCATCTAATTCTTCAAAATGATCATCATCATGAACCTCATCCATCATTTCCCAAAAAAGCTGCTCGCTCTTATCCTTATTGAACCAGATTTCATCTCGGCTGAAGCCTCTTTCTTCAATGTCGATGTATGAAATGTATACTTTGAAAGTGTTATCATTGATACGCTCGATATCCATTTAACACATCTCCTTTCGCTTCTTACCGTCTCAAATGTGTAGTGTCTATTACTATTGTATGTCGTTTATAAAAAAAAGAAAAGGATTCCTACTTAACTTTTAAAATTATTAATCAAACTACATGCATTGTAGAAAAATTTAGCCTTGAATGCAAGTGGAAGAAAAAAAGAAAAGCCAATTATTTTTCAAAAAAGTACTTTGAAAAACAATTAGCTTAATATTACACTAGTTAACTAGACGTTGTGCTTCAAGTAATTGATAAGCACGTACTTTTCTAGGTAAGAATCTACGAATTTCATCTTCATTGTAACCAACTTGTAGACGCTTTTCATCTAAAATAATTGGTCGACGTAGCAAGCCAGGATGTTCTTGAATTAGTTCGTAAAGACGTTGTAACGGGAGACTTTCTAAATCAACATTCAGCTTTTGAAATATTTTAGATCGTGTTGATATAATTTCATCTGTTCCGTCTTCTGTCATACGAAGGATTTCTTTTATTTCACTTATACTAAGTGGTTCTGAAAAAATATTACGTTCTTTATATGCAATCTCATGCTCTTCTAACCACGCTTTTGCTTTTCTACAAGAAGTACAACTTGGTGAAGTGAATAAAGTTACCATCATTTTAAAAAACACGTCCCTTCAAATGTCTGTGTTATATAAAGTAGATTATAATTAATTTAATGTAGTTATATACTTTCTTTAGTATACACCACTTTTAATTTTTTTAAAATACGTTTTAATGAAAAATTTAACTAGGAAAAATTACTGTCACAATTTCGTGTTACTTATTAGGTAATCCGTATATAGAATGAATCATTTTTAATTATATACTAATTATTACCCACCATTTCAAGAACTTAAACATCTCCAACATAAAATACTATTTTCTCAATTAGTGATACTTAATGAAAATAACTGTTATACTTAATAGTACGTTTTAAATGCAAAAAGGTTTCAAAAAAACAAAAAAGTAGAATGATAATATCATTCTACTTTCTTGTTATTCTATGCTTAAGGAGTATAATCTACGCCTTTAGTATACTTATTGCCTGCATTCCATAATAAATATTCTTTAATCCCAGCTTCGCTTAATGCCCTAATCTGGGCCTCTACTTCCTCTTTACCATATTGTTGATAATTACCCGCCCCTAAATACGAAGCAGTAAAATCTTGTAGCCATGGACGTGATACAGGGGGCGTTTCTAGCTCTGCCAGTTTAGCATTTTCAACCTTTGCATATTCTTGTACTAACCTATATGGCTCTAAATCTGGTTTTGCAATTCCAAAGTAAGAAGTCCAATGACTTGGGTAAATCATAGAAGAAATAACGTCCACATTTTCAGATATTTTACTGAAATTTTGACCGATTCCTGGAGCCTCTGGTAATGTAGCTGAATATCCAAAAATATCAACCGATAGTTGAGCGCCATATGGTTTTAGTTTTTCTTTTGCATAAGCTACAAAATCTGTAACTGCCGAAACCCTACGTTGAACAAAATCTAGGTCTGACTTTTCATATTCACCCATTGAGTATTTTAACGTGTTTTCTCTCTTCTCAAAACCTTCTGGAAAACGAACATAGTCAAATTGAATTTCCTTAAAGCCCATTTTAGCTGCCTCAATTGCTATTTCCACATTATAATCCCATACCTCTTTCATAAAAGGATTAACAAATGCTTCCCCACGTCCATTTTTCCAGACTGATGTACCATCTACAAATGACCATTCAGGCTTTCTCTCCGCAAGCTCTGTATCTTTAAAGATAACGATACGCGCTATCGGATAAATCTTCTTTTCTTCCATGGTTTTCAACATTTTTTGCGGATCTTTTATGTACGGTTTCCCAATATCGTATTTTGTTAATGCTGAATCTTCTTTTGGGATGTATGTAAGGTTTCCAAAATCATCTTTAATATCAACAACCATTGCATTTAAATCGGTTGTGTCCATTAAATTCACTAAATCATTAAAACGTACTCCACCTGCAGAATGTCCTGTTACATATACACCTCTTACCGCATCTGGATATTCAAATGTCAAACCAGAATCATATGTGAATAATTTAGATGAAGATACAAGAGTTTCGTCTATTGCTTGAAAGCTAAATTCTTTAGAAGAAAATTCTTTTGAAAATAAATTTGTTTCTGCACTAACAGCACCAGGTATAAATACTGTCATTGCTATCGATGCCGAAGCTATTACTCTTAGATACTTTTTCATATTTTAAAAATCCCTCTCCTATAAGTCACTCTATTCTAACAAGTTCAAACTATGAAAGAAAGTGCCATTAGACCAAAAATAAATAGAGTGCGAGAATTTCATATTTACCTTACATGTATACCCATTAAAATACGATTAAATCAATTTATGATATAAAAGGCACTTTGGACAGAATATTGGCTTTATTAATTAGTCAGCTAATACTTGAAGAGGTGAACCACATCGTTTGTCCACTAAAATACTTTCCGCTGACGTTTTCTCGGCCCTATAGAAGGCACCACATTACACTCCAGTCAATCAAGTAAGTAATACTTCAATGAAACGTTTATCGCTTAGGTGTGAGTATTTTCATATCATTTACTTGGAATCCAGTCAGTACCTTATATACTTTCTTTCAAAAAAAGCGACCATTCGTATGAATGGTCGCTGATTTATTATACTTGTGAACCTGAAATAGCTTGTAAAGTGGCAAGCTCTTTTGTTGAACAATATACAAAATGTCCAGGCGTTACTTCGCGCATTGCTATCTCTTCCCCATCTTGATAATTATGAGAAGCAGGATCGTATGATTTACGCACACGAGTACGCTCATAATTTGGATCCGGAAGTGGTATAGCTGACAATAGTGACTGTGTATATGGATGCATTGGATTTTTATATAAATCCTCTGCAGAAGCTAGTTCTACTAACTTACCAAAATACATAACACCGATTCGATCCGAAATATACTTAACCATTGATAAATCATGGGCGATAAACAAATACGTTAAGCCTTTTTCTTCTTGTAATTCTTTTAGTAAGTTAACTACTTGTGCTTGAATAGAAACGTCTAATGCCGAGATTGGCTCATCGGCAATGATGAATTCTGGGTTAACAGCTAGTGCTCTCGCAATACCTAGACGTTGTCTTTGTCCACCAGAAAACTCATGTGCATAACGGTCAGCGTGCTCACGGTTCAACCCTACAGTTTCTAATAATTCCACAACACGTTCTTTACGTTCTTTTGGATTTTTAACAAGTCCATGAATGTCTAAACCTTCCGCAATAATATCAAGTACTTTCATACGCGGATTTAGCGAAGCATAAGGATCTTGGAAGATCATTTGCATTTTACGGTTAAATGATTTTAAATCTTTTTTCGACTTTTTATCATGAACGTTAATTCCATCATAAATTACTTGTCCATCTGTTGCTTCGTAAAGGCGTATAATTGTTCGACCTGTTGTGGATTTACCACAGCCAGATTCCCCTACTAGTCCAAGTGTTTCCCCTTTATATATATCGAAACTGATATCGTCTACCGCACGAACTTCATTAGGCTTACCTTGATTGAAATACTGCTTAAGATTTTTAATTTCTAGTAATTTTTCAGCCATTAGTAAGTCCCTCCTTCCGTTCCTTCATAATAGCGGCTACCTGGGAACTTTTTCATACGTTCTACAATTGCTAGTGGAGGCTCAACTTGTGGAGCATCCGGATGTAACAACCATGTAGCAGCTGAGTGCGTATCACTTACTTTAAAAAATGGTGGTGCTTCTTCTAAGTCTATTTTCAAAGCATAATCACTACGTAGTGCAAATGCATCACCTTTAGGTGGATACAATAAATCAGGAGGTGTTCCTGGAATTGCATATAATTTTTCATCGGCACTATCTAATGAAGGCATTGAACTTAGTAAGCCCCATGTATAAGGGTGTTGAGGGTTATAGAATATTTCATCTACGGTCCCAATCTCAACTATTTTACCACCATACATAACGGCTACTCTATCCGCAACATTTGCCACGACCCCAAGATCATGTGTAATGAAGATGATAGATGTATCTATTTTCTTTTGAAGGTCTTTCATTAACTCTAAAATTTGTGCTTGAATCGTTACATCTAATGCAGTAGTTGGCTCATCCGCAATAAGAATCTGTGGATTACATGCTAGCGCAATAGCAATAACAATACGTTGACGTTGACCACCAGAGAATTGGTGAGGATATTGCTTAATACGTGCTTCAGGTTTCGGCATACCAACTAAACGCAATAAGTCTATTGCTACTTTACGTGCTTCCGATTTCCCAACTTTTTGGTGTTTTAAAATCGGCTCCATAATCTGGTTACCAATTGTCATTGTAGGATTCAAAGAAGTCATTGGATCTTGGAAAATCATTGAAATATCTTTTCCTCGAATCTTTTGCATCTCTTTATCCGATAGCTTAGTTAAATCTTTTCCGTTAAATAATATTTGACCACTTTTAAATTCTGAACTAGATTCAGGTAACAAACGCATAATTGCTTTTGTTGTAACTGATTTACCAGAGCCAGACTCTCCTACAATTGCCAGTGTTTCCCCTTTTTTTAAGTCGAAGTTAACGCCACGAATGGCCTTTACTTCACCAGCAAATGTATGGAAGGAAAGCTCTAGGTTTTTAACTTCTAATATCTTTTCCATATTCGCTTTCCTCCTTTAGTCTTTCATCTTCGGATCAAATGCATCACGCAAACCATCACCAAGTAAATTAAATGCAATCATTAATAGACTTAAGATAAGAGACGGATACAATAAAATATGCGGTTGGAACTGAATTAACTTATAACCATCATTAATAAGTGTACCTAAAGACGCGTTAGGTGCTTGAAGTCCTAATCCTATGAAACTTAAGAAAGCTTCAAAGAAAATCGCACTCGGAATAGTAAACATAGTATTAATAATGATAATACCCATGATATTAGGTAAAATGTGCTTAGTAATAATTCGACCATTAGTTGCGCCTAGTGTTCTTGATGCCAGAACAAATTCTTGGTTTTTGAATTTCAGTACTTGACCACGAACAATTCGGGACATACCGATCCACCCTGTTAAGGTGATTGCGATAATGATCGCAGTTATGCCTGGTTCCATAAATAGAAGCATTAGTATAACGACAACTAACGTCGGAATTCCATATAAGATTTCCACGATTCGTTGTAATATATCATCGACACGACCACCGTAGTAACCAGAAATCCCTCCATATGCTACACCAATAACCATATCAATTAAAGCAGCAGCAAAAGCAATTAATAAGGAGATTTGCGTACCTTCCCAAACACGTGAGAACATATCGCGGCCTAGGCCATCTGTACCGAACCAATAATACGTATCAACTTTTTTCATTTCGTATAAATCTACTTCTTTACCAGCTAAGTTACCAACTCCATCGAATATACCAAGGTTTTCAAGTCCTGGAACTTTCGGTGGTAGATTTGCATGTTTCAATGTTTGAGTTTCAGCATCATGTGGACTAACCACCGGTCCGACAAACGCCATGATGATGATAAAAGCCAATATAAACATACTAACGATAGCTGCTTTGTTTTTGCGGATACGCAACCAAGCATCTTGCCAGAAACTTAAACTTGGTTTCGAAATTCTTTCCGCATGACTACTATCTAATTGAACTCTTTCAAACGACTCAGCAGGTAATTTTTTTGTTTCTTGACTCATTAATTATTACCTCCTGACAAACGAATACGAGGGTCAATGATTCCGTAAAGAATATCAACTACGAATATTACGACTATTAAGAACGCAGAGAAGAACAGTGTTGTACCCATAATGATTGAGAAGTCATTTGATAAAATTGCTTTTACAAATTGTTCTCCGATTCCAGGAATCGCAAAAATTTGTTCAATTACAAGTGATCCAGTTAGTAATCCTGCAGCTAGAGGACCTAATACTGTTACAAGTGGGATTAATGCATTACGGAAAGCATGTTTAAATGCAACTTCAAATCCACTTGCTCCTTTAGATTTAGCTAAAGTGATGTAATCTGAACTTAATACTTCAATCATCTCTGTTCGGATAAAACGAGAAGCTGTTGCAAGTGGTCCCATTGCTAGTGCAAGAGATGGAAGCACACTCGACATCCAACCGTCTTTCCATAAGGCAACAGGGAATAGTCCCCATTTAACACCAAACCAATATTGGAGGAATGTTGCAAAAACGAAAGATGGAATTGAAATACCAATGATAGCTATTAACGTACTACCATAATCCCATATTGTATTTTGTCTTAAGGCTGCAATCATTCCTAAAAGTATACCGAGTACTACACCAAGGACTAACCCTTGGGTTCCGAGTAATACTGAAGGTCCCAGACGATTAATAATCAATTCTGTTACACTTGCGTTTTTAAATTGGAACGAGTTTCCTAAATCACCTTGGACCAAATTTAACATATACTTTGCATACTGTACCGGGACTGGTTTATCTAACCCATAATTGGCTTCAACTATCGCAAGTTGTGAAGGAGATAGTTTAGGAGCAGAGCTAATCGGGGATCCTGGAAGCGCCTTCATCAAGAAGAATGTAGCCGTTGCAATCAGGAAAAATGTTATAAACATATAAAACACACGACGAATAATGTATTTTGTCATCTTTGCACCTCCTACAAAAAATATTTTAATAGATTAATTACTAAATATATATAAACAGATTAAACTACCTGTTGTCAAAAAGAATAAAAATATAAAATATTTGGTGAATTCTGATTCATTTAAAAAGAGAGTATATGGTCCGCATTAGGAAACCATATACTCTCAAACTATGTGATTTTAAAGATTTACTAAACTATTAGTTTTTACCTTCGATGTAAGCCCATTTGTAGCTATAGTCTCCACCGAATGGGTGGGCAACAATACCTTTAACATATGGTTTTTGAAGGAACATTAATCCACGTTGGTACATTGGTCCGATTCCAAAATCTTCATCAATAAGAAGTTTTTCAGCATCAGCAAGTGCTTGCCAACGAGCTTCTGGATCTAGTGCTAATTCATTTACAGCCGAGTTTACTAATTTGTCATATTCAGGGTTTGCATATGACATTTGGTTGTTACCGCCACCAGTTAACCATAAGTTCATGAATGTGTAAGGATCTTGATAATCAGGTCCCCATCCAGCAATTTGAATATCGTAGTCTTGGTTTGTATCAAGATCTAAACGAACATTAAATGGAACTTCTTTTAATTGTACAGTTAAACCTGGTAAGTTTGTTTCTAATTGATTTTTAAGGTATTCACCAGTTTTCTTCGCAGATTCTGTATCTCCATTTAAGATTTCTAGAGTTAACTCAGAAACACCTAATTCAGATAAACCTGTTTCAAACGCAGCTTTTGCTTCTTCAACATTAAATACAGCCATGTCTCCGTTAACATCACGGAAGTCAGTACCATTTTCGTCGAAAGTGAAGTCTTTTGGTACTAAGTAGTTAGCAGGTACAGAACCATTCGCTAAAACTACATCTACTAAATCTTGTTTGTCAAACGCTTTTGTGATTGCTTCACGAATATTTACGTTAGCAAGTGGAGTTTTTTCTCCAAGACGTTCTTGATTGTATTTGAAATAGAATACAGATGTTTCTGACTCATGGATTAAATCTGGGTCAGCACCGTATTGCATCGCAAAATCACCTGTAAGTGGTGCACGGTCTTTTTGACCTTCTGTATATAAGTTAACGCCAGTACCTGGCTCTTTAACTACATCATAGTTAATTTCTGTTAGTTTCACAGTTTCTTTATCCCAGTACTCTTCGTTTTTAAGAAGTTGCCAAGATAAACCTGTTCCGTCCCAATTAGCAAGTGTAAACGGTCCGTTGTATAAAAGTGATTCAGAGTTTTTCGCGTAGTTTTCACCTTGCGAAGTAACGAATGCTTCACTTTGTGGTAAGAATGTTCCAAATGACATAAGTGATAAGAAGTAAGGAGTTGGTTTATCAAGCGAAACTTCTAAAGTTTTTTCATCTAGCGCTTTAACACCTAACTCAGTGTAATCCATTTTTCCTTCAGAAATCGCAGTAGCGTTTTTGATAACTCCCGCCATCATATATGGACCATATTCAGATGCAGTATCTGGGTTCATAGCACGCTTCCATGAATATTCAAAGTCATTAGCAGTTACTGGAGTACCGTCAGACCATTTAGAATCACGTAATTTGAAAGTATAAACTAATCCATCTTCAGAAACTGTTGGTTCCCCATCAGAGATTGCAGGAACAGCAATATTTTCTTGATTCAAACGGTATAAACCTTCGTTCACGTTGTTAAGTAGGTCAAAACCAACTGCGTCAGTTACTAGAGCTGAGTCCATTGTTGGAATTTCAGCAGTCATGATCAAGTTAAGAACTTGTTCCTCATCTGCTGCTACTTCTGTTTCTTCAGTTGTTGCGTCTTTATCGTCTTTGTCTGTAGTTGTATCATCTTTAGTTTCCTTATCATCGCCACCACAAGCAGCTAGGAATAAAGCAACAACTAACAGTAGGCTTAAAAGCCATACAAGCTTGTTATTCTTCATAAAATTAACCTCCTTAAATATTCAGAAAAATTCATTACAATATTTATTATACATTTTCTTTCTAGCTTGTACAGGCTTTTTTTTTATATTTTTACAATAGTGTAACAATATCATTACATTGTCCTAACAATTGTGAATCTTTGGAAAAGAAATTGCTTATTTTTGGTAATTTAAATAATCAATTTTTTGCATATTTTCAGTGTCTATTTTATAATTTACAAATGATGAGGTGAAATATGAAGAATAGGTTAATTTATTTTTTGGGTAGTCAGGTAATTATTTTTATATTAATGCTATTGGTTTATAAAAATATCCAACTCGTATCATACATAAACATGTCCTTTTTTGTCGGAGGAACAATAACATTTATTGGTTTAATGACTTATGTGGTTTCAGGTGGTTTTTTTGATTTCTTTACTGCAAGTACACGCAAGATATTTACACCGAGATATATGAGAAAAGAAGCAAAACAGATGCGTTTGCCGTCTGAAGTTTTTTCATTTCCCTATAAACCAATAATTGCATTAGGTCTCTCGAGTTTACTTTGTATGAGTATTGCTTTGTTTATCTATTTCAGCTAATTAAGATCCCTTGATTTTTGTGTTTCTTCTATATATAATAATCAAAACTAAATAATTTAGCTTTGAAGAAGAAAAGTACATTTACTGAAGTATGCTAAGAGAGTCTGTGGTCGCTGTGAACAGATCATACGGTAAATGGAATGGGCTTCTGAGCAGTATATGTGAAAGGAAAGTAGCATATACCGTCCCGTTCACGTTACGAAACAAGAGTGGCTAATTATTTTAGCAAGCTGGGTGGTACCACGGATTTAACATCATTCGTCCCTTTTATAGGGATGCGTGATGTTTTTTTTTATTTTTCAATACAAAAGGAGATAGTAAAAATGAAGAAGATCTTTTCAGGCGTACAACCAACAGGAATTATCACATTGGGGAATTACATTGGTGCCTTCCGACAATTCACTGCATTACAACATGATTATGATTGTGTGTTTTGTATTGTAGATCAGCATGCTATTACAATTGCGCAGGACCCGAAAGAACTAAGTGATCATATTCGCTCATTAGCAGCATTATATATTGCTGTCGGCATTGATCCGGAGAAATCCACATTATTTATACAGTCTGAAGTTCCTGCACACACACAAGCTGGCTGGATTATGCAATGTATTTCGTATATCGGTGAATTGGAAAGAATGACTCAATTCAAAGATAAATCTACTGGTAAAGATGCGGTTTCAGCAGCATTGTTAACTTATCCACCATTGATGGCAGCGGATATACTTTTATACCAAACAGATATTGTACCTGTCGGTGATGATCAAACTCAACATGTCGAGTTAACAAGAGACTTAGCTGAAAGATTCAACAAACGATATGGTGAAGTATTGACAGTTCCGCAAATTCAATTACCCAAAAATGGAGCTCGTATTAAATCCTTACAAGACCCACTGAAGAAAATGAGTAAATCAGATTCCAATCTAAAAGCTACGATACGACTTTTGGATAGCCCAAAGGAAATTGAAAAGAAAATTAAAAGCTCTGTTACAGATTCTGAAGGTATCGTTGCTTTCGATCCTGAAAACAAACCCGGAGTTTCTAATCTCTTAACAATTGAATCCGCTTTAACAGACGTATCCATCCCAACACTTGTACAAAAATATGAAGGCAAGGGATATGGAGATTTCAAAGCTTCCGTGGCTGAAGTCATTATTGCGCATTTAACCCCTATTCAACAAAGATATGAGCAGTTGCTCAATTCTACTGAACTGGATGAAATTCTAGACTTAGGAGCAGAGAAAGCCCAGGCTCTTGCAAATGAAACTTTAGTTAAGATGGAAGCTGCAATGGGTCTCGGAAGAAGACGACTAAAGTAATTGCTAGTATAGACACACATAAAAGTATAAAATCCGTCGACACCATCATATACATGAGGACCGATCTCCAGGAGTAGCCTAGCGATAAAAAGTTCAAATAAAGTACTAAATGTGAGCAGCTAATAACTGCTATTCCATAACTGACTAAAAATATTAATAATCTTATTAGTATCACATCCTTATAAGACCATATGAAAAACCGCTCCTAAACTTTCGTTTAAGAGCGGTTTTTTAAAAAAATATTTATTTAACTGGAGTATCAGCCACTAGTTCGATATCGATATAATCGAAATCAGTATCATAACCGAAGTCCCAGTTTTTAACACGATCATTGATTGGAAGTAATTCATAACGGAATTGCATAGGAATTACAGCAGAAACATCTTGCATATATTCTTGCCATTCACGGAACTTCTTAGCACGGAATTCTCCATCAATTGCTTCAGGAGAATCGATTGCAGTTAACAATCCTTCAAGGTCTTCAGATGTGTAACGGCTGAAGTTATATACCGCTGTTTTAGAGTATAATCCTGCTGGAGATGGGTTTGTACCTGTACCCCATGCGCCCATGAATACATCGATTTCTGGATCATCCGCTTGTACTTTATCATAGAATGTGTTGAATTCAATTAGACGACCTGTAGCTAATTGTACGTCTAAACCAACCTCACCCCAGTTTTGTAAATAGTAAGAGATTACTTGTTCTTGTGTTTCATCACCAGCCATAGCTGCTAATTTAATAGAAAGTTTTTCTCCTTTTGGATCTTCACGTAGACCATCGCCATCTGTATCTTTATATCCAGCATCGTCTAGTAGTTTTTTAGCTTTTTCTGGATCATAGTTATATCCTTCAATAGATGCATCATGGAATGATTTAAATACTGGTGGAATTAGAGAGTTAGCACGTTCACGTAAGTCGAAGTAAAATACTTCATTAACTTGCTCGATGTCTAAAGCATAACCCATTGCTTGACGTAATACTTTGTCACCCATTTTTGCTTCTTCTTCATTTGTAATTGCAAGACTTGCATCATAGTCATATTTCCCAAGTTTGAATCCTACATAAGAGTAGTACAATTCTTGACGACCAAGAAGCGAAATATTTTCAAGATCTTTCACATTTTCATAAGCGCTTGTTGGGAAAGAAAGAGCTAAATCGTACTCACCAGTTTCTAATGCTTTCGCAGCTGATGCAGTTGGAACTGTTTTGATCACTACGCCGTCCAGTTTTGCTTGACCTTTCCAGTAGTTGTCATTGCGTACAAATTGTACAGTCTCACCAGGAACGATTTTGTCGAATTTGAATGCCCCTAGAGTAACTGGGTTTTTACGTACAGCATCACTTTCAAGTAATTCAGCAACAGGAATATCTTTTACGATATGACTTGGTTCAGCATAAAACCATAGTCCATCTCCACCTGAGTAGATTGCTGGAGAAACTTTGTTGAATGAAATTTCTAAAGTAGTTTCATCCACTTTTTTCAATCCTGAAATTGTATCTGCTTTTCCATCATGATATTCTACAGCACCAACGATATTTTGGAAGTCTGAATCATAACGAACTCCTGCATAATCAGGATGGCCAATAATTAAGTAAGGTTGGATTAAATCCTCAATTTTAAGTGGCTCTCCGTCTGACCATTTAACTCCGTCTTGAATCTTAATAGTTGCTTTATTGCTAGCTTCGTCAACATCTAATGTAGCAATGCCACCATCAGAAATTAGGAAATCTCCATCAGTGTCAAATAGTACATTACTTGAGTAAGCCATAATTTCAGAATCATAAGCATCTTCATATAGAGTATAAGAGAAGATACCTTGGAATGGAGAATCATTTACTAATGCAACTTGTAAAGTTCCTCCTTTAATAGCTTCGCCTTCGTTATCAAGTACTACAGAGAATAAATCGTCTGAGGCAGGCTCTTCAGCATTTTCCTCTGCACCATCATCTTCCTTTTCTCCACCGTCTTCTGTCTTATCCGGCTCATCAGCAGGTTTTGAAGTGTCTTCATCTGAATTACACGCGGCAAGAACTAGCATCATTGTCAAAAGTAATGCAAGTAAAGCTAAAAGTTTCTTATTCATTCTTTTTCCTCCTTTTTATTCTCTTTTTATATATCAAACGCTCTAGCGTCTAATAACTATTTTTAACCAAGTCGTTGACGTGCATCAGCAGATCTTCGAATTGCCTGACCAACATAATTGATCGCTAACATAAGTAATAAGATTAGTAATGCTGCTGGCAACCAGTTCCACCAGGCATTTTCCATGATGAATGGATCTGTTGCATAGCTTACAAGTGTTCCTAAACTTGGTGTAGACGGCGGTAAACCAAAACCTAAAAACGATAGTCCAGTTTCCAATCCGACATTTCCGGCAAAATTTAGTGTCATCTCCACGATTAATAGAGAGCTTAAATTCGGCATCATTTCTTTGAAAATAATAACGAAATTACCTGTGCCTAATGTTTTCGATGCATTTATATAGTCTCTTCTACTTTCAGAAAGAGCTTTACTTCGAATAACCCGCGCAGTACCTACCCATAAGAATACACTCATTATTAAAATGAATATGAGAATATTATATTTTGGTACGATAGTTACAAATACAATGATAATCATTAGAGAAGGTATAGTAATGAAGAAATCAATAATACGCATAAAGATATTATCAATCCATCCTCCAAAATAGCCTGTCACTAAACCAATGACTACACCGATAAAGCCTGTTAATAATGTAACTGATATTGCAATTGTCAATGAGTTACGCGCACCTACTACTAATTGGCCAAGGATATCCCGCCCGCCTTTATCGGCTCCTAACCAGAATTTTTCACCTGGTTCTGCTAGCTTGTCACGCAAGCTTATTCGCATAAGCTGAGTTTGGTCAATTTGCCATGCCCATATATATATGCTTCCAATAACTACAATTAACGATATTAATGAGAACATTGCTAATTTATCTTTCATGAACTCCCGCGCAATAACTTGAAAACCAGTCGGGGGAGAGCTTACTTTCATCTCTTTTGATGCTTCAATAGCTTCCGTATTTTTCATTATTTGGACTCTCCTTATCCATTATTTTTTAGTCAATCCTAATTCGAGGGTCAACGATGCTCATGATGATATCGGATAATAGACTTCCTAATAATGTTAAGAATCCAAAAAGCATAACAAGTGCTGTAATTACACTATAATCACGCCCATTAATTGCGTGAATGAACAATTGTCCCATACCATGATATCCAAAAATAGTTTCAATAAAGATAGATCCAGTTAGAAGTCCTGTAATAGTAAACCCTAAAAAGGCTGCAATCGGTAACAACGAGTTACGTAATATATGACGAGAATACACTTTATTGATCGGAATACCTTTACTTTTCGCAGTCCGTACATAATCTAACGACTTAGAATCAATAATTTCGGAACGTAGGTACTGAATAATCCCAGTAGTCGCAAGTAAGGCATACGTAATCGCTGGTAATAAAATATGATAGAACTTACTCCATATAAAGCCAGCTGTTCCAGACTCGTATTTAATATCTACGGTCCCACTAGTAGGGAACCAACCTAATTCATATCCGAAGAAGAACAGATTGATCAATCCTAATACAAATGTTGGTATGGCAAAAACTATAAAGCTATACAATACAATCGTTTTATCTAGGAGAGAGTCATGGAATCTACCAGCTATAACTCCTAGTGGAATGGCAATTAAATATAATAAAAATACACTTAACAAAGATAACCATAATGTATTCAACGCACGTTCTCCGATTAAATCAGCAACAGGGACGTTAAAGGTGTAGCTACGTCCAAAGTCTCCTTGAAAAGCATTCCCAATCCAGTTCACATATTGAACATACCATGGGTCATAGAAACCAGCTTTAATACGAAGTTCTTCTACTCTAGCGGGATCTGTTTCTGGAGTGATTAATCCTGTAAAAGGGTCCCCAGGCATAAACTTCGCCATAATAAATATTAAAAGACTAAGTACAAATAATTGTGGAATCATTACGAGAATACGCCTAATTATTGTTTTCCACATATTACATGCCCCCTTTGTTCTGAGCACTCATTGCCACTTGATGTGTATTGGAGATTGTTTGTAAATCAAAAACTCTTCCATTCTCATCATAATAATTATGGTGATTCGTTAAATAATCTACTTCTACAGCTCTTCGGATATTCTTTCGCTCTTCACGATTTGTAGGATTTACCTCCGGTATTGCAGACAGTAATCTTTTCGTATATATATGTTGAGGATTTGTATAAATATCATTTCGATTACCAGACTCTACAAAACGTCCTTTATACATAATCGAGATATTATCACACATATGTTTAACTACTCCCAGATCGTGGGATATAAATAAGAAACTCAATCCAAACTCCTCTTGAATATCTTTTAAGAAGTTTAAAACCTGTGCCTGAACGGATAAATCGAGTGCCGATACTGGTTCATCAGCAATAATTAGTTTAGGATTGCTTGCAATTGCTCTTGCTATACCTATACGTTGTTTTTGTCCACCTGAAAATTCATGGGGATATTTGATTCTTGCTTCCTCACTCATCCCAACAATCGCCAATAATTCATTTATTCTTTTTCTTTCTTCACCAGGAGAAAGTTTCAAGAAATTACGAATAGGTTCTGCGATGATATCCTCTACTCTTTTTCGCGGATTCAAACTAGAGTGTGCATCCTGGAAAATCATTTGGATATCACGGTTATAGGCGGAATTTCTACTTCTTACTTTGTTTGTAACATCCACGCCTTCATAAATAATGTTTCCAGATGTAATTTTCTCTAGACCGATAATAGATTTGCCAGTTGTAGATTTTCCACAACCTGATTCTCCTACTAGTCCATATGCTTTCCCTTTTTCAAATTCAAGATTTATTCCATCTACAGCGTGCACATTATCTACAACTGTATTGAAAAATCCTCCACGAATAGGGTAATGCACCTTTAGGTCATTAATTTGCATGAAACTCATAGGGGATTACCTCCTTTTTCACTTTCAAAGTGAAAATGCTGCCAGCATGTACATCTAACGAGATGACCTGGAGATACTTCATGCAATGTCGGATTTTCTTCATGTGCTTCAGCAGGAATCCAAGGGATACGATCTGCAAATCTACATCCTACTCTTGGTAATTTTACTAACGATGGTACCATTCCTTGTATTACTTGTAGCTTTTCATTCTCACTATTCATCTGTGGAATAGAATTTAGTAGTGAACGTGTATATGGATGTCTAGGATTTGCAAACAACTCATCTACAGGTGCTTCTTCAATAATTTGCCCAGCATACATAACTACAACACGGTCAGCCGTTTCAGCTACTACACCTAAATCATGTGTGATTAATACAATACCTGCTCCTGTTTCATTTTGAAGTTCTTTCAACAGATCCAGAATCTGAGCTTGAATTGTAACATCTAATGCAGTTGTCGGTTCATCAGCAATAATAATATTTGGTTTACAAGAAATAGCAATTGCAATAATTACACGTTGTCTCATCCCGCCTGAAAGTTGGTGGGGAAACTGTTTAGCAATTCGATCTGGATTCGGGATTCCTACTTGTTTTAGTAATTCTAATACACGCGTATTGCGCTCTTGTTTTGACATTTTAGTATGATACACAAGACCTTCTTCAATCTGCTCACCAATTCTCATTAATGGGTTTAAAGCTGATAACGGATCTTGGAAAATCATTCCTATCTCTTCTCCACGGACATCATTTAACTTATCCTCTTTCAACAGGGTTAGGTTTTCCCCATTATATAGAATTTCTCCTTGAACTCGTGTCTTGTTATGATCATATAGTCCAATAATAGAAGTGGCTAATGTAGATTTCCCACAACCTGACTCGCCCACTACTGCAAGTATTTCATTTTTTCTTAAGGTTAGAGATACACCATCAACCGCATCGTAATATGTATCTTTTATGCGAAAACCTGTATGTAAGTCGTTTATGGTTAAAATCTGTTCTAAGTTGTTCAACATATTGCTCCTTTCAGTAATCGCTCTACTAAACTATTATTTTAGAAGTCTACTTGCTCATTCAATGTTTAAATTTTCTGTTTATTATTACCTTCTGGTTAAATTCTATTACAGTTCTATTACAATCGCAATATTATTTTTTCAATATTTGATTAATTGGATACTTTGAGAAAATTTAAATAATCTAAAAAGCTAGTTATAACATACGATTGAGGCATATATAAATAATTAAATTATTTTATTGGAATATTAATATATTCGTCATATTTCAACATTTTCTCTTACAAAAAAGTTGTTTTGTGTATTAAAACACTGACGAATCAACACTTTAAAGCGATGAATTATAGAATTCAAAAAAAGCATTTCCAAATAAACCTTGGAAATGCTTTGAGAGAATAATTTTATATTTTTTTGAATAAAATACTTGCATTATGTCCACCGAAACCTAATGAATTACTCATAGCATATTCGATGTCTTCTTTTCTTGCAGCATTTGGTACATAGTCTAAATCACATTCTGGATCTGGAGTGTCTAAATTCATTGTCGGTGGCAATATTCCCTCTTTTAATGCTAATACAGTGAAGATTGCTTCAACGCCACCTGCAGCACCTAAAAGGTGGCCTGTCATAGACTTAGTAGAACTCATAGCAAGTTTATATGCATGTTCTCCAAACACAGTTTTCACTGCCATTGTTTCAAAATGGTCGTTGTATGGTGTACTCGTTCCATGCGCATTAATATAATCTACTTGTTCTGGTGAAATTGTAGCATCGTCAAGTGCTTGTTTCATCGCACGAGCTGCACCTTCGCCTCCTGGTGCTGGTGCTGTAATATGATGTGCATCTCCAGTTGAGCCATATCCGATAATTTCCGCATAAATTTTAGCTCCACGTGCAACGGCATGTTCATATTCCTCTAAAATAATAATCCCAGCGCCTTCTCCAATTACAAATCCATCGCGATTTGCATCGAATGGACGAGATGCTTTCTCAGGATCTGTATTTAACGTAAGGGCAGTATTTGATACAAATCCTGCTACAGACATATGAGTAATAGGTGATTCTGCTCCGCCTGTAATCATCACGTCTGCATCCCCACGTTCAATCACCTTAAATGCATCTCCAATTGAGTTTGTGCCAGATGCACAAGCTGTTACCGAACAAGAATTAATAGCCTTCGCGCCAAAATGAATGGATACTTGCCCTGCTGCCATATCTGGAATCATCATTGGTACAAAAAATGGACTTACTCGGCGTGCTCCTTTCTCTAAAAAGACACGGAATTGTGCTTCATAAGTCTCCATTCCCCCTATACCAGAACCAATCCATACTCCTGTACGAAGACCAATTTCTTCTGTTATTGTCAGGTTGGCATCTTCGACAGCCATAATAGAAGCAGCTAATGCGTAATGGGTAAAGCGATCCATTTTTCGTGCTTCTTTTCTTTCAATATATTTTTCTATATCAAAGTCTTTTACTTCAGCAGCAACCTTAGCAGCAAACTGTGATGCATCTAATCTTGTCAGCATACCTACACCAGATTTTCCTTCTTTAATACCCGACCAAGTTGTTTCTATATTATTACCTAGTGGTGTAACAGCTCCTAAACCCGTAACTACTACTCTGCGTTTCATCATGTAAGATTCATCCTTCCAAATTGTTCGCTTATTTTCCCCATTTTAATGCAATTGCACCCCAAGTTAATCCTCCACCAAAGCCAACCATCACAATAATATCATCATCTTTTACTTTGCCATTTATCACTTCATCATATAAAGACAATGGGATAGAAGCCGAAGATGTATTACCGTATTTATGGATTGTTTTAGACATCTTTTCAATTGGTAATCCTAGTCTTTCTCTGGACGATTCCATTATACGGATATTGGCTTGATGTGGAATGAGCATATCCACTTCTTCTTTGTTTAGACCAGCTTTTTCTATTACATTGATCGCAGATTCGCCCATTTGTCTTACTGCAAATTTAAAAACTTCTCGTCCATTCATGTGAAGATGAGGACCTTCTTGTGATAAATGCTTCCCACCACTACCATCAGCACCGAGTTCAAAAGATAAAATTCCTCGTCCTTCTGACACTTTACTAATTACCGCAGCACCAGCACCATCTCCGAATAATACTGCTGTATTTCTATCTTCCCAATTAGTAATTTTAGAGAGTTTTTCTACTCCCACAACAAGCACGTGGGAATATGTATCAGACTCCACAAATTGCTTTGCTGTAACAAGTCCATACATAAAACCTGCACAAGCAGCCGACAAGTCCATTGCAGCAGCATTTGTTGCGCCAATTTGTTCCTGTATCATTGTTGAGACACTTGGAAAAGGACGGTCTGGTGTTACCGTCGCTACAAGTATCAATCCAATTTGATCAGCTGTTATTCCTGCGTCTTTTATAGCTTCTTTTGCAGCTTTCACAGCCATATGAGATGTATTTTCTTCTTCTCCAGCAATTCTACGTTCTTCTATACCAGTCATTGTTCTTATCCATTCATCAGATGTATCCATTCTTTTCTCAAGGTCTTCATTTGTCAAAACATGCTCAGGTGAATATGTTCCTAAACCAATTATTCCCGCATTCATGAAAGTTCCTCTTTTCTTATAATCTATTATTAGTACCTGGTATTAATAATAACGAATATATGTACATTTTTCAACAACAGAGTTCCTTTTGCCAAATATTCTTTTGTAATATGCTATGCTATGTTATGATATATATATAAAATTAGCGCCTGAGGTGAAATTACATGCAATATATAATGACAGTATTTTGGTCAGTAGTTTTAGTTACAATGTTAAATTATGTAGTAAGTTCCGTGCAAAACGTTGAATTTGTGTTCATGAATGGTATTATCATGTCCATTCCAGTTGCAATTATGGTTCTAATTATCGCAGCTATCATTCCTGAGGAACCAACAGCTAAAGCACATCACTAAAAAAGCCTTCCCACACGGGAGGCTTTTTTAGGTTCTATAATATTTGTTGGGGTTTTTCTACAATTGTGCATAAAAAAATGCACGTAACTTCCGATTCTTTTATACTTGAATTGTCGAGAAACAAGTATGAAAAGGAGCTACGTGCAAATGAATTTTACCATGAATATGCCAGGATTAAAAGATGTAACTATCCAAAAGGTGGAGGAAACAGGTGAGAGAATTGCTCTTCACGTTTCACTGCCAAAGAAAGCGCATAGCTGTCCAAACTGTCATCAATTTACGTCCAAAGTCCATGATTATCGGGTTCAAAAGATTAAGCATTTAAAATGGTTTGAGCGATTAACAATACTTTTTTATAAACGTCGTCGTTATGCATGTAAATGTGGGAAGCGCTTCTCGGAGAAATCCCCTTTCGTGGATAAATATCAGCGTTTCTCAAAAGAATGGAATCAAGTCGTACGTATACGTTCCATTAAGGCTAAAACTTTCAAAGAAGCCGGCGAAGTACTTGGTTCTTCGAGTTCAACGGTGATGCGTCGTTTTAAAGAGGCTGCGAAAACAGAGCTTATCAGTGGAGTTAGCTTACCTAAAGCTATTGCGATTGATGAGTATAAAGGAGATACAGATGCAGGCACATATCAGCTGATTATTGCCAATGCCGAAACACATGAACCGATTGATATATTGCCTAACCGCCGCAAAGAAACGGTAAAAGACTATCTTTCGAAGCATGGTGCCAATGTAGAAATCGTAGTGATGGATATGAATCCGAGCTTTAAAGCAGCCGTGAGAAAGGCCCTAGGCCAGCCAGTGATTGTGGCCGATCGCTTCCACTACTGTCGATATATTTATTGGGCGTTAGATGAAGTTCGTCGTCAAGTTCAAAAAGAGTGGCATGAATACGACCGCAAGAAATGTAAGAGAATGCGCCATGTCTTGTACAAGAGACAAGAGAAATTAACAAAAACCAACGCTTGGTATTTAGCTCGTTATACGAACATGTCTGAAACATTGAAACAGGCACATGAACTCAAAGAGGCATACTGCAAATGGTTTGATTGGGCAAAAGAAACGAAGGATTTAGTAGAAGTAAAAAAACAATTAGAAGCTTTTTACCGTAAGGTAGAGGACAGTAAAATTCCAGCCTTTATAAAAGCTATTCGAACCTTTAAAAACTGGCAAACTGAGATCTTAAATAGCTTTAGTTTTGGTTATTCGAATGGCTTTCTGGAGGGCATTAATAATAAAACGAAAGTGATGAAGCGTAACGCATATGGTTTTCGTCGCTTCGATCACTTTCGCGCAAAGATTTTATTAAATATAAAGTATAAAGAAATCGGAGTTCATCTCGGTTAAAGAGAGGAGTGGAAATGTCACCACCCCAACATTTGACGTTGAACCCTTTTTTATATGCAATATAGTTATATACGAGAAATACTACCGGTCTTACATGTAACTTTCCATCATGATTTTCAGTTCATCTTCTTCCATTTTAGCAACTACCTTACTGCCAGGTAGAACAGTACCACCGATTAGCAGTTTAGCTACTGCCGTTTCTAAGTAACGTTGAATATATCGTCTCAATGGTCTTGCACCAAAAGCTGCATCTGTACCTTCCTCAACAATCCACTGTATCACTGAATCATCTACTTGCAACTCAATTTCTTGCTCATGCAAACGACTTTGAAGTTGTTTCACATATTTTTCTGTAATCTTAATGAAATGATGCGTGGTTAAGGAATGGAACATAATAATATCATCTAAGCGATTTAATAATTCTGGTTTAAAATGTTCACGTAATGCACTCATCACAAGGCTTTCATCTTGTTCCGATACTTCCCCAGTTGTATTTGCTAAGTACCCTGAGCCAATATTAGAAGTTAAGATGACAATTGTATTTGTAAAGTTTACTATTCTACCTTGGCTATCTGTTATTCGTCCATCATCCATCAATTGCAATAAAATATTTGCGACATCTGGATGTGCTTTTTCTATTTCATCGAGCAACACGACTGAATACGGATTTCTACGAACAGCCTCTGTTAATTGACCACCTTCTTCATACCCGATATATCCTGGAGGTGCTCCAACCAAACGAGAAACACTGTGCTTTTCCATATATTCCGACATATCAATACGTATAAAATGCTCCTCAGAGTCAAATAAATTTGCCGCTAATGATTTAGCAAGTTCCGTTTTACCAACTCCCGTAGGTCCTAAAAATAAGAAAGAGCCAATTGGTTTATGAGGATCTTTAATACCTGCTCTTGCACGCCAAACCGCCTCTGTCACTAACTGGACAGCTTGATCTTGTCCAACTACTCGCTCTCCTAATGTTTCATTCAAGCGTAAAAGCTTTTCTCTTTCTCCCTCTACCAGCTTTGTTACAGGAATACCAGTCCATCTTGAAACAATAGAGGCAATTTCCTCTGCTGTTACCTCTTCTCGTAATAGACGAGTTTCTGTATCTTCATTTACTTGGTTTTCATACACTTGAAGCTCTTTTTCTAGTGTGGGAATTTTACCATGGCGAAGCTCTGCTGCTAAGTTTAAATCGTATTGATTTTCCGCCTCTTCTAATTCTCGGCGATAGAGATCCAGTACTTCTCGTTTTTGTTGAATTACTTGAATAGCCTCTTTTTCTAGCTGCCATTTTGTTCGCATTTCACTTGTTGAAGTCTCTAATTCTTTTAAATCCTTACGCAATTGCTCTAGTCTTTTTTGACTTGCGGCATCCTTTTCTTTCATTAACGCTTGTTCTTCAATTTGAAGCTGCATCATTTTTCTTGTAACTTCGTCGAGTTCCTGCGGCATTGAATCGATTTCTGTCCGAATCATCGCGCAAGCCTCATCAACTAAATCGATTGCTTTGTCTGGCAAAAAACGTTCAGTTATATAGCGATTTGAAAGCTCTGCCGCCGCTACAATTGCTCGGTCATGGATTCGCACCCCATGATGTAGTTCATAGCGCTCTTTCAGTCCGCGTAAAATAGAAACTGTATCTTCTATAGAAGGTTCTCTGACCATTACTTGTTGGAAGCGTCTTTCAAGTGCTGGGTCCTTCTCAATATACATGCGATATTCATCGAGTGTTGTAGCTCCAATACAATGCAATTCCCCGCGCGCTAACATTGGTTTCAACATATTACCGGCATCCATTGCACCATCTGATTTCCCTGCGCCAACTATCGTATGAATTTCATCGATGAATAAAATAATTTGTCCTTCGCTATCTTTCACTTGTTTTAAAACGGCTTGAAGGCGTTCTTCAAATTCTCCGCGATATTTTGCACCAGCGATTAACGAACTCATATCAAGCTCAAAAATCTGTTTCTCTTTCAATCCTTCTGGTACATCCTTACGTACAATTCGCTGGGCGAGTCCTTCTACAATGGCCGTTTTACCTACCCCTGGTTCGCCTATTAATACAGGATTATTTTTCGTTTTTCTCGAAAGGATTCGAATAACATCCCTTATTTCCTGATCACGCCCAATAACAGGATCCATTTTCCCCTCTTTGACTGCATTTACTAGATTTCTACCGTACGTTTCTAAAGGACTTTTTTCATCTTGCTGTTTCATTTGCATTTTACAAACCTCTCCTCACGAAATAGTTTGACCTTCTTTGACTAATATAAGTATACGTTTTCCCTATAACCTTTGTAAAGAAATATGGCATGATATTTGGTTAAGTAAATTACCTAAATATGCTATTATATATGAAAGTGCACATATGAAAACAAATGTGAATATCGGAAAGGAAGTAATAATTATGAATGAACAAAGTTCCAATTCACAAGGTATACATGCACTATTCGAACAATATGGAGCCAACTTAAAAATAGATAAAGATCAATCCATTTTTTTAGAAGGTGAAAGATCAGAAGATGTTTTTCTTGTAAAAACTGGTACCATTCGCATAAGTAAGGATACAGAAAGCGGAAAAATATTAACTTTGAGAATTACTGGAAATAATACGATTATAGGAGAAACTTCTATTTTTTGCGAAGTTTTGTATCATTCCGTTTCGGCAAATGCAATAGAACCTACCCACTTATTAGTATTATCTCGTTCTACATTGGAAAAATACTTATCGGATGATTCTACCCTTATGAAAGAATGGCTTCAAATCCTACAAGTGCATAATTTAAAAAACGAAACTCGCTTAAGAGATTTATTGCTCCATGGGAAAAAAGGTGCGTTATTGTCCACATTAATACGATTAACAAATACGTATGGGGTAAAACAAGAGGATGGTGGTATACTAATAGATCGCGCATTGACCAATCAAGAATTGGCCAACTTTTGTGCTACTAGCAGAGAAGTTGTAAATCGAATTTTAAATGACTTAAAGAAAAAAAGGGTTTTATCGTTAGATAATGGTATGATTACAATTCATAATCTACCTTTTTTACGCACAGAAGTTGAGTGTGATAACTGTCCATTGCATATTTGTCGAATTGACTAGCTGCTGAGCTAATTCAGCGGCTTTTTTGTTTGGATTTTGGAAGGTGAAACTTAGGTGGAATCGTGTTTAACTCAGGGCACTATTGTGGAGCTTAATAATAAAAAGTCGAATCTACTATGATTCGACTTTTTACTCGATGTATTTTATTACCTAATTCCTAGTGCTATTTTAGCGTAGCGGGACATATTGTCTTTTGACCATGGTGGATTGAAGACAACATTCACATCTGTTCCTTTTACTTCAGGTAGTTCACTAAGTGCTGTTTTTACTTGATCTACAATCTGTGGACCCATTGGACAACCGATTGATGTTAATGTCATGGTAACTTTTGCAATATCTTCATCTGCTAATTGCACATCATATACTAAACCTAAATTGACAATATCTATGCCTAGTTCAGGGTCGATAACATTTTCCAGAGCGGCCATCATACTATCCTTCATGTCTTGTTCTTCATCTTGACTCATATTGAAAACCTCCTCTATTTTATCCCGCTTAACAGGCTATATATCAATCATATCAAACTCAACAGTTTATGCCAAACTATCCGCAAGCCACTGCATAGAAGCTAGCAATCCTTTTCGTGATACTGCATGTCCCGCTGACTTCTCGTTCATCAAGACTATATTCTTTTTATCATATCGCTTTCTAAGCGAAGCGATAAATTGGGCAGTTGGTTCATATGGTACTACAGGATCCTTTTCTCCATGCCAGAAGAATAATGGCGTTTCAATAAGATTATCAGGATAGTTTGATGCGTCAAAAGTAGCTAATGTGTCGAACATATTTTTTCGTTCAACCGCATTCAATGGTACTTTGAATCCTTTTTGTTCAACGGAAGCAATTTGTCCTTTTGCAAGTTCTACATAACCAGGCGTACCCATCATAATAGCAGCAGCGTCAATCCATGGATAGACTGTTAAACAGCCTAGAGTAGTAATACCGCCCATTGACGTTCCACCTATACCAATTTTTTGACCTGTGAAATAGCCACGTTTTTCTAACTCAAGCTTAATATGCCCAACTTCTTCGATAGAAGTTAAAACAATTTCCCAAAAACGAAGACTTATTTCTACTTCATCTAATTTTTCATCTCGTTCTCCATGTAGATGTGCATCTGGTAAAATGACGCGACAGCCTTGTTGTACAAGCTGGTAAGCGTAATGTAGGTTATGCTCTTTTCCACTTTCAAATCCGTGTAAAAAGATGACAATTGGAGCATCCTTTTTTGTTTCTTCTTTAAAAATATGTAATAACGGAATGTTTCCCCATGCCTCGGTAGTAACTATCATTGCTATCCCGCCTTTCTTCTTTCATTATTCTACCAAAGTAATCTTAAGAGTTCAAAGAGGCTGATTTTACATTTTGACGTTATTCATTGAAAACGATACACTTTAAAGTAAGATAGAAGGGAGTTTTTTTTAATGAAACCACATTTAATCGTGTTAGATTTAGATGGTACTTTATTGACCGATGAAAAAGTAATTTCAACAAAAACTAAAAATATACTTCAGCAGGCAAAAAATGAGGGACATGAAGTAATGATTGCCACTGGTAGACCTTATAGATCCAGTGAAATGTATTATAAAGAGCTCGGTTTGAGTACACCAATTGTTAACTTTAACGGAGCATTTGTTCATCATCCTGGAAGATCCTCATGGAAAACTGTACATACACCGATAGATTTAAAGGTTGTCAAACAAGTAGTTGAAGCGGTAGAAGGTTATTCCATCAAAAATATGCTCGCGGAGGTATTAGATGATGTATATTTACATTATCACGATGAAAAAATACTCTCAGCATTTTCATTAGGGAATCCACAGGTAACTACCGGAGATTTACGTAGCCTTTTGAAAACAGACCCAACTAGTTTACTAATCCACGCAGAAGAAGACTCGGTCGATTTAGTACGCCAGCATTTAAGAGATGTTCACGCGGAAGTAATTGATCATCGTCGATGGGGTGCACCTTGGGATGTTATTGAAATTGTACGCCATGGTTTAAATAAGGCGGTTGGACTCTCCCAAGTATCCAAGTTCTTAAATATACCAAAGGAACGTATTATTGCGTTTGGTGATGAAGATAATGATTTAGAAATGATAGAATATGCTGGTGTTGGTGTAGCTATGGGTAATGCAATTAGTCCTCTTCAATCCATCGCCAATGAAGTAACTTTAACGAATAATGAAGATGGTATTGCAGAATTCCTAATAGAAAGATTAAACTTAACTAAATAGATTCTGCTGTTTTTCACTCCAGACGGACGCTTTACCCTCAACAACCAAAATCAACAATTTCTAAAAATGATTATAAATATGTTACCATGCAAAAGTTATATTATATTTGAAACAAGTAATTATGAAATTAACTCAAATAAATAGAGTTACAGGAGGATGGGAAATGAGAATATTTGCTGATAGTGCTTCAGATTTACCTAAGAGTTTTTTTGAAGAAAATAACGTTCTTTTAGCACCACTTAGAGTTCATATTGAGGAAGATGAATACGAGGATATTATTAGTATTGATTCTTCGGAAGTTTATGCTGCAATACGTGCAGGGAAGCATCCAAAAACTTCACAAGTTTCACCTGAATTATTTTTGCGCTTATTTGAAGATCTTGCAAAGTCAGGAGAAGAAGGATTATATATTGCATTTTCATCGGCTCTTTCCGGAACCTACAGCACAGCTATGATGATGCGGGAGCAATTATTAGAAACGTATCCAGATTTAAAACTGACGATTATCGATACTCAATGTGCATCACTAGGATATGGTTTGGTCGTTAAAGAAGTAGTTAGACTGCGTGATGAAGGAATGGATGCGGCTCAAATTATTGAAAAAGCACATTTTCATGCCGAGCATATGGAACATTTATTTACCGTGGAGGATTTAGATTATTTAGCACGTGGTGGGAGAGTTTCTAAAGCGAGCGCATTTGTTGGAGGGTTACTTAATATTAAACCACTGCTCCACGTAGAAGAAGGCAAACTCGTGCCTTTAGAGAAAATTCGTGGACGTAAAAAAGTGTTGAAGCGTATGCTTGATATGATGGATGAACGAGGAGATACTATAAGTGAACAGACAATCGCTCTTTGTCATAGTGATGATGAAGCGACAGTACTAGATTTAAAGCAAATGATTGTAGAAAGATTCAATCCGAAGAATATTGAAATATATTCCATCGGTTCAACTATTGGTGCGCACGTTGGTCCAGGAACAATGGGACTGTTTTTCTTAAATAAACGACCATAAAAGGTAAAGTAAGATCTATAGTTTATGTAGATCTTATTTTTTTTGGAGAATACTTTCTCATTTACTTCACATACTACCATTTACATGGAGAAATTCTGTGAAAATATAAACTAGGAGTGAGACAAATGGGAATTTTGAGTGGTAATCCAAAAGAAGAACCTTTACATTACGGTGAAGTATATGCTCTGTGGTCAAACTTAGTAATTAATAACGGGTTAATCGCCGCATATCAAACTTTTTATAATCATGCAGGTGATGATGAACTAAAACAGTTGATAGAAGAGTGCTATAAAGCTATGGAAGAAGAAAATAAACAAATTGAGAAGATATTAAAAGTAAATTCCGTTGGTTTACCACCTGCACCCCCTGCTCGCGCAGATGCTCGACTTGAAGATATTCCGGTTGGTGCACGATTTAATGACCCTGAAATTGGAGCGGCATTAGCCATGGATTCAGCTGCTGGACTAGTAGCATGTAGCAAAGTAATGGGTGAAAGTATCCGCGAAGATATTGCTATGCTTTACGGACAATTTCATATAGCTAAAACTCAAATTGGTGCAAAAATTCTACGCTTAAACAAAAGTAAAGGGTGGTTGGTATCTCCACCTCTTCATAATTTCCCTAGTAAAAAATAGTTTTTCGCAGTCCCACAAAAAAACTGTTCACCCGTAAATACAGGTGGACAGTTTTTTTAGTTATTTACTTTTTTCTTCATCTACTCGGCGTTGTTTCCCTTTACGCCAAACAATGATCAAAAATAACATAAACAGTAGATAAGCAATGACCATTGCAGAGATATAAGCACTATTTAGTCCTGTATCATCTTTAACTTGATATACTTCGACAATCTCTCTATCTAATACTAAACGGTAAGAACCATCATCGGTAGCACGGACTATATCCGATTCAAATAAACCAAGCAGTTCTTTATCTTCACCGATTTCATCACTAGAAAGATCTATTCTTTTGGTCTCACTTGTATTATTCACTACCACATAAAATGTTTCTTCATCCGAAGAACGTTTGTATACTGCATAACCATCTTTGTTTTCTAATAATTCCATTTTACCAGTTCGCATTGCTTCAGACTTTGTGCGAATGGAGGCCATATCCTTTAAGTATTCAATTAACTCTTCATCTACCCGGAAATTCATGATTTGGTGGCTATCTTGTGGTTTTTGACCATTCATCGCTATTTCCGTACCATATGTCATATACGGCACTCCCGGTAATGTAAGAATTGTACCGATTGCCATCTTAATGCGAGTAGGCGGGAACATATTTTCCACTGCACTATGATACGTAATTCTCTCTGTTAACAAATTATCCACCATTACAAGGCTATCTTCATTTGTAGAAGAAATAGACTCTGAAGGTAAATCTGTATTTTTGAAAGTATCCCGGAAATCTATCATTTGCTGTTCTGAATAGTCCAAGTCAAAATTCGCTTCTGACTCTTCGAGTGCGATGACATACATAGGATCACGAACTTCTTTTACTGCAGCGATTAAGTCATTAATAAATGCAGTTGGCGCTCCCTCCAACTCTGACAATTTAACTCCATCAATTTTGTAGGTTTCTGCAAATTTTATGATGGTATCAATAAGAGCCTGTTGTACATCATTATTAGTCAAATCCAATTGCATCTGACCATTTTCTGTTGATAGTACCCAATCACTCTTTTTGTTGTCGGTTGACCAAATATGTTGGTCGCTAAAGTTATTTAGAGGAAATTCAACCATAATCTTTATATCTTTTTTGTGTGATTCATCTAATAACTCGTTAAATTCTTCCGTTGTCCCAAAGTGTCTCTCTAGTTCTTCAAAGTCCAAGATTCGCTTTCCATCATAAGATTCAGTAGAAAAAACAGGACCAATAGAGATTGTAGTGAAACCCATATCTTTAATATGTGTCATCTTTTCTAAAACACCTAGAAAGTCCCCACCTGCGAATGCATTGGGATCTTTGGGATTGACCTCATAATCATTCGTTCCTAATTTATTGAAGTAACGATCTACATATAGATCATAAATACTTTCGTTATGTATAGAGTTATTCGTTTCTGCATTGCTCACCTGAGTTGTTGTAAGGCAAAGACTACTCATCAGCAATCCAGTTATAATCCATTTTGTAAACTTCAAGGTAAATCCTCCTTTGACGCATATACATTTCATTTTAACAAAGCTCTGTTTTAATCGCTATTGTTTCGCCATTAAAGCATTAAATATCTATTATATTTCGTCCAAACTGTGACAGCTATACTAAAAGTATTTCTAGTGCTTTATAACAATGTTTTACATTACGACTACCGAGTGACTTTTTGAGATGTTGCTAGGCTGAAAACACCATCTGTTCCTTTTTCCAATTCCCTTGTCCGCAGTACACTTTTATAAAAAACAAAACCACCAATCACTCTGGTGGTTTCTCGATTTTATGAAATTCTTGAAGGATATGTGATTGGAGTTCACCAGGAGAATCAGTATTGTTTTTTTGTAGATTTGCAATGACAACTGACGCACCTACAAAAACAAGCATTAGAACAATGACTAATATTAGCAATGTTATTCCCACCTAAAGCTCCCCCTCTCTTATTCTCTCAAAATAGCACAATATCAATAAAATGAAAAGAAGCTTTCACTAAGTGAAAGCTTCCCAAAACCTATGCTAAAAAGTTGATACCCATTGGTAATTTGAACCCAAGGAAAAGTGCGATCAAGAAGAAAACAAATACTAACACTAAGAAAGTTGTGTACGGTTTCCCTTTTGCCTTTTTCACTAAAGTCATTTCCATCATTCCAATTACTAATATGCCTGCTAGGAACTTAAATCCGTAAAGCATTCCTTCACCAAAGTCCATGCCCTTGATGAACAAAGCAACCCCAGAAATGATGATTAGGATGTAGAACAAACGTAAAATCATATGAACTACTTTAGGTTTAGCAATCGCTAATGCTACAAAAAATAGGATTAGTGCGACTACCCAAGTGGTAATGTGTAAATCTGTTCTTGCTAGAAAATCCATTTTTTCCACCTCAATATACTTGTAGTTTACTACTATCCTATTTAGTGTACCATGTTACTCGAATTTGTTCACTAATGTACCTATTCCTTCAATAGAAATTTTTACTACATCTCCTGATTTTAAGTAACGTGGTGGATTAAATCCCTTGCCTACCCCAGCCGGTGTTCCAGTTAATATAACATCACCTGGCTCGAGGGTAACAGACTTAGAAATCTCGGCAATAATTTGTTCCACTGAAAACACCATATCGGAAGTTTTACCATTTTGACGAATCTCATCATTTACCTTAGTCACAACAACTAGCTCCTGTGGATTTGGTAACTCATCCTTCGTTACTACATAAGGCCCCATAGGACATGACCCTTCAAGACTTTTCCCTAAGAAATATTGCTGATGCTTCGTTTGTAGATCACGCGCAGTTAAGTCATTGGCAATTGTGTAACCGAATATATAATCATAAGCTAATTTTTCTGGAATATTTTTTCCTTGTTTACCGATTACAATAGCTAGCTCGCCTTCGTAGTCGAAGGAATTTGTAATATCTGCGTGTAATGATAGAGTTTGCTCATCTGCTGCAATGGAAGTGGGAGATTTCGTAAATACAACAAATTGACTTGCCGTTCCACCCATTTCTTTTGCATGATCTGCATAGTTTTTACCAATTGCCATAATATTTTTTGGTGTTCTTGGAATTGGTGAAAGCCACTCTATTTCTGTAAAGGAACGTTTGAAGTTATTTGGCTGTTCAGCCTTTGATGCCGCTTCTACTAATTTACGGATTTGTTCGAGAAAATCCATCCCTAAACCTACTCCATCTATAATAGTAGTGGGAAATTTGGGTAATACTTGGAGCGTCTCCTGAATGTGTAATACATCCCATACTGCCTCTTCTTTTTTTACTTTTGGTCCGAAGTAAATTTTGTCGTTTAAACGGTATGATAACAGTTTCATTTGATGGACACTCCCTTAAAAGTTTTAATCTATCTCTTAGTCTATTACAAATTAACTTCATTTTCATCTATTTTCGACTAATTATTCGAATAAGTCAGTTTTCTCCATAACATTTCTACCGGACCTTGCTTAAATTTCGTAAACCAAATCTCTGCAAAGACTACTTGAAAAGCATAAATCCCTATAGCCATCCACGTTCCTGTGCTTAAATCAATTTTCCCGTATAATCCGAATCCATAAGCATAAAAAATAGTAGTCGCAATAATAGATTGCATTAAATAGGTCGTCATCGACATTCTACCAACCTTCGAAATTGGTGAAAATATTTTTGCTGCGAAAGGAATCGAGCAAACTAATGCAATTATACCTGCGTAGGCTATTGCTTGAAGTGGTCCTCCAAAAGTATCTTGAATACCCATAGTAAATAAGTTTGCTTCTAGTAAATATGGAAGCCATTTAATAACAGTACCGACTATTAACATTACTAACACTGTAATCATCCAATATACTTTTAATTCTCTTGCTCTTTCTATAAGCTTCCATTTTGCTGCTGCTGCACCTAGTAGTAGGAAGGGAACGATAGTAAATAGCATCGAAATGACGATTAGTCCATTTCCACTCATATATAACCAGTCTGCTAAGCGTTGAGAGAAAATATCGCCCCATGATCCTTGGCCATATGCAACAATAGAAGCTTCAATTTCCTGAATGCCAGTATAAATAATCGTGGCATTTGGCTCTAAAAAAGATCCTAAATAAACTAAACCATAAAGTAATCCATTTGGTATTAAGAATAAGAAGATACTAATGAGTAGTAACCAAATTGGCTTTAATCTAATCATCAGTATTAAAACAAATCCTGCTAGGGCATAAGTTATCAAAATATCACCGGCCCAAATAAGAAATGCATGAATACATCCTATTATTAACAATACAGTCAATCGGCGAACGGCAAATTTGGCAAATGGACCGCCGTTAGCCGTAGACTTCCGAAATTGCATAGCCAAACCGTAACCAAATAACATGGAAAACAGTGGATATACACTTCCTTGTACAAAAATGTCAATCATTTTAAACGTTTCATAATCACTTGGGTTTTGAAACCAAGTATACGGATTTATATAAATATATGGAGAGTGGAAAAATAGCATATTAACGACAAATATGCCGAGTAGAGCAAAACCTCTCATGACATCTATCGAGATAATTCGTTCATTGACTCCTGTTGGTTTAATAGACAAGCTTTTTTCCCCCTAAAATGACACTGTTCTATTTACGTCAAATAAGTATAGTACTTTTTCTTTAATCTCTACTTGTAATATTGCCTCAATTGCCTGCGTGTAAAGAGACAATTGCAACTGATAACGTTGTTGCATCTCTTTTTGTAATATGGAGTCATCCTTAACTAAATGTTTTACTTTATCTGTTTTATAGTCCAATAAAACCCAACGACCATCCTCTTCCAAAAACAAGCAATCTACGACCCCTTGGATAATTTGTTTATCTCCATCTGCGTCTTCTAATGCATACGTAAAAGGAAACTCTCGCATAATTTCTTTCGCATTCCGTAGACGTTCTGCCATCTCTGACTGGAAGAAGGAAACCATTTGCTTAGGTTTTATAGCAGCTCGTTCAGCTTTCGTTAAAATTTCACGTTCTTCCAGCCTTTCTGCAAAAAGGAGAACCTGCTCTTCATTTTTTTGTTCCTGAAGGTCGACATTTTGCATAAATGCATGGACCGCAGTACCTGCTTCTGCACCTGTCAAAGCCGTTTCCTGCTGCAGGAAGAAAGGACGCTTCGCAACTTTTTTTAGATTAGTTGGACCAGACATTTTAAAATAGTCATCGTCCGATTGTTCCATTAGCTGCTGAATTTTCTTCATCTCACTAACAGTTTGCTTTGAACGTTTATGAGTAGAAATTTCATGGACATATGGTGTATCGAAACGGTCCTTAATATCCTGCAAATAAACACTTTTTGATGGATCTATTAGCTGCTCAAGTAAAACAGCCTCTTTTTCTTCCTCTTGTACAGTGTGCTTTAAATCATCTACACATTTAGCAACAATCTTCCATTTTGATTCGCTATCTACGAGATTTGCTTCATTTACTTCCGATAGCTGCCTGAAATTTGTATGTCTTGCTAAAGCTGGACCAATCCAGTCTAAATACCCTTTTGCTTTCGCACGCATATAACCCGGTAACATTTCTTCACTCAAAACATTTTGGGCATCAACCCATTTTTCTAACGTTTTTGCTAAATCTTTTATAGACCCAATGAGGAATAATTGCTCTTTCGCACGTGTCATTGCTACATATAAAACTCGCATTTCCTCAGCTTTCAATTCCATTTGCTTTTGTTCCTTCATAGACAAAAATGGCAATGAAGTGTAAGAAATCCGCTTGTCAGGATCAATTGCTTTTACTGCAAGTCCAAAAGATTGGTCAAATAAATAAGCTTCATTAAAATCCATTTGGTTAAAGGGTCTACCCATTCCCGCTAAGAACACAACTGGAAATTCCAATCCTTTAGAAGAATGAATAGTCATTAAACGAACAACATTTTCCTTTTCTCCTATAGAGCGTGCAGCCCCTAAGTCATCCCCTCGTTTACGCATACGATCGATAAAACGTAAAAAGCGGAACAGCCCCCGAAAAGAAGTTTTCTCATAATCGATTGCACGGTCGTGTAGAATACGAAGGTTTGCTTGTCTTTGCTTACCATTTGGCATCGCACCTACTATTTCGTAGTAATGCGTATCTAGGTAAATCTGCCATATTAAATCGGCAAGTGAGCCTCTCCTACTTAAATCGCGCCAATCTTCATATTGAAGTAAAAATCTTTGCAGCTTCTCAGCAGTATCAGATGATAGTCCAGCTCCTCCGGTAGACACAAAGGTTTTCATCGCATCATAGAAAGGCTCTTTTGGAGCAGATAATCGGATAAGTGCAAGCTCAGATTCTGTTAGACCAACAAACGGCGACCTAAGAACAGATGCAAGTGATATATCTTGATAAGGATTATCTATTGTACGCAACGTATGTAGCATGATCAGCACTTCAATTGCTTCAAAATATCCTTTCGAAAGTTCTGCATATAGTGGAATACCCGCTTCTTTAAATTGCTCTGTAACCTCTCCTGACCATGTCATCGACCGCATTAATATGACCATATCGCTATACCGGACGGGTCGATGAGTTTTTTTCCATGGATCGTAGACAGTTGCTTCGGATTGAATCAGTTCATTTATTTTTGAAATAATATATCGCGCTTCAGCTTGTGACTTTTTAAGTTCTTCTTCTGCCATTACTTCGATTGTTTCTTCGTCATCTTCATTTGGTTCAGCACTACCGTCTTCCACTTCATATAACAGTGCCAGTTCAACAGGAGTTTCGATTTCTTCATACGGTGCTCCAGGTTTTAACGAAGCTGCTTCATCGTATTGAATTTCCCCAACTTGTTTACCCATTATTTGACTGAAGATATAGTTCGTTGCGTGTAATACTTCTTTTCTACTGCGGAAATTGGCATTTAAATCGATTTTGATACCAGAATCGATTGGAAGATCGTTGAATGCGAGATATTTCCCTAAAAATAGCATTGGCTCCGCTAAACGGAAACGATAAATGGATTGCTTTACATCCCCTACCATGAACATATTGCCAGTATTTTCATCTCCACTTTTCACAAATTGTAAAATGGTTTCTTGTAGTAAATTTGTATCCTGATATTCATCCACAAGCACTTCTTTAAAACGAGCTTTATATTCCTTCGCTATTTCGGAAGGAATGAGTTCACCATTTTCACCCTTTTCCGATAGAATATCTAATGCATAATGTTCTAAGTCTGAAAAGTCGACTAGACCTTTTTCATTTTTAGCTGTGGTATAACGTTCCCCATATGCTATAGTCAATTCCACTAGTTTTTGCAGCTGTGGGGCCATTAAACGCATTTCCTCTAACAATCTTTCAGGTGTTCGAGTGAAATAATTATCCTTTAAGTCATTGATGATTTTCTTCACTTTCGTACGTTTGTTAGTCGCTTGGTTTTTCAACCCTTCATCGCAAGAGTCTTTTTTTATCGCTGCCGCTCTTCCCCATTTAATGCCCTGGAAATAATGAAAAACACTTTGCCAGGAGCTATTCTTCATCAAGTCTACTGCCTCTTGAATCATTTGCTGGTCGATTACCGCAGTATCTGCAAGAGGTGCTGGCCCTTTTGGTTCGTTTGCAAGTCGACGAATCTCTTCAGTTACAGCGATTGCCTCTTCTAAATGATGTATGATCGCAAGTTTCAATGAGCCAATAAATGATAACTCATCAATAGTCATGTCTTCCGAAAGATTATATGCTTCAGGAATTGCCAGTAACCATTTCTCTGGTTCCGGATGAACGCGTGAATAAGAATAGAGCTTTTCAATCATCACTTCGATGGATTGATCATCACGATCGGATGTGAAACTGTCCGATAATCGATACATAGGTTCTGGATTGTCGACATGATAAGCTTCTTCTAGCACTTCTGCTAACATATCGTCACGCATAATTGCAGCTTCTGTTTCATTTGCGATACGGAATCCTGGATCTATCGTAAGCATATAAGCGTATTGTCGAACAATATTTAAACAAAATGAATGCAATGTAGAGATTTGGGCTTTGTTTAATAGACTTAGTTGCTTTCGTAAGTGATTCGATGTTGGATCATTTGCAATAGCCTTTTCAAGGGCCTCTCCCATACGATGGCGCATTTCTGCTGCCGAAGCATTAGTAAAAGTAACAACCAGTAACTCATCGACATTAATCGGTTGTTCTTTTGCAATGACTTTTTGTATGAGTCGGTCGATGAGAACAGCGGTTTTTCCCGAGCCTGCAGCAGCGGAAACAAGTACATCAGCACCTGTTGCCCAGATAGCCTTCCATTGTGCAGGTGTCCATGTTAACTCTGCTGGCATATTAGGAATGTTCATGTGGACTCATCTCCTCACGTATTTTTTCAGCTATTATTTCAGGCTGCTCCACTTTCAATGCACGTACTTGTTGTGCGGGATCCGCGGGATCAAATTGGCAAACACTACGGAACGAGCAATAATTACATGGCATTTTATCTTTTATTCGATAGGGTAATACTCGAGTATCGCCAGCATTCATCGCGTTTCCGGCTTGTTCATGCTTTTTACGAACAAAGGACTGCAGTAATCTCATTTGCTCCGGTTCTACTACTTTGGACGATGATTTCGATAAGTTTCCGTCTTTGTTCATGCGTACGGGAATAACCTTTGAAAATCCTGAGATTTGATCGTCCATTTCCATAATTACTTCAGGATCATCAAGTAGAAGGCCATTCATTTTATATGATTTATAAATAGCATCCTCAAGTTCTTCCTCTTCCATTTCTTTTTGTGATTGGATAAATGGATTATGCATATGCACATATAAAACTCCTGCTGGATCAGCATCTTCATGTAGCCACACATCAGCATTTTCAACAGCGACATCTAAATAAGTTAACATTTGAAGAGAAATACCATGGTAAACCTCATTCAAATCAATCCCTTTTTTAGAAGATTTATAATCGACAATTCGAACAAACATATTGCCGTTAATATTAGCTGCATCTACACGGTCAATTCGACCGCGTAATTGCATTTTCCGGTTCCGCTTCAGTGGAATTTCTAAAGCTGGTAATACCTCTCCAGGACCAAACCCTGCTTCTATAGCTATCGGGACAAAGCCCGAGCCTTTAGAATGTCTACTTAAAGCGATTAACGTATTAGCAACGATTTGTTCCAATTTTCGTTGAATGTATCGATAGCGGTTTGTACTCAATAACAATTGGTGGACAAAAACAGGCACAATATAATCGACCGCTTGTCTAGCAAGCTGGTGGCATTGCGGGCGGGTTAAATCAGACCATTGTATATCTATACGCTTCGTTTCATCCGCAATCCATTTTAACGCCGCATGGAATAAGTCTCCCATTTGTGGTGCTTCTAATCTATACTCCGCACGCTCTTCTAGCTTTAGACCATAGGATGCGTAATGTGCAAAAGGACAACTATAGTATTTCTCTACCCGAGACACACTAGAAATCATTGTTTCTCCGTATAAAGCAGCAGTCATTTCTTCATTTAATCTTTCGGTTTTATTGCCATGGATTAATGGCTTTGTAATTCTCTTCAATAATTTGGACCAATATGGATCCTCTAAATAATATTGATAAACGGACTGCCACACTTCAGTTAACTTACCTGTTGCTAGTGCTCCTCGAAGTTGCATAACCACATAAGGTAATGTAGGGCGTGGATGACTAATGGAAGTTAAGTCTAATTCATCCGAGAGCATATCACTTGGGTCCACAACAGCTATTTCGACCGGTAAGTCGCTTACCATCTGATGAAGTTTTTTTATATACAAGGAAGGCAACAATGCTTTCCCTTCGTTATCTGCCATCGGATACGATACGTATAGGAAATGAGATGCGGTTACGAGTGCTTTGTATATTAAATAGTTTTCATCCATTAAACGCATTTTCGATGTAGGTGCTAGTTCAAAGCCAATTTGCGTGAACCATTCACGCTCAGTATCTGTTAATAACCCTTCATGGTCCATCCGTTTTGGATATGCTCCATCGTTAACACCTACTACAAATGCAGCTTTAATATTTGTGAGCCGAATAATATCTACATTTCCAACTATTACTTGATCAATCGTCGGCGGAATGCCCGAAAAAGTAAGTTGGTCGTAACCCTCGTCTAAAATTTTCGCTACTTCCTCCAAGGACATTTCCTTTTCACCAAACATCAAGACAAATTGGTCTATTACATTTACCCATTCGTTCCACACTTGTTCATGTTCGGAAGCTAGAAGCAATTGGCCATTTTCTTCTTCCGCTTGCTTTAAGCTTTGTAACTTTTCATATACGTTAAGTGCCTCTATAAATGTATAAATAGCTATTGCAAAATCCTTACCAGTTCTACTTTGTTTCAGCTGATCGGAAAGAAGTTTTATTGGTTTGACGATTAAATCTCTCATTGTATGAATAACTGCTTGAATACTCTTCTCTTCATCTGTTTGGACTTTGGAATAAAACTCTAAGCCTCGATATTTTTTATAAACCCAGCGTCTCTCATCTAGCCATCTATCTCCATAAATTCCGAATGCCAACACAAAATTTTCTAAACGATCAGCACGCTCTCTCCAAGTTTTTTTAGAAGCATCTAATGGGAAAAACAAATCCGTCTTCACTGCACGAAAAACTGGTTCATACTTCCAGTCTGTTCGGATTATCTCAAGAATAGTTCGACTAAATTCAATGAGCGGGTGATGTAACATCGGTTTCTTTTTACTTATGAAAAACGGTATATCATACTGTGGAAAAATAGTCTCGATTAAACCTTCGTATGTATCAGCATCTCTATGCAAAATAGCCATTTCGTTAAACCGAATACTTTTTTGTTGCATGAGCTCACGTATGTGTCTTGCTATAGCATGCATCTCCGCACGACGATTGGCAGCTTCCGTTATGTGAATATTTCCTTCTGATTTTGCTTGCAAAGGAGGAAGCTTATCAAGATTTGCCTCTATATGAGCAATTTCTGGTGACCTAAATCGTTTCTGTTCAGATTGATGTACAGTCTCTTCAATTTCCACCTTTTCCATCTGCGCTATTTCTAATAATCTTGCACATGTATTGGCAGGCTGATAAAAAAGAGATTGTTCATCTACTGCATCCTGTAATGATTCCATAGGAAGGGCAACGGTAATACGTTTTACTTGTTTCATTAATTGCTCGATAATCTCTAATTCTCTCGGCGTAAATGAAGTAAACCCATCTATATATAAATCTGTATTTGCAAGGAGGCTAGAGTCTTTTATTTTATTTGCTAATAAGGTTAAGTATCCTTCTCCGTCAATGTAGCTAACGCCTAATTTTTGCTCTACCTTTTCAAGCATCAGCATGATATCAGAGGATTTATCAATAAGTGTTTTGGGTGCATTTACATTTTCTAAATTGTTTAGGGCATTTGCCATTGTGGAATAATCCATACAGTATCTACTAAACTCTTTTAGTAGCACTTCAATTTGATCGGTGAATCCTCTTTTGGTTGCTGCTCGTTTAAATAGTGTAAATTCGTCTTTGTGGTTTTCAAGTAGGCTACGAATGAGCATTCGGTAACCGAAGCCACTTATTTCTTCTTTAGCTATTCCTCCTGTTTCTTGGAGAACGCGCCATGCTAGTCGTTTAAATGTCGTTACTTGTGCTCTAATTAGCCCAGGTAGTCCGGATTCGGCTGCAAGGTCATATTCACTGGAAAAGGACATCTGGTCAGGTACTATGTAGAATATTGGGTCTCCTATAGGAGCTTTTTGTAGAGCTGTGATTATTTCTTCGTGGATAAAAGTTGTTTTTCCAGAGCCTGATCGGCCACTGACTATTCGTAGCGACATTGGGTTTTCAATCTCCTTTCTAGTGAGTTAATATCTTATAATAAAATCTCAACCTTTTTACCAGTTACTCGCACTTGCTATTCGTTAATTGCTCTCGGGACGGATAAATAATCCTGGATGAAGGAGCTTTAACGGCTTCCTGAAGGTTCATGTGTAGCGTGAGGCAACATATCCTTCTAGGAACAATCTATTGATTTGCTTAGTATGCTGAATATAATTTTTGTGAATGCTAGAGTTATCCAATATTTTGTGGAATATTAAAAAACCGAATAATCTCCTATCTCTATTGTACAAAACATACTACAGAGAGGGAAATTATTCGGAATAAAATTGGGATGTAGCTTGTGATATTGGCCAGTAGCGTGCTTTTACCGTACCAACAATTTCTTCAGTATCTACAAAATAGAAATATCGACTATCCATACTAGAAATACGATTATCGCCTAGAACAAATAACTTTCCAGACGGAACCCTTTGACTTCCTGTTAGTTCCTCTAATTCAAAATCACCAGTAAAGTTCTCATCTGGATTATTGAACGCACTATAAGACTGCAAATAAGGTTCTTTTATTCTTTTATTGTTTATAAACAACTCATCATTCTCATAGGTAATCGTATCACCTGGCAGACCAATTACACGTTTTACATAATCTTCTTGCTGATCACCATGGAAGATCACAATATCCATGCGTTTAACTTCTGTCATTTTACTAACTATTACCTTATCTTTATCGTTTAATGTGGGCATCATTGACTGGCCCACTACTTCATAATTTGTCACGAGAAATACTTTGACAAGCGTCACGATTAAAATACCTATTACAAGTGCTGCCAGCCATTCCCACATTTCTTTTTTCACATTATTCAAGACTTTCTCCTCTTTTGTTTTTTCGTTCGCTGCTGATCAATCTAAAATCAGCCTCTACTTTTTTATTTAATCTCTTTTCAATTGCCTTACCTACAAACCATAGGATTGCAATTACCAAAATAACAATAGCGGTTCTAATTGGTTGAGTGATTAATGCTTTGATGTCAGATCCAATAAAACTAACAACGAAAATCATAATGAGTTTACCTAATGCCAGTGTCCAGAAATATGTGTTTTTCTTCATATCTGAAAGACCTGCAACAATATTAACTAGAGCAGAAGGTGTAAATGGAAAACAAACGAGTAAAAAGAGTGGTCCAAATCCATTTCGCTCTACCCATTTTATTAATTTTTGAATTTTAATATGTCTTGTAATAAAACCTAATGCGCGAGCTCGTCCATATTTTCGGATGACTAGGAATACTGCATAGGAACCAGCTACAGACCCTATCCAGGATATTAAAAATCCAAACAATAATCCATAGGCATTGACGTTTGCTACTATGAAAACGACTAAAGGTAAAAATGGAAGAAAGGCTTCCAAAAAAGGTAATAAGATACCAATTAGCGGTCCAAGTGCTCGATAATCATGTGTTAAGTTAGTTAAAGTTTCTACTGAAAACCATTCCGGCATTTGGCTCTCCTCCAAATATGTATATTTATACTATTCCCATTTTTGCTGTACATAAAACTCTCTAATTATAGTATAATTTGATGATTATGCATTTAGGTGGTGAACATTTTGTGAATAAAAATTCGTTTTTATCGGGTTTGAAAGCTGGAGTCAGTATAGCAATCGGTTACTTTCCAGTTGCACTGACATTTGGCTTGCTAGCAAAAACGACCGGACTATCTATTTGGGAAGCAACGGCGATGAGTATTTTTGTTTATGCAGGAGCAGCTCAATATATGTCCCTCACACTTATTTCAAAAGGCGTTGACCCTATTTTAATCGTTTTAAATACATTTGTCGTTAATATTCGTCACTTCTTAATGACGGCTGCACTGAATGAAAAGATGCAAAGTGAAAAAAGATGGATCAAAGGGATTTATGCTTTTGGTATTACAGATGAGAGTTTTTCAGTATTAGCTACACAAAAAGAAAGTAAAATAGCTACCCCCTTTGCTTTTGGCGTAGCTGTAATTGCATATAGCAGTTGGGTTATATTTACTGCAGTTGGACATGTCATTGGCGCAAATCTCCCTGCATTTTTACAAGCAGCAATGTCCATTGCTTTGTATGCAATGTTTGTTGGATTGCTTGTTCCATCCATGCGTGGAAATCGTAAAGTGGTAATGCTTGCGCTTGTAGCTGCCGTAATTAACGGTTTCTTTTATTGGACCGGGCTATTATCAACTGGTTGGTCCATCTTAGTTGCTACTTTGGTATCTTCTATTTTAATTGAAGTCATTTATACAAAAAGAGGGAAAAACTTACCGAAAGGGGCTTAACAAAATGGGGATGTGGTATTGGTGGACTTTGCTTGGAATGGCACTGGTGACATATATTCCAAGGGCATTTCCTCTTACCTTTTTAGAAGGGAAAGAATTACCTCCAGTAGTATCGGGGGTATTGCGTAATATTCCTTATGCAGTATTAGGAGCTTTAATATTCCCGGCTATTTTATATGTCCAACAAGACAATCTTTTATTTGGTTTAATAGGAGCAGCCGTAGCGTTTAGTTTAGCTTTTCTATTTTCAAATGTGATGATTGTAGTTCTTGGAACAATTGGAGTTTTAGCTGTATATAGCTTGATATTTTAATCCGTTTGTTTGTACATAGTTTTTAGAACAAAAAATCCGCTCTCTTTACAGAGGCGGATTTTCTTTATTATTACTAGTTTTCATATTGGTACTATACCAAAATCCTAATGTAAGGGATGCAGCGTCAATCACATAAATCCACCATCTATGTGTATAGCCTGCGTAGACCGATGCTGCGAATAATGCTACGGTTAATACTAGCGCAACATAATGATTGAAAGTGATACGTGTAAATAACACGACCATTAATCCCGGAGCAAAAATAGCCAATATTATTTGAGTTGTGATTGATAGTGATTCCATAGCTTCTCCTATCTAACTAAGATTAGACCTAGTCGATAATGATCATGTCTAAATAGTATGTGCTGACGAAGACGTAATTCTCCGTTTGAATCCAGCACTTCTAGGCGACAATGAGCAGCATTTATTTGAACTGCTTCATATAATTCCTGTTCGTTTTCAACTTTCTGTCCGTTCACTTTAACAATACGTTCTCCTATTAAAAGACCCATTTTCTCGGCAGGAGATCCAGAAAGCACACCTGCAATCATAACACCATTCGATTGTGGCGATACAGCATAGTTCCCTGTTTTTTCTTGTTGGTATTTTATAATAGTAATTAGCAATCTCGCGATGACACCTATTAGTATAGCAATTGCACTTACTAATGGCTCAAAATAACCGATCGCTGCAATTATTGTAATAACAATTCCTAGTTGCCAAACAATTTTACCGTACCCAGCAAAAAAATGAATCGGTAGAGAATGTTGAGATTTTTGTTGAAAACCAATTACAAATGGAAATACAACGAAAGAAAAAGCAGTTTCTCCTAATGTAAACTGTGGCCAATAAGGTAAATACGTAGGAATAACATCCCCCGGAATCACCAGTAGTATAGGTAATAACCATAATTTTTTCACATGATATACAATCGCTTCAATACCTCTATGAGTAGTAACCAGTTTTGGTGAAGCTTGAGCTGACCCATGCTTTTGAATAAGGACGCCCTCTACAATGAGTAACAATCCAGCAATTATAGCAACTGGCACAATTCCTGCCTGAAGAATATCTAGCCCCGAAACAGTCCAAGTAAATACGTCTATACTCCAGTTAAATGTATACATAGCATAGGCAGTTGCCGTACCTAATGCAATTGTATAAATAGCAGAACCAAACTGATACGTAAACAATAGTATAAATAATAGCATCCACATGCTGTATATCAATAGCCATGAATTAGGAATAACTAATCCGATAGCTACGCTAATAACTGATAAAATAAGTGCCCAAATGATACCATCTAGCAAGAACCCCTTTGCCTCGGTCCATCCCCATAGTAGCCTCGTGCGAAATTGTCTTCTTTCTCTTTTAACGCGAACGTATCCGATTAATATCGAGAAGAGAAGCGTAACATATACTGCTGGATGGAGGAAAAAACGTCCAATTCCTTTAACCAATTCGATTAATACTTCTTGCACCATACGCATCCCCTCACTTACAACTATACTTCCTATTATTGTAACAAACGTAGAGGGCTTTGCGTATAGGATTTTCGTATATACTTTGTTATTTGATATCGTGAAGTAAATAACTTACTCCCATTTGGAACTGTTTATCGTTTTCTCTACTAGTTTTATAATCTAGAATAGTTTTTGATAATGACTGAAATAATACATCATCAATCTCGTTATACTCGTCTAGGCTTCTCTCTTGTCGATACTTTTCAATAGCATCCTGTGTATCTTCATCAAAATATCCATCCTGGCGACTGATATTATAACCAAGTGCCCCTAATACTTGTTGAACATACTTTACTTCCTCCCCGAAGTCCCCCACATGAAAATTCCCTTGATAGTATTTTATATCCATCATATATAATTCATCTGGCTCGACCTGTAAATCTGCTTGAATTCCTTTGTGATGGATCCACTCTTGTTTCGGAGTAAGCCATTTATGAGTGGAGATTTTAAGCTTTCCTCCATTTAGAAGAGGGTGTGTTTCTTGCACTGTCCCCTTACCAAAACTTTTTTCGCCAACAATCATTGCACGCTTATTATCCTTTAAAGCCCCGGCTAATACTTCACTTGCTGAAGCACTACCGCCATTTTGTAGCAACACCACCGGGAGCTTGTTTAAATACTGATTGTCTTTTTTTTCAGTATTTAGCATTTCCAAAACCCCTTTGGCATCTTGCATATAAGCAAAAGTGGAACCATTCGGTAGTAAAGTACCGATTATTGTCGAAACACTATATAAATAGCCACCTGGATTTCCTCGAACATCAATTACAAGTCCATCTATTCCTCGTTCTACCAGAGCTTTCGTTTGTTTCTCCCATTCTTCTCCAGTCTTCTCTCCGAATAATGAAATATTGACAATGCCTAGTGAATAATCATCTACTTCATAAACATCACTGGAAACCGTATGCATCGCAATCGTGTCCCGTTTCATATGTAATTCGACATGGCGATTCTCACTAGACCGATATACAGTCATTTTGATACTAGTACCTTTTTTACCGCTTAATAACTGCATTAACTGAGTCATTGACTTTCCTTCTACTCTTTCTTCATTTACTCGAACGATTTCATCCTGAGGCTTTAAGCCAGCTTTAAAAGCAGGTGAATCTTTCAAAGGTGCTACTACGACAAACTTTCCTGCCGAAAGCATAATCTCCGCTCCAATTCCAACCCGTTCCTCCGCTAGTGATGCTTCTTGGTTCGCTGCTTCTTCCATAGTTAAATACGTACTATGCGGATCCTCTAATGCCTCAGCCATACCACGAATGGCTCCTTCAACGAGCAGACTGTCATTTTTCGAGAATACTGCTTCTTTTTTGATCAATTGAAACGCTTCATCAATGACTTGACTATTGCTTACATCTTTTTGTTCTGTAGCTGATGGTTTCATCAACCACATATACCCGATACCTAAAACAACAACGACTAGCAATCCATAAAGAAAAAATCGACTTTTGCGCAAGTTCAACCTCCTACTTTTCCACTAATATATGTGTGAAAAGAGGAGTTTAATACTTGCCCCAAAAATCGATTCTTATTTTAAATTACTTATATAGTCTGCTAACATTTGCTCATCCATTGGACCAACAATCTTATTTTGGATGGTCCCTGTCGTATCGATCATATACGTCGTTGGTATTGTAATCGCTTGATAGGTTTCTCCAACTATTCCATCTTCATCTAAAAGTATAGGAAAGCTAAGTGCATAATCATCTTGGAAGGCTTTCACTTTATCAATTCCAACATCGCTACTTGTCAAATTGACAGCTAAAATTTCTACATTTTCTTTTTCTGCCATATCTTCGTAATAGTTTTGCATATGTGGCATTTCTGCTTTACATGGTCCACACCAGGTTGCCCACAAATTTAAAACTATTTTCTTCCCTTTATAATCTGCGAGCGTAACTTCCTCGCCAGCTAATGTCGTGAGTGTAAAGTTAGGTGCCACATTCCCTTGACCTAAACCTTCGTTCGCAGGATTGTTTGCCAAATCTGTGCCCAACTGCTCCCCTGCAAATGCTTCTTGTTCATCGATATTACCTCTAACAAATGATATTGTGGCTATCGCTATTAGAGCAGCAATAACTACTAGCGCAATTATTTTCTTTTTCATATAATACCTCCTACTTGGTACATACATTTCTCTGCCCTTATTATATGTTATTCGTTGCCTAAAATACGAATTAAAAGAGTTGCAATTGTGACTATGTAGTGAAAAGTAAGCTTATGAAATATTTTCTAAACGGATGTACGCTGACCGTACTTCCCTGCTAATGACATAGAGAAGATATTCTAAAGGGACGAATGATAACAATAGAAAGTAATTATGTTACGCTAATTTATAGAATTTTTTCCGTTTCGCGATATTATGCGAGCATTTGAATCAGGTCCCCTTGTATTTAACATTCCTGAGTGAGTAAATGATTAATGAAATGTCTTCTAAACGGATGTGCGCTGGCCGCACGCTACGCATGAGCCTTCTAGGATGGTCGCTTTCAGCTCCTTCATCCTTTAGGAAGTCTCATTCTTCGCGCTCATGCGGCTCGGAAGGCGCACATCCTGTTTTCTTGCTAAGACATAGAGAAGATTTTCTAAAGTGACGAATAATAACAATAGAAAGTAATTGAATTTCACTAAAATTTATGGGGATTTTTTCCGTTTCGCGAGTAAATAAATGCGCAGAGTGAGTAAACCCATTGTGAACGCCAGTATCTAGTGAATTATGCGAGTATTTGAATCAGGTACGCTTGTATTTAACGTTCCTGAGTTAGTAAGTGATATTTATGCTAATGAAATGTTTTCTAAACAGATGGGCGCTGACCGCACGCTAAGCATGAGCCTTCTAGGATGATCGCTTTCAGCTCCTTCATCATCTTCGCGCACATGCGGCTTGGAAGGCGCACCTCCTAAGTACCACTGATCATACTAAATTGAATATCTATATTTATGAAGTGTTCATTATTAAGATATCAGACGCTAATAAATTACAGACCCATAGCGAGTAACTCATTCTTATGCTAATAAAATGTTCTCTAAACGGATGTGCGCTGGCCGCACGCTACGCATGAGCCTTCCAGGATGGTCGCTTTCAGCTCCTTCATCCTTTAGGAAGTCTCATTCTTCGCGCTCATGCGGCTTGAAAGGCGCACATCCTAGTTTCTGCTAATGACATAGAGAATATATTCTAAAGGGACAAATCATTAGAAAGTAATCATTCTTGCTAATTTATGACAATTTTTTCCGCTTCACGAGTAAATAAGTATGCAGGGTGAGTAAACCCATTGCGAACGCCAGTATCTAGTGAATTATGCGAGTATTTGAATCAGGTCCGCTTGTATTTAACGTTCCTGAGTGAGTAAATGATTAATGAAATGTCTTCTAAACGGATGCGCGCTGGCCGCGCGCTACGCATGAGCCTTCCAGGATGGTCGCTTTCAGCTCCTTCATCCTTTAAGAAGTCTCATTCTTCGCGCTCATGCGGCTTAAAAGGCGCACATCCTAGTTTCTGCTGATGACATAGAGAAGATATTCTAAAGGGACAAATCATTAGAAAGTAATCATTCTTGCTAATTTATGACAATTTTTTCCGTTTCGCGAGTAAATAAGTTTGCAGAGTGAGTAAATGATATTTATGCTAATGAAATTGTTCTCTAAACGGATGGGCGCTGGCAGCAGGCTACGCATGAGCCTTCCAGGATGATCGCTTTCAGCTCCTATCATCCTTTAAGAAGTCTCATTCTTCGCGCTCATGCGGCTTGAAAGGCGCACCTCCTAAGTACCACTGATGATACTAAATTGAATATCTATAGTTATGAAGTGTTCATTATTAAGATATCAGACGCTAATAAATTACAGACCCAGAGCGAGTAACTCATCTTATGCTAATGACATGTTTTCTAAACAGATGTGCTCTGGCCGCACGCTACGCATGAGCCTTCTAGGATGGTCGCTTTCAGCTCCTTCATCCTTTGGGAAGTCTCATTCTTCGCGCTCATGCGGCTTGAAAGGCGCACATCCTAAGTACCACTGATGATACTGGATTTAATTTCTTTAGATCTGAATCATTTTCTCTTAACTAACCTTTTCCAATTCATCGTTTTTATACTACTAAGTCAATTCAATTTCAAAGTTAATACCTACTCACTTCTTGATTGAAGTGCAGTGCGGCGACTCCTGCGGCAACAGCGTGTCCAGGTGAGACTCTGCAAGAGGCTCACGGACCGCCCGCGGAAAGCGTCCGCACGGAACGGAAATCACAGTAGTACCTTCCTTTTGTTACTTACTACTATCTGTTATTTGCTGCCTTCTATATTAAAATTTCCAATTCATCGTTTTTATACTACTAAATAAATTCAATTTTAAAGTTAACACCTACTCACTTATTGATTGAAGTGCAGTGCGGCGACTCCTGCGGCAACAGCGTGTCCAGGTGAGACTCTGCAAGAGGCTCACGGACCGCCCGCGGAAAGCGTCCGCACGGAACGGAAATCACAGTATTAACTGCCTTTTGTTACTTACTACTATCGGTTATTTGCTAAATAATCTAGCTAGTGTTTTTCCTTCTATATTAAAATTTCCAATTCATCGTTTTTATACTACTAAAATCGATTCAATTTCAAAGTTAACACCTACTCACTTATTGATTGAAGTGCTTTGCTGCAACTCCAGCGGCAACAGCGTGTCCTGGTGAGACTCCGCAAGAGGCTCACGGACCGCCCGCGGAAAGCGTCCGCACGGAACGGAAATCACAGTAGTAACTGCCTTTTGTTACTTACTACTATCGGTTATTTACTGAATAATCTAGCTAGTGTTTTTCCTTCTATATTAAAATTGTTTTTATACTACTAAATAAATTCAATTTCAAAGTTAACACCTACTCACTTATTGATTGAAGTGCAGTGCGGCGACTCCAGCGGCAACAGCGTGTCCTGGTGAGACTCCGCTGGAGGCTCACGGACCGCCCGCGGAAAGCGTCCGCACGGAACAGAAATCATAGTAGTACCTTTCCATAAGCTATCTTGAATTCTATTATGAAATCTACAATAAAAAAACGCTTCTCCACGAATGGAAAAGCGTTGGTTACTATTATAATGAAATATATCTCAGTGGGTTAACAGAGTTTTTGGCCATACCTTCCCAGTTTCCAATATGAATCTCAAAATGTAAATGAGGTCCAGTAGAATTACCGGTAGTACCTATCGCTCCAATAATCTGACCTTTTGATACAACTTGTCCAACACTAACTTTAATACTACTTAAATGCGCATATAAAGAAGTAAATGTCTGGCCATCAATAGAATGTGTCACCATGATTACATTCCCGTATGTGCTCAGTGGAGAAGCGTAAGAAATAACTCCATCAGCAGCAGATAGTACTGGTGTACCTGTACTGTTCGCAATATCAATACCGTAGTGAGTTTTTATTCCTCCTGAAATTGGATGTGTTCTACTACCATATCCAGAAGTGTATCGACCTGATGCTGGTTTTGTCCATGCCCCAGCAGAGACATTTGGAATGGCTATTGAAGAACCACCGCCACCACCGCCGCCACTAGCTGCTTGCTGACGTTGTCTTTCTGCTGCTTCTTTACGTTTCTTTTCTTCAGCTGCTTTTCTTGCAACTTCTGCTAATCTTTTTTGTTCAGAAACGATTTTGTTTTGTGTTTCTTGACTTAAGTTTAGAATTTCATCATATTCCGTTTCTAAAACTTCTTTTTCTTCATGTAATTTTGCTTGTTCTACCTCTAGTTGGTCTACTAAATTACCTTTAGAAGCTTTTTGTCCATCCAGGGAGGCCTTTAAACTTAAAAGTTCATTTTTGCTATCTTCTTGCTGTTGCAATTTTTTGTTTAAACTTGCCTGTTGTTCTTCTAATTGCTTTTTATCATTTGCTTGCTCTTCTAAGATAGTACGATCTGCATCCATCAGCGTGTTGACAGCAGAAAAACGGTCGATAAAATCAATGAAACTATTTGCCCCTAGTAAAACATCTAGGTAACTTACAGATCCTCCGCTTACTTGAACAGCACGAATACGTTCTTTTAGTAGTTGATCGCGTTCTTCAATTTTTCTTTCAAGCTCTTTAATAGAAGCTTGTAACTTTTCAATTTCAGTAGTTGTTAATTTTATTTGGTTTAATACTTCCGAAATCTGTGATTCTGTATTAATAATCTTAGTATCTAACTCTTTAATTTGAGCCATAATTTGATCTATTTTCGATACATTTTGATCGATCTTACCTTCTGTATGTTTGATAGTTGAGTCAATACTATTTTTCTTTTGCTCTAATTGTTTTTGTTCCTGTTTTAAATTATCTAGAGTATTCGCTAAAGCGCTAGGAGTCGTTATTAAAAGCGCCCCAGTAGTAGCTATAGCCATAATTCTTAGCATCCATTTAGACTGTTTTCTCAAAACCTATCTTGCTCCCTTCAATTTACCAATTATACCCGTAAAAATTTACGAACCGACATGAAACTTCCCCAGATACCAATAAGTACACCCATTAATAATATTAATGCGTTTACTTGATAAATAAATGGCGAAAATTCGAGCAGTTTAAATAAGTTTCCTGATTCTAATTTTGGCTCTAACAATTTATAAATATTAGAGTAGAGTACTGTAACTAATGTTATAGGAATGATAGCTCCTAAAATCCCTAGCCACATACCTTCTAAGATGAATGGAATACGAATAAACCAATTCGTTGCTCCTACTAGTTTCATAATTTCGATATCTCTTCTTCTTGCAACAATTGTGATACGTATAGTGTTAGATATTAGGAACATTGCTGTAAATAGCAATGCCAAGATTAGCACTAATCCAACATTTCTCCCTGTGTTCAAGAAGGAGAATAGTTTTTCTATTTTACCTTCCCCATACTTCACTTCAAATGTATTATCGAGACGATCTAATTTTGTTGCCACTTTTTCAGTTTCCTGAGGGTTGGTAGCTTTAGCATAAAACACATCATGTAGTGGATTCTGTTGTTCAAATAATCGTAAATCTTCTCCAAAATCAACTACTAATTTACTTAATTCTTCTCCTTTTGGAGAATATGTAACTTCTTCAATTCCAGTTGTGTCTTTAATATCTTGTTCTAGCTTTGTAATAGCTGCTTCATCTGCTGTTAATTCGACATAGACTTTAATCTCTACGTCTTTCTCCAAGTCATCTGCTACTTTGTTCAAGTTCATCATAATCATGACGAAAACGCCGACAAGTAATAATGTAACTGTTACCGCACTAACCGAAGCAAATGTCATCCATCCGTTACGACTGATGCTCTTTAAGCTTTCTCTAAAGTGTCTTGCTAATGTTCTACCCTTCATAACCGTATTCTCCTCCGTATTCGTCTCGAGTGATTAATCCACCCTCAACTGCAATAACACGGTGTCTAATAGTATTAACAATTTCTCTATTATGAGTTGCCATAATAATTGTTGTTCCTCGAGCATTAATTTCTTTAAATATATTCATAATTTCCCATGAGGTTTCTGGGTCTAAGTTCCCTGTAGGTTCATCTGCTATAACAAGTTTGGGCCTATTGACGATGGATCTTGCAATTGACACACGTTGTTGTTCTCCACCTGAAAGCTCCGTTGGGAACATTCTTGCTTTGCCTTTCAACCCTACCAGTTCTAATACATCCATAACTTTTTGTCGTATCACTTTTGGTGTTTCTTCTATAACTTCTAATGCAAACGCCACATTTTCATAAACACTCAAACGTGGTAATAATTTAAAATCTTGGAACACTACACCGATTTGGCGTCTTAAAAGTGGAACTTTACTATTTTTTAGAGTAGCTAAATTGATACCATTTATTAAAATATCTCCTGAGGTTGGGCGTTCTTCTCGATACATCATTTTGATGAATGTCGTTTTCCCTGCTCCACTTGGTCCAACTACATAGACAAAGTCACCTTGTTCAATCTTTACATCAATACCGTTTGCGGCAACAATACCATTTGGGTATTTCTTGTAGACATTTATCATTTCTATCATTAATAAACCACCTATTTAGATTCGTCATAAAATGCAACACGCCTATTATAACATTAGATTCGCTATTTTTTGTTACAATTAGATTTCATTTTATAGGTAATTATAGGGGGAATTGTCTAAAGTCGAATCTGCGTTTTATCCTAACCAGTAAATTTCACTTACATACCTTGTACCCATTACCACATATTCTACATTATGTGAGAAGATTCCTTCTTTTATTTCAATAAAAAAATCAGCTACTCAAAGAGCAGCTGATTTCGTTTGTTAACCTTCAAAGATTATTTCTTAGCAGCTAACCACTCTGCTACTGCAGTTGCGTCATCTCCAGAAATAATTCCTCCTGGCATTGCGCCTCTACCGTTTTCAATTACATTTAAAATTTCATCTTGTGATAGGCGTGAACCTACATTGTTAAGGGCCGGGAAGTTACCTTGTCCCTCTAAGTTTTGACCATGACAGCTAATACATTTCGCGCTAACAATTTTTTCTGCGTCTACTGAAGCTGTTTCAGTAGTAGTAGTGCCAGAGTCTGTTGATGTATCTTTATCAGCATTATCATCTCCGCCACCACATGCAGCAAGTACTAATCCTGCTCCAAATATTAAAGCTAAGAGTTTCTTATTCATGTTATTACCTCCCTAAGTTAAATTTAATCTGCATACTCATTATACCTTACTTATGATCTTTTGAAACCTTCTCCCAGTACTTCATAGGCATCCGAAACTATGACAAAAGCAGCAGGGTCAATAGTTTTAATGATATGTTTCAACTTTGTGAACTCTGTCTGATAAGCCACGACCATTAAAATTGGTCTTTCCACATTCGTATACCCACCATAAGCTGGAAGTTTCGTTACACCGCGATCAATCTCGGTATATATAGCATCTCTAATTTCATCCTGTTTATTCGTAATAATATAAATCATTTTTGATTGACTAAAACCTAGTTGCACAAGATCAATCGTTTTAGTTGTAACAAATAATGCTATTAATGCATAAAGGGCCCTTTCAATATCAAAAACAAAGGCTGCACTAAGTACGATCAATCCATCTATTAACAGCACACTTGTCCCAAGAGAGAATCCCATATACTTCGTAATAATTTGTGCTGCTAAATCTGTTCCACCTGTAGATGCGCCACCTCTAAAAACGATACCCAATCCTAAACCAACACTAATTCCACCAAACAATGCGCCAAGTAATGGATTCATCGTCCATGGTTCCCAGGTAGCAGTTAATAGTACAACTGCTGGTAGCACTAAAGTACCGACAAACGATTTAATACCAAATTTTGCGCCTAAAAATATGAGTCCTGCTATAAACAATGGAATATTAAAGGCATATTGCACAAGTCCAGGCGCCCAACCAAAGACTCCTTTTAAGATTGTACTAATTCCGCTAACTCCACCAGAAGCTACCTGGTTCGGTAACAAAAAAACGTTAAATGCAATCGCAATAATAGCTGCACCAATGATTACATAAACATAATCCTTGGAATTGTTAATAATGGGGTGTGGTTCTTTATATTGTCTACGATTATTATTAGTTTCCATTTCATTCCTCTTTCATCCACATTCTTTGTTTGCCTGCACTAGTATAACAATTGAAAAGTAATTTGTGAACTTCAACAAGATAGCGTGTTGACGAGGTGAAGTGGATGAAAAGGAGAGGTGTGGATTGTCTTATATAGTTGTTATCTCTCCAAAACAGTGAGTTATACATACAACTGTTTCAAGTTCATGGATAAGTAATTAAAAATAAAAATATAAAGTTGATTTCTGCTCTGGGCGGACGCTTTCCACGAGCATGGCTTCAATCTCCTCGGGCCAACAGGATGTTGGTCACGAAGGCGTTGCCACACGAAGTGGCGTTCTTAGCCTTAGTTCCTCTTAAGCATTCCTGCGGGGCTTTCAACACATGCTATTCCGCTGGAGTCGCCTCCCTCCGCACCAATCAACAAAGTACACCATATTTGTGGTTTTATTAAAATAAGTAACTATTATATTGACTACCTTCGGACGGTATGCCTTATAAATCGCTAACTAACATTCTAGGCAAATATGTTAGTTACTCTAACCTTATCTTTTATCGTGTTTAGATAAGCTCATTTCTAATTAATAGTTAATGACTTCTCACTTACTGATTGGAGTGCAAGGTGGCGACTCCAGAATATAAGCGAGAAAGTCGAGACCCCGCGAAAGCGGCCGCCTGAAAATGAAATCAGTATTCTATGAACTGGAGTGTTCACTCTTTATTTTATATACTTTGTATTTAAAAAGAGCATGTCCTAAGACACACTCTCTAAGTAACTATTTTGTATTAATGCTTTGTGCTTCTTTGTATGTTTCGTCGATATAGTTGGCAATTGCCTGCTGATCTTCTGTTATTTGCACAAGTGTTGCATTGAATTCTTCTACAGTCGCGGTGCTTTCTTCAATAATGGCCGCAAATTCACTCGTACTAATATTAATGGATTCTGTATTATTGGAGATAATATCTACATCCTTTAAGAACTTAGCTAACTCGTTTTGCAGTTTCTTCATTGTTTCATGAAGTTTATTAAATGATTTATTTGATTTATCGGCTGTTGAAACTTGTGCATAAATTTGATTTACTCCATTTTCTAACTTTTTTAGAGCTTCTTGATTGTATTTGTTTAATTGGTTTAAATTATCATCTATTTTTTCTAGAGACTGATCAGTGACACCAGCAAGTTTTCGGATTTCTTCTGCCACAACGGCAAACCCTTTTCCTAGTTCCCCAGCTCTTGCAGCTTCTATAGATGCATTCAAGGCTAGAAGATTAGTTTGTGCTGTTATTTGACGAATATCACTCGCAAAATTATTTGTTTCATTAATTTTTTCGGAAAGAGCATTAAATGTTTTATTGAGTTCCACAAAAAATACGGTGAATTCATCAATTTCATTTTTCATCTTTTCCATCACTATAGAACCGTCCGAAGCATTCTGTTCTGCAAATTCCGCTTGTTTGACGATTTCATGTAAATGTCCAGCCATTTCTTTTACTGAATCAGATGTTGCCTCAGTAGATTTTACAATGTCCACTACATGATCTGCTTGTTTTTGAGAACCAATACTTACTTCCCCTACAGCAACAAGCATTTCTGCCTGTGCATTGTTTGTATTAAATGTATTCGTCCGAATTTGCTCCAAATTAGATGTAATGACAGACACTGCAGTTTCCAGTTTTTGGTGAAGAAATGTTTCTTCATCAGATTTAACTTTAGCATCTTCTAAAAGTTTTTCAACTTTCGTGAATAGATTCTTACTTTGCCTTACTTGTAAGAAGATACCTAGAGCCATTATGAACTGGATGAAGAAAATATTCACAGTTCGACCTTCAAATATACCTGAATCATCCCACATTACATTTAATATCATTGCGAACACGCATAAAATGTAACCGTATACAAAAACACTCTGCTTTGAATGTAAACTGCTTAGAATTAGTATGAAAAGTGCTAAAACGATAGTAGCAATGCTCACTACATTGAAATAACTCATGCTAACGGCTGTAATAGCTCCCGCTAGTATGACAAAATACGGGAATATACGAGCGAAATATATCGACTTTCGAGCGATAATAAACATAATTACGGATATGACAAATGGAATTCCAATTGAAATAATGACAACTACTGCCTGTTGAATAATAATTTGAACAAGTAATCCTAAACCTGCTGCTAATGCATAAGCTAAAAATAAAATGACGTTTTTTCTCTGTAAGTCTTCATTTTTCAACTCATTAATATTCATTACTCTTTCCCCCGCCCCTTATATTCTGAAAATTTAAAAACCGATGCTATATAATTATAACATCGGTTTCTAAAACGTCTATTAGTTTATTTTTGAACGGAGATAAGCGTGAATAAATGGATCAATTTCACCGTCAACAACGGCATGAACATTACCGCTTTCTTCATTTGTACGATGGTCTTTTACCATGGAGTATGGGTGGAATACGTACGAACGTATTTGACTTCCCCATCCGATTTCTTTTTGTTCCCCACGGATTTCTAATAACTGTGCTTCTTGTTCTTCGATTTTCAATTGATATAATTTTGATTTTAATAATTTCATCGCATGCTCACGGTTTTTTATCTGTGAACGCTCTGACTGACAAGTAACAACCGTATTTGTTGGTAAATGTGTAATACGAACGGCTGAGTCAGTCGTATTAATATGCTGTCCACCAGCGCCAGTTGCACGATAAGTGTCAATTTTCAAATCTTCTGTCCGAATATCAATTTCAATTTCATCTGTAAACTCTGGCATTACTTCGCAGGATACAAATGAAGTATGACGGCGCCCTGATGAGTCGAAAGGTGAAATACGTACAAGACGATGAACGCCTTTCTCCGCTTTTAGATAGCCATATGCATTATGTCCTTTAATGAGTAGAGTTACCGATTTAATACCTGCTTCATCTCCAGGTAAGTAATCAATCGTTTCTACTTTAAAGCCGCGTTTATCTGCCCATCGTTGGTACATACGAAGCAATATAGAACCCCAATCTTGAGACTCTGTACCACCCGCACCTGGATGCAATTCTAAAATTGCATTGTGCTTGTCGTATTCTTCACTAAGTAACATTTGTAATTCAAAGTCACTCAGCTTGTTTGTAAACTCATTGAGTTCTTTCCCAAGATCTTCTTGCAACTCTTCATCTGGCATTTCTTTGATCAATTCCAAAGTCATTTCCAAATCTTCTTGCGTAGATTCAAGAGAACGATATTCTTCTACTATTGCTTTTAGAGCATTTGTTTCATTTATTACTTTTTGAGCTCCTTGTGCATCATCCCAAAAATCAGGAAATGTCATTAGCTCCTCTAATTCTTGAATACGAACCTCTTTGTTTTCTAAGTCAAAGAGACCCCCTAAAGTCTTTTAACTTTCCTGAAGTTCTATCTAGTTCATTACGTACTGTTGCAATTTCTATCATTTGTATTCCTCCGACTTTCTGGTGTCTAGTTATAACGTTCACATGTCGTTACAATAACATTGTAACGACATGTGAACGCATTCTGCATTTCTTAGTGGCTTGCTACAGACGCCAACCTCTCGAGTCGCTTTACGATTAAGATAAAGTCTTCCAAGGCCGGTCGAGGGTTACAGGCGTCTTGCGCTTTTTATATTATTTTACTGCACCGTGACAGTTTTTGAACTTTTCACCACTACCACATGGACATAGGTCGTTTCGTCCGACAGAAACTTCTTTACGCATAGGTTTTTTCTTCACTGGGCCGCTTTCTTCTTTTGGATTTACAGCTTGCCCTTTTGCTACTTCTTCACGTTCTAAGTTATTGCGAATTTCTGCTTTCATCGCGTATTTAGCAACGTCTTCCTGGATAGAATCGACCATTGCTTCGAACATAGCGAATCCTTCACTTTGGTATTCGCGAAGTGGATCCGTTTGCCCATATGCACGCAAATGAATTCCTTGGCGAAGTTGATCCATTGCATCGATATGATCGATCCACTTAGAGTCAATAGAACGAAGTAATACTACCTTTTCAAACTCGCGCATACGTTCTGCAGTCATTTCTTCTTCTTTCGCATCGTAGAAACTTATAACTTCTTGTTTGATTTTTTCGATCATTTCTTCAGAAGATAAATTTTCTAATTCTGATTGTGTAATGACACCTTCAGGCAACAAATTCGCTTGAATATAATCTTCAATCCCTTTTAAGCTCCAGTCTGCCTTATTCTCAGAGCTTGTATGAGAAGAAACTAAACGTTCAATTGCGCCAAATAACATCGACTCTACAAGTACACGCATATTATCTGTTTCAAGTACTTCATTACGTTCTTTATAAATGATTTCACGTTGTTGACGTAGTACATCATCATATTGTAATAAACGCTTACGTGAATCGAAGTTATTTCCTTCTACACGTTTTTGTGCCGATTCCACAGCACGAGATACCATTTTAGATTGAATTGGCTGTGAGTCATCCATACCAAGCTTAGACATCATGGCACGCATATTATCGGAACCAAATCTGCGCATTAACTCATCTTCCATCGATAGGTAGAACTGTGTTACCCCTGGGTCACCTTGACGACCAGAACGTCCACGTAATTGGTTATCTATACGACGAGATTCATGTCGTTCTGTACCAATAACCGCTAATCCACCAACTTCAATGACACCGTCACCTAATTTAATATCTGTACCACGGCCAGCCATATTTGTTGCAATCGTTACAGAACCTAAATGTCCCGCAGTCGCAATAATTTCTGCTTCATGTTCATGATTTTTGGCATTTAATACATTATGCTTAATGCCATGTTTAGTTAACAATTTAGAAATAATTTCAGAGGTTTCAATGGCAACAGTACCTATTAGAACTGGTTGACCATTTTTATTGCGTTCTGCAATATCAGCCGCTGCTGCTTCGTATTTACCATTCATAGAAGCATAGATTAAATCTGCACGGTCATCCCTTGCTATTGGACGATTTGTTGGAATCGCAATAACGTTCATATTGTATATATTACGGAATTCTTCTTCCTCCGTTTTTGCCGTACCTGTCATACCTGATAGCTTATCGTACATACGGAAAAAGTTTTGGAACGTAATTGTAGCCATTGTCATTGACTCATTTTGAACTTCTAAGCCTTCTTTTGCTTCAATCGCTTGATGAAGACCATCACTGTAACGACGACCTTTCATCAGACGACCCGTAAACGAATCGACAATTACAATGTCACCTTCTTGAACGACATAGTCGACATCCAAATGCATAGAAGCGTGGGCTTTAAGTGATTGATTGATTGCATGGTTTAAACGCACATGAGTCAAGTCAAATAAGTTATCTATATTGAAAGCTTTTTCTACTTTTTCAACACCTGTATCCGTTAGTGTTACACCTTTTGTAGATTCTTCATAAGAATAATCTACTTCTTTTGTTAGGGTACGTACAAATGCATTTGCTTGTTTATAAAGAAGTGCAGCTTTATTGGCTTGTCCAGAAATGATTAACGGCGTTCTAGCTTCATCGATTAAGATCGAGTCAACTTCATCAATTACAGCGTAGTGAAGTGGACGTTGCACTTTATCTTCTTTGTATAACACCATATTATCTCTTAAATAATCGAACCCAAGCTCATTATTCGTCGAATACGTAACATCCGCAGCATAAGCTTCACGTTTTTCTTCTTTGGACATTGAATTTAAATTCAATCCCACACTTAATCCTAGGAAATTATATAATTTTCCCATCTCCGCAGCATCACGACTAGATAAGTATTCATTGACCGTAACAACATGCGCACCAAGACCAGTAATTGCATTTAAATAAATGGATAATGTAGAAGTTAGTGTTTTACCTTCCCCAGTCTTCATTTCCGCAATATTACCTTCGTTTAGAGCAGCTGCTCCCATAATTTGAACACGGAAAGGGAACATTCCAAGTACACGTCTAGATCCTTCACGTGCTACTGCAAATGCTTCTGGCAATAAACTATCTATGCTTTCTCCTTTTGCATAACGTCCGCGGAACTCGTCTGTTTTCCCACGAAGTTCATCATCAGTTAAGGCTTCCATTGTACTTTCTAATGCCTCTACTTTATCCGCAATTTTTTCTAAGCGTTTTAGTTCACGTTTATTCAAATCGAACACTTTGTTTAATACACCCAGCATCTATTTTCACTTCCCATTTAATATCTTACTCTACATTTTACCATTCGTTCTAAAGGCACGCAAATAAGGTCCATTATTAAATCAAAAAACTCTCCTCGCAGTTACGAGGAGAGTTGGATATAAGCTTTAAAGGCTTAGTTAGTTTCAATTAAGCCGTATTTTCCATCTCTGCGTTTATAAACGATATGAGTACCATTAGACTCAGCATCTGTAAAGATGAAGAAGTTATGACCAAGCATGTTCATTTGCAATACTGCTTCTTCTTGGTCCATTGGTTTTAGGTCGAACTGTTTTGTACGGACGATATTATATTCATCCTCTTCGGAATGATCAGTTGCTCCTTCAGGTGGATCGATTGTAGCAAAAAATGTAGCTACACCTTCACGCTCACGGAACTTGCGATTTACTTTTGTTTTATATTTTCTAATTTGACGTTCTAGTTTATCTACGATTAAGTCCACTGCAGCATACATATCTGCATTACGTTCTTCTGCTCGTAGTGTTAAGTTTTTCATAGGAATTGTTACTTCTACTTTTGTTTGTTTGTCGTTATACACTTTTAAGTTAACGTTTGCAGTCGCTTGAATCTCTTCGTTGAAGTAACGGTCTACTTTATCAATCTTACCTTCAACGTACTCACGTATTGCAGGAGTCACCTCAATATTTTCTCCACGAATGTTAAAGTTTAGCATGAAAACTCCTCCTTTAATTTAACTCTATATATATATTTCAACACCACCTTTAAAATATCCTTCTTATTTTAAAGTTTTTATTTATTTTTTGTCGAAACTTGTAATATTTTTTACTTTTTAAGTTCCATTTCTTTCCGTCTACGTTTTTTTAGCTCTCCAATAATCATCTGTTCACTTTCACTATCTCCAACCAACTTAACACCATACTCATGGCCCCATGCTTTGCGGTGGGACCATACAAATTCCCCTACCATTGAAATAGGATTTGTGTCTAACATGAAATTCAATTCCACATGATGTAATTGATCTATGGAGATAAATAATTCGCTAAACAACTTCAAGCCATTCGGACTTATGTCTATGATTTTGCAGGCACCTTTGTTTGATAACTCCACACCAACATTACCTTCGTGTTGCTTGATTAGACGAAAGGTTGCGTCACAGGGTTCTTCAAATGTATAACGAGAATATTCATTGCGATTATACTTCAAATCCACCTCTCCTTCCGATATTTTTAAATTTTATATTTCTTCATTATGCATAATGAGGAAAGAATTATCAAATGATATGAGATAATTTACACTATTTTAAGAAACAAAAAAGTTCTACCGTAAATTATACGATAGAACAGACATGTATATGTTTTATTTATTTATCGCTACTGTTACATCAGCAATTCGTTTAGCTCCTACATAGCGGTCTCCCCAATAATGAGGATCACTTAACTTATCGATTTTCACACCTTTTGAAGAGGATGAGTGGATAAATTTCCCGTCACCAATATATATACCAACATGCGATACGCCTTTACCAGCTGTATTAAAGAATACTAGGTCACCAGAAGCCAAATCACTTTTACCTACCTTAGAACCCGAAGCATACATTCCAGAAGATGTTCTCGGAAGGCTTACTCCTAAATCTTTATACACATAGCTGACGAATCCTGAACAATCAAATCCTGCTTTTGTTGTACCGCCACCACGATATTTCGTTCCAATTAAATCTTTAGCTGTTGCGACTAATTCAGTTGAGTTAACAGAACTTGCGGCTTGCGTATTTACTGCGAATGGTGCTGTTACTAAGAGAACAGATAATAGTAACATAGCCGTGACTTTTTGCGACATAGATTTCAAATTCATCGTGTTCCCCCAAGGTCTTAAATTTTCTGATTATTCCTCTAAACTCATATTACCATTCTTTAAACCTTTTTAATTTTACAGTTATGTAACAATTGTGTTACAGAAAAAATCGAGCATTCCCAAGGGTTTGCATATAAAAAAACTAACAAGTATAAAAAATATCACTTGTTAGGAAGAGTTTATATTACAAATCTTGTGCTTGATTTCTCCAAAATAATTGCCTGCTCATTCACATCATTTATCAATTTAGATAGCTTTTCGATATTTTGAACATTAGCTCGAAGCATGTCATCTGTTAGTTCCATTTGTACTGTGTTAGATTCTATCGATTCTATTAATGCAAAAATGAGTTTCTCAGAAGTATTCTTTTCTTTTTCAATAGTTAACATAGAATCTTTCATATGGTCGTTTTGATACTTGGAATCTCTTATGTAGGAAACTATTTTATCCATCTTTTGATGCAACATTTTAAATGTTACATCATTATTTTTGGAAGTTTCCATTCCTTCGACAAAAACATTTGCCATTTGAGTACCTTGTTGAGTAATCGAATTGGATATTTGACGTATAGTATTTGCTGTACCAGATACTTCATCTGCCAATTTCTTCACTTCTGCAGCTACAACAGCAAATCCTTTACCATCTTCACCTGATCTAGCGGCCTCTATGCCAGCATTCAGTGCCAAGAGGTTTGTTTGTTTTGAAATCGCCTGTACAATTGTGGTCATTCTAGCGATTTCCTCTGTTCTTTCTTGAAGAAGCTTTCTTTCTTGATCTGCTTCTTTAAATAAGTTTCGTAACCTTGCAGACTCTACAGCCGTATTTCTCAATGCCAATGCACTTTCATCCGCCATTTGTACAGCAATAGCAGAATCCCCGTTTAACTTAATAACCTTCTCTGTTACTTCATCAAAAGTATGGGAGAATTCCTCTAGAAAGGAGCGAATACCGATAGATGCTTCTTTTTGATTGCGCATGCTTCCACCAGTTTCATAAATAGCTAGTTTAATGGTATTTGTGCTATCGACGGTATTCTTAGAATATCCCTTTAGCTTTACGCTATTAGCACTTAGAGTTTCTGCAGTAAGTTTAATCGTTTTTACGATGTTAATAAGATTAGCTCTCATCTCGTTCATCGCTTTTGATACTTCTCCTATTTCATCGTTTGTTAATATGTGTATTTGTTCACCATTTAGTTTTCCTAGAGATATATCTCTTGCAGATAGTACTACTTGCGAAAGCTGAGTCTTAATTTGTCGATTTGTTAATAATACTAGAGCGAGTGATAGTAATCCCGCAATTAGAAACGATGAAACGACAATATAAATTGTATTTTTCTGGCTCTCTGACATTTCTTCTATTAAAAGAATTCTTTTGTCAGATTCAAGTTGTCTAGCGTCTTTTAGCAATACTGTCAGGCTTACGTACTTTTCATTGATGGACTGAAGTTGTCTTCGTTTGGCGACATTTTCTTTGTTCATAACCGATTCCTTTAAGTTATTCTCATATGTAGTTTGTATTGATTGTAAGGTTTCTAAGAAAGTTTTCCAATTTACATAGGGCATATGCTTACTTGAAGAAATTTGTAGATTTACTAGATTCTCTTTTGTCGATTCATAATCTTTATCAAACTCTTCTAGAGGATCTCCAGCAAAATTGGAAATGGCAATATATAAACTCGCTACCTCCGATCGCATAATATCCGTACTCTCGATATTTTGTGAGTAGACTTCCATATCATTAGCTAAATCTTGGTTGTGAACTACTTGGAAAATCAATAAGACAGTCATCGCTCCAAATAAGATAAAGGAACTAAAAATAGCAATTAAATACTTCATTCGCAGTGGTATAGTAGACCATTTTTTCATAGGTATTCCGACCTCCCACTGAAATATAGCATAACACTTTGCTTAAATGAGCGTGTTTTCTGAAACTTTACAAGGATTTTACAAATTTACAAAGGAGCTTTCGGTGCAACCTCTTAATAGTCTTAGTAAAATTTCAATTTTTTTCTCTTTAATTTATTTTAGTAACCTGTCGAATACTCTGATTAGAGGTGTCGATATAAATGCAGGAAACAACAAAATTCCTTATCTAGGTTTGGAAGATCGAATTCAAGCATATTTTGTCACAGATAGAGGATTTCAAAAATAAACGAAATGAAGATGGGAGAGTAGAAATTTGTTGAAGGGATAGATAGAGGGAGAAGATTCAAAAATGACTCCGAATTTCTCGGAGTCATTTGTTTATTTTATAGTTAATCTAATTTTATTTTGAGAAGGGTCTTTAACTGTGTATATACCATTTTCTTCAAAAACTTCTGATCCAAATGCTTTTACTTTAGTGATTGCTATTTGTAGTGCCTCATTTGAAGGGTAAACGACTGAGAATGCTTTTAACCCAACCACGTTTTCTGGTGTAGGAGGTGCTCCAATTCCCGCCCAAGTATTTAATCCAATATGGTGATGGTATTTACCAGCTCCCATAAATAATGCACCAGGATAATTAGGAGTCATCACATCAAAACCTAAAGCATTGTAAAATTCTTTTGTTAAGTCTAGTTCTGAGACATGTAAATGAATATGTCCCATTACAGTTCCTGCTGGCAAACCATTCCACGAGGTACTAGCTCCTTCCGTCAAAATACTTTGTGCATCAATTTGAAGGGTAGCCATTTCCACATACTCATTTTCCCATTTCCACTCAGAATCTGGACGATCAGTATAAATCTCAATGCCATTTCCATCAGGATCATTTAAATATAGTGCTTCACTAACTAAGTGATCTCCTGCTCCCACTCTAATGTTAAGCTCAGAAAAATATCTTAAAATTGCCCCTAAATCAGCACGTGTTGGTAATAATAACGCAAAGTGATATAATCCAGCAGTTTTTTGTTGAGTTGGCATAATATTTTCTGGTTGTTCAATAGAAAGAAGTGCTGTTTTTCCATCGGCAGTAAGATATATTTTGTTAGCTTGCTGTTCCAATATTGTAAAGCCTATGATATTCTCATAAAATTCTACGGAACGCTGAAGATCCACTACCTTTAACTCTACTAATTCTACAAATGTGTTTGGTTTATTATGATATTTCATGTTGATTCCTCCAGTTATTTATATAGGTTACTTTTCGTAAGTAATTATATTTTAGTTACTTAATAAAGTCAAGAGAAGAGTTTAGGATGAGCTTGTAATAATGGTATCGTTAATTAGTTGGTGTTAATCGCAAGGTCTGAGGACAGAATCACAAGTTAGTTGATGCATATCACAAGATGATTGTGTGGAATCGCAAATTAGTCGATACAAATCGCAAATGGTGGGATTAAATCGGAGCATTACAGTTTTGCGCATCGTTTTTATTATTCGCAACATCTTACGTCGTATACGCAACGTATACCTCGATTTACGCAACTCTCGCAATATTATAATCACTCTTCCTGTAAAACATCAAAACACCACTTTCCTCAATCAGGTAGTGGTGTTTTCGAGTTGCTAATTAGCTATTCTTTTGTCTTCATAAGCTTTAATTTTATCTTCATATTGGAAGGTTAACGAAATTTCGTCCCATCCATTTAGAAGCATTTTCTTTTGGTATGGATCAATATCAAATGAATATACCACACCATCTTCGCCTGTTACTGTTTGCACTTCTAGATTAACTGCGACGTTGTATGCTTCTTTGCTTAACAAGGCTTCCACTTCACTCACCGATAACTTAATCGGTAAAATTCCATTTTTCATGCAGTTATTATAGAAGATATCCGCAAAGCTCGGTGCAATGACTACTCGAAATCCGTAATCCAAGATGGACCAAGGAGCATGTTCACGGGAGGAGCCACATCCAAAGTTATCATGGGCTACTAGAATAGTAGATTCTTTATATCGTTCATCATTTAGTACAAAGTCTTTAATTGGCTGATCATTTGCATCGAAGCGCCAGTGGTAAAATAGGTATTTTCCAAATCCAGTACGTTCGATACGTTTTAGAAATTCTTTCGAGATAATTTGATCTGTGTCTACATTTTTTTGATTTAAAGGTGTGATGACACTGTTAATTTCATTGATAGGCTCCATTTGGTTTCCTCCTCCTTATGCATTTACTAGTCCAAATTTGCGAATATCTACAATATGACCTTCGATTGCAGCAGCTGCTGCCATTGCTGGGCTCATCAGATGTGTTTTCGAACCCGCACCTTGTCGGCCTTCAAAGTTTCGATTAGAAGTGGATGCACAGTGCTCTCCTGCTGGAACGATATCATCATTCATCGCTAGGCACATACTACAGCCTGATTCGCGCCATTCAAATCCTGCATGAAGGAATATTTGGTCGATACCTTCTTGCTCTGCTTGTTTTTTAACCGTTTGCGATCCTGGAACGACAATCGCCGTAACATTGGGATGTACTTTGCGACCTGCAATAACAGTTGCTGCTGTGCGAAGATCGCTTAAGCGTGCATTTGTACACGAGCCGATAAATACATTTGATATTGTAATGTCCTGTAGCGGCATCCCTTGTTCTAGTCCCATATAAGCTAATGCTTTTTCATGTGCTTGTTGGTCACTTATTTCAGCAAAATCGGTTGTGTATGGAATATTTTGTGATACACCAGAACCCATCGAAGGATTGGTACCCCATGTTACAAATGGCTCAATTTCATCTGTAGAAATCTCTACCGTTTTATCGTAAAGTGCCCCTTCTTCCGTTGCTAGAGCTAACCAACGTGCTGCTTCTGTTTCAAAAGCTTCCCCTGAAGGTACATGTTCACGCCCTCTAAGGAATTCAACTGTTGTTTCATCCGGGCTGATCAAACCAGCACGTGCTCCTGCTTCAATCGACATATTACAAATAGTCATACGCTCTTCCATTGATAGCTTTCGAATCGCTTCGCCAGTATATTCAACGATGTAACCTGTACCCATATCGATACCAAACTTCGCAATGATTGCTAAAATAATATCTTTTGCAGCAACGCCATATCCAAGCTCACCCGTCACTTTAATTTGCATTGTTTTCGGTTTAGCTTGCCATAAAGTTTGCGTTGAAAGTACATGCTCCACTTCACTTGTACCGATACCAAAAGCTATGGCACCAAATGCACCATGTGTAGATGTATGGCTATCTCCACAAACAATTGTTTTACCAGGCTGAGTTAGACCCAGCTCTGGTCCGATAATATGAACAATCCCTTGGTCCGGATGGTCCATATTGGCAAGTGGAACGCCAAACTCTTCACAGTTTTGTTGAAGTGTAGAAATTTGTTTACGAGCGATAACGTCTTTAATCTGTTCTCTATTTCGAGTTGGGACATTGTGATCCATCGTTGCATAACATAGATCTGGCCGACGCACCTTACGATTATTTAGTCGTAACCCTTCAAACGCTTGGGGAGATGTCACCTCATGGATTAAGTGTAAATCGATATAGAGAAGGTCTGGTTTACCTTCTTCCTCGTACACAATATGTTCATCCCAAATTTTCTCAATAATCGTTTTTGCCATTTAGTTTCTCTCCTTTTGGTTAGACATAAGAAAACATAATACTATCTGATACAAATTCTGAGTCTAATTCTTCTAAAACTTTTGAAGTCCATTCTGTAGTAGAAAGCACTCGTTTTCCTTTTATTTCTAAGTCACTTGTGAAGTTACCGTCATTTAATACATTGAATACTGCTTCTTCAATTGCTGCTGCTTCTGTTTCCATTTGGAAAGACTCACGTAGCATCATTGCTGTTGAAAGAATTGTAGCGGCTGGATTTGCTTTATTTTGTCCAGCGATATCAGGAGCAGAGCCATGGACCGGTTCATATAAACCAAAACCATCCTCACGCGTACTTGCAGATGGCAGCATTCCTAAAGAACCAGTGATTACGGAAGCTTCATCACTTAAAATATCTCCAAACATATTTTCCGTTACAATTACGTCAAAGTAATCTGGCTTCGTAATTAGCTTCATCGCTGTTGAATCGACTAGCATATGCTCTACTTCCACATCTGGATATCCTTGTTTTTTCTCTTCCACAATTTGACGCCATAGTTTACTAGAATCCAATACATTCGCTTTATCCACAGAAGCGAGCTTGCCGCGACGGCTTCTTGCTAATTGGAAGGCAGTATCTACAATTCGTTCAATCTCATTGCGGGTATAAACTAACGTATCGACTGCGTAATCATTTGTTTTCTTACGTGGTTCAGCAAAATATAAACCACCCGTTAACTCGCGTACAATTACTAAATCTACTGATTCTGCAACCTCCTTTTTAAGAGGAGAAGCTTCTAGTAATGCAGGAATCGCTTTGACTGGACGAATATTAGCGTACAATCCAAAGTGCTTACGAATAGCTAGCAAACCTTTTTCCGGACGTAAATGAGATGGATTTTGATCCCATTTTGGCCCACCTACTGCGCCTAATAGGATGGCATCACTTTGACTACATGCTTTAATTGTTTCTTCTGGAAGTGGGTTTTCACAAGCATCAATTGCTGCTCCACCGATTAATCCATATTGCAAGTGGAACGTATGGTTATAACGTTTTGCAATTGCTTGAAGCACCTTTACTGCTGCTTCCGTTACTTCTGGACCGATTCCGTCTCCCGGTAATACCGTTATCGTTTTTTCCATCTCATTCACTCCCATTTTTTTATTTACAAAGTTGATTTTCACTCTAGGCGGACGCTTTCCGCGGGCACGACTTCAATCTCCTCGGGGCAACAGGATGTTGGTCACGAAGGCGTTGCCACACGAAGTGGCGTTCTTAGCCTTAGTTCCTCTTAAGCGTTCCTGTGGGGCTTTCAGATCGTGCTGTCCCGCTGGAGTCGCCTCCTTGCGCAACAATCAACGAAATCCAATTAAATTCCCCTGGATTTATCCTACCTATTTATTACTGTTACTGACCTACTGCGGCTTGTTCTTTTATTTGAACGTTTACTAATTGACGATTGATGGCGTTGATATACGCTCTGGCAGATGCTTTCAATACATCTTGGGAAGCATTTCTACCCGTGGAGGTTTTGCCGTTGAATGTTAAGTTGATTACTGCCTCACCGAGTGCGTCGCGTCCTTTAGATACAGACGATACACGGTAATCTAAAATGCGAACTTCGCCGTTCACAATCTTTTCTAGTGTATTGAAAATGGCTTCTACTGCACCTGAACCTGCGCAAGTTTCCACTACTTGTTCACCTGATGGTACTTTTACAGTAATCGTTGAGGTTGGGACATTGTTTTCATAGTGGACGACTAATTCCTCTAATTCATACAATTCCACTTCTCCGCTCTTCACTTGCTGATCAGTTAATAAAACAAATAAGTCCTCTTCTGCAATTTCTTTCTTACGATCTGCCAATTTCTTAAATGCGACAAAAGCGGCATTTAGTTTCTCATCACTTAGCTGGAAGCCCATTTCCGCCGCTCTCGAGAAGAAAGCATGACGACCGGAATGTTTTCCAAGAACAAGTTCAGTAGCTACGTCACCGATAAGATCAGGTGTAATGATTTCATACGTTTCTGGATTTTTAAGCATGCCATCTTGGTGAATTCCGGATTCATGAGCAAATGCATTTTTTCCGACAACCGCTTTATTTGGCTGAATTACAACGCCTGTAAGCTGACTTACTAGTTGACTAGTACGTTTTGTTTCTTTTAATATAATGCCAGAATCTGCTTGGTAATAATCATTGCGAATATGTAGTGCAACAGCTACTTCCTCCAGTGCTGCATTACCCGCACGTTCACCGATACCATTAATCGTACCTTCTACTTGCGTTGCTCCATTTTCAATAGCTGCTAATGTATTAGCTACAGCCATTCCTAAGTCATCATGACAATGAGCTGATAATTTCACTTTTTCGATACCTGTTACGTTTTCACTTAAGTATTTGAAGAGAGCTCCGTATTCAATAGGACTCGCATAGCCCACTGTATCGGGAATATTAATTGTTGTTGCTCCTGCTTTAATGACTTCATTCATAATGCGAACTAAGAAATCCTTGTCGGAGCGAGTTGCATCCTCTGCAGACCACTGCACAAGTGGAAAATATTTTTTTGCTAGTTTCACAGATTCCACAGCAATTTCGATCACTTGCTCAGGTGTTTTATTTAACTTATATTGCATATGAATCGGTGAAGTTGCGATAAATGTGTGTAGATGCGGTTGCACGCCACCTTTTAACGCTTCCCAAGAAGTTTCGATATCACTTTTAATCGACCTAGCTAGACCAGTAACGACTGAATTTTTCACCGTATCTGCAATTAGCTTAACTGCCTCGAAGTCCCCAGGGGATGAAGCAGGAAACCCTGCTTCAATAATGGAAACACCGTACTTTTCTAGCTGACGAGCAATCTCTAACTTTTCTTTTGTATTTAAATTAATACCAGCTGATTGTTCGCCGTCACGTAGAGTTGTGTCAAAGAATTCAATTTTGCGCACTAGTCACCACTTCTTTCTTGACTTTTTTCCCTTCATTGATGAAAGGCATCATTTCACGTAATTTTGCTCCAACTACTTCAATTTGGTGCTCTGATTCTGCTTTTTTAATAGCATTATATTTTGGACGATCTGTTTCGTTTTCTTTAATCCATTCTCTTGCAAAAGTACCGTCTTGAATATCTGTTAATACGTCTTTCATACGATCTTTAACAGATGCATCAATAATACGTGGTCCTGATACGAAATCTCCCCACTCTGCAGTGTCTGAGATGGAAGAACGCATTGTAGCCATTCCTCCTTCGTACATAAGGTCAACGATTAGTTTTAATTCGTGTAAAGTTTCAAAGTAAGCAAGCTCTGGTTGGTAACCTGCTTCTACTAATGTTTCGAAACCTGCTTTAACGATTGCAGTTGTACTACCACAAAGTACCGCTTGCTCTCCGAATAAATCTGTTTCTGTTTCTTCTTTAAACGTTGTTTCTAAAACGCCTGCTCGTGCAGCTCCGATACCTTTTGCATAAGCAAGTGCTAGATCCTTTGCCTGACCAGTTGCATCTTGGTAAACTGCGAATAATCCAGGTACTCCTGCTCCTGCTTCGAATGTTCTACGCACTAAATGACCCGGACCTTTTGGTGCTACTAGGAATACATCCACATCTGTTGGAGGAACGATTTGACCAAAATGTACGTTGAAGCCATGTGCGAACACTAATGTTTTGCCAGCTTTTAACGAAGGTTGAATTTCTGCTTCATACACTGCTTTTTGTCTTTCATCTGGCAATAAGATCATGATAACGTCTGCTTTTTCTGCCGCTTCTTTTACAGAATATACTTCTAGACCATCCTCTTTTGCTTGGTCGAATGATTTACCTGCACGGATACCTACTACTACATCAAATCCTGAATCCTTTAGGTTTTGTGCATGTGCGTGACCTTGTGATCCGTACCCGATGATTGCGATTTTTTTGTCTTGTAAAAGTCCTTCTTTGATATCTCCGTTATAATACATTTTAGCCATTGTTATTTCCTCCTCGAATTTGGGTTTTTTATATTTTTTATTCATTAATCACTAATAATGATAGATTTCCGTTTCATGCGGACGCTTTCCGCGGACGTTCCCCACATTACAATACAATCAAATGAGTTTTAATTATTTCAAAATGGATAGCTGTGGGCCGTTTACTTTCTGTGTCTCGCGTACAAATGCGGTTACGCCTGTTCTTGTTAGTTCTTTAATGCCATAGGGTTTGAGCAAATCGATGAATGCATCAATTTTTTCTGGACTACCTGTTACTTGGAAGGTGACTACGTTTTTACCAGTATCAATAATAGAAGCACGGAAAGGTTCTATAATACTATTAACCTCTGCTCTTACAGTTGGTGGCGACGCAACTTTTACGAGTGCCAGTTCTCTTACGACAATTTGTTTTTCGGTAATATCATTTACTTTCAGAACATCTACTTGTTTTTGTAGCTGCTTTAATAGCTGCTCAAGCTTTTGTTCATCCTCCACATTTACTACAAATGTCATTTTAGAAATTTGCGGATTTTCTGTATGCCCGACTGTGATGCTTTCAATGTTGAACTGACGCTTCATGAGTAAGCCAGTCACACGATTTAGTACTCCACTTTGATTGATCACGGTTACTGTGATGATTCGTTTCATTCTGGCTTCACCCCAATCATTTCATGTAGAGCTGTGCCTGGAACAACCATTGGATAAACTAATTCTTTTTGTACTACTCGGCAATCGATTAAAACTGGTTCATCTGATTCTAATGCTTCTTTTAACTGAACCTTCGCGTCTTCAAACGTTTCAATTTTATACCCTTTGATATCGTAAGCTTCCGCTAGTTTCACGAAATCTGGTTGAACCGAAATTAATGATTGTGAGTACCTTTCACCGTGGAAGGTCTCTTGCCACTGGCGGACCATACCAAGTGCTTGATTGTTTAAAATAATTACCTTTACTGGAATTCTCAGCTCTTGTAATAGAGATAATTCCTGTAACGTCATTTGGAAACCTGCATCCCCAACAATTGAAACCACTTTCGCATCAGGCTTTGCTAACTGTGCACCAATTGCTGCTGGGAAACCAAATCCCATCGTCCCTAGTCCACCGGATGTTACCCAGTTATGTGGTGACCTAAATTTATAGTATTGCGCGGTCCACATCTGATGCTGTCCAACGTCTGTTGTGACAACCGCGTCTCCGTTTGTATACTCATGCACTAGCTCGAGAACTTGCTGCGGAAGCAATCCACGTTCTTCGCTTGCTTGATAATGAAATGGATATTGCTCTTTAGAAATATTTAAGCTTTCTAACCAAGCAGCTGTATTTCCATTCGGTGCTTCATGCGCTATCAAAGCTTCTAATGCTTCTTTCGCATCCGCTACAATCGGAATTTCTGTTGGAACGTTTTTGCCAATTTCTGCTGGATCTATATCAATATGAACAACTCTAGCGTTTGGAGCAAAGTAATTTAAATTTCCTGTTAAACGGTCATCAAACCGTGCACCGACGTTTATAAGTAAGTCACATGTTTGGATGGCCATATTCGCTGTATAGGTTCCGTGCATGCCTGCCATTCCGAGGAATAGTGGATGATTACCTTCGATACCCCCTAATCCTAGCAGCGTATTCGTTACTGGAATTTGATACTTTTCAGCAAATTCAGTAAGTTCGTCTGATGCTTTTGCAAATAATACTCCTGCTCCAGCAAGGATTAACGGTTGTTTGGCGGTAGAAATAGCTTGAGCCGCTTTTTGAATTTGTAAAAAGTTTGGCTTTGTCGTTGGCTGATACCCTGGAAGATTTACTTCCTGATCTTCATCTTTTGGCGTTACGAACAATCCGGTAGCCATATTTTTAGGTATATCTACGACAACTGGTCCTGGACGACCTGTAGAAGCAATATGAAAAGCTTCGTTGATGATTCTTGGAAAATCAGCTACATCTTTTACTTGGTAATTATGTTTAGTTATAGGCTGCGTAATACCGATAATATCTGCTTCTTGGAATGCATCTGTACCAATCACGGTTGTAGCAACCTGCCCCGTAAACACGACTAACGGAATGGAATCCATCATCGCATCGGCAATGCCGGTAACTAAATTCGTTGCACCTGGTCCCGAAGTAGCAATCACTACTCCAACTTTTCCAGAAACACGGGCATATCCTTCCGCTGCATGAATAGCGCCTTGTTCATGTCTTGCAAGAATATGTTTAATCGGATTTTTGTACAATGCGTCATAAATAGGTAAAACCGCACCACCTGGATAACCAAATATTACTTCAACCTGATGCTTCTTTAACGTTTCGATAAAAACATCTGCACCATTCAACTGTGTAGGAGCCTGTGTGGTTATTAGCTCTTCATAAACTTGCTCAGTTTCCTCAACGGTCAACTTCATCATTAATTCCTCCTTTTTAATCAAATCGCCCAGTTCGCTTGTAAAACTTCACTTTACTCTCACTTTAAATGACTAAAGTTAAATGTATAAAAAAGAAAAGAATCTCACCCCACACAAAGAAACCAACGTTCTTTTGTATAGGGATGAAATTCTTTTCATGGTACCACCCTAGTTCGTAGCGCAACCGCTACCTCGCAGATAACAAGCAATTGCCCACTATCCATTTATAACGAGAGTAGCTAAACTACACCCGGAAGTATCTAAAAGGTTTCCCGTTCAACACTTCACTCCGAGGGGATGTCGCTAAAGGTTGTATTGTCGGTTCCCACCACACCGACTCTCTGTTAATACAAGGTTCCTTTAACTTTTGCCTCATCAATGATTTATCTATTTGATTTTTTATAAAAACCGTTTGTAAAGTTTATCCTTAGATTTTCATAACTCCACCAGTACTTGCTGATGTTACTAGTTTTGAATATCTTGCTAAATAACCTTTTTTAATCTTTGGTTCAAATGGTTGTAAGTTTGCTTTTCTAGTAGCTAATTCCTCATCGCTAACTTGTAAATCTATCGTTCTATTTGTTAAATCAATAGCGATCAAATCATCATTTTGAACTAAAGCAATTGGTCCACCGTCTGCAGCTTCTGGAGAAATATGTCCGATTGAAATCCCTCGAGATGCTCCGGAGAAACGACCGTCTGTTATTAGTGCTACTTGTGTTCCTAATCCGCGACCTTGAATCGCGGAAGTCGGTCCAAGCATTTCCGGCATTCCTGGTCCACCCTTTGGACCTTCGTAGCGGATAACAACGACATGACCTGCTTGAACGGTACCATCATCAATCGCTTCTTGTGCAGCTTCTTGCGAATCAAACACAATCGCTTTACCAGTGAACTCTTTAATAGAAGGATCCACCGCACCTACTTTAATAACTCCGCCTTCAGGAGCAATATTTCCAAATAATACGGATAAGCCTCCTACAGGACTATATGGGTTTTCTTTTCGGCGTATGACTTGATCATTCGTAATTTCTGCTTCTTTCACATTTTCATAGAGTGATTTTCCAGTAATCGTTAGTCGATCTGGATGAACCGCTCCAGGAATCTCACAAAGCTCTTTTATAATGGCACTAACTCCTCCTGCTAGATGAACATCATGCATGGAGTAATCAGATGCTGGCATAATCTTCGATAAGTAAGGTATACGTTTTGCGACTTCATTAATCTCACGCACGTTATATTCAATTTCAGCTTCGTGTGCAATTGCTAATGTGTGGAGTACTGTGTTTGTTGAACCACCCATTGCCATATCTAGCGCAAATGCATCATCGATCGTTTCTTTTGTTATTAAATCTCTAGGCTTCACATCTTCTTTTACCATTCGTATTAGATGATGGGCTGCTTCTTTTATAAGGCGATGACGTTCATCTGAAGTTGCAATAATCGTTCCATTACCGGGAGGCGTCACTCCTAGCATTTCCATCAAGGAATTCATGGAGTTCGCTGTGAACATACCTGAACATGACCCACATGTTGGACACGCATTCTGTTCAATATCTAGTAGTTCTTCAGCCGACATACCACCTGACTTATAAGAACCTACTCCTTCAAACACAGAAGTGAGTGAAAGTTGTTTCCCGTCGGCTGAAGTACCAGCTTCCATCGGACCACCTGAAACAAATACAGATGGAACATTCGTTCTTACTGCTGCCATTAACATACCCGGTGTGATCTTGTCACAGTTTGGAATGTAAAACACTCCGTCGAACCAGTGCGCATTAATAACTGTTTCAGCTGAATCTGCAATAAGCTCTCGACTAGGAAGTGAATATCTCATACCGATGTGACCCATTGCAATTCCATCGTCTACACCAATCGTGTTGAACTCAAATGGAATTCCTCCTGCTTCACGAATAGCTGCTTTCACAACTTCGGCAAATTTGTTTAAGTGCATATGACCAGGAATAATATCAATATAGGAGTTACAAACACCGATAAACGGTTTATCTAAATCTTTTGTTTTAACCCCAGTTGCATAAAGCAAGCTTCTGTGTGGGGCGCGATCGACGCCTTTTTTTATCATGTCACTTCTCAATTCAATCGCTCCTATACTTTCCGCTTATGTAGCGTTTAGCTTTGCAGCTTTGAATATTTATCATTGTGAATTTTCTCACAATAATTAATATATTGTTGATATCATATCGCCTTTAAAATGCCCCGTCAACACCCAAATTTTAAATTGTCAGTTATTTTTGAATATTCTTTTTGTTTGTAATCGCTTTCATCTGCGATATATCGCATTTCGCAGAAAGAAAAAATAATTATGAACTTTTTGTTAAAATGACATGAGTTTGGAAGATATTAGAGTTGTGGGGCAGATGAGAGGTTGATTGAGGTATATCTTTTTGAATCGCAAATCACACATCACAATATACACTTCGATAATCGCAAGTTGACAAATAAAAACCCTTTCTCCAAAAAGAGAAAGGGTTGTCTGTTACCACAAATTTGGCTTTGCAACCATGAACCATAGCATGAGTAATAACAATAATATGTATTTCCACACATTGGACTTTAATTTTTTGATGAGTGTATCCAAATCAATCGAACCTGCGCGAAATTCTCGAATATTTGGTTTAAATGCTCTTGCTAGGAATACGATTGAACTTACCATCACAACAATTGTCATAACCACCCAGGAGGTTGTCCATGACCAGTTCCCTTGCCATACAAGAAGAATCCCTGACCCAACAAGCACATGGCCAGCGTGTTTAACTAGACGAATAGCTGCTTGAAACACTTCTAATGAAGTATCGATCATCTCTTTACTTTTGCCTTTCATCCTATTTAATAACGGGAACAGAACAAAAAACGGACCTATCGATAAAACTGCACTTATCACATGTATGAAAATAATGAATGTATACATTTCGAAACAACTCCCTACCGCAAGTATACCTGATTTCCCTTGATAACTTTGTGACGAGTTCTGGAATGTTAAGAGATAATCTTTGGGAATTAGAGGGATTTACTTTTGTGCAATGTTATTGGTCTTTCTCACACTTTTTTCCGCAACTCATTTCCAGTTGACACAACATTAGGTATCTTTTCAGCAATATCCTGCATCGTTTACGCAACATTGCCGATCATTCACGCAACTTCCCTCTATTATGCAGAAAAACGACTCCCATAAGCAATGGGAGTCGCTTGTGTTTCTTATATTTTAAAGTGACTTACTTCGTTTTGAAGTTTTTCTGCTAAGTCTGCTAGGAATTGTGCATTGGATGAAATTTCTTCGTTTGCTGCTAACTGTTGTTCGGTTGCGGCGCTTGTGTCACTTGCTCCGTCTGCTGCTTGTGTTGCTAGTGTTTGAACTTGTTGGACACTTTCTGTCACGGTACTAGATATTTCTTGGATATGACTTATAGCGGTTGTGACGGATTCTACTTTTTGTACTACGTCGTCTACACTTGTTTCAATTTGATGGAAGACATTTAGTGATTCAGTTGTTTGCGCTAAGCCTTCTTCCACTTTTTCTCCGCCCGAAGTTATTGCTTTAACTGCTGAACTCGATGCTGTTTGGATTAACAGGACCATGGCTGCTATTTCTGCTGCTGAGTTTTTCGATTGCTCTGCAAGTTTGCGCACTTCTTCTGCTACTACTGCAAAGCCTTTTCCATATTCACCAGCACGCGCTGCTTCAATTGCTGCATTCAACGCGAGCAGATTTGTTTGATCGGAAATGTCTGTAATCATGGAAGTAATGTTTTGAATTTCATTAGAATGTTTCGCCATGTTTTTCATAATTTCTGTTGTTTCATGAAAAGTAGTATGAATATTATCCATTTGACTAGCAACATTTGTAACGACATTAGACCCCTGTATAACGAGAGATCGTACTCCGTCTGTAGCTTTTAACATTTCGTCATTACTTGAAGCAATTTGGGAAACACCTTTTTGTAAGTCTGTCATGGATTGCATCGAAGCATCCATTTGAGTTACTTGTTCATCACTTGCTAGCATTTGAGCTTCCGCAGATTTTGCAACCATTTGGGAAGATGCCAGACTTTCTTCGGAACTAGCAGAAAGTTCTTCCGCGTTCGCTGCTAATTGCATCGATGAATCTCGAACACCGGAAACTATTCGTTGTAAATCACCAGACATTTTGTTAAATGTAGTGGCCATCTCTCCAACTTCATCTTTATTCTTTATAGTAATTGACTCGATTGTTAGATTGCCGTCCGCAATTTCTGCAAGACCATTCGTCACTTTTTTAATAGGTTTAGCTATACTTCTACTTATAAAGTATGATACGAGCACTCCAACAACGATACTAAGAATCGTTAATATTAGTGTAACGATATTAGAAGTTCCTACATACGTATTTAATTCGTCTCTTGTTTGATTTGCTCTTTTTTCTTCATTAGTTTTTAGTTCCACTAGTATATCTGCAATCTCCAGATTCAACTGTGTAGATTCAGACGCATTTTTTTGGTACATTCCGTTTTTCTTTTTTAACTCAATTATTTGACTGTTTGATTCGTAAAGCTGTTTAGATTTCTCTTGTAACGTACCTACTAATTCTTTTGACGTAGTATCATTTAGATTCTTAGAAAGTGATTCTGTAATCTCCGTCACTTGTTTATAATTCATTTCTAGTTTTTCTACTGACGTTAGTTTGCTAAACATTAAATACTCTAACACTGACGTTGACATTTCCTTTTGAAGTAGTTCCACTTTCTCTACAAGAGACACGCGTTCCATTTCCTCATCGATTAATGAATCATATTTACTTGATATATCGTAAGTTGTCCACATAGACATAACACTCGCTATTATTAACAACACCAATACCGCTGAAAATCCACCCCATAATTTCTTAGAAATTGTTAATTTCATAATTATCCCCTTTTTCTCTATAGATGCTACTTAATGCTAATTATACAAGTGGAGAGCTGACTACATTTATTGTCGAAATATTTATATTTTAGGCAATAAATGGCCCTAAATCTAAATTGAAATTTAGGGTCATGGAAAATTATAGTTTAAAATGACTAACTTCATTTTGTAGCTGTTCTGCTAAATCTGCTAGTGATTGAGCATTTGAAGAAATTTCTTCGTTTGCAGCTAATTGTTGTTCTGTAGCCGCACTTGTGTCACTTGCGCTATCTGCAGCGTGCGTAGCAATTGTTTGTACTTGTTGAGCACTCTCTGTAACAGAATTAGCCATCTCTTGAATTTGTCCAATAGCAGATGTTACTAGCTCAACTTTGTTCACTACATCCACTACACTAGTTTCAATTTCTTCGAAAACATGAAGAGATTCTGTCGTTTTCGAAAGACCAAGTTCTACTTTGTCTCCCCCAGTTGTTATAGCTTTCACCGCTGATCCAGAAGCAGTTTGGATTAGTTTAACCATTGACTCGATTTCAGAAGCGGAATTTTTCGATTGCTCTGCAAGCTTACGAACTTCTTCAGCAACAACCGCGAATCCTTTACCATATTCTCCTGCACGAGCTGCTTCAATTGCAGCATTTAATGCAAGTAAGTTCGTTTGTTCGGAGATATCCGTTATAAGCGATGTAATGTTTTGAATTTCATCAGAATGCTTAGCCATATTTTTCATTATTTCAGTTGTTTCAGTGAAAGTAGTATGGATCGTTTCCATTTGGTTAGCTACTTCAGATACTACTGAAGAACCCTTTGTTACTAAAGTTTGCACACTGTCTGTCGCTTGTAACATTTCATCGTTACTCGAAGCTATTTCTGCAACTCCATGCTTAAGACCTTCCATAGAGTTCATCGAGGACTCCATATGTTTTACCTGTTGTTCACTGGCTACCATTTGCTCTTCGGCAGATTTCGCTACCATTTGAGAAGATGCAAGACTTTCTTCTGAGCTTGCAGAAAGTTCTTCCGCATTTGCTGCTAATTGCATCGATGAATCGCGCACACTTGATACAATTCGTTGTAAATCGCTCGACATTTTGTTAAACGTTTTCGCCATTGTACCTACTTCATCTTTATTTTTAATTATAATCGGTTCAACTGCCAAGTTACCATTCGATATTTCTTCTAGTCCTTTTGTTACTTTTTGAATTGGACTAGAAATAGATTTTCCAATGAAATAAGAAATCAGAACTCCAACAACAATTGCCGCTATAGTTAAGAATATTAATATTTTGGACGTGCTAGCCTCAAAATTTTCTAAATCCACTCTTGCTTCTGCCAAGTTTCCTTCTTGAACATGTTGTATTTCTGCCAAAATATCAAGTACCCCCGCATTAATTTCCGAGGAGTTTGCTGCATATTGTTCAAAAGGCTGATTCGCATTTTTCATTTCAATAATTTTACTGTTATTTTCAAATAACTTCACTGTTTCTGTTTGAAGCTCTTTCATTAACTCCATGGACTCTGCATCTGGAGCTTTTTCTATTAAAGCTCGTGCTGCAACAGAACCTTTCTCTATTTCAGCATCAAACTTATCCACTGCTTCTCTCTTACCAAACATAACAAACTCTAATATAGCAGTAGCCATATCTTTTTGAATGACAGTAATCTCTTCTACTAAATCTATCTTAGCAATATCGTCATCTAGTAAATCCTTGTATCTGTCCGTTAACTTCGCAGTCCCAATTTGAGTAATAATACTTGTAATTACTAGTAATAGTAAAACAGCACTAAAACCAAACCACATTTTCTTAGAAATTGTTAACTTCATATATATCCCCTTTTTTCCTATTTATATTGTTATTATATGATTCTAATGTAACTATATCATTATACATAACATCAGGGTATTTGGACACATGAATTTCAAAAAAATCCAGTAAAATATCCTATGCCATATAAAATGACATAGGATAGACAGTTTTAATTTAAATTTTAAAATGACTAACATTATTTTGTAATGCTTCCGCAAGATCTGCTAATGCTTGTGCATTGGATGAAATCTCTTCATTTGCAGCGATTTGTTGCTCTGTCGCTGCACTAGTATCATTGGCTCCATCTGCTGCAAGTGTTGCAAGTCGCTGTACTTCTAATGCGCCCTGTGAAACAGACTCCGCCATTGCTTGTATTTGCTCAATAGCTGCAGAAACCGATTCTACTTTAAGCCCGACTTCTCCAACAGCCACTTCAATGCCTTCGAAGACTTTTAAGGATTCTGTTGTTTTAGCGATACCAGCTTCCACTTTCTCGCCACCATCTGTTATAGCATGAACAGCCTCACCTGATGCACTTTGAATCAGTTGAACCATAGAAGCTATTTCTGTAGCAGAGTTCTTAGATTGCTCTGCAAGTTTACGCACCTCATCGGCTACAACTGCAAAGCCCTTACCATATTCACCAGCTCTTGCTGCTTCAATTGCCGCATTCAATGCTAATAGATTCGTTTGTTCTGATATATCCGTTATTAAAGCAGTAACCGTCTGAATATCATTGGAATGTTTCTCCATATTCTTCATGATTATAGTCGTATCAGTAAATGTTGTGTGAATAGTATCCATCTGTTTAGCAACATCTGATACAACATCAGATCCTGTGTGAACTAGTTTTTGTACATCATTTGCTGCATGTAGCATTTCTTCATTGCTAACAGAAATTTGACTGATGCCTTGTGATAGTTCTGTTAATGATTGGACGGATGAATCCATATGATGCACTTGCTGTTCACTTGAGACCATCTGAGCTTCCGCAGATTTTGCAACCATTTGAGAAGATGCTAAGCTTTCTTCGGAGCTAGCGGAAAGTTCCTCTGCATTAGCAGCAAGCTGGATAGAAGAATCTCGTACTCCTGATACTATATCTCTTAAGTCTTTAGACATTGTATTAAATGCTGTGGCCATTTCGCCGACTTCATCTTTATTTTTAATCACAATAGGATCAACTAATAAGTTACCTGTTGCAATTTCTGTAAGGCCTGCCGTAACACGCTTCACGGGTGCTGAAATACTTCTACTGATAAAGTATGCAAGTATAACACCTAGTAAAACACCTAATGCCGCTAAGGAGCTAACGAATACTTTTGCCCCAAATTCATAACTAGTAAGCTCTTCTCTAGTTTTATCCATATCGTCTTGTAAAAACTTTTCAATTTCTTCTAGTACTACTAACGCATCTGCATTTGTAGTTTTCGCATTGGCAGTAAGTTTATTGACCGCCGCAGTATCTTTTTCCATTTTCGCTTTAATTGCATCTGCATTAATAGCAGCGAACATATCATTTTTCTTTTCAAATTCTGTCATCATCTCTAACGTCTCTGGTGAAAACAACTTATTGCGTAATTCAGCAGTTAAATTATTCGTAATTTGTTGATGTTCCTCTACACTTGCTCTGGATGCATCTGTAGTAAATAGTAAATAATCCATTAGTGCTCCGGACGTGTCTTTTTGAGAAATTTCAATATCTGCTACTATATTCACTTTAACCGCTCGGTCATCTAGCAAAAATTTATATTTATTACTAGTTTCCATTATCGTCATAAGCGACAAAACAGATACAGCTATTAATAACACTAAAACAGTAACAAACCCTAGCCACATCTTCTTACCGATAGTCCACTTCATGTCTAATCCCCCTTTGCCTTACTTCACAGTTAATGCATTAAATCGATTGAATGAAACAAAATGTTCTTTCCAATAAGAAGAATCTAAACTTGTCACTTCCACATTTTTTGAACCCGCATGGATAAACTTATTATCGCCTATGTAAATTCCCATATGAGAAATTCCTTGTTTATATGTATTTTGGAAAAATACTAAATCTCCTACAACTGGTATCGAAACAGCAGAAGTTTGTGTAAAGTAACTCTCACTACTTTGCCTATTAATATCTAAACCTGCTTGCGCATGTAAGAAATAAATAAATCCACTGCAATCAAATCCGGACATTGAATAACCACCATATACATATGGTATACCTTCTAAACGTTTTGCAAAATCTACTATTAACGGATACATAACTTGTCCCTTAGCAGATAGATTACTTGCTTGGCCTGAAACTGGTGCTGTAATAAGTGAAGTATCTTTTACTTGAACAGGTGTAACAACTGTCTCTTCTTTTGGTGAGTTAGAAACCACTACAGGTTTAGTAGTAACAACCTTTACCGGAGTTTTAGTCGCAACAGTGGGCTTTTTCACAACCAACTTTTGTTTGATATAAATACTATCCTTCGTCAGCTTATTCCACGAACGAATGTCGTTGATTGTCACTTTATGAAGCTTAGCAACTTTCGATAGTGTATCCCCCTTTTTAACTTCGTATAAGGTATTGGCACTAGCAGATGATGCAAATGAAATAAGTAAGACTGTTACTATTAGCACTTTCTTGAACATAAAGACCCTCCTTCTATTTAACTATTAAATCCATAATACCATTTCTACTGAAGATTCACATTACTATTTTAAAATTTCCCAGGAAATATTAACTCGCCAAAGAGAGTTTAATGTGAGAAAATAAAATATGAATGAATATTCAGTCATAAATAGAAAGGGAGATTATATATGAACGAAACGTGGCAACTAATCGAAACAACGATGAATGAAAATCCATCACCTATTCAAACTGAAAATGTACGTTATGAGTTTCATTTGACTGGGGATGATTCGAGTGTGAAACAGCTAGTCTTAGCAAATGGTATTGTAGAAGTAACAAATGACACTTCAACAAAAGCTGATTGCAAATTAACATTAAGCTCTAAAGACTTTATGAAATTACTTGCAGGAGATTTAAATAGTACTACTGCTTTTATGTTTGGGAAGTTGAAGGTCGATGGGAGTATAGGGTTGGCCCTGAAATTGGAGGGGTTGTTGAAGGAATATGTGTTTGAATAAAGTATATAGTGTTCTGATACCTAGCATTCTATTTAAACTTTCAAACTCGTTTAAAAAGAGACATATGGCTTACGTAATGAGTCCTCCCATTTGACGGGTCTTTAATTAGGTTTACTTACTGAATTTATTTGGCCGCTCATTTTTTACTATAATAGATTGCTAGCTTTATTCCATCAACCTCAGACAAAAAGTTATGTTCCTCTAGAATCGTTACATTTCAATGAATTTCAAAAACTACAAAAAAAATTGGAAGAGATTAATTCTCTTCCAGGTTTACTTAATTTTTAGTGTCGTAAAACGTACCATCTTTAGTTACATTTCTATATGGGTTAACGTAGTTTTTCATATTACTTTTTTTCGATTTAGCATCGTAAATATTATTTTTTATTTGCTTGGTGAACAAGGCAAGTTTCAGTTGAATATTACCTTCCATTTCTATAAGTTCTTTGCCAAGGACTTCTTCTTCAGCTGTAAAAGGGCTAGTTATTTGTGAATGTAATTGGTCACGTATATCTAGACATTTCTCAATATTTGCTATTGTTTCATCACGTTCGGCTTCCTCTGTCTGCTGTGTTAGTTTCAGAAGTGTTTCGGCCACCTCGCGCCAGACTTTCATTGCTGGCCGAATCATATTTCATTTACTTCCCCGTATTGTTTTTGACGGTTAATTTGAATAACTTGCTTCCATGTATCCCGAAAATCTGTAATGATAACAGATGCTTCCTCGAACATCGTACCATCTTTTTTTATGTTACCATCAATGAGACGACTATTTACAAATTCATATAGGCTAAGCATATTTTGTGAAACTGGATAAGATGTATCTAACGTCAACATCAACTCAGATATAATTGCCTGCGCTTTTTGCGACGATAGATTCATCTCTTGGAAGTTATTATTTTCGAGTGAATTTTTAGCCTGGTGGATAAATTTCAGGCACCCATTATACAGCATAAGCGTTAGTTCGCCAGGCGTCGATGTATTTACTGAGTTATGCTGGTACGTTGCATAAGGATTATTAGTAGCCATTAAAATCTCTCCTTTTTGTTACTACTTTATTATGCTCCACCGCCAAGAGCATTCATCAAGTTAGCAGATTGTGCATTTGCACGCTGAATTGCATTTTCCATAGCTGAAAACTGTTTCCAATAACGTTCTTCCACGACTTTTAAACGATCTTGAAACTTGTCCATTTGCTTGTTCATTTCTTTTAAATTTCTACCTAAGGTAAATGAAGCCTCCGTAGAACCGGAATCTCCAGCACGCTTATGAATTTCTTTATAACTACTCTCTGCAATAGCTCTTAATCGAACTGCAAATCCTTGCTCGCCTGTCGAACTACCAGCAGTCGCTGCAGTACCAGTTTGTGCGAATAGTTTTTGGACTTTGGCGGGGTCGGTGTTAATGGCTTCCTTTAACTTTGCCTCATTGACAACGAGTTTACCATTTTCTTGCCAAGCGTAATTGCCACTAGGAGTCGCAATACCAATATCTTTCAGTGATCCCTGGTCTTTAACGGAACCCATAAGTGCAGAGCGCATCTGTGTTATCATACCTGAAATGACTGGATCGTTTTTAAGCAAACCACTTTTGGCTTTCTCTTCCCATAATTCGATCTCTTTATCTGACATCTCCGCTTTTTCTTCAGCTGAAAGTGGTTTAAAGTCGCGATATGTTTTTTCTCTGACTAGACCATTCAACTCATCTATAAGTTTATTGTAGTCATCTACAAACTTGACGATATTATCAAAAACTGCATCCGTGTCTGGCTTCGTACTAAAATTTATATCTGTATTATTTGCTGCTTTAAGTGTAAATTCAAACCCATTGACATCAACAATATTTTTTGAACTTTCCATTCTAAGACCATTTACAGTATATATCGCAACTTGACCCTTATTTGCAGGAGCAACGGTTTTTCCAGATAAACCTAGACTTTGAACAATATTACCATCACCCGTAACAACGATTTCACTACTGCCATTTGTATTAGCACCACCATTTTTGGTTGCCATTGCAATTTGACCAGTCTTAGCATCATAAAAAGCATTTACACCTGTCTGCTTCGTAATTCTATCCATTACATCTTGAATTTTATCTGTAGATGCAATAGTTATATCTTTATCTTGCATTACTCCATTTTCATCTATCGCACTTATTTTAAGTGTGGTTCCAGTGATTCCAAGATTAGCCATAGTAGTTGTTGCTGGTTTTCCAGCACCTGCTGCTATTACATCACTCTGCATTGTCGAATTTTTTGCTAACTGTTCGATTTTAATCGTTCCTGAAAAATCGCTTGTTGAATTTTTGTTTTTAATAGAAACATCATTTGGCGCAGAACTCTCCGTAATTTTCGCATTAAAGTTCGTTGAAAGGACCATATTTTTAAACGTATTATCGCTAAACTCTTTCACCTTTCGATTAACAGTACGGTAGCTATCTAGTTGCCACTGAAGCGTTTGTTTTTTTTGTGTAACTTTAGTAAGTGGGATTCGTTGTACTTTCATTAAATCATTAATGATCGATTCTGTATCTATTCCAGATGCTAATCCACCAATTTTCATAAATAATCACCCTTCCTTATATTTTGTGATTGACAAACAAACCATTGAACTCTCGCATAGCAGCGTGAGCATCCATTAATTTTCTGGAGGGAATTTCTTTAATAACTTCATGCGTTTTTGGATCGACGATTGTTACATAATACTCATTCAATTTTTCATGGAACTCAAATCGAAGTTCTGAATTCGAACCTTCTAAAAACTTATTCATACTTTCCGTCAGTTTCTTTGCTTGATCAGCAGGCAACTGATCCCCATCCGCAGCCTTTTCAATGGCCTTATCAACTATTTTTCGGAATTTTTCAACCATGACATCCATGTCTGGTCCGCTCCGCTCCAATTGAGAACTTCCTTGCGTTGTAACTCCAGTAACATCAATACGATTTACCATTTCTCATACCTCCTTGTATTTGAGAGCGCTCACATATAAATTATATCGGCTAATCAAAAAAAAAGTTAAGAAAATTGGTAAAAATAAGTATTAGACCTATATTAAGTTAAATCACTTATTTAGTTTGGACTTAAAATCATTATATAGGTAAATATTTCTAATTTAAACTTTGAAATTCTCTATAATAATTTGTAAATTAGAATCCCAAACTTTTAGTATACTACCTTTGTAAAACTATTTTTCATTTAAAATAAACTATTTCATCTTAACTATTGGAATTGAACTCGAGATATTTTCTGGGGGATTACCAAGCATTCAAACCTCCATCTACAATGAGATTCTGTCCGGTTACATAACTGGATGCATCAGATGCTAAATATATAAGTGCCCCTACCATTTCCTCTGGTTGTGACATGCGCCCCAATGGAATACGAGAGCTATATTTTTCCTTAAAAGTATCATTTTGTCCGCTTTCTATTCCACCAGGTGTAATCGCATTAACACGTATACCTTCCTTTGCCCAGTAGGTGGCAAGATACTTGGTCAGTCCAATAACCCCTGCTTTGGATGCTGAATAAATTGCGGGGGAATTAATTTGACGACCAAGATAATATGAACCTTCGTATATTCGCTGATCAGGGGCCATCACACCATAAATAGAGGATGTCTGAATGATAGACCCTCCTTCTCCCTGTTTTTTCATAACTTTACCAACGTGCTTCGCAACTAGGAACATACCATCCAAATTTGTGCTCATAATTTCTTTCCACTGATTAAGTTCATAATCTTCAAAATCAGCAAAGAATGCATCCAAATTATTCGATTTTCCAGCTGCATTGTTATGCAAGACGTTTATTTCACCAAATTCTCTTACAACTGCCTGAACCATCTTAATAACTGACTCCTCAGATGTAATATCACATTCGAAAGCAATTGCTCGTCCAGCATAGCGTTCATTAATTGAAGCCGCAACTTTTTTAGCTTCTGCAAGTTGAATGTCTACAACAGCTACATTCGCTCCCGCATCAGCCAACCCAGAACAAAAATGCCTTCCTAGTATTCCTGCTCCACCCGTAACAACAGCTGTTTTACCTGTCAACTTAAATTTCTCAATGTAATCCTTTTTCATAATCTCATACTTTCTATTCAATATTTTTTTGAAATATCAGTTCAATATATTGTTAAATTCTTTTAGATACACTTTTCTTTCCTCTTTTTTTGAAATCTGTCCGCCTATTAACAAGCAAAGAGTGACAAGAGTGTCATGCGGTCGATAATAAACTTCATTTTGAGAGACAAGTTGTCCAAATCTCCAGAGCATTCTTCGGAACATTGAAAAATTATCTTCTATATTAAATGAAGCTCTTTTAGTAATTCCCCAAACATTAATATTAAAAGTTTTTGGAGCATTTCCTAAAATATTTATTGTCCATGTTAATCCATCTTCAAAATTAAGTAAATACATATCCGAAGTTGTTTTTATATACTCAATTGATACTGGTGAATTTGGAAGAATTCCTAACACAGCATCAAGAAGATGAATACCATATTTTTCCCAATCATTTATGACAGAGGATTGAATAATTTTCAACTCACCATAATCTTTTAAGTTAGATCTAATATCATCTAATTCTATTGCATAACGCATTCCTGACATAGACATTAACTGTCCATTTATAAGATAATCTTTAAAATAAAGTAATTCTTGAACATCTACAGTCAATGGTTTATCTACAAATACTTTTAAACCCGCTTCTAAATACAATTTAGCCATATCAAGATGATTTTCATAATCATCCCTCGCTATAATCACAGCATCTACTTTACCAATCATATCCTCGTATTTGTCCAAGACATGATCTATTTTACAGGCTAAAGCAAGGTTTTGACTGATTTCTTTTTCTTGGGTCCAGACATGCGTAATTCTAATATTTTCAAAGCCCATTTCAGATGGATCGCGTTTTTTAATATATCTATAAATAACTTCCCAACTTGATTTCTTAAGGTGCTCATCATTATAACCATTTATAATCGCACTAAATGAATAGGGATGTCCGTTACCGTCTGACAGACCAAGTAAACCAATTTTCTTTACCACACACCCCAACCACCATCCACACATACATTTTGACCAGTCATATACGAAGATGCATTCGAACATAATAATGCTACTGCACCTTTAATTTCATGAGGTTGTCCAATCCTATTCAATGGATTTTTTTCCGAAAGTCTTTTCATGAATTCTTCGTCTTGTTGAGTTTCGGGGTGGGGAAACGGTCCCGGACTTAGACAGTTTACTCTAATTTCATGAGGTGCAAGAAAGCTTGACAAGTATTTTGTAAATTGAATAACACCCGCTTTTGCAGCACCGTAACTAGGAGGATTAGTATACTTTTCCTCATTATATAATCTATAGTCAGGAGCAATATGACCATACATTGAAGTAATATTTAGAATAACCCCTTTAGTTTCAATTAGCTTAGGCATAGTTGCCTTTACAAGTCTAAAGACCGAATTCAAACTCATATCAATGTCATACTCCCAGTCAAGGTCTGAAATTGACTCAAATGAATTTTTGTTTCCCGACCACGCATTATTAACTAAAATATCTAAACAATCTAATTGATCAACAAAGCTTCTTATTGATTCTTTATCCATCAGGTCAAGTTGAACAGCTTTTATTTCAACATTTGGAAATTGAACTTTTAGCTCCTCAATTTTATTCTTACTATTTTCAATATTCCTACTTGCAATTATGATATTAGCGCCTAATTCTGCTAAACTTTCACTAATTGAATAACCTAAATAACCCGCTCCTCCTGTGACTAGAGCAGTTTTCCCACTTAGATTAAATAGTTCAGTTAATGTTACATTCAATTATAATCTCTCCATTCTCTTAATAAATAATATTAGAACTTAAATAGGTTTTCAGCAATTACTAAATCAATAGGTTCATCAATATCAATTGACCTCTCTTTTGGCATTATTATTGCACCTGTTTCACCAATAACCAATCCAATACTATTGTTATTAATTTTTTTTACTTTTGCTACATATACCGCTCCATTAAGCTGATACGCTTCAGGTAATTTTTGTCTAGGAAGCCAAGGAACTGCTCCTTCTATGAATATTTCAGGGACACCATCTTTTATTTTCCAAGCACGATGTGGATTAAGTGAAGCTTCAGTATAAGTAGCAACAGAATCATACTTTTTCTCATCTATTAACTTAATGCAACTACTAATATCTTCAATATCGCGAAATGGAGCTGTTGGTTCAAGAAGGACAATGTATTCAAATTCTTTTGTTTCTTTTTGTAACTCACCCAACACATATCTTATTGTATCGATTACAAGAGAATGATCTTGAGAAAATTCTCCTGGTCTCATGTTAATTTCAGCTCCATACTTTCTGGATACGTTAGCAATATTATTACAATCGGTCGAAACAATTACATTGTCAATTTCCGGAGTTGCTAAAGCTTTTTCTATTGTCCAAGCAATTAATGGTTTTCCTGCCAATATTGCAATGTTCTTTTGAGGTATTGATTTACTTCCACCTCTAGCTGGTATTATAGCAACAACCTTTTTGTTATTAATCATAAAGCTCCTCCATTATAGTCCAGGTTTGCCTTCTCATAGTCATCCACTTGACCTATATCCAACCAATACTCTCTTAAGGGAAATGCAGAGACCATCTCTTTTTCTTGCATCAATATCTTGTATAATTCAGGCATATCAAAAAATTGATCTTTAGGTATTCGATCTAACGAATTTGGATTTAACACATATATACCCGCATTTACAAAGCTTTTATGTAATGGTTTTTCCACAATAGATAAAAGTTTATGATTATCTGTCTCAATGACTCCATACGGAACTTGATATTCATATTCACGAACACACATTGTCGCAACGGAATCAGTATCATTATGAAAATTAAGCAATTGTTCAAAATTGATTTTCGTTAATATATCACCGTTCATCACAAAAAAAGGTTCGCTTAGCTTTTCGGGTAACAATGATAGAGCTCCAGCCGTACCAAGTTTTTTTGTTTCTACTATATATTCAACATTTACGCCAAGATGTGAACCATCTTGAAAATAATCCATAATCATTTCTTTTTTATAATTCACTGAAAGTATAAAATTGGTAAACCCAAAGTTTTTAAAACTTTCAATTATCGTTTCTAAAATCGGTTTATCTCCAACATTTAACATCGGTTTCGGGATTTTTTCTGTCAATGGTCTAAGTCTTGTACCAAGACCACCAACCATTAATACAACTTTGTTTTCTTTCTTAATTGCGTGTTCAAGTTCATCTGAAAATAGAACACTATGTAATATATTATCTTGTAAAATGATAGGCAGTTGCTTTAGCTTTCTCTTTATCATAAATTGTTTATAGTAAGAAGCTTTTTTACCTTCCAGTTCGCATATAGGAACATTATTCATCACTTCTCTTATCGGAGTATCAAGAGATAATCCTTTTAAAATCCCGCGCCGAATATCTCCGTCTGTTACTGTGCCTAGTAAGTGCATAGTATTATCTACGACAGCGGCAAATTGCATTGTTGTTTCATCAATCAATTTCATCGCTTGCAAAATCGTCGTCTCAGGAGCAATTAAGATATCTTTCCAATTTTTCATGCTTACACTTCCTTTGCTGGTACCCCGTAAACTTTTTTATTTTTAACGATATCATTTACAACTACGGATCCCGCACCGACTAATGTCCCGTCACCAATTGAAATTCCTTGTATAATCGAAGTCCCTGTACCAATGTGACAATTTTCTCCAATCAGAACACCGCCAGACAACGTTGTCCCTGGCGCTATGTGGGAATGCTTCCCAATTGAACTATCATGTTCAATGATTGTACCAGTGTTAATAATGGAATTATCCGAAATTTTCGCATTTGTTTGAAGAATAGCGCCTGCCATAATTTGAATACCTTGTCCCAACTGAACGGAAGGAGAGAGAATTGCCGCTGAATGTATAACATTAGCAAATGAATAACCATGTGCTATAAACGCTTCAAAAATGGCTTTACGATGCAATGAAACAGATACAGTTCCTAATCCTAAAACAAGATCTATTTTATTTTTTCCATACAACTTGATTGCTTCATCCGTACCCAAATATGGTAAATTGAAGAGGGATTTATTCTGTTCTGGTGCCGTATACCCTAATATTTTTCTTTTCTGTGCTATTAGTATTTCCAATAATACAGCTGCATGACCACCATTACCAATCATGATTACTGGCTTACTCATCGATTAACTCATCCACTTCATAAGATTGATTAGCCACTTTTCCAATTAAAGACCAATACGATCTTGGAGGCATTCCGTGACCAGGACGTTTAATAGCTATATGACGTTCAGCAAATATTTCACCAGCTGCGATTTTCACTTTAGCTACAATACTTTTTCTAGCTACTTTACGATTATCAAGTTCTTTTGGAGTCGGCTTCTTATTCCCAGTACCCATAGATTCTTCAATTGCTTTAATCCCAGTCACCATTTCCTCTAACTCTTTTGGTTCCAAAGAAGCACGATGATCAGGCCCTGGAAGATTTCGATCTAATGTAAAATGCTTTTCGATTACTACTGCACCAAGAGCAATTGCCGCAATTGGGACCGCAATTCCTTCAGAATGATCCGAAAAACCAATCGGTAACTGAAGTTCTTTTTTCATCTCATTCATTGCACAAAGATTTATTGTTTCAAATGGTGCTGGGTATTCGGTTGTACAATGTAATACGGTTACAAACTCTCTCAGAAGCAGCCTCGCCTCTTCCTTTTGATAGAATCTTTGTACTTGATTAAGATTAACCTCTTGGTCAGGGAATGCCAAGCCGTATGCAATAAATGACAATGCTTCATGAATATCTTTCATTGTCGCCATTCCAGTTGACAGAATTATTGGTTTCTTCTTAGTAGCAATATAATGAATAAAAGGACTATTAGTCAGCTCACCAGAAGGGATTTTAAATTTGCTCATTCCAATATCATTCAATAAAAAATCGACACTTTCAATATCAAAAGGCGTCGACAAAAATTCAATTTCATTTGCATCACAGTAATATTTAAGTTTCACAAATTCATCGTAAGATAACTCGAGCTTTTTCAACATCTTAAATTGAGATGTCACTTCACCTAAATTTTCCACTTGATAATTAGCTTGTTGTGCAGAACGTGTTACTAAATTCTCCGCTTTAAAAGTTTGAAACTTTACTGCATCCGCGCCCGCTTGCTTCGCAACATTTACTAATTGTTTTGCCATTTCAAGTGAACCATTATGGTTAACACCCGCTTCAGCAATAATATAAGTATGATGATGTATCATAAGTCATAAAACTCCTTTTGAATTGGCTGGGAAGGTAACTTTTTTATTTGCCTAATAATCTTTTTAGATACATCTCCGTCACCAAATATTTGTCCGTATGGACCTTGAAATTTCAGTGCGTTTTCTATCGCTTCACAAACAGAATTATCGTCTATAGAAGTCTGAATAACTGAAGAAGGACATTCTCTTCCCATTTGACGATTTCCACAATTCACAGTTGGAGTCTGTAAATAGGGTACTTCGATAATTCCACTTGAAGAGTTACCAATAACAATCTCCGCGTGTTTGACTGCACTTAAGTAACGTAACTGGCCCAATGATTCAAATAGATAAGCATTTGGATTATTTAGAACAAATTGTTCGATTTCCTCATTGATAGTCCTTCCACCATTATCTGCATTTGCTTTTGTGAAAATAAGTTGTACATTCTGGTAACGACCTAGAGCAGATAGAAGTGGATAGATGCCATTTGCATTGCCATTAGTTTCAGGATGATATGTAATTAAAAAGAAAGGGATGTTATCGTCTATCTTAAGTTCTGTACACAATTCTGTTTTTGAAAGAAGCGGTATCTTTAAAATATTTTCGATACCAAGAGCACCAACATTCCATACATTTTTGGGATGTTCTCCGAGTTGAATGACTCGATTACGATGTGATTCTGTACTTACAAAATGCCATGATGCCATTTTGGTAATCGAGTGGCGGATTGCATCATCATATGCCCCAACAGTCAATTCTCCACCATGTAGATGAGCAATTGGCAATTGCATAATAAGAGCTGTTTGCGCTGCAGCCATCATTTCAAAACGATCTCCCAGAATAATTAGTAAATCAGGTTGCAATCGGTCGAATACCTCTGCAAAACTAATCGTGGCAAGCCCCATTGATTTGGCAACACCAACGGTTGTGTCTGATGATAAGAGTATTTCTACTTTTTCATCTATCACAAATCCATCCAATTCAATCTGTTTATACGTCAACCCAAATTCAGGTGATAGGTGCATCCCTGTAACAACTAATTGTAATTCAAGCTCTGCATCTTGTTGGATTTCTTTCATTAGCCAGTAAAGAAGGCCGTATTCTGCTCGTGTGCCCGTAACAACACATATTTTCCATCGCAATGAATTCACTTCACTTTCAAAGGTGTACTTGGAATATTAATCAATGTATTTTTCAATTTTTTTGTAATTGTCAAATCAGCTTTCGGCATATTTTCAAATGGTTTCAATTCATCCATCGGCGTCCAGATCGGTCTTGACATGACACCACTTTCATTTAAAAAATCCAATATATTATCACGATTTTGTTTTTGATCCAGAACCAAAGTTTGCAACCAATAGTTTCCTTTTGTATTAACGGGTTCTTTAAAAAGAGTTACACCATCTAAACATTTTACTATGTTCTCATATTTTTCAGCGAGTTGTCTTTTTTGTTCGATAAACTTAGGTACTTTTTGCAATTGTGCACAACCAAGAGCAGCATTTATGTTGGGCATTCTATAATTAAAACCTATTTCATCGTGTTCATATATCCAACGATGCGGTACCTTCGCTGTCGTAGTTATATACTTTGCATAATCAGCAAGGCGATCATTATTTGTTAAAATAGCACCACCGCCACCTGTAGTCATAATCTTATTTCCATTAAAGCTCAGTGCACTTACACTCCCAAACCCACCTGTATGTTTTCTTTTATAATAGGAACCTAAAGACTCTGCTGCATCTTCTACTAGCACTAAATTATACCGCTCACATAGTTCAATAAGCGGGTCAAGATCGACAGAATGTCCAAAAGTATGCATTGGTACTACCGCACGGATGATTCGTCCAGTTTGTTTGTTTACAAGATGTCCATTTTGCATTTCACCGATATCCTTGATATGCTCCTCTAGCATGAACGGATCTAAACCAAGCGTTACCTCACTAACGTCAATAAAATGCGGAAATGCCTGCAAGTATGAAACTGCGTTCGCTGTTGCTACAAAGGTTAGAGATGGCATGAATACCTCATCATTTGATTGTACTCCTGCTACTTTTAATGCTATGTGAAGGGCAGCAGTTCCGTTTACAACAGCAACTGCACGTTTTACACCAGTAAATTCAGCCAGCTCCTTCTCAAAACGATCAACGTATTTACCTACTGATGAAACCCATCCTGAACTAACACAATCCGTTACAAATTCAATTTCCATTTCATCGAAAGTTGGTTCATGAAGCGGAACAAAATCTTTTTTGTAGAGCTCTTTTATTTCGTTTGCAAATGTTATCCATTGTTTATTCATATATTATATACATCCGTTTTATATGTTGCTAAATTTGCCGGATTGGTGAACCATTCAATCGTTTCCTCTAACCCTCTTCTAAAGCCCTCTTTACCACCGTAGTTAGGCTCCCATCCAAGTAACTCTTTCGCTTTTTGGTTATCAGCCCACAAGCGCTCTACTTCACTTTTAGCTGGACGAAGACGATGTTCATCCGTTTCGATCGTCAAATTTACATTCATAATATCTGCAATTATTTCCGCTGTTTCTCCGATTGAAACTTCATAGTTGGAACCAATATTTATCACTTCACCATTGGATTTATTACTATTCATCACAGAAATGAAACCATTCACAGTATCTCTCACATAGTTAAAGTCACGCGTCGGACTTACTGCCCCTAGTTTTATCTGTTTGTTTCCAGCTGCTAATTGCCCAATAATTGTAGGAATTACTGCACGAGCAGATTGACGAGGTCCGTATGTATTAAACGGGCGTATAATAGAAACTGGAGTATCAAACGATTTATAAAAAGATAACGCTATTTGATCTGCTCCAATTTTCGATGCAGAATATGGTGATTGCCCTTGTAATGGATGGTTTTCATCTATAGGAACATATTGCGCCGTTCCGTATACTTCACTAGTAGATGTATGTACCACTTTTTCGACATTCAATTCACGGGCTGCTTGTACAACATTCAAAGCTCCTTTAATATTTGTATCTACATAAGTATCCGGTGAATGATATGAATATGGTATTGCAATGAGCGCGGCCAGATTTAGGACATGTGTGCATCCCTTCATCGCTTCTCTTACTCCATGCGGGTCGCGGATGTCTCCTGCGAAAACTTCCAGTCTTTGTTTAATATCATTAGACAACTGATCAAGCCATCCCCATGAATTAAATGAATTATAATAAACAAAAGCACGTACGTCATAACCTTGACGTATTAGTTCCTCTGTTAAATGAGAGCCAATAAATCCATCTGCTCCTGTAACTAATACCTTTTTCGAATTCATTTCATATTCCTCCAACTGATTAATATATTTTACATTTATCCTTTATTATTTGACTAAAGATTAAATAATAATTCTAATACAGTTAGTAATAAAGGACAGTGATCTCTTTTGTAATTATAACAGTAATTTAAATAACTAAATTACTCTAAAATCTATTTTTATCTATATTTTAATATCGTCAAAAATAAATCAATTTCAAGAAAAATGCTACTGATAATAATGGTTATAAATTATAGACGTTACAATCCGACTTATCATCATATATCATTCGCAATATTCATCACTATTAGACTAAAGAAAATATTAATATAAACACACTAAACATTACTTTTATCCTCCCGATAATATAAGTGTATTGAACTATATTAATAGGAGGAAAGACATTGAAAATTTTAAAGTTTATTAAGCTTGCTTTAATAGCTATTCTTATTATCGGCATAGCTACTCCACTTTCAACAGAAGCTGCAACAGTTAAAAGTGGCGATTTAATGAATATTAACAAGACAGTAAGTAACAGCACCCTAGTAAAGGGGGAAACTACAGATGTAACACTTACTGTAAAGGGAACTCCACAGGATTCAACTTTTGTAAAACCTAATGACGTTATCTTAATTATTGATAAGTCTGGTAGTATGCAGTCAGACAATAGACTTAATGCGGCCAAACTAGCTGCAAAAGAGTTTATTGATTTAATGGATTTAACGAAGCATGAACTTGGAATAGTTGATTTTAGTGATCGTGCATCTTCTTTTGCATTAACTACTGACCAAAATGCTGCGAAAGCATATGTAGATACCATTCAACTTGGTGGAGGTACAAATACAAGTGATGCCATCAGAACAGCTACAACAATGCTAGCAACTAAACGCTCTGAAGCACAACCAACCATTGTTATTATGACTGATGGAGAAGCCAACAGTTCAACTGATGCTTTAGCTGCTGCAAAAGCTGCGAAAGCTGCTGGTATCACGTTCTATTCAATTGCTTTATTGGGACCAAACGATAATCCAGATACTAGCGCACCTAACAAATTATTAAAAGAAATGGCATCTTCCTTTGATCACCATCATTTCGTATTGGGTTCTGTAGGGCTCTCTGATGTCTACAAAGCAATTGTAGAAGAAATTGGTCTTGCAAGTGCTTATAATGTAACAATCACTGATAAAATTTCTCCTGAGTTTGAATTGGTACCGGGCTCATATGACAACCATATACCTAGACCTACTGTGAATGGTAACACAATCTCATGGTTCATCTCAGAATTAAAAACTGACGAACTAAGCTTTACTTACCAAGTTCGTGCTAAAGATAGTGCAACAGCTGGTAAATATACCCTAGCTCAAACATCTTCAACGTTTGAAATTGGTGATGGTTCTACGTATTCATTGAACACGACAAATCCAATCATTGAAATTAAGAATCATGCACCAGTTATTACAAATATAACTAAAGATAAAGGTCTTACTTCAGGTGGAGAAACAGTAACGATTACTGGTCAAAATTTCTTACCTGGTGCCAAAGTTTACTTCGGAACAGTTTTAGGAACAGTTACTTCATTTACTACCAATGAAATAATTGTTACTACACCTGTTGGTACGCAAGGAACAGTGGTGCTTAAAGTTGAAAATACAGATCGTCAATTTGCGATTGGTAGTTTTAACTATTATGCAATCCCAACAATTACAGCTGTTTCACCTGCTGAAGGTCCGTTTCTGGGTGGTAACACTGTTACAATTTCAGGTACCAATTTCTTAAAAGGTGCTGTCGTTTATTTTAATGATGTTCCAGCAACTACTACATTTTCATCCAATATACTTTTACGTGCAACAGCACCAGAAGCGACTGCAAGTGGAGTCGTAACTGTTAAAGTTGTTAATCCAGATCAGACAAGCGGAGAGCTAATTGATAGCTATACGTATTTAGAAAAGCCAACTCCACCTGCAGTTGAGATTATTAGCTTGTCGTTAACAAGTGGCGAACTTCAAGGTGGTACAACTCTTATTGTAACTGGAAAAAACTTTGATCGAAATGTTCAAATCTATTTCGGAGATACTGTAGCAAGTACTACATTTGTTTCTTCTACCAGTGTCAGAGTAACTGTACCTGCTGCGACTACGCCTGGTGCCGTTCCGGTTAAAGCTGAAAATCCAGATGGTATTAGTGCTGTCTTAACAAATGCATTCGAGTATTTAGCTCCTGCTCCACTACCTGTACCTGAGATTACATCTTTGTCTGTAGATACAATCTTAGTAGGAAATACACAAAATACAATTGTTTATGGAAAAAACTTTAACAAAACTACAAAAGTATTTATAGGTAAAGAACAATCAAAAGTCACTTATCTGACTGCGACAACATTACGTGCTACAATCCCAGTAAGTAATGTAGCAGGAGCAGTAGATGTGAAAGTAGAAAATGATGAAGGACAAGGATCAATGTTAGTAGATGGATTCACATATACAGAACCTGTTCTAGATCCTGCTCCAATCATTACAACACTTTCAAGTAATGCAGGTTCTACTGCTGGTAATGACACAATTACAATAACGGGTGATAACTTTAAAACTGGTGCTAAAGTGTATTTCGGAGACAGACTAGCTACTATAACATCTATCTCAGCTACAGAAATCACAGTAAAAACACCAAGTGCACTAAATAAAGGTCTAGTTTCTGTAAAAGTTATCAACTCTGATCTACAAGAAGGTATATTACAAGATTCCTTCACATATGAAGGAATTAAGCCTACAGTTACACGTATATCGTTAGATAATGGTTCAGTAAAGGGCGGCTATAACACAGTTGTCTACGGTACAAATTTTGCTTCAAATATAACAGTCACAGTTGGCGGTAAACCAACAACCGTCAAATATTTATCTGCAACTCAACTCCGTGTTACTATACCATCTGGTGCAGCTCCAGGAGTCGTACAAATCGTTGTGGACCTTGGTGGGGAAACGGATAGTATATCGTTCACATATAATTAAACAGCACTAAAATAAAAGCGTCATGGCTGTTAACTAGCCATGACGCTTTTATTTATAGTTCTTTATTCTTTCATCCTTTATGATTTCCGTACAAAGCTTACCAATAAGCGCATAAAATGTTTCTAATTCTGTAATTAGCTCAAGATAATCCTGGCTCATATACCTCTTTTTAAGATCAAACAGTTGAAATTCATTATTAATCTTTTTAAACATAAACGTTACATTAGCAAGTAATACTTCAACTAAGATTGGATGATTCCTAATCCCACTAAAATCTTTTACGACTTTAGGCATATCATTCGCCGTCACAAGACCTATTTGGATTAACCTATCTAAATTATCCTTCGCTTCGAATACTTGTTTTTGTAAGCCTTTTAGTTTCCCTGTGAATTCCTTTAAAACTGCAAGCGGATCGATTAAGATCTCTTGAGGTTCCTCATCTAATATGATTATATTTTTCATCTCTTTAGTAATGACGCTCTCTTCAATAAATATTGTCCCTTCGATTTTAGCACCATGCTTAGATAAATTAAATATCGCTATATCAGCTGGAAGTGTCTTAATAATCGCTTCAAATGTTTCTAAAAATATTTTTAAGGGTCTTGTAGTACCTACCGGCTGGCCTAGATTATTGGTGACTACTAATTCTTCTTTCTCATTTTGTACCGCCGCATGATGCTTTACACCTTTTGCATAATACTCTCCATCTATCAAGGCTAAATCTTGACCGACTAGATAGACTTCTGAAAAACCAAAGTAAATAATTGCTCGCATTGTAAAGACAGCAACGGATGGCGATCGTTTTAAGACTTCAGATAGATTATCAACGAATTGAGGAGAAATATAATCATTTGCTGTTTTTGAGACTACTAATCTACCTTGATGATTCGTTTGAATACTTGAATTTGATACTGTTTCATATATTAAAGTGCCTTCAAAAACAATCCCCTTAAAATGTGTATCATAGTTTAATTGCCCCGCATCTATGCTTAAAACATAGTCGGGTTCAATGCCATTATCCAGTAATACTCGTAAAGCAGGACCCACTACAAAAATATGAAAAAAGTCTTTATTGTCCTTCAAAAACTCAATATGCTGTTGAAGGGATGGTCCTGCTGCAACTAAAATAGCTCTTTCCCCTTTGAACTTATCTTTTAACGTATGAATTTTTATAGCTTTTTTGGTGTTTTGTATATTTAATAACGGCTCAATAATCCAGTCTTTTGCAAACCACATTTCAGTATTATCGGAAATTTGTTTTGTTTTAATTCCTTCATTAATAACCTGTAAACAATCTTTTATAATAGGTTCTTCAATTTTTATGTAATTAGGATGAACTTGAATAGATGTCGGCATACCAATATACTCATTTAAAAATGACATAAATGAAATAGATGTTAAATTTTTATAATGTATAAATGTTAGTTTATCCCTTTGGCTATTAATGATTTCTCTATGTACATCACGTACTAGTACTTCTTGAAATGGCTCAATAAATAGAAAGTGAGCATTTTGCTTATATACATCACTCTTAACAAGTTGCTCAAACAGCTCCCCATTACCATAACCCAGAATAACAATAAAATTATTTTTCAAAGACGACATTTTTTTGAGAAAACGTTGCGCTTCTTTCTCTGGTGAATATAATGAGTTCAAAGGTGTTGTCTTGCCCGATTTTTCATACACATAGACAGCCATATTCGAATCTGATTGTACCGTACTAATTGTATAAGTCATTTACATTACCTCATTTGTCTCGTCTAAGAAATGCTGAAGAATAGTCAGTACTTCATATTCCAATACATCTAATACATATTCATAGTTTCCCTCTTCAGCACGCGCCAGTGCTTTAGTGGAAATGTCATTCATTTGTTGCTGATCAAGTAAACTTTTTTGTAAAAATTCTTCGACAGATGAAAACTCTAATAAGGCTTCTGTTACTTGTACAAAGCCACTTAAAACGTCTGAGAAGTTTTCTGTTTCACGCATATCTTCAATATACACTTCTACTTTACGGATATAGGTTTCTAATTCATCATTAAACTCGCTGAGTAATACTGAAGTATGCATAGCTACTAAGCGAAGCTCTGGGTTATTATTCAGTAATAGACTTGCTAATTCGTCTTGCGACATAGGTTGCTGATCCTGTTTCACTATGATTAACTTCTCTGTAAACAAGTAATCCTTCAGTTGTTGTGCTACTATTTCTACTTCTTTTTCCTCTGTCACCAGGTGATCATTCACATATAGCATTTGAATCTCTCTCCTTAATTTAAAAAATAGATAGCCCGGTTAGGCTATCTATTTTCAATTATAGTTTAACTACTAATTAACGAAGTAGTTGTAGTACACCTTGTGGTTGTTGGTTAGCTTGTGCAAGCATAGCTTGTGAAGCTTGTGTCAAGATGTTGTTTTTCGTGAATTCCATCATTTCTTTCGCCATGTCAACGTCACGTACACGTGATTCCGCTGCTGTTAGGTTTTCAGAAGATGTGCCCAAGTTATTGATTGTATGCTCAAGACGGTTTTGAATAGCACCCATTTTCGCACGTTCCACAGAAACTTGGCTAATTGCTCCATCGATTGCAGCAACCGCAGCAGTTGCACCAGCGCGGCTTGTGATATCGATTGCACCTGCATCTACGCCTAAAGCAGATGTACGCATATCATTAATTGAGAATGTCATTGCTTGACCAGCGTTAGCACCTACTTGAAGTACTAAATTCGAAGCTCCACCGCTTAATAGTTTTTGTGTATTGAATTCAGTAGTAGTTGCAATACGATCGATTTCTAATGTTAACTCATCGATTTCTGCTTGCATAGCTTCACGGTCTTCAAGTGTATTTGTATCATTACCTGACTGAATAGATAGTTCACGCATACGTTGAAGGATTGAATGTGTTTCGTTCAAAGCACCTTCAGCCGTTTGAATTAAAGAAATACCATCTTGTGCGTTTTTAGAAGCCATGTCAAGTCCACGAACTTGCGCACGCATTTTTTCAGAAATTGCAAGACCAGCAGCGTCATCGCCAGCACGGTTGATGCGAAGTCCTGAAGATAATTTTTCAATGCTTTTAGAAGCAGCAGCATTGTTTGTCGTTAATTGACGGTGCGTGTTAAGCGCAGCTATGTTGTGATTAATTCTCATATTAATATTTCCTCCTTGAGTGTGTGTTTGGTTCACATCCATGTGAACCAGAATTTGTTTGTTTACAACTTTCAGGAATCGGCCGGTATTCCTTACTTGCTGCTTACATTAATTATATCGGATTGCTTATAGGTATGTTTAGCTTTTTTTTCAACTTTTAATTCTTTTTTGATAGTTTATTAAAAAGCGCATGATTTAGTTTGTTTGCCTCTGTATTTGTTTCAGAAATGGTTAAAATAAGTTCACCACGTAAAATTTCCATCGACTTAGGTGCTTCAATTCCTATCCTAACCGTGTCCCCTTTCACTTCTAACACTCTAATTTCAATATCATCATCAATTTTAATCGTTTCATTTACTTTTCTTGATAATACAAGCATCGGTCACGCCTCCTCTTTTGTTAGAGATGGTTGAGAACCAATTACGTGGCGTACTGCGAATTTGTTGTCATTAATGATCATTTGTTTTGCTATTTTTTTTGATATATGGAAAACAATAGGAGCTTGCAAGTTGATCGTTGACGCCTCTAAGGGCTCTTTTAATGACAAAACTCCTAAAACAAAAACATCCCCCTCTTGTTTAATATCAAGTAATTCAATTGTTGGTTCATCGATATCGAAGGAATAATTTTCTACTAAAGTATATGGATTTGCCACAATTAGTGCAATCTCACTAACATTTATAGATTGTAGCACTTGAAACATTGTATTTACTTCAATCGGTATCAAAGCAAATTCTCTTTCGTCCTTAAAACCTGGAATCCCTTTCGGAAAATGCCAAAGTTGTTCGGAATTTAGTTCGATTTCACCAAAGAACTTTGTTTTGATCAGCATATAATCGACTCCTTTTCATGTTACCTATTCTTTAGACTACCATTCTATCATTAATAAAAAAAACTTGTACTATGACAAGTTTTTAAATTCATTATTAATTTTGGAATTTTTTCTATATATGTACCTACCATTTAACATCAATTTGAATGGATGGCCATTGTTCCATTTGAACAGTCACTTTACCTGGCGTATATCGATGGATAGGTTTCTGAACTGTTACTTCATTAATCGGCTTTTGCGGTTCCACATTTATATCCAAAGTTCCCGGTTGTATCTCCATTTCAAGTTTTAATGGATTAGGAATAAACTTAATGCCTAATGATTTCATCGGGCGACTTCCATTTTCAATTGCTTGTTGCTTGATGACATTATTTCCATTCGCAATATCCATAAGTTCCCTGCCTTGTTCTGCCCGGCGCGCTATTCCTTCCATCCCTTCTTGCATACCTAGTTGAGCAAACTCCTCTGTCCGTTTAAAAACGCTCTTTAAATCTAAATCAGCACGCACTTCTGTAGTATCAAGTGAAAGTTGAGGGCGGGTCGTAGAGATTTCCAAAATTGCAGCAGGTTGTTGCTGCGACATAATAGCACGTGGTTGTTCTATTTCTTGTGTCCCAGGTGTTGTTTGAAGACCTAGAACACCTCGTGTTGTCGTGATTTGAAGTTGAGGGATGTTCACATGAGTCACCTTCCTATAGAGAAGGCGCTTGGATATATACTCCAAACGCCTTGTTTATATTTATGTGGATATTTTTTTCAGATGTTTCCTATTTCAATAAATTTATCTTAAGAAATCAACTAACGAAGGTTGGATAATGCGAGATCCAATAGCTAATCCCGCACGATGAATGGACTCTTGCGTGATTAGATTTGTGATAGCTTCTTCATACTCCACATCTTCGTTATCAGACATTTGTTTCGTAACAATTAAATTTTGAGATGAAAGGCGATTTTCCATCATCTCTACTCGATTTTGACGTGCTCCTATTTCAGAACGTGCCGTTAGTACTGTGTCAATATTTTCATCAGCTAATCCAAGTAACGCATCATAATTACCTTTTACTCCAGTGTTTTTTTCGTCTTCCAATGCACTCTGAAGTTGAACCATCATATCATCAATTTCATTAAATATTCCAATTCCATTAGTATTTACTGTTATTTCTACTCCTGCATTAATCTCAATATTAACGTTTTCATTAACTCCCGGATAGTTAGTATCTAAAAATCCATTCGCATCATAAAGTGGGGCAGTCCCATTTGGATCGTACATAGGAGATAAAGTTTTGGTACCAGAAAATATAAACTTGTCCCCAACCTTCGTATTTCCTAAATCACGGATTTGTAATTTGATTTGGTCAATTTCTTTCGCAATCTTATCTCTATCTTCTGCTGTTTTTGTATCATTATTTGCATCTATAATTAGATCCCTTACTCGGTGGAGAGCTTGACCTACTTTGTCCAGCCCATCATCTGATGAGTCCAGCCAGTTATTTACCTCACCTAAATTACGCTCAAATTGTTCTACTCTATTTAAATCGGATCTATACCCAATTCCTTTCATCGCAATAACTGGATCTTGTGATGGTCGCGAAATTTTTTTTCCAGTATTTATCTGCTCTTGTAAAACACCCATTTTTGAGTAACTACTCGATAAATTACGTAGCATATTGCTTGAGAGCATTGATTGAGTTACACGCATGTTGTTTACCTCCTATTATAGTCCTACTCGACCCATACCATTGATAATTTTATCTAAAGTTTCGTCTACTACAGTAATCATACGAGCAGACGCATTATAAGCTTGCTGGAATATAATCATGTTTGTCATTTCTTCATCAAGTGATACCGAGCTTACAGACGCTCGACTATTCATAATTGTGAGTTGTTTAACTGCTGAAGTTTCAGCTAGACGATTCGCTTGTTCTCCGTCTACCCCTAGTTTTCCGATTAAAGATTGATAAAAAGATTGAGTACTTGTATTGTTTAAGCCGGCTATAGATTTAGTTTTAAATTCAGAGAGTAGTTGGGCATTTTTACCGTTACCTTCTTGGTTTATTAAATCAGAAGCAGCAACTTTACTCGGGTCATCTCTTACTACTTTATTCACTGCTATATTTCCAGCAGTTATAGTATCTCCACGGTCATTTGGATCAAATGGAGCATTGGGATCTACAAAGAAATTATGTCCTGTCTCACTTGGTATCGGATTTCCAGCTGCATCCTTGGTTGGAAGTCCAAAGCCAGAGCTATGAATCTCATTAAACGCTTTAGCAAATTCTTGCGCCATTTTATTAAGCTCGGTAAGCATCTCTGGATAATCCCCTTGACCAGTATTGCCGTATCCATATGAATTAATAAGGGACAGCATTTTCCCTTGGTTTGGCAGAAGTTCCGAATGATCAATTGTTGCACCATTTGCCGGAAGACCGTTAATCGTAAAGCTTTGGAAAGGATCTTTATTGTCTCCTGCGGGTAAATTATGCGCAAATTGAGAAGCTTCTTTGCCCTCTACAATTTTAATAATATGATCAGGTGCTGGTTTACCAGTTTTTATACTGATTGTCATGTTGCCTTCTGCAATTGCAAGTGAATTACCGCCGTTTTTAACATAATCTACTTGTATAGGGAAGTACTGAGATAATTCATCCACCAGAACATCACGAGCATCGTACAAGTCATTTGGCATATATCCATTTGGCTCAACTTTTGAAATATTCTCATTGAGTGATGCTATTTGCTTTAAAATGGAATTTATATCTTTTGTTGAAATATCAATTTCGTTTTTTAAATTACCTTGCACTTCTATTAGTTGTTTATGAATATAATTGAATGATTCTGCTGCTGTAACTCCGCGTTCAGTAACAACTTTACGTGTACCTGCATTTTCAGGAGATGTACTCAACTCTTGTAGTGAATTCCAAAATAAATCTAGTGATTTATTCAGACCAAATTCGGACGGTTCTGACATGATATCTTCTATTTGGGTAATTGCTTTTGATTTGGAATCCCAGTAACCAAGTTGGTTGGTCTCTTGTCTAAGTTGACGATCGATGAATTGGTCACGCACACGTTGAATCGAATGTGATTCCACGCCTGTTCCAATAAAACCTGGAACTTTTGGTGCATTTAAACCTATTCCAGGATAAGGAAGAGTTGCTTGCATATTTACACGTTGACGAGAATATCCAAGAGTATTGGCATTTGATATATTATGTCCTACTGTATAAAGAGCAGTTTGTTGTGTGAACATACCACGTTTACTAGTTTCTAATCCCATAAATGTTGAGCGCATGGGTTCGCCTCCTTAGACTTGTGAATTGAAGTAAGTTTTGTCATTTGATGGGCCTTTTACTTCGGTTTGTGAATAGTTTATTTGGTCTGGCTTTGGTCGGTACATATCGATCGTCATGTTGACAAATTGTAGTGATTGATATGTTAGTTGTTGGTTTAATGCATTTTGTTTTTTTAATGTTTCCAATGTTAATAAAAGATTATTACGTGCTTTTGTTAGCTGAGCTTTTTCTGCTTCTGTGGTGGTATTTTCTAAGACAAGTGCAACAGTTGGGTTGTCAGTAGGAGCAATTCCTTTTGCTCGAAGGTAATCCGTTACCTCTAATTGACGCTGTTGTTCAAGTTGTGAAATTCCTGCTACGTGTGCCTGCTCATCCTTGAGCAGTTGGTTTAGACTGTCCATGTCACCAACCTTTATAGCTTCTGTCTTTTTATAAGCAACCTCTAGTAAGCTTTTGTGAAGCATGTCTAGTTTGGTAAGTGATTGCAAAATGTTAGCGATGGACATGATTGTAAGCTCCTTTTATAATCGGTAATAATCTAGGATGTTCGATGCTAGTTTTTTTGCATCTACTTTGTATGTTCCAGCATCAATATCCGCTTTTATAGCTGCAACTCTTTCCGCTTGTTCTACTTCAACTGACGATTTTGTTTGCATACTTTTAGCAGCAGACGAAATTTCTAATTGATCCGCGGCTGTCTTCGTAGTTTGAAGTGCTTTTTCAGCTTGTTGTTGATTGCGTTGATAAGGATTTATCTGATTTAAACCAATGTTATTTATTTTCATTAGAATTTTGTCCTCCCCTCTTCTTACTTAGTGTCTATACATTATTTCGGCATGAAATATGAAGTGTTTAGAGTAACATGAACTATTTGTATGGATTAGGTCTTGGGAATTAAAGGTATAAGTAGAATTGGAAGGTCTTTTGGTGGAACTGGAATTGATTTTAGTGGAACTCGTGTGGCCATGAGTGGAACTCAAGAAAAGTTGGATAGAATTCATTTATTACTATTGTTTTCATCCCATGAAAAAACTCTCACATGAGGTGAGAGTTATTTCTTCTTGCTATCTGAGTGGTATGTACCACTTCCTTGATTTTCTACTTTATCACGGAATTCTTTTGCTGCATCAAATTGACGAAGACCTGATTTTAGTTCTTCTGTACATTTTATACATAGTTTACCTGATTGTGTAATTTTTCCACAGTTATCGCATGGATAGCCTAGGTTCGGGAACATTGTTGGTTGTAAACGGTTTTTGCGAACCCATTTATGTAGTAATGACTCTTCTACTCCTGTAGCTTCTACAATTCTTTCTACAGTGGCTGCACGGTTTTCGCGTTTACGTAGGAAGCGGTAAACCGTTTCGTATAACTTTTCTTCGTTCATTGCGCAATTATTACATACTTCTCTTAAACCCGTAAAGTTAAAAAACTCGCCACATGAAGGACAATTTTTAAGTTCACCCATGTCGTTACCTCCAAATAATATTCTTTCTTTGTTTATCGGCAAATTACCCTTTTATTAAAGTAATTGCGTCGACTCTTTTGGCACCTTTATCCTTTAAAGTCTTCGCTGCATGATGGATAGTAGCACCAGTTGTGTAGATATCATCGAATAAAATATAATTTGTTGCTTCGATAGTACTACTTATTACTTCGAACAAATTGTTTGTTTTTAATCGCTCTATTTTTGTTTTCTTCCCTTGAGAATCAGATGTTGTTTTGGTGAGTAATTGTTGAAAAGGAATTCGCGCTGCTTTTAGGAGCTCGTCCACTTGGGAGAATGTACGTAACTTTAGTTTTTCTGGATGCATGGGAATTGGTACGACAATGCCTTCTTTTCTCTGTAATGCTAGTTGCAGCTTTCCGGCAAATACTTTTGCTAATGCAACGTCTTGGAGGAATTTATATTGGTGTAGATATTCTTTCATCGGTTCGTTATAAGTGTATAAACAAAAGACTGAGTCGACTGCTCCTTCATAAGGAGTTCCTAGAAAATCAGTAAAATCATTGGTCAACTTTGAAATGTCAAATTTTTCAAAACATCTACCACAAGTAGAAGAATCCAATTCATATAAAAAAAGCTTGGACCAGGTAGCTGTAGGTTGATAAGGAGTGGCACAAATTAAGCAATTCACGAACGATTCCACCCTTCTATCGCATCCTGTGCTTTATCCATTTCTCTGCTTATTCCGTGATGAAAGAAAGTAATGTCTCCATCTGGATACAGAGCTGATCTACCAACTCGTCCACTTATTTGAATAAGGGCACTGGAGGTGAAGATGGGCTGCTCTGCTCCAACTACAGCTACATGGACGTTTTCGATCGTAATTCCTCTTTCTAATATGGTTGTTGTTAATAAACCAGGGATTTTCTTTTCGCGTAATTGCATCACTAGTTCTTTTCTATCTGGGTGCTCTGCATGAACCCTTGGTAAATCACCTGGGAAGTTCTCTAGCATTTCGATAGTAGGCAAGAAGATAAGAAAAGGCGTATTAGTTTCTATCTTTTCATTTATCCAGTTTTGTATTTTCAGAGGAATTTTTCCTTTTTTGAGTTGTCTGGAGTAACCCCAAAGACTTACAAATTTAGGTACTGGCAGGTCGTGGCCGTGATATCTTCTCGTTAGGATGGATTGGTTGGTTATTTTTAATGATTTTGTAGGAGTGGCTGTTACATAATGTATGGCAGCTTCTTGTTTTGCGGCTTTAGTAACTGCTTTTTGGAGGGTTTCATCAGCATAATAAGGAAAGGCATCTGCTTCGTCGACAAATACGACATCGAATGCATTTTCAAATCTATAGAGTTGATGTGTTGTTGCAAGTATGAGTTCAGGAAATCCTTGTTGGTCAGGTGCTCCGCCGAATAATGCATGGATTTTTGTGTTTGGGAAGACTTTCTGGAATCGAGGGAATAACTCTAAAATTACATCGGTTCTTGGTGCAGCAACGCAAACTCGTTTGCCTGCTTGTAAGCAAGCAAATATAGCTGGAAATAGGAGTTCTGTTTTTCCCGCTCCGCATACTGCATGGACTAGGTGAGATTGGTTTTGTCCCACACTAGCAAGTAGTTCTTTACTCGCCTTTTGTTGAAGAGGTGTAAGCTGGCCGCTCCACGCAAAGACATGTGCGTTCACGCTGTGAGCATGCTGCTTGTCCCAAAGGAGTAATTCGGAACAACTACTCACACGCCCCATTCGTATACAGTGGCGGCAATACGTACAGATTTTGTTGCAATGGGCACAGTTGAATAAGTGAAACAAGGATGGGTTCGTGTTGTGGCATCTGTTGCAGATGTTCATGTTTGATTGCCAAAAAAGGTTGGAATCTGATTTTGTGAGGACACCAGGTTTTAGGTGGATGTGACCGGAGTCGATGTGGGCGTCGATGACTTCGCGTGGGAATGGGGTGTGTTCGCGAAGCCATATGCGGCCAGTTAGAAATTGTTGTAACTGTTCGTTCATGGGCATTCTCCTCATTAGTTAATCTTGTACCAACCGAGACCCATGGACCCTTCCCCAAGATGTGTACCGATTACCGGACCGAAGTAGCTGATAGTGAAGTCTACGTTTGGCATTGTTGCTTGAAGTTCTTCTTTCCATGCAATTGCTTCGTTTTCGTAGTTAGCATGGATGATTGTCGCTTTTATGTTGAATTTGTTTGAGTCTTCTTGGAGCATGTCCGAAATACGTTTCATCGCTTTTTTACGCGTACGAACTTTTTCAAATGGTACAATGACTTTGTTTTCAAAGTGTAGAATCGGTTTTACTTGTAGTACGGAACCGATGACGCGCTCGAAGCCGGTTAGTCTTCCCCCGCGGTGAAGGTGGTCTAGATTGTCGACCATAAAGTATGCACGCATCGTTTGTTTCATGTTATTTAGTTCTTGTAGGATAGCGTCCGGTGAAGCACCTTGTTCTGCCATTTCAGCAGCTTTAAGTACGTAGAAGCCTTGGACCATACAGGAAATTTCTGTGTCGAATGTTCGTACATCAAGATCAGCTACCATTTCTCCTGCTTGTTCTGCTCCGGCAAGTGTTCCGCTGATGCCACTAGATAGGTGGATAGAGATAATTGCATCGTTGTCTTTAGCTAGCTTTTCATATGTTTCGATAAATGTTCCTAAGGCTGGTTGGGATGTCTTTGGAAGCGCTCCACCTTTACGAATTTTATCGTAGAATTCTGTGGTGTTAATGTCGATTTCTTCTTGATAGGTGTCATTACCGATGACAACACTTAGCGGCACCATATGAATATTCAGTTGGTCACGAATTTCTTTCGGGATATATGCGGTGCTGTCGGTTACGATTGCTGTCTTCATTTAATAAATCACACTCCTACTTGTAGTTTACTGAATAATGAGTAGAAATGAAAGGATAAAAAAGCCCAAACATGATATTTGTCATATATGTCTGGGGAATCCGTTGTTATTCAGTTGTTTCGCCTATATAGTAAACGCTAGAAACTAACCATTTGCCATCTTCTTTGACGAATACAGTTACTTGACGTCCATTCTGTTCAAGTTTAGCGCCTGTGTCCATTTGTTCTAGAGAAGTATGGATATTAGAGAATACTTGCGCTTGTGATTTATCGTATTCAATAATGGTAATATTATCAGCTGTACGGATAGTATTAAAGTCGTTGAACGTTTCTTCTACTTTGACTTTTTCAGCTTCGTAGTTGAAACCTTCTGGATTTTTAGAAATTGTGTTCATATAGCGTTCTGGGTCTTCTGCGTTAAATGATTCCATGTATTCCGTGAACGATGAGAGTAATGCTGTTTTTTCTTTTTCTGATACATTTGTTGCTTCTTCAATATTGTCGCCTGACAATTCGAAGCCTATATTGGTTTCGCTTTTATCTTCTGCACCGTGATCCGTTGTTGTTTGTGTGTTTGTTGGAGTGATGTCGGTTGCGGAATTAGCGTTTTGCGCTGTTTCGTCGTTACTATTGCAAGCTGCCAACGTAAGTGTGAAGGCCGCGAGTGTGATTGCTTGGATTATTTTCATATATTTCTCCTCCTGCTGAAGGTTATTTTGTCATAATTAGGACGAAAACTCAATTATTATGTTCCCATTTAAAATAGGTAGAATATTCCGGTATTGGAATTTGAGATATAGGTAGAAAGGAGCTGAAGTATTGAGTGGACATTTTGCTTTGTTGAAAAGGTTAAATGTTGGATCTCCGTCGTCTGATTTTATTCGCAAAGAGTCGAAAAATGTATGTTTGCGAATGTTGTGAGGATCGACTTGTTAAGAGGTAGAGAGTTGCGTTTGTCCGGAAATTTTCGTGCTTTCTCTGATGTTTGTTTGGAGTTGGATGATTGGAAGATGCAGATAGATTGTCTTTTAGTAACCGACAGGTATTGTATTGTGATTTAGTCAAGAATATAAGTATACGCTTATATTTCTGGGAAGCGCTAGATGAATTTTATAAAACAGAGAATGGATCGAAAACCCCTGTTCTATCCTTATTTTCAATTGATGCCACAGATTCGCTTCATGAAAGATTTCTAAGTATTACCTATCCAAAGATGAAAGTGACTGGTGCAATATCTTACAACTAAGTCCTGCTATATTTTATAACAATTCACCATAATTCCATTTATAAATTAGAGAGCATAATTGAGAGAGAGAGACACACAGATTTACAATAGTTCTGGTGTTCTAGTCTTTCTATTGAGGAATTAGAGACTGGCACAAGCTCGACCGAACGCCTATAAGAAAGCAGTGGACGATTACTTTTGGTTTATCAATAAATATAATATAATACAAAAAAAATTCCCACTCCAAAACACTGGAGTGGGATTCTTTATTATTAACGAACTTCAACCCAACCGTTTTTGATGCCGGTTACTACGGCTTGGGTACGGTCGTTTACGTTCATTTTTTGAAGAATGCTGGATACGTGATTTTTTACGGTTTTTTCGGAGATGAATAGTGTTTCTCCGATTGTTCGGTTACTTTGGCCATCTGTTAGTAATTGAAGTACTTCGCATTCACGTTTTGTTAGTAAATGGAATGGACGACGAATTTCTGTTTGATGGAAGTTCCCTTTGTTTTCACGCTCGCTTAAGCGACGGAATTCTGCAACTAGGTTCTTAGTAACTTTTGGATGTAAGTATGAACCGCCTTTTGCTACAACTTTGATAGCGGAGACAATTGCATTTGCATCCATTTCTTTTAGCATGTATCCAAGAGCACCTGTTTTTAGTGCGTGTGATACGTATGACTCATCATCATGGATAGAAAGGATGATTACTTTTGCATCAGGGAATTTCACTAGTAATTCTCCTGTAGCCTCTACACCATTTTTAGTAGGCATATTGATGTCCATCAATACTACATCTGGAAGATATTTTTCATAAAGACTTAAAACGTCGTGGCCGTCGTCACCTTCTGCTATTACTTCGAAAGAGTCTTCAAAGTCTAATATACGTTTTACTCCTTCGCGAAATAGTTGGTGATCATCTATGATTATTATTTTTGTCATGTTCATTTCCTCCTATAATTAAAAAGCCATATTTACTATTCCTCATTTAATGGAATACTAAACAAAATACTTGTTCCTTTGCCAGGGGATGATATAACTTTCATCGATCCTTCTAACAAATCCACTCTTTCCTTCATACCGATTAAACCAAAGGATTTTTCTTTTGCTACTTCTGGATCAAAACCAGCTCCATTATCTTTGACGATAATATTTATCTTTTGTTTCAACCATTCTACTTTTACCCAAGCTTCAGTAAATTTCCCGTGTTTAGTTCCATTCGTTAAGCACTCTTGGACAATACGGAAAATGGCTACTTCAAAATTGGTTTCTAGTCTTTTCTCTTCTCCAAAGTTTTGGAAATTAATCCTACCTGTTGGGTTGTATTCTTCGATTGTTGTTATATACTTTCGAAGCGTTGGTATTAAACCTAAATCGTCTAATGCCATAGGTCGCAGGTCGTAAATAATACGACGTACTTCTGAAAGAGCATCACGAACCATTTTTTTAAGGTCTAAAATTTCTTTCATCGCTGCTTCTCCGCCACGCTGCTGATATGTAAGATTGATTAAATCTGTTCTAAGAAGAACATTCGCTAGCATTTGCGCAGGGCCATCATGAATTTCCCTTGAAAGTCTTTTACGTTCTTCTTCTTGTGCTTCGATAATTTTCAAGGTGAAATCTTGTTTAATTTTTGCATTTTCAAGTGCTTCCCCTACATCTTTCAAATCGGATGTTAAGTAATTCATTACGATATTCACCTGATTGACCAGATGATCGGCACGTTCAATCATTTCTAGCAAGCCCTGTAATCTGCGTTCTAAATCATCTCTTCTAATTCTAAGCTGACGTTCCTCACTACGTTTTATGAGAAGATTTATTTGAATTTCATTTGCAGTTTCGTAAGCTTGACGAACTTGTGGTTCATCGTACGAGTCAAAATTCTTGGTTACCTCAGCTAATCGATTTCGGGAGTGCCTCGATTTTGAATCGAGCAAATCTCCTTCTATAATAACTGTCTCGATATCTCCACGAATAATTTCTAACTCCACTTTCATTTCTTCAAAGCTTTGTCGACTCTGTTCGCTTATAATGAATATATCCTTTTTCGAATGATCCATCACTTCGACCATGCGATCGAAAATAACATCTAACGACTGCGTTTCAAAATTCATATTCGTCATCTGTTTTTTCTCCTTTATGCGCCCAAATGAGTCCTCATTCACAAATGATGACATGTCCTATTATAGCACTAAGTGACTAAAAATAAATTAAAATTACTTTACAACTATGTTTCAATAGAATCAGGAGGGGAAATATATCTATGAGAAAAGATTACCATACTATCCAAGGCTATGGCGAGAGCGAAATAATCATTCAAAAATCACGTTTTCTAACGTATGTGAGCCGGGCTGAAACAGAACAACAAGCGCAAGATTTTATTAATAACATCAAAGAAAAGCATAAAAGTGCTAATCATAACTGCTCTGCATACATTATTGGCGAGCATGACAATATACAAAAAGCCAATGATGATTGGGAACCAAGTGGAACTGCAGGAGTCCCAATGCTCGAAGTATTGAAGAAACAAGGTCTACAGGATACAGTTGTTGTCGTCACTCGTTACTTTGGGGGTATTAAGCTCGGTGGTGGCGGACTTATCAGAGCTTATGGAAAAGCAACTACAGAAGGAATTGACGCCGCAATAGTGGTGGAACGAAAGCTGCATCATCTGATGAAGATCTCTATAGACTACACATGGCTAGGAAAAGTGGAAAATGAAGTTCGCAACTCAGTATATCCTTTAAAAGAGATTAACTATGTGGATCTTGTCGAAGTAATGGTATTTACAAAAGCAGATGAAGAAGAAACCTTTATTAACTGGATGGCTGAAATGACTAATGGACAGGCGAAAATCGAACTTGTCGAAAAAGAGTTTTTGGAATTTACGGTAAATTGATTTATACTTTTATTATGAGGAGATGAATCTATGAAAAAAATCGCTATTATCATAATGTTATTGTTCACTTTAGTCTCAGTTCCAGCAATTTCTCAAGCAGCAGATTGTCCTTCCATCGTATACTGGGATGGTGTTCAACTAAAACCCGGTCAAATCGGCCGAGTTTTGATACAAAAACCAACAACTATTTATAAAAATGTAAACGGAAAGTTCGAATTTTCTAAAACTGTTAAACCTGGAGAAAACTACAGAATATACGCGAATAAATCTACATACTATCATCTTGGTGGCGGATTAGTCATACGAGATAATGCCGATATTGTGTATCAAACACCTTCTAAAAGTAAACTTAGTCAACTAAAATGTGTGAAAACAGCTTCCACTTCTATATCCATTGGTGATAGCAAAACGACTACAGCAGCAAAACTAGGCGCACAACAAAAAGCAGTTATAAACGAATTTGGTGCTTCTACATCGATTTATCATAATAATTATAATAGCTTCTATGCAATTAGTTATTTAAACAATAAAGTTGCATCCGTTTATACAAAAGATAAAAATTACAGTATTAATGGTGTTTCAATATCGAACACAATTGCACAGCTAGAAAGCAAACTGGGTACTACCTATGAAACTACTGGCAATACGTATCCAATTGAAATAATTACGTATAATTTACCAAAGTATGAAGCAAACTTTTTCATAGATGTGCATAGTGACAATAAAGTTTCTGCTATCTATTTAATAGACCATCAATTGATAGATAAAAATCCTAATTTATATCCTAAAAAGTCTACTACACTAGAAAGAGGTTATGAGACACTGTTATTCGAATTGACAAATGCTGAACGTAAAGCACAGGGAGTTGCAGTTTTACAAAGCTCATCGAAGATTGCGAGTGTTGCACGAACTCATAGTGTGGATATGGGATTAAATGATTATTTTAATCATGATAATTTGAAAGGAAAATCACCATTTGATCGTCTAGCCGATAGCGGAATCGCATTTAGAAATGCGGGAGAAAACATTGCAATGGGTTATACAAGTCCTTACTTTGCACATGAAGCGTTGATGAATTCTATAGGTCATCGTAAAAATATCATTAGTACCTCTTACTCTCAATTAGGTGTAGGGGTTTACTTTGCAGATTGGACATATGGATCGATTCCCTACTATACCGAAAACTTTATAAGACCTTAAGGAGCAATAGCGAAAGCACCTATGATATCCCCGACGAGCGCTGAAAGGAATAGCAATAAAGGTGTTTTTTGTCTTTATTCGCTAGTCTGAAGCAATTCAAGACGCTAGGCGCAAAAGTCTAGACGGAGACTCATTTATGGGGAAAAGATTATTATTTTCTTAAGATAGATTAAAAGCAGCCCAGATTAAAAATTCTGGGCTGCCTTTTTTAATTAATACTTTTCAATTGTTGTGCCTTGATAGTAATGTTTTAGAATCCGATCATATGTCCAACCTGCTTCGGCACGTGCTTTGGCACCGTATTGACTCATACCGATTCGGTGACCATAGCCTTTACCATTTACAGTTACTGTTTGGACACCTGTCATGCCTGTTGAGGAGATGATGCCTTCATTCGTTTGGACTTTCACAGAACCATCAGGAATCGTCACTGTACCATTTGCTGTTTGAACAGACATTCCCTTAAGTGATGACACCTCTGAGGAACTTTTAGCACCTTGAATAGCAAGGTCAGTTCCACCTGTTGGTTTAGTGAAAGTTATGTCGAACCAGCTAGATTTTAATGATGCATTGTTAGCATCTAAAAATACATTTCTCATAACAGTTTCATTGCCAGTAATTGTTTTCTGTCCGGTGGAAGTCACTGCAGTTACGGCAGTAACTTCACCGTTAGATCCACCTTTTGTTAGCTTGATGTCTAACAAAGTATCAGTTGATGCAAATCCGAATTTTTTTAATATATTTGATACTGGAATGCTCACTGACCAATTTTTATATGGTGATACCTCAATGGAATCGTCTACAGAAACAAAGTGTGAAACCTGGGTACTATTCCAAACTTCACCAATGTTTGCTGTTCTACCTCCACTAGTAGAATAATAGTAAGCTTGAACTAGTTTACCATTAGCTTTTAACACCAAACCGTTTGTTGCCTCTACTGCAGCATTTGAATTTTTGTGTTCAGATGAATAACCTTTATACATTTGGTCCTTCGTAGTACTACTTAGAATACCTGCTTTACTCAATGTATAGCTTCTTGCTGCAACCGTCTGAGCTTTTAAAGCCTCGATATGCCAAGAAGCTGGTGATTCATTTGGAATTACGCCTTTCAAATAATTTTCTAAATCTAATCGGTTAACGATTTGAACTGTCGTTCCTGATTTAACTACATTAAAACTTCCACGATATTCTCTGCCATCTGGAGCTTTCCCAATTGGTAATGAGGAAACTTCAGCAACTCTCCCACTACTAGCAGGAATCCACGATGAAATGCCTTGCTCATCCGTAATAGAGTACCAGGTTTCTCCGTTACCATTTGTAAATTCATTCACATAGTTTGCACCTTGGAAAGCTTTATATGATTTTACTGTTTCATACTCAGTTGTTGCACCTTTTTTGCCATCTACATTTTCATTAAATACTACTATCTTTTCGTTGCCGGATATTGCATGTAAAGCATACCCCTTTGACGAAAACATAGATGCCCCTGTTTGATAAATGGAAACTTCCCCATTCACTTGAGAAAATGTTACGGGTGTATTAGGCAAAGCATAGAATATTTCGTTAGTTGTTAGGTTTTGAAGCTTATACACTCCTGATAAATTTAGAGAAGTTGAGGAAGCATTGTGTACTTCTACTTGTATTTGCTTGGAATAGCTTTCTTGCTTATATGCAAATGCACTATTTGTTGAAACTAAGCTAAGTGCTGCTACTGATAACATGGCTATTACTTTTTTCTTCAATTATTTCACCTCAGTCAGCGTACTTAGCACCCAACCTTTGTTGCCTTTAGGAGTTTGAACATTATACCAAGTTTCACCATTCGCATTTTTGAATGACCCTAAATAAGTTAATGTCGAGCCTTTCGCAACTGTTTCAAGTGATGTGTAATTAGTAGTTGCGCCTTTACGTACATTTGTAGCTTCTTTTGTTATTACTTTTGATGGTACGAAGTTTCCTGGTTTGGTCATAGATACATCACCAGAGAAAATCCAACCTTTTACAGTTGCTGAAATTTCTACATTATACCAAATTCCATCTGTACCTTTATGCTCACCAATAACAGTCAAACCTTTGTTGGCTACAATTGTGGAAATTACTTTGTAACTTCTTGTTGCTCCAGAATGTACTTTTGCACTTGCCGTAGTATAAATTACAGCAGGTGTTCCAGTTGGAGGATTAGTTGTTACTGGTGGCGTTACAACAGTACCGCCCTCCGCTACCGCTTTTTGTAATTGTTTGATAGCCGCATCTTGTTGTGCAACTTGTTTTTCTAATGATGCTACTTTTGTTTGCAAAGGATTTAATTGTGCTTGTACCCATTCAACTGATGCCAAAAGTAGATTTGAATCTGCTTTCGTAGATGTCGGAGCATTAATAGTTAACAACAAACTTAACCCTAACACAGTACCAACTGTTGCTAATAATTTCTTTTTCATAACTTTATCTTCCTTCCATTACTGATTGAAATAGTTTTCTAATCCATTACGAATTCCAGTGGCAGCTTTTTTACGGAAGGCCGTAGAAGCCAATTGTGCTTCTTCCGTAGGATTTGAAAGAAATGCTAATTCGACTAAAACAGAAGGAATCTCATTCATACGATTCACATAGAAATTTTCCTGTTTCACTCCACGATTATAAGTTCCAATAGATTTTACTAGATCAGATTGAATACTCTTGGCAAGTGTCAAACTTCTAGGACCATTAAAACTCACTGTAGAATTATAGAACGTTGTAGTTCCTTTCGAAGTAGAATTAAATGAATCTGCATGAATACTTATAAAAGCATCATAATCAGAAGCATTTGAGATACCCGTACGCTGTGAAAGCTCTAAGAATACATCTGTACTTCTAGTAAGCCTAACAGTAGCACCTGCAGCCTCTAACTCAGCTTTAAGGAATTGAGCAGTTGCTAGATTCACATCTTTTTCTTTCGTCCCTTTTTTACCTATAGCACCAGGATCAGAAGCACCATGTCCTGCATCGATAATTATTTTCTTACCTACTAACCCTTTAGGTACTACTTTGATTGTTAGTTCGTTATTATAATCTCTAATTGTATAAGAGTATTTAGGATCGAAAGTTATTAATAATACAGATGTACCTCCGGATACCTTCTCCACTTTCATACTCTTCACGCCAACTACATTCGATTTAATCTCGTTGATACTTGTGAGATTGCCATAAACACGCAGTACATTTGCGGATGGTACTGAGTAAGTAATGTCAAACTTCTTAGGTTTAGACCACACCATATAATTTTGACCGTTTCTTACTTCAGTTCTACCGTTAGTCAATGAAATTGCTGAAACTGGCGCTGCATCTGAAAGAACAGATGCTTGAATCCAACCACGTTTTTCAGTTGGTGTTTCGATATTTACCCACCCGTTAAGCGTACGTAGTATTCTTACAGGTGAACTTAAATAAATTGTATCTACTTTCTTCGCCGTAGCACTTGCTCCGTTATACACTGTAGAAGTCTTTGTCCCATACTTAGTTGGGAGATTTGTACTTATTTCGAAGCCAGGAATCCAACCTTGCTTTCCGTTTGCTTGAATATTTAACCAAGTAGTACCATCAGTCGAAACTAATTTGCTTAATACGGTATACTTCGTATTTTTTGCTACTCCTACTATAACAGCAGAATTATAATTGCTATCTGCATACATTAAAGCATTAGAACGTTGTATGGTACCTGTTTCTCCATTCCCAGGAGTGACAACTGGAGTATCGTTCTCTTTATCTACAATAGTTACAACAGATTGATGTAACCAAGCATCTCCACTGCTGGAAACTACTTGATACCATTTCTCATTACTTGCATCAGTTGCATATTGAGAAGAAACATATTGGTCATTTAGTTTGGATTGAGTTACAACATCAAAAGTCGTTCCCGGACCTGAACGCATATTTGCTACAGAGACAGAAACTTTTAAGTTATTTTCTTCCGTAACTATATCTCCATTTGGAGATGGTGTTTCAGTGGATGGATTTTCGGGTACTGTAGAAACACTGTCAAATGATTCAGCAGACATCCATCCTTTTTTACCCACTGCATAAGTTACTTGATACCATTTTTCTTTTGCAGCATTCGTAAACTCTTGATGGATTGCTAGTTTTACACCTTTTTTAATAGTTGCTACAGTTTTATAACTTTTCGTAGCACCAGAATGCACGGTCGATGTTTTGCTTACGACTTTATTTGCAATAGAGTTATTTTCAAAGGCAGATGCAAGAATCCAACCTTTTTTCCCAGTGGCATATGTAACTTGAACCCATTTCTCGTTATAAGCATTAGTAAACTCTTGGTGAACGGTAAGGGTTGATCCAGCTTTAGCTGTGAAAACTGTCGCATAGTTTTTCGTAGCTCCTTTATGAACAGTTGATGAATTGATAACTGTCATCACTGTAGCTGTTTCTCCCGCAGTCCCATTCAAGACGAATAAGTCCGAGCTAACCCAGCCTTTTTTACCGCTATATTCTACGTTAAACCAAATCTCATTTTGAGCATTCGTAAAAGCACCGATAATTTTTAACGAAGTTCCTGCAGGAATAGTCTTCACTACTTTATAAGAAGTTGTCGCTCCACTTCTCATATTAGTGGCATTTTTCCCTATTTTTTGTGTTGTTCCAACATAGGAATCCCCAGATTTTGTAGCAGCCGCTTTAACAGCAGTTGTGGCTGCTTTTAAATAGTCACTAATAATCCAACCTTCAGTCGAATTAAAGGAAACTTTATACCAAATTTCCCCTTTACTATTTTTTTCATTGGCAAGTACAGAAACCGACTGACCCACGCTAGTTTGTGATATTTTATTGAACTCAGTACCCGCACCTGATCTAATATTGACATTATTTTCAGTAACTAACGCTTTGTTACCTATCAATTGTTGAATATCTTCTAATATTATCGAAGAATTAGAGGCTGCGTAAACAGATGGCGCTTCACTGGCAAGAAGGTTAAGTGGCAAAAGGACAGAAGTTGCTAATACGGATGATGCGATTACTTTTTTCATTTGTTCCTCCTAGAACGTTTATTTCTTACATAATAAAACACAGTATCTCATAAAACAATCCAATTAATGAATTTAAAACCTATGTACTATAAATTTAACATATAACCTAATTTTTTAGCATAAGCTAAAAATACTCATTTGTATAACAATATTATTACAATTCTCGATATTCTGTCATTGAATTGTAATATATATCGAATTTACTAGAATATACGAATATTATACAAGGGAACATAATGCATTCTCACAAAGTATCGGTCAAACCTGCAACATGTTTAATTACCCTCTCTCATTCAATTTGTGGATAAAGAATATAAAAATTACCGTTCATATCTATCCAAACTTCAAATCTTAACCTTTGGAGTGTGAGATGGGTGAGAAAGATGAGATATCACAGCGACGCGCTAGTGACGGTGATAGCTCATCGCTCCCCCCACGAAAAGCGTCCAGCTAAAACGGAAATCAGCTGCATCTATTCTATTACTGAGTTTAATATTTTATTATTTAAGCACGCGCTATTGATGACAAGCTGGCGACTTCGGCGATAGCAGATGAGCATCACAGCGACGCGCTAGCCCTCATCGAAAAGCGTCCAGCTAAAACGGAAATCAGCTGCATCTATTCTATTACTGAGTTTAATATTTTATTATTTAAGCGATAACCTCTATCCAAACACCAAATCGAGATGCACCTTACATTATTGATTGGAGTGCAAGCTGGCGACTTCGGCGGGATGAGTGAGACAGATGAGCTATCACAGCGACGCGCTAGCGACGGTGATAGCTCATCGCTCACCCTGCGAAAAGCGTCCAGCTGAAACGGAAATCAGCTACATCTATTCTATTACTGAGTTTAATATTTTATTATTTAAGCGATAACCTCTATCCAAACACCAAATCGAGATGCACCTTACATTATTGATTGGAGTGCAAGCTGGCGACTTCGGCGGGATGAGTGAGACAGATGAGCTATCATCACATCGCTCACCCTGCGCGTCCACGAAACGGAAATCAGCTGCATCTATTCTATTACTGAGTTTAATATTATTATTTAAGCGATAAGCTCTATCCAAACACCAAATCGAGATGCACCTTACATTATTGATTGGAGTGCAAGCTGGCGATTTCGGCGGGATGAGTGAGACAGATGAGCTATCACAGCGACGCGCTAGCGACGGTGATAATCGCGTCCAGCTGAAACGGAAATCAGCTGCATCTATTCTATTTCCTTATAAATTGAAATCATTGAAAAGCTACACCTGTCATAGAATCTTTATCCTCTAAATTACTCTAACAAATCTCTTTATCTGATACCACTCACTTTATTGATTGAAGTGAAGTCGGCGACTCCAGCGGGAAAGCGCAAGCTGAAAGCCCCCAGGAACGCTTAAGAGGTACTAAGGCTAAGAACGCCACTTCGTGTGGCAACGCCTTCGTGACCAACATCCTGTTTGCCCGTGGAGATTGAAGCTGTGCCCGCGGAAAGCGTCCGACCGTAACGGAAATCAACAGCATTTATTACATATCTTTTATCTTTTATCTTTTATCTTTTATCTTTTATCTTTTATCTTTTATCTTTTATCTTTTATCTTTTATCTTTTATCTTTTATCTTTTATCTTTTATCTTTTATCTTTTATCTTTTATCTTTTATCTTTTATCTTTTATCTTTTATCTTTTATCTTTTATCTTTTATCTCTCACCCTCCCATTTAAATATAAGAAAATCAAATTTATTTTATAGACAAGCAGTTCCTCTCCTGAGAATCCAATTCTTTATATTTCTATAAAAAAAAGAGTAAAACGAAACGCCCGTGAAGGCGCTCCATTTTACTCTCCAAAAGATAAATCATTTGCAGTCTTAGTTTCATTTAATTCACTTTGCGCATTTTGTCCAAAATCATCTAAATTCAACTTTAGCTGCTTTGAAACAGTCTCGATAGAATCCTCATCAGGGATGAAATAATAGATTCCTCTAATAGTTGCATCATCTCCAGTTATTTGTAACTGCTCAAAAGGAGACGACTTTAAATTTTGATACATTTTGATCAACCCAAAATACTCAGATGAAGGAATATTAGTTCTCACATTTTTTCCTACATCCCTAATCATATCATCAATTTTTGTAATATTACCGAGGCTTGTGCCTTGATTGATAATCTCTTGAATTACTTGTTTTTGACGTAAATTACGTCCGATATCCCCTTGGGGATCTGTTTTACGCATACGTACATAAGCAAGCGCTTCGTTCCCATTTAACTCCATAGGTCCCTCTGTGTACGTTTTCCATTTTAAGCTCTCAGTTAACTGAGCCTTAAACGTAAACGGCACATCCACTTCAATACCGCCAACTGTATCAACGATATCTTCAAATCCTTGGAAGTCAGTAGAAACATAGTAGTCAATTTCTAAATCTAAAAACTCTTCTACAGCATTAATCGTATAGTTAATACCACCATTTGCATAAGAGTGATTGATCTTATCTTCATAACCTAAATCCGGAATATACACTTTAGTATCACGAGGGATACTAACCATTGAGATTTTCTCCGTTTTCGGATTAATCGTTGCTACAATAATCACGTCGGATCTACCATAAGTAGCACCTTCTTCATTTTCAATACCTGTAAGCATCAGAGTGAAAGCGGAATCTTCTGCCATCGCACTATCAAACTTACTTTCTGCTTTATTTTCTTTATCTCGTTCTAACGGTTCAAACATGTTCGAGGTCGCATTTTTTGTCTGTAAGGATAGGTTAGTAGCGAATACAATCACACCAGACAATAAAACCATCGAAATGACTAGAACCGTATATAATAATTTTCTTCTCGTCTTCTTTTTTCGTTTTGTTTGACGTGAAGTAGCCATAATTCTTCCCTACTTTACTGTTAAAATATAATCTCACCAATTATACATAAAATATTGTCGTATGTATATCAGGAAGTTGCTTACTTCTTCGTAAGGTTATGCAAGAGATCTTGGACGATTGAAACCCAGCTGTATTCGTTCAATGCTAAATTTCGTCCACATTCTTTCATTTCTGTACGTACTGCCTCATCCATTTCTACAAATGAGAACATCGTATCCGCTATAGAATCAACATTTTCTGGCATTGCAACTAATCCAATATTATTTTCCGTCACAATCTCAGCACTTTCCCCTTTTCCGCAATATAATACCGGAACCCCAGAGGAAGCAGCTGGGAAAATTTTTGATGGGCGAGCTCCTTCAAATAATTGAATGTCTCTTAGTGGTACGATACTTACATCTGTAACTGAGAATAATTTTGGCATTTCTTTTAAAGGTAAATGACCTAAAAAAGCTATGTTCATAAGTCCTAATTCTTTTGCTAATTCATGAAGTTTTTGTTCCTCTGGACCCGCTCCAGCTATTAAGAAGAAAGCATTAGGAACTGTTTCCTGCATTTTCTTTGCAGCGTATAAAATAAATTCCAACCCTTGAGCATAACCCAAATTACCACCATAAGAAAACACGAACTTATCTTGTAGATTGAACTTTTCTACGTACTCCGCATTTTTTTCTTCTGGTTGGAAGAAAGTTGTGTTTACTCCATTTGGCAAGACAAATACTTTGTCTTCTGGCTGAGAGTGGTTAATAATATATGATTTTATACCATCTGTTGCAGTAGCAATTTTCCATGAATGCTTATATAAAAATGACTCTAAAATTTCAGCAAGTTTAATAAAAAATTTATTTTTTACCAATCCTAATTTTACCGCAGACTCTGGCCAAACATCGGCAACATTAAAGACAAATTTTGCACCTTTTAATTTGGCGCCTAATAGCCCCGTTAAGCCTAAAAAGATAGGCGGTGAGTTCACTATAATAACATCTACTTTGCCAGTTTTCATTAATCCGTAAAACGAACTGAATGTAAAGGAAAAGTACGACACTAAACGTTTATAAAATGTTCCTTTTTTAGAAGGATAAATCCAAGTACGATGAACAGGAATTCCATCCCATTTTTCAAACTCATATTTTTTTCCTTTATACTCATCCGGAATAATGCCGTGAGGATGATGAGGGAATGCTGTTACCACTTGAATATCATGGCCTTGAGCAAGAAGTTCCTTACTCACTTCATATACTCGAATTTGTGGTGCTCCTGTTTCTGGAGGGAAATGTTGACACAAATATACAATACGCATTTAAATCACCGTTTTAATCTTTCAATTTATTCTTTAAATATGCCAATAAAGGCTCTCTTAAATCATCACGTTTTAAAGCAAAATCAAATGTCGCTTGTAAGAATCCAAATTTATCACCGACATCATAGCGTTTGCCCTCAAACATATAAGAGTAAATAGGCTCTTTAGCGAGCAAGGAATCGATTGCATCTGTTAATTGAATTTCGCCTTTTGCATCTGGTTGTACTTTTTCCAATTCTTCAAAAATACCAGGTGTCAAAATATAACGACCAACTATTGCTTGGTTGGATGGAGCATCCTTAATGGCTGGTTTTTCCACTAATCTTTTCACTGTATATAAATTATTATCTGCTTCGCTATAGTCAACAATACCATATTTACTTACATCTTCAGTTGGTACTTCATTGACCCCTAAAATACTACTTTGCACTTGCTCATACTTATCAATCATTTGTTTTAATGCAGGTACTTCCGCATCAATAATGTCATCAGGTAGTAAGACTGCAAATGGTTCATTGCCAATGAATTTCTTTGTACATAAAATCGCATGTCCAAGTCCAAGTGGCTCTTTTTGACGCATATAATGTATATCGACTAAATTAGAAATGTTTTCTACTGTTTCTAGCAGCTCTAATTTCCCAGTCTTCTTCAATAATAGCTCTAGCTCAATGGATTTATCGAAATGATCTTCCATCGATTTTTTATTGCGACCAGTTACAATAATAATATCTTCAATTCCAGAAGCAATAGCTTCTTCAATAATATATTGTAGGTTGGGCTTATCTACGATAGGTAACATTTCTTTTGGTAATGCTTTTGTGGCAGGAAGGAAACGAGTTCCAAAGCCTGCTGCAGGTATAACCGCTTTTTTAATCATATCCAATCACCTTTCTCTTCTATACGATTATAGATACTTTTTATATAGCTCTAACATATAGTGCGCATTATCAATCCAACTATAGTGTTCCAATACATGTGTAACTCCAGCTTGTCCCATGGAAGCTCTCAATCCATCGTTACTTGCTAGCTTCTTGAACGCATTTGCCAGCTGATCTGGACTTTCTTTATCGGTCACTATTCCAGTCACATCATTGACTACTACCTCAGGAAGACCACCAACATTTGAAACGACTACTGGAATCCCACAAGCCATCGCTTCCACTGCAGCAACTCCAAAGCTTTCACTATCTTCCGTAGATGGTACCGCAAAAATGGTCATTTTCCGAATTACATTTGGTACTTCTGTATTCGGTACTTTACCTGTAAACGTAGTAACTGAATCTATACCTAAGTCTTTGGATAGTTGCTCATACTCTGCTCGTTGTGGTCCGTCACCTGTTATCACCAGCTCGGAATTTGAAAATTCCTTATGAAACAAAGCAAAGCCCTTCACTAAATCAGCGATTCCATACTTATCTTCCAGTGCTTTTACTGTACCAACAATGATTTTATCAGTAGATTGTTCTGTACCTGTTTCCGGATAAAAAATATTAATATCTACCCCAAATGGAGTTACCTCTACAAAACGTTTAGTATATAAATTTGTCTCTTTAGCCATCACATGACTGGTAGAGAAAACAGCTGTAGCTTTACTTAATGTGAATTCTATTAGTTTTTTATTGAGTTTGCTCTTTTTAGGGAAATCAAAAATATCTTTTCCCCACACCGAAACAAAATACTTTTTATAATTAACCATCGCCCCTAACAATCCATAGCTAGAAACAAAATGAGAATGTAGAACATCTGGCTGCCATTCTTTCAGCATTTTTTTCAACGCAGGAGCTGCTGCTAAATAGGAAGCTTTGCCTGGTAAAGATTTCGGTAATACAACAGTTGGTACTAATTTAGCATTGTCCTCAGAGTAATGATCTTTAAATGTGTATACTTTTACGTCAATTCCTTGGGATTGATAAAATAATGCCCACTTTTGAGTATGAATGGATCTGCTTGGTGCTAATAACGCAATTTTCATTGGTTACCTCCTATTAGCGCATGCGCTGCTTGTTCAGCTCGTTCATTCCATGCATGCTTTTGTAAAAAAGTTCGCTGTATATTTTGTTTGTATTCAGCGAATTGAGATGGGATTCCTTGCATTCCTTCTACAAGACTCTCAGCATCATCACCTGTTAGAACCCCGTAAGGACCAGAAGCTATGAAGTCTTCCTGTGCAGAGCAATTAGTTGCAATGATCGGCAGTCCTGCTGTTAAGTATTCCACCATTTTAATCGGCACTGCAAAATCATTGTACACCGAGCGTTTACGTGGAATGAAAGCAAAATCTACTTCCTCATATACTTTCTGTAATTCTGCCCCACTAACGTGCTTAACCTCTATATAGGATTTGTTTAGCTTGTCCTTATCCGCTCTTGGTAAATCATTAAATTCATCTTCACGACAAACAATAACTAATTTACCATGAATTCCACTCTTGTTTAACGCATCATAGGCATCCACTAATGTAGGTAAGCCGTAATCATCATTATTAATACCACCTACATAAATCCCTTTAAACGGATTTTGTATCTCATTTGTACTTGATTTTATTTCTGTAAAACGTCCTCCTGGAGGAAGCGCCATTTTAGCTGCATTTATATTAACGTACTTGCCCATAGCATCGCTTGGTAAAAAGACCGTATGCACATATTTTCCGTAAAACTTCTCTTCTATCTTATAGATAGATTGCATGATAAATTTCTTTAACCCTTTTAATGAATACAATTCGTCGAATTTCCAGTACACATCTCGATAAAATACTCCGACTGGAATATCGTGTTTTTTTAAAGTTTTAAAGACATCTTTATCAATTTTCCAGTCTTTTGGAATATGCCCCGCATCAGTTAACCACAGCGGTATCGTTTGATTTTCAGAGTAACAAAATAGTGTCTGCTCTAGCTTTCTCTCCTGTAATACTTTATTCCACAAGAGACGACGTTCAGTTGTATTACCTGAAATGATGATAAGTTCTAAATCATGCTTTTGTGCATATAACTCAAAGGCTTTAATCATTTCTACTGGACGGATAGCAGATCCGCTCTTTGGATTTGCAGCTATCGTAAAAGGATAATAAATAAGAATATTTTTCATGCTTTCACCTTTTTCCTCTTCACCTTACTCATAAGGAATGTCCAAATGACGTGAAAATATTGCTCTACTATAAATAATCCTGCTAGCACGACTGTCATAATTATCCAAATAGGATTGAAGAAAAAGTCTGCTGCTCCACCAACTAGTGTTCTTGGAATATTAATCGTAAAGTAAACTGTTAATGCAATAACGACTGGAGTTTTTGGCAGTCTTAAGAAAGCGATATATAACAACTGAATAACAGCCGCTACATAAATAATACATACAATAACACCGACATAACCAAAGGAACCAAATGCTTCTCCGATGAAAATTGTATTTAATACACCGCCAGTTCCTTTATCTACATTTTCAGGGAACACATTTTCCATGACCATTCTTGCTGAACGTACCTGTTCAACATCGAAAATACCAGCAATAAATGACGGCAATCCTTTCATCTCAAGGAAAGCGATTGAATGCGAGTAAGTATCCAAATGTAAAAAGAAAGGAGATATTTGTGCAAGAATAATTCTTCCGATTGGACCAGAATTATAAGACAAAAAGCTCTCTACCTCTGTAACTCCTTGGATAGCTATATACATTATTACTAATAACACAGTCCCTGAAATAACAAAGGCACTGATTTTCTTCCAATTTAACTTTAACGTTTGTGTGAATACACCCGCTAACAACAACATGATGACATAAAAGAAAATAGGTGACTTTGCCAAATCGTATGTAGTTATTACTAAAGATGACATAAACAATAAGAAGAATACAATTTTCCAATACAATGCTTTAGACTGTGTTGTGTATATAAAAGCAATAATAGAAAGCACCGGTGTCAAAGCAATCGCAAATATGTTCCGTATATATACATCTATCCCACTTATTCCTCGCGATGCATCAATACGCATCTTCGCAAGTTCAGAAGTGTTTCCTTTTAACAATTCATATAAAGGAACTGTGGAGGTTTTTAACATTGTATACGCAACGGCTAACACTGATATAGCAGTTAATGCACCAAATGCTAACCTAAACAAGCGTCTATTCTTATCTACACTTGTACGAACGGGTTCGTGTAGGTAGCGGTCAAACTCTTTTTCGGAATTAAAACCGAACATTCTTCCTACAACCAATTGCGTTAATGGAAATAAAATCATTAATATCGTCAACAAAATAAATCCAATGATTCGATATTCCTCATGGTCCATTCTCTTGATCATATAATAATCGTCAATTCCTAAAGCTATCAATAATCCGCCAATATAACTGGAGATAAGGAAAGAATAATAATATATTATCGTAATCATATTTGGCCTTACAGGAGAAAGGCTTCCAGAAACCTTTTTGAAAAGGTATGTGGAAGCCACCACAGTAAAGAGCCATATGCTAAAAATTAACAATGCTCACACCTACTTTATATTCATCAATAACGCCCAGCTTGGATATCTGTGGCATTTGCTAGATTTTTTGATCACTTGAATCACTGTTGATTTCCGTTACAGGCGGACGCTTTCCGCGGGCACGGCTTCAATCTTCTCGTCACTGCGTTCCTGCGGGGCTTTCAGCTCGCGCTGTTCCCGCTGGAGTCGCCGCCTTGCACTTCAATCAACAAGCTCGACTTACATATAAAAAGGACTTACTTACCGTGATTTTCAGAACTAAGCTAAATATTCCTTTAGTAACGTCAAAACTTTCTGAGCTGTGTTCCCATCTCCAAATACAGGTGTGTATGAAGGAGAAACTTGTTTGTTTACTGCTGCTACTATTTTATCTGTATCTGTACCAGTTAAAATATTTGCATCTTCTATTAATGTTTCTACCCATTCTGTTTGATCACGAACTGTTACACATGGTACTTCTGCGAAATATGCTTCTTTTTGTACGCCACCAGAATCTGTAACGATTTTTTTCGCATTTGTTTCCAATGAGAGCATATCTAGATAACCTACAGGTTCAATTACATGTAAATTAGGAATTTCATCTAATTTAAATCCATAATCTTCTAACATATGCTTCGTACGTGGGTGTATTGGCCATACTTTTTTATCGGGAATTTGACTAAATGCATCTAAAATAGATTTCATACGTTCTACATCATCTGTATTTTCTGCACGATGAATCGTGATTAATAAGTAATCTTTAGCTGTTAGATTTTCACGTTCTAAAATAGTTGTAGATGACGCTGCTAATTCTTTGTTGTACAATACTGCATCATACATGACGTCCCCTACGTTATAAACGCCATCTGATATATGCTCGTTTGTTAAATTTTGGATAGCTGTATCAGTTGGGCAAAGAAGTAGTGTAGAGATATGATCTGTTAGAATACGGTTTACTTCTTCTGGCATTTTCTTGTTGAAACTACGAAGTCCTGCTTCAATATGCACAATCGGTACATGAAGTTTAGCCGCTGCAAGAGCCCCTGCTAGTGTTGAGTTAGTATCACCATATACAAGTACAAAATTCGGAGTCTCAGTTAAAATTATTTCTTCAATTTTAGCTAACATTTCTCCAGTTTGTTTCCCATGGTTTCCAGAACCAATTCCTAAATGATAATCTGGTTTAGGAATATTCAACTCTTCAAAAAAGATGTCGGACATATTCGCATCATAATGCTGCCCAGTGTGCACGATAAGTTCTGTCACTTCTTCACGAATTACACGTGATACCGCTGCAGCTTTTATAAATTGGGGTCTTGCTCCTAAAATTGTAAGAACCTTCATTTTGTAATCTCCTTCATCATTTCAATCATGTCTTTTACGATAAATGAATTAATATTATATGGATGTTCATACTTTTTACCATTTCGTGAGAACTTTAACGATTTTATATATTGCTTATAAGTTGGATAAATACCAAACCATTCCATAGGCTCATCAAAGTATTTCCGGTACAGATTTTTCTTCCTATATAGCTTGCGCAAAACAGGATAAAGAATCCCATACTTATTTTTTAATGAATTTTCCGGACCTGGTTTTTGAGGTATTGAATAATAATCTGGATGCATTTTATGCAAAGTATAATCATATAAATATTTTTTATATTTTAAATCTGCTGGAAGCTTACTGAAGAAATGGATTAACCGATCGTCCCATAACGGAAGGGACCAACTTTGGCCAAAATATTCATACACGCGGACAGAGTTAATAATGAATTTAGATTGTCTTTCTCTCCAGTTCCACTCATCTATTAATGAAGACACTCGCTCATTCGTGTAATTGGAATACACTTCTATGTCTTCTATTAAACCTCTTCCTATATTCGTGTTTGCATAAGTTTTTTCACCATTTAGTTCCCATAATCGGAAATGTTTGTTCATGATAAAGGTTTGAATTTCACTCACTTCAAAGTCTTTATCAATAATCGATTCATAGGGTAAGTGACCACCTGCAAGATAATCTAAGGAATGACCTGGAAGGAACACTGCATCCTCTAATTTCTCTTCTTGCACTAATAACTTTGTGCTCGGAAAATCCTGTAAATGGGCAACAGAAACACCATTACTGGAATATACAACATAGTCTTTCCATTCTTCAGACTTGTACATGTCTTCCCACATTTTTTTGTCATAAGCAAAATACTTCCACTTCAGCCCTAACTGATCTGCTATTTGTTTACTAACTGTAGATTCACCATTACCTGGTCTTCCATATGTAAAGGTAGTAATATTCTCTTTTAAACCTCGTTCCACGAGATTCAATGCTATTAACCTAGAATCATAGCCACCACTAAGTGGGATAATTATTTGACGTCCCTTTAAGCGCGTTGCCAAATCATCAAATAATTCTTGGAAAACCTGCTCCAATTCCGCAGCAAATGTATCAATAGACTCGGATTCTTTTTCCAAAACATAGGTGTAATAATATGTTTGCTTAGCTTCCTTAGCTAGTTTTACATAAGAAACCGCTGGTACTTGGAACCAGTCTACAAATAGAGTTTTATCTCTAAATACAAATCCTGTGACAAGAAACTCATCTTCTGCTTCCATTACCATGTCCATGCCTTCATGAGGTGTAATATAATCTTGGACAATCCAATTGGCTGCAGAATCTTGTGAATAGAATAATGGGATGGATCGTTTCATATCTGTCACTAAAGTGGTGTTATGTTCATTCGTGAATATTAATGCATATTCGCCATTCCATTTAGAATAGTCCATAGTGGAAAGCTGTGCTTCATTAAATAGGCTACCAAAATTTTCATGGGTGACATATTGATTTTCATAGTAGAAATAACCTCTGAAAAACCCTTCATACCCTTCGCCTATAATAGGATAAAAATCTTTATGCCTCAGGTTAATTTTACAATTTCTCGCCATGTCATATCCCCCATTACTTTCTATTTACAAAATACTTATCCATTCGAACAAGCAGTACTAAAATGATGAACGCTAACCATACTCCAGCTATTAGCAAATCATTTAAATCCGTTAATTGTATATACACTATGCTAAGTGTAGCAGCGATTAACCAGAAGATTGTCCATGCCATTTTAAATCCAGAGAAAGGTACATAGTATAGCTTCTGACTTTTGCGAAACACCATAAATAGAGCCAAGCAGTATGCTGATATATAGGAAATGACAGTGCCCCAGATTAAGAAACTTGGAACGAATATAAAATTCAATATAACAGATACAACTGCTGCTATTCCAAATGCTATAGAAATGTGTTTTGTTTGTTTGGAATAAAATATCCCCGTAGAAACGATCATATAATAAAAGCTTAAAAAAGTAGCAATTGAAATAGGTGCTACATATTGAAACGCAATTCTAAACTGCTCTGGCATTACTAAAATAACCCATGGCATAACTGTAGCTAACGCTAAAACTCCAAAACTACCTATCAATAAAAATGCTGCATATAGAGTAGAAAATAGTTTTGGGCTACTTTCCTTATCTTTCAATGACATAGAAAAAGGTCTCCAAGCAAGCTGAATCCCACTCGTCAACAAGGTGATGAACGTAGCAAATTTTATAGCGGTACCATAGAGCCCCACATCGCCAATAGTTCCATAACCTCTGATAAAGTAATTATTTGCATTTGCAATAATCCAAAACGCTAAAGAAGCAGGTACTAACGGAGTAGCATAAACAAGTATTTTCTTTAAAATACTCCACTCAAACAGCGGTTTCAAATAAACTCTTACTGGCTTTATCAATACTAAGACAATAATAGCTACACTTATCAAGCGAGCTAATAGTATTCCTTCCAGTGAAGTCCAAACGAACATCAAGAAAAGGAGAGATACGATTGCTATTAAAAGCATCTTGGCAACAGTCATTGCGACTACTTTTTTTGTATGAAAATCGTATCTCAAAATAGTTAGAACAAGTGTCAAAATCGTATCTAAACAAAGTGTACCAAGAGCTATATAAAACAATGTAGCTTGACCAGGAACGTCTAATAGCAATACAGAAAGCCACTCTCCACCGATTAAAAATACAACAAATAACAAAATAACAATGGATATTCTAAAGGTCATAACGGATCGAACATATTTTTCACGTGTCTCTTTATCTTTATACTCAAAGTAGTAATAGGCCAATGCTGAATCTGTACCAAAGATTACTAAGAAAGTAAGCATCGACACATTTGTATCGACTAACTGAAGCAAACCTACTAGCGATGTATCAACTAAATAATGAGCGTACAAAGGAAACAGGATGAAAGCTATTAGTTTCGTTCCTACATTCATAAATGCGTAAAGGAGCGAATCCGCTCCTAAACGTTTTAACTGAGAGAACACTTAGAGAAGCTCCTCTTCAGGTACATTTTTCATGAATTTTGCTGGGAATCCTTTTATAACTGTCTTCGCTTCTGTATCTTTTGTAACGATTGCTCCTGCAGCAACAAAAGTTTCTTCTGCAATAGTGATTCCCGGAAGAATAATAGATGCTCCACCTACACGTGCACCTTTTTTCACAATTGCTCCTTTGATTTTATCAAAACGAGCTTCTGTTCTTCCCATAAAGTTATCATTTGTAGTAGTAACACAAGGTGCGATAAAGACATGATCCTCTAGAGTAGAATGCGCCGTTATATAAGAATTCGATTGAATTTTTGTGCGTTCTCCGATTGTTACAAAGTTTTCTACCGTAACATTACGTCCGATAATAACAAATGATCCAATCTTCACATCTTCACGAACAGTAGCTAAATCGGCTATTAATGTACTTTCACCGATAATAGCACCTCTATAAATAATTGTATTCGCACCAATTGTACATTCTTTTCCTAGTTCAAGGGGTGGAATTTCTTTTGTAATTTGCATTGTGCTCGTTTTAGCTGGCTTCGGTTGCTTTCCAACAACAGCACCATCATCGACAGTTGTTCCATCACCAATGATTGTGTTTGCATGAATAGTCACACGATTACCAATGCGTACATTACTTCCCACTCTGGCCCCTTCTTCAATTACTGAAAAATGTCCAACTGTTGTATTTTCACCTAGCTCCGCAGTTTCATGTATAAAGTTCATGTTCATATCCCCCTTAAAGTTTAATATAACGATTTGGAGTTTCGATTCCTTTGAATGCATTACGCGTATCAAAGATAACTTTAGATCTCTTAGCAATATTTTCATAATCAAAGCCAGTATGATCTGTAGCCAGGATAACCATATCTGCATTATCAAGTAGTTCATCCGTCAATTCTGAAGTATGTAGAACTTCTCCATTTACACGGTAAGATTCTACATGCGGATCCACTGTTTTGAAATCAGCACCATGATGTAATAATAACTCGACTAATTTAAGTGATGGAGATTCGCGCATATCATCGATATCTTTTTTGTATGCTACACCTAAAAGAAGAACTTTTGCATTACGTAACGCTTTACCTTCATCATTTAAGATTTGCATTGCGCGCGTAATAACATAATCAGGCATTGAATTGTTTATTTCTCCTGCTAGTTCGATTAATCTAGTGTGGTAGTTATACTCACGTGCTTTCCATGTTAAATAGAATGGATCGATTGGAATACAGTGACCACCTAAACCAGGACCTGGATAGAATGCCATAAAGCCATATGGCTTCGTTTTAGCTGCATCAATTACTTCCCAAACGTCAATTCCCATTTTTTCGCATAGAATAGCCATTTCATTTGCAAGAGCGATATTAATGTGACGGAATGTGTTTTCAAATATTTTTTCCATTTCAGCAATAGCTGGACTTGAAACTTTATGGACATCGCCTTCAAGAACACTGCTGTATAATGCAGCTGCTACATCCGTACATTTTTCTGTAATCCCACCAACTACTTTTGGAGTATTTTTTGTATTGTAAGTTTTGTTACCTGGATCGATACGCTCTGGAGAATACGCAATGAAGATATCTTCTCCAACAATAAATCCTAATTTTTCCAAAGCAGGACGAATAATTTCTTCTGTAGTACCTGGATAAGTTGTCGATTCTAAAACAACTAATGTACCTTTTTTCGCATATTTTGCGATTTCAGTTACTGAACTTTCAACGTATGAAGTATCCGGTTGTTGATAAATATCAAGAGGCGTTGGTACACAAATAGCTACCGCATCCACTGAACTAATAGAACCATAATCCGAAGAAGCTGTTAAATGACCTGAGTCTACCATTTCTTTTAAGTCATTATCTACAACGTCTCCAATATAGTTAACGCCTTTGTTTACTTGTTCAACTTTAGATTCTTGTACATCAAAACCGATAACTGTATAACCAGCTTTTGCTTTTTCTACAGCTAGTGGTAATCCAACATAACCTAATCCAACGACACCAATAACAGCAGTACGGTTTTCAATTTTTGCTAATAATTCTTCATAGTAATTTGACATATATGTCTCTCCTTTAAATTAACTGAATGTAATACGTTTACCTGTCTCAGATGATTCGATAATTGCTTCTATAAGTCGAACAGGGTTATAACCATCTAAACCGCCAACTTCTGGATTCCGGTCTTCGTTGATCGCTGCAACCATATCTTCAATAATACAGTCGTGACCCTTTTTGCCCCATGGATCATTTTGTATTTTAGTTTTTAATGCTTTTACTTCTTCTGAAGAATAACCTTCTACATCCCATGTATCAATGAATACCGCATTTTTCCCACTAACTTTCACACTAGCAGTTTCACCAAAAATGGATAAAGATTCTTCCAAGTTTTGCGGATAAACAGTTGTAGCTGCTTCTACCACTCCTAGAGCACCACTTTCAAACTCTATTAACGCAGTTGCCACATCTTCTGTTTCTATATCACGGAAGCGTGTAGCGACCATTCCTTGAACAGATTTCACTGGTCCCATAAACCATAACAACAGGTCTAGATTATGTATTGCTTGATTCATCAGGACTCCACCGTCGAATTGCTTTGTACCTCTCCATGGTGCTTGATCGTAATACGCTTGTCCTCTATTCCAACGGACAGTTGCATTAGCATGGCTAATTTTACCGAATTTCCCTGCATCCATTAATTCACGAACTTCCATAATAGCTGGACGGTAACGATTTGGATGAACGATAGAAAGTTTAACGCCTGCATCTTTGGCAATTTCCATCATTTCAAGAGCATCTGAAGAATTTAGTGCCATTGGCTTCTCTGTTACAATATGCTTTTTATGTTTTGCAACAGCCTTCGTTAAGGTTGCATGAAGACCAGAAGGAACACAAATGTTTACTACATCAATTTGTGGATTTTCAGTCAGCATTTTATCTAAATCTGTATATTTCAACACATTTTCATCATCGATTAATAATCTTTCCGGATTTGTATCACAGATGGCAAGAAGATTTGCTCCTTCTGCATTCTGAATAGCAGCTATATGTTTATCTGCGATGAAACCCATACCTACAATTGCAAATTGAATCATACTCTTTTACTCCCTCTAGCTTCTAAAATATATTTCCATAAAGATAAAGTAAGGATAGCAGCCAATATACCAAGAATGAATCCTGCGATTGCTCCTTCTAAACCATATGATTTTGTTTCTACCACATACGTATTTGCTAATGCGGGTTGCTCATAAGTAATTATGTCATTTCTCACACGTTGCTCTGTAGCTAATGCATTTTTCAAATCCATTTCTGCAGTACTTAATAATGCTGCAAAGTTATTTACTACTGTTAAATTTTCTGTTTCACTAAGAATCCCTTTATAGGACTCAATTGCCGTCTGTAAGGTTTCAACTTGGGCAGCCTGCGTATTTGCATACGTTTCTGTTGCTTTTATCACTTTATCATGTTGAACTATTAGCCCGTCTAATAACTGATCATTAAATTGAGTTAACTCTTTTGTTAATTCATCCTTATTATTCCCACGAGTTTCAACTTTAATATAGCTTCTTGTTGGGACAAATACTTCTGTAGTTCCAGTAAAGTGTTGACCATATTTTGTTTTAATATGTTCTGGGTTAGTCAAAGCTTCTAACTTAACAGAACCTGTAAAGATTGTACTTTTCCCTACGTAATCTCCATCTTTAGGTATGACCATTGCGCCAAGGTAACCTAACAAAGCTAAAATTACAGGAATAATAATAAACCATACTTTCTTTTTCCAAAAAAATTCTAATGAATCGTACAAACGATATGTTTTATTTTCAGCCATTTCACTTCTCCTTCAAATCTCTTGAACAGGCAGTTAGAGGGAAACGTAAATAACGTCTCCCTCTACTGTTTATCCATTCATTATTTACTAGCAAAAAACTCGGCAATCTTCTCTACCACGTATTGTTGTTGTTCTTCTTTTAACTCTGGGAACATTGGTAAAGAAAGTGCTTCGTTAGCAGCTTTTTCAGATTTAGGGAAATCACCTTGTTTATAACCTAAACCTTCAAAAACAGGTTGAACATGCAATGGTAGTGGGTAATAAATCATTGTAGCAACGCCATTTTCTTTTAAGAAAGCTTGTAATTCATCACGACGCTCCGTCAAAATAGTGTACTGATGGAATACATGATGGAATCCTTCTACAACTACAGGTGTTTTTACATGATCCGCAACTTTTTCGTTTAACAGATTTGTATAAAAATCAGCATGTGTTCTACGTTGTGCACTCCATGTATCTAAATGAGGGAATTTAACATTTAATACAGCTGCTTGTAACTCATCTAAACGGCTATTATAACCAAGTACATGATGGTAATATTTTGGCTTGCTACCATGCACACGAATTACACGACTTTTTTCTGCAATATCATCATTATTCGTAACGACCATACCACCATCGCCGTAGGCACCAAGGTTTTTAGTAGGGAAGAAGCTATATGTAGCTGCATCTCCTAATTCACCAACAGTAAACTCCCCTTGTTTAGCACCAATTGCTTGTGCTGCATCTTCCACTACAAAAAGATTATGTTTATCTGCAATTTTACGAATGCTTACCATGTCAGCCATTTGTCCATATAAATGTACTGGAATAATAGCTTTTGTTTTATCAGTAATATGTTTTTCAATCTCATTAGGGTCTAAGTTAAATGATACTGGATCAATATCTGCATATACAGGTGTTGCACCAGTTCTTGCAATTGCTCCACCAGTCGCAAAGAATGTGAACGGAGTTGTAATAACTTCATCTCCAGGTCCAACTCCAGCTGCTTGTAAAGCTATATGAATTGCATCACTACCATTCCCACAGCCAATACCATGGGCAACATGACTATATTCTGCAATATCTGCTTCTAGTTTTTTAACATTACTACCAAGTATAAATTGAGAGCTACTCATAACTCCGTCTAATGCTTCTAAAACTTCACTTTTTAATGTTGCATATTGTTCTGATAAATCTAACATTGGTACTTTCATTGTCTCAACACCAACCTATTCCATAAATTAAAATCTAATATAAATTTAAATAAATATGTGAAAAGCACAAATTAATTGCGCTTATACCCAACAACTTTTTGGAATACAGAAATAATTGGCCTGTATTCATCACTCACTAGTCCAATCTTTTCAGCAATAATTTCAAACGCAACTAATATAAACAACAAGATAAATATTGCCCATCGTAAAGTTAGTGTTTCAAATGTAATTGCCGTAATACTGAATATTAAACCAAAACCATATATTACTAATACAGTGTCACGATGCTTCAACCCTAATGCTAATAATCGGTGATGCAAATGCGACTTATCTGCAACAGAAATAGGTTTCCTGTTGACGACCCTTCTAATTATCGCAAAGGACGTATCAAAAATTGGAACACCTAAAATCATAATTGGAACAACAAAGCTAAACAAAGTGACGCTTTTGTATAAACCAAGTAATGACAGTATCGATATTGCATATCCTAAGAACATCGAACCAGTATCACCCATGAAAATCTTCGCAGGGTAGAAGTTATGGAACAAGAATCCAAGTGTACTTCCCAATAATATTAAGGAAAGTGTCAAAATCAACATTTTATCTCCTGTGAAAGCCAGGAACGCAATACTTGCAAATACAATGGAGGAAATCCCAGCCGACAATCCGTCCAAGCCATCAATTAAATTGATAGCATTGGTAATAGCTAATATCCAAAACAATGTAACTACATATGAGAAGATACCAAGTTCGAAAACACCAATGAATGGGATATTTAAAACATCAATCGTTAATCCACTACCCATTACTGCACAAGCCGCTAATATCTGACCTAATAGTTTAATCTTTGCTGAAATCTCGTATTTATCATCTATTATTCCCAAAACAATTATGATCAATGCACCGACCATAATACCAGTAATTTTCGCCTCATATAATCCAGCAACAAAATAACCAGCAACCACCGCTATAAAAATAGCAAGTCCACCTAATCGAGGCATTACGTTTTGATGTACTTTTCTTTCAGAGGGCTTATCAACCGCTCCTATTTTGTGTGCTAGTTTAATAACAAGCGGAGTAACCGCTATTGCTGTCGCCATAGATATGATAAAAGCAAGAAGTAATTTAATATCCAAATATATCATCCTTGTTTTATTATTTTCAAAAATTTAAATGCAACTCCCATTTAGACGTATATGCTATATGAAAGTTTCTTCAATTACTGATTATACTATAAAAATACGGTTATAACCAAATTTAGTATAAAGAAAGAAAAGACAGATTTTTCTTAAACAATCCAGTCAGGTTCGTAATAAAGCAGTAAATTTTAGAATCCACTTCCACTGATCGCAATTTTATATAACTACTTAAAATATCTATTATCAGATTCAATTCTATATGTTAACTGTATTTCAAGATTATTAAAATGGTAAATTATGCATATGAAAATCACAATCTCCATTATAGGAAAGGGTGGCTTGGAAACCATTTGATTGGCTCTGCTATTTCTTTTATAAAATACTTATTTCCTTAAAATTGTAATTAATTATAGATTATCTTTAAAAACATTTAAAGGAGCGCGATATTAGTCGCACTCCTTTGTGAAAAATATAGTTATTAAGAACTCCAAGTATTCTTTAAGAGAACTCTGGCCAGTTTACCTGAAACTGATCTCCCTCAATCTTTTCGAGAGTTCTATACTTGAATGGTACTAACTCATCCAAATTATACTCTTCCAATGCTTTTTCAAGTGGTAGCAATTGAAAACTTTCCTCATCTTCTAGGATCAAATACGCTCCTACTACTTTACCTGCTTCTTTCGTGTTAATACGAATAAAGGCGGGGAAGAACAAATCGTTATTAGATTGTATGATAGAAGAAGCAAGTATTACATTTTTACCATCCTCGACAATACTATCTTGTTCAATTTTATCAAATACCTTTAAAGCCCAAGCTTGTCGCTTATAATAACCAATAATCTTTTCCGCTCCAGCTTCCACTGAGGCGTTTGATTTCTTCGTTTCTCTCTCTTCCGAACTCATGTACTTCCCTCCACTATTAGCAAAAATCCATACGAATTACGTTATCATACATCAATATAGTTCGCAACTACTATTACTATTCTCTTACGTTAGTCTTTATAAATAGATTGAATATCATCAATTATAATAGAACCATTTGTTTTGTTGTTATTATCTGTTTCCATATAACGAACAGGTAGAGCCATTTTCAGTGGATACGATAATCCAGCTGGTACTTCTACTGAAACAAATTGCCAATTAGACCAGTTTACATTTTTACTAAAGTCTAACTGAACTGTTTTACCAGAGGCATCTGTAATTTGAGAACGCAACCAATGCCCCTTACTATCTCCCTTAACCCACATACCAATTTTCTTAGCAGGAGTAGTGATCGTTAGACTAGTTTTTGCGTCCACATACGCACCTGATGTTCCAGTGGTACCTGTAAAGTCATAAACTAGTTTAAGCGCTTTGGACCCATCTCTATCACTTGTAACTGATTCAACCGAAACAGAGTTTACGCGATCACCTGAAGCCTCATAGTTAGAAATACCTTTATTGAATGATTCTAGAATAGTTGGCGCTACTTCTCCTATAACAACAGGAATTGTTGTAGTCTTAGAGCCATATTTTGCAGTAATCGTCCCAATACCATCTTTGTTTGGAGCTGTAAATTTACCATTCTTTATCGTTCCAATAGTCGTTGACCAAGTAAATGCAGCTTGATCTGTAATTACTGCTTGACCATTATTCATTCCACTTGCAGTAACTTGAATAGCTTGTCCTTTATTTGCGTGCAACGTACTTTCGTTAGTCTTAATGCTATCTAACGTATTGGTAACTTTAATTTTAATATTGGTTGTTTTGCCTTCATACGTTACAACGCCAGCATAAGTTCCTGGACCTGCTGTAACTACTTGTTTTCCATTCGTACTTTTTAACACAGAAGAAGTTACTGTGCCGTTGCCGGATACTGCTACAGGATTCATGTATTGATCAATACCTTTAACAGGCACGGAAAGATTAGTATAAGTTGCACCTTGGAAAAGTTCTAAAACATCCGAAGCAGGTGCAATTGTTGCAAGTGCACTTGTCTTATACTTGCTGATAAATAATAGTGTATTAGAAACAGAACGTTCTCCACCATCTGATGGTTTGTTCGCAACAGTCACCTTATTTGCTCCTAGTTCTCTAGCTACTAGAGTTGAAGAACCACCGCCATCGAATGTCATCGCATATTGAGCGCCTAAGTCTTTCATAAGTTTAGCAGTATTTTGTAGTGTCAAACCTTTACTTGCAGTACTACGGCCATCTACTACCGCCGTAAAAATACTTCCGTCTTTTTTAATACCAACTGCCGTACGTGGCGCAACCCCTGCAACTTTGATCGTTTGTAGTGCTCCATTTTTCACTAAATGATAACGTCCACTAATAGATTCACGAACATCATTCCATTCAGTAGGCGTAAAGTTAGTTGTAATTTCTATTTGATCTCCTACTTGAACAGTTTCTAAAAACTTACTTGCAAAATGGTGTCCTGAAAGAATAATTTCTCCACTGTTTAACTTTGCATTTCCAACACTAGAAATATTTTCAGTTACGGTACCTACTAATTTTTCAGAACCATTTAACTTACCAGATTCCACTTTCACTCTGACTTCGGTTCCGAGGTTATTTGTCCCTGTTGTTCCCGAGAAGTCTTTTGTATATATTACTAGGTGATTTGCAGCTCTACTTCTATTAACTGAATTAATAGCATAAGATTGTCCACCATTAACTGTAACATTCATCGCAACTTTTGGAGCACCAATAATAGCTTTTCCATTCCCTTTGATGCCTAATACGGCTAAATCACTTAATGCCGTTTGAGGTGTAGAAACGATAGATCCATCCATCATCATTAAATCGATAGGTTGGCCATATTTATCGAAATAATCTCCATTTACTCCCCCCACTACATGGTAGGAATCGTTTTCAGCCACACTATTCGCCTGTGAAGATGTAGTTTCAAAGCCTTTTATTTGATCTTTTGCTAACTCAGTCTTTAACTCAATATTTGATGTTTTTCCATCATATTCAAGCATAAATAGTTTTTGTAAACCATTCGTTGAATCGATATCAAAGTACTTTTTGCGTACACCAGGAGCTATTTGAGTAATAGATTGGTTAGAAACCTTACCTATTGTTAAAGAGGGTTTATTCTCGACAGGAAATAAATTAGAAACTGTATTTCCTGGTGTTGGTGCCGTCCCTTGTGCATTTGCTAATTCTTTTAACTTTGCTTTAGATGGTGTTTTATAATCAACATAGCCTGCCATTTTCGTAATGTACATGCCACCACCTAAACCATACTGGCCCCCGTACATATTGTCGTATCGATAAACTCGATATTGCTCACCTGGTTTTAATATTCTTTCAAATACTAATCCCTCTGAAGTACGCTTCCATAAGTTTATAGGTTTAATAACCTTAATCTTCCCTGCTTGTCCGGGCACCATTAAAATCCCATCCCAATAAACTTTTGTAGTTTGTGCTTCTACGTGATTTGTTTGAAATAATCCACCCATGGCTACTGCAAAAATAATAAAAAGATATAGCAATTTTTGTTTCATTTAAGTTACATTCTCCTTCGCTTCGTTGAACTTTTATCGCTATTCGTTTTCCTTCACTTTACGATTTTGTTCGATTGTATATTTCCATAAATTACTGCCATCGTAGTAATATAAATTACCGTTCAAATCTTTCTCAAGGCCGTAAACGCCTTTATCTTTTAACCACTCAACTTTTAATGTATCTTTTGTCACTTTGAATAATTTACCTTCAACGCTTCCGTATATAAATCCATCAACGTTCTCAAGGATTTGAGCATTACGGAATCTGCCGGAGATTAATGGTAGTAATTCAACTGTTTTAACATCTGTCCACTCATCTGTGTAGACGAATAACTTTCCGTCCGCCATACCCCAAACTTTATTATCTTTATCTACTATTAAACTAGTAACCATACTCGCACTAAATGGAAGTTGAATATACTTCTTGTCTTCCGGAGTACTTCTATTAAAGTAGAACAGTCTTGCTCCCCTTGGATTTACTTGTTGGTTTGCATGAATAGACGTACCACCAAATACCTGTGTTCCTCTACTAACAAGCGAAACAATACTTTGGTTATAAATATAATTCTCGTAAATCTCCATTTTTTCTGTTGTTGTATCATAGAATGCTAAAGCTCCGCCACCAACACTTGTATCTGGCAAGGTTCCAAAAATGATTTCTTTACCATTGTTATATGGTGCTACAGCAGTCGTACGTTCTTGACCATATTGATTCATACGAATAACTTCTTTCGGATTTCCAGTAGACCATTCTTTTTCACGATCATAAACTAGTAATCTTGCTAGCGGGTAAGCGCCTATATATAGCTTGTTATTAATATCAAACATAGATTCAATTTGGCTGATATTACGGTACAATTCTTTGTTTCCTGTTTGTACATCATAAACACCAAGTCCACCAGACATATATCCGTTAGCAAAAATTTTCTTGCCATCTGAACTTGAAGCAAGTGTATACAACTCTACTGGCTGTTCTGGTAATTCAAATTGGTGGTAAGTCATTTCACCTGTTTGAGGATTATATTCAAAATGTTGCCCTAAATTATCCACCATCCCAGAAAGAACAAATTCTTTTGGCTCTTCTTCGATAGGTTGTTCTTCTATTACTATTCCTTCTTTATTAGGAATTCCTTTATCGATTGGATTTACTATGACTGGTAGAGCATTTTCAATTGGTTTTTCTTTTCCAGACTTGTCTAGTACTCCTCTTAAAATCGTATCCTTAGACTTATCTTGAATCTCTTGTTCTGATGTTGGAGTTTCTTTAATGATAAAGTCTAAGTTAATAGCTTCTGTTCCTTTTGGTAAATAGACACCTAGCTCTGTATGTTCTTTCGTTTTTAAATTATATTTAATGAGCTGTTGCGCTTTTGTATAATACAATGCATCCTCATTTGGAGATAGTACTGAAACTGTTTTAGAATTCAATTCAAACTCATCAACAACTTTTAATGTTTTACGATCAAAGATTACTGCTAGATTCGAAGGATGTAATCTTGCAATAATATAGTCTTCCGTTAGAACTAAATCCTGTGCATATTTTTCAGACATATATTTAGAAGGTAAAAATGAAGTGAAATTTTTTGTTTTAGGCTTTTTCACCAATAAATCCATTGGAGATCCAATTGAAACATAGATTTCATCTTTCTCTTCATCTGCTACAATTGCTTTCACAAATTCCCTTCTTTTCCGAATTTGACCAAATTCTTCAATTTCTTTTTTGTCTGTATCAAAAGCAACTAAACTTCCTCCATATGCAGAACCTGCATATACTTTGTTACCAGAAACGATTAAATCTTGTATAGATGTATCGCTTTTATTCGAAAAAATAGCACCATGCTTTTCAAATTCCTCTGAGTTAGGATCATAGCTGTACAACGTACTAGAAACAGAACCACCAACCCATAACTTACCGTTTACATCTACATCAAGACCCCATGCACTTTTTGAATCTTCCAACGTAAACGTATGTAGAATTTCTTTTGTAGCATAACTAACAACTACTAAAGCTGCAGGAGAACCATGCATGATGTAATAGATGAAGTACTCTCCCTTTTCATTTGCTGCAATTTTCGAAGAAACTGCTGATGATTTGAATATCAACGAACCAAGATTTTCATAACCTTCTAAAATAACCTCTTCTTCCGGCTCAGCTTCAACCGCATCCTCTAGCCATTCTTCGGAATCACCTTCTACTTCAATAATATTTTCTACTTCTACAACGTTCTCTATCTTTACTTCCGTGGCTTTTAATCCTTCTGCATAAACGGGTGAACTTATTGGAGCAACTAACATAATACATACCATAGATTTGTAAATTTTTCTCATTTTATAACCCCTTTCCCTACTATTCTAACATTAACATCTATTGGTAACATTTAAAACTTATTGTTGTAATATAATTGAAATATAAGCACTTTATCTTACAAATGCTCACTTATATAATTCATGATATAATGGAGTTTGGAATTTAAAAGTAGGGAGAATGAATATGTTACATTCTATTAAAAAGATGATATCTGGTGAAACAATCGAATTAAAACAACTGAATAAAATTGTATCTAAAATAAATGCCTTAGAAGAATCATTTTCTCTTAAGACAGATGAGGAATTAAAAGCTTATACACAAGTTTTCCGAGATCAACTAAATAATGGAATCTCTCCAGAGGAATTGATCATTGAGGCTTTCGCTGTCGTTCGGGAAGCATCTAAACGAGTTCTGGGGTTAAGACATTATGATTCTCAGTTGATGGGTGGTGCCGTACTAACGCAGTCACAAATCGCTCAAATGCAAACGGGTGAAGGTAAGACATTAGTAGCAACACTTCCTGCTTATGTGATGGGTGCACACGGGAAAGGAACTCATATCATTACAGCCAATGAATATTTAGCCACTCGTGATTATCAACAAATGAAACCTCTGTTTGAGTTCTTAGGATTGACAATTGGCTTAAATATTTCTGGAATAGAAGCAGATGAAAAAAAAGCAGCTTACAATTGTGATATTACATATGGGACTGGGACAGAATTTGGCTTCGATTACTTACGAGACCATATGGTGCAAGAAGCAAATCAGCTAGTTCAGCGCCCTCTTTTTTACGCTTTAATCGATGAAGTGGATAGTATTTTAATAGACGAAGCTAGAACACCTTTGATAATAGCTGGGAAGTCTAATGCAAGCTTGAACTTATTCCCAATTATGCATATGGTAATTGATTCATTTAAAGATAAAGTAGAATATGATTATTATCCTGAAACAAAACAAATCGTATTATTAGACGATGGAGCAGACCGATTAGAAGAGGCATTTGGAATCGACAATGTGTATGATAGTGAGCATCGGGAATTTATGCATATCGCAATGCAGACTCTTCGAGCTAAAGTAGTAATGCGTAAAGACGTAGATTATATTGTAAAAGAAGATAAGATTATGATTGTTGACCCTTACACTGGTCGTGTAATGGAAGGGCGCACCTTTAGTGATGGACTACATCAAGCAATTGAAGCAAAAGAAAAGATTTCATTGAAGGAAGAAAATAACACCCAAGCTTCAGTTATGATCCAACATTACTTCCGATTGTACAAACACGTTTCTGGTATGACGGGAAGTGCAGTTCCATCTAAAGATGAATTTTGGGAGACGTATAATTTACGTGTTACAGAAATTCCAACGAACAAACCAAATCAACGTAAAGATTTAGAAACACTTGTTTATGTGACAATTGAAGATAAAATCAAAAAAATTATTGAAGAAACGAAAAATTACCATAGTATTGGTCGTCCAGTATTAATAGGAACTACTTCTATCCAACAATCTGAAGAGCTTTCTGCTGCTCTAAATGAATTAAATATTAAACATTCTATATTAAATGCTAAAACCGAAGAAGACGAAGCGGAGATTATTTCTAACGCAGGGCAGCTACACAAAATTATGCTTGCCACTAACATGGCTGGTCGTGGTACCGACATTATTCTTGGTAACGACGTACACCAACTAGGTGGACTTCATATTATTGGTACCGAGCTACATAGCAGTGCTCGTATAGATATGCAACTGCGTGGCCGTGGAGGTCGTCAAGGAGATCCTGGTAGTACACAATTTATCATTTCTTTAGAAGATGAACTGTTCTACTATTATGACGAAGAAGAATTGGAGAAATATAGAAAGAAAGTCAAAACAGATCAAACTGGTTTGATAATTGCTCCGAATCCATCTAAATTTGTTTATAATGTACAAAAGGTTATTGAAGGTACACATTTCTCTAGTCGCTCTCATTTATTGAAACTTGATGATATTAATAATGATCAGCAATCAGTTATGTATAATTATCGGGAGAAAGCGCTACATGTCAATAATATGCAGTCGCTCATCATTGATGCGATGCACGAAAGAAAAGAACATCTTATCCAAGAACTCTTGGACATTAACTTAGATAATGTAGACAGTGTCGCTATGTGGAATGAAATTATTGATGAAATTAGAATTTTATCCACACTAAATTCCGATACCGAAAATTTAATGGACTCTACTGATAAAGACAGTAAAGAGCAATTAGAAGTAGCATTAAATAAGGTGTATAACCAAGCAATGGATGTTGCCAGTACGGTTTCCCAAGAAGAAGGTATTTGGGCAAATATACAATCCATATACTTAGAAGCATTAGACAGGTCGTGGATCACCCATTTAGATAATCTTCATCATTTAAGAGAAGGTATCAATATACGTGGATATGGACAAGAAGATCCTTATAGATTGTATGCTTTTGATGCACTTCATACTTTCGACGAAATGTTACAGGCGTTCTTCCGTGATATTATTCGACACTTCCTACAATCAAGCGCAACGAAAATAGAAGAATAAATATTTATATCTTTTAAGGGGATTGTGGTCACTGCTCAATCCTCTTTTTTGACGTTTAATAAAACAACAAACTATATATACTATTATCAGTTCTCATTTATATTCTGGGACTTACACTCATATATTTACAAAAGGGCTTGTAGTTATAAGAAATGAGGACCATGAATGTCGAAGAAAAAAACTTGGATTACAATTTTTAGTTGCTTGCTTTTTGCTGGTATTGTATATGCTATTAGCATTTATCAAAATGTATCCACTACACTCGAAACAATCCATGAACCAGAGATTCGCAAAGTTTCTGAGCTTAGAGAGACAAAAGTAGAACTAGTAGAAAAGGAACCCATCTCCGTTTTACTACTAGGCGTAGATGAACGAGATGCGGATATCGGTCGTTCTGATACTATCATTGTACTTACCGCTAATCCTTCTCTCGCTTCGATTAAAGTATTAAGTATTCCCAGAGACACGTATACAGAAATTATTGGGTTAGATAAGAAGGATAAATTAAATCACGCATATGCATTTGGCGGAATTGACATGGCACTTCATTCCGTTGAAAACCTTCTAGCTATCCCAATTGACTATGTTGTACAGGTTAATATGGAAAGTTTTTTAGAAATTGTCGATAGTGTTGGCGGTGTTACGGTAGAGAACCCATCTGCTTTCGAAGAAAACGGTTATCAATTTGCAGCAGGACCCATACATTTAAATGGAGATAGTGCACTTAGTTATGTTCGCATGCGTAAAAATGATCCGCTAGGTGACTTTGGAAGACAGGAGCGCCAAAAACAAGTTCTCCTAGGTATATTAAAGGAAGGTGCTTCTTTCAATAGCTTACTCAACTATAAGGAACTATTGACCTCCTTAGCGGACAACATCCGTACAAATATGACATTCGGTCAGATGATGGATATTCAAAAAGGTTATAAGACTTCACTAACAAATGTAGAGTCTATTACGCTAACGAATGGAAGTGGGCAGCGAATGGATCGCATTTGGTATTATGTGCCCAACGATAAAGAAATGAGCAATGTAACTAGGACCTTGAAGGAGCATTTGGAACTCCTTGACGATCAGAGGGAATAGTGGCTTGAACATGTTTGCTCGCGGTTGACAGGTGAATACCCGAGGACTCACTTCTGATACTCTCGTTCGGGGGTTGTTTACTCTCGGAACGGGAGATTCTTCTATTCTATAGTAGGGTAAATTGCAAAAGGCTGTTCCAAATTAATGGAATAGCCTTTGTTTTGTCATCTAAACTTAAACGCTATAGGAATTGAGATGGACTTAATGTAAGAAGGAATTCTTCTAGTCTATTCATTCCTTTTTCTAGCACAGCCATATTGTACGCATAAGAAATACGTATGAAACCTTCTCCGTATGCTGTAAACGCACTTCCAGGAACGACAGCCACACCGCCCTCCTGTAATAGCTTCGTAGCAAACTCAAAGGAATTCATTCCATACTTTCTTATATCAGGGAAAATATAAAAAGCGCCATTTGGCTTTTCCACCGTCAGTCCCATCTCTGTTAATCGACTAAATACAAAGTCACGCCTTTTCACGTATTCCAAATTCATCTCACTTGGAGTGTCTTTGGCGCTTGTGATTGCTTCCATTGCTGCATATTGGGCAGGTAGTGAGGCACAAATTGTATTGAAGGCATGCACTTTTACTACATGCTCCATCACATTTGCTGGCCCCATCAGGAAGCCGATTCGCCAACCCGTCATCGAATGCGACTTTGAAACACCATGAATATAAAATAATTTTTCGCGTATTTCCTCATAGCTTGCAAAGGAATGATGCTTTCCTGAGAAAGTGTTCTCGCTATATATTTCATCTGTTAGTACGAATAAATTCTTTTCTTGTATCACATCAACTAATTCATCCATTGTCTCTTTTGTAAGAACAACCCCAGTAGGATTAGAGGGATTATTGAAAAACACGGCTTTTGTTCGCTCATTGATCAAGTTTGCAAGTCTTTCTGCAGACGGTTGGAAATTAGTGTCCGTCGTATCTAAATACACTACTTTCGCTCCACAAAGTTCAATCACAGGTACATACCCTGAATAAGTAGGAGCTGGTAGAATAACCTCGTCTCCTTCTACTAAAATTGTTCGAAAGACTGCATCGATTGCTTCACTAGCACCATTTGTTATAATAATTTCACTTTGAAGATCATATGAAAAACCATATTTGTCAAAGAAAAAAGAGTTCACTGCATTTCTTAACTCTAGCAGCCCTGCATTATGCGAATACCCGGTTAAATTTTGTTCAATTGCCCGGATACCTGCTTCTTTTACAGATGTAGGTGTTGGAAAATCCGGCTGACCAATCGTTAGATTAACGGCATCTGGGTAATTAACTAATTGATTGGAGAATTGTCGTGTTCCAGGAATTTTCAATGCTTGTGCTCGAGGATTTATTTTTATATCCATAGGTTGATCTCTTCTTTCTATTAATTTTCTAGTAAGTATATATGCTAGTATACTTTAAACAGCATCGTTTTATTATTATATTCTGAATTATTTAGTAATCAAAAAAAGTCATGCAATGTATACTTGAACATTGCATGACTCCCTATTTTATTGTGGCATTTGATCTGGTTCGTGGCTAAATTGCCATTCAATACCGAACTTATCTCTTAGGGAACCGTAACATTTACTCCAAAATGTTTCTTGAAGATCCATGCTCACTTTACCGCCTTCTTTAAGAGCATTAAATGTGGATTTAACCGTATCTTCTTCATTACTTACAAAAGCTAAACTGATATTATTTCCTTCTGTAAACGGTGATCCCGGAAACGTATCAGAGAACATTATATTGCTTCCATTAATATTTAAGCGAGTGTGGAGAACTAAGTCTTTTGCTTCTGCAGGCAATACAAAATCCGGGCTTTGCGGTGATTCACCGAAAGTCATAATCTCTGGTTTTTCTGTCTTAAATACTTCTGCATAAAATTCTGCAGCTTCTCGACAATTCCCGTTAAAAGTAAGATATATATTAATAGCCATTTTAGAACACTCCTCTTCTCAAATAATGTAATTATTCAAACAATAAACATCAACTTTATTGTAGCACTCAGAGATCTAAAATAACATTAATTTTTAGTAAACTTTATCGCCATTGAAAATAGAGTTCTTTACGATTACATAGTCTACATTACGAATCGACTCTAATTTATTTCCACCTGAATATGATATAGAAGATTGCAAGTCTTGTTCCATTTCTCTTAAAGTATCTTCTAGTGGACCTTTATATTCTACAAACATTTTTTTACCTTCAACATTTTTCTTTTCGCCTTTTTGAAATTCAGATGCAGAACCGAAGTATTCTTTATACTGCTTGCCATCTTTTTCGACTGTAACACCAGGAGATTCTTCATGACCTGCAAATAGAGAGCCAATCATAACCATGGAAGCTCCAAAACGAACGGATTTTGCAATATCACCATGTGTACGAATTCCACCATCTGCAATTATTGGTTTGCTAGCTGCTTTTGCACACCAACGCAATGCCGCAAGTTGCCAACCACCTGTTCCAAATCCTGTTTTAATCTTCGTGATACATACTTTCCCAGGTCCGATTCCAACTTTCGTTGCATCCGCTCCAGCATTTTCTAACTCTCTTACTGCTTCTGGAGTTCCAACATTACCAGCAATGACAAAGCTATTCGGTAAATGTGTTTTAAGATGTTTAATCATGTTAATAACTGCATTAGAATGACCGTGCGCAATATCTATAGTGATGAACTCAGGTACAAGATTTTCTTCCGCCAACTGTTCTACAAATGTGTACTCTTCTTCTTTGACACCCACACTTATAGATGCAATTAAGCTACGTGATTGCATACTCTTGATGAAGGCAATACGTTTTTGTGGTTCAAAGCGATGCATTATATAAAAATAACCATTTTCAGCTAAATAATTTGCAATATTTTCATCTATAATTGTCTGCATATTAGCAGGCACTACTGGCAATTTAAAAGTATGTCCCCCAAGTGTGACTGTAGTATCACATTCTGATCTACTATTAACTACACATTTTGCCGGAATTAATTGAATATCTTCATAATCGAATACATTTTCCATCATATACACTCCCAAATACGAATATTATTATCAATTGAACTAAAAACGTTCGTCCATTTGGTAATTTACATCATTTTGAGTAGTATGTCAATCTCTTATACTAAGCTTGCACATAAGTACTCGAAGTATTACATACATTTTACTGAATTCTTTTCATCTTATTTATATCTATTTGCATTTCAATTAATTTTATCCGGTCACTTAGTTCCAATACCGCTTGCATAATTTGATGCTGATCTGCCTTAGACATATTTGTATGACGTTCTACCTGGTCAACTGTTTCCTCCACTTTTTGAATACTGCGATTCATTACTTGTACTAGATACTCAACTGTCAAAATTTATCCACTCCCTTCATTTCCCCTAATTTTACTTCCTCAACAAGTTATTTCAATTGTCAGAATATATCATTAAATACAACTATAGAATTTTCATCGACATTTCGCCCTTAAAAATCCTTTTTCAACGGATTTAGATACTCAAAATAAATTTGAATGTTCCATGATTTATTTTATTTTTGATTAATATAATAGTAGAAAGAAAAGGAGGAGGAGATTTCTATTAAACCAAATCCAGTTGAACCAGAAGAAATGGCTTATAGAAATGATTTAGATATACAAGCTTCCCTTCAAATGATTTGGGAAGGCGCCCCTGTTTCGACAGTGGAAATCGAAAAAGAGGAGTATGAAACACCTTAACTTCCCTACAGTAGTAGGGTTTTTTTAATTTGTTTTAGTAGCTAGAACATGATAAGTTGAATAATAATAGTGTTCTTAGAGGAGTTATTAAACATGATTATAAAAAAAATAACTATGCGGCATATGAAAATGACAATGAAAAACCCATTTGTCACTAGCTTTGGAAGTATGCAGGAAAAAGAATTTTTCTTACTAGAGGTCTTTGATGAAAAGGGAAACTCTGGTTGGGGAGAGTCCGCAGCCTTCCAAGCACCATGGTACACAGAAGAAACCGTTCAAACTACTTTACATATGATTAGGGACTTTTTAATACCACTTGTGTTGAACAAAGAAATTAGTCACCCAGATGAAGTAAGTGAAATTTTTGCAACTATCCGAAAGAATAATATGGCAAAGGCCGCCGTGGAAGTGGCTATTTGGGACTTATATGCTAAACGAACGGATCAATCACTTTCACAAGCTCTGGGCGGAGTTACAGAAAAAATTGAAGTAGGCATTAGCATAGGCATTCAAACAACTACAGAGAAATTATTAGAAGTGGTCAGCAATTATATCCAAGAAGGATACAAGCGAATTAAGGTGAAAATTAAGCCTGGATATGATATCGAAGTGATTCAAAAACTGAGAGAAGCATTTCCCAGTGTCCCTCTTATGGCTGATGCGAATTCATCTTACACGCTCGAGGACTTTGAACTTTTAAAACAATTGGATGATTTTCAGCTAATGATGATTGAACAGCCACTCGCTAATGATGATATTGTCGATCATGCTAAGTTACAAAAACAGTTAAATACCCCTATTTGCTTAGATGAAAGTATTCTTTCTGTAGCTGATGCACGTAATGCAATTGAGCTTGGTAGCACAAAGGTTATCAATATAAAAATTGCGCGTGTTGGAGGTCTAACGGAAGCAAAGAAAATTCATGACTTATGTATGGAAAAAGGTGTTCCTGTTTGGTGTGGTGGAATGTTAGAGGCAGGGATCGGCCGTGCACATAATATCGCTCTCACCTCGCTACCCAATTTCACGTTGCCAGGTGATACTGCAGGTTCTTCTCATTATTGGGAGGAGGATATCATTTCCCCGGAAATAGTTGTGGTGAATGGCTATATAGAAGTTCCCAAAGGGAATGGAATAGGCTATGAGCCGAATATGAAAGTAATTCAACGTTATTTGTTAGACACTATAGTATTTGAATAGTAATCTTTGTAAAAAAACAGTCTTAAAAAAATTAGCTGGCATGAGTCCGGTTATATACCGTATGCACGCCAGCCAATTAGCTTTCATTATATTAATCTCTAAGATTAATGGATTACAATAAAAGGTGACTTATTTTACTTTAATAATGCAAGTTTTGATTTAGAAGGTGTTTCATACTTCAAAGCACCGTGCATATCGACAAACAAGCCGCCGCCTAAGCCGTATGCTCCTCCGTGATTATCTGATACGAATGTATAGACACGATACTCTCCACCCGCTGGTAACACTTCTTTTCTGCTAGTGCCATCTGCATTAAATGTTGCCATATCTGCGGAAAGTGTTACTTTACCAATCTGTCCTACTTTAAGTTCCGTTTTTCCCCACATTACTTTTGGGGATGAATCTTCTAGTAATGCAAGTTTTGCTTTAGATGGTGTTTCGAATTTTACATTTACACCATTTAATGTACTATTTTGGACAACATAATACTCACCGCCTACATTATACATAGGAAAGTATCCTTCTGGTGTTTTGGTGGAATATACTCGATACTCTTCACCCTTCTTCAATTCACGGACAGCACCTCCGTCAAGCATTGGGTCTTTACCTATATGCAATAGAGGTGTGTCCTTTAAGATGGTAACTTTACCAATTTGCCCCTTCTTTAATTCCGTTTTACCCCACATTACTTTTGTGGATGAAGCTTCTGATGTAATGCTGAAAGTAAACATCGCCATTAAAGTAAATGCAATTATTGTTAACATAATTTTTTTCATTATCTTACCTCTTTCACTAGTTAATAAGTAAATTATAACATATAAAATAGTAATATTTTGATATTTAAAGTATATTTTCCTTTTTAATAGAGATTTATAGGCTAGTCCTAACTTTTCTCATTTAATTGCTACTTGCTTTCAAATATCTTCGAGGAATCTTTCAATCTTTCCAGTAGTCTAATCTTTTCCTTATTATTTATAGTGAAACTGGTTTATAATAACTCATAGAGTTCTTAGCATTAATTTTAGATTCTAAAGTATTTACTTTAGCAACCAAATCGATAAGTAGTGCATTATTCTCAGTATTACCTAATTTTTCTATTAACATTTTCAGTTTTCTTACTTTTAAAGCTACTTCGCCGATATTTTCAGTTTCTAACTCTGCTTCTATATTTTCCACACCCATATAAATAGATATTGGTAAAGCTAGTTCAGCTCGCTTTTCTTGTGCAGGAGCTTTATATGTGGCAATTAGTTTGTTACGGTTCGCTTTTCCGTCCACTTTATAGAAGACTTCCGTGCCTTTTTTCAATTCATTTGATAATAAATGATAGTTTTTAGCCAATGTTTCCCAATCTAAATTTGCTTTAGCAGTTTCCAAGCCAGCTATTAATGGTAAAATAGTATCCTTCCCATAAGCATCTGCCTCTGTATAGGTAACCAGAGGAACTTTTGGTTCATACTTCACCTTTTCTGGCTTGTTCTGTATTTTGGTATCACCTTTTTTCTGAGTATTAATTTCTTTATCTTTTCCTTCACCTAAATTGTTCTTAACTTTATCTAACATTTTATTACTTATATTTTTATCATTAAACTTTAAATCATCTTTTTTATCCCAGTTATCGTAGTTTCTATGATTTGTCCCTAGTCGCTGTTCTTTTCGCTCCTGTTTGCGATCCATCATTTGGTGAGAGCTTTTGCCTTCTTTGTGTCCACCATCTCTTCCTTCTCCATTGACATGAGCTTCTCCAATTAAAGGAACACCCAAAATTGTTGTAGATAATAGAGCCGTTGCAGCTGTTAACTTAAAAGTATTGATCTTCATATGAAATCCCTCCTCTTTCTTAATAAACCAGGAATTACCGATACATATATAAATCATAATTACATTAACATTTTGATACCCCACCACTTTTTCTATAAACGAAAATCACAGATCTGTAACATAACAGTAATGGTAATTAATAATTGTAATATTTTTAAAGTTGTCCATAAAAAAATCCTATCGCTAAATTAATAGCGATAGGATTTTACAGATCTTACTTTTTCACGTCAACAATTCGACCTTCTGTTTTATTGTTAACTGTTTTTAAAGTTTTCAATTGTTCTTGAAGATTTTCCCAATCTGATAAGCCCAGGTCTGTTACTCGACCTTCTTTATAGATTTTTTCAAATACATCGTAGCCATCTCCGCCTTTAGCTGTAAATGCATTAGTTGCTACCATGTATTTTTCATCATCTTTAATATCTACCAACGAGCCATCTGCTGATTTATACTTAATGGAAACTACCCGTTCATTAGCAGGTTTTGAAGAATCGAATTCAATTTTTGCACCAGCCACGTGTAAGAATCCACCGTTTTCTTTTGGATAAGTTTTAAAGCTTATTTCAAATGCAGCTTTTAGTTCTGCTCCAGTGATTTCCATCGTAGCAAGTGTATTGCCGAACGGCAGAACGGTTATTACTTCTCCAACTGTAATTGGACCTTTGCCAATTTCAGCACGTATACCTCCACCATTTTGGAAGGCCATAATAACCTTATTATCGAATTGTTTTGCCTTTGACAGCATACCATCAGTAATAATATTTCCAAGAGCAGTTTCATTTTTACGAACGCTTGGCTTTGTATCATCTCCATCAGTACGTGGTGTTTGCAACTCTTCTTCTGCAACTACACCAATTTCAGTCTTATTGATTGTATCTATTTTATCCGAGTATTTTTTTAATAAAGCAGCAGCCGCTTTATCTTCTACTTGATCTTTAATCTCAATCAGTTTTCCAGCTTGTCCTACTACTTTACCTTCTTTGTCAAAGGACACATCCAATGTTCCTAAGAATTCACTATATTGTGAAGCTTGTACTATAATAGTAGGATTTTTCTCTTTGCCAGTGCTATCTTTTCCTACTACTACAGGTTTTTCTAATTTAGTATGGCTATGGCCACCAACGATCACATCAATACCATTTACAGCAGCTGCTAGCAACAAATCATTGTCTACTGTAGGATTATCATCATATCCAATATGCGTTACAGCGACAACTTTATTTACTCCTTGTTTTTCAAACTCATCCACCATTGTTTGAGCTGCTTTTATATAGTCTGTAAAAGTAACGTCTTTCGGACTAGATATTGTAGCAGTCTCCGCAGTAGTAAGACCAAATAAACCAATTTTCTGTCCATCTACTTCTTTAATAATTCCGCTATAAATTTGTCCATCTTTAGGATCTGCTGAAACCTTTACATTAAACAATCCTTTTAAATTTGCATCTTTTGAAAAATCAACATTTGCGCTAACAAATGGGAAGTTAGATTTCTCAATAAATTCTTTTAATGCTTTATGACCTTCAGTGTCGTTTCCTAGGTCAAACTCGTGATTACCAAATGTCATTAAGTCATAATCCATTAACTTCATTAACTCTAAATCTGCTTGTCCTTTAAACTCATTGAAATATAATGTACCTGAGAATACATCTCCAGCATCAATAAGTAAAGTAGAAGGTTTTTGAGCTCTCACTTCTTTAATAGCTGTTAAACGTTTAGGTGCCTGTGTTGTACGGGCATGTGTATCATTAACATGCATTAAAGATAATGTGAAGTTTGTATTTGTTTGAGCTCTAATATTCTCAACATACGTTAGTAATTCTTTAATAATTGGTGAAGTAGAATTACTCGGTAACTTCTCTATTAATAGATTAATAGATTCAAGCACTTTTACAGCTTCTTTTTCTTTATTTGCAGTTATATAGGCTTCTGCTTCCTTCGTTTTCATAAAAATAGTAACCGGTAGCATTAGTTCGTCACGTTTTTTATTTGCAGGCTCTTTATATTGGTCTAGTAATAGATCCCGAGCTGCTTTACCTGTAAAACGATACAAAATAGAAGTACGAGTTTTTAACTGTACAGAAAGTTTATGGTATGCCTTCTCTAACTTATCCCAATCCTTACTAGCTTCAGCCTGTTCAATTTCTTTCATAATTGGATTTAAATACTTGTCCGCATAATTATAAGCATCGATATAAGGAACTATTCCTTTAACAACTCGTTCGTTATATAATTCATCTAAATTTTTGAGTAATAGATCTTTGTTTTTAGCTGTAGATTTAATAATTTCATTTCTTGCTTTTTGGTAGTTTGCTTTCGCAATATTCAAAGCTGGGTATAAGTCTTTACTTGGCGCAAGTTTTCCCGCTTGAGCTGGGACTACATAGGAGTAAGCTGAATTCTTTACGTCTTTCCTTGCGTTGTCAACTACCTCTTGTAGCGAACTATTTGCAAATGAAACGCTTGAAACAGAGAATAATGATGTTGCAATTACTGCTGCTACCGCAGACTTTTTAAACTTATTTTTCGTCATATTCTGCCTCCTGAAAGAGTATTTAATATAAGTAATTATTGAAAATTCACTAAAATTACTCACTAACTCAAAGTTAACTTACAATTTTGTAAATGGCAAGATAATTTGTTGATAAATAGCATTAATGTTTTGTAAATATTTTTCTAGTAGGAGGTTGAACTTTTTACTCAAAGAAATATGTCGATTTAACAGCTAAATGAATACTATCAGGTATACTAAATGTGGTATAATCTAAGCATCAAAACAGAGATAGGAGCATTACAATGTTAAAAGATATCTTTATGGCTTTGTCGGAGAATCAAGTATTAAATGGTGCGGCAAAAAAATATGGTTTAAAAATGGGAGCACAGCATGTTGTTGCTGGGACAAACATTGAAGAGACTATTGAAAGCATCAAAAAGCTAAATGCAATGGGTATCTCTTGTACAGTAGATAATTTAGGCGAATTTGTTTTCGTAAAAGAAGAAGCATTGGCTGCTAAAGAACAAATTATCGCAGTAATTGAGGCAATTGAAGAACATCAAGTGGATGCACATATTTCTTTAAAACCATCCCAACTTGGACTTGATATTGACTATGACTTCGCATTAAATAACTTAAAAGAAATTGTTGAAATCGCACATAAATATGGTACTTTCATCAATATTGATATGGAATCTACCAAACATTTACAACCATCATTCGATATTTTGGACGAGCTTTCTAAAAACTATGATAACGTGGGAACTGTAATTCAAGCATACTTCTACCGTGCAGAGGAAGATATTCAAAAGTACAAAAACTTCCGCCTACGTATTGTAAAAGGAGCTTATAAAGAACCTGTTGAATATGCGTATCAAACAAAGGAAGAAATTGATAAAAACTATGTAGAGCTTATTGAATGGCATCTTCTTAATGGTAAATTTACTTCTATTGCAACTCATGATCATAATGTGATTAACCATATTAAACAGTTCATTAAAGATAATGACATTCCTTATGATAAGTTTGAATTCCAAATGTTATACGGCTTCCGCACAGAGATGCAACAACAACTTGCTAACGAAGGCTACAACTTCTGTACGTACGTACCATTTGGACAAGATTGGTACGGTTACTTCATGCGTCGTCTTGCAGAGCGTCCAGCCAATATGAACTTAGTTGTAAAACAAGTTTTCAATAAAAATACTAATACAATGATTGGTCTTGCTGCCGGTGCATTTGCACTTGGTCGCATAACTAAACGTAACAAACGCAAGTAATAGAGTTGTCTCCCTGTTGAAAGCTACAGGGAGACAACTTTTTTTATACTGCTTTCGGAGACCTACAGTCTAGCACCTCTACGTATCGTTACTTGCTTGCACTTGTATTTTATTTATGGACAGACATGTTTAATTGCTCAATGTATTTTATTTACGTGTGTTTATGTACCTTTTATTCACTAAAATTTTATTTGGTTAGAACTTAAATGTTTGAAATTGCATTACTATATTTTCAGAAATAAAAAAACACCTCATTCTACGGGGAATTGTAGAATGAGGTGTATTTCTCCTTGTTATCGCACAAGGATTATATTATTACGCCGTAAACATTAGTACCTTCGTTCGCTCGTTTTATCGCTTTGATCGCCGTAAGATCGTTCCCCTATTATGCTTAGTTGACTGAACTTGTTTCCTTCAAACTCGTTCAACAACTTGAAATACTATTCATTTGTTAATTTCATATTATAGTAACTAAATGAGAATACCAATAGAGTTTTATTAGAATTTGATGAGAATATTATTCCCAAGTCACAGAAAGTATTTTCCCAGAGATTGCATGAACTTGAATTGTTGCTTTCGTTTTCTTATCCTTCGCATTAGCATCTTTTGTTTCCTCTGTTTTCGAAGCGGTCATTACTATTAAATAATACCCACCCTCATTGGTCTTCACGAAGGAATTACTTTCTACTATGCCTTTTAGTTGTTGATTAGCAATCTTTAGGGCTTCATCTACTGTAATTAGAACAGTAACTGGTTTTTCGGTAACTTCCGTCTTCTTTTCTTCTGTCTTTGTTACAGTGACTTCATTGGTCTCAGGTTTCTGTTGTACAACTGTTTTTGAAGTCTCTGTTTTCGATACTTCCGTTTTTACAGTCGTTTCACTCTTAGAGGTTTCTGATTTATCTGCTTCTGTTCTTAATGGTTTGTTAGTGGCCTGTTCTGATTTTTCCAAATCTGATTTACTTGCCTCTGTCTTACTTGTATCAGTTTTACTTGAATCAGTTTTACTTACTTCTGCTTTAGCAGTTTCTGTCTTTGGAACCTCTGTTTTATTGGTTACCTCTGTTTTTAAATCTTTTTTTGTTTCTTCTTTAACAATTTCGACTGTTTTAGTATTTTCAGTTGCCAATACTCCTTTAATAGCATCTTTAAACACTTCTTTCATTGGTTTCTCTTCAGCTTTCGTATCTTTAGCTACTGAAGTTTGTTTTGAGTTTTTCTTTTCAGCAATATTAGGGTTCTCCACCACTTTAATGTTGGAGGATGTTCCCTTAGGTTTTTCTATAATAACTAATTTAGTAGTGCCATTAGAGGAAATTATATGACTCTCAACTATTTCTACTTTAGTCGAATCTTTTAATGTTTTGGAATTTTCTTTATGATCATTTTCTATCTCTTCATAGGTCACTGAAGGTTCTAGTGGTACTTCCTGGATTATAAACTCATCTGTATGTTCCAATGAATTCACATGGCCAGTCGAGGCATTCATTTCGACCAAATACACTTGTCCACTCTTAGCGATAATAGCTTCATAAACATCTTCATTTTTCTTCACTTCTGCTACTTCTGCATCATACATTTGCTCGAGTTGGGTGCGTACATTGTTTTCGGTTATAGGCAATTGATCTGAGCCAATGTTGACTATGTATACAATTACTATAATTCCCAATGTAGCGAAACAAACGATAAAAAACTTTTTCATCTTCATAAACTTCATTCACGCACGCCTCCTCAAACTCATCTTAATAGACGAACATTAAAAATCAATGAGAATTTGATTAGAAGGAAGAAAAATATGGATGGTTGTACCAAATCCTACCATACTTTGAATGGTTAAAGTTGCAGATAGCCGGTTTGCTATATCTTTTGCAATTGCCATACCAAGTCCAGTACCTCCCGTTTTACGATTTCTTGCCTCATCGACTCGGTAAAAACGATCAAAAATCCGATCCAAGTCTTCTTTCGGAATCCCATCACCATAATCCATGATAGAAATAGTAACTCCATCATCAGTTTCAGCAATAGTTGTCTTTATATCTTTTTCACTGTATTTACGAGCGTTATCCAAAATGATAAAAAGCAATTGTCTTAGTTGCTCAGTATCTGTACTTATATAGAATGGTCCTTCACCTTTTAAAAGAAAATTTCGATCATATGCAGTTCGCATCGACTGTAAAGTTTCGGTTACTAAAATGTTTACATCTATTAATTCATATTTATGTTGTTGTTTCCCGTTACTTTTTGCTAGAACGAGCATTTGTGAGACCATTTCTTTCATTCTACTAGTTTCATTAATAATTGCCTGAACGGATTCTTCCGCAATTTCAATATTATTGAAACCATGTCGAGACAATAGTTTTGCATAGCTTTCTATTACTGTTAACGGTGTTTTTAATTCGTGAGATGCATCAGAAACAAATTGCTCCTGCTTTTTATAATTTTGTTCCAGCTGCTCCATCATTTCATTAAAAGCGATGCCCATTTGTGCCATTTCGTCCTTTCGATTTGGGTGGACTGTAATTTTTTCATATTTACCTGAAATCCTGCTATGGGACATTGTATTGATTAATTTACTAATTGGGTTCGTAATAATTTTTCCTAAAGTAACACTTGATAAGGCCATTAATAGCATTCCACCTACGGTGACACCAAGTAGGATAAGTCGAAGAAAGTCTAGATTGTTTCCTACTTCTAATAATTGTTTCATCGTTTGAACTTCTACTACTTCTCCATTTGACCAAATAACTGGTTTGCTAATCGTCAAAACAGGAGACCCTTTGAGCATACCAATTGAGTAACGTTCACCATCTTCAAAGTTAGGTTGATAATTTGTTATTTCTTCAATGGACTGAACAACTAATTGCAGCTCTTCTTTACTATTTAAGATGCGAATCCCACCATTAGGCGGAATATAAGTACGTAAAATAGTTGCAGGATCGTCCTTTTCTTGCATTTTACTTAATGCCTGGATCATTTCATCTACATCCGAGTTAAACTGGGTATATTCCGAATCATAGGCCATATCCTCAAATAAAAAATATACACCTATATTCATTAATCCTATGATTAGGAACGTCAATAGGGTAGAGAATAGATGTATTTTCGTTTTAAGCTTCATTCTTTTGCTCCTTCAACACATATCCGACGCCCCGCACTGTTTGAATTAAAGAAGATTGTTGTTTTTCTTCTAACTTTTTCCGAACATAACGTATATAAACATCTACAACATTCGTATCTCCATAATAATCAAACCCCCAGACAGCATCTAACAACTGTTCGCGAGACAATACTTGGTTAGGATGCTTCAACATATATAATAGCAGGTCATATTCTCGTGGAGTTAGATTGATAGACTCTCCAGAATTAGTAATTTCCCGTGTTTGTTCATTCAGTGAAAGCGTATGAAAAACATGAATATTCTCGTCCTGAACAGGAGTTACACTCGATGTTTTAGTAAATCGAATTGCCGAGCGAACACGAGCAAGTAATTCCTCAATTTCAAAAGGTTTAGTAACATAATCATTTGCCCCAAGATCCAAGCCAGTGACTTTATCTTCTGTATTATTTTTTGCTGTTAATAAGATTACTGGTGTTTCGTCTTCTGTAGCACGGATTCGTCTCAATACATCTAAGCCATTTAAACCTGGAAGCATTAAATCGAGTAAAACTAAATCCCATTGCTGCTCCCGATATTTGATCAATCCATCAGTTCCTGTATATGCAATATCTACATCATATCCTTCAAATTCTAACTCCAACTGAAGAACACGTGCAATATTTTTTTCATCTTCTACAATTAACACCTTGTCCTTCATATAAACACTCCTTTTCCCCCTATTTTATCATACAAAGGCAATGTAGTTTCTACATCATGCGATAATAACTGACTCCATTAGTTTACTTGTCATATAGAGAACTATTAAAGAATTTTATTTTGAGGCTTTAAATTTGAGATAAATGAAGTTTTGAGTCTGTTTTTGAGGTGGAAATGAAATTGTTGCTTAAAACCACAAATTATGACAATTGTCTTTTAAGCTTTTATAAATTATAGTGTTATCAATATATAGAGGAGGGGAAGGTTTAAATGGGTAATATTAGAAAAGTATGGCAACCAGAAATATTTTATCATATTACGATGCGTGGCAATAATAAGCAAAATATTTTTAAAAACAAAGAAGATTTCATATTCTTTACTACAACGCTATACCAGGCAAATAATATGTACACTTTTACTATAATCGCTTACTCTCTTACGAATAACCACTACCATTTATTAATACGTTCTCCCATAATCCCACTTTCTGAAGTTTTAATATTCATTAATCAACAATACTCATCCTATTTTAAGCGTAAATATAAATACTCTGATCAGTTATTTGAAACTAGATATTACACTAATATGATTTCTGATGCGAAGGAGTTATTAAAAGCTAGTAAGTATATTCATCGAAATCATCTTTATACACAAAGAGCTATCCTAGAAGGATTGGCAAACTACCCTTATAGTTCCTTTATATTTTATACGGATAAGAAAATAAGAAAACCTTCTTATATTAATACGCATTTACTAAATTCGTTAATAAAAAAGTATCCTGAATTAAAAATGCAAACTTATACTATGTACTGTGAAACTGTTCAAATTGAAGTAGAAAAATCCTTCCATCGTCCATATAGCATGACGTAGGGAGGACTTTCTTCATCATTATGCTATAGTCTCTACTAATGCTACTAATTCGTTAACTTCGGCCGTCATTTTACTAGCCTCAACAAATGCAGTGAAAATCGGTCGGATTTTATCCACTTTTTCTTCCATCATTTCGGGATGCCATTGTACGGCTACAACAAATCGGTTTGACTCTTCCCATTCCATCCCTTCTATAATTCCATCAGGAGCAATCATTGTTGCTTTAAAACCTTGCCCTAACTCTTTTACTGCTTGGTGATGGAAACTATTTACTGTCAAAACGTCACCTTGATAAATATTATACAATACAGAACCAACTTCCATCCTAACCGGATGAAATGCATGATGTCTGATGGATTTTGGAACGGAGTGGTTAATTCCTTCTGGTTTTTGAGATGCTAAATCCTGATAAAGCTTGCCTCCTGTTGCTACTGTAAGCAATTGCATTCCACGACATATGCCCAGTACCGGTATGTTTAACTTCGTTAAAGCAATCTGAGCCAGTCTGATCTCATGAGCATCTCTGCGTGGTTCAATAGCTCCTAAACCAAATTTCGGATATTCTCCGTATAAATTCGGATCAATATCAGAACCACCAGAAAATAGTATTCCGTCCAACTTCTGAAGGAGTGGCATCAAAGTTTCTACTTCTCTAGTGATCGGTAAAATAACTGGAACCCCTCCGGCTCTTTCAATAGCTACAATATAATCATCCGCTAGTAACTGCCATTCTTGATATTTCGCCCCAATGCCAGCTGCTAGTCCTATTGCATCATCGGATAAATAGTTGGCACATATGCCTATTAGTGGTTTCATCAGTATTCTCCATTCTGCCAACATAAAATGATCGCCTCTCCGTTAAGAGAAGCGACAACGAAATATTATTTTTTTAATTCAACAACCCAACCAAATGGATCTTCAATAACGCCTCTTTGAATACCAGTTAGTGTTTCATATAGTTTTTGTGAAAGTTCTCCTGTTTCTCCGTTATTTACGTAGAACAATTCCCCTTTCCAACGTAATTCTCCAATTGGGGAAATTACAGCTGCAGTTCCAGTTCCAAAAGCCTCATCCAGTTTTCCGTTCAAGAACGCTTCACGAATTTCTTCCATTGAAACTTTGCGTTCAGTAATTGGGACACCCCAGTATTTTAATAATTCAATGATGGATTTTCTCGTTATCCCATCTAAAATACTTCCATTTAAGGCTGGAGTAACTACTTCGCCATCGATTTTAAAGAATACATTCATACTTCCTACTTCTTCAATGTACTTTCTTTCTAGTCCATCTAACCAAAGTACCTGGGCGTAGCCTTCACGATCGGCAACTTCCTGGGCTTTTAGACTTGAAGCATAATTCCCAGCAGTTTTTGCCGTTCCAGTTCCACCCGCTACCGCCCGTACATATTCACTTTCCACTAAAATCTTAACTGGATGAATTCCTTCTTTATAATAAGATCCTACTGGAGACATAATAATAATGAATGTATATGTTTTAGAAGCGGACACTCCTAGATGCGCTTCTGTTGCAATCATAAAAGGTCTAATATATAACGAAGTACCTGGCTCTTTAGGAATCCACTCTTTATCTATTTCTAATAACTGTTTTAAAGCTTCAAGAGCTAACTCCTCTTCTATTTGAGGCATACTTAGTCGATCAGCTGAAATATTCATACGTTTCATATTTTGTTCTGGACGAAACAAACGAACAATTCCATCCTCTGATAGATATGCTTTCATTCCTTCAAAAACTGTTTGACCATAATGTAAAATGGATGCTGATGGATCTAAAGTAAGGGCTTGATAAGGGACAATTCGATGATCATGCCAACCTGTCCCTTCAGTATAATCAGCGACAAACATATGATCTGTAAATTTTGTACCGAACACTAACTGCTCAGCTGGTGTTTTCTCATTTTTCATTTCATTTTCTGTGAAACGGATTTTTAGACTATTCATGGTGTTTGTCCCCTATCAAATAAATTAGTAAATTGCGACAATTTTAAGTGTGCAATATATTATATGCAATTATACTACTTTTACGTAAATTAGAAATACCTTTTTAAAACTATTTTCAAATAATTTAAAACTATCTAACTTTTATATTTACCAGTGATGTTCTTTTCAATAATATTTGTTCATTTCTATTACAAATAATTACTATTAACCGATAAAATATGTAGGTCTAAATAAAATTCTAAGGAGGTATATTGGTGTCCAAATCTACTACATACATAATGTTGTTAACAATTTTAATCGTAAGCTGCTTTACGAACGTGTCACCTACGCAAGCTTCTTCTCTTATAAGTGGAAGTTTCGTCAATTTTACATATGATGAAATAACTTTAGAAGATAAAACTTCAGAAAAACAATTAGCAAAAATTACTTTAGTGAACGATGAAGGTAAAACCATCACACTAAATATCGATGAATACGTACCTCTGTTTGTCAATTCTACCCCAACTACTGTTGGTGCTTTCAAAGAAGGTATGTGGATTGAAGCATCCGTAAATTTACGAAAAGTTCAAGAATTAAATGGACTTACTACCATTGATCAAGGTGAGTCTAGTTCAATTGGTCGTAATGTTACTGGAACTATAAATAATATAGATCTTAAAGGTCAGTATATTACTCTCAACTTAAAAAATAGACAACAGGCTAAGTATTACATTGACGTAGAAACAGAAATTTCCAAAGAGAATAAACTTGTAGACTTAAGTGTTTTGTATGAAGGAGATCGAGTTAAACTCTATCTAGAAAATGATGGAACTGATAAGCTTTCTTCTATTGAAATTGTTGTGGATGGTATTAAAGTCGAACAGTTATATAAAGGAACAATTCAGCAGCTAAATTCCAAACAAAAGAAATTAGTTATTAAAGATGAAATGCTATTTTTAAATTGGAAATGGCAATTATCATCCTATAACAAAGGAAATATTACATCCAAATCTTTTACCGCTAAAACCCCTATTTACGCAGGAAATAAAAAAGTTGACCCTAATGAACTTCATAAATATGTAAATAACGAAGTATACTTTGTTACAACCGAGAAGTCTGGTGAAGAAATAATTCAAAAGATTATTATCAAACAAACGAGTGAACGAACTTTACACGAGAATTTAAGTAGCGTTGATACAAGTAATAAGAGAATTAGTTTAGCTAGCACAAAAAATATTCCTTATCATGACGGCACAATAATCATTCGTAACGGCCGCTTAGTTGATGCAAGTGCATTAACCTTCGGGGATGCTTATGTAATCACAAACGGAACGACAACACATCAATACGCCAATGTCATTCATATTAACAATAACGGCTTCCAAAGTCCCAATATATCCAATCACTCTGTCTACTTTGGACAAATTAATACCGTTGGAACCTATCAACTACTACTCAATAATACAAATCTATTAACAAATAATTATTGGTATTCTCAGAGCTTAACCAACTTAAAATTTGGTAATGACTCTGTTGTTGTAGAGAATGGAAATAGTTTAACTACAGACTTTAAAAATAGCACCGGCAAATATGCTTATTTCTACGTAAAAGATAATCATGTCGTAGCAGCTAGAATTATTGGTTCTACTTATGGCCCAGCTACAACATTTTTAACTGGTCGCTTAAATAGTTCATCTTATAATTGGCTAAGTCTAAACAATGTTAGTTATTTTAACGCAGGTAGTTGGCAAAAGTATGATTATTATAACTCTTTAAATACATCTAATACTACTTTTATCAAAGAAGGAAAAGTTATCTCTTCCCTTGAAATTCAAGAAAATGATCGGTTATTTATCATTCACGATTCATTTTATTCACAAGCACATCTTATTTTAGTCGACTAACTTAAACAGTTTAAAAGGATAGTTTTAGGAAAGAAGGAATTAAACTCAATGAATAAATTTACCAAAAGACTTTCTATCACTTTACTCGTAATTATACTAATGTTAACTGCCATCGCACCCATAGCAAGTGCGAAAGTACCCGAATATAATGGTGGGGTAATGGATGAATATGAATATGAAGAAGTATTTTTCTTAACTGGTTATCCCATCAAATTTACAGGTAAAGCAACTGTAACTGAAAAGGAAAACAAAGATACTCTGACATCGACATATAAATTTACGTTGGCTAACAGTGCAGGTGATAAACTGACTCGTAATGTTGTATACGTTTCTGATTTAACCAAGCATATAGTGAAAAGCCAAACAACATCAAATACAACAGTAAAAAGTTACAGTGAAAAAGTAACTATGTCAGACAAGACTACTTTCACATTAGATGACTACCAATTCTCTCAAGGTTCAGTAATAGATAATCGTCCTGCTACTGACTACTATTCAGGAAATATTATCGCAAGAAAGATTTACCTTAAAAATTATAAAAGTGGTAAAAATAACATAAAAGAAGAGATAACAGTTCATATTACAGGTGAAAATGTTGGTTATAAAAACTTTTGGGGATCAACAGATACTCAATTTATAGATTATGAAATTGTGACTCCATCCGGTACTGGCTTTGTTACTAGTAAAGTATCCGACAGTAAATCGAAAGAGCTAAATTATGAAACTCATCTTCCTTCTCTTTCAAGCTTTGTTGGTGGAAACTCTGTGGTCAGCACTTCCGATATTATTTCAGAATATGATTATAGTTTTCCTTACTACGTTGGCAGCGGTACAATTAAATTAAGTAAGCAAAAGTCTCCAACTATAGAGCGTCTGATAGTTCCAAAGTTCCGTGATATTGCAAAACATTGGTCCAAGCCCAATATCGAAAAACTTTATTCATTAGGTATTCTTGATGAATCAAGCAATTTCTTCTCACCTGATGCTGCTATGAAAAAGGATCTCTTTACAATAGGCGTTGCTAAAGCGGTAGATTTACGGGTACTTGAAGAAAAAACAACGAAGAAAAAAACTACAAAAAAACCATTATTTAATGACCTAGATGTTAAAGATTTAAACTATGGTTATATTGAAAGTGCCTTAGATAAAGGAATTGTCAGTCCCAAGAACAAAGTTAGTTTTGGTGCAAATGATTCTATCACACGCGCAGAAGCCGTTACAATTATTGTACGTTCTCTAGGCTTGGAAGGTCGTGCACCTATTCCTGGGTATAAAACTAAATTCATTGATGACAATAAAATTCCAAAACAAGCTAAAGATAGTATTTATATAGCTAGTGAACTTGGTTTAATTGATCCAGATAAGAAAAATCGTATTAATGCAAATGAAGTTTTGACTAGAGGTAAAGCTTCTCAGCTTCTAGTTCGCTATTTAAATTTCTTAGAATCTGATTTAAAACAAAATTATCGTGATGATATGTTCTATTTTAATTGAGAATTAGAGTAGGAGCACATTTAGTGATACCGATGATTTCCGTTTCAACATACTTACCTATATGAATGAAAAATCCCCTCCGTTACTGAATTAGTTAGTAACGAAGGGGATTTTATTATTATTATTAAATTTGACTAGCCCTAAACTATGAAAGAACTATTCAAGAGATTCCAAAGTTCTTAAAAAGTCATAAAAACCGTTCCAGCATTTGCCGGAACGATTGTATAATTTTTGATTATTTTTTTGCTACTGTAACAGTTGCTACTCTTTTAGCACCAACATATTTTTTTCCCCAGTAATAAGGATCATTTAACTTATCTACTCGAACGCCTTTAGAAGTTGAAGCATGAATAAATTTATTGCTACCTATGTACATTCCAACATGAGATACGCCTTTACCAGATGTGTTAAAGAACACTAAGTCTCCTACTGCTAAATTTGCTTTTTTTACTGTTTTCCCTGAGTTGTACATTCCTGCTGCTGTTCTTGGTAAGTTAACTCCCTTACTTTTGTAAACATAACCGATATAACCTGAACAATCAAAACCAGCCTTCGTTGTTCCACCATAACGATATTTAATTCCTACTAAACTTTTCGCACTCGATACTATTTCATTGGATGCTACAGTGCTTGCTGCTTCTGTATTTCCTGCAAATGTTCCCGCGGCTAAAACTACAGTTAAACTAAAGATTGTAATGATTTTTTTAAACAAAGAAGTCAAAATTTATGTTCCCCCAAAGATGTGATTTTAAAATTTATTTTCATGTCTGAAAATTTCTCTATACCCATACTAACACCTTTCAAACAAAACTACCTTTACAGTTGTGTAACAATAATATTACAGAGTTTATGTCATTTCGATTATAATAGATTCAACTTTTTCTAAATCAATTTATAAATTAAGTCTTGGTTTCCTATAATAGTTCACCTGTTAAAAAGACAAAGAATTATCTTATTAAATTAAAATGGAAGGTAATTAGTCACATTTACGCATTAATTACGCTTATATTGCTATATCTTTATTCCTATTATTATGTTATAAATGTTATATAAGTTGGAAAGTTAGACAGGAGAGAGTTTAAAATGAAAAATAATTTAACAGTTCATCTAGGAATGATCATTGTTGGTATAATTGCTTCTATGCTATTAATCACTTCCGTTGCCACGTACAACACTGCTTATAACGAGTTATATAAAGCAGCAGGTATTGAGGCATATGGATGTGCCAATATCACAACTGGGTTAATCCAACCGGATGATGTTAAAAAGATTCTAGCAGGAGATACTTCAGCAATTAAAAGTGTTGGGGAACAACTAAATTGGACTACTGCTCATAAAGAAATCTTTGAAACGCAGTACATTATAGATTTAGATGGTAAACTACTCGCTATGGATGACAATTTAAAAGAAGATGGGTTCAAAGCCGGAGATCAGTTTTACATAGATAAAGAAGCTGTTGCAATGCTAGTAGAAATGCAACATTCTACTTATTCAGAGGCTTATGAATTTGCTGACTTAGAAAGACTATCTGGATATGCACCTATTTTTGAAGATCATGATCCTTCAAAGGATATTATCGCTATAAGTGTTATTGATTTTGATGCATCTATTGTATCAGATCGTACATGGGACGTAGTTAGTAAGGGAATACTTCTTAGTTTGATTCCACTGATTTTAGCATCATTAATTACTTTATATTTAATAAGAAGAAAAACAAAACCACTTTCAGCACTTATTGCACACGCTGGCGAAATTGCAAAAGGAAATTTAACAGTCGAGGACACCAACTTTACTAGTAAAGACGAGGTTGGAGATTTAAGTAAAACATTAAATACATTAGCGTCGAATCTAAGAGAAATTATAGGAACCATTCAAACGACATCTGTACAATTAACGAATAATGTCCAGAATAACTCTATCTCTCTTAATGAGATGAAGGATGCTGTTCATCAAGTATCTACAAATATGAGTGAAACTGCCGCATCGGTATCTGATGGTACGATTACTGCAGAACGTTCATCCGAAATCTTGCAAAATCTCGCACAAGGTTTACAAGTTTCAAAAGATCGAGCAGATTCAACGGTCATAAATTCCAAAACAACTATGGACACCGCCAAGGAAGGTCTGACACGTGCAAGTGAGATTAGTCATGATATGGATAAAATCAAAACTGCTTCTATTGAAACAAGTGAAACAATTGGCCGTCTAAATGAGGCAACAAAACAGATTCAACAAATTACTGGATCCATTTCAGCAATTGCAGCACAAACCAATTTACTGGCACTTAATGCTTCGATTGAGGCAGCTCGTGCAGGTGAGCATGGAAAAGGCTTCGCTGTAGTCGCTGAGGAGGTAAGAAAACTAGCTGAACAATCCAATAACGAAGTTGATCAAGTAGAAACAATTATAAAAGACATTACAGAGAGTATTAAGTTAGTAGTAGAATCTACTGAAGAAAGTACAAAGTTAATCGAAACAGGCTCTTCTACTGTTCTTCAGACCTCTCAATCATTAAGTGATATTTCTACAGCCGTTGCCATTACAGTTGAAGAGATTTCAATGATTTCAGAGCTGACAACAATAGAAGCGGATAATTCAAAACAGGTTGTTGAGTTAATCACGCAACTTACGGAATCGATAAGAGAAATTGAGCAAGTTACTACATCCATTTCAGCAGCAACAGAAGAAACAACTGCTTCCATTGATGAGATTGCCCTTCGTTCAAACGAGACAAATGATATTGCACATCAATTAAATCAGATTGTTAATAAATTTAAGCTTTAATCAGGTTTTCCGTAAGGTTTTTAAAGAGGTTGGTCGCGACTTTGTCGAGACCAACCTTTTCTTTATTTCTTATAGCGTTAAGCAATATATCTAATTCCTCCATCCATCGTTGAATAATAATATCCGATTTCCGAAAGGTCTTATTACTACATTAACCACAACTATTTTTATTGTCATAGTAATAACCAATGCTAAATATGCAAAAGGAGCAACACTCTATTCGAGTTGCCCCTTTTTGTTTTGATTAATGAATGCCATGTGCTACCATTGCGTCCGCTACTTTAAGGAAACCAGCAATATTAGCTCCTATAACCAGATTACCTGGATGGCCGTAACTTTCTGCAGCACTATAACAACTTGTATATATATTCTTCATTACCTGTTTCAGTTTTTCATCTACTTCTTCCACAGTCCACGATAAGCGCATGCTATTTTGTGACATTTCCATTGCGGAAACTGCAACGCCGCCAGCATTTGCTGCTTTAGCTGGAGCAAATAATACCCCATTTGCCTGGAAGGCAAGAATTGCATCCTCGGTGCAAGGCATATTAGCACCTTCCCCTACTGCTTTTACTCCATTTTCTATTAACAACAAAGCATCTTCTTTTTCCATTTCATTTTGTGTGGCGCAAGGTAATGCAATGTCACAGGCTACTGACCAAATGTCTGTGCAGCCGTCATGATAGACTGCATTTGGATGAGTCTTTATATATTCCTGAATTCTCTTACTATCCAACTCTTTTAACTGTTTAACCGTCTCTACGTCAATCCCCTGAGGATCATAAATATATCCACTTGAATCACTACACGCTAATACCACTGCACCAAGCTCTATAGCTTTCTCCATAGCATATATTGCAACATTCCCAGATCCGGAAACGACTACTTTTTTTCCTTCAAAGGTATCGTTTTTTGCATTCAACATTTCTTCTACAAAATAGACTGTCCCATAACCTGTAGCCTCTTTACGACCTAGACTCCCACCGTGGTTTGGATCTTTTCCGGTGAACACTCCTGCCTCGTAACCACCTTTTAAACGATTATACTGACCGAACATATAACCAATCTCTCTTTTTCCAACACCGATATCTCCAGCCGGAACATCCATATCAGGTCCGATATATTTGCTTAACTCGGTGATGAAGCTTTGGGTAAATCTCATAATCTCACGTTCCGACTTCCCTTTAGGATTGAAATCCGATCCACCTTTACCTGCCCCTATCGGTTGTCCGGTCAAAGCATTTTTAAATGTCTGCTCGAAAGCTAAAAATTTCATAATACTACTATTTACCGTTGGATGAAAACGGATTCCTCCCTTATATGGCCCCAAGCTATTATTAAATTGGACGCGGAAACCACGGTTTACCTGGACTTTTCCAGTGTCATCTTCCCATGCAACACGAAACGTAATAACTCGATCAGGTTCCGTTATGCGTTCTAAAATGCCATTATGTATATATTCGGGATGCTTTAGAAATACAGGTCGTAGTGAATCAAAGATTTCTCGTGCTGCCTGTAAAAATTCCTTTTCCCCTTGATTTCTATTCTTGACTAGTTCGAATACTTCATGCACATAATCATTTGCTCTATTTTTATGTTCTAAATTAGTTCTTATTGTTATTTCCATCCAATTACTCCTATCGTAAAAAATTATTAGTTTCATTATCTCCAAAAAAACCAATATATTCAACATATTTATAAACAAAATATTATTAAAATACAAAAAAGTCTAATAAGTTATACAATTAGCAAATTAGCCACCAGTCATAAATATAACAGTTTTTTTCGTTTCGAAAGTAAATAATCTCTTTTGTGAGTAAATTTGTAGCGATAGCATACACGTATCTTATATCCGAAAGTAATCAGCTAACAAGTGCAAATAAAAAAGACTTCCTTTTTTAGGATGTCTCTTGACGACAAAGGTATTTTTATAAACGGTTATGAATAATAATAAATGTTCCTAAGGATGTTTATTCATCCTATTAAAAGTAAGATATTGAATACTCTATTGGAACTGTTTATAAGGCAAGGTCCACCACGAAGACTCCAGTGGGAAAAGCTTGAGCTGAAGACCCCGCAGGAAAGACATTGGTCGAACTTTGTTTGACCAATGTCTTTGCGACGAGTAACCGCAGGAGCATATGTTTTCGTAGTGACGAGGAGGCTGAAGCCAAGCCCACGGAAAGCGAAGTGGTGGTTCTTGCCGAGTTTAATATTCAACTCTATACACCTAAAATTGAGTTTGTCTACAGTCTTATACTTCCTTTTTTGGGGGAAGTCTTTTTTGTATTCTTAATACAAACTCTTCAACAATTTTTCTAGCATTTCGGGCATCTCCACAAATGCACTGTCAACATGAAGTCTCTCGGTTTTTTGGTGCGCATCTTTACCGAATGGTCCAACATTCAAAACAGGTGCTTTTAGCTTCGCCATATCGTTAAAAGGAATATCATAAGTATCTCCCCAAACAGGTGTATTTTTTTCAAATGCGGTCCAACCTTTGCCGTCATCCACGTAATTGACATAACTTAAATCGGAAATTCCATTGAAATAATGTATTTGATCAATTTTGTTGTTAAACGATCGGCCTGCTTGCTGCATCAATTCTACTGCATCTTTTATCACTGGATTATCTGATGTGTTCACTGCCGGATAATAAGGTGGCGCGAATAGGATTACTGTTGCCGGTGCAAGCTCTTGACACTGGATCATCAGATCATCTACGATACGAAGTGATTTTTCTCTATCATCCCACTCCTCATTAGAAAGTGTTTGTGCTTTAAGCTGTTCCACTTGTTCGATGCCCAACTTTTTATTTGCGTATGCTAATAGTTCTGCATAACGTATAACTTTCACTTGTCCCACACCTGTTACTTGTTCACGCTCACAAATCATGGAATAACTTTCATTCAATGCCTTCATGGCACCTTCTGTTACTTCCTCAAACAGATCCATTACTTCCGATGCAGTACGTTTTAGTAAAAACACATTGTATAATGCAACGGCACGATACGGTGTTTGGGTAGAATAAGATAATTTTAAATCCTTTTGCTGCAATGAAACAGGTAACGGCGTACTTTCTCCAAGATCTGTTTCCCGGAATAAATCATTCCATTCCATACGTTGTGTTAAGAAAGATGCAATATAATTGGCAGTCATACCTTTCATAGGTTCCCCAACATGTGTTTCCTTCCCATAAAACAAAGCAGCAGGCATAATTTTGCCTATCGTCCCTGTATAAATATATTCTGCAATATCAGTAGGATTTTGAGAAAAGGAAGGTTCACTATTTAAAAATAGCTTATAAGTTAAGTTGAATTCCTCCCGTATTCGGACTAAATGTGTAACAGCAGCACGCATACCAGCAGAATTGACTTCTTCATCTGGAACCGTTGTCAAAATAAGATTAATCGGCCACTCCTCGACACTTGCTTTTTCTATCAACTGCATATGTAAGGCAAGACCCATCTTCATATCCATCGTACCGCGACCAAACAAATATTTACCAGTCTCCAAATCCGCACGAGCACTTTCTGGTAACTCTTCCGGGTTTTCCATCAATCTTTTTGTTAACTCTTCAGGGAAATACGCAAGCGGCTGTAATACTCCGTACTCTTCCGTCTGAACTGTATCAAAATGACTGATCAATACAACTGTTTCGGTCGCCTCAGGATGTTTATATAATGCCGTCACTACTTGTCTTCCTAGACCCGCATCATGCATTTGTAATAAACTCGGACGGTCTTGAAAATAGCGAAGTTCCCCTAACTTATTCACTAATTTTGGTGCAAATGCTCTTTCACCTTCTGTTAAAGTAATACTATCCCAACTAACCAATTCACATAGCAATGTACGCAGCTTCTCAGGTGTATCCCATAATTTCCCCATGATATTCTCTCCAATCATTACTAACTATCTATTTAAAATATATGCGCTACCCTATTAACTGTCAATCTAATAAGGATTATTATTACTTATACTTATTATTTACTAAATTATTTTCTATAAAAACTTAATCTTATTACCGAATTTAACTTAATTCAGAAGTATAAATAATAAATTTATATGCACGAAAAAAGCAATTGCCTATGAAGACAATTGCTTTTTTGTATTTAAAATTATTTTAAGTTAGACCATTCGTTTTCTAACCAAGTTTTGAATTCATCGCCTTTGTCACCTTCATACGTATCATATACATCAATACGCATTCTCTTTAACTTTGTTAAAAACTCTTCAAATGTATGGTCTTTAGGCAAACTCTTTTTAACGCGAACAAACACTTTGTTTGCTCCTTTAACTAACTCAAACTTTTTGCGCTTTGGTAATTGTGCTTCTTCTCCAAAATCCAATAAACTTTGGAAAGCAGCCTCTTGTACTTTATATACCGGATCATTTGCAAGTCTTGTTCTTAATATATCCTTCACTTGACTATGGTTATACTTCCCTAATTCAACTACTGCATCGTAACGCGATTTCCAGCTTGCAGTACGATTAGCTGCCTTTTTTAGTTCTTCATAATTCTCTGGTAATTCCGTTTTTATTGTATTGTTTCCCATATGATCAAACTCCTTTATATTCTCTAATTCAGTATTTTCAGCATCCCTTCATTATATACTACTTAAGTAATATCACCTAATTTATTCTATAAGAAAGGTATCCTCATTAAGTCTCATAAACTATATACCCAATAAAACTATCTTTTATCTATTAACCTTTAGATAGACAAATGCTATACTCCGTTAAAGGAGGGAGAATATTGCGTAATACTGGTGAATTGAAAAAGTATAAATTTTACCTGAAATTTAAAGGTGGTAATAATCTGATATTCGAAACGAATACAGATATCCGTACAGCTGAAAGAAATAAAGTTGATGGCGGAATATTTGTAGAGACCGAAAACAGCTATACAATCAACCTAGCGCAATTAGAAAAATTAAATGTCAAAATACTTCATGAAAATACATAAGAAGTTCTACTTTAGAGAGATCAGGAACTTTGATTAATTACACAAAAAAGCGCCTGATTTCCCTAACTAATATTTAATAGTATTCTACTTTAGATAACCTCGTTCATTGAAGTTAAAACTTTGAAAACGAATTTTACAATATAATATCACCAATTGTTCTGGCAATACAAATAACATAGTAAAAAATAAACCTATACCTATAAAAATGAAAATGATCATATTTAAATCATTGAGTGTAGATAATCTAGCAATATATTGTATGACAAAAACCAAGCCTGTACCTGCAACAGTAGCGGCAGGTATATATGATTTCACTTCAAACCGTCCACGAAGTTCTTCTTTTTTTGATCCTTTTCTATACTCCCCTCTTTGTAACAAAATATAGAAACGAATACATGTGAGGACGAAGACCAACAGCCCAATTCCAAGCGTTACATAGGTAAAGTTTAGTAGAGATTCTGAGCTTTCCTTTGTTCCACTTCCATCGTCATTTCCTATCAAAAATAATGCACAGATTAAAAAGCTAACAGAAAATAAATTTTGTGATACTAAAATGGAAATAAAATACTGCATTTTGTCGCTTCTTTTATATATTGCAGGAATAGAATAAAGAAGAGAAAACAAAATTAATACACCAGTTATCCATAAATGAACTGAAAGTATTTCATCTTTATATGGATAGGTAGTGTTAACTCCTACAAAGAAATACTCTAATGAAAATAAAATTCCCTGTAGAAATATAGTTAAAAATAGTGCTCCAGCTATTGAACCAGGTGACTGTCTTCCTGATTTAAGAGGCTCTTTTAGGACTTCAAAATCCTGTTCACTCAGCTTACAAGCCATTGATACACTCCCCACTCAAAAGAATTATTATTAGTATTGTTGGAGGGTTAATATAATACATAAAAGAATAAAACAAATATTACTCCATAGACAACAAGCACTCTTTTCAACTTGCGAAAAGGTGCTTGATTTCTCTACATCACTTATAAAGTGTTGTTTTTTGATTTTGCATCCTTACTAACACATCTAAGATTTCTGAAACAATTTCCAAATTGGAACTTTGTTTTCCTTCCAATAACTCTTTATTGTCTTTTTTCACCATTTTGAATGTCCAATTATTTCTAGGTGAAGTCAACACATGCATTCCTTCGATAACCCAATGATTATCCTCTTTAAAAAATACCATTAATCGATTATTATGTACCATACTTTTTAATGCAGCATCCAACTGACTACTAACACTCTTCCAAATCTCACCCGAATTGATAGATTCTAGGCTCTGTACATCCGTTATCGAACGTGCTTTTACCCACGAATTATAGGAAGAACTAGGTAAAAGGATTGTTTCACCCTCACTAGCAGACTGCTTCTCTACACCTACAAGCATTCGAGGATAAATGACATTATTCCAAACATGGTCCGGTGTTCCATGTACATATAATGTATATTCACTGTCATCTTTTTCTTTGCATTCCACTACATGGTCTTTACTAAAATAAAAATAACTTTTTTGAGCCCCATCTTTTATAATCTCGACAACCATATTAGTACGTGACATGATCCAAAGAGCGTCTCCAAAGTTTTCTTCTAATTTTATTTCCTTATTGACTAAGTCAATTAGATTTAACTTATGAAGTTTTTTATAGGTTTTCTCCCACTCTCTTTCCACTTCATACTTTGTTAGATGTTCGAAGGGATTAGAGAATCCTATTAAAGTTTTCGTATTTAACGTTTGCATCATTACAAAAATATCTTGCACTGTAAATGTGGGAATCATTATTTTCCCTTCTTTCTTTATTTCTATTGGAATTCTCTTCTAACTACAACTCCAGATTATTTTTTTTATTGTTATTGTTCCTCTTTTTCTTTTTCTTCTTTTTCTTCTTTTTCGTATACCTCTCATCCTTTGGTAATCCAAACTCCGGAAACATTTGCTTTACTTTGTCCATATTTTTTTTAATGAAAAAATATCGATGAATATTAATTGATAAGAACGCTGGATATAGTGATATTATCGAAAGACAGACAATGATTAGTATACTTATACCGGAGTCAGTATAGATAAGTGATAAGATAAACTGTCCCAATACATATGAAACTCCTGATAGAGCTGCCCAGCCAACAGGGATTTTTGTTTTTTGCTGAAGCTTATAATAAGTACCGCTATAAAGTGCCTTCCAATTCATCCAATTCATTCCAAATATTAATAATATAAATAGTAATAAGCTGAATATGAATGCTGCTGGTCCTGATGCTCCAATATTAACGTACAACAGTTTCTGTACAAGAATGAAAAAAACGTATGTATTGACAATACCATACACCCCTAAAAACAAATAATAGCTCTTTTCATTTTTATAAGGGTCCACTATATAAACCATTCCCCATAACGTTATCATTATGGCTGGAATAATAGCTGCTAAGAAAAATGGCAGCGAGAAAGGAACTCCTAAAATCGGTAGAATCCCTATTAAATATAACAGTACAATAAAATCACCAATAATACTCTGTTTATTTCGTGTTGGTGATTCAAATTTTAAATACGATGAAAAAATTTTGTCCATTTTATCTTTTTCGATTAGAATTCTCTCCTAACTATTTGAACCAAGAAGATACAGAGTCGATTAGCCCTTTAGTTCCTATCTTAATCGCATCTCCTATAGAATCTTTTTGTCCATCATTATTTACATCAAATATTTTTACTTCATTCATAGCCGTGGTTACGATTACACCAACAGCTAACCCCACTACAGCACCTGCTACTACTCCAACTGGTCCTCCTAACGCTCCGGCAGCTGCACCTGTTTGCGCTCCGAGCCAAGCGGAAGCTCCAATAGAAACACCAGCTACCGCTACATCTCCAGTTACATTACCAGCTATTTGACTAGCTGATTCGTTGTTTTGTACACCATGAATAATATCTCCGCCTACTGTAGCAAATACACCAACATATCCAAGCTTATTGGTAGAATAGCGAAATGCGACTTTTACATTTGTCGCTGGGTCAACTCTTTTGAAAATCTTTTCATAGTTTGTCGCATTAGCCCCAGAATAGGTTTTATTTTTTACTTTTATTAATTGAGGTTCGTCAAGTTTTAGAACTGGTTTGGAGACACCTTGTTTCGTTACTCTTGTCTCTCTTTTTATGCCGAAGCCTTTAGAAGCTAACCTAACATCTTTATAGGCTACATGCCCAGAGGAAGAAAATGCTAATAAACTAGCTGCTGCATTAGTAGGTTTTTCTTTCCAATCATTAATATTAACACCAACAGTGGACATAATACCTTCCCATAAACTCTTTTCTGTATAAGCAGGGGCTGACACTTCCACACCATTTTCTTCTACTCGTGGATTTGAGGCCAACATGTCTATTTGATGCTGCAAATAAAATTGACCAATCGGCGTTGCATCTTGCACTGAGTTCCAACTATCGGCTGGGAAGTTAACATCCGTTAATCCTTCTTCCATTAAATACTCCATATCTGTTAGCCATGCTTCCATATTTAACATGGCTGCCTCTATAAGAAGCAGTGCATTGGTTTGAGACAAATCGAATTCATTTAAATCTGAAACCGTATTATTTCTAGATGTTTTAGCGCTAGTTACACCTTCTTGCACACCACTATCGTCTAAATGTGGCAGTGGAACTATATCGGAAACAGAATTGATAATACTATTGGATTCGTCCGTTAAACTAGTGGTTACTTGAGAAATTTCGTTTAGCCCATCTTCTACTTCTCCTTCCAGATATGCTTGTCGAATATAGCCATTAGCATCTGGTTCTAAAGTATCCAAGGCGGAATTCATCGTAGTAAGGGTCGTATTAAATAGGCCTTTAAATGTTAAAAAGAAATGTAGAAAGGGGAGATGGCAATCATTATAGAATGATCTTATTGCATTACCACCTTCTCCTTTAAGCGTTTCCTCCATCATAACTAAGCCTTGAACCGCAGTTTGAATCGCATTAATTTCCCCTTCTAGTCTTGACAGCATATTAATATTCCCTTGAAGTCCCTCATGAAATGGTTGTATGCTTAGTGTTTTCATCTCGCCACCACACTAGTTCCATTTACTGTGCATTGCATCGCTGCTGATATTTTTTGATCGGACTCTTCCATAAAGTCAATAGAAGCAGAAGTTGTTTGAATATTTCCAGTCGACAATGTTTGATATTTTACAAGTAATTGATCCAATTTTAAGGATAACTCATTAAATTTTGTAACAACATCTAGGGTATTTCCACTAATAGGTGGTTCTGCTTTTGGATTGAGTAGATTAACTGCACCAGTCATTTCTCCAAGCTGATTTTCTACATCTGCATAGACGATTTTAACTTCTGTAGACATAACATTTCTCCCCCTTGCAAGTTAGTATGCTTTCGCTTGAGCTTGCCTTGCTTGTTCTGCCTCAATATTGGCGATAATCTGTTGAATCGATATAATTTCTGCATTCAATTCACTAATTTTCGCGGAAATAGCACTAAATACATTAGAAAATTGAGTTCCCGATATATCTACATAACTAGTGTGAATGCCAGATTCCCGTATATCGTCAAACTTATTTGCGTGATTCCCTTGCCAAGTAGTGGATGTTAGTTCCGGTTCCAAACATTTGTGTTCATTCGTATTATATTCAGATTGTTTCCCCTGCAAAGAAGACTGACATGTTATTAATCTCTGCAAATCTTCTCTCTTTTTTGCTAAGAGTGCATAATAATGACCAAGCATATACATTACCTCCTAATTCATTTTGCAATTATTTTGGAATCATTAGCATTGACTAGCCTTGGTAATAGAATGACAAATAACATCAGAACACCTAGCGCTATTATTCCGAAAAATAGGATAGTTCTTACGCTATTATTTGAAGATTTCTCTTCCTTCATTTCGGCAGCTGATAATTCTAGTTTCTTTGTATCAGAGCTAGAAAATAATTTTAGCTCTGAAGATTTCGCAGTTACGGTACTTTTTTCCCCGCGCTCAGCTGTATGAAACAAAAAGGATGTGTCTCCTCGATTAGGAAGCTTATTTCTCCCGTCAAAGTATATATCAAATTGCTTTTCAGGAATTGTATTTTTCATCTCTGTTTTTTGCTTGTCATGTAGATAATCGGTATTTTTCTTAAATTCTAGTTTTTCATAAATCAAGGGATCCAAGTCTTTTGCTTCTTTAGGTTCTTCTGCAACAACGATAAAGCTAGTTCCTATAAACATTAATACTAACAGTGGGAGGATGAACCGGTATTTAGCTCTCATACGCTTCATCTGCCACAGATGCTTTTGATTTATTAGTACTCATAAAGTAAGTAGTAGCAAGCATTGCTATAGCGATAACTGCTGTAATCACTGCTCCCCACATAAAGCTAGTTTCAGGTTCATATTTGATAGACATATAAACGGTAGACAAGACATCAGGTATATTAATATCAGGTACAGCAAGTATTAATAATGGAATAATGTATAAACACATCAAAGCCACACTAGCTAGCCACCCAACGGATTGTCCGAACTCTAATGCAGCACGAATGATAGCTGCGCCAGCAAGCAATAAAAGAATAGTAAAGATTGTCCATTCTAGTGCACGGTGGTCATTTAAAATATACATATAGATACTGTAGAAACTGATAATCAGACCAACAAGTATAGACAATAGAGCAGTCAGAGCTAACTGGAGTCCAATAGGTCCTTCTTTTATCTGATAAGAGAAATAACCGATTAATAAACTACTGATTAGTAGAATGATAAATAAAATTACAGGCGGAACTTTTTCCATTTCATCCGAAACAGCTGCTTCGCCTTTTACTTCCAATGGATTCACAAAGTGATTAAATGCATATCCATTTTCCTGACCATCTACATACGTGTTAGCTAAAAACTCTTGAATATCATTATCAAAAACAGACATAGCATTTACATTCGTATCCCATTTACCACTGAATTCATTAGATGTCTCTTTTATATTGTCTGCTTTCACAGTTAAATCATTGGCATAATCTACTAAACTGCTTTGTTTTTGCGATAAAGATTGAATCATTCCACTTAATGTTACAAGCTGAGAAGTGACATTTTGTTGACCAGCCATTACTTGCCCTTCAGAGGTATTTGCCACCGGTTCTCCAGATGGAATCATATTCGCTGGATTCTGAATTTGAGCAAGTAAGACATTTGCTTGTTCATCGATAGAATTTAGTTCGCTGATCAAAGAAGCATGCTGTTGTTCCGCAGTTTCTTTGTAACCAGACATGATTGCTGCAAATGTTGTACTTAAATCAGACATTCCTAGTTCTGTTTCTGGAATACTTTCTTCAACTGAAGTCCAACCCTCTAACTCCAATTCATTAATATTTACCACATTTTTCAACAACGCTGTTAAAATTTCATCCTTTAGAATAGCATCCTTATTTGCACTACCTCCACCTTCATTGAGAGTAAATTCAAATTGCTCTAAAGTAGCATAGTAGGATAGCAAAGAACTAGTATCTGTTTTAGCTGCTCCCTTATCAAATAGTTCTTGTAATCTATCTTTTTGATTTTTTGAAACGTTAGGGTTAGCAAGCAAATCATTTTCTTTTTGCATTATTTCCATTCCAATACGTGCAGTATCAGTTGGGTAAGTATTTATAATTTGTTGTATAGACTCGTATTCCCTATAAATAGAGTTATAGTTTTCCAATAGTTTTACATACTCTTCAGAAGCTTGTGTATAGTCAGTCGTTCCGGTTTGGTTTGTATTAGCCCATGTATCTTCTCTTTCTGATAAAGCTGCTGTAATCGAGCCTAATTCTGCTTGAAGGATATCAATTTCACTTATAAAAGCCGATGCAGGATCCGTTTCAGCCACTTTTGTTTTTAAAGAGGTTAACCCTGTTAATATATTATCCACTTTCACACGCTGTTCTTCTAAACCAGGTAGAACAACAGAAGCTTTGTCCGCAGCTTTTTTCTCCAGTTGTTCTTTAATAGAAGTAAATTGGTTCGGCTCTGTTCCTATGGAAGCTGCTGCAAGAACTGCATTTCCACTTTTCCCTGCTTCTATGCCTTTCTCTAAACTATCTAAGATTGTATTGTTGTAGCGATCGATTGCAGTTCCCTGTACTACTAGTAAATCTGCCAGTTGACGATCCACTTCATTTTTACGTAGTTCGGATAATTCATTAAATTTTTCTTTATTTGTATCGATAACATGATTCACTTTTTGAATTTCTTCATTTATATTGTTATTACTTTCTTCTAACATTTGCACGGACTGATTAAATTGTTCAGCCTGTGTTGCTGCTGTTGCGTGAATTTTTGCCAAGCTGTCATCCTGTACTTGTTGTAGTATTTGCCTTTGTGTATTTTGAAATTCTTTATACTGCTGAATATAGGTGATGAAGTTATTCATCTGTAATCCGAATGCATCTGCATTTTCAATTCGACTATTATGTGCATTATTTGCTGATCCGATTGTCGTTTGCAATGCTGCCATTTGGTCTTTTTGCGTTTGCATCTGTTCAGCTAATGTTTCCGACTCAGGCTTATAATAAGCAGACATGGAACTAAGGAATTCTGTTTCTTTTCCTAAAATGCTCGTAAACTCTTTTTTAATATGATTCATTTCCTGCGCTATATAGCTCCAGTATAAAGTGGAAATTTTATCATTTACGCGGTCTGTTGCTACTTCTATTTCATGTAAAACCTGTTCCTTACGCAATCCCGTTTTCTGACGCTGAACTTGATAGGCAAACTCTGCTTTTTTCGGATTTTGTTCATCATAAGACATTATATTTTCCGAGAAATTGGAAGGAATATAAACAATGGCATCGTATTGGTTAGACTTTAACCCATTTTCTGCCGCACCACGTCCCATTACTTTCCAACCAAAATCTGAGTCCTCTGCTAAAATAGAGACTACTTCGACACCCATTTGTACTTGTTCTGCATCTTTTGTTAATCCCATATCTTCATTTACGATTGCAATAGTGCGCTTGTTCGAGTTATTCAAATCGAGAATATTAACGCCCATCAGTTGGAAAAAGATAATAGGAATAGCTAGTATTAATAGAATTCCAACACCATATTTTAATAGTCTGATATTTTTATTTGATTTCATTGTACGTTCGTCCTCTCCAACTCACTTAAAGGGATTTTAACTTTAATGGCATTCCCATTTAAAATATAATGTGCAAATCCAAGTGGAAGCTCTGCTTCTTTTCGTTCATATGCAACTGTAAACAAAGTCTGCTCTGACTTTTTCATGTAGACGAGCGCCTGTCTAACAAGCTTCAACTCATTCGTAAAGGCATCATAGCCCTTCGTAATTTCAGCGTTATTCCCAGACACGATGACATTAAATCCTAAGTGACCGTATCGTTTCATCAATTTCGCTAGTCTGTCCTGTATGGTAATATCAGCTACTTGCAGGAATCTTGTATAGCCATCGATGATGAAATAAGAAAGCGTGATTTCTCCTGGATTCCCTTGTTGAATACTTTCGAGATAGTCCCGTTCTACTTCCGCATAATATTGCTCGGTCCGAGTAATCCATTCCACTAAATTCTCTTTCGTTTCCAGATAATCAATGGATTCATAAGCAGTAAATTTGGATAATCCTCTGTCAAACGAATCAAATATAGAGATAAACCCTGTTTTCTGTTCTAATAGTGTGTGAAGCATCAATGTGATCGTATTGGTCTTCCCTCTTTGGACTTGCCCTATGAGTAGACAATGACGATTTTTCTTAAAGTCGATGGTAATTGGAAGAACTGTATCCTCATCCAATCCAATTGGTACGATTCCATTCTTTATCTTTCCATCCAAGTAGAAAGAGAAACTTGAAGCTGATAGCTCTAGTGGAAGCATTGGAATTGGTAACGGATGTGTTCCTTCCTTATATTGCGCTCTTAAATTACTTACTTTATTCTTAATAGATTCTAATACTTCATAGTCATCTGCCCCACTAGCTGGCAAGTATATTTGAGTAAAGTAGGCATCTTCTTTCTTTAGAATTGCTCTACCCGGGAAAGGTTCTAGGTCAAATGGTACTCGTCCGATTACTGTAAATGATTCCGTTGCATCCATTAAATAATGAACAATTTTAGTTTTTAAATTATTCATTAAGGACTGTCGAACGGATTGAACTCTTGTTGCAGCCACAAACAGGTAAATTCCAAGCGATTGACCATCTCGACCAAATTGAATTAGTTGCGCTTCCAATTCTTCCATTTCCTCACGGACAATATCATAATTATCAACGGCTATATATAGAAGAGGTAACTTTTCCGTCGATAAATTATTGTACATATGAATGTTACTAACCTCTGATTGTTGGAAAGTAACCTTTCTTTTGGTGATTTCTTCTTTCATAAGCTTCACTAGTTTTTCTCTTTTTAACTCTTCATCTATCGTGAAATAATCAGCAGTATGAGGGAGCTGTCTGAGAGGAAGTAGCGAGCCATTTCCATAATCAAGCAAGTAAAAATTTGCTTCTTCTGGAGAAAGATTTTCCGCAAGTCCCAATATAGTTGTAAGTAATGTATATGATTTCCCATACCCTGAGGAACCGAACACGCCAAGATTTCCATCCTTTGTCCAGTTATAGGCAATTGATGACTGACTTTGCTTTTCTGGTTCATCAATCATTCCTACAGGGAACCCTGGTTGAATAGTAGTTACCTCGTGTTGTTTTTCAAGACGCAAAGGTAACGGCTCCAACCAAGGACTAGCCACCTTTTGGATATTCAAATCACTAGTTATCTTAGCAATTTTAGCAGTAACTGCCTCCATTTCTGTCAAGCCACTAGATTTCTTTTTCACGTTTGTCGCAATACCAGAAAGTGGATATAAACCAAGATCTGTGATAAGTGCCACATCGTCTTCACCCTCTAAAACTTCCTCCTTGTAAGGAGCCCCACTCCATGCAGATTGAAATAGCTCATACACTTCATTATTTCCAACTTGCAAATAACCACGTCCAGTTACAGTAATCGTAGCCGCATCTCCGTTCTTCAGGATTTCTTTACTATCCGATGCATCCTGAACCTTTAGTGCAACTCGAAATCTCGCATTACTCCAAATCTGTTCGTCAATAATACCGCCGGGCTTTTGAGTAGCCAATATAAGATGTACCCCTAAACTTCGCCCAATTCGAGCCGTACTCACAAGCTCTCGTATAAAATCTGGTTCCTCTCGTTTTAACTCTGCAAATTCATCCGAAATAAGGAATAGATGAGGAAGAGGTTCCATTGCCTTTCCTTCTTTATACAAGGTTGTGTAATCATCAATATGCGACACACCATATTGATCAAATAGACGTTGTCTTCGTTTGAGCTCACTATTTATAGATGCAAGTGCTCGCATACTAAAGTTTTTACTACCTTCTATATTCGTAATTGTCCCCAAAAGATGGGGAATATGCTTGAAAGGTTGAGCCATTCCTCCACCTTTATAGTCGATTAATAAGAAAGCTACTTCATGGGGATGATAATGGACTGCAAGCGATAAAATATATGTCTGTAAAAATTCACTTTTACCTGAACCAGTTGTCCCCGCTAACAATCCATGGGGACCATGCGCCTTCTCATGCAAATTCAATGCAACAAGTTCATTCTTCCCTTTGAAACCAATTGGAACTGCAAGTGATTTTGCTGACTCATTCAATGTCCAATTTCGTGCTATTGGTACATCCTCTACATCTTTCACACCAAACATCTCTAGGAAACCTACCGAGTTTGGAATCGAGTTTTTAATGCCTACTTGGTGATTCAATGTTCGAAGCATTCGTGTAAACCTTTCATTAGTCGAAGCATCAAATTCATCTAAATAAAAAGGAATATTAACAGCCTTTCCTGCCTCAATGAGGATATCTCCTTCTCGTTCATTTACATATCGAATGAGCGTATGAACATTTTCGGTCATTCGTTCCTGCGCAGATTCTGCGAAAACAACAGTTATGCCAAGGTCTTTTGTATGCTGGCTTTCTAAGTATTCTAAGATGACATGCTCAGCAAGCAGGGAATAATCTGACACGAAGAAAACTAAATGGGGGGCAAATATTGTTTTACCCTTTTGAACGTCAGTATCTCGCTCACGAATAATTTCATATAACGAAGATAATAATTGATCTCTCGTTTCTTCGTTATGTATAAAACCTCTTGCATGCATATGTGGCAGTTTAAAATGTGGTAACCATTTCATCCATTCCATTTCGGCATATTCCTCATGATTGAAAATATAGATAAATCTCGTATCATGATAGCTTTGTGAAAATGCCAATTGACCAATTATTTGTTGTAATTCACGCTTTATAACGGTTTCTTTGCCAGTTAAACCTAAGATGCCTTCTGATAACTTTGTTGTAATTGGTGCGTCTGGAATTTCTTTGTAAACCTTTTCCATTCGCTGAGCTTGTTCTAGTAAATCATCTATTTCTCGGTTTGCTAAATCTCCAGAAGATAGTTTAACTTCATAGCTAGCTTTCACATTTCCTGTTCCTAATCTGAATTCTAAAAAATCATGGCTTTCTAGCGTTCTTTCCCAAATTCTACTAGATAAGTCTCCCGTCATTTGTTTCATTTCTTCAAAAGAGGGGAAATGGTAGGTCAATACTTTCTTCTGCTTCTCGGATAATTCATAAAGCTGTTCTCTCATATTCTCTAAATACGCGGTATAAACTCGAAGTCTTTTTTCCGCATTTCGCTTATCTTTCTTTTTGTCTCGGAAGTATTGAACGGTAGAGGTAACTAATACTGTTAAAAACATAGTAATAGAAATAATGACGAAAATTCCTCTTGGGATGAAAATAGCTACAAGTGCCATTACAACAAGCATCACAAGTGGCGGTGCTATAATAAGCAATAATCCTCTTCCAGAAGCCTCCGGTTCTTGGGTAGGAAATGTTAACGAAACTTTGTCATCTGGAAGATCATAAATCATTCTTGGTGTTCGACGATAATCTGGATACATTTGCAATATTTCAGATGCCGGAATATCAATTATAGGAAGTTTCGTCGTATAAGGAACTGCAGCAGTTACCTCTATTAAGTCTTTTTGAAGTAATTTCATCTCTATAAAAGCCCACTGAAGCACATCACCGTTAGCTAGAATCGTGTTAGAATCCACTAATTTCCCATTAACATATAATGGACACCCGAAGTCTTTTTTTATAATCCATCCATCTGCGATTTGATTTAGTGAAAAATGTCCAGATTCTATTCTTGGAAAACTAGTTTTCAGTCTTTGAAATGTTGCGATTTCTAATTGGGTATCAAATGAAACTTCATTTTTAAAGTCTATATAGTATGTTCCGGAAGAGACCGGAGTGGAAAAAGCATATAGGTGGAGGGACTTTTCCTTTTGTTCAATTGTCAATCCCTCATCGTCTGTTAACTTTCCAAAGGAATTATCTTCGCTATAAACGGCGAGTCCATCCTCCTCTTTTTTTAACGTTAATGGTCCATTTATAAAGGGGAACGTCTGAATCGTTATATCATGTTCAATTGCTGGACCAATCGTCAAAGCGGTAAAACCTTTTTCAGGAATTGTAATTTGCTGATAGTTTTCGTCATAGAACAACCATAATTGTTGCAATAGGTACACCTTCTTTCAATTCATTTTCGAATTTTATATAGGGAGCAATATTTTTGTTTGCTATTACTTTGGTTGTTCCGTTTTTTGCTGATCTTGTTGTTCCTTTTGTTTTTGCTCTAGTTCTTGTTGTTCCTTTTGTTTTTGTTCCAGTGCTTGTTCTTCTTTTTCCTTTTTCTTTAGTTCTTCTTTTTCTTGTTCTTGCTGTTTCTGTTGTTCTATTGCTTGTTGTTCTTGTTCTTCTATTTCTTCCATTAACTTCTCATATTCCGCTACTTCTTGATCTATTTCATTTAACTTTTCTTGCATTTCTTCACCAGTTAAATCTTTATCTGCCTTCACTTCTTCTCTTAATTTCAACAGACCATACGTGATTAACTCTCCATCTTCCATTGCTCTAGCGATATCCACAGCATTTTCTGCCTCACCACGTCCGAGATAAATCCAATACTTTAAATAATCAGGATCCGTTTGCAAGGTAATATTAGAAAGTACATTTTTCTTTTGTTCTTCATCTAAGCGTTCATTTGTAACGGAGGAATAGGCAAGTTCATACAGCACGATAAACGGCATGGACTTAACGCTATAAGGGCTTAATATTGTTACTACTTGGCTGTAGTTTTGACCGAGGAATGACATTTGACTATCGATAAAGGCTTCGTTTTTTGGCTTTTCATGTACGAAGTAAATAATTGCAAATACAATAGCAGGAATAATAAGTACACCTAACCCAATCGATAACCACTTAGTTAATTTCCATTTCTTTCGAGGAAGCTTCACATTTTCTAGTTCTTTTTGTTCTAATAGCTCCATTTGCTGACTTATATAGTTGAGTAGTGAGTCACTTTCCTTCATCGTCATAATCGTAGAGCCTAGATCCTTCAATTCCAAAATCTCTGAATACTTTAAATACTCCTCAAATGTGAAAGAGCCGTCTATTGCGGCTGCAACTACGGCTTTTGTTTCTAACCAGACCCGCTCATCATTTGTTTCAAAGGGTGGTAAACTACCTAAAACTCCAAAATAAAGAAAACTCGGATCCATCCCTTTGCTATATATAATGTTTTCCGGAGAAACAATTAAATTTAAGCGCGGGTATGGATGTGAATATACCTTTTCCACTAATTGGTATGCAAACATCCACCTAGACTTTTCATCCTCCACATGGATAGCATCATATCTCTTAAAGGATGCGGGAATATCTGCTTGTATAATTAATTCATCGTCGGTTATGACTATGTCTTTTTTTATTTTTGGATTAACTTCTTTTAAAAAAATAATCTCTTCTGTTCGTTTAAACCCAACTCTCTCTTTCTGAAAGACAAAAGTAGTTTTAGAGGGTTCTTCATTAATTTCCGCACCGATTCGGTTTTTCAAGTATGTATGTGAATGATTGACCATCTTTATAGCTCCTATCAAATAATTTCAATTCGATCACCTGTCGTTATACCGCAATGGGCTAACGTCAAATGTCCAGGGAATATTTTATCTTTATTCACAACGCGCACCCAATGACCTTCGCGTGGATTTTTTGAAATAGAACTGGCCTGCCAGGCAATATCAATCATTTTTTTCATTGTATAATAATCGGAAAGTCTTAAATCGATGATTTTTCCATCGTATTTAGAAAGATCGACAGTAATTTCTATATACACTTTTTTCACCCCAATTAAGGAAAAAGCGCCTTCCTGTGCGGGAATGACGCCCTACTTTTTACAAGCTAACTGATAAATTATCCACGAATTTGACTAGCAACTTGTTGATCTGCATCTTGTAGTGCTTGACCAGCGCGGCTTAATTGAATACCTACTTCACTTAATAATTCACGCATTTCATTGAAATGAGGTTTTAGTCTTTCATATTGCTCAGCGAATGCAGCACTAGAAGAACCTTCCCACATCGATTGTAATTCACCGATCATGCCATCTAGGCGACCAATTTGTGAAGCAACCTCCCCTGATTCATGGTTGTAGCGAGAAGCCATAGCATCTAACTCAGCTGGTGTTACGCGAATAATTCCTGACATTCCAAACATCTCCCTTTTCTTTGAAATTTTATGACATTTATAAAATAACTGTGTAGCGCTTTCAACAGAACCCACAGGTACTTCCTACATTCAAAGTTCCACTAATACCCATTACCCTCTATCTATTAGTTTATAAACCTAATAAAATTATTAATTTCAAAAAATCTATAAACTAAAATTTTTTTATAAGTCTTAGAAAACTTTTCCTTTATTATAATAAATACCATTACATAATCTCATAGTCAAAAATCCTATCAAAAACCCAAAAAAATACTAGATATATAAACTCATAGACTTTTGTCATTAAATTTTCGAATATAGATTTACTTAATATTTTTTCGTTTTCATATTTAAAAATTAGTTGTATAAAAATCATAAAAATATTATTAAAAATAATACGCATTACTTTTATATCATTTTTTCAAAAATGCAACAGGATAATATCTCGTTATAAAGATACTCAAAGACTTAGTTTATTGCCCCCATTCATCATTAGATAAAGGTTGAGAGCAAAATTAAAAAAGAGAGAAAAAAATGATTGTTTTTGGATGTTTATGAATGTTTATGATTGAATTAAATTATGAATTCAGGTATTATTTATTTAACAGAAATTTAACTCTATTCAAGAAAGCAGTTGATTACTTGTTAACAAACGAGAGACATGCTTATATCTTAAAAAAGCTAGAAAAAGAACAAACGGTAAAAATCCAAGAATTGGTGGATGAAACTGCGGCTTCCGAATCGACAATTCGAAGAGATTTAACAGAACTTGAAAGCCAGCAGAAACTAGAACGCGTTTTCGGAGGCGCTATTGTGACTAGGAGCAATCTAATAGAACAAAGTGTGACAGATAAATCTACTCAGAATCTAGCCGAAAAAATTCATGTTGCACAAGCTGCAGCGGAACTGATCAAAGAAGGAGACAGCGTCTATTTGGATGCTGGTACCACAACTTTTCAAATGATTCCATTTTTGCAAAACAAAAACCTTTTGGTTGTAACTAATGGTTTGACACTCGTTGATGCCTTGAAAGATTATGGCATCACCACGTATTTAACCGGTGGATTATTTAAGTCTAAAACGAGTGCATTTGTCGGTTCTCAAACTGCCCGGGCTATGAAAAACTATCGTTTTGATATCTGTTTTCTTGGTGTTAATGGTCTGCATGAGCAATATGGGTATACGACACCGGATCCTGAAGAAGCAGCTATCAAACTATTGGCAAGTTCCTTGTCTAGAAAAACCTTTGTGCTAGCTGATCATTCAAAAATCAATCAAGTTAGTTTTGCGAAAATCATGGATTTGGAAAAGGCCGAACTCATCATCGATAGTATACCGGCAGAAACTTTGGATATTTTCAGAAAAAAAACTTCAGTAAAGGTGGTGCACGAATGATTTATACTTGCACTATTACACCATCAATCGATTATACCGTTTACCTGGCGGCTTTCGAAAATGGAAAACTAAACCGCTCCGAAGAAGTATATTATTATCCTGGCGGCAAGGGTATTAATGTTTCCAGAGTATTGAACAGACTTGGTGTTAAGAGCAAAGCCCTAGGATTTACTGGCGGCTTTACAGGTAGCTATATAGAAGAATTTCTACAAAAAGAAGGAGTAGATACTGATTTCATTGAAACTTCGGAAATAACCCGGATAAATATTAAAATAAAGGCAGATAAAGAAACAGAATTAAACGGGCCAGGTCCAAAATTAACGGAGCAACAATTACTAGTTCTCACAAATAAAGTAAAAGGCATGAAAACAGGCGATTGGTTCATTCTTGCGGGCAGTCTTCCTATCTCCATCTCCGATAGCTATTTTCTTGACCTTGCGGAAATCTGTAGGGAGAACGGAGTGCACTTTGTACTTGATACTTCCGGTCAAGCACTGAAAAAACTGACAAAAGTACCCTGCTTTTTGATCAAGCCTAACCTCGAGGAACTGGGAGAATTATTCGATACCGAAATCACAACTATTAAGGATGCCCATCACTATGCCAGAAGACTTTTAGAAAATGGCATCAAACATGTCATCGTGTCGATGGGAGGCGACGGGGCTTTACTCGTTACCAAAGACCTCTCTTTAAGAGCTAAAGCACCGACTGGTCTTGTCATCAATACAGTAGGATCAGGCGATTCACTCGTTTCTGGTTTCATCGCTTCCTATTCAAAAGACGAAAATCCTGAAAAAGCTTTTCGTTACGGTGTTGCAAGTGGAAGCGCCACGGCCTTCCGTTCAGATTTATGTGATCAACAAGGCGTCGAAGTATTACTTGAACAAGTAGAAATCACCCCAATCTGATGAAGGATGTGACAGGATGAAAATTACACAATTATTGACAGAAGAAACAATTATACTGAATTTAGATGCCACTTCAAAACAACAGGTTCTTGAAGAATTGACTGGACAATTGGAACAGGCCGGAAAACTAGTGGACCGCCAAGCGTTCCTGAAGGATATCCTAACGCGTGAAAATCAGAGCACTACAGGTATCGGCGAAGGCATTGCCATTCCTCATGCCAAGTCAGTAGCAGTCTATGCTCCAGCCATTGCATTCGGCAGATCTGAACATGGTCTCGACTATGAATCATTGGATGGCCAACCCGCTCATCTATTTTTCATGATTGCAGCCACTGAAGGTGCCAATGATGATCATCTGGAAGCCTTGTCAAGACTAGCAACATTTTTAATGGATGAAAAATTCCGTTCACGTATTCTTGCAGCCAGTTCTAAACAGCAAGTTTTGCAAGCGATTACAGACAAGGAGATGGAAGCCGAAGGGTCAGAAAAGCCGCTTGAAGAAAAGGATGAACCTCGTTCATCCGCTAAAAAGATTCTAGCGGTTACAGCCTGTCCGACAGGAATTGCCCATACCTATATGGCGGCAGAAAAACTCAATGATCGTGCAAAAGAACTTGGTATTACACTGAAAGTGGAAACCAATGGCTCGAGTGGTGTAAAAAATCGACTGACCGATGCGGAAATTGCAGAAGCAGAAGCTATTATTGTGGCAGCAGATACCAAAGTGGATATGGCTCGTTTCGATGGAAAACATGTCATCCAGACTGCAGTTGGCAAAGCGATTTATGAAACAGACGATTTACTGAATCGAGCGGTTAACCAAGATGCACCGATCTATAAGCATGACAAGTCAAAGGATGAAGCATCCTCTAGTGGTAAAGGCGGGTTTTATAAACATTTAATGAACGGTGTTTCCAATATGCTACCATTTGTCGTAGGTGGGGGTATTCTAATTGCCATTTCCTTTTTCTGGGGCATAAATGCATCGAATCCTGACAGTCCTGAATACAATGAATTCGCTGCTATGCTGAATACTATTGGTGGAGGCAATGCCTTCTTCCTAATGGTTCCAGTTCTAGCCGGATTTATCGCAATGAGTATTGCAGAACGTCCGGGATTTGCACCAGGAATGGTCGGCGGACTGATTGCTATTACCGTAACAGGCGTTGAAGGAGCAAGTGGTGGTTCCGGATTTCTTGGTGGACTGATAGCCGGGTTCCTCGCTGGTTATGTTACGCTGTTAGTCAAAAAAGTATTTTCAAGACTTCCTAATTCACTTGAAGGGTTAAATCCAGTATTGTTCTTCCCAGTGTTTTCAATTGCCATTACTGGAATAATCATGATGTTAGTCAATCCTGAATTGACGAAAGTCTATACAGGCATTTCAAGTTTTCTTGAAAGCCTTGGTGGGACAAATCTAGTGCTTGTCGGATTACTTCTAGGAGGCATGATGGCTATTGATATGGGCGGTCCTGTCAATAAAGCGGCTTATACATTTGGCATTGCTATGCTTGATGCACAAAACTTTAATTTCATTGCTACTGTCATGGCAGCAGGAATGGTACCGCCACTTGGCGTAGCGATTTCTACCACACTTTTCAAAAATAAATTCACAAAACCTGAACGAGAAGCTGGCAAGACAGCTTATGTGCTCGGTGCTAGCTTTATCACGGAAGGTGTTATTCCGTTTGCAGCAGCAGATCCCGCACGCGTTATCCCAGCTTCTGTTGCCGGAGCTGCAGTCACTGGTGCATTGGTAATGCTGTTTGACATTGGTTTGCGCGCTCCTCACGGTGGAATTTTTGTGATCGGCCTTGTTGATGGAGGTGCGATAAATATACTATTGTATGCATTCGCTATTCTCGTGGGATCCTTTATAACAGCTATAACCCTTGGATTCCTGAAAAAGAAAATCGTAATTGCTGCATGATTCAATACACTCTAGCTTTCGGGTCTTCTCTCCGAAAGCTTTTTTAATAGAAAAGTATATAAAAACACAGTATGAATACGTAGTTATGGAATGAATCATACTACTGATTTCCGTTACATGTGGACGCTCTGAGCAGAAATCAATAGCATATCTACATTTTTTTAGAAGACCAGGCATCTTTTTGCCTGTTTTTTATTTTATATCAGTTACGCTTGTACATGAATTTTGCTGGTTAGCTAATTAAAAAGACATCCTATTCCTTATCAGAAGTAGAATGTCATTATTATCAGTCTCGTAATGTAGTCTTTAGGACTTTTCCACTTGCATTACGTGGTAAGCTGTCGATAAATTCGACTTCTACGGGGAGCTTATATTTCGCTAAACTTTTGGAGCATTTACCCAATATATCTTCTTCTTTAAGCAGTTTCCCTTCCTTCAAAACTACATACGCCTTTGGAACTTCCCCATATACCTCATGAGGGACACCAATTACTGCGGCTTCTAGTACTTCCGGTATTTCATAAAGCACCTCTTCTACTTCTACTGGGAATACATTTTCTCCACCACGAATGATCATATCTTTTTTTCGGTCGACAATATATAATAGACCGTCCTCATCCATTCGTCCTAAATCCCCAGTGTACAGCCACCCATCTCTAATGGCCTGTCGTGTTGCTTCGTCATTTTTCAAATATCCCTTCATTAACTGAGGGCCCTTCACAACAATTTCACCTACTTGACCAATAGGCAAAGGGTTACCTTGCTGGCCAACTACTCGCACTTGTGTTCCGGGTACCGGCTCTCCGACAGATCCTACTTTCTTAAGGGCATAATGATCCTTTAATGTTGTTGCCGCCGGCGAGTTTTCCGTTTGCCCATATATATTTTGAACTTTCACTTCTGGATACATTGCTTTTATTTTACGGATTAACTCAAATGGCATAGGCGCTGCACCATACGTAAACAATCTTAGATTAGTTAACTTGAGTATTTCCATTTTAGGGCTATTCAATAAGATACTATACATCGATGGAACACCAAAAAAGACAGTGATTTTCTCTTGTTCTAATGTATCCATTGTTTGTTCTGGAGAAAAGCCTTCTTCAATAACAACAGTTCCACCAGCATAAATAACCGGGATACTAAATACATGACTTGCTGCACAATGAAAAAGAGGAGCTACTATTTGCATACGATCTGCTGAGTTTAGTTCAAGTGCTTCCACATAAAGCTTCGCGGTTGCTCGAACATTCGCTGCCGAAAGCATAACCCCTTTTGGTTTACCTGTCGTACCAGATGTGTAAAAGATAACAGTAGTTGTATTTTCATCTACTTTTCTTTCATTAAATAACAAACTATCATTATTGAACACTTCCAGAAGCGTAAGCGTATTTTCTTCTCCTAAATATAAAAGATCCTCAAAACTATTCATTGTTTCTGGAAGGTCATTTAATATTGAGCCTAATCGAGTATCATATATTAAGGCCTTTGCCTCTGAATGCTTAAATATATAATTGACTTCTGGAGCAGTTAACTTCGTATTAATCGGAAGAATTGTAAATCCGCCTAACTGACATGCATAATAACACGTCAGAAAATAATCGGAATTTATCAAGTATACCGCTATGATATCTTCCTGCTCATACCCTTTCGATTGAAAATATCCTGCAAGACGTTTTGCCTGCTCGAACAGTTCCTTGTAGCTTGTCTCCCTGCCTTGAAAAGAAGTGATAATTTTCTTAGGTGTTTCCTTTGCTAAGTATGCCAATCTCTCTGATACTAACATTCTATTCCCCCTTTATCCTATCTCACATTCAATTATTCTGAATTTATATAATATTATAACTTTAATGTTATTATACATAATTAGTAGCAAAATGATAATATTTTAACGGGGAATTCCAACCATATAAAAGTGTGAATCAATCGATGGTTGAAGATAATCGATTGATGATCCTATAAAATCGAGCGATAGCCACTAATAATCGAGCGATCAATAGCAATAATCGATTGATCCACGGCAATAATCGACCGATGATCATGGTGGTCATTAATAATTTTCGCTTCTAAATGCAAAAAAATATTCCTTCACAAAAAAGCTCCAGCGAGTTTTATACTCACTGGAGCCAATTCATATCATTATTGTTCGTCTTTTCTTTCATCAATTGGTGGTAAGTCTTCAAACGGGTGAAGATCATCCGTTGATGGGATATTATAGCCCGTGCTTGGGGAATCTTCCTCATGAGCCGGGTTTACAACATTTACATCCGCTGCTTGAATTGGGTTCACTTCGTCCATATGGGGACTTGTGCCCTTTAAGCTTTGTTCCGCTTTTTTAGGATCTTGAAAGTTTTCTTTAAATGATTCTTTCATTGTTTCTTTTTCTTGTTGATATCTTTCAGTAGAAACTTCTGCATCATTTAAGCTTTTTTCCATTTTCGATAAATATTTTGTAGCATGCTCACGACCACCAAGTCCAAATGCAAGTCCGAATGCTAATGCCACTCCTCCAAGAATAAGGATGAATGCTGCGTTAATAATAGATGCGGCAATGCCTAATTGGTCTAATGCCATGAAAAATGCAAATGCTAATATAGCATATTTTGCTACATAACGAAGGAAATGTGGTGTTCCTGATGAATGCGTCATCACGTTTCCAACTATTTTTTCTACTAAACTAGCTAACCAGAAGCCTACCGCTAGAATAATAATAGCTGCAATTACAGATGGCAAGTAAGCAAAGATACCTGTTGCCAGTGTTACCATAAAGTCTAGCTCTAATAATTGAAGTGTTTCCACTACAAATAGTAGGATAATAATGACTTGTACAATCGTCCCTATTAAAGTAGCAAACGATGGTGCTGCTCCATTAGCAGATTGGAAGCCCATTTTTCCAAAAATAGAATTCACACCTAATTTTTCAAGGAGAGATACAACCACATCCTTGACCCATTTAGCTGCAACAATACCAACTAATACAAGTACAATTGCTACGAAAATTTTCGGCAGCATTGTCATGACATCATTTAACATTGCAATGGCTGGTCCTGAAATACCCTCTAAATCTAAAATCTCCAGTGCTGTAATGGAAACTGGAATCATTATTAAAACAAATGCAAGGATGCCTACAATTTTAGATAAACTTGTTCCCTCAACAAACGAGGACAATTTCCATTTATCAGCTAAGCGGTCCAACCCTGCTGAATGCAATAACTTTTCTAGTAAGTTACGAACTAGTTTCGCAACAAACCAACCAATAGCAAATACAAGTACCGCTGATATTAACTTCGGTATAAAGGTAAAGAAACTCGCGAGCATTCCTTCAAACGGTCCACTTAACCCATCAATTCCTAGTGCACTTAATACTGCTGGAATGAATAATAGGAAGATTAAGTAATACGCAACTTTAGCTGCAGTATCTGTCCACTTCATTTGATTTTCAGGTTTTGCGTCAAACCCTGCTTTCTCCGAATACTTGTTCAAATTGAACTTTGATCCAATCATTTGAATCCCTTTTTTCACAACAGTAGCTAAAACCCAAGCAAATAATAATATCAAAGCAGCTTTCAAAATGTTCAAGAAAGCCCCCGTCAAACCAGAATACATCGAAACAAATGGTGCTGCCATCGTATTTAAATTCAATATATTAAAGAATAAAACAAGTGCTAAAATCAATACGATGAAGAAAACAACCTTACTAATAACTTTTTCTACAGTCCATTTAGACTTCGTGTTTCCTAATCGTTCATTTACCCTAAACTTACGTAATAATTTGTGAGTTGCATTTTCCAATACTTTTGCAACGATAAATCCAATAAGAAGCACAAGAATCGCAACAACTAACTCCGGTATATAAGATAAGGTATCATTCCAGTAATAACGATCTAGCATACTCTCTCCTCCTTCAATTCAACTTTTTTATATCCTTAACATAGATTAGTTACCCACCACAAAGAAAAATTAAACAGAAATACAAAAAAAATCCAATCCTGAAGATAGGATTGAATTTATTGGAGATTATTATTTCAAACTATTAATGGCCATTTTTACACTACCATATGTATTAAAAGAGGTAAAATCAATCCCTGCTTTCACGACAGTCATCGATAAGTTAGGACGAATACCGGAGAATAACACATGGATACCTAATAATCCGAGCACATTGTGAATAGTGAATATATGCTGTGCTATTTCCATATCTATTGCCATAGTTCCACTAAAGTCAATAATGAGATAGTCAATTTTCAAATCTGGAATAGTCGGAACAACATAATTTAATAAATGCTGCACCCGTGTATAATCAATCGCTCCTATTAATGGTAATACTGCCACACCGTCCTGAATAGGAACAATTGGTGCAGATAGTGCATTGATTTCACGTTGATGATCTTTTATTGACTTGTCCCGATACATTTCATATGCACTAATCGTTTCTGCCATACTGACATCCATCAAATAACAAAAGCGATTATTTACTTTAATAACATCTTCTGTAGACAGTCCATGCTCCATGGATATTTGAGAAATTTTTTGTAAAAATATTAATCGGCGATTTGCGTACGGTTTCATAATGTTAGAAAATCGACGGAACAATTTAGCTTCTTCTTTCCCCGTCTGTTTGCTCCATTGTTTCAGTTCTTCCTCTGCCGACTCTCTTGAACCTTGTAAGGAATCTGCCAACAATACTAAAAACTGCGTATTTTTTTGAATGAATTGTTCCAGCTCTTCGGGTGATAATTTCGGGTTATGATTGTCGTTTGCTGTATCCGTCATGTCTCGTATAATCTTCTCGGCATTATCCACTAAATAATTTTTTACTTTTAGTATTGATTCCATTTCATTGCTCCAATCTTTTATAATGATGCAGTTACTTTATCTAACTCCTTTTTCGTAATTTTCCAGTGAGAGGCATTCCATACAACATCGCTATTTGCTATGACAAACGCCTGAGGAGATTCATGTTGAATGCCAAGGTCCTTTGAAATCTCATTAGATACTGCACGATTTTCTATAACTTTCACTAAATAACTTTCTATTGAATTATTAAAAGCCGTAAATTCGCCGTATGCATGTGCACTCACAGGACATGTTGTACTATGTTTGAACACTAGGATTGCTTTATCCTTTGACTCATCAAAGATATTCTGCCACTGATTAACTGTTGTAATTTCTTTATAATTTCCCATTCCATCACCTTCCTATACTTTACTATTACAGTTCTTTACCCCCATTGTTATAATCATAATCATTTTCTGCATTTATTTTAAATTATATGGTAATGTTTAGGGCTAACAATTTGGGTTATATAATAAAAGAGTAGGTTTAAACACCTGGAAAGGAGCCAACTAGATGAAAACCACCAAATTTAAAGTACTTACATCTACATTTCTAACTTCGGCATTACTGCTAGGAGCTTGTGGAGACAACAATGATGAGGTAGAAGAAAACGAACTAAATGAATCAGAAGTTCAAAAACAAGAAGAAGTAAAAACAGAAGAGGATACTGTGGTAGAAACTCCTGAAGAGGAGCCAAAAGAAGTAGCATTCGAAACGTTTAATCTAAAAATAGATACTGCCGATACAAAAGATGCGGTAGTTGCTCAATATAGTAAAGAACCGAAAGACTCTCTTTACTCCAATGAACTCGATGCTGCTGATATCAAAGGAGAAGAAGCCAAGGAACTTCTTCATTCTGTTTTAGGCGAGCTACAACTAAACAAAGATATGGCAGATGAAGATGTCATTCAAAGAGTGACACTTGCCTTTGGTATTGAAGAATATAAAAACTTTAATTTAGAGATTGCTTATAATGGGGAAAAGGAAGTTAAAACCTATACAGATTCTAAAAAATAACCTTATTTAGCCAAGTTGGAGTTTTTCAACTTGGTTTTATTTTGTCAATTTATTAGAGATTGTTTAACAGATTTAGAGATTGAGTTTAAAGATGGACGAAAAATAAACAATAGGAAAGGCCAAGTTAGAATTACTATCTAACTCGGCCTTTCCTATATAAATGCATTATTAATTAATCTTCTAATTTAGCGCATAATACCCCAAATGCAGTTCCTAATATTGCACCTGCCATTACTTCTACTGGCTGATGTCCAAGAAGTTCTTTTAATTCGCCTTCTCGTTGAACATATTCAAAACTTGGAAAATTCCCTGAAAGTGCTGCAATATTATCTTCCAAATCGTTTACTAATTGTGCAATTTCCCCTGTATGTCTTCGAATTCCCTGCGCATCATACATAACTATTGCCCCGAAAACAACAGCAAGAGCAGTTTCTGTATGTCGAGTTCCCTTATTGGCAGCAACATAAGATGCTAATGCAGCGACACCTGCAGAGTGAGAACTTGGCATTCCACCTGTGGTTAATGCCTGTTTCAAATCCCAATTACCCGTCAATTTCTTATGTGTTAATACCTTTAAACCCTGTGCTAGCCCTATTGCCGATAAAGCAGTTACAATTCCTCTATTCATTTTGGTCATTTTTCTTCTCCACCATTTCAGAATAATATGTATTTTCTTCTTTACAATACCCTTTTCCGTTTGTATTAATCATTAATCATTACCGGAGAGAAAATATAGTCACCCTTTACTATAGTCTGTCCAATTTTTATAGGCACTCTACTAGAAAATATGGGGCCATCCACAACAACCGTGTGAAATTCTCCATTTTCTCCACAAGCATCAATTCCTAGAGCTTCCAATTCTACTATCAACTCTTTTGAAAACTTCCTGCCAACAAACTCAGCTGGCATCATTGTAGCGTTCACTACTACAATCCAAGCTTCAAATCCTGCATCTATCAAATCTACAATAATTTTATGGCGTGGTTCTTTCCATAAGGGATGAACCGCAACTATATCTGATTTTGCACACGTATTTTGAACCCATTCTAAATGCCCATCTAGATCAATATCTCCAAACACGCCATGAGTAATTCCTTCAGCGCGACATTCGTCCATTGATTCTGTAAATAGTCCCTCATAAGAACTCCAGCTTGCTTCTTTTATAGATAATGGTATTCCTAACCGTTCTGCCTGAGCTGTCACCACTTCAAATGGTAGTGCATGAGATTTAGAAATTTCTCCTTCTTCTTCGAACATGGTCAGTAACCTCTTCGGTTTCATCCCCATTTTCATTGCCCGATAATAGGCCATCGCAGAATCCTTCCCTCCCGACCAAGAACAAACAAATGGAACATCCTTCATTTTTAGCACAACCTTTCCGACCTTTTTTAATTGTAAGCTATTTTGCAAATGAAGAATATAATCTGCTGCTTCAATCACATACTAATAGAAAAAAGTAAAAGGAGTACATTTTCTATTGCTTACAAATCCCCTCTCATTCATACAAAATAAATTAGTCAAATTAGGAATAATCCTATTAATACTTGCTACTCTCGATGCTTTCTTTACCGATTTTGGCATTCAAAGTCATCATATTACAGAAGCAAATCCTATTATGCGGAACCTATATGAAGGTAATTTAATAGGCTTTTATTTGATAAAAATTGCTCTTCCTATTTTACTAATCGGCATTGTTTCCAAATTAAAATCGAGACCCTTTATAGTAATTTTAATGAATATTGCTATTTTTCTCTATGTAAGTGTGTTATTCCTTCATTTTTTCTGGTTTACGCTTGCATTTATATAAATGTAAATCCAGCAACTAATTTGCTGCTGGATTCTTTTTCGCATTCTTTTCCTGCTGCTCCCAACGTTTTAACAACGGGAAAGGATCATAAGCCCATTCTGTACGACCGTTAAATTTATACATTCCATAATGTAAATGTGGCGGGAATTTACCAGAGGTTCCCTCTCGGCCGTAACCCGAGCTTCCAACATAGCCGATAACGGTTCCTGGCTCCAAAAAATCCCCTTCTTTTAAATCCTTTGTATAGCCAGATAAGTGAGCATAATAATGATAAGTATTATTTACATCACGAATTCCAACACGCCAGCCACCGTAATCATTCCAACCTTTTGTTTCTACAATTCCATAAGTTGTGGACTTCACAGGTACACCATAGGAAGCGAACAAATCGGTTCCTTCGTGCATCCGTCGTCCACCCCAGCCTCTCCTGTCACCCCAAGTACTGCGGTAACTGTAATTATGCTGAAGTGCCAGAGGAAATGCACGTCCATCTAGGTCTACCGTATTATAGTGCTTATAAATTTCAGCATTTGTCATAATCTGTTTAACCGCTTCATCTCGAGTGTAATAGTCCTTCAGTGTTTTTTCAAAATCTTCTTCTGTTACGACGCGCTCGCTTAAATAATTAGTTAATGTAAACATCACATCATCATCGTGATTAAGATCAGCAAAACCATCATTATTCCCATCAAGTCCACTACCATCAAAAAAAGTGATGGATGTGCTATTCCGATCATCTCTTATAGGATTCAATAATCCAACCCAAAAGTCATCGGAAAATTGAAACGCCACAACTCCCTCTCGTTTTGGGAGATCACTGCGAACTTCTTGTAAATTGCGTTCGTATTGGTCAATTGCAGCCAAGTAATACCACGGGAGCATCTCACTTGAATACTTTATATAGTAGTCCATGCGCATTTCCAAAATTTCTTCACGCGTCGGCTCTTTCTCCGCGGCCGAAACATTAGTCGATATTAAAAAGGAAAGCACACAAACAAAAAACCCTTTCCTAAGCCCTATTTTCAAAGCAATACCTCCTCATTCATGATTCAAATAGCTTTCCCTAGAAAAAACATTTCATGAATTACATTTTTTAAGTAAAAAGGAGAATAATAAAAACGACTGAATAAACAGTCGTTTTTATTAAAGCTTCAGCTAGACAATACATTCTACATTCATTTCATACAAGCATTCATAAAGGCTTGAAATATTGCATGCGAGCTTGTATCCTCTTTTGTTAACAAGCTCTCAGGATGCCACTGTATACCCATAACAAATGGATGCTTCGTACTTTCAAAAGCTTCAATTACTCCATCACTAGCAACACCACTGACGATAAAACCTGTTGGCATATTTCTAAGTGCTTGATGATGATAACTGTTCACCTTAAGTTTATCCATTCCAACAATTTTGCGTAACAAAGATCCCTCCGTCACTTCAACAAAATGAGAGCCATGCCAATTTGGAGCCTGCTGCTCATGCTGTAGTAATGGTCCATCCTTTTGCGAATAGATATCCTGATACATATCTCCGCCCATCGCAATACTCATAATTTGGGCTCCACGACAAATTCCTAAAACAGGTTTATTTAACTCTAGCATTTTTTGAAAAAGTGCCATTTCAAATAGATCTCGCTCTGGAACAATATTACCTAGACCCGGAAGTGGCTCTTCTCCAAATAATGTCGGGTCGATATCTCCACCACCAGTTAGTAAAAGACCATTAATTGTATTTGCGATTTCTGTAATTTCATCTCCTACTAAATTTGGTAACACAATTGGAACTCCTCCAAATTGTGTGATTGCACGCACATTACTCATTGGAACTGATAGCAAATCCTCTTTTATATTTGACGACACACCAATTACAGCTTTTATACCAAACACTCCTCCTGGTGGAATATATAATGATTGTATGCTTGTGATACGAGTATCTTTCACTTTTGCTAAATAGAGTCTAGGAACCTATTTAGCATTTATTTTCATTAATGCCTCCTCTACATTTATTTTCATTAATGCCTCCTCTATTAGGCTAGGAAGGTATTCTTTAAGTTCCCTAAACTCATATCCTTGCCGCTCAGCTTTTTCATTGCTGATCAACCAAGTTTTAGAAATATTGTAAGGTGAATCACTCTCTTCTTTCGTATCTGCTACTACTATCGCTGTTTTGCCAACCTTTTCTTCTATATAGGCAAGCAATTCTCCTATTTTCACATTTCCGTTAGATGTCGCATTAATCGGACCTTCAAAATCGGATTGCCCAACCCAAGCTAAGAAATCGCCAGCCTCTTCCTCTGATATAAAATCCATGGCAGCTTCTAAATTGACCAAATGAATATCCGCTTGATCTCGAACTTTTTTAATATAATAATTGAGTCTATCCGTATAGTCGTTTATACCAATTACAATAGGAAATCTTACAGCGACAACCGGGAAAGGTGCATGACTGAAAAATGCTGCTTCTGCCTGTCTTTTTCCTTCACCATACGAAAAATCTTCTTTTGGCCCAATATTTAAGTTGTATTTAAATGGATTGAAATCCTCTTCTATAAATCCTTGTTCTCCACCACCTAGTTCATAAACGGATTTGGAAGAAGTGAATACATACTTTTTCGTTTTACCGGCAAACACATCGATTGTATCAATCGCTTCTTGAGATGAATAACATATTTGATCGAATACGATATCCCAATCCGTATGTACAAAATTCTTCTGCATATCACCCACATTGAGACGATCAACTTTAATACGACTTACTTTATCTCCAAACGGATCTTCCACATTACCTCGCGAGGCAATGGTCACTTCAACTCCCTGTTGCAACAACGATTCGACTAACTGCACACCAAAAAACCTAGTTCCGCCTAACACTAAAGCTTTGGTCATATGTAATCCCCCTATAATAATATTCTCTCTACTATCCCATTTCTACTACCAATTAGTCAATATGAGAATATTTAGATTTCAATTTTCATAAAAAAATACCAGTCTCAGAGTTAATTGACTCAAAGACTGGTAAAAAGCGAGCGATACCTTATTTAAATAATAGGAGGATGAATAGGAAGATATAGACTATCTGACATTGTACTATTTGCGACAGATTCTACTTTTTCTACATTCAAGTTAATTGAAATAGAAACTACTATGATAGCTAAAACTACGAAAGCTTTCTTCATAAAGATTCACCTCCTTAAATTTTAAAATAAACTGCTTTATCAAATTTACCTTCTTCCTTGTAAAAATCAGAAAGGAGGTTTGAAAAAAGTTTATACGCATCAGCACAACGCCCATCACTAGAAATATACGGCAATAACTTCTTCTCTAAATAATCCATGGCTTTGGACTTTTTGTTATCTAAGAGTATTAAATAAAAGGTAGCGTACATTCCATAATGGTGAACCTTAAGTTTACTAGCTTCTTCTTTTAATAATTCAAAATTACCTTTGCTCGCATCCCAATTTTGTAGTTGGTATTCTGTTTGTCCAAGATTGAAAAGACATAACAGAAAATCTTCCGTATCTCTTAGCATTCTTGTTTGGCTCTTCTTAAAATAGGCATTTGCTATAGAATAATTCCCCATTATGTAATGTAAATCTCCAATATTATGATAAACCTGAGGAAGTAAAGAATCATAATTAAATATTTCAGCGTTTCTTAGTAAGTGTCCATATGTTTCTAGTGCTTTGTCATAGACCTTTACACGTGAATAATTCATCGAAAGCGATAACAACGTGTAAAGAATTCTTTTAAAGTTAATTTGTTCTTTAAAATATTCCAAAGCTTTTTCTCCGTAAATTATTGCTTGATTGGATTCCTCCAAGTGGCCTTTAACTACCGCAATATGGTAAAGAACCTCTCCTTTAAAAACACCTAGATTAATATTTTGTCGAATAATTTTCATTAGATTCTTATCAGCTTCCGTATATTTACCTCTTGTTACTAAAGATATCGAATGGAAATAGGAAAGTAAATACCTCTCATGTTGGGAAAAATTCTGTTTCTGAACATGTAACCATTTATATTGTTTCTCTGCTTCCTTTAGCTCATTCATAGATAGAAAGTACCTAAACTTATATAGTTCATACAAGTACATAAAGTCTGTAAAAATAATAAAGTCCTTAAAATTTTCTAATTGTTTATAAGCTAGAGGTAACTTTTCTAAGTCATAATATTGAAGGTAAGAAACAAATTCGTCGAGTAGGTATTGAATATTGCGTTCCCCTTTTTCCACTTCTTTTATATCGATTTTTAAGCGTTCTAGTAATAATTGAATTGTTTCAGCATTTCCTTCTCTAAAATTATTCTCAATTTTACTTAGATGCGTGATTGAACAAATCCCCTCGCAGAGTTTAGCTTGGGTCATTTTTTTCTTCGTGCGATGATATTTGATCAATGGTCCTATTTTCATATAATCACATTCTTTCTAGTTTTCTTATAATACTATAGTAGTTTAAATTTTCCCAATAAACAAAATTACTTTTGTATGCTAGTTTTAAATTGCACTACAAAAAAATCGAAAAGGAGTTTTGGAGAAATGAACAAAGCAAAATTATTATTACTAAGCGCAGCAATAATCGGTTCATTAACAATACCACTGCAAGGTACTTCATTAGTAAACGCAACTTCTTCCGAATTAATTGATTCTGCTAAAGGATCAGAGACATTTCGAGTTTATGTTGAAAGTAATAATAAATCTACAAAAAATAATATAAAAAATCAATACCAAGTTCGTTGGGAGTTAACTGAGAATGGTTTCTCCACTAATATGAACCAAAACCAATATGATGCACTTCAAAAAAACAAAAATATAACCGTAACAAAAATTGACAAAGTAACACTTGATGCAGATGTACGTTCTTCTGAATTCGAAACAATGGCAGGTGAATATCCAACCGAGCAAACCCCTTGGGGAATAAAAGCTATTTATAATAATTCAAGTTTAACGACCACTTCAGGTGGAGCAGGTATTAATATTGCGGTTTTAGATACTGGAGTAAATATTAATCATTATGACTTAACTAATACAGTGGAACAATGTAAAAACTTCACTACCGCTACTCCAATTGTCAATAATAGCTGTAATGATGCAAATGGACATGGTACGCATGTTGCCGGCACTGCCCTAGCAGATGGTGGGAGTGATGGAGCAGGAATTTACGGAGTAGCACCAAGTGCTGACTTATGGGCTTATAAAGTTTTAGGAGATGATGGATCGGGATATTCAGATGATATCGCCGCAGCAATTAGACATGCAGCGGACCAAGCCGTTTCTACGGGAACTAAAACAGTTATTAATATGTCCCTTGGCTCTTCTGCTAGTAATAGTTTAATAACAAGTGCTGTGAATTACGCTTATAACAAAGGAGTATTAATAATTGCAGCTGCAGGAAATTCAGGTCCTTCCCAAGGATCAATAGGTTATCCAGGAGCCTTAGTAAATGCTGTGGCTGTAGCAGCTCTAGAAAATCGTCAACAAAACGGTACATACCGGGTTGCTGATTTCTCCTCACGCGGATATAGCTCCACTGACGGAGACTATGTAATTCAACTAGGAGACATAGAAATTTCAGCTCCTGGAGCATCTATATATTCCACTTGGAATAATGGTGGATATAATACAATAAGCGGAACATCAATGGCCACTCCCCATGTAGCTGGACTGGCAGCAAAGGTATGGTCCCAAAACCCCTCTTGGTCCCATACACAACTCCGCACAAATTTACAAACTCGTGCGAGAGCAGTAGATATTAAAGGAGGTAGCGGCGCAGCAACTGGCGACGACTATGCTTCTGGTTTCGGTTTCGCAAGAGTGCAATAACTAACAAAAGAGGCTTACTCCACTGTTTCGCCCCCGGGACAAGTGGAATAAGCCTCTTTTATTTATATAGTTATGACAAAATATTCTACAGAATTACATCCTATGTTGAATGATTTATATATATTTACCAAATACACCGTAGCCAAAATAGACAGTTAGTACTGATAAAGCTGCAAATACGACATACTCTACTGTACCACCAGTTCTCGTAGTTACAGGAAATCGAACCGTTATCTTAAGAGGGTACAATAATTTAATGCCATTTTTTGTTGCCATATCAAGTATGTAATGACTTGCCATCCCAACAAGAAAACCAAGTATGATGGAATCATTGTTAATAAAACCATTCAAAAGAAAAGCCATTAATACTAAAAATAGTAAACTATGTGTGAATGAACGATGCCCGAAAAGCGTGTTAATCACCTTTGATAATACTTTAAATTTACGACCGATTTTACTACCTCCGTGGCATATGTCCGGGATGATTGCCCCAACAACGCCTGCTCCAACTAATAATACCGGATCATAATTTGAAACTTGGGCAAAAGCAAGACTTGCTGCAAGACCGCCGATGATGTGTGTGTTTCCTGTCATGCTTTTATTCTCCTTTTTATGTATGTAGACAATTATTTTACACTATTATGAGGATAAACGTTATCGGGCATTTGTACTGCCATTGAATATTAAAACAAACAAAAATGAAATAAATAGTAAAAGGATTGAGCATGAAAACATTTGGGTATATATAAAGAAAGGGAGTGATGATTTATGGCAAACGGAAATAAAAGATCTCTGATAATAGGGGCAGCTACTGCGCTCGCAGCAGTATATTTCACAAACAAAAACAATAAAGCTCAATTAAAAACAGCAGTAAAAAATTCGAAAACGAAGATCGATTCGATGATGTCTTCTAAGAACACAAAACCTAGTCAGGCGACTAAGACAGGTTACTCTGATCCAAACGATCCAGATGATAATCGTATGGTGGAAGAGGGAGCAATGACAAGCGTCCAATATTATAACGAAAACGTACAGGATGCTAACTCAAAAGCTGAGGCAAAACAAGCATTTCCTAAGTCACAACATAAAAAATTAGCTAAAAAAGAAGAGTCATTACCAGAAGATAATAATGATTCACCAGCAAAACAGGAAAATGCAGCACACTTATAAAATTAGAAATTTAAATAAACACCAGTGTCTCTCTTAGGCACTGGTGTTTATTTATATTGTATATAGTTAATGATCAACATCATTTTAATATTCAATCCTTTACTAATTCAATAACAGCCTGAATCTCAATACCATTTAAACCTTGAGTAGCAAGACGGTCTGCTTCTCCATTCATTTTCCTTGGCACCAACTCATATTCTGCTTGTATGCCAAGCTTTGATAGTTTTCCTTCAATTCGATCTGCCCACCCAGTTAAATCCTGCTCAATTACTGGCCATTCACCATTTAAATGATTAATCACAACCTGTGAATCACCTATAAATCGAACAGGCAAATGATGAACTCCTAGCAAATCCAATTCCTGTAACCCTAAATGCATAGCAGCGTATTCCGCCTCATTATTCGATTCTAAACCCGTCGTAGCAGCATTTCTTCTAAGTCTATAAGACTTGCCATTTTGTTCATAATAAATCACACAACCTAGCCCCGAACTTTTCGTATCTCGATCATATCCCCCATCAAAATAAACCGTGACATTATGTGGCTCCGTCTCAATACCTTTCAAATACCCCTTCAATTCCTTTACTGTCCACGAACTATCAAACGTATCCACAAAAGTAACTTGCTTTAGTCGACCGGTACGCTCCATATCTTCGGCAAATAACAACGCTTGCGCTGCGGGCACTTCCTCTGAAAAGAAATCCATCTTCGCTCCTCGCTTCGTTTTGTAAATCCACTCTATTCTCACTTTCATATCGCATTCCTCCTAATAGCATTAGTATCACCATTTTATACCCATTTATGATGCTTCTTCTACAAAGTGAAAGCTTATGAAAATGACCGATATTCTTGTTAAGGAAAAATTTTAAATAAAAGTTGTTGAAACTAATTTTAGATTACTTAAGAAAATATCCATTTATGCATATTCTACAGATTTTTTTCAATTTATCTAGTATATTTGAAATGCAAAAAGTATTTAAAACACGTTTTATTAAGTATTTTGTACTCTTTTGTAAATGTTCTTTTAGTAACCAATGAGTAAATTATTTAATTACAGAAATGGAGGAAAACATCTAACAATTGAAGATTACTGAGAATCGACACAAGACTTCCAATCTAATGTAAAAATTGCTTTTTATTTTGATTTATTGCTTGAATGTAAAAAGGTAATTCTTGAAACTCAAAGAAAAACAATGCTTGTTTATAGGCAGCTTTGATTTCTTCTATAGGAGCAGCTTTCTTTTCTAAACATTGACCTTTGTAATATAAGAATTGACCATTTAAGAACATAAAAGAACTTTCCTTAGACTTTTGAATCCCCTGATTAGCAGTTTCTAAGGAAGTATCATATTCTTTTAAATCATAAAGGATTTTACATTTATTAAACAAAACTGTTATTAGAGTCCTATAAATTTTATAATCACTATAATTTTTGTGAATATGTTCTTTTAGGATTTTATTATAATGGTATAGACATTTCTGACTCTCACCATTCTCTCCATAGACATTTGCAATCGTATTATTAATTTTGATCTGTAAGAACCTAAATTGGATTGTTGTTGGATTTGAAAATTTTATAATACTCTTTAAATTCTCTATACATTTTTCTGGCGAGATTATTTTCAAATAATATTTTGCGGTACTTAAAATATATTCTAAGTATAAGTTTAACCAAATATTATCTTTCTCAAGTTTATTATTATCAATTATTGAAATTACCTTTTTATAATTATGTTCCTTTAAGTGGTAATCAATATCATTTATTAATTTCTCACTTTCAAGGACATTTTTATGGAATAGCATTTCAATAAAATACTCAATAGGGACTTGAAGTTTTAAAGCAATTTTCAATAAAGTATCTATTGCTGGATATACCTCTCCAGCTTCAATTCGACTTATCGTCGACTGTGTACAAATATCTTTTGCGAGCTCCTTTTGGGAAAAACCCAACTCTGTCCGCAGTTTACTAATTTCTAAACCTAAGTATTTCATTTCCAAAATATCACCCCAAATTATAGAAAAAGGACGGTAAAAAACATGAAAAAATTATCTATTATCCTATTAATAGTATTAGCAGTAGCTTTATATCCAAATGGAAGCAGTGAAGAGACAAAATCAATTAAACAACCTATAACTACATTTGATTTACCATTCATTAACTAAGACATCAAAGTCCAATAAAATTCTTATTTTTTATTGGACTTTTCCTAACAAAAACACATCATATATAAGGAGAAAAACCAATGCAGCCTAAAGCGAATCTTGAACCGAATCCCTCGTCTATTAAGCATAGCGCAGTTAAAAAAAATAATCATCAAAAAAATAGTGAAACTGATTTAAACAGCGTAAATGGAGTGGATAGCGACCAAGTAATTGTTTCTTCCTCCGAGCTAGAATTGGACCTTATATATGCAATACATAGAAATGAATTTGAATTATATTATCAGCCTAAAGTAAATACGAAAGAAAATGTTATTATTGGGGCAGAGGCCCTTATTAGGTGGAATCATCCTAAATTAGGGTTAATATCGCCCAATGATTTTATTCCGTTGGCAGAAAAAATAGGTTTTATTAATAACATTGGCAAATGGGTCAAGAAAACTGCATGTGCTCAAAACAAAGCTTGGCAAGATGCGAATCTCCCAGCTATTCCGGTCTCTATCAACTTATCTGCCTCACGCTTCATGGAGATAGATTTAGTTAACAGTACTAGGGAAACACTGGAGCAAACTAAGCTTGAAGCTCGTTATTTAGAGATAGAGATTACCGAAACTTCTATTATGAGGAACGAGGAAATTGTATTCTCCCAATTAGATGCGTTAAAAAAGTTAGGGATTAAAATTGCATTAGATGACTTTGGAACTGGCTACTCTTCGTTATCCCATTTGCATCATTTTAATGGAAAAATTGACATATTAAAAATTGATCGTTCTTTTATTAAAGATTTGAGTAACACTAAGCAAGAAGATGCAAATTTCATCGTACATATGATTCTTCAATTATCAAATCACTTAAACATGGATGTAATCGCAGAAGGCGTTGAAACTATGGAGCAATTGAAGGTTCTACAAAACTATAATTGCAACACAGTTCAGGGTTATTTGTTTTCCAAACCAGTACCCGCAAATCAGTTTGCCGAGTTATTGAAGAAACAGAGGATAGAACCTATTCGATGAAAACTCTATAAAAGGTTCCCTCCTATAAAGGAAACCTTAGATTTAGTATAGGTATCTAATTTACTTTTCTATTACTTTACCAAAATTCCTCTGTTTTCTACTTATAGTAAATCTATCCCTCGTACATTGAGCTTGAATTAACGGTACCTCTAATTATTTCTTGCCTCTATTAAACTACTAACTATACTTACCATCAGTTATTAAACGTCACTTACACATCTAAAGCCAATATTCCCTGTAGAACTATCTGATGTATTAGAACTACGTGCAGCCACTCGATAACGATTACAATAAGACTCATGACATAGATAAGAGCCACCTCGCATCACTTTTGAAGCATGGCTTTGAGATTCCATCGAATCTGTTTGTCTAGCGTCTGAGCACCACTCCCATACATTACCTGCTACATTATAGAGACCAAATCCATTGGTTGGGAAAGACTGTGCTGGCGCAGTTCCTAAATAACCATCCTCATTCGTATTTTCATATGGAAAGTTACCTTGCCAAATATTACAGTGATACTTACCATTTGGAGTTAATTCATCTCCCCAGGCATATTTTTTTTGTTCCAGTCCCCCACGCGCTGCAAATTCCCATTCTGCTTCTGTTGGCAAGCGTTTTCCAGCCCAGTCACAGAAAGCTATTGCATCATTCCAGGATACTTGAATAACAGGATGATCCATTCGATTGTCGATTGTAGATCCATGACCTTCTGGTTGGTACCAGTAGGCTTCTTCAACAACTAGCCACCAAGGGGTTCCAGGAACCTGCTGTATTACTTTTGCTTTGTTTTTTTCTACAAAATGATAAAAAACAAATGACCAACCAAATTGCTCTGCTTCCGTTTGATATCCTGTTTCCTGAACAAATTGCATAAACTCTTCATTCGTTACTGTATGGCGATCTATGTAAAATGGAGAAACGCTCATTCTTCTTGCAGGTCCTTCTCCATCTTCTGGGGAGCCTTCATTGTCGTTTGTCCCCATTATAAATTCCCCACCAGACAAATAGACCATTTTCTCTTTAAATTTTATTTCCTTAACTAGCCTTTCTTTATTTTGTACTATATTCTCTCTGGTTTGGATCGATTGTCTATTTCTATTCACTGAGCAACAAGAATTTTCTTTGTTCATTTTTTCAGCTCCTATACATCTTAACTATATAATATAATTCCACAAACTCCAGACAACAAAATGATTAGAATTGGATGAATCTTTGTTTTAGTAACTGCAAATAAAGATAGTCCAAAGATTGCTACTAAACTAAACGTATACCAGGAAAGTTCCCCGATTACATCATTTGAAATCGCAAATTCAATTGCAGAATAAGCGATTAGTCCTGTTATAATAGGTCGCAGTCCATAAAATGCAAACTTCACATATTTATTTTCATGAAATTGGAAAAAGAACTTAGCAATTACTAAAATAATAAGTATAGATGGTAAAACCATTCCTACTGTTGAGATAATAGCACCAGGTAAACCAGCGGTATGAAAACCTACAAAGATGGCACAGTTAGTAGCTATTGGACCAGGAGACATACCAGCTATTGCTATTACATCTGTAAACTGCTGAGTTGTCATCCAACCGTGTACAGTAACCTCTGATTCAATAACTGGAATCATCGCATATCCCCCACCAAAAGAGACGAAGCCAATCATTAAAAAGGTCGTAAACAATTCCATCAACAGCATGAAGTACCCCCTAATCTATTTGCTCCGACTCCTTTTCAAGTCTCGCCACTATTCCCAAGTATTTTTTTATATATACAGCAATAAGACCTGTCAAAATCCCACCAACAATCATTAATACAGGATGCACTTGAAGAACATATAAAACAATTACTGACGTTATAGCTACTAACCAAGTTGTTTTATCGTATATGGATGTTAATCCAACTTTATAAGCTGCATACGCAATTATAGCCACTACGGCAGCACGTATTCCAACAAAAGCGGCTTCTATATAGTGATTATCTTGAACATACAGATACAAAACACTCAATAATATAACGATCCAAAACGTTGGTAATAATATTCCAAACATCGCTGCTACTGCCCCTTTAAAGCCAGCAAGCCGGTATCCAACAAAAATAGCAGAATTGATCGCAATGGCACCAGGTACCGATTGAGCTATTGCAAAAATCTCTGTCACCTCTTTAACAGTAATCCATCTTTTTTTCAATACGACTTCCCGTTCAATTAGAGGGATCATAGCATATCCACCACCAAATGTTACAGGGCCAATTTTTAAGAATGAAAAGAAAATATCTCCAATAAGCTTCCAGTCCGTTTTCTTAATAGAATCACTACCCCTCTCTTACGGAGAGTTAATAATGCCCTCCAACAATGTAAGGCTACTTTGTAGCTAAATTCATTGATGAAAGGCATTTATTAGTTATTCACTTTATTCGTCATCACCAACACGTTGTTTAAAGCTATACAATTCTTCCTTTAATCTCTCAACTATTTCTGCATAAGTAGTATCGTGATATACATTATTCATTTCATACGGGTCATTTTCTAAATCGAATAATTCCCATTCAGGAATTCTTGGATCGTCAATCGCATCCGCACATCCTAATGCCTCTCCGTAATAATAAATAAGTTTATATTGATGGGTTCTAAGTCCATAATGTGCCCCCACTTGATGCTCTACACTCAAATGTTCCCAATAACGATAATACATCGAAGTCTGCCAATCCTCTGGAGTGCGCTCTTCCAGAACTGGACGAAGACTTCTCCCCTGCATAAACTCAGGAATATCTATTCCCGCATAATCTAAAAATGTTTCAGCAAAATCGACATTTGTAGCAAAGTCTCGCGTAGTAGTACCAGCTTTAATAGCGCGTGGATAGCGGATAATAAATGGCATTCTAAGTGACTCTTCGTACATAAATCGCTTATCGTACCAACCATGATCACCAAGGAAAAAGCCCTGGTCAGAAGTGTAAACCACCATCGTATCTTCAGCAATACCTTCGGAATCTAAATAATCTAGTAATCTACCTACATTATCATCAATGGAAGCGATACATCTTAAGTAATCCTTTATATAACGCTGATAGTACCAACTTTTCAACTGCTTGGGAGTTAGACCTTCAGGGGGTTCTACCTTAACGTCACGAGTTACTAAATCACGATCAATTCTCATCTTGGCTTCCTTGGCAGCAGAGGCCTTGCCAGAATAATCATCATGGAAAGTTAACGGTTCCGGAATATCCACATCCTCATATAAGTGAGCATGTTTTTCATCTGGATCCCAAGGACGATGAGGTGCTTTATGGTGACACATTAGCATGAATGGTCTATCTTTGTCACGTTTCTCCATCCAATCAATGGACAAATCTGTCACTAAATCAGTAGCATAACCTTGAACTGTCTTTTCCTCTCCCATTTCAATCATCACTGGATCATGATACACGCCTTGGCCAGGGAAAATGTTCCAGTAATCAAAGTCGGCAGGATCATGATTTTCACCATGTCCTAGATGCCATTTACCAACAAGGGCTGTTTGATAGTCATTATCTCTTAAAATTTTTTGAACAGTTGGTTGACGGCTATCAAATTGGTCACCGAGTGTCTTCACTCCATTTTTGTGATTATAGAGTCCAGTTAGTATAGTAGCCCGACTTGGTGCGCAAATAGAATTGGTACAAAAACAATTATCGAAGCGCATACCTTCATCTGCAATTCTATCTAAATTTGGTGTTTCATTTATTCTACTGCCATAACAGCTCATTGCATGCGCAGCATGATCATCACTCATAATAAAAATGACATTAGGTTGCTTGTTTTGTTCCGGCATAATTCCACTCCTTTATGGTTATTGGACATTAAAATAAGTGAGAAAGGTTTAGATCATTTATTTTCTTAACAACCTCTTTTGTTCTCGATACACCGAATTTCTTTAGTAGAGTGCTGATTTGCGATTTAATCGTAACGACCTCAACACTTCTTTCCATCGCTATTTCTCTTATTTTCATACCTTTTATTAAGTAACGTATTAATTCTCTTTCTGTCATTGTGAGATTGGAGATATTTTGTATAAAAAACAAAAGGCCTCTCTCTGATTGCTGTAACCGTTTATACTCCTGCATGACAACTTGTTGAATCTTACCTTCTAATAATGAATGACCATTATAAGCACTTCTAATATGATTCAGCAGTTCTTCATCTGGAATTCCCTTCACCATATAGTCAATAGCGCCTGTTCCCATCGCCGTTAATATAAATTCATCTGTTTCGTGGGCAGTTAAGTAAATAATTTTCTCGCTTTTATCCCAATCCCGTATATATTCAGTAGCTATTATGCCTGCTGTAGTATTCTCCATTTCAATATCCATTAAAATAATATCGTGCTCAATACTCTTTGCTAAATCAATCATTTCTTTTCCGGTTGATGCTGTACCTACCACCTGCATATCTTCTTGGGCATTGATTAGTTCGGATAAATCCTCTAATAATAAAGAAAAGTCCTCCGCTATTATTATTTTAATAACTTCACTCATTTAGCTTCACTACTTTGTCATTTATATTTGGGAAGTAATAGATAGAATGTACTCCCATTGCCTTCCTTACTTTCGTATCGAAGACTTCCGAAGTGTTCTTTAACGATGGAACGAACATAGTGTAAACCCATACCCCAATTGTAATTAGAGTTCTTTTTCGTAAAGTACGGTTCACAAATCTTTTTGGCATCTTCCTTACTAAAACCTATCCCGTTATCCTTCACTTCAATTACTGTATACTGTCTAACATTATAGCAACTTAAAACTACGCTTCCTTCCACACTTGTCAGGCTATTTACTGCTTCTTGTGCATTAGTTAATAAGTTATAAACAGCCTCACTCAAATGATTTTTATCAGCTAGAACATTTCCTTTGATCATTAAATTCAATTCCACTACTTTATCGGGAAACTTTTGGTTAAAACGTTCCAGAGCGCTCTCCACCACATCACTCAAACTAACCGGAACCAAATAAACTGAATTTGCTTTTACAGAACGATATAACTCTTCTATACGCATCAAAATATTCTCATTTTGCTTGGACAATCTATCCGTGTATTCCTTCACCTTTTCAAGATCATCTAAGTTATTATTAATTCGCTTGAAAATTACTCGGTTTGCTAATAGTTGGTTTTTTATACTATGTACAAATACCGAGGTACCTGTGCTGATTGCATCAAATTTCCGTTGAATTATAACTTCTTCTTTACTCGACTGTACGATATCATTTGTATATTTCATTAGACTCGTGAAACCAATGATGGCAAAGATTACATTAATAAACACAATAAAAATATAGATAGGTACTGACAATACTGTGTTCATATAATAGATACCGGTTTTGAACGTATAGAATTGATAAACCTGAGCTGGATCCTGACCGAAATAAAGAAAATAAAATAAAATTAATGATAGGATGAAGGATGTAATTAAAATAAACTTTCTTTGAAAAAAAATCATTTCAATTGAATATGCTTCAAATAGCAACAATGCTATAGAGATTATTGTATACAGCAGAATCCATATGATGGTACCAACAGCAATAATTTGTTGCAGGCTTTCATTGTTATTTGTTAAGTAACTAAAAATAGGTGGATAATAGATGATCAGGGTGAATAGTGGCATAACAAAAGTAAGCCTCTTCACCCAATAATTCCTTTGTAACCATGGAATCATTGAGAAATGGAAAGCTAAAAACAGCAAAAACATTGGAAATAAGTGTCTGCCAATCGCAATAATATAGCCCATATCATAGACATCTATAAGAAAGTATTGAATATGCATTTTAATTTCTAGATTTAAGAAAAGGAATTCTTGAAGTTCCCTGCTTATTCCGCCTTTTTTAGCGATATATAGTAAAATACCAGAGAACATAATTGCAAGACTCATACACATTCCAAAAATATAGAAGGTCTCTCGATTTCGTTTGAGTATTAATACCAAAATGGATGATAAAAATAGAAAAAGCATTAGAATAATGAGCATTTAGAATTCACCTACTTAAATACAAAAGGTTATCTTTGATAAAGGATAACCTTTAGTAATATTCTTTCAGATAATTCTAACTTAATTAATCTTCTAAATATATAACTTTATTTTGCAGCATCTTTCATAATATTAAATAATACATATTCTTCTACTGGTCTCATCTCTTCTTCTTTTAATCTTCCAGCATCCTTAAAGTTTTCTTGTTGTTTTTTATAGTATGCTTCTAAAGTGCCATCTTCGATCATTGTCATCAATTGATCTTGAGTGATCCATTCCCCGTCTCCAGTTTGTTGTACTACAACATCAGGATCGACAGCAATTTCTTCTGCAACCCACTTCGCTACCTCTTCCAAATTATCCACTCGATAATCCATACCTTTGTATAACCCTTTAGTAAATCTCACCAATACATCCTCATTCTTTTCGGCGTAACCCGGTTTTACTAACCATGATGCAATGGATGGAAATTGGTCAGCGTATCTAGCATTATTCGAAAGCATGACGGCATCGTCACCCATTTCGTTTTTAATCGCATTCGTATTTGGAGACCATGTAGCAACTGCATCTACACTCCCAGAAATCATCGCTGTTACTATAGCTGACGCATCCATATTCATCAATGTCACATCATCTTTTGTTAAACCTACTTCTGCAAGCGTTAAATCTAAAATTGTTTCACTTGAGGTCCCCGTTGCAACTGCAATTGTTTTTCCTTTTAAATCTTCAATAGTTTTTACACCCTTTTCGGAACTACCAATAACTTCATCAGCATTTCCTAACTGAGAAAATGCGAATATCTCCGCTTCTCCTTGAATAGGTAGTACATGCGCACCAGGTCCGATATATCCTACATCAATGCTTCCAGATTCCAAAGCTGCAATAATTGTAGGTCCATCTGCAAATTCAACAAGCTCAACTTCTATTCCTTGCTCTTCGAAGGCACCGATCTGCATACCAGCAACTACCGTATTTAAGCTTGCATAGTTGGGCATATATGCTACTTTAACTTTGTCTGCTTCCTTGCCCTCTGCCTCACTAGTTCCTTCATCTTCCGAGCACCCTGCTAACATAAAGCCGAATAGAGCAATAGCTATAATGCTTAAAAACTTCTTCATCTTCTTTCCTCCCTATGTTTAGAAATAGTGGTGTACCCTTATTTCCTAACTTCTAAATACTCTTTGTATACTTGACTCCAAATATAATTCTTTGCCTCTAAAAACTCAGGTGTAATTTTAGTTTCCTGACTACGAGGATATGGAATATTTATATCTACTACTTCTTTAATACGCCCAGGTCTTGCGCTCATAATAATTACTCGTTGTCCTAAAATAATCGCCTCATCTACATCATGGGTTATAAAAAAGCAGGTTTTTTGTTCTTTTTCCCATGTATGTAGAAGCTCTTCCTGTAACTGTGTTCTAGTTTGAGCATCTAAAGCACCAAATGGTTCATCCATTAATAGAACACTTGGATTCGCTGCATACGCTCTAGCTATTGCAACTCGTTGCTTCATACCACCAGATAACTCTTTTGGATAAGAATTTACAAAGTCTTCTAAATCCACCATTCGAATATATTTCATTGCTATTTCATCTGCTTTTTCCTTTTTTATACCTTGCAGGCTTAATCCAAATTTCACATTCCCCATCACCGTTAACCATGGAAATAGCGCATACTGCTGAAAAACTACTCCTCTTTCAGTTCCTGTATCCATTATTTCTTGATCATCACAGAAAACTTTTCCAGAAGTTGTCTTTTCTAATCCCGCAATAATATTAAGCAAAGTTGACTTCCCACAACCAGACGGCCCTACAACTGTAATAAATTCATTTTCATAAATATCGAGACTAACACCATTTAAAGCAATAACCTCGCCATTCTGCGAGTTGTATACTTTCCGAACATTATCAATCTTTAACTTTACTACTCTCTCTTCTCCTGCCATCCTGTTAATCTCCTTTCAAGCAGTTTCACTAAACGCTCAAATATTAATCCAATTACACCAATGACTATAATGTAAAGTAGCATCGGGCTCGCCTCGAAAGTATTATTTAATGCCCTTATTCTCATTCCAAGTCCTGCACTTGCTCCTGTAGACTCAGCTGCGATTAACGAAGTTAACCCTATTGCTGTTCCAAGACGAATTGCAGTCATAATAAAAGGGAGCGAAGCTGGAGCAATGACCTTCAAGAATATATCTTTATCCTTTGCTCCAAGCACTCTCGCTGCCTTTATCAAAGTGGGATCAATATTACGTACCCCTTGGTAAATTGTAATAGACATTGTCAGAAATGTAGCAATTGTTATAACAATAATCTGTGGAGTGCGTCCAACCCCAGCCGATATAACGACCAACGGAACATACGCTAAAGGAGGGATATTCCGAACAAACTGTATCCAAGGTTCAATTATGAAACGAATAGGCCGATACCATGCCATCAGTACAGCTACTGGTAAAGAAATAACAAACCCAATCAAGAACCCAACCAAAACAGATATTAGACTGCTCGCAATATCACTCCAAAATACTCCCCGTTGCATCATTGTTGCAACAGACTCTGAAACATAGAAAATGTTCGGAAAACTTCTAGAAGTATTCGGTATTATAGACAGGATGGTCCAAATGATAATTGCGACAACTAGTGATATTAGAACCCACAAGTTACTAGGGATTTTTTCAACCCAATTCGATTTAGTCATTGGTGTTTTTTTCACATTTGATTTATTTTTCGTTTTTAATGTTTGATTTATTACTATTTTAACCACCCTCTTCATTTCGGTTATTTGTTATTATTAATGCTATCACCCTACACTATTATTAAATAGTATGAATTTTCTTACTACCTTTTGTAAGCGATTTCATTTTTGACTTAAAAGCTCTTTTCAATAAGCTTTCCGGATAGCAACTTACGTGGAAATACGTGAAAAAAACAAATAAAAGCTGATAGTCTGTCTAAAGGAAAAATGAATACTATTGCCTTAATCATCCCTGATATTCCCTGTGCATCAAACTATTCTGGTAATTAACTTTTACTTCTCTTCAAAGTGGTATAAATGCTTCTTTAAAAACAGAAGTTAGTCCTAAATACAGTAATTTATGAATTGTTTGCTACACAGGGACAAAAAAATGCCCTACTCAACATTTCTACCGAGTAGGGCTGCTTCTTTTTTGTATTTTACTTATTATTACCCTTTCCCGGGTTTACTACAGTCACATCGAATGTTAGCGTATGCTTACCATATGTTACGGTAACTGTTGTTTCTCCAGGGCCTTTACCTTTTACCACGCCAGCATTTACGGACGCCACGTTATTTTTGGTAACTTTGTATGACGCAAGGTTCGTTACGTCTTTTTCTGTTGTCTTACCATCTACAGTTGTTACTTCTGTAATTTTCACTTTTACTTCCTTACCAGGTTTTGTCTCCACCTGAGCTTGGTCAATAGTTAGAGTTACTACTGGTTCTACAATGACTGGTTCTGTAACAGTGACATTTACAGTCAGTTCATTTTTATCGTATTTAACGGTAATTTGTGTACTTCCTGCATCTTTCGCTTTCACTAAGCCATTTTTTATGGAAGCCACTTTGCTGTTCGCTACTTTATACGAAGCAGATCTTGTTACGTCTTTTTCTGTTACTTTTCCATCTGCCCCAGTTGTTACTTCTTTAATTGTCAGTTGAGCTTCGTTTCCTGACTCCAAATCAATTTGTGTAGAGTTTGCAGTTAGTGTCACTACCGGTTCTGTAACAGTGACATTTACTGTTAGTTCATTTTTCCCAGATTTAATGATAATTTGTGTACTTCCTGCATCTTTCGCTTTTACTAGCCCATTTTTTACGGAAGCCACTTTGCTGTTCTGTACTTTATACGAAGCAGATTTTGTGACATCTTTTTGTTTTATTTTACCATCAGCTGTCGTTGTTACTTCTGTAATTTTCAGTTGCTCTTCGTTTCCTTGCACCAAGTCAATTTGTGTCTTATCAGCCGTTAGAGTTACACCTGGTATAACTACTTTAGCTTTTACGGTTACATTCAAAGTTACTTCATTTTCACCATAAGAAACAGTAATTGTTGTCGTACCTTCAGCCACTGCAGTTACTACTCCATTTTTAACTGTAGCGATACTTTCGTCTGCTACGACATAAGTTGCTTCTGTTGTTACATCTTTATCAGTTTCATCACCTTCTACAGGTGTAGATGTTTCTGTCACAGTTAGTTGAGATGTTTCTCCAGCTGTTAAGTCTAGCGTAGCTGGGTTAACAGAAAGAGTTATTACTGGTTCTACTACTTCTTTTTCATAAATTAATGCTTCGCCCACATTTCCTGCAGCATCCTTAACGATTACTTTTACTGAATCTGTTTCAGCTGTTACTGGGAATGTAAAGCTACCGTCTTGGTTCAAGTTAAACGCTACTGGTGCAGTTGCTTCACCATTGACAGTAGAAACATAGGAAGCTTTTAATTTCTCATTTAAATTATAGTCTAATCCATACAAATATAGTTCTTCATTATAATCGATATATTTGTCTGTTACTTGACCAGTTGCAACGCCTTCAGTTACTGTTCCAGCAACTTCTGGTTTTGTTGTTTTCACGATAACTGGTCCAACATAATCTTGCACAACTCCAGAAGCTATAACACCAGTGAAGTCTATAGTGTATAAGCCATCAGGAATAGTAGTTGCTGGATCTGTGCCCCACGGTTTATATTGTCCTGCAATATTCAGGTTATAAGATCCTTTTGCTAGTGCGGAACCTGAATGTAAGTAACCAATATAGCCATCCCCGTATTCCCCACCTTCAGGATTCATAATATCCCAAAGTTCGATATAGTTTGTTGTTACGTCACCAGTTAATGTAAACGAAAGAACTGCGGAATCCTGAACTCCGTCACCATTAAAGGATAAATCTGTTGTTGAAATTTTGTAATCTTTTAATTGTGTTGCCTCTGCTCCACCAAAGTCAGCCGCAAATGGCAAGGAAACTTCTGAATTACCACCGTTAATATGGATATATCCTAGTATTTCAGAACCATTTGGTGCAGTTGCTTTAGAAGCTGTCAATGTAACTTTTAACACTTGCTCTCCAGCAAGATTGAATGTCGGTTTGTCTATCGTCACTTTTGCGTCACCAAATGACTTGGTTACATCTACTGAGACGTTATAGTTTCCACCTTTACCAGCAATATCTTTCACTAAAATCTCTTTTGTGACGGAAATATTACCATCTTTCAATGATTGAGGACCGAAAGTAACTGTTCCTTTCACGTTATCCACAATAGCTCCATTGCTATCTAATACAGCCGTATCTAATGCATACGCAAGAATTTCTGGATGTGCCGCTGCATACGCATTTACACGACCTGCACCTTGAGCAAATACATCATACTTATTTGTATCCAATATTTTAGCCGTATTGGAAAGCGCTACTTTTACATCAAAAGCATTCCAATCAGGATTTGCTTGTTTTACAAGCGCAGCAATACCTGCGATATGCGGTGTTGCCATAGAAGTTCCTGTTTTACGATCATACGCTTCGTCGTAAACAGCTTCAGGGAAATCTTTTTTGTACATTGGAATAGTAGACATAATATTTGTTCCAGGTGCGCTTACATCTGGTTTAATATCAAAGTTTGGTGTAGATGGTCCACGTGAACTAGAATCGTTTACATCGTCACCAAGTGTTTTTGTGGATGCAAACTGACCAAAGCTTACTTTACCTGTTCCTTTTGCTAATTCCGCACGGATTGCCATTCCATCCGTATAGGACATATCAAATGTCGGAATGAAGGCAAATGAATCTCCAAGGAATGTACCTGATGCATTTGGCGCACCTGATCCTGTCGCTGAGTTATGAATAATTGTAGCAACTGCTCCTTGCGCTCTTGCATTTTCAATTTTATCGACAAATGCGATAGAACCACGAGCAATCAAAGCTACTTTCCCTTTTACATCAATTCCTTCAAAATCTTTTACTTCCCCTAGCCCAGGTACTTCAACTAGGTCAAACTCACCTTGTAGTTGTGTTGCTAAATTTTGCCCAAATGTTGTGCCCATTAATTGTAGTTGTTTCGTTAAGTTATAATCTCCAACCGTAAGATTTACTTGTCCGTTATACATTGTTTCAGGATTCGTTGTGTTACCCACTGCAATCCCTAAACGTGCAGTAGCCGGAGTTCCCATTGTTCCACGATTTGGACCAGAGTTACCAGTTGCAATTACTCCAATAGTTCCAGCAATCATGGCGTTATTAATCGCAAATGAACCTGCATCCGTTTCAGAGTTAGCTCCACCACCAAGTGATAGATTAATAACATCCATCTCTTCTATTACAGCTGTTTCAATTGCTTTAACTATTCCTGAAGTCGCTCCGCTTCCATACGCTCCAAGTACACGATAAGCATATAAATCAACTTTAGGTGCAATCCCTTTAATGCCGAATTCGTTTGCGCCAATTGCTGCAATCGTTCCCGCTACATGTGTACCATGTGATGTATAAAATGAACTTCCCGTTGTATTAAATTCAGGTGTTCCCGCTGGGCGTTCCGAAGGTAATGTCTCGGAAGCATCATCATCTGCACGATTTTTCGCATAAGTAGATGAGTTTGGAATGAAGTTCTTCCCGCCTTTATAAATACCAGCAAACTCAGGATGATCCGCATCAATACCTGTATCAAGTACCGCTACTTTAACCCCTTGTCCTTCAATTCCTTCATCCCATAGCTGTTCAATACCTAGGAAGGAAACACTTGTATTCATTTGTGCTTCTAATGTTTCATCTTTTATAAGTTTGGAAGATTTAGTTGTATTTTCTTCTGATGCATAAACAGTAGCATCTGGTTCGATTAACGTAATTCCTTCTACAGTTAATAATTTCGGAATGTCACTTGCTTTAACTGTTGCTGCAAATCCGTTCAATACTGTATCAAACGTATATCCTTGCTTTATTTGAACCTGTTTAACAGTTAGTTCTTTTTTCACTTTTGCTTGTTGAGCTTTTACATTTGCACGGACCTGATTTGCGCGCGCATTTGAGAATTTGTTGCCTTTCACTTGGCTAATTCCTTGTTCTAGTGCTACAGGCTTTTCGGATAAATGAATAATTACTGCAACATCTTGATTGCCTGACACATTTTGTAAACTTTCATGAAGGGTTGGGCCATCTTTAGATAAGCTCAATTGTTCCGCTATAGCAGCCTTCAGTTGAATAGTACTTTCACTTTGACCATTCTGCTTGAATGGTTTAACTTCTTCAGCACTAGCATTAGAGAATGGAACCAATAGAGATAAAACCATAATCACAGCTAGCATACTACTAAAGAACTTCGTAAACTTAAACTTCTTCAAATCTCATTTCCCCTTTAACTTGAGTTTTCACACTTCCAATTAAGTGTGACAATACCAATTTATCACAATTAAACTAGTACGAATACCGAAATTTCTAATTATTCAAAAGATTGTAAAATAGTATTAGTTTACTAAATATAGTGCATATCTTTTGAACCTAATTCAAAATTATATATTAGTATTTTATACTAATAAAAGTGGTTTAAATTAAGAAATATATTAATACTTAAATCCTTTTAATTCAGAGTTATTTGCTACATCGGGACATAAAAAAACACTTACAGACCTCTACTGTAAGTGTTTTCTTAAAAACTACTATTTTTTACTAGTTCCACTTGTAGTATAAACTCCAGTCCTTAACAAGGCTTGCTTTAATGAACTAAAAGTAGAAATATTACCAAAATTCACGCCTAGTTGAATCGAAGTCTGCGCCACTTCAGGTCGAATACCAGATAAGACAGTCTTAATGCCAAGCAATTGAAGTACATCTATTAAACGGAATAATTCATTTGCTACCATTGTATCCATAAACGTGACAGATGAAATATCTATGAAAAGTTTGTCTATATTCATTTCCACACATGTATTAGGGACACTTTCCAATAATAACTTGCTCCTAAATGTATCGATATCCCCTACAATAGGTAAAACTCCGACACTCTCTAAAATTGGTATGACTGGTACACTAAGTTCATTTATCAACGCTTGTTGTGCATTCAATCTATTGTTAGATAGATAGTAATACCTTTCCGAAAAACTGTGAATAAGTTGATCGAATGCGGTATTAAACAAGCGACTCCACTTCAACACAACGGTATTGAGCAAATCATCATGATGCGCAAATGCAAAGTTCTCCACAAATAGCCATATTGTTTCACGCGTTTTATTTAGAGCCTTTATGACGTCATGGATCGGTATATTATGTTCAATTCTACTTTGGGCTACTGTTTCAGCCCATATTAAAAGTTGCTCCTGAAAGCCATGTTCTTCCTCCAAAAAAGCATAAGCTACGGTACTAATAGTTAATGCATGCTGTTCTTTTAAAACTTTGTCTATTTCGGGATTCAAATTATTAGAATAAAAAGGGCTGTCAAAATCACATTTTGCGGTAAACCATTTGATTGTAATATTACTTGAATTTGCAAGAATGTATTCATAAAGTTCGCGATCAATCGATGCCATTTTATCTACCTACTTTCTACATTACCACCATCTACCATTTAGTATAAACGTTAAGAGTGTAATGGACTATACCTAAAGTAAGTATATTTAAAAACATTCAGAATTGTTCGCTAAACAGGGACGAAATCTCCTCGAGTAACGCTACAATCTCCTTCGTCTCCTCAATAGGTACCGGGGATACCCCAGTTTCAAAAAATTGTATGACTTGTTCGATTAGCCCTGCGTAATACGGTTTCTCCTCTTCCCATAAACGTAAGGAATGAACAATTTCTTTGGTATGCAGAGTTGCTCCAAATCGATTATGCCACTCGTTTTCTCCTCGAATGATGGCGTGTTTTCCGTTAGAAAATGTCATGTGAATTTGTTCGCAATCCTTATATGTCTCTACTTTCATTTTTTCAACTTCGGTACCAAATATAGTGACAACCATTTCAACTAAGTGAATCCCATACCAAAAGTATCCTGGCATTTGTTCTTGACGAGGGGTCGGTCCAAAAAAATAGCCACTCTGTATATCTGCACTTTTTGCTTGTACAACTGATTCTGAAAATCTCAAAGAGGAGGAACTCATAACAGGGGTATTATAGATTTTACTAAGATTGATTAATTCTTTCATTTCCCCACTGTTCATAACAACTGGTTTATCGATGAATACTGGTTTACTATAACTAACCACTTTTTTAAACCATTCTAAATGATTTCTACCATCTACCGTTCCGATAATTACTGCATCAACGACCGTCATAAACTCTTCTATATTTTCGACAGGAATAACTCCATATTTATTGGTGATAATTCTATTGTAATTAGGAAACCGTTCCCGACTGATGCGTAAGTCTTCGGAGTAAGTTGGAATAACATGTGTTATTTGAGCACCTTTTACATGATGATCGTCCTCCGAATCATTTAACAATCGCGTGAAAATCTCACTATGGGATGTATCCAAACCTATTAAACCTATTTTCATAGACTATCCTCCGCATTTATTAGTAAAGTTAAAACCTTCCTTCTTTAAAACGAAAAGACACATGTATGTTAATGTGTCTTTCCTATTAATTACTCTGTGTCTTTACTAAGAAAATTCTGTACAAAAACATCATCATTTAACTGTGTATACGATGCATAAACTCGGTCGATTTCTTTTGCTTGACCTGGACTTAAAACTTCATGGTCAGTTAGACACCAATTCCCTTGCAGTAGACCTTGTCTGCTCAGCACATCATTGATCCCAGCAATACTCCCTTTGAAACTATTTTTAGAATCAAAGAATGCTGAATTCGCATCTGTGACATTTTGTGCAATAGAAAACCAGTGCTTATCTATTTGACTATGAAGCCTAGCTTCTTTTACTTTCTCAAAAAGCTTCACGGCTTCATGAGTCCAGACCGACCAATGACCTAGGAGACCACCAACTATGCTTTTGCTTTCCTTCCTACCATCTACTTCAAATTCGTACATTGTCAATAAATCCAAAATAATATTATCGTCATTTCCAGTGTAAAGTGCAATTTCATCTCTTCTAGGAGAAGCACACACTGCTCTAATTACATCCAATGTTAAATACCTATCAAAAGGCGCCATTTTAATAGCTGCTACGTTTTTAATACCTGCAAATTCCTCCCAGAACTTATAACTGAAGATTCTTCCTCCAACAGCTGGTTGCAAGTAAAAACCAAACACGGGCAACTCATTTGCAACAACTTTCGTTCGATCAATAAGTTCCTTTTCCGAATAATCTTGTAACCCACCGTTGCTTAAAAGTACCATATCGTAGCCTAATGCTTTAGCTATTTTCGTCTCTTTTAAAGCCTGCTCCGTATTACCACAAACACCTGCGATTTTCAGGAAGGGACGCTGTAACTGAGCTTTTTCGACTTCCTCCATCGCCAACCGTAAAACAATTTCGTACAAATTAAACTGTGAATCTCTAATTTCAAATTGAGTTGTATGAACGCCTACTGCAATTCCACCTACACCAGCCTCCATATAATATCTAGTCAATCTTCTTTGGGCATATTCATCTAATTGTTTCTCCCTGGTCAAGGCTAAAGGATGAGCTGGGATAAAGGCTCCATCTTGTAAATGCTTTTGTAGTTCTGGTGTTAAAGACATTTAGAATTGCCCCTTCCGTTCCTGAAAGTGCGTCGGTTTATTGATCGTTTCTCCATCGTTGGCTACCCACGTTGCTGTCCACTCAATCATCTCTCTTATGGAGACACGCGGATATCCAAATTCCTTATGTGCTTTACTGGCATTATTTAATAATGCATTTTCTTGTTCTACTCCTTCAAAAACCGGATTTTTTCCCAGCAACCTTCCAAATTCATTTGCAAGCCATCGAACTGATAATGTTTCTGGTCCTGTTACATTGAGAATTGTAGGAGGAGAGCTAGCTCTTAACAATGATCTAATTGCATATTCATTTGCATCACCTTGCCAAATAACATTTACATGACCCATCGATAAGTCCAAAGGAATTCCGTTATATACAGAACGAGCTATTTCTAGTAATACGCCATATCTCATATCAATTGCATAATTTAATCTAAATACAGTTAGTGGCGTATTATCTTTATGAGAGAAGTAAGTAAACACTCTTTCTCTACCAAGAGAGGATTGACCATACTCTCCAACTGGAGCAACCTCATGCAGCTCATCACAGCCACCTTGTGAAAGTGGTACCATTGGATAAACATTTCCAGTAGAGAAAGCCACAATATTTGCTCCTTTAAAGTGCTCTGCCACTCTACCAGGCAAATAGGTATTCATTGCCCAAGTAAAGTGTTCATTGCCAGTTGTCCCGAATTTATTGCCTGCCATATAAATGACATTTTTCTCTTTCTGAAGAAGTTTCAATTGCTCATCGTTTAATAAATCTGTGGAAATTGTTTCAATTCCGGCTTTTTCTAAATCTTCTTTTAAGGTGCCATTGGAAAATCGAGATACACCAATCACTTTTTTGTCTACTCCAGCTTTATCAATCGCTCTTTTAGCCATAATAGCTAATGTCGGTCCCATTTTGCCTCCAATACCTAATATCAAAATATTCCCGTCTATTTTACGCATATCCTCTACCAGTGCATCCGATGGCTCGGTCATTAAGTTTTCTAGTTCTTCGACTGTTTTCAACTGAAACCCTCCAACTTCATTTTTTATCTCCTTCAGATGGAAAAATATTTTAAAAATAGCCTATTCGCATAAGCGAACAGGCTATATTTTTGTTACTTCCATTCTCTTGCTGTATAACCTTTTGACTTAATTCCTTCGTTTGTCTCTTTAATGATTGCTTCGCCGCCTTTTGCTAAATATTCTTTAACAAGTGCGTCCCAGTCTGATAATGGTCTTTGGCCAGCAATCATTTTCGATTGTTCATTGATTAAGAATTGAAATAGATCCGTTCCCTTTTCTTGGTTTGTTGGGGATTGTACTCCATGAGAAGGATCCACATATAAATCGGTCGTTTCAAACATTTCTTGTAATGAAGCGGTCATCTCTTTCAATTCTGGTAATGTATAGCTATCTGCATAGGTAATTTTCGCATCTTCAGGCACCTGTTCTCTGTTATCTAGGAAATAAGTTGACGGAGAAAGTCCTTCAGAAGAGAATGTTGGAACTTGAACAGGTAATCCATTTTCCATATTATAACCTGTTCCTTCTTTACCTAAATAGAAATCAAAGTCCGCATTTTGTGGTTTTTTTTCCTCAGCTGGGAAATATGTTTTCCCAAAGTCTACTAACTCTAATGCACGGTATATTTTACCCTCATCTTTAGCAAGATTAGCATTTAAAGCAAGGATACCTGAGTTACCGGAACCCATTGTAAATCCTTTCGATTTGTCAGGTGCTTCAAATGGTGGAATTGCTACAAGCTTTGCATCTGGATTAATAGATAATAATCCATCAAAGTATTCCTGTGACATTCCTGAAACACCAGCAACGAAAATTCCTGCTTTACCAGAGTAAAACTCATTATTAGTACTAGCCCAATCAAGAACTGCAAAGTCTTTTGTCATTGCGCCTTCTTTATACAAATTCGCAAAAAATTGAACTAAATCTTTTCTTCCATCCGAAATGATACCAGGGATATAATCACCATCTTCATTTTGGTGGTACCAAGAATTGAAGTCCCAGTAAGTTCCCATATTAAAACTCGGATTAATATTTTCTCCAATAGCTACCCCATACGTATCGTTCTTACCATTCCCATCTGGATCTTCTTTTGTAAATGCGATGGCAATTTTCTCTAACTCTTCATAATTTGTTGGAACTTCCATTCCTAATTTATCGAGCCAATCCTTGCGAATAATCGGCGTTACAGGATATGGATTAGAATAACGTGGAATGCCGTAAACCTTTCCATCTACTTTAAAAGAATTATAAATATAGTCTGGAATGTTTCCTAACGTTGCATAATGTGATAAATAGTCATCTAAAGGTAGAAATGCTCCATCTTCTGCCCACTGATAAAAACGGGTATCGCCAGCTTGAAATCCAATTAAATCTGGCATAGCACCTGATGCTACAATGGCTGATGATTTTTCGACATAATCACCTTGGGGGATAATCTCTGGTTTATAATCTACGTTAAATCGCTCATTTATCATATCTAAACCAGGACTTTTTAACGGAGGTGGATCACCAAAACGGAATGTCATCCCCGTAATTGTATATTTCTCTGAATGATCAAATGGATCAATATGTTCAACTGTTGCTTTTTTTCCTGCTGTTTCTTCGTCCACAGTGGCTTTTTCATCTGTTTTTTCATCCGTACATGCAGCTAACATAAAACTTAGGAAAAGAAGTAGAAAGCTAATTATTATGTGCTTTTTCTTCACATTAACCCCTCCAATTATCTTATTGTATGGCTTCGTAAAACAGTAGACAGACAAGTTCCTAGTTACTAACCTTTTACAGATCCAAGCATCACTCCTTTTGCAAAATGTTTTTGTAGGAATGGATAAACAATAAGTATTGGCAAGGTTGCCAACAAAATTGCAGCCATTTGAACCGTTTCTGGAGGAGGTAAAGCCTCTAACATTGCTGCATGACCGCCCAGTGCTGCATTTGGTTCATTTACAATAACAATTTGGCGTAAAATAACTTGTATTGGCCACTTCGATGGATCATTCAAGTAGAGCACTCCCGAGAAGTAGCTATTCCAATGACCCACTGCATAAAACAGACCAAACGCTGCCAAAGCAGGCTTAGACAACGGTAAAATCACTTTAGTAAAAATTTGAATATCATTGGCCCCGTCAATAATGGCAGCCTCTGTTAGTTCCTCAGGAATCCCTTTAAAAAATTGAGTCATGATGATTAAGTTAAAAGGACTGATCGCCACTGGTATGATCAATGCCCATAACGAGTTTAATAATCCAGTTTCTTTCACAATTATATAAGTTGGAATCATTCCCGCAGAAAATAAAATTGTAAACAATACCAAGAACAAGATTAATCGTTGCCCAATAATATTTCTTGTTAAAGAATAGGCCATCGTTGATGTGAACACTAGATTAACAAATGTTCCAACTACAGTAATATAGACGGTTACTCCTAAAGAACGGATAAATTGGTCCGACCCTAAAATATACGAATAGGCGTCTGTCACCCATTCCTTAGGCCATAAAAGGAAATCACTATTGAGTACATCACTTACGCTTGAAAATGAAACGGAAAAAATATAAAGGAAGGGAAAGAGCATCGTTACAGCGATTAATAACAAAACGATGTTATTAACGATTTCCATTACCCTTTCCCCACCAGAAGATTTGAACATAATCTACCCCCCTTACCAAAATCTATAAGTCCTTCAATACAAGCCATCTTCACCAAACTTTTTCGCAAGTCTATTGGCAAGTACAACAAGTATTAAACCTATAATTCCTTTAAACAGCCCTACAGCTGTGGCAAAACTAAAGTTAGCCTGTTGGATCCCTTTAAAATATACATACGTATCTAATACATTTCCTGTTTCCATATTGAAAGGATTCAACATTAGAAAGATTTGCTCGAACCCACTATCCATAACATTTCCTAAACGAAGTATTAATAAGATGACAATTGTACTCTTAAGAGCTGGCAAAGTAATATGCCACATTTGTCTCATTCTACTAGCTCCATCTATAACAGCCGCTTCATATAGATGTGGACTTATACCAGATAATGCAGCTAAGAAAAGAATAGTACCCCATCCTGATTCCTTCCAAATAACCTGTAAAATGACTATAGGCTTGAACAAAGTGGGATCTGTTAAAAATGGAATTGGATTGAGATCCAGAAAGTTTACTAAAACTCCGTTAATCAACCCTTCACTTCTAAGAAATATAACAGTTATCCCAACTACGACTACCCAGGATAAGAAATGTGGTAAATACACAATAGATTGGAGAAATCTTTTATAAACTTGATTTCTAATTTCATTCAGCATTAAGGCAAGTACTATAGAGATAGGAAAAGCAAAAAAGATTTGTAGCATAGAAATTTGTAACGTATTCCATATAACTTGAATAACTTCTGCATCTTCAAAGATTAGTTTGAAATATTTTAACCCTACCCACGGACTTTCTGCGAATCCTCGAAACGGGCTATAATCCTTAAATGCTAAAAGTATTCCTGCCATTGGTATATAACGATAAATAAGAAAGTACAGAACTCCGGGGAAGATTAGTAGTAACAAATAGCGATCTCGCCATAATTTATTTTTCAACGAATTCTTTTTTCTTTTAATCGGGATATTACTTGATACTGCTAAAGGTGAATCTAGCGGGTCAATTTTTTCACTTTTAGTTTCAATAACTAATCTCCCCTTTCAAATTCCTGCTTTCTTTTAACTCCATTTTAGTACATGTAATATACATGTATTCTATAATAATTTGATTTGTACATATTAAACACTCATTATTTTTTTTCTTGTTCTTCTATATACTTCTTATTATTTTTCTCTAATGTTTCGAACATTCTATTAGAAATAATCACTAACACTAGACTTATAAGACTGCCTCCGAAAAATGGTATTAACCCTGGAACCTTAGTCATTAAATAATAGGGGAAATAAAACCCTAAGATCATTAATACAGAAAATAATGGATTAGAAAGGACAATGAGTAAACAATTTTTAAAGTATTGCTTTATAGTTAATTGAAATTGAGCGTAAACAGGGAATGCATACAGTAAAGAAACTATATAAATGGCACCAAGTATAAAAAAGAACAAAGAAATAATTAATGCCCAAATAGTTGGAATGCCACGGAAGAACTGTAAATCTACATATATTACTACTCCGAGAACTGCCCAGGAATAGCCATATTTATTGGACTGAAGAAATTCCTTTTTATATTCGTTTTTAAAATGAGCGAATACCTTTATATCTTCCTCCTCTTGGGTCCACTTCCTAATTACAGAGAACATTGCCGCGGTTGAGGGAAAAAAACCTGCAATTCCTATACCAATGATTATCCCTACTAACCAAAGAATATTGAGATATGCAAGCTTTAATGCCCAATCCATATAATGATATAGTGAACCTCTCCAACCAGTTAGTTCCATGTAAATCACCTCTTTAAAAACATATTTCTTTTGAGAATGGATGAACTTCAAATAGGTTTAAACGTTATTTACCGCTTGTTTTGAATTTAGAAGTTCTTCAATTCGTTTACACGTATCCTCTGCCTTTTCCATATTGGCCCAGAAAAATTGCATCTCTCGTTCTACTAGTTCAGTCTCCTCAATGGTGAGATGAAGGTCTTTCATTGTCTTGGAGAATCCCATAGCTTCTTTAAAAGTATTATACTTTTCAGGATGAATGCCTGATTGCAGAAGATGGTTATCCTCGGCAACTTTGCGAAGCATTGGAATCGTACAACCATTTTGCTTGAGTAATGTTTGTGCTTCTGTACTCACCATAAATTGAACAAATGCTTGAGCAGATTCTTTTATTTTGCTATTTGCACTAATCCCTAAAGCTCCTCCTATGATTAATGTTCCTTGAGCATCATTTTGAGGAGGCGGAACAACGTCCCATTCAATTTTATGATCTCTAAATTCATTCATAAAATAGTAAGTAGTCAAAATCATTGCTGCTCCTTCTCGCATGAAAAGATTTTCGGCAAGTTCATTACTCCCATGAGAGAAAATTGGAGAAACTTGATGCTTATACATTAAATCAGCGCAGTAATTCAATGCTTCTATATTTTCTTTACTGTTCATAACGGATTTAGATCTATCGGTTGCCTTGAAACTACCCTTATTCTGCAAAAGAAAAACCGGCCAACGATTCGTAGAGGAGGAAAAACAAAAGCCATATTCGTTAATCATGCCTTCTCTATCCATTTCCTTCGTAGTACGGATTGCTAACTCTAATAAATCATCCCAGTTTTCCATTTTGAAATCCTTTGCAATTCCCGCCTCTTCAAACATTCGTCGATTATAGCAAATCATCACTGGGGAAAATACAAAAGGTGTTACAGGAATTTTCTTGTCATAAGTGAACATTTCAAATACTTGTTTATAACTATCTTTTTCTGGGTCTATAAAATCCGGTAAGTAGGGATCTATAATATCCAATGAATTGGAATCCATTAGTTCCCGAAAATGATAATCAGATAATATAAATACATCTGGTCCGCTCTCATGCTTCAAAGATTGTTTTAGATTATAAACATATTGACTATTAGGTAGTAATTGTAGATTTACTTTCGTGAACGGGTTGAGCATCTCAAATCGTTCAATAATTTTATGAACAACCTCTAACTCATAAGAATGTGAAAACCATCCTAAAGTAATTGTTTGTTTTTGCGTATCATTTGGAATAGTTACCCGGTTTCCTTTTCCAGGTATCTTCTCGATAAGTCCTTCATCTACTAACTCTGCCAATACTTTTCTAATAGATACTCTACTTAAGTCATATACTTTGCTTAATGTATTTTCAGGGAGAATGAATTCTCCAGGCTTTAACTTTCCCGAAATAATTTCATTTTTTAATTCATGTATGAATTTGTTATATCGATCTTCAAATGCACTTTTCCGTTTTAGCAATTGTCTCAACTCCCTACTATAATGATTAGTTTATATTTATTTAGGATAGCATATTTGCTTTGAAAACTTGAACGACTACTCTAACTGAGCCATTGATCTAGAAAGCTATAGGCAAGTTGACGAATCTCAGATGGAAAGTCATGCCCGGAGTTTCCTATTAATGATGTAAAGCGTTCTCCTGTTTCCATCCATTCGTATAAGGCATTAAGCTCCACCAACCCTTTGGCTGCAGATTCCCAATGTGGAAATATGTGATCATTTTGCCCCATCCATATGAAGAACGGAGTCGGAGCAACTAGAGCAGCTATTTCAGTGAACTCAAATGGTACAATTCCTTCATTTATATAATCACTAATCTTTGGAATATGGCTGAACCACTCTCTTTTGCCCCACCGATGCTGTTCTGGATCTTGTGCAAACAAAGAGAATCCACAGCTACAAACAACTGCTTTAATCCTTCTGTCAACTCCAGCTAGAAAGAAGCTATTATACCCACCTAACGAATGCCCAATAGCTCCAATATTGGTGTTGTCTACTATACTAAGTTCTTCCAGTAAGCTAATACCTTGTTGATGATCAATAATCATCTTAGCAACCGCGGACCACTCTGGGTGTTTCTTATCAAATGTCGCTGTTTGAAAAGGCTTGTCGTTTGGTAAAATACGTTCTCCTGCAGTTATCGTATCTGGAGCTAAGACTACATATCCTCTTTTTACAAGCTCTAATCCATACTGTCTATTCTTTCTTCCCGTTGTTGTACATATATCTTCTTTTCCATTATCGCTCGTCGGATGGAGAGCCAGCACAGCCGGAAACCGCTTGCTATTCGTGCAGTTAAGTAAATGAAGTACATCATTTTGGGATGCTAAATTTTCTACTTGTTGTAGTTTCGGAACTAAAAGATTGGCTGGTACCCAGTCTTCAAAAACTGTAGCGTAGCAAATGTTGATCAGGTAATAATCGGTAAAGATCTCCCATGAGTTAATCTTCATCTCTGGTTTAACTAAAGGAGGAAGACCACCAATACAATTTAACCAATCCTGGTGTATCTTTGATCTTTTTTCATGCCAGTCGTCTATATTCCCTATATTCTGTAATAACGGTTGGGCCCCGTCTTTTTCAATCGCCTTTATTGTATAGATGGTCTTCATCCCCCCTCTAATTTTCGCTAGTTTGAATACTACATAAATGACTTCCACTACCATAGTAGATTTGATCGTTTTTGAGTACAAGGCCACTACTTGCACTCATTGGTAGAGCATGAACAACTTGGGGTTCTACACACTTTTTCTCTTGGATCTCTATACGAAGCAATGTCTCACTTAGAAGACAAAAGAGCTTATTAGTCGTTACATCATAAGCAAAACCATTTCGTACAATTTGCCCCCAGTTAGATAAATCTGTTTGAAAAAGTATTTGTTTGGTAGATGGATCACATACAAAATAGATACTTTGATCTGTTAGACAATGAGCACGATTGAATTGGTCCACAAAAATTTGAGCAATTTCACGAGCACCTCTAATTGGAACAAAACTATTTTTTACCTTTTGAGTCTTCCAGTCTAATACATATAAACGTGCTTCTCTTTCTCGTGACTCTGCTCCCCCCGGTGTCTCAATACTCGTTCCACCCAGAATATCTCCAGAGCTTAATTGTCCGAGACTAATCGTACTTTGGTTCTCTACTAATTGCTCATGTGTCAGCAGCAGATTTACTTCCGTTTTCATATGATAGATACCTAATGATCCCCCGACCATTCCATATCCAGGAAATCCTCCCCAAACAATATGTTCTTGGTCCTTTAGAGTAATTGCGCAGCGAGGTCGATGGATACTCTCTTCTTGTAATACCAACTTCGGATTTTGACTCTTTTTGAACTTCTTCGCCGTATCAAATTCATATAGCTTTCCACCTGCGTATGCGACTCCAATAAGTAAATTCCCACTAGAAGCATATGCTGGAATATTCCCGCCTCCTCCTTTTTCAATAACCTCTCCACCAAAATTAGTCATTGTGTTCGTGGAACTATCATACTGGAAAAATTGTAGTGGATGCATGGAAGTACCGTATATATTGTTATCTGAGCCAAGGTAAATGGTTGATAACTTTGCTCCATCGGAAGTATAGCTAAACTGAATTTTTTTAGTTTGTGTTGTTTCTCTATGGATAAGTTCAATTAAACCTTCTGAAAGGGTGTATTTCTCTACCTGATAGTTTCCTTCTTTATATCGATGAATTCGTTGAAATGCAGTACCTGCATATAAAGAAAGAGGTAGTTTTTCTATAGCGACAGTTTCGAAGTCACCATTAGAGAACTTCATCCTCTCAGGAGAACTGGTATCTCCTATATGTCCGTATACAGATCCATCTTCTCCTAGATAGACATATCCAGTTCCTTTTTTCCTTTGTGATCCTTCAATAAGGCCTTTTTTCAAACCTTTTTCTATATGATAGGCAACAATATTTTTATTTTCTGTTCCAATGCCTAAATATGCCCATCCTGTCTGATCAATCGCAACAGTTCCTGGATACTTTTCGGTCAGGTCCATACTACCAAAATCTATAATCTCTTTAGAATGAGGCTCAAACTTTAGTAAATGACAGTGGGGATACGAAGTGAAATAAATATTACCTGCTAAATCCTCCGCAAAGCTAAAGCCTACAATTTCTTCCCCATTTTCAATCGCACTATAATGAATAAATTGTTCCCTAAAAGGGTCCAATACCATTAACATATTTGCTGCACCAGTATAAAATAATCCATTGCTACTAAAGGAGGCATAAGGATATTCGTCATTGTCTTCCGGAAAGAATACTTGTTTTACATCATCGGTTTCCAAATTGACAATAATAACAAACCCTTTCGCAGCAATAACAAATCTATAGTCACCTTCTGAATTCATGCATATAGCAGCTGTTCTTTCTTCCTCTGCTGAAACGGGGATCCCGTAATCTGCAAATAAATTATCGCGCACGGTGACCCTCCTTCCACACTTAGTTACTTAGTATAATAGGAAGCAACTTTACTGATGGCTAAAATCATATCTTCTATATCTTGATCTGTATAGAATTCACTTATATTTAATCGAATGGCCGTTTCTAAAATATTCTCGGCGTTTGGACAGGTTCCTATGGAATAATCATATGAACCTAGATTAAATGGATAATGGCTATTTAAATACGCCTGCTCCTTTTGAAATATAGGCTGTGCATATAACACCTTTGGAATATATCCAGGTTGGTTTGGAATTCCTTCTGCTGCTAAAGCTTCCGAAAATTCCTCTCGTGTACAGGTAAGCTGTTTCAAATTTAAAGTTAGCATATAAAACCAATAACTACACCAACCTTCACCGGTAATTTTCATTGGATTAATACCTTTAATGGTAGCTATTCCTTGCTGTAAGTGTTCCCCTAACTCATTGCGTCTTGTACAAATCCAGTTAAGCTTTTTTAACTGTGCAATTCCAACCGCACCTTGTAACTCTGTCATACGGTAATTCGGCGCTAAGTATTCTAAATCCTTCATCACAGTATCTTCTTGTCTTCGATAATTTTTATCTGCAAATGCATGCGTCGTAAAATAATCTGATTCGTCCCCTGAGTTTACGGTCACCATTCCTCCGTCACCAGTAGAAATATGCTTGAAATCATTTGTACTAAAACATCCGTAATGCCCAATTGTACCAGTAAGTTGCCCTTTGTAAGTCGTTAAATAACTCTGTGCACAATCCTCTATTACTCTAAGATTATACTTTTTGGCGAGTTCCATGATAGGGTCCATATCGCATGGGTTGCCGGCTAAATGCACAACTATTATCGCCTTCGTCTTTGCTGTTATTTTTTCTTCGATAGATTCAGCAGTCATAGTATAGCTATGGGGGTCCAAATCAGCAAAAATTGGTATAGCATTTTGATAGAGAATTCCAACCACCGTTCCTTGGTCAGTAATAGGGCTTGTAATTACTTCATCTCCGACCGATATACCAGCTGCTCCAAGTGCAACATGAAGTGCTGCAGTCCCAGAGGATGTCGCGACACTGTATTTTACATTATAAAGATCGTTAAAATCCTGTAAAAACTGTTTTACTTTATTGCCAAAGTGATAAAATAATGTATTTTGCTCGAGTGCCTCTAGTAATTCCTTTGCCTCCTCTAATCCAAAACGTTTGCCTGTTCCAAAGGGTATCACTTTTCCCTTCGGGCCACCATGTAATGCTAGTATATTATCTCCCATTATTAGTCCCCCATATTAGGATCAGTTCACTTTAACTTGCTTACAACAAATACCGAATCGTTTCACTACCAAACCAGATTCAACATTATCAGCTACAGGAATGAGTAACACAAAATCACTTTCTTCATCTAGGCTAGTTACCTTTATACCAGAACGACTAGTACCATCAATTGTTACAGAACGACGGGCTCGCTCCCAATCATTTATTTGTTTACTAGTCCAGAATGTAAATCCTTGTTCTTTAGCAGTTGTTATTAGTTGAATAATAGCTTCTTTTACTTTTGGTTGGTTGTAAATATGATGTTGATGGAACAGAAAATGTGCCACTCCATTTACGAGCTTTACTCCATTTAAAAATGGTTGAATAACACTCACATCTGATAGTGTGTTGTGATTTAAATCCTGTGTTAAGAAACCAATTTCTAGAACATCATATAATCTATTTTTTTCATCTGCCCAAGCAATCGGAAAATAAGGATGACATGTTCCAAATAAGAACCCAACATTTCCTTTTTTGCTTGGTCCCCTAGATTGATCCACTTGTATCCCATTATTTTCACACCAAACGTATAGCTCGCCCCAACCCTCAAAACGTGTATAGTGGTTTTTGTTCGAAACAATATTGGCCATGCTAGTCGTTTTTTCTAACCACTCTTTTTGAGAGAGGAAAGTTTCTTCGGACCATACCCCGTCTTCCGTTTCTAAAGCATTATAATGGAGGGCGATCTCATGACCATTCTCTTTTATTTGATCGTATATCGACGGGCTATACCCTGGCGCAATCATACACCATGTAGTCTGTATATCTGCAGCCTTCAAAGTATCTAAAGTGATTTGAGCAGATTCATCTACATTTAAATCGCTATCATGGGATATCATTGCCACATGCTCTACACCAGCAGGCCAAAAGTCCAGAAATGGAAGTGTTAGTCCTTTTCCTAATGCTATTTTTATGAGATGCTCCATTATTACTTCTTTCCAAAGGTCAGCATATGGATGTGGGAAATAAGGCATTCCACTTTCGGTAAACGTTCTATCCAAAACCCAATCGAGTTCAAAGCCGTCCTCTGCTTTTAGGATATCCTCATCTAAATTTGCCGAACCGTCCGGAGCGGGTGTCCCATCCTCCACAACAGCTTTCGTTCCTTGCTGTAATCCTACTATTGTTTGAGGAATCGGGATGGACCAACGTTCAATCGATCCTGTTCCATAATGAATTTGTTGTAGTGCAGATGCTCCCTGCCATGTTTTTTCCTCATTACTTACAGAGCCAAATTCCTTCACCTCTAAATTACCTTTTTGTATCCAAGGTTGAGCATCCAGAAAACGTAAAGGGGTAGGTTGGTTTAAAAAAGCAGATAAATCTGCATACCCTTTACTAGATGAAAACATATTAGCAAACCCTAATTTACTTCGAATAGCATCCAATCCGCCATAAGAAACTACCGTTCCACCAGCTTGAACATACGCTAATATTCTTGCGCTTGCCGCTACACTATTACTCGTGTGACCTACGATTAACAGATCAAAGTCATTATACTCATCTATTTCATTTATTTTTTTATAAGGAAGTCTAAAATGATCTAAAATTTCAAACAAAAAATTCTCAAATACATTGCTGCCAATTGCCCAATTATTCTCCGCATTAACTTCATCAAAAATAATACCTATATTCGCAACATTCATTGTTTCCCTCACCTTTCAAAATATAAAAATAAATATGTATCTTTATATACACCACACAATTCTTAAGGGCGTTATTTATAATTAGTTTATTCAATAAAACACCTGTATATGACATGTATTTTTAAGTTAATTATAATACCTTTTTTGGAGAAATCAATGTTTGTTTTGGACTTTTTTTGTCGTTTTTTGGTGGTTCCTTTTTGGTGAATAAATCAACAAAAAAACACCCTTAAACTCGGGAGTATTTAGGGCGATTTACTTAGTTGGTTTATGAAATTAATATTTATCGAAATTATTTGTTACACAGGGTCATTATTTTTTTCAAATAAAATTTTTAATTGAGCTGACATCTCATCGATAAACTCGTTTGCTTTGATTGTTTTGTTTTCGTTTCCTAATATATATCCGTATTCCAATATTTTTTTAAATTCATCATTTAATTTAATTGCTGTCATGTCTTGCTCCTCCTAAGGTCGAAATGGTAATTAGCTACATTTTATATTAAACTCTGGCTAGATTAGTCAATGTTGTTAAAACTTAATAGACTAGTAATATATTGAAACACCTAATTTGCTACAAACCTTTTTGACCAAATATGTTACTTTTCATTAAAGTCGAAATACTGTAGACTCTTTACTACTTTCATATACCCATAATTAGACCTAATTAACCACCATTATACATTATATTGAAATTATTATAACACCCACACTTTAAAACAGATAATTAGAATCACTTAAAAACATCCCTGTGTAAGAAACAATTCAAAATTGTTTCTTACACAGGGACAAGTCAATCAACGACTTCCTAATAGCTTCCACCGAAAGCCCGGTTGCCTCTAATAATTCTTCATCTGTCCCACAACCAAAAAACCTGTCGGGAACTCCAATTCTGTATATCTTCCTTGGTAAGCTTTCTGACAATATTTCCGAAACAATACTTCCAAGACCACCACGTTTATAATGCTCCTCCACCGTTACTACCTGACGAACCTTTTTAGCTCCTTCTAATAACAACTCCTTATCAAATGGCTTTAGGGTCGGGAAATGTTGATGAGCAATCGAAACTTCTTCCATTTGTTTAATAACCTCGGCAACGCGATAAGTAGTGCTCCCTGTAGTTACTACTAACATATCCGAACCTTCCGCCAAAGTTTTACCTTTTCCAATTTCAAAGTCTTCATCAGGTAAAAACGAAGGAATAGTTTCATCCCTAGTAAGCCTTAAATACATAGGTCCCACTGTGCTATGCATAGCTTTCATAGCAGCAACTGTTTCCCTCGCATCGCCTGGAGCTATGATAGTCATATTTGGGATTGTCGTCATGATGGCGATATCATCTAAGGAATGATGTGTCTTACCAGTGTTGCTTGTTAGCAGTCCACTATAGCTGCCAACTAACTTCACATCAAAATTAGTCTGGGCAACACTGACTATAATTTGGTCTAATGCTCTTTTGGTTAAAAAAGTGGCAAAGCTGCACACCCAAGGCTGAAATCCTACCGAAGCTAGACCAGCTGCTACCCCTACCATATTTTGTTCCGCAATCCCCATCTGTAAAAAGGAATCGGCTGTTTCCTTCTCTATAGAATCGAGACGAGTTGAATTTCCAAGATCTCCATCAAGCGCAAGAACTCTAGAATCCTCTTTTGCTAACTTTGCTAATTGCTTTCCAAATTGGTCGCGTACACTTATAGACATGCCGTTAATCCCCCTCTTCCAGTTCAGTTAGCGCCGTAATATACTCCTCATCATTAGGGGCTTTAGAATGCCAAACATAATTATTCTCCATAAAACGAACACCTTTCCCCTTTGTCGTATTAGCAATAATTGCTTTAGGTTGACCATTCCCCCTACCCTTCACCTCGTCCAACACAGCAACTAAATCTTCTATACTATGTCCATCTACTTCCCATGTTTCAAATCCAAAACTGGCAAACTTACTTCTTCCGTTACTCTCTGGATTCATTCTGTCATGGCCATTTTTCCAACCATATTGTTGTAGCCCGTTTTGATCCATAATTACAATGAGGTTATCTAACTTATATTTTTCAGCAATATTTGCCGCTTCCCAAATTTGGCCTTCCTGCGATTCTCCGTCGCCTATCAGGCAATACACACGAAAATCTTTCTTTAACCTTTTCGCACCTATTGCCATACCAACGGCAGCTGATAATCCCTGTCCCAAGGAACCTGTGGACATATCTAACGCATCTAACTTGGTCATATCCGGGTGTGCCTGTAAACGTGACTTGAATTGATCGAAGGTTTTAAGTTCCTCTTCGGAAATGTATCCTCTCAGTGCCAATGTTGCATATAACCCCAATGCCGTGTGCCCCTTTGATAACACAAAGCGGTCTCTATCCTCCCACCTTGGATTAGACGGATCAATAGATAATTGATGAAAAAATAAACTAACTAAAATATCTGCACAAGATAAGGAACCACCAACATGGCCCTGTTTTTTATAATAAGCAGTAGATAATATCCTTTTTCTCAGCACAGTAGCTGTAAATCTTAGTTGTTCAATCGACTCTATCAATAAAATACCTCTCCTCATAAAATTAGGTAACCCTCTCCCAATCGAAAGAAGGCTACCTTTAAATTTTAGTTAAATAGACTTGCAATGTATCCAATAATAATACCGATTACACCAAAATCAGAATCACCAAATGTTGTATTAGCAAAACCAAGTTCTCCTAACACAGGTAGTAAAAACGCTGGCAAGAAGCTGATTAAAACACCATTTACAAATCCACCTGCAGCAGCACCAATTCGACCGCCTGTTGCATTACCAAATACTCCCGCACCCGCTCCAGTAAAGAAATGAGGAACAAGACCCGGAATGATCAGAGGCAATGACAATACACCTAACAACGCCATACTAATAAGCCCTCCAGCAAAACTGAAAAGGAACCCAATCATTACAGCAGTTGGAGCATATGGGAATACTATTGGTATATCTAGTGCAGGTTTTGCCCCCGGAACAAGCTTATCTGCAATACCTTTAAATGCTGGTACGATTTCATTTAGAATCATACGGACTCCGAGTAAAATAATACTTAACCCAGCAGCGAACATAATACCTTGCATAATACTGAACATAATATAGTTTTGGTCTCCAGAGAAATTAGACACCACATCAGAACCTGCTAGAACCGCTAAAATGATGAAAATAGCTACCATTGTTAAAGCAGTAGTGATCAATGAATCCTTCAAAAATGACCATTTCTCAGAGATTTTAATATCCTCAGTGGATTTTGATTTATTGCCAAACCATTTCCCAATAAAGCCGGCAGCAATATAACCAAACGTCCCAAAGTGACCAATCGCAATATCGTCATTTCCAGTAACTTGCCTCATAAACGGTTGACCAAGTGCAGGCATAGCTACCATGAAAAACCCTAATAATAAAGAACCTACAATAACCAAAATAGCTCCATCCATCCCAGTAGTTCCTAACACAGCAGACAACAAAGCCGCCATAAAGAATGTATGATGTCCCGTTAAAAAGATATACTTCCATGGCGTAAAACGGGCAAATAATATATTTGCAATAAATCCAAATCCCATTATAAGTGCTGTTTCCGTACCGAACATTTGCTGAGCAATAGCAACAATCGCTTCATTATTCGGTATAACCCCTTGAATATGGAAAGCTTCATCAATAATTCCACCTAACGAATCTAAAGAACCTACAATGACCCCTGCACCAGCACCCAGTATAAGGAAACCAATAATACTTTTAAGAGTCCCAGACATCACTTTCGTCGCAGCGGCACGCTGAGCAACGAGTCCGATAAATACCATTAAACCAACCAACACAGCAGGAATGCTTAAAATTTCATTCATTAAGAATTCAAAAAAAGCCATACTCTATCCCCCTTATGTGTTTAATACTGACTCCAATGCACCTCTTACTTCATTTAAATCCGCAATATTTTTCACACTAACAACCTTTACTTTTCCTCCCTCCAATTGTTTAGCGAATTCTTCATTAGTGAATATAAAATCTGCAAATATACTTGATGCTGTAGTAAAATCGGCAGTCTCTACATCCGCTGTAATACCTTTTTCCTTTAATATTTTTTCAATTGTCATTTTTAACATCATGCTAGATCCAAAACCCATTCCACAGACTGCTAGTATTTTCACGACTCATGCTCCTCTTTTTCATTGAATAAACGAAGAATTTCATTATACCTAGTTGCATTTTTTAAACGCTCAATAGACTTTGCTTGAGAAATCACCTCCGCAACTTTTTGTAAAATGTCAATATGAGACTTACTATTTAAAGCAGCCAAGCCTATTAATACCTTAAATTTTTTGCCGTTTTCAAATGCGATTTCCTCTTTTAAAACGACAACACTAATACCTTCTTGAATCACGCCATCTTCCGGACGTGCATGAGGCATTGCAACACTAGGTGCTATTAGAATGTATGGGCCAAGCTCATGTATATTGCTGATCATTGCCTCCACATAAGTTGTTTCCACTTTTCCCGTTTGCACAAGTAAATCTCCACAAATACGTACAGCATCCTCCCAATCTGTTGCTGTTATATTAAGCAAAATTGCTTGTTTGTCAAGTATTTTACGATTCAATATATTTTCCCCTTTGTTGCTTTTTGTACTATATGCTCGTTCAAGTTTGAACATGATATGCTGTCCCTGTGTAAGAAACAATTTGCAATTGTTTCTTACACAGGGACAGCTTAATTTAATTTCCATACAAATTAGCCCTCAAGAAGTAAATTCCTGAGGGCTAATTTAATAGAATTGTTTCTTACACAGGGACAAAAAAATCAAACTGGTTCTACCACATTGATAGACAAAAGTTCATTTAAATAATTATCTATTTGTCTATGGTAATCCGCTCCATCTACTCCAGAAAGACCGAAATGACCGCAAACACTATTAACTATTTTTAACTCACTGTTTGGAATCATTTTTTGCTCAGTTTCACAATCTCTAACTGTAAAAAACATATCTTCGCTAATAGGCATAACAAACACTTTTGCTTGTATTCGCCCAAGTGCTTCCTCCAAACTGCCTCCTGTATTTCGACTGACGTCGCCACGTTGCCATTTCCAACCCATTGTAAGTAATGAATTAGGATCCAAACTTTCATATAAAGGGTGTAGAAATTCATTGATGAATTCTTCTACATTATTCATATCAAATAATGTCCACTTTTCTTGTTTATAGAACTCCGTACTCAGTCCTAACACAGCCCAAATATTCGCATGCCTTTTTAAACCATCTGAAACTTCTAAATGAGAAGAATAATTTCCATCCTTCCAACCTGGGTCTGACGTAATTGCATCATTTAATGTTTTGGTAAATAAAAAATCATGCACTGTATTTTTGGCAGTCCCCGCAATTGGCGCTGCTCGTTTGACCATTTCTGGATAGCGAACCGCCCATTCATACGTCTGTTGTGCACCCATCGATGCCCCAACAACTAAAGCAATTTCTTCAATCCCATACTTTTCGGTAATGAATTTATGTTGTGCCCGCACATCATCCCCAATTCTAACGTTCGGAAAGTTCGCCATCGAAATAGGATCCAGGCTATTATGAGGAGAACTGGAAACCCCATTTCCAATCTGATTAATGACTATGATGAAGTATTCACTAGGATTTAAGGCTCTATCTATACCAATATAAGATTCATAATCTTTACTTGTCCCAGAAAACCAAGTAGGAATGACTATTACATTATTTTTTGCACTGTTTAACTCACCGTGCGTGGTATATGCCAACTTCAAATTTGGAATAATACCGCCATCTTCCAATTTAAAATCTCCTAAATTATAAATCTCGTAAGGTCCTACATTTTCTTGCGAATAAAAGTCATTTGTAATCATTAACAGATTCCGCCCTTCTACTTCATCATTTAGTTCCAGGTGACTGATTGAATAATGTATATCTATATTAATCTTAGATTTGAAGGACTTTCGAGTCAATGACTAGTACTGTCGAAAAAACATTGTCCCTGTGTATGAAACAATTGCCAATTGGTTCTTACACAGGGACCAAAACAGCATTCTTCTTTGCAAAATAATTTGACATAATAGCCCCCAAAGTCAAATTGATTACCATATTTACAACTGCAGGTACAGCAGCGAGTGAGCTTACATGCTCTAATGCCAGGGTAGCTGCAAGTGCCGTATTGCAAATACCAGTTTGAAATAAAATGGAACGTGCCGCAGCTTCTCCTACATTAAATAATTTTGATAAATAATAGCCACCAAACATTGGAATGGCAACCTGAAGGAAAACCGCAAAGCCAATGAGCGGCAGTAAATGCAAATTCTCCTGTAGGGATGACTGTGCACTCGAGATAACTGAAACAATAATTAAAAATAAGGCTAGCTGAGAAAGAATAGATGTATAAGGTTTCATACGATTAACAGTATGGCTAAATTTCCACTGTAAAAAAACACCTAAAAATAATGGAATAAAAACAATATAAATTATATTTAAAAAAATGGACCAAAACTTAATAGGAATAAGCTGACCAGCAAATAGCTGTGTTAAAGAAGGTGTGAGAATCGGAGATATAATAGTATCTAAAGTGGCCATCGTAATACTTAACGCTACATCTCCGCCCGCTATGAAGGAAAATAAATTAGCGGATGTTCCACTTGGTACTGTTCCAGATAAAATAACTCCAATAGCTACTTCGGGGTAGTTCCCAAAAAAAAGATAAGCTACACCAATAGAAACTCCAACCATTACTGTCCACTTGAGGGCTATTCCAATAAGTGCATTTTTAGGATGTTTAATAGCAGCGATAAGCTGTGATGTGGCCAGTTGCATTCCCATTAACAAAAAAATTGCCCCGAGACCAAATCCCGTCCAACCACGAAACACTCGAAAAGCTTCCGGGAAGAAATAGGCAATACAAGCTAGCACAACAATCCAAATAGGTAAAAAACGTGAAATAAATGAAGCAATAATTTTCATTCGAACACACCATCCCATATTAAACTGAACGATTTTTCCTAACTAACAGGGTATCGCTAATACTATAAACTTAACGTTTTTCACAAACTACTACGAAAAGTACAAGCGTCTAACATTATTCCATTCTCCTAAAAAACCTGTGCTAAAAAGCACAGGTTAGTTTACACTTTTTTATAAAGATAGGCTCCAGCTTCTACTCGATCCAATTCCACAGAATCCCCAATAGCTATATCACCCATTAAACGTCCAGTAACTTTTGCAGTTGTATCCATTAACTGAACTAACACCACGTTGTATGGAGCAATTGCTGCAAACTCAACAGGAGGAATATGAATTTTAGTGAAACTATATATTGTTCCATGATCAGAAACCTCGTGCTCTTGTATATCGGAAGTGCCGCAACTTGGACAGTAAATTCGTTTTACAACTGTGTCATGCCCACAACAAGAATATACCTTCATGTAATCACACCCTCTCCAAGATATGAACAGCTGAGTACGAACCTGTTCCACCTAAATTTTGTGCGAGTGCGATTCTTGCACCCTTTACCTGATTTGGAGCAGTACCATTAAGTTGGTGAACAAGTTGATAAATTTGCGAAAGTCCTGTCGCTCCGATTGGATGTCCGCGAGAAAGTAATCCTCCGCTTGTATTGACTGGTTTTTTACCTCCTGGTTTCGTGTGCCCGGCTTTCACTGCTTTCCAACCCTCGAGTCTTGGGAAAAATCCTAGTTCCTCTATAGCGATAATTTCTGTCATAGAGAAACAATCATGAATTTCAATAACATCAATATCCTCTGGACCTAAGCCTGCCTTTTCATACGCTCTTCTTCCAGATTCCCCAATTGCAGGTATAGATAGTAATTCCGCTGCATCCTGCATTTGTGTAGGGCCTGATACGAGTGCAGATGCACGTACATGGATACCACTAGGTTTCCTCGAAATGACTACTGCTGCCGCTCCATCTGTCATTGGAGAGCAATCGAACAGTCCCAAAGGCTCAGTAATAAGGCGTGCGTTCATAATTTCTTCGATGGATGTTGCTTTCTGGAATTGAGCAAGTGGATTATTAAGTGCATTTTCACGATTTTTCAATGCGACCATCGCTAAATGTTCCTTAGTTGCGCCAGTTTCATGGAAATATCGATGGGCAAGTACGCCGAAAAATCCAGGGAATGTAAGACCAGCATGTTTTTCATTTGAATCAGTATCCATAGCGGCATTAATAGCTTGTGTTACATCTGGAGTATTTGCATGCTTCATCTTCTCAACACCAGCTACAAGAACTGTATCGTATTCTCCACTCATTACACCAAGTATTCCTTGACGGAGTGCTATTCCCCCTGATGCGCATGCACCCTCTACCTTAGCCGTCGGAATATAGCCAAGTCCTAGATCGTTTGCTACTATTGCTCCTAAAATTTCTTGATTACTCATGCTTCCTCCAAGAAAATTACCTACAAATACTGCATCTATTTTAGGTCTACCCGCTGCTTCTAGTGCTTCACGACTAGCATCTAACAACAAACTTTTTAAGGTTTTGTCCGAATGGTTTCCGAATTTTGTCATTCCCACACCGTGTATATATGTTTTTGTCATCGTTACACTCCCACATGTTGTGACTTCAATTCACGTTTTAATATTTTTCCATATGAACTCTTAGGTAATGAGTCTATAATGTGTATTTCCTTCGGTTTTTTAAAACTTGCTAAATGATCCATGCACAAATCTATTAATTCACTTTCTTCGACTCTAGCTGTTCCATTTAATACTACATAAGCAACGATATTCTCTCCCCACTTATCATCTTCAACACCTATTACACAGGTTTCTTTCACACCTGGGTGGAGATTTAAAACTTCTTCTACTTCTCGGGGATATATATTAACTCCGCCAGATATAATGACGTCTTTCTTACGATCGACGATATGTAAAAATCCTAATGCATCTCGCCATCCTAGATCTCCTGTATATAACCAGCCATCTACGAGCGTTTCATCTGTTGCTTTTTTATTGTTCCAATACCCCTTCATGACTAGTGAACCTTTACAAATAATTTCACCGACCTCGCCGTGTGGTACTTCCTCATTTGCATCGTTGACAATTTTCATATCCACAAAGGGGCCAATTTTCCCACATGACTCAAGTCTATTTGGAAGTTCATGACGTGGCATCATTGTGATGCACATAGGAGCCTCTACCTGTCCATAAGTTTCTACAAATATTGTTCCTGCCTTATCCAGTGCTTCCTTAAGCTTAGCCGAAGCAATTGGAGAGCCAGCCATATTAATAGATTTAAGCGTTTCAAGTTTAGATGTATCGAAAGCAGGATCTTGGATCATCAGATTAACCATAGTCGGCACCATGAAGATAATGCTTACTTGATCTTCCTTTAAATGATTCAAAAATTGGTCTGATTCAAATTTATCGTAAACAACCTGAGTTAAACCGTATAGCCAGGCAACGTGACTTAGAAAATTACTTCCATGTGTTAGGGGGGCAACATGGCCAATGATATCCGAATAATCTACATTACAAACCTGCGACAATGAGAGGGAACCAGCGATCATATTGCGGTGACTCAACATTACACCCTTAGGACTTCCGGTTGTACCAGATGTATACATAATAGCAAATATATCATCTTCATCTACCTGCTCCAAAAAGACGTGTCCATAATGTTCTTCAATTACCTTTTCATACTGTTCACCCATAGTTAGCTGGGGAACATTTCCACTAAGTGTAGACAAGAGCTGTTCTTCTCCAATTAGCAGAGAGACTGTTGCATCATCAACCATATAGTCCAATTCCTTGAAATGTAGGCGGTAATTTAGGGGCACCTTTATAATTCCTGCATGTGCAAGTGCTATATCCAATTCAATATGCTCTACTCGATTTTTCATCAATACCGCTACACGATCTCCCTTTTGAATATTCTGCGCATGAAAATAAGAAGATAAAGCGAGCGTTCTTTTTTTGAACTCCTCAAAGGAAAATGACCGATCCTTGTCCTTTACTGCAATCTTATGCGGATTGGCATCTGCAGCCTTTAAAGCTAACTTACTAATTGTCTCCAATTAAATCCCACCTTTCGAAAACTGAAATACTGGCATCCCCCAGATCTCATCTTCTTTCCGTTGCATTTCTACGCCTTTTACTGGGAAAATAATATATTCAATCGTTACAGCTACCGGGTTTTCATCTTCTAAAAAGTGTCCCCCACTAATCACAGAATCGCAGTCAACAAATACTCCATGCATATGGATATCTGGGTTACCTTGTTCATCGAATCCGACAAAGCCCGTGGCAGATAACAATTCCACAGGGGAATGAGTTTGCTTTTTGGCAGAATATTTTATACGCCCTTGCGTCCCATCACGCTCTACCTGAACGTAGGAGGCATGTTGCAAAGAGCCAATGCATTGAAAGTGAGCTGCCGTTACACTATGCTCCCGGCAAATTGCTTTAATACCTCTAAACAAATCTATATCTTTTGTTAGACGACCTACTATTCTCTGGGTTGCTGTGTCATAGACTGATTGAAGAGGAGTCTTAACCAATGCTGTAACCTCCATCCACTTTCAATACTTGCGAAGTTGAGTAACTAGCCGCTCTGGAGACAAAATATAATACTGCCTCTGCGATATCATCCGGAGTCCCCATACGATCAATTACCTGATCGGAGGTATCATAGGCAACTCCTGCTGTAATTCCTGTAGCCACAGCACCCGGCGCTACAGAGTTACATGTAATTCCATACTTCCCTACTTCTTTGGCAATCCATTTTGTTAGAGCGATAACCCCACCCTTAGAAGCAGAATAAGCTGGACCAGATCGTCCATTCTTTTCTCCACCAGAAACGACTCCGCCATTTATTCCAGAGATGGAACTTATATTAACAATGCGTCCGTAATTGGCATCCCGCATATGTGGGTACACACATGCCTGGCTAAATAAGAAGGTCGCTTTTAAATTGGTATCTAAATCACGATTCCACATGTCGACAGTCATATCTTCCAAATCTAGTCGACTACATGTACCTGCATTATTTACTAAAATGTGTATCTCTCCAAATTTTTCTATTGTCCGTGCAACAGTCGCTTGGACAAAATCTTGATCTCGAATGTCCCCTAAACACTCTAAGTAAACAGATTCGCCTAACTGGGCAATTGTTTTTTCACATGAATTTAAGTCGACAAGAACGACGTTAGCCCCTTCATTTGCAAGCTGGATAGCAACAGCCTGACCAATTCCACTAGCTGCACCAGTGATAATAGCTACTTCTTTTGAAAATTCCATCCCTTATATCCCCCTTTATTTTACATTCATTAAATCAGGTAAAAACGTTGAAATAGCTGGAACAAATGTAATGAACATTAGTACGATAATGGCTGCTACTATAAATGGAAGTACTCCTTTGGATATGCCAATAATATTCGTCTTGGATATCCCTGCCGCTACGTAAAGATTAAGTCCTACTGGTGGTGTAAATAGACCAATAGCAAGATTTACTGTCATAAATACACCAAATACGGTTGGATCCATGTCGATGAAAAGCATAATTGGCAATAGTATAGGTACGAATATATAATAGGCTGAAATGGCATCGATAAATGCACCTGCGATTAAAAGCAATACATTGATTAATAAAAGAATGATAACAGGATTGCTAGAGATCGATAATATCAAATCACTCATATCTCGAGCAATTTGCTCTGTTGTAATTATGTAAGCAAACACTGAAGCAGCACTAACAATAATCATGACAACTGCTGTTTGAAGTGAAGCATCTACAAAAATACGATACATACTCTTGAAGAGATTATGCCTTAATACAAACAGTCCTACGATTAAACCATAGACAACCGCTACTACAGCAGCTTCAGTTGGAGTGAAAAATCCACCGTAGATTCCACCTAAGATGATGAAAGGTATAAATAGTCCTGGCAATGCCCTTACAAAAGCTTGCCATCTTTCTTTACCAGTCGCTTTTCGCACAACAGTCTCATCAGGTTGAAAAGTTCCTTTTTTCACTTCTTTACGGCGCACATAATATGCAGCTACAATAAATGCTAGCCCCATAAGCAATCCGGGAATGACACCTGCTAAAAACAGACGATTAATCGTAATAGGAATCTGATCCCCTGCTACCACAGCAAATACAATGAAGGCAATACTAGGAGGAATAACGATACCAATTGCACCCGAGCTTGCTACCAACGCTCCAGCTGTTTCTTTAGTGAAACCACTTCTAACCATTGCCGGTATGAGAATACCACCAATTGCTGCAACGGTAGCTGGACCAGAACCTGATATAGCGGCAAAGAAAACAGCTACTAATACAGTCACAAGAACAATTCCGCCTTTACGATGTCCAACCATAGCCTGTGCGAATTCTATTAATCTTCTGGAAATTCCTACATGATCCATAATTACCCCAGCTAATATAAAGAAAGGAATTGCCAGTAACGTAAATTTCGCTACACTCGTATACATAATATCCGTTACTGCTTCTAAACCGTACAAACCACTTGACGACACTAATACGATCAAGGATGAAATTCCAAGTGAAACAGCAATTGGAACACGAAGGAAAATCAATACAAAGAATGCTCCAAATAACAGTAAGGCTATCATAGTACCTCTCCTTCCTTAATTGTGGGTGTCGGTTCCTTGAGCTGCCATTCCTGCCAGCCAACCTGGATTGTTCGTACGATACATAATATTGCTCCTATTGGAAGGGATAATGTCATTACCCACGTTGGCCATCCAAGTGCAGGTGTTTTTTGCCCCATTTCTACTTGGAATAAAATCGTCTGAATACCATACCAGAATAAAACTCCAAACAGAACTAGTGCTGCAATTGTTGAAATGGCAATCATACTACGTTTCACACCTTTTCCACCCAAGTCATAAAGAAGGGTAAAGCCAAGGTGTGAGTAATTACGCACACCCATAGCCGTACCTACAAAGGTAAGAAGGACGAAGAGATTGATAGTCAATTCCTCTGTAAATGACAGAGAAACCTGACCAAAGTTTCTAGAAATAATATTAGCAAAGGCAATAATTGTCATTGCTAAGAGTGCTAGAACTAGAATAATTTCTTCTATTTTATCAAGGATTCTCATCCAATTACCTCCTTATCTCTTTTGGAAAGCTTCAAGTAACTCAGCGCCCCAAATGTCTTTATATTTATCATATAGCGGCTGTACCGATTCTTTAAATGCAGCAAGTTCTTCTTCTGTTGGTTCGTATAATTGCATGCCACTTGCTTTTAACTCTTCAATTTGAGTTGCCGCTTTTTCACGCGCTTGCTCCACTTGATATGCTGCTGCTTCTTTTCCTAAACGATCAAAAAGCTCTTTATCCGAATCACTTAACGAATCGTACAACTTTTTGTTCATTCCTAGCACTAGTGGATCATATGAGTAGTTCCACATTGTCATATAATCTTGTACTTCATTTAACTTTGATGAATAAATAACATCTATCGGATTTTCCTGACCATCGATTGTTCCTTGTTGCAATGCCGTAAATACTTCAGAGAACGTCATTGTTACAGGATCGGTACCCAGTTCTCGGTATAGATCGGTATACATCGTTATTCCAGGAATTCGTAGTTTCAATCCTTTAATATCCTCAGGACCTTTTACCTCCCGTACACTATTAGTTAGTTGACGGAAACCATTTTCCCCAAACCCTAAAGCTTGCACTCCTTTTTCAGACAATACTTCTTTCAGTTGCTCCCCACCGTCACCGTTGAATACTTTATCTACCTCGTCTAAATTGTTAAATAGAAACGGTGCAGATGCGACACCGAAACGATCATCCAAGATGGAATAGATAATCGTTGAGTTGAAAGTTAGATCAATCGTCCCTTTAGAAAGACCCTCTACCGCTTTACCAGAATCTCCTCCAGATAATTGCTCATTTGCATATAGTTCTAGATTAATACGTCCGTCAGTTTCTTCTTCTAAATCCTTTTTTAACTTTTCCGCTGCTTCATACCAAGTAGAAGAGTCAGAAACCGTCACTGACATTTTCAAGTTATATTCCTTGTCCTCTGCAGACGATTCCTCTCCACTACATGCTCCTAAAAGTAGAACTGCTGATAACCCGATTGTTGTAAAAATGGAACGTTTTGATTTCTTCATTTCCTTACACCCCTTTTTTATAGTTGATCATTGATTCAAATAAAAAATCAACGATATGTACAGCCTCCATTTGCTCCGATAAACCTTCTTTTTCAATACCAACCTTCATTTGTAGTAAACAGCCTGGATTGGAGGTCACGATTTTCATCGGTGCCACCTCTATCACCCCTTTCATTTTTTGTTTAAGTATTTGAGCAGACATTTCAGGTTGTAATATATTATAAATGCCTGCGGAACCACAGCAGCCTGCTGCGTTTGGCATTTCCTGGAATTTATAACCAGGTGCTGCTTGTAGTAATGCGCGTGGCTCCCTCCAAACTCCATTCACATTGCGTAAATGACAGGAGTCCTGATATGTAACAATTGCGGAAGAGTCATTATTATTTTGTGGAAGCTTTTCAAGCAATCCTAACTTAACTAATAAAGATGAAATATCAATAATTTTTTTAGAAAATCTCGCTGCTTCTTCTGTCCCGAGGAGTTTCCCATATTCACTCAGAAATGCTCCACAGCCTCCAGCATTTTGTACGATAAAATCATAGTCATTATGATTGAATGCTCGTATATTTTTCTTGGCATTATGCTTTGCTTTCGGCACTTCGCCACTATGGCCATGAAGTGCACCACAACATTGTTGGCCAGGGGGTATCTCTACTTCCACATCCAACATATTTAATAGTTCAATCGTTCGCTGATTAGTTTGTTGGAACATAGTTTCCATAAGGCAGCCTGTGAAAAAGGCAACTTTTGTGGAAAGAGCTGTTGTTTCCCTTTTAGGCTTTTTCAGCGCAATTTTTGGCAATACAGCCTCCATCTCTTTAAGCTGCGTGGAGAAAAGATCCATAAAGCCAATTTTACGAGCTACTTTTTGTATACCTGTTGCTTGATACAAAGCAATCAGCTTTACTGTTCCAGCCATAACCTTCTGATCTGCAAACAACCCATCAAACGTTACTTTTCTAATAACCTTTTCTTTCAAACTAGTAGGTTTTGCTTCCTGAATGGCATGTCGCGTCTCCTCTATTAATGTCCCATATTGGACGCCTGCCGGACAGGCCGGCTCACAAGCACGACAACCTAGACAGACATCAAAGGCTTCCTCTACGGATCCGTCCCACTTCACAACACCATCTCTTACAGCTTTCATCAAAGCGATTCGTCCTCGAGGGGAGTGTGTTTCGTCTTGCCCAGTCATAATATAAGTAGGACAGGCAGGCAAACAGAATCCACATCTCATACAATCCATTAACAAATCCTCTTGCACATGCTCCTGAAAGCTTTCTTGCATCCGCCCTGCGAGTAGGCTAGCCATATTGCAGCACCACCCTTGGTTTCGTTGACTTGGCAAATAACTTACCTGGATTGCATATATTGTTCGGGTCAATCGCTTGTTTAATAGATTTCATAAGCGAAATACCTTCTGGCCCTATCTTCCATTCCAGGTACGGGGATTTCATTTCTCCTACACCATGTTCTCCGGTTATCGTCCCACCAAGTGCAATGGCAGCTTCAAATATTTCAGCAAAGGCAGCATCTACTCTTTGCATTTCTTCTTCATCCCGTATATCCGTTAAGCAGGTCGGATGCAAGTTGCCATCTCCTGCATGACCAAATGTATAGATTTCCACATCGTGTCTCTCTGCAATTCTTTGAATCTCACGAACCATTTCCGCTATTTCAGAACGCGGAACGGTCGCATCCTCTAAAATCGTAGTCGGTCGTTTCCGTGCAAGTGCTGATAGGGCACTTCGTCTTCCAGCTTTTAATCGAAGTGCTTCTTCCGTGGAGTTTGCAATTGCAGTAGAGGTAGCCCCATTCTGTTTTGCAATTTCAATCATTTTGGTAACATCAGAACTTACAGTTTCTGTTGCACCATCCTGTTCCATTAATAGCATTGCTTCTGCGTCAGTTGGCAAGCCAAGACTCATGAATAATTCCACTGCGTCCATTGTTCCTCTGTCCATAAACTCCAGTGTTGCCGGTATAATTTTGGCAGCTATAATTTCCGAAACAGTGGCAGCAGCAGCTTCTAGTGAGTGAAAATAGGCAATCCCTGTCTTCTGTGTCTGTGGTAGTGGTATTAGTTTTAGAGTTATTTCTGTAATAACTCCTAAAGTCCCCTCTGCTCCAACAAGTAAAGAAGTAAGATCATATCCAGCTACATCCTTTGCCAATTTACCACCTGTTTTAATAATGTCCCCGTTTGGTAATACAGCTTTCAGTCCCATGACATAGTCCTTCGTTACCCCATACTTGAGCCCACGAAGACCACCTGAGTTTTCACTTACATTCCCTCCAATTGTGGAAATTTTCATACTGCTCGGATCAGGTGGATAAAATAACCCTCTTTCTTCTACATAATTACAAAGATCCAACGTAATAACTCCTGGCTGTACATCAATACACAAATTTGCTTCATCAAAATCTATTATTTGGTTCATTCGATTAAAAAGAAGTACAATTCCTCCACTACTGGGCACAGTACCTGCTGCTAAATTCGTACCGGAACCACGTGGCACTATTGGAATCATATACTTTTGGCAGACAAGCATAATTTGTTGAATTTCTTCTGTAGAAGTGGGTGACACAACAGCATCCGGTACTGACTGGAAACCAGCCGCTGCATCATAGCTATAGCTTGTAAGATGTGCAGCAGATGTCTTCAAATTTGCATCTCCCACAATACTTCTAATTTCTTCCATCCACAGCAACATGTATTGCCTCCTCTAGTAACCTTTGATAGCGCTTACAATAATTCTACAAAACTATTAATTATTTTAAAATGTCCAATAATCCAATAATTCGGAATATACAGATGTTTATTTTTGTCCATTTGGACAAAGAAAAATATCTACTAGTTTGTTAGGTATACACCTAATTAATAATTTTCCTATGTTAAAAATTATGCGAAGAACAAGGAACACAAATAAACCATGAATCGAAATTCATGGTTATTGATCTACATTATGGATTTAATCTAGCATGGTTTATGGGATTAAATTCGTTTATAAAGCCTATACGCAGTATAAATCTCTGCAAGATGGGCACGATTAGACAATTGCATTGAAAGCAAACTTTCAATTTTGGTCAACCGATATTTTAGTGTGTTTTTATGTATAAATAATTTATCTGCAATTTCCTGTAGACTTCCATTGTCATTAAAATAAATGTCCAATGTATCTAAAAGCTCCGAATCCTCTAAAATAGGCTTTATCGTTCTGCTCAAAAAAGTACGGATACTCTCATCCGAAAGATCATAATATAGAAGTTCCAACTTGAGGTCTTCCTCAAAAATGATTTTCAACTGCCGAATCGAAATATTAATTGCGGTCTGCGCCTGTAAAAAAGATGCTTTCAATTCTCCTTGCTGACCTACTCCAATAGGTTGAAAGTCTTTGTATACCTTCTTTAAACGTAGCTCCATCTTCTCAAAGGCTAAAACCAGATGATTTTTCTCGACCTCTGGGATAAAGAAGATTAATTGCCCTAACCCAGACCGGACAATCATTAAGTCTGGATGAATCGTTTGGTTATTTCTTAGACGCTCTACTACCTCTTTATCAATATACTGGCTCCCCTGTAAAATCGCTATGCGGCAAAAATTCTCAATGGGAAACCCCAATAATTTTGCTTTTTTCTTCGTTTCTATTTCAGATAGCTCCTTTAAAAAATAATCCGAGACGAAATACTCCAGTTCCCTAACAGATCGCTCTCTTTGTTGACGAGACAAAAAGTCAGTTACAAAAAGTTCAACTACCTTTCGCACGAGCTTTGCATACTTTTCTACTGTTTTAGGGGTACCTGTTATCCCAATAACGCCAATAGCCTTCTCTTCAATAACGATCGGCATAACCATCCCAGGCCGAACACCTCTGAGCTCTTTACTCATCTCTTCTGTCATATGTAACTGTTTAAGACTTTTAATCGATATGGAAGCCCCTTCATGAAACGTATTTAATCGCTGAGGATCTGTACTAGCTATGATGAATCCTGTGCGATCTGTTACTAAAACACTTTGGTCTATAAGCGTAGAGAGCTCCTCCACAATTTGCTGCCCTAAAACCTCTAAGTCAAACATTGTCAACTCCCCCATTGCTATTAAATTACTATCCTATATATTGCATACTAGAGTAATAGTATAATAGCACAAATTTTTCATAAAATATTTAGAATTCAAAGAATACTTACAAGTTATCAGAATTGTTCTTTACACAGGGCCATTCATGATATTCTGCTCCTTAGATGGACATAAAAAAACACACCCTCCAGAGAAAACCTAGAGAGTGTGCATACTACAGTTAAATATCAGAAATGTGTGCTACACAGGGTCACTTAATAGAATACTTCCCAAACCCATCCGTACCTTCACCTACATACTTAATATTGCCGTTAGCAGGGATAACTTTTTCTGCTTGTTTAGAGGATTCGAATACGATTGTTGCGTTTGCTGGTAGTGCAGCAAATTTCCAATTGCCATCTGCAGATGGATCGATTGTTTTCTCTGCAAGAATGTAGTCGATAATTGTTTGACGGTTTTCATCTGGGTAGATTTCGATTGCTGTTGCATTTCGTACGCCTGGGAATGTTCCATTTGCACGGTAGTTATTTGTTGCAACGATGAATTCTTGTTTTAAGTCAATTGGTTTACCATCATACTGTAAATTTGTAATACGTGATGATTTGTTATTTACTAGATTTCCATCTGCATCGTATTTTGCTGGTTTCGTCACATCAATTTCGTATGTTACCCCATCAATTACGTCATAGTTGTATGAGCGGAAATCTGTATTGATCAGCTGTTGGTCGCCAGTTTTAGTTGCATCGATTTGGTTAAATTGGCCTGCAGACATTTCCAACCATTCTTTCACATCTGCTCCAGTTACTTTAACCGTTGCTACAGTGTTGTCGTATAAATATAAGTCAGCTACGTTTTTAATTGCTAGCTCGCCTTTTGGTACATATGTGTAGTACTCAGGATCACTTCTTGTTCCTGCTTTAAATGGCGCGCCTGCAGAAAGGACTGGCAATTTCTCATTAGCTGTACCTTTTAGTTTTGCTTTTACGTACTCCGTTTGTGCATTTGTTACGATTTGAATCGATGGATCGTCTTGTACTTGTGAGAAGTAACTATGAATATCAGCTGTAGTTGTTCCTACTGCTTGACGTACATATTTAATCGTTCCTTCATGTGCTTCTTTTACAGCGTTTACAACTGTTTTATCAACATCCGTTGAATCTTTAGCGATATTGCGAACTTCCGCTTTAGATTTTGTTACATTCCATTCATTTCCTTTTTTCTCTAAAGTTAAGTCAATTACACCTAAATGACTACCAAATTTACCAGGCATTACAACTGGAACACCATTAATCGTGCCATTTTCGATATCCACATTAGTTAAAGATGCATCCACTTTACCAGGGAATACTTGGTGTGCATGTCCTGTAATAATTGCATCTACGCCTTCAACTTTCGTCAGAAGATACGTAACATCCTCTTCGCCAACCTCATGCTTTGTATCTCCAAGGCCAGAGTGGGAAAGAACTACAACTACGTCTGCTCCTGCTTTTTTCATTTCAGGAATGATAGCTTGTACTGCTTGTACAGAATCTTGTACTTTTACTTTTCCTTCTAGATGAGATTTATCCCATTTCAGGATTTGTGGAGGTACAATACCAGTTACACCAACTTTGATCGTTGATTTATCGCCTTCTGCATCCACCACTTCTTGGTCTATCAATGTGTATGGAGTATACAATAGTTTCCCAGTTTTAGCGTCTTGCACATTCGCATTCACATACGGGAAGTTTGCATCATCCATTACTTCATCTAAATAATCCAGACCGTAGTTAAATTCATGGTTTCCAAAAGTTGCACCGTCATACCCTAATAATTCCATCGCAGTTACAGATGGATGTTCTTCCCCATCTACTAATTTATCTACAGCTTGCTTGTACGAACCAAGTGGAGTTCCTTGAATTGCATCGCCGTTATCGAATAGTAACGTACTGCTATTTTCCGCACGTGCTGTTTTGATAAGTGTTGCTGTTTTCGCAAGACCTAAACTATTTGACTCTGTATCTTTGTAATAATCATAGTTTACGATATTTGTATGAATATCAGAAGTGCCTAAAATACGTAATGACACCGCATCTTTTGAACTTGAATCTGCTCCTGATGCTTTCATAACTGCTTCTAACTTTTTCAATAAATCTTCAACCATTGGGTATGAAGTCGCTGTTGGTAGTCTATCCAATAAAGGCGTAATTGTATCGATTACCTTCTTCGCCTCGGCTTTTTTGCCAGTAGCTAATAATTTCTCTGCTTGGACAATCTTCATATAAACAGTTACAGGAACCATCAACTGATCACGCTTCGTGTTTGCAGGTTCTTTATATTGATCTAACAACAAATCTCTCGCTGCTTTTCCACTAAAACGATAAAGAATAGATGTACGACTCTTCAGTTGAACAGACAATTTATGATACAAAGTCTCAACCTTCGACCAATCCTTTGCAGCTTCTGCTTTTTTAATATCACTCATGATTGGATTTAAGTATTTATCCGCATAGTTATAAGCATCAATGTAAGGAATAATTCCTTTTGTTACACGCTCATTATATAGATCGTTTAAATCTTTTAACAATGCAGATTTATTTTTCGCATTAGACTTCGTTATAGCAGCCTTCGCTTTTACGTAATTATCTTTAGCTTTGTTAAGTGCTGGATATAACTCTTTGCTAGTAGCAAGTTTGCCACCTTGAGCAGGAACAACATATGCATAAGCTGCATTTTTCATATCTTTTCTCGCTTGATCCACTACATCTTGCATCGAACTACTCGCAGCACTTACATTCGTACCAGCCAATAAAGACGTGACTAAAGCCGCAGCTACTACTGATTTCTTAAACGTGTACTTCTTCATCTTTTCACTCCTATTTAAATAAATTGTTTTCTCCCAATTTTTACTTTATAAGCCCCTCCCTAACGATAGTCCAACAAACCACCCATGGCAATGAGAATATTGTAATAATTTTGTAAAAAGAAAAAGGGGAATTTTACACACATAGTTATTTTTCTTTTTTTTTTAAGTATTTCCTATAAATATTAGTAATTTGAATAGTATCTCTTATCATTGACACGAACTGACAAATAGGCATCTGAATGTATATTCAGATGCCACACCTGTTTAATTATTGAGTTCAGATAACTTTTTTTGCATACTTCTATCCTTATAATATTTCTTTAAAATGGCTCAAATGTATTAAGTTAAATGCTTAAGGATTTTAATCTTAATGGTCTTGGTGATATCCATTCATTGTTATAATAAAATCTTTGTATATTTGTTTTCACTTTTTGAATGGTTTTGCACTTGCTTCGTACTATTTATAAGTCGCGCATTACCAATGTTTAGTGCAAAGGTAGTAACATCTTTCCCTTGGGATACCTCCGACCAAACTGTGTATAGAACAATCCATTTGGTGATGAGAAGGATTGATCCTTTTATATCACCTCATACTTGTGACTATTATTTAAATTATCAGAATAGTTTGTGATATGAATGTAATTCAGTTGAATTAAACTATGTTTTAGAGTAAAGTATTTATGATTGGGAATTCTTTCTACAGGTTATTTCGTAGCAGTCTTAACCTTTGTAGGAGCGGATTCTTTTTTTCGTTATTTTATATCAAAAACTACGCACCTTTCTGAAAAGAGGGTATACATAGGTAAGAAATTTTATAGGAGGAGAATATGAATACTACAGAGCCATACTACATTACAGAGTCTAGGAGAATCTGCAAGATTGCTGGGATGGATCCAAACGAGGTATCTAGACCAAAGACTTTTTTAAGCGAAGTGGCTTTTGAACAGAAGCGAAAATCGTATAGTGAAATATTATCAGTGGTTAGCTTTTTCTCCAATAAGTTACTGGATTCCTTAAAAGGGACTCCGATACTGGTTGTCGTTTCGGATGCTTCAGGGTATTTGCTTGAAATTGAAGGCGACGAAACGATTAAGTCTACTATTGAACAATTTGGTATTAAGCCTGGTAGCCTATTCATCCAAGAAGAGACGGGTACTAATGTTATAAGCCTGACTTTGCAGCAAAGACATCCGATTAGTCTGATAGGAGAACAACATTATCATACCTTTCTTCAAGAAATAGCTTGCTACGGTACTACATTCAACTATACAGATGACAATGACTTACTCGGTAGCGTGTGCATCATGATGCCTATCCAGTTTCAAAATGAGCTGTTTTTATCAATGCTCAGCCAGTCCGTTGACTCAATCGAAAGAGAACTCTTGTTGAGAAAACAAAACAAAAAACTTAATATTATGAATCAGATTATGTTAAGTAGAACTAGAAACGGCATTGTTATTACGGATGAAAGAGGAATTACAACCGAGTTTAATAATTTCGCCCAAAAGATTTCAAGGAACAGTAGAGAATCGGTCGTGGGAAGAAACATTTTAGAATCCCATTTAACTGGAAGATATTTCAAAGAAGTATTAGAACAGGGAAAAATATTTAAAAATGAAGAAATAAAGTTTGAAGATGATGCGGGTAAACTAGTAGTTTGCTTATTCGATGCACAACCCATTTATGAGGATGACAAAATGATTGGTGCCTTTGGTCAGTTTAGAGACATTTCAGATCGATACACATTGCAGGAGCAATATAATTATTTAGCCTTTCACGATGATCTAACAAATCTGCCAAACAGACGATATATGAATAAGGAAATAGAATCCATTATTAAAGAATTAAGTACAGATCGCCACAAGTCCTTAGCACTCCTATATATCGACTTGGATCGTTTTAAAATCATCAATGATAACTTTAGCCATTCCTACGGCGATAAGTTATTAATCGAGGTAAGCACTCGTTTAAGTGGTTGCCTAGCGGAAAATGAAATGCTTGCTCGAATGGGTGGCGATGAATTTATTTTCCTATTGCAAGATTTTATGAATACAGAATATGTCACTACAAAAGCGGAAGAGATACTCCAGCTCTTACTACAACCATTTCTTGTGGACGGCAAGGAACTATATACGACTGCTAGCATTGGAGTTGCCATATATCCCGACTATCCAATTACAATGGAACAACTGATGGTCTATGCGGATAATGCAATGTATCAGGCAAAATCGCAAGGGAAAAATCGTTATGTCGTGCATACATCTGAATTATTAGATGCAATGTTGGATGACTATATGCTTGAGGTGGATTTAAGAGGAGCATTAGAGAAAAATGAGTTTGTTCTCCACTACCAACCCCAGATTAATAATAAAACTGGTCAGTTAATTGGATTTGAAGCATTAATACGCTGGCAGCACCCAACATTCGGCCAAATACCTCCAGACAAGTTTATCAAACTCGCAGAAGAAAACGGGCTGATTACTCAAATTGGAGAGTGGGTCATTGATGAGGCCTGTAAGCAAAACAAAAAATGGCAAGACGCTGGAATGACACCTGTGAAAGTATCCATTAATTTATCTACGCAACAATTTCTAACTAGAAATCTCATTACTTATATGGAAGAGGTACTAGAACGAACAGGTATAGATCCGGCTTATGTGGTCGTAGAAATTACGGAGTATATGGCGATGGAATACGAATACTCTATCCACGTATTAGAGCAGTTGAAAGCACTTGGTATCGGTATTAGTATTGATGATTTTGGGACAGGTTATAGTTCGCTTAATTACCTAAAAAACTTTCCAATCGATTATATTAAAATCGATAAATCATTCATCAGTGAAATTATGAACAACGAAAAAGATACTGTCATTATTAAGGCAATTATATCCTTAGCACATAATCTTCATAAGGAAGTTATTGCTGAAGGTGTGGAAACAAAGGAACAGCTAGAATTCCTGAAAACCCATCAATGTGATATTTCGCAAGGATATTTCTTTAGTAAACCCCTTCCTGCAGACGAGATTGAGAGAATTTATTTAGAAAAATAATGATCTTAAAGGGAGAATGAAACCATGAAAACAACATCATCGGTGTTAGTAGCAAATTTTAAGCATTGGGGAATTCATCATATTTTCGGCATTCCTGGAAAAGCCATATCCCCTATTCTTTTCGAGATATTAAATCATGATATGGAATTTGTATTAAGTAAGCACGAAGCAGCCGCAGGTTTTGAAGCTGCTGGCTACGCCTTGATGAATCAAAAAATTGGAGTTGCGGTGGGCACGTCTGGTCCTGGCGGTACTAATCTGCTCACCGCTGCTGGCCAGGCAAAAGCCTCTAATCTCCCTTTATTAATCATTACTGGACACCCTTCGATGAAGGATACCGGAAAAGCAATGGGACAGGATTCTAGTATATTTGGTGCAGACCTAGTGGACATGTTCAAATCTATCACGAAGTTTAGCGCTCGGGTAGAACGTGGAGATATGCTGCAGTCATTCTTGCTGCATGCACTAGAAAAAGCAGTATCTGGTGTAAAAGGTCCTGTACACCTGTCGATTGCATTTGATATTTTGTTAGATCAGATTGAACCGTTCTTGCTAGATTTACCGGAATCGCATGCAATGATTTCCCCTAAAACGAGCGTTGTAATAGATAAACTAAGCATGGCAAAGCGTCCTCTTCTCTTTTTAGGAAAAGGTGTTCATTCTAGTAAAGCCTACACAGAAGTCCAGCATCTTGCCGAGTATTGGAATATCCCTGTCATTACCACGCCCGGTGGGAAAGGATCATTCCCTACCAATCATAAGCTATCCTTAGGTGCTTTCGGATTAGGTGGAACAGAAGAAGCTACGGCATTTGTAAAAGAAAAAGTGGACCTTATGCTTGTCATTGGTTCACAGCTAAGTGATATGTCTATCGCTGGATTATCGGAAGCGATGTATCCAGAGCACCTTATTCACTTTGATTATGATCAAACCTTTATCGGTAAATCGATACAAGTGCCGACTACTCCTATACTTGGTGATATAAAAGCTAACCTGACAGCAATATTAAAAGATATACCAAAAACAAATAGTGAAGCATTCTTAAAGCCGATCAACGATATCTTGCTGCAGGAAAATAACCCTGGTGAACGAATGTCTGCTATCCAAGCATTACGCTCGATGCGATACGCACTTCCCAGCGATGCAATTGTTTTCGGAGATGATGGAAGCCATTCTTTTTACGGCATCAAATATTTTGACATATATAAGCCAGGTACTTTCTTCTTTGATGATATATTCGGAGCAATGGGTAACGGAATTGGCTATTCCATTGGCGCGAAACTTGCAGCCCCGGAAGAAACGATTGTATGTCTAGTTGGAGACGGATGTATGTTCATGCATGGCACGGAACTTTCAACAGCTTTCAATTATAACTCCGCGGTATTGTTCATCGTACTAAATAATGGACGCTTAGATATGGTGGAAAAAGGTATGCAAAAAATGATTGGTACGTCTATTGGTGGTGTTTATGAAACTCCGCTGAATGTAGCACGTTTTGCCGAATCTATGGGACTCGAAGCATTTACCTGCCTCAATCCTTATGAGCTAACCGATAAAATTGCAGAAGCATTACATAAGATTGATCAAACAAGCAAACCGATTGTCATTGAAGTATTAGTAGATGAAAACGAAATACCACCAACCATGGGGAGGCAATAATATGGATAGCAATAAACGGTACGAGGCCGGTATAAATGCAATGGAGGAACTATTTTCGCAAGACGTACGTAATGGCATGGAAGGCATCAAAAATATTTCACCCGATCTGTGGAACATGATCGTATCATTTGGCTTTGGAGACCTTTATTCTAGAAATACCCTCTCCCATGCACAACGGGAAATCATCACACTCACTAGTCTGATCACCCAAGGAGCTTTCGATCAACTAAGAGTTCACTTACAAGCAGCCTTAAATGTAGGACTAACAAAAGAAGAAATTATCGAAATCATCCTCCACTGTACTGGATACGTAGGCTTTCCAAAAGCAGTTCATGCAATGGGTATTGCTGGAGAAGTATTTAAGGAAAATGAATAATAAAATTCATAAAAAAGAAGAAAGCGCAATCCTAATAGGACTGCGCTTTCTTTTTTCCCTAAACAGGGAATACACTGGTAAAATTTTTTTATGATGCCTGGTTAAACCGAAACTGACAATTTAAACCTTCGTCTGGTCAGTGTAGTAATATGGTCTAATAAAAACTATTAGACATTGAGGTGCACTTCCACTTACATGTAAAACACGTTGGAACGGAACCTAAATATATAGGTTCTCGACGAGAGTACATTTCGTCAGTAAAGCAAATTTTCCGCCAAGGCTGTGCAAATCCTCCATTGAAGTTTTTTGTAAACACATCGTTTACCAATCCCTCCCTACGGTAGTTCCACCTTGCATTAAATATATACCTTGCTTAAACACATTTTTTTAAAAATTGTTCAAACTTTTTAAATGTCAGAATAGTTTTCCACACAGGGACGCACTCAATACAGTTTGTGTCATACTACTGACATTGGAAGCGGAATAGCTTACTTATGCTTTACGACATTTAAATGCACGATACCCGATGAAATCCCGGTTATGAAATATAAATTCGTTATGCTTCTCCCATAGCTCAAAAAGTTCCATTTGTATGTTTTCCGATGGATTTATGTCGTTAATTTCACTTTGAAGAAGCACAGATGGCGTACTGATTATTTCAACTTGAGTAAATCCAGCTTGATGTAAACGCAATATCCACTCATCTTTTTCTATTATTTCATTGATACCATAAAGGCTACATGCCTTTTCTTGTTTTTCTTCTGATAGGTATTGCTCAGCTACCATTTCAATCATGATTAAAGTCCCGTCACTTTTCAAAACCCGAGAAAGTTCATACAACGTCTTCGATATATCCGTAAAAACAATTACAGACTCGGCTATAACAAGATCGAAGGATTCATCTACAAAGCCCATATTTTGTACATCTCCATCCACCACATGGACGGAGGACTTACTATTTTTAAATCGTTGTCTCGCTTTTTCTACCATAATTGGATGCTTATCAATCGCTGTCACCTGACAATTAAATCTTTCAGCTAAGAAAGCTGCCGTCTGTCCTGTTCCACAACCTATATCTAATACAGATTGGGTTGGCGAAATGTTTTCAGCTTCCAATATAGATTGGGTTAGACTAAAACCTCCAGGATGAGCACCACCAATTCCAAAGTAAGCCAATATATCTATATAAGCATTAGACACTGAATTTACCCCCTATTATCAATATAGCCATAGCTATACTATGCTTTTAAAGCATGTCTATAACTCAATAGGTAAGTTTTTATTATTGTAGTGCTTGTTTATTATTCCCATATGCGCTTACCCCAAGACCTAAATTTTACTACAGGCATAGAACAACAATATTTAAAATATTAAACAAAATATATCTACTAGTTTCTAGTCCATTTTCAATTGGAGTAGTTGGTGTCAAATAAAATCCTATCATCAACATTCGATGATAGGATTTTTTGTATTGTGATTAATAATCAATCTATTGAATGTCTATTACTTCTAATGCAGGTGGATCCACAGGAGTTGTAATGATAGGTTTAGGAGTTACAAGTGCTAACTTTTTCTTTGAAGGCGTTTCATATTTTGCTTTTGCAGTGTTTTTTTGAACGAAACTACTTCCGCCGACACCGTATAATCCGTTGTGTTGTCCTTTGTAGCTGTATACCCGGTATTCATCACCTTTTTTCAGCATACGTACAGTCGACAATGTACCATTGCTGTTCATTTTCACTAGGGGTGTATCTGCTAGTATAGTGACTTTACCAATTTGCCCAAGCTTTAGTTCTGTTTTCCCCCACATTACTTTCGTTGCTGCCTCTGTTTCTGTAGGAATTGCAATAAATAAACCAAAGACCATTAATAGCGCCAATCCCTTTTTAACAATTTTCATAACCATTCTCTTTCCTCCAATATTTATATTTAGATTTAATTACTATTGTAATAGATATGATGAATTTTATATAGTTTAGATACTACTATTTTCTTTAAACTCATTAATTACATAGAACTATAGTCTTTTAAATGATAATATTATAGGGTACAAATATAAGGAGGAAGATTAATTGTTAAAAAGAAAATTTTTAAGTAAATATATGATAATAGGCTTGGCAGCATTATGCCTTATGTTCGTTTTCCCAACACTAGCTGGTGCTGCACTAATGGATGATGCCCATAATGTAAATCCGAATAAAACATGGACTATAACTTTTAATAAGGAAGTTAATCCTTCTAGTATCCATGCATCCACTGTTTACGTTTTAGATCAATTTGGAGAAAAGAAACACGGAGCAATCACTGTCTCATCCGATCGAAAAAGTGTAATTATTACAGCTCCGATAGAGGGTTATACACCTTCAGAAACCTATACACTTTATATAACAAATAGCATTATAGATGATCTTGGAAAACCTCTTTCTAAAAATATTCAAAAGAAATTTACGATAGAAGCACCTGGTGTATACGATATTGTGAATATCGCTTCTAATGGTTCAACTAGCCTTGTAAAATCGTATGATTCCTTTGAAAATGCTTTAACTAATATGAAAACAAACCAAGGTATTCAGTACAAGGGTACACTTATTAAAATGCCTAGTGGTATGGTCGTTACAAAAGCTACCTCCTCCAGCGTGTTAACAAATATTTATTCAGATAAGCTCCTTACAAAACCTGTTACTTATGTAATTTCTAATACGGAACTGCTTTATGTAGACTCCACTGATTCATATGTCGAGGTTAACGTTGCAGGAAAAAATATGTTTATAAGCCAAGAGAATAGTAATTTAATACCTAAGAATGCTTTAGCCGGTAAATCTTATTATTCCGTTTCAAATGGAGAACTCGTACATTCAATATATTCGACTAGCAGTAAAACCTATTCTTCCTACCAAATTGGAGTAGCACCTTCTTTTATGACTTCTGGTCAGAAATATTATAGTGTAGATGGTTCTCATTTTACTAACACATCTGGACAAGAATTAGGAATAAGCTATCCTTATTTTGAATACTTATCTGCTCGAAGTAAAACGAACTATACTGCAGAAGAAATTGATGCATATATTTTATCAATGCTTCAAAAGCTAGAGATGGACTTTCCAACTAATATACAATACCAACTAGCCTCTCAAAAAAGTAAACTTATAGGACTTGGTACTTACCTTAAACAAATAGAAGAAACACAGCATATCAACGCATTATTTATATTAGCAATTGCACAGCATGAAAGTGCTTATGGATTAAGTTCTAGAGCTCAGCAATATAATAACTTATTTGGACTTTATGTGTCGGATAACAATCCATTAGCTATGAACTTCCTGACAGTCGAGCAAAATATTAATGAGTTAATTAATTCCTTTTTAAATAAAAACTACCTACCCCCTAATGCCGGCTATGCAAATGGTGCGGTTTTTGGAAACAAATCAATCGGTATTAATATGAAATATGCTTCAGACCCATACTGGGGTGCCAAAGCAGCTGGACATATGTATCGTATCGATAAAATGATGGGTGGGAAAGATTCTATTTCAAAATACAAGCTTGGTATAACGAATACTTCAGGATTAAATGTTCGAACAGGTCCTGGAACAAATTATACAGCAGCGTATAGATATACGAACACTGGAATGCCAATCACTATTTTAGATGATAACTTACCCGAATCTGATTGGATCAAAGTTCTTTCAGACTCAAAAGATTACGAAGAGCTTTATATACACCGGGATTATATTCAGGAAATTCCAGTTAAATAAGATTTAAATTGCTGCTCCACAGGCATAAAAAACACCTTCGATAGAGGTACATCTCAAATGTACTTCATTCGAAGGTGTTTTGAGTTGTGTGGCACAAAGGGACATGAATTATGAAGCTTTTTGAGTTTCAGTGGATCCTACTTGTTGCCAAATTAGATTCACCCACTCCGGATGGTCGATGAATGGATTACGATTTCCTTGCCATTTTTGAATAATGTCATTGCGATTGCTTTCAAATTCGTCTACTGGATCTTGCTCGTGCCATTTTAGTAGTGTCGATAGCTTTCCATGATATGGTGCGCTTCCATTCCCGAGCTTTTCGTTTAGCTCTAAATCAACTTTATCTCCTTGTTCGTAGCGTGTCGCCATGTAAAAGAGGATTCGAGCTACATCGCCTTTGACTCGGTTTGGTGGTTCAAAAGAGTTAGAAGCCCGTTTACATTCATCACAGTTTTTTATGAAATCGCCACCGTTATCAAAATCTAAGTTACCTCTAGAGCTATTCACTTGTACGTCTGTAGGTCTAAGATGGTGAACATCCGTCCCTGGTCCTTTACTTGTCCCGAAGTTTCCATGTGATTTAGCCCAGGTATGCTCTCGATTCCACTGTCCCACGTTTCCGCCATTCGCAGTTTTAGAACGTGATACTCCAGAGTAAAACAATATGACATTGTTTTTGTTGCTCGGGTCCTCATCAGTTTCACGTAACGCCAGCCATACCTGGTCGTAAGAAAGTTGAGTATGGTCGTCAATTATTTCATGTAGGGCATTTTTTAACGCTTGACCTTCTTTACCAATGGCATCTTTATAATAGTCATCGGCAGGTGAGTTAGCTGCAGTTACAAGTACACTAAAGTTTGAGGTCACACTTTTTTCACCATCAGTAGCGGTAACTCCTACGATATAGCTTCCTTCTGCAAGTGTTAGTTTTAACGTAGCCCCTTCAACCGCTCCTAATGTGGAAGAAAATGTTAATACTTGGTTTTGTGGGTCGACGAAGTAGTCGGTTAATAATATAGAAATAGACTCTCCAATTTTAACTATTTGACTCGGAATACTTCCCTTTACTACTGGAGCTTGGTTCTCACCAGGCAAAGAAGGAACCACAATGGGTTCCCCTTTTGAATTTGTGAATTTAATATTCTTACTATCTGCTCCGTTAATAAATTCAAATTCTTGAATATTTTCAGCGCCTCTTATTTCTTTTACGTTCGTGCTATCAATAATTACTTTTTTGACAATGGTACCTTTGAAATCCATTATTGCGCCAGCATTCTCTGGCTTAATCGTTACCGTCTGCTCTGCAAAGCCGGCTCCATGGAATTCTGCATAATCACTCATGATCAGAACGCCTTCCATGATTTCGGATGCATCATCAAGTGTGATAGAAACGCTAGGCTTACTAATAGTTAGTTTCTTCGTTTGAAGATTTTTGATGTCATATGTTTTTTCAGCTGTAATCGGAATAACACCATCTTCTTCTAATAGATCAATTTGGACCATTACTGGATCGTGGTCACTTGCACGTCCTGCCATATCAGTGAAATCTGCATTAATATGAAGAATGTCGATTTTCGTTTTATTTTCTAAATTTTTCGTTACTAAAATATGATCTAGTACTTGTGAGTTGCCTTGGTATAGGTATGTGTATCGATCTGGCGTTTCCACTTTGTTGATCATATTTGTCATATGTTCATCCTCGTGAATTAAAAGGGCATCGGCAAATTGATAATCATTAAAGTCACCTAGTGATACAACATTCGCTGCTGGGTTTTTCGTTTTAATATCTACAACAAAGTCAGAAACGATTTTTGCAATTTGTTTACGTTGGCCTTCACTGTCGTATTTCGGTGGTTGAATGGATCCAAATAGTGGTGTATCCCCACTTTTTGAATTCCAGTGATTCGCAATAACGATGACGCTCTCACCTTTAAAATCAAATTGAGCTGCTAATGGTTTACGGCTGCTATTAAATGCGGTATTCGATGGATCGATACGACCAGGGTTAAGTGTTAGTTTGCCATCTTTGTAACCAACCGCCGTTGTCGCACTTCCTGGTGAAATACCTTCTGTCAATTTCACTCGTTCCGGATTGTATAGGAATCCAACCCGAATATTTGCATTTGGTGCACCTCCATCTGAGTTGTTTACAGGGTCAATATTCACATATTTGTAGTCTGCTCCTCCAGCTGTTTTAATCGCTGTAATAAGTCTTGTATAGCTTTGATCTGCCTTTGAGTCTCCACTGCTTTCTCCGTTATTATCTTGTACTTCAGTTACACCAACAATATCAGGACTCTGCATATCCGTAGCAATTGCTCTTGCTAATTTACGCGCTTTGTCGTCTGGAGTAGATGTTTTGTTATTCGAGAAGTTTTCTAAGTTATAAGACGCAATTGTTAGCTTATCTTCTGCTTTCACAATTGTTGTTCTTTCTGGTGTTGCAGTCCCTTTTGAATGGGCCGCTTTCATTTCATTTAAAGAGACATAGATCTTAAAGTTTTGATATGAATAGCCTACCACCCCATTAATTGGCCCATTAAATCTGTCTCCAGTTGCTACTTCGAAATCACGACCAGGTCCATTTGGTTCTAAACGGAATTGTATGCGGTTCGGATTTTGATTGTCTTTTTCATATAAAACTCCGCCATGAAGAGAGTTAGTAGGAGCATTTTCCAAAACGGTAATCAAGTCTCCATGTTCTTGAGGCGCTACTGCTTTCACATTTCCAACTTGTACGCGCATTCCCTCCATACTTTCCCAGAAATCGATTGCATCCACTGTTGGATTGAAAACGGTAAGATTGTCACTATCAATTTTAGCTAGAGTCATTTTAGTTTCATCGATTATGATTGGAGCTGGTAAAGCTACGCCACTTTTAATGACTTCCACTTTTCCACCTTGGTCATTTCGAACATTAATTTGCGTAGTTTTCAAGTCTGTTGTTTGACGATCATCGTACCCATCATATGCAAATTCACTTACTTTCCCATTGACAGATACTAAATCTCCTACTTTAATCGGCCACGTTTTTGTTCCGCTGTAAAGGACAATGGCTTCAGAAGTATGTGGGTTTGTATCCGCAAACTCGTCTGGTGTTTGGATATGATAGTAGGTTGCACCATTTAACAAGAACGAGTAAGTAACTACCCCTTGGATGCCCTCTACTATTTGATTGTCAAAAATAGTGTAGTGTCCTGCTCCTTGGATATCATGGATTTGAAGACTATCCGTAATTTTATATTCAAATGTCTTCACTTCTGAATTAGCTTCTGGAGTACTAGCTACGGCCTTAAGTAGAGTATCAGCTTTAATCTCGATTGGTGTTGAGTATTTTGTACTTTCGATAGTTGGCTCAGTGCCGTCTAAAGTGTAAAAGATTTCAGCATTTGCTGCCGTTGTAGACAAGGTTACATGAGTAGATCCAACGAATGTTCCACTACTTGGATTTGCAGTAACAGGTTGAAGAGTCGAACTGTCCTCTACAATATCTTGAACTGAGCGGGGAATCATTTGATAATCTGCATCAAACTGTTGAACAATACCAGAAATAGATTCATACGTTTTTCCTACAACTAAACCTAATGAGCTATTTTCATCACGGACAATAAATTCTGTTTTTCCGTCTGTTGCAGTGTAGTTTAATGCATTTACTGCAGTTATAGTAATTTGTTTTGCTTGTACAAGAAGTGATTCATTGTTTTCACTCACTTCTGCTCCTGTGACAATTTTAGGAGTTGGAGCACCCACGTTTTCTGTTTTGCTAACTATCGTTGCATTGTCTAATTGAAGAAGTCCTTTGAAATCAGCTAATTTTCCAGTAAGTGTTACTTCATCTCCTACAGTAACAGGCAGACTTGAAGGGCGTATGGCAATACCGCCTGTTGCATCTTGAACAGAAACAGTGTTTTTCAAGTTTGCAGCTACTATAGCTTTCACTGTTACGGTTTGACCAACAGCTGTTTTGCGTGCTTCTGCAATGGACAACGCCCCACTTTCACTTATAACAGTGTAAGTGAATGAAGAAATTGGGCTATTCTCAAGACCATCTTTCGCCGCAATTGCTTTAATCGTCATATCTTTGTCAATAACAATTGGGGCTTCAAATTTAGTACTTGAATTAGTTGGATCCGTTCCATCTGTGGTATAAAAAATAGAAGCATCTTCCGTGTTTGTTAATAATCTAATTTCCGTGCCTAGGGGAACAGTCGATGAGGGTATCGAAACTGTTACAGCCTCTACTTGAGTTTCTCCAGGATCTGTGTCACCAATATCCATTTTGTGGGAGCCTAGGTTAGACGAATCATTAGTCGGTAGCTTGCTCCATTCTGCTGCATTGAAAGCGTCATCGATAATTGTATCTCCAGCAACAATATTACTGTTTCGGACAAGTGTTACATCTTTAGCAAAGTCTGCAGATGGCCCAATTTGTCCAATAGAATCAATGATTGCACCTGAGTTTTTCAAAACTATAGGATCATTTCCATTGAAGTTAATGACAGTATTGTTTTCTAGGTCGCCCTTACTTTTTATATCACCATTTGCATCATTGTGATATAAAACATACGTATCGTTATTAGCTAACGTACCTGTTAATGAGACTTTATTAGCCGCAGTAGCTGCTCCATTTGTATGAAGTTCAAGTGAATACGCACTTAAATCAACAGCTGCTCCAGTTCCGTTGTAAAGTTCAATGCCCTTATTAAAGCTGGCGCCTTCAATATACTCCGAAATGATCAAGTCAGTTGCATTCGTAGCGGCTATAACTTTCGAAGGTAACGCTGGAATTACTAGACCGGCTATTAAACTTGCTGATAAAAAAGCATTTATGGGCCTCTTCCAATTCCTTTTACTCATCTATACAATTCTCCTTTTAGATAGGGTTTTTTAGTGAAGTTAATATGCTGATTAGTCACAAAGGCTTCCATTAACTAATAAAAGGCTTTGTGATTGGTATTAAAGAATAGTTTCTCCATCCACAATAATACCGTCGAGGTCAAAGTTTTCTCCATTAAGCCCTGAAAGGTTGAAGTTTCCTTTAACCGTAATATTAGAAAGTGTCATATTACTAGAAGGAGTACCTGTAATGATTAAATTCCCTTTAATAATGGCATTTCCAAGGAATGCAATATCTGTAAGAGCAACTGTCACGTCGCCATTGTATACTTTTAAGGCATCAGGTGTGCCGGAAAAAGTTTTTGCATCAACCGCTCCACCAGGGAATTCAATATCAGGATCTTGCTTTGCTAAATCTACTATTCTTCCTTCAACTTTTGGATTAACATTTACTAAACCTGCAATATGTTCACGTAAGTTTTCCCAGTCCGAGAGACCTAAATCTGTCATCCTACCTTCTCCATATGCCTTAGCCAATACAGTATAACTATCTCCGCCTTTAGCGGTGAAAGCATTTGTTGCTATTGTGTAAGTTTCATTATCTTTCATTTCTATATAATTATTTTCTGCATTTTTATAAAGAACTGAAACTACCCGTTGTCCAACTGGTTTAGAAGAATCATATTGAACTTTAGCTCCCGACACATGTAGAAATCCTCCATTTTCTTTTGGATATTCTTTAAAGCTAATTTCAAATGTTGCTTTTATCTCTGCCCCAGTAAGTTTCATTGTTGCTAACGTATTCCCAAATGGCAAAACGCTGATTACTTCACCAACTGTAATTGGTCCTTTATTAATCGCAGCTCTGATTCCTCCACCATTTTGGAAAGCCATAATAACATCTTTGTTATACTCTCTCGCTTTAACCAGCATGCCATCCGTAATCAGATTCCCAAGCGGAGTTTCATTGCTTCGAACACTATTACCATTGCTACTTGATCGTGGATTATCTAAGGCACTTTCAGCATTCGCTCCAGTAGGTTCATTTTTCAATTCATCAATTTTAGAGGAATATTTTAATAGCAGCTCTTTTGCTTCAGCATCTGCAACTTTCGCATTAACACTTATCAATTCTCCAGCGTGTTTAACTACTTTTCCGTTTTTATCGAATTCGACGTCTAATGTACCTAAAAACTCACTATACTGATAAGCTTGAACAATAACCGTCGGATCTTTAGCTTTTCCTATTAAATCTTTGTTTACTACAACTGGTTTATCTAATTTGGTATGACTGTGACCACCAACAATTACATCAATGCCGGTTACTTTCGCAGCTAACTGCAAATCGTTGTCATAATTAGGATTATCATCATAACCAAGATGTGTCACAGCAATTACTTTATTTACTCCTTGCTTTTCGAACTCGTCTACCATTGTTTGAGCTGCTTTCACATAATCAGTAAATTTCACTTTCTCTGGGCTTGAAATATCCTTTGTTTCTGCAGTCGTTAATCCAAACAGCCCAACTTTTTGGCCATTTACAACTTTAATAATGCCACTATAAATTTGACTGTTTTTCGGACTACTTGATACTTTTACATTAAATAATCCTTTTAAATGATCATCCTCGGAAAAATCAGCGTTCGCACTTACAAGGGGAAAGTTAGCTTTCTTCACAAAGTCTGCTAATGCCTTATGTCCCTCAGCACCGGAGCCCAGATCAAACTCGTGATTACCAAAAGTCATCAGATCATATTTCATCAAATTCATGAATTCTACATCTGCTTGTCCCTTGAATTCATTGAAATACAATGTTCCTGAGAATACATCTCCAGCATCAATTAATAATGCGGATGGCTTCGCTTTGCGATATTCTTTCACAGCTGTAACCCGCTGAGCCACATTATCTAATTGTGCATGTGTGTCATTTGTATGCATGATTGATAAATTGAAGTTTGTGGCTGGAGTTCCTCCACCACCACTTCCACCTCCTGTTGTAGGGGGAGTTGTTGTTGGTGGAGGTGTAATAATGATAATGCCAGCTTTTTTTCTTACTTCTTCTATTTGCGCTAACAGTTCTTTAATCATCGGCATATTATCCGTAGTTGGCAATCTATAAAGTAACGATTGAATAGATTGTAGTACTTTTCTCGCATCTTCTATTTTCCCCGCTTTTAATAGAGCGTCCACTTCTCTCACCTTCATATAAACAGTTACCGGTACCATTAATTGATCACGCTTTAGGTTAGCGGGATCCTTGTACTGCTTTAACAATAGATCCCTAGTAGCTTTACCAGTAAAACGATATAGAAGGGCCGTTCTACTCTTTAATTGGACCGATAATTGGTGGTACAGCTTTTCAATTTTGACCCAATCCTTGTCCGTCTCAGCCTTCTTTATATCTTCCAAAATTGGTGTTAAATACTTGTCCGCATAATTATAAGCGTCTATATATGGCACTAATCCTTTTATAATCCGTTCATTGTACAAATCATCTAATTCTTTGAGTAACGTCTCCCTATTTTTAGCATCTGATTTTACAAGAGCATTTCTTGCTTTTTGATAGTTTATTTTAGCTAGATTTAAAGCAGGATACAATTCTATACTTGTAGCAAGTCTTCCATTTTGGGATGGTACGACATAAGCATAAGATGCTTCCTTCATATCTTTCCTAGACTGATCAACTATGTCTTGCAAAGAATTATTAGCAAAACTAGCACTAGTAGAAGTTAGTAACGATATAGCAAGAACTGAAGCTACCACAGACTTTTTTACTTTATTCTTTTTCATAAGTTCCCCCCTTATATAAATTGGCTGTTCGCTTATCCTATTTAATACAGTTCTAATTTATGAATATAGTGAAGAGAATAAAACAAGTAGTACTGTTCAAGAGAATTGTTACGAATAATATATTTATTAGATTCATATAATCAGAGTAGTGAAAGAACCTGCTAGAAATAAAGAAGTAAGGAGGAAAACCACTGAATTGTCTTAACTGTGGGCATATACAATTTGCGGGGGATTTTTGTAGTTTATGTGGAACTAAATTTGAAGAACTCGCGTTAAATACTGAAAGTGTTGCTTCTAGAACACAATCAGTGAAACCAAACGTCCATGTAGAAAATATTAAAAGAAAAACTAAAATATATAGCTCTTACTTTATACAACAATTAAAAAAACCTTCTCAAGCATACAATCATGGAGAAGGTAGGTTTAGTAGTAGTCTTGTTAGTATAATTATATTTACTGCACTTGTTACAGCATCACTATTTTTATTTACTAATGATTTATATGGGAGCAATTCACCCAGTTTTTTATCCTTTTTAATAGAAACTTTTTTACTTACATTCTTTATAATTGGACTCGTTATATTTGCTTCTTTTCTTATAAGTAATTTTTTTGGTCCCCAGCATTCATTTAGAACCATTATCAGTTTTTATGGTGGGCAATTATCTGCACCTATTATTTTAGTAACTACCTCCATTCTTCTAATGCTTGTAGAATCATTTTCTTACGGGAATGCACTTTTAACTATAAGCTTAGTTTTTTGTATTTTTATACTGCCACTTTACGTAATTAGTTTTTTACTTACAAAAAGTAATTCCGCCGTTGATCCACTCTACGGATTTATTTTGTATATTGCGACTTTCACTATTTTATTGTTGCTTTTCGTTACCATTGTTGGAAGTTCTAAGGTAGGGGAGTATTTTAATAATATGAACCATTTATTTTAAGATTGTTACAAATAGCGATAACAAACACAACTAATTGTAATGGTATTAGTTGCACTTGTTAAATTAGATTGTTTAACTAATAATAAACGCTCACCAACTTAAGAGGTGAGCGTTACATAATACAAGTGAGGGAGACAATTTTTAGTACACTTTAATGCCAAATACATAGCTTTAAGTCACATAAACAATAGAAACTTTTACCCACCGTTTCTATGTACCCTACTTTTTTCGATGATTTATACTATATATATTTAACGAGGTGTGGAGTCTCTGATGTTGTTTTAGTATTACATTCTTCGAAGTATTCACAGGAATAGAGATTCCATTCATAAAATGGATAACTGACTTTCCCTTAACCAGCTCATCTACATAAAAAGGATGATTGAATATCCAAACACATTCTACATGCCTATAAGACTTAGTTGGAAATGCGCCTAAACCATTTGGTTCTATTAGCAGTGGAGTTTTTACTGAATAATCCATTATTTTTTTTATGGCTTGTAAACGTCCTTGCATAGTGGATCCAAATCGATTGCATGCGTCTTCAAGTAACTTTAGTATACTTTCTTCTGAGTAATAAGTTCCATGGGTCGTCACAATTCGAGTCTTTACCTTGTCTATAAAAATGGACTCAAGCAATAATGTTTCTTTATCAATGAAATTAGAATTATTTTTGTTATCCTTCACTACACTTCCCCCTTTTTCGTCCCCTCCCCATATGTCTATCCTATCAAATCATCATATCACTTACTAGTCTAAATATACTAAATATATACAATATTATAAAAATAATCCTTATTTACCTCTTTCTAAACAATCATATTTAGAGTTTAGTCCTATGTTCGAAATATATTTCCTTTACCGTTAGTAGATAATAACTGAAAATGTACCGAGAAGTGATCACCATCACTTTCTCGGTTTAAATCCTTTTGGAAATCTTACTGTTCTATTCGTTCTCTTATCTTTGCTAGCAATCTTTCTCGTCGTTTTTTGATACCTGGGATTGTTATACCAACCCTCGTTGCCGCTTGCTGCAATGAAATCCCTTCCACAAAAATCCACATTAACAACTCTCGATCGTTTGAGTGTAATGATTCAATCACTATTTCTAAACCCTCATGAAATATGCTTGTCACAAGGGATTGTTCCAGTAAAAATGCTAACTTCTCATCCTCCACTGGATCAACCTGTTCCTCTAATCGTTTTTCTCTTTTTAATTCGTCTAGCATCCCCCCATATATGGATCGATATGCATAAGGTGCAAAATCTCCTTTCTCCTCGTCAAATTTAACCCATGACTTCCATAATGCAATTCGACCAGCCTGTCTGTATAGCTCATGATTTTTGTAAATGCTTAGTTTCCGTATACAGGCAGAAATCATCGGTTCAAACTGCTTCAATACATCTTCAAAATGCGTCAATGCTATATTCCTTTTGAGCCATGCACGATTCGTTTATTCCTAGGTATCCTTAGAATAGTCAACTTATCACTTGGACACCAATGAACCTTTAAGAAGTAATATTAAGGTAAACTTGACGTTTCATCCTAAAGAACGGGCAGTTCTTTGAAATATTACCGCCAAAGCTTGCACAATTACACCAGACACAAAATATTAAAATCCTTTCCGTCGTTTTGACAATAGTTTATAAGTTCTTATTAACACTCCTACTGGATTACTACATGTAATATGTGATGTGTATTAAAAAATACAATTATATAATTATAAAATAGGGAGAGCATATTATTTGTGAATATAAAAGAAACAACAAAGGATTTCTCCTCTGCTGTTTCTTTTAAGTCATTCTTTAAGAATAGTAATTGTCAACCCGAGGGACTGAAATTATTCAAACCCCGAGCATCGAGAATTCAAAATCTGGTACTGAAATTTCTAGATTTGGTTTTAAGGAGTCAAGACCTGGCAGATCATTTTCAAGACTTGGTACAAAAGAATTCAAACCTGCTTCCGTCACATTTACGTTTACAGTTAGTTCATTTTTACCGTATTTTACGGTGATTATTGTACTGCCGGCTTTTTTGGCTCTTACTAAACCACTAGTAACTGAAACTACTGCTTTATCCCCTGGAGTATATTTTGCCGCTGCGGTAACATCTCTTTCAGTTGTTGTACCATCTGGTGTTGTTGTTACTTCTTTTACTGCTATGCGGACTTCTTTTCCAGCTTCTAAATCGATTTGTGTATTATCAGCAACTAATGTTACTACCGGTGCTGCAACATTTACATTTACAGTTAGATTCTTTTCACCGTAGCTTACATTGATCGTTGTAACGCCTGCATTTTTTGCTCTGATTAAACCATTCGTTACAGTAGCCACTGAATTATCTGCTATTTTGTACTTTGCAGAAGACGTTACATTTCTTTCCGTTGTTTTTCCATCTGCCGTTGTTGTGATTTCCTTAATAGTCAGCTGCGCTTCTTTTCCTGGTTCCAAATCGATTTGTGATATGTCTGTAAACAGTGTCACTTCTGGTTTGGTTACCGTCACTTTTACAGTTATTTCATTTTTACCGTATTTCGCAGTGATCGTTGTGCTTCCTGCATCTTTGGCTTTCACTAAACCATCCGTTACAGTAGCTATTGCTTTATCTGCCACTTTATATGTTGCAGCAGTTGTCACGTTTCGTTCGTTTGTTTTTCCATCTACAGTTGTTGTTACTTCCATGATTTTTAATTGGGATTCTTTTCCTGATTCCAAACTAATATCTGGTTTGTTTACTGTAAGTGTCACTTCTGGTTCTGCCACTGTGACATTTATAGTAACTTCATTTTTACCGTATTTAGCGGTAATTGTTGTGCTTCCTACACCCTTTGCTGTTATTAACCCTTTATTTACAGTTGCAACTTTATTGTTTCCTGATTTATATGTTGCAAGACTTGTGATGTCCGTTTGTTTCGTTTTTCCATCTGCTGAAGTGATTACTTCTTTAATGGTTAATTGAGCTTCTTTTCCTGGTTCTAAATTAATTTCCGTTTTATTTGCCGTTATAGTCACTACCGGCTCTGTAACTATCACATTTATAGTTACTTCCTGTTTACCATACTTAGCGGTAATAGTAGTTTCCCCTGCCTTTGCTGCCGTTATTAAGCCATTGCTTACAGTTGCAATTTTACTGTTCGCCACCTTATACGTTGCAGCTTTTGTTACGTCTACTTTCTTTTCTTTTCCATCTGCAGTTGTTGTTACTTCCACTATCTTCAGTTGGGCTTCTTTTCCAACTTCCAAATCAACTTGCGTTTTGTTTGTCGTTAATGTCACCCCTGGTTCAGTGACTGTTGCATTTACAGTTAACTCATTTTTACCGTATTTAACTGTAATGACTGTAGTTCCTGCGTTTTTAGCTGTAACTAAACCATTTTTTACTGAAACTACTTTATTGTCAGCTACTGAATATTTGGCAGCACTTGTTACGTCTGTCTTTTTCGTTTTACCGTCTGCTGTTGTTGTTACTTCTGTTATTTTCAGTTGCGCTTCTTTTCCTTTTTGTAGGTCAATTTGTGTTTTATTTGCCGTTAAAGTTACCTCTGGTTCTGTTACGGTCACATTCACAGTTAGCTCGTTTTTACCGTATTTAACAGTGATTGCTGTGCTTCCTGCATTTTTTGCAATTACTAAACCTTCTTTTACGTTAGCGACTTTATTATCCGCTACTTTATATGTTGCAGCTTTTGTGACGTCTTTACGTTTAGTTTTTCCATCTGTTGTTGTTGTTACTTCTGTAATTTTCAGTTGTGCTTCTTTTTTCGGTTCCAAATCAATTTGTGTTTTGTTTGCCTCTAAAGTTACTCCTGGTACAATAACTACTGGATCTTTTACCGTCACATTTACAGTCACTTCATTTTTACCATGTGTAATTGTAATTGTAGTAGAACCTTTTCCAACAGCAGTTACTAATCCATTTGCAACTTTTGCAATACTTTCATCTACTACTATATACTTAGCGTCTGAAGTTACATTTTTAGTAGTTGCATCCCCTTCTACAGGCGTAGATGTTTCTGTCACTGTAAGTTGAGCCGTTTCACCAGCTGTTAAGTCTAGCTTTGTTGGGTTAACTGAAAGTGATAGAACTGGTTCTGGTACTTCCACTGCTTTTTCGTAAATTAATGCCTCGCCAACATTACCTGCAGCATCATTAATAATTACTTTCACTGAGTTTGTGTCAGCTGTTACTGGGAATGTAAAGCTACCATCTGGGTTCAAATTAAAGGCAACAGCTGCTTTTGCTACCCCATTTACAGTAGCAATATACGAAGCTTTTAGTTTTTCATTTAAGTTGTATTCTAAACCATATAAATATAGTTCTTCATTGTAATCGATATATTTGTCTGTTACTTGACCAGTTGCCGTGCCTTCCGTTACGGATCCAGTAATTACTGGTTTCGTAGTTTTTACTACAATCGGTCCCACATAGTCTTGGACAACTCCTGAAGCTGCAACGCCAGTGAAGTCAATTGTGTATAGACCATCTGGAATCGTTGTTGCAGGTGCAGTACTCCATGGTTTGTACTGTCCGGCAACGTTCAAGGTATAAGATCCTTTTGCTAATGCTGAAGTATTGTGTAAATAACCAATATAGCCATCCTCATATTCGCCACCTTCAGGATTCATAATATCCCAAAGTTCAATATAGTTAGTAGTTACGTCACCAGTTAAAGTAAATGATAGGACTGCAGTATCTTTAACACCATCACCATTAAAGGATAAATCTGTTTCTGTAATTTTGTAATTTTGAATTGCAGTTGCTGCCACTCCACCAAAGTCAGCCGCAAATGGCAAGGAAACTTCTGAAGCCCCACCATTAATATGGATATATCCTAGTATTTCAGAACCGTTTGGTGCAGTTGCTTTAGAAGCAGTTAATGTAACTTTTAATATTTGCTCTCCAGCAAGATTGAATGTCGGTTTGTCTATCGTCACTTTTGCATCACCAAATGACTTGGTTACATCTACTGAGACGTTATAGTTTCCACCTTTACCAGCAATATCTTTCACTAAAATTTCTTTTGTTACGGAAATATTGCCTTCTTTTAGTGATTGTGGACCGAAAGTAACTGTCCCTTTTAAGTTTTCTACTACTGCTCCAGTACCATCTAACACGGCCGTATCTAATGCGTATGCTAGAATTTCTGGATGAGCTGCTGCATAGGCATTCACACGGCCTGCACCTTGAGCAAATACATCATACTTCGTTGTATTCAAGATTTTAGCCGTATTGGAAAGGGCTACTTTCACATCGAAAGCATTCCAATCAGGATTTGCTTGTTTTACAAGTGCAGCAATACCTGCGATATGTGGTGTTGCCATGGAAGTTCCAGTTTTACGGTCATATGCTTCACCGTAAACTGCATCAGGAAAATCTGTTTTGTACATTGGAATGGTAGACATAATATTTGTTCCAGGTGCGCTTACATCCGGTTTAATATCAAAGTTTGGTGTAGAAGGTCCACGTGAACTGGAGTCATTTACATCATCTCCAACAGTATTCGTGGAAGCAAATTTACCAAAGCTAACTTTACCTGTTCCTTTTGCTAATTCAGCACGGATTCCCACTCCATCTGTATAAGACATATCAACTGTTGGAATGAAGGCAAATGAATCTCCAAGGAATGTACCTGATGCATTTGGTGCACCCGATCCTGTTGCAGAGTTATGAATAATTGTAGCAACTGCTCCTTGCGCCCTCGCATTTTCAATTTTATCGACAAATGCGATTGAACCACGAGCAATCAAAGCTACTTTCCCTTTCACATCAATTCCTTCAAAATCTTTTACTTCCCCTAGCCCAGGTATTGCCACTAAGTCAAACTCACCTTGAAGTTGTGTTGCTAAATCCTTTCCAAAAGTAGTACCCATTAACTGAAGTTGTTTCGTTAAGTTATAGTCTCCAACTGAAACTTTTACTTCTCCGTTATGCATCGTTTCGGGATTTGTTGTATTACCCACTGCAATCCCTAGACGTGCTGTAGCAGGAGTTCCCATCGTTCCACGATTTGGACCAGAGTTACCAGTTGCGACAACTCCGATAGTACCAGCCATCATGGCATTATTTATAGCAAATGATCCTGCATCCGTTTCAGAGTTAGCTCCCCCACCAAGTGAAAGATTGATAACATCCATTTTTTCAATTACAGCTGTATCAATTGCTTTCACTATACCTGAAGTTGATCCACTGCCATATGCTCCAAGCACACGATAAGCATATAGGTCTACTTTAGGTGCAATCCCTTTAATGCCGTATTCGTTTGCTCCAATTGCTGCAATTGTGCCGGCAACATGTGTACCATGTGATGTATAGAAAGAGCTTCCCGTTGCATTAAATTCAGGTGTTCCTGCCGGACGTTCAGAAGGTAATGTCTCCGAAGCATCATTATCTGCGCGTGTTTTTGTGTAAGTGGATGAATTTGGAATAAAGTTTTTTCCGCCTTTATAAATGCCTGCGAATTCCGGATGATCCGCATCAATACCTGTATCAAGTACAGCAACTTTTACCCCTTGTCCTTCAATTCCTTCGTTCCAAAGCTTTTCAATGCCTAAGAAAGAGATACTTGTATTCATTTTTGCATCTACTTTAGGAGTTTTAATAATCGTAGAAGGTTTTGTTGGTTTCGTTTTTTGTGGTTCCTCCGACGCATAAACAATTGTGTCAGGTTCTACTAATGTTACTCCTTGAACAGCAAGTAATTTTGGCAGGTCTTTCGCTTGTACGGTTGCTGCGAAACCGTTTAATACTGTATCAAAGGTATAACCTTGTTTAATAGCAATATTTTTTATAGATAATTCCTTTTTTACGAATGTTTGTTGTGCTTTTACTTTTGTTCTCACTTGTTTTTCTTGAGTAGCCGAGAATACTTTTCCTTTTAATTCGCTTATTCCTTTTTCAAGAGCAACTGGTTTTTCGGATAAATGAATGATAACAGCTACATCTTGGTTACCCGATTTGTCTTGTAAGTCTTTGTGTAGTTTTGGCCCACCATCTAATAGATTTAACTGATCTGCGATAGCTGATTTTAACTGCATCGTACTTTCGCTTGGCGTGTTTTGCTTGAATGGCTTTACAACTGAGTTTGCAGAAGCAGTCGTAGCCGGGCTAAGCATCGTTAAGGCCATAGCTAGTACCATAAAGGCACTAAATAACTTGCTTGATAATTTCTTCTTCAATACAATTTTCCCCTTTTCCAAAGCGTGATTTAGTTGACTAGCCTAACTATAAATTTTGCTCCATACCGCTAATGCTTTTGTATAAAAACCGCTTCCTTCCTATGAAAATAGTTAGTTATAAAGTCGCTATCATGATGTAATATCATTTCTACTATATGTGCTAGTCTTGGTGGCTATGACATGTCCACACAAAAAAGGTCCCTATGTAAGATACAATTCCGAATTGTATCTTACACAAGGACTCAATTACTAACTATTAAAGACTTATCGAATACGTAATTATATTCGCTTGTGATTATCTCATATGGAGCAAACTTCTCTACAGAACCATTTAAAGTGGTAAGCTTTGCTAAACCGTCTGGTGTGAATTCGTACATTTCGGTTCCTATTATGCGGGCACCGGTCTCGAAGAAAAGTTCCATCCAACCATCTTGGTTAATATCATAAAAGTATAGAATTGGTGCATTCTCTGCAGAAAGTATTAGTGGCGTTATTTCAAGTCCACCAAATTCTACTACTATTTCTACATTTGTATTTAAGTAAGTGCTACTTCCTTTTGCCCCACCTCTAAAAGAAATTGTTTCTAAGATTCCATCATTATTTACGTCGATTTTATCCCCAATAAAAAAATCAAATATGCTAGGTGCTTTTAATGTAGGAATATAGGAAGAATCATTAGAGGTGAACTCCGCATTTGATTTTACGGATTGCTCTTCGGTGAAATACTTTATGGACTCCACTTTACTGTCATAAAACTTCCACTCTTCTTTTTGAGGTTTCAGTGTATGGATGAATATGGACTCGTTATCTCGGAAGTTTTCTCCTTTTACAAGAGTTGTTGTTTGAGTTACACGTACTTTCACTTCTTGTTCTGAAATGGATAAAAACTCAAAATCCCTAAGTTCATATGCTAAGTCAAAGTTTTCAAATAGGTCACTTAGCATTTTTTTTATTTCCGCAAATGTTGTTTGCTCGGCATGTGTATATACCTTAGACATATACTCATCCATATTCTCATTTTCAAGTGCCTGTATATTATCTTCAAGCACTTTAATAATCTCGGATTCAATATTAGGACCTACCTCTAATTCTGTTAGTTTATTATTAGTTGGGGTAAATCTGAGCATCGTCATTACTAAAAGTAAAGACACTCCTAACAACACAAGTGCAAAAACGCTTTTCCAACTAGTACCACCACGCAACTGAATTTCGTTCTTTAATAACTTCACATCACGAATATTACCTTCTGACATTTCACTAATTCTTTTTAAAGCATGGTGACGGTAAAACCTATTACCTGTAATTCCAACAGTAAATGAAACCATGAACCCTATCACGGTATTAAAAATAACCTTGTCTGTTCCTAATACTGTAATTACAAGGTTAATTACTAAAAAAAATACTACAATCGAGAATATTGGTTTATACATTTTTCTATAACCAAACCAAAAAAGTGGAAAGAAAAAGGCTGCCCAGTTCCACGTATTCAAACCTTTTGACCATCTTCGTATGTAATAGTGTTGCTTTTTTTCACCTATAAAAAATCTAAGTAATTGATTATCAATGTTAGGTTTAGTTCTACTCCTCCTCTTGTTAGAAGTAGATTCTATTGCTTCACTTTTTGCTGCAATCCCTTTACCACATATTGAGCAATACTTTGCTATACCCTCTATTCTTGAACCACATGAAGCACAGAACAGTTATATTCCTCCTATTATTATTTTACCCCTCTCATATCATATGCTTTTGCATTTTAGGTATTCCCTAAAAGGTCCCTGTGTAAGATACAATTCAGAATTGTATCTTACACAGGGACACAAGAAAAATCCCTTCTAACTAAGTTAGAAGGGATTAAAAGTTAGTATGCAGAATGGTTATTTACAAAAGAAGTAAATCCATTACCTGTAATATTAAATGTAAGCTGATCCTGATTTACAATTTCTTTGGTCTCGGTAATAACGAATAAAGAAGCTTTATGATTATATCCGTCATCTGTAGTTACGAAATCAATGATTTGAAGAGTATCTTCATCTACATACTCAACTGTCACCACAGCATTGTTCCCAAAACCATCATTTATTATCATGATACCCGATACGTCTTTTTTAAATTCATGACCATAAGTAGGATTATGGAATGTAAATTCTAATGTGTCTGAAATAGATAATCCATTAGAACTCTTATCATTTAAATCTATTTGAGTAGAAGCGAAAGCTCCTTCATTAATAGTTGTTGTAGCAGGGTTGTTTGTATTTACTGCTCCTTCCCCGTTAATACCATCTCTTCCAGGAGCATACTGATAAGCGATAAATGTATTAGCCACTTCTTGAAGTAAACTGACAGACCCAAGTGTCCAGTTTCCTTTCGCATCCACGATAGTGTTACCTACCAATACATCATTTCTATAGACTTTCACCTTATTACCTGGTTGTGCAGTACCGCTTATATCATATGAGTACCCATCAAATGTAAGTGGAGAAGTTACTGGATTTTGGAATTCTAAATCTCTATCTTTCGTCAAATCTACATTAATGTTCCAAGTGGAATGATTATCTGTTCTAGTTTCATAACTAACTTCTACTCTATCCCCTTTAGATAACACTTTTTCAAAAACTTCTTGTGAAACTTGTCCATTATAGATAAAGAATAGATCATTTGCATCCCATTTATATTTATAACCACCCGTATATATAAAATCTTCTTCAGTAGCAATCTCGTCGCTATCAATGGTTAATATATAAGGCCCTTCCACATTTTGAAGCTGATAAAAATGAGTAATTCCTGCTTTTTTGGTACTTTTATTACCATCTATTTTTTGTATTTTTGGTTGGACATAGGTGACAGACGGAGTTTCGGCATTAAAACCATACGCAGCTGCTATTATAATTACTAGATTTCCATTTGGGTCTGCATAGCTAATCGTCTCTTGACCACTTTCAATCCTTTGCCCGTTGACAGAAGTAATTACCGCTGAGGATTCTCCCAGGCTAATTTGCACTCTTCCGTTATAATTACTACCATCTAAATTAGTTAGTTTAGCTGTATATACTTGGGAATCAGTCGTTTCAAGATATGCAGTTTTCTTATCCGTTAATGCTATACCTGTTGTATCAGGAACAGCTTCTATCTTAAAGTTCAATTGTTGTTCTTTCCAACTTACTGTGTAACTTGTACCAGTGCTTAAATCAGACGTAGTTAAAATTACTGATTTTTTGTCATTGGATAACTGAGCCGATTGTACAGACTCTCCAGAAACCTTAAATTGACCAGCTACTAGACCTTCTAAAGGTATATTATAAGCTTTAGAGAAGTTAATTGTTACGCTGTTTTTACCATCTGATGTTATGAACAATGGCTGTAAAGGTAAGGAATTTAAAGTTTCATCGAAAGCTTTAGTTAGAAATGTTCTAAATGTAAAATTCGTTGTTTTGTTATCTATGTAAGAGTTGGCTTTGTCTAATTCTAAGGAAGCTTGAAGTAATCTATTCTCTTCAATAAAATCATTCGCTTGGTCAAGGTACATTTTAACTGTAACGTCATATTTCACATCAGCGATTAATTTTTCCATGGACGGTTTCACTTGATCACGAATACTATCTCTAGTAGATTGCCCATATACTCGGTCTAATAATTTTACTTGTTTTCTATATTCTGCTGTTGCAATATGGTAAGCAGCTTCTACACTAATTAGATCAGCTGAATTTATAGCATTTTGTAAACTCGTTGTTAGCTTATAAATTTTTTCACTTGAAGTTATAGCATCTATGTATGCTTGTGCACGTTTTACCTGGATTTTTGGATCCACTAATTTAGCTTGAGCACTAAGTTGTTCAGAGTTTGATAACCCACCAGCAACTTTTTCTGCAGCTGCGATAGTTTCTTTTGTCGTGTTATATTGCTCAAATGGCCGAGTTTTAAAATCAGCAGATCCTTCTTTGGAAATTGCCCACTTTAATATAGTGCCTGCATTTTGTGCATCTGTAACTAATTGTTTTATATTATTAGTCGCACTTACTTGTGGGATGGTTATAGTAGAAGCAATAATGGTAATTACTATTGTAAGATATAAATATTTTTTCCACATACTAATTTGCCTCCTTTATGAATTAGTCGGAATAACCCACATAATTATATCATGCAATATTATCCAAACTTATTTCTTTATAATGGAAGTAATTGATGTAGAGTACTCTTTATATCAACTAGTAACATTGTGTTATACTTATAGGTAATGACGTAGTAATGAAAGGAACTAAAATATGACAAATTCTCCCCAAAAATATAAAACAACAATTGATTTTTCTACAGACTGGGAAATCCCCGCACCAGAGAAGTATATTTTTCAATTTTTCCATCAAAAATTAGAAGACTTAGAAGCAAACCAACTACATGTCCATGGAGTAAAACTATATACGGTCGATTCAGGAATTGTCGTAACAGCTATAATAAGACATTCTTTACCCAAAAAAATACGCCTGCAACAAGTAGTTTTAGTTGTGAAAGATAAAGAAGGAAAAGAACTAGCAAAGAAACAATTTGACATGGAGTTGTTTGGCGAGCTAGAAGCATGTACAGCAAGACCGTGGAATTTCCTATTTGAAAAGGAAGATTTACTAGTACCCTACGATGAATTAACAAATGAAATGGATTTTGAAATGGCTTTTGAGTATTATGAAAAAGTAGTGAAAGATTTTGAATTATACTTGGATGAAAATTGGTCGAATGGCCTTACAGAAGATCAACAAGGATATGTACATAGTTTAGTTTCTTCTTTAGAACCTATTAAAGAGAACGAGATCTCAGTTGTGGGATTCCATTTCCATGAGTCAGATGACGCAATCAATATTTATATAATCATTCGCAATGCATTTTCTGAAACACTAACAATTGAGAACCTGCCTATTCAACTATTTGATGCTGCCGGTGATATGGTGTGTAAACTTGGATTCCCAATCGGACAATTCGAAATTGCTTCTAAGCAAGCACGTCCAATTAGCTTATCTTTCTCTAAAGAAGTGTTCATGAAAGAAAATCCAGATTTCAGTTCTTGGCAAATTGAAATGATTCCACAAACTTTATAACAATGAGTAAAGCCGTAAAAGATTCACTCTTTTACGGCTTTTCGTTCATTTAATATTGTGTTTTGTTAAAATCAAATTAGTACCCTGTAATCTGAAACCCTGTATTTACTTTCATGTCCAGACCATATACGTTTTGAATGCCATCAATGGAAATTACTTTTAATGGTCCGGTTAACAGGCTGTCTTTTCCTTGAGACATGATAACTGCAAAACCTTTACCTGGATCAATTGTTCCGAACTTAACTTGGAAGCCATTATTCACAGGTGTGAATTTGGTATTGTCTTGGCTGTTGGTGAATTTAATTTTTGTGCCATCATTATCTTGTACTACGATTGACGCATTGGCTAAAGCCACTACTTGATCTTGTGCTAACACTAGGCCATTTTTATTTTTTAAAGGAGCAACCGTAAATACTAGCGCTTCATTGGATAGGTCTTCATCAGCTGTTAATCCTCCACTAACAGATAATAGATCAAGTGAACCTTCCACTACTCTTAATGTTTTGGCATCCGAACCAGGGTTAGTAGGCGCAGCTTTTCCAGCAACTTGTTGAACAAACGAATAATCGCTTATTGCGTTTTGGTCCACGTTCGTTGGGAAGCTCCATGCTCCGTTTGCGTTTACTCTCGTTTTTCCTATATACGAACTATTTTTATAGAAGATGATTTCATAGTTTGGTTGCGCCGTACCGTTCAAGTCAATTCTACTTCCATCCATACGGTATCCGGCTGTTCCAGATCTGTAAGCAAATTTCGAATCGAGTACAAAGTCAACAAAATAGAAATTCGATGTAATTTCAAACGTCGAACTAGCTGTCGGTTGGTATGTTCCAGTGATTGTATCTTCCACATCCAAAGCCGATTTAAATGATTCAAAGGCTACCGCAATTTCTTCATTGCGATAGACATCACTAGAGGATTTCATTTTATATTTCATACCATCTGATGTGACAAAATAATTATTGTAAGTGTCTACATAATAAATTTTCTTATTGGAGAAAGTACCCGCTTTTGCAGGCGCATAAAAGTTTATTTTGGCTGATGATTTTGTTTCTATAACTGTTTTACTCTGCATTCTATTAAAGGTAATCACATTATCAATAGCAGCGAAGTTTACATCTTTAGCAGTAAAAGCAATCGTAACATTGCCATTTTTTTCGGGTGTTACATTAATACTTTTTGCCCCTGCAATGTTATTTTCAATGCCATTAATCGAAACAACTTTAATACCTGCCGGAATGTCAACTCGTACTATGTCTTTAGAAGGTTGATTATTTGATTCTGTAAAATTACCTACTAGAGAAAGTACTTCTGTTGTTTCTCTATGCTGAATGGTTTGACTACCTATTTGAATTGGAACAACGCTACCTGGAACAACGAAGCTCGCAGAATTCCCTTTGAATTTCATCGTGTATTTAATACCAGGAGTTTGCACAGAAGTAGTTAATGTTACGACAGTACCATCATTACTTAACACCGCTCTCGAAACTGACAAAGAATTATCAAATGTAAACTCCGAAAGCTGAATAGAAGAAACGGCTTTGCTTAACTTTACCGATACAGTCGTGCTATCCAATCGTGAAATAGAAACAAGCTGAACTGGCTGAATTGCATTTACAGCATCCAGATTTTTTTGTAAGGAGCTTTCCCAAATTAGTACATTGGAATTCAAAATGGTTTGGGCTTCCTTTATTATTTTGTCTGCATCCACATAATTTCCAACCCGAAGCTGTTCAGCTGCATCCTTAATATACATATGCACTGTTACATCATTTTTAAGATAATTAATTAGCTGCTCTGCTGGTCCTTTTACTACATTACGTATCTTATCACGTGTGGATTGACCATATACACGGTCTAATAAAATCGTTTGTTTACGAAACTCTGCCGTCATTGCATGATATGCGATTTCCACTTGTTCTAAATTATTTGTACGAACTGCTTCTGAAAGAGCTTTCGTTTTTGCCTCTATCTTCGCACTCGCTGTAATGGCATCTAGATACCCTTGTGCGCGTTGAAGTTGGGTTTTAGGTTCAACTAATAATGCTTCATATTTCAACTTATCTGAATAGCTTACACCCTTTAAAGCAGCTTCTGCCTTATCAATTGTCTTCTTTGCAGTATTAAATTGAGTCCAAGGCTGGGTCACTCCATCTGCAGTACCTTCTATAGAAATTGCCCATTTTAAAACAGTCCCAGCCTTTTGCGCCTCGCTTATTAATCCATCAATATTTGTTGCCGCATCCACCTGTTGACTTGAAATCACTGAAACAATTGCTGAAGCAGCTACCGCGGAGGATATGATAATTTTAGTTTTACTACTCATAATATTTTCTCCTTTTATTCAAGCATATTATTTGACTCATTACTATTATAATATAAAATTACTATTTTATTCTAACTTTTCACACAAGTATAATAATAGTTATTTTAAAATTGATTGCTATTAGACCTTTTTATTTGAAAATTATTTCCTATTTACTGAAGTCTTTCCAAGTAATTAGTAGTATGTGAATGTTGATAAAAGGTATTAAGAGGTAAAATTAAAGAGGCTATCCCAAAAGCAGTATATTGAGATAGCCTTTTTAATTTTCAAATTGCCTGTCTTGCTAGTTCTAAAATCACCATATTGAAAACCACATACCATTTCAAATCTAACTTGAGTGCCATTTCCATGCTGTTTCAACAATAGAATTTAAGCTAAGCTTAGGCTTCCAACCAAGTAGTTCCTCGATCTTTTTGGCCTCTGCAACTAATTTAGCAGGATCTCCTTCTCTTCTTTCTTCTATAATTATCGACGCCTTTTGTTTAGTTACATTCTCACAGGCATTAATAACTTCTAAGACTGTGTATCCTAATCCAGTACCTAAATTAAAAATTTCATTTTTCACCCTATAATCTAGTAATGCATTGAGTGATTGTAGATGAGCATCGGCAAGATCCGATACATGAATATAATCTCGAATACAAGTACCATCTACTGTTGGATAATCATTTCCATATACGAATATGTTGTCCCTAGAACCAAGTAAGTGTTCTAGCACTAAGGGAATTAGATGCGTTTCTGGTGTATGATTTTCACCTATTCTCCCACTCGGATGAGCACCAGCTGCATTAAAATATCTTAGGATAACGTATTGCAAATCGTAACTTTTAGCAAAGTCTTGGAGCATCCATTCAATCATTAATTTTGATCGTCCATAGGGACTAATAGGGTTACTTGGAGTCTTTTCAGATATTAAATCTATATTTGGAGTCCCATATATAGCAGCAGTAGAAGAAAATATAATTTTGTTAATACCATGCTTTACCATTGATTCAAGCAAAACTAAAGTTGAACTAACATTATTTTCATAGTATTTTATAGGGTTGTTAACTGATTCACCCACTAAGCTAAATGCAGCAAAATGAATAACTGCTTCAATCCTATGGTTATTAAAAATAATATCTAATAATTGTGTATCCCCTAAACTTCCTTCAATGAACCTAGCATTTTTATGAACAGAATTACGGTGTCCGGTTGATAAATTATCTAAAACTAAAACTTCTTTTTCATTTATTAATTCCTCTACAAAATGACTTCCTATATAGCCTGCTCCCCCAACTACTAAAATCATGCTCTTTCCTCACAATCATCTACTAAAAATTTTTAATATAATAAAAGAATTCATCAACAATTGAGGAATTCTTTTATTTCTGTATATTTTCTTTCTATATTTAATATGCATTTTTATTAATAAAGCCATTTATTACTGTCTTGAAAATAATCTTCACATCGAAAAGCAGCGTCCAATTTTCAATATAGTAGATATCATGATCAATTCGGTTCCTGATAGATGTATCCCCTCGTAAACCACAAACTTGTGCCCAACCGGTAATACCAGGACTCACTTGATGTTTAATCATATATTTTGGAACTTCTTCTTTAAACTGATCAACAAAATATGGCCTTTCTGGACGCGGTCCAACTACACTCATATCACCTCTTAAAACATTAAAAAATTGTGGAAGCTCATCTAAACTTGTTTTTCTTATGAAAGAACCAAATTTAGTCCGTCTTGGATCGTTTTCAATTGTCCACTGAGTATTTGAAGTAATCTCTGGCATATATTTCATTGACCTAAACTTATACATATTAAAAGTTCTACGATTTAAACCTACACGTTCCTGTTTAAATAGAACTGGACCTGAAGAGGTTAATTTGACTCCTAGTGCAACCAATAATAAAATTGGAGATGTTAAAACTAGAGCAACCAGTGCAAAAGTTATATCAAACGCCCGTTTTATAATTCGATTTACGAATTCATCCAATGGCACATCGCGAACGTTTATAATTGGAAGATCACCGAATCTCTCAAAATGGGGATTAGCTGGTAATATGTCATAAAAATCAGGGACGATAGATACTCTTACTCCAGCCTTTTCACAAACAGAAATAATTTGTTGGTATTTTGGAAAGGCAGTTAATGGAAGAGCTACTACCACCTCATCCACGACTTTTTCTTGAAGAACTCTATTTAAATCTACTAATTTCCCTAATATAGGAACTTGCAAATCATTATTTGCGCCATATTCCCTTCTATTATCATCTAAGAATCCAAGAACTTTCAAACCGTATTCAGGGTGCTGTAATAAATTCTGCATATATCTACTACCTATAGACCCAGCTCCAAGTATAAGAACAAATTGTTTATTAAAACCTTTACTTCTTAAATTACGTAAACTCTGTTTGACTACAAATCTATAAATAATAGCAATCATAATATTTAATACTAAGTAGATTACTAGAAATAGCCTTGAAATATCTACTGTTTTAACTATGAAGAGAACACTTAATAATATAAACATACTAAATAAGTTTGATTGAAATATCTTTGCAATCTCTCTTGCGAACTTCATTTTCCGTTTAGGTGCATAAAGGCCTGTAATAAAAGAGACACCGATATAACTTATTGAGTAAACTATGTTCCAAAGAAAGTAAGTTGATAGTGGTAAATAAGCCCCTAATTCCTCTCCATTTAACAAATAAAATCTCGTGAACCAAGCAATAAAGAAAGATACCTGTATAAAAATAAAATCTGCGCCCATATATAGCTGCGTGATAAATCGTTCTTTTCCTCTAACCATTTTCTCACCCTAATTCGTAAACTTTTTATACATGCTTACTGTTTAATATATTCATTAAGTTTGACAGCATTAGTTTTATAAAAATCCCTATATAAACAATGCCATTAATAATAAAATTATATTTCTTAGAAAAATGCTTATGATGAAAGAGAAACATTGCTCTATGAAATTCATAAACTATTTTATATGGCTTTTTCCTGCTACTTGCACCTTTGTAATGCACTATTGAAACTTGTGGATTGTAAATAATCTTCCATCCCTTTTCCTTTATGCGATAACACCAATCAATATCTTCTCCATACATAAAGAAATTCTCATCTAACATCCCAATCTGATTGATAGTCTCTCGTCGAACAAGCATAAATGCCCCAACTAAGCAATCAATCTCGTGAACCTCTTGCATGTTCAAGTAGTTCTTATGATATCCATTAAATTTAGGTTTGTCTGGATATCTCTTAGCTATACCTGTCATATAATAGAATGAAGCTTCTGGTGTCGGAAATCCACGATGGCAAGCTTTATCTAAACTACCATCTGGCAATAATACTTTACAACCCATGGCACCAACGTCGTTATGTCGATTCATATATTCAATTGTATAAAATAGTGTATTACCCATGACTATTGTATCGGAATTTAATAATAAAACATAGCTTCCTTTTGAAACACGGATTGCTTGATTATTTGCTTTAGAAAAACCGACATTCTCTCTATTTTCAATAATATTTACATTAGGAAACTTTCTCTTTATTGCATCAACTGACCCATCTGTAGAATTATTGTCGACTACGAATATTTCAAACGAATAAGATAAAATAGAACTATATATAGACTGAATACACTCGAGCGTGAGCTTTTTTGTATTAAAATTAACAATGATAATACTAAGATCCATTACTTAAACTTCCTCTTTTCACCAAATAATAATTAAGTGTCGAAAAATAAATATCCTTGTTGAATATTCTTTCTCTTTTAACTCCTATTCTAACCTTATTTTAGTAAAACTTCTACTATATACAAATAAAAATAGGTGAGTGCAATTTTAGCACTCACCTATATATCAGTTATTCTTTATTATAAAAGATTGCAATGCTTCTCTCCAATGTCTACGTGTTGAGAAGCCATTTACTTGAAGAGCCATATTATTAAGCACCGAATAGTTAGGTCTCTTGGCAGGTCTAGGGAATTGATCTGAAGTTAATGGAATTACATTAATATCTATATCAGCTTCCTCAAAAATGGCCTTAGCAAATTCATACCAGGAACATGAACCACTATTTGTACAATGATAAATGCCATATTTATTTGTTTGTACAAGTTCTATAATGAACTCTGCCAAATCCACTGCATAGGTTGGAGAACCAATTTGGTCATGAACTACGCCAATCTCATCTTTCTCTGTTGCTAATTTCAACATAGTTTTTACAAAGTTGTTCCCAAACTCACCATATACCCATGCTGTACGAACAATATAATACTTAGAATTCAAGCTTTGTGTCAACTGTTCTCCAGCATATTTTGTATATCCATATGTACCTAACGGATTTACTAAGGAATATTCTTTATAAGGCTCAACAGCATTTCCATCAAATACATAATCTGTACTGATGTAACAAATTCTAGCATCAATTTCTTCAGCTGCTACCGCTAAATTTCTTTGACCAATAGAATTTATAGAAAATGCAAGTTCTTTCTCTGTTTCTGCTCGATCTACATTTGTAAAAGCTGCAGCATTTATAATAATATCTGGATGAATCTCCCTAACAATTTTTTGTACTCTTTTAAAATCTGTAATATCTAAATTGTTTTTTGTATAAGAAAAAAGTGAAATATCTATTCGTTCTAACTGGTGAACTAGTTCTGTTCCAAGTTGTCCATTTGCTCCAGTTACAAGTATTTTCATTTTTCATTACCTGATTTGTTACCATATTGTTCATCATAATATAGTTTATAGTCACCGGAAATGATATTCTCCCACCAAGAACGATTTGTTAGATACCACTCTATTGTTTCCTTTAAACCCGTTTCAAAAGTATATTTAGGTTTCCACCCAAGCTCTGTTTGAAGTTTTGTTGGATCTATAGCGTAACGACGATCATGTCCTAAACGGTCATTTACATATTCTATTAGCGATTCTGGTTTATCTAGTTGTCTTAATATCTCAGTAACTACATCGATATTTGATCTCTCATTGTGACCACCAACATTATAAACTTCTCCAGTCTTACCTTCATGTAATACAAGATCAATCGCACTACAATGATCTTCAACATGTAACCAATCACGAATATTAAGTCCGTCTCCATAAATAGGTAATGATTTATTATTTAACGCATTAATAATCATTAAAGGTATTAGCTTTTCTGGAAAGTGGAATGGACCATAATTATTAGAACATCTCGTAATATTTACTGGCAATCCATATGTCTCAGAGTAAGCTTGAACTAGTAGATCCGCACCAGCTTTACTTGCACTATATGGACTATTCGGTGCTAGTGGAGTTTCTTCCGTAAAGTAACCTTCTTTTCCTAAAGTACCGTAAACTTCATCAGTAGACACTTGAACATACTTCTTTATGTTATTTTTTCTAGCTGCATCAAGAAGCACTTGTGTACCCTGAATATTCGTACTTACAAATACTCCTGGATTTGTTATACTACGATCCACATGTGATTCAGCTGCGAAGTTTATTATAACGTCTACCTTCTCAGCAAGAATAGAATCGATAAGATCCTTGTCCGTAATATCACCTTTTATAAAACGATAATTACTTTTACCTTCTGATTCCTTCAGATTTTCTAGGTTTCCCGCATAGGTAAGGGCATCTAAGTTCAAAATTTCATAATTAGAATACTTACGAACCATATAATTTACGAAATTACTTCCGATAAAGCCTGCTCCACCAGTTACTAATATTTTCATTTTTATCATTCCTTACTTTTAAAAGTAAATTGACAATCTACATCCGTTAAATGAGGATGTTTTTTATCCTTTTCTGAGAGAATTGGATTAGAAGTCGGCCAAGGAATATTTAACTGAGGATCATCCCAAGAAATACCTCTATCATGTTCTGGTGAATAGTAATTGTCCACTTTATATTGAACTTCAGTGTTTTGAACTAATGTACAATATCCATGAGCAAAACCTTTTGGTACCAAAAGCTGTCTCTTATTATCCTCACTCAAGATAAATCCTTCCCACTTCCCATACGTCGGAGAACCTGTCCGTATATCTACAATTACATCATAAACAGCACCCTTAGTTACTCTTAAAAGTTTCGTCTGAGCATATGGATCTAACTGATAATGAAGACCTCTAATTGTTCCCGTTTCTACTGACAATGAATGGTTATCTTGAATAAAATCAAATGAAAACCCATTTTCTTTAAATAATCTTGCGTTATAGGTTTCGGTAAAGAAACCGCGATGATCACCAAATACATCTGGTTCAAAAATGTAAGCATCGACTAAGCTTGTTTTAATAAACTTCACTTTCGTATGTCTCCTCACAGTTTTCTATTTGCCAACTCGATTAGATACTGCCCATAGCCATTTTTACTTAGAGGTTCTGCTAAACTTATTAGATGTTCTCTAGTAATATAGCCTTTTCGATAAGCAATTTCTTCTAAACAAGCTACCTTTAAACTTTGTCTTCTTTCTATTGTCTCAATGAATGTCGATGCCTCAAGAAGAGATTCATGGGTACCTGTATCCAACCAAGCAAACCCACGTCCTAGTAGTTCTACATGAAGATTACCTAATTCTAAGTAGGCTTTATTTATATCAGTAATCTCTAACTCTCCTCGTGCAGACGGCTTTATTGACTTAGCTATTTCCACAACCCGATTATCATAAAAATATAGTCCAGTTACAGCATAACTCGATTTAGGCACTAATGGCTTCTCTTCAATAGATATTACTTTTCCAGAATCACTAAATTCAACAACCCCAAAACGTTCTGGGTCTTTCACATTATAACCAAAAACAGTCGCTCCACTCTCACGAGAAGCCACCTTCTCTAACATCGAAGTAAACCCATGACCATAAAATATATTATCTCCTAAAATCAAAGCCACTGAATCCTCACCAATAAATTGTTCTCCAATAACAAAGGCTTGAGCTAACCCATCTGGTGATTGTTGAACAGCATAAGATAGTTGAATCCCTAGATCCATCCCATTTCCCAATAGTTGTTCAAAGCGGGGCGTGTCCTCGGGTGTAGATATAATCATTATTTCCTTAATTCCTGCTAACATCAAAATGGACAGAGGATAATAAATCATCGGCTTATCATAGATTGGAAGCAACTGTTTTGACACTGAACGTGTAAGTGGATATAATCTTGTTCCACTACCGCCCGCTAGAATTATTCCTTTCACTTAAATTCCTCTCCTCTTATTCTATTTCTTTAAAATAAATTTAGACATAAAAAATGTAATTGGTAAAGAAATAATAATTACTAACAATGGTGCCAATGTCTCATGTAATATTCGATTCTCAACAAGAGCGTTCAGCATGAATACATTCAATATATATTGGAATATATACACTACTGGGTACTTTACAGCCTTTCCTACTGTAAGTCTCACATTAAATACATACTTTGCATTTAATAAGAAGGCTATAAGTATCCCACTCAAATATGAAATAATATAGGAGATATTATAGTTGAGGAATAGTAATAATATTAAATATAGTATATAGGTAGCTGCGGTGTTTACTAGTCCTACTATTAAAAATCGGAAGAATTCTTTATTCAAAAACTTCATCGACAATGTATCCTGGACGTTTTCTTGTTTCATCTAAAATTCTCCATAAATATTCTCCTATAATTCCAAGCATAATCATCATTATTCCTTGTAATAAAGTTATTAAAGCCACAATTGTAGTCCATCCTTGAACACCAACGTTGCCAAATAAATAACTAATCATAGTATAGAGAGCATAAATAAAGCTGAGTATTGCAATTATAAAACCCATTCCAGTCATAAATCTAATTGGAACATACGAGAAACTTACAAAGGAATCCACAAATAATTTTACCTTTTTGGAGAATGTCCATTTAGACTTACCATGCTCTCTTTCCTGTCTTATATAAGGTATCGAGGCTTGCTCATACCCTAAAGAAAAGATGAGACTCATAATATTAGTATTTTTTTCATTTATATTTTTCAACTCATTAACCACTTGTCTATCAATTAATACGAAGTCAAAACCACCTTTTGGGTACCCTTTGATGGCGAATTTGTCCATTAAATAATAGTATGTATTTGAAAAAAGTTTTTGAGAAAATGTTTCATTTCGATCTTCTCTGGTTGCCATGATAATCTTTTTGCCTTGTTCCCAGCTTTTTATCATTTCTTCAAATAATTCTGGGGGATCCTGAAGATCAGCTGAAATAATACCAACACAATCACCAGTTACATAATTTAACCCTGCTTGAATAGCTTGCATGGAACCATAATTTTTACTTAATTTTATCACCTTAATACGAGAATCTTTCTTTTTTTCATCTAATAATAATCTTAATGAATTATCTTTTGATCCATCGTCAACAAAAATAAATTCCATTTCATAGTTAGAGAAACTTTCTGATAACATCTGTAATCTTGGTATAGTATGTGGAATATTCAATTCGTTAAAATAAACCGGTATAAGAATAGAAAATTTTTTTTTACTCATAACTGTTAATTACCTCTACTATCTGTTTCACTTCTTCCATTGATAACACTGGACTAATTGGTAGGCTTAATACTTCCCTGTGTATTCTTTCTGAAATTTCATAAGAAAGATGATTCCACTCTCTATATGCTTCCTGTTTATGGGGAGGAATTGGATAATGTATTAAGGATTGGATTTTATGGTCTAATAAATATCTTTGTAACTTATCTCTATCCTTAGTTCTAACTACAAATAAATGCCAAACATGGTGTTCTTCTTGAATTAGTAATGGTAGAATAATTTTTTCGTTTTTAATATTTCCCAAATAATATTTTGCTATTTCTTTTCTATGCTCATTTTCTTTGTCTAAGTAATCTAGTTTCACTGAAAGTACAGCAGCTTGTATTTCATCAAGTCTACTATTATTGCCTTTATATATATTTTCATATTTTTTATGGGACCCATAGTTTCTATATGCTTTTAATTTCAAGTAAAGTTCTTCATCATTTGTTGTAATTGCTCCAGCGTCACCTAGTGCTCCTAAATTTTTTCCAGGGTAGAAACTAAACGCGCCAGCGTCCCCAAAACTTCCAACCTTTTGTCCCTCAAATAAAGCACCATGAGATTGTGCACAATCTTCAATTACTTTTAATTTATATTTATCCGCAATGAGTTGAATTGCAGACATATCACAAGCTTGTCCATATAAATGAACGACCATAATTGCTTTTGTTTTGTCAGTAATTTTGTTTTCAATTTTTAAAGGGTCAATGTTGTAAGTATTTATATCAGGTTCTATCAAAACTGGCGTTGCTCCGTTTAGCGAAATAGACAACATTGATGCAATGTATGTATTAGAAGGAACAATTACCTCGTCCCCTTCACCAATATCAAATGCTTTAATAATTAATGAGAGTGCGTCTAAACCATTCGCGACCCCTACACAATATCTACTACCACAGTAGCTAGCAAATTTCCCTTCAAATTTTTCGACAGATTCCCCCAATATATACCATCCAGATTTCAGAACTTTGTTTAGTTCATCACTTATTACCTCCTGATACTGTTCATTTATCGCTTTTAAATCTAAGAAAGGAATCATTAATTTACATCTCCTAGTTCAATGGGTTTATAGTTTCATTGCTATCTTTTGCATATCTTTTTCCACAATTACATAACGCAATATTTTCAGAGTCAAAAGTTAGTTTTTCAGTACATTCACATATATTATATTTAATTCTTGCTGGATTTCCATAAACTAAAGTATATGCTGGTACATCTTTAGTAATTACGGAACCTGCACCAACCATTGCGTATCTACCTATGACATTACCTGCTATTATTACACTATTAGCACCAATACTTGCCCCTTCTTCTACTGTTGTAGATAAAAAAGAGTCCGGATACTTTTTACTTCTTGGAAGTAAATCATTTGTAAATACAACATTTGGGCCTAAAAAAGCATTATTTTCTATTTTAACCCCATCCCATATGTAGATACCTGATTTTATGGTAACGTTGTCGCCGATTTCAACATTATTTTCAATAAAACAATGATCACATATATTACAGTTTTCACCAATTTTTGCGTTTGGTAGAATGTGAACAAAAGCCCAAACTCTAGTATCATTCCCAATTTTGGTACTCTCTACTAATGCATGAGAATGTTTAAAGTAATTCATAATAATACCTCCTATTTAGTCTCACTATAAACTTTAATAAACTCTTCATAATCTCTAATATAATCATTACTATTATATAATTCTGAAGCTAAAACAAGTAAAACACAATCATCCGAAAAATCGTACATTTCATGCCAATCATTTGGTTCTAATATCAATACCTTGTTAGGTGAATCCAAAATTACATCTTCTTTCCTAACTGTATTATCAAGAGAAACTTTGCAAGAACCAGCAACACTAATTAATGCCTGTTTTGTTTTATAATGAGCATGAAAACCTCTTCTTACTCCATCCTTTGTACTATAAATATAAAACACTCTCTTAATTTCGAAAGGAAGATTTATATAACTTTCGAGAACTGATAAGTTACCTCTTTCATCACCGAGTACACCAATCTCCATTAACTCACTATTATTAGTTTTCAATTAATTACCTCCAACTTATTTTGAATATATGATATTATAAGGATATTTTTTAAAATAGTTTTTTATATCTACTGTTGTAGGAATATAATCTTCTTCCCATTTGGTGTCTTTATCCGATACAGAAATTACAAAATGGTGAGGGTTTTCCCAATGTCTATTTGAAAATTTTTCTGCTGAAGAAAAATCATCATCAAATTGAAGTTTTGTACCGTCACTTTTTTCTAATATCATATCTTGTGCTTGTCCAATATCTTTAAAAGCTTTGAATTGAAAAACCTTATAACCATTATAGTCTCTTACAAACTCCCAATCTTGCTTTTGATTTAATTCTTTTGTTATTTTCAAATTACTAGTATCTTTAACAGTTAAATGCTGATACCAGTTAATTCTGTTAGTTTGTAAATCAAGTGAAAAAGAAATTGTAAAACAAACAAGGATAACAAAGAAAAATGAAACTACTTTTAGTATGTTGAGCTTCATACTTTGAATTCCATAACCCGCAAACGGTAATAAAAGCAACAATATGGGATAACCAAATCTAGATTCAATTAATGTTGTTGCAATGAACAATGTGTATAAAATTGCAGAAACTAATAAACCTAGATTAATCTTTGTCCTCTCGCTATTATAATTTACGAAAAATTTAAAAATACCTATAAAAATGAAATACCATGTACTATACAAAAATATTGAACCAAAAATCCTACTTATAGGATAGAAGTCTTTAATATATGTATCGACATATCCCCAATCAAAAACCCCGAAAATGTGAGCTGAATAAATATAAATAAATGCAAATATATTCTTATAAATTAGTTCGAAAATCGTGAAATCTTCACCCAACATAATTGGACTCTTAAAGTGCAGTGTTGGTTCTTGACCTTCTACAGTAACAGTACCATATTTAAGTGATTGTACAGCCCACTTACTTTGATCTTCATATAGACTTACATGAATAAGGGGAGTGAAATGGTTAAACTTAGTAACATTCATATAAATTTGAGGGAAAAATAATATTAAAAATGCAAACACAATCAAAAAGTATTTAAGAATATTATTAATCATGGTTCTCTTAATTTTATTTAATTTTATTATCTTATAAAGTGAAAAACCCAATACTATTGGCAGAAATATTAAAGAAGATGGTCTAATCATTACTGCAGCATAGATAAGAAAAATAGATATTGAACTTACACTTATTCTCAAGATATTTTTGTATAAAATAATTGAAATAGATAATACTATAAAGCAACTTGCTAACAGATCAGTTAATAATAAAGTAGTAGATTGGATTAGGTAGGGGTTTAGAAGTCCAAAAAAGAGTATTGACATTCCAATAATTTTTGAATCTCTAGAATTATTTTTAATTGTATTTGTAGTTATAAAAATAACAGTAAATACATAAACTAAGAATTGAAAAATACTCATGGCTATTTTTGCATAATCTAAATTACCATCAAATATAAATAAAAATAAAGATATAATTAATGGAAATAAATATGTTCTAATATCAGATTCAACATTAAAAAGACCTAACTCAATAATCTTCTGAGCAAATTCTATATATCCTCCCTCGTCATAATAATTTACACTATTGTTTAGATTTAAATAGTATAAAAATAAAGATATTGACCCCATAACGATAACAAGTAGTAATATTTTTTCTTTGAAATTTATTTTTTGTAAAAAAATACTGTTCATTTTCAGTTTCACTCTCTTTCTACTTTTCAAGCTTTACGAAGAAATTATTTCTATATTAAATTTTTTTCAAATCCTCGTGCCTGAAAAATATGTGGCTTTGCAAAAAAACACATTCTTCGATTCTATTTTCAATAAGCAGTATATTTACTTTGGGTTCAGCATGTTCATCTAACTAATAAAATATTTATTGAATTTATTGATAAAATTTTTCGTTATTGTAGTTAATGAATAATGTGTCTATCTGAATTTGATCTCCAGTTATTATGGTTTTTTTTAAGCCATTATCAATGGAATAATTTGAGGGGCTAATTGTTAATACAAAAGTATTTGCTGCTTCTACAATTTTGACACCAGTAATTTCAATATTGGAAATATCATTTTTCATTTTTCTACCAATTAAAGTATAATCATCGTAATATGTGTAATTGTATATACTAACTTGATTTGAAGTTTCAAAATTACTAACTCTATCAACTTTGCTAAATAGTAAATACTGATTTTCTGAATGTGTATTTTGTGAATATTTCAATACATATACGTTTAAAGTATCTAAAGGCACATCTTCAATATCTTTTATAATATCTACATTTTTTTCATGATTTGTTTTATAGTCGAAGTACTCATCCCAATAAGAATCATGAATTCCTAAACTACCTACTTGCTCCCATAATGTTGGGGCAACTATATATGAATTATTTGGTACATTTTTGAAGTCTTCTGATTCTATAAATTTATCGATTGTTTTCCATTTGTACATCGCTAAAGCTTGATTTTCACTAATATAATAATTATTAAAATCTACACCTATACTTATAAAAGATACACCTAAAGCTATTACAAATATTAAGATTTTACTTAATACTTTTTTTCTAATATTTAAATTCAGTAAAAACACAAGAATGAATGTGGATAATGCAATTAATGAAATATAAGAAAAATAAGAAACCGGCATGCCTAACAAGTGATCATTCATAACCGTATCTTGATAATGCTTTGTAATTGCTAGGGGTATTGATGGCGTAAAAAAATAAATAATTGCTAAGATAATTGAAACTAATAAATACTTACTGTTTTTATTCACCTTTATTTTTAATGCGCAATAAACAAAGACTGCATAAACTAAAATTGCTTTTAAAACCCATACCATTCTTAGTGAATCTATTATGTTTGAAAGTGTTAAATTTTTTTCATGTAAATCGCTATATATATATAATAAATATTGATACTTTTCATTGAATAAGAAGTAAGTAGGAATAGCCGAAATACTATATTGCCAAATTACCTTTAGGACATCCAAAGTAAAGTAATTATTACTGAGTTGTACTCCTTCATATAAACTCTCATTTAAGCTTCTAAATAACAAATAAGTAACTAAATAAAAAAATATCAGAATTAAATGACATTTACATTTTTCTACTATGTTTCTAAAGTTTTTTTCTTCTATTAAAGCTAATACAATAAATAGTAATATATAACTAACAAATAATTCATATGTATATAATGTAAAGAAATAACATAACAAACTAATATATAAGTATAACTTCTTCTTTTTTTCTAGGTATAATGAAAAAGTTATGAGTGAAAGTAATAAAATACTAATAGAAATACTAAAAAAACCTGGAAAAGATGTTATTGGGTTATGTTCCCAACTATTCTGTAAGCCTACTATTCCTAATAGAAAACAAATTAATGCTATCCATTTTGACTTAAAAACTTGATAAAATAAAGCAGCTAATAATACAATATTAGATAAAATAGTGGTAATTGAAATTATTTTATAATAAATAAAATTATCAAAAGCAAATGGTATGAAATAACTAATATATGCAATGAAATTAGGTCTTCCTTGATTTATCCAAGCTTCAATTCCAAACTTCATATAATCTATAAACCCTAATCTACTTGCATTTAAATGTGCAATGATATCATCATTAATAACTAACCAAACATTAAATAAATGGCCTATAGATAATAATATGATTGTAAAAATAACTAAAATTAAAAATATGTTATTTTTCATCTTTTTATATACTTCCATTATACTCCTCCAAAGTTCAACTTTTGATATTTACATTATATATTTTTTATGTGTCAAGGCATGTTGGAATTGACTAGACAGCTGAGTTAATTCCATAATTCTGAGCCCTTCTGACTCAAAGCGAAAGTGACAAGAAAATAGATGACTTCCCCAGCTCCTGTATTATTACAGTTACCAAACACACTTCAACAGGAAAGGAAAATGCTCTACGCCTATATAAGACGAGATAACCTGTTTGACCTACAGAAATTATTTGAAATGGGATTTACCATCGGTCCCATGCTATTTCGGCGTTAGAACTTGCATCATTGATTATAATCTTCTATAAAAGACAATAGGTTGTTCAATGATTTTTGTTATTCTCTCGTGTGTGGAAATAATACCTAATTACACGATTGGTCAAACGTTTAAAAATTGATCTATTCTTTCGGTTTGATTGTGATTTTCTATTATCAGACGAAGTGCCATTCGAAGCTTCCTACTCTCATGATTACCTCCACCAGTGAAGCTGTTGCTTTGACAAAAGTACAAATTGTGCTGATAGCTAAAGCAACGCGGACGTAAGTCTAAAAATGAACGTGCCAAGTGATAAGTGGCAAAACAAAGAGTTGAAGAAGAAAAAACAATCTATGAAAAAGAAATCGCATTCCATGGTGTTAAGAAAAAGAACGACTGAAAAAATGAAGTCTAGTTTGGTTAATGTCATATAGCCGTGAGTACCCTGAGAAAGTCAGAAGTTTAAAGAGTTCCGGTAATCTGAATGATGGAATAGCTGCAATGAGTCTATTTGAGGCTGGAATAATAGACAAGGGATACGATTTTACACCAATTTATCAGCAGTTTCGGACGATGATTCACGCAGTCATTCCTTACAATCCACGTAATGAAATTATAGTAATATGTTTTGACGAAAATTAAGCACCAACTTACGCGCGAGATTATTCTTATCGGTATGATAGGTATGATGCAAAATATGAATCCTTGAATATTCTCGGCCAAAAGAATGAGAGAACTGTCCATTAAATCACGATTTATTTCACCAAAGTTAAACTGAATTTCCAATCCGTAACACTTACTAATAGCCATAGCCCTTCACGTTTGGTATGGATAGGTTAAAGTCCGCAAAACAAAAAGTTTTGTTGTCTGCAGGTTTTAAAAAATCAAGAAAATGGTCAGAAGAATATCTTACATATTTTTAAAAGTATGATTTATGATATTGACTCATTTATTTACCTTCTCTTGAAATCATCCTCGATACGGATAATATCATCTTCCTCTAAATACTCACCTACTTGAACTTCAATTAAAACAAGATCTATTTTCCCTGAATTCTCTAATCTATGAACTTCTCCCATTTTTATATATGTCGATTCATTTGGCCTTACAAAAAACTCATTTTCTCCTACAGTAACTGTTGCTGTTCCACTTACCACTACCCAATGTTCATTTCTATGATGATGTTTCTGTAAAGATAGTTTTTTCCCGGGTTTTACGACTATTTTTTTAATCTTAAAACCTGGACTATCTTCTAAAATTGTATATACTCCCCATGGACGATGTGCTGTTATATGCTCATTCACAAGATTTGGCTGTTCTACTTTTAGTTGTTCTACAACCTTTTTAACTTCATGTGAAGAACCTTTTGAGCTTACTAACAATGCATCGGGTGTATCCACTATTATTAAATCTTCAACATTAATTGTTGCAACTGTTTTATTTGAAAGAATTAGGTTATTTTTTGAATTTAAACTTACATTTTTACCACTTGTCATATTACCTTGTTCATCTATTGGTAATTCCAGTCCTTCATAAAGTGATTCAAAGCTACCCATATCAGACCAACTTATATTTGAAGGTATTATCTTGATAGAATCTGAATTTTCCATGACTGCATAATCAACACTTAAGTCAGGAATATTGCTCATTTTTCCCAGATTAATTGAAATGTTTTCATTTACCTTTTCAGAAGTGACAATCGCTTCTTTTGCCAATGTGAATATTTCTGGTGCATACTTTTCTAATTCCTTTAAGAACGTGCTTGATTTAAACATAAACATTCCACTATTCCAGTAATAGGTCCCAGATTTTATATATTCTTGCGCAACTTCCACACTTGGCTTTTCCTTGAAAGATATTACTTCTTTCCCTATAGCCTGAATATAACCATAACCTGTCTCCGGATAGACGGGGGTAATGCCAAAAGTAACTAGGCTACCTTCTTCGGCTAACTTTTTACCTTCAGCTATTATTGCTTCATATTCTGATTTATTTTTTATTAAATGATCAGAAGGTGTAACAAGAATTATGTCATCTTGTTCCAAACTGTGACATGCTAAAGCTATTGCTGCTGCTGTATTTCTTCCAACTGGCTCTAAAATGAAAGTTGGTTCAAAATTACCTATTTCATTAAGTTGATCTTTTGCTAGAAATTGTTGTTCAGTATTTGTGACAATTATTTGCTTAGAAGTATATTTAGAATTTCTTAGAACAGTCTCTTGGAATAGTGATTTCCCATCAAATTTGCTAAATTGTTTAGGGTGAAGGGTACGTGAAATTGGCCACAATCTTGTCCCATTCCCACCACACAAAATTAAATTAATCATTTGTTTCTCCTCTATTTTTAAATAATTTTGTTGATATAATTTCTTGTCTAGTTTATATCTAATTTCACTTGTTCACTTGCAGCATCAATTGTGAAATACTTTTTGATATAGTCTTTGGACTTATAAGATAAACTTGTCCATATCTTTTCGTCATCATATAAATCTATTACCATTTTTGAAAATGCTTTATTATCTTTTGCAATCATCATGTATTCATTAGCTTCATTTAATCCTTCTGAACCTACCTCGGTAGTAACTATTGGTACTTGGTGGTATATAGCTTCAACGACTTTTCCTTTAACTCCAGCCCCATATCTTAATGGAACGACTACTATTCTAGACTTACTATAATATTGTTTTAATTCTTCATCTGTGACATAACCAGTTACAATAATATTACTAGAATTTAATAATTTAACATCCTCTGGTGGATTAGACCCGACAATGAAAAATTCCATATCTGGTTTTTGTTCTAATATAGAAGGGAAAACCTCATTAATGAACCATATTACCCCATCATAATTAGGCTTATGACCAAATCCGCCTACAAATAATATGCTTTCTCTATTTTGATAAGTTTCTTTTTCAATATTAATTTCTTCTTCATTAAACATATATAAAGGAATATTTCTAATTGGTTTATTTGGGAATTCTTTTTGAAGCACTGATTGTTCATAAGATCCTACTACATGAATAACATCTGCTTTTTCAAATAAATCAAACTCAATTTTTTTCCATTCATTCGAAGATTTTAATAGTTCTGGTTTACCCTCTACCTCATAATTTCTTAGCTCTCTTAAGTAATGTAGATCATGACCAAAATATATTAGTTTGGAGTTAGTATATTTTCTTATCATATCAACATATTTAATAGCTATATGTGGTCTATTCAAGTATACGTAATCTATATACTCTCCATTGATCTTAAACCATTTTTCTATATTTTTAGCATATTCATTACCATATAGTACTTGTATCCCTAGTGCCTGTAAGTTTGACGTATAAGGCTCATGTTTGTAAAAATTATCTCCAATGAAAATCACATTATATCCTAGTGATTTAAATAATTTCAGATAATAGTAAGTACATCGCCCACCCGCGTCTTTATCATAATGCGGTACATAGTGGTCTATAACCACAATTGTTTTCTTGTCCATACTTCTATCTCTAGCCAAAAAAACATCTTTTGCATTTGGTAACTGATATGTTTCTAACTCATTCTTCCACTTTGCAAGAAAGACATTCTTATTTTTACTTTGATAACTCTTTATATTGCTACCCTCATCAGTACCATGTGATATCCCTTCAAAATGGACTACAACAGATTTAGGTTGATACATAACTTTAAAGCCATGTTTACGTACTTCAAACGCTAAATCAGTGTCCTCATAATAAGCAGGTACATATCTTTCATCAAATCCACCAATCTCATCCCACAGCTGTTTATTGATCATAATGGCTGCACCGGAAATATAATCCACTTCTTTTACATAATTAAACTCTGACTTTGACGGATCGTCTAGTCTACCAAAATTCCAACCACTTGCATCATCCCAAATAATACCGCCGGCTTCCTGTAGACGCCCATCAGGATATACTAATTTAGATCCTACCATCCCGATACTAGCATCACTCTCAATTAACTCAACAAGTGAATCTAACCATCCCTCTTGAACCTGGGTATCATTGTTTAGAAATAAGACATACTTACCTCTAGCTGATTTTGCAGCATTTTTACAATTTAAAAGAAACCCTCTATTTTGACCATCACGAACTACAACAGCATTTTCCACATACTTATCAATATTAATAGTTTCATCTGTAGACATATCATCCGCAACAATAATTTCATATGAAACGTTCGTTGTATTTGCTACTATTGACTTTATGCATGAGTACGTGTAATCCCACTGATTATAAACAGGTATTACTATAGAAACAAACGGCTTTAAAGATTTTTCTATCGTTATTTTTTGATAATTATTATCGTTTTTAATAAGAGTTAAGTTTAATTGTGAGTTGTCATTTGTATTCCTATCTATGTATGTCTCTACTCGGTTTTCTAACATAGATAAGTTTTGATTTTTAAAGTAATATACAAATTTCTTTGCATTTTCTTTGTTTATTAATTTATAATTTCCATCTACTATAATTTTTTTGAATAATTTTATAAAAAGTCTAGCTTTTCCTTGAGAAGGAATAATTTTATCTCTTAACTTGTAATATTTAAGTAAAAAGTTCCAACCGTCCGATATATATATATTCTCTAATACTCTCTCTTTTTGTTTTAAGATTTCATTTTCAACGCGTATTTCAGTAATATCTTTAATAAGGTTATCTTTTAATTCTTCACTTTGTAATAATGCCTTTTTCAAGTCTTTTTCTACATCACTCAATCTACTGGACTCATCAACAAGTTTTATATACCTGTCTTTTTCTAATATCTCTTTGTCTAAGTGAGCTATATGTTTATTACGAACCTCTACTTCATCTTGTAGTTCAATTATTCTTTCAATATTTCTATTATATGTACCTGCTTCAATCAGCATGGAGTTTATCTTAACATCATCGCTAATAGCAAAATCTGAACAAATTGCCAGTATATATTTACTTTGTTCAGCAAAATTATTTCGAAGGTTTATACTTTTTATATTCTTATCTTGTTCATTACTTAGAAGTTGAACATTTTCCATAAATTGGTAATAAAACTCTACGTTTTCAAAAGAAGAATTCAAAAATTCATAAAACTCATTTCTGTAAAATTCTTTAACATGAAATGGGTTTTTATAGTTTCTATTGTCTGTATATACTTCTTTATTTGGAGTTGACATTATGCAGATACCATCGTGTTTTAAAACCCTTTTTATTTCTTTTAGAAATAGTGCTTGGACTTCCTCTGAAACATGCTCTATCGTTTCAAAAGATACTACAACATCAAAAAAATTGTCCTCAAATGGAAGATTAGCAATGCTACCTGTCAAGAACTTAAGGTTTGGATATATGTATTTTTTCTTTGCAAGTTCTATAGACTCTTCATCAATGTCCAAACCAAATACTAATTCTGCTTGTTCCATTAATAATTCTGAGCCGTATCCTTCTCCACATGCAGCATCTAAAACTACTTTTCCTTTAACAACATCAATTACTGCTTGATATCTCTGTAAGTGTTCTGCTTTTATTTCATCATCGTCTTCAATAGTGTTTGGAATATATCTTTCTCCTGTGAATTTCATTTTCAAACTCCTTAATTAGCTTAGTATTGTATCAAAAGATACGCTATCTAAAACCATAAAACCTTCTAAATCATAACCCTGTTTATCATCAACCTGAATTATTAATGCATCATGCACCCAACAGTGTTGAATATGTTCAAACTGACTACCTGAAGCTACAGCTGGGGAAACTGTGTAGGTTCCATTTTTTAATGGAGGTACTTGAAATTCAAATTTATAAATATAACTTCTATTAGCTAAAGCATTGTTTAGCCGTTGTTCTAAGACAAATGTATTCGTTTGGGTTACAATATTTCCAATCCTATCTTTTATACTAAAACCTATAATCGGATTTAGTATTGCTTCTTTGTAATTTACATTAATAGCGATCATTATTTTATCGCCAATCTTTGTCTGAAAAATTTTCTTCTCTTTATCATTAAACATACTTATTCCAATTATTTTGGCTTTGTTGTCACCAAACATTTGGAGACTATTATCAATTGGATCTATTTCTGCGTTTCCTTCTTGTATATCAATGACTTCATCCTCAAGATAGGTATCGAGAGCACTTCCAGCCATAAAAGCTTGATACTGCTTAGATATATCTTCTGGATCTCCATCACCTTTTAATTCACCTTCATTTATCCAAATAAGGCGGTCGCAAAATTTATTCAATTGTAATAAGTCATGAGAAACAAATAATATTGTTTTATTTCTCTTCATTTCTTCAATTTTTCTTAAACATTTTTGTTGGAATCTAATATCTCCTACACTTAGTGCCTCATCCACTATAAGTATATCTGGATCTACGCTTATTGCTACAGAAAAAGCTAATCGGACATACATACCACTTGAATAATTTTTTACAGGCTGATTTATAAAATCTCCTATATCGGCAAACTCTATTATTTCTGGGACTCTTTCTTCCATTTGTTCCCTCGTATACCCCATAATTGTTCCACTTAAATAAATATTCTGTAGTCCTGTTTGTTCAGGGTTAAAACCTGCACCCAATTCTAAAATTGCGGATATATTCCCATTTGATTTCATAAAACCAGAAGTAGGAGTTAACACTCCAGTAATTATTTTTAATAAAGTAGATTTACCCGATCCATTTTTCCCAATAATACCAACCGATTCACCTTTTTTTATTTCGAAAGAAATATCATTCAAGGCAGAAAATTCTTTTGAATATTTTCCTTTACCACTAAAGGAATCTTTTAATCTATCTATGGGGTTGTTATACAACTTATACTTTTTAGTAATTTTACTCGCAATAATTGCTATGTTTTCCATTTACATTACTCCTATAATACATCTGCAAAATGTGATCTAAGTTTTTTAAATACAAATAAACCAATGAATAGATTTATTATAGTAAATAGCCAAAAATACAAAGTTAAATTTGGCTTTTCCCAAAACCATTGTTCATAAATAAATGTATATCTGTATCCTTCGGTAATATAATATACTGGATTTAATTTCATGAGAAACTTATACTTCTCTGGTAGTATATCTAATGACCAAAAAATAGGTGTTATCCAGAAACAGAATTGTAAAAGCATATTTACTAGATGTCCTACATCCTTTAAAAATATTACCAGACTAGAAGTTAAATATGAAAATCCTATCAATAACATTACAGTAGCTATCAAATAATATATTACTTGTAAATTGTAAATATTAAAATCGTATCCATAGATAAAAAACATGATAAATAAAAAGACGATGAAAAATACATGAATATAAAAAGATGATAATATTTTTACTAAAGGCAAAATCCCAACTCTGAAATTCACCTTTTTCACCAAATAACTACTTTCTACAATAGAATTGGTAGCTCCATTTAAGCTATCCGAAAAAAAGAACCAAGGTATCATTGCACACATTAACCATAATATAAAGGGGAAATCATCCACAGGCATAGATTTGAATCCAACTTGAAAAACAAACCAAAATATTAATATTGTAATAAGTGGTTGAATAAATCCCCACAGAATGCCTAAAATTGAACCTACATATCTATTTTTCAAATCACTTTTAGAGAGTTCGATAGTTAGTTTAGTTGCTTTTTTAAATTCTACTAATTTTGAAGAAAACATAATTCACACCTACGTTTATTTGTCTTTTGAATCCATTAAAATTAATTTATAATTGAATCATCATTTTTAGTTGTGATATCTTTGTTTAACAATACTATTATTACTCCCCCTATTATAAATAGAGGTGTAGTTGTTCCAGGTAAGGAGTCATTAAATAACGCTTGAACTAAAAATGCTAACCATGTAATGCTTAATATAACTACTGGGGAAGACATATGATTAAAGCGTATAATTGATTTAATTGCTGGCCAACTAATGCTAAGAATTATACCTAAGAACCCAATTAACCCTATTATTCCTGTACCATAAATAATTCCAATGTAAAAATTATGTGGCTTATCAACAATTGTTACTTCATTTAAGTTAGCTTGAGCATCAATATCATAATGTGGAAAATTGTATATCAGAGTATCTAACCCATAGCCAAACAGTGGTTTTTCAACGACTAACTGAAGTGATTGTTTCCAAATATACACTCGACCTGTTCCAGGTCCCCATTTGTTTTCTGGTAACTCTGGTATTGTAAATTTAGTATCAGCCGCAAATGCAGCAGTACCTAGGAATCTTGTTGGATTAAAATCATTAAATTCTATTATAGATGTTTCTTTAGGTTGCTCAACCACATATGGATTTCCGGGTAAGAAGAATCCCAAAGACTCATCCCAAACTTTATAATCTTTCAGTGACAATATATGTAGAATTCCAGCAGTTAGTAAATAAAAACTAGCTAGATATAGTAAAGCTATTTTTTTATTTGAACATTTAATTGCAATCCATAAAATTACAACCGTCATACACACAAAAGTTACAAAACCACTTGCAGACATGCCTATCAGCATCGTGGTTATCCCCATCAATGCAATGATTAAGTTAACAAATCTTCGTGAATAATTATTATCTAAAATAATCCATGATAGATACATTACTGTAACAACGGCGAACATGCCGCTCATATAATTCCAATGATTAAGTGTACCTATTAAATTAGAGCCGTCTTGAAATACTATCTCCGGAGCAAAGATAGTTAATGCCTCATTAAGTGGTGCATAATTCAAAGCATCATGCCCTGTGAAATTCATTGTAGTTAAAAAGAAGTTTACAATAACTAGTGGATAAAAAGCATATAGCACATATTCCACTATTCTTTTCGGATATTTAATATGCACTGCGACAAACATCAATAAAATATAACATATGTATGAAATCCCACCATCTGATCGATTGTATTGACCAAACAGAGCTAATGTCTTATTTGGTGAAAATATAGTTGCAAAAATAATTGCTATTAAAAATATAGCAATGAAATATAAAATTGGACTTACTCTTAAACTATAATTTAAAAATAACAGTTTATATAAGAATAGCCCAACTGCAAGTATAGTTAGTGTGACTAGTGCGGTGAATTTATAAAACGTAAAAATATCAACTTTTTCTCCTGATACTAATTGATCTACATTTGAAATAATTGGACTTATCACCTCTGAAATATGTCCACCTATTAATAAGGGAACTAGGATAATTGCTGCAATCAATATATACAGAATCCATTTATCTATTTGTTGTTGTGACTGGAAATCTTCTTCTATATTGCGTTTAATGTGTATCTTTTTGTTCATAGAGTAACTCATTAATAATAACTCCTTATCATGATTTCATCGAAACCTGCATTAATAATATGTTAACAAACTCTTGGTAATCTGGCATTTGATCGGGAATTGGTAACGTCTGGCACCGTTCCAAAACGACTTTCGCTTCTTCAAACTTTTCTGCATTTAAAAGTACTTCAGCAAATTGAATCATAAACATCGAATCTTTAACTTTATAAGGATTTACATTAAGGACTTCCTGATACTCTTGACTCGCACTACTCCATTCCCCAGTATTCGATAGTGCTAATGCCAAATAATATTTTACAACCTCAGATTCAGGTTGTTCTTTACCTACTTTTGTTAACAGTGGTATTGCCAGTTCATACTGTCCACCTTGAAAATAATCTATTGCTTGATTAAATGTAGCCTGTTCTTTAAAAAACTGTTCATCTTGCTTTTCACTAGATTTTGAGGCATAGAAAATCCCCAAAATTAATACAACAATTAAAACCACAACCACATTACGTACTGTTTTATCTGCAATTTTCATCTACCTACTCGCTACCTTCCTGCCACTTTTTTAATTGACCTCATTCTATACTAATTATAAACAAAATTTACCTTAAATGATAGGGCATTCCTCATCATCAGTACATGAGTCCCAATCTTTTTTTACATGTGCGTTAGTAATATCTTAGCTAGAAATCCTCAAAAATATCGATAATCAATTTTGCGACTCTAAATCTTCTACGTAACACTATCTAACTCCAGTAAATGTATGAAGTGAAAAGATGACGTTCCATCAATATCGCTCATTTCTGAAAATTAAGAATTGTATAGTAGGAAATAGGTGTCTCACACATGCAATGATTTCAACTTTCCACACGCTCTAATTTACTCAACTTCGTTAAAATATAGCCAATTCTATTAAGTACTTTTTTACTCTACAATCGTTTCCCAACAATTCAAAAATAAAGGGTCGGGAATTCACTTGTTTTTATATTGAAATAATTCAAACAATTATATAGTGCAAAAAAAGACTGCTCAGAAGCCTAGTTGGCTTCTGAAACAGTCTTTTAAATTAAATATGAATTACTTTATTATTTAGATAATACAGCGTTAACAGGTTTTGCTACAAGACCATATTTGTTTTGGAAACCTGTAATTGAGTCTACGCTAAATGCTTTACCGAAACCAGCAATGCTTCCTGTTGCAACTTGAGTGTATGCACCAGTAATAGCGATTGAAGCTTGGCTAGGATTTGCAGAATCAACAGAGAATGTCGCATTTACACCATGAGTGTATTTAACTTTTGTTCCATCTTCGTCAACTAAAGTAATAGTTGCACCAGATTTTACAACAAAGCTATCATTTAATGAAACAGTAGTGTCATTAAATTGAATAGTTTTCCCTAGTAATGTATCTGCTGTAGTTCCAACAAGTTGAACGTCTTCAATTGCAAACGCACCTTCAAGAACGTTTAATTTAGGCGCACTTGTGTAAACAGCTTTTTGACCAGCTGGAACTTGAACTGCTTCAAATGTAGTAAGTGAAGCTTTATCAAGGTTAACTTCAACTGCCCAGTTACCATTAGATCCTACAGTAGTTCTATATTCAGTTCCATTTACTGGACGAACATAAACTGTATATCCTGGTTGGCCTACACCTTCAAGAATAAATTTACCATTAGAATCTACACGGTATGCACCAGTAGCTGCATCTTCGTTACCAATTACAAAGTATTTAGAAGCAAAGTCAAAATCTTTTACTTCTTTATTGAATGAGATTTTAAAGTGTGATGCTGAAGTTGCAGTTGTACCATAAGCAGATACTTGAACTTCATCACCTTCACCTAATGCTGCAAAGAATTGATCTAAAGATAGACCATTTGTTGATTCGTTAGTGAATGCATCAATAGTTTTTGCAGTATATTTAACGTATGAAGTTCCGTTTTCTACTACAAAGTATTTATTTTTAGCGTCAACGTAAGAAACTTTTTGGCTAGAAGAATCTGCTACTGTAGCTTTTGTAGCAAAGTGTAATTTCCCACTCTTAGTTGATTCAGTTACATTACCATTAAATAATTTTTCAAATAGAACTGTAGTTCCATTATCAGCAATTAGATCTGATGAACCTTGAAGTACTACTGTTACAGTACCATTTTGGTTAGGAGTTGTTAATACAGTATCACCTGATGCTACAGGTACAGTCACTCCGTTTACTGAAACTAGAGTTGTATTTGCAGGAGCTGTAACTCTAATTTGACCAGTATATGCTTGACCAGTTTTTTCTTTAAATGTTGCTTGGATAGCTACATTTTCTCCAGTTTCTGCATAAATAGCATCTTTGTTTACAGAGATAGTAGAATTATCTGCTACTGCAGGTGTTGTGTAAGCAATAGTTTTACCATTGAAAGTAATATTGTAAGTCTTACCAGCTACTTGAGTACCAGTTTTAAGTGTAACGGTCTTTTTATCAGAACCTAAAGTTACTGAGTTTACTTGTAAACCTTCAACTGAGAATTGAGATAAGTTTACAGCTTCAACTTTTTTGCTTAGGTTAACTTGAATAGTGTTAACATCTACATAAGTTGCTGAAGAGATTGTTAATGGTAATGATGTAGCTACATCATCCACTGACTTTTGAAGTGCAGTTTCCCATTTAAGTACATTTGCATCTAAGATAGCTTGAGCATCAGCGATGTTTTTAGATGCTTCATCTAATTTGTCTGCTTTAATGTTTGCTGCTGCTGATTTAGCAAGCATGTTAACAGTTACTTCGTTTTTAACTGAAGCAACTAATTTTTCGATAGCAGGTTTCACTGCGTTACGGATACCGTCACGAGTAGATTGACCATATACGCGATCTAAAAGAGCCGCTTGTTTACGGTATTCACCAGTAGCTGCATGGTAAGCTGTTTCTACTTTTTCGATGTCATTAGTTTTGATAGCTGCATCTAATTTAGATGTCAGGTCTTTAATTTTTTCACTTGAAGTGATTGCATCGATGTAAGCTGCTGCACGTTTAACTTGTAATTTTGGTTCAACAAGTTTAGCTGCAATGCTTAATTGTTCAGATGCTGAACCTTTTTTAGCTGCAGCTTCTGCTGCTGCGATTGCTTTTTTAGCAGCATTGTATTCATTGAATGGACGTGTTGCATAATCAGCAGAACCTTCTACTGAGATAGCCCATTTCAATACTGTACCTGCATTTTGTGCGTTTGTTACTAATTGTGTTGCGTTTGTTGCTGCGTCTGCTTGTTGCGTTGGTGCTACTGCAACGAAAGCTGAAGCTGCTACTGCAGTTGAAGCTGCAATTTTGATAACTTTTTTCATAAACTTGTGATCTCCCTTCGCTTGTGTGGTGCAATTTTTTGTAGTGTGTAATGCCGGTCGCTGATCGCGTCCAATATCGTCACCCTAGCTAGTATATGAGTATACTAAACTCATATGCTAAAATCAACTAAAAACCGTAAAAGATTACCAGTTTTATTCGAAGATGACATTTTGAAAGCACCAAGGACTACATTACATATTCCATATTACAGCAATGTAACCAATAACGCTAGTTTTTTTTCTGAATAATTTATACTATCTTTTTAAATAAATAGATTCGCCCTAAAATTACTTCTTAATTCAGAATAAATTGGTTATAATCTTTTTTTAAATTATTTAATTATATGTGTGCATTTTTTAATATTTGTGTTATCATGTACTGTATAGAAGGTTACTTATAGATGTGTAACGCCGTAAACTTGTTTGTACATTCATTAGTGTGCAGCCTTCTACTTCCTTCGTTTTATCGCTCAAGAAAAGAAGCATCTGAACTTCGGATGCTTCTTTTCTTATTTTATCGGGGCTTTGATCTATTGATCAAAGCCCCTTTCTTATGTGTCCCGCAAATATTAGTCCTCCTATTAAACCTGCATTATCTCCTAAGGCTGGGGCTGTGATTGTATTCTCTAAGTTTGAAAGCGATGGATAATAGGTGTAATTATTGAGTTTCTTTATGACGTTTTGTTTTATATTCGAAAGAAGATGGGTTTGGTTCATCAATCCACCTCCTATGATTATGCGGTCAGGAGCATATGCTAGCATCATTTGATATACTCCTTGCCCTATATAGTTTGCAATAATCTCCCATGCAGGATGGTCTGCTGGGAGATTTTTTGCGTTTGGGCCATAGCGTTTTTCAATAGCAGGTCCCGATGCTAGTCCTTCAAAACAGTCGGTATGAAACGGACAGTCACTGGCTTTTATGTCTGAAGGGTCCCTAATAATAGTGATATGTCCCATTTCAGGGTGCTGAGGTGTATTGAGAAATTGTTTGTTAATAACTACTCCTCCCCCTATTCCTGTTCCAATCGTAAAATATAAAACTGTTCTATCGTTTTTACCCGCACCATATGTTGCCTCTCCAAGGGCTGCTACGTTCACATCACTTTGAAGCTCTATTGGGATATTCAATTTCTCTTTCAGTGTTTGTAAAAACGGAAAGAATCTCCAGGCTAGTTTAGGAGTGTCCAGAATAGTGCCGTATTGAGAACTTTGTCGGTCGATGTTAACTGGACCAAAGCAAGCTATACCTATTGCTTCTACTTTGTTAGATAAGAAGAAGTCTATTATTTGTTTCATATTTTCGGCAGGAGATGTTGTTTGGAACTGCACTTGTTTGAAAATATTACCTTGTTCATCTCCTACTGCGCAGTTAATCTTCGTACCACCTGCTTCTATGGAACCTAGCATTCATATACCCCTTCTCAATTAGTAAAATAGTCATTTTCATAGATGATAAGAACTATATCAGATTTATCCAAACTTTTTTAGACCATTAAAGTTGTGTTACAAAAGCTGTTTTCTGCAATGTTGCTGTTAAGAATCTATCTATTTAGATATCTTCGTCAATAATCACATAAATAGTCCTTAGTGGACCATGAACTCCTACTACTAAATAGCTTTCGATATCTGCGGAATTACTTGGTCCTGTTATGAAATTAATACAGGTTGGAATAGGCTGCCCTTGTTTTATACGTTCACTTAGCATTGTCATACTTTCCTGTAATCTTGGAATAATCGATTTTGTAGGGATGAGTACTACATGGATTTCTGGTAATAGACTGACGGATCTTCCTTTGTTATTTTCGTTAAGAAGGACAACTGTCCCAGACTCTGCTAGTGCATGGTCGCAGTACGTTAGGCCGATGGTTGCTTGTTCTGCGTGTTGAATATTTTGTGATCCTAAAGCAGGGTTCCATTTGGTTGTATTGGCTTGGAGCCAATCATCTAACTTTGAATTTCCTCTTTCTATAGAAGAAAGTACTTTTTGTCGTGGTATTTCTTTTATTAGTTCAGTTAAGGTTTCCAAAAGATTTGTTTGTGTTGTTTCTATTATATCTGCTCGGATAAGTATGGCAGATTCGATGAATACTCGTTTTAATGAATTCGTTTCGAGTTTGCTATAAACACTGGAAACAGGTAGTTCCACTTTGTTTCTTTGCAGTTTAGTCATTTTCCACTTCCTCCCGTTCTTTCATCCAGTCACGGAAACGACTTTGTTTGGGAGTAGGAAAATCCCGGCTATTCGTCCATTCTTTTAGAAGACCTGGTCCATTTGATATACTTTGTTTGTTCTTCAGTAGCATTTTAAGACTGACCGCTGCCATTTTGGAGCCACCTGTATATACAGAGTTTGTTGAAGCTCCGAAACCAAATGCTTTCATCATGAGACGCTCACTAATTGGCGCTTTCCCTTCTGTTTCTACTATTTTTTGGCGATGCTTAAGTAGAAGGCTATGCAACGGAATTTTCACTGGGCAGACATCTGTACATGCACCGCAAAGCGTGGAGGCGTACGGTAGTTCTTTGTGATCCTCGTAACCGTCAAGCAGTGGTGTGAGTACTGCACCCACTGGACCTGGATAGATGGAGCCATATGCATGACCTCCGATGTGACGGTATACGGGGCACACGTTTAGGCACGCTCCGCAGCGAATGCACTGGAGAATTTCTTGAAAGTCCGTCCCGAGAATTTTGGAGCGTCCATTGTCTACAATCACGATATGTAACTCTTCAGGACCGTCGACTTCCTCTTGTTTTTTAGGACCAGTGAGTAGACTTACATAACTTGTGATCCGTTGACCTACAGATGCTCTTGTTAGTAGAGATACCATAACGTCTAAGTCTTCGAAAGTTGGCACGAGTCGCTCCATACCCATGACGGTTATTTGGGTTTTAGGTATAGTTGTGACTAAGCGGGCATTCCCTTCATTTGTCACGAGGCAGATTGTTCCGCTTTCTGCAACTCCGAAATTACAGCCCGTTACTCCTAGATCAGCTTCTAGGAATTTTTCTCGAAGTGTATAACGTGCGTGTTTTGCTAATTCTTCGGGATTCTCTGATTTTGTGTAATTTATTTTTTTTGTAAATAAGTCCCGGATTTGTTCTTTCTTCTTATGTAAAGCAGGTACTACAATATGGGACGGTGGGTCATGGTCATCTAGTTGGAGAATGTATTCTCCTAGATCCGTTTCTACAACTTCACAGCCTATTGACTCCAGTGCAGCGTTCAACCCTATTTCTTCTGTCACCATCGATTTGGCTTTGACGATTTTTTTGGCGTTTTTTTGCTCGGCGATTTGTTTAATATAGTTCGTCGCTTCTACGTCGTCTTTCGCAAAGAATACATGTGCACCACTTTTTGTTGCCTGCTCACTGAATTGTTCTAGATAGTGCACAAGGTTATTTACGGTATGCCGGCGTATTTCTTGCCCTGCTTCTCGCCACTTTTCCCATTCTCCAAGTTGCTTGGTTGCTAAATCCCGCCTTGCCCCTAGACCATCCTGTGCGCTTGAGACTGCTTTTCTCATGAAATCATTATTTAACTCAGATGCTAGACGTTTTTTGAATGGACCAGATTTTATTTTGAGTGGCATTGTTATCCCTCCATTCCTCTGTTTAATACTTCTGCAATATGTAGTACTTCAATTTTCTGCTGTTCTCTAGAGAGTCGCCCGCCAATATTCATGAGGCAGCCACAGTCTGCTCCTATTAAATAATCAGGACTTGCTTGTTTAATATGTTCTACCTTTTCTTTCACCATTTCTGCCGAGATATCGCCCATTTTGACGGAGAATGTGCCACCGAATCCACAGCACTGACTTTGACCAATGAGTGGTTGGATGGTTAAGTTGTCTACATTTTTTAATAGAAGCTTAGGCTCTTCTTTTGCTCCGAGCAGTCTAGTCATATGACAAGAAGTATGGAATACTGCTGTTCCTGGAAGTGATGTGTCTATTTTGGTTACACCTAGAACATGGACGATGAATTGGGTTAGTTCGTATGTTTTGGAAGCGACTTGTTTTGCTATGGCATGCCATTTAGGATCATCCTGGAAGACATGTTCATATTCTTTAAGCATAAGTGCGCATGAGCCTGAAGGGGTGACGATGTATTCGGCATGCTGGAAGGTTTTGAGTAAATGAATCATTGCTGGTTTTGCTTCAAGCAAATAGCCACTGTTGTATGCTGGTTGGCCACAGCAAATTTGGGCAGGCGGGAATTCGATTTCACAGCCAAGTTTTTTGAGTAGCTCTACTGTTGCAATGCCTACGTTTGGTTGGAATAGATCCACTAGACAGGTGGAGAATAGGGTGACACGTATTGTCATATATAGTCTTCCTTTCTGAAAAAGCCGCTTCTTGTGGGAAGCGACTTTTTGGTTTATGTTGAATAACCTTATTCGTAATGATAGTAGCTATATTTAATACTACTGTTGATTTCCGTTGCAGGTGGACGCTTTCCGCGGGCACGGCTGAAAATATATCAAGAAATTAATAGCTTGAAACCAAATTCACTTTACCGAGTAAATGCCGCCGCTACTCCACCGTCTACAGTTAGCATGCAACCGGTTGTTTTGGCTGACTTGTTGGAAGCGAAGTAGGCTATAGCTTCTGCTATGTCTCTTGGGTAGATGTTCTCTTTTAAAACAGTTCGCTCTCTGTAGTGATTTTCTAATTCATCGGGTTCGATGCCGTATGCTGCCGCTCGCTCTTCGCGCCACTTAGATCCCCAAATGGCAGAGCCTTGTAGCACTGCATCAGGTAATACGGAGTTTGCACGGATTCCAAAGTCTCCACCTTCCGCAGCTATGCATCGTGCCAGATGTACTTCTAGCGCTTTTACTGCACTGTAGGCGGATGCGTTTTTGCCTGCATAGATAGAGTTTTTGGAGCCGATAAAAATCATGCTGCCACCTTTTCCTTGTGTTTTCATCACTTTGAATGCTTCTCGGGATACGAGGAAGTACCCTGTTCCAAGTACATTCATGTTCAGGTTCCATTCTTTTAAGGTTGTTTCTTCAAATGGGCTTGATGTCGCAAGTCCTGCATTATTGACTAGTATGTCTACCCCACCATATGCGCGATTCACTAGTTGGAATGCTTCAATGATTTGTTTTTCATCTGTAACGTCCATTTTTACAGCAGTTGCTCTACCTTCTCCGTATGCTGAATTTATTTCCGTTGCGATTTTTTCTGCCCCTTCTAGATTTAAGTCTGCAAGGACGACATGGGCACCAAGGGATGCGAGTAATCGGCATGTTTCACTACCGATTCCTCCTGCTCCCCCGGTTATGAATGCTACTTTTCGAGAGAACTCAGCTTCTTTTGGTGCGAGTGAGAGCTTATATAATTCCAATGGCCAGTATTCTATACCAAAAGATTCTTCCGCTGAAAGAGATGTGAAGCCTCCAAGTGCATCTGATCCTTTCATGACAGAAATTGCTCGGTGGTATAGTGCACCACTCACTAGGGCAGATGCTTTGTCTTTGCCAGTGTTAACCATCCCGATTCCAGGGATAAGGATGACCCTAGGTGATGAGTCGAACATGATGTCCTCTGATGATGCATATGCTTCAAAGTATTTTTTATATTCTTCTTTATAGGCTTCAATACTTGTTTTAATCGTTTCTAGGTTTCCATCCCAGTCTATGAAAAGTGGAATCCGTTTTGTATGCACTAAATGATCTGGACAGGCTGCTCCGACTTGGGAAAGTGACGCTGCTCGTTCGCTATTTACGAATTCTAGTATATCCTCTGAGTCATCATACGTTACGATTTGACCTTGGCTTGTTGAAACGAGTCCTCTTATATAAGGAAGGATTTCGTTTAGGGTTTGAATTCTTTTTTCTTGTGGTAGTGCTTCTGTTGATTGGCCGCCGAATGGTTTATGTTCTGTTAAATGGTGATCGATATAGGCTTTCGCTTCATTGATAATATGGATCGTTTTATCATAACTTTCTTTTGCGGTGTCTCCCCAAACGACTAGACCGTGTTTTTCCATTAGTACTAGCTCTGCATTAGGATTATTTTGTACACCTTCTGCAATCATTTTAGATAGAAGAAATCCAGGACGTATATATGGCACCCACACGAAACGGTCACCGAATATTTCTTTTGCTATTTCTTGACCATTTGGTGCACAGCAAATACTGATGATGCTGTCAGGATGGGTATGGTCTACATGTTTGTATGGAAGAAATGCATGTAAAAGTGTCTCGATGGAGGCACGTGGATGTGATTTATCTAGCATGCAATGACTTAAATAGTCGACCATTTCTTCATCTGTCATATCTTCCCGTTGTTGAAGCGGAAGAATATGCTCTAGGTGAAGTGCTGTGAAGTTCGATTCCTTCATCGTCGCAAGGTCCGAACCACTCCCCTTCACCCACATTACGTCGACTTCGTTGCCTCGAAAATCAGTTGCAACCGTTTTGAAAGAGGTATTTCCCCCTCCCCAGTTACAAACGCGACGATCGGTGCCGATTAAATTCGAACGGTAGGTAAGTTCTCCTAGTGTGTCAGATTGTATAGTTTTATTGGATTCGTCCCATAGGTTTTCGATCATATTTTTTCTCCCCTTTCAGGTGGTGAAGGTCGTGCATAATGGATAATTGCTCTGTGAAAAATGTGCTGAGATTCCGCGGATGAAACGCTTCATTTATCCCGTTCCCTAGGTCACCACTTTTCACTGCAATCAATACAAGAGTAGTACTTATTAATTGGAATTGATTCTTTCAATTAATTAGAAAATCCAGCTGCCATCTTTGGAATGTATGAAATTGGTTGTGAATACAATCCTTCAATTCATATTTACTTCACTTATTTATAAAGCGGGCCAAAGTTTTGGCATGCTCTGTAGTCGGCTGCTTCCGGTTGGTCGGTGCCGAACATATTCCATGCGCTAGGGCGGAAGATGCGTGATGCTTCGACGTTATGCATATTTACAGGAATTCTCAGGATCGATGCAAGTGTTATTAGATCGTCTCCGATATGGCCGTAGCTTAGTGCACAGTGGTTGGCTCCCCAGTTATTCATGACGGAGTAGACATCTGTGAAGGCACCTTCACCGGTTAAGTTTGGAACGAACCAAGTCGTTGGCCATGTTGGATCTGTACGCAGGTCGAGTGTGTCATGCATGTCGTTTTCTAGTTCGACTGTGTGCCCTTCGGCGATCTGCAGTACTGGGCCAATTCCTTTTACGTAGTTAATACGGGCAATTGTAACTGGCATATCGCCTTTTGTTGTGAAATCACTTGAGTAGCCGCCGCCTCGGAAGTATTCTGTTGAAGCTGGGCGGAACTGAACGTTATCTAGTGTTTCTTTTACTTCTTCATCCGTGATCTCCCAGAATGGTTTCATAACGGGTTTGCCATCTGTTTGTTGGCGACCAGTTCCATCGAGTGCTGCGGAACCTGAGTTGAGTAGATGGATGATTCCGTTTGCAGCTTTACCGGTAAGCTCTTTTCCTGTAACGCGTTTTACTGCGTCAGTACTCCAGAACGTACGTACATCTGCGAAAACTTGTGCGGTATTTGTTAGTAAGTTACCCATCGCCATAGTGACACCATTTAAACTATCGTTTTCTGTTGCTAGAATATAGGGTGCTCTTTTGCCATTCCAATCAAAGGATGAGTTTAAGAAGGTTTCCATGAAGTCTCCATTTGGGAAATAGTCGGTCCATTGACGCTGCCCTTGGAATCCAGCTATTAGTGCATTATGGCCATTTGCTTCCTCCTCAAAGCCCATTTCTTTTAGTTTGTCACTACCAATCATTAAGTCACGAGCGATGAGAGTCATTTTAATCGACCGTTGCCAGTCACTACGTTTTTCCTCTTCTGTACGCTTGAATTCTTCTTTGTTTATGTCTTCACCAATAGTTAAGTTTTCATCTGCCCATTGAAGTGCTTTTTCATATTCTTCTTTGTCGTAAATTTCTAGATCCATCCGTCGAACAAATTCACTCATGTCGATGTATTCGTTGCGCATGCCTAGGTATTCTTGGAAGAAGTCATCTTTTACAATACTTCCTGCAATCCCCATGGAGACAGAGCCCATTGCGAGATAGGATTTTCCTTTTAGCATTGCTGCTGCAAGTCCAGCTTTTGCAAAGCGTAGGAGTTTTTCTTGAACGTCCTGCGGAATAGTTGGATCTCCGGCGTCTTGAACATCATGTCCGTATATTCCGAAAGCCGGTATTCCTTTTTGGTTGTAGCCTGCAAGGGATGCCGCTAAGTAAACTGCTCCAGGACGTTCTGTTCCGTTAAAACCCCAAACTGCTTTTGGTAGTTGTGGATCCATATCCATCGTTTCACTGCCATAGCACCAGCAAGGAGTAACAGTAAGAGAAACGCCGACGCCTTCTTTTTTAAATTTCTCTGCCGCGTGTGCCGCTTCAGCTACACCGCCTATACAAGTGTCTGCGATAACACATTCTACTGGTTCCCCGTTATAGTACTTTAGGTTTTCGGAAAGAAATTTTGCTACGTTTTTTGCCATATTCATCGTCGTTTCTTCAAGGGATTCACGTACTCCTCTTCTTCGCCCATCAATTGTTGGTCTTATTCCTATTTTTGGTAAAGCTCCGATATACCGCTCTTTTGTCATGAATAATTCCTCCATTACTTATGTAGTAGTTGATGAAATCGGTCGATTGCTTCTTGCCATTCGATATTGTGTTGCGGTTCATATTGTTTTATCTCAAAAGAGTTTGCGACAAGCTGGCGTCCTTCTTCGATTGAGTGAAGTTCTCCAAGTGCTCGCAGTTGGGATAGCCCGTTACCGATAGAACTTGCCTCGGTTGGCCCAGTGTGGACTATTTTGTTCGATGCATTTGCGATAAATTGGCATAGATTTGTATTTTGTGTTCCGCCACCACCGATGTAAATGTCTGTTGTTTTCGTTTTTGTGATTGTTTCAATTTGTTCGATTGTGTATGCGTATTTTAAGGCAAGACTTTCAGTGAAACAGCGGATATGTTCACCTGGTGTAATCGGGACTTGCTGATTTGTTTGAATACAGTATTGCTTGATCGCTTGCAGCATGGATACTGGGTTAAAGAATAGGTCGTCATCTGGATCAATGAATGTATTAAATGATTTAGCTTGTTGTAGAGCCTGTATTTCTAGCTCATATGTGAAGTGGAGTCCTTGTTGCTTCCATTCTTCTCGGCATTTTTGGAGAATCCAAAATCCCATAGCATTTTTTTGGAATCGGTATTGCCCTTCACTCGTTCCTTCGTTTGTAAAACGTTGTTGGAATGCATCATCTGTAATGATCGGTGCTTTTGTTTCCTTGCCAATTAACCCCCATGTACCAATACTAATGAACACGGCATTCAGGTTTTGGATCGGTAGTGCAGACAATGCGCAAGCTGTGTCATGGCCCGGTACGAGCACCATTTGGATTGCTGAATGATTTTTTAAATTACCTACGATTTGATGCGGCATTTCGATTGCTGCAAATGGGTGCGTTCGATTGAAAAGGGTGTGTTGAATATCTTTATCCCATTGCTTATTTTTGTTTACTAGCTGTGATGTAGAGGCGATAGTAAATTCGTTCAGTTTGACGCCTGATAATGCGTGCATGAGTAAATTCGGCGTCATAAGTATGTCGGTTGTTTGGCTCAAGTATTGCGGGTATTGACTTTGGATAGCCATGAGTTGAAATACTGTGTTTATAGAAGAAATTTCGTTACCTGTTTGTTCAAATAATGTTTGGGCTGGAATATGTTTCATCGCTTTCTGAACATATGGGACAGTGTGCGAGTCTCGGTATGAAAATGGTTTGGAGACTAGCTGTCCATTTTTGTTTAGTAATCCGAAGTCTACTCCCCAAGTGTCGATGCCAAGTGACTTGGCAGGTGATGTTACTTTGTCGAGACCTTGGTTTAGCTCTTTTACCAAGTTGTCATAATCCCAGTAATAATGATTATTTTCAAAGGTGGGTTTATTTTGGAACCGATGAATTTCCTTGGTCGTGAGCGTTTGCCCATTGAATGTTTGGGCGACTAGTCGACCACTGGATGCTCCGAGATCATAGGCAAGTACGGTTGTCATAGTGATTCACCCCCTATTCCTTTAGCAATTTCGAGCGATATCTTTCTGCCGAAAGGTTTCGAAGGTCCTCGCATTCTTGATCGGTTAATACTCGCGGACCACCGAAAATGGAACTTATCGTATATACTTTGGCGGATTCCTCTGTTAGTTGCATGAAAAAATATGCTTCTTTCATTGTTTTCCCTAGTGTTAGCACTCCGTGGTTACGCATAATGATGACATCTTTGTCGACGAGTTCTGCTACTTTTTCGGCTAGAAGATTAGTCGTCGGTATAACGTAATCGATGTAGCCCACACTCTTCACCATTGCTGGAAAATCCGGAAATAAAGGCGGAATGTCTTTACCAGCAGAGGAGACACCTACTGAATAGGTCGGATGGGCATGAAGAACTGCTTGAATTTCCTCATTTTTTCGGAAGCATTCCAAATGCATGAGTACTTCAGATGATGGGCGAAGACTGCCTTCAATTTCTCCTGTTATAATATCTACCTTCACCCATTGATGAGGCTCTATTTCCTTTAGATCAAAGCCACTCGGAGAGATGTACATATAATTTCCATCTCGCATACTGAGGTTTCCGCCAGCTCCTACTACTAGCCCTTGGTCTACTAATTTATGTGCATATTTGTTTAGTTCTTCGATGACATTGGACATTTGGTCACTTCCTTTCTATTAGAGTGCTTTAGCAATACGTTCCATTGTTTCTGTTTGTTGGAGCATTTGTGCATTTGTATATGTTAATGATTCTTTGTTTTCGATTGCCTGGTGGAATGCCTTGATCTGTTCCGTATAGGCATTTCCTGTTTCTTTAATAGTGTGTGTTTCATTGTTTGACTGGTAATGGATGATTCCATCGTAATTGTTTTCGTCTGCTCTGAAAGCATATGGTAGCTGCATCGTTCCTTTTGTGCCGATTATATCAATTGTTTGAGTCATCGGACCGTAAAAACTTGCATCGAACTGACCAAGTATTCCAGATGGATAGCTAAGTTGGACCGCTATATGAGTATCTATTTCTATTGTTGATTTACCCTGGAGAGCTTGAACACTTTTTGGACTTTCTTCTATTAAATAGTTAAGTACATTTACCGGGTAACAGCCGATGTCATTGAGTACCCCTCCCCCAAGAGTTGGATCGAGGCGTATGTCGTTGTCCCAGTTTTCTAAAGTGAAGTGGAATCGAGCACGAATTGTGAGGATTTCCCCTATAGCTCCTGCTGTTAACAATTGCTTTACTTTTCCTATTTGCGGATGGAAACGATACATGAAGGCTTCCATTAGGAGTACATTATGCTTTTTGGCTGCTTGTTGGAGTTCGGTTAAGTCTTCTGTAGTGAGTACAATAGGCTTTTCACAAAGGACATGTTTGTTTGCTTGGATTGCGGCAAGTGCCCATTGTTTGTGATGCGCGTTCGGAAGCGCTATGTACACTGCATCCACATCTGGTGATTCAAGAAGCGCTTCGTATGAATGGAATATGTTAGGAATATGGAATTGCTGTGCTAGTGCTTCCGCTTTGCCACTTTGACTTGCAATTGCAGTTAGCTCGTTGTTTGTTGTTTGCCTGATTGCTGGAATAACTTGTTGTTTAGCAATGTTCGCAGCTCCTATGATGCCCCATCGCAATGTTATCAATTCAGTTAGCCTCCTTTTCAATGTTGCAGTTTGTTACTGGTGCTTTGTTAGCCACCAATAACTTTTGTGCAACTGGACTGCTATGTTTTATTCGTAAATTGCGTTTTGTACTTCCTCTGAATCGATGTTGTCTTTGTCATACCAGATGAAGCCTGTGTCGATTGTTTTTTCTACTTTTTTACCGTTCATCGCGTCTACTGCTGCTTTAACTGTTTCGTAACCGATGCCGACTGGATTTTGCGTTACTGCACCAGACATTAAGCCACTTTTAATAGCGTCAATTTGTTGTTTCCCAGAATCGAAGCCGACAACTACTAGCTCACCTGATTTGTTTAGCTCTTGTACTGCGTTTACAACACCGATTGCGGAGCCTTCATTGGAACCGAAAATTCCTTTTAGGTCGCTATGTGCTTGAATCATTGTTTTAGCAAGGTCAGTAGATTTCAGATGATCTCCACCACCGTACTGGATGTCGACGATTTCAATATTCGGATATTTGGACTCGATTTGTTCTTTGAAACCGTCACGACGTTGTACTCCTGTTACTGAAGTTTGGTCATGTACGACTAGTGCAATCTTTCCTTCTCCACCGATGAATTCTGCCATTTTGTCTGCTGCAAGAGCTGCAGCTGCTTTGTTATCTGTAGAAGCAGTTGCAAGGGGGATATCACTTTCTACTCCTGAGTCAAAGGCAATAATAGGAATTTCACTTTTTTGTGCTTCTTCTAATAATGGCGTTGCCGCTTGCGAGTCGAGTGCTGCAAAACCTAGTGCATCAGGCTTTTTGTCTAGTACTGCGCGAAGCATCTCTATTTGTTTATCCACTTGTGATTCACTTTCTGGTCCTTCAAATGTAATTTCTACATCAAATTCTTCAGCTGCATCTTCTGCTCCTTTTTTTACCGCTTGCCAGAATTGATGTTGGAATCCTTTGGAGACAATAGCTACGTACGGTTTGTCGCCACTTGGTTCTGATGTTTTGCTAGAATCGGCTTCTTCTGAATTACATGCACCTAAAATCATTGAAACTGCTAACATACTCCCTAAAATCCACGATCTTTTCTTCATTTTTTCTCCCCATTCCCATTTATATTTAACGTCACATGGACGATACAACCATTGTTATTCTTTACGTCTTCTAAGGATATCCATATATACTGCGAGAATAATAACCAGTCCGACTACGACTGTTTGCCATTCCTGTGGGATAGACATGATACGTAAACCATTTGTTAGAACACTCATGATCAGAGCACCAATTACTGTTCCAATGATTGTGCCTTTTCCTCCACTAAGGGATGTTCCACCAATCACAACAGCTGCAATCGCTTCCAATTCATAGCCCTGACCTAGTGCTGGCTGCGCCGAGTTTAGACGAGATGCCATAATTACTCCCGCAATTCCTGTAAAAGCTCCTGCCAATGAATAAATAGTCACTTTCCAGAAATCCACGTTCACTCCTGAAAGCTTTGTTGCTTCTTCATTGCTCCCAATTGCGAAATTATAACGTCCTAAAATTGTTTTCGATAAAATGACCGCTCCAATAATTGCAACGATGAAAAAAATTAGTACTGCATTCGGTATCTCCACCCCTGGAATAATTGTGCCAAGTGCAATTTTTGTGAATAGAGCATGGTCTGTGAAATAAATAGGTGCTGCTCCTGAAATAACTAATGCCAACCCTTTTGCAATCATCATCATGGCAAGTGTGGCAATAAATGGCGGGATCTTCAGCTTCGTGATGGCAATTCCACAAAGGAATCCACAGAATGCCCCAGTCGCAATACCTGCGAAAACTCCTACAACTAGCGGTAGGCCTGCATTGACAATAACTACCCCTGATATGACCGAGGATAACGTCATTACTGTCCCTACTGAAAGGTCAATTCCACCTGTAATAATGACAAAGGTAGCTCCAAGTGCAAGAATTCCAATTACTGCCGTTGATAATAAAATGCCGATCATGTTGCTCCATTGTAGAAAACTATCTGAAGCTAATGAGAAGAATATAACTAATACGATTAAACTTCCGAAGGCTAAAGTTTGTTGAATCGCCCCTGGTGGTATGACTTTTTTCTTTACTGGCTCTTTTTCAATAATTGTTCCCACGTTCAATTAATTCACCCCTATTATTAGTGGAGCTGTGTTGCATACTCCATTATTTTTTCTTGTGTTGCTTCTTCCGAGGAAAGCACCCCTGTAATCTTCCCTTCTGACATTACGACAATCCGATGACTCATACGTAAAACTTCTGGTAATTCAGATGAGATCATGATGATTGATTTTCCGCTTGCTGCGAGCTCATCTAGTAGTTTATAAATCTCTCCTTTTGCACCAACGTCAATGCCTCGTGTTGGTTCATCGAATATTAGGATGTCGCAATCTCTTTGTAGCCACTTTGCGATAACTACTTTTTGCTGATTTCCTCCGGAGAGGAGTCTAATCTCTTGGTCTACGGATGGAGTTTTAATCTTTAGACTGTCAACATATTTTGTAGCTATTTTTTTAATTTTGGAATCGCTTACAAAATATGATTTCGTTTGATAGTCTTTTATAGTTGCGAGTGCAATGTTAGATTTGACATCCATGCTGACAAGTAAACCGTATTGTTTTCGGTCTTCAGATAAGTAGCCTATTCCTTGTTTCACGGCATCTGCTGGTGATTTTATTTTGACTACTTTACCATTTAGGCTGATTGTTCCTTTTGTAGATGGATCTGCACCGAATAGTACTCTGGCTACTTCTGTCCTTCCAGCGCCCATTAAGCCAGCAAATCCGAGAATTTCTCCTTTTTTTAATTCGAAGGAAATATCTTTTAAAAGATGTTTCGTTGAGATATTACTCACCTTTAGCACGGTTTCCTTTTCTCCAGAAGCGATGTTTGGCTTCGATTCTATGTATATATGTCGGCCAACCATCAGTTGAATGACTTTGCCCATTTCCGTTTCCGATGTCTTCAAGGTATCCACGTATGTTCCGTCTCTCATAACAGTGATTCTGTCAGAGATTCGCTTTAGTTCGTCCATTCGATGAGAAATATAAATGATGCCGACACCTTTTTCTCTGATGCTATTAATAATGTCAAAGAGGGTATCAATTTCTGTTTCTGTCAGTGCGGTGGTTGGTTCGTCCATGATGAGTATTTTCGAGTTGAATGAAAGTGCCTTTGCTATTTCTACCATTTGTTGCTTAGCTACAGTTAGGTGACGCACTTTGGTTTTGGGGTCTAAATCTAAGTTGAGTTTTTCAAATAATTCGGCTGTTTGTTTGTTCAGTTTTTTATCGTTTACTAGTAGGTTCATCGTTCCTTTTGGCTCACGTCCGATGAAAATATTTTCTGCCACTGTGAGATCTTTCATCAAGTTGAGTTCTTGGTGAATGATGGAAATCCCCAGTTCTTGTGCTTGTTTTGGAGATTGAATTGAAATTTCCTTCCCCTGAAGTGTTATCGTTCCATCGTCCTTCGGATAAATACCAGTCAGGATTTTCATGAGCGTTGACTTTCCAGCACCATTTTCACCGACGAGTGCTAATACTTCTCCGTATTGGAGATCAATTGTTACATCAGATAGGGCTTTGACACCCGGGAAGGATTTGCTGATATGTTCCATTCGTAAAAGAGGCTCCACTTTCATCCCACCTTTTCATTAATTATTCTTTGTTTGTTATTGTTTTTCTTTATTTATGTTGATTATAAATTACATTTTCCGTAAAATCAAGCTGTTTTTCTATAATTCTGAATATTTGTTTTGCATTTTGGTTATTATATGATGCGCAATGAGGAATCAACCCAATTGCGCATAGGAAATTTTTATGTTTTTTTCTTCGAAATACTTTAAATATGTTTTATTTGCTAATTCGTCAATTATTATTGTATTTATAACCTCTTCTTTTTCAATATGAGCAAATGCTTTTTTGTTGAGTTTCGTATGGTCCAGTAGGAGTATTCTCTGATCAGCCATCTCAATCATTTTACGTTTGACGATTGCTTGCTGCTCGTTTGAGTCACTGATTCCCCAGTCTTTGTGTAAACCTTTGCAGGAGAAAAAGACTTTGTTTACATGGTATCGTTCCAATGTGCTGACAGTTAGTGGACCAACTAAAGATAAAGAAGTAGGTGAGAGATTGCCTCCTGATACTATCACATGAATATGAGTTGAGTTTGCTAGTTCAGCCGCTACTCTTAGCGAATTGGTTAGTACGGTAATTTTCTTATTAGGTAGTAATTTGGCTAGATACAATGCTGTGGAACTAGCATCTAAGAAAATGATGTCGTCTTCTTGAATTAAAGTGACTGCTAATTTTGCGACCGCCATTTTTTCTTGTTGGTTCATCACTTCTCGTTGGAAATAAGGGATGTCCCCTTCTTCCTCTTGTGTAGAAATAGCACCTCCATGCGTACGAGCAAGTTTGTTCTCCGCTTCTAGTTTTTCTAAATCTCGTCGGATAGTTTCCTCTGTAACTTTCAGTAGTTTACTTAGTTCAGATACACGTGCGGTTTTGTTTTCATTGACTATGTTAATTATTTTTTTATGTCTTTCTGGTACTAACATAAGTGGATTCCTTCTTTCTTTATGTGATTACGCCTTTTTTTAGAATGATATTGGCATAGAGTGCATGCTCGCTAGTCGCAATGATTGCATATGCGTCTTTGGCTTGTTCGTAAAACTGAAAACGCTCAAGTTTGGCAGGTATAACTGTTTGGTTTTTTGTGATTTGAAGGATTTCATCATATTCTCTCCATATTGGCGGTGCAGAGATTTCTGCTCCATGCATCATATAAAACACTGACGAATCCGCGTAAGTGTCGAGGGGCATGAGCGTTAAAATAGCTTCCAGTATTTCCGGAACATGGAGTCCATCCAGTCTTATTAAATTTTTGGCGTGTGATGCAGCCGGGAAATTACCATCTGCGATGACGATTTCATCTCCATGCCCCATCTCCATGAGAATTTTGAGGAGATCTGGTGAAATACAGTGCGGTATATTTTTTAACATGTGTTTTCTCCTTTGTTTGTCTTTGTTTTATTCTATAATACCAAAGATTTTGAAGAATAAAAGTGTTTTTTGTGGGTGTGTCGGTGGAACTGGATTTAGCTTGGGTGGAACTCGTCGCTTGAGTTGAACTCGAGAGGTATTGGGTGGAGCTGGCATCTTTCTAGTGAAACTCCAGCTGTATTGAGTGGATCTGGCGTCTACTGGGGTGGAACTCGTTTTTCTGAAATTAGAAAACACCATCTTGAGATAGTTAGTGTTTTTAATTGTTACTTTTTTGATAAGTAGTTTTGTTTCCTTTTTTTGTTTTGATTAGCTTCATTTTCTGGAATGTATAATTCAGGGTGTATCGAGATTTTAGTTGTAGTAAATCCATACACTCTTGCATGGTGACTTCGTGTTTCATCAGGGTAAAAAGATCTTCTACATTTCTAGGGATTGGATCTTTGTCATTTATTCCACACGCAGTGCATGTCCACTGACGTTCACTAATTCTATTTAATCGATTTCCACAGTTTATGCAAAGTACTCCTTTCTTTAATTCACTTGTCGAGATTTCATATTTTGAGCATAGGGGTGGTTCTACAAAATGCATGTTTTTTCGCATCAAAATTTCTTTTATTTTTAAATATTGGGCTTTGGTAAGTAGAGGCGGTAGTTTGTTTAGTTTTTGTATAAAGAGTGGTAAATTCTTTGAGAAAAGAATAGTTTGTTCCTTAGGCGCATTTTCTATTATTGCTTTATCGGATGCGAAAACAAGTACAGTGTATATGGGTATTTTCCATTGGGTTTGATTTAACCATAGTTGAAAGCCGTCCTGATTTCTTTGTAGTTGAATTATTGGACAGTTGAAAGCAGTAGTTTCATTATCTAATGTTCTTATTAATTGATTGGGGAAGGTTTTAAAAATGATATTGCCTATAATATTTTTAACTTCTACTATAAGAATATAACTGCTAGTGATGATTAATGTATCAACTTGGATGTAACGATTCTCGTGAATTTTCATGTGGAAATCTGGGATGATGTGTACTTCTGAGGGAAACTGTACTTCTTTGATTGAACGGTCAACACGCAATTCTCCGTAGTGGCCAGCTTCTATGAGGCCCATTTTTTCAAGAACTTTTCTGTATTGTTTGTGGTGGGCGGGTAGACGATGCTTTAAGCGGAGATAGTTGAAGTAGTTAGGGGGGAAATTTCTAAATATTTGTATGGTGGATTCTCCTTTCGATTTGTCATTGCAAATAGATTACCAGATTTTAAGTAGATGGACAATAAGTTTTGAGTTTTAAGTGGATGCTTAGGTCTGGCACGAAATCAGACTAACTTTAGGGAATATAAATGTCAACACAAATATGTACATTTTCGCTTGCGTAAGGATGTACAAAATTACTCGTATTCTTTCGTTAAATGATTCTTCAATCTATAGGAATCATCTACAATAGAAACGACAGTTGCGTGGTGTAAAACACGGTCTAAAATTGCATTTGCTAACTTGGGCTTCCTGGAAGACTTCGTACCGCATATCAATTCACCTAGATAGTTACCATGCCTGGCACACATATAAAAAGAACGCCCTACATGGACGCACCAGTTCGTTACACCTAATAAGCATACCCTATTAGAAACCCTTAATGTTGAATATTATTCATCTTATCGTCGTAGTCTTTTCTTAAGTTTAATATTCCATTCGCCGATTTCTGACCCATCACAATCTTTTACCATAAAAGGTCCAGAAAATATCGCTTTTCCACTTTCTTTTTTAAATGTCAGCTTTCTCACCATCAATTTATCTTGTAGGCGTTGTTCAAAAAGTTTTGCTACTGTATTATCGGACGTGACAACATGGATAAACTGTCCTTTTTCAGTGTATATCCCTTCACCCACTACTGTAGCAATTTCATCAGAGCATTCAATAAACTTGTTCACATAATTCCTCCCCTTTTTTACATAATTCGACAGTAGGAGGAAGAAATCCTTCTAAATTTCCCCAATTTATTACGACACTTTATCAAACAAGTGTAAAATTAAGAATTGAGTGTTATTTATAAAACTAACCGTTACAGGACCTTGAGTGGAGTGGAGCTAAGATTTGAAGGCATTTTATTCAAATTAAAAACCACTAGATTTTGAACTGCACCCCAATTGTTAGACAAAAATCTAACAATTGGAGGTGCTTTTCTTTTGTCGAAATTTACGGAAGAAGAAAAAGTAGAGTTTGTCAAAATATATTTAAATGGGGATGAAGGGCTTAAACCAGTCTCAAATATGGTAGGAGTTGATCATTCGGTATTACTAAACTGGATTAAGCAATATCAACATCATGGAGATGAAGCTTTTAAGAAACGCTGTACAAATTATACAGTGGAATATAAACTAGACGTACTCAATTACATGAACGAAAATGGGACGTCTATACGAGAAACAGCAGCAATTTTTAATATTCCAACTCACTCCACAATTTTGACATGGAAAAAGCAGTTGGAAGACATTGGAATTGACGCCCTTAAATCAAAGAAAAAGGGGCGTCCATTCATGAAAAACGAAAACGTAAAACAAGCTATTAAAAACAACACTCCAGCAGAAGGATCAGTGGAAGCGTTACAAGCAGAATTAGAACGCTTGCGTATGGAAAATGCGTATTTAAAAAAGTTGAATGCCTTAGTTCAAAACAAGGAAAAATCACCAAACAAGACAAAGCTCAAGTAGTCTATGAATTAAGGCATGAGTTTCCGGTGAAAGAATTAGTAAAGCTAGCAGAAATTCCTCGAAGTACCTATTATTTTTATGTAAAACAAATGGATAGAGTTGATCCAGATGCCGATTTAAAAGTAGAAATTAAAACGATTTATGAGGAACATGAAGGTCGTTATGGATATCGTCGTATTCGTGATGAATTAACCAATCGTGGGCAAAGAGTAAATCATAAAAAAATACAGCGAATTATGAAAGAGTTAGGTTTAAAATGCCTTGTGCGTATGAAAAAATATAAATCCTATAAAGGAACAGTTGGTAAAGTTGCGCCGAATATTTTAAATCGTCAATTCACAGCCGAGCAACCGAATGAAAAATGGGTTACAGATATTACAGAGTTTAAATTATTCGGAGAAAAGCTTTATCTGTCCCCTGTACTGGATTTATTTAATAGTGAAATCATTACCTATACAATCGGCTCTAAACCTACCTATTCACTTGTATCAGAAATGTTAGAGAAAGCATTTGAACGTCTCTCCGAAGAAGATGAGCTTCTCATGCATTCCGATCAAGGTTGGCATTATCAAATGAAACAGTATCGTCATGCTTTACAAAAAAGAAGCATCACGCAAAGTATGTCTCGTAAAGGGAACTGTTACGACAATTCAGTGATGGAGAATTTCTTTGGCATTATGAAATCAGAGTTTCTCTATTTAAAAGAATTTGAGAGTGTGGAACATTTTAAATTAGAACTAGAAAAATATATGGAGTACTATAATAACAAACGAATTAAGGCAAAATTAAAAGGCAAAAGTCCGATACAATACCGAACTCATGCCCAACAAGCAGCTTAATAAGTGTTAAATGATAAACGCGGTAGCGAAGCAAGCCACGACCTGCCCATCCATTTCTTCCTCGCTACGCTTCGGAAGAAATGGATGGGCAGGAAAAAGAATGACTTATTCGCTAAATCTTTTTATTCTCTCAAATATCAAATCAAATAATTATGTCTAACTTTTTGGGGTCACATCAATTTCTCTAGTGGTTTAATACTTTAGATAGGAAGTCTTGCGCACGCTGGGTGTCTGGATTGGTGAAGAACTTGGATGGTGCGGCGCGTTCGACTATTTTACCTTCTGCCATAAAGACGATTTCGTCGCAGATTTCTTTGGCGAAGCCCATTTCGTGTGTTACGACTACCATGGTCATGCCGTCTTTTGCTAGTTTGCGGATGGCATCGAGTACTTCGGTTACCATTTCTGGATCGAGTGCGGATGTTGGTTCGTCAAATAGCATGACTGTTGGGTCCATTGCTAGCGCCCTAGCGATAGCTACGCGTTGTTGCTGACCACCGGAAAGTCGGTTTGGATAAGCATCAAATTTGTCGGCAAGTCCTAGAGATGAAAGTAGTTCTTTCCCTCTTTTTTCGGCAGCTTCTTTGCTTAATCCTTTTACTTTCATCGGTGCCATTGTTACGTTTTCTAGTGCAGTTAAGAATGGAAATAGGTTGAAGCTTTGGAATACGAAGCCTATGTTTGTACGGGCTACGTTGATGTCCGTTTTTTTGTCGTGGATGGAAGTGCCGTCCACTACTATTTCCCCGGTATCTACTGGTTCTAATGCATTGATTGTACGAATCAGGGTGGATTTACCTGCTCCACTTGGGCCAATCAATGCGATTACATTCGATTTTGGCACTTCGAGCGAAACGTCGGTTAGGACATGGTGGTCGCCGAAGCTTTTATTGACATTTTTGATAGAAATCATTTGGGTACACCCTCCTTAACGTTATGTTTCACTTTTCAGTAATCGTTTTTCGAAGTATCGAATGATTAGCGAAAGACTGAATGTCATGATGAAATAAATTAGTGCAACGAATGTCCATACTTCAATGGAAGCAAACGATGTGGCAACTAGATTTTTTGCATTCAACGTTAAGTCGGTTGCGGCTATAATCGATACAAGCGATGAATCCTTTATGAGCATAATGAATTGCGACGCAAGCGGCGGTAATACTCTTCTAAATGCTTGTGGCAAAATAATATGGGTCATTGCTTTTGTATGCGTCATTCCAAGTGAACGAGCTGCTTCCATCTGCCCTTTTGGTACAGCTTGAATACCAGTTCGAACGATTTCTGCGATAAATGCACCAGCAAATATTGCTAGCCCGACGATAGATCCCCAATAGGAGCCTAGCCTAAACACTTGCCCCATTACATAGAATATCCACATTAAAAGAACAAGTAGTGGTACCCCACGAATTATTTCCACATATGTGGATGATATTAAATAAATAAATTTGTTTTTTGAAATACGTCCAAGTCCAAAGATGATTCCAATCGGAATCGCAAATAGGATTGCTATTACTGAGATTTCCAGTGTTTTAAGCGCTCCATCGATGAAGACGTCCATATTATTCGGTATGACACTCCAGTCGTAGTTGTACATGCTGATTCCCCCTAGAGTGTTTTATTCTTCTACTACTTCATCTAACCAATCAGAAGTTTCAAACCATTTGTTACGTGATGCAAGTTCCGCAGGGCTTCCAAGGTAGCTGTTTAGGAATGAGTTTACCCATTGGATTGTGTCGAAATCATTCTTCTGAATTGCTATTCCAAGGTTCTCTGTAGAAATTAGTTCTTCTAACTGATTTACTGAATCGCCATTTTTCAATTTCCAAACGGCAATTGCTGGCTCATCGTATACTACTCCATCAGCTTCCCCTTGTGCCATAGCTGCTGCTGCAGACGGGAATTCTTCAAAGTCTAGAATTTCTGCATTTTGGAAAACATCTTTAGCTAGAAGTGCACCAGTCGTTCCGATACCTACAGCAATTTTGTTACCTTTTACATCAAGATCTTGCCAAGTTTTTGTTGCTTTATCTGTTCCAGGTACCATCACGGCTTGACCTGTTTGGAAGTATGGGTCAGAGAAACTTACAGCTAATGCACGGTCACCACGAATAGTCATTCCAGCAAAAATCATATCTATTTCACCTGTTCTAAGCGCTGGAACCAAACCATCAAATGTGAATTGTTTGAATTCTACTTTGATATCTTTCCCTAGTGCTGCTGCCAGTGCATTTGCAGTGTCTACGTCATATCCAACGAAATCGCCATTTGGATCTTTCATATCAAATGGGAAATATCCTGGAGACATCCCGATAACTAATTTCTTTTCTTTTAATGCTTTTTGAATTGTAGAATTTTCTGTTGAAACTCCTCCACCTGAATCATTGCTACATCCAGCAACGATTAGTACGGTAATCATTAGTACTGCAACTAACCATTTTTTCATGTTTTTATTCCCCCGTTTTCTCTATTATTCAGTTCCCCTTATGAAACTAGTGAATTATTAGTAGTATAAATTATTATTATTCACCTGTCTACATAATAAATAATTAATTGTAATATTATTATTATTGATTCTATTTGAAAATAAGTGCAAAATATATTATATATACTTGTATTATATGGTGTTTTCCATAGATTTAGTAGTATTATATTAATAAGTCTACATGTTTTATTATTCTGTCTAATGCATTTTTATTCATAAGGAGTGTTTTTAATGGTATTTCCTAAAAGTGAGGTTGGTAAACGAATAAGGTATTTGCGCAGATTTCAAGGGTTGACGTCCGATGAACTGGCCAAAAAAACAAATGTGAGCCAGAGTATGATCTCGCAAATTGAGCGTGGACAAGTGTCTCCTTCTTTAGAGACGTTATGGAAGTTAAGCCATAGTTTAAAGGTTCCCGTCTTTTCATTCTTCGAGTCAGAGGAAAGTAACGCGGTAACGTTAACGCGAAAAGGCGAGGGCAATCTGATCAAACGAGTGCGGCCTAACGTGGAATATGAACTATTATCGCCAAGTTCAGGTAAACAGATGAGCTTTTTTAAGATGATTGTATCGCCCGGAGATGGTACCGAAGACCCACTTATGTTCCACGGCGGAGAGGAGTGCGGGTTTATGCTCGTCGGTAGTTTGCGTCTTGAAATTGAAGGCGAAGTATACTTTATCGATGAAGGTGATAGTATTTACTTTGATAGTTCGCTGCCGCATCGATTTACAAATGATGGGGATACGAATGCAGTGGCTGTATGGACGATGACGCATAGTTTTTAAGGGGAAGGTCTTTCGCGATGGCGGAGGGCTTTTTTGATGTGTTTGGTGAGGGTGGAGTATCTCTGATTTTTGCGCAATTTACTCGCGGCACTCTCGTAAAGCATCGGAGCTCTCTTGCATAGAGGAGATTTTCTCTCGTATGTGGTGTGCTTTCTTGACTCTCTCTCGTATAGCTGCGGTGCTCTCTCGTTTGGCTGCAATTCTCTCTCATACGGTAGCGCTCTCTCGTTTGGAGTGGAATCCCTCTCTGAAGGATATGAGGTTCTTTTTACAATACATATATAAGTAGAACCCTTTGACTCAGTCAAAGGGTTCTACTTCGGGAAGATCATTTGATATTTAGTGCTTGAGGATTTGCCAATTTTAGTTAAGTTTGCTTTTTTCATTATTCTAGTTGCCTCATGGTTATTGTTAAGGTGTAGGAATTCTCTACACTCTTTGTTTGATATTGTTTTTCTCGCTATTAGAAAATACTCTTTCATTGTATATTGGTGTGCGGTCTGACTCTTTGCGTTACATTTCGGGCAGATCCATCTGCGTTTATATTTCTTCATACCGATATAGGCACAATTTTCACAGATAACTCCTGTGATTAAATCTTTTGTATTAATAGAATAATATTCACTTAGTGGAAATGGGTGATAATGTTTACTTTTCTGTAAAAGGAGATTTTTTATTCTTTCAAGTTGTGGTTCCGTTAAAAGTGGATTGTGGGTTTTTATTGCTCTTAGATATGGTATTAATTCGTTCTGTAAGAGAACGGTTGTCCGGTTGGAGGAATTGATGATGTGCAGTGTTTCAAAAGCAAAGACAACGGCACCAAGCACAGGAAGATGGATTTTGAATTGTTTGAAGAACTGGGTTAGTTGATAAATATATTCTTCTACTTGAGATTCAGGGCTTCTACAGACATTTATTACTCCATTCGCAAGTGTCTGAACCATTTGGCTGGGGTTGGTTGTAATTTCGACGGTGTCTTTAAAATTTTTCACTTCTAGGATTAATGCATAGTGTGGTGTAACTATTAGAATGTCCATTTGTATTAGCTTTTCGGAGTAGAGACTGATGTTGTGATAGACGTAAAATGTGTATGGGAGTTTTAGTTTTTCCAATCCTCGCATGACTACCTCTTCACCAATGTCTCCTGCGGCTTTATTCTTTGCTTTTTTCTTCATCTTCCCATGCATTGGGTGGGATACTCGGAGTCTTGTTGCAAGAGAATTTAGTCCTTCTGCATCTAGGGTTTTTTGGAAGGGTTTTACTATCAATATTTATCACCTCAGTGACAGATTATCTGTTTATGGTAAATTTATCAAACTTCCACTTTGACGTTTTGTAGGATATTATGCAGGTAAAATGAAATAGTCGCGTCTTTTGAACAATTAAACAACCGAGCCACTTTTACCGTTTTCTGTTGGTCTGGTTGAATTTGTAGTGTAACTGCAGTAGTTTGTTGAAAATATTTTTGGTATATGCGAATTTTATTTCTCCCTTCTAGAAAAGATGCAGATCCCTCTCATACTGGTGGTGATCACTCGTGTATAGGCGGTTTTTCTTCTCGTATAGGCGGAGTTCTCTCATATAGAGTGAATAGTCTCTCGGAAAGAGTGTTTTCTCTCTCACATAGACAATACAGTAAAGGACCTGCCAAATCGGCAGGTCCTTGGTTGTGAATAGCGGTTCTCTGAGCGCTTTAATTCAAGTTTTTATTAAGATAGGATGGTTTTAAGAATGTCGATGGCTTGGTCGATTTCTTCGATTGTTACAGTTAGTGGCGGCAGGAGACGGATGACGTTTGCTCCTGCCGAAACTAATAGAAGGCCTGCTTCGTCGGCTGCTGGTATGTAGGATGCCACTTCTTCTTCGCAGACGATTCCGAGTAGGAGGCCAGAGCCGACAACCTTATGACTTGGTAGAGCTTCACTTAACTTCTCGATAAAGTAAGCAGATTTTTTATTCACTTCTGCTATAAAGTCTGGTACAAATACGTTATCCAATACGGTTTGTGCGACAGCTACTGCTAGAGGGTTTCCTCCGAAGGTTGTGCCGTGTGTGCCAGGACCCAACGAATCGTGGAGGTCTGCCGTTCCAAGCATCGCCCCGATTGGGAAGCCTCCACCGAGACCTTTTGCCAACGTCATGATGTCAGGTTTTAGGACGGTTTGCTCGTATGCGTAGCGGGTTCCCGTGCGACTAATGCCTGTTTGCACCTCGTCTATAATGAGTAAAGTTCCGTTTGCTAAACATATGTCCGAGATTGCCTGAGCGAATTCAGGCGTTACTTGGTTGACGCCGCCTTCTCCTTGGATAACTTCGAGCATGATTGCGCCTACTTCATCGTCGATTACTGCTTCTAATGCAGATACGTCGTTAAATGGGACAGTTTTGAATGTTTCAAGCAATGGACCGAAGCCATTGCGTATTTTGTCTTGGCCAGTTGCAGACATGGCGCCGAATGTGCGTCCGTGAAATGACTTTTCAAAGGTGATGATTGTGTGTTTCCCTGTATGTTTGCGCGCTAGTTTGATCGCTGCTTCGTTCGCCTCTGCTCCACTGTTGCAGAAAAAGGCGTGAGCGAAGTGCGTATCGTTTACAAGGGTTTCTGCTAGTTTTTCTTGTTCTGGGTTTTCGAACAGGTTCGATATATGCCAGAGCTTTTCACTTTGTTCTTGAATTGCTCGAACTATCGCAGGATGCGTATGTCCTAGACTTAGCACGGCAATACCACTCGTGAAATCGAGGTAGTCTTTTCCGTTAGCATCTGTCACGATGGTCCCCTTCCCTTTCACAAGATGAATGGGACGGCGCGTATAGTTTTGGAATAATGAGCTCATACATATACCTCCTGTTGCAAAATTGTTGTGCCGGAAAGTTGATCGCCGACGATTTCGACGGATGGAATACCCGCTGTTAAGCAGTCAAGAGCCGCGGTAACTTTTGGAATCATTCCTCCGTATATATCTCCTGAACTGATCCAGTGACTAATTTTTTCGGAGGTAACTATTTCTTGTACTTCTCCGCCAATTTTAATGCCTGGTGTATCCGTTACGAGTTGCAGACTTTCAGCTTTAATTGCTAAAGCGACTTCGCTAGCTACAGTGTCTGCATTGATATTCAGCGGATTTCCTTCTATCGTGCAGCCAATACTTGAAATTACAGGAGTGATTCCATGCTGCAGTACTGTTTCAATTAGGGACGTATTCACTTGTTCGATTTCCCCGACAAAACCATATGTTGCTTCATCTAATACGGTGCACTCTAGTAACTGACTATCGTAGCCACTCAAACCGATTGCTTGGATTCCATTTTTATTTAGCTGATGCACTAGGGCTGGGTTTACTTGACCTACTAAAGTGGACTGGACAATGCCGATTGCTTCTGCAGATGTCACACGTATACCATTAATAGCAGTAGTCGTAACTCCATTAGCAGCAAGGGCTGCATTGATCGCTGGTCCTCCACCGTGTACGATGACAATCTCATGGCCAGATGCTTGCAGTTTTTTGAAGTTAGTGAAGAAGTTTTCATTTAAACCCTCAAGCATACTGCCACCAAGCTTGATGACGATGCGTTTAAGAGCGATAGGTTGCGTTGATTTGGACGTAGTCATATGTCAAATCGCACCCCCATGCAGTTCCTTGACCATTTCCTTGATGAATATCGACAAAGATTTTGACTTCAGGCTGTTTCAAATAAATGATTAAATCATCTTCCGAGAAAGGAACTGGCTCGCCGTTTTCCACTACTTTTGTGGTGCCAAGAAGAATCGTAATGGCGTTTGGATCGATTGTTGCACCACTATAGCCGACTGCCGCAATAATTCTTCCCCAGTTTGCATCATTTCCGAAAATGGCTGTTTTAACGAGTGGGGAACCCACTACTGTTTTAGCAATTTTGCGTGCTTCTAAATCCGTAATGGCACCTTTTACTTCCACTTCAATGAGCTTCGTTGCACCTTCCCCGTCTTTGGCAATCATTTTAGCTAAATCTTGTGACACGGTGTGTAAGGTTTGAAGGAAGTTTTCCCAGTCTGGATGTTCTGGAGTTAACGTATTATTTTGCGCCATTCCGTTCGCCATCACAATAACCATATCATTTGTCGATGTGTCGCCGTCCACTGTAATTGCGTTAAAAGTCACATCCGTAATAGCTTTTAGTGCATCTTGAAGATGGTTGGATTCGATATTGGCATCAGTTGTTATAAAACCAAGCATTGTCGCCATATTTGGTTCAATCATGCCGGATCCTTTTGCAGTTCCTGCGATGATAACCTCTTTACCGTCAATAGTAGTTGAATAAGTTGTATTTTTCGTTACAGTATCTGTTGTCATAATCGCTAATGAAAAGTCTATCGCGCCTTCCAGTTCATCTACTGGTTCTAGCTTTTGAATACCTGTAGCTACTGGTTCCATTTTCATGAGCTCCCCGATTACTCCAGTAGAAGCAACACCGATAAGTGACGAATCAATTCCTAGTTTGTCTGCTGTAAGCTGCTGCATCATATATGCATCTGCCATTCCTTGTTTTCCCGTACAGGCATTGGCATTTCCAGCGTTGACGATTATTGCTTGCATTTTACCTGTTTCATATACGACATCTTTTGTGATCAGTAGTGGTGCCGCTTTGATCGCGTTGGTTGTAAATACTCCCGCTACGCTTGCAGGTACGTCGCTAACAAGAAGTGCTAAATCCTTTTTTTTATGCTTTAAACCGCAATGGATTCCGGTTGCTTGGAAACCTTTTGGCGAGGCAATGTTTTTATAAGAGATGCTTTTCATCGCAATGGTTTTTGTCGTCATCGGTTATTCCTCCTCTGTCTAGATAAATAGTGGGACTTGCTGAAGACCAGTCGTTTGGTCGATATTAAATTGTACATTCATATTTTGAATTGCTTGACCTGCTGCTCCTTTTACGAGGTTGTCGATAACCGAAACGATAGTGGCACGGTTCGTACGTGGATCGACTTTTACGTGAATATCACAGAAATTAGAGCCGTATACTTGATTGGTTCCAAATTTATTCGTTTCTTCAATAATTCGGACGAAGGGATTATATGCATATCTTTCTTTCAATGCGTTTGTCAATTGTTGCTCGGTCACATTCGTTTGAAGAGCAGCATAGCTTGTCGCTAGAATTCCTCTCGTCATTGGTACTAAATGTGTTGTAAATGTGATCGGTGATGTCTGACCTGTAAATATATTAATAGCCTGTTCTATTTCCGGTATATGTTGATGCTGATGTATTTTATAAATTGCCGTGTTTTCATTTGTTTCACTGAAGTGCGTCATTTGAGATGGCTTGTTACCCGCTCCTGACACGCCACTCTTTGCATCTATAACTATATTCGTTGAGTCGATTAACTTTTCCTTTAATAGCGGCAATAAAGATAACAATACCGCTGTCGGATAACATCCTGGATTCGCGATTAAATCAGCTTGTTGAATGGCAGCTTCATTCCACTCCGTTAGACCATAGACACTTTTTTCTAATGCCGTTGCTGGTGCGGGTTCTTTTTGGTACCATTGCTCATAATCTAAAGGGTTTTTCAATCGGAAGTCACCGGACAAGTCAATAAGTTTCGGGCCGCTTCCTATTAAAAAAGGTAATATCCCAGAAGATACCCCTGAGGGAGTACTCGTAAAAATGACGTCATATTCTGTTAGTCTATTATGTTCAATCGCTAGAAGTTTTTGATCGTAAATATTCATTAAATGTGTATATTTATTCGAAAATTGCATTCCTTCTTCTGAAGAAGTGAATAAATCAATACGCTCGGCTTCGGGATGATTATGCAATAGCCTTATTAACTCTAGTCCACCATAACCCGTAGCACCTATAATTCCTATTTTCATCCTTATCACTCCAAACGTAAGATAATGATTAGTATAATACTGCATAATTATAAAGTCAATTGTATTTTTAATATATTTAGAATTTATCAGGTAAATCGAAAAACCCTTTGTTTAGTACAAAGGGTTTTTTACGGTAATTTTATTTATCTTACTGACCATAATATGCATTTTTACCATGCTTACGTAAAAAGTGCTTATCTAATAAGGTTTTTTCCATATTTTCTACTTTTGGTTGCAGCATACATGTATTAAATGCAAGCTTTGCAACCTCTTCCATAACCACTGCATTCTCTACAGCATGTTCAGGAGAAATGCCCCAATTAAATGGTCCATGTTTATCTACAATCACGCCAGGAAAAGATAATGGATCCTTGTCCCGCATCGTTTCCACGATTACTTTTCCAGTATTAAGTTCATAATCCTTTTGAACTTCACTATCCAATAACGGTCTAGTACATAAAATTTCCCCGTAGAAATAATCTGCGTGTGTTGTGCCAAGTGCTGGGATATTGCGACTTGCTTGCGCCCATGATGTACACCAAGAGGAATGCGTATGAACTACACCTTGTACCTTCTCAAAGTTTTTATAGATTTCTAGATGAGTTAGCAAATCTGAAGAAGGCTTTAGTTTTCCCTCTACAACATTTCCTTCTAAATCTACAACGACCATATCACTTTTATCCATATTGTCGTATGAGACACCACTTGGTTTAATCACTATTAAATTTTGGTCGCGATCGATCGCACTAACGTTTCCCCATGTAAATAAAACTAAACCATGCTGCGGCAATGATTGGTTTGCTAATAATACTCTTTCTTTTAGTGCCTCTAACAAGTAAAAACACCCCGTCCCTATTCTAGTTTGTATTTGCTAGGGTCCACATAGTTTCTTTCACATTTTCATAAAGCTTCTTATACTCTTCATAATAAATATTATATAACTGATGATTTTTCATATTAGGCTCTATCGGCTCTTCAAATTCTAACCATTCTTTAACTATGGATGAGTCTTTTATAACCCCTGTTCCTATACCAGCAAGTAACGCGTCCCCTAAAGTAGCCTCAACATCGTTTTTGATAATTCTTACTCTTTTTCCTGTTACATCTGCATAGATATGCGGCCAAATCAGGGATTTAGAGCCTCCACCTACAATAATTACTTCATTATCTAACTGGATATTGGTGCCAGCTACCATTTCCATATTGTGGCGAAGGGAATAAGCTACACCCTCCATTAATGCTTTGTAAATGTCAGCTTTGTTGTGCAAAAGACTTAAGCCGATGATTAAACCTCTGGCATCACTATCCCAAATAGGACTTCTCTCTCCCATAAAGTATGGTAATGCGATGAGACCATTCGATCCTGCCGGAACATCTTTTGATATCAAATCTAATAGAGTATAAGCATTAATTCCTGTTAGAGATTCAGCTTGCAGCTCATTTTCACCAAGAATATTTTTAAACCATTTCATCAATGCGCCGGCTGTTGCAGCTCCACCAAATGTATAAATCTTTTCTAATGGATCAATTGCATGCGGCATACTCACTAAGTTTGGAGAGAGATTTGCTTTACCTGTAACAAATCCCCAACACATAGAGGTTCCTAGCATAGCAACATGATTACCTTCCGTAAGTGCTCCAGCACCGATAGTGGAAACGGGGGCATCTACCCCTCCGCTTACTACAGGTGTGCCTTCTGAAAGACCTGTTATCTTAGCCATTTCCGAAGTAACGCTACCAACTATTTCAGTAGAAGAGACTAATCTTTCTGGTAGCATCGAAATTGGAATGCCTAGTTTCTCAGCCATTGAACTAGACCATTGTTTACTTCTAAGATCAAATACCCCACCTATATTACCTGCCGAAGAATAATCTACAGCAAGACTGCCAGTAAGTTTATATACTAAGAATGGCGCGGGCGGAACAAAGTATTTTATGTTATCCCAAACGTCAGGCTGGTTATTTTTGTACCAAAGAATTTTGGTGAATCCAAAATATGAATTGACAGAGTTTCCTGTAACCTCGAAAAGCTCATCCAGATTAATATTTTGTTGTACCCACTCGACTTCTTTTTTTGCTCTGCGATCCATCCAAATAAGGCATGGTCCGATGGCTTCCATCTCTTTGTTCACTGGTATACCGGAACCACCGTACAGACTACTGATACCTACACCTTTAATTTGTTTTGGATCAACGCTAGATTTTTTGATAACATTTTTGATGGTTGTATATGTTGCTTGTTCCCACACATCTGGCCATTGCTGTGCCCAAGATTGTTTAGGTGTTTCAACATCATAACCACTATAACTATGCGAAAGAACTTGCCCGTCTTGGTCGATCAACACAGCTTTTGTTCCTTGAGTACCTATATCTACACCTATTAGATAGTCCATCTTCAATCCTCACTTCCTAAAACTTAAGGTTCCCTACGGAATAAGTTGTACTTTAATTGCTTCTGAAGTTTGAGCAGTTGCAATTGCTTCACTAAACTCTTCAATTTTGTACTTATGTGTAATGATTCCCTCTGCAGTAACTAATTTTCGTTCAAACAAGTCAATTGCGATTGGGTATGTGTATGGCCCTAAATGGGATCCACGTATATCAAGTTCTTTTTTATCACCGATTACACTCCAATCGGTCGTCACTTCTGATCCAAAAACACTAAATTCTACAAAGCGTCCTAGTTTTCTAACCATTTGAAGACCTTGCGTTACACCAATTGGTGAGCCTGTTGCTTCTATATATACGTCACAGCCATATCCACCGGTTAAATCCTGGATATATTTCACTGCATCGACTTTTAGAGGGTTAATCACTTCATCTGCTCCTAATTTCTTCGCAGTTTCTAATCTTTTATCATTAGTATCTAGAACAATGAGTTTCTTAGGTGTTTTTAATGCAATTAATTGGACCATACACAAGCCTAATGTCCCTGCACCCGCTAAGACAACCACATCTTCAAATTCAATAGTTCCTCTTTGTACTGCATGAACAGCACACGCCATCGGTTCTATTAAACTAGCTTCATCTGCAGTAACCCCATCTGTAATTTTATAAACTCGAGAAGTATTACTAAAGCGCATGTATTCAGCCATACCACCTTCAGCAATTCCTTGTTGGAAGCCGTAGATATTATGAACTTGGCACATCCAATATTTACCGCTATCGCAGAATCTACATTTACCACATGGGTTAATTTGGTCAGCTGTTACACGATCTCCAATTTTGATATTATGTTTTTCTCCAGCACCTTCACCTAATTCAACTACAGTCCCATAAAACTCATGACCGGCAATAACTGGTGCTTTTAGCCAAGGGTTCTCTCCTGCCCAGTACATATCAGATCCATGATATGCTTTAATATCACTTCCACAAATACCACATGCTTCTACTTTTATAACTACTTCGCCTGTTCGTGCTTTAGGAACTGCTACATCCTCTACTCTATAATCTTCTGGCCCGCAGCAAACAACTGCTTTCATCATTTTTTCATTTGACATCTATAATCTCTCCTTTAATCTAGTCAACTGTTTTCTTACTGCTAAAGTAAATTGCGCCAATAATAATGATTCCTGTTAGCACCATCTGTACATAGGAAGACACGCCCATTAGATTTAATCCATTCGAAAGAACACCCATTAATAATGCTCCTAGTAGGGTTCCTCCTATATGTCCACGTCCCCCAGCTATACTAGTTCCGCCTAATACAACTGCAGCAATTGCACTCAGTTCATAGCCTTCTCCAGCGTTTGGTTGACCTGACATTAGTCGTGACACTAAAATCATTCCACTAATACTAGCCGTAATCCCACTAATCACATAAACCATAATCTTGTACTTTTTAACTTTTACACCAGATAATCGTACTGCTTCTTCATTTCCTCCGATTGCATAGATATATCTACCAAATGGGAGGTGATTTAAAATAATATAAGCTATAAGAAAAACTACGGCCATGATCAAAACAGGCACTGGAATTATCCCAAATACATAACCTCTTCCAATAACCGAAAAATTACCAGGTAATCCTGACAGAGGATAACCACCTGTATAGAGCAATCCTGCCCCGCGAGCAATTTCCATCATTGCTAAAGTTACAATAATTGCTGGTATCCTTGCATAAGCAACTAAAGAACCCGTAATATAGCCAATCAATACTCCGATTGCAATCCCAATTAATATTGCAAGAATTGGAGGTAAAGAGAAATTAATCATCATACCTGCCATCATTGTTCCTGTAAGGGCCATCACAGAACCAACGGAAAGGTCAATTCCTCCAATTAAAATTACAAATGTCATACCTACAGCCAAAATCCCCACAATGGATACTTGTCGAAGAACATTGGTTAAGTTAGATGTTGTTAAAAACTGGTCACTACCAAAACTCATAATAGCCATTAGAATAATAAAGCCTATCAGTGTGAACATTTCAGGATTCTTAAATAAATTTTTAAACTTTAGACTCATAGTTGAAGACTTAGTTCTTACTTGATTGTCTGCTAGATTATTCATTGTCTACACCACCCGTTGCATAATACATAACCTTTTCCTGTGTTGCTTCTTCCCCAGCAAGTTCTGCTTTTATCTCGCCTTTATACATTACTAAAACGCGATCACTCATACCTAAAATTTCTGGTAGTTCTGAGGAAATCATAATGATGGAGATTCCTTTTTTCGTTAAATCCCTCATGATTTTATAAATTTCTTCTTTCGCACCGATGTCTATTCCTCTTGTCGGTTCATCAAAAATCAGTACCTTACAATCTGTATTTAACCATTTCGCTAAAACTACTTTTTGTTGATTTCCTCCACTTAAGAACTTAACTTGTTGGTTAGCACTCGGTGTCTTTATTCTTAAATCCTTTATAGAGTTGTTCACAATTACTAATTCTTTTTTTCGATCAATCAGTCTCATTTTACTTTGCAAGACTTTCAGATTAGGTAAGGTGATATTCTTCGCTACAGTCATTCCTAAAACTAAGCCTTGTGTTTTTCTACTCTCGGGTATTAAGCTTATCCCGTGTTCTAGAGCTTGTGTCGGTGAGTTTATAGAAGCACGTTTATCATTGATATATACTTCTTTTTCCTTTGTTGGGTCTGCTCCGATTAACGCTCTAACTGTCTCCGTGCGACCAGCACCAACCACCCCTGCAATACCCAAAATTTCACCTTTATTTAAATGAAATGAGATATTTTTTATATGATTGTTGCTAAGTTTTTTCACATTCAGCAACCTATTTTCTTCCGAATTTTGGACTTTCAATTTTTCTGGAAAAGCATTAATAACTTCTCTGCCAACCATCATTTTTATTATGTCTTGTTTCGTAACTTCACTAACTTTTTTTGTATCAATCCATTCACCATCTCTTAGGCATGTTAGTGAATCACAAATTTGTGAGATTTCATCTAAGTGGTGGGATATGTAAATAACGGTAACTCCTTGAGCTTTTAATCTTGCAATTAGTTCAAATAACTTATCAATGTCTTTGCCTGTTAAACTTGCAGTAGGTTCATCAAATATTAGTACTTTGGTTTCTATGGATATCGCTTTAGCGATTTCAATAAATTGTTGGTTTGCTACACTTAGTCTGGAGACTAGTTGGGTTGGGTCAATCTTTGCATTCAATTGATCTAATAGATTTATAGCCTTTGATTTCATTAATCTTTTATCTAATACCGTACTCCACTTTTTCAGTTCTCTTCCTAAAAAAATGTTCTCAATGCCATTTAAGTGTGGGATTAAACTAAACTCCTGATGGATAATGCTTATACCTTTTGCTTGAGCATCCTTAGGATCATTAAATTCAACCTTTTTTCCTTCATAAATGATTTCTCCCGATGTAGGGGTATATACTCCTGATAAGAGTTTCATCAATGTAGATTTTCCAGCACCATTTTCTCCGACAAGCGCATGAACTTCTCCACGCTTAATCTTAAAGCTGACATTATTAAGTGCCACAACACCTGGAAATTCTTTTCTAATATTTTTTACTTCAAGAATAGTTTCACTCATTTTTACCACCTTCCTCGCAACTTAAGGAAATAGTAAGGCACTAATTAGTGCCTTACTAATTACTACCAGCTAAAACCTTCTGCGTTTTCAATTGTTATAAGCTCTACATCTATCGGAACTTCCTTAGGAACTACTTCCGCCCCCCATAGTTTAGCAAGTGCCATTCCCAAAGCAATTCTTACTTGGTCAGCAGGGAATTGTGCAGAAGTTGCTTTAAATGCCCCACCAGCTAAAATGGCTTCAATTACTTCTGGATGTCCATCAACACTATATAACCAAACATCTTTTCCTGAAGCTTCGATTGCCCCTAGCGCTCCTAATGCTCCCCCATCATTTACACTAAAAAGTGCATCTAAGTCAGGGTTAGCTTGCAAAATATTTTCTGTAACATCCGTAGCTACAGCCCGATCTTGTTTTCCATTTTGAATATCTACAATTTCTATTCCTGAACTTTCAGCAACAGCTGCTTTAAAACCTTCTACACGTTCTAATATTGGTACAACTGGGATTCCGTCTAAAATTGCAACTTTCCCTTTACCACCTAAATCTTCAACCATCTTTTTACCTGCTAGATAACCAGCATCATAGTTTCTTGAACCAACGAATGTATCAATCGGTCCACTTGCCTGTGCATCTACTGCAACTACAATTACTCCTGCTTCGTCAGCTGCAACGACAGCTGGCTCTATACCTTCACTATCTGTTGGATTTAAAATTAGAATATCAATACCACGTTGAATCATATCGTCAATATCATTTGCCTGTTGCGCTACATCGTGTGCTGCATCTGTAATAATTACTTCTGCTCCAATGGTTTTTGCTGCCTCTTCAAAAGCCTTTTGCATTGAAATAAAGTAAGGATTATTTAATTCTTGGAATGAAATACCTATTAATAAATCTTTTTTGGCTCCTGTGTTTCCTTCACCTTCTTTAGTACCTGCTTCATTGCTACATCCAAAAGTAATTAATACTAATCCCATAAGGACCATAAGAAACTTCATACTTCTTTTTTTCATGTTCCATTTCTCCTTCACCCCTAAATTTATAAAGCGCTTTCAAAAAATCCCTTTCCCTCCTTAATAACGTTAAATAAAATATTGTTTAAAAACAATAAAGAGCACCTCGAAATAAACAGGATAAATTCCTGTCATTCAAGGCACTCTTCACCTAGTTATATCAACTCACCAGCCGTAAGCAAGTTGTACAACAATTATTAAATTAATTTTCAAACAATTCTTATGCACATTATATACTTAATATTATTTTAATGTCAATGTAATATTTGATACTTTTTAGAATAATTCGTCAGCTTGTATTAAACTCTTGGCAACCTGCACAACTTTTTCATTTTTTTGGTTACTTATTTTTTGGAGTAATTTCATTGCTTCTGGTTCAGACAATTCTTTTCTTTTCATAAGTATTCCCTTTGCCTTTTCAATAAACACCCGATTATTCAAGGCCTCTTTAGTTGTTTTTAACTCCGTATTTAACTTCATAATTTCTTCCGCTTTGCTCATACTTATTTTAATGGCAATACTCAAATCTTTTTCATCTACAGGTTTCACAAGATAATACAAAACCCCTTCTGAACTAGCTCTCTCGATCAAGTCCGAATCATGATACGCACTAACAATTATGGATGGAATAAACAACTTTTCATTGATTCTTTTTATAGCCTCTATCCCATCTATTAATGGCATATTAATATCCATTATCAATAAGTCGGGATGATAAATATTTGCTAATTCAACAGCCTCTTCGCCATTTTCAGCTTCTGCAATCACTCTATGCCCTAGAGATTGTAGCATAACCTTAAAACCTAATCGATTTATAGAACTATCATCAGCTATAAGAATTTTTAATCCTTCGCTCATATTTATACCTCACTTCTATAATTCATCCTATGATTATGTTAGGATGTTTAGTAATAATAATGATGGAGTGATAGGATGTATCCTTTATTGGAAATAAAAGATTTAACTTTTTCAAATCCCGACGGTTCACTCAAAAACCTCTCACTCACTCTTCACCACGGTGAAATTCATGCCCTAGTAGTAAAAAATACGTCAGAACAAGCTTTAGTGATGGCAGCGATACTAAAGTATCAAGAGTCAAAAGATATTGATGGTGAAATTCTTTTGTCCAACATAAAACTTGCTAAAGGGAAGCAAAGTTTCAGGAAAGCTAATATTCAGATCATGCATGCCAAATCACAAGTAATTGAAAACCTATCGGTCACTGAGAATATGTATATGTCGAGTATGCCTAAGTTTAGACCATTTCCATTTATTAACTGGTACTCTGCCAGGAAAAAGGCTTATCGAACATTAAGAGATGCTAGTTTTGATATCAATCCTAGCATTAGAATATCCGAATTGTCGAGAGAAAATAAAAGAATTGTCTACTTTTTACGATTGCTAACGCATGAGCCTAAAATAATGATACTACAAGAACCATTTGAAGATTTATCTGAATCGACTATTTCTATTTTTAAAGATCTTATCAAACGACATGTAAATAATGGCGGTAGCATTTTATACCTAACCAAACAGTGGGAAGATGCTTTAATGATCTCTAATAGAATATCTATCTTATCCAAGGGAAAAATAATAAATGAAATGTCAACCGAAGAAGCAACTAAAAATCCAGCTGAACTTGTTCGACGGATCGAAAATATTAATCTCATCAATAAATCGATTACCGACGTTGAAGATCAAGAAACTCAACAATTACTAGAGGCAGTCTTTAAAGCAGCTGAGTTTTTAACTTCTGAATATGAATTAAATGATATATTACAACTATTAATTTCAGAAGCTATTAAAGCCCTAAACGCATTAAATGGCTCTATTATTTTATATGATGAAAAAACAAATTCTATTATTGATGAGTTTGTTATAAATGATAGCCGTACTATTTTTCAAAGGCTTAACCGTTCATCTATTTACAATGTAGTGGAAGGTAAACAAGTATATTGGGCAAATTCAACTCACTCCAATTTTAAAACTCATTTTAATAACACAGATGATACGAAGAGTTTTATATGTGCTCCTATTTTATCAAGAGAATTATATGGGATTATCCATCTTAACTTCGCAGAACTAACTACTTTTACTGAAAAAGAAATAAAATATTTAAAAGCCTTTTCAAGGCATGCTGCTTTAGCTATAGAGGATACACGTCTAATGGGTAATTCCATATTAATGAAGGAGAGTCATCATAGAATTAAAAATAATCTTCAAACTGTTTCTAATTTAGTCTTGCTACAAAAAAGTGCCCTACTGACCAATCCAGAGAGAACTATTGATGAGGCTCTAGACAATATTTCTAGTTATGTTAAAAGTATCGCACAGGTCCATGACTTAATGTCCAAAGATCATATGGGACGAAGTATTATTAATCTTAAGGACTTAATCTTATCGATTGTGCAACTAATGGACATTCACCCTGAAATTACGGTGAGTATGGAATTAGAAGATATTTTCATTCCATACAATAAAGCAACTTCAGTTGCACTAATCGTTAATGAGTTACTAATGAACTCTTATAAACATGCATTTAATGATAAACAAACTGGCTCCATTAATGTCAGTAGTTATAAGGATAATGACCAACTAATTTTTTCAATTCAAGACGATGGTATCGGCCTACCAAAAGGTTTTAATATAACTGACTCTAAGGGACTCGGTCTATCCGTTATCGAAACAATGCTAAAAAGTGAGTTTAAAGGAAACTTGATATTCAAAGGGTTAGAATTCGGCTGCCAGGTAGAAGTTAAGATCCCACTGCAGAGACTATTCTCTTAAAATTTTAGAAAATAAAACAAGAGCAGCTTTATTTGCTCTTGTTTTTTAGTTATTAGCATTTTTATTGTTACCATTATTCTTATTGGCATTGTTTCCGTTATTTGATTTGTCCTCGTTCTTTTTCTTTTCTTGACCTGGGACTTTGTTGGAATTATTTGTTGGTTTGTTTTCTTTAGGTTGTGCTTTATTCTCATTTGATTTGTCTTTTGTCTCGGTGTTCTTAACTGGTTTTTCAATAGGTGAGTTCTTTGTTTCCGTTTTTGTTGCTGGTATATTTTGGTTTGGTAACTTTTCTTCTTTTTTAATTTGACCTGGAGGCTTTGCGTTTTCTTCCTTAGGTTTCGTGTTTTTTGGTACTGGTTCGATAGAATTCTTTTGTGGCAAAGGGTTTTTATTCACTTTTTGTACTGCTTTTTCAATTTGTTTTTTTAGTTTAGGTTTATCTTCTTTTTCATAAACGGTTGATACTGCAAGTTCATTCTTATCCGTACTTATTTGTTCTACCGCTTTTGCTAACACCAAGTCCATTGGTTGTCCTTCCCAATCACTCATTGTTTCTGTGGAGGATTGAAGGGAAATAACTTTGCCGTCCTCATCTACGCCAATTTCAATAGTCGAATCACCTTCTACCTGTATATAGGCGTATGCAGGAGTAGCTTTGGGAAACCAGGATGCTACTAAAAATAGAAGGAGGATTGCTGCTATTAAGGCCGGCGCTATGAAAATAGGTTTCATCCGTCTTTTAGATGTGGTTGAAGCAATTAAATGAAACGCTGCTTCTTCACCTATTTGAACGTCTGCAATAAGTGGAACTCCACGAAGAAACTCGCCATTTTCTGTAAGAAAAACAGTGTAGCTTGCCTTCTTTTCACAAACAATGCCCCTATATTTTCGCATCATATGATTTCTCCTTTCACGTAGTCTTTTATATAAACGAAGTCACTATTTAATAGAAGTACGACTGCAATAATGTACTTTCGTTGCCGTTCGAGTGTTTTTCTCGACACTTCTACTAGTGCTTCCATTTCTTTCAAAGGTAGTTTTTTAGTTTTCATTAATAGTGTGTACAGTTCCTCTGAATCTGCGATAATTTGAGCAATTTGAAAGGCTGTTTTTCTAGTGTCTTTATGTTTCGGGGCTGCTTTTGTTAACTCGTCAAAGGATAGTTTAAAGTTTGATAATAAATCGCTGTATTTTAACAATTCTTCTTGCCTTGATAGTGTAAATTGTTCTTCTGAGTATGTAGTTACTGCATGCTGTTTTAATAAAAAATGGGCATCCTCCGATGCATTGTCATCAGTATCAAACAGTAATTCTTTTTTATTCCGAATTGTTTCTTTCCGAATAAAATCAATAATGCGTCTTTTTATAATTAAATGGGCAAAGGTTTGGAAGGAAGTATTTTCAGAAGGATTGTATGCATTAATCGCTTCGTGACATCCATTTAACGCAATGCTGAATTCTTCATCTTGCTCCTCAATAGGTCGTTTACAAATGAAACTGGCGGTTTTTTTCGCAAATTGGGTATGGGCAAAAAGGAGGTCATTTAGAACCTCCTTGTCCCCTGCTTGCGCTTTTTTAATAAGCTCTTGCATATTCTGTTTTGGTTTTGTTTTGAATAGACCTTGCATTATTGACAAGAGCATACATACCCTCCGTTCCCACATTTCCCTTAGGCAATAAGTATACTTTAGCTAAAGGGAGAATGAAAATCGGTATTAATATTAGATTACTAGACGAAATTAAAAGTATCTACACGATTTATTTCAGTTCTAATAATAGTGTTTTAGTTAAAATGGATTTATTTTTGGTTTTTGTTCTCTTTGTGTTCTTGTTTTTCAGCTTTGCGCTCTTCTTTTAACGCGTTCTTTTCTTCTTTATGCTCAGCTTGTAATGCTTTTCGTTCTTCTTTGTGTTCTTGTTGTAGCGCTTTTCTTTCTTCTTTTTCGGCTTGTTTTATTTCTATTTTAGGTTGTTTTACGGTCTCTTTCACTACTGGTTCTTTTTCAAAAGGCTTTACTACAGGTGTTTCCGATACAGGTATTTCTGTTTTCGGCTGCTCCATCACAGGAGGTTGTACAATAGGATCTTCTTTTTTAGGTTCTGTTTGTTTTGGTTCTTCTTGTTTAATTGGCTTTAGAGTTTCTACTTGTTTAGCTTCAAACTTTGCAATTGCGCGTTCTGCATTGCGTTTAATCGCAGCTTTAGCAGTTTCATTACCAGCATTTTCATAAGCTTTAGAAAGGGCTACTAAGTTTCCAGCGTTGTATCCTTCTGGAATATTAATATCCATGCCTACTGTATCGCCTGTTGTCACAACTGGTATCACAGTGTCTGGTGTCGAAGTTTTCGGCACTTCAACTGTTTCCGTTTCTTTTTGATCAAGCACTTTGTTCAAGTCTACCGTATCAAACAAATTTTCGTTTGCCCAAGCATAACTCGCTCCTGTTACCGTCATTGTAGCTACTAATAATGCTGCTCCAGTTTTTTTAAATTTCATCTGCAAAGTTACATCACCTCGTATTGGATTTTGTCTTTTGGTTTCGACACTTAGTTATTCGAAGTGATTGTCCTTTTTGTGGGGGTCGGGATAGATTTTATTTACTTACTGATGATTGCGGAATACTGGAGGTTGCCGAGTGATCGAGAGGTGGTTGCTCTCGGAACGCGTTATTTCCCCGTTTTTAATCCACCAAAAAAACGAACGCATTATTTACGTTCGTTTTTCTGGATTACATTCATTCCTTGAAGCAGTGTTTTTGCATCTTCATTTAAATACTGTTTCATTTCTTCATTCAAGAAGAGCTCTGGATTGTTGTTTACAACTAGTTTTAGCCCTGCAAGATCGAACTTAGTAGCGTAGGTATTGACCGAATATATAACAGTCATTTCGTGGCGGCTTAATGCTTTTTCATTTGTCTCTACTTTCTGTTTGATAATATCAAACATTGCTCTGGAATTGCCACGTAAAAGTTGTCTATGTTTTGTAAGTATGTCTATGTTCTCTTCGATATACTTTCTGGCTGATACTAAGTCTAGACTATCAATACTTTTGTTTAGTTGTTTTAATAGTTCTGGAAAGTCCATAATATCCCCCATCTCTTTTGTGATAAACCCTTTATATAAGTATAGGCTAAAGGATACCTGGTGTATATGGACACAATGCACCTAGAAGAATGCCATTTGTAAAATTTCCACCAGAGATCGGGAATTTGTTGAGATACTTTTGAATTATGTTGGATTTCTTTAATAGGGTCAAAGAACTATTTATTATCTGCTAATTTTCTTTTTTTCCATAAATCTTCTGCAGCTCCTGAGCCTAGCATAACGCCTGCCACGATTAATATTAGTCCAAGGAAATGGTTGAGGTGTAACACTTCCCCTAAGAATAGGGCAGAAATTATTAATGCAAATAAAGGATTTAAGTTCATGAATATCGCCGCTTTCGTTGCACCTGCTTGACCTATCGCATAGTTGTATATAAGGTGACCAATTGCAGTACTGACAACTGCAGAAGCAAAGAAAACTGCCCAAAAGGTTGGTGTTGTGTTAGCAAATTGTTTAATAGCACCAGGTTCTTGAATAAAACTAATGACAAATAGGAATGCTGCACCGATTAGCAGCATATAGACTGTCAATAATCGTGGGTCCAATGTTTGAGCAGCCTTACTAACGATCATAAAGCTTAATACTTGCACAAATATTGCTAAAAATACGTAGAAATCGCCTAGGTTTGCTCCCATCGTTTCATTGCCTATTAGAATGGAAACCGCAATCCCAGCTAGACCAAGTACTAGACCTAACCATTGAAACTTTGATGGGTAGTACTTTAAAATGATTGCTGCTGATATTGCTGTAAGCATAGGTCCAGTTCCTAAGATTAACCCTCCGTGAGTTGCACTAGTGATGGATAAGCCCATATTGAGAAAGTAATGATGCGCTACCACATTAGTGAGCGTTCCGAGTAAAATGTACTTCCACTCACTGCGCGATGGTTTACGTAGTAATTTCATTTTCCATAAAATCACGACAACGACTAACCCTGCTACTAGTATTCGAAATGAAGTAAGTGTTACGGGTGGGACTGCTTCCACCATGTATTTGAGTAGTGATACGTTAGCCCCCCAAGCGAACATGACAAATACAAGCATTGCATATATTTTCCATTGTTTCATCTGAGGATCTCCTTATTAATATATATATTTTGTTTTATTGACCAATAAACTGAATGTTACGTAGGCAATGAATGACAAGACAACCGGTATTACCACTGTATGTAGATCAAATAAGTTTCCGTATGCCAGATTGTAAAAATGGAGCACAATATAGGAAACAATTCCAGTAATCATCGATGCAATTGCACCGTATTTATTGCCATATGACCAGTATAATCCTAGCACAATCGGCCAAATAAAGGCTGCCTCAAGTCCTCCAAAAGCAAATAAGTTTAAGAATATTAACAGTTCTGGCGGATTCAATGCCAATAAAAAGACAATGCTGCCTAAAATTGCGGTTACTCCAAAACTTAAAGTTTTAACTTTCTTCTCAGTTGCATTTGGATTGATATAGTTAATATAAACGTCTTTCACAATAGAAGAACTTACAAGAATGAGCAAGGAATCTACTGTTGACATAATTGCAGCAAGTGGCGCAGCTAGCACGATACCAGCGAGCCAAGCAGGAAGAATTTTCAATGCGACAAGCGGAATCACTGTATCTGCTACTTCAATTCCTGGCATTACCGGTCGAGCAAAAATACCGATGAGATGCATATTCAGCATGATGAAACCAGTGACAAGCGTACCAATTACTAATGCACGGTGCATTGAGCGCGTATTTTTGTACGACATTGCTCTTACTGCCATTTGTGGAAGACCTACGACCCCTACTCCTACAAGGATCCAAAAGGATGACACATAGGCGGCAGATAAATTCCCTTCGTTGCCGTATGGCGTCACTAAATTTGGATTTTCGTTCAAAAGGTCCTGCATAATATTCGGTACTCCACCACCCGCAATAATGACTGCGATTAGTAGGATGAGCGTTCCAATTACCATAACCCCGCCTTGCACAGCATCTGTCACTGCCACTGCTCGGAAACCACCAATAACTACATAAACTAAAACTGATACAGCAAAAATAAATAATGCCGTCGTATACTTCAGACCAGTTAGCGATTCAATTAAACGACCGCCACCAACCCATTGGGCTGTCATAGCGGAAAACAAAAAGATAATGATACTAGCAGCAGCCAGTAAAACAACTGCTTTACTATCGTTATAGCGTACTTTCAGAAAATCTATTAATGTAATTGCGTTATATTTGCGGGCTAAGATGGCAAACTTTTTCCCAAGAATAAGTAGCACAAAATAACTTGTCACTACTTGAGTCATCGCAAGTAACACCCAGCCAAACCCCATCGTATAGGCAGTTCCTGGTCCACCTAGGAAACTGGAGGCACTACCATATGTAGCAACCATCGTCATTGCCAATACAAATCCGCCTAGCTCACGCCCACCTAAAAAGTACTCCTGTAAAAATCCACCTGTCGATGCTTCTAATTTCTTACTAGACCAAAAGCCAATGAAAAAAATAATGGCAAGAAAAATGACCATCGGGATGATTACTTGTATATTCACTGTTCATCCCCCTCTTCCTCTAACGAAACATCCTTCAACACGAATTTCACCAGTATAATAACTGTAATTGCCACAAGTATAAAACCAACAATACAACTATAAAAAAACCAATCTGGAAATCCTAGAATATATGAATATTCCTCTACTGGTTTCGAGCCAAGCCCATATGCAAAACCAAACCACCATATAAAATGTACAATTGCCAGTGCAACACCAATCAGTGCTTCTCTATGGGCAATCTTAAATCTAGGATCCATTGTCATCCACTCCTGCCGTTCGTAATGTGTCACTCTAGTATAACGAAGTTAAATTCAGTTGTTAATAGGGGTTTTTAAAGAGATTAGAAGTTTTGGAGTTTAGCATGCCTCTCATATACGGCTTTCTCGCTCTCGCATGAAGACAATTCTCTCTCGTATATACTGATTTTGCTCTCTTATTGGCGACATTCTCTCGTATACGCCTACCTCGCTCTCATATCGAAGCTATTCCCTCTCGCATGAAGACAAGTCTCTCTCGTACATACTAATTTTACCCTTTTATATTCGACATTCTCTCGTATAGCTAGAAACCTCTCTCATACAGCCACTTCTCAAAAAAACAACCGAACAGCGCAATGCTTTTCGGTTGTTATCAATGATATTTATTTGTAAGTTAAGTATTTCACGTAGTCTTTCCAGCTGACTGATTTGATGCTATTCCAGGTTGGAAGGTCTACTGGGAATGGTAGAAATACTTCGGCATTGTCTGTTTTTTGGTCATCATTGAGGAAGATGCTCCCATTACTTAGTCCTTCTGAAATAATGGCATGTTGTTTCAAGTCGAACGGTACGGTTACAGATGTACGAACGATTCTGCCCTCACTTGTCAGTGTGTAAACTTCTGCTGCATTTTCGGAGCGGTTGAGTAACCATTTCGATTTTACCTGCACAGCATTCTCTGCTTGGTTCGTAGTGATTACTGAATTTAGATTTGCGGCAAATGGCAAAGCTTCCAATGGTTCTGCTAACTGAATCTGCACTTCGTACAACGGTTCGTCCGTTTTACTTGCAAATTGTTCGTATGCTGTTAGCCATTTAGATGCATTAGCAGGTACTTGTACTTTGCTTAAAATACTGCCTTCTACTACTCCATCTCGGTGAGTTGAGTAATTTTTCACACTTTGACCTTCTTCAATATCATGCCATTCGGATTCTTTTACGTAAGTAATGACTGATTTTTCATTTGCAAATAAGTGAATAAAGTATTTCCCATTGCGTTCTTCAATAGTTGAAACAGTGCCACTTATTGGGCTTAATAAAGAAAGTTCCCCTAAATCCTGTGCAAGCTGAGCATCGACAATTTGAAGTTTACGATCTACTTCTGCTAGTTTTTGTTTTGCCTCTGCTATCCCTTGAGCAAAATTACCATCTTGCGATACGTTAACGTCCACTTGGACATTTACATCGACAATCTCGTCTGCCGTGCCTCCAGTTGCCTGTCCATTACTCGATGAACTCGGATCTGCTCCATAACGATCGGATTCCAGGTCGCTTATGATTTCATTAAGCTCTGATTGCTCTTGCATATAGGCCTGCTGCTCTGTTTCCCATAGCAAGCGTTGGTCTTCAGCAGAATTTGTTTTGAGTGTAGCAAGATCACTACCTTCCTCTACTGAATCTCCTTCTGCTACAATGACATCATTCACAGCTTCTACATCAATCGCAACAGACATCTCATTAGCAGGAATTACAATGGATTCTTTTTCGATTTCCGTAGCATATGTATTTTCATTTGCCCGTTCATATTCACTCACATAAAATGTTCTACTGATTTGACTTTTATCTGAATAGATGAGAACCGCATTAGCTCCTATAAAGGTAGCGACAACTATGGAAATCCCTATAGTTAACCATTTATTCATTTGGTTTGCCCCCCTTCGACCCATGACTCAATTGGGAGTATTTCAAAGCCAGCTGTAATAAGAGCTAAAACTATTTGAATTGCTACTAACAAGAAGAATAATTTACGTGTAGATAGCGTAGTAAAAGCTCGTAAAAAATGATATTGAATAGCAATTATTAATGCAGTAATCAAGGATAATTCATTGAAGAAATGATTGAAATAGGTATGTTCTAGAAACGTAGCTGATAGTGGTCCAAATGAAAGGACTGAGTAATCGGTCGTGTAGCCAACTACAGCATATAAGAAATAGTTAAGTGCTTTCTCCATTAAAAGAATTGCCACGACGAATAGTTGTAGAATCGCTACTTTGGATAAATCTACTTTAGTAAACTTATGTAAAATATAAGAGATTAAAAAGAAATGAAGGGCCATGTATAATAACGACCAAATAATAGTTCCTATTAAAGATATGATTCTAGCAATCGTAAATGTATCTTCATAGCCGTTGACAAATAGAGCAGTTAGTTCTTCTGTGTGTAATCCCCAAATATCTCTTAGTGCAAATAATAGGACTCCAAAGATTGCGACGAACCATACGCGACTTTGAAAGTCTCTCATCGTGGCTTCTTCCTTTAACGAGACAATGAGATCATTTCTGTTAAACAGGTATTTCCAAAAACGAAATTCAAAAAACATTCCAGTGTTCCCCCTCTTATGGTTGAACAGTTACTTCCACATAAGCACCATTTCTCATCATAATTCCTTCATTTGTTTGGAATGTCGGATGAATGAGAAGTAGATAGGCTGCTCCTTTTTCTAGTGGTGCTGTTGGTGTGACAACGAACTGTTTTGATGATTTTGCTTTAATAGTAACCGGGACCGTGTTGGTAGATCCTAATTTCACTAGTTCCACTTTTTGCTTTGTATTTTCTACTACAGTGCCGGAAAAAGTAATAGTGAATTGTTTCGTTGTCGGTACATTAAGTAATGCGGACATCTTTTTATAGTTTGTATTTGATTCTACTAATGCGTCTTGATGCGCTTGTAATAACTCATATCCAACTTCTGTTTCGTAGTTGGGCTTCACACCCTTTTTGTGAATAAGCGTTCCCTTAGGGCCAGTAAAGTTTGCAACTGTCAATTTTATAATTGATTCATCTGAAAGACTAAAGAATGATTGCATGGAACCTTTTCCATATGTAGTTTGACCATAGAGAGTTGCCGATTTTTGATCTAGTAATGCGGCTGCAGTCATTTCTGAAGCACTTGCACTATACCCATTCACTAGCACTTTCGTATTGGCAGGAAACAACGAGGGTTGCTTCGTCGATTTAGTTAATGTAGTCTCTTTTGTGGTAATAATTTTAAACGCATCAGGACTGTTTGGAAATAGACCAATAAGTTCTTCTGCTGTATGTACATATCCTCCGCCATTATTACGCAAGTCCAGTATAAATGAAGTTGCACCCTTCTTTTCTAGATCAACTTTTGCTTTTTGTACAAGAACTGCTCCATCATCAGAAAATGAATTCATACTTATATATCCAACACTACCAGCTAAGAGTTCTTTTGTTACTACAGGAATCGTAAACTTCTTTCGCGTTATGTTAAATACTTGTTTGGAATTGTTACTGGTCAATATCTGTAATTGGACGGCGGTTCCTTCTTTACCTGTAATCATCGAAGATGCTTGTTGTATTGACATACCATTAGTTGCGATACCATCAACGGAAAGAATAATATCACCCGGTGATATACCAGCTTGAGCAGCTGCTCCTCCTTCAAACGTGCCGACAATTTGAATTCCCTTCGGATGTTCTTCAATTGTCACCCCAATGCCAGTGGTCGTATTATTGATGGAATTCGTGTATGCCTCAAATTCTTCCCTCGTAAAATAAGTAGAGTAGGGATCTAACTGTTTCATTATCTCATCAATAGAATCTATGTCTACTATATTTGAAGGTACTTCACCTTTGTAGTGCTCACTAACTAAGTTTTTCACTTCATCCAGCGGTGCTGCCAATGAAGAAAACGGTGTTGAGATTAGACCGATAAAGATTACTGCAAGGACAGTAAACCTCTTCATCCCATTTCCCCCTTTTTGTTTTCTATAAACCTATCTTAACTGAAATAGTGTTACTTTAGTAGCTGTAGTACACTTTGTGCTTGCTGCATATGCAAGCTTAGGACATATTGGTTGGCTTGCATTAATATACTTGCTTTAGTGAGCGCCATCATTTCCTTTGCAATATCTACATCTCTAATTCTAGATTCGGCCGCAGTCAGGTTTTCTTCCATATTAAGTGCATTATTATATGCATGCTCCATACGATTTGTATATGCGCCCATTTTGGACCGTTCACTTGATACCTTTTGAATAGCTTTATCGAGCTCTTCCATTGCTTTTTCTGCACCGTCTCTAGTAGAAATAGATAGATTCTGTATTCCAATATTAGTAGCACCCATATTCCCAAATGACAATTCAATAAATTGTCCTGCATTAGCACCTACCTGAATTTTAATAGAATTTTGGGAGCCATCTAATAAAGGCTTTGTATTAAATTCCGTATCTTTAGAAATTCTAGAGACTTCTTTTTTTAGTTCTTCAAACTCTATCGCCATTTGATCTCGATCTGAATTGGTCAGCGTATCATTAGCTGATTGAACACTAAGTTCTCTCATCCTTTGCAAAATAGAATGAGTTTCATTCAGCGCACCTTCTGCAGTTTGGACAAGGGAAATTCCATCTTGGATATTCCTCGAAGCCTGTCCAAGCCCCCGAATTTGGGCACGCATTTTTTCAGATATAGCTAGACCAGCTGGATCATCCCCCGCTCGATTAATACGATATCCAGAAGAAATACGTTCCATGGACTTATTTATCATTGCATATTGAGAGTTCATATTCCTTAAAATAGATAGTCCAGTAGAATTCCATTTCCCAAGCATCCTATCAACTCCCTTTAGCGTTATATCGCCATATTTATATTATACTTCACCTTTCTACACTATGCTTTTCTTACTGTATGTGTTTACAAAGAATTAATTCGTTAAAAAGTGACTAACTCCTTCCTTTTTTGGACAGGATAAGTGAAACTTTTGAAATTATTTTACTACAAATTAAATAATCGAGTTATTTCCCGGGAAATTGACAGGAAAGGAGTTATATAATGAAAATCGACAAGTTTGGATTTAATTGGGGGGATATTTTGTTTGGAGTACTCGGATCCAGTGGTTTTGTGTTGTTCCTTCACTTTTTTACCGCTTCCTAAAATAGATAGCACATAAAAACACCTACCGAAATATTTCTACTCGTTAGGTGTTTTCTATTTAATAAAGTTATACAATGTGACAGCCTCCGTTAATTTTCAATATACTGTTGTAGTTTGTTAAATAACTCCTCATCTCTCATCGTCAATGCAAAGTCAAACATGCGCTCTAAATTTTGTTCTTCTAGTAGTTTGATGACTTCTTCTGTCCCTTCAATTGCTCCTTCTTGTGTATCAATTTGATTTGCTTCTTCTAAGATGGTTTGTAGATGTGTATGAATATCCGACACAAGCAATAATTGATAAAGTGGAAGTCGAATAAATCTATTCCCTTTTTGAAAAACAAATACCTCCGATAAATTTTCTACCTGTAACGTCTGCGCATTTAAAATAATCTCCTTGCCCTCTACCGGTATAAAATGAAAAAGCTCATCATCTTTCCTTATGGAAAAGTATTGGTAGGCAAACACCATCTTTATACTGTTGCCTTCATACTTTGTATAAAATGGTTTCATTAACTGTACAAGTATCATCTGCTCCTCCCCCTTTCATTAATAGAATTTTCTGATTACTATCAGTTTATCACATTTCCTTTTTTTCGTGTAGTTAATGGTTTAAAAATATTTGTCTATTGAAAATAGGTTACTTGCACTGTTGCATTGGCTACTTTCGCTCGAGTATAATATACTCCCAAAACCGGACAACCTTCTAATAAATAATTATACATACCAAAAAGCGAATGTAGAATCCATTCGCTTTTTGGTATGTCTTTATTTCCCCGTGGTTCTTGGTTTATTTCTTCCTTTTGCTATAGTGAAAAAGCCAAACAACTTTGGATTATATTCAACGATAAACGTGTTAAAGACCTTTTCTATAACTTTTGTTTGGTTAAGCTCTCCTTCATGTTCTAAGTAAAAAGATAATAAGTCGGCTTCATAATCCAATTTTAAATCATAAACCATGAAATCCTCTGCAACTATTTGATCAATCTGAGTCATCTCGTTTTCACTATATCCACTAAAATACTCTATATACTTTTTCTTCACGCCAATAACCTTTACTTCTCCTTCATTTCTTCTTGCATGATTTCGCAGTAATGTTAAAAAAGACGGTATGTATAATTGTATTTTTTCGACTGCTATCTCTCCCTTTCTCACGGAACTTATACCTATATTTTCTATTTATGTTACTCGTTGTATATTCCTTATACTATAGATATTCATTCCTTTCATGGTTATCTCCAATTTGGCGATTTTTATTCATCTTCTCTTTAATTTCGCTATTCTTGCATTGTATATGGGAGGGATGAATTTGGCATTTTGGGAGCATTTACGGGATTATCGTGAAAAACTAGATATTACACAAACGGAAGCTGCTAAAGTATTGGGTATTGACCATTCTGCATTATCAAAATATGAAAAAGGCAGTCTTGGTATATCAATAGAGTTACTGACTAAAATAAAAGAAAAATATAAAATTCCAGACGAGCAATTTTTATATATGCTTCAAGATAAGCGCTACAAAAGCGAAGACCCTATTTTAGAAGCGAGAGAAAGTAAAGCAAGATACATAGAAACTTTTCATGATGAGTATGTAGATAAAGTTATCCACCTAAAAGAGTATCGTGATCTTACTATCGATATTGTCAATTTTGCGGACAATGACAAAGATCGAAGAAACTACATTTTAAATCGTTGGAAAAAAGATTAGAGCTTTTACTTATATCACTATAAGTAAAGGCTTTTTTGTTTTTATTAAGCCATTTATTCGAATTATTTTAGGTTCGGCTTTTAATAAGTAGGTTTTAAACGTATAATGGAAGGAAAGCCTTTTTTCTTAGGAGAGATCCGTTTGAACCTTACTACTTATCAAAAACTTGCATCCCATTATAATAAGCAAATCCTTAAGTCTATGGATACGATTGCGAACAAGTTGCATCCCTCTATGTTAGAGGATGAGGAGCTTGTTCGTCGTGCCGCTTTTTTTGTGCGAAATGGTGCGGTTTCTATATCAAATTATTTACCTCAAGAGCATCGAGTCGATTTCACGGTTCGCGATGTAACGAATATTGAGGTGAACTATCATATTACAAAAGATAGTTTTCACTGTCCTTGTCCTATACATAAGCCGTGTAGACATATTGTGGCAGCGGTTTTCTACCTTTATCAACAAAATGATTCTTTGTCTACATGGATTTCTGAGTGGCGTTCTAAAGCTGATCAAGTCCAATTGACTTTACTAAAAGATGAACGTAGTCCTAGAAGCTGGGATATTATAGTCGAAAACTTTTTCCGTAAATTTATTTCGAATTACCCACCAACTAGTTTTTATTTACTTGAGTTTGCTATTCATGATTTAAAATCGCAAATTCGAAAGTCACGCCCATTTGAACGTGAATGGCAGCCTATTTTCGACATATATGTAGAACTTTCTATCCTCATAAAATCTTGGCCTTATATTGAACCTCTTGCACAGTCAAATATGCAAAATCGAGTTCTTCACTTTTTAAATGAGTATCTAGATGAGCTTAATGATCATTTAAACCAATTATCTTCGAAGCCGCGAATGTTTGCAGCAGATCCTTTTTATGAAGAAATAATGGTGAGAGTTCAGCATTTTTACTTTGACATGGAAAACCTTGTACATTACCGAAAGCAAGTGTATCTATCCTTTTGGGAGGCACTCGTAACAGACAAAAATAAACGTCTGAAAGAAGTAAAATATTTAGAAGCATTAGAAACTATAGAAGATGGTATTCCATTAAATATGGTACTTCCATACTTTTACTTAACTTTATCCATGACTGATGAACTATTATTAGCTGCGGAGAAAATGGAAGGAAACCAGTTACTTGAGTGGGTGGAAGTATGTGAAAAAGCACTTCAAACGGGAAAAAAAGAGTTAGGAACAAACTTGGCACGACAGCTACTGCCTCACGTCTCTTATTATTTAAACGAATTTATACAAAATCCATCTCGTGTTATACTCATCCGTCGATTAGAACTTTTATTTGATACGGTTCAGTTGCACCCTGCAGAGTTAGAAAAATTATATCAATCATTTGGACTGTATGGTTTGCAGTCTTATTCGAATTTACTCATTAAGGAAAAGCGTTACTATGATTGGATGGCACTTCATCAATCCGCTAATTCCTCATTGGAGTATGCAGAAGCCTGTGGACTTTCGGTTATTAAGGAAGAAGCTCCAGATGTATTACTTCCACTTTATCATGACTATGCAATGCGTTTCATCCAGGAGAAAAACCGTTATAGCTATAAACAAGCTGTCCGAATCTGGAAAAAAATGAAACAAGTAGCTAAAAAATCGAATGACATTGACTATTGGAATGCTTACGTAGAAAATGTTCGCGAGAAGTATCGTCGTCTTCGTGCTTTGCAACAAGAAATAGAGAAAGGAAACCTGCCACTATGACTCAGCCTTTATCTATTACAAAAGAATTCCCTTTAAATGTTCATCCTTTAGAAAACGGACACTTTCGCTTAGCCTCGATCACTGTACCTGCTGAAAAATGGGTACCGTCCTTATATTTGAATCACCGGGAAAGTTTTTTCGGTCTAAACGCTCAAATAGAAGATAATGCACTAATTGCATCACCTGTTGAATTAGTCGAACTTTTTTCTAGAAAATTGCATCCATTCACAGTGTTTGATGGTGTCAATGATGATTCGAATAAATGGCTAGATATTTTTAAAGAAACTGCAAAGGTTTGGGCAACTCCTGACTTATGGGATTTCATAAATATAGAAGAAAGCGAACTTAAAGTTACTGCTCCAATTACTGACAAAGGGCAAACACTCCTTGTGAACGCTGTTAAACAAAAACTGTTCCAAGCTGGTTTAACTATGGAGGATGTAGAAGCACTAATACCATTTTTCCAACGTGGAGGATGGCCAATAAAGTCTCAGACTACACATCCAAGCTTACTTGTCGCACTGAGATTGTCAGAACCAGAGGCAATGGAGGATACATGGCTTCTAGAAACTGTAGTCCGTGGAAAGAAAAGCAGTGTTTATTGGACACCTGCATATCGGAAAAAATCATTAGCTATTAGCGAAGCACTTCCAGATAAATGGAGTGAATTTAGTGATTATATAGAGGAAACACAGTCGAAGATATTTTCTCTTATCTCTTCGATTGATCGAACTAATACAGAGACATTCTATTCTTCTACATTAACAGATGAAGAAGTGCGAATGTTTCTTCGCGATGACTTAGTAAAACTTCAAGCACTAGGATTCGAGGTAGTTCTTCCAGCTTGGCTTAAAGCGGTTAAGGATACAAAAATGCGTGTAAAAACAGTCGCTAAGACAGCCAATTCATATAAAACTACTGCTGGCTTAAATGAGATACTGCAATTTAACTGGAGTTTTTCTTTGAACGGACAAGAGATTTCAGCTGATGAGTTCCAACAAATGGTCACTGAAAATCGTTCGTTTATACAAGCTGGCAATGAATGGTTCCGTATTGATTCCGCATGGATGCATGAAGTTCGAGAGCTTATAAGAAAATCAGAGGATGAGAATTGGACAGTAAAAGAGTTGCTGTTCCGTGAAATTCCTGAAGAACTTGCTCTTGCACTTGATGACGATGAGGAAACGGATGTAGATCCGTTGTTTGCATTTGAAATGCAAAAGTCCTTGCAAACGATAATGACACAGCTATCAGAGAAAAAAGGATTTCCTGCAGTGGAAATCTCTCCTAACTTATTGACTACTTTACGCCCTTATCAACAGCAAGGGTTGGAGTGGCTTGTCTTCATGCGAAATGAAAAATTCGGCGCCTGCCTTGCAGATGATATGGGCCTTGGAAAAACAGTGCAGTTGATAGCTTACCTTCTGCATGTCCATGAGAATACAGAACAGCCTACCCCTTCGCTTATTATTTGTCCAACTTCTGTGTTAGGAAACTGGCAAAAAGAAATTGCGAAGTTTGCACCTTCACTTAAAGTGCAGACACATTATGGTTCTTCACGAACAAAAGAAATCGATTTAACAAGTGATGTTGTTCTTACTACATTTGGAACTGCCATGCAGGATATTGAATCACTTACAGAAATCACATGGGCCAGTGTTACTTTAGATGAAGCACAGAACATTAAAAATATGCATACAAAACAATCTCGTGCTATTCGCAAGTTAACAGGTGGTCATCATATCGCTTTAACTGGGACACCCGTGGAAAATAGATTATCCGAACTATGGTCGATCTTTGACTTTATCCATAAAGGTTATTTGGGCTCGTTCCGTAAGTTCCAAGAAAATTATATAGCACTTATTGAACGAGATAATTCCGACGCTACGAAACATAAATTACGTCTTAAAATTCAACCATTCTTACTAAGAAGAACGAAACAAGATCCTGAACTTCTGCTTAACTTACCTGAAAAGTTGGAGCAACGAGAGTACTGTGCGCTTACTACAGAGCAAGCTGCTTTATATGAATCGCTTATACAAGAAACTGTCAGCAAGATTGACACATTGACTGGATTTGAGAAAAAAGGTCTCATCCTGAAAATGTTAAGTAAGTTGAAACAGCTTTGCAATCACCCTGCCCTTTACTTAAAAGAGCCATTTGATGATGCGGAGGATATGCTTAAGCGTTCTGAAAAATTAGCTCAAATTGTGACACTTGCTGGTGAGATTGCAGCACGTGGAGAGCAATGTCTAATCTTTACTCAGTATATTGGAATGGGTCATTTGCTTCAGCATTGTTTAACGGAGCTATATGAAATCGATGCTCCATTTTTGACTGGTAGTATGCCTAAAAATCAGCGTGATCATTTGGTAGAAGCATTCCAGGCTAAAGAGTTTCCAATATTCCTACTCTCCTTGAAGGCTGGTGGAACTGGCTTAAATCTGACTGCTGCTAGCCATGTACTCCATGCCGATCGTTGGTGGAATCCTGCAGTAGAAAATCAAGCGACAGATCGTGCTTATCGTATTGGACAGACAAACTTTGTACATGTCCATAAGTTCATCACGATTGGTACAATTGAAGAGAAAATTGATAAGTTACTCGTCGAGAAACAAGCTTTATCAGAGGAGTTAATCCATTCTAGTCAGTGGATCACTGAAATGTCGGATAATGATATTAAAGAATTACTGACATTGTCAATTTAAACGTTTTTATTAAAACCCTGACCAATAAATTTTTTGGTCAGGGTTTTTCCTCTTTGGATAATCATTGACTAAGATTGCGGTCTTATCAATCATTAAACTGGTAGTTGGTTTGGTGTTACTGGAAATTCAAAATCACTCTCACTATTCGCCTTTATTGATTGTCCTGGTTGTTCCTCGTCTCGTTTCTTTGTTGCTAAAAATCGGATGTCCTCCACAACTATTTCTGTAATGAATACCCGTGCTCCAGCTTCCTTCTCATATGACCTTGTATTGAGTCTGCCTGTTATCCCCACCAGCGACCCTTTGCCACAATACTTAACTGTTGTTTCCGCGAGCTTCCCCCAAATTGTACATAATACAAAGTCCGCTTCATCATTTTTATAGCTTTTATTTACCGCGACGATGAAATTCGTTTGCATTCTCCCCTCAGATAAATGCTTTAATTGTGGAGATTTAGTCATACGTCCGATTATTGAAACAGTGTTCAATCTGTCACCTCCTTTACTGTTAGCACTATCATACTGTCAGTATAAATTGTTGGCAAAAGCTAACAATTCATTTTCCAACCCGTTTTCAGGCTAAAAATAGCATTCTTAAAACCTCTTTTTTTATAACTCCACCTATAGATGCTTTTGAACTTTTCAATAATGCTATTTTGGTAGTTTGTACAATTATTTTTTTCCACTGAATTACCTATGTTATAATAAGAACTAATTAATGCTTTTCCAAAGGGGATTTGTGCATGAAAACATTCAAGATGATTTCAGTGAGTATTATTTCAGATCATGAAGAAGTTCCAATAGCCATTGAAGATGGTATCGTTATTAACCAAGAAAACTCTAGCCGTTCATGGATTTTAGAACTATTTACGGACCAAAATTACGAAGCATTTTTCAATGAATTAAAAATGTCTAATAAGGTATATGTTGTGAAAGTGATAATCTCCTATCCAGAAAATGAGCCTGCTCATTTTGAAGTGGTAACCTATTCTGTGAAACAAATCGGCGATCATCTATCTGTGTTGCTTAGAGGTACGCTAAAACGCGTCAGAAGAAAGTATGCTGAGTCATTGCTAGCAGAACTAATCGAAGACGGCTTAACGGGTGAAGATTTACTTTCTAAGTTTGAAAGCGATATGAAAACACGACCTGCCTTAAAGGATGATTAATAATTTTGAGATAGCGAAATCCCTGTGAAACACTGCCGGGATTTTTTTGTTGTAAATTTTATTAGGGCAAACTATATATTTTTTTACTTGCGTTAATATTTTGTTTATTCGCGGTCCTGATGATTTTACTTGCTTAATTTATTTGACTTACTTCCTATATGGGATCTTTTCCCATTAAAAAAGATGCTGACCCTAATTTTTAGGAGTCAGCATCTTTTTTGATCATTCAATCACTATTTATTAGAATCTTTATCATCAATTAACTCGTCATCATCGTGGTCTGTGCTTGGTTCTTTAATCCATTTGCCATCGTTAGGTACATTTCCGTTATCCGTTCCAGTACCATCAACATTATCATTGATACCTGGCTCGCCGTTCATTGTCCCATTGTCCATTGTTCCATTATTGTTAGTTCCCCCGTTGATGTTGCCATCGTTTACGGTTCCATTCCCACCGTTATCCATTCCGTTGTTTGTGTTCGGTGATGGAGTATTAACATCGTCACGAACATCCTCCATTGGAGTTTCGTTGTTGTCAGGAATTACATCATCATCATTGTTGTTACACCCAACTAATAGAAAAGAACATAACGCTACAGTAGGAATGACTTTTTTCCACATAAAAAAATTCCTCCTTTCTTAGATATCATCATCACTAATTTGTGACTTACGATAGGTTATCCAAGAAAAAAGGAACTATCCAATGGCATTTATGCCTGTTTTTGCAAGAAAGCATTTACAGTATAGATTAACATAGATGTGAAATACTATTACTAGTTGTTTTCTACAATTGGTCCTAATGCAAAAAGTATGTCTGTTTCACAGACTAATTCTCCATCTACTGTTGCGATTCCGTGACCTTTTCCCATTGGCCCACGAAGTTTTGTTAATTCAACTTCTAATTTCAGCTGGTCGCCAGGTTTCACTTGGCGCTTAAATCGACAATTGTCAATTCCAGTAAAGAACGCAAGTCTTCCTTTATTTTCTGGGATTTGAAGAACAGCGACAGCTCCTACTTGAGCAAGAGCTTCTACGATTAGTACCCCAGGCATTACTGGATATCCTGGAAAATGACCATTGAAGAATTCTTCGTTAATCGTTACATTTTTTAGCCCTACCGCACGTTTACCTTCTTCTAATTCTAGAATTTTATCTATCATAAGAAATGGGTAGCGATGCGGTAAAATTGCTTGAACTTGCTCTGTTGTTAACATAGAATCATCCCCCAATAAATCATCGTTATTATTTGCCATCTTTAATATCAATCATATGCTGATAGGTTTCCCATTTTAATGCATTTTTCAGATCGCCTTCGCCTAGTAGACCATAACCTACCATTAATCCTGCCATACCTGCTCCAACTAAGAGTAAAATTACAAATAGTATACGCAACCATATGGGGAACATTCGGATTTGTACCCATTTGGTTGTCCCATTTTTTCCAGCTGTCTTTATTGTTTCTTGCCCTTTTTCTAATCTACGCTGTTGTCTAGCAGAAATTTTACTTTCTTCTGTCATAAACACAACTCCTTACACAAATAATTATCTAATGCCATTAATAAGTCCCATCATCTGATCCGCTATTGTAATAGAACGAGCATTGAACTGATAAGAACGTTGTGCTGTCATTAGGTCTGTCATCTCTTTAGATGTATCCACATTAGACAACTCTAACATACCATTTGCCATAGCTATTTCCTCACGGTTTGCACCTTGTAAATCTGTCATAATATCCTCTGCGTTTAACCCTAATTCTTCTAGGTTATTTGGCATTGCAATATATGTTCCAGATAATTGCTCCATCGCATTTGGTTTTTGTAGTACAGAAACCGCTAATTCACGTTGCTGTATAGTCCCGTCTGGATATGTTGCTGTTAGAATTCCTGTTTCATTTATACTAAAATCCGTAACACCATCCGGAATAGTTATTGCTTGTCCACTAGCATTAGCGACTGGGTAACCATCACCATTCACTAGCATAAGCTGTCCATTCTCCATTGGCGAAACATAAAAGGCACCTTGACGCGTATAAGCTGTCTGTTGTCGGTTTTCTCCATCCGGCATAAGCACATTAAAGTATTGCTTTGGCTCTTGAAAAGCAAAATCTAAATTACGGTCGGTAGATTGGAGACTACCTTGCTTCCAGTTCATTTGCGTCTGCGCAAGTGCTGCACCAACACCGTAGCGAATTCCTATAGGTGAATCTCTTTCGACTTTATCTAATTTATCATTATTGTATTGTTGATATAATAGTTCTTGGAATTTAGCATCTTTTGCTTTGTAGCCATGCGTACCAGTATTGGAAAGGTTATTCCCAATGATATCTATTTGACTTTGCAATTGTGACATTGTGTTCGTAGCTGTAATCAACGTGCGTAGCATTTAAGCCTACCTCTTTTCATTGTTAAAGTTTGTAATAGCTTTATTAATTCACACGACCTACTTCGTTAACAGCTTTGTCCATACTTCTATCGTAGGCTTGAAGTACTTTTTGGTTTGCTTCAAATGCACGATACGCAGTTAACATATCAGTCATTGTTCTAGCAGTGTCCACATTTGAACCTTCAATATACCCTTGTTGCATCGTAAAAGTAACATTATCTATCTCATAAGCAGATGGGAGATTAGTACCATCAACTGATCGGTATAGTCCATTATCTTGCTTTACAAGTGTATTTGGTTGACTAGAAAAAGATACACCAATTCTGGCTACTGCCACATTATCTACTAAAATCTGACCACTTGAATCTACCTGGAAATCATCATTTTGTAGCTGAATCCGTTGACCTTCTGAATCCAAAACATGTAGTCCTTGGGGATTCGTTAAATATCCTGTACCATCTAGTGTGAAATTCGCATTTCGCGTGTATGCCTCTCCCTCAGTAGGATGCTGCAAACGATAAAACACGGCTCCTGTTTGTCCTGTTTCTTCATCCACTGGCAGGGAACCATCGATTAGTGCTATATCTGTATTTAAGTCTGTTTGCAGAAGTTGGCCTTGAGACATCAATGCCATTGTTTCTTGCATATATACACCTGTACTTAAAGCCCCAACTTGAGAATCATATTTGCCACTAATAGGATCCTTAGTTGGAATTTGAGTTGGTCCCAGTCTTGACATAAGCATTTCAGGAAATGAGCGTATCGTCGATTGATCAGCTTTGAAACCTGGTGTATTTGCATTTGCCATATTATTTGTTAATAATTCTGTTCGACGCTGTTGTGCAATCATTCCTGATGCAACTGTAGTAAATCCACGGAACATAAAAAAACCTCCTCTATCTAATGTAATAAACATACGGGCATTTTTTCGCTCCGCAGATACCGTGCATTTATCTTCTTGATATTTTGTCAATATTATCTAACATAATCCCAGTTCCTATTGCGACACAATCCATTGGGTTTTCAGCAATGAATACCGGTACTTTTAACTCTTCCATCAACAAATGGTCCATTCCGTGTAAAAGTGCTCCGCCCCCTGTTATAATCACTCCGCGATCAATAATATCAGCGGATAGCTCAGGTGGTGTTTTCTCTAATACATTTTTAGCAGCTTGGACAATACCCGACACCGATTCTCGTAATGCTTTTTCTATTTCTTCCGAACCAATTGTTATTGTTCTAGGAAGTCCAGTGACCATATCTCGCCCACGAATATCCATCTCTTCATGGCGACTGCCTGGGAAAACAGTACCTATTTCAATTTTAATATTTTCTGCAGTACGTTCCCCTATTAGAAGCTTATACTCTTTTTTAATATATTGGAGAATGTCATTATCAAAAACATCTCCCGCAATTTTAAGCGATTCACTTGTAACGATATCTCCCATGGAAAGTACTGCAACATCTGTTGTACCTCCACCGATATCAACGACCATATTACCACTTGGTTGGAAAATATCCATTCCCGCTCCAATTGCTGCTACTTTTGGTTCTTCTTCTAAATAGATTTTCTTGCCACCAGACTTCTCTGCTGCTTCACGTATCGCCTTTTGTTCTACACTAGTAATGTTTGTTGGGCAACAGATTAAAATACGGGGTTTGGATAAGAATCCTTTTACGTTTAATTTATTGATAAAATGCTTAAGCATTGCTTCTGTCACGTCAAAATCAGCAATTACACCATCTTGTAGTGGTCGAATTGCTATTATATTCCCTGGAGTTCTTCCGACCATTTGTCTTGCTTCTTCACCAACAGCAAGTACTTTTTTTGTGTTTCTATCTATAGCAACGACTGAGGGTTCATTTAAAACAATCCCTTTTCCTTTTACATGTATTAAAACATTTGCTGTACCTAAATCTATTCCTATATCCTTTGCAAACATTAATGATGTTTCTCCTTCCTTGCTAAAACCATTATGTATATTAGTCGATCTGTTTCTAACTTTAAATTTTATCATAGTTCTTTTAGAAATACACGTTATTTAACAATTAATTTTGTGAAAAATTGGCATGAAACTTGTGTCTAAATAACTACTATGATGTGCAACTATAGATTTATTTCCAGATGAGTTAATTTTATAAGAGTTTGGACAGAATAAAGTTAAAGAATTGACTTTATGGAGAGGAGTGGACGAGCACTGTGGCTGAAGCAGAATGAGTGAAACAGATGAAATCTCACCTAGCTTCCCATGCGGAAAGAGCGCAACTGGAACTGAACCCAACTTTTCATTTTGTTATTTAGCAAGCTTTTATTAATTGAATCTATTAAGAAACAATAAGAAAAAGCCGTGATCAGTTACTAATCACGACCTCTTCTATCTTCTTTTCTAGTTTTCCACTTTCTTTTCGTCGCTTCTCCACCTCGTAAATGCCTGACAGATTTATGATACGCTAAAATTTCTTTTACTTCTTTTGCCAATTGCGGATCTACTAAGTGGAGTCTTTCCGTCAAATCCTTGTGCACAGTGCTTTTGGAATGACCGGTTGTGCTTGCGATTGCACGGACAGTTTTTTTAGTCTCAATGACCATTTCACCTAAACGTATGCATCTATGACGAATCGTTTCGTGCACTAACTCTTCCTTTCGTTAGTAAAGGAACACTTTCCATCAATTTATGCATACGCTTTAGTTATTATGAATTAAAATGCTAGCAAGGTCTCTGGATTTACTAAAACACCATCTTGCAGTACTTCAAATTGTAAATGAACTCCAGCTGTTGGGTTCCATTCATTCTCTGTAGCCGTTGCAAGTGAGTCTCCTTGTTCAACCACGTCTCCGACTTTTACTAGAATACCAGTGACTGAGCGATATTTGGTTACCATACCATTTGCATGTGACAAGACGATTTCATCCCCAACAAATGGATCTAAATTGACTGCTTCTACTTTTCCACTCATAGCTGCAACTACTTCAAACGGTTCACTATTCATAGTTAGAGATACGCCTGTATTCATAACATAACTATGATCGAATACGAGTATAGACTTTTCTCGGGTCGACTCATCCGCTTCCATATCGTAAAAATGCTGTACGATTTCCACGTTATCTAGCAGAGTCTCTTTAAAAGGGTATTTCATCGATTCTGCTTGGGCATTTGTTTCAATCGTTACTGAGTTGGGATCCTTACTAGCATCTGTCCATTCTGAGTCCTTTACAGAATCATCGCTGACGTACACATTATAGCCCCAAATCATACCTACAAAAGCTACCGAAAAACCTGCATAAATCAGCGGCCAAAACCATGGCTTTTTCGGGGTATTATTGTTCTTCTTCTGAGAAGTATTGTTCTTTTGTTCTTCTCTCATTTTCATCACCTCTATTTGCATTGTTTGCAAATCAAGGAGATTTTAAACATGGTGAGAATTTTTTTATTTCTGTACCTTTGTAATAATGAAGTAAAATGTCGGTTGCCAATACAGAATCGTTTGCAAGCACTTCCGCACCGTACTGACTCATCCCCACGCCGTGTCCATATCCAACCGTGTTAACTATTACTTTATCAGACTGAAAAGTTACGGTGAAGTCAGTAGAGGGTAGTCCTAAAAGTGTTCGAACTTCACGGCCTGTCCATGTCTTACCATTCATCTGAACAGATTCTACTCGGTCCGTATCAGTTTTTGTCATTTTAAAAGTTTTAGGTATGTTTACTGTCCATTTCATATTAAAAGCTTTTGACCATTCTCCATGGGTAAATTCAAATTGCTTTGTTCTATTTAGAGCATATAGTTCCTCCGATTCACTCGGAACAGAGACTAAGTAGGGAATAGAATTACCGCTATAATTTTCCGCACTTTCTGTTTGACCGTTGCTTGAAGAGAAGAACATCGCTGTTATTAGTTGGTCTTTATAGACAATAATTTCTCCTTCTGTCGCAGCGATGACCTTTTTAAGTTTGTCCTCATATTGTTGGAAGGACTCCCCCCACTTTTTCTTCCGATCTTCCTCACTAACGTACACTTGCTTTAAAACTGTTTTGTCTATTGGTTTTTGACCATATTTCGTATCTCTTAATACATATGTCCTTGCTGCTATAGACTGCGCTTTTAATGCCTCTTCATGAAATGTAACAGGCATTTCAGCTGCCACTACACCAAGAACATAAGTTTCTAAAGGAATCTTCTCCTTAACCCCTTTCACTTCGATTAGTATTGGACAAGCAATTTCGAGTTCCGATGTTGGCGATGGTACCGTTTCTTCTTGTGGTTTTTCTTTTATTAATAAAAACGGCAAAAACAGGAGGGCTATGCATAGGATTATAAAGAGTATGTTTTGTTTCATAGAGTTACTATATGCACATATTAAGAGACTGATGATTAGATTAGAAGATAATCTATATAAGAGGATGTTAAGTTTTACAAAAATATACTTGCTCTGAAGATGATTCTCGCATATAGCAAACCTAGATTTATCGATGCGGAGATTAGTTTTAATCTCTCTGACCTTTGGATAAGACATTTATTCGCTTACTCGCAGACATCGGTGAGAGCTCGCTGGGTCTGGGTCCACATACTGGCGGAAGACATGGTCACCCATGCTGATTGATCATTTACTCACGAAACTATAATTTTTTGACACTAAAAAAGCACTTAACATGTATAAATGTAAAGTGCTTTTCATATAGTATTATACTAATTGTACTGCTTTCTCTGAGGATTCGCTACCGATGCGTTCGATATCTGCACCTAATGCCGCTAATTTTTTATCAAAATCGACATATCCTCTATCGAGGTGATACAGCTCTGTAACGCGTGTAATTCCTTCAGCCACTAATCCTGCAATAATAAGTGCTGCTGCCGCTCTAAGGTCGGTTGCTGCAACTTCTGCGCCTTGTAGGTCAGATGGGGATTCCATTATTACAGAACGGCCTTCGATCTTCATGTTACCATTCATTCTGCGGAACTCTTCCACATGCATGAAACGATTTTCGAATACGGTTTCTGTAATGATGCCAGTTCCGTGAGCAGTCATCATTAATGCCATCATTTGAGATTGCATATCTGTTGGGAAACCAGGATGTGGCATCGTTTTGATGTCAACTGACTTAAGATCTCCTCCAGAACTTACACGAAGACCATGGTCCTCTTCGGTAATTTCAATGCCCATTTCTTGCATTTTAGATATAAGTGCTGTCATATGTTCAGGTACTGCATTTTCAATAAGGACATTACCTTTTGTAATAGCTGCAGCTACCATAAATGTTCCAGCTTCAATTCGATCCGGAATAATATGGTGCTCTGTGCCGTGTAATTCTTCTACTCCTTCAATTCGAATAGTGTCGGTTCCTGCACCTTTTACCGAACCGCCCATCTCATTGATAAAGTTAGCTAAATCGACAATTTCCGGTTCTTTAGCAGCATTTTCGATAATTGTTGTACCTTCTGCTAATGCTGCAGCTGTCATAATATTTTCAGTAGCACCTACGCTTGGAACATCTAAATAAATTTTAGCACCTTGTAGGCGTCCCTTAGTAGTTGCTTCAACAAAACCATGTCCAAAGGAAATTACAGCACCCATTGCTTCAAAACCTTTTAAATGCTGATCAATCGGACGTGATCCAATTGCACAACCTCCTGGAAGAGCTACACGAGCAAAACCATTTCGCGCTAAAATTGGACCCATAACAAGTATAGATGCGCGCATTTTACGTACATACTCGAATTGGGCTTCACTAGATAACTTTTCTTGAGAATCAATTATTACTTCATTTTTTTCAGGATTATAAATTACTTCTGTATTTAAACTTTTCAGAACTTCATTAATAGTCAAAACATCTGCAAGTGTCGGTACATCTTTAATAACATTTTTGCCTTTAGTAGCTAGTAGAGCTGCAGCTAGTACTGGTAGTACAGCATTCTTTGCACCTTCTACTCGTACCTTCCCGTTTAACGTTTGGCCGCCTTTAACAACAATTTTGTCCACTACTTTCCCTCCGCGTTCATTATCCATTTGCTTTATATAAAAGAATACGTATGATGTCATTTTTTAGGTATTCAAAACAATATTCATCATACAACGTAATTCGACTACATACAAGCATCTAAAACACTATTTTTGAGCTTTTCGATTATTTTTCTTGTTCTATTATACGTATTACCCAGCCATTTCGTGTAGATAATTTTAAAATACCCATAGGGTAGGCTAGTAAACCTATCTCAAAAAAAAATTTCCCAGGAAATACGTGCAGATTCTACATGCTCATACAAACTTTCCCATAATTTGCATGAGCATATAGGATCTGTTTAGTTAAACAAAAATGGAAGCTGGTTTGACCAATTTGTCAGATTCAAGAAAAAATTTGCGACGATGGAGCCAATCATAATACTTGCTAAAATATAAAATAATTGTGCTTGAAACACACGATTTTTCTTTATTATCTTGTCCATCATTAATGCCTGTAACGCATAGAAAGATATTCCAATAAAAAAGACATTAGCAAGTATTGCGATTAGTGCTTGTTCACTACTTAATAATCCCATTTATATTCCTCCTATTTTAGGCAATAGTAAAAAAAAACAGACAGAAAGAATTCTGCCCGCTTTATTTTAAATCAAATACGCCTAGGCTATTAGATCACAATTATATAGAGTTGTTAGCCTACAAGTGTAAGCTAACAATCTTTCATCGAGCTACTTTAGCAAGATAAATATAATCTGTGGCTACCGCCAGAGACTTTAAAGTTATTCCATAAAGAAATAAACTTAAAAATTACCCTCATGAACGTTGATACGATTCATCGCACGTTTCAATGCAAGCTCAGCACGGCTATGATCGACCGAGTCTTGTTTACTTTGAATACGTTCTTCTGCACGTTTCATCGCTTCTTTAGCACGAGCTAAATCGATACTTGAAGCAACCTCAGCAGATGTTGCTAAGATCGATACCTTTTCAGGTCGAACTTCTACAAATCCACTGCTTACTGCTACGTACTCTGTTTTTGCCTCTTTTTTCAATTTTATTGCACCTACTACAAGTGGTGCAACCATTGGAATATGGCCAGGTAAAATACCGATTTCACCAGATGCTGTTTTTGCGATAATCATGTCTACTTCAGAATCGTATACCGGGCCGTCGGGAGTGACAATATTGACTGTAAGTGTCTTCATATTTTTACCTCCTGGTCCGATTTATTATACTTCTACGCCCATGCTTTTCGCTTTTTCTATAACTTCTTCAATGCGTCCAACTAAACGGAATGCATCTTCTGGTAAATGATCATATTTTCCTTCAAGAATTTGTTTGAATCCTTCAACAGTTTCTTTAACTGGAACGTATGAACCTTTTTGACCTGTAAATTGTTCTGCAACATGGAAGTTTTGAGATAGGTAGAACTGAATACGACGAGCACGGTTAACTACTTGCTTGTCTTCATCACCTAATTCATCCATACCTAAGATTGCGATAATGTCTTGAAGCTCTCTATAGCGTTGTAAAGTATATTGCACTTGACGTGCTACTTCATAATGCTCTGGACCTACGACTTCCGGAGAAAGCGCACGTGAAGAAGAAGCTAAAGGATCTACCGCTGGGTAAATACCCATCTCAGATAATTTACGTTCTAAGTTTGTAGTCGCATCTAAGTGAGCGAAAGTTGTTGCAGGAGCTGGATCCGTATAGTCATCGGCTGGTACATAAATCGCTTGGATAGATGTAACTGAACCAGTATTTGTTGACGTGATACGCTCTTGTAATTGACCCATTTCAGTTGCAAGTGTTGGTTGGTAACCAGCTGCAGAAGGCATACGACCTAATAGTGCTGAAACCTCAGAACCTGCTTGCGTGAAACGGAAGATATTATCGATGAAAAGAAGTACGTCTGCACCTTGTTCATCACGGAAATATTCTGCCATTGTAAGACCAGTTAAGGCAACACGCATACGTGCGCCAGGTGGCTCATTCATTTGACCGAATACCATTGCTGTTTTCTTAATAACGCCTGAATCGCTCATCTCGTGGAATAAGTCATTTCCTTCACGCGTACGCTCTCCAACACCAGCGAATACAGAAATACCGCCATGCTCTTGAGCAATATTATTAATAAGTTCTTGAATAAGAACAGTTTTACCTACTCCGGCACCACCGAATAGACCGATTTTACCACCTTTAATATAAGGAGCTAGTAGATCTACTACTTTGATACCTGTTTCAAGAATTTCAACTTCTGTTGAAAGGTTTTCAAATGTTGGCGCTTGACGGTGGATTGGATCACGACGATCTTCCACTGGAATTTCTTCTCCTAAGTCAATAACCTCACCAAGCACGTTGAATACACGTCCTAATGTAATATTACCAACTGGAACAGAAATTGCTGCACCAGCATCGAATACCTCTGTACCACGCTTAAGGCCGTCCGTAGATGACATTGCAATAGTACGAACAGAGTCATCTCCTAAGTGTAACGCTACTTCTAATGTTAAAGTTGTAGGCGCTTGGTTTGGACGTTCAATCGCTACAGTTAGTGCATTATAGATAGCTGGTAAATGGCCATTGTCAAACTTAACGTCGACAACTGGACCCATTACTTGTAGTACTTGTCCTTTGTTCACTACTGTTCCCTCCTGTCTTACTTTCTATCTTAAACTATTCTAAAGCCGAAGCTCCGCCGACGATTTCCGTAATTTCTTGCGTAATCGCTGCTTGACGTGCACGGTTATATACTAATGTTAAACTGCTGATCATATCAGCTGCATTGTCTGTCGCGGATTTCATCGCAGACATACGAGAAGCATGCTCACTGGCTTTACCATCGAGTAATGCACCGAAAATCAGGCTTTCCGCATATTGTGGAAGTAATACTTCTAGAATTGCTTCAGGTGAAGGCTCAAATTCATAAGAAGCAGTTGCGCCTGTTTCTACTGCAATATCCGTAAGTGGCAGTACCTTTTTCTCTGTTACTTCACTAGAGATGGCACTGACAAAGTGGTTATAGTACATATAAAGTTCATCATATGTACCATCCGTGAACATACCAACAGCTTTGCGAGCAACTTCTTTAATATCAGCAAAAGCAGGTTGGTCTGGTAAGCCGACAACTTCCCCAATTACGTTTGAACCACGTTTTAGGAAGAAGTCACGTCCCATACGACCAATTGCAAAGATTACATACTCTTCATTCGAAGAATGTCTTTCTGCTATGGCATTAGCTACAGCACGAATAACATTACTGTTATATGCTCCGGCCAATCCACGATCAGCAGTTATGACAAGATATGCAGTCTTTTTAACAGGGCGGGAAGTTAACATTGGATGTCCACTATCACTAGTACCTGATGCAATTGCTCCAACTACTTCTTGAATTTTCGACATGTAAGGAACATATGCTTTCGCATTTTCCTCCGCACGGTTCAATTTAGAAGCAGAAACCATTTGCATAGCTTTTGTTATCTGACTTGTTTTCTTTGTAGATGTAATTTTACTTTTTATGTCGCGTAATGATGCCACTGGTATTTCACCACCTTTTTGTTTTTTTCACTTAGACAAAGAAATTATTCAGATTTAGCGAAAGTTTTTTTGAATGCAGAAATTGCATTGTTCATATCTTCATCTGATGGAAGGTCTTTTGTCGTGCGAATATGATCTAAAACGTTTGTGTGGTTTGAATCTAACCAAGTTCCAAGTTCCGCTTCAAAACGAGTAATATCTTTTACTGGAATATCATCTAAATGGCCACGTGTTAGAGCATATAAAATCATAACTTGTTTTTCCACTTTAATCGGGCTATTCAAGTCTTGTTTTAATACTTCTACTGTACGCACACCACGGTTAAGTTTTGCTTGAGTTGCAGAGTCAAGATCTGATCCAAATTGAGAGAATGCTTCTAGCTCACGGAATGCTGCTAAGTCAAGACGTAGAGTTCCCGCAACTTTTTTCATTGCCTTAATTTGTGCTGATCCACCTACACGAGATACAGATAATCCGGCATTAATCGCTGGACGTACACCCGAGAAGAATAAATCAGATTGTAAGAAGATTTGACCATCTGTAATAGAAATTACGTTTGTTGGAATATAAGCAGAGATATCTCCAGCTTGTGTTTCAACAAATGGTAATGCAGTAATTGAACCTGAACCAAGTGTTTCATTTAACTTCGCAGCACGTTCTAAAAGACGGCTGTGTAAGTAGAATACATCCCCTGGATACGCTTCACGGCCTGGAGGACGACGAAGAAGTAATGAAAGTTCACGGTATGCAGCAGCTTGTTTAGATAAATCATCATAAACGATTAATACGTGCTTACCATCGAACATAAATTCTTCTGCCATAGTTACACCAGCATAAGGAGCTAAGTATAGTAATGGTGAAGGTTGTGATGCAGATGCAGTTACAACGATAGTGTATTCTAAAGCACCGTTTTTACGAAGTGTTTCTACTACGTTACGTACAGTCGATTCCTTTTGTCCAATAGCCACATAGATACAAATCATATCTTGGTCTGCTTGGTTTAGGATTGCATCGATTGCAACAGATGTTTTACCTGTTTGACGGTCACCAATGATTAACTCACGTTGTCCACGTCCGATTGGTACAAGTGCATCAATCGCTTTGATACCTGTTTGAAGCGGCTCATGTACAGATTTACGTGCCATAACCCCTTGTGCAGGACTTTCAATTGGACGTGATTTTGTAGTTGCGATAGGACCTAGTCCATCAACTGGTTGGCCAAGTGGATTTACAACGCGACCAATCAATTCTTTACCAACTGGAACTTCCATAATACGGCCTGTTCGACGTACTTCATCGCCTTCTTTGATGTCAGTGTATGGTCCAAGGATAACGATACCAACATTGTTGGCTTCCAAGTTTTGTGCCATACCTAAAACACCAGTTGAGAACTCTAAAAGTTCTCCAGCCATGACATTGTCGAGGCCATGAGCACGAGCGATACCGTCACCAATCGTGATAACCGTACCTACGTCGCTAACTTTCATCTCAGATTCGTAATTCTCAATCTGCTGCTTAATCAAGACACTGATTTCTTCAGCTTTGATGCTCATGTATGTCACCTCTCATAATTCATAATATTAACCGATCAAGTTACGTTTTAAGCGATCTAATTTTGTGCTTAGAGTGCTATCGTAAATGCGGTTTCCGATTTGAACACGTATACCACCAATAATAGATGGATCTACGATGTTTTGAATATTTAAAGATTGTTTACCTACATTTTTAGCAAATGCAGTAGATACGTTTGCACGTTCTTCTTCTGTAAGTGCACGTGTAGTATATACTTTCGCTTCCGCAACACCTTGTGCTTCATTCGAAAGAATCATAAATTCAGAAATAATGTCGGATACTTCTGCTAATCTTTTCTTATCAATTAACACTAAAAGTGTATTAATAACAATAGGGTTCGCATTTGTAAAGATTTGACGAATTAACTCTTTTTTCTTGTCTAGAGATAACTTTGGAGACGTAAATAAAGTTTTCACATCTTTGTTGCCATTCCAAACAACTTTAAGTTCACGTAAATCATTTTCGACTGCTTGTACTACATTTTTTTGTGTTGCTAGCTCGAACAAAGAGATTGCATAACGCTTAGCTACAGTTGAATTACTCACTTAACTTCGCCTGCCTTCGCAATCGTTGCCTCGATTAGCGCACGATTATCTTCTTCCGAAACTTCTTTTTCAAGAACTTTCGACGCTGCAAGTACTGAAAGTGAAACTACTTCTTCTCGTACCGCTGCAATCGCTCTTTCTTTTTCTGTATCAATTTCACGGATAGCAGATTCTTTCAAACGGATAGCTTCAGAACGAGCAGTTGTGATAATTTCCTCACGAGATGCATCGCCTTGCTTTTTCGCATTTTCTACAATCGCTAATGCTTCCGTACGTGCTTCTTTAAGTAAGTCACGTTGTTCTTCAAGTAAACGCTGAGATTCCCCGCGGCTATTTTCAGCTGCTGCGATTTCACTTGCGATTAACTCTTCACGTTGAGTCATAATCCCCATAAGTGGACCCCAAGCTACTTTCTTCAATAGAGCCATAAGTAAGATGAAGAAGAATAATGTAGCTAAAATATCCCAAATATTCAACCCATCATGGCCACTAGCACCAAGTACAAGGTAATCAAAAGACACGATTGTTTCACTCCTTTCAAACGCTATTAAGAGATCTTGCTTCTATTATTTAATAGTAATCATTGTTTTCTAGTTCATATGTTGTGTTATTCATAAAGAGAATGGCGGATGTAAAACCCGCCATCATAGATTTTTTAAAAGTAGTATGTCTAGCTCCAGGCACTAGATAGTGCCTGCTGCTTTTCGATAAATACTATTGGTTTAATACGATGAAAGCGATAACTGCTGCGATAATTGGAATCGCCTCAACTAATGCTACCCCGATGAACATAACTGTTTGTAAAGCTCCACGTGCTTCTGGTTGACGAGCGATACCTTCTACTGTTTTTGAAACGATTAATCCGTTACCAATACCTGCACCAAGTGCACCTAAACCGATTGCTATAGCTGCTGCTAATAATCCTACTGAACCTGTCATTGTTTATTTCCTCCTTGGAATGTTGTTTTTATTTTTTCTGTTTAAGAATCTAAACAGTTATATTAATGGTCTGCTGACACTTTATGTGACATATAAACCATTGTTAACATAACGAAAATGAATGCTTGGATACCGCCTATAAATAGGGAGAATCCTTGCCATGCCATTGCTGGAATAATTGCTCCAACAAAGCCAAATACTGAGGACGTTGCTAAACCTGCGATTAGTCCTAAAAGAACCTCACCTGCATAGATATTACCGTAAAGACGTAGACCAAGTGTCAACGTATTTGCGAATTCCTCGATAATTTTTAATGGGAATAAGAACGGCATTGGCTTTAAGTATGTATCTACTGCATAGCCCTTCATACCTTTTGCCTTTATTCCGTAATAGTGCGTTAAAATGATAACCATCACTGCAAGTGTCATGGTAATTGTCGGATCCGCAGTTGGGGATTTCCACCAAAGAACTCCATCATATGATATCGAGAATGGAAGACCTAGTACGTTAGCTACTGCGATAAACATAAGAAAAGTTATTCCAAGAACATGGAATCGTCCGCCTGTTTGCCAGTCGAAGTTACTTTTAATGATCCCTTTCACGAAGTCCATTATCCACTCCATGAAGTTTTGCATACCTGTTGGCTTCATCTTTAGATTTCTTGTCGCAATAAATGCGATTAAAAATACGATGAGTGTTGTAACCGCAAGCATTAAAATGTTTGACCAGTTACCGTACATCCCAAAAAGTTCAAATGTGGGATTTGCATGTTCCACGATTAATTCACCTCTCTTTCACATTCTCATTGCTGATTTTTTACATGAAACATAATACGTTCTACTACTAGCAGAACATAGGGAATCATTAATCCGATAACTGTACCGATAAGATGGAAGTACTCTGGAAGAGCAATTGCAATTGCTACAGCTGCAACACCGGACGCAAATCTGAATGTTGTACCTAAACCTGCTCGTCCTTTTCCACTTTCAAGCACACGATCAAATTTCTCCATTCTACGGACTAGAATCCAGAAATTATACAGACCAAATAAAGAACCAAGTGCCAAGCCTGCAAAAATTGTCGAATAAGGTGTAAAACCCCAACCTAGCGCACAAGCTGCGAGCAAAAAATATATGTACTTTTTTTGCCGCGTAAATATACGTTGCATTTCTAGCATTGATCTTTAATCTCCTGAATCATATTTTCGAATGGTCGTAATTACCCCAAACATGCTACTGTAGAGTAAACAAAAGGGTAAGTACTGATAATACTGGAGTGGTTCTAATATTTCGTCCATTCATATCCCTATGAAGGAGTTGAACCGTTAAGCTGTGAGAGAATCGCAGAAATATAACGCTTCCCCTTTAAAAGGACGTCAGTTACGACGTAAAAAGAATCCTCACATTTTTTCCTTATTAAGTAAAAACTGTGAATCTAGTAGAAAGTTAACCTTACAAGTGTTTCAAGCATGAAACCCCTATCATGATTATCCTTTGTAAGCATACAATAGGGGCAAAATGATGTCAATTGCTTATAGTGAAAAACTTAAGACAGTGATACTTTCCGACATTTTATTGACAAATTTAGAATCTACAATAAACTTTTATTGTTATTAATTATGAAATTATTATTTTGTGCCAAACAACCGGTCTCCAGCATCACCTAATCCAGGAACAATATATCCATGATCATTTAACTTTTCATCCAAAGCAGCAATATAAATGTCTACGTCCGGATGTGCCTGTTGAAGAGCCTCTACTCCTTCAGGTGCTGCGATTAAACACATGAACTTAATGCTTGTCGCTCCACGTGATTTCAGTGAGTTTACCGCTTCAATCGCTGAACCACCTGTAGCTAACATAGGATCTACTAATATAAAATCACGTTCTGCAACATCTGCAGGTAATTTTACGTAATATTCAACCGGCTTCAATGTTTGTGGGTCGCGGTAAAGTCCGATATGCCCTACTTTTGCAGCAGGTATTAACTTTAGAATTCCATCAACCATTCCAATTCCAGCACGTAAAATAGGAACTATTCCTAATTTTTTTCCTGCAAGAATTTTAGATTTTGTTAGTTGAACTGGAGTTTCTACTTCTGTTTCCTCCAATGGCATTTCACGCGTAATTTCAAACGCCATAAGTGTAGCTACTTCATCCACTAATTCACGAAACTCTTTTGTGCCTGTTTTTACATCGCGAATATATGTAAGTTTGTGTTGAATAAGAGGGTGGTCAAATACAAATACTTTCGGCATACTAGCAGCATCTCCTTTTATTTTATTTAAATTCTACTAATTATAACAAAAAACACGGGATACAAACAGTAATCCTACGTTTTTAATATTGCGTCTATTTGATTTAAGGGCATAGGTTTGAAAAAATAGAATCCTTAGCCAACCGGACAATTTAAATCATTCAATATTTCCACCTGTTCTATAGTCTCTATTCCTTCAGCACCACGATTAAGTTTAGGTTTTTAGCGAGTAGTTTAGCGTTTGGACAATTGTTTTAGCACCCGGATTATGAATCCTTGGATTAAGCTTCTGTCCACTTTCATTTCGCTGTCGATAACTTATGTAAATAACTTATAGAGAAAGATTAGAACTGTGGATTAGTAAAGAAAATTGGATTTTTGCTTCACATGGATTCGTGATGATAAAACCAGTTTTAAATTGCATTGACATTCATCATCACCCTCTTTACTTTTTGATTATTAAATTCTTATATTTTAATCAAATAAAGAAGTACACCCTAGAGTTTTTGTGTTCAAAATTAAAGCCAGCTACTAATAATTACGTAGCTGGCTTTAATGCTTATTAGGTTATTCGTATAATGGGAAGTTACTCGTTAAAGTTGCAACTCTTTCTTTTGCTTCTTTTAATACTTCTGCATCCTCATTATTTTTTAATAGTTTAGCAATGATAGATGCAATTTCTTTCATCTCTGCTTCTTTAAATCCACGCGATGTCACAGCTGGTGTACCAATGCGGACACCGGATGTGATGAACGGACTTGCCGTATCAAATGGAATTGTGTTTTTGTTGACTGTAATTCCAACTTCATCAAGGACATGTTCCGCTACTTTACCCGTTAGGCCAAGAGCAGATACATCTAATAGCATGACGTGATTATCGGAACCACCAGAAACAATACGGATTCCTTCTTCTGTTAAACTTTCTGCCAATGCTTTTGAATTGGCAATGACTTGTGCTTGATACTCTTTAAATTCAGGTTTTTGCGCTTCGCCAAATGCAACAGCTTTTGCTGCGATTACGTGCATTAATGGGCCACCTTGAATTCCTGGGAAAATTGTTTTATCAATTTTCTTTGCAAACTCTTCTGTCGTTAAGATTAAGCCACCACGTGGTCCACGTAATGTTTTATGTGTTGTAGATGTTACGAAATGTGCATGGGGTACTGGGTTTGGATGAAGGCCAGCAGCAACTAAACCTGCAATATGTGCCATATCTACAAATAAGTATGCGCCCACTTCATCTGCAATTTCACGGAATTTAGCGAAGTCAATAGTACGTGAGTACGCACTTGCTCCAGCAACGATCATTTTCGGCTTGTGCTCTAGTGCAATTCCACGAACTTCTTCATAATCGATTAGCTCCGTTTCTTTGTTAACACCGTACTCGATAAAATTATATTGAATACCACTAAAATTGACAGGAGAACCATGCGTTAAATGCCCACCATGGGATAAATTCATCCCTAAGATCTTGTCACCTGGTTGCAATGCAGTCATGTAAACCGCCATATTTGCTTGAGAACCTGAATGTGGTTGTACATTGGCATGTTCTGCACCAAAAATTTCTTTCAAACGATCACGTGCAATATTTTCTACTACATCTACATGCTCACAGCCACCATAGTAACGTTTACCAGGGTAACCTTCTGCATATTTATTGGTTAGGACAGAGCCTTGTGCTTCCATAACCGCCTCTGATACAAAGTTCTCTGATGCGATTAACTCAATATTCGACTGTTGACGCTTTTTCTCTGCTAACATTGCCTCATATACTGCTGGATCTTGTGATAAAATTTTCTCCACTATTCGTTCCTCCTCCAAATTCATCCGTAAAATGCACGTTCTCCACCTATTAGCTTAGGACGTGTTTTCGCAATCAAAACGATCGCTTCCCCAATTTTCTTAATGGACAAGCAAATTGGTACTGCAACAGGTTGAAGTTGCATACCAATCAAGGTTTGTCCTATATCAATGCCTGCATGTGCTTGAACATGCTCGACTACAACAGGGTCACTAAAATGTGTGTACGCATATGCAGACATAGAACCACCTGCACGTACTACTGGAATTACCGATACTTCTGGCAATCTATAATGTAATTGAGTTGCTCTTTCCATTGTAATGGCACGATTAATGTGTTCGCATCCTTGGAAAGCCAAATGGATATTGTTGCGATTTGCAAATGCTCGTAAAGGGGTGAATAAAACCTCGGCTACTTCTAATCCGCCTGCAGTTCCAATTCTCTCACCAATAATTTCTGAGGTCGAACATCCAACGACAAATAAATCATTTTCATGAAACTCAATTTGCTGCTCCACTTCTAAAAGTAGCTGTTCGATTTGTTCTACCCACAAATTCTTTGCTTCCATCAGGAATCCCTTCTTCTATGCATTTTCTATTTCTGTAATTTTTTCTACACGACGTAAATGACGACCGCCTTCAAAATCTTGTGCTAGCCAAGTCGAAACTATTTCTCTTGCAAGTCCGGCTCCAATAACACGTTCCCCCATTGCGATAATGTTGGAATCATTGTGGTTTCTAGTAGCCTTCGCAGAAAAAACATCATGAACTAATGCACAGCGAATACCTTTTACCTTGTTTGCAGCAATTGACATACCTATACCAGTACCACAGATTAAAATACCACGATCGAAATTACCACTTGCCACACCCTCTGCTACCGGCATAGCAAAGTCCGGAAAGTCAACAGAATCGTTACTTTTCGGTCCAAAATCTTCATAAGATAATCCTAATTCTTCAAGTAGCTGTATTATTTCCTGACGTAGATTATTTCCGCCATGATCGGAAGAAATTGCAATTTTCAACTCGTTCCCTCTTTTCTGTTTTTACTCCATATCATCATACCATTTTTCTATATAAAAAAACACAACTCACGCATAATGAGTTGTGTTTTTTATGTTTAATTTTATTAATTTCTGAAATTTATTTAATAAATCAATCTTTTTTTATTAATTATCCCTAAAATAACGAACTATTTTTAATTTTAATATCATAATGTCCGTGTTTTATAATCTTGACGTATAACAGAATTAGATAGTTTTTCGATCAAATTGTGAGATCACTTTAAATAGCTCTTCTGATTGTTCTTTTAGCCCGTATGAAACTGCTTCAATTTGTTCTATAGAACGAGCTTGTTCATCCGTAGCACTGCGCACCTCTTCTGCTCCTGCAGATGTTTCTTCAGCAATGGCCGCTACTTCTTGTGACTGACGAGCCGTACTTTCTATATTTGTTAATTGTTTTTCCACTAATGATGAAATTTCCACTACCGATTCGGCCATCTCATGAATTTTCGTAGACATTCCTTCAATTGCTTCATTTGTTTCAGAAACTCGTTTAGCCTCTCCAACCGCAAAGCTGACTTGGTTCGTCATCTGATGGACAACTGTTTGCACATCTGTTTGTATTGCTAAAATTAGTTTAGAAATACCTTGGACGGCTTTAGCACTTTCATCCGCTAGTTTCCGAACTTCTTCTGCTACAACAGCAAATCCTTTACCATGCTCCCCAGCACGTGCTGCTTCAATAGATGCATTTAACGCAAGTAAATTCGTTTGTGCCGCAATGTCTCCTACCAATTGAATGATGCTTTCTACTTTCCCCGCATTCTCTTCTAATTGATGAACATTTCCAAGTGCTGCTTCACTGCCTGTAGCAATTTTTTGGATCCCGTTTACTAACGATTGAATTACCTCTCTAGTTTGAGATAAACCTATAATCATTTCATTTGATTGTTCGGAAGATTTTTCTGCACGTAAATTAACTTCTGATGCTAGTACTCGTACATCCTCTACTGATTCTGCTGTTTCTTGTACCGCTACGGCAGAGTGCTCAGCACCTTGTGAGATTTGCGCTATTGTATGAGCGATTGCTTCTGCTTGTTCTGAAGCAGCAGATGATTCTACCGACAGCTGTTGAACCGTTCTATTTGTTTTATCAAAGTTGTCTTCAATACTTTGCACCATTTCTCTTAAATTTACTAGCATGGACTGAAATGCGATCGCTACCGACTGGATCTCATCTTTCGATTTCGGCACTTCTACATTTATCCCAATTTTTCCCTCTGAAGCTAAAATTGCTACCTTTTCCAAGTTGAATAAAGGCTTGATAATTAACCCACTGAAAAAATAGGCTAAAACACCGGACCAGAATATTCCTAGTGCATAGGTGGCAACCTCAAATCCCCAAGAATTTGTTGCTCCATCAAACAATATTGGTTGTACGAAGCGAATAAATAGAGCACTTGTTGTATATGTAATCAGCGCTAAAATTGTAACAAATAACACAATCTTTTTTTGTAGTCCAAAACTGTGCTTTTTCTTTTTTTCTTTCATCTCATTTCCCCCTGTAGTTTGTTCACTAGTCCATCTGTTAATACTTGTAGTTCGTGAAAAGTACTTTCATATGTAAACAAATCTCCCCCGTACGGATCTGATACATCTTTGATATCATCAGGGGTCACAAACTCTTTGTACATATAAATTTTAGATATTGCATGAGGGAAACCTAAAATAATTGCATGTTTATGAGAGGCCGTCATTGTTAGGATTAAATCAGCCCAATCGATTAGATTCTCATCTACAGAAGTAGATGAGTGCGCAAATGGAATCATTTGTTGTTCTAATAATAATTGACTATTCCTAGATATAGGTCCGCCCTCCGAAGCATAGATGCCGGCTGATCGAACCTGCAACCCATCAATGTTTCGTGATTTTAATAATGCCTCGGCAATTGGACTCCGACAAGTATTACCCGTACAAACAAACAGAATATTCATAGATCTATTTCCTCATCTCTAGTATATATTAATTAGCCTTATAATTGTGTTGTAAATTGTTAAATATTTCGTAACGTGAGAATACCCATTAACAAAATTAGTACTCCCGCAAATCTCAAAATAAGTGCTCGGTTCATAAAAGTATGTTTGAATATAACCTTTTGCGCTATAAATACAGCAATATACGAAAAGAGGCCAGCACTTAATATAAATACAAACTTTTCTAATTTAAGCATACCAAATGAAACACTAACTGAAAAGGTATCTAGGCTAGCAAAAACTGCGAGTAAATATGGGGACAACAGTGGAACTTGTTTTGGAGATTGAGCTAAAATCATCTGTAATCCTACTAATGATAAAAGAATACCCGATAAATAAGGACTTGCATAAGCCAAATAATTTTGTACAACGACACCTGCATAATAACCGATTAACGGAAAAAGCATATGTAAAGAAGCTACCCATGCAGCAAGTGTAAAAATTTGCTTACGATATACAACCAACGAAAATAAAATAAGTACGTCTACAGACATCAAGGCGCCTGCTAAAATTTCACGCCACAAAAAAATCTCCCCCGTCTATTTGCATACTTAAATGTATGCAAATAGACGAGCGAGAATACAATATTAGCTATAAAACCATTTACCATCCGCCGCTTTTTCTAACCGATTCATAATTGCTGTTCCAACACCTGCTTTTGAGAGAACGGGAACGAGGATTATATCCGCATCTGTTTCATCACAATCTCTTAAAGCCTGATACAGTAAATGCGCTGCATCACTAAGCTGATCTTCTTTTCCTAATGAAAAAAAGTAATCTACGTTTATGTGCCTAAATGATTCACTTGCTATTATTGCTACCTTTTTCTGTTCATTATGTATTTTTTCTACTGCTTCTTTAAGCTTTACTATAGATGCTTCTATTAAATATACAGGAGAATCAGGAGCGTAATGTGCATATTTCATACCTGGCGCTCGTGGAGCTTCTTTTTCATCAGTCGGTTGAGCTTCCCCGACTTGCCCAATCACTTTTTCTAGCATTTCCTTCGTTACTCCACCTGGACGAAGAATAGTAGGTAAATCATTTACAAATTCTATTACAGTAGATTCTAAACCTATGCCAGTAGTTCCACCATCTAAAATAAGGGGTATTTTCCCTTCTAAATCATGATGTACATGCACTGCTTTTGTAGGACTTGGTTTCCCACTTTTATTGGCACTTGGAGCAGCAACAGGTTGTTTTAATTGTTTTAATAATTCTAACGCTACCTTATGCTCTGGCATTCTGACACCAACCGTTCGCAATCCAGCTGTTACATTTTTTGCCAAGGTATTCGGTCTTAGCGGCAAGATAAGCGTTAGGGGTCCAGGCCAAAACGTATCCATACATACTTCCGCAAGTTTAGGTATATCTTGAGTAAATGCCATCATCTCTTCTTTAGAACCAATATGGACAATAAGCGGATTGTCTTGTGGTCTTCCCTTTGCTTCGAATATTTTAGCTACTGCTTCTTCGTTCGTGGCAATCGCACCTAATCCGTATACTGTTTCTGTTGGAAAAGCTACCACTTCCCCTTTTGTTAATAAATCCACAGCTTGTGTATAACTATCGTTATTTGTTAATAAGTTATCCACATTCATAATTATCGTTTTCATGTTGTGTTCTCTCCTTTCTTGCTTACTTATCCACAAATTGTTGATAACTATCATTTTATTGTTAGTAACTATGTGGAAAACTTCTTTTTCAGCCACTCCCATACCCAGAATTTAGGTTTCTCTTCTTTCACTTCTTCTTTATAGCATACCTTTGGGAAAAGTGCGCACCACCAGTTATCCCCTCTTGCGTTACCAATGGAAATAACAATAGATTCTGTCATCACTTGTGAAGAAATACCTGCCTCCCGAACTTTCGGTGGAAAGCTTGCCTGGCCTTTTGTAATGTTAATATTTGTATCCAAAGAGCTCGATAACTTCTCGACTGCTTTTTCTAATTCGCTATACGTTGTTTGTGGATTGCTTACGTAGTTTAGCAATATTGGTTCTATATGATGTTTCACGTCATTTTTCATTTGTTGGTCTTCCATTGTATTACTATTTGCTATTAGTCGAAAACGCATACCTTCTACTTCTTCGTTTTGATGAAACAATATAAATAAACAAAACTGAATTAGTAACAGCATCCAAACAAAGAATATCAATGCATCTACTTGTTTCCCGATACTTGGTGCTTTTTTAATCTCGTAATCTGGTAACATATAACATTCCCCCTTAGGAACATTGTTACCAGTAGATTCATATTTTATTCAGTGATTAAGTGAATTTCATAAAATTAATTATTATGAAATTCTGCATCAACCTGTTTGGTGGCGATGCAATAACAGAACAACGCTTTCCATATGCACGTTTGTATTAATCTTAATATCAAAGGAAAGCAAATGAATACTCGCTTTAATCCTTGATTGTGCAAAAAACAAAACGATTTTTTTGGTTAATATCTTGCACGATTTCTACCAGTGCTTCTGGAAAAGCATTTTGAAGCATTTTTTGAACAGCTGGGCCTTGTTCGTAGCCAATCTCAAAACCTATGAAACTCGGAGCATTCATCACACTAGGAAGTTTTTCTGCCATTTTTCTATAAAGCTGTAAGCCATCCTCATCTGCAAATAGAGCAAGATGTGGTTCATATTCTATTACTGTATCTGAAAGGCTTGCCGCTTCATGTGATCCTATATATGGAGGGTTCGATAATATAATATCCCATTTTTGATCGGCAATTGGGGCTAGTAAATCACCTTGTTTGAAATCTATCATCACTTCTAAGCGCTCGGCATTCTTTTTAGCTACGCTTAAAGCCTCCGTCGATATGTCTGTTGCAGTGACAGTTGCATGTGGTATTTCCTCTTTAATAGTTATTGCTATTGCGCCACTTCCAGTTCCGATATCAGCAATTTTTATAGGGTTGTTTAACTCAAATAGACTTGCAGCTCTTTTTTGAACTTCTACAATTAATTCTTCTGTTTCTGGTCTCGGTATTAAAACATGTTCATTCACTAAAAAATCTCGACCATAAAAACTCTCTTGTCCTATAATATATTGGAAAGGCCTACCAGTGGCGTGTTCTTCTATATAAGCCCAAAATGTTTGAAATGCTTCTATAGTTATTTCATCATATATAGCAATCATCAACTCGGAGTAGTTTTTCTGTAAGACATGCTGTAATAAGTAGCGAGCAACTTCTTTTTCACGATTATTCTCCTCTAAAAAAGAAGAAGCCCGTTTTAGGGCCTCAAAATTTGTTTTACACATTCGTATCATTCATTCTCTCTAATTTTTCTGCTTGATCTTCCATTATTAATGCATCAATCACTTCATCCATTTTACCTTCTAGGACCTGATCAAGTTTTTGCAAAGTCAATCCGATTCGGTGATCTGTTACACGATTTTGTGGATAGTTATACGTACGAATCCGTTCCGAACGGTCACCTGTTCCTACTGCCGATTTACGCACAGCATCATATTCTGCTTGTGCTTCTTGAAGGAATTTATCCGCTACGCGTGCACGAAGAATTTTCATCGCTTTTTCTCTGTTTTTAATCTGTGATTTTTCATCTTGCATAGAAACAGTAATTCCCGTTGGTAAATGTGTCATTCGAACCGCGGACATTGTCGTATTTACAGACTGTCCTCCCGCACCCGATGAAGCAAATGTATCCACACGAACTTCCTTCTCGTGGATCTCCACGTCCACTTCCTCCGCTTCCGGAAGTACAGCAACAGTGGCCGTAGAAGTATGAATACGTCCGCCAGATTCTGTTTCTGGAACACGTTGTACTCGGTGAGCACCGTTTTCATATTTCATTTTGGAAAAAGCACTTTTTCCGTTAATCATGAAAATAATTTCTTTGAAGCCTCCAAGTCCAGTTGGGTTGGATTCCATAATATCCACTTTCCAGCCTTGGGTTTCCGCAAATCTGCTATACATACGGAACAAATTCCCTGCAAATAATGCAGCTTCGTCTCCGCCAGCAGCCCCGCGAATTTCCATAATAACGTTTTTATCATCATTTGGATCCTTCGGAATTAACAATAGTCTTAATCGTTCTTCCAATACTTCGATTTGGTCCTCTAAATCACTGACCTCTTCTTTCACCATTTCACGCATATCTGCGTCCAACTTTTCCTCTAGCATTTGCTTCGAGTCTTTATACTGACTTTTAACTTCTTTGTATTCACGGTAGGCATCTACAGTCCCTTGTAAATCCGATTGTTCTTTGGAATATTCTCTTAGCTTATTTAGATCATTGACCACTTCTGGGTCACTAAGCAGTTCATTTAAATTATTGTAACGATCTTCTACCGATTGTAATCGATCAAACATCGAGCTCACCTCGTTCATTTAAGTATATATCTTTCCTATTATAAAGAAAAACTAACATTCCCGCTACTTTTTCTGTAAAGGTTTTGATCGTATGAGATAAATAGTAAGAAAAATCCTATGGCTTAAGGTATAAAATCTGTTTCTATCGTTTTCGATGGGCTTTAGACAGACGTTTTGCTACATTATTACCGAATAATTTTTTAGGGATGCTGGGTTAGTTGTGACGTTCGTCACAACTAACCCAGCATCCCTTTTTTCGGTAACTTTATGGCATCGGTCTGCCCATCTCCCTTCTACAACTCGTAGAAACGGGAAAGTACGTTTTTGGATAACTAGAGATAAGATACCTTCATATTTATATAGGAGCTCTTGAAGATGCTATTTCGTTCGCTAATTCGCTTCTTTTTGTAGTAACCACTTACTATTTTTCCTTACTTCCACTTATGTAATAGACAATCCCCACTCTTCATCCTATATTACAAAATAGCATCCTTAATTTAACAAAATATTTTATCACTTCATTAACTTTGACTACTATTTCATCTAAGTTTATATGCTTCACCAAATCTTATAGTAGAATACTACACATTATATTGATTGTAGTGGAAGGTGGCGACTCCAGTGGGATGAGTGAGACAGATGAGATATCACAACGACGCGCTAGCGACGGTGATAGCTCATCGCTCACCCCACGGAAAGCGTCCACCTGAAACGGAAATTAGTAGTATCATTAGCCACTGTGTTTAGTTAAACCAATAAAATACATGAAGTGTTTACTAACTACTTTATAACGGTGGATTGGCGTGGCATTTTCTACATACTGGGTAGTAGGAGTCATTACCGCCTATTTGGATTTGTTCGCCAGTGTAAACAGGTTTTCTTTGGTCATCAACTCGTAGATTCATGATTGCTTTTTTATGACAGAACCAGCAGATAGTTTTCATCTCTTCAATTTTGTCGGCGTAAATTAACATATAACGACTTCCCTCAAAAAGTTCATTTTGGAAATCATTTTTTAGTCCGAAGCCCATTACTGGAATATCTAAGTCGTCTACTATTTTCGTTAGTTGCAGAACATGTTCCTTTGTTAAAAACTGCACTTCATCGATTAATACACAGTAAGGCTTTATAGATTCTGCCTGAACTAATTCAAATAGATTAGTTTCATCGTAAATAGCTGTTGCCTTTCTTTTCAAGCCAATTCTACTAGAAACATGACCGACTTCATCACGTGTATCTATTCCTGGTGTAAATATTAAAACAGGTTTGTCCTGTTCCTCATAATTATGAGCAACTTTTAATATCTCTATTGATTTTCCACTATTCATCGCTCCGTGTTTGTAAAATAATTGTGCCATAATTTGTCTCCTTGTGTGCTATGTATTTTCTATCTTATTTATATCATACGTGAACTGTTAACGGAAACCATATTTGCCTTAAAATAAAAATACCTGCAAAGCAAAATGCTCTACAGGTACTTCAATATTAGTTTTCTTGGTCTTCTGAAATTTCTTCTTTAATGCCGTATTTTTTGTTGAAGCGATCCACACGGCCATCAGCTGCTGCGAATTTTTGACGCCCAGTGTAAAATGGGTGACATTCGTTACAGAACTCGACTTTAATGTCATTTTTTACAGAACCAGTTGTGAATGTGTTACCACATGAACATGATACTGTAGCTTCTTTGTAATCGGGATGAATTCCTGCTTTCATCTCTATCTCTCCTCTCGCCCTGAACCATCTGGAACAGAGTTGGTTATGATACTGATACCTTACACGATCCGATTGTTGTCAATCGCATATGTAGCAGAAAATTGTGATGTTACGTTAAATATAATACCATCTATAGGCGTTTAATGCAAATGTTAAGTTTATATTTGTTTTTAGTAATTACTTTTTATAGTGAAACTTTACCACTTTTATGCGCTTTCATTTCTACAGCAAGTTGTTCGAAGAATCCTTCATTTGTTTTAGTTTGGCGAAGCTTTCTTAAGAAGCGTTCTCCAAAATCAGATGAATCCGAGAAGGTTTTACGTATCGCCCAAAGTTTGTCCAACTGCTCTTTCGGTATAAGTAATTCTTCTTTTCTAGTTCCTGAACGACGAATATCGATCGCTGGGAAGATACGACGCTCCGCAAGGCTTCTGTCTAAGTGAAGTTCTAAGTTACCAGTTCCTTTAAATTCCTCATAGATTACTTCGTCCATTCTTGATCCCGTATCGACTAATGCCGTGGCAAGAATTGTTAAACTGCCACCTTCTTCGATATTACGAGCTGCTCCGAAAAATCGTTTTGGACGATGGAAAGCAGCAGGATCAATACCACCTGATAGTGTACGACCGCTTGGTGGAATAACTAAGTTGTAAGCACGAGCTAAACGAGTAATTGAATCCATCAAAATAATAACGTCGCGTTTATGTTCAACTAATCGCATTGCTCTTTCCAGTACAAGCTCAGCCACTTTTACATGATTTTCTGGAACTTCATCAAATGTAGAACTCACTACATCTGCTTTAACCGAACGCTCAATATCAGTTACTTCTTCTGGACGCTCATCTATTAATAAAACAATTAGTTCCGCATTTGGATGATTCGTAGTTATTGCGTTAGCAATTTCTTTAATAAGTAATGTTTTACCAGCTTTTGGTGGTGCTACTATTAATCCACGTTGACCATAACCAACTGGTGCTACCAAGTCCATGATACGAGTCGATAATTTCTCAGGATCCGTTTCTAATTTGATATGACGATCAGGATATAAAGCGGTTAGTCCAGGAAAATGAACTCTTTCCTTTGCTACTTCAGGGTCTTCCCCGTTGACCAATTCAACATGTAACAGGCCATAATAACGTTCACTTTCTTTTGGTGGTCGCACTTTTCCTGTTACTTTGTCTCCGTTACGAAGGTCAAACCTTCTTATTTGAGAAGCGGAGATGTAAATATCCTCTGAACTAGGTGAATAGTTAATCGGGCGCAAGAAACCGAAGCCCTCTTGTTGAATAATTTCAAGTACGCCTTCCATGAAGAAAAATCCTTCTTGTTCCGCACGAGATTTTAAGATTGCAAAAATAAGTTCTTTTTTTGAAAGTTTACTATATGCGGCTACTTTAAATTTTCGCGCAAGTGTATATAGTTCTTTCAGAGTCATGTTTTCTAACTCATTAATTGTTGTTTGTGTCATATGGAATGCACCACTCTTTATTGTTTTTTATTGTTTTACTATTTTGAGATTTTGAGAAAGAAGTTTTATAAGAGGTTACCCGACGCCAGAGATTGGTCACCGGGTAAAACATAAAGGAAAGTTCTTTTTTATAGACTAAGAAAGTATAAACTTACTAATCAAGATCTGTCTAGCTCCAGCACCTAGCCCCTCGAGGTCGCTTCATACTTGCACAAAAGGCAAACTACACCTTTATGGCAATTCTTCCAGCGCTTGTCGGAGGCCCACAGGATGTGGGTCAGTCAGTCGTTGCGACACGATGTCGCGAACTTAGACTGACTTCCCCCAAAAGGTGCTTTCGGATTTCTTTTCTGTCTAACTCCAGCACCTAGCCCCTCGAGGTCGCTTCAGACTTGCACAAAAGGCAAAACTACGCCTTTATGGCAAGTCTTCCAGCGCTTTTCGGAGACCCATAGAATGTGGGTCAGTTAGTCGTTGCGACACGATGTCGCGAACTTAGACTGACTTCCCCCAAAAGGTGCTTTCATATTTCTTTATAGAACTAGGTTTGGTTTTTTGTTTAGACTGTGTCGACCTTCGACAAATCGAACTGTACCTGATTTTGCACGCATAACGATGGAATGCGTTGAACTGAAGGCACCCTTAAATTGTACTCCACGAAGTAGTTCTCCATCTGTCACTCCTGTTGCAGCGAAGATAGCGTCATCGCCTTTAACTAAGTCTTCCATACGTAAAATTTTGTTTACGTCTAATCCCATTTTGATGCAACGCGCAAGCTCTGCTTCGTCTTGAGGAATAAGTTTCCCTTGGATTTCTCCACCTAAACATTTTAATCCAACAGCAGCGATAACTCCTTCTGGAGCACCACCCATACCGAATAAAATATCTACACCTGTATCATCAAACGCAGTATTAATAGCTCCTGCAACGTCACCATCTGTAATTAGTTTTATACGTGCACCAGCTGCTCTGATTTCATCAATAATTTTTTGATGACGAGGACGACCTAAAATAGTAGCCACAACATCTTCAATGTTTTTATTTTTTGCACGAGCAACTGCTTTTAAATTTTCTAAAACTGATGCATTAATATCCACTAGACCTACAGATTCAGGTCCTACGGCAAGTTTATCCATGTACATATCTGGAGCATGAAGTAAGTTTCCACGATCGGCAACTGCAAGTACCGCAAGTGCATTCCAACCACCTGAAGCTACGATATTTGTACCTTCTAAAGGATCTACTGCGATGTCAACGTGAGGACCGTCGCTTCCAAGACCAAGTTTTTCACCAATATACAACATTGGTGCTTCGTCCATTTCTCCTTCTCCGATTACAACTACGCCTTCCATAGGAATCGTGTCAAAAACTGTACGCATCGCAGTTGTTGCTGCATCATCCGCTTCATTTTTTAACCCTCGCCCCATCCAACGTGCAGATGCGATTGCTGCTGCTTCTGTTACTCGAACCAATTCCATTGATAAACTACGTTCCATAATAATATAAGCCTCCAGTTTTGCAATATCCGAAATTCCGAATTGCTTTTCTTCCTGTCTCATTGTAGCATATTTGTCAAATTTGATATTAAGAAAATAGCATATGCCTATGTCAGTCCTGATGAGTGCTGGAGAACTGCAATGAAGGCGTTCTTTGCCTTTATTCGCAGTTCTTAAGCTACTCGATAGGCTAGACAAATAACAATATAATTTTCAAATATCAAATAAACCACACTGCTAGTAGAGTATTAATCGTTATTTACTTCTATTTCTTTTATTTCTACTCGTCTAATATTCGCTCCAAGTCCTTGAAGCTTAACTACTAATGAGCTATAACCACGTTCTATATGAAATATATCTTGAATTTCCGTTTCACCATCAGCAATTAAACCTGCAAGTACAAGCGCTGCTCCAGCACGAAGATCACTTGCACGAACAGTAGCTGCTTGTAATTTTACCGGTCCTGTAATAATTGCCGTTCTTCCATCCACACGTCCATTTGCATTCATCCTACGTAACTCATCGATTTGCTTAAATCGAGCGGAGTAAATAGTATCTGTAATAACAGATGTGCCAGTAGCTTGGGTCATCAATACAGAAAAAGGTTGTTGTAGGTCGGTTGGAAAACCTGGATATACCAAAGTTTTTACGTCTACAGGTAAGATTGTTTCCACTTTCGGAATGACAATCTTCTCCTCGTATTCTTCAACCTTCACACCCATTTCACGAAGCTTTGCAGTTAATGCCTCTACGTGAAAGGGAATCACATTATCAATTGTCACACCATCTCCAGCGACTGCGGCCATAATCATAAATGTGCCAGCTTCAATACGATCTGGAATAATCGTGTGCTTTGTACCATGTAATTCATCAACACCATCAATTCGGATGACATTTGTACCTGCACCCTTGATGTTCGCACCCATATTAGATAATAATGTTGCAACGTCAATAATTTCCGGTTCTTTTGCTGCGTTTTCAATGATTGTACGGCCTTTTGCTTTAACGGCTGCTAACATAATATTAATAGTAGCACCTACACTTACAACATCTAAATAGATTTTCGCGCCAACTAAGTTTTGTGCACGCAAATAAATCGCACCATGTTCATTGGATACTGATGCACCTAAAGCCTCAAACCCCTTAATATGCTGATCAATAGGTCGTGGCCCTAAGTGGCACCCACCAGGTAAACCAATTGCTGCTTTGTTGAATCGTCCAAGTAAGGCACCCATCAAGTAATAAGATGCACGTAGTTTTTTGATGTTGCCATTTGGTAGAGGCATATCCACAACATTTGTCGGATCAATCGTCATTGTTCCATTTTCAAATGTTACTTTAGCTCCTACTTCCTCTAAAATTTCTTTTAGTGTTAAAACGTCCGAAATCTCTGGTAATCCTTCAATAGTTACAGGGGAATTCGCCAATAAAGAAGCAGGAATAAGTGCAACTGCACTATTTTTTGCCCCACTTACTTTAATAGTTCCTTGAAGGCGTTGTCCCCCTTTTATTTTATAAACTTCCATACAGTTCTCCCTCGTCTTGTTACTCGCTTTTACGATTGTTCCAATCCGCTAGAAATCCTTCAATTCCTTTGTCAGTTAAAGGATGATTGAATAATTGTTTCAATACTTTAATAGGTGTTGTTGAAATATGTGCACCGTTTAAAGCGGCATCTGTAATATGTTGAGGATGTCTAATAGAAGCTGCAATAATTTCAGTGTCGATATTATGAATATCAAATATCTGAGCAATTTTCGCAATCAGTTCCATACCATCATGACCGATATCGTCTAGGCGACCTAAAAATGGCGATACATACGTTGCCCCAGCACGTGCTGCTAATAATGCTTGGTTTGCACTGAAAATAAGCGTAACATTCGTTTTAATGCCTTCTGAACGGAATACTGAACATGCTTTCAGACCTTCTGGAGTCATTGGTAACTTTACAGTAATGTTTGGTGCTATGGCAGCAAGTTCTCTACCTTCTTTAATCATTCCTTCTGCATCTAGTGCAATTACTTCTGCACTAACTGATCCGTCTACTAACGCAGTAATTTCACGAAGGCGATCGTGGAATGAGATATTTTCTTTTGCAACTAGAGATGGATTCGTTGTTACTCCTGATAGAATCCCCCAAGCGTGTGCTTCTTTTATTTCGTCAAAATTGGCAGTATCGATAAAAAATTTCATATGAATAATATCCTCCTCATGATGGAAAAACAGGAGAAGGTTCATTGAACACTTCTCCCTTGTAGCTATTTTTCTAATTATTATTAAGCTTTATTTGAGCTTCCAAACTCGCGCATTTTACCGATTACTGTTGCTTTAATCGCATCACGTGCAGGCGTCAAATATTTACGTGGATCATATTGCTCTGTGTCAGCAGCAAAGAAATCACGAATAGCTTTAGTAGCAGCGATTTGATTTTCTGTATTTACATTGATTTTTGCAGTTCCAAGTGAAATAGAACGTGTAATATCATGTGTTGGTATACCAGTTCCACCGTGTAAAACAAGTGGCAGGTCTGCAAGTTTCGAGATTTCTTCCATTTCTTTGAAGCCTAAGTTTGGTTCACCTTTATATGGTCCATGAACAGAACCTAGAGCTGGAGCTAAACAATCGATTGCTGTACGTTTCACAAGTTCTGCACATTCAGCAGGGTCTGCATAGATAACTCCTTCAGCAATAATATCATCCTCTTGTCCACCAACTGTTCCCAGTTCAGCTTCTACAGATACGTTGCGAGCATGTGCATATTCTACAACTTTAATTGTAGTTTCTACATTTTCTTCAAACGGATGATGAGAAGCATCAATCATTACAGAAGTAAATCCTGCATCAATTGCTTCTTTACATTTTTCAAAGCTAGAACCGTGGTCTAAATGAATTGCCACTGGAACGGAAATTTTATAAGATTCCATTAGTCCTTTAACCATATATACGACTGCAATGAAACCGCCCATATATTTTGCTGCACCCTCAGATACTCCTAAAATCACCGGAGATTTTTCTTCCTCAGCTGCTAACAGGATTGCTTGTGTGAACTCTAAATTATTAATGTTAAATTGTCCTACTGCATATCCTTCTTTTTTCCCTTTTTCCAGCATTTCTTTCATCGAAACTAAAGCCATTGAAATGGACCTCCTCTATTTGCTTTTACTCTCCATATTATCTTTGTTTCTTATTCTTTAAACGGAGATACCAATCGCCTGAAAAAATATATACTTACGCAATACTATTAACAGAACTATATAATAGTTTAAATGGTATCTACCACTTTTCTTTTACATCATAACAAAAACAGGCGATGTTTTCCACTGCCTGCTGTTCCAACTTATTTCAGGAGATTATTCACAGAATCTCTTAGTTCAAATACATCGAATGGTTTAGTGAAATAGAGAGATGCACCTAACCTCTTTGATTCTTCTATGAAATTCAATTCGCCATATGCTGTCATCATCATGACTGGGATATCACTCCATTGTTCTTTGATTAACTTCAAAATTTGAATTCCATCCATACCTGGGATTTTCATATCGAGTAAAACACCATCGATCTTGTATTCCTTCAAAATTTCTAATGCTTCATATCCATTTGCAGCTAAACTGACTTCGTACCCTTCTTGGGCAAACACTTCTTTCAATAATAATCGTATTCCTAACTGATCATCTACTATTAAGATATGTTTCATAACATGCAAACCCCTTCTTTATTTATCCCCTATCTGTATTATACGATATTAGTTGTGCCATTCCCTCTTTTTATTTAAAATTTTTCCATATTAACCTGATTTATTACCCATAACTATTTATTTTTAAAAACGCAATATGCATTATAATAAAGAAGAGGTGAATTTTAATGAAAATGTTAACAACACAACTTTCTGGTTTATTACAAAGAATTGCCGGCTCAGAGGAAGAAAATATAGAGGAAACTGCTCGTTTACTTGCCCAAGCAGCTGCTAGAGAAGGAACAGTTTTTTTCGCCACTTTTGGAGAAATGAAAAGTATTTCCATTAATGCACAGTTTGCAGCCGAACCTTTTCCATCTATGCAAGTTTGGTCACCTGAAATAAAGCTGACAAGTGCAGACCGGGTATGGATTCTTACTCGTTCCTGTGAAGACGAAGAAGCTTTGAAGTTAGCTAAAAAGTTGAGTGACGAGTTTATACCTTTCAGTGCATTAGCAGCTGAACCAGTAAGTGAAGACAATATGCTAGCTGAACTTGCCTATACATATATATCCACCAAACTCTCGAAAGGACTACTACCTACTGAAGACGGAGGCCGCACTGTGCTCCCACATACACTAGCTGGATTATTTGTATATGAAGCAGTGAAAATGCAGGTAAATGAAATGCTAGTTGGTGAATAGTTTATATAAATGCCTAAAGAGATTATTCTTTAGTTGTTTTGAATTATTTCCCATTTAATCTGTTACGGCTGACGACTACCCAAGTGTTCCATCATGTAAGAAGGTCATTTCTGTCGAGTCGGCTGTTATAGAAAGGCACACCCATGCAGGATATTATTAAATAGTTATTCCACTAAGTAAAAAAGGATTACTTATGCTAAATCGCATGAGTAATCCTTTTTTGTGGTTAGTGCTTTCACTTTTCTAGATGGTCCAGTTACAGACGCCAGCTGCTCGATCGCTTCAGACTTTTAGTAAAGGCAAAAGACGCCTTTCCTTTCAAGTCTTCCAGCGCTTTTCACAGCTAAACGGCGTCTTCCACATTTCTTATTGTCTAGCTACAGCGCGTAGCCCCTCGAGTCGTTTCAGAATGACGGATAAAGGCAAAGTACGCCTCTACCGGCATTCTTCCAACGCTTGTCGGAGGCCCACATGACGTGGGTTAGTCAGTCGTTGCGACACGATGTCGCGAATTAAGACTGACTTCCTTATTTACGCGCTTTCGCTTTTCTTATTTCTTGTACAGTTACAGACGCCAGCTGCTCGATCGCTTCAGACTTTTAGTAAAGGCAAAAGACACCTTTCCTTTCAAGTCTTCCAGCGCTTTTCACAGCTAAACGGCGTCTTCCACATTTCTTATTCACCAACGGCTGCTTTGATGAAGTCGCGGAATAGTGGTTGTGGACGTTGTGGACGTGACACAAATTCCGGGTGGAACTGAGAAGCTACGAAGAATGGGTGATCTGGTAGCTCGATGATTTCGATTAGGCGACCATCCGGGCTTGTACCAGAGAAGACGAATCCTGCTGCTTCGAATTGCTCGCGGTACTCGTTGTTGAACTCGTAACGGTGACGGTGGCGTTCGTATACTAGTTCTTCTCCGTATGCTTGATGTGCTTTTGAACCTGGTGTTAACTTACATGGATATAATCCTAAACGAAGGGTTCCACCAAGGTCTTCTACGTCTTTTTGCTCTGGCAATAAATCAATAATAGAATGTTGTGTTGTTGGATCTAGCTCTGTAGAATGAGCACCTTCAAGTTCTAGAATAGAACGGGCAAATTCTACTGTTGCTAATTGCATACCTAAACAAATACCTAAGAATGGTACATTGTTTTCACGTGCAAATTTAGTAGCGGAAATTTTACCTTCTACACCACGGTCTCCAAATCCACCAGGGACAAGGATTCCATCTACATCAGCAAGAATTTCAGCAACATTGTCTTCATTTACTTCTTCTGCATTTACCCATTTCACTTCTACGTCAGCATCAAATTTGTAGCCAGCATGTTTCATCGCTTCCACTACTGAAATGTATGCATCTTGAAGTTCTACGTATTTACCTACTAAACCAATACGAACTTTTTTCGACAATGATTTTACTTGGTCCACTAAACCAATCCAATCTGTCATATCTGCTTCAGGAGTTTGAAGTTTGAAATGATCTACTACAATTTGGTCTAAATGTTGTGCTTGTAAATTCAACGGAATTTCATATAGAGAATCTGCATCGATACATTCGATTACTTCCTCTGGTCTGATGTCACAGAAAAGGCCAATTTTATCTTTCATATCTTGAGGAACTGGCATTTCTGAACGAAGTACTATTACATTTGGTTGAATACCTAGGCTACGTAATTCTTTTACACTATGCTGTGTTGGTTTTGTTTTCATTTCTCCAGCAGCTTTAATGAATGGTACTAAAGTACAGTGAATATACATTACGTTATCGCTACCCACATCACGTTTCATTTGACGAATTGTTTCTAGGAATGGAAGAGATTCGATATCTCCTACTGTTCCACCGATCTCTGTAATAACGATATCTGCATGTGTTTCTTTTGCAGCTAAAAACAAGCGATCTTTGATTTCATTAGTAATATGTGGAATTACTTGAACTGTCCCACCATTATAATCGCCACGACGTTCTTTTCTTAGGACAGATGAGTAGACCTTACCTGTTGTGATATTCGAGTATTTGTTCAAGTTAATGTCGATAAAACGCTCGTAGTGTCCTAAATCTAAATCTGTTTCTGCCCCATCATCTGTTACGAAAACCTCTCCGTGTTGATATGGACTCATTGTACCAGGATCTAAGTTGATGTAAGGATCGAATTTTTGGATCGTTACGTTTAGACCTCTATTTTTTAATAAACGACCTAGTGAAGCAGCCGTAATCCCTTTTCCAAGTGAGGATACAACCCCACCAGTAACAAATATAAATTTAGTCATTATGTGTTCCTCCTAATGTAATATCTAGCTCGCCACCACATATGATGGGAACATTTTCTTATTCCAGTATGCCTAAAACATTCAAAATAAATAAGAGTAAAGCAATAACAAAAAGCGCTCCGCCTGCTTCGTTGCAGGGGAGCGCATATGCACATGAGTAATGTCTCTTTAAAAAGAGCCCAATAAAATCTTATAGCGCATAAGAAAATAAGTCAAGAATTATTCTTCCTCTTCTTCGTCTTCTTCGTCTAAGTCCTCATCAATCTCAAATTCATCATCGTCTTCATCAATCAAGTCTTCTTCAATTACTTCATCGATCTCTGCTCCGACAAACTCGATCACTGGATCATCCTCATCGTCGTCGTCATCATCGTCATCTTCTACGAACTCATCAAATTCTTCTTCGAAGATAATTTCATCCTCATCTAAATCGTCTAATTCATTATCTTTTACTTTATCTTTCTTCTTACGAACTTTTACTGTAGGAGCTGATTCTTCTTCAATTTGTTCTACTGGATACCATTCTCTAAGGCCCCATTGGTTTTCAGCAATTGCTAAAAAGCGCCCGTCAATATTCATATCTGTATAGAATTGAGGTTTACGAGAAGCCATTTCCTCATCTGTTAATCCATTATAATGTTGAATCTCATCAAATAATTCCTTTAAAGTTAATGAGTTCTTTTTATCTTCTAAAATCGCAAATGCTAGATCGATTAACGATTCTTCTTGTAGTTGTGTTATTGTCATTTCACGAAATTTCAAATCGTGCACGTCCTTTCTATGTTTCGTTTGCATACTTTTCATTATATACACACAAGTATGTTATATGCTACATTCATTTATTCTTTTTGAAAAGAGAAATTTTACATCCTACAATTGTAAACAAGTAAAATGATATTAAAAGAAGTGGCACAGAGGCTAGTTGTTTGTTATATAGAAAAAAAGTTAGTAGTAAAAGAATCATTATGATCAAAATGTGAACAGGTTTTTTCATTCAAATTCTCCTTTACTACATACTAGGTATATTATACAAAAAAATAGTAAAAAAGTGTTCCGATAATCATCGGAACACTAAATTATTTTTTCAGGGTGCTATCCATTTACATATTACGTCGATATTGTCCCCCAACTTCATACAAGGCATGTGTAATTTGACCAAGACTTGCTTTTTGAACAGTGGTCATTAACTCTTCAAAAATATTGCCACCAGTAACTGCAACTTGCTTCAAGCGAGCAAGCGCTTCCTCTGTCTCCGCTTCGTTCTTTTGTTGGAAATTTCGTAAATTTGTAATCTGTGTCTCTTTTTCTTCTGTCGTTGCACGTGCGATTTCCATATTATTAATATCCTCGTCAGAAGCAGGATTAGGATTTAAATAAGTATTCACCCCAATAATAGGTAGCTCGCCGGTATGCTTTTTCATCTCGTAGTGCATAGATTCTTCTTGAATTTTGCCACGTTGGTATTGTGTTTCCATTGCTCCAAGCACTCCACCTCGATCATTAATACGATCGAATTCGGACAGAACTGCTTCTTCTACTAAGTCTGTCATTTCTTCTACGATAAAAGCACCTTGCAGAGGATTTTCATTTTTCGAAAGCCCATGTTCCTTCGTAATAATCATTTGAATCGCCATTGCACGACGAACTGATTCTTCTGTAGGAGTTGTAATGGCCTCATCATAAGCATTTGTATGTAGCGAATTACAGTTATCCTGTAGTGCCATCAGAGCTTGTAATGTTGTACGAATGTCGTTAAAGTCGATTTCTTGAGCGTGCAAGCTTCGACCAGATGTTTGTACGTGGTATTTCAACTTTTGACTACGCTCATTTGCACCATATTTGTCACGCATAACAACTGCCCAAATACGACGAGCTACACGGCCAATAACCGTATACTCTGGGTCTAATCCGTTCGAGAAGAAGAACGATAAATTCGGTGCAAAGTCATCTATATTCATGCCACGACTTAAATAATATTCTACATAGGTAAAGCCATTTGACAGTGTGAATGCTAGTTGCGAAATCGGATTAGCTCCCGCTTCTGCAATATGATATCCCGAAATAGAGACAGAATAATAGTTACGAACCTTTTGGTCAATAAAATATTGCTGAATATCTCCCATCATTCGTAGTGCAAACTCCGTAGAGAAGATACATGTATTTTGACCCTGATCCTCTTTCAATATGTCTGCTTGAACAGTTCCTCGAACGACCTGTAACGTGGAAGTTTTAACTTCTGTAAACTCCTCAACAGTTAGGGTGCGACCTAGTTCTTCTTCCTTCAGACGTACTTGTTGATCAATTGCGGTATTCATGAACATTGCAAGGATAATTGGAGCCGGTCCATTTATCGTCATCGAAACTGAGGTGGAAGGTGCACATAAGTCAAAGCCATCATATAACTTTTTCATATCCTCTAATGTACAAATACTAACACCAGACTCCCCAACTTTCCCATAAATATCCGGACGATGATCTGGGTCTTCTCCGTATAGTGTCACTGAGTCAAACGCAGTCGATAAACGTTTTGCATCATCATCTTTTGATAAATAGTGGAAGCGACGATTTGTTCGTTCCGGTGTTCCTTCTCCAGCAAATTGACGTTTCGGGTCTTCCCCTTCTCGTTTAAACGGAAAAACACCTGCCGTATACGGGAATGAACCCGGCACGTTTTCTTTATACACCCAACGTAAAATTTCCCCATAGTCTACGAATTTAGGTAATACTATTTTTGGTATTTTAATTCCTGATAAGCTTTCCGTACGAAGAATCGTGCGAATCTCTTTATCTCGAACCTTTGTGATAAACTCGTCTCCAGCATAAGCTTCTTTTAAAGCTGCCCAGTTTTCTAAAATGCGTTTAGATTCTGCCGTCAGTTCGTCACGAACACCTGCAGCTAATGATTCAAGAGACTGAACTAGGACATCATCTGACGCTTTTTCCTTCACTTGTTCGATTGCACCTTCTAGCTGGAACAGTCTTCTTGCAAAGCCAACCTGTTCTTCCGACTTATGATGGTATCCACGAACAGCATCTGTAATTTCACGTAAGTAGTAACGGCGTTCATTTGGTATAATGACGTTCTGTTTTTGCGTTTTCACAAATTGATCGTACGAGGTCTCCCAAGTAGAACCAGTCTTTTCATTTATAGTAGCAACTAGTGCCGCAAATAATGAATTTGTTCCTTTATCATTGAACTGACTAGCAATAGTTCCATATACAGGCATCGTATCTAAATCATCATGCCAAAGTTCACGGCTGCGTTGATACTGCTTTTGCACTTGGCGAAGAGCGTCTTCAGAGCCTTTACGTTCAAATTTATTAATCACGATTAAATCTGCATAATCTATCATGTCAATTTTCTCTAATTGAGAGGGTGCTCCGAACTCGCTAGTCATTACATACATCGAGACATCCGATACATTTGTAATTTCCGCATCCCCTTGTCCGATTCCACTTGTCTCTACAATAATCATGTCGTATCCAGCAACTCTTACAACGTCCAGTACATCTGCAAGCGCTCCTGATAATTCTGTACGTGAACCCCGGGTAGCTAAGCTGCGCATAAATACACGTTTGTTGAATATTGCATTCATACGAATACGGTCACCTAGCAGTGCTCCACCTGTTTTTTGCTTCGTTGGGTCAATAGATATGACAGCAATTTTCTTATCCGGAAGCTCTTGTAGGAAACGACGAATTAATTCATCCGTTAAAGAACTTTTACCCGCTCCCCCAGTACCTGTAATACCTAGTACTGGAGTGCTTTTAGATAATTCTTTTGCTTGCTCTAGCATTTGAACTGCTTCCGCATTATGTGTTTGATGAGCTTCTTCCGCTACAGTGATTAGATGTGCAAGAACTTCTGGGTTTTCTGTCGTAACGTTAGAAATTTCTTCACTTACACCTTTTGCTTCTGTTGCTACATCACATTCCACAAGCATTTGATTGATCATTCCTTGAAGCCCTAATTTACGTCCATCCTCTGGTGAGAAAATGCCGGAAATGCCGTACGCTTGTAATTCTTTTATTTCTTTCGGAATAATTACTCCGCCACCCCCGCCGTATATGCGAATATGTGGTGCTCCACGTTCGACGAGTAGGTCTTTCATATATTTAAAATACTCAACATGTCCTCCCTGATAGGAAGATATGGCGATTCCTTGTACATCCTCCTGAATGGCAGCATTTACTACCTCTTCTACCGAGCGATTATGTCCCAAATGGATAACCTCTGCTCCGCTTGCTTGTAGAATGCGGCGCATAATATTGATAGATGCATCATGTCCATCAAACAGACTGGATGCTGTAACGAATCGTACATGATTTTTTGGTCGATATACTTCTACCGTAGACATGTTGATATTCCCCCTTGTTATGTTGAACGTGCTTTTTTATTTCATCCCATGTAGTAATAATTCCATTTGTAGTTCTGTAAATTGTTCGATTGTAAATTCCTTGCGCAATGCCCATCTGCGAAATGCCCACATTTGCCCTTGAACGACTAAAGTATGTGCATACAGTTGTGCTTGTGCGTCGGTTAATTCAAGTTCCCCTGCCTGAATACAGCCCGTTATTATCTTGTGAAAAATTTCGACCATTTCTAATTCCTTGGTTAGTACATACTCCAAGGCCCCTTTTGGGAGTGATTTGGATTCTTGATACATAACTACGAATTCATCTGACATATCGTCAATCACACCATAGTAGTGACGGATCGCAGTTTTTAAATCGCCGACGGTACCATTCTCTGCGGTAATTTGCGAAAGGCGATTATGCACTTCGTTGTAGATGCTGTCACAAACCAGATACAATACGTCCTCCTTCGTACGAATATATTCATACAAAGTCCCAATACTGAAGCCAGCTTCTTTCGCTATTTCTCTCGTAGTTGCACGGTGAAATCCTTTTTCTTTGAATAAAGTAACAGCTGCACGAATCATTTGCTCTCTTCTTTTTTCAATAAGATTCTCATCTTTCACCGATGTCTTTACTTCATGTTTCTTTTCCATAGACATCGATTACTTTGTTAACATACGAGAAATAACTAATCGTTGAATTTCCTGCGTACCTTCATAAATTTGTGTAATTTTCGCATCACGCATATAACGTTCTACTGGATAATCTTTTGTATAACCATATCCACCAAATACTTGAACAGCTTCTGTTGTTACTTTCATCGCTGTATCACCAGCCATTAGTTTCGCCATAGCCGATTCTTTACCGTATGAAAGTCCATTTGACTCTAACCATGCAGCTTGATATGTAAGCAAACGAGATGCTTCGATAGAAGTTGCCATATCTGCAAGTTTGAAGGATACCCCTTGGTTTGCAACGATTGGCTTACCAAATTGCACACGTTCTTTTGCATAAGTTACTGATGCATCTAATGCCCCTTGTGCAATACCAACAGCTTGAGCGGCAATTCCGTTACGTCCTCCATCTAATGTTTTCATAGCGATAATAAATCCTTGTCCCTCTTCCCCAAGAAGATTTTCTTTTGGAATACGACAATTATCAAAAATAATTTCTGTCGTTGGAGAAGAACGGATCCCTAATTTTCTCTCTTTTTTACCAACAGAGAATCCTGGGAAGTCTGCTTCAACGATAAATGCACTTGTACCTTTATGCTTCGACTCTGGATCTGTTACTGCAAAGACAACATATATGTCTGCAATTCCTCCGTTTGTAATAAAGATTTTTGAGCCGTTTAGGACATAATCGTCGCCATCTAATTTTGCCGTAGTTTTCATACCACCCGCATCTGAACCTGAACCAGCTTCTGTTAAACCATATCCACCAATTTTTGTACCTTCTGCCATTGGGCGTAGATATTTTTGTTTTTGCTCTTCACTGCCATATTTGAAAATTGGCCAACCCGCAAGTGAAGTATGGGCCGATAAAGTTACACCTGTTGACGCACAAACACGTGATAGCTCTTCAACTGCGATACAGTATGCAAGATAATCTGAACCAATTCCACCGTATTCTTCCGGCCATGGAATTCCTGTTAAGCCAAGCTCAGCCATTTTATCGAAAATGCCACGATCAAAGCGTTCCTCTTCATCACGTTCAGCAGCAGTTGGTGCCACTTCTTTTTCTGCAAAGTCTCTTACCATTTTACGAATCATTTCATGTTCTTCTGATAGTTGGAAATTCATTGTTAATCCCGCCTTTTTAAGTTTAGTTTGTTGGAGCAGCGAGAGAGGGTCTCTCGTATAGCTTGTGGCCTCTCTCGTATAACCGAAATTCTTACTCGTATAGAACCAAATCTCTCTCGTTCAGCTGACAGTCTCTCGTTTAGCTTGGGAATTCTCTCGTATAGCTCCCAGTCTCTCGCGTATGACTGAAGTTCGCTTTCGTATAGAGCGGAATTGCTCTTAAATAACAGTTTAATTCGTTAGATGCTTAGCAATTACGATACGTTGAATTTCACTTGTACCTTCGTATATTTCCGTGATTTTCGCATCACGGAAGTAGCGTTCTACTGGGTAATCCTCTGTATAACCATATCCGCCGAATACTTGCACCGCTTCAATTGCCACGTCTACTGCAGTTTTTGAGGCAAATAGTTTAGCCATCGATGCTTCTTTACCACAAGGAAGTCCTTGTTCACGAAGACTTGCTGCACGATAGACTAGTAATCTAGCAGCTTCTACAGCAGTTCCCATGTCAGCTAGTTTAAATCCGACTCCTTGGTTTACTGCAATTGGTTTACCGAATTGTACACGTTCTTTTGAGTACTCAACAGCGGCTTCGAAAGCGGCTTCTGCAATCCCAAGTGCCTGCGTTGCAATACCGATACGCCCAGTGTTTAGATTCGCCATTGCGATTTTAAAGCCTTCTCCTTCTTCACCGAGTCTGTTTTCTACAGGTATTTTCATATCTTCGAATGTTAGTTGAACAGTTCTAGAACCATGGAGACCCATTTTATGTTCATCTTTCCCTACGATAAATCCTGGCGTATCCTTTTCGACAATAAACGCCGTAATACCTCTTGAACCTTGAGAAGGATCCGTTGATGCAAAAACAATATTCACGTCTGCTTCTCCACCATTTGTAATAAAAACTTTTGAGCCATTCAATACATAGTGATCATCTTTTTTGACAGCTTTTGTTTTCAAAGCTCCAGCATCCGATCCTGCAGATGGCTCCGTTAAGCAAAAGGCACCTAAATATTCACCTGTTGCAAGCTTTGGAATATATTTGTTTTTTTGTTGCTCGTTACCGAAATATAATATCGGATTCGTGCCAACTGAAGTATGAACGGATAGAATTACCCCTACTACAGCACTCACTTTTGATAACTCATTAATGGCAATTACATAGCTTGTAAAATCCATCTCTGAGCCACCATATTGTTCTGGAACAGTGATGCCCATTAAGCCGAGTTCTCCCATTTTCTTCAAAATTTCACGTGGGAACTCCCCTTGCTCCATCTTATCTATAAAAGGTTCGATTTCTGTTTTAGCAAAATCTCTCACCATATTGCGCATCATCAGTTGTTCTTCTGTGAATTTCAATTCCATTCTAGTTGCCCCTTTTATTCGTAGATGTAGAATCCTCTGCCTGTTTTCTTTCCTAGCCATCCGGCTTTCACGTATTTACGTAATAACGGACATGGACGGTACTTACTGTCTCCAAATCCTTCATGTAAGATTTCCATAATATAAAGACAAGTGTCCAAGCCGATAAAGTCCGCCAGTTGAAGGGGTCCCATTGGGTGATTCATCCCCATTTTCATCACATCATCAATAGCTTCTTTCGTTGCAACACCCTCGTAAAGTGTGTAGATGGCTTCGTTAATCATTGGCATTAAAATACGGTTAGATACGAATCCAGGAAAGTCATTTACTTCTACTGGCACTTTGCTTAGTTTCTTCGTCATTTCTTCAATCGCTGTGTAAACTTCATCAGATGTAGCGAGTCCACGGATGATTTCTACTAGCTTCATCACTGGAACAGGATTCATGAAATGCATACCAATAACTTGCTCTGGACGATTTGTCGCAGCTGCTATTTCTGTAATTGGTAACGAGGAAGTATTTGTTGCTAGAATTGTATGCGCCGGTGTAATGTCATCTAGTTGTTTGAAAATAGATTGCTTAATCTCCATGTTTTCGACTGCAGCTTCGATTACTAAATCGACATCGTTAGCATCTTCAATAGACAGGGACATTGTAATTTTATTGAGTACTGATTGTTTTTCATCTTCCGTCATCCGACCTTTTTCTACATTACGAGAAAGGTTTTTTGTAATTGTCTGGATACCACGATCGTAAAATTGTTGTTCACGATCATTTAGTTTTACGTCAAATCCTGCTTGTGCACATACTTGAGCAATTCCAGATCCCATCTGACCTGCCCCGATTACTAATACTTTTTGGATATTCATGCTTCACTGCCTCCTGTTTTTGGAACTTCGATCATGATGGCATCCCCTTGACCGCCACCGGAACAAATTGCAGCGATTCCGATACCACCGCCACGACGCTTCAATTCATACGCAAGTGTAAGTATAATTCGCGCACCTGATGCGCCTATTGGGTGACCAAGTGCAACTGCTCCACCATTTACATTTACTTTTTCTTCGTCTAATCCTGCTAGCTGACTGCTTACTAATGCAACAGCTGCAAATGCTTCATTTATTTCGAATAGATCTATCTCCGCTAGTGTTTTACCCGTTTTCTCAAGGATTTTATTAATTACTAATCCAGGTGTTTGTGGGAATTTCTCCGGTTCATTCGCTACTTCTGCATGGCCGATAACGTAAGCAAGTGCTTCTTTTCCAAGTGACATTGCTTTTTCCTCACTTGTTAATACGAGTGCACAAGCCCCATCATTAATACCAGGTGCGTTTCCTGCTGTGATTGTGCCTTCTTTACCGAAAGCTGGCTTAAGTGTAGCTAATGATTCTAATGATGTGTTGCGGCGTGGCGATTCGTCCTCTTTCACGATGACAGGCTCACCTTTTCGTTGTGGAATCTCAAGGGAGACAATTTCTTCTCCTAATACCCCATTATCTATAGCCTTCAATGCCAGGTCATGACTTCTAAACGACCAAGCATCTTGTTTTTCACGAGACAGCTCAAACGTTTCTGCAGTCGAGTTACCGTAAGTTCCCATATGAACATTTTTAGGATGGAACGAACAAGATAAACCGTCGTAAACCATACCATCAACCATCGTCGCATCTCCCATACGTAAGCCGAATCTGCCCTTTGGTAAATAATATGGTGCATTAGACATCGATTCCATGCCACCTGCGACAATTACTTCCTCGTCACCAAGACGGATCAATTGATCAGCAAGTGTGACACTCCGCATTCCAGAGGCACATACTTTATTGATCGTTTCCGTCTTGACGGACCAAGGAATCCCAGCTTTAGTTGCTGCTTGGCGAGAAGGAATTTGCCCTTGCCCTGCTTGTAAAACAGTCCCCATAATTACTTCGTCTACTTGCTCAGGGTCAATACCAGAGCGATTTAGAGCTTCTTTAATAGCTACTCCACCAAGATCAGAAGCAGTTAAAGTACTCAATGCTCCTCCAAATTTACCAAAAGCTGTACGTGCTCCATCCAAAATAACTGTTTTCGTCATATAGACACCCCTTATTGTTGTATACGCTTTCAACTTTTCAAAAATAAAAAACGACTGAACGCTCGCTCGATTCATTTGTAAGAAAAAAGGGAGTAACAAATTACTCCCTTACTATAAAGTGAAAAATTCATCAGTGTTGTTTTTCTCCCACTGACTATTAGGTGAACCATTCTGGCTTTTACTACCATTTAAAACGTGATTAAGATTAGTTTACGAAACTATAAGACTATTTGCAATATAAATATAGTATTGTTCAGGCTCCAGTACCTAGCCTAGCCCCAAGAGCCGTTTCAGAATGACAGTTAAAGCATAGGACAAATTTATCGTCATTCCTCAAACCCTTTTTAGGGGTGGTACTGGGGTGTCTGCACATTTCTCATTATTGAACGATTTGTTCTAACTCTTCCTCTTCCACCGGAGGAATAAATTCCCCAAATATCGATTTCTCTAGAAGTTCAGCAATATCGTAAGTCCCTACTGTTTCTTCCACTTCTTTAGCTTTCGTTCCATCTGATAACATTGTTAAGCAATATGGACATCCTGAAGAAATAATAGTTGGATTTACTTCTAGTGCTTGTTCTGTACGAGCTACGTTTACACGATTTCCAACATGCTCTTCCATCCACATTAGTCCGCCACCGGCTCCACAACACATACCATTTTCTCTATTACGATCCATCTCAACTAACTTCACACCTGGAATAGCTTTTAATACTTCACGTGGTGCATCGTATACATCATTATAGCGTCCTAAGTAACAAGAATCATGGAATGTAATTGTTTCTTCCACTGCGTATTGCGGTTTTAAGCGACCATCTTGCACTAAGTCATATAGCATTTCTGTATGATGTAGAACTTCTCCGTTCCATCCAAAATCACCATATTCATTTTTAAAGATATTATATGCATGAGGATCGATTGTTACAATCTTCGTTACCCCTGCTTTTTCAAATTCCGAGATATTTGAACCAGCTAACTCTTGGAATAAAAACTCATTTCCTAAGCGACGTGGTGTATCCCCAGAGTTCTTTTCTTTATTGCCAAGTATCGCAAATTTAACTCCCGCTTCGTTCATCAAATGTGCAAATGACAGAGCAATTTTTTGTGATCGGCTATCGAAGGATCCCATCGAACCAACCCAGAATAAGTATTCAAATTCTTCTCCAGCTTTCGATACTTCTTTCACTGTAGGAATATGAATTTCCGGACGAGCATCTCTCCAGTTTTCTTTTTCTTTACGGTTAAGGCCCCAAGGATTTCCTTGACGCTCAATGTTAGTCATTGCGCGTTGTGCATCAGGGTTTACTTTCCCTTCCGTCATTACTAAGTAACGGCGAAGGTCAATAATTTTATCCACATGTTCGTTCATAACTGGACATTGATCTTCACAGTTACGGCAAGTTGTACAAGCCCAAATTTCTTCTTCTGTAATAACATCTCCAATTAGAGATGGGCTATAAATGTCTTCGATCATTGCGCCTTCTGCTCCAGCAGCCATCGCAAGTTGATTTCCCTTTGTTCCTTGGAATGCTAGTGCTGGTACCCAAGGTTTTTTCTTCGTTTCCACTGCTCCCGTAAATGTTAAATGATCACGAAGCTTTACGATCAAGTCCATTGGTGACAGCATTTTTCCTGTTCCAGTTGCCGGACACATATTCGTACAACGACCACATTCTACACATGCGTAGAAGTCGATCATCTGTGCTTGCGTAAAATCTTGAATGCGACCTACCCCGAACGAAGGCATTTCTTCTTCTGCCTCTGGGTCTTCGTTTTCTTCTTCTTCAAAATTAATCGGACGTAATCTACCAACTTTGTCCAAACGGTGGAAGTAAACGTTTGCAGGTCCAGTGATTAAGTGGAAATGCTTAGATTGTGGAACATACACTAAGAATGTTAATAGAATGATTAAATGCACCCACCACATTGCAAAGAAAATTACTGCTCCTGCTGTCGGTGGTAAGAAACCGAAAATAGTAGCGATGGCTGATGCAACTGGTTCTGACCAAGTAGCACTATGATCGTGCCAAATCATCCCCATACCATTCCCGATTAAAACAGAAAGCATTAATCCACTTAGGAAAATAAGTACTAAACCATTTTTCCACCCTCGTTTTAAGCGAACTAATTTCTCTACGTAACGGCGATAAAATGCCCATACAACGGCAACTAAGATTAATAATGTGACAATTTCTTGGAAGAAAGTAAACGCTGGATATAATGGACCAAGCGGAATATGAGACCCTGGCGCTAACCCTTTCCAAATAAAATCGATTGCTCCTGCTTGGACTAATAAGAAACCATAGAAGAACATTACATGCATAATTCCGCTCTTCTTATCTTTTAATAATTTTTTTTGTCCAAAAACATACACCCATATTTTGCGAAGTCTTTCCTTCACATTATCTTCAAATTCGACTTTTTTCCCTAGTTTGATATACGTATATCTTGTTTTCAACAAATATGCGAACAATCCAACAGCATACACAACTACTGCGATAAACAGTATCCAGTTTGCAATTAAAAATGGATTCATCTTATTTCTCCCCCTCTGAGTTGTAAAATGATACTTTGAATAGAATAATACATTAGATTCGTAAACTAATATATAAGTAATTCAATATTAAAACTGAATGAGCATTCAGTCAATAGTTATTTATTCCGATAGATGTGAATTTTTTAATTTTTTTCGCAAATGGTTTTTTAGTGAAGGAGATTTTATGCAAAACATAGACTGACTATCTATTATTTACAGGAGAATTTAGTGGATAATTGGAGGTTGAGAGTGAGTAAAATAGTTGTGAACGTCAGTATTCAACATGCGTGTAACCTATGATTTGCTAACTATTTTGCCGAAGTAGCAGTACCTACCCAAAAGAAAAAGACCATCTCCTCAAGAGATCGTCTCAAAATAGTGGCCAAAATGAAGTTTTGCTTCGTTTTCTTTCATCCTATCAATGCCAAGTAAAACTGTGGTAGCTGGTCCTGCCGATTTCTCTAAATCCCACTCTGCTAAATGTGCATTTATGCCTATTCGTTCGCACTCGCTTTTAATTCCGGTTGATCCAACTGGCCATACTTGATGTACTAATCCTAGACTTACTGCTTCCCTAATCTTTTTCAAGTTTGCAATTTTTTCACTATTCCTAATGACTTCTTCCCCGACACTTGGCTTGCCGTATACATACCAGCGAACATCTTTATTCTCTTCTGTAACGATTTCACCTAGCATGGTCACAGCGATTGCTGACTGCAGTGTTTCCATATTGGTTTCACTGCTGCCGGTAATTTCTGGACAATTTATACCGATTTCGTTAAATAGCTTTTCTATACCAGTGATATATTTATTCCAGCTTTGGCTACCTGAAAAGTTATGAACTACTATGGACAGTGGATTTGCGCCAGCTGCCCATTGTTCTAGTAATGCCACTCTTGCTGCGAAATAAGAAACTATTTCGTCTGGCGTTGAAACTACGTCATTCTTTTTTTCTCCGATGCCCGCGGAGTTATCTGTCGTTAATACGAATCCATTGGGCAATGGGCTCGCATTACGCATGAGTTTTCACACGTTTCATCACTCGCTCCATTACTGGCGAGACAATCATAGCGATTGCTGCATTTAAAATAGTCGCAAGTGTGATACCTGGGAGGGCTGCCGCAAAGAATGCCGGTGAAATGATCCAGTAAAATGGTAGCGTTGCGAGCACACTATTAGCAAAGATAAAGAAAATCCATTTCCAAACGTGATGCCCTGATTGGTGCAGCTTTGTGAATACGAATAAAATGACAAACATTTCCACAGCTATAATGATATGCAATGGCCCTAATGGAAACCCTGCATATAAAGAGGATGATAAGTGACCTATTAGCGATGCAGCACCTGCATAAACTGGTGGCAGAAAGGAAGCTGAAATCAGCGCTGGTACCGTATCTAATGCAGCACTTCCGATGCCGACAGGAACTTTAATAAATGCCCCGATTGCGCATAGTGCTGCAAACATAGCCGCAAGTGTTAATACTCGAAGTTTCATATAACCTTACTTCCCTTCTATCTTCTCGCTTCCTACATTTTTAAAAACTTTTGCACTGCGAACATATTCAACATCCGCAACGTTTTCTCTCACATTCGCTACGCGTGCAGCTGCAAATAAATAATCCGATAAACGGTTTAAATAGCGCTGTACCACAGTTGGCACATCCTCTTGTGACTTCGTTAACGTAACAGTCAAACGTTCTGCACGTCTAGTAATGGTACGAGCAATATGAAGCGTTGCCGCAGCTGGAGTTCCTCCAGGTAGGATGAATCTCTCCAAAACTGGCCCTTCTTCAACTAGTACATCAATTCTTTTTTCCATTGCATCAATTGCTTCGTCTGTCATTTTATATACGCGACGATTGGAAACATTTGCAAGGTCTCCACCACAGTCAAATAGCTCATGTTGGATTGTTTCTAGATCCTCTAGAATATCCGCAAATTTCGATGAATCTAGCTCTGTTACTGCTTTTCCGATAAATGAATTCACTTCATCAATTGTTCCGTAAGCTTCTACGCGGATATCGTCTTTGTCCGTTCTTCCCCCGATTAAACCTGTTTGTCCTTTGTCACCTGTTTTAGTGTAAATTTTCAATTTGCCCATCTCCCTTTATTGTTTGTGATATACCGTACCATATTCGCGTTACACGCGATGCCTTTGTAAACAGCTGTTGATAAAATCGACCGACATCATCCCGCAGCTTGCGTATACTGGCGTCCATCGGTACAATTCCTCGCCCTATTTCCGTTGCAATAACGACCACTTCTGCTTGTGTATGCCACTTTTCCATTCTCTGTAGTAACTCATTACTTTCGGTCTGTAACAAATGCTCGACACCAGAAACAACAATCACTTCTACATTTGGCAATAAAACATATGCATCTACTTCAACATTTAACCACTGGACATTGCGTCCTTGCACCATTTGCTCTACATACGCTCGTTTTCCATTAAATGCTCCACCGAAAATGACGTGCATCGTGTCCCCTCCAATACAGCTTTTTTATCGGCCCAATACATTGTAAACATACTGCCATGAGGTACTTCCCAATCCCAAAAGTTCTTTTCTACACTTGCAAACTTGGTCAATAAAAACCGAATGGGTCCACCATGCGTAATGATTACTGGTTCCTCTAACTTTTCAAATGCTGCTAAGAAAGCTTGTAACACGCGATTTTCCATTTTTTGCATTGACTCCCCGTTTGGAGGTGCTAACTGCAACGGATTATCCAACCATTTTCTGTAGGAAGCTTCCTCTTTTAAATCATTATATGTTTTGTTCTCCCAGTCACCAAATGAGCATTCACGAAAATTTGCATTGTCAGTATAAGGAACTCCGCTAAATAGTTGAGTGGCTGTTTGTTTGCAGCGAATTAAATCGCTACCGATTATTTCATTGGTTTCACACGCAATATTCTTTGTCTTCAATCCAGCTAGAATAGGTTCATCGGTCCACCCAATATACTTTTTGTCTCGATTTGCTTGCGTAGGCAAATGCCTTATGAGAGTAACAACAATAGCGTTATCCATAGTATCACCTCCGAAATCTCCACACTTGCACCAAGTAAATCACCAGTCACTCCACCAAAATTTTTCATTGTCCAATTACGGAATAAACAAATAAAAGCAAATAACACAACCGAAAACGTGACGGCGACCATCCAATTTGTCATCCATCCTAACACAGCTAGACCAATAGCAAAATTACATATGGCTGCGATTAGGACGATATTTGCATTTATTTTTCCCTTGAAGTAATAAGCAAGACCACTTGCCTTAGCAGTATTCGTCAATGAAAATAGCAGTGTAAGCATAGCTCGTGAGAAAAAAGGAATTAGCCATACAAAAATCCAATGAAAGGAATCTGTCGATAACACTTCGGATACTATAATTACCTTACCGAAGACTAAAAAAACTACTGCCATTACACCAAAAGCTCCAACTCGAGGATCTTCCAATATTTCGAATCGCTTCAATCGATCTTTATAGGAAAAAAACGCATCCGAAGTATCTATAAAACCATCCATATGGAGACCACCAGAAAGGACAACTCCGAGAAGGACAATACAAAATCCACTCATTAGTGAACTCCAATCGAAATAGAGCACTAAACAAGAAATGGCACCTATGCCTCCCCCGAGCCAAGGGAAGATACTATACATCCCTGTAATCGATCGTTTGTCCATCGGTAAATTTTTGTTCACTGGAATGATAGTGAAAAATTGAAGTGCTAACAAAATGCTCTTCATTTCTTCACCGCATTGTTAGATAAAATAGTTAAAATTTTTCCCCACTTTACATGCTTTTTAAAATGGGTGGCCCATTCATTTATTTGTTCATTTGATGCCATTTGTCCATTTTTTTCTTCTCCGTCTTCTTCCTCAAATTCATTTTCAAAATAAGGGATGACTCCTAACACATCTATTCCTGTATATGTTTCGATGAAATCGATTCCGTCCTGAAATAAAGAAATATCTCCCTGGAACTTATTTATAATAATCCCCTTTACACGCGCTCTTTGTGATTCTGGCAGTAGTTCAAGTGTCCCAACTAGGGATGCAAAAACCCCGCCAAACTCAATATTAGCCACTAATATAACTGGAATATCTGCCATGTCAGCTACTCGCATATTCACCAACTCACGTTCACGTAAATTTACTTCAACGGGACTCCCCGCACCTTCTAATATCAAATACTCATAAGAGGCAGACAGCAGGCTTAAACAATTTTTTATAAGCTCTTGTCCTTTTTCAAAAAATTGCTCCCGGTAGTGCATGCCACTCATTGTGCCCAACTTTTTTCCTAGAATAATTATGTCTGACTCCATATTCCCTATTGGTTTCAATAATATCGGATTCATCTCAGCTGAATAAGGGATTTTCGCTGCCCTTGCTTGCAAGGATTGCGAAACACTTATTTCCAAACCATCCTCTGTATGAATACTTAAGCCCGACATGTTTTGCGATTTAAAAGGGGCCACTTGCTTTCCTTCATTTGCAAGAAGTCTACAAATAGCTGTACATATCAAACTTTTCCCAACGCTTGAAGCAGTACCTTGTATCATTAAACCCTTCACCTATATCCCTCACTTCCACTGGTGACTTAAGCCATACTCCATCTCAAAAGCATGATCTGCCATCGCTACAAGCTTTTGATGAATTCTTCCAATCCAAGATTGATAAAGCGCTGTATCTTCATAATTTGATAAAGGTTCGTCGAGCACTTCATTTGAAACAATGATGACTATTTTAGCTTTTTCTAATAACTCATCAATTGCTTCGTATAATTTCTTTTCTATTTCCTCTATTTGACCACCGTAAAGTTCATTTGCCAACCATGTAGTGACACAATCCCATAAGATACCGTCTCCCTTTTGGATATGAGGAAGGACATGCTCAAAATGGCGTGGTTGCTCAATCGTTATCCATTCGAATAGGTAGTTTTCACGATCGTCTTGGTGCCTTTTTATGCGTTCGCTCATTTCATTATCTACCGCAACGCCAGAAGCGATGTACACATTTCGTTTTGCCAGCCTATCCATTAAATAATGTTCAGCAAAACTACTTTTGCCACTGCGCACACCTCCCGTTATGAAGATAAGTTTTCCTCGAACCATGCGCTCATCTCCTTTTGCAAGAACTTCATTTGAGGCTCCTCTTTCATCCCCACACGAAACCATTTGCCGTTAAGTCCTTTGAAGTTTTCTGTATGGCGAAGTACACAACCTTTATGTAACAAACTTTCAAAAAATTCCTTTGAAAGAGCAGGATCTGGCAATTGAAAACAAATAAAATTTGTTTGAGATGGTAGCACGATACAATTCCATCTCTCTAGAAACGCTGTCATTTGCTCTCGCATTTCTTTTGCAAATGCAATTGCTGTTATTCGGTAGTTTTCCTCTAGCAAACAGTCAGCTCCGACTGTCGTGGCAATCGCATTACTATTCCAATGTGACATTCTCGAACGGATATCGCTAACGATGGTTTTACTAGTCAGCGCGTACCCAAGACGAATTCCCGGAATAGCGTACATTTTCGTCATTGAGCGTACAACAATAACATTTGGAAAACCTTTTAAATAAGGGATAAATGATTCTTTTTCATCTATAAAATCGAGAAATGCTTCATCTAAAATAACTTCACACTTATACGTCTTCGCATAATTTGCTATTTGAATAATCTCTTCTAATGGAATTAAATACCCGGTCGGATTATTTGGTCTACAAATGTAAATTGCTTCCGCAAACTCTACTTCATCGAGCACTTCATCCAAAGGAAGTTTCCCAGTTGCAATTATTTCCTTGATGTACACATTGTAAGGAGTAAGAGTTGCTTCATATTCAGAAAAAGTTGGATGAACCAATACAACGCGTTTATTTTCATATCTTTTTGCAAGGCTTGCGAATATTTCTGCTGCTCCGTTTCCAACTATTACATTTTCTACTGGTACACCGTGAAATTTTGCAGCAGCTGATAAAAACGGTTCTCCCAGTGGATCTGGATATTTAGTAATTAGCTGTGCATACGTTGACCATTTTTCATGTACAAAAGTTGGCGGTCCTAGTGGGTTCACATTTTCACTATAATCGAAAACTGTTTCAGGCATGCTCATTCCTAGTTGTTCATAAAGGTGATGAGCATTTGCTCCGTGATTAGGTAATGCCAAATAATATCCCTCCGATCACCATCATCCATAGCCAAAATAGAATGACAGCCGAATTCAAATGAGAGAGGCTGCTTAATATATGGTTTGGCGATAATGGAACTTCACCAATCCCCATAAGTGCACGATTAGAAACAGTTCCCTTGTATGTATTAATGCCCCCCAGTTGAATACCTAACTGATAAGCAGTTGCAGCTTCTAGGTAGCCACTATTTGGACTTGGATGCTTTTTCGCATCCTGCCACCAGCCTTTCATCCGTTTACCAAAAGGCAACTTACTTTCTTTTTTGCCCCACAACATAATGATATAGCCCGTCAATCGACTCGGTATATAATTTGCAATATCATCTAACTTTGCAGCAGCATATCCGAATTCGGAGTACTTTTCATTTTTATAACCGACCATTGAATCGAGCGTATTGATCGCTTTATATAACCAAAGTCCTGGAGCACCGGCAAATACGAAGGCGTAAAAAAGCGGTGCGGTTATACCGTCACTAATATTTTCCGAAACTGTTTCCACGACGCCCCGTGTAATTTCTTGTTCGTTTAACTTCTCTGTATCTCGACCAACAATCCAGGAAAGTTTTTGTCTTGCTGACGGTAAATCTTTTGCTACTAATGGTTTATACACGTCCATTGCGGCTACTTTTAAACTCTTCTGGGCAAGCCCTGATGCGATTAGAATACTTTCCACTGCAATTCCGACCCATATATGAACGGAATAGGCACCTATTAGAATAGCTAAAGTGGCGAAGAAGGTAATGCCAACGACTATAATAACGAGTAAAACTCCTTTTGCTTTGCGAGCTCTTCCTTTATTCAACCAGCCTGTCAGTTTCGTGATGAGCTTTCCGATAATCTTTACGGGATGTGGCCAACTTGGTGGATCTCCAATTATTCGGTCTAGTATTAAACCAATTGCTATAGCTATAATATGCGGACCCATTATGATTCCCAACCTTTTGCTTTTTTGTAAACTTGAATAGCTTCCACAGTGCATTCATACACACCAAGTCCAATTTTCTTGCCTATTTCAGTAATTGGTCCTGCATATGGAATATGCGTCCCTTTTTGTGTTGCTGCTATTAACACACTATCCGTTGATGTTCCAGTGGCAATCGTTCCCGTTCGCGGATCCTTCACTTGCTCAAATGCCAGAGCTTTTGTTTTCGCTTCGGTGGCTGTAATAACAGATTGTATAAAAGCTTCGTCCGAAAGTTCCCCATTTACTATTACCCATGTATTAATCGTTCCTATTGCTGGAAGCATCTCTACTTCATATGCTCTAGAAACGTCCACGGCATTCCCTACTCCCGCAGTCACCATAATGATAATGTTACCAAAAGGTGTTTTATACTCTTTGATGACGGCATCCGTTGTCCTTACCGCAGTCATCATTCCTACTGTATCAGCTTCAGAAAATCCGTTGTTCGCCAAGTAGACGAGCATTTCTTCTTGCACATTATCACAAGCATAACTAGCATCTACTCTTCTATTGACGAAGTTTTTATACCAGCCACTCCCTGCATTAATGACCGCAGAAGACCATGTCTTCAATTGTATTTCTGCTTGAAAAAGGACATAATCTTCCGTTACTTTGAAGTTTTCAGCGGTGATAATCCGCTCCTTATAACGTTCCATTACGTCTGGCAAAATGGTCACTTGAGGTTTTGGACGCTCCGGATGTGAAGTAGTACTTACTCGTGCTTCATAAACTGCTTCCACTAGTCTTTTCTTTACTACTTCCTGTGGTTCCCCAATTACTTTTATCTGCCCCTGATCCATCAGTAAGAGGCGATCACAGTATAAAGAGGCAAGATTTATATCATGAAAAATACTAATAACCGTAATTTCATTTTCTATCGTTTGTGTTTTTATAGTATCGAGTAACTGTTTTTGATGGGCAATATCTAGATGATTGGTAGGTTCATCCAGCAGGAGTATAGGTGCTTGCTGTGCAAGAGCCTGAGCTACAAATACTCGTTGTTGTTCCCCTCCTGACAGCAGTTCCAACAGCTGATGCTCATATCTTTGGATGGCCGTTAGCTTCATCGCAGCTTGAACCGCCGCTTCATCCTCGTTAGACCAACTAGAAAACCAACCACTTTGGTGGGGGTAACGTCCGAGTGATACGGTATCTCGAACCGTATGAGAAAAAGCCTGACTATGTAATTGTGGAAGTACTGCCATTTTTTTTGCGAGCTCTTTAGAAGCAAAGGATTGAAGTGTTTTATCTTCAATAAGGACTTCTCCTGATTTCATTGGTAAAATGCCACTTATCAATTTTAGTAAGGTAGATTTACCACTTCCGTTCGGTCCTAATATGCCTAGCATTTCTCCCTTTTTCACTTGAAAGGAGACGTTTTGGACAACTAGCTTTTGGTCGTAACCACCTGAAACATTTTTTATCTCTAGCATGGTGTTAAACGCCTCCTTTTTTACGTTGTTTAAAGAATATAAATGCAAACACAGGTGCTCCGATAAATGCTGTAATAACACCAATTGGTAACTCAGTCGGTGAAATAATCGTACGAGATACCAGATCACAAATGATTAAAAGAGAAGCCCCGTTTATAAAGCTCAACGGTAATACATGACGATTATCCGAGCCAAATAAAAGCCTAGTCATATGTGGCACAACTAGTCCTACAAAGCCAATCGTTCCTGACACAGAAACGGCCGTACCAGTTAGCATAGATCCACCAATAAGTATCATCATTTTGCGCTTTTTCACATCTACTCCTAAATGCTTGGCACGTTCTTCCCCAAACAGCATGGCATTAAGCTCTCTTCTGTTTATCCACAATAACAACGTTCCGATAATAACAAAAGGTAAGGCCATCTGCACAAAGCTCCAACCTCGCATCGACACACTGCCGAGCAACCATCCAATAATTTGACGCAACTCTTCACCAGTTAAAGCAATCATTAACGAAATTACAGATCCCAAAAAGGAACTAAAAATAATTCCTGTTAAAATAATCGTCTCCATTTTCATCCCACGATCTACTAGCTTGGCGAATGAAATAACTAATAGCATTGTCACTAACGCACCAACCATACTAAAGACAGGTAATGTAAATATCCCTAAAAACGGTATGGAAATCCCGAAAAAGAGCGTAGCCACAGCACCGACCGAGGCACCGGACGACACTCCTAATGTATAGGGGTCAGCAAGCGGGTTTTTAAGCAAACTTTGAAATGCAGCACCAGCAATCGCCAAAGATGCACCTACTAAACCAGCTAGTACCACTCGCGGCATACGAATCTTCCAAACGATATTGGTCGCTATCGCATCGGCCCCCGTATCCCATAACGTTTGGATCGGCACCTTCACAGAACCGACCGATACACCAAGCCAAATTGCTAACAAAAGCACAGAAATGGACATGATGTAACCGATCATTGATTTACTCACTAAAAGCCTCCGGATAGATTGCTTTCGCAACTTCTTCTAATCCTTCCACTAGACGTGGACCTTGTCTGCTCGTCGTGTCTTCATTTACTTGTATTACTGCATCATTTTGAATAGCAGTAACTGTATCAAATCCATCACGTTGTTTCACTTGTTCTACAATACCTTCTACGTAATCGTATGTGATAAGCATTACATCTGGGTTACGACTTACAATTTCTTCGGGATCAATTTTTACCCAACCTTCTTGATCATCCATAATATTTGTTGCATTCAACATATTTAATATCTCTTGCATGAACGTTCCATTCCCTGTTGTATAAATTTCTGGAACATCAGAAGTTTCAACAAATACAGTTTTCTTCGATTCTACTTTTTGTACTTTTTGTTGGATATCTTCTACTTTTACTTTCATGTCTTCTACAATTTTTTGGGCTTCTTTAAGTTTCCCAGTAGCTCGACCCATTTCTTCAATAGTTGTATATGTTTCATCAAAATCCTTAGCGTCACTCACCACATACACCAAAACATTCGAATCACGCAGTTGTTGCAGTCCAGCTTCCGCCATTCCTACAATCGATTCATGTGCAAACACAATGTCCGGATCTAACGAAAGGATTTTTTCCACATTGAACTCCATGCCACCGATTTTTTCTTTCTCTAGTGCCTCTTCTGGATAGCTTTCAAAATCGTTTACCCCTATAATTTCCTCATTCAATCCAAGTGCAAATAAAATCTCTGTATTACTAGGAATCATGGAGATGATTTTCTCCGGGGCTGCCTCTAACGTAACTTCTTCTCCAACGGCATCCGTCAATGTCATTGGGAATTCTATATTTTCACTAGCCGCCTGCTCCGCCTCAGTACTTTCTACATTTTTCGTTTCTTCCTGTGCGCATCCAACTAATAAAAACACCGCCATTACGGCGATTAACCATCTTTTTTTCATTTTACATTCCTCCTAATTTAGACAATAAAAAATCTCCCATCCTATGATGAGAGATAAATAGGTATAAACCTGCACGAAGTCACAACGAGCCAGATTTACACCAAACCTATCCTCGTAGGTAACGGGTGCAAAGCATTTAGGCAGGTTTTCTGACTCGCGATATGTTCTATCACTTACAGTGGCGGGACCGTGCTGGACTTTAACCAGCTTCCCTTTTAACTCCAGCAATCCATTGCGAGAGCACCTCTATGCATTAAATTATTCATATTGCTTTGCCTTCATTATACCTTATTTTATATACCTGTCGACTTCGTTTTGAGGAAAGCGTTGTCTGACCTTTTTACTGGTGGATAGTGGGAGACTCTCTCTTACATGACTGCGTTGCTCTCGTATAGACGGAGTTCGCTCTCGTATAGACGGGTCGCTCTCGTAAAGCTTGAAATCTCTCTCGCATCGATCATAGGCTCTCTCGTATAGACGGGTCAATCTCGTATAGGACAGATTCACTCTCGTGTAGGCTTCGATTACTCTCGTAAAGATGCTCATCTCTCTCTTAATAAGTGGTTACTTACGTTCGATTGTTGTTTACTCACTCTCAGCTGAATTTTACTGGCGCTCAAGTTGGAAATACTACTTGCCGTCGTGCCCTGTTTATTTGCTGTTGGAGGCTATGAGGATATTTTCTCCAAATTTACTCTCTTTATTCGAAGCAGAATTATAAAAACCCTCGACCGAAGTCGAGGGTTTGCTATTTACATTTGTTCTGGAGCAGATACACCTAGTAAACGTAAGGCATTTGCAATTGTTTCTCTCGCAGCAGTTACTAGTGCCAGACGAGCTTCTGTTTGAGGAAGATTATCCGCATTTAATACTTTGTCTGCGTTATAGAAGCTATGGAAAGTCGTTGCTAGTTCTTGGATATAGATTGCAATACGGTGAGGTGCACGAAGTTTTGCAGCATCTGCAACTATTTGTGGGAAGTCACCAATTTTTTTAAGTAAGTCTACTTCTTTTTCACTTTGCAACAACTCAAGTGAATCAGTCGATACTTTCATTCCTTGCGTTTCTGCTGATCGTAAAATCGAACAAATACGTGCGTGTGCATATTGAGCGTAGAATACTGGGTTTTCATTGGATTGAGAAACAGCTAAGTCTAAATCGAAATCCATATGTGAGTCACCTGAACGCATACCGAAGAAATAACGTACTGCATCCAGTCCTACTTCTTCTACAAGCTCACGCATGGTAACAGCTTTACCAGTACGTTTACTCATTTTCATTTTTTCGCCGTCTTTATATAATTGAACCATTTGAATAATCGATACTTCTAGTTTTTCACGCTCATATCCAAGTGCTTCAATGGCTGCTTTCATACGTGGAATGTAACCATGGTGGTCTGCTCCCCAAATATTAATCAGTTGATCGAACCCACGAACTAACTTATCTTCATGGTACGCAATATCTGGTAATAAATAAGTGAAAGAACCATCACCTTTAATAAGCACGCGATCCTTATCATCTCCAAATGTCGTCGAACGGAACCATGTAGCTCCTTCTTCTTCAAAAATATGACCATTTGCACGTAACTTATCTAAAGCCACTTCAATTTTGCCGTTCTCATATAAAGAAGTTTCCGAGAACCAGTTATCAAAACCAACACGGAAATCAGCTAAGTCTTTTTGTAGTTTTGCAAGCTCTACTTTTAACCCATGTGCACGGAATGCTTTGTAGCGTTCTTCATCTGACATGGAGACAAATTTATCGCCATGTTCTGCAACAAGAGCTGCAGCAATATCGATAATATCTTGCCCGTGATAGCCACCTTCAGGCATTTCTTTGTCTAATCCTTGAGCTTGGAAGTAACGAGCTTCAATGGAGATCGCTAAGTTATGAATTTGGTTTCCTGCGTCATTAATATAATATTCACGAGCAACATCAAATCCAGCAAAATCAAGAACGTTACTTAAAGAATCACCTACAGATGCCCCACGTGCATGTCCTAAATGTAAATCACCAGTTGGATTTGCAGAAACAAATTCTACTTGAATTTTCTCTCCAGCACCTGAAGTTGAGCGGCCGTAGTTTTCTTTTTCTGTTAAAGCAGCCTTCACTACATCTTGTAAGTAATCTTTACGAACAGTAATATTCATAAATCCTGGACCTGCAATATCCACTTTTTCCATCATTGTTCCAGACAACTCTAGGTTTTCTATGATTGCCTTCGCCACTAGACGAGGATTCTTTTTCGCAAGTTTTGTTAATTGCATCGCAATATTTGTTGCATAGTCTCCATTTGCTTTGTCTCTTGGAGTTTCAAGTTGGATAGTTGGAATTTGCTCTTCCGTTACAAGTTCTGCTTTCACTATTGCCTGTTGTAATGCATCTTTAATGGTTTGTTGTAGCTTTTCTACTGCGTTCATTTATTCCGCCTCCGTATAAGTTAGTTCTAATGTATATGTACCGGCCACTTCTTCATTTATAATTAGCTCATATTCCACTTGAAAGCGTCCAACCTCAAAGTGTAAGTGCTTCGTATTTGTTGTAATAATCATTGTCCCATATTGAGTTTCATAGCTCCCAGTTTGGAACTCTCCACGTTCAAGAGGCAAACGCATTTTGACTCCACCACTTCGTAATATCAAGGCATTCTGCCCACTTAGTTTCACAGTCGTTCGAATAGTCTTTTCATTTTGAGATTCTTCATAAACTAAATAATTTTGTTCGCCTTTTAGTGTTAAAATGCCTTTTGTTTTTATATTGATTGTTTCTTCTTGGACATTTGGATGACGAATTGTAGAAACTAATTGTACTTTTACTGTCTTTTGTACTGGTGTAGACATGCTTAACATCCTTTGTAGATATTTTATTTATGTCAGCTTCTCAGTTGGCAATAACTAGCGATAGGAAGCTTATTCACACTAACGTTGCTTTTTACTATAACCTTCATATTATAGCTTAAATTTAACGTTTATGACAACCAATTGTATAAAAATGTATACCATATTTAGTCTAAAAGGCTATAATAGATTCAGATTATTAAGAAGGTGACTTTATTGCTAATTGACTTTATTATTAACTTTTGTATTCTTTTTACTTTTGCAATTCTTACCTACATACCATTTCAAAACAAATTAAATGTTTACATTCCATCTTCTAAATACACCCCTTTTATACTTGGATTGTTAAGTGGACTTACTGGTTGTTTGTTAATGTTAACCGCTATAAACATTACTGATGTCGTTATTATGGACGGAAGAATGGCTGTTATTGCATTATCCGGTGTCTTAGGAGGACCATTCGCACCTATTATAAGCGGCATTATTATCGGAGTGTTCCGTTTGTTTATGTACGGATATTCTACAAGTGCTCTAATAGCAGGAAGTAGCACTATTATAGTGGGATTGGTTATCGGAGTTTGCAGTTGGAAGAAAACAATGACCTTTCAAAACGTCCCTTACTTTTTTGGTTATTCCATCATACAAACTTCTATTGTTCTAGGTTTCTTAGGCAGTTGGAAATTTGAAACGTCGTTAGCTATTATCAGTTTTATCATATTTTCAATCGTGTCTTTTTCCATTATTTTCATTACCCTTAAACAGCTAAGCTCTCTATTTGAAAAAATAAAGCATATTGAAGAGATATCTGTAACAGACTATCTTACGGGTCTATATAATAACCGTAAATTCCAAGAACATACTCAAAATCTTATAGCAAAAAATGAAATTTTTTCACTCCTATTACTAGACATAGACTATTTCAAAAAGGTCAACGATACATATGGGCACCCCGTTGGAGATGAAGTATTGAAAGAATTAGCACTCCGAATGAAAGATACTAGTAAACCTTTTGGGGGCATAGTTTCTCGAAATGGAGGAGAAGAATTTTCCATACTCCTCCCAAATACTACAGATGAAAAAGCGCTGGAAGTTGCTGATCTAGTTCGACAATCAATAGAAAAGAAATTATTTCAAATCTCAACTGGAGAAAAGTTAGATATAACTACTTCAGGTGGTATTAGTACTTTCCCACAAGATGCTGTAACCACACATGAATTATTCAAACTTGCTGATGAAGCCCTTTACCTTGCTAAAACTTCTGGAAGAAATAAAGTAGTTCATATCAATCAAAATATATTGGTTTGATAAAAAAGTGATGCCCTTAGTTAGGACATCACTTTTTCTGCGTTCTATTTTACCCAACCCAATATCATTTCACGTAGTAATTTACTGGCAGTGTTTACTGTTTGCTCCTGCGCAAGCTCGTCGCAGTAACACCAGATACTCCGTTCTACTTAACCCAACCCAATATCATTTCACGTAGTAATTTACTGGCAGTGTTTACTGTTTGCTCAGACGGATCGTAATTTGGTGCTACTTCTACTAAATCAAAACCTACTACATTTACGCCGGAGTTTGCGATTTCGTGGATAGAAGCTAAAAGCTCACGACTTGTGATTCCGCCACAATCTACAGTTCCAGTTCCTGGTGCGTGCGCTGGGTCAAGAACGTCGATGTCAATTGTGACATAAACTGGACGTCCTTCAAGTGTTGGTAGCACTTTTTTCAAAGGCTCTAAAACTTCGAACTTGTGAATTTGCATACCATTTTCTTTTGCCCAGTCAAACTCTTCTTTCATGCCTGAACGAATTCCAAATGAATAGACGTTTTTAGGTCCGATATATTCAGCAATTTTACGAATAGGTGTCGAATGAGAAAGCGGTTCTCCTTCATACTCCTCGCGTAAATCTGTATGTGCATCCATATGGATAATAGCTAGATTATCATAGTTATCTGCCACTGTCCTCATGACAGGCCATGACACTAGATGTTCTCCACCCATACCTACTGGAATCTTCCCATTTATCAGTAATTGGCGGATAAAGCCTGCAATTAACTCTAAGCTTTTCTCTGCATTACCAAATGGTAAAGGAATATCCCCTGCATCAAAATAGTTCACATCATCTAGCTCGCGGTCAAGATACGGACTATACTCCTCTAAACCTATTGAAGCTTCACGGATACGCCCAGGACCAAAACGTGATCCTGGACGATAGCTTACAGTCCAGTCCATTGGCATTCCATAAATGACTGCTTGTGCTTCATCATAATTTTGTTTACTTTTGATAAAAACATTTCCTGAGTACTCTTCACTAAATCGCATAGCCTTACTCTCCTGCAAGATCTTTCACAAATTTTGGTAGTACAAATGCCGCTTTATGAAGTTCTTTTGTGTAATACTTTGTTTCAATATCAAAGAATTGCTCGTCCGGAACTTGAAGTGGATCATACTTTTTAGATCCAATTGTAAAGCACCAAAGTCCGCTTGGATATGTAGGAATGTTTGCCAAATACATATTAGTTATTGGGAAGATTTCCTTTACGTCTTTTTGAACTTGGCGGATTAAATCTGCCTTAAACCATGGGTTGTCCGATTGCGCAACGAATAGACCATCTTCTTTTAAAGCTCTAGAAATTCCAGCATAGAAACCTTTTGTAAATAGGTTTACTGCTGGTCCTACTGGTTCTGTAGAATCTACCATAATCACATCATATTCATTTTCAGATTCTGCAATATGCATGAAACCATCGCCTACTTGCACGTCTACGCGAGGATTTTCTAATTCACATGCGATTTCTGGTAAATATATTTTTGAGTACTCAATTACTTTTCCATCTATATCAACAAGTGTAGCTTTCTTCACTTTTGGATGCTTCATAATTTCACGAATTACTCCACCATCTCCACCACCAACTACTAACACATTTTCAGGGTTAGGATGTGTGAATAAAGGAACATGCGCAACCATTTCATGGTATACAAACTCATCTTTTTGAGAGGTCATTACCATGCCATCTAAGAAGAGCATATTTCCCCATTCTTCTGTTTCTGCCATTTCTAACAATTGAAAATCTGTTTGCTCGGTATGAAGAGTGCGATTCACCTTCATTGTGATGCCAAAATTCTCGGTTTGCTTCTCTGTAAACCAAAATCCAGCCATTTATCTATCTCCGTTTCTACAATGGTTTTTGGTATTTATAAAAAAAATAAATACATTGAAAGTATAGTGCTTTTTGACAAAAGTGCAATACTTTTTTGTTTGCCCGTTTAATTTGAATCTATTGTTCTCATACTAAGGAAAACATCATTTGGAACGGAGTTGATTTAATGGGGCGTATTCAACATAGAAAAAAAGTCATACGAAGCAAACGATGGAAAAGGCTATTCCTTTTATGTGTTGCTGCTGGCTGTGCACTTTTGAGCGCATTCATCACGCTCCGAATATATGCTCAAATCGTTGGTGCTCCCATAATTCAAGTCCCAATTTCTTCTGTATTTTTAGACAGTCAAGGAAATGTTATCGGCGATCGCTTTGAGGACCAACGGAGATATTGGATTTCATTGGAGGAGATGTCTCCTTTTTTACCTCAAGCCACTGTGGCGGTAGAAGACCAGGAGTTTTATGAGCATCATGGATTTGATTATTCACGGATTGCTGGAGCCATTTTAAAGGATATAAAAGCTGGAAAAAAAGTAGAAGGAGCCAGTACAATTACGCAGCAATATGCTCGTAATTTGTTTCTTACCCATGAAAAGTCTTGGACTCGAAAGATAAATGAAGCACTATATGCCTACCGATTAGAGATTTTCTACGATAAGGACGAACTGTTAGAAGGTTATTTGAATACAGTGTACTTTGGTCATGGTATGTATGGCGTCGAGGCAGCGAGTAGATTCTATTTTGCGAAAAGCGCTAAATCTTTGACTCTAGCAGAATCCGCCCTATTAGTTGGAATACCGAAAGGCCCTACCTATTATTCACCGTTAGTAAATGAAGAAAAAGCAGTTACTCGTCAGCAACTAATCCTAACATTGATGGAAAACCAACAAAAGATAACTGCTGACCAAAAGGAACGAGCATTCAATGAAAATTATGTATTAAAAGCAGAGGACTCTCTAATAAAGCAAAAAACGGCCCCTTACTTTTTAGAAGAAGTGTGGAAAGAAGCAACAGAAATCACTTTGGAAAATGGTCGCCGTATTGAAGAAGGTGGATGGACGATTGAAACCACTTTAAACAAAAAACATCAACAAGTAGCGGAAGAAATAGTTGAAAAATGGATGCCAAAAGGAGAACTACAAATAGGATTTGTAAGTATGGAACCAGATACTGGTTATGTAACTGCAATGCTCGGTGGAAGAAATTTCACGGATAGTCCCTTCAACCGAGTTACACAAGCAAAAAGGCAGCCAGGTTCTACCATCAAAGCGTTATTATTTGCGGCAGCCTTAGAAAACGGATTCTCTCCGCTCACTTATATGAAAAGTGAGCGTACTATTTTCACATACGATAATGGCCGCCAAGAATATGAACCTAAAAATGTGAACGGGGAGTTCGCTGGTCATCCTATTTCATTGGCACAGGCCCTGGCTATTTCCGATAATATTTATGCCGTTAAAACGTTAGAACAAATTGGATATAAACCTTTTCAACGGTTAACAGAAAGATTTAATCTAGATATGAAGGTAAAGGATGCTCCCTCTACTGCTCTCGGTACAACAGAAGTTTCGCTATTAGAAATGACAAAAGTTTATAACACTATATCTGCTGGTGGAATTCAGAAAAAACCTAAGTATATAACAAAAATAACTGATAAAAGTGGGAACGTCATTTATGATATAGAGAACAATGAGGAAAAAGGGAAAAAAGTTTTAAGCGAACAGGACTCTTTTATACTATCCCATTTACTCACAGGTATGTTCGACCCCGTTTTCAACGACTATTCGCCTGCTACTGGGATAAGTATTCGGGCAAAACAAACCAGACCTTATGCTGCAAAATCTGGAACTACAAATACCGACCAATATTTGATAGGCTTCTCACCTCAATTAACAGCAGGTGTATGGAATGGCTATGATCAAGGTAAACAAGTGAGTGATGCGGAAGCAAGACAAGTAACGAAACAAGTATGGATTGAATTTATGGAAGCTGTTCACCAAGGACTTCCCGTTGAGCCTTTCATAGCCCCGGACGGTGTACAGGGCGTCATTGTTGATATAGAAACAGGTGGAATCGCTACATCTGCCTGTGAAAAACAGCGACTAGTTTACATGAAACAAAAAGATGTTCCAACTAAGCTTTGCACCGACCCTAAATTGAAGCAGCAAACATTCGAGGAGAATGTGGAAGAATCTGAACCGTGGTCAATTTTCCCATTTAATTTGTTTGAATAGAACTTGGGAATTGATTGAATAATGATGAAAACCAATGGAAAGAAATCAGAAATCGGTCGTATTTCGTTATAATCGTATGAATTCCTTCCACTAATGCGTTGTTCGTTTTATAAGCATAATAAAAAGCTTACTGCCACCTATAGTTAGGTAGTAGTAAGCTTTTTCTTAGGTTGGCTTTCTGTAAAAGAATGCGGTCATTGGAATGGGTGGTCAATTTACGCATACATTTTACCTACTTGCGTCCACTAAGTGTCCTAGCATTACTTGGAAGTAAGCTTTATCTAAATTGTACTGTCTTTTCGTCTTTAATTCAACTACCTAACGGACTATTTGTATACTAGGCTTCGACAGATAAGTCCTGATGTAGCTTTTCTTCACTTCTATCCCACATTTCTTTGTTATGAGACTGTAAAAATTCACGTAAAATATTTTTTGAGCGGTCATCCATAAAATCGACTAAAATATGACGTTTCATTGATTTGTCCATGCGATTAACGTGATCAGCTAAATTCTTATAGCCGCGACGTTTTTCTCGGTTAATAACCATTTCACAAGCACTGACCCCAGCATAATATGGGCCTTGTGGATTATAATCGATCGTCACCCAAACAAGCCAATACGATTTTCCTCCCAGAGAGTCTTCTCGGTTCGTTGTAAACTTAATGCCTCGCTCTGTATCACTTCTTGCATGCATTGCTCCAACTTCTACTCTAGCAAGGTCTTCTTCTATATCAATAATGACTGGAGATACATTCTCTAATGACAGAGAACCTATACCGAATCCCTTATGTCCGTCAGTCGGATCATTTTTAATAATCGTGAAGCCTATCTTTTGTTTTGGTTTTTCTTCGTTCGTCATTCGACAGTTCCCTCCATTCTGTTATGATACTAGTATACAGAAAAGTTCACTAAAGGAGGAAATGAAATGCCATATGTCACAGTAAAAATGCTTGAAGGACGTACCGACGAGCAAAAAAGAGCATTAGTGGAGAAGGTAACTGCTGCTGTTTCCGAAACAGTTAATGCACCAATCGAGAATGTTACTGTATTCATCGAAGAGATGCCGAAGAATCATTATGGAACTGCCGGCAAGTTATTTAGTGATCGATAATTAAACAGAGACGGACCCTTTTTTAAGGGTTCTTTTTTTTTGCAGAAAGTATATGTGAACAACAGGTCATGGGAATTGAAAGAATAAAATATACTACTGATTTCCATTACAGGTGGACGCGTTCCGCGGGGTGAGCGGTGGAGCCATCACCGTCGCTAACGCGTCGTTGTGATGTCTCACCTGTCTCACTCATCCCGCCGGAGTCGCCACCTTTCACTACAATCAATTGAGCAAGTGGTACTCAACTATAAGATAGAGCATAGTTTATCGCTTAGATAATAAGAGTAGTCAAAGTTAATTGAGGGAAAAAACCATCTGTTCTATTAGGTATACTATTTTTAAAGAAATTTGAAGAAAGAATTTTCTTTTATAAGAGTCCATTTCATCGTTACTAATTTTTAAAATAAAATATGTACATTTATGTGGTTTTTTATCCAATTATCCGATTATATAAAGCGAAACTGGTTGATTGGAGCGGAAATTACTTGTGCCCGTATCGTCCTTGCGTTCATCTGCGACTAACTTGTATTTCCGGAACGGATGAATTCTCCAAAAGAAAAAGCCATCCTATTGGATAGCTCTTTCGTTCATGAGGTTCATGACAAATGTGAAGGCCTCGTCGATTTCTTCTTTTGAAAAATTGAGTTTTCCTTTAACGACATGAAGTTTTTCGATTTGCTCTTCTTTTGGTAGATAATCGAAATATAATAACGTCGATACTAGTTCAAGGAAACGAGAACTTTTATCTTTCATTTGGTTAATGCATGCTACCAAATCTCTTGGTGCTTCAGGAACTTGAGCCATTTTAGTAAAATGCTCACCTGCGTCAGTCATTTGGTATTTATATTGTACATAGGAGCCTTTGTCTTGGCGTTCTTCTTGTAGGAATCCCATATTACATAATTCTTCGATCCGTAAGGTAAGCTCTTCTGAATAAGGGCCATAAAAATGGAATTCATATTTTTCCTTGTATGGATATTGAAGTTTTTTTGCGATGTAAATCATTTTTTGCAGTTTTTTCCGACCCGTAATGCCATCCGCTGCTCCGATAAATTGTACAACTTTTGCATGTTCTTCTATCACTTAGACCCCTCCTTTACTTCAAATCATTAAGTTAATAAATCGAGTATTTGTTTCTTCAATGCTTTTTTCTTTCCGTCCTTCGTCAAGATATCTTCTGGAAAGTACAATTTATGGTCTGTTCTTCTTTTCCCAGAGATTGCCTCTACAATATCCGATTCACGTGATAGCTCACGAATTTCCCCGTTAGGTTTTAGCAAATGTATTGGAATTCGTTCGCCTTCTTCTCCTGGACGGTAAAAATCATATGGTAGATCTGAAGAGGAATCGAACACTAAGTAATACTCTGGATCTATACCCGCTTTTTTGAATAGTAATTCTAATTCTTTCATCTTCATATAATCTTTCGCTAAATCGAACTCTATATATTGAAATAGCTTCCGGTTCACAAAACGATCGCTCAAATCCGATAGAATGGGATCATCTTCTGACATCCATAACTGAAAATAAGTTAATAATACCCCTTCATCTAAAGCAAGGTACTCATTTAAAGTATATGTACCATCAAAGAATCCTCTAAAATGGGTCGGTTGCTGTTTAAAATCATAACCCATTTTACTTAATGCTTTTGCTCGATGTAGAACTTTCGTCAAAATTACTTCCGCACTACGGGAAACTGGATGGAAATATACTTGCCAATACATTTGATATCTACTCATTATATAATCTTCCACTGCATGCATTCCACTCGATTTGATGACTACTTGGTCTTCTCTTGGTCGCATGACACGCAAAATTCTTTCCATATCGAAATGGCCATAACTTACCCCAGTAAAATAAGCATCTCTTTGCAAGTAATCCATACGGTCAGCATCTATTTGACTGGATATTAAACTTACTACCTGCTTGTTTGGATATGTTTTACCGATAACGTCGGCAACTCGTTGCGGAAAATCTTCGCTAACTCTTTTTAGTATCTCATTGACATCCGTATCGCCAAGTATTATTTGTTGGGTGAAATATTCATGGTCTAACCCAAATACATTCTCAAATGCATGAGAAAATGGGCCGTGCCCTAAATCATGGAGAAGAGCAGCACATAATACTACTAGCCTTTCTGAATCATCCCATTCTGGACGTCCACTAAAGCTATCATCTACGATTCTTCTCACAATTTCGTACACACCTAGTGAGTGATTAAAACGGCTATGTTCGGCACCATGAAAAACTAGATATGTAGTTCCGAGCTGTTTAATCCGGCGAAGTCGTTGAAACTCTTTTGCTCCGATAACATCCCAGATGACCTGATCACGAACGTGGATATAGCGGTGAACTGGATCTTTAAACACTTTTTCTTCTGCTAGCTTTTGTGTCGCATAGCTCATTCTTCCACCTCCAAAATGTAGTTTAGTATTCATTATAAAGAAAAACCCGCATATTGAATACACGGCAAAAGTTCTGTTAATCTGCTATCTTCGCTCGTACTTTTTCCATTAATTCGTCTTCCGTTAACGCAGCAACGGGACGATTATTAATAAAGGCGAATGTTTTTTTTCGTCCGGGACCGCAGTACGACTGACATTCTTTCACTTCAATCTCAGCTTCCGGATCAATCGCTTTTAGTTTAGGTATTAATGTTTTTAAATTGACGGCTTGACACTCATCGCAAACACGAAAATGGTTTGCCATAGTCTTCAACCCCTTTCATTCATTACGTCTTGGCGTAATTGCCTTCTCTTAATATCTGCGATATTCGCCGGAAACATTATCATTTTTTCATTAGTTTTAGTACAAATAGCTGAATGTTTAATAGTAATAGTCTACAGGTCATTGTATCTTAAAGTTTATATTGCTATCAAGTGTATATTACGTGAATAAAAGAGCACTAAGTTGACCATTATGTTAATAGAACAACGAAACTATGAACATGGCAGGAGGAAGAACATGGTAAAAATTAGACAAGACGCATGGATGACAGAGAATGATGAAATGCTAGCAGAGATGGTATTACGTCACGTTCGAGAAGGCAGCACGCAACTAAACGCATTTGAAGAAGCAGGAGACGAATTAAATAGAACTGCAGCGGCTTGTGGATTTCGCTGGAACGCAGTCGTTCGTCATCAATATGAAAATGAGTTAAAGGAAGCGAAAAAAGAAAGAAAAGAAAAGCTTCGTATATTAGGGAAAGATTATAGACGAAGAGGAAATGGAATTTATCTAGCTAAATCTCAAGATGATGGTGAACGCACCCAATCCATTCCGGTATCTGCATTATCGATTGATATTATCATTGCATATCTCGTACGTTTGCAACATAGTGATTCAGATGTTTCTAGATACCGTCACCTTTCAACTATATCAAATGAAAAGATTCGTAAATTAGAAAGTGAGCTTGCAAAACTAGAAAAAGAAAACGCAGCTATTAAACAAGATTACGAGCAATTCGTTCAGATCATGAACCGTGCAAGACGTCTTGTAACTTTAAACGACGAGGAAATACCAGCAGTACCCGTTTTCCAAATGGAGAAGAATGGTAATCTCGTATCTAAAGAACCACCAATCGTTTAGAAGATTGGTGGTTTTTATTTTATTTTTCTAGCATTTTTTTATTGCGATCTACTACTCGTTGCATGTAAAACATATACAAATCCATTTCATCAGGTGTGACAGATTGATGGATGACTGTGTCTGATAACTGTTGGAGCAATTGTTGGATACGAATAACGATATCCTCTACTCTAAACGAGGTATCTAGCAGTTCATTCATAGATGCCATTACTTCTGGTTTAATATCTGGATATGTAAACTTAGTATTTTCACCTTGAATGCCAATTTCGTAAAATCTACGTATCAGTTCTGCTCGTTCACTTCCACTACCTTCAATACATAGATACACCTGCACTGCTATTCCCTGACGCAATCTTCGCTGGGAAATTCCAGCAAACTTTTTACCATCTATACTTAAATCATATGAACCTGGACAATACGATCCAATAATTTCATAAGCTTCTATTTTCCCATCTGCTTCGGGGAATAAAAGCTCGACGAATGCAAGCATCACTTCATAGCCAGTAGGAATATCTATCGCCTGCTTCGCTTCCGGTAAAATAATAGATACATTTAGTACACCTTCATCTAAAACAACTGCTAGTCCTCCCGAATTTCTCACAATAGGGGAATATCCCTGGGTACGAAGAAAGTTCTGCCCATCCTCCACAAACGGGAGTCTGTGATCTTGTATACCTAAAACAACAGTTTGAGAGTGGACCCACGTACGTACAGTAGCCGGTGACTGTTGTTGTCCTACTAGGTGACATAGTAAATCATCTGATGCGAATGATTCAAGTGCAGATCTACTTTTCCCACTAAGCGATTGATCCCAAAATCGCCATTTTTCTTGCTGCAATAAAACTTCTATTTCTGACATGTGACTACTCCTCAAATAAGTGCTTGTGCAGCAGTAATATAAGCTAACTTATAAACATCCTCTGCAGAACAACCTCGTGATAAATCATTAACTGGTGCATTCAATCCTTGTAAAATAGGGCCAATTGCTTCGAACTCACCTAAACGTTGCGCAATTTTATAACCAATATTCCCTGCCTCTAATGAAGGAAATACAAATACAGTCGCATCCCCTTGTAGTACAGCATCAGGCGCCTTTTTCGCCGCTATCGCAGGGACTATACTTGCATCAAATTGTAGCTCTCCTTCTATTAGAATAGTGGAGTCCAACTCTTTGGCTAATTCAGTTGCTCTCACTACCTTTTCAGTTTCCTCTGATTGCGCCGAGCCTTTTGTAGAGAAGGATAGCATCGCCACTTTCGGTTTTATACCAAAGGCTGCAGCTGTTTTAGCACTTTCAACCGCTATTTCTGCTAAATCCTCGCTCGTTGGGGAAATGGTAATCGCACAATCCGCAAATACATACCGAGTCTCCCCTTTCACCATAATGAATGCTCCACTTGTTTTCGAGATTCCTGGCTTTGTTTTAATAATTTGTAATGCAGGACGTACCGTTTCAGCAGTCGTATGCGCTGCTCCGCTTACCAAGCCATTTGCCTTTTTCATATAGACTAGCATCGTTCCGAAATAATTAACATCTTGTAGGATCTCTTGAGCTTGTTCTTCTGTCACTTTGCCTTTTCGACGTTCTACAAAAGCAGCGACAAGCTCGTCCATTTTTTCATAATTTTGAGGGTTAATAACAGTTAAAGCAGAAGGGACTTCTTCTTTGTTTCCAATAATAATAGGATGAATAATTCCTTCTTCCTGGAGTTTCAATGCCGCTGAAATGATTCGTTCATCATTTCCCTCTGGCAATATAATGGATAGTTTGGCGTCCCTTAATTTCTCTTTTATCTCTTGAAATAAATCTGCCATATTGTCTCCTCCTACGCTCTTTTTTGTTACTTCAAGCATACACGAGATTGTCACAGATTGTCATGTGCGAGCCGTACCATTAGAAGAAATGTTCGGGACTATATGATACACTAAATGGGAGATATTTTTAATCTAAAGGAGTGTCATAATTTATGAATGAAGCAGCAATTACATTAGATGGTTGGTACGTATTACATGATTTCCGCCAAATGGACTGGGCATCGTGGAAACAAGTAGATCCAGAACTACGCAAACAAGCTACAGATGAGTTCGTAGCATTTTTAGATGAAATGCAACTTGCGGATGATGCTAAAACAGGAGCACATGCTTTTTACACAATCGTTGGGCAAAAAGCTGATTTTATGTTAATGACATTACGTCCAACAATGGATGAACTTCAAGAACTAGAAGCAAGATTTAATAAATTAACAATTGCCGATTTCACAATTCCAGGTTACTCATATGTTTCAGTAGTAGAATTGTCTAACTACCTTGCTGGTGAATCTAACGAAGATCCATATCAAAACCCACATGTACGTGCACGTTTATATCCAGAGCTTCAACGTTCTCAATATATTTGCTTCTATCCAATGGACAAGCGTCGTGACGGTAATGACAACTGGTATATGCTTCCAATGCAAGAGCGTAAAGATTTAATGCGTAGCCATGGCATGATCGGTCGCAGCTATGCTGGAAAAGTTAAGCAAATTATCTCTGGATCAATCGGCTTTGACGATTTTGAATGGGGCGTAACACTATTCTCAGACGATGTTCTTCAATTTAAAAAGCTAATATACGAAATGCGTTTTGATGAAGTAAGCGCTCGTTATGCAGAATTTGGATCATTCTTCACTGGTACTATTCTTGCAGGCGAGAAACGCTCTACATTCTTTAATATCTAAAATTAAAGGACTGCCATTGTGCAGTCTTTTTTTTTGCTTCTATATGTCTATACAAACTTTGTTCATCATTTGCAATCTGTTTGCATAGTGTATGGGTAGGAGGTGATGCAATGGCAGTCGTCAAATCCAACACAAAGCAACTGGAATTACTTGCGAGGCTGATGCGATCAGAAGCTGAAGGTGAGGGTGAGCTTGGCATGCTCATGGTAGGGAACGTAGGAGTAAATAGAGTTCGTGCTGCCTGCCTAGATTTCAAAGATATACGTACGCTGGAGGAAATGGTTTTTCAAAGCCCTGGAGGATTTGAAGCAACACAGAAGTCGTACTTCTATCAAAGTGCACGTGAGCAAGATAAAAAACTTGCCCAACGAGTGATTAATGGGGAGCGGTTTCACCCTGCAACTCGTTCATTATGGTTTTTTGAACCAGCAGGAGAATGTCCTGCACAATGGTATAACCAACCGAATACAGGCCGTTTTAAATCACATTGCTTCTTCGCACCTTCTACTGCAGATTGTCCCCAAATATAAATTTGAAAGGATGTTTGAATGGTTCAATATTATTGGCACCCTGGAGGTTACCCTCAACAGCAGCAAATGCAACAACCTATGACCCCCCCTCAAATACCGGCAGCTATTAGAGGACAGGAAGAATCTTATATTGAAAATATTTTAAGAGCCAACAAAGGCAAGTTAGGTACATTCTATTTTACGTTCGAGAACAACCGAGAAAGGAATAATTTTGTTGTTACCGGCTATATAGAAGCTGCAGGTCGCGATCATGTTATTATTAGTGATCCAAATGGTAAAAGATACTTAATGCTTATGATTTACTTAGATTATGTAACATTTGATGAAGAAATTAATTATTACGCTTGATACTTAAAGCTTATTCGTTATGCGAATAAGCTTTTTTGGTGCTTAAGTAAACTCAGACCCAGTCCTCTAATAATAAAAATGTAGATATGAAATTGATTTTCGCTCCGAGCGGATGCTTTCCGTGGACACGGCTTCAGCCGCTTCCCTCGCTAACGCTCAGTCCAGAGTCTTCAGCTCGCGCTGTTCCCACCAATCAAATGGATCCATTTGATATACACATTCTTCATTACAGAATAGTAGCCCAATTCAACAGACGGTTTTATCCCTACATAACCTTAGACTACTCTTATTATCTGCGTTGTCACACGAGGTGGCGCTCCTAGCCTTTGTTTTCTACCTGAAACGGAAATCAGCAGTATTATTCATTCTTCTAAGTTCATTAAAACCAATGCTCATACTGATTTATATACACTTTTTGGTGTATGGAATCATAAATTGAGAAACAAAAAAGCCGAACCCTTGATAGGTTCGACTTTCCGATTAGTTTGCATATTTTACTGCTGCAACTATAAGCATAATCCATCCAACTAAAAATGCTACTCCACCGATTGGTGTTACTGCTCCTAAAATACTAATACCTGTTAAGCTCAATACATATAAACTACCTGAGAAGATAATAATTCCTGCAAGTATAAAGTATCCTGCAGTATTCAAGGTAGAAATTGGCCCGAGTACTTTGCTACTCATCAATATACCAATAGCAACTAAAGCTAATGCATGGAACATCTGGTATTGTACTGCTGTTTCCCATGTTGCCAAGTATTTGTCAGCCACTTTACCTTCCAAAAGATGAGCTCCAAAGGCTCCAAGTGCTACGGATAGAAAACCGTTAATAGCACCTGCTATAATAAAAAACTTCACGAAACTCTCCTTCTTTCTCTTAAAAATCGAATAGGGAATCACCATTTGCATCTTCTTCTTTTATAGCAACTGGTTGTGTAGGTAAAATTGTTGAAGTCGTTTGCACACTTCTAGTAGTTGGAACTTGTAATGGAATTTGCACTTCTAAACCAACATCACACAATGCTTTAATCGCAACTAATGATTCTCTGAAAGATTGCTCATTGCCACTAGTTTTTGCATATTTTAGATGTTTATCTATTTGCATTAATAGTTGCTCATTAGAAATCATCGTCTTAGTCCCTCCACTTGCTTTGGTTCAAATTTCATGCATTCCATTCCTGAGGAACGCAGTACTACTACGGAGGGAAGTTCCTTTGTTTTAAATCCGTAAGCTTTACAACCACGAGGATTTCTCGCATCCCATGTCGTAAAGAAATGTCGACATTTAAAACAATTTACAGCCAATGTCCTCCCCTACTTTCCATTGCCTATCGTAGCATAATTATAGGCAAAAATCGATTGGTTCCTCTCCCCATGCAGCTAAACTCGCATTGATTTTAGAATATGGCTTACTTCCTAAAAATCCTCGATGTGCACTTAATGGGCTTGGATGAGGTGCTTGAATAATCGTATGTTTTTCTGTGTCAATTAGTGTTATTTTAGACTGCGCTGGCTTACCCCATAAAACAAATATAATAGGTTTGTCTCGGTTGGAGAGCTTTTGGATTACTGTATCCGTAAAAGTTTCCCAACCCATTCCTTTATGAGAGTTAGCTTCTCCTGCTCGTACAGTTAAAACTGTATTTAGTAAAAGGACCCCTTGTTTCGCCCACTTTTCTAAATATCCACTCGTTGGAAGAGGACAACCTAAATCATCTTCTAATTCCTTCAACATATTCCGTAAGCTTGGAGGTATACGAACTCCTGGCTTCACAGAGAAGCTCATTCCATGGGCTTGCCCTTCCCCGTGATAAGGGTCTTGTCCCAAAATTACTACCCTGACATTATCATAGGTGGTCATCTTAAACGCACTGTGGATTTCGGTACGTTTGGGAAAAATTGTTTGAGATGCATATTCCTCATCTAAAAATAATTGTAACTTTTTAAAATAAGGCTTCTCCTGTTCCTCTCTTAACACATCTTTCCAACTAAGCATGTACTTGTCACTCCTTAAACTCCACTTCTACATCATAATTCACTAACTGGAACATTTCTCTCACTGACTTAGCCGCATTTTCTTCTGCTAGCTCTAAAATACCTTGTCCAGTTGTTTCTTCAATCATCATTTTTTTTGCAGTCTCTGCAAGTTCATATCCCTCTTTAATATCTGCTTTCTCACGGAATAATCCTTCATATGAAAATACTTCTACCTGTTCAAATAAAATCTCTGGTCCACCTAGAAATTCAGGCTTTGGCAATATTAACTTAGCCGTCCTATTTTCTTCATCTACATCTATATCTGCCTCGACCACCTGCGAAAAATCGACACCTGCTTTGACAGAACCAGGTATAACCACTAGAAGTTGTCGCTTAGTGCCAGGCAAATCAATGCCAATCTCTTTTCCAAATACTGCATTATCTTGTCTTTCAATAATTACTTTCGTATAAGCCTGGGCAGTTGACAACTCATTCAACGCTTGAACTTGTTCCACGAATGAGCCTTTACTTTCAGTGAACGTACTTCCTTTAATAGCCCAAAAAGCTGCAAATGGAAGGGCTGCTATTAATAAGAGAATGAGTAGTCCAATAAGTAGGAAGGGCTTTGTACCAAACCTGTATAAAGTTCGTGGCATCTTCCAAACATTAAATCCTTTACGTGAAGGGCTTTCTGCAATAGTAGCTGCCGACTCATCTTGAGCTTTTAATTCTTCCAAGAGCTTTTCCATTTCTCGAATCTTGTCCTCTTTTCGCATATCATCCCTCTTTTCCTCTAAATCTATTACGTTTACATTAGCTAAAAGTTTCGCTATTAACAACTAATCTACCATGGTACGATAAAAAAAAGGAGTTTTTTCAAATGGCAGATTTTCACTATCGAGAAAAATTAAAACAGATTGAAAAAGCAGCTAGTACCAATATGGTTCCAGAAGGAGCTAAAAACATTGGATTGGGGTGCTTTATTTTTGTATTTGTTTTACTTATTGCATTCCTTATTTTCTTATCTGTTTCATTATGGGTAAACGAAATTATAGTTGGCTCCCTCGTAACAGGTATACTTGTTGTTGTTTGTTTATTTGTTTTATATAAGTTCTGGACAGCTCCTAAGATTCCTTAATGTAAATATCCGAAAAAATCTGCTACAATAAAATAATTATACGCAGCATAGAAAAAGGAGAAAAGTCCAATGTCTATCAAAAAAACACTTACAATAGCTGGTTCCGATACTTCTGGTGGAGCTGGAATTCAAGCAGATTTAAAGACTTTCCAAGAACACGGTACATATGGCATGAATATTTTAACAGTTATTGCTACTATGGATCCTGATAACGGATGGAGCCACGGTGTATTCTCATTGCCAGTAGAAGAGATTAAACGCCAAGCAAAAACGGCATTATCTACAAATGTGGATGCTATCAAAACTGGTATGTTAAGTACGGAAGAAATTATAGAGGCAGCCGGTAATATTATAGAAGAAGCTGGAGTTAAAAGTGTAGTAATTGACCCTGTTATGGTATGTAAAGGCGAGGATGAAGTCCTAAATCCGGGGACAGTGGATGCAATGATCGAGTTTTTACTTCCACGCGCATTAGTCGTTACCCCTAACCTGTTTGAAGCTGGACAACTTTCCGGCCTTGGTGCATTGCACACAATTGAGGATATGAAAGCAGCCGCAGAAAAAATTCATGTTCTTGGTGCGAAAAATGTAGTCATCAAAGGTGGTAAGCAGTTAAAGCACGAAAAAGCTGTAGACTTATTTTACGATGGACAAACACATACACTTTTAGAAACAGAAAAAACAGAAACTACGTATAATCATGGTGCTGGATGTACGTTTGCTGCAGCAATAACGGCAAATTTAGCTAATGGCTTTTCTGTTGCCGATTCAGTTTTTGAGGCGAAAGAATTCGTTTCAGCCGCTATCGCCCACGGTTGGAAATTAAATCAATACGTTGGACCAGTTCTTCACGGTGCTAAAGGTAAATTCGGTGCTCCAGAAGTAACTACTACAACCGTTTAATAAGTATTTAAAAACTCGTAGAGTCATCGATGACTTACGAGTTTTTTTGTGTCTAATTCAATCATTCGCATCATTAAGTTTTTTTCATTATACTAATAGCAGACAGTATACTAGGAGGCAATATGAATGGAACTTGTTCAAGTAGAACGCTTGCAGGAGCTTTTGAATAATTTTGCAAACGAAGATGTATATATACATTTAGAAACAACAAATGGAGCCTATGCGGCACATTTTAATGAGAGTGTGTTTAATGCGGGTGCATTCATTCGTAACGTTATCATACGTTATGAACTTGGAAAAATAGCAGGAGAATCACCACATCGTATAGGGTTAAAACTTCCGCATGGTTGGGTGTATGCACAAGGGATTACCCATTTCGAGTTAGATGAGCACGGAAGATTATTGATGGCTGGACATGACCAAACTGGGAAATTGGCCGTTGCATTACAAATTAGCAAAACACCATTTACTTACTAAGGAGGACACATAAATGACATTACCAATGGAACGACATGTATTAGTTGTATTCCCTCACCCTGACGATGAAGCATTTGGGGTATCAGGTACAATAGCAACTTATATTAACCAAGGAATTCCGGTTACATACGCTTGCTTAACACTAGGGGAAATGGGAAGAAACTTAGGAAACCCTCCTTTCGCCACTCGTGAGACATTGCCGCAAGTTCGCAAAGATGAACTACTTGCATCTGCTAAAGCAATGGGATTGACAGACCTTCGTATGATGGGTTTACGTGATAAAACGGTAGAATTTGAGGACGATGAAAAAATGGTAGAGATGATGCAAAACCTAATCTCTGATACGAACCCATCCCTAGTAATTACGTTTTATCCAAATTATGCAGTTCATCCTGATCATGATGCGACTGGACGTGCAATGATTCGCGCAGTGAGACGTATGCCTGAGGAACAACGCCCAACAATTTATGCTTTAGCGTTTTCAAATGATTCTAAGGAAGTCTTAGGAGAGCCAGATATTGTTCATAACATTAAAGAAGCTGCAGAGCAAAAAATGGGATCTATGCGTGCGCATATTTCACAGACTGCATGGATGTTAGAAGAAATGGATAAACGTCTAGCTGATGGAGAAACTGAAGCAGAAAATTGGCTAAACTTCGAACGTTTTTACACATATGACTTCTCCAAAGATTTCGAATAAAGGAACTTTCTTTAAGCTATAGACTTCTTCATGCAATTGAATTATTATGTATAAACAGTATTAGTTGATGTATAAATATTCACATATATAGAAAGTTGGTCTTTTGCATGAAAAAGTTTTCTTTATCCACTTGGCTATTATTCCTGCTACCATCTATAGCAGGTGTTATTCTTTTTATGATCCCTCTACCTATTGACGAAGGAATTCAAATACCTATTGCATGGTTTGCTAGTATTCTTTCTACCTTACTTGAACCAGTCGTCCAATGGGTTGCATTAGTAACACTTTTAATCGCTGCGATTGGCTCGATTATTTTTCTGTTCAGACCAAAAGAAGAGACTTTTATCAATAACTTATTCAAAGTAACTCCTTTTTGGACAGTTACACGTATTGTCGGTGCAGTCTTTTCTATTTTGATCATCTGGCAGATTGGTCCTGAGGCAATTTGGAGTGAAAATACAGGTGGAATGTTATTAAGTCCAACTGGATTAGTGTCCTTCCTATTTACTATTTTCTTATTCGCAGGATTGTTGTTACCTCTACTACTAAACTTCGGACTATTGGAGTTCTTTGGTACGATGATGGTGAAAATCATGCGTCCTCTATTCAAGTTACCCGGTCGCTCTGCCGTTGACGCTCTTACTTCATGGGTTGGAGATGGGACAATCGGGGTTTTGCTTACTAGTAGACAGTATGAAGAAGGATATTACACGAAGAAAGAAGCGGCGATTATTGGTTCTACTTTCTCCGTTGTTTCTATAACATTTTGTATCGTTGTATTAGATCAAGTTGGTTTAGGTAATTACTTTATACCATATTATTTAACTGTGTTGCTTTGTGGTGTGGTACTCGCATTTATCATGCCAAGAATTTATCCACTTGCTAGAAAAGAGGATACACATATTGACGGACGTCCACTTGATCTAGAAGCAGAAAAATTCCCTGAAAATTATAATGCAGTTACGCATGGTTTAGAAAATGCATTAAATACTGCTAGTAAAAACCGTTCAATTAGTAAGTTTTTCACGGATGGTATAAAAAATGTTTTTGATATGTATATAGGGGTGGCACCTGTAGTACTTGCATTCGGTACGATTGCATTAATGCTTGCCGAATATACTCCGGTATTTGCTATTTTAGGTAAACCTTTTGAGCCTCTATTAATGTTATTTGGTATTCCAGAAGCAGCGGCAGCAGCACAAACAATGGTTGTTGGTTTTGCGGATATGTTCCTTCCGTCTATTCTTGGAGCATCTATTGAATCAGAAATGACTCGCTTCTTTATCGCTACAATGTCTGTAACGCAGCTGATTTATATGTCTGAAGTTGGTGGCTTGTTATTAGGTTCGAAAATTCCGGTTAATATTAAAGACTTAGTCGTTATTTTCTTATTACGTACGCTTATTTCATTCCCAATCATTGCAGTAGTCGCACATATATTGTTTTAAATAAGAAAGACCGGGTATAAAAAACAACCGGTCTTTGTAGATAAAACCTATTTCTATTGTTAAAGTGCTTTGGACAGATTTTATGCTATATGATTACCATTTAATTTTTAAAGAGGCTGTTCGTGACTGACGTCACAAATAGCCTCTTTTTTCTCGGTAATCTTATGGGTTTTGACTGTCCATCGTCTTTTTTAGATAACTAGAGAAAAAATGCTATCCAATTTTTATAGCACAAAATCAATTAATGATACAACAGAAAAACAGTGGACCTTATAGTAGGTCCGCTGTTTGTTTTGCTGCTAGTTTAGTTAACATATCTTTTGTCATTGCATCTAGATCATATTTATATGAAAAGCCCCATTCTTCCTTTGCAGCCGCTGCATCTATAGAATCTGGCCAGCTATTTGCTATTGCTTGACGAATCGGATCCACTTCAAAGTCCATAGTGAAAGTCGGTATTTCCTTACGGATTGATGCTGCGATTTGCTCTGGTTCAAAGCTCATTGCCGTTACATTGAACGCATTGCGATGGATCAATTTTGAAGCATCCGCCTCCATTAAGTCCACAATTGCCTGCAAAGCATCTGGCATATACATCATATCCATATATGTTCCAGCTGCAATATATGATGTATACGAAGCCTCTTTAATGGCTTTATAATAAATATCCACTGCATAATCAGTCGTTCCACCACCAGGTAAAGTTTCATTGGAAATCAGTCCTGGGAAACGCAATCCACGTGTGTCTAACCCAAATTTATTAAAGTAGTAATCACATAATAATTCACCTGAGACTTTGTTCACTCCATACATCGTTGTTGGACGCTGTAATGTATCCTGAGGAGTATTCTTTTTAGGCGTAGAAGGGCCAAATGCTCCAATAGAACTTGGAGTAAAGAACTGCAAACCTAGTTCTCTAGAAGCTTCTAGTGCATTTACTAACCCACCCATATTTAAATTCCATGCAAGTAATGGTTTAGCCTCTGCAGTTGCTGATAAAAGAGCTGCCATATGGATCATCGTATCTGCTTTAAAATCCTTCGCAAGTTGATGCATTTTTTCCCCATCGGTCACATCTAAAATTTCAAAAGGACCACTTTCTGATACAGGTGAAACAACATTTCTAATATCCGTTGCTAATATATTGTCTGAACCATACTCTTTTCGCAATTTGGTTATTAACTCTGAACCGATTTGCCCTAGAGCTCCGGTAACCATAATTTTTTTCATATTATTCTTCCTTCCAAAAACATTTGTATTTTTGAGGAGTGCAAAGATGACGCCAAAACCATTGATATTACTAGTATTTCGTGAAATTAATTATACAATGTTCCCCCAATAAACACAATACAACTTTAAAAGAGTTTCTTACAGTGAAGTACAGGAGGATCATATGAGACTACTTCCATACATCTCTATATTTGTTTTAGGAGTTGCATTAACGGTGCTTGTCTATTTGCAGTTATGCCTTATGCAATAGATGTAATTATAGTAAGAAAAAGATGATTTGAGCACTTTTCGATTAGTAGCTGAGGATAGCATTTTGTTTAGTCAAATGATGTCCAAAATTATAGTTTTTTTATTCATTTAAATGGATAGAAACAAATATGAAAAATTAAACTTAACTTTGTTTCCATAAAAAAGGCTACCAAGTTTTAAACTTGGTAGCTGTTTTAAACTATTTAATTACACCAAGCTCTTTACCAACTTTCTCATAAACAGCGATGGCTTCATCTAGCATTTCTTTCGTATGGGCTGCGGTAGGCATATTACGAACGCGTCCTGTCCCTTTTGGTACGGTTGGGAAAACAATAGATTTGGCATAAACGCCTTCCTCGAATAGTCGTTTGGAGAAGACTTGCGTTAATTTTTCATCGCCAATAATACATGGTGTAATCGGTGTTTCGGATGCTCCGATATTAAATCCAAGTTTCGATAAACCTGCTTTTAAGTAGTCACCATTATCCCAAAGTTTGTCGTGTAATTCAGTGGAATCAATAATCATTTGAACTGCTGCAGTAATTGCTGCTACATCACCTGGTGGTAATGCTGTGGAGAATAGAAATGGACGTGAACGAACCTTTAACCAGTCGATTAAATCCTTTTTACCTGCAACGTATCCACCTACAACACCGATTGCTTTAGAAAGAGTACCAATTTGGAAATCGATTTCTTTTTCTAAACCGAAATGCTTCACAGTTCCCTTCCCTTTACCAGTTACACCTGAACCATGTGCATCGTCTACATAAGTTATTAGATCAAACTCCTTCGCAATCTCCACGATTTCTGGAAGCTTCGCAATATCTCCATCCATGGAGAAAACGCCATCTGTAATAACCATCACCTTGTTATATTGACCTGATTCTGTTGCAGCTTTTGCTTTAGCACGTAAATCATCCATATCGGAGTGGTTAAATGCTATGATTTTCGCACGAGACAGTCGGCATCCATCAATAATAGACGCATGATTTAGTTGGTCTGACAAAATGGCATCGTTTTTGTCCATCACTGCAGAAATAGCTGCCATGTTACAGTTGAAACCTGATTGGTAAGATATAGCCGCTTCCGTTCCCTTGAATTCCGCTAGCTTTTGTTCTAACTTCACATGTAGATCTAGTGTTCCATTAATCGTACGGACAGCTCCAGCTCCAACTCCATACTTGTCTACCGCATCTTTTGCAATTTGTTTTAGCTCTGGATTTGTTGCAAGTCCTAAATAGTTATTCGATGAGAGATTAATGAGCTCAGAGCCCTTCACACTTATTTTCGCGCCATTAGGACCTTCTACTGGGTCGATTTCATTATATAAACCTTGGTTCTTCAATTCATTTAAGTTTTCAGTTAAAAAATTATTTAATATGTGAGACATGTTACTCATCCTTTCACGGGTCATATTCTACTCTATCTTACCATGTGAAAAGGTTTGAGGAAAATAAAGCTGCTATTTTAAAGCCCTACAGACATTTGTCCGTAGGGCCTTGTTATTGCTATTCTCCGATTAATTCCATGCTTTCATCTTATCGTTTCAAGCATTTTCTCCTGTAATTCTCTCCACTTTTCCTCTTCAATTGCTGAGTCGTAAAGCATCTTAATCATTTTCGATTCTCCCGAATATGTGCATAAATAATCTTGAGCAAGTTCCATCTCACTTGCATAGTCATTTCTTACCTCTACTATTTTATCTTCATTTAACATGGTTTGATTGATATGTGGAAAGAAGTCTATAATTTCATCTCCATTACGTTCTGGCTCATAAACATGAGGACTCGTCGCATCAACCACACATAATTGGAGTTCTGGAATCACTATCCCGTCTACACTATTTGCATCCAAGCCACACCAAATATACCTTACATCTAATCCATGTAGCTTTGCCTCTTCCCCAAAGTTCTTCATAAAAGAAGACTTTCCACTACCCGGTAATCCTTTTATATACAATCTATTTTTCAAGTTTTTAGAAATAGACTCCAAAGTATCCTTTGCACCAAGTGGAGTAAGAGAACCCATTAACCGATGTGTAACCTTTGGATTCTTTTGAAGTTGTATATTACCAATACTTTTCTTAGTACGTTCTTCAAGCAAAGCGTTTATACCACCCCAATTTATTGCTCCTTGTATAAGCAATTCCCATTCGTCATGAATTTTTTTTGCTCGAGATAATGCTTGAAGCCCTTTTGATAGCCATACATCATTAGTAATCTGCTTTTCTTTTACTATTGGTCCAATATCATGAAGTTTGCGGTCATTATATGCTTCATAATAGGGTACCCATTCATGACCTGCCCCATAATAGATAGGGTCTACAGTGTCAGCTTGTAAGTAAAGTGTTTTTGTTTCATTAATATACAAGCCTTCCAGCAAATCCTCATGCATTGGGTCATAAAACCACTCCATATTTTTACCTCTACGCACTGCATTATAGCCTATTTCCTTGAATATCTCGGTCAATCGATAGGTGGTTGGCCCTTTAAAGAAATATACTTTGTTCGCCTCTTGAATAATTTCCTTGTAAAAGTTTTTCACACCTTGTCCCGTATATGACCTTCCCATATAATGAGTAATTACCCCGTTCATAGCGTCATCCTCCCTATCATTCCTTCAAGAAATACTATATGCACTGTCCTAGTAAAATATGAAAAAGAGTGCAGAAAATCAAGATTGATTTTCCACACTCTTTTTCACATACGGTAATGTATAACCGGAAATGGTATATAGTAGTTTTTGAGACAAAGGCAATGAATAATGAACTATCTGTCCAAGCAATAACGCGATAATAATAGTACCTAGTCCAACCGGTCCACCAAGTGCCCAGCCAGCAAGTGCCACAATTATTTCAATTCCGGTTCTTACTTTTTTAATACTCCAACCTGTTTTAGCCATGAGCAACAGCATAAGAGAATCACGTGGACCTGCTCCAACATTTGGAGAAACATAAACCCCTACCCCGACTGCAGTTATAACAACCCCAATAACAAATATAATTATTTGCCCTATATAGCTTGAGATATCAGGTAAAAGCCAGTTAAACACATCAATAAACGACCCTATAAAAAGAATATTTAGCCATGTACCAAGCTGCGGAAATTTCTTCGTTCCAATCATCGTGACCAATACAATCGTGATACCCGTCAAAATTGCCCAAGTCCCGATAGTTAAACCAAGATGATTATATAAACCAACATGAAATACATCCCATGGTCCAATTCCAAATTGCTGTCCTTTAATGGTCATCGAAATTCCCAACGCCATAGTAGTGACTCCCGTAACAAAAAAAATCCAACGCCAAACTAATTGCTTCATTCGAATCCTACTTCCTGTTTCTGAAAACCCCCTAAAAGTCTCCAGTATATAGTAGGTCAATTATAACGGTGTTTTTATCAAATGATTACATTTTAATAATTGTTGCAATTCGCCCATTCGTTAGCTGAAGTAAATCCTGTAAAGTTAGTTTTAGTTGAAGACCTATTCTCCCACCACTTACGAAGATAAAATCAAGACTCTCTGCACTTGCATCTATCCATGTTGGGAATAACTTCTTCATCCCAATTGGGGAGCATCCCCCTCTAATATAACCAGTAGTTGGCTGCAATTCCTTTAACGGCAACAACTCAACTTTCTTCTCGCCTACCACTTTTGCTACTGCTTTTAAATCTAATTCTTTATGTACAGGAATAATACAAACAAAATGCTTATTTGCTCCAGCGGTAACAAGCAGTGTTTTATAGACAACAAAAACGGGATAGCCTATTTTATCTGCTACAGTTACCCCGTCTACTTGATCGCCAGTGAGCTCATATTCTATTATATCGAACGTAATGTTCTGCTGTTCAAGTTTACGCACCGCATTCGTCTTTTGTTTTTTACTCATATTTAGAAGCCCCTTCTTATGCTATACGGAAGAAGCTCGGCTGTTGGTCAGTAAAACCATATTTTTTCATTTGCACTTGAAATGAGTATTTTGCAATTGCTTGCTCTATATATCTTTTTCTCTGTAAATCCTCCCGTTGCACCCCAGGGGATTGAAGATCATATTGAACAGAACGATTAGATACCGCAGCCTCATCTTCTCTTTGTCTTTTTGTTTCAACCCCGATTTGTCTAGTTGCTTCTTGGTTTAATGTAATTTGTGTTTGAACGGTTTGTATTTTTGCAGTAGCATTGGCCGCTAGTCGTAAGTCTTCGGAACTTAGATGATCAGCAGCAAGTGCAGAACTTCTAACTTTCTTCAATAGCTCTATCGTCTTTTCAAGGGTAGGACCGGCTACGGTTTGCACTGGAACTGCTGGTCCTTTTATTTCTAGCATACTTTTGCTGTTTTCTAGTTGCTGAAACTCTTTAACTGCCGCACTTATTTCGGAGGAATCACTTTCTTTTTCCTTCTTCCCAAGTAACAAATCCTCTAAGTCTGCTAATGTAGGATTCTTTTTAGGATAATAATATTCGGCATTTTTACGATAGGCTTGTCCTACATCTTTTCGCTGAAAAGCTTGTTTACGTTGTTCTGCTTCTGCTATTAAGTTCAAAGTACCGTTTCCTGTTGCCCTCACCAACGTCATTCTTCCACCTCTTTCCATATAATTCTCCTTCTAAACATTTTACCACTTTCACAAAATATTCAAACTTACTATTGTCATGTATTTTACATGTATAAAGACTCAAATATTTTTTATACAATTAAAGTTAATTTAGGTCTTTAAACCTACTAAGAGGGGTTTATATTCCAGGAGTAACGATTAAAAAGGACAGCCAGTATAATGTAACAAGAGGACGAAGGCACTTTCCGGATTACTTTAAGACTAACTGGCAGATCGCTCATTTACATAAAAATGAACACATGTAAGAGCGCCATGGATGGAGCCGCAAATCATCAATACAGTGATGCACTTTATCTAACTGATCCAGATGGGAACTGTATTGAGATTTATGTAGATATGCCTCCAAAAAAATGGGAACGTACAAAAGATGTTGGATACGAAGGTGTCTCCTATCCAATTGACTTTGAAAAGCTTGTAGAAGAAGCTAATCCTTCTTGGACTGGTCTTCCTGATAATACTCGAATTGGTCATATGCATTTGCAAGCTGCTGAACTTGAAATCACCGAACAGTTCTATGTAGAAGGTCTTGGCTTTACAATTACGAGTAAAGGAAATGGAAGCTTATTTTTATCAAAAGATAACTACCATCACCATGTCGCATTGAACAAATGGTCTGGAACTGGTTTACCTGCTCCTCCATCAAATTCGAGAGGATTAAAATAGTTTACAATTATCTTTACTCAAGAAGAACTTGAAGAGACAATATCACAACTTAAACGTTTGGAATTCCCTTTTGAAGTAGTTGATGGTTCGATTATAGTGGAGGATCCTTCTCGTAATACTTTACACATAATATCCAACTAATAAATTCGAAGCTTATAAGATAAAAAGATACGTCCATCACTGCAATTGCCATTGTCGTATGATATATTAAATTTTAATGGTAGTTCGAAGGGATGTTATAAAATGAAGAAAAGTATTGTAATTGCAGAGAAGCCCTCTGTAGCAAGAGACATCGCAAATGTCCTCAAGTGTCATAAAAAAGGAAACGGTTATTTAGAAGGTGACAAATATATCGTTACTTGGGCATTGGGACATTTAGTAACATTAGCAGATCCTGAAACTTATGATGTTAAATATAAAACGTGGAACTTGGATGATTTACCAATGCTCCCAAATGATTTGAAGCTAGTCGTTATTAAACAAACAAGCAAACAATATAATGCGGTCAAAAGTCAGTTAGTGCGTACGGATGTCAGTGATATTATCATTGCAACCGATGCTGGTCGTGAAGGTGAATTAGTAGCGAGATGGATTATTGAAAAAGCTAAGGTTAAAAAACCTGTTCAACGACTTTGGATTTCATCTGTAACGGATAAAGCTATTAAAGATGGTTTTCAAAACTTAAAACCAGGTAAAGCTTATGAAAATTTATATCACGCAGCTGTTGCAAGGTCTGAGGCAGATTGGTATATCGGGTTAAATGCAACTCGCGCACTTACAAGTAAATTCAATGCACAACTTTCATGTGGACGTGTGCAGACTCCAACTGTCGCGATTATTGCTCAAAGAGAAAACGAAATAAGAAACTTTAAACCGAAAACATATTACGGTGTGGAAGCACATACAGATCAAAAGTTAAAGCTTACTTGGGTGGACAAACAAACAAATGACTCTCGTACTTTCTCTAAAGAAAAAGTAGAACAAATTGTTTCTAAAGTGGACAACAAACAGGGAACCATCGTAGAGGTCGATAAAAAACATAAGAAAAGCTTTGCACCTCAACTATATGACTTAACTGAGCTCCAACGAGATGCCAACAAAATATTTGGATATTCAGCGAAAGAAACACTTGGTATTATGCAAACTTTGTATGAGCGACATAAAGTGCTAACGTATCCTCGTACGGATTCAAGATATATTTCTACAGATATTGTAGAGACATTACCAGAACGTCTAAAGTCATCTGGCATTGGGCAATATAGACCATTTGCTAACAAAGTATTACAAAAGCCTATAAAAGCAACCAAAGCATTTGTAGATGATAGTAAGGTTTCAGATCACCACGCTATTATTCCAACAGAAGAAACAGTAATACAGTCTAACTTTACAGATAAAGAACGCAAAATTTATGACTTAGTGATTAAACGTTTTATAGCAGTACTTTATCCTCCTTTTGAATATGAGCAAATTACGGTCAAAGCGTCTATTGGCGATGAATTATTTGTAGCAAAAGGAAAAACGATTCTTTCGTCAGGTTGGAAGGAAGTATATGAAAATCGTTTTGATGAGGAAGAAAATACTGAAGACATGAAAGAACAACTACTTCCTAGCATAAATAAAGGCGATAAACTTTCCGTGAAATTAGTTACTGAAACATCAGGACAAACGAAAGCACCGGCAAGATTCAATGAAGGTTCTTTACTTACAGCTATGGAAAATCCGGCAAAGTATATGGGTACACAGGATAAGGAACTAGCTAAAACACTGGATAAAACAGGTGGATTAGGAACAGTTGCTACAAGGGCAGATATTATTGAAAAACTGTTCAATTCATTCCTTATGGAGAAAAAAGGAAAGGATATTTACTTAACTTCTAAAGGGAAACAATTACTTGAATTAGTTCCAGAAGATCTAAAAACCCCTGCTCTTACAGCTGAATGGGAGCAAAAACTGGATGCAATTGCAAAAGGAAAATTGAGTAAAAACGTATTTATTAATGAAATGAAAACTTATACAAAAACAATTGTTAGCAATATCAAAAATAGTGATAAAAAATTCAAGCATGATAATATATCCACAAAAAGCTGTCCTGATTGTGGCAAACCTATGCTTGAAGTGAACGGAAAAAAAGGGAAAATGCTTGTATGTCAAGATCGTGAATGCGGCCATCGCAAAAACGTTGCAAGAGTTACAAATGCCCGTTGTCCACAATGTAAGAAAAAACTGGAATTGCGCGGTGAGGGTGATGGTCAGATTTTCACATGTAAATGCGGGTTCCGCGAAAAATTATCTGCTTTCGAACGCCGGAAAAAAAATTCAGGCGGTAAAGTGGATAAACGCGATGTCCAAAAGTATTTAAAGAAACAAAACCAAGAAGAAGAACCTGTAAATACAGCACTAGCAGAAGCATTAAAAAAATTAAATTTAAAATAATATAAAACTATACATCATTTCCTAACTAGGATCTGATGTATAGTTTTTTCTATCTATTATTTCCACATACCTTTCGACTACTACTCCAATATAATCATAATTACATCATTTTTTTACATTTACATTACTATTTTCTCACCTTTTTTATCCGATAGGTGGTATTATTGACATAATAACACTGAACTTATGAGGTGAAATAGTTGGATATAGCTGTCCCCTTAAATAGTACAATATTAAATACCTCAGAAGATTTAATCATTGTACTGGACGATACTGGCAACATAATAAACATGAATAGTGCGTGGAAAAAGATTGAAACAGTGAATAAATTTGTTCCTCTAATTGTTAAGAACTCAAACTTCACGGACTTATTAGAGTCAACACAGAATTACGAGCAATTGGATTATATTCAACAAATACTGCGTGGAGATACAGATGAATTTCAAAAGAAGTTTACAGTTTCTATAGAACAAAAGCATTATTACTATTTATTTCGTACGTACAAATTGACCCTCTCTTCCAATCGAGTAGGTGCAATTATTATTTACTCAGCATATAAGCAAGAAGTAGTCTCAGAGATGAAGAATATTTTAGAAAGTATGACAGATGCTTTCTTTTCAGTCGATAAAAGTTGGAATATTACATACATAAATGAGTATGGAAAAACCCTACTAAGCCAAGTACTTCCAAGCTTTAACTATAAAAGTACCGAGAGCCCTTCTTTGTTAGAGACAGAATTTTTCCCTTTTCTTCAACAAGTAATGTTAGAACAGGAAACTCGACAACAAGAAATTTTCATCCCATCAATACCAACTTGGTTCGAGGTTAAAGCTTATCCAATAGCAGAAGGTGGTTTGTCTGTTTTTTTCCATCATATAGCCGAAAGAAAAAATATTGAAAAAGATTTAAGGAATTTAGCTTATTTTGACTTTTTAACACATTTACCCAATCGTAGAATGACCTATGACCTCCTACAGCGTAAAATAAAAAACGGTGAGCCTTTTTCATTTTTTTATATAGATTTAGATGGCTTTAAATTGATAAATGATATGTATGGGCATACACGCGGGGATGCAATTCTTGTGGAAATGGCTAATTTTTTTAACCAAACCATCAAAGTAGACAAGGTAGTCTCCCGAGTGGGTGGCGATGAGTTTGTTATTTTCACAGATGAAGTAGATAAAGAAAAATTAAGTATTATTGCAAATAAACTGGTTCAAGACTTCCAAGAAATTTCTGAATCCAAATCAGTACCTTCTATTCCGTTAAGTCTAAGCATTGGAATTTCTAGATATCCTCAGGATGCGTCTAATACCGATTTACTATTTCGTTACGCTAATGTTGCTATGTATACTTCCAAAAAACGAAGTATTAATAACTTCAGTTTCTTTGAATACTCGATGATTGAGGAGATAGAACGTAAGGTCCATATTGAAAATGAGTTACACGGGAATCTAAAAGATACTGCGATTCACTTTGTTGTGCAACCTCAATTCGATTCTACAAATAATGAAGTAATCGGCGTAGAGGTGCTCACTCGTTGGATTCATCCTAAGTACGGCTATATTACTCCTCCAGAGTTTATTGGAATTGCTGATAATAGTGGAAGAATAGAGGAACTCACAAAGTATTTGATCTGCGAGGTGTTTTCCAAAGTTTCTAAATGGATCCAGGACTATGGTTTTAATAAGCCAGTAGCTATTAATATTACTCCGAAGCTACTTGGAAACAGGCAATTTTTTAATGATTTAATTCACTTTATTCAGTTTTATAATATTCCACCACAGATGGTAGATATCGAAATTACTGAGAATGCTAATTTAGACACCGACCAAAATATATTAAGTAATATTGCCTTTTGTCGAAAATATGGAATCCGCTTATCCTTAGATGATTTTGGAACGGGGTATTCTAAGTTAGCAGATCTTGTCGATTTTCCAATCGATAAATTGAAAATCGACAAGTATTTTGTGGATAAAATCGGTAAAGAAACCAATGCAGAGCTTATATTACATACATTTATGAATCTTGCCAAAGGATTAAAATGCGATGTTCTTGCAGAGGGTGTAGAAACAAAAGAGCAGGTCGATTACTTGAATAGCCTTGGTCTTACATATTTTCAAGGTTACTATTTCTCTAAGCCTGTTTCTCTCGAAGAATTTGAACAAACTTACTTAATAAATAACTAATAAACAGGTGAAGAAAAAGCATGTTTTCTTCACCTGTTATTATTACCTATCCAATCTCTATATCCAACCACCTATTTTACTTGGAGCGAAACAGACCCATTTAAGTAATTGGGATAAGCAACGAACTCTATTTTAACTGGGTTAATAATGCTATTTGCATCTATAGTTACTTCTGTAAATTGTTCATCCTGGTCTCCCCAATTGCTTTCCCTTGGTATATCAATTATCTCACCTTTAGCATTTTCCCCTTGAGAAAATAGAGAATACATATGATTCTCTCTTATAGGTCTATATTTCAGTTCAATTGTATTACTACCAACATTTGATATTTCCATTTTTCTATCGGATGGCTGTTCAATGATTTCCTTTTTTGCAAAGTCTACGAGTAAATAGCTTTCCTCTTTAAGGAGTGCTTGCACCGTTTCAAATTTTAAATACAGCTCTTTAGGCTCCTTAAAATAGTTACTTTCTAAAAAATACGTATTTTCTTTATTTTCATTTTCACCGAAGCTAGTTATACCATTTTGAATGGAACTCCATACTTCTCCGTTTTCATCCTCTAATCGCATATCCTCAAACTGCAATATTTTCATATCATTTTCTTCATCAAATTCTAATACAAGGGCTACTCTTAATGGGTATACCTTTATCTTTTTAACTTCAATTCGTTGACCATCCATCTCAACAGTTTTATTTAATGTATATATTTTCCCTGACTTAATTTCTTTTTTTAGTGTAAATGGCACCTTAAAAACCGTTGTCTTATTAACTTGTTCTGCTTCCAATTGAAGTTCAAAATTCATACTTGATAATTGTTTTATATCACTAAAAACAAAACTAAATGTACCTTCTTTTCTATTTCCAGTTTCTTGGTCTGGTGGATCATAACTGATAGCTGCTAATAGCTCCTGACTATTATTTAAAAACTTGATATTCTCATAATCTATATTCTCTAGTGAGTGCGGAGCTTCTAATGTATAAAAAACTTCCGCTCCTGTTTCATCAATAATAATTCCATCTACGGTAAAAGTTATATTATCTTTAACTTGAGCAATACCAATGGCCTCATAATAATCATTCTCGACGATTGCTTTCATTCCTCTGTCCAAATGAAGGAGATGCACGAAACTCTCCATTCCTGGTATTGTTGAAATTGCACTAGCAAATGATGGTGATACACGAATGGATGTCACAAAGGTTAGTATCAGAATTGCTGCAACAGAAAAAGCCCATAGTGTTTTTTTGCGTTTTCTTCTTTTAGCTTTCGCTTGTATTATTCCCCGTTGAATTGCAGTATTTACGAGTTGATCAGGTACAACCACTTGCTCTAGCTTCTTTTTTGTTATGTCTAACATGTCTTCTTCTTTTTCATACATGGCCAGCATCTCCCTTCTCTGATAGGAAATTTCTAAGTGACTTAAGTGCTTTATGAAGCCTCGACTTAACAGTTCCCTCTGGGATTCTTTCTAGTTTTGCAATTTCTTTAATTTTAGTATTTTGAAAATATTTCAGGAATATTAACTGTTGGTCAGCAGTTGATAGGGATGCAATTGCTTCGTTCATTTCTAGGTAGGTAGTATCTTCCTTATATCCTATCGTCTCTAGGATTTCACTTGGACTATCCCTTTTCTTTTTCTTCAACTGATCCTGGCAATAGTTCATCATAATTCTTACTAACCATGTTTTCATATAGGTTGGTTCTTTCAATGTATGTATTTTTTGATATGCTCGAAAGGTTACTTCCTGCATTGCTTCCAGTGCATCATGTTCATTCTTTAAAAATGCATAAGCTGTTCGATATAATGTATCTTTATATAATTGCATTATCTGTAAGAAAGCCTCGTCATCGCCTTTAATGGCTTTCCTAGCAATTTCATTTGTCTCCACTCAGTCACCCCCTTGTCTGCTATACATATTAGACATCGCAAAGCCAATATAGTTCATTTGAATATAATTTTTATTGAAGGATAAATAATGGCCATAAAAAAAGACATCTCTATTTACAGAGACATCTTACATTTTTAGTGGACATCCATCGGTTCCTTAGAAAGGTTTTTGCTCATTTCTGCGTATTGAACAAATACACGAGCAAGCTCTCTTAAACGATCATGTACGTCATTATCGATAATGACATTGTTTTCATCAAAATGACTCTTATGTGTGTAAACATAATTAGGTGTTACTAGGCATCTAAAATAATCTAAAATTGGTTTGAGCTGATTTTCTATGACAAGATGATGTTGGTATGTTCCACCATTGGCAACGATTGATACTGGTTTATAACGCATGGATTTGGGGTGAAGAAAATCAAAGGTATTTTTCAGCACTCCTGGTATAGAACCTTGGAAAATAGGTGATGCGATAATAAAACCATCTGCTTGGTCAAATTTACTCACCAATAGTTTCATATCATCATTGTAGTTTTCAAAGGGACGTCCATCTACAAACTGATGCTCATAATTTGAAAGGCGAATAATTTCTAAAGTGTACTCTGAATTGACTTCTTCTATATAGTCCTTCACTTGTTCTAAGATCACACCAGTTTTCGTACCAATTACCGTTCCGTCTACGAGTAGAATTTTCATATTACAAAAACCTCCTTATTCGTCCTTTATTGTATCAAAAAAAGACGCTAGAATTGTAAAATGAGAACCAATTTATCAAAGTTCATCCTTTTGACGGAGAGGTTATGACGCTTTCGGAAATTTTAATTTTTTTCAGAAATCTTAATCTTTCGAAGTATCTTTATCAACAAAAATATCCTCTCGATTATCCCAATTAAACAACTCTTCTCGTGAAATAGGCTCTACTTCCACTGTCTCAAATGGCTTGGCATTTAAAATGTCCAGTGGTTTATAGACGTTTACACTATTCTTTGTATTATGTAATGCATAATGGTACATCGCAAAAGCGAGCTGTTCCCCTTGAATAGAGCGAAGTCTTTTAAACGGCCCTATTAAAAGAGGATTTAAAAGTTTGAAAACACCTTCTGATAGGCGCTCCCCTAAACGAAATTCTCCTCGATTTCCAGTAAGCAACGAAGGTCTATAAATGAACAGATGCGGTAGGTCTATTGCTAATAACCCCTCCTCCATTCTGCCCTTCACTTGACTATAGAAAAAAGGGGACTTTTTACTGGAGCCGATCGCCGAGATAACGTGAAAATTTGGAATCCCACGTTTTTTGGCTAACGAAGCAATTCTTAATGGATATTCTAAATCTACTCGTTCAAAATTTTCTTTTGACTTAGCTTTTTTCATCGTGGTACCTAGACAGCAAAATAGATCATCTGCAATATCTAAATCGCTTTCTTCTAATTTATCAAAATCCTTAACCTGCACATCAAGTTTGGCATGCTTATAAGTAAAATCTCTTCTTACTATTACTGATACTGCAGCATATTCTTCACTTTCACATAGTTGTTTTACTAATAATTTTCCAGTAAAACCAGTAGCACCTACTACTATAGCCACTCTTTTAGCCATTTTACTTCCCCCCTTTTGTCATAAGCCCCTGTCCATTTCCATACACTTAAAAGATAACTATTGGAAAGGAAGATGTAATATGAAACTAGCTTATATATTAAATACACTGCCACATCGAGGACTTTATCCTGCTGATCGTGCAGTAGCATTACTTTCTTCATTAAAACCAACTAACTTCGAAATTTTTGTGCATAACTCTAATACAAGCCTCATTCAATATTTAAAAAAACAGCAAATCCAACCTCTTTTGTATAGAAATAATTCACACCTAATCGAGGAAATGAAAGTTTTTGATCCTACTTGTATTATGCATGATGGTGGAAATTCGGAAAAGGATCTTATCCGTCGTTTAAAAATGTTCAATAGCACGCTTATTCATTTGGATGACCATGGAGATGGTGGGACATTGGCTGATCTTGTTATTCAATCATTGTATGAAAATCCGAAGGACTTAACGAAAGAGCAATATGTATTTGGTCCTCTTGGCTATATTCCAACCAAAAAAACGGTCTATAATAAAAATAATAACACGATACAGGATCCCCCGCATATAATCGTAAGTTTTCCACATGAAGATCCCGAAAATTTAACTTACCGAACTTTAAGACATCTTGTACAACTTCATATTCCACTTCAGATTAGCGTATTAGTGGACGAACATTACAAGCATGATATACTCGAACTGAAACGATTTGCACTTACACGCAAATCGATAAAAATTATCTCTACGTCAGAACCTGAATCATTCCTTCCAAACGGTGATATAGTAATAACTTCCGGAACATATATGCCATTCCTAGTTGCCCAATTTCAAATTCCTTGCATCGTTCTTTGTGCACACGAAGATGAAGTTAACTACGCGTTCCCTCAGGAAGGACATGGCTTCGCAAACCTAGGACTTGGTAGAAAGATAAAACAATCTTACCTTCAAAATGCGGTGATGGAAATTATCCTTCATGATAATAGAAGAAACGCCTTTATACAAAAGCAGAAACGGTTTGATTTTAGTAATAACTTAGTAGAATTAGTCAAACTGATTGAACAAACCATTGCAAGTTCGAAAGAGGAACAAGAAATCGTACGCTAGGTCCTTTTTTATGCTACAATAAATGCAAAATACTGAAGGTGATCGATGATGACAAAATCACAGCTACAATCAGAAATTGCTGAGCTAAAATTGGACTATATTAACTTGCAAGGTGATATGGAAAAGTTAGAGTCAAATGGCCATCCTACTCAAGTTGAAAATGCTGAACGTAGACTAGCAACAATGGAAGAAAAACTTGCAGAACTAAACAAACAGCTCGCGGAATTATTATAATCCGCAGAGCTTTCTTTTTGGAGGAAATAGATACATGAGCTTATTAGTAGAAAATTTAGGACATACATTCGGAGATCGTACCCTATTTAAGGATGTTTCATTTCGCTTAGTCGAGGGTGAGCATGTTGGACTTGTAGGTGCCAATGGTGTTGGAAAATCAACATTAATGAATATATTAACAGGTGAAATCATTCATGACGAAGGACGTGTAGAATGGCTGCCAGGTACCCATTACGGATACTTAGATCAGCATACTCGTCTACAACCAGGACGTACGATGTTTGATACACTACGCGATGCTTATTTACCGCTTTATAAAAAAGAAGCAGAGTTAAACGAAATTATTGGAAAAATGGCAGAAGCTACTCCCGAGGAGCTTGAAGTGTTATTAGAGCAAATGGCGGACATTCAAGATGCTTTAGATGCTGGTGACTTTTATTCGTTAGATATGAAGATAGAAGAGGTTGCTAGAGGTCTTGGGTTAGATGCTGTTGGTTTGGATCGACCAGTTGAAGCACTTTCTGGTGGTCAGCGTACAAAGGTTTTACTTGCGAAGCTATTATTAGAAAAACCTAAAGTTTTGCTATTGGATGAGCCTACCAACTATTTAGATGAAGAGCATGTAAACTGGCTTTCCAATTATTTGAAAAACTATCCACACGCATTTTTATTGATATCCCATGATACTGAATTTATGAATGGTATCGTAGGCGTTATCTTCCAGCTAGAATTTTCGAAACTGACAAGATACACCGCATCTTATGAGAAATTCTTAGAGCTTGCTGAACTAAACAAAAGACAGCATATTGATGCTTATGAAAAGCAGCAGGATTTCATTAAAAAACAAGAAGATTTTATCGCCAAGAACAAAGCACGATACTCTACGACTGGACGAGCAAAATCTCGTCAGAAACAACTGGATCGAATAGAACGAATTGACCGCCCAGAAACGGCAGCTAAACCAGAGTTTAGTTTCAAGGAATCTCGTAGCCCTAGTCGCTATGTTGTAGAAGCAGAGCATTTGGAAATCGGTTACGACAAGGCTTTACTACCTCCATTGACTTTTTCCATTGAGCGTGGGGAAAAAATTGCCTTAGTCGGAATGAACGGAGTCGGTAAATCGACTTTGCTTAAAACAATTCTTGGAAAAATACCTCCTTTAAACGGAAAAGTAACACGTGGCGACTTTTTAACCCCTTGTTATTTCGAACAGGAAGTAAAAGCTGGAGATATCACACCGATTGAAGCTATTTGGGAAACATACCCAAGCATGGGACAAGCACAGGTACGTGGTGCTTTAGCTCGAACTGGACTAAAAAGCGATCATATCTCTCGTCCCCTTTCAAGTTTAAGTGGTGGCGAGCAAGCTAAAGTTCGTCTATGTAAATTAATGATGGAAGAAACAAACTGGTTAATCTTTGATGAGCCGACCAACCATCTGGATATTCATGCGAAAGAAGAGTTAAAACGAGCTATGAAAGAATTCAAAGGGACAATTGTACTAGTAAGCCATGAACCTGAATTTTATGAGGGGCTTGTTACAAAAGTATGGAACGTGGAAGAATGGTTCTCTACTGGTAAAGAAGTTATTAAAGAGTAACGTTTTGCTATATTATTACCGAATACATTTTTTAGGATGCTGTTGGTTGTGACATCGATCACAACCAACAGCATCCTTTTTTCAGTATTTTTGTGGCGTTTGTCTCTCCTACGCCTTCTTCAACCCTTAGAAACAGATAAGTGCAATTTTGGATAACTAGAGAAAGTATACTGGCTTCCACCTGATTCCACATCGCTACTCTAGCTTCGAAACATGAAAGGCGTTGAAACAAAATCAGTAATTATTCATTCTAAAAAATATGTTTAGCCTATGCACATTGTTTTAAAAAAACCTTCCAAAGTGGAAGGCTCAGTTTGACGACAAAGGTATAATAAATATTCATAAGGGTTTTATTCATCCTATTAAAAGTAAGATATTGAATACTCTATTGGAACTGTTTATAAGGCAAGGTCCACCACGAAGACTCCTGTGGGAATAGCTTGAGCTGAAGACCCCGCAGGAAAGACATTGGTCGAACTTTGTTTGACCAATGTCTTTGCGACGAGTAACCGCAGGAGCATATGTTTTTAGTAGTGACGAGGAGGCTGAACCCAAGCCCACGGAAAGCGAAGTGGTGGGCATTGCCAAGTTTAGTATTCAACTTTATACATCTAAAATTAAGTTTGTCTACAGTCTGAGCCTTCCAAAGTGGAAGGCTCTTACTTTCTACGCAAGTACTAATGAATCTTTTGCAAATTCATCATTCATGATTAGTTCCTTTAAACGCTGTTTAGCACGGAATAGTCTAGATTTTACTGTGCCAATGGACACTTTCATTACTTCAGCAATTTCGATTAATGAAAATTGATGTACATAGAAATACATAACTGTTTTTTGATAGATGCTATCCAATTCGCTTACTTTAGATCGAATCATTTCACCAACATCTTCTTTTTCTAATTGCTCTTCAACGGATAGAACATCCGCTGCTATTAAGTCCAGCAATGAAATATCCAATTGTTCTGGCTGATTGGCTACGTATTTACTACGTCTAACTTGTTTGCGATAGCGATCACGAAATGTATTCATACAAATGGTAGTTAACCATGCTTTGACATGATCTACTTCTTTCATATAAGATTCGTATCTTACGACTTTTACCCAAACTTCTTGCATTAAGTCTTCTGCTTCTGTTTGATTTTTTGTTAATTTCAATGACAAATAATATATGTAACGGTTATATTGCTCGTAAATTTCTTCTAATTGAACCTGCATGTTATTTCCTCCGCTCGGCTTTTCTTTCTTGTTAACTCTATAATGCCAAACTTTAACCTTACCCTCCATCGTATTCTCTTTCAGAAGAATTACAAAGGTGTAAGCCACAATTTAGGAGGATAATAACTATCCATGGCCCTACTCTACTTTTGTTCCACTCTTTTTTACATAATCGTCTTCAACCAATACTAGTTAACTCAGAAAAAGACTGTAGAAAAACTAGAGTTCCTCTAGTTCAACTGCAGTCAAAGAGCCATATGAAAGTCATAACTTATAAAAGTTCCCCTTATCCACCCTCACGAAATGAAAATCAGTACGCGGTAGTTAATTGTTCCAGATAACTTGTACTTGTGTGACAGTACTGGGTGTAACTTGTATTATGAGGAGTTGAACCTCGAGGTTACCCCGAAACCTCTGCCGGTAAGTCCGACTTGACCTGTCGGAAGGTTTGTACTCGCTTTAACATTTCGCTACCAACTTTCGACTATTCGATTACATTAGTAAGCCAATTAATTTCTTGTATTTTAGTATCCAACATTCGATGTTTTCGGGATAGTTCATCCACATATTTCTGCGTATCTTTTACATTGATTGTTGTGATAGATTTAATCTCGGTTCTAGAGTATCTTTCGTGTTGAATGGCAGCAACATCCAGTAAAGCACTATATATCTTCCTTTCTTGACCAAGTAAGTCTCGTTCCGTCAAGGCATCGGCAAGAGATTGTTGCTCACCAAAAGTAGTCAGTAAATTGGTCCGATTTATATTTTTTATAAGCTGTTTTAAGTTACTAAATATTTGATTCAGTTCTTTTGTTAATTCATAAGGATCCTCGTTCGGGGTTTCCCCTTCTTGTATTTTAGCATTTTGAAGTAATCTATTTCTCAACTGTTCAATCCGCTTTTGGTAATCTGATCGGACTATTAGAGCTTCTCCTAATTTCATGCTTATCGCCCCCTATATAATAAAACTATTCGCTTTTCAATAGGGTAAGTCCTCTTTTTCTGAAAAAAATACCTTTGCTATATAACGCCAAAAAAACAAGAGGCGATTAATCCTCTTGTTTTTCGGTCTCCGGTTCAGTTACTTCTTCTCTTTTTGTAATTGTCAATTTAACTATGCGACTACGATCCATTTCATTAATCTCGACCATTAGATTTTCATAGGCGAATTGTTCATTCTCTTCTGGCACATGGCCTAACTGATCTAAGACAAAGCCACCTATCGTTTCGTTTTCATTCACAATTGAAATGTTGAATAGCGCATTGACTTCTTCAATTTCCATTCTACCTGCACAGACTATACGGCTTTCTGTCATCTCATGCACAAGAATTTCTTCGTCATTATCTGTTTCATCTTCAATTTCTTGCCCTATCATTTCTTCTATTAAATCTTCATGCGTGACGATACCAAGTGTTCCGCCATATTCATCTAAAACAACAGCCATATGTTTTTTGCGAGTCAGCATCAATTTAAATACTTTCTCCACACTTAAAGTTTGTACGACAAATAATGGATCTTTATCGATAAATGTATCAATCCCTACAGAAGTATCCATAGACCATTCGATAAACTTTTTAGAGTAAAACATACCAACAATAGTATCTAAGCTATCGTCATACACAGGATACCTAGTATAATGATGCTCCAAGATGGTATCTCGAACATCTTCATATGTAGCTTCCATAGGAATACCAACTACTTCTGTTCTATGAGTAGATAAAACATCAGAAACGTCCTTATTCGGAAAATCCAGCATTCCTTTAATACGTTCTGATTCATCATCTTCAAAAGTTCCGTCGGTTGAAGCAAGATCAACCATCGACAGTAACTCTTCTTTCGTAATTGTCGTCTCTGTTATTGCTCCTTTTGAACCAATGCGAATAAATAGATTCGTTATCTCAGCTATAAACGCGGTAATTGGACGTAAAAGGATAACAAGGAAACGTATCAGTGGTGACACCACATATACAACCCGATCCGAAAATGTTGCGGCAATTGTTTTAGGAAGTACTTCACAAAATAAAATAATAAAGACGGTTAATATCGCGATTGACCAGCCAATATGCCATGCAAAGTGTTCTGCGATTAATATTAAAATGACAGCCATACTTATATTGGCTATTGTATTCCCTACTAAGATAGTAATGATCATACGGTCCGGCTTTGATAGCAGTGCAAGTAGTTTCTCCGATTCTTTGTCTCCTTGTTCTGCTCTTAGCTGGACCTTCGTCCTATTAACTGTCATTAACGCCGTTTCACTACCTGATAGAAAAAGCGATACAAGTATTGAAATAGCAAAAAGTACAAATTCTATGTACAAAATTGTTGCCTCCTGTGAGTATTAAATACGTTCATATGTTTTCTTACTACTATATCATATTGTGATTTTAGTTGTCACAAAACTAATATCGATCATGACTAATTATACCGAGTATAATGATAAATTATGCTATACTATTTCTATTCACGAAACTTTTTGAAAAGAGGGATTGTAATGAGTCAACTAACTACATTAGACCATTATTTCACAGAGAAAAGAGAAGAACATTTAGAAGAACTGAAACAATTTTTACGTATTCCAAGTATTTCTTCTTTATCTGAACATAAAGCTGATATGCAAAAAGGTGCCGAGTGGCTTGCAGATTCTCTAACTAAAGCAGGTTTAGACAATGTGGTAGTCGATAAAACTAGTGGCCATCCCGTCGTCTATGCTGATTGGTTACATGCAGAAGGTAAACCTACTATGCTTATATACGGACATTATGATGTTCAACCAGTAGATCCACTTCACTTATGGGATAGCGAGCCATTTGAACCACAAGTGAGGGACAATAAGTTATATGCTCGTGGGTCAAGTGATGATAAAGGACAAGTATTTATGCATGTAAAAGCTATTGAAGCACTTCTTCAAACAAACAAATCCTTACCAGTAAATGTTAAGTTTTTAATAGAAGGTGAAGAAGAGGTTGGTAGCCCTAATCTTGAAGAATATATTGAAAAAAATAAAGCAAAACTTTCAGCAGACGTTATTGTCATATCTGATACGGGTATGCAAGGCCCTGGTCAACCAGCAGTGTGCTACGGGTTACGTGGGTTATGTGGCGTTCAGATTGATGTCAAAGGTGCAAAAGGCGATCTTCACTCTGGTCTTTATGGTGGCGGTGTTCAAAACTCCATCCACGCACTAGTTTCTATCTTGGAATCTTTCCGTGATGCAGAAGGAACCATTGAAGTAGAAGGTTTCTATGACAATGTTCGTCCTTTGGCTGATGAAGAAAGAGAAGCTTATGCTTCACTTGGCTTCAATGAAGATGATTTGAAGGCCGAAGTTGGTGTCGATGAATTATTCGGTGAAAAAGGATTCACTCATTTAGAACGAGTGTGGGCACGACCTACTCTAGAGATTAACGGTGTCTTCGGAGGTTTCTCGGGTGAAGGTATTAAAACAGTGCTTCCAAGTGAAGCTGGGGCAAAAATAACTTGCCGCCTAGTGCCTGATCAAGATCCAGATGAAATTGTTGCTAAATTAAGAGCACATATTGAAAAAAACAAGCCAGTTGGAGTTGCTGTTACCCTTACAGAATTCGATAAAGGCAAGCCGTTCATCACTCCTTTCGACCACCCTGCTATTCAAGCAGCTGGGCGTAGTTATGAAAAAGTGTATAACGTTCCTACAGCATATACTCGTGGCGGAGGATCTATTCCAATTGTAGCTGCATTTGATGAAATTCTTGGACTTCCAGTCGTATTAATGGGCTTCGGATTATCTTCAGAAAACTTCCATGCACCTAACGAGCATTTCCATTTAGAAAATTTCGACCAAGGGCTTCGCGTAATTGGTGATTATTATTTCGAGTTAGCTGAGCTTTCAAAAGAAGATTTAAAAAAATAACTATGAGAACACATGGGTTTTCTAATCCATGTGTTTTTTTATATAAGAGGGTTTTATGGATACAGCTAGAGTTAGTTTTAACTCCCGTAAGCTAAGTTCATTGAACTCAGTAAGCACGGTAGATTTATATATATTAAGTATCTAAAAAAACGAGTGAGAGACCTATGCCTCTCACCCGCTTTACTTTTAGTTATTCTTTTTTCTCAAAAATCGTTACTAGATCTTCCACGCCCTTGCGATCTCTTGGTTTTGGCATTTCATCAAAGTATCCAACTTGTAGCATACTAATAATACGTTCCCCAGGTTGAATTCCAAGAGTTTTTCGGAACAATGGATTATCTAAATATCCTGGTGTTTTCCAACAAGATCCAATACCATGATCCCAAGCTAGTAATTGGATATTTTGTACAAGCATGCTTGCTGCTGCATAATCCTCTAAACGTTCTTTTTGACGAGCATCCTCAGGGACTACAACAAATACGTAACCTCCTGGAGTAGTAATTTTCTTCATTTGCTTTTCTAAGTCTTCTTCAGAAAGCTCATTCCATTTTGGAATTGCAAATTCCTTAAGTACAATATATAAATCATCTAATTCTTTCCCACATGCCACGATAAATCTCCATGGCTGTCTCAACTGATGGTTGGGTGCCCAAACAGCATCATCTAAAATAGATAACAACATTTCTCTATCTACAGGCTGTCCATTAAATAATTTTATAGATCTTCTTTGAATTATCGCATCTCGTACTGTCAGTGATTGCACCATTTACTATTCCATTCTCCCTTTTCACTAATAGTTATTTTCTCCATCATACCAATTTAATCATTTATAAGAAAGTGACTTGATTTTTTCCGTTTGACTTAGAAGCGTATAAAGCCTGATCTGCTCTTTTTACAAGCTCTTCTTTATGAACAAACGAATGATTTTCTGTAGAGGATACCCCAATACTAATTGTGATATTGGTCGAGTTAGAACTTTGCTCATACTTTTGTTCCTCCACTGCCAGACGAACATTTTCTGCAAACTGGGTGATCTCTTGAACAGAGTAATCCATTAGAACAATAGAAAATTCCTCCCCTCCGTATCTAGCAACAAAACTATTTGGTATACAGAGATTGTTCAAAAGTCGGGCAATATTAATCAACAAATGGTCCCCTGCAACATGTCCTTTTTGATCGTTATACAATTTAAAGTTATCGACATCAATCATTAAAACTGCTAATAGCTTGGTAGACAATCGTGCTTCCTCGAAAAAGATAGGCAAATGTTCTTCAAAGTACCTCCGATTATATATACCAGTCAAACCATCTAGTAAAGTCAAGCGCTCTAGTTCTTCATTTTTTTGATTGAGCTCTTCCGTTCTATCTTTTATCTTTTCATCTAATGATAAGTTCAATTTTTTCAAATCAAAAGAAAGGTCCTCCGCTTCATTTAATTTTAGCGCAAATTCACGACTTAAATTGATCGACTGTATTAATACATAAAAAAAGAATCCAATAGTCACAAACGGAAGAGATTCGATAAAGTTCAAAGAAGCAAATACATCATTTACAACTGCTGCAAAGAATACCATGATTGCTATTAAATTAACGAGTGCAGTTGGTCGCTTCCTCTTATAGGCAAGTAGAACAACATATAGATTATAAATCATATATATTCCTAAAATGATAAAAACATATTCTAATAAAGAACTATAAAAAATTGGCTGCGACACTAAAGTGAGAACTATACATATTAACGAAATAACTACGCCAATTAGTACTGGCGCCTTCTTCATTTCTTGTGGATACATGGACTTTCCTAACAATAAGTAAAGTAAAAACAATAAATAAATTGAAATAATCTCTATACGATGTCCCCAGATCCATGGAACCTCTGTAAATATCTTGTTGAAATAGTATGGCATTTTAAAGAGCGAGTATATGGCGATCACAATATTTATCAACCCAAAATAAAGGAAGACCTTTTCCTTTCTTCTGAACAAGTAAATAAATATTTCATAAATGCCCATTATTAGAATACCTCCAATTATAAACATGGAGGTTGCAAGTTGAATATTGTGAGTATACATTACTTTCTCAGGTGTCCCTATATAAACTGGGTTAAATGCTCCACCAAATTTGTGTGTAAAATTAGAAACATGCAATACGATATTTATTTCCCTATCCCTTGGTGTAAAATAAACTAAACGATCGGAATATTCCGGAGTACTTGTTTCTTTACTATTTCCAACATACCCATTAGATGCTATTCGCTCTCCATCTACATTGAGCGTATAAGAGGTTCCCTGATTGACGGTAGTAATCGCTAAAGTATTCCCTACTTTGCCTACTGGTAAAATCACTTTCAAATAATATGTGCCATAACCATGTGCTGTATAAACCGAATCCTCCCAGTAAGATGGTACATTTATGTTAGGTGGATTCATTTTTTTCGTACGTTCTTTTATTTCGCTTTCATTCAGTAACTCTTCCCAAAAAAACTCCCATTCTCCATTGAGTGGTATTTTGTTGTTATCTGAGAAATTATCGTTAGATAAAACTAGAACTCCATCTTTTGCTTTAGGTAAATTATTTTCGGAGTTCGTACAAGATGCAAGTAAAAATAATAACGGAATACATAACAAATATAATTTAAGCTTCAAAAAGTATTCCCCCTTTACTAACAAATAGAATATATATTGAGGTGACAATATGCTCTTATATTGGTTATTAAGTTATATAGTCGGTAATTTTCTTTCAGCATGGTGGATTGGCAAATGGAAAAAAGTCGATTTAAGTAAACAAAGAAGTGGAAATCTTGGCGCAAGAAATGCGGGTGCTGTGCTTGGTAAATCTGCATTTCTTCTTACCTTCTTGGGTGACTTTTTAAAAGGTGTCCTTGTTATTTATATCGGTTTTCATCTTCAGTATCCACTCGAATATATAGCCGCTGGCGGCCTAGCAGTAATTTTAGGACATCTATTCCCTTTTTGGTTAAAAGGACGTGGGGGTAAAGGGATTGCCACGTTCATCGGTGTCTCCATGATTATACAACCACAATTGTTTGGGATGTTAGTCCTTTGTTTTCTCGCTTTAATAATGCTATTCAGAAGTGCAACCCTTAGTATGACTGTTGCATTTAGTGCATATGCTATTTTAATATGGATAATTCCTGCATTTTATTTTCTTTGGCCGGTTTCTATTGCCATTATCATTATTCTCATTCGTCACCGCTTCGACATTGTAGAATCTTGGAAGGAAAGATGGTGGAATAAGAAAGCATAATACTATTACTATCATAGTATTTTCCTTGATTATACAATTATAAAATCTGTATTCGTATGATATAATTACTATTATTTAAATACTAAACAAGATAGGATGTTCAAAATGACTATGAATAAAATCGCGTGGTTAATCGATAGTAGTGCGTACTTGAGCAACACACTAAAAGACCACCCCGATGTATACGTAATCCCTATCAACATTCATTTTGGATTAGAGCAGTTTGTAGATGGTGTAGATCTTACACACGAACAACTATACGATCGTATACGAAATGGAACAACGTCTATTAAAACTTCTCAACCTTCCGCAGGTGAATTTGCTCTGTTGTATGAAAAATTAGGGAAAGAATATAATTCTATCATAGCAATTCATGTCTCTAAAAGTCTTAGCGGAACACTTTCTTCCTCTATTAGTGGAGCTGGTATCGCACAAGTTCAAGTTGAATTTATTGACTCCCTTTCCTTATCTGCTGGGATTACAGGATTAGTTGAAAGAGGTCTGCAATTACAAGAAGCAGGTCAATCATACCAGGAAATTGCAGCAGCATTAAGAGGAATGGTATCGAAGTTTCGCAACTATATTCTAATAGGAAATTTAACTCAACTATATAAAGGTGGAAGGCTAAGTAGTGTACAATTCTATTTAGGAAGCCTCCTTAAAATAAAACCTGTTATTCAAATTACTCCACAAGGAGAGCTTAAGGAATTAGATAAGGTTCGTTCTCATAAAAAAGCAATCCAGTATCTCATCAATAAGGCAGTTGAAGCCTCGGTAAATGATGGTTTACAACATGTATATATAATGCACGCGAATGCCGAGCAGCAAGCAAATGATTTAAAAGAAGCCATCTTACAACAAGCACCACATTTACAGTTTACAATTGGCGAGATTAGTACATCCCTAGCAGTACATGCTGGAGAGGATACAGTTGCGTTACTATGGTATTTGTAGGAACTAAACAAGATATAGCTCATATTAAAAGACTTCCGAATATCTATTTTTCGGAAGTCTTTTGACAATTATTATATTATTTTTACCGAAAGTTATCCCATTAAAACTTATCTTTTATATGGAAAAATATATACTTCGTCCTCGGTGTATGTGCATAAGAATCCTCGTAGCTCCAGTATCTATTGCGGCTATTATTTGTATGGGCATTAACGTAAGGAACACCATTTTGAACACTTGTTACTATGGTCGAGTGATCATATCTGCCATCGCCTTGGAAATCATAAAAAATAAGATCCCCTGGGAGTAACTGATCAGGCGAATTTACTTGTGTTGCTTGCAAACCCTTTGTAGAGCCTGCTAAGTACCAACGCAATGAATGCGGAGTGCTCCAACTCAAACTCCATGTTTCACTGCTCAACCACCACCCTCTCTCCCTGTTGGGTTGCCCTCTCATTGGAGCCCCTCCTGCAAACAGGCATTGTGAAATATAATTAGTGCAGTCCACATCGAACATTGGAAACCTTGGATTATTACTGTTCCACCATTTCTGTGCATAGGCTACTGCAGCCTCACGATTGTATGTCGCCAATTTTCATCCTCCCTCTATTTTGTTTATATGATTAAACAGGAAATATATGCTAGTATGGAATAAATGAACTAATTAATTTTTTCGACAAATTACTTTTAGAAAGGAAGATGGTCCGTGAAACAGCATGCAGAAAAAGAAATTTCAGAGCCCACTCTACTTTGCGATAAAAAAGGTAATTTGAACCCCAAGGCAATTGGATATGCAAAGAAGCCTCTAATTGAAAGCAACTTGAAAGGTCATTATATGCGCAAGAAGAAATGGAATTATTGGTGTGTTTTTGGGGACGATATTCTTTTTTCTGCGACGATTAGTCACCTAGATTACGCAGCAGTTTGCTTTGTCTATTTCCTTAATTATGAAACACAACGTTATATTGAAAAGACAGTTACGATTCCCCTGGGAAATAAACTAAAAATGCCAACAAATATATTAGAAAGTATTCAACTTCATTCCAAAGAAATGTCTATCCAACTAATGTATATACAAAACGAAACGCATATGACCGTAACAATTCCTGATTTTGATGGAGACTTATTACATGCAGATTTACATATATCTCATCCAATTGAAGATGATTCGTTAAATGTTGTTATTCCTTGGAATCGGCAACAATTTCAATTTACTGGGAAGCACCATACTCTACCGACGTCCGGTTTTGTAAAGATTGGAGATTCCCGCTTCACATTCCAGGCAGAGGACAATTTTGCTGTTCTTGACTATGGTAGAGGAGTTTGGCCAAGAGCTGCTATTTGGAACTGGGGATTTGCTTCTCAACGAGTTGGCTCCAAAAGAATTGGTTTAAATTTTGGAGGCAAATGGACAGATGGTACAGGTATGACGGAAAACGCGATTTTCATAGATGGGAAAATGACCAAAATTCATGAAGACTTACTTTTTACATACGATACAAAAGACTTTATGAAACCATGGAAAGTCCATACAAAATTCTCTGAAGATGTGAATATTACATTCACTCCCTTTTTCCACCGAATTGCTAAAACGGATATGAAATTTATATACTCTGAGGTAAATCAAATGATGGGTTATTTCAATGGTAGAATTCAATTAGAAAATGGACCAACTCTTGAAGTAAAACAATTACTCGGATGCATCGAAGAACATCAAGCTAAATGGTGAGTGGCAAGAAAAAGAGGATCGCGACTAATGTCACGATCCTCTTTTTCCTTTAGTACACTTTTGCTAGTTGGAGTTTTTTGCATTTCAGTTGGAATTGTAAGGTTTTCCCTGGTACGTTTTCTGCATAAAAAAAGTTGTCTCCAGTAAGTATTGGTTACTTAGAGACAACTTTTTTAGGTAGGAGAACCTTATGCACTCATGTTATACGAGTTGCTTCACTAACTTTTTATTTCGTTCTTTAAATACTTCATTGTGTGAGGAGACCATTGCGAATTTGTTCGCATCTGGTTGGATATATTGCTTTGCCTGATTCACTGCATTGGCTGCATCTTGGAATGTCCCGGCTATTAGATTTACTTTGCCTGGATATTGAATGATATCCCCTGCTGCATAAATCCCAGCAACAGATGATTCCCCTCTACTAGTACCTTTCACATAGAAATCATCTGCAATATCAATGGATATTTTACTCTTTTTCAGAAGTTCTGCATCCTGATCATAGCCATGATTAATAATAACCTCATCGACTTCTACTTGAATAACCTCGCCTGTCTCATTGTTAAGAACTGCAACTCGTTCTATCATGTCATGATTTGCATTAGCGAATAGCTTAGTAATCTTCGTATTGAAGAAGCAGGTCACAGAGCTTTCTAGCAACTGAGTTACCTGTGCTTCATGACCATTTAATGAATCTTTACGATAAGTCACATATACTTTTTTGGCAATAGGCTCCAATTCATTTGCCCAATCAATTGCTGCGTTTCCTCCACCTGAGATAATGACTGTCTTATCTTTAAAACGTTGAATTGATTTGACTGTGTAGTTTAAGTTGCTGACCTCGAACCGCTCGGCCCCTTCAATTTCTAGTTTGGTAGGCTTCAAAATCCCACTTCCTACTGCAATGATGATAGTTTTCGAAAAATGTTCCACTCCTGAAGCGGCGTGCAAAACAAAAATACCGTCTTCTCGGCGAGTAATGGACTCTACTTTCTCATTCACTACAACTTCTGGGTCGAACGTTAGTCCTTGTTGAACTAATTGTTCGATTAATCGTTCACCGGAAATTGGAGTCTGGCCACCTACGTCCCAAATCATTTTCTCCGGATACACATGCAACTTTCCACCTAATTGAGGTTGGAACTCTATAATTTTCACTTTCATTTCTCTTAAACCACTATAAAAAGCAGAATACAACCCCGCTGGACCACCACCAATAACCGTCACATCAAATACATTATGCATTTTTTTAGTCTCCTACCCCTAAAAATTATTTGTTGACATAAGTTGAATAATTAAATATAGTTGCTAATATGATAATGATAATCGTTATCAGTAAAATTAGCAAGAATTAGTTTGGAGGTTTTTAAAATGGTTCGTTTATATACGGACGATTTATCCATTGGCTACGGTGAGCAACTGATCGTAAAAGATTTATCTGTACAAATTCCAAATCAGAAAATAACTACAATAATTGGACCTAACGGATGCGGGAAGTCCACCCTGCTTAAAGCTATTACACGTATCATTTCTCATCAGTCTGGTACGGTCGTATTAGATGGTAAAAATGTATTCAAAGAAAACACGAAAGTTCTTGCCAAAAAGATGGCAATTTTACCTCAGACTCCAGAAAGTGCTAGCGGTCTAACAGTAGGTGAATTAGTTTCTTACGGACGCTTCCCATATCAAACAGGTTTTGGTCGGCTTTCTCAAAAGGATTATGAAGTAATAGATTGGGCAATGAAAGTTACAAACACAAATACTTTTAAGTATTTACCAGTCGATTCTCTTTCTGGCGGTCAACGTCAACGCGTATGGATAGCGATGGCTCTTGCACAAGAGACGGAGATTATTTTTCTTGATGAGCCTACAACTTACCTAGATATGGCGCATCAATTGGAAGTTCTTGAGCTTTTGCAACGCCTAAACAAAGAAGAAAAACGTACTATTGTAATGGTTTTACACGATCTAAACCAAGCAGCCCGCTTCGCAGACTATATCGTTGCTTTAAAGGATGGACAAATTGTGAAAGCAGGTCCATGTGAAGAAGTAATTACAAAAGAAGTTTTACGTGGTGTCTTTAATATAGATGCCGAAATTGGAATAGACCCAAGAACAAACAAACCAATGTGTATTACATATGATTTACTAAAAGGGGAATAGACAGATGAAAAAGCTAATATTGCCGATTACAATCTTACTAGTACTTATCTTAGGTGCTTGCAACAGTGAAACCACTGATACACCAGCAAATGAAACGAAAGATGAACCTACTACCATTACATATGAATCTGAAACTGGACCGGTAGAAGTTCCAGCAGATCCTAAACGAGTTGTCGTTCTTTCAACTTATGCAGGAAACGTAGCTGCACTAGATGTAAATTTAGTGGGAGTTGATTCATGGTCAAAATCTAATCCTGGATACGATGCATACCTAGCAGATGTGGAGGAAGTATCGGAAGAAAACTTAGAAAAAATTATTGAATTAGACCCAGATTTAATCATCGGATCCTCTACTACTCAAAACTTAGATAAAATTAAAGAAATTGCACCGACAGTCACATTCACTTATGGAAAAGTAGATTATTTGACGCAGCATTTAGAAATAGGAAAACTACTGAATAAAGAAAAAGAAGCACAAGCATGGATTGATGATTTCAAAGAACGTTCAACAGTAGCTGGAGAAGAAATTAAGGCAGTAATTGGTGAGGATGCAACTGTTTCCGTTTTTGAAAACTACGACAAACAATTATATGTGTTTGGAGATAATTGGGGTCGAGGGACAGAAGTTATCTATCAAGCAATGGGTCTAAAAATGCCTGAAAAAGTAAAAGAAATGGCATTAGAGGCTGGATATTATGCTTTATCTTTAGAGGTTTTACCTGAATTTGCTGGTGACTATGTCATCTTTAGTAAAGTAGCAGATCAGGATAATTCATTCCAAGAGACCGATGTATTTAAAAATATTCCTGCTGTTCAAAATGGTCAACTGTTTGAAGCGAATGCAGAAGAGTTTTACTTTAATGATCCTATCTCGTTAGATTATCAATTGGATTTCTTTAAAGAAAGCTTTTTAAACAGTAAGTAATTATGGTGGAGGAATTCTAAGTGGATTCCTCCACTATTTTTGTAGAAAGGATAACATGATGAAAACCTCTATTCATTTTAGTTTTAAATTTGCTATTGGACTTATTATATTGTTAATGATGTTCTGTATTTCAATGGTTTTTGGTGCGGCTTCCACATCCTTACAAGATGTATGGCAAGCATTATTTTCTCATGTAAAAAGTGATTCTATCAATATTTTACGAGAGCTTCGACTACCTAGAGAAGTCGCTGCTATGTTGGTTGGTGCAGCCTTAGCTGTATCTGGTGCGATTATGCAAGGGATAACCCGTAACCCCCTTGCCGACCCTGGATTATTAGGTTTAACTTCGGGAGCAAACGCAGCTTTAGCTATTAGCTTGGCTCTAATTCCGGGGATCAATTACTTCGGCATTACCATTGCATGTTTTATAGGAGCTGCAGTTGGGGCAGTGATGGTATTTGGCATTGGTGCAGCGAAAAAAGGAGGCTTTTCTCCACTAAGAATAGTTCTTGCTGGTGCTGCAGTCTCCGCCTTTTTGTATGCGATTGCCGACGGTGTTGGAATCTATTTTAAAATTTCCAAAGATGTCTCCATGTGGACAGCTGGCGGATTAATAGGAACCTCCTGGAGTCAGCTCCAGATGATTACTCCTTTTATCGCAATTGGAATAGTTGTCTCTCTATTATTATCTAGACAATTAACTATTTTGAGCTTAAACGAAGAAGTAGCCGTCGGACTTGGGCAAAAAACAACTCAAACAAAAACGATTTTATTTGTAGTCGTTATATTACTTGCCGGTGCCTCAGTTGCTCTTGTAGGAAATATGGCATTTGTCGGTTTGATGGTCCCTCACATTGTCCGAGCAATTGTAGGAACAGATTATCGACTGATACTCCCAATGTCTGTAATAGCAGGAGCTACCCTTATGCTACTTGCTGATACAATTGGCCGAACGATTAATATTCCATTTGAGACACCAGCTGCTGCAATCATAGCTATTATGGGATTACCTTTCTTTTTAGTAATTGTTCGTAAAGGAGGGCGCGTATTTCAATGATTCATCGTCGGCTAGTTAAAAAACAACGTATATTTTTTATTGTTTTGCTGTTATTGATTGTTATTACAGCTTTTGTTAGTGCAGGAATTGGATATTCAACTCTGTCCTTTAATCGTCTTTTACCAACTTTTTTAGGGCAAGGAACATTTAAAGAAGAATTTGTTTTATTTTCCGTTCGCTTACCAAGAATTATCATTACAATTCTTGCTGGAATGGCTCTTGCGCTTTCTGGGGCTATTTTGCAAAGTATCACACGTAATGATTTAGCAGACCCTGGAATTATCGGGATTAACTCGGGAGCTGGAGTGGCAGTTTCCATTTTCTTCTTGTTTATACCGATTCAACCTGGCTCTTTTGTATACTTACTACCATTAGTTGCATTTATCGGTGCCTTAATTACTGCTTTTTTCATCTATATCCTTTCGTATAAGCGAGGAACTGGGTTGCAGCCAGTTCGACTAATACTAGTTGGTGTTGGATTCTCTATGGCTCTTTCCGGCTTAATGATTGTCTTTATCTCATCTGCTGATCGTCAAAAGGTAGATTTCATCGCTAATTGGATGGCCGGTAATATTTGGGGAACAGATTGGCCATTTATCTTGGCTCTTTTCCCTTGGTTACTCGTTCTCATTCCGTTTACGTTATATAAGGCAAATAAATTAAATTTACTTAATTTAAATGAACCAGTGGCAATTGGCGTAGGAGTTGCAATTGAGAAGGAACGAATCATTCTCTTAGTAGCCGCTGTCGCTCTTGCAGCTTCTGCTGTATCTGTAACTGGAGGAATTGCTTTTATAGGGTTGATGGCTCCTCATATCGCTAAATCCTTAGTAGGACCGCGTCATCAATTGTTCATCCCTATTTCCATTCTTATAGGTGGATGGCTCCTACTTTTCGCTGATACGATCGGTCGAAATGTTATTGAACCAAATGGGATTCCAGCAGGAGTTATAGTTGCTTTAATAGGGGCTCCTTACTTTATGTATTTATTGATGAGAAAGTAATTATTTAGTTTCTCTTTTACAATTGGAACTCATTTGCTCAGAATTTTTTAGATCGTAGCAGTGCAGAGCGTTCATCTGAAGATTACTTGTGGACTGGGAAATGCATCTATTTATTGATCTGCACTAGTATACAATACTGTCGCGCAAGTAAATAATTATACAAAAAAATGGACTACGATTTTTCGTAGTCCATTTTCTTATGATTGAAGGTATTTCCACATTTTCTCTGGGTAGTCCGTGAAAATAGCATCTATCCCAATTTGTTTTAACAAATCTGCATACTTTTCATCATTGACTGTAAAAACACGAACTTTTTTACCACTTGCAATGGCTTCTGCTCCCATTTTCCTAAGAACTGTCGGGAAAAATGCATGTAAGGCATCTGCTCCTACTACATCAGCATATTTGTGCGGTTCAATCATAACTTCCATAAAGAGTACAGCCGTTTCTATAGGTGGAGCCAATTGTTTAACATTCCGAACCATCTCATGGTTGAACGAGGAGATTACGACACGAGCCTCTAATCGATAATCCTTTAACATTTGTAGCACTGCCTGCTCCATACCTTCATATGGAAAAACGTCAGATTTCAGCTCTATATTTAGATGATGATGTGTATCTTTAAATACATATAGCACTTCTCTTAGCGTGGGGATTGTTTCTTTTTTAAATTCGTAGGAGTACCAAGAACCAAAGTCAAATTTCTTTAATTCAGCTAATGTCATATCTTTGATAAACCCTGTTCCATTGGATGTACGATTGATGGTTTCATCATGTATTACAACCAATTCATGGTCTTTGGTCATATGAACATCGAATTCCACACCATGTATTGGTAGTTTTGCAGCTGCTTTAAAAGCTACGATTGTGTTTTCTGGATGCGTACCTGAAGAACCTCGATGGGCATAAATTTTCATGGAGCCTACCTCCTTGTACTATATTCACTTTATTATACCTCTTTGTTTTTTGTATAAGAAAGCACAAATCACCAGCTTTTATTCCTCTTCTAAAATGTCTTTCAAAAACTTTTCTCTATTTTGTAAAAAGTATTTCGTCAGTTGAAAATGGTCCGTTTCTTCATATTCTATTTCTGTAATTTCCCCGTTGTCAAAACTTAGAATAACAGCTTCCGGGTAACCTAATAAAATAGGTGAGTGTGTGGCGATGATAAATTGGCTATCATCTTCTTGTACTAAGTCATGTAGAATTCTTAGAAACGCTAGCTGACGTGCTGGTGATAAAGCCGCTTCCGGCTCATCTAGCAAATAAATACCTCTACCTCTAAATCTATTAGAGAAAAGCGAGAAAAATGCCTCTCCATGAGATTGATGGTGTAATGATTTCCCGCCGTAAGGACCAGTTCCCAGTGTATCTATATGAGTCGCAAAATTATAAAATGACTCCGCACGAAGAAAGAAGCCATTGGTTACTTTTGGAAGCCAGGAGAGCCTTATATAATCTCCAAGTGATGATTCTGATGCATCTACCTCGTAAAAGTTATTTCTTCCTCCTCCAGCCGTATTGAATTCACATTTATCTGCTATAGCTTCTAACAAAGTAGATTTTCCCGATCCATTTTCTCCTACAAAAAAAGTAACTTTGTTGTGTAAATCTAGTTGATCTAAGTTTTTGATAGATGGTATAGAAAATGGATACTGATTATAAGATGAAATATTATCTCTTTGGAGTTCAATTCTTCTTAAAAACATCCTTTCACCTCAATCCATAATTAGTTTGTTACTATATGTATTAGCTAACTCTTTTATAAATTCATATCCTCTGTCTGCGAAAGGTTCTATACCATGGTCTAAGTCTCTCCAGGTACTTCCCTGTCTAATACACTATGAATGGAGAAGTTTATATGCCAATTTAATATTTGCTTTCAGATAAACTGGCAAGTTTGGATTATCTAAAATTTCCTTTGTCGATACCCAATAAACTTCACTCACCTCATCCAGGCATTTAGCATAAGGTATGCCAGATTCATGCTCGCAAAGAAAAACAATGTCTACGACAGTTAAACCCGTATCAGTTACAAATAAAGTACTATTAACATACCTAAGATTGGAAACCTGTACACCCACTTCTTCTGAAATTTCTCTTTTTAGCGTTTCTTCTAATATATTGGAAGATATCCCATCTTTCTCTACCTTACCTCCAACAAGAGATAATAACCCTCCTGCGTGCTCTTCTTTTTCACTCCTTCTTATTAACAGCCACTTATCATTTTGGTAGATTGCCCCTTCAACATTAACGATGAACATTATCTTCCCTCCTCATTTTTTATATTCTATATAGCAAAAGTCTTTTCCTCTATTTGTACCTCTTATCTTGAAGAAATGATTATCCTCTCTGTTCTATTTAATTGAAGACGCTGTTTAAGAAAAAGGTTAATTAATCGATTATGGATATTTTTATAAGAATTGATTTATACTTTAGAGGATTGATATGAAAAGGAGTAGATTAAATGGAAAAGTTAGCGACATTCTTAATGTTTCAAGATGACAATGCAGAAGAAGCGATGAATTATTACACAAACCTTATCGAGGATTCTCAAATTACAAGTATTGTTCGTTACGGACCTAATGAATCTGGAAAAGAAGGAACGGTAATGCAGGCTACTTTTACTTTAAAACAGCAAGAATTTATGTGTATTGACAGTCATGTGAAACATCAATTTTCTTTTACTCCTTCAGTCTCAATATTTGTTACATGTGATACGGAAGAGGAACTGAACGATCTTTATCAATCACTCAACGAAGGTGGACAAGCACTCATGCCTTTAGGTGACTATGGTTTTAGTAAAAAGTTTGGTTGGCTAAATGACCGTTTCGGAGTTTCATGGCAACTAAATCTCCCCAAATAATAGAAAAACCTTGCTTTTCTCCTACTAGTATCAAAAATAATAATATAATTTCTAACGACATGCCTTAGTAAACACAAGAAAAGGGCTTGGAAGTTCTCCAAGCCCTCTCTATTCAATATCAGCAACCTATTTTAACATTGCCTAATTTAGCAAACTTCTTGTATAAAAATGAGTATTACTCACTGTCGTAAATCCAGCTCTTTCATAAATAGACAATGCCTGAGTATTATCAGTTTCTACATCCAAATAGACCGATGTTTTCCCCATTCGATTAGCTTCGTTTTTACTCCAGTTTAATAAGGATGTCGCCACACCATTATTACGTGCATTTTCATGAACAGCAACCCCTGTCACCCATAGCTTTTCGCCTTCCTCAACTACAGTAACTGTTCCGACTACTTCACCCTGTAAGTAAGCAACCATCAAATGACGATTTGGCGTTTGAGTATTAAAAGCAATTAACACTTTAGATTCTTCTTCCGTGTCGCCAAATGCACTTACTAAAACTTCAACGACCTCTGACTCTTCCTTGGTGTATTCTAATACTTCGACTTCACTTTCTATTTCCACTTTTCTCATCGTAGCTGCTACCATTGTTCGCTCTTGAAAATCAAAAGCATATCCAAATTTATGCAGTAGCTGCTTACCTGCTTCCGAGCTTTCTGGATTTAAAGCGATATCTGAAACAGCTGCTCTTACTTCTAGATTTTTGCCCAATTCTCTTACCAGTCGTTCGCCTATCCCTAATCTCCGAACACCAGGTAGCACAACACTACTCCATTCAAAATCGAGTGTCGCTATTCGATCAATGGACGCTAACACGCCAACCAAACGGTCGCTATCGTCCTCATAGGCTAGTATGCAAAAACCCTTTGTATAGAAGTCGGATAGCTCCCCTACATTTAGCAGAGAAGTATAATCCACTTTATCCATGTTTTCTGCCTCAACTATCAATTCCGTTATTTCTTCCATTGTCTCCTCGTCTAAAGGAAAGGACACAGTCATTATAGATATATTCATTTATTTCTCCTTAAGTCTTTGAATTCGTTAACATACTATAATATTTGCCTTTCTTTTGCAACAACTCATCTTGTGTACCCGACTCGATTAGTTTTCCAGCTTCCATCACGAATATTAAATCAGCTTGGCGTATCGTATTTAGTCGATGGGCTATTACAAAACTCGTTCTTCCCTCCATTAGTCGTTCAAGTGCCTCTTGGATTTTCATCTCGGTCACAGTATCTATACTCGATGTTGCTTCATCTAATAATAGTATTGCTGGATCTGCAATTAGCGCTCGTGCAATGGATAATAACTGCTTTTGACCTTGACTAATTTCGCCACCATCAGCTGATAAAATGGTGTCATAGCCATTTGGTAATTTCATGATGAAATCATGTGCATTCGCTTCTTTAGCAGCGTGTAACACTTCTTCATCCGTAGCATTTAATTTGCCATATCTAATATTTTCTCTTACCGTCATTTCGAACAAAAACGGATCCTGTAAAACAAATGCCGTTTGACTTCGTAGTGTATGTCTAGGCAACTCATCGATAGAAATCCCGTCTACTAATATGCGTCCACCATTTACTTCATAAAAACGCGCTAGCAGCTGCATAATGGTCGTTTTTCCAGCTCCTGTTGCGCCAACTAATGCGGCAGTTTTCCCTGAATCCACATGAAAAGATACATTGGAAATAGTCGGAGACTCATCATCTTTGTTGTAATAAAACGTTACATCTTCAAATGTTACATTTCCTTTCAATACATAATCTGTATTGTCTAGAGCAGCGTCGTCCTCAATTGGCTCATCCATAATAGCAAAAACACGTTCCGCACCTGCAATTGCAGACAATACCGTATTGAATTGGTTAGCTAAATCATTTAATGGACGAGTAAACTGCCTTGAATACTCCGTAAAAATAACAATCTCTCCTATTGTCACATGCCCATAATAGGCTAATAACCCACCTACAGCAGCAACTAGTGTAAAACTTGTATTATTCAATAAGTTCATCACTTTTGGTATAAAACCGGAGTAAGTTAAAGCCCAAAATCCAGTTCTCTTTAAGCGCTCACTTTTAATAGCAAACTCTTCTAGCATTCTTCCTTCTTGTGAGAAGGCTTTTACAATTCGTTGACCAGAAATTGTTTCTTCAATCATTCCATTTAGTTCACCGACTGCTTTTTGCTGTTCCTTAAATAATTTTGAGGTACGCTTCGTTATCCATCTCATTGCAAAATACATAAAAGGCACAATGATAAGCGTCACTAAGGTCATAAGCGGACTCAATAAAAGCATGACAACTGTTGTCCCAACCAAAGTTAGAATACTTGAAAATACTTGGATAAAGGACGAATTTAAAGTTTGACTAACGTTTTCAATATCATTTGTCATACGACTCATTAACTCGCCGTGCTGGCGTTTATCAAAAAAGGACACGGGGAGCTTCTGTAAATGTTCAAATAATCCTGTACGAAGTCTAAATATTGTTTGCTGAGAAATGCCGATCATCCAATAACTTTGCAAATAAGTAGCAATAGAGAAAAACAAGTAAACGAAAAGTAATACTCCAATTATTTTGGAAAGACCGACAAATATACTTTTGGAGATATGGTCATCCACAATTACTCCGATTAGATATGGTCCAACTAAAGCTAATGCCGAGCTGACAACTACCATCAGAAGAACGATGACTAATAGAAAACGTTGTTCGTCTACTAAATTCCAAATCCCCTTTAAAACACCCTTCCAATCGGAAGCTTTATCCACCTTCTTTTTATGGTCTTTCTGTAAATCTTCTTTAGTAATAATTGGCTCATAGCCGAAAGGTTTACGAATGAAGTTCATCATGTTCGCCCCCCTCTTGTTGTGATTCCGCTATTGCTTTATAAAGAGTGGAGTCCTTCATCAACTCATCATGAGTTCCATAAGCAGATACCTGGCCCTCTTCTAATAGTAAAATATGATCTGCACCCTTTGCAGTTCGGATTTTCTGGGTAATAACAAGCATCGTTGCATTTTCTTCTTCAAGAGCTTCCCACAACGCATTTTCTGTTGAAACATCTAATGCACTTGTACTATCATCTAATAATAATATTTCTGGTTTCCTTACGAGTGCACGTGCAATGGATAATCTCTGTTTCTGACCTCCAGAGAGATTGACTCCCTTTTGCCCTACTCTCGTATTATATTGTTCTGGGAATTGTTCGATAGATTCATGAATTTGCGCTTGGTTAGCTGCTTCTCTCAGCAACTCTTCCGTCGCCGCCTGATCTCCCCAACCAAGATTTTCTTCTATACTTCCCGTAAAAAGAATAGATTGTTGAGGAACAAGTCCAATTATCTTTCTTAACTCTTTAAGTGGCCATTCTTTAACATCGATTCCGTCTATTAATATAGTTCCTTCTGTTGTATCGAAAAACCTCGGGATTAAATTGAGAAGCGTTGATTTTCCAGAACCAGTAGCTCCCATAATCGCAAGCTTGGATCCTGGTTGCACTTTAAAGGAGACGCCTTTTAATACAGGTAAATCTGTCGTTGGGTAATGAAATGACACATGCTGAAACTCAATTTCTCCTATTCCCGGAGTCGTCCCTTCTGAGTCTTCATTAATAATTTCAATGCCCTCCTCGACCTTGAGCACTTCCTCCATCCGTTCCGATGATGCTTTTGCTCTAGAGAAGAAAATAATAATGAAAGCAAACATAGAAAAGGCACCTGTCATACGCATCGCATAGTTAATAATAGCTACTAGCTCCCCTAATTCCACGTCACCCGTTTGAATTTCTTTTGCTCCAAACCATAATACTGCCAATAAGCTGACATTCATTACAAAGAGCAATACAGGCAGTATTAACTCCATGATACGGAATGCTTTAACATTATCCACTTTTAAATTATCTGCAACAGATGCAAAACGACTTGACTCAAAATTACCACGCAAATATGCTTTTATTAAGCGTACCGCCTGTAAATTTTCTTGTATTTTCCTTGTGACCTGGTCTACCCTTTTTTGAACTTTACTAAATAATTTTAAGCCATTCCTACTCATTATGTATAAGAATACAACTAAAAATGGAGCACCTATTACTAAGAACATAGCCAAGTATGGATTCACTATAAAGGACATAATAATACTTCCCACGACTAGTAAAGGCGCTCGAAGCATAATACGTAATCCCATAAAAATTAAATTTTGTGTAATTGTCACATCAGTAGTTAAACGTGTGATTAAACTAGCTGTTGGAAACTTTAAAAAAGTAGCCATTGTAAAGGCTTGCACTTTTTTAAATAATGCCTGACGTATATCAAACCCATAACTTTGCACAATATGAGAAGCGATATATGTATTAATAATTCCTGCTAAGAATGCCAAAAAAGATATCCCCAGCATGATACTTCCCCAAAGAATAATAGCTTGCTGGTCCTCAGCCAAAATACCATCATCAATTATTATAGCGATTAGCAATGGTTGAACAAGCTCTACGGAAAGCTCTACTAACATCAACACTAAAGCGACAATAACCAATATTTTATATGGAAATAAATAAGAAAGAATTGTCTTCAAAATTAAAACACCCCTAGATTCTTCGATACTCGAATTAATTCTTGTAAAACCTATTATGCCATAAACTCTTCTGAAGACATAGAAAAAGATGACTTAATATTTTGAAAGTCACCTTTTACTTTTACGCATCCATTTAATTTCTCCTGCAATAGAGAGCCAGGTGACAAATAGAAGCATAATAATTACTCCAATATATTGCCATGATCCAAGTATTTGTCCAAACCAGAATACTGATATAATCATCGCGGTTAATGGCTCAATGCTAGAAAGTATACTTGTTTCCACCGCTGTTATGTATTTCATACTCGACAAAAACAAGATAAACGCAATGGTTCCTATTAGTATAATAATTACAACGATCAAGTTTATAGGAAATACAGTAAGATGAGTCCATTCATCTGATTTCCATACTTGGGTAACTCCTGCTAGCACTACCCCTCCTATTAACATTCCCCAACCTACAATAAGAAGAACTCCCCACTCTTTCATTAATCGAGCGGGATAGACGGTATAAATGGAAAAAGCTACCCCTACCGCTAAGCCCCAAAGTAAAGCTTCTTTACTTATTAATAATACCTTTACATTTGCATTCGTTAACAACAAAAACAAACCGATTAGCGTACCGATAATACCTATAATCTGATATTTAGGTGGAAATATTTTGTTCTTCCAAGATAAAAATAAAATGATATAGACAGGTCCTAGAAACTGAAGCAATGTAGCTATAGATGCATTACTTGCTTCAATTGCAGCAACAAATGTATATTGAACACCTAACATTCCTAGCACACTGAAAACAACTAATTGTTTAAGCCAACTAATATCTTTCCATATCAGAAATATTTGCTTACCAGTTATGGAGAGAAAAAATAGTATGCATAAACCTGCCGTTATTAAGCGGACCGTCAAAAAAAAGGAAACAGACAAATTTGTATTATTTAATATCCATTCCATCATGGGTCCGGTTGCACCCCATAGTATAGACCCAAGAATTATAAGCAGTATACCTTTGGACCTTGAAAAATCATTTTTTATCAATTAAACACACCACTTTCGAAAGTACTTTTTACCCACCTGTTTATAAATAAATGAATATATGGTATTATACTAATGACTTTTAGAAACGAAATAAAAAAATATTAGACTATTTAAGGAGGCCCTGTATATGTTTCTCAAGGAAGAATCTTTAGACCTAGGCAACACCTTTTTTCAACATTTGCCGACACCGAGTTTTATGACGGACAACAAAGGCAAGATCGTCTGGTGTAGCCAAGAAGCAGTAAAACAGTTTGGATACTCTATTAATGATTTACAAGACATGGATGTACCATTTTTTACAGACTATACACAAGGTCACATAACTGCAAATTGGGAAACTATTTTACAAACAGAGGATCCCTTTGAGATTAGTCCTGTAGTTCTATATACAAAAGATAGAATAGCTATAAAAACTTCCATCGTCGCAAAGTCCTTTTCATGGCAAGACACGCGCTATGTATTATTTCAGATTAAAACAGATACAAAGGATCTCATGGAAGCATCTTCTTTTCATGAGCTTCAACTCATAAAAAAAGGATTGTCTAATTCCTACATGATCGTCTATATAGATCCCGAGGGACTAATCATGCATGCGAATGATAAGTTTTTGAAAAAGAGTGCCTGGACTCCTAAACGAATTGTCGGAAAATCATTTTGGCAGTTACTCCCGGACACCCCTGAACATATGGCAATTGGGAACCAAATAATTACGCGTCTTCGAGATGGAAAAGTATTTCAAGGATCCGTGGAGAAAATTACAAAAGACGGAACTACTTTTTGGGTGAATTTACTCGCTATTCCAGTCCACAATACTCAAAATAATACTCCTTACTTTTTATTATTGGAAGATGAAATAACAGAAAAAAAATTAATGCAGACTAAACTTGAACAAATAGCTTATGTAGATACAGAAACAGGTTTGCTAAGCAGACATCGTCTAGAAGAAGTAGTAAATGAATATATTAATGAAAAAAAATCATTTTCTTTTGTGTTCATTGGCATTGATCAATTTTATACGTTAAAAGAAATTTTTAATGATCAAACAGAAACAAAAATGTTAAATGAGTTCACTAAACGATTAAAAATTTACTTTGAAGATTCTATTATAGCAAGATCCGGTAGAGATGATTTTGCAATAGTCACTCCTTTAAGTGACTGGTATATCCAAGGATTTGCCAATTATTTAAAGCAAAATCCAATCTATTTAGACAGCAAAATAATCCCGATTACTGTTAGTGGAGCAATTACAAGGTATCCGGAAGATCAGCAATCTTACCTCCATTTGTTAAAAGCAACTACTAATACAATTCAAAAGGTTAAATTAGAGGGAGGCAGTATGATTGCGACTCTTTCCAAATCTGACCATTCAAAACTTTCTCGTAAGGTTCAAATTGAAAAACGATTATTAGAAGCATTGAATCATCGCGATTTACATGTCATGTTCTTGCCTCAACAAGATGTCAAAACTGGAGAAATAACTTCTGTAGAGGCATTAGTTAGATGGGAAGATAGTGTATTGGGCACGGTCTCACCAGAGGAACTAATTCCTATCGCTGAGGAGACAGGATTGATCAATGAGATTGGTCAGTTTATGTTAGAAAAGTCTTGTGAGCAAGCTTCTATTTGGGCTCAAAAAGGAATGCCTATCAAAGTGAGCTTTAACTCTTCTATTCGCGAATTTAGAGATAAAAATATGGTAAAGACCATTCGAAAAGTACTTGAAAAGTACAAATGTTCTCCAGAACTTATCCAAATTGAGTTTACGGAAAAATTTGCACTCGAAGCAGAAGCAGAAAAAGCAATTGTTCTGCAAATACAGAAGCTGCAGCAAGATGGAATCGTCTTTGTGTTAGATGACTTCGGAACGGGCTATGCTTCTTTACGATACTTGCAAATGTTACCAATTGGGAAGTTGAAGATTGACAAATCTTTCATAAATTCTGTAACTAAACACGAAAAACTCGAGAAGCTTGTTCAAGGTTTGGTGCAATTTGGCCAATCATTAGACCTTCAAGTGGTCGCGGAAGGTGTTGAAAGTGCCGAACAGTTTGCTCTACTTAAACGAGTCGGCTGTGACGCAGTCCAAGGCTATTACATTAGCCCGCCAATTTCCGCAGAAGAAGTAGAAAAGATGCTATAAAATAGGAAACATTTAAAGAGTCTGTCCCCATGGCAGACTTTTTTTACATTATTTTTTAGGTAATTTACTTGCGGTCGCTGAGCATTTACTCACTGTATTCATTCGGTTACTCGCTTTCATTCTTCGATTACCAGCGCTCATTGGTGATATACTCGCGGACTTGAAAATTTAAAAACCGCGGGCAAAGACAAAGTCTCTTTGCTCACGGTTTTGTTTTTAATCTTAGAATTGCTTTCGTCCAAAGCTGTGTAATAATTTCAGCAAATACTAAGCCCATTGCAATCGAACCTGAAATCAGTAAAGCTAGAGAAGCAAATTCAAGAGCTAATGCATAATCTTTTTCCACAACACTTCTCATGGCATTATAAGCCGTGCCTCCAGGGACTAATGGAATGATTCCTGCAACACTAAAAATAATCATCGGCATTTTAAATTTTTTGGACATTATATGGGATACGAATGCAACGGTGAAGGCCCCTGCAAACGATGCACTCACCTGATCCTGATTTAACGAGTTCACATACATATAAACAATCCAACCGGTCATGCCCACTACTCCACAGTAAAACAGCGATTTCTTAGGTGCGTTAAATACTACTCCAAATGCTGCGGCTGCTATAAAACTTAAAATACCTTGAACTACATATATCAATTTGAATCCTCCCTACAGTGATAGTACTAGCGCGACTCCGGCTCCAATTGCAAACGCTGTGAGGAAAGCTTCTGCTCCCTTGGATAGACCTGACACAAAACTACCAGCCATTAAATCGCGGACTGCATTGGTGATGAGTAGACCTGGAACAAGTGGCATAACAGAACCAATAATGATAGTATCTATTTCACTCCCCAAACCAGTGGCAACTGAAATGGTTGCAATGACAGTAACCACAAACGCCGCAAAAAATTCCGCAAAAAATTTAACCCTCGTCCTTATCTCTAACCGATCTGCTATTGCATAACCAATTCCTCCTGCAAGTAAAGCAGTAGGTACATCTATTAGTTTTCCGGAAAATAATAAAAGAAATGCACCTGAAGCAATTGCCGCTGCAACTATTTGAATCCAAAATGGATAGGTTTTATGTTCATCTTCAATCTGTTTAAGCTCGCTATATGCCTCTTCAATTGTAATGTCTCTAAAAGCTAATTTTCTAGATACATTATTAACGGAGGCGATTTTACCTAAATCCGTCGTTCTAGCATTTATTCGTACTAATCTTGTTGGAAGGTTTTTATTCCCACTAAAAATGATCCCGGTTGGAGTGACAAAGCTTTGAGATTGCGTAAGTTCCTGTGAAATAGCCATGCGGTCCATCGTATCTTCTGCTCGATACGTTTCAGCACCACTTTCCATCATTAACCGTCCTGCAAGTAAACAGCTCTCCACTACCAATTCATAATCTGTATCCAATAAGGAACACCTTCTTTCTTCCATTTAAGCTAATCTTATAGAACCAACTATAAAAAAACAAATACTGATGAAACCTTTACTTTATAAAAAAACAAAGAAAGTGACTAAAATAGCCACTTTCAGACTTAATATTTTTCTAATATAGTTTACCAATATATATTCATATTATAACTTTTAAATTCATCCGTAGCAAACAGAGGCAATTATTATTCTTGTTCCTCCCGATTAGCACGCTTAGTGTTATAAATTATATAGTAATTAACTCCTATCACTTAGCGGCCTAGTTATAAGTACTGGGTTATATTAAAGTTCAGCTCCTGCCGAATAGATTTTTCGGGAGCTTTTTTTATGGTCATGCTGCTACTAAAGCTTTATTCGTCAAATGGCCACTTCGGCAGCATATTGCTTAGCGTTTTGTCTTCTCGGTAACCGAGGACGTACTCTGCTTGCATAATTGTATGAATCTCTCGCGTTCCTTCATAAATAACTGGAGCCTTAGAATTTCTCAAATATCGAGCTACTGGATATTCATCGGAGTATCCATATGCACCATGTATTTGCACCGCATCATCTGCTGCCTTATTAGCAAAATCGCATGCCTGCCATTTTGCTAGAGATGTTTCTCTTGTGTTGCGCACACCTTTGTTTTTTAGTTCGCCTACACGGTATACGAGAAGGCGACTCATTTGAAGTCCGGCCTCCATCTTAGCAATCATCTGTTGAACAAGCTGATGTCTGCCAATCTCTTTTCCGAACGTTTGACGTTCTTTGCTATACTTCACACTTGCTTCCAAACAAGCTATTGAAAGTCCAACAGCTCCTGCTGCTACTGTGAATCGACCATTATCTAGGGCTGACATGGCAATCTTAAATCCTTCTCCCTCTTTCCCAAGAAGATTTTCTTTTGGCACCCGCATATTGTCAAAAAATAGCTCTCCTGTATTTCCTGACTTAATACCATATTTACCTTTAATCGCTTTAGATGAAAATCCGCCCAGTGTACGCTCCACGATAAACGCACTAATACCATGGTGCTTTTTAGATTTATCGGTATAAGCAAAAACAATAAAATGATCAGCCACATCACAAAGAGAAATCCATGTCTTTTGGCCATTTAATATATAGTCGTCACCATCAAGCACTGCTACTGTAGACATCGAAGCTACATCTGAACCTGCACCTGGTTCTGTTAAACCAAACGCTCCAATTTTTTCACCATTTGCTTGTGGCAACAAATATTTTACCTTCTGCTCTTCTGTTGCCCATTGCATTAAGGTCATGGAATTTAAACCGGTATGAACAGAAACTGCCGTCCGAAAAGCCGTATCTCCGCGCTCCAATTCCTCACAAACAATAGCAAGTGAATTATAATCCATTCCACTGCCACCATATTTTTCAGGTATACAAACACCCATCAATCCAAGGTCTGCGAGTCTTTTCCAAATGGCAGGATCAAATGCACCGTCTAATTCCCATTTTGCCATATGAGGAATTATTTCATGATCTACAAACTGCCGAACTGTTTTGCGCAACAGTACTTGTTCCTCTGAGAAGTCAAAGTTCATCTTTACTCACCTCTAGTACTAGATTCTTTTATTTCTACGCCTCTTGCTGCCATCTCTCTTATATATAATTCGCCAGGAACGATTAATTCAGGAGGATATACTCCACGATTTTTGATGACGTTGTTTCCAATCATTTGCGCAACAATGGAAATCGTATTTGCTGTAGCTCTAGCCATTGCTGTTTCACCTGAAAGGGAGTCTTTTTTGGTCGCCAGTTCGTAAGTGAAGCTTGTAGGCATCCCATCTTTTAAACCTTCTACAATTACCCGCAGCAATACTGCATCCTCTTTATCCCCGAGTAACAACTGAGGTGTTAGGACTTCCTTTAATACATCTCGAGCCTTTACCATATTGCCATTCACATTAACAACTGTATTTTTGTTTGTTAGCCCTAAGTCTACGAGCAGTTTGAATTTTTCTGCATGTCCTTTATATCGAATCGTTTTGTATTCAAGTGTATCCACATTCGGAAAAGATTTAGGTAGAGTTGAAGTCCCACCTGCTGTATGAAATGCCTCCAGTTCACGATATCCTTCAAAAGTAATCGGTTCTACTTCTGAAAGTGAAGGAATTTCCTGAAGTTTCCCTTCTCTCACGACATGTGAAGCATCTGTGTAATGATCGAAGACCCCTTCCAATGAAAATACAATATTGTAACCAAAAATCCCCTCTGGTTCAACTGGTATTCCACCGACATATAAACGAATAGCATTCACTTCATCAAGTTTGGAAGCTCCGTATCCAGCCAATATATTAATCATTCCAGGAGCAACACCTAAATCTGGAATTAGAGTAATCCCCTTAGCTTTAGCTTTTTCATGAAGCATTAATACGTGATCCGTTGCTCCTCCAATATGTCCTCCCAGATCAATAGAATGGATTCCCTCTTCTACAGCAAGCCGCGCTATTTTTTCGTTAAATGTATAAAATAATGCATTTATAACTACATCCGCTTCTCTCATGATTTTGCGTATGCTATCATCCTCGTTAGCATCTAGTCTTAAAACTTCAATCTTGGAGTTTTGCAATCTTTCCTTAAACATCTTCGCTTGACCTACATCTAGATCACATAAAAGAACCTTATCCACGTTTGGGCTTAACACTAAATCGCGAGCTGCTTCTTTCCCCATTAACCCTGCACCTAATACAGCAACTATCATATAATTTTCCCCCTATTATTCTGTGTCTATTTGTGCGCGTTGTAATTTCCCACTGTAGTCTATATATATGCTCTTCCATTCTGTATAAACATCTAATGCTGCTACCCCTGAATCGCGATGTCCGTTTCCAGTCCCTTTTGTTCCTCCAAAAGGCAGGTGAATTTCTGCGCCTGTTGTACCTGCGTTAATATATACAATTCCAGTATCTAAATCACGCTGTGCACGGAATACTTTGTTGACATCATTCGAATAAATTGAGCTGGATAATCCAAATTTCACTCCATTATTTACTTCAATTGCTTCTTCTAGAGAACCTACTTCTATCAAGGAAACAACCGGACCAAAGATCTCCTCCTGCGCTATTCGCATATTTGGCTTCACGTTTGTAAATAACGTAGGGGCATAATAATTTCCTTTTGCCAACATACCCCCACTTAATATTTCCCCTCCAGTTAGGAGAGTTGCCCCTTCATCTTGTCCAATTTTTATATAGGAATGGATTTTTTCCAGAGCATTTTTATTAATAACTGGACCAATTTTCACCGTTTCATCTAGTCCATCGCCAATCGTTAGTTTTTCCATTTGTTCTAGGAGCATTTTTTCTAAGTCTTCTTTTACATCTTTATGCACAATAACTCGGCTACATGCTGTACATCTTTGTCCCGCTGTTCCAAAGGCACTCCATAAAATACCTTCCACTGCTAATGGTAGGTCTGCATCCTCCATGACGATTACTGCATTCTTTCCACCCATCTCAAGAGAAACTTTCTTTAAGTGACGACCACCAAGCTCGGCTACCTTACTCCCTGTTTCTGTAGAACCAGTAAACGAGATTACCTTTACATCTGGATGTTCAATCATAGCTTTCCCAACTTGAGAACCTGACCCAAAAACGACATTAGCCACTCCAGGTGGAAGTCCGGCTTCCTCAAAGATTTTAGCCATTTCATATGCCATCATCGGAGTTTCCGTTGCCGGTTTCCAAATAAATGCATTTCCTGCCACTATAGCGGGAAAGGATTTCCACGTAGCAATTGCCACTGGAAAATTCCATGGTGTAATGAGCCCCACTACTCCAATAGGTGAACGGACGCTCATCGCAAACTTGTCTGCCAATTCCGATGGGGTTGTTTCTCCAAATAATCTGCGCCCTTCTCCTGCCATGTAAAACGCCATATCAATGCCTTCCTGAACTTCTCCGCGTCCCTCTTCAATTACTTTTCCCATTTCTTTTGTTAACACTTGAGCAAGGTGCTCTTTCTTTTCTTTCATTATCCTACCAATTTCATATAAATAATCTGCACGTTTAGGTGCAGGAACGAGTGCCCATTTTTTTTGTGCTTTTACTGCGGCTTCTACCGCAAGATTTACATCTTCTTCCGTAGATAGCCTCACCTCTGATAGCTGTTCCCCATTTGCAGGATTTACCACTGGTGTATAATCTGCACCCTCGGAGTCTTGCCAATTGCCATTAATAAAGTTAGTTAGTTTCATTTTATTCCCTCTTTTCACTTTTAAATGTAAACGCTTCCATTATTCATATATTCTATAAAATTTCATAAATCCCTTTAAAAATCTTTGGATATTTAGAATGAAACTTTTTCACCCTGCTTTCGTATAAATGGTAGAGAAAAATTTAAGGAGGAAATTGTTCATGAATAATCATGAAATTGACTACAAATTATACGGTGATGATATGCAATTTGTTGAAATCGAATTAGATCCCAAGGAAACAGTTGTTGCCGAAGCAGGAAGTTTAATGATGATGGAAGACGGTATTTCTATGGAAACTATTTTCGGCGATGGCTCATCCGGTTCTGCTGGTAGCGGCGGTGGTCTTATGGGCAAATTAATGGGTGCAGGTAAGCGTATGCTTACAGGAGAGAGTTTATTCATGACAACTTTCACTAATACAGGTAGTGGAAAAAGACATGTCTACTTTGCATCACCTTACCCAGGTAAAATTATTCCATTGGATTTAAGTCAATACCGTGGCAAAATTATTTGTCAAAAGGATGCTTTCTTAGCAGCAGCAAAAGGTGTTACAATTGGCATCGAATTTCAACGTAAGTTAGGAGCAGGCTTTTTTGGTGGTGAAGGTTTCATCATGCAAAAACTAGAAGGTGATGGCCTCGCTTTCGTTCATGCTGGTGGGGCAATTCATAGAAAGTCTCTTCAGCAAGGAGAAGTTTTACGCGTAGATACTGGGTGTCTCGTAGCAATGACTGCGGACGTTGACTACAATATAGAAATGGTCAAAGGAGTTAAAACTGCCTTATTTGGTGGAGAGGGATTATTCTTCGCTACTCTTCGTGGTCCAGGTACCGTATGGATCCAGTCACTTCCGTTTAGTAGATTGGCTAGTAAAGTATTTGCAGCAGCTCCCCAAACACCTGGTGGTGGTTCAAAAGGTGAAGGTAGTATAACTGGTGGATTATTTGACCTGCTAGGTGGGAAATAAATCAGAGTCCTTGAGAATGGCTTGCTTTTTAAGCCATTCTTTTTTTTATGAAATTATAATATTTTATACCTTGAACTAAGTGCCCCAAGTATTTTGAACAATATAATCCAACTAATATAACCCTGATTTCTGTTTCAAGTGACGCTTTTCACATTAATCAATAAAAAATATATTTCTCAACAAGAGGATTTTGTAATGTAATTTATTGAACTGTACTTTTACTCCAATTATCGGGAGAGTATTCCTGAAATACGGACCAAAAGTCCATATTACAGCAGTTATCCGTTACATGCTCTATGTTACAATAAAGACAGATACAGCAACTTGGATGATTAACTTAACACATATAATTTGGAAGCTAGGTGTAGATATGGTTCTAGCTTCAACCAAATATATAAAAGGAGGAGATGTAAACAATGGAAAATCAATATAATAGTATTATAGTAGCGGTAGATGGTTCAAAAGAGGCTGAATATGCATTCCGCAAATCGATTGATATTGCATATCGAAATGAAGGAGCGCAATTACATATCGTAAACATTATTGATACGCGTTATTTTGGAGCTTTTGATCAAGAAATTGCGGAGGAAGTTAAAGAACAATCTCGGGAAATCTTAGATCGCTATAAGGCTCGCTCTATAGCGGCTCGTGTTGAAAATGTAAATATCATTATTGAATATGGTTCACCTAAAACAGTAATAACAAAAGAGATTGCTAAATCAGTGGAGGCAGATTTAATTATTTGCGGCGCTACTGGACATACGCCAGTAGAACGCTATTTAATTGGTTCGGTATCTGAAGCAATCGTGCGTTCAGCTAAATGTGATGTATTAGTCATTCGTGAACCTGGTTCAACAATATAAAAAAAGCGGCCAGACTTTCAAAAGTCTGGACGCTTTTTTTATGGGATTAACTTATTCACCTTTTAGGGAACCGACATTGGAGGATTACTTAAAAAAGTAGAGAAGCTACGTGACTGTATCTCGTAGCTTCTCCTGATTCATTTACCCTATTACAGAAAGCTTCATCCGATGTGTAAGTGCAATGTCCATGTACCTTACTTTACCTAGATACTTTGTGTATTTGTTTGAACTAATGCTTTTCTATCTTGAGCTTCATGCATTTTAACCATTACAAAACGTGCAATCGGTTGAATAACCAAGCTTTCTAAGAATAGAGCTATTAAAAAGTTACGTGGCCAAATTTGGATAAAGTTAGTAAAGATTTCAGTTGTAAATCCATTCCCCATGATATCTCCAACAATAGTCATTGTAAATGACATACCTAAAACTGTGAACAGTGTACGGAACATAATACGAGCAGCAAAACCGTCTGTTGGTGAAATAAATTTAGATGCTAAAAATTCAGCAAAACGACCGATAGCTAACGGTTCAATAATCATCACAATAACCCAAATAATAGGCAACAGGATTAACATATCCATTGCAACCTCACTGTTAAATCCTCCAGCTGCAAGAATTATGTTGATTGATCCTATAAATAGTACTGATAATGTACAAATGATTGCGCCGAATATCGCGCCTTCTTTACCATTCCTTGGTAGTCTTTTATCTTGATGCATATCTTACTTATCTTCCTTTCAAAAAGCTTATTTAGACCTTGGCAATTAATATGAAGCAAAACAGTCGATTTTTATAATAGAGGATAACGTTATAGAGAGAAAAACTCTTTGAAGTGTCCAAGATTTTTTCATTTAAATCCAATATGCAAACCATGTTATTATGGTGGTTTTCGCTTGGATTAAAGATAGTCCACAGATTCCTAAGTGCACTATTAAAAGCTGTTTCATTAAACAGCTGACAATTCCTACAATATTACAGAGTTACTGTACTCTTTTTTAGATATTGGTTTTCCTTTTCAGAAATTCTTTAATAAAGTTGGTAATAGTTTTGAAATTTTTATTAAGGGATTAGTTGATTGCTGAGTTAAACAAAGCATCATTGCTCCTTCAATTGAAGCAGTCAATAATAATGAAATGGCAGTAGCCTTTTCAACCGAAAAACCATCCGCTAATAGTTTAATGTAATAAATTTGCTCTATATTTTCATACAAATCACTACAAGCGGTTCGGACAGGCTCACTCATTGTCGCCATCTCACTAACGATACTGCTAAATGTATAGCCAGTGATGGTCCCATCCTTTTCAAAACTACGAATTAACTTATCGATCATGGAAATTATGGCATCTTCAGTCGAAGGATGCTTACTGAAAATCACTTTAATATCTGTTGTAATATCTTCTTTTAAAGCATGTAAACAAGTTATTAAGAGTTCGTCTTTGCCATTTGGAAAGTGGTGGTAAAGGGCCCCTTTTGTAACGTTACATGCTTTTAAAATTTCTGTTAGTCCTACAGTTTTGTAGCCTTTTTGTTGAAACAGTGTTGTAGCAGTTTCAATTATGAGTGATTTAGTATCCATATCTGAATTTCCTCCTAACATACCGACGGGTCTGTTTGTTAGTATAACAAATTTTTAACAACATTCTAGTATTTTGTTTATTTAATTAAATGGCAAAGTACCCTATACACCCTCCGATTGTTTATCTCCCTTTCTTACACCTTCATATAATATTACGAGGAGCATTATGCCTTATGTTCCTACAATACAAGATAGGAGGTGGATACGATGGAGTCTTCTACAGGATTATGGGTTGGTTTGTTAGGTATCGTTTTAGGGGTGCTAGGTTTCTTTTATGCTCCGCTTTGGCTAGGTGCTGGAGCAGTTCTTTTGGGGCTAGTAGCTTTAGCTTATTCTCACAAGTTAATAGTAGGTTGGATATCATTAATACTCGGTGTAATTGTTTTAATATGGACATTTTTGTTATGATGTTGAACAAAATGCATCTTGTTAAAAGAATGGCAACGTGTTAAGCTTATTTAAATTAAAAATTTTGATAATTTAATATATTTTTCTTATCCAGAGAGACGGAGGGATTGGCCCGTAGATGTCTCAGCAACCAGCCACGTTTAGGTATGGTGCTAATTCCAAATAGACGTTTGACGTCTTGAAGATAAGAAGACAAACTTCAATATTACTTGAGGGTTCTCTTCTTATTAGAGAATCCTCTTTTTTTTATTTTAATTGTAAAGGATGAGCATCTAATGTCAAAGAACAGTATCGATACACAGTTAGTTCAATTGGGCAACCATAGTGATGAGAAAACTGGTGCGGTAAATCCCCCTATTTATCTTTCAACAGCTTACAAACATAATGGGATCGGGCAGTCAACAGGATATGATTACACACGAACTAAAAACCCAACTCGCGCTATTTTAGAAGATGGAATTGCAAAGTTAGAAGATGGAGATGCTGGCTTTGCCTGTAGTTCTGGCATGGCTGCTATACAATTGGTTTTGTCCCTTTTTCGCTCAGGGGATGAATTAATTGCGCCTGATGATTTATATGGTGGAACCTACCGGTTATTTAACCAGTATGCAAATTCTTACAATATTCGTACCACTTATGCAAAGTTTGAATCAGCTGAAGAAGTAACAGCATTGATAACCAAAAATACAAAAGCTTTATTTATTGAAACCCCAACAAACCCTTTGATGTTGGAAATTGATATCCAACTATTTGCTGAGGTTGCAAAAGAGCATAATCTACTTTTAATCGTAGACAATACATTCCTTACTCCTTACTTACAGCGACCTATTGAAATGGGTGCTGATATTGTCATTCATAGTGGTACCAAATATATTGGTGGACATAATGACGTTCTTGCGGGACTTGTCGTCTCGAAGGGTGCGGAACTTAGTGAACAGCTGCAAACTAATCATAATGCAGCAGGAGCCGTCCTTTCTCCTTTCGATTCTTGGTTACTCATAAGAGGATTAAAGACGCTTCATCTACGTATGAAGCAACATGATTTAAACGCTAAAAGAATTACAGAATTTTTAAAGCAAGAGCCTGCAGTTAAAGATGTATTATATCCCGGGGTTGGTGGGATGTTGTCCTTCCGTTTACATAAAAGCGAGTGGGTTGCCCCTTTCCTAGAGAATTTGAAATTAATTGTATTTGCAGAGAGTCTTGGCGGTGTGGAAAGCTTTATCACTTATCCTGCTACACAAACACATGCGGATATACCGGAGATGGAACGAACTGCACGAGGGGTTGATAATAGTCTCCTTCGTTTTTCGGTGGGAATTGAAGAGGTCGAAGATTTAATAACAGATTTACAACAAGTATTTAATACTTTAGAAAGTGAGGTTTTAAAATGAGTGATTTCAAAGAGTCATTGGAAACTAGTCTAGTCGTCGCCTCTACTCGTGGAAAATCAGAAATAAAAACGGGAGCTGTCAATGTTCCTATTTATTTATCCTCCACTTTTCATCAAGAAAGCTTTGATAATTTCGGCCCTTATGACTATAGTCGATCGGGAAACCCTACAAGAGAAGCACTTGAAAAAACCATTGCGGAACTAGAGGGAGGAACTAGAGGACTTGCATTTGCTTCGGGAATTGCAGCTATTTCTTCTACTTTTATGCTTTTGTCTTCTGGCGATCATATCGTTATTACAGAAGATGTATACGGCGGTACCTTTCGCTTTGTTACTGAAGTATTGCCTCGTTTTGGGATTGAGCACAGCTTTGCAGATTTTACTGACATCGATGCAATTACAAGAGCAATACAACCCAATACAAAACTAATATACATTGAGACACCCTCGAACCCTTGCTTGGGTATCACTGATATTCATGCAGTAGTAGAGCTTGCAAAGTCCCATGACTGTTTAACCTTTTTAGACAATACATTTATGACACCATTATACCAACGTCCACTGGACTTGGGAGTAGATGTCGTTTTACATAGTGCCACAAAATTTTTATCCGGACATAGCGATGTTATTGCAGGACTTGCAGTTACAAAAGATGATGATTTAGGTAATCGTTTAGCATTTATCCAGAACTCATTCGGTGCTATTTTAGGTGCACAAGATTCATTTTCTCTCATACAAGGGATAAAAACACTAAGTGTACGATTTGAAAAATCTGCTGAAACTGCGAGAAAAATTGCCAACTATTTAAGTGGGCATGATTTAGTCGAAAAAGTATATTTTCCTGGACTGTCCACTCATCCAGGATTTGATACACATAACAGACAGTCGAGTAGTGCCGGTGCAGTTCTTTCCTTCCGTTTACCAAATAGATCCATTGCTAAGTCATTCGTAGAAAATATTAGGATTCCTGTATTCGCAGTTAGTCTTGGCGGAGTAGAATCCATACTCTCCCACCCTGCTCAAATGTCTCATGCAGCAATGCCTAAAGCAGAAAGAGAAAAGCGGGGCATAACAGATGGCCTTCTACGTTTTTCCGTTGGATTAGAGAATGTTGATGATTTAATAGCTGACTTTGAACAATCGTTAGAAATAGCATCCAAACAACAGGAGAAAGTAGGAATATAAAATGTCAAAATCACTAGTTGTAAATACACCATTCAAAGCAGATCACGTAGGAAGTTTTTTACGACCAGCTCGCTTAAAAGAAGCTCGTCTACAATTCGAAAATAATGAAATAACTGCAGATCACTTAAAACAAATAGAAGATGAAGAAATTACAAAACTAGTCACCAAACAAAAAGATATAGGACTCCAGTCTATTTCGGACGGAGAATTTAGACGTAAATGGTGGCATTTCGATTTTCTTAGTGGATTTGACGGGGTAGAGTTTTATGAAACAGACAAAGGATTAACGTTTAAAGGTGTACAAACAAGAGCACATGGTATTAAAGTAACCGGAAAGATCCGGTTTAGCACGCACTATATGATTGAACACTTTAAGTTTCTTCAAGGAATAGTTGGTGAAGCTGTAGCTAAATTTACTATACCTAGCCCTAATATGTTATTGTACCGTGCTACTATTGAAGAGGGAGTTTATGCGAGCCAAGAAGAATTGTTTGCAGATTTAGTTGTTGCTTATCAAGATGTGATTCAAGCGTTATACGACGAGGGCTGTCGTTACCTTCAAATTGATGATACTTCTTGGGCAACTACTTTTTCTGAGGAAGGCATTGCTTCTTTAAAAGAAAAAGGGATGGAATTAGATGAGGCATTAGCTTTATCGGCACGTGCCATCAATGAATCTATTGCAAAACGTCCCCATGATCTGTTAATTACTATGCATATTTGTCGAGGAAACTTCAAGTCCACATATATTACAAGCGGTAGTTATGAGTTAGTCTCAGAAACTATTTTTGCAAGACTAGATGTAGACGGTCTTTTTCTAGAGTTTGACGATGAACGCTCAGGTGGATTTGAACCACTTCGTCACGTTACTCGTTCAGACTTATCAATTGTATTAGGATTAATCACATCCAAACATGGAGCTTTAGAGGATACAGAACTTGTCAAAAATAGAATTACTGAAGCAACTAAATATGTTCCTCTAGAACAACTTTGCTTGAGTCCTCAATGCGGGTTTTCTTCAACCGAAGAAGGAAACCTTTTAACGGAGAAAGAGCAATGGTCTAAAATTCATCATGTGATTCAAATTTCTCAGGATGTATGGAAGTAATGAGTTTTTAAACTAAAGGTGTGCATCCAGATAGTATGGATGCACACCTTTATAAATTTCTCGCTTTCTCATACTTCTATCTGCTTTGCTTGTACTACTAAACGATATTTATTAGATCTTGGTGGAGAGACTTAGCTTTACTTAGATGTTACCTCCCCGAATTGATAGTATTAAACCTATTTAGTTTTACCTGTCAGGTTTTAGGTAGGTTGCAATGGGTAAATATAGAGCAGAGGTTATAAACATGAAGGAGGAATTTAACATGGATAGTCAACAGTACGAGCATGCAACAGATGAAGTAGTAGAAGAAACCGGTGCCTATACATGCGAAGCCGGGATTACTAAAAGATTAAATAAGGGTGATAAATTCCCTTCTTGTCCAGAATCAGAAGTAGTTACTTATTGGAAGCATGCTGAAGGTCATCACCATAATTCAGGTGAACCAGTAACAGAGGCAGGCCGATATATAGATGAAGATGGTGATGAGTTAGACCTTGCAGAGGGTTCTACTTTTCCAAATTGCCCTAAGGCAGATACTCCTACACAATGGAGACATGCTGGAAACTAATTAATTGAAGAAAAACAATAAAGCTCGGCACAATGAAACTTAATTCATGTGCTGAGCTTTAACTATTTTAAACTATAAACCTAAATTTTTTGAGATAATTACCTTCATTATTTCATTTGTTCCAGCGTAAATAGAAGCAACTGGAATGTCTCGATATCTTCGTGCAATTTTGTATTCTTCCATATATCCGTACCCACCATGTAGTTGCATACATTCAATTGAAATTTCTCTGGCAGTTTCGGTTAGCCAATACTTCGCCATCGATACTTTAGTAACTACTTCTTTCCCTGCAATATGATCCTCAATTAGTGATTCCAAAAACGATTTGCCAAGTTCTATTTTGGTAGCCATTTCTACTATTTTGAACTGTGTATTTTGGAAGGATGCAATTGGTTTTCCAAAAGCTTTACGAGACTTCACATAGTCCATTGTCATTTCTAACATGTCCTCTGATGCAATTTGAGCAGAGATAGCTACTACTAGTCTTTCCTGCTGTAGTTTCTCCATCAAGTAACCAAAGCCTTTTCCTTCTACTCCGATTAAATTAGAAACTGGAATACGACAGTCCTCAAAGTACAATTCGGATGTATCCTGTGCATGTAAACCAACCTTGTCTAACTTGCGCCCTTTGGAAAATCCAGGAGCACCCTCTTCTACAACCACTAAACTTATACCCTGATGCTTCGGTTCTGCTTTTGGATTCGTCTTGACTACTACTAAAAATAGGTTGCCATTAATACCATTAGTGATGAATGTCTTTTGTCCATTTAAAACATAATGATCTCCATCGCGGATTGCTGTAGTTTGAATATTAGCCAAGTCTGAACCAGCTCCTGGCTCGGTCATCGCAATTGCAGTGATAAAGTCGGCATTTATACAGCCTGGAAGCCAGCGTTCTTTTTGCTCCTGTGAACCAAAGGACTCTATATAAGGCACAACAATATCATTATGCAGTCCGACCCCTACTAGACTTGAACCAACCCTTTCTAATTCCTCCGACATAATTACTCCAAAACTAAAGTCTAAACCTAGCCCACCATACTCTTCTTCTACTTGTGGGCATAAATATCCCATCTCGCCTAATTTTCTCCAAAATTTCTTTGGAATTAATCTGTCCTTTTCCCATGAATCATAATGGGGGACAGCTTCTTTCTGTAGGAAATTTTGTAAAGATTTACGGAATATCACATGCTCTTCCGTCTCAAATCTATATCTGCCCATTATTAGACCCCCTATTCAATTCTTTCAATAATCGTTGCATTCGCCATACCCATACCTTCGCAAATAGCTAGTAGACCATAGCGTCCACCAGTGCGTTCTAGCCTATGCAGCATCGTAACTAATAGCTTTGTCCCTGTAGCTCCTAACGGATGACCGAGTGCTATAGCTCCTCCATCTGGATTTAACTTTTCAGGGTTGGCACCCGTTTCATGAAGCCAAACTAGTGGAACTTGCGCAAAAGCTTCGTTCACTTCATAGGTGTCCATGTCTTCAATTGAAAGACCAGCTTTTAAAAGGACTTTTTTGGTCGCTTCAATAGGACCAGTTAACATAAGCGTCGGGTCAGACCCCGTTACACTGCGAGCAATAATACGAGCTTTAGGTTTTAGGCCAAGCTCATCTGCCTTTTTACGAGACATCAGAAGAACTGCAGAAGCTCCATCACTCATTTGACTGGCATTCCCCGCTGTAATTACACCATTTTCATCAAATACTGGTTTCAATCCACTTAATACCTCAACAGTTGAGCCTGCACGGGGCCCCTCGTCAATTTTGAAGCTTGTTATTGTTCCATCTGCTTGTAAAACGTCTACTGGAATAATTTCTTTTTCAAAATGACCTTTTTCAATTGCTTCGAAGGCCTTAATATGACTTTCTGATGAATACTTATCCAACTCTTCACGGGTTAAATTCCATTTCTCTACCATTCGCTCTGAAGATAACCCTTGATTGATAATTTCATATTTCTCGCTAAGCTTAGGACTTACTTTTGTATTTCGTACATTTGAAAACATAGGCTCCCGTGTCATGCTTTCTACGCCTCCAGCTATGACTATGTCCATATCTCCCGAGGCAATTGCTTGCGCCCCAAAATGGACTGCTTGCTGACTCGAACCACATTGACGATCAATAGTAACGCCTGGTACATGTATTGGGAAACCTGCAATTAACGCTGATGTTCGAGCGATATTCCCACTTTGTTCCCCTATTTGTGTCACACACCCTAAAATGACATCATCTACATCTGCTTTATCCACACCTGCACGCTTTACTAACTCATCTAAAACAATAGCTGCAAGTTCATCAGGACGATATTCTGAAAATGCCCCTTTTCTTCTACCTATTGCTGTTCTAACCCCATCTACTATTACAACCTCTGTCATCTCATTTCCACCCTTCGTTTTACTACTTCCAACTACAGCACCTTTACTCGAAATCCTTCCAGTGCTTTTAGGCCCGCACGATGCGGGTCATGCAGTCATTGCGACACGATGTCGCGAACTTAGACTGCCTTCCCCATAGGCGCTTTCGCTTTTCTTCCTGTCCAGCTCTGGGCACCAGCCTCTCTAGTCGCTTCAGTATTTCGATAAAGGCAAAGGACACCTTTACTCGAAATCCTTCCAGCGGTTATCGAGGCTAGATGGTGCCCTCCGCTTTTCTTTTTGTCTAGCTACAGCGCCTAGCCCTTCGAGTCACTTCAGGATTTCGATAAAGGCAAAGGACGCCTTTTCCGAAATCCTTCCAGTGCTTGTCAGGGCTTTCTCAGGCGCTTTCGCTTTTCTTTTTACCTCGGTTGCATTCGGATTGCTCCGTCTAATCGAATTACTTCTCCATTGATATATTCGTTTTCAATCATAAATACTACTAAATTAGCAAACTCCTCTGGTCTACCTAACCTTTTGGGAAATTCTACTAGAGACTCTAATTTTTCTATTACCTTTTCTCCTAAACTTTCTGCCATCGGTGTATGGAATAATCCTGGGGCAATTGCATTTATACGTATGCCAAATGAAGATAAATCTCTTGCAATTGGAAGTGTCATCCCTACTATTCCGGCTTTGCTAGCACTATAAGCTGCTTGCCCCATTTGACCCTCAAATGCCGCAACTGATGCTGTATTGATAATAACGCCTCGTTCAGTGGATTCCTCGTTTATATCATTTTTGGTCATTTCCGCAGCCGCTAACCTTAAGGTATTAAACGTTCCAATTAAATTAATATCTATAACTTTCTTGAAGTTTTCTAAAGGCATTACTCCAGATTTTCCAACTACTTTTTGTGGAGGAGCTATACCTGCACAATTCACACAAATATGTATGGATCCTAACTTTTCTACCGTATGCTGTATTGCCTTAATGACAGATTCTTCGTTGGTCACATTAACTATTTGGTATGTGACGTTATCTCCGAATTCTTGAGTGGCCTTTTTTGCTAATTCTTCATTTAAATCATAAATTACTACCCTAGCCCCTTTTTCAAGTAAACGTGTAACAGTAGCAAGCCCCAACCCCGATGCTCCACCTGTTACAATTGCTACTCTGTTCTGAATATCCATTGCCACACCCCTTTTATATTATCCGAATATTTTCAATAATACATTTTAATTATAACGTAAAAAGTCCAAGGGAAAAGTATTATTCCCTTGGACTCAATTACCTTTTGTTTACCGTAGTGTTTTTAAAGCACCACTCCACGCTAGTAATTGATCTAGCATTTTATTTGCGTTACCTTCATGATAATCAGCAGGCTTGAATAAGGTCATATTTTGAAAGTCAGTCATTAACGAGAAGTTCACTGCGGTTTGAACATCTGCCACCTGTAGTTCTCCTAAGATTAGACGCATGTTTTCATGTGCACGTGCCCCTCCTAAACTTCCGTATCCTACAAAACTAGCCGCCTTATTGTTTAATTCAGGTTTTAAGTAATCTAATGCATTTTTTAAAGCCCCGCCTACTGAATGGTTATACTCCGGAGTTATAAAAATATAGCCATCATATGTAGCCATTTTCTGAGACCAATTTCTTATGGCAGAGTTTGCTTCTTCCTGCTGTTCTGCATGTATCTCTTGGCCAAGAAGTGGTAATCTATAATTTATCAAATCTACTAATTCATAGTCAGCATCCTGTCGTTTGCAAGCAAAATGATACATCCATTTCGATACAGCCTCCGCGTTTCTCCCTTTTCTAACGCTTCCTACTACAATGCCAATTTTAAGTTTTTCTATTGCCATAATTTTTTCCTCCTTCAGACTCTTATCAATTATTGATAGTCTTCTGCACTACTGACATAATATATATCATTTCCATTTGAGTAATTTCTACACCTATCATTCTATATTTTTAAAATATGCTATAGTGGTTTTAATAATTATAAAATGACCATTTAGATTGAAGGTGTTGAATTGGAGCTGGTGTTGATTATTTTGCCGGTTTTTATTATTTTCTTTATCGGATTTGTTGGACAAAAATTTATTGGTTTTGATATTAAATCTATCTCAACTGCTGCACTATACCTAATGTCTCCATTTTTAGCTTTCCGAACATTTTATACAGCTGCCTTAACGCTGGAATATTTATATATCGTAATATTTTGCCTAGTTTTAGCTTTTATATTACTAATAATTACTTGGGTTACTGGAACTCTTATGAAATCATCGCGGTCGCAGCTTTCTGCTATGATTTTAGGTGGCATGTTTATGAATAGTGGAAATTATGGAGCTCCAGTAGTGTTATTTGCTTTAGGGGCTACCGGTTTTGACTATGCCGTAATGATTATGGTTTTACATGGTTTGTTTATCAATACATTTGGTATATTTTTTGCGTCTCTTGGTGGAGGGGAGAAAGCAACATGGCAACAATCACTGCACCGAGTTATTAGAATGCCAGTCGTTTATGCAGCTGCACTTGGAATTCTTTTACAAGAAACACAATTGACTGTGCCACAGGCAGTAATGGAAGGAGTCGGGCTTGTAGCAGATGCCTCGATACCAACCGTAATGCTCGTTCTCGGGATGCAATTAGCCGTCATTTCTCGTAAAAAGGTTGCCTATCGGTATGTAGCCGCAGTTTCTGTTATTCGGATAATTATTTCTCCCTTACTTGCTGTTGGAATTTTATACTTCCTGCCAGTTAATGACACGGTTAAGCAAGTTGCGATTATACTAGCAGCTATGCCAACCGCTGCTAATACCACGATGCTAGCATTGCAATTTAATACGGAACCCGATCTCGTTTCATTTACAACTCTTGTTACCACACTTATCAGCATTATTTCTATTCCGCTAGTTCTATTTTTCTTAGGGATATCTTAAGAGTGTAATAGAGAATTTTTCATTAACGAATCCTTATTAGTTTTTCTAAACTTTTAAGGATTTTTTATATTTAAGAATTAGACAAGCTCTTGCTCCATAGGATGAATAGAAGGAGTGATTGCATTTGCAAAATCCAAGTTACCGAGGAAGTTATAAGCCTTTCGTTTCACCACGAGACCCATGTCCCCCTATTACCATAAAGTATTTTGTGTTACCACCACAAATTTTCACTAACTTCCAACAACCAGGTCTACCTCAAAATTCTCCAGAGGAAGCACTAATGCAAGGTTCTCTTTGGCCCAAATTTGTGGATGGCTTTTCCCGAGAGGAAGGAATTTCATGAATGTTTTTGATGAAAGAATGAGACTGTTAAAAACAGTACAACAAATGGATTTCGTTGTGGTTGAATGGACATTATACACGGATACACACCCAAACGATGAAGATGCTTTAGAACAATGGAGAGAAGCTATTAAAAATGCTGCAGTGGCACGCAAACAATACGAAAATAAGTTTGGTCCATTATCACTTAAATCCATCCCCTCAAGGCAGGCGCTTGAATTAGGTTGGCGTTGGAACCAAGATCCTTGGCCATGGCAGTTATGAGAAAGGAGAAATTAGATGTGGGTTTATGAAAAAAAGTTACTTTATCCAGTTGAGGTAACAACTTGCAATCCGATGCTCGCTAGATATCTGATGGAACAATATGGAGGTGCTGATGGAGAACTAGCGGCTGCTCTTAGATATATGAATCAGCGTTATACCGTTCCGGATAAAGTAATCGGACTCCTTACAGATATTTCCACCGAAGAATTCTCACATCTTGAAATGCTTGCTACGATGATTTATAAATTGACAAAGGATGCTACCCCTGAACAATTAGAAAAAGCTGGTTTAGGTGCACATTTCGTTAATCACGGACACTCCCTATTTTATGAGAATGCTGGGGGTGTTCCTTTTACAGCTACGTATATTCAATCTAAAGGAGACCCTATTGCAGATTTATATGAGGATATTGCTGCAGAAGAAAAAGCACGTGCCACCTATCAATGGTTAATCGATATATCAGATGATCCCGGTATCAATGATGCTTTACGTTTCTTAAGAGAACGAGAAAATATTCATTCACTTCGTTTTCGTGAGGCAGTTGAATTACTAAAAGATGAAAGGGATAGAAAGAAAGTCTTCTAAAAAAAACCGCATGGTCCTCTTAGAATTATTCTAAAAGACCATGCGGTTATATTATTTTTTATCTTTTTCAAATAGGACAATCAATGCAGGTAATAGAATACCGCGTATTAAGAATGTGTCCAAAATAATTCCTACAGCTACGATAAATCCAAAAACGAATAACAGTTGGATTGGCTGCGTCATCAATACAGCAAACGTTGCTGCAAGTAGTATCCCTGCAGATGAAATAACTCCACCTGTGTGAGATACTGCAATTTCTACAGCCTTTTTCACAGGATGTTTCTCTCGTTCTTCCAAATACCTAGAAATAAGAATAATATTATAATCGATTCCTAGTGCTACTAAGAACACGAACGAATACAACGGAACACGATTACTAATCGTATCGATATCGAAGAATAAATTCGATAAGAACATACCTAGACCAAGCGCTGCCAGGAACGACAATAGAATAGTTCCCATCATGTATATTGGCATTTTGACAGATTTCGTTAGCACGATTAACAATATAAAGATTAATATTGTTTCCAGTACAACGATAAGGATTAGATCGCGACTATTTACTGAACGATCATCTACTTGTGAAGCTGTTTCACCCGCAAAGTATAAATCACCCTCAGCATTGCTATCTTTAACAATACTTTCCTCATCCTCTATCATTTTTTCAAGAGCATCCATCGACTCTGTTGAATATGGACTTTCCTCAAATGTTAATTGGAACTGTGCTGCAAGTCCATCTTCTGAAATCCCCGTAGCTCTAACAGTACTAACTAAATCTTGCTGTAATAACTGCTCGATTAGACTAGCTTGTGTCTCTTCCGTAATTTCACTTTCAGATTCAAATAATACAGTTGTAGGAGCTAAATCCCCTTTTGCAAATTCATTCTCTATAATTTCATACCCTTCCCGGGATGGCATATCATCAGGGAAAGATTTCATCGTATCAAATTCATAATTTAAATTGAACAGATTTAATGCCGAAACGATTAAAATAACTAATATAGAAACGGCAGCAACTATAGGTTTATGGACAACAAATGATGCAATTTTGCTCCATAGAGAGTTTGCTTTTACTTCTGTCTCCCCGTACTTTGGAATACGTGGCCAAAATGATTTTCGACCGAAAAGTGTAAATAATGCTGGGATTAATGTGACAGCGGCAAGCATAATAACAAGCATTGTTGTTCCAAAAATTGGTGCGAAATTACGATAATCTCCGAATGATGCAAAGAATAATACTAGCATTGCAGCTAAAACTGTACCACCTGCAAAAAATACAGGAATTCCTGTCTCACGCATTGCGTACTTCATAGCGTCAAATTTAGTTTCATAATTCTTTAACTCTTCTCTGTAACGAGAAAATACAAACAATGAATAATCAATTGTTGCCGCAAACAATAAGATGGACATGATTGATAATGACTGACTTGCTAAATCTAATCCGTTAGCTCCTAGAATCCCAAGCAACTGGTTTACTACTTGATACACAATACCTGCTGCTAAAAGCGGAATTAGTGCTAATAATGGAGAACGATAGATGACAATTAAAAGAATTAAAATAATGCCTACTGTCGATAATATTAAAACAAGATCAGCACGTTCAAATAGATTTGTGGTATCTACAGCAATTCCAGCTGGTCCAGTCATATATACTTTCGAACCGGTTTCCTCGGTCACAATCTCACTCACCTGATCCAGGCTTTCCTCTAATTCAGAGGTTTCCAAAGAAGTAATAAAACTTAGTGGAATAACAGATGTTTTCTTATCTGCTGAGAAAAATCCTTCGAGTGCTTGTGGTGGCAAACTACTTAAAGGAATCATCTCCTTCAAACCGTTTATATTTGCAGCCGCAACTTTATCTAAGGCTGCTACAAGAACTTCCATGTCTATTTCCTCTTTAGACTGTAGAACTAAAATTCCCGGTAAACTTTCTGCATCTTTAAAATGCTCGTCAATATTTTCCTGTGCAATAACCGACTTGGCATCCTCTGGTAATGAGGCTACACTAGAAACTTTATGATCGCCTGCACCTGGTGCAACTATTGTAAGTACTACAGTAATTGCTATCCAAATACCTAAAGTAATCCACATACCTTTTCGAGTTGCAATAAAATCAGTTACTCTACCTAGTACCTTTTTCAATAAGTCCACTTCTTTCTTTTTAAATTTAAGTGACATCAGTGTCACTTTGGATAAAAAAACATACCTGTCATTTACATTATGTGTAAAAGTGACTTGTATGTCAATCAATCGCGCTGAAACATACCTTCACTTAAAATTTCTTTAATAGAAGCTACCCATTCGTCACGTGGTATACCAAAATGATTGGGAATAGCAATAGTTTGAAATATCATTCCCAGAATTATACCATCCGATAGATGTCTCTTAATCACCTGCTCATTCTTCCCTTGCTCAATTAAACCTTGAAACTGTTTATACATATCCCTGTAGTATCCAGTTAACTGTGCCTGATTGGATGAAATGACTTGATTGGGAGATTTTTTAGGGATTTGGCTAATAATCTCCAGTATTTGATGAATTTCACTATGCTTAAAAATAAAATCAATAACTATAGAAAACTGTGTTTGGAAATCCCCATTTTTATCAAGTTCATTAAATTCTTGAAGAAATCGATTCATTTCATACATGAGAAACTCTAAGATTAATTCATCTTTGTTTTCATAATATTTATATATACTTCCACGAGAAACTTCCATCATCGAAGCTAGCTTACTAAATGTGAAAGCATCGTAACCATCCCCAATTAGCAATAACTTCGTTGCTTTAAATAACTCTTCATCAGTAAACTTACGTTCACGCGCCACATAACTCACCTCACTACACAAATAGTATAGTACATAGATGTACAAATTTAAACCATACTTACCTTAGTGAACTAAATTTATCTTTTTATTAACTTAGAGTTAAAAATATTTAAAGAACAGTGTGAAATCGAGTTAATTGACAATTTTTGACTACTATACTATCTCGTATTCAAAGTAATTTATATAAAAAGGGAGTTTTTTTTATGGGTAAATTTGAAAATAAGGTAATAATCGTAACAGGTGCAGCAGGTGGAATTGGAAAAGTAACAGCCAAAAAATTAGCTGATGAGGGAGCAAAACTTGCTCTTGTAGATTTAAATTTAGAAGCTGTTCAACAAGTAATCGTTGATTTGGGCTTAGATAAAACTCGTGCAATTGCTCTTCAAGCCAATGTGGCAAAAGAAGAGGAAGTCAAGGCTTATGTAGATGCCACAGTTCTTAAATTCGGTCAAATTGATTGTTTCTTTAATAACGCAGGTATTGAAGGTACAACTAAACAAATTGAAGACTATCCAATTGAAACATTTGATTTGGTTTACAATGTCAATATAAAAGGAGCCTTCCTAGGCTTGAAATATGTGTTACCAGTGTTGAAAAAACAAGGATTTGGTGCTGTCGTTAACACAGCAAGCGGAGCAGGACTAATGGCTTCTCCAGGTATGGTTGGTTATATCATGTCGAAACATGCATTGATTGGTATCACCCGTGTAGCAGCTCTTGAAGCAGCACCCTTCGGTGTACGTGTAAATGCCGTTGCTCCGGGAATCATCAATACACGCATGATGCGTCAAATTGAAGAGAATACTCTACCTGGCCAAGGTGAAGCAGCTACAAAAGCATTCGCTTCAGCCGTTCCAATGGGACGCTACGGCGAAGCTGAAGAAGTCGCAAATGTGGTATCTTTCTTATTATCTGATGAGGCTTCCTATGTTACTCAATCCATCTACACAGTCGACGGTGGACAATTAAATCAATAAGACACATCCCTTAGATGGGGATCTAACACCTATTTGGTTTTTTCGTATTAATAATATAATCGGTACCAACTCTAGATCTATAAAATATTATTAACCCCATATTAAAAGCGCCACCCTTTCTTTTGAAAGGGTGGCGCTTTTAGCATTAATAATTAGCAATTGTTGTGGCGATTTGATCGATTACTGGAATTGTACTTGACTTATTTTTTTCTGTTAACACCGTGAATATAAGTGTTTCACCACTTTTAGTTTTTGCATAGCCAGCGAGAGATTTTATGTTTTTTAGACTACCTGTTTTGGCCGTTACATTACCTCTAGCAGGGCTTGCTTTTAATCTGTTTTTAAGCGTACCACCAATTAATCTATCGGAAGATCCCGCCACTGGTAGACTTTTACTATAGATAGGATACCAAGGCTCCAAGCGTACTAAGTACAAAAGTTTCGAAAGTTGGCTAGAAGTGACTTTATTGGAATAGGACATTCCGGAGGCATCTTCAAAAGTCCATTTGGAAGCATCCAGCCCAATCGATAATGCGTATTCATTCATAACAAGAAGGCCTGCCTTCCAGCTTCCTTCATCATGTATTACTTTTCCCATTTCCTTTGCCAATACTTCTGCATGTGTGTTATTACTTAGTTTCATAAATGGAATCATTAAATCCTTTAGTTCCATGGACTTCCTTGAAGCAAGAGCTTTTGCATTTACTGGCACTTTACCCTGCACAACTTTTGAAGCTGCAGTGAACGTAATACCTTTTTCTGCTAATGACTTTTTAAATACATCTAATGAGTAGGCTGTTGGATCCGTAACAGAAATCCATTCTTTTATACCGGAAGTTCCTAATGGAGAGTTTCCAGTAATAATTACTTTATTAGTTCCCACTTTACGAGTTACCTTTAATGTGTTTTTATATCCTTTAGGTACCGTTTTGGAGTTATTGACTACTTGTAAAACACCTGTTGCAGGTGTTAATGTAATACTTGTTGCTCTACCATTCTTACTTGGTTTTGCTGTAACAATAACCGATCCTGCATCATAATCCCCGTTTGGCGAAAGCGTTAACGCCGAGATAGGTGCAGCATAGTAATATGGCTCGTCCTCAGCTAAAATACCTGCAGAAAGTCGAACTTTGTCATACCAAGTATCATCTCCGACTAAATTTCCATTAACCTTTTTGATACCTTGTCTTGCCAATGTTGCTGCAAAATTATCTAAATGTGTTTTTAATAATGTTGGATCCCCTTGACCTTTTAAATAGAGATTTCCTTTTAATATACCCTTTTCTACTTTACCTTCCGTCAAAACTGTCGTAGAGAAACGATACTTCTCACCAAGTGTTTCCAGTGCAGCTGCACCTGTTAATAATTTCATTGTGGAAGCAGGAGTAATCCTTTTGTCTCCGTAATGTTCATACACAATTTCTCCAGTAGCAGCATTCCTTACCGTGACACTTGTAGAGGCACTTTTCATGCGATTATCAGCCATAATAGTATTGAGTTTAGTTTTTAAACTACTATACGAAGTAGCTGCCTCAACGGTATTATTTTCACTTGTAGAAATAAAAACAGATCCACTAATCATCACAATTGATACAACAGAAACTAATAGCTTTCTCCAAATCCTCACTCTATTCCTCCTAATTCGTCATTTAGTTACTGTTAGTTTAACACGTAATTGTCAGATAATAAGGAACTTTTTTAATCCTTACAATAAAGTGAACAATTTACCTAGTAGACATTACTACAAATTAAATTTATACTTACCTTAGCTACTTTGCAAAGCAAGGTAGCATTTCTTTATACAACTACTTTGTTATGCAAGTTAGTGGGAGGGAGAAATAAATGTCCATTAGAAGTCAACTACTCAAAGGAATACTTGATGGCTGTGTACTTGCCGTTATCGAAAAAGAACCAGTCTACGGTTATGAACTTTCTAAAAAACTCCAAAAAGTTGGTTTAGAGGATGTAAGCGAAGGCACGATTTACCCTGTTTTATTAAGACTTCAAAAAAACAAGCTTATTATTGGTGAAATGAGACCTTCTGAATCTGGACCCAATCGCAAATATTATTCATTGACTTCAGCCGGACAAGAAGCTCTTGAAACAATTTCTATAGAATGGAACCAGTTATCAGTACCTATTAATGCTCTATTATCGAAAGGGGATGAACCATTTGAAAGCACGTGAGTTAATCGAACAAAATAACAAACAAAGAGCACTATTGACGGAGGAAAATGAGAAATATTACACGAACTTATTACTTTATATTCGAACGAAGCTAACCTTATCAGAGCAACAATCAGAGGAAGTTTTGATGGAGATGTTAAATCATCTTACGGAAGGTCAACTAGATGGTAAAACAGCGCAAGAAATCTTTGGCAATGATCCTAAGGGTTATGCAGATGAGATTATTAGTCATTTACCGCGTGAAAATAAACGCAAGAGCTTCATATTCGTAAGTGAAATAGCTATAAACTTGGTTGGATGGTTTTTAATAATGAGAAGCATAATTATTCCTATAATTGGTACTAAAGCTTCTGAAGAAGTATATATCATTTCTTCCCTACTTCTCATCCTATTGATAATGGTTATGACAGCTTTAGGAGTAAAAATGATATTCGGTTTAATAAGTCAAAGATCTTTTGATGAAAATGCTACTGATAAAAAGATGATGATTAGGGCTGGTTTATATGGGCCAGGAGGATTCTTAGTTATTTTGATCACTAGTTTTTTTGTAAAAGAGATAGGTCCATCCTTTATATTACCGTGGCAGTCTTCACTTGGTATAAGCGCTATATGTTACTGACTTCCTGGACCATGAAGAAATCTAGAATTTAAGTAACATAGACAGATGGAGAAATTACTCCCTCTCCATCTGCACTCAATATTTAGTCAATGGGTGATATAGCATTCGTTTTATCTATATAGATAAAGGCATCGTATCTGCTCCCAATTCTAGAAGGAACGTAATTTCCATAGGCTTCGAAGTCTGGATTATACACGACACCAATAGCCCGATGCCCCACCCAATCATTAAAGAATGTTCGATTCTCCTCGTCAAAAATCAGAAGCTTATCAGAAGCTTCTACACCATGCAGCATATCTTCCCATGAGTCTTTTCTTGCAGGTGGCACAGTCATTCTCTTAGGAGTAGTTCCCCACTCATCTGCCGCAATAACCTCGCCACTATAAGTACCAAATCCAACCGAAAACACATTTTCACGCTTGTTCTGCATACGAAGAATTTCTCCTACGTTTGTCAGACCTTCCTTTTTCATATCTGTTGCCGATGCATCTCCAATATGAGTATTATGTGCCCAAATTATTATTTTCGAATCTTTCCCATGATAATCCATAATTTCGTTAATCACTTCGACCATATGCTCATCACGAACATTCCAGGAAAGTTCATCACTGCGAACCATCGCTCTGTAATATTCTTCTGCATTTTGTGCGACTAATGCATTTATCTTTAAATTTAAATGTGCCTCTTCCTTATCTTCATACTGCTTTTCATTTGTGCGAATAGATGAAACTAACTTTGTTACTTCCTCCACACAAGCATCCGAGATGTGAATAGAGGAAAATGCATACGTTTCGGGATGACGGTTAAAAGGCTCAAAACAGGATATTGCTTTTTTTGCAAAAGCCATATCAGTTCCTTCCGGATTTGTTTTCCGCAAATAGTTTATCACTTCATCTAAAGATTCCCATAAACTATATACATCAATTCCGTAGAATCCTATTTTCCTGTTATTTTTTAGTTGCTTATTATGTTTTTCTAACCACAAAACTAATTCCGAAATCTCTTCATTTGCCCACATCCAAGTAGGCCAGCGTTCGAATACATTTAGTACATTTTGTTTGTTGAGGTCTGTATCGTATCCTTTTATAAATCTATTTACTCGCTGAGTAGATGGCCAATCTCCTTCTACCGCAATTAGAGTAAATCCCTTTTCTTCAATCAGTCGCTTTGTTAACTCTGATCGAACTTTATAAAATTCTGAAGTTCCATGACTAGCTTCTCCGAGTAATACAACTCTAGACTCTCCTATAGCTGTTAAAAGAGGAGTGAAATCCCCTGGAGTATTAAATGGGAATGCAAACTTTTTAATAGCTTCTGTAAGTGATGTTATCGTAAACACTCCTTTTCATAGAAGTTTGCGTTACTCCAGTATGCTTTATACTGATAAAAAGTTATTGCAAAAGATAAAAAACAACTAGTATTTAGAAGTGGATATGGTATGATAGGAAAAATTAAAAAGCTATGAAGAGAAGAGTAGGTAATCGAATATCTTCAAAGAGAGCCCTAGTAGCTGTGAATGGGTAAGAATGAAGTTACCGAAACAAGCCTCTGAGCTTCACATAGGACTTGTACAGAACAAGGTATTATGTGACAGTTGCTCCTGTTATCGAGCTAGAGTATAAGCATGTATACATGCCGTACTTGAAAAGGTCACTAATGGCGACATTAGGGCAAACTAGGGTGGCACCACGACATATTAATCTCGTCCCTAAGACAACAGTCTTGGGGGTGGGATTTTTTTATTGACCAAATTTAAATATGTCGGAGGTTTTAAAATGTACTCATTCAAATGGAAGTTCCCAATTTTATATTTGAGTTCCGTTGGAGTTGCCAATATTGGAGGATGGATATACCTATTAGCAATTAACCTAATGGTATTAGAAATAACAGGATCTGCTTTAGCAGTTGCCACTTTATATATTATCAAACCTATCACACAGTTGTTAGTCGGACCTTGGGCTGGAAGTATAATTGACCGTGTTTCTACTAAACATATTATGGTCTACTTGGACCTATTTAGAGCAATATTAATCTTCTTCATCCCTTTTTCTAATTCCATCTTCATTATTTTTACACTAGTGTTTTTCATACAAATGGCTGGTGCAATTTTTGAGCCAGCCTCCTTCACTTATATGACGCTTTTACTACCTGAAAGTATAAGACATCGATTTAATGCAATCCTTAGCTTTGTCCATTCGGGTGCATTTGTAACTGGTCCATTAATTGCGGGGATTTTATTTATGATTGGTTCCCTCAAGGAGGCATTATTTGTAAATGTCTTTATTTTTCTATTATGTGCGGCTCTTGCACTTCTTTTGCCTAAGCAAATGTCTTCAGCTTCTCATGAAAATTCAAGAATTACTTGGTTAAATATCCGGAATGACTGGAGTTTAGTTGTACGTTTTAGTAAAAAGGCTATCCCATTTTTCGTCTTATACATGATGTTTCAAATGGTAATGCTACTTACTGCAGCATTAGATTCCATGGAAGTAACATTTGCCAAGAAGATTCTCAATCTCTCCAATACTGCCTATGGTTCCCTTGTCACTATCGCTGGTATCGGATTTTTAATAGGTGCAATCTGCACTAATGTGCTAGTAAGATTCGTTCCCGCTAAACTTTTAATGAGTATAGGAACACTATTTGTCTCCATTGGTTATATAATCTACAGTTTTTCTACAACCTATTTGTTAGCTAGCATCGGTTTTTTTGTACTTTCATTTTTTCTCTCTATTTCTAATACGGGATTTATGACATACATTCAATCGAATATCCCTACCGATATGATGGGAAGAATCTCAAGTATTTATGAGATGTTTGCGAGTTTTATACAAGTCATCACTATTCTTTTAGTGGGACTAGCCTCTCACTGGTTTTCTGTAAAAGAGGTTGTCATAGGATGTTCTACTCTAATGTTTAGTACAGCTCTTTACTTAACCTTACTTTCAGCTAGTAAAGTTAGGAGTAAATTAGCCTAATAGTATTCAACTTTTTGGTCTTTACAAAATTCATTTGAATATCTTTATAAGAATAGACCTTAAAAGTTTTTTAGTAACCTTAAACCGTGGTACGATTGGACAATAAATGTGTGAAGGACCAGGTGACGTTAACAAATGAAGAATAAAATTCAACATCTTACAAAAAGACAATGGATTATTTGGGGCGCCTTGCTATTAGTTTCAGTTTTCGTCTTATTAAACAAAGATATTGTGACGTCCTTATTACAAGGAGATATAGATGAGGTCCAACTCTTTCTAGAAAGAAATATCGGCTATGCACTATTTTTTATGGCACTAGTCATGATCATACAAAATTCATTTACTATATTTCCACTTATTCTCGTGATTACGATCAATATCACATTGTTCGGATTTATAAATGGCTTTTTGTGGAGTTGGTTTACGAGTATTATTGCATCCGTTATTGTGTTATATGGGGTTCGCTATGTTTTCCAAGAAATTATTATCGAGAAATTCAACAAAGGTTTAATAGATAAGGTAGATGCAAATGGTTTTGCCTACGTACTTCAAGGTAGACTCTTTCCATTTATCCCAACTAGTCTTATAAATATTTTGTCTGGACTAAGTACAATTCGTATAATACCTTTCACAATAGCTACTGCAATTGGGAACTTCTTATATTTCTTTGTTCTTGCATTGATTCCCGTTGGAATACTTTCATCGGATGTAGATGAGTATGTCATTTTCGGTGTTATTTTTGCGACTATCCTTATTTATTATTTAGTGAAATATTTGAAACACCATAAAAAGAAAGAGAAAGAAAAAACGGAGCCGGCAGAATAAGTTGTAGGAGTGATTTTTTGAAAGTAGCTATTTTAACGGATATACATGGAAATGAACTCGCATTACGAGCAGTATTAAACGAAATAGATACTAAAACAGATGTGCAAGAAATATGGTGTCTGGGGGATATGATTGCTATGGGACCAGATACGAACGAAGTTCTAAATATACTATTTGACCGCTCCGATGTTCGAATGATTACCGGAAATCATGATGAAGCAATACTAGCCCTTATTTCAGGGGAGGGACATCCCGAGAGCTACAAGCATACACGTGAACATCATGAGTGGATTGCAAATCAACTATCCCATCAAAATATCCAACGACTAGAGCAACTCCCACGAGTTATAACGAAAGAAGTTAATGGTACACGCCTTTTGGGAATTCACTATCATATCGAGCCACATCTCTTAGAAGCTAATATAAGAGAGGAGCCTTTTCATCCTATTTTAAAACCTACATTAGAAAATACGTGGAGTATGTTCAGTGAATATCCGGCGGATATCATCTGCTTTGGGCATAATCATCCCGAGCATTTATTCCAAATGGACAACAAGATAATGCTGAATCCAGGAGCTCTTGGAGTGTCTAAAGGAAATACCGCACCATATGCAGTATTAGATTTTACTTCAAGCAAACCAAATGTAACCATCCATCACGTCGCTTATGACAAAGAAGCTTTTCTACAAAAGTTCGAAACACTTCAAGTACCACAAAGAGAAATACTGTTTAAGCTTTTTTATATTTGATGTATCCAAATCTCTCCCAAGTACTACACTTTGGAGAGATTTTTTACTTACTCTCTGTCATATACTTACGCTACTGATTTCTTTATTTGTATTCACTTGCATAACGAAATTTAATTACAATTAAAAATAAAAGGACATGTTAGCTAAATACGATCAATTGATTTTCCATAAGGAATTATTTTTAGCCTCTACCTATACTCCCCTTTATTAAGATCCCAATATATTTTAACGTTTCTTTTGTCCTTGCACCTTGAATAATGCTTTGTGAAAATTGACAAGACTATTCCCTATAATTCCACCTATAATAGCACCAGTCCCTCCTGTACCAATAGCAGATAAAATAAACACAACGAGTGGTGGGTTATTCCCAGTTGCGATTAATATATAAATAGCAAATAATATACCGAAAATGCAAAAGAGAATGATCCAAATATAATGGTGTATTGTTAAAGACACCATTGATTCCTTAGCCATATAAAATCCCCTTCCATTAAATTAAATGAAAAAGGACAGAAAATGGAACTCTCTGTCCTTCTTTCATCTAAAATCACTCACTGCACTAATTTTACTTTAAAAAAGCAGCAGTTAATCTCCTACATCAACTAGTTCTTCGAGAATATAAACTTAGTCAAATAACGTTACACTATATAGCCACCAACAACATTTTTGGAGAATATCCCTTTAAGTAAATACTCTCCATCTGCTCCCAAAACTAAACCTCTAACTACGTGAATGTAGAGATTTCCACCACTATGCAACATTGTACAACCTTTACTTTTACTGACAGCTTCGGGATTTTGCAGGCTAAAGAAGATTCCTAGGAATATTTAATTTGGACAAAGGCTAAATAACCCCTTCTTGAGCAATAATATTTTTGGATTTTCAAGCTATAACATAAAAAGGACATCCATCTGGATATCCTTTTTGTCTATAATCATTTATAAAATTCTGTCGGTATCGCACCAATATTTCTGCGGTGGTACAGTAAAGGCTCTTTTGCTGCATTTTGAATATGAAGAACCTCGCCTATCATAATTGTATGGTCACCAGCTTCTACTTTGTTAAATACTTTACATTCTAGTGTTGCTAACGAGTTAGAAAGCACCGGCAAATTCAATTCTGATTTGTTCCATTCACACTCTGCAAATCTATCCTCCACTTTACTAGCAAATAAATTACATATATCTCCTTGGTCAGCAGCTAGAATATTTACTGTAAACTTATCTACTTTTAAAAACTCTTCATATGAGTATACTCGCTTATCAATAGACCATAATATTAATAATGGATCTAACGAAACTGAGGCAAAAGAATTTACAGTCAATCCCATGGGCTTCCCATCACTATTAAAAGCTGTCACTACTGTAACTCCTGTAGGATAATTTCCCATTGCTGCTTTAAAGCTAGCTACTTGATCTATTTTATTGTCCATCTTATAACATCCATTCTCTTTTTCTTTTAAGCATATCAAAACCATACATTTCTTTCACACATTTGGATTCATTCCACGCTATTTTGTTTAAACTCCCTATTATCGGGTAAATATATACTAGAACACATTACTAACAAAAATGGAGGAATTATACATGACAGTCAAACTAACAGTTGAAAATGCAGTTCAAGCAAAACAAGAAATTGAAAAACTTGAAACACAAGGATACGTTCGAGACAATATTCATATTTTCGCCCATTTTAAAGAAAGAGCCGACGATATCAATGATGCATTAGACACTTCAGATGTTGGGATGAAAGAACAAGGCTTTTTACAATCATTTAAAAACATGTTCACTTCTCGAGGAGACGAGCTTCGTAACAAAATGGAAGCTGCCGGTATTTCTAAGCAAGAAGCAGAAGCAGCTGAAAAAGAATTAGATGAAGGTAAACTAGTAATCATTGCTCATAATTAAATAATCGAAGTATATCCCATTCCTTCATAGGAATGGGTTTTTTAATTATTTTATTCACTAATTGGCGTTCTGGTGATGAACACTTGTAAATGGATCAAGCGATATATGCTGTTAATGTATTATGTACGGAATTCATGACTTAAACTTCAGACTTTCCAATTGACTAATCGAGCAAATATTTTTTCTTACCCAAAACATGTCGTGCATTTTCAATGAAATTCGTAAAGCTTCACTGTAATATCCTTCGGTTTACTCTTCCCTTTTAAAAGACCTCTCATGCTGAAGTAACCACTCTTTTCTCCACAAACCACCTGCATAGCCTGTTAGTCTTCCATTTGATCCGATAATTCGATGGCATGGAATGATAATACTTAATCTATTTTTGCCATTGGCGGTTCCTACTGCTCTAACAGCTTTTTCATTATTAATGGCAGTGGCAATATCTTTATAGGACCCGGTTACAGCGTATGGAATCGTTGTCAAAGCGGTCCATACCTTTTTTTGAAATTCTGTACCCTCAAAGTTATAAGGAAATGAAAATACATGACGCTCACCCTTAAAATATTCGTCCAGTTGAATAGAACAATCCACTAAAACCTGTGGGGTTTCAGAGTTTACTGTATTACTCACTTCATCCCCTTCAATAAACATAATAGAACTAACTACTTCCTCTGTTCCCACTATTTCTACTATGCCAATTGGAGATTTGTAATCTAATTTATTCATATAAAGACCTCCATAGATAAAAGGTGGCATACGCTTGCCAACCTTGCCAATTTGTTGCTACTTCTTTAATTTCCTCTATTGTCGGTTTACGATTAAGCCCTAATGGAACCTTTAAAGCATTATGAAGTCCGACATCTGCTATCGGAAAGGCAGATGATTGATGTAAGCATTTCATCAGCGCATAATCCGCTGTCCATGGTCCTACTCCCCTTATCCCCAGTAACGACTTTTTTGCTTGCTCATACGTTGGTTCTTGCAGCAACATTTCTTTTGTTAATTCTCCATTTGTCATAGCTTTTGCAACTCCAATTACATATTCAGCCTTCCGAACAGTAAATTGTAGTGTTATTAACTCCTCTACGCTTAGAGTCGCAATTCTTTCATATGTTGGATATAGCCAAAAAGTATTCCCTTCAAAGGTAAGGCACTCCCCAAAGTGTTCAACAAAACGTTGCTTTAATTTGTACGCAAAGGTTAAATTTATTTGCTGCCCCATTATTGCCCAAGTCAACGCCTCAAATAAGTCTGGTATACACATCATCCGTAACCCGTAATATCTCTTGTGAATTTGTTGTAATACCTTGTCTTGTTTAGCAACCTCATAAAAAAGGCTCAAGTCCTGATCCAAATCAAACCATTCCCAAATATACGATGCTATTTCTTCATGACTGGTGATAGACAATGGTTGTGAGGGAAAATCTACATGAATTACATGTTGAGCAAACCCGATTCTACACAAGATTAATTCTCCATTTACTTTAATCAGCTTATATAGTATCTCATCTCTAATTTGATGTAACACTTCTTCTTGGGACCTACCCAAGAACACTAGGCATTCATCAAAACTGAATTCCTTCGGTGGATATATCTCAATAAACGTTCCGTGATTGCTCCATTGCATTACAGTAGCTCCTTTTTCGCAAGAATTCGATATTCACTTGGTGAACAATTCTTCAAACGACGAAACGCCTTATAAAAACTTGAAGGACTTTGAAATCCAACTTTATAGCAAATCTCAAGATTTGATAGATTTGCACTGCAAAGAAGATAGGCTGCTTTATCAATTCTTATTTTCTCCAAGTAAGTACGCGGAGTTTCTAACGTTTCCTGCTTAAACAAACGCTCCAGATAAAAAGGACTAACACCGACGCTATTCGCAATGTCCTGTAATACCAACTTTTCTTTATAATGATTAATTAAGAAGGCGGTTACATTTCTGACTAGTTCAGTACGCGGGGAATGGTCAACTTCTGGCTGACATCTTTTACAAGCACGAAAACCAGCATGTTCAACTTTATTGATGTCATAATAGAAATCTACATTTATTTTTTTCGGCTTTCTAGATTTACACGATGGCCGACAGTATATTTTAGTGGTTTTTACTGCCGTAAAAAATAATCCATCATACTTTTGATCGCAAGCCATGACTTTATCCCACATTTCATCAAAAGAAAGATTAAGTATATCCTCCATTGAATTCCACACCCTTCTAGGTCAGTAATCGTATAACAATGAAGTATCTTGTAGCTCCATTAATTGTGCAGCATTGCTGTCTAAAAAGGAAATGATTTTATCAGATAGGGCATTACCAAAGCTAAAACGTTGCACTCCCAATTCCTGCAGTACATGACAATTTGTAAGTTCCGGTAAAGACAATACATTAATTGGAGCATGTATGGCCATTGTGATTTCTTTAATCTCGTCATAGTCAATCATTCCAGGGACAAATATTCCACTAGCTCCACTCTCAACATAGGCCTTTGCACGATTTACTGTTTCATAGAAAGGGTTTTCTGTTTGAAAGTATGTATCAGTTCTAGCATTAATATAAAAATCTTGATAGCCATGATTATCTAATGCCATTCTGATTGCTGATAAAAGAGTACAATGTTCTTTCATTGTTCTGAGCCCCATTTGTTTTTTGAGTGAGTCTTCAATATTAATGCCAGCAACCCCAACATCTGCCGTCCTTAATACATTTTCAACAATTGTTTCCTTATCTTCTCCATAGCCTGCCTCAATATCTGCAGTAACAGGTATTTTCACATTTGCTGTAATCGTTTTAATAACTCCAAGATGTCTTTCAAAATCAATTAATTCTCCGTCAGCATATCCAAATGAGTTCGCAATTCCCCAACTTGTTGTACCAATTGCTTTAAAACCCACCTTTTCTAAAGTTAAAGCGGATAACAGATCCCATGCATTACCTAAAAATAATATTTCTTTTGATGAATGTAATTTATTGAATTCCTGAATGAGATTCATTATAACTCCTCCTAATGGTTGTTTACATTCATTTTACAAGGAGTTTGCGCCTACTTCGTCCTCATTCTTGCGCTTATGGTCGACAAAGTAAAAAATGCCAGGACCCATACGATTCTAAATTCGATGGGTACCAACATTTAAATTTTAATTTTCTTTTCTTCCAAAACCTGAAAGGACATTTAGGGATTGGACTGAATATATCAATGAAGTTTTTTTCTAACTGTATCGATTTCATTTTTAGTTTGGCTTCTGAAAAATCCAAGGTCATTCATGATAGTAACAAATTGGAAACCTTGTTGAATTCGTTTTACCGCGTCTTCCGCCGTTCCAGCAACGATGCCGGGTACAATATTGTACTTCTTACAGGTATCCAGTACCTTATTGATCACAACTTGTAACTCATTGTTGTTATTGTCACCAAAACAACCCATATCCTGTGACAAATCAGCAGTTCCAATAAAGATACAATCGAGACCTGGTGTCTGACAAATCTCTTCAATATTTCCGACAGCCTTTAGAGTTTCACACTGCATAATGACATAGGTATTATCGTTCACTTCACCTTTGTTATAATCCTCATACCAACCCCATCTTGGTCCACGCCCAGCGCCTATCCCTCTTTTTCCAAGAGGTGCAAGCTTCATATTTTCAATAATATATTGTGCTTGCTCTTTAGTTTCCACCATGGGGATCATCAGACCATGAATACCCACATCCAGCATTCTGGACATCATAGGACCATCATTTGGATGATAAACGCGAGCGAGCGGTGCCATATCATACAGTTCCGCAGCTCGTATCATATTCACTGTGGTTTCCATATCGGTTTGAGCATGCTCCATATCAATAAGGACAAAATCGAAATCATTAAGTCCTAAAATCTCTACATTAGTCGGTGAGCTTGAAGCAACGAACGCACCTAAAACATGCCCTTTCCTCTCTAGCTTCTCTTTGACCAAATTACGCATCTTCATGAAAACTCTCTCCTTTTAACCACTGTAGATATTCAGCCAAGCATAGATTCGTATTTACTTACGGTAGTTTTCTATGAATTTACCGTAGGATTCATTGTACTCTTCTCTTAAAGGATAGAAAATATCCATGTTGAGCACCGGTACAGGGCTGTCGTAGACAGAAATATAATGCTCCACACCGGCCGGAACTGTAATCCAAGATCCTTTGGTCATGCGGTAAGGCACACCATCTACATAATAGTCACATTCACCTTCTAAAATAAGCGCAATCTGCTCATTTTCTTCATGGATATGCGGGTTCTTCTCATTCCCATTTTCAACTTTATTGATTGTGGCGTTGATATGTTCTGCACCCATTCCGAATACCTTCCGCGTGATGCCTTCTCTTACAAATTGCCAAGGTAGATTGTCCAGATTACCGTAATCAATTTTTGTCATTTATAGTTCCTCCTGTTTTAAATTATTATTTTACCCTGTTACTTTTTGTCTTTATTGGAAATCGAACAATTTTTTCGGATTCTTTTTAGTCATGATGTTAATTTCTTCTTCGGTGATTCCAAACTGTTTTTCTAAAGCATTGACGAAATTATACATTCCTTCTACCGGCGAGCCATTAGCGGCCTGACCGTAATCTGTATCAATAATTATACTGTCCACACCACAGGCATCTATCATCTCTTTCGCCACGGACAGATCTACTACTGCTTCCACTTTCGATCCACTATCTTTAAACACACAGGCGTTAATCTCAATATAAGCACCCATGTCCGCCCATCTCTTCATATCATCAATGCTTGCTCCAACCTGATAATGCGGGTGTGTTACCAAGACACGTTTCATCCCCAGTTCAAATGCTTTTTTGACTGTAGCTTCCACTTCGATTTCATTGCCATGTCCGGTTGCCAATACCATATCATGCTTAGCCAAGTACTGAATTACTTCTACAACCTTAGGATTAAGAGTTCCATTTTCATCGGCAATAACTATCGGTTCTTCCTCTACATCCGAAGTACCTGCTCCGCCAACAAATCCAGATTCCTTGTGTCCGTCGATATGGGTTTTAGAAGAAACGGTTGGAAGGTAAACCATTGCCGTGCCCATTTGTCTGGCCTTATCCACAGCATCGACATTAAGGCCACCAACTGCATTATTCAGAACAAGGCATCCGTAAACCTTACAGGTGCCATTTCCTAAATGCTTCTCTACCATTTTCGTTCCCAAAAGTGCTGGAATATAGTGATCCTTTACTACGAATCCTGCATAGCCGGCTTCTTCCGCCAACTTCAGCATCTCTGCTGCATCCACTGCTCTGTTTGCTGTGGATGGCCCACAGTGTACATGCACATCATACATACCATTTAATATACTTCTATTCATTTCTATTCCTCCTCGGATTATATAGTTAAGAAAAAGCCATTTTCCTATTGAGCTAACAAGACTACAAGCTAGTAGTTATTCTATATATACCGGTATTTGCCAAGATTCCAGCGATAATAGAAATCACTATTGCCACTAGGAACAATTTATTAAAGACTTTCGTTCTTTCTTCAGCGCTAGGTTTGAATAATGTTCCATAAGCAGCCAGGACCATTGCTCCACCTAGTGACAAAGGACTAATGGCAGCAGTGAATCCACCATTAATAACTGTACTTATCAATTCAATATCCATAAACGAATTACCGGTCGAAAAATTCAACACTTGAATTGAGGGAATTAAAGTCGGAATAGGTCCCGCAATTGCTAGTGAGAAAAAGGACATGATCGACGAAGTGATGCCTAGTAAAGGTGCCACCGTCCATTCTGTAGAAATGGAAGATAACAAACTACTTAAAAGTGTTAAGCCTCCCATCGATTCAATAACACTAAGGAGGTTCCCAATTCCTATACATAGGAATATTGTTTCCCAAGGTACACCGACAAAAGCATCTTTTTCATCGGCAGCCTTAGCCAATAGCAAGACTATACTAAAAACTAATGCTGTAAGTCCTGCATGGGTATTTAAAAACATAATGGAGAGAATCATCAATATCAGCATCAGTAAGGTTAACTTTTGTTGACCATTGAAAGCTGGAAGGTCTATTGGTGCTGCATTATCTTCCAATGACAACATATCCTCAGCGTGTTGTTTTCTCTTCCATCCGCGAAACCCTATATAAACTAAAATCCCGGCGATAGAGAACAGGATTGTACCATTTAGTAGAATTTGAGTTGCATAATTAGGGAAGCCAGCATCATTGACAATCAAGTTCGCAGTATTCCCAAATACCCCGACTGGTGTCATAAGCGTAGCGTTGGCTCCAAAGATGGTCAGAACGCCAATCATAATCGGATTGTAGCCCATCTGGTAACCAACACTCATCGTAATTGCAGGTAACACCACATAACCAGTCAAACCACCTGGATCGACAATTGTTATGAGAGCACTTACCAAAAAAACTATAAGAGGATACACAATAGCATAACGGTCAAATGATACAAACAATTTCTTGGATAGAAGCTCCAAGGATCCATTATTTTGTGCAATCGCAAAGAAGAAAAACATCCCAAACAAATTCAGAAATAGACTCGTAGGAAAACCACTGATAACCTCACTGCTAGACAACCCGCCTATCATTCCTAGTACTATTGCAACTGCAAGGGAGATAATTCCTATATTTTTTTTCGTGTATACTCCCACTGCGATTACAATAATTAGGAATAATAAAGAAATTACTGCCATTTGATCCCTTCTTCCTATACTTTTTTAGCAGTTAGCCAATATAAGTGAAGCAACCTTCATTTGCTATCTTCAACTGTTTTAGTAATTATAGATTACCAAAACTGTGAAAGCGTTTTCTATATCATTTGATACATCTGTTTTTTATTAATTCAATAAATTACGAAAGTAAAGAGATATTGGAGAGCAAAATTAGTATAATGAATGAAATGAGTATCGTTTTTATAGGTTCATTTGTAATAAACAATTGTCATTACTACAATTTGCACAGAAAAATTTATAGAGGGGGAATTGAACATTGTGGGAAAAAACAATCTTTTTTTCGAGGATCAGTTTACAGAATTTAAGCCTCTCTTATTAGAAATTGGGGAGAAGTACTTACTGGAGAAAGGCAGTGTCATAACGAATAATCTTGATACTTTATACTTGTACTATGTAGAAAGTGGAATCTTTAAATTATCAGTCAACCACATTGAAGGAGACAGCAAGACGATTTGCTTTCACGGGGAAGGTTCTATTTGCCCCTACTCCTTAAGCAGACCTATTAATGGTAAATTCCATATTGATGTTGATTTCTTTATGATAACTGCAATCACCGATATTAATACGATTCGCATCCGACCAAAGGATTTCTATCAAGCACTGAAGGAGAATCCCGATCTTAGCATCACTATGCTAGATTATGTCATTATGCACTCTAATCTATTTATGCATGAGTCGGTTACCCTCAGCTATGATTCAGCCTTTGTTAAGACCTGCAATATCGTTTACATGTACAACCACTACTTAAACAAGATCGGTATAAACCTTACCCAGCGAGAAATAGGTGAGATTATTGGAGAAACAAGGCTAGAGGTTGCCCGTTCCCTAAAAAAATTACGTGACCAGAGAATCATTAAAACATCTCGAAATTGCATTGAAGTATTAGATCCAGAAGCCCTCAAACTCAACTGTAATCTGGATTTTGTTTACTGATTTAGTAGCCAAAATTCAGTTTACAAAGCACCACCATATTTTAAGAAGTTCAGTTCTTCATTTCCAGTGATTCCTAATAGTGAGATTGTTCTTCCCTGCGAAAATAATTTCTAAATTAGTTTTCATGTTATCGGTAGCATTCTAATCTTTAAATACATCTTTACATCCACACGTTTACACTCCTTTTATTTGGCCGCTTTATAAAATCAGTACCCTCTCTCGTTTCCCTTTCTATAAACTCCCAGTCAATTTCTATGTTTTTTCTAACTCTTTGTAGAAGATCAAAAGTGTTTCTATTTCACTTATCTCGTTTTATTGACGGGTACACGTTTTCCTTTGGATGTTGGAAGGAGTTTTTTTATAGCACAAATTATTTGTAGTAAAAAAATAGCTTTTAATCCGGTAGGACTTGCTAGGAAAACTTACGTAAGAATTTCTTAAGAATCTAGTAAGATAAAAGAAAGTTTCCTCTTTTATACTAAGGTAAGTCAGAGCAGGAGAGAAAATTCATCTAACTTGTCTCTCCCCCAAAAATCGACTTACAAAATTAGTAAAATGGAGGAATTAAAAATGAAAAAATTTTTATTATTAATGATTGTTACTTTGTTATTATCACCCATCCGTTCACTTGCAAGTGAAAATACTGTTCCATCAGGTATGTTGGTTAGGGATATTGAAAAAACCGTTGATGAAATCATGGATAAGTATATTGGTAAGGAGATTCCAGGTGCGGCAATTTCCATAGTTAAGGATGGAGAATTTGTCTTATTAAAAGGATACGGTCAGTCCGATATCGAGACAAAGTCACCTGTAGACCCAGAAAAAACAGTCTTTGAAGCTGCTTCTGTTTCTAAGGTTTATACCTGGAGTGCCATCATGCAACTTGTAGAAAAAGGTAAATTGGATTTACATGAAGACATTAAAGAATACCTTCCTAAAGATTACCTGAATTTAGAGTTTAATAAGAAAATAACACTACTTGATTTAATGAATCATACTGCTGGCTTTGAGGATAAAGCGGAAAACTTATTAACATATCAGCCTGAAAAATTGATTCCTCTTAAGGACTTCCTCACAAATAAAAATCAGCCTAAGCAAGTCTTCGAGCCTGGTACAGTGATTTCTTACTCTAATTTTGGTACATCGTTAGCCGGTTACATTATTGAACGGATATCCAAGCGACCTTTTGCAGAATATATGCAAGAAGAAATTCTTGAAAAACTACAAATGGAAAACTCTACTTTCGAACAAGAATATGATCATATGGCTAACATTCTAAACAACAAAAGTAATGGATATGAGAAGCAAGGAGATCAGTTCGTACCAATGGAAAGAGTTTATGTAAATGATGCACCCGCCGGGTCCCTCAATACAACGGCAAAAGATATGGGCAATTTTATGCTTGCACATTTAAATAAAAGCCAAACAGGGACATATCAGTTATTTGAACAAAAGGAAACACTAAGCACAATGCACGAACAAACATACACTGTAAACCCTAATTTACCAGGAGTTGCTCATGGTTTTTGGGAGAGGTTCAGTGGAGATAATCGTGTAATTGAACATTCCGGCAACTTAGTTGGCTTTACTTCACAACTCGCTTTAGTTCCTGATCAGAACTTTGGATTAAGTATTTTAACCAATGTCGCTGATGAAGCTACTGGTATTCGAACAGATTTAATTACAGCATTGGTTGGTGAAGCAGAGAAACCCTTACAAGTTTCTCCGAGTGAAAATGATGGGGTTGTACAAGGTACTTATAGAATGGCACGCGGTATTTACTCCAACTTCCTAAGTATTTTGCCTATCATTAGCAATGGCGATATTGTAGTAAGTGAAAATGCCAAAGGCGGCATTGATGTAAAAATACCGGGTGAAAAAGAGACCTTTCAATATACCGAGACAAACCCATTTTTTTACGAAAGAGTTATTAACCATAAAACCATTCTGGATAAATCGGGTATGGATACCAATCAACTAGCTTTTGAGGTAGACAACGAGCAAAAGGTCACTAAGATGTCCTTTGGAATTGTTTCTGATTTTACCTCCGTAAAAACGATAGATCGTGTATCCTTTAATATGATTTTAATCTCGATTTGTTTGCTGGCATTCTTTTTATATACACTCTTCTTCTTATTCAATTTCATTAGAAGATTCATAAAAGCGAGGAAAGAACCAGTTCGAAAATTATCAAAAGGTTACGTTACTGCTGCTATTCTTGCTAGTACAGGAACTATTGTAACGCTAAATATAATTATCTTATTTGTTCGTTTTACGTCCGATAATTTCCAAATTTTATCGCCCTTACGCATTCACTTGTTCGTCAACTGGTTACTTCCTCTAGCGACGATTATTTGCACTTACTTTATTTTAAAGAATCTCAAGCAAGCGACACCTTTAAGTAAGGTTTTACAATTATTTCCAGTTATTTTATGTATCCTATTTTCTATTATATTATCCCAGTTCCATTTCTTTTTCTAAAAAATCCAATCAGTGCTTTTGAAAAAGAGAAGCTTTTAACAGGTGTCTCAGACCCAAGTGGCTAGCAAAAGTAAGTATTGGTCAACGATTATTCACGTAACGTTGACCCCTACTATTTTTGTATATATAGCTTCTTTTGCTGATTCTAGTGTCCACTCATACTTACATTTCGGGCACACCAAGAGACTTCCATCCTTGTATGTTTACTCTAAATTACTAGGAAACCAAGGAAATTCCACATAGTTTACATTTACCTTTTATCCTAACCATTGATTAGAAATGCTTCTGAATCTATGCGATAATAGTAGAACTATCATTTTTACCAGTGAAAGAGGTCTTGTCATGAAGCCAGTAATTCTTGCTGAAAAGCCTAGTCAGGCAAAGGCATATGCAGATGCTTTTAAAGTAAAACGTCACGAAGGATACATAGAAATTAATCCATGCCCTATTTTTCCAAAGGGAGCCTATATTACATGGGGAATTGGTCATCTCGTTGAACTTAAAGAACCAAAAGCATATGATCCAAAATGGAATAAATGGTCATTAGCTAGTTTGCCTATTTTACCAGATAGCTATGAATTTCAAGTTGCCAAAGGGAAATTCAAGCAGTTTTCCGTAGTAAAAAAATTACTTAAATCTACTGATACTGTTATTAACGCTTGTGACGTAGACCGTGAAGGGTCCAATATTTTCTATAGTATATACAATCAAAGTGGAGCACGTGGACAATTGATTAAACGCTTATGGATTAATTCATTGGAAGTAGATGAAGTTCTGAAGGGTTTCAGTAATTTACAAGATAATCGTAAAGATCTTTTATTATACGATGAGGCCAAGGCTCGTCAAATTAGTGACTGGTTAGTAGGCATGAATGGATCCAGATTATATTCACTTCTGTTGCAGCAACAAGGTATTAAAGAGGTATTTCCTATAGGACGAGTTCAATCACCGACTATATTTTTGATATATCAACGTCAAAGAGAAATCGAACAATTTGTATCGGAGCCTTTTTATGAGATAGAGGCAACTTTCCAGGCAGAAACTGGGGAATATAAAGGGAAAGCAAAAGCGAAAGATTCCAACAGAGAAAAGATTCGAGAACTCCTTTCCCAACATAATATTCAACCTAACTCTCCTGGAGTAATTAGTTCAATAGAAAAAGTCGATAAGCGGATACCACCACCTCAGCTTCATTCATTGTCGACACTACAGGCTACCGCCAATCGATTATGGAAAACGAGTCCTGCAGATGTACTGAAGACAATGCAGGGTCTTTATGAGAAAAAGTTAGTTTCTTATCCGAGAACTGATGCAAGACATATTACGCCAAACGAATTTTCCTATATAGCGGCTCAGGTTTCTGCTTATCAACAAATTATTGGACATCCTTTTGGAGTAGCTTCACTAGCTCCTAAAAAACGATATGTCGATAGCTCGAAAGTTCAAGAGCATTATGCTATTATTCCAACGAAGAAGCTCCCAACGCCTGCGAAATTAGCAGGACTTTCAAATATTGAGCGAAATCTCTATGAAGAGATTGTCCGTACTACATTGGGTATGTTTCATACCGATTACTTATATACAGAAACAAAGGTTACAACAGAGGTGAATGGTTTAGCCTTTTTCACTACTGGAAAAACGGAGCGAGATCAAGGATGGAAAGCATTATTCTCCCGCTCAACTAAGGATAAAGAAGAACAACCTCTCCCACCTCTACAGGAACAGGAAAAGGTAGAAAGTAATATTGGTATAAAAGAAGGAAAAACGCTGCCTCCGAAGCCATATACGGAAGGCCAGCTTATTGCCATGATGAAAACCTGTGGGAAGCTTGTAGAGGATAAACTGGAAACTGAAATCTTAAAAGAAGTGGAAGGTCTCGGTACAGAAGCAACTCGAAGCGGAATTATAGAAACGATAAAACGCCATGGCTATATTAGTGTAACGAAAAATATAGTTTCTATAACCGATAAAGGACGCGTCCTCTGTCAGGCTATTGAAGGTAATCTTCTCGCTAGTCCATCTATGACCGCTAAATGGGAAACCTATTTACGTAAAATTGGAAACGGAGAAGGCTCGATGGATCGTTTTCTAGGTAGTATCGCTAAGTTTATCCAAAGCTTGATGGACGAGGTTCCAACCCAATTAAAAACAAAGCAGATTAATATAAAGCTAGCGCCTCGGGCTTCAAAGTATGACTCTAAATTTAAGAGAGATCCAATAGTAACATGTCCTAAATGTCAAAAAGGGTCCATCATTGCACATAAGAGCTTTTATGGATGTACAGAATACAAAAATGGTTGCACCCAGACCTTTAATGGCTACTTTTTAAAGAAAAAAATAACCGCTAGCCAAATAAAACTGCTTTGCACTAAAGGAAAAACAAACGTGATCAAGGGATTTGAAGCTGAAAACGGTCAAAAGTTTGATGCGAGCTTAACTTTTGTTGAAGGTAAGATAAAACTAGAGTTTAAAAAAGACTAATTTTTAGTGGTCGATCGATTTTTCGGAGGCATCAATCGATTATCGGCGTTGATCGATCGATTATTTAGGGACATCAATCGATTTTGAGCTGTGGTCGATCGATTATTATCAAATACCTGGTTTGAGAAGTCACTACTATTGAAAAGGCTGATCTTCATAACGATGATCAGCCTTTATTCATTCAAACGGGTACGGATATACAACAGTTCCATTTCTCCCTGTTGTGGTTTCGGCCTGTGACAAAGAATTTAAAATCGCCTCTTCCGTAACCTCTGCCACTCCTTGGAATAAGTCATTCATAATGGGATGATCATCTCTTAATTGCTGCCTTGTCTCCACACTTTCTTCCAAACTGTGTTGAATTTTATGAGCTGTCGAAAAAGCTATGACGATATCACCACTACCATTACTAAAATGACTACCAGTTCTACCAAGCCCTACCCCACATCGCTTAGCAAGTCGAGTAAGTTGTCTATTGCTTAAAGGTGCGTCTGTTGCCAATACAATCATGATTGAACCATCTGCAGGCTCAGGAAAGTTTGGGACATTCACATTTTCATTCACCAAATACCGTGAAGCTTGGAATTCCTCTTTTCTTCCGAAGTTACTAAGGACCATACAACCGATAGTATAGACTGCATCACTAACTTGAACAATACGTGAAGAGGAGCCAATGCCCCCTTTATAACCAAAGCAAATCATCCCTTTACCTGCACCAACAGCTCCTTCAGGTGAAGTTTCTGACGAAGCATTTTGAATACACTCAATCGCATGCTTCGGTTCAATAGGTAGCTTTCGAATTGAATTTAACCTACAGTCATTGCACTCTCCTACCACTATATTAATAGTCCCAGTAGAATCCCCTATTGTAGGATTTCTTTCTAGCATATACTCTAAAGTTCCCTGCGCAACCGCTGGAATACCAAATGTATTCGTCAGCATGATAGGTGATTCAATTAAGCCAAGTTCGTTCACTTGTATAAGTCCTGTGGTTTTTCCAAAACCATTTAGAATGTAACTCGCCCCAACTACTTTCTGTTGAAATAAATTACCCCCATGAGGCAAGATTGCTGTGACTCCTGTACAGGCATATTCTCCTCCTCCAAGTGAGCTATCTAATGTAATATGTCCGACTTTAACATCTTGTACATCTGTTATGCAGTTCTTTTTCCCAACAGGGAGTCTTCCTATTGTCACTCCCATTTGTCTAATTTTTTTAGGTTCCACGTTTTCTATCCCCTTATTTTAGAGACTTCTTTCCATTTATGACTAAAAGACTCCTCGCAAAATTCTAATTTTTCACCATATAAACGAAGAACATCTTTTATTTCTTCTGCTAAGTATTTTTCATTTCGATTGTTCGCAAGACAGGGATATCCAGAACCTCTTTGTAAATAATCAGAGCTACCTACTAAATACCATTTATCATCTTCTAATATTTCGTCATTTACATAGATTGAATGAATTCGCTTCCCATCATGTTCTATTTGAAGTCCTGATGCATGCAGCCTCCCGACAAATCGTCCTCTAAATCCTGGACCTCTTCCATCTGCCAGACATACTTGAGAATCTAACGATTGCTCTAAAGCTTCTTTTAGATACTTACCTTGAATTTCAAAGGAAGTTGGATTTAACGGAGAAGGACATATCTCTATAAGTTTTTTTTCTGTCATTTCATGAAATATTCCCGCATTACAAATACCACTATTAATAAGACCAATTTCTGTACCTAACATATCCTTCAATCCGTCAGCTATTAGGTTAGAAATAGGGTTCTCTTCCATCACGTCATGCCATAAAGAATGTTCTAGTGAATACAAAGGTTCACTTAAAACTTTTACAGCTCTTTCTTTATTTAACCTTAAAATAGAGTCTATCTGTTCACTCTCTTGTATATCCTTTGTAGAGATAGTCTGTGAATGGAGAAGATGTACTGTTCCACCGTCTATTTCTATTTCCATAATACCTATATGTTCTCCATAATTTCCTGCACTATTCATAAATGTCTTATTAATAACCTGTGCCTGTTCAAATAATTTATGATCATGTGCAGAAACAATAATATCAATCTCTTTAATCTCTTTAGCAAGCAGTTCATCTGCAAAAGTACCTACATGGCTAAGTAATATACATATGTCATAATTACCTTCATTATTGGTTATTTCTTCTTTTATAGCATTCGTGTAATCAGTCAAATAAATACCTAATCCTTCATTAAATACTCCCATATCGGGAGAAGATCCCGTAAGGAGAATTCGAAGCCCGTTTTTTTCTAAAATAACACTAGATTTAACACCACTTATATGAGAACGATCTTTTTTATACAAGTTATTACTTATAAAAGGAATAGGACTATTACTCGCCATATTCTCTAGAGTATCTATTCCATTGAACATCTCATTGTTACCTATTGTAATCGCATCGTAGCTACCAGCTTCTAATAACTCTATAGCTGCCATTCCTTTAGTTCCTTGGAGCTCAATGCTTTTAAAATCAGCAAAATCTCCGCCATCTAAAACAATTGTATTCGCATCTTTATGTTGATTTATTAACGTAACTACTTTTTTATAGTTCTCGAAATTACTATGTACATCATTAGTATGAATAATTTTAAGTCTCATTTATACACCCCTAGTCAGATTTCCCTTGATAATTATACCATATTCTAATTTTTCTAATTATTTATTTTTACCAATATAGATTATTTCGGAGTGTTTAGGGAATGAAATAATAAATAGAACTAGGAGGTTGTAAAATGGAATTACTACAAGTGAATGGTCGGATAAACAAAAAGAAATTAGCACTTAGTATTCTTATACCGGTGGTTGGCGGCTCTATCACAGGTTGGATGGCCAATAAAAATGCCCAAGAAAAATATAAAAAACTAAAACAGCCTTCATTTTCACCCCCTGGGGCAGTCTTTCCGATTGTATGGACCACTCTTTACGCAACAATGGGAATTGCTAAATATCGTGTAGACCAAAAGGTGAAAGATATGAGAACGGACTCAACACCAGCTATCCCCTTATACGACTTACAGTTAGGTTTAAATTTTTTATGGTCATTCCTATTTTTCCGTTGGGGCTTACGAGGAGCTGCACTTGTAGAAATCTGCCTTATGCTAGCATCCATTGCGTTAACTGCGTATGAGTTTCAGAAATTGGACAATACTGCAGGAGTTTTAATGATGCCTTATGTAGGATGGGTTACCTTTGCACTTGGTCTGAATTATTCCGTATGGAAATTGAATAAATAAATTCTTTAGTATGCATGAAGTCTATGTATGGGTCCCGGCTAAAATCAGGACCCTTATCTTCTTCCCCTCAATATTTCTGTACTACTTAAATAGTCTAAGAACTAATATGATAAATTTTAATTCTTTACAGTAAATGAACAAATTCACACAATAATCTAGCTGTAAATTTACCGGTGAAAGAATTACAAATGAGAGTAATTAATGTATTATATGATTATTATAGGTTTTAAATTATTTAGGAGGAGAGTCCCATTTATCTTCAACATACTATTGGAAAAAAGGTTAAGGAAGCTAGGTTAAATAATACTTTAACTCAACAAGAACTAGCCGAAAGATGCAGTCTTACGAAAAGTCATATTTCAAAAATAGAAAATGGACAAGCCGCCCCTGCTGTGGCAACTCTATCAAAAATAGCACAAGAGCTAGATACTCCCTTGTCTTGGTTCTTAGAGTCCAATCTTCACAATAAATTATCCATAGTGAAAAGCAAGGATAAAAAATTAAAAATTGGAAATAAAGACATTGGCTATACTTATGAAGCGCTCGCAAATCGTCCTCGCTTTAGTAAAGTAGAACCAGTAATAGTCACCGTCCTACCTGAAGCTGAATATGTAACGCCATTTACCCATAGTGAAGACGAGTTTATTTATATTCTAAACGGGTCGATCAACCTTTACTATGATGGTGAGTTACATTACTTGGAACAGGGTGATAGTGCTTATTTCGAAGGAAACACTCCTCATATTTTTATTTCTGCAGATAAGAACAAGGAAGCAAAAGTACTGACATTTTTTATACAAAATACCCCCCTTTAATTTATGGAACTGCCCATATTTTTACCTTTCTCATATTTACTAGTCCTCATTAATAATTATTTCTCTATTTTTTGAATTTACTTCGATTTCTGAATAAATTTTAGATTTGGTGTTTACAAGTAATAATTATTAATGTATTTTTGTGTAATAGCATTCAACTAGGTTGAATGCTATTACACAAAAATAAGGGGTGTATGTCATGTCAAACACAAGAGTTCCAGGATTTTATCGTTTATCACCTAAAGAAAGATTTGATATTGTTACGGAAGGTCGCAATTTAACAGATGATCAGTTAAAGCATTTATCTGGGGAGAATCCACTTTCGATGGATTTAGCAGACTCAATGATAGAAAACGTAATTGGACAAATAGGCATTCCACTTGGAATTGCAACCAACTTTAAAATTAATGGAAAAGATATGTTTATCCCAATGGCTACGGAAGAACCTTCTGTTGTAGCTGCTGCTAGTAATGCAGCAAAAGCAAGTTATGACCATGGTGGTTTTTTCACGTCAATGAGTGGAACAATCATGCGTGGTCAAATTCAGGTATTAAATGTAGCAGATCCTTATGCTGCAAAAGCCAAAATCTTTGAACATAAAGATGAAATTTTAGCTTATTGTAATGTGCAAGATCCAACATTGGTTTCATTGGGTGGAGGGGCAAAGAATATAGAAGTTCATATTATTCCAACCAACTCTCAAATAATGTTAGTAATTCATCTAATTGTAGATACAAAAGATGCAATGGGTGCAAATGCTGTTAACACAATGGCAGAAGCAGTCTCTCCAACTATTGAGACAATTACTGGTGGTAAGGTTGTATTAAAAATAATATCTAATTTAGCAGACCTTAGACTTGTTCGCGCAAGAGCAATTTTTTCAACAGAGGCACTTGGTGGCAAAGAGGTTGTGGATAACATTGTAAGCGCTTTCGAATTTGCGGATTATGATCCTTATCGAGCAACTACACACAACAAAGGAATAATGAATGGAATTTCTGCTGTGGTATTGGCAACTGGAAACGATACTCGTGCAGTAGAAGCCGGAGCACATGCCTATGCTTCTATATCTGGACAATATAAATCTTTAACAAAATGGGAAATAAATGCGGATGGCAACTTATCCGGTTCTATTGAGTTACCAATGGCTGTTGGGATTGTTGGTGGAGCAACGAAAACACATCCGGTTGCACAAGCTGCCCTTAAAGTAATGGGAGCTAGCTCTGCTGAAGAACTTGCAGGTTGTATAGCAGCTGCAGGACTAGCACAGAATGCTGCAGCATTACGTGCCTTATCTGCTGAAGGTATTCAAAGAGGTCACATGTCTTTACATGCTAGAAACTTAGCAGTAATGGCTGGCGCAAAAAAATCAGATATAGATAGAATCGTCGCACAAGCTGTCAAAGAGAAAGACCTTAGATATGACCGTATCTTAGAAATAACGAAAGCAACTCAAAGAGGTGAATAGGATGGCAAATAACCATAAATCACCAACTACTGATTTGAATAAAAAAACAAAAACATATTTAGAAATACTCGGAGATACAATTCTACCAAATCAATTACTTTTCGCTGTTTTAATAAGCGTAGGCATTAGTTTAGGAGGTTACAATATTGGCCTTTGGTTACTCCCTTCTATCGCTAGTGAAAGTATGGTAGCTTCTTACTCATTGCTTATTGGGATTTTAGGTAGTGTTTTCTCTTTAGTACTTTGTTCCATTCTTTTTAAACCAAAAAGAATATTAGTTGAAGAAGAAACTTCTTCTGAAAGTATGAGACAAGTTTTTGAAGATTTACAATTAGATCCTCTAGAAGAATTAGAACTAATCGAAAATGATCCAATCACTAAGAAAGAATTGGAAGAATTCGGAGTTTTAAATAGTTTTCTTGCACTTAGAGAGGAGCAGAAGAAATGAGTTTACTAATTACAGCTATTTTATTTGCATTACTTGGTGCGATTGTCTTCTCTTTAATAGGATTAATATCTGGTACTGATGAGACAGCTATTATGGTCCCACTTACTTTGTTAGTAATCCTTCTTGGTGCACCTCCAGCTGCCGTTTTTTCATTTTTTATGGCAGCAGTTCTAGCAAAACATCTTACACATGCCGTACCAACTGCATTAATGGGTATACCCGGTGATACTACAGCTGTTCCATTAATAGATCATGCGAACACTTTAAGAAGAATGGGTATGCCACATATAGCACTTAGGAAAATGATTTCAGGTGGAATTATTGGTGCATTCATTGCTTTACCAACTGCTGTTCTATTAGGCCAGTTTTTGGGTCAATTCGCTGACTTCTTCAAGTCATCAACAGGAATAATTTTTACACTAGCTGCTATTCTAATCGCCTTTTTCTCTAAAGGTAAATGGGTAAGTGTTTTAATGATTATTCCATTCGCTTTCTTTATTAAAAGTTTAGATTTAGTGAGTTTTAGCATACTCGATAAGCATTTATCTATCAGTTTCTTTTTAGGAATTGCTATAGGTCCAATTTTTTGTGATCTTTTATTCGCGACCTCCTCTAGCGCTAGAAAGACTATTGAAAGAGATAAAGCTAAAGAATATCATCTGGCTCCTGAAACAAAAACGTGGAAAGGATACTTTCCGAACCCTTTAAAAATTTTAACTGGAAGACAACAAGTATTCACTTCCATTACAACTTTTATTTCTTCTCTTTCTTTTGTTTTTAGTCCTGTAGGAATGACTTCCCTAATGGGTGAAATTGTCGGTTCCCGTACAAAAGGTGCCTATAAGAAGTCTACTACTAGTTTAGCAGTAATGAATGGGGTAACAGAGTCTACGTATATCGCAGAAGTAATCATCCCATTAATAGCTTTTGGGATTCCACTAAGTCCTGTTGCTCTTGGTCCAGGGTCACCATTATTTAATGCACCACCAGTATTCACTGTCGACCCTATAAATAATTTGCATACTTATTTAACTTCATGGGAATTTTTCCTTTACGGTGCAATTGGACTCATTATCGCTTCGTTAATCGCCTATCCTTTTTCTATGAACTATGCAAGAAAAGCTTCTGTACTAGTGATGAAGCTTGTAAGTCAAGAAGCTATTGTTGCTATGTTCATTGGACTTGCTTGTTTACTTGCCTTCCACGAAGCACAACTTGTTGGTATTGTACTTACGTTCACAGTGGCAGCAGTTGGTGGTCTGCTAAATCGCATTCTTGGAATTGGCGCTGGTGTACAATTTATGATTTTCTATGCGTCAACTTGGATTATGATGACGCTCTTCGGAATATAAGTAAAAGGAGTTTTTAATATGACAACACCCAGGTTTCCTAAAAGTGTAAGCATTAGAGAAGTAGGACCACGTGATGGATTACAAAATGAAAGCAAATTTATTCCAACAGATGAGAAAATACAATGGATAGATCACTTATCTAATTCAGGTTTAAATTATATAGAAGTAACTTCTTTTGTAAATCCTACTTGGATTCCTGCACTTTCGGATGCAGAGTATGTTGCAAAACATATTAAGAAAAATCCAGACGTCACTTATGCTGCCCTTGTTCCAAATACAAAAGGGTTATTCCGCGCCTTAGAGAGTGGTATTGATGAAGTCGCTGTTTTCATCTCTGCAAGTGAGACTCATAATAAGAAAAATATTAATAAAACTATTTCAGAAACAGAGATTGTCTTATCGGAAGTTGTTAAAGAGAGTATTTCCAATAAGAAAACAATTCGAGGATATATTTCCACAGTTTTCGGTTGCCCTTATGAAGGAAATATAGACACTGATCAGGTAATACGATTAGCAGATTCCCTATTTGAAATGGGTATAAATGAATTATCATTAGGTGACACAATTGGGATTGCTAATCCCGTTCAAGTGAAGCAAGTTTTAGAGAAACTTCTTAAACGATACCCCGCAGATAGTATTGCAATGCATTTTCATAATACCCGAGGAACTGCTTTAGCAAATGCACTGGCTTCATTGGAAATGGGTATTTCTAAATTCGATAGCTCTCTGGGTGGTTTAGGTGGATGTCCGTATGCTCCAGGAGCATCAGGCAACTTGGCAACTGATGACTTAAATTACATGCTCACAAATATGGGTATTGAAACAAATATAGATCCAAAAAAACTCAACGCAGCCGCACTGTATATACAAAGTAAACTTCAAAAACCTTTAGATAGTTATAGTGTGAAATACTATGAATCTCAACATAAATAATGAAAAGAAAATAAATTGACTAATTTCTAGTACCAAGTATCAAATGGCAGATACTTGGTACTTTTTTCTTCCTTACTAATACCTGCTACACTCCCCTCAACTTTCATCATTTTTCTAGTTTATAGCAATTATATAATTACCAAACACCTTAAATTTACACGCAACTTTGCAACGACATAAATTTTATTTTTCCAGTTCTTTATATTCAATAGTAATTAGTTATTTTTTATCAGAGAATAAATTACTCCAACTACTTCTTACCTGTTTTTAAGGAGATATTATAATTTTTACAATTTTCCCTCAAACCTGTCATTTTCTTTTGCTATAATCTATCCGAAATATAAATTTGTTTAGGAGTGGATAAAATGATAAAAAAGAGTCTTTGGAATCATGCTTGTAATAAGGTTGCCGTTTCCCTCATATTAGTAGTTTCCATGTTTGTCCCATTTATAATTGCACCTAGTGTTCAAGCTGCAGAACCTATTAGCGTCTCAGAAGCAATTTCAAATAACACAGGGACCGCGACAGTTCAAGGATATATCGTGGGAACTGCTAATTCTGGAACTTCCTATGATCAGGAAGCTCCTTTTACAGTAGCTACAAATATTGGATTAGCAGATTCACCAAATGAAACAAATCCATCTAATATTTTACCGGTTCAATTACCGACTGGAGCACTTCGAACAGCACTGAATCTAAAAGATCATCCTGAAAACTTAAAAGCAGAAGTAACCGTAACTGGATCATTAGAAGCTTACTTTTCTGTTCCAGGTCTAAAAAGTCCAACTGCTTACACGATAATCTCTGATGGAGAAATTCCACCCGAATCTCCAGAAGTAGAGGTGTTGGAAAATATTGCTGCTGCTCGAGTAATTACTAACCCGGACAAATTAGTTAAAATCACCGGAACTGTCACTACTGGGATGGGGTATTGGGGCGGCAATGCCTTCTATCTTCAAGACACGTCGGCAGGTATTTATGTATATACCTCTTCGGCAGATGTAAATCCTGGTGATGTCATTGAGCTGGAAGGTAAAGTTAGTCCATACAGTGGAGAATTACAAATTCAACCTACTAAAATATCAAAAGTTTCCTCAAGCAATGAATTACCACTAGAACAAATCATTACACCAGCGGGAGTCAATGAAGAGACTCAAGGTGAACGAGTAAATTTGAATAATGTAATAATTAATAATTTGACTAAAATCAATGACTATGGAACATTCGAATTTACTGCAACACACGAAAATGGAGAGTCAGTTGTTATTCGAAATGACAATAGGAATGGTCTTGACTACAATACGTTTGTTCAACGCTATAAAGCAGGCGATTTAGTTAATGTTTCTGGTATTGCGTCTAAATTCAATACAACTTATCAAGTAAAGACACTTGGTTTAGACAGCTTTAACTTAGTGAATAAATCTGCAGTCTACACGGATATATTCCCTGGGACAATATCAGAAGGAACTGAAATTTCTTTATTTACTCCAATCGATGGTGCAGCCATCTATTACACACTAGATGGGTCAACACCTTCTACTGAAAGCATGCTATATACTGGACCAATTACTTTATTAACGAATACGACGATTAAGGCCATAGCTGTTACCGATACTACATCAGAAGTATTTTCTTTTACATTTGATGTGTTAAAAACAAATAACCTATCAATTCGTGATATTCAGGGACTATCCCACTTCTCAAATTATGAAGGTGCAACAGTTCAAGAGATTACTGGTGTTGTAACTCATCTCTACAATTCAGCAAACTTTGTCATTCAAGATGTTAATGCCGATGATGACAATACTACATCAGAAGCATTAATCGTCAATAAGGCTTCTAATGGTTTAGCAGTTGGAGACTTAGTTACAGTAGCAGGATCCGTGGAGGAATGGTACTACGAGGGCTATTCAGATATGAAAGCAAATGATCTTCCTATTACTAGAATTCGTGCAACTTCGGCTACCAAATCTGGAACAGCAGAATTACCCGAACCTTTAGTAATTGGTGAAGATATTTTTCCTCCAACCGAAATAATTGATAATGATAGTTTAACTACGTTCGATCCATTAGAAGATGGAATAGACTTTTGGGAATCCATTGAATTGATGCGTATAGCTGTACCAGATGCAAAAGTTATTGGACCGCAAGAATATGGAGAAATACCTGTAATTGCAGGAAATTCTACGAACACACAGTTCAATGTATTAGGCGGAGTAAACATTTCTGCAAATGACTATAATCCTGAGAGAATATTAGTATTAACAGGAAATGAAAAATATGATGCTAAATCAGGTGATTATTATACTGGGGACATTGTGGGAGTGATGGGCTTCGGCTTTGGTAATTTCAAGCTTTGGGCTGAGGAGTCTACTCTACCTCCAATTACTCGAGTTGAAAAACCAAATGTAGTGACAAATATCGAACCTAACGAAGATAAATTAACTGTTGCAGCATACAATGTTGAAAACTTTTCAACAAACACTGAAAACACCCCTGATGAAAAAGTAGCGAAAATTGCCAAGTCTTTTGTGGAGAACATGAAATCACCTGATATTATCACTCTTGTAGAAGTTCAAGATAACGATGGCCCTACCGCTTCTGGAAATACAGATGCCTCGGCAAGCTATCAAAGGTTAATCACAGCAATTGTAGCTGCTGGTGGACCAGCTTACGCTTGGACCGATATAGCACCGGAGTACGACCAAGATGGTGGACAACCTGGTGGGAATATTCGTGTTGGTTACTTGTACAACCCTAATCGCGTATCCCTTTCCGAAGGAGTAAAAGGAGGTTCCACTGATAAAGTAGCATGGGACGAAGCTGGAAACCTCACTTTGAATCCTGGCAGAATTCTTGACTTACCACAAAAAAATACACGTAAGCCATTAGCTGCACAATTTGAGTTCCAAGGAGAGAAAGTAGTAGTAATTGGTGCTCATTTAAATTCTAAAGGTGGAGACCAGCCATTATACGGTAAAAACCAACCTCCATTCCTTGGCTCTGAGGCAGAAAGAATTGAGTTAGCTACGATGATTAACCAATTTATCCAATCTGGTATAGAAAAGAATCCAGATTTAAATGTAATCGTTGCTGGAGATATGAATGATTTCGAATTCACCCCAACACTTGCTGCACTAAAAGGTGACATCTTAACAAATATGGTAGAAAAAGTACCCGTGGGTGAGCGTTTCTCCTATTTCTACCAAGGGAATAACCAAGTACTTGACCATGTTCTAGTTACAAATAATCTAGCAAATAAAACTGAAGTAGATATGATTCACATTAATGCTAACTATATGGACATTCATGGACGTGCTTCCGACCATGACCCAGTTCTTATTCAAGTGGATTTGAACGAGCCGGTTACTAAGACTCTTACAGCAAATAAAACAGCATTTGAATTAGAAAAAGGCAAAAAAGCTAATATTAAGCTAACTGAAACAACTGAGGGCTCAAATACAACTGAGGATGTTACACAAAAAGCTAACTATAGCGGTTTTAATAGCAAAATTATTTCCGTAAACAAAGGTGAAATTACCGCTAAGTCAAGTGGGACAACAATTATTACAGCAACGTATGGTGACAATTCAGTAACGATTAAAGTAACTGTCCATACGGCAAATAATGGAGAAACTATTATTACTGAAGATAAAGTAGATACTTCAAAAAGTATTATTACGGTGGATGGCTCTGTGATGCATAATGCTGGAGATGTTAAAATCCGTTTTACAGAAGCAGCTTCAAGCAAGATTAACGCTACAAATAAAGACGTTGTGATTAATCTTATGAATGGGACATTCTCGATAACTGCAAAGAACTTTGATGTACTTGCAGCAAGTGGGCAATTTACTTTGCACTTGGATTACCATGTACCACCAGGGTTACTAAAGGAAAAAAATAATCATAAAGTTAAGGACGACTTGAAACTTAAAGATATGAATTTCCTTGATAGCAGTAACCAAAAAATTACAAAAGGATTTACTGATTATTTTATCATCACTACTGAAGGGAAAAAAGGAACTAAGGAAGCCGCTTACTACGACCAAAAGTCTAAAAAGTGGAAGTTCAAAAAGATTAAGTAGATATTAAATAACGAGGGTCATAACAAACGTTATGACCCTCGTTTTCTTTTTCAAATTATATAAGGTTTGATAGTCTTTTTACACCACCATTTTTGTATTCCTACTTATTAATACGCATGAATTCTATAACTTTAGTATCGATATAACCTCTTTCTTGCACTCGTTCATCAAAATTTTCAATTAGGTGGTAAGAATGAATAGCATCCAATAAGTCATCCATTTCCGTAAGATCCCTGTCTAAAAAACCATTTTCATATAACATATTTTGAATCTCATTTGCTAACATTCCTTCAATAGCCACAATATCCTCTGGAACTGTTTCTGTAAAATATAGTTGATGTAGCTTTAAGAGCCTTGCTAATTCTTTCACGGGATCAGCATGATCATCCACTCGAAGATCGATATACCGGTCCGTGTAGCCTCCATAACTACCATTTTCTTTTACTATTAACAAAGCAGCAGACTGTTTACCTCTTTTATCTCCTCCTGCACTTTCTCCAGCTTGTAATGCAGCTAATAGGCGTTCCGCAAAAGCTCCCTCATGTTGAAGGAAAACTGTCTTCATCGCCTGAACTGTATCTTCATTGACCAATATGTTCCCTTGAATTGCAAAATTTGTTCCTGCAAATCCTCCTGCCCATTCAATACAATCTTCTCCAGTATATATGGCACTACGACCACTTGCATCCACTATACCAACTTGTCTAGCGCCTGACTTTTCATCATTCGCAACCAACTCTTTTAGAACTTCTTCCGGTGACATGCCATCTTGTAGCATGTCCAAGCCATCGATGCCATAATCTAAATTAGCCCAAGACTGAGTCGCAATTGCTCCTACACCTGCTTTTGCAAATGGGACAACTGCTCCCACACACAAAAACTTGGAAGCAACGGCAATTCCTAATTCTTTTGTTTGCGGATCGAAGCCAACAATGGAAAATGTCATTTGCATACCCCTTTTCACTCAATCTATTTATATTTTAACTTTTTATTCTGACAATTAAAAGAGATCCCATTATATGAATGAGATCTTCTATTTTCACTGTCATTATTCTTTTACATATTTTCCATGGCGCGGCAATGCTATCGAGTCAAAATCCGTGACTAGCAAGTGTAAATTGCTAGTAAGTAAATCTCCCTTCATAGGTAAACCATGTCCCGTTATTGCTACTTTAGGTTTTAAGTTCGAAAGCTTGATTACCGATTCCCTAGCTTTTTCCCAGTCAGGCGTGAGATATCTTGGAGGACCACTTATTTCCTGTTCCTGTGTGAACACCTTATACAAATACTCTTGTTTCACTGTAACAAATGCATCTCCCACTATTAATACCCCGTCTTTCTCTCTAAATAAGGAGATGTGACCCGGGGTATGACCTGGCGTATGAATCCATTGAAAATCATCCATAAAAGGAACTGTTCCATCTGCTGGAAGCGCTTCAACATGGTCGCCTAGATTTATAGCATCCACAGGGAATAGGAAAGACATTTTGGCTACAGATCCTCCTTCAACTGTTGGATCAGGTTTTGGATAGCTTTCTTTACCTGTTAAAAAAGGTAATTCTAGTTCATGAGCATAGACAGGGACATTCCACTTATTTACTAATTCAACTATTGCCCCAACATGATCAAAATGTCCATGGGTTAAGATAATTGCTTTTGGCTTTTTGTTAACACCATATCGTTCTTCTACTGCAGAAATAATTTCATCCGATGAGTAAGGCATACCTGCATCTACTAATACAAAGTCCTCAGAATTAGGTTCGCCAACTAAACAAATATTAACGATTTGGATGGTATGGCAATAAATGTCCGGTAATATCTCGATTCCTATACCACTTCCTACCGAAGTTGCTGGTATATATTTGTAATCGTCGCCGTATGATATTGAATTGTCCAAGTAATTCACCCTTTCCTTAACTGCCATTAGCATTTCACCGGGATAGCTTATTTATACTTTTAGCCAGCTCTTTTAAACTGAATACCTAACTAATCTTAAAAAATCTTGTTCTCCAACTATTTCAATTGGAAGTCCTTGTTGAATCATCCCTTCTACCTTTTGCATTTTGGTGCTTTTTATACCCTGTAAGTATTTGGCTAAGTCATTATCTCCCACTACTAAGTAATTTGTTTGATGATCCACCGCCCCTTTACAAACTGCTCCACAATTCACTGCAAGTTGTGCTGCTTTCGTTCTGGTCATAGAGTGCATTCTTCCGGTGAAAACAATTTGCGCTTCGTAAAATGGATGCTTAGAATTTAGTTCTGCATCTCCCGGTTCTAAAAACTCGATTGTCATATCTGCTTTATTTTTGCGTTGGGCTGGTTGCTTTTTAGCTTGAATGGATGACTTTATCGTCACATTATGTAGTTTGGCCAGTTGTTTCACTGTACTTGTCTGAGTTCTCTGCAGGGCTTCTAATGTAATAATAGCAGCAGCGCGAGCATCCTCTAAAGCATCGTGATGTCTCAAACTAATACCCAAATAATTCGATACAGTCGATAGCTTATGATTGTATAATTGCGGCCACACTTTTTTGGCAATTCGAAAAGAACATCCATATTCAAAATGTGGAGATGGTTCATGGAATTGACGCAAACATTCTTGTAAAACACCCATATCAAAACTTGCATTGTGTGCAATAATAACTTCACCTTCAATAAGCTCTTTCATGTTCGGCCAAAATTCCTCAAAGGTTGGTGCTCCATGCACCATATGTTCAGTAATTCCATGAATTTTTGTATTATAATAATGGAATTCACTTAACGGATTTATTAAGGATTGTATTTCTCTATATATTTTCCCGTTCTTTACTTGTACGATTCCTACTGAACATACACTAGAACGAAGATTATTGGCTGTTTCAAAATCGATAGCTATAAAGTCCATTTACTTCACCTCATTTAGTTAGATCGTCTCTCATTATCTCATAATAGAATACAAAGAAGAACCTCTCCAATTAGAGAGGCTCTATCCGTTATCTTAAAATTAATATAGTCTATTAGTTGGAGGGATATCATCTAGTTTCTTTTGAAATTCCAACTTTTCTTCGTGTTGATCATGAGAAAGTCTTTCCTCTTCTTCCTCTTCCACTAATTCACTCCCATAAGCTGCTGGACCTAGATTCGGATCTGCTCCTGGTGAGTGAGCACCGTATGATTTTTCTTCTATTGTAATGCTCTCATCAATAGTCGGACGAGACTCTCTTACTTCTTTATCTTCCTGCATAGAGTGACCAATATGATTTTCTTCTCTTGCTAAGTATGGGTCAGTGGCAAAAGTTTCTCCACGTGCAAAGCGGTCCTGTGGTTCATCAAAGCGCCCATCAGTTTCGTTTACAAACTCATTGTTAGAAGGTGTAAAACCTTGCTCTTTAGCATATTCACTAATGGGCTCTTCGTTTTCCATGAAACGATTTTGTACAACATCTGTACCTACTGTATCTGTATACTCTTGCTCAAATTCATTCTCATGAGTACCGTATACCATTGGTTCATCATTATGTGTTAAAACATCTGTGTAGAGAACAATACTTCCTCTTGCCACTTCTTCAGCATATTTTGTTCTTTCTTCTTCACTTAGATCTAATTTACGTAAACCTTCCGCTACTGCATCTTCTCCAGTAAACCAAGATTTGAACTTATCCATAAATGTTCCAGCCTCATGTGTAGAAACTTCTGAGTGACGACTAAGTGTATTTAAATGAGCATTTTCAGTTGAAATTACATGTATATCGCTTTCTGCATAACCTTGATTTTGTAGGGCTTCCAATTTATCATACATTTCTTCTTCGGTACGAGCAATTTCAATTCGTCTATTCGATTCAATGTTCATGGTGTTGCCTCCTCAAAATTTATTGTGTTATTCATTCCTTACCCTTCTTAAGTTATAACTTAAACACAATGCAGCTAATGTTAATCGATTTGTAATGTAACAGTAATTATTCAAGTACATAAAGTTATTGATAGAAGTGATAAATATTATAGGAAAAACCGAGCAAAATCCTTGTATGTCTAAACCTGTTTATATCGTTTTCAAAGAGCGTTGGACAGCCGTATTGCTATAAGATTACCCGCTTGATTTTTAAAGAGGCTAGTCATGACTGACGTCACGACTAGCCTCTTTTTCTCGATATTTTTATGGCTTTTAACTGTCCATCCTCCTTCTGCAACTTAAAAACAGGTTAGTTCGTTTTGGGATAACTAGAAAAAAGACAATCTCCTATTTCTGTAGAAGCTCACGAAGATGCAATTTCGTTCGCTCGTTCGCTTCTTTATTTAGGGATCACTTACTATTTCTCTTTAACTCCACTGGATTATAGGGAATCCTTTTTCTTCCTCCCTCTTTGCAGAATAGTATCGCTATTTAAAAAGACAATCTTATCGTGCCGTAGTACTCACTTAATTGATTGTAGTGAAATAGGGCGACACCAATGGGAACAACGCGAGCTGAAAGCACCGCAGGAGCATATGTTTTTGTAGTGACGAGGAGATTGAAGCCGTGCCACGGAGACCAACAGATTGTTGGTAACAAAGGCATTGCCACAAGACGTGGCTCTCTTAGCCTTTGTTCTCCACAGGTAGCGGAAATCAGTAGTATTATTCATTCTTAAATGTTCTGCAAATCCAGTGTTCATGCTGTATTTTTATATACTTTCTTATCTTGTCAAAAAAAAGCCTTAAGGAACGATATTCATCGTCTCTCAAGGCTTTTAAATTCTATTTTATATCGCTAAACTCTTGTGTATCTCCATCAGAGAATTCTATTTCTAGCTCAAACTCTTTATAATCCTCTACTCCAAATGCTTTAGTAACCTTTTCAATCACTTCTTCTTTGCTCATATCTTTTGTTAGTGCAAGTTCTTTAAAGATTGGCTCTAACTCTGCATAAGCCTCGTCACCAGAAAGTTTTTTTGACTCTGTTTGGTTTGTATACTCCGCTTCTGTTTCGGAGACATCAATATCAAAAGAAGCATCAACGGCATCCTTCTGATCTACCGTGTCTATATCTAAATCAAATGACTGAAAACCAAATTCACTTTGAGCGGTCTCTTTGTCAGGTGCTTCACTAACTTCTTCCTTGTCTCCACAAGCCCCTAATATTAAAACAGATGACATAATTACACTACCAAGTAATGAATATTTTTTTACTTTCATTTTAAGCACTCCTTCATTTTCGTATGAAATTGGTTTCTATTTAGAGTTATCTCCATTTTCCTAAGAAATAAACTACTCGCGAGTAATTATCCAGGAAAACGGTCCTCACTGGCCGATGTTGATTTAGTATTTCGTTTATTTTTTTCATCTTTTACCTTTTCATTCAACTCTTCTACCGGTATAGGATCCACTGTTTTCATATCTTCATCTGTATCGAATATACTTTCCTTTTCGGTATTTAATAGATCCGGATTATCCATAATACGTCCGGAAATATCTTGTTTCTCTTTATCTGTTGGATGCTTTTTCGTCATTTCTTCCACTCCTCTTTAATGTGTTTTAAATTGTTTATCCTTATTTTCAATTACTAAACATCTTACCTTGTTTGTTTAACTTCAAAAAATATGGGAAAACAATTTATAACAAAATAATTTTAGGAGGAAACGAACTTATGAATAAAAACAAAATGGCAATCACCGCTTTAGGTCTTGGGGCTGCATTTTTGATGAGAAATAAAGGATCACGGGACAAAATAGCAAAACAATTCGAAAGTTTTAAGAATACTCCTATTCGAGGAACCAAAACAAATCAAACAACTAGTAACTCTTCCAAAGACAAGGGTATTTTAGGTGGACTATTTAGTTAGACCTTTAATAGAAATCTTACGTTCGCTACAATTAAATTTGATGCTGAAAGCCGACCTTCCAATAGAAAGTCGGCTTTCAATTTGGCCTTCTTTTGCAAATTGTACACATAGCTGTTGTACACTAAGATTGTATAACTCCGTAAAAAATAAAAAGAGTAGACAATTTCTCTCTATTCCCTATATATAGCACAAGAGACCTTTTAAAATTAATAATCAGAATTTCCTGAGAATGTTAAAAGATCACCGCTTATTAAAATTCAATAGACGGTGACCTTTATTTTTAAACTATTTTGCTTGATAATACGCTGTTAAATCATTATAGTACTTGTTTAAAGAAGAGGTGGAAACATCAAAAGCCTCTGCAATTTCTTTAATCGTCATATCAAACGGTTCAAATAACCCATTTTCCTGACCAAATCGAATGGCTCCAGCAGCAATCGCTACTTCTTTACGTGCATTTGGCTGTTGCTCCACTAAATAGTCCTCAACTATTTCAATAAAGTTACCATACTCTCGATTATTTTTCTCTAAGAAATCGATTGCAACCTGTAAAACTCCCACTTCAAAGTTTGTATACTCTCCGCCTTCATAGCCATTTTGTCCAAGTAGTTTCCACAGAGTTGCTCCCAGTTCCTTAAAAAAGGCCGATGCAGAAAGTTTTTCTTGTTTTTCAAATTGTTTTTCTACACTATCAAAAACGTTCTGGTGATCGACAGGGAAGAAAACTAAGCTAGAAATAGCTAAATAATGATTTTCTTCGGCAGAGCTATCCGGCAAGATGAAGCAGTACACATGAACTCCAACAGGCACCGGCTTATCACTTTCTCGTCTAAGTTGAATGCTTTCTTTTGTGAGTATGTGTGAAACCGTCATATAGTGCTCATTTACTTCAATCACTTTCCCTACAAAAACCTGCGGCTCGTTCCACTGGTTTAATACACTTAGTGTAGAAGGTCGTACCATTATTTTCTTCTGCTTTTTAAGATAATCTAACCATATTTCCTGCTTGTAATGGAAAAAGAACTCGTCCATTACAATAGCTTCAATCATTTCTAAGTCTAAATAATCACCTATTACTTTGCTCCAAGCACTCACAAGATCCGCATAATCTTCCATATCCTTACGTTCTGGATAGTGATCATAAAAGGATTGTAATATTCTTTCCAATTCCTCTGTTTGTACCTCTTCTATAGAATCATTCTGCTTCGACTCGCAGCATTTTTTATATTTTTTTCCACTACCACATGGACAAGGATCATTTCGACCTACCATATATAACACTTCCTTCTCTTTTGGTAAGTGCTTATTTTAACATGAAATCAAGCAAAATTTAAGGTTTAGTCTAAAATAGATAGGAAAACAAATAACATTTTTATAAATATTTCAAAAAATATCTAGCAAATCTGTGTGTAACTAAGATTTCCTCCGCAAAATAGGGTATACTTAACATAGGAGTCTGTAAATGTCGAGGAGGTATGGAATATGTCAGTTGCTAGTGAAGCGTCTCAAGTGAACTTAGATTTTCTTATTAACGATTTAGGTCTCAAGCAAGTGTCGAATACAGCATTGTTCCGTAAAGGGAATATTTTAGTTCTATCACCATCTGTTCAAAACAAATCGAATACGTTTGAGTTAGGTGAATCCCTAATGAAAAAGTTCAATCCTGAAACAGACGAGGGATACTTATTAATCCGTATAAAAGAAAAGTTTTTGATGGCCAAGTTGCACCCGTTTCAACGTAAAATGATGACAAAGGATACGGAAAAGAGTACAAAAAGTAAACCGTCTTTTTGGAAATTTAATGTAATAGAGTCCATCATTCCGCGTATAGAAAATAGCGGTGATCGTGAGTTAACTTATAAAATTCAAGCCCCAACGAAGCAACAACTAACTACCTTTTTCAATAAAAAGTAAAAAAACTCAAGTACTTGGAGAATTCAGTCCATGTACTTGAGTTTTTTGTTTTGCTATCGAGCTTACGATACTTTTTCGTGTATAACTAACAACGTTTTTTAATGAAGTTCTTTCTGTATACTAAACTAATATTTTTCCAACTCCCGTGTAAATCGTTTGAAATTAGCCATATTAAGTTAGATCGAACAAATGGAGAGGAGTTTTTACATGGGAAGAGACGATAAAAAAGGTAGAAGTAACAACAAAGATTCATTACCTCAAACGCCTAAAAACCTTAAAATCAAACCAAACGAAATTCAAGAAGAATTTGCCAAGGAATTTGAAGAACTAAATAAAACTGCTCCGAAGGTCAAAAGAAAATAAGCACCAGGAAACCCACTTCTATAGGTGGGTTTCCTAGTGCTTTTATTTGAAAATACTAAAACTTCAAGGTTTCTTTTACATATTGCTTCACTTGCTCGGAAGTTTGCATAGATAGTGCCTTTTCCGTAATCTGTTTCATCTCTAGCTGTGTAAGCTGATTGATCTGATTTCTTGCTTTTAGCATGGAAGGAGCGCTCATGGAGAACTCATCTAACCCTAAACCAATCAATAATGGAATGGCAATTGTATCTCCTGCCATTTCACCACACATACCTGTCCACTTTCCTTGAGCATGCGAAGCATCGATTACCATTTTAACTAAACGTAAAATAGCTGGATGATAAGGTTGGTATAAATAAGCAACAGACTCGTTCATTCGGTCTGCAGCCATTGTATATTGGATTAAATCATTGGTTCCGATACTGAAAAAGTCCACTTCTTTAGCAAATTGATCTGCTAATATGGCAGTCGAAGGTATTTCTACCATAATACCAATTTCTATTTGCTCTGATACAAGTGTACCTTCCTGTTGAAGCTGTTCTTTCTCTTCTAGTAATAATTTTTTCGCTTCTCTAAACTCTTCTAGAGTCGCAATCATTGGAAACATTATTTTAAGATTACCAAAGGTACTTGCCCGTAATAATGCACGTAGTTGAGTTCTAAAAATTGTTTGTTCCTCTAAGCACAGTCGAATTGCTCGGAAGCCAAGGAATGGATTCATCTCTTCTGGAAGATTTAAATATGGAAGTTGCTTGTCTCCTCCAATATCTAATGTTCGAACAACAACGGGCTTATCACCCATTTTTTCAAGCACTTGCTTATATGCTTGGAATTGTTCTTCCTCTGTTGGTAAAGTATCTCGTTCCATATACAAAAACTCGGTACGATATAGCCCTACTCCTTCACCACCGTTTTCAAGGACGCTTTCGACGTCTTTGGGAGTTCCGATGTTTGCAGCAACTTCCACTTGTATACCATCTAATGTGATAGTTTTCTTATTCTTTAGCAAGGAGAGTTGCTTCTTCTCTGCTTCTTGTTCATTTCTTTTTTCTACATAGCTCTCTACAACATCGGTAGGAGGATTTATAAGGACTTCCCCATTATCTCCGTCCACAACGATTAAATCACCTTGTTTAATTGCAGATGTAGCGTTTTTTGTACCAACAACGGCAGGAATCTCTAATGAGCGAGCCATAATGGCTGAGTGAGAAGTGCGACCTCCCATGTCAGTTGTAAATCCTTTAGCAAATGCTCTATTCAGTTGAGCAGTATCTGAAGGTGCCAAATCTTTGGAAATGATAATAACTTCTTCATCTATTAATCCAATATTCGGGACCTCAACCTCTAATAACCTTGCAATTACTCGTTTCGTTACATCCCGTATATCCGCTGCTCGCTCACGCATATATTCGTTATCCAGCTGTTCAAACATGACAATTAATGTATCTGCCGTTTCTTGTAAAGCAGTTTCTGCATTTACTGCTTCGTCATTTACTTTACTTTCTACTGCACCTAGTAACTCTGGGTCACTTAGTACAAGTAAATGCGCATCAAAAATTGCGGCGTTTTCTGTCCCTAAGTCAACCTCAGCACGGTCACGTATCTTTTGAAGCTCTAATTTGGCAGCATTTACAGCCTCATGAAATCGAGTAATTTCTTCTTCTTTATTCGTTACTGTACTTTTTGTCACCGTTAAATCTGGTTCTGTCATCAGGAATGCTTTTCCAATGGCTATACCACTGGATGCAGCAATTCCTTTTAATATTTCTGTCATGATTAAATAATCCCTTCAGTTTTTAGAAAGCTTTCAATTGCTTCTAGTGCTTCTTGTTGATCAGTACCTTCTGCAAATATAGAAATACTTCCGCCTTGACCAACACCAAGTGACATAACGCCAAGAATCGATTTAAGGTTAACCTTTTTCCCTTTATACTCCATAAATACATCTGAAACAAATTTTGAAGCTGTTTGAACAAGTCCTGTTGCTGGTCTTGCATGAATTCCTGATTCTGCCACTACTGTATACGTATGATTTGTCATAATAATCTTCTCCCTTTAATTGTTTTATTTTTTGCTTTTCTTTATTGCAATTTCTTCATATTGCTTTTGAATCATTTCAAATAAACCTGTACCTGGTTCAATACCTGTCGTTCTTTCAATCGTAAACTGTAATCCTTTTTGTTCAATCATCAATTGTATTTCGTTTGCTTCTGGATCTTCTTTAAAGTCATAGTGTAAAGCTGCTGCTATTCCTCTAGTTAAGTATAAAGGATTCTCACTAAACATTTCTACATATTTGGTCGCAGGACGGACAAGTCGATCATTTTTTTTAAGTTTACGCATCGGTGAGCGTCCTACTCTTGTAGTATCATCTGAAATATATGGATTAGCAAAACGATTTATGATTTTTTGTACGTAGTCAGCATGTATTTTTTCATCAAACGAGTAAGTTGCAGTCAGATATCGACCAGTCTCCTTTAGTACTTGCTCAACCATTTCTCTAATTTCACTATTTTCAAGAGCTTCATGCATGTTACGAATCCCTGCCAAATAACCAAAATAGGCAACAACTGCGTGACCTGTATTAACAGTAAACAATTTACGTTCTATAAAAGGTTCTAAATCTTGAACAAATGTTACTCCATGTATTGGGGGAGTAGCACCTTTAATCTCAGACTCATCTACAACCCACTCGTAAAACGGTTCAACTGTTACTGCTAATTTATCAATATTAGTCTGGTTGGGGACAATTCGATCTACCGCTGCATTTGGAAAGCTATAATACATGTCAAATTGAGTTTTCTCCTCATTCGTCAGCTCTTCGTATATCTTTTCTTTTAAAAAGGCACTTCCACCAATCATATTTTCGCACGCAATAATCGTTAGTGGCTTTTTCGATTGTTCTAGACGCTTTTTCAATCCAGTAGCTAATAATCCCGCTATTAGGGGAAGTATATTTGGTCCTACTGCAGCTGTAACAACATCTGCATTTGCTACCTCGTCTGCGACAAGTTCTGGATCCTTTAAACTGTTAATCGCATATACATTTTCAACGGTTAACTCTTTCCCAGATGCCTCCGCAAGCTTTACAGTATACTGTTTCTTCTCATTCAATAAATTAACGATTTCTTCATTTACATCTACAAAACATGTTTTATATCCCGATTGGTGCAATAATAAACCGATAAATCCTCTACCAATATTACCTGCTCCAAAATGAACAGCATTCATATTAGTTCACTCCTTCAAAAAAGGACAAAATATCGTTAGGTGAAGTTGCTTTAACTATCTTCTCTACATTCTCTTCTTCTGATACAGTAATTGCAATATTAGATAGTATATCCAAGTGATCATTGCCTTTACCAGCAATACCAAAAATCAATTTCACAATATTACCATCTCCAAAGTCTACTCCATTTGGAACTTGAATAATAGTAATGCCGGTTTCCTTCACTTCTTTTTTTGCATCATCAGTACCATGTGGGATTGCTACGAAATTGCCCATAAAAGTGGAGGTCATTTCTTCTCTTTCTAACATTTTTTCTATATAACCAGACTCCACATAACCTTTGTCTACTAACATTTGACCCGCTAGTCGGATTGCTTCTTCCTTAGTAGCTATTTGTTGATTAAGTAAAATATTTTCTGCTGATAAAATTGGTAATGTCATTGTATTACGCCTCCATTAGTTTATATTTCCTTTAATAAATACTTCAAATTCTTCTGCTAAAAATGAATGAATTTGAGCTTCTTCCCCTGTTTCAAACAAGTGGATATTTTGTTCATTCTGAATGATTAAAGTACTGATCAAACTTAGAACCTCTAACCCTGCTGTGAGAAATGATTTAGGTGATAATAATACAAGTAGTGTGTCCACTTCTACATCACTACCATCCATGCCTTTTATACAAATAACGTGGTCAAGTTTGTGAATAGTGAACGATGGCTTTTGTACGTTCTCATGGCGCGTATGATAGAGTGCAAGTTTAGTTCCTGGAATCCCAATACCACCATTTTTTTCTCTCTCGAGTAAGGCGTCTACTACTATTTCTGTTTCTGTAATGACTTGTCTAGACTCCAAGTTCTCACATATCTGCTGCATATATTGCTTTACGGTAAGTTGGCCTTTTAGCAACGTAAGTTGAAAATTAGTTAATACGTTTAACATTACACCTGAGTATTCGTGTACCTTTGCTATTTTTTCTGTTAGTACATCAGCATTTGGATTACTTTCTTTTGCGAGTGGAGAAGGTTTTTGTATGAGCATTTTCCTTCTTGCATATAGCTGAACTTGGTTAATTTCTTCTGTTGTTAAAAAAGGGTTAACCATAATATACTCCCTTTGAAAATCCTGCAAGTAGATGGTGGAAACGATAAGATCCCTATCCGTTATAGTAGTGGAAAGCTTGTTTAGGTCAAATACAGAAATATTAGCTACCTCTGAAATTTCTTGAATTTCTCGAAGTAATCGTGATGCTAGTAATTTAGAGGTTCCAATTCCACTAGAACAAATAATATATGCCTTTAGGTCTCCCTTACCTAATACCCCAATTAAAGCAGATCCAAAATGCATTACTAAGTATCCAATTTCTTCGTTTGGAACTTGGAGCTTTGGAAAAACTTTACGAGTAGCCGTTTTTACTTGCTCAAACAAATCCTTATAATTCGTTTGTATTTCATTTAGTAAGGGATTAGCTATGCCCATATTTTGCTCTATACGATAGATTGCAGGCTTTAAATGAGTAACGAGACCTTCCAGAAGGGAAGCATTGTCAGATAAAGAAAAGCTAGTTTGCTTTTCCATCTCCCTGACCAAACTTTTAGCCTGTCTATATAACTCTAAATTGGAAGACTCCACTAAAACCCCTTCTTGTTGACGAAGTTTGGAGCCTTGAAGATGCATTGTTATATAGCCTACTTCTGCTTCTGGGATATCCACCTGGAAACGGTCCATTAACATACTGATAATTTTTTGGGCTATAGGATATTCTGGCTCAAGCGAAATCTGCTTTAAATACGCTTCATCGATCGTAATGTTTTCTCCTTGCAAAATACGTTCAATAGCGAGTGCAAGGTGAACGATTAACGCAACATAAGCACTATCTGTCATCGACAAAGAGAAGTCTGGGTAAAGGTCCTTCATCGCCTCTTCAATCATCCCTAACTTTTCTCGGTCGACAAGGTGCATTAGTCTTTCAGAAATTGGATCTTCATACTTGCTTGATTTTTGATGAATCTTTTCTTTTATTAATGAAAATAATCCCTCTTCCTTCAAGGTTTTCGAAAGTGCATAACTAATTGCTCTACGTTTTGCCTTTTCCGTTCCTGATAGTTCAACTCCATATCCTCTTTTCTTCAAGATTGAAAGTTGGATAGGCTGTAATTGTTCCTCTAGTTTCATCAAATCGGCACTGACTGTTGAAATGGAAACGCCCAAATCTTTTGAGAGTGAATAGAGCTTTACAGGTTCAGTTGATTCATACAAAATACATAGGATTAATGTCAGTCTTTCCTCCAGTGTATATTCTCTTTGTGTGAACTTTTTAAGCTGTTGAACCAATTCTTGCTTTCTTTGTTCATCCCCTATAATCTGTACACCGACTCCTGATTTTCTAACTAGTTCAAGTTGATAGGAGTCTAAAATAGTTTGGATATTATTTAAATCTCGTTGAATAGTTCGAGAACTCACATCTATTCTTTTGGATAATTCTTTAATCGTTATTTCTTCCTTTTCTATTATCAAAGCTTCCATAATCATCTTTTCTCTGCTCGAAATAAATATTGTCAACACCTCATTCCTAACGATCCAAATCATTGGCAAAACTCAGCCTATGAAATAGGCCGAGTCTCGGATGTGTCTCTATTTTAACAAGAAAGTATATGCATTACTTAGAATCTGTTCAGACTCTAGTGCTTTCGCTTTTCTTATTTTAGTTGTTCAATTAGTTCATCATATTTTGGACTATTTAAGAAATTTTCTACAGAAATATGGTATGCATTTGGCACTTGGTCTTTTGCACGACTCGTCAAGTCCTTATGCGTAATAACTACTTTTGCATCTGCTGGAAGGTTGCTAATAGCAGTATTTGTTACCGATACATCAAGTCCCTCTTTTTTCATTTTATTTCTTAAGATAGATGCTCCCATTGCACTGGAGCCCATTCCCGCATCACATGCAAATATAATATGTTTTACATTTGCAAGGGAAGTTTCTTGCATAGAGTCAACTGTTGTCGTTGGTTTTATAAATTCTGCTGCTCTACTTTCTGACCCTTTTAGTGAAGAAGTTTTTTCTGTTGCTTTAACTAAATCTTCCTCCGCTATATCTTTAGACGTTTTAAGAATAAGAGATGCGATTAGGAAGGATACGGCAGTTGCAACTACTACGGCTAATATAACTCCTATATGACTTCCTTTTGGAGTTAACGCTAATATAGAGAATATACTTCCTGGTGAAGGTGCTGCCACTAGACCTGCATTGAATAATTGCAGTGTAAAGATACCAGAAGCTCCACCGGCAATAGCTGCTACAAGTAGGAATGGCTTCATCAAAATATAAGGGAAGTAAATTTCATGAATTCCACCTAGGAAGTGAATAATTACTGCTCCAGGTGCAGTTTGTTTCGCTGCTCCTTTTCCAAAGAACATGAAAGCAAGTAAAATTCCAAGACCAGGTCCTGGATTTGACTCCAATAAGAATAGAATTGACTTACCTGCATCTGCAGCCTGCTCAATACCTAAAGGACCTAATATCCCATGATTAATCGCATTATTTAAGAATAATACTTTGGCTGGTTCTATGAAAATACTTGCAAGTGGTAAGAGACCTGCATCAAATATGAATTGAACTCCAGCTGCAAGAAAATCTGTTAATGCATTAACTGCTGGCCCTATCAATTTGTATGCGACTAATGTTAGGAATCCACCAATAATACCTGCTGAAAAGTTATTTACGAGCATTTCAAAACCAGCTTTTATTTTACCCTCTACTAGTTTATCAAACTGCTTGATAACCCAACCACCTAGTGGACCAACTATCATCGCACCAAGGAACATTGGGATTTCTGCTCCAACGATTACTCCCATCGTTACAGTTGCACCAACTACACCACCTCGAATACCGTGAACGAGACGACCACCCGTAAACCCAATTAAGATTGGCAATAAGTAATTGATCATAGGACCGACTAGCTCTGCAAAATCTTCACGAGGCCACCATCCTGTTGGTATAAATAATGCTGTTATAAGACCCCATGCGATGAATGCGCCGATATTCGGCATAATCATACCGCTTAAAAAACTACCAAAACGCTGTACTTTAACCTTGAATCCTGTCTGTTCTGTGTTCATTTTAGCCATCCTCCCCTTGATTTTATTAAAGTTTCTTGTTGTCTATCATATTAAAGCGTTTACATTTAATATTCAATAAAATGTAAACGCTATCATGTCGTCTTTAATGATGCCAAAATCGAAGTTGATTGGTTGTCATATTTTCTAAAACCACTGATTTCTCTAAAGACTGTTTTGTTTTTCCTATATTAAAACCTAAACTACCTTGAATTGAAACTATTTTGTTGACCGGACGTATTATAAACGAGGTGATAGTAATGATAGATTCAAAGGATTGGTTACAATCTGAGCTTTTAAGAATAGAGGCCTGGGAAAAGGATCAAGGCGATTTATGGTTTTGGGAAAAAATTGGACGATTACCTTTTAAAATAATGGACAAGTGGACTCCAAAATTTATACAAACAAAAATGGGTACTTTACTTGATGAGCTTGGCCAATATATCCAAACGGGCGGCAGTTATTTGAGTTCAACTTCCAAGATCAAGTCCTATTATCCAAATATGGGTATTGATAGCGTTGAGGACGTAAACAGATTGCCTGTTTCAACAATGGACAAGGCTGTAAAAGGTATAACAAAAAACAGAAAAAACATTGCTACCATTCAAGGTGCTGGAACAGGTATTGGAGGTATTTTTACATTGTCACTTGATATTCCTTTCCTGTTAGGTTTACAACTAAAAACATTGCAGGATATTGCCATTTGTTATGGCTATGACCCGAATGATAAGAAGGAACGGTTGTTCATTATTAAATCACTTCAATTTATTTCTTCCGACATTGTTGGCAAACAAGTTATCTTGGCTCAGCTTTCCAAGTTTGATAGTCAAGACGAAGAAACAAAACGGGAGGTTTTATCGGAGCTGCAAGGCTGGCGTGAGGTTGTATTATCCTATAGAGATCAATTCGGATGGAAAAAAATGTTTCAGATGATTCCAATTGCCGGCTTAGTTTTTGGAGCATTTATTAATCGTTCCGCGATAAATGATATAGGTGAAGCTGGAATGATGCTTTATCGAAAACGAAGAATTGTGGAAAGATTAAACAAAGATAATACTAGCAACTTATTAAGCTAAACTTTTGTTACTACTATTTTACCCATCAGTTTAAATCGCATAAAAAGAGACCTTTTTTAACATCAAAAAGGTCTCCGGGAAAATAAAGAGGAACATCAAAGTTCGATAACTTGAGGTTCTTCTCCTTTTGTATTCATTAATCGCATTTGGGTAGGTGTAACTTTTAAGATTAAAAGGTCCGGATCCTCTGGGCCTTCGAACCAGCCTTTAAGAGCTTTGTTCCACACTTTTTCTTTCATCGCTTCATCATCTGATTCGATAACTGTTCCTTCAATTTCTAAAAAGCTATCTCCTAATCCATGCCCATCATAACCTAACAAGATATGCGTATTCGGGTTTTGCTGTAGTTCCTCTGCTTTATGTGTTTTTTTACTTGTTGCTGTATAGAGAGTGAATTCCTCGTTAAAAAATGTCATGTAACGAGAATGTGGTTTGTTGTGTTGAACTGTTGCCATTGTACCGATCATATTTTTATCTAAGATTTTTAGTGCTTCCTCTTTTGCGTTCTTTGTCATGAATATCCTCTCCTTCAGTGTATTCTCTGTTCTATTATTCCTTTGACTGATGGAATTAAACATTCACCCATGAATTACCTACCACATTTTCAAAAATTGAATGGCACGGCTTCTGCCCTTTTCCAGTAACTCGTTTTTCATATCTTCGCTCAGATCAAACTGTGTTGCTTTATAATCCTCTACCGGAATAAATATTATGTTTTTCTCAATTTTTCTGGAGATATATCTTTCATCATGGGCATTTTTCATAGTAGAAAATAATGCTTCAAATAAGTTTAGGCCGTTTGTTATTTTATGAGGTTCCATCTCTTCTGAATTACTACTAAGTTTTAAGCCCAAAATCGGTCTCTCTTTGTTTCCATTGTCAAAAATCCACATAGGAAAATTACTTAATACACCACCGTCCACAATTATCGTATCAGTCGACGTCACTTTTAATTTGACGGGTTCAAAGAAAAATGGAATTCCACAGCTCATGCGTAGAGCCCGTGCTATTGGAAAACTAGCTGCTGATATCCCGTAACTCTCTAAATCATCAGGAAGTACCATTATTTTGCCGTTCGTAAGATCAGAGGCAACTAACTTCAGCGAACCTGCCTCAATATCAGAAAAAGTATATACTCCCTTTAAAGCCAGCTTTTCTAAAAACCAGTTTTCAAGCGCTTTCCCTTGATATAATCCCAGTCTCCAGTAGAGATTTATCCACTTCATGAAGGGAATTGGTAGAATAGTTTTTCGAGGATCTAAAAGGGTTAATGTGTCTAGTTCACTTAATAACTCTTCTATTTCTTTGCTTGTAAAACCAGCAGCAATAAAACAAGCAAGGATAGCACCTGCACTCGTACCAGCTACTCGCTTAAATTGATATCCTTTTTCTTCTATTACTTGATAAGCACCAACTAGTGCATATCCCTTTAATCCACCTCCTGAAAAAACACCATCTATTAACAATGAACGTCCTCCTTTTTCTACCCATTGTTACAATGTAAGAAAAAAAGGAGAGAATTAGAACCTCCGAGCATTTTATGGCGAAAGTAGGTGTTGAAACTTCAAAAAAAAGCCCATTCCAAAACAATAACTGTCTTGTAAATGGGTATGTTGATTAGTATTATGTTATTTATTCTCTTGCTTGTTATTAGCTTGATCTTTGATTTCATTGTTTTTCTTTTTCTGTCTATTATTATTTTGTACGTATACCTCTAAATCATCTGGACTGACGTCATAACCGAAACCATATTCTTCTCGGTCTAATGAATTACTCTTGTTGTTTTTATTATTTTTCTTCGTCATGAAATTTCACCTCCATGAAAATAACTTGTGTAAGTTAGGAGGTTTTATTCATTTATTCGGTCAGCTTAACTTGTAGGGATTGAAATGCTTTCTGTACTTTATCTTTTGGGATGGAGTTGTATTGATCTCCGACACTAACCTCGAAACTAACGCTTGATTGGTTTTCTTCTCTGAGATAGCTAGTCAACCCTATACCTGTTTCATAGTAAACCTCTTTAAATATTGCCTCTACTTGTTCTTTTGATCGAGTAATGTGAACATGAAACATATTAGATTGGGGAACAGCTGGTTTAGTTTGTATGAAAGGGCATGAGTTAAATAGTCTTGCTAACTCTTTTGCATTTTCATAATACTGCTCCATTTTTGATATTCTCTGATCAAAATAGTGATTTGCACTTATGATGTACGGATACAAACTTATTAAGTCTCCACCATGTCGTCGTTTCCAGACTTTCGATTGTTGGGTAAACTCCTGATTTCCAGCAAGGATAGCTCCAGCTATTCCTCCAATTCCTTTATAAAATGAAATATATACACTATCAAAAAGTCCACAAACCTCTGCCGCAGATTTCTGATAGTACGGGAGGATTTCAAAAAGTCTTGCTCCATCTAAATGCAATCGAATTCCCTTTGCTTGGCAATACTCGGAGATTTCAACAATGGTTTGGTAGTCAGGAAGCTGACCACCAATCTCTCGTTGGGGAAGTTCTAATAATAGACAAGCTATTTCTTGATCTAAATTTAGAACATCTTCTAATTCCATTAAGCCAGATTCATCACCTAATAATAATGTATCAATATGATGCATTTCCTTTAGTCCATCTGCTTCATGAATTTCTAAATGACTTAGTGGATGGTATGCTACTCTCTTAATACCCTTTTCATCGCACCAAATTCGTAGAGCTATTTGTTGAGCCATTGTGCCACTTGGAAAGAATACGGCTGACTCTTTCCCTAAATATGTAGCCATTTTCTTTTGAAACATCTCAATAATTTCACCATTTCCGTACATATCACTGTCTTGTTGGTCATCTATGTGTTCAAAGGCTTCTTTTAGAATTTGTATATTTCTTCTTCCATTTCCGGCTATTTGATACTGCGTTTGCTTAAATGCTTCCACTAACGACATGCTTTCAGTCATATTTCCCCTCCTGAAACTCAATTGTCTATTTATTTTAGCACTACAGCAGGAATATTATTAGCATTACTTATTCTGTGTTCAATCGCTGCATTTATATACGCTTTAAAAATGCGTTTTGATGGCTCGTCCCCGTCAACCGCAAACTCTTCTGGATGCCATTGGAAGCCAAATACGAAACTATGATTCTTACTTTCTACACATTCAACAATCCCGTCCGTTGCTCTTGCAATAACTTCCAATCCTTGACCCACTTTGTTGACTGCTTGATGATGGAACGAATTCACTCTAAATTCTTCTTCCTGTAATAAGTCATATATTCGACTATCTTTTTTCAGTGTTACAGGATGTGATCTATGCGTCCGAACTGCCTTTTGTAAATGCTGCATGACCGGCTCTTTTCGCTGTGAATGAATGGACTGATACAGTGAACCACCTTGGACAATATTCAACATATGCAAACCGCGACATACCCCAATATAAGGTTTGTCTAAATCCAACATTTTTTTAATAAGTTTATACTCCATTTCATCCAATTCAGGTGTAATTTGTTTTAAATGTACATGAGGATTTTCATTATAATAACTTGGATCAATATCCTCGCCTCCTGTAACAAAAAGGCCATCTAATCTTTTACTAAGTTCTTCTATATCATCCTCCGGTACTAAAGGAATAAGTATAGGTATCCCACCAGCTTGTATAATTGCATTTGCATAGACTGGAGGCATATAATAACAGCCATCTTCTAGTACTTCTGTTGTAATTCCTATTATTGGTTTCATATATATTCTCTCTTCTCTTTTTAAGTGTTTTCTTTTTACATACCCGTTTATTAATCTGGAAAAACGTAACCGACTATTCCGATAAATATTTAGTTTATACGTTTGTTTTTATTTATCTAGGGAATAAATAAATCAACCAAGTTTAAGGAGGAAATTTTCATGGCAGATAAATACGAAAAAATAGACAAAGAAGTTAAAGGACAAACACAACAACAGCAACCAGGTATTGAAGAAGAAATGACTCCTGAACCTATTTATGATGACCAAAATTATAAAGGATCCGGGAAATTGACCGGGAAGGTTGCCTTAGTTACAGGTGGGGATAGTGGAATAGGACGTGCAACTTCTATTGCATTTGCCAAAGAAGGCGCGAATGTCGCTATCGTCTATTTAGATGCAGATGAGCAACCAGATGCAGAAAAAACAATAAAACTTATAGAAAAGTACGGCGGAAAAGCATTAGCGATCAAAACGGACTTAAGTGATGATGAAAACTGTCAACAGGCAGTGGAGCAAGTGATTCAGGAATTCGGACAACTGAATGTACTGGTTAATAATGCAGGTAAGCAATTCCCAACAAAGGATTTTCTAGCTATTACACCAGACCAATTACAAGAAACTTTTTCTACTAATATATACTCGATGTTTTATTTATCTCAGGCTGCGCTACCGCATATGAAGAAAGGCGATACGATTATTAATACCTCCTCTATCACAGCCTACAACGGTTCCCCTGAGTTAATCGATTATTCTTCTACTAAGGGGGCTATTACATCCTTTACTCGTTCGTTGGCATTGAACTTAATCGAAAAAGGAATTAGGGTAAACGCCGTGGCACCTGGTCCAATTTGGACACCACTTATTCCCGCAACATTTGATAAAGAAAAAGTGAAACAGCATGGAGCTAGTACGCCAATCGGTCGTCGTGGACAACCTTCTGAAAACGCACCAGCGTATGTATTTTTAGCTTCCACTGATTCCAGTTATATGACTGGTCAAACGATTCACGTAGATGGTGGGGACTTTGTAGGTTCTTAATTGCAAAATCATTAAAATCGGCAATGCCCACCACTTCGCTTTCCGTGGGCTTGGCTTCAGCCTCCTCGTCACTACTAAAAACATATGCTCCTGCGGTTACTCGTCGCAAAGACATTGGTCAAACAAAGTTCGACCAATGTCTTTCCTGCGAGGTCTTCAGCTCAAGCTATTCCCACAGGAGTCTTCGTGATGGAACTTGCCTTATAAACAGTTCCAATAGAGTATGCAATATCTTACTTTTAATAGGATGAATAAAACCCTTATGAATATTTATTACTATTCATAAGGGTTTATAAAAATACCTTTGTCGTCAAACTGAAATGCTCAGAGTTTTCTCTGAGCATTTTTCATATCCTAAACAATTATTTGTGATTTATTTTATTTGTACCAATTATTTTTACCTTGATGCCCTGTTCATCTTAAAACTTATTAATACTCTAATAGTATTACTAGGAAAAGAGGAATGAATATATGTCTGGAAATGATAGTGCTGGAGGATATGGATACGGTTCTGGTTTTACACTGATTGTTGTTTTATTTATTTTACTTATTATTGTTGGCGCTGCTTTTGTTGATGGCGGTTACTAATTTAAAATACCGGTAATCATACCCGGCAATCTTAGTAAATTGTGAATCAGATTCTTAAACAATCTGTGCAGTCTAAATATGGCATTTATAAATAACCGAGATTCTTCAAGAATCTTGGTTATTTTTTGTGAGTTTAGTTTTTATAGTAATTAAAAATCAAAGTTATCTGGATCTGGTCCAACACGGTGATTTTTATTTAATAGATCAATCTGCTTCATGTCCTCTTTTGTTAATTTAAAGTCAAATACATTCGCATTTTCTATTATGCGTTGTTCTTTCGTAGACTTTGGAATTGTAATTACATTATTTTGAAGGTCCCAGCGCACGATAATTTGTGCTACTGATTTCCCATATTTAGATGCTATTTCTTGAAGTTCTTCATTGTCGAGTAACTGCCCTGCCATTAGTGGTGACCATGCCTCTAATTGAATCTGATGCTCCCTACAGAAATTGTGCAATTCTTTTTGTGTTAACCGCGGATGATATTCTACTTGGTTAATCATTGGATTAATTTCCGCATCCTTCATTAAATCTTCTAGGTGATGGATTTGAAAATTACTTACACCAATCGCTTTCACATGTCCCTCTTTGTAGAGTGTTTCTAGAGCTTTCCAAGCCGCTTTATACTTCCCTTCCACTGGCCAATGAATTAAGTATAAATCTAAATATTCTAGTCCAAGTTTAGTTAAACTTTCTTCATAGGCTGCAATTGTTTCCTCATAGCCCAGCTCAGAATTCCATACTTTTGAAGTAATAAAAAGATCCTCTCTAGCAATATTTCCCTCTTCAATCCCTTTTCGGATTCCTTGTCCTACTCCTACTTCATTTCCATAGATGGCTGCTGTATCGATGCTACGGTACCCATTTTTTATAGCGATTTTCACTGCATCTATTAACTCTTGTCCATCCTCTACTCTAAATACGCCAAGCCCTAATAGTGGCATTTCTACCCCATTGTGTAATGTTTTTTTAGATTGTAAATTTTCCATTTTGAATTCCTCCGTCTGTTAATCATTATATTTGGTCTTTTCTCTCCAACATTCTACTAAAACCTGTTAATATTGCTGCAATCATAACCATTATCGATCCAATCCAAGCAGTATGGATAAGGCCAATAGAATCTGCGACAATTCCCCCTAAATAAGACCCAATTGCAATGCCGGCATTAAAAGCAGCAATATTCATAGCTGAAGCAACATCAACTGCACTAGGAACATAGCGCTCAGCTAACATGACAACATACACCTGCAGGCCTGGAACATTCATAAATGCAAAAACTCCCATTAAAATAATCGTTATTAACCCTAAAACCTTAAAAGGGGCTGTAAATGTTAATAGAAGTAGTATAATCGCTTGAATAATAAACATATAAAAAAGTGAGCCGATTGGGTTTTTATTGGCTAGTTTTCCGCCAATCATATTCCCTACTGCGATTGCAACCCCATAAACAAGTAATATTAAAGCGATTGTCCCTTGTTTAAATCCTGTTACAGACTGAAGCAATGGGGATAAATACGTGAATACGACAAATGTCCCCCCGTAACCAAGTGCTGTAATTAGAAAGATTAATAATAATCTACTATTTGTTATTAGCTTTACATGATCTTGTATTGATGTTCTTGTACCTTTTCGTAAATCAGAAGGAATAAGTATACTATTTGCTATAAACCCAATGATTCCTATTACGACAATTGCTATAAAGGCAAAGCGCCAACCTAACTGCTGTCCAAGAAATGTACCAAAAGGCACTCCTGTAATGGTTGCGACTGTTAATCCTGTAAACATAATAGAAATTGCACTAGCTCTCTTATCCTCTGGTACTAGATCGGCAGCTATCGTTGATCCGATGGACATAAAAACACCATGTGAAAATGCAGATATGACACGTGCAATTAATAGCACTGTTACACTTGTAGCACTAGCGGCTATTCCATTACCTATAATGAACACAATCATTATCCAAAGAAGTAAGGATTTGCGAGGCATCCTTGAAGTAAGTGCTGTTAAAACTGGTGCACCCACTGTTACTCCGAGGGCATATAAGGAAACTGTCAGCCCCGCTGTTGTCAAAGATATATCCAAGTCTTTAGATATTAATGGCAATAACCCGACACTGATAAATTCAGTCGTTCCTATTGCAAATGCACTTACTGCTAATGCCAATAATGCAAACATACTTCTATTTTTATCTAAAGTCATTATTTCTCAACCTTTCTTCATGCGGAATAAATAAATTCCGCGAGACCAAACTATATTGTAAATCTACCGGCAAATGTTATTATGATTCATAGAGTTTTAAAATGAAAGTACGCACTTTAAAGTAATATAGGCACTATAAAGTACTATAGGAACTTTTTTGTGCCTATCTAAAGGAGAAATAGTATGAAACAAAAAAAATATAATATATCAGTGGAAGCTACATTGGAGGTCATTGGCGGCAAGTGGAAATGCGTCATATTGTGTCACTTAACCCAAGGAAAAAAGCGGACAAGTGAATTAAAGCGGCTTATGCCTGATATAACTCAAAAAATGTTAACGCAGCAACTTAGAGAGTTAGAGAGTGATGGCGTTATTAATAGAATCGTCTATAACCAAGTCCCTCCAAAAGTAGAATATGAATTGAGCGAGTATGGTACAAGTCTTGAAAGTATACTCAGTGCCCTTTGTTCATGGGGAGAAGAACATATTACAAAAGTATACGGAGATAAATTTTCCGTTTTAGAAGATAGCATCTTGAACGAAAGCTTAAAATAAAACACTATGTAAAAGTAGAGAGACCAATTTAAAATTCAAAGAAAAAAATGGGCCGGAGTGTTTCTCCAGGCTCATTTTTTGAAGTCTATTTTTTACTAGGCGAGCAGAACGGAATCTCTCTAGACTAAGCTGAATTGAGTTTCTCTCCAACGACAGGAATCCCCCAGACCTAGGATCAACTGCACACGCACCTTGTTATTGGAAGAGATACTGCCTTGGTACTTTTGCGCAGTCTATTTGAGTACTTACATTTTATATTTTCTCGTGCCATAAAAAACGAGATCCTATGTCAATAGGACCTCGTTTTATCACATGTTCATTTTCGAAACTTTTTTCCCATCAAAAGTATACAATACCTGTTTTTCATCTACTACTGTTTCCATATGAATTGTTCGCCCCCATAATTGGTGAATATATGGCAGAACGTTTTCTAAATAATGTGGATCGAGTTCCGTCCCTTCAAATCCATGACGCAAATACAACTCTCCTAGCCTCATATAGTCCCCATTTTCTACTACGATATATGGAAAGCTTCCATTCACACGCATGGAAACAAGCTGATCACGTACATTTTCATAATCCTTATCCGTTATTTCATAGTTCCCATTCTTTTTTTCAAATAAATATAAATCTTCCTGCTTCACTAAATCCTTCGTTAAGTAATTTCGGATAAAAGATATGTCCGATTCTATTTCTCTTACTTCAAACATTTTCTCCCTACCCGAATTAACTTTAATTCCTAAATCTTTCATTTCTGCTGTTGGATTATTATATCTATTTTCTATATCTTCAAAAATTTTCACACCTAAATAATATGGGTTAATGCCGGTTTTGGAAGGTTGCACTACATTTGCATTTAACTTTGCGAACTCTATTGTTTCATCGCTCGTTAAATCCATTTCTCTTAATATCCGTTGATGCCAATAGGAAGCCCAGCCTTCGTTCATAATCTTTGTTTCTAGTTGCGGCCAGAAGTAGAGCATTTCCTCCCGCATCATCGTTAATATATCTCGTTGCCAATCTTCTAACTCACTGCTATATTCCTCAATAAACAACAGCAAGTCTTTTTCAGGTTTCGGAGGGAACTTTTTACGATACGGAAGTACCAATTTTGATTTATCTTCTCTATGATCCAACTTCCACAAATCATCATAATCTGTTTTTCGTATGACATCGACTTCTTCTTCATCCTCATAAACTGGCAATTTAGGTCTCATAATAGAAGGGTCAATATGCTCCTGAATTGCTAATACCGCATCTAAAAAACTTTCTACTTCATCTTTTCCATACAGTCTCTCATACTCAGCAATACGTTCCGCAGTTGCCGTCATGCTCTCTACCATGTCTCTTCGTGTATTAGAAAAACGTACATTATGTTTAAAAAAGTCACAGTGAGCAAGTACATGTGCAATGATGAGCTTATTTTGTATGAGGCTATTTGTGTCCAATAAGAACGCATAGCAAGGATCCGAATTAATGACTAACTCATAAATTTGGCTAAGCCCAAAATCATATTGCATTTTCATCTTATGAAATTGTTTACCAAAACTCCAATGGGCAAAACGTGTGGGCATGCCGTACGCGCCGAAAGTATAAATAATATCTGCTGGGCAAATCTCATATCTCATTGGATACGTATCAAGGCCAAATGCAGTGGCAATTTCAGTAATTTCGGCAATAGCATGTTGTAGTTTTTTCTCCATTACTTGGCTCCCTTTTGAAAAATATGCTTCAGCGCTTCGTAAACATCTTGATTTTCCTTCAACACATAGTATCTAAACTTAGGACTTTCAATCTTTTTATAGGTGTTCATTAACGTAGAATATCTGCTATGCGCATTTACTTCGCCATAGCCAAAGATACTAGAAACCTCCATCAGTTCATTCACTAGTTCAATGCATCTCATATTATCACTTGTCATATTCTCTCCATCAGAAAAATGGACAGGGTAAATATTATATTTAGATGGACTATACTTCTCTTTAATAAGCTCTAGTGCCTTCATATAAGCAGAAGAGCATATTGTCCCTCCGCTTTCTCCTTTAGAAAAAAATGCTTCCTCTGTTACAACCTTTGCTTCTGTATGATGGGCAATAAATTCAATTTCCACTGTCTCATATTGGGAGCGTAAAAACCTTGTCATCCAGAAAAAAAAGCTTCTTGCACAATACTTTTCAAAGTTACCCATCGATCCACTTGTATCCATCATTGCTAATACAACTGCTTTCGACTCAGGTTTTACTACCTCATCCCAAGTTTTAAAACGCAAGTCATCTTGATGAATAGGCATTATTTCTGCCTTCCCTTTCATTGCATTTCGCTTAATAGCAGATATAATCGTTCGCTTTTTGTCTATATTGCCCATTAGGCCTTTTTTTCGTATATCGTTAAATGTAATATGTTCTGTTGTTATTTCTGTCTGTTCCTTTTGTTCTAAATTAGGTAGCTCCATTTGGCTGAAAAGTTCCTGCTCTATTTCTGCAATGGATATCTCTGCTTCATAATAGTCTTGACCTGCCTGGTCACCAGCCTGTTTCCCTTGACCTGCTTTTCCCTCTTCATCACCTGAACCTTTAGCAACTACGTCTCCTACTTGGCTTTTCCCATCTCCTTGCCCCACATGCTTCGATGAATCATAGTTATAGCGGATTTTATATTCATCTAGTGAGCGAATCGGAATTTTGATGACTTCTCGTCCATTAGACATGATGATATTTTCTTCACTAATCAGATCAGGCAAATTGTTTTGAATTGCTTCCTTCACTTTCTCCATATGGCGTTGTTGGTCTTGGTGTCCTTTTCGATGTAAAGACCAGTTTTCCTGAGAGACGACAAATTGTTTAGTTTCTTTGTTCTCCATTTTTCTCAACACCTACCTATTTTTTATCATATGCCCGTTTGTCATTCTTATTGCAGATGAATTTGAAAAATGTAGAGGTTGATAGTATAAAAGATAAGAAAAAAGACATTCACATACCGAAAGACCGGTGATGGAATAGACTTTTTCAAAAGAAAATTTTGAAGAATAGAAGCTATCCATTAAAACTGCTGATTTCCGTTTCAGGTTGAGAACAAAGGCTAAGTGCGCCACCTCGTGTGGCAACGCCTTCGTGACCAACATCCTGTTGGCCTCCGCGGGGTGAGCGATGAGCTAGCACCGTCTCTAACGCGTCGTTGTGATCTCTCATCTGTCTCACTCATCCCACCGGAGTCGCTACCTTTCACTTCAATCAATATAACGTGTAGTTTTAAATTATATGATTTAGCAGAGCGTATCGCTTAGATGATAAGAGTAGTCAAGGTTAATAATGTGATAAAACCATCTGTTAAATTTGGAAGCCTATTATGTAATGAAGAATGAAGAAAATAAATTCTATTTTATCTAGTGGAAAAAAAGAGAAATATTAAGTGTTAACTAAATAAAGAAGTGAGCTAGCTCACGAAATTGCATATTCGTGCGCTTCTTCTTTAAATAGAAAGGGGACTTTTTCTCTAGTTATCCAAAAATGCACTGTCCTGTTTCTAAGAGTTGTAGCAGGGCGACGGATAGACAAACGCCACAAGGTTACCGAAAAATTGGGATGCTGGCTGGTTGTGACGGACATCACAACCAGCCAGCATCCCTAAAAATTCACTCGGTAATCGTATAGCAAATCGTCTATCCAAAGTCCTTCGAAAACGATAGAAACAGGTTTTGACCAATCATTTAGCTATACTATTGGTCCTTCACCTATGCCTATCGATTAAGCAAACTACCAACATATTTCAATAGCTCATTAGCTGAATTGGAATTGTATCCATGTTCATCTATTAATCTTGCCACTACTTCATTTACTTTCTTTAGATGGGCTTCATCTGGTGTTTTTGATGAAGTAGTAATTTTTACGACATCCTTTAAATCCGCAAATAATTTCTTTTGGATAGCTTCACGTAGTCGCTCGTGCGAATTATATTCAAAACGCTTCCCTTTTCTTGCGTATGCCGATAATCGGATAAGGATTTCTTCACGGAATGCTTTTTTCGCATTTTCGGAAATGCCGATTTGTTCCTCAATGGAGCGCATCAGCTTCTCATCCGGGTTCATCTCTTCTCCTGTCAATGGATCTCTCATTTTGTTTTTATTGCAAAATGCTTCTACGTTATCTAAATAATTATTCATCAGTGTAATGGCAGACTCTTCATACGAGTACACAAATGCTTTCTGTACTTCTTTCTTAGCAATTTCATCGTATTCTTTTCGAGCAATCGCTATATAATTCATATATTTTTCTTTGTCTTCATCAGAGATCGATGCATGTTGATCAAGCCCCTCTTTTAAAGAACGCAACACATCTAGCGCATTAATCGATGGAATTTCTTTTCGTATTATGGCAGATGAAATACGGTTGATCACGTACCGTGGATCAATACCGTTCATCCCTTCATTTTGCGATTCTTTCTTCAATTCCTCCACATCAATGTCGTTAAATCCTTCCACATTTTCCCCATCATATAGACGCATTTTTTTGACTATATCTATTCCTGTCTTTTTCGGAATCTCCAGTCTCGTCAGTATAGAAAAAATTGCTGCTGCTCTTAATGCATGTGGAGCAATATGAACATGTGTCATATCGCTTTCTCTAATCATCTTTTCATATATGCGCTCTTCCTGGCTGACCTTTAGGTTATAAGGAATCGGCATGACAATAATTCTTGAATGCAATGCTTCATTCTTTTTATTGGCTATAAATGAACGGTACTCCGTTTCATTCGTATGGGCTACGATCAATTCATCTGCACTGATTAACGCAAAACGTCCTGCCTTAAAATTTCCTTCTTGTGTTAATGATAATAAGTGCCATAGAAATTTTTCGTCCAATTTGAGCATTTCTTGAAATTCCATCATTCCACGGTTCGCCTTATTCAACTCTCCGTCAAAGCGGTATGCACGAGGATCTGATTCTGAGCCATATTCTGCTATTGTTGAAAAATCAATCGATCCCGTTAAATCCGCTATATCTTGAGATTTAGGATCGGAAGGAGTGAACGTACCAATTCCTACTCGTTTATCCTCAGAGAAGAAAATGCGCTCCACCAGGACATCTTCTACACGCCCGCCGTACTCACTTTCGAGCCTCATGGAGTTTAATGGTGACAAACTACCTTCAATACGTATTCCATATTCATCAAAAAAGTCTTTTCGTAAATGCTGCGGGATTAAATGCAATGGATCCTCATGCATTGGACAGCCTTTTATAGCGTAAACCGCACCTTCATCAGTACGAGAGTATTGTTCAAATCCTCTTTTTAGAAGCGTTACAATAGTAGATTTCCCACCACTTACTGGACCCATTAATAATAAAATTCGTTTTCTAACATCTAGTCTTTTGGCAGCGGGATGAAAGTATTCTTCTACTAATCGCTCTAGTGAATCTTCTACTCCAAATATTTCATTTCCAAAAAAATTGAATTCTTTTTTGTTATCTAGTTCCGTTACACCTGCATTTTTAATCATGCTATAAACTCGTGCATGCGCCGTTTGGGCAACCTCTGGACGTTCCTTCACAATCGCTAAAAATTCTTTAAACGTACCTTCCCACTTGAGCTGGTTCTCTTCTTCTCGATAATTTCTTACCTTGTTTAAAATGTCCATGTTTCCCTCCATTCATGGGAGTTATTTATACATAGTATGAAGTTTTAGAAATTATGATACCTTTTTCTTTACACGAATAAAGCATCTCTTTGAAAATCAAGAGATGCTTTGTTCATTGTTTTACGATATGCTCACCGTTAGAATAGCGATTAAAATTATTATTCTTTTATTTTCCTTTTCTTAATAATCCAAAAAACTGCAACTGCAATAATTGTTACAAGTATTAACACTGGTAAGTTACCTACTATAAATACGATTATTCCTGAGCCTATTGATAACAGTGCATTGGTACTTGTTATAAATTGTTTTTTCGTTTTTTCCCATGTATTCAGATCTTTGTTTTCTATTTCTGGAATGATGACTCGATTTTCAAACATAGTTAGTTCGATAGTGGAAAAAGATGTTTGGTTCTCCAAATATTTTATTTTCCCTGCTAATACCTCTATTTCTTCTTGGACCTTTGCAAGGTCGCTAGAAATTTTTAGTAAATCCTCTGTTTTTTCTGCATCTTTCATAAATGCTAGTAAACGTTCTTCCACTGCACGTTTCGATTTCACGCGAGAACTTAGATCTACATATTGCTCAGTTACATCCTGACCAGTGACGTTTTTTTCTAAAACTTTAGATGCCTCTAATTCCGCTTCAGACAAAAACGTTTCAAAATGCTTCTCTGGAATTCGGACTATCATTTTCCCTGAACTTGTTTCATCAGATTCCAAATACACGTTGGACTCTACAATATAGCCTCCATAATCCTTCACCCTTTGCTCCATATTATGCTGAGCCTTCTTTAAATCCTTTACATTCGTGCTAATTCTAGCCTGATGAATAATCATTCTAGTGCTAGGTGCCGCAGTTTCTTCAGCTACACTTTCCTGTTCCCTCTCGGCATCAACACTTTGCTCTTCTTTAGTTTCAAATTCTGCCGAATCCGATGCTCTATCTTCTGTACTCATTTTAGCTAACTCTTCATCGCTACTACTACAGGCTGTTAATATAACGAAAAGACTTATGGTAACCAACAATAACCAAGCTTTTTTCAATATAATTACCCCCTTATATATCTGAATAATCAGACGAATTATGTATAAAAGAGTTTCATACCAACTTCTCGATACACTAGCACACTAGTAAAGTACCCCGTTAGCAGAGGAGAAATTTTCATTTTTTTCACGAAACCCCTTAAATAGTTTAAATATTTAGATAGAATAGGAGTAAGAATTGAGGAGGGATTTAAATGGGTACAGCAAACGATAAGGTAATTCGTTATAGAGGAACCAAGTTGAATACGAAAGGTTGGCTGCAAGAAGCAGCTCTTCGCATGCTTATGAACAATTTAGATGCAGAGGTAGCAGAGCATCCTGATGACTTAGTTGTTTATGGTGGGATCGGAAAGGCAGCTCGGAATTGGGAAGCTTTTGACGCAATAGTTCACTCCTTAAAGGAATTAGAAAATGATGAAACTTTGCTTGTCCAGTCTGGGAAACCAGTAGCGGTTTTTAAATCTCACATGGATGCACCACGTGTATTAATAGCCAACTCCAACTTAGTGCCAGCATACGCTACATGGGAGCATTTCCATGAGCTCGATAAAAAAGGGTTAATGATGTATGGACAGATGACTGCCGGCAGTTGGATTTATATTGGTTCTCAAGGAATCGTACAAGGGACTTACGAAACGTTTGCTGAACTTGCTAAACAACATTTTAATGGAACGTTAAAAAATACGATTACACTTACAGCTGGGTTAGGCGGTATGGGTGCTGCACAGCCATTAGCAGTTACGATGAATGGTGGCGTATGCATTGCAATAGAAGTAGATGAAACAAGAATAGATAGACGCATTGAAACTCATTACACAGATTTGAAAGCGTATACATTAGACGAGGCTATTCAGTTAGCGGAAGAAGCAAAAATGGCTGGGAAGCCTCTTTCTATAGGGTTGGTTGGAAATGCAGCCGATATTTTACCTGAACTGATAGCTCGTGGTTTTACACCAGATATTTTGACTGATCAAACTTCAGCTCATGATCCTTTAAATGGCTACATCCCTTCTCAAACTTCTCTAGAGGAAGCAAGGGATTTACGCCAGAATAATCCTAACGAATATATAAGCCTCTCCAAAACTTCTATGACTACGCATGTACGTGCAATGGTCGAGTTAATGGATAAAGGTGCAGTTACATTCGATTATGGAAATAACATACGACAAGTAGCGAAGGATGAAGGCTTTGATCGGGCTTTTTGCTTCCCAGGATTTGTTCCTGCATACATCCGACCACAGTTTTGTGAAGGCAAAGGCCCATTTAGATGGGTCGCATTATCTGGGGATCCTGAAGACATATATAAAACAGACGAAGTAATCTTACGTGAGTTTAGCTATAATACTCACTTATGCAATTGGATTAAAATGGCGCGTGAAAAAATTCAATTCCAAGGCTTACCTTCTCGTATATGTTGGTTAGGCTACGGCGAACGCGCTCGCTTCGGTAAAATCATCAATGATATGGTCGCTTCTGGTGAATTAAGTGCACCAATTGTAATAGGAAGAGATCATCTAGATTCAGGATCTGTTGCCTCCCCAAATCGTGAAACTGAAGCGATGAAAGATGGATCAGATGCAGTTGCCGACTGGCCAATACTAAATGCGATGATCAATGCAGTCGGTGGAGCAACATGGGTTTCCGTGCATCATGGAGGTGGTGTTGGAATGGGGTATTCCATTCATGCTGGTATGGTCATAGTTGCCGATGGAACAAAGGAAGCGGAAGCAAGATTAGAACGTGTACTCACCTCAGATCCAGGTATGGGTATAGTTCGTCATTTTGACGCTGGCTATGAGCTTGCAGAAAAAACAGCTCGTGCTAAAGACATCCATATTCCAATGATGAAAAAGGAGGACTAAAACAAATGAGTAAAGCAGTTTGGATAAAACACGCCTCTCAGTTAGTTACTCTGGCTAGTGAACATAGAGGTCCAAGAACCAAAGAGGCTATGAGTGAGCTCTCCATCATTGAGGATGGAAGTATATGGTTGGAAAATGAAATAATTCAAGCTATTGGCACAACAGATGAGCTTCAAATAAAATACACAGATCGAATAGATTCAGCAGAAATTATTGACGCATCCGGAAAGCTTGTCACACCTGGGCTCGTTGATCCCCATACACATGTCGTTTATGGAGGAAGTCGTGAGCGGGAGTTTGAGTTGCGTTTAGAAGGCGCAACGTATATGGACATTATGAATGCTGGTGGAGGTATTCATGCGACTAGCCGCATGACTAGAGAAGCAACGGAAGAAGAGATTTTTGTACAAACAGAGAAAAGATTAGACTCCTTTTTAGCTCATGGCGTTACTTCTATAGAAGGAAAAAGTGGTTATGGATTGAATCTAGAGACAGAGATAAAACAACTTCGTGTTATGCGTAGATTACAACAAGAACACCCAATAGATATTGTTCCCACTTTTATGGGAGCGCATGCTGTCCCTTCTGACTTTAAAGGAAAGGAAGACCAATATGTCGACTTAGTTGTCAATGAAATGCTCCCTAGAGTAGCCCATGGCAAACTCGCTAAATTTAATGATGTCTTCTGTGAAGTAGGTGTCTTTACCCCGGAGCAATCAAAACGAATTTTAGAGGCGGGGAAAACTCTTGGGTTAACCCCTAAGATTCATGCAGATGAGATTGAATCATATGGTGGAGCCGAACTTGCAGCTGAGGTGGGTGCTATTTCAGCAGAGCACTTATTGAAAGTATCGGATATGGGAATTGCTGCAATGGCTAAAAAAGGAGTTATCGCCTGTCTATTGCCTGCAACAGCATTATATTTACAAGAGACTGCTGCAAGGGGCCGAGAAATGATTGATGCTGGCGTACCTGTAGCGATTTCAACAGACTGCAATCCTGGATCATCTCCTACCACGTCCATGCCCCTTGTAATGAACTTAGCTTGCATTTCGATGAGGCTTTCTCCTGCAGAGAGCTTGTGTGCAGCCACCTATAATGCGGCCTGCGCTATAGAAATAGAAGATAAAGTCGGCTCGTTAGAAGTAGGAAAACAAGCAGACATTGTGCTCTGGAACGTGTCAAATTATCAGCAATTACAGTATTTATTTGGAGTAAATCATGTAAATAGTGTTTGGAAAAAAGGAGTGAAAGTGGTCGGTTAAGGATGACACAAATTCAACTTGGAAAGAACGTGATGAGTCTTGATAAACTTAAAAGGAAATGGTCTTACTCTAGAACATATGAGAGCAATTTTATATCAAAATGAACAAATTATAATAGATAATAGTGCAAAAGAAAATGTTGTGAAAAGCCGAAAAGTTGTTGAACGGATTGTAGAAACTGGCCAAACTGTATATGGCATAAACACCGGTTTTGGTAAATTTAGTGATGTAAGTATAAACGATTCTGATGTTCATGCCCTGCAACTTCATCTTATTCGTTCTCATGCTTGTGGAATGGGAGAACCATTTGAAGAAATAGTTTCACGCGCAATGGTAGTACTTCGCTTAAATGCATTACTAAAAGGCTTTTCAGGTATTCGTTTAGAAGTATTAGAGCGACTGGCATACATGGTTAACTACCAAATACATCCTGTAATTCCTCAACAAGGTTCACTTGGCGCATCTGGTGATTTAGCTCCCCTTTCGCACCTAGCACTTGTTTTAATAGGAGAAGGCTTTGTCTGGGATGGTAACAATCATATCCCCTCTCATCTAGTTTGGGAAAAGCATGGTTTATCACCCATTGTACTAGAAGCTAAAGAAGGTCTTGCGTTGATCAATGGAACGCAAGCAATGACTGCCCTGGGCGTTATCAATTGGTTAGAATCGGAAACACTTGCCTATCAGAGCGAATGGATTGCTGCTATGACAATGGAAGCTTTATACGGCATTACAGATGCTTTTCACCCAGATATCCATGAAGCGCGAGGTTATCCAGAACAGGTGGAAGTTGCGAAAAGAATGCTCCAGTGGCTCAAAGGCAGCCAACTTGTAACTAAACAAGGAGAAAAACGTGTGCAAGATGCTTACTCCATAAGATGTATACCTCAAATTCATGGAGCTAGCTGGCAGGTCCTTGCTTATGTAAAAGAAAAACTTGAAATAGAAATGAACGCAGCTACTGATAACCCGTTAATCCTAGAGGATGGAGAAGTAATTATTTCCGGAGGGAACTTCCACGGCCAACCTATTGCATTTGCCATGGATTTCTTAAAAGTAGCAATGGCTGAACTTGCAAATGTATCTGAACGTAGAATCGAACGCTTAGTAAATCCTTATTTAAACGAAGGACTACCACCTTTTTTAAGTCCAGAACCTGGATTACAATCTGGGGCCATGATTTTGCAATATGCAGCAGCAAGTCTCGTTTCTGAAAACAAAACCCTGGCTCATCCTGCCTCCGTCGATTCTATTCCCTCTTCCGCAAATCAGGAAGATCATGTAAGTATGGGAACTATTGGGGCAAGACACGCTCATCAAATTATCCAGAATTGCCGTAGGGTCATATCAATTGAAGCAATTTGTGCGGCACAAGGAGTGGAATATAGAGGAAATATCCTCATGTCCCCTGCTTTACAAAACAAATGGCAATCAATACGTAGTATTGTTCCGTCCATTATAGAAGATCGTATTTTTAGTGTGGACATAGAAACAATGCATATGTATTTAAAAAAGGAAACTTCTCGCGCGTTTACTACCTCTTCTTAACACGAAGAGGTAGTTTTTTTTATAAAATGCAAAAACATCTCTTATAAAATGTTTATAACAGAATACTTTTGGGGTAAGTACTTATTAATAAACAAATAATCAGAAAATGGAGGAATTTAACATGACTGAACAATCTATAGCAGGACAAAAATGGTGGAAGATAGGTGCAGCAGCATTCCTATCTGTTGGTTTATTAGCTGGATGTGGTGATGGAGATAATGAATCCGATGTAGATGACAATATGGAAGAAGATGTAGAACAAGAACTAGAAGAGGAAGATAAAGACGGAGAGTAAATATTATTAGGAAAAATCATGACCCCCACAATTATTGTGGGGGCCATGACCTTTTTATTTACACGGACAAGTTCCTTTCCCATTTAGTTTGTTACATTTTTTACACTTTTTATTGGATATCTTGTTCACTTCCTTTTATTGATTTACCCCAAAATATGTCTCTGTTGGATTGTCCTATTACACCTATTATTCGACATCAGTTCGAAAAAGTGACTGTGGATAAAGTTATGCACAACCAATAGGTTGTTATAACAACAATTTTTACATTAATTTGTTAGTAACTCACAACTTATCCACTGTAAGATGTGGATAAAATTTCAATAATTAATATTTTTGCCTCTTTTATATACTAACGGTACCCGTTCTTGGATTTATTTAGACAAAACATAAAATAATTCGATTTTTTTCATAGAAAAATGTTTTAGAACCTCGTTTCTAATGATTTTTAAGGAAAATGTTTCGACAAAATTCGATTTTTTCGAAATTGTGCATAACTTTATACACAAAATTCACACTGGTATATATAGGTTTTTTAACATTACTAACAACTTACTAACATATTACCCACTTTTCGTTGTGGATAACAGAACAGTTGTTCTTAAGTGAAATGTTTGTTAAATTAGTCTTGTGAAAGATAAAAGCTTAATCGCTTTGACGGATTAATAAATGATGGTGTTAATCTCTAATTGTTGTTAAGCAAATTACATAATAAATATAAAACGGAGGTGCGAGGGGTTATGAGTAAAATGTCTGATGATCTTCTAATCGAGTCTTATTTAACAGCAAAAAAACTAAAACTAAATCCAGATTTTCTGGAACTGTTAGAATCCGAAATAGCTCGCCGTTGTTTGTCCATACAAAATGCTAGTTAATTACAGGTAAAGTATTCATCGTTAAAAGCTGTGGAATCCCATATAGCTTTAACGATGAACAAAAAAAGTCGGTGGATTTCTCCACCGACCTAATTATTATTATTTGCTGAATTGATTTCCACTCATTTGTGATTGGGCTTGAGCTACTAAACGCTTAGTTATTTCTCCGCCAACGGAACCGTTAGCACGCGCTGAAGCTTCTCCTCCAAGTTGAACACCGAATTCTTGTGCGATCTCATATTTCATTTGATCAAGGGCTTGTTTTACGCCGGGTACTAGAAGTTGATTTGAATTACTGTTTGGCATGTTGTTCACCTCCTTGTAAGCTTATATTGTGTTTTTTTTCATCATTTATACTAGAAAATTCAACAAGATATTTTGGTAATATCTTTCAAGTGTTGTTGGCTACTTTTCAAGGATTTGATTGATTACTTCGTTTGCTTTACTATTGTTTAAATTTTTATAAACGCAACTTGCTGGAGAATCCCTTAGTGTATCTGTAAATGCATTCGCCATTTCTGCTTCTCCCGCTACATGATATTCTCGCCAACCTCTTTTTTTCCTTAACTGTTCAACGGTTGTCCTCATCCCTTTATAAAATGTACTTGCATTAACTCTGTAATGAGTATCTAATACAGCAGTTTTGCTATCAGCAACGGCTCGTCTTCCTCTACTATCTATTTTGACCTTTTCATTCCATGTTTCGGAAACTGGGTCATATTTGAACGTTACATCATCACGAACAAATCCTAATGCCGTGTCTAAAATACGAACTTCCCCAAAGCTTGGCATGATTATACCTGCTTCTGGATATGCTTTGTACATATACTCCAATTGCTCTGTAACAGGATGGTCTTCCCAATAGAAATTTGTTTTTACAGGTACCTGCACATAATGAACAGACCATAAATCCTCATTTGCACTGGCAAAAATGACGGCGCCTTTACGTAACTCTAGTGAGTTTTTTTCCATTTCATTTTTTACTTTTTCCTTTACTTTATTAAATGCTTTTAGTTCTTTTTCATCACCTGAAGCTTCTATATACTCTCCGATACGCTTTAAGCCACTTTTCAGATGAATAGCCCAAGCACCATTTAGTTGTTCAGGATCAGCAGGATTGGTATTCAAATAAATACTTAAAACACTTCGATCTATACTTGTGTATGCTTTCAACGCTTCAATTTCTTTGTTTATCGTCATTCTACCTTCCTCCTTCGTCTTACTCTTCGTAGTATCACCTTTCAAGAAAGGATTACACGGGAAAAATAATGATTAAATTTTGTTAAATAAATTACTTCTATAACAAAAAAACGCACCGACTATGTTTAGTCAGTACGTTTTTCATTAATGCGTATGAACACTATTTTCTTCCATCCAATAGGCTTCGCGTATATTGATATGTCTTCGCATTTTCCTAGTTATTTCTAAAGTTATTTCACCACTTTGATATAAGCGTTGAATTTCATCTCGTTCTGCCTGAAAAGCTTTATCACGGAGCTCTCTTTGTACACTTATATAATGACCAGAATCAGTCAATTTATTGGCTAGCTTAAATTTAACTATCATTTCATTATACTCTCCAATAAGTTGTACATGAACTACCTCATTTTCTGGGGTCATCGTTTCTCTCAAGTACTTAATAGCTGCTTTTGCCATTTTCACTTTAAAACTTACTACTTCATGTCCTTTTTCTAAACGAATTTTAATGGAATCACGTTTTTTATTAGTGAATATCTTTAAAATGTTATAATATCCTCTTTTAATCACTGTCCAAACAAGTAACCCACGATATAATAAGCGATTAGTCACAGCCACCCGCATACGATGAATATGCTCTTCTATTAAGTTTAGTGATTCACGATCAATTTTATTATTTGTTTTTAACTTTTCGATAAAATCACTTTCGACTTCTAACACTTTCATTCGAGTGTATGTTTCTAGTTCTTTTATACGATCTGCTTCGTCTTCACTTACAAACAAAAGCTGATTTCTTATTTCATTGTATTGAGCAATAATCGAGACTGCTGCTCCATGATTTTCTTCGGTTGTCAGATCACGCAATGTATCAATCGCTCTCTCAGCTGTTTGAAGTATTGCCAGTCTTTCCATCTCTTCTTTAGCTTCCTCCGTACCAGCTTTTTCTGACTTCGCTAGTAAAGGAAGGACAATACTTGCCAGTACTAGTGTTACTAAAATGACTCCTGCTGCTATGAAAATGATCAATGCACGCTGTGGAAAAACATCACCATTGGCTAGGAAATACGGAATTGTAAAAGCTCCGGCCAAAGTAACTGCACCTCGTACTCCTGCAATAGTTGTAATAGCTACGTAACGAAGAGAAGGTTTAGTTAGATTTTTCTCCTTCATAAACCAACCAATCCACCAAGCTATATAAATCCAAAGCCAACGAAGTATTAGAAGAGCAGCAGTTATAATGAAGATATACATAATTACCTGATAATTATCAAATAACGGGCTATCAAATATTTCTTTAGAAACACTTGGAATTTGTAATCCAAGTAGCACGAATACAAGTCCATTTAATATAAATATAAGAATCGTCCAAGTACTTTTCGAGACTAATTGTAATTGTATAGCTGGTGACTGTTCACGATCTTTGAATATGGCATGTACAATACCAGCTGCTACAACTGAAAGAATTCCTGAAAGATTAACATGCTCTATTATATAAAAAATAACGAAAGGCGTTAACAGTTGAATAAGCATATGCAGCGTTACATCTTCCATACCCAAACGTCGTATAAACACTTTCAAACGAATGATTATATAGGCTAGTAGTGCACCTCCAAGAAATCCACCTAATGCTATTACCACAAAACTCACACTTGCTTCTGCTAGCGAGAAAACGCCTGTTACAGTAGCTGCGACCGCAAATTTAAATGCTACTAGTCCAGATGCATCATTCATAAGGCCTTCGCCTTCAAGGATATGCGTAATTGTTTTTGGAATTTTCACCCGACTAGAAATGGCGCCTACTGCCACAACATCTGTTGGCGATAAAATAGCTGCTAATGCAAATGCCGCAGATAATGGAATCGATGGTATAAGCCAGTGTATTAAATACCCTATGACTAACACAGTTAAGAACACAAGTCCAAGCGCCAACATGAAAATTGGTTTGCGTAACTTCCATAACTCATGTCTCGATACATTTTTTCCATCATAGAACAGTAACGGAGCAATAAATAGAACAAAAAATAGCTCCGGTTCTAACTCAATATGTATGCCTAAAGGAACAGCAGCAAGCGAAACTCCAAGTGCAATTTGAATTAGTGGTACCGGTATAAATGGAAAAAAGTGATTAATAAAATTGGATAATCCAATAATGCCTAACAACAATAAGATAATTAAAAAAAATTCCACCAAATGTCCCCTTTTTCTTTATATATATCAATTCTATAGGGATTATTCCGTAAATACAAATTCAATAATCGGCTTTAGCCTTATCTTGTTTCGTCAAATAATCAATTATTCCCATGGAACTTACTTCCAGATCTAATTGAATTAATCTAAATACTTCATGATTTTCAGAAATTCCTTCATTGCTTAGATGCTTTTTTACTAACTTTTCTAATCTACTCGCTAGTTCCTCATATCCTTTATCTTCCTCATAGACAGTTTCTGCTTCTGCCATAAATATATTTAACCACATCGATACTTGAGAAAGTGCTTCTTCAGGAGAATTAGTCATTCCATAATGCCCATAATAAATAGATTGAAGATTCATTTGTGCAAAAAGCTCTATTGCTCTTTGCATAGCGACTGGATTAAATTGGTTTGGTGAAGTCGATGGCAAGAAGAAGTCAACTCCATCAGATACCAATTGCTCATATCGAACGCCAACTGTGTCCCCCGTAAACATTCCATTGCTAACAGGATCATAGATAGAGAAATGATGATTTGCATGTCCAGGAGTATCAAAAAATTTCAATATACACGTATCTCCTATTTTCAATATATCCCCATCATTTTTTATAACCATACGCTCTTGGGGAATTGGAATAATTGGATTGAATAATTCCTCAAATTTAGTCCCATATACAGCCTTTGCTCCAGCTATTAGCCTCGCTGGTTCAGCCAGATGTCTTACTCCTTTTGGGTGAACCACTAGTTGAGCATTTGGACATTCCTCCAATAAAAGGCCCGCTCCTCCAGCATGATCCAGATGGATATGTGTAACGATTATGTATTTCACCTGGTCTAATGAAAATCCTAATAACTCTAAGCCGCTTTTCACATACTTTACCGATGGGCTTGGTCCAGTTTCTACAATAGTAAGTTCTAGTTCATCGATGACATATGTACCGGTACGTTCTGACTCTCCCATATCAAATCCATCGATTATATAGATTCTCTCATTTAACTTTTTCGGATAATTATTTGTCATTGTATTCTCCCCTTTAATTACATGAATATTTAGAATATAACTCCCTTCTATTATATTAACATTTATCTGTCAGATTAATGACTTTAATACTTCAACAATATATCATCAACATGGTCTTAAGAAAAAAACCTACTGCCTGGAAAGACGGTAGGTTAGCATTTAAAAAATCCAGCTTATTAGTGTAACGTATGAAGTTTTTCTACATTTTGATGTAGCTGTTCCTGAAGCGTACTGATTGGCTCTAAATTCCCTCTACTTTCTAATGCCATTGCAATCGACTTATTGGCACGTTCAATCATGTCCTTCGCATTTTGGATAGACCGATCTGTAGGATTAGTCAAAGCTTGACCAACAGCAAGCGTCACATTATCCACAGAATTGTGTAAACGCGCAATAACATTATCTTCTTTCCAACTCATTTGCGTGTGATCCATTTAAAGTCCTCCTTCATTTGCCTTAAGGATTACTATGGCAACTTCAACCTGTATTTATTCACTCGTGGATTAACTTGGTAGTTCATAGTCTTGTTAGGTTCGGGAACACTATCTTTTGATAGCATCAATTTAAAGGAGGAAAAGATATGCCTAAAACCAAACGTGGTCCTAATGATCGGGCGAATAGTGAAGAAAGGCTTAAGAAAACAATCAGACATATGGAAGCAGCCGAAATAGCAATGGAATATGCACCGAAGGAAGATGTCGCTGCCATTAAAAAGAAAAATGAACAACGTGCTGAAAGCATAGAAGAATTGGAAAAAGAAATAAAATCAGCAGAAAAAACAGGCTTAAAAGGTTACCTATGACACAGTGTAACCAACTAGATATGGAATATATATAGTTAGCAGTAAGGTTTACATGTATCCATCGTTTTCGATGGCTTTGGACAGAACAGAGTGAAAGGGAGACGGTGAATGTCATAGCCCTCTCCCCTTTTTCTTTAAACGTCTACTTTAGCCTGTCCCTTAAAGTATCTCATTTAGGAGTGGAGTCACGCTCTTCCCCTACTGACGTTACTGTACTTACTTCAAAATAGGAAAGTGCGGCCGAATGGCAATAGTATTACTCATTCTTTTCAGTAACATTAACCCAATATACGGTCCATTCTAATATGCTTTCTTTAAGAAGAACCGAAAATGAACACGCTTTTTCTATCGTTTACATAAATTGTAGAGATAGTAAAAGGAGGACTGCTTAGTTCATGATTAACCTAGAACCAATTAATATCGAGGGACACACGTTTCTATCGATTTCTGTGGAACTGCCGAAAACCAACTTACTCGTTGTGACGAATGACAAAGGATATATAATGTGCGGCGCCTTAGACGTTGCACTGCTAAATGAAAAGTTAAAGGATAGAAAGGTTATTGCCGGAAGAGCTGTTGGAGTAAAAACAATTACCCAGCTTCTAGATGCACCACTCGAATCCATTACCTATGAAGCAGAAGAACTCGGTATTACTCCGGGCATGATTGGAAGAGAAGCCCTTTTAAAAATGATAGAGTAAAAGTAAAGGCGACAGAACAACATATAGTTGTTCTGTCGCCTTTTAGTATGCTCACTTTTCCTCTATTTCCTTATATCTCCGCACACTTCACAATTACGTTACCAATTTACTTTAATTTGTTCACATCTTAATGAACGTTTTGTGAAGTTGGATTTTATCATTTTGTTTTTAGCAGCACTGGTAATAAGATAGAGGCATACAGAGACCACATCTGTTTTCTATTCGTTTATATAAATATTTTTGGAAGGGGTAGAAGAATGAAATTAAAAATGAAATGGCTTCTTTTAACCATGGTTATCACTATTACCACCGTGCTAACAGGTTGTGAACCATTATTAGTCTTAGATCCAAAAGGTCCTCAAGCAAAAACACAGGCTGACGATATTATGCTATCAATTTGGCTTATGTTAGGCATCGTCATTGTCGTCTTAGCTATTCTAGTTTTTGTCTTACTGAAATACCGCGCTTCTAAACAACCAAAAGATTACGAGCCACCACATATCGAAGGAAGCCCAATAGTCGAAGCAATTTGTATTGGTATTCCTATTATTATAGTTATCTTCCTTTCTATTGTTTCTGTGAAAAGTAACTATGAAGTCGAAGCAACTCCAGCGGGATACGAAGATCAAGAGCCTTTAGTTATTTATGCTTCTTCATCTAACTGGAAATGGCATTTTAGTTATCCAGAAGAAAATATTGAAACAGTTAACTATCTATATATTCCTGAAGATCGTGCTATTGAATTTAAACTATATTCATACGGTCCAATCACAAGCTTTTGGATTCCACAGCTAGGCGGTCAAAAATACGCTATGTCTGACATGGTTACAACTTTACACTTAGCTGCAGATCAACCAGGTGAATTTATGGGTAGAAATGCAAACTTTAGTGGAGCTGGATTTGCAGAAAATACATTTGAAGTTACTGCAATGTCCCCTAAAGAGTATATGGAATGGGTAGAAGAAGTACACGCAACAGCTTCACCTCTTACAGAAGAAAAATTTGAAGAGTTATTAGAACCCGGGCATCTTGGACGTTCTACTTATACGGGAACACATTTAGAATTTGCTCCGCCTCCAGAACATAATCACGGTTCTACTGATACGGATGCAAAAGAAGATGTAGATTCCGAACACCCTGAGGAACACGAAACACAAGATCATTCAAATCATTAATGCTCGATGAATACACACTATTTTTTTGAAAGGAGTTACAAAAAGTATGGATTTCTTTGATCGTTTTGCAGTACCACATCCAAGCTTTTTAATATACGCTTCCATGGTTGGTATCGGACTAACTATGCTTGCGATTGTTGTAGGAATAACCTACTTCAAGAAATGGGGATACCTATGGCGCGAATGGATAACTACTGTTGACCATAAACGAATCGGTATCATGTATTTATTAACCGCATTACTTATGCTATTCCGCGGTGGCGTAGATGGAATTATGATGCGTTATCAACTTTCTATGCCTGAAAATACATTTTTAGATTCACAACATTATAATGAGGTCTTCACAACGCATGGTATCGTAATGATCCTATTTATGGCTATGCCGTTCATTATATTTTTCTTTAACTTTCTCGTTCCACTACAAATTGGAGCACGAGATGTTGCATTTCCACGCTTAAATGCGTTAAGTTTTTGGTTATTCTTTATGGGTATGGGATTATTCAATCTGTCATTTATAATAGGTGGTTCACCTGATGCAGGATGGACATCCTACTTCCCACTAGCAGGTAATGAGTTTAGTACGTCTGTTGGGACGAACTATTACATGATTGCTATTCAAATAGCTGGTATCGGTACACTAATGACTGGTATTAACTTTATAACAACGATATTAAAAATGAGAGCACCAGGCATGACTCTTATGAAGATGCCAATGTTCACATGGTCAGCTTTCATAGCGAACGTTATTATCGTTTTTGCTTTCCCTGTCTTAACAGTATTATTAGCAATGGGGACGATGGATAGATTGTTTGGCACAAATTTCTTCACTACCGATAATGGTGGTATGGATATGCTTTGGGCTAACCTATTCTGGGTTTGGGGTCATCCGGAGGTATACATTTTAATATTGCCTGCATTTGGTCTTTACAGTGAAATCATTCCAACATTTGCACGACGTAACCTGTACGGATATAAATCGATGGTTGCATCAATGGTCGTTATTTCAGTCCTTTCTTTCGTCGTTTGGGCTCACCATTTCTTTACAATGGGTCAAGGACCATTTGCAAACAGTATATTCTCTATTACAACGATGGCGATTGCTATTCCAACCGGTGTTAAAATATTTAACTGGTTATTCACCTTATGGAAAGGGAAAATCGAATTTACAACACCAATGCTCTATTCGGTGCTCTTTATTCCACTCTTCACATTAGGGGGAGTTACCGGTGTAATGCTTGCGATGTCAGCAGCTGACTATCAATATCACAATACGATGTTCTTAGTGGCCCACTTCCATAACGTAATTATTCCTGGAGTAGTTTACGCTATGCTGGCTGGTATGACATTCTATTGGCCAAAAATCTTTGGCTTTATGTTGAATGAGAGACTTGGTAAATGGACTGCTTGGTTACTTACAATCGGCTTTGTATTAGCCTTTATACCAATGTATATTACTGGCTTAGATGGTCAGGCACGTCGTATGTATACGTACTCTGAATCGACTGGTTTTAGTCTACTGAACATGGTTTCATTTGGCGGTGCTGCAATTATGGCAATTGCCTTTGTTCTACTTGTTTATAATATTTACTATAGTATTCGTTATTCACCTAGAGATATCGGTAATGATCCTTGGGATGCACGTTCACTTGAATGGTCGACGCATACCCCAATACCAGAGTATAACTTTGCAATTACACCACAGGTTGCTTCTACACAAGCATTCTGGGATTCTAAGAAAAACGGACATGAGTTATTTAAAGGCGAGATAGAAAAGATTCATATGCCAAATAATAGTGGTTTACCATTTATCATGAGTTGTATGTTCTTTGTATTTGGTTTCGCTATGGTATTTAGTATATGGCCAGTGGTAATTGTCTCCTTAATCGGTATATTAGCTTGTTTAGTTTACCGTTCATTCGAGCAAGATCACGGAAGATATATATCTGTAGAAGAAATTAAAGAAACGGAAACAAGATTGCGAGGTGCTAAAAAATGAAGGTAGATAACTCGCTTCCACTTGAATATAGTACGGAAGAAAATAACCTGAAAATACTAGGTTTTTGGATCTTCATCGGTGCTGAAATTATGCTATTCGCAACACTCTTCACTGCATATTTCACATTAGAAAATCGTATTGGTAATGGACCATCTGGCGCTGAAATTTTTGAAATTACACCAGTATTAATCGAAACTATTTTACTTTTGACTAGTAGTTTTACTATTGGTCTTGGTATTCACGCTATGCGGTTAAATAAGAAAAAAGCAACAATGGGATTCTTTATCATTACATTGTTATTAGGAGCTGCTTTCCTAGGAGTAGAGATTTATGAGTTCACCCATTATGTACATGTTGGGGCTGGGCTTCAAACTAGTGCATTCACTGCAGCTCTACTAACAACTCTGGGAACACATGGTTTACATGTAACTTTGGGATTATTCTGGGGATTATTTATACTAATCCAGATTAAAAAACGTGGCTTAACTCCCGAAACAGCCAACAAATCATTTATTTTCTCTCTATACTGGCATTTCCTTGATATCATTTGGATCTTTATCTTCAGCTTCATCTACTTGAAAGGAATGATGTAATATGAAAGAATTATTCCCTGTTAAACAAGTAATGGGCTTTGCATTTTCAATCGTACTGACCGCAGTTGCACTTTTGGTTTACTTTACTGACATGTCCTACACTATGGGCATGACTGTGCTACTAATAACTGCTTTCGTTCAAGCAGGATTACAGGTCGTTGTCTTCATGCATGCTGGAGAAACCAAGGATAAAGGATCAATTTACATTAATATTTACTATGCTTTGATCATCGCTTTATTCACTATCTTCGGTACGCTACTTGTATTGGTTTGGGATATGTAAGTATATGAAAAGTAAAAAGGAGGATCTAGACTCTAGAGTCTGGATCCCCCTTTTTTTGTAGCTTACTAATTAAAACAAAAGAGAGCGTTATACTAAACGCTCTCTTTTTTATATTTACTCGAATTCAAAATCATTTCTTCAGAAGCCACTAATATCATTCCGATTAAAAAGATAAAAACTGCTCCCATGACAACGCCAATTCCAATGCCCATAACTGTACTAAACTCACTTATTAATGATCCATATATAAAAATAGCAATTCCGATTGTAAGTAAAGTAGCTCCGACCAATTTAGTAGCGTGCAACATTTTTACGTAAGATTCCATATTGTAACACCCCTTTATACTTATATTATCCAACACGTTCACAAAGTTGTCAATTATTTTTGTCATTTTTGTGAACGGAAAATAAGTATAAAGAATTCACTTTAAATCTTCTTATTAAAAGCTATGGGACGGATAGGACCTAGGGATGGGCGTATGTACCTTGCTTGCGAGCGGATAGACCACTTGCTCGGGCGCATATCACTAAACCTTGGGTGTTCGCCATGTGGTCGGGCGCTCGCACTTTACTTATGAGCGGATAGACCTCTCGCTATGGCTCATACCGCTAAACTTCTGGCGTTCACTAGTGTGGCGAGAACAACGCTCACCGGCATAACTAATTATTCACTTTTAATTTAAATGGCTAACTCAGATTATTTAAATGTGTCTATTTATCGAAAATTGAAAAAGAGGCTCTTTAAAAAATATAGTAGTATACTAATATAGTAGTGAATTTCTTTTAGCTAACTACGTGTTAATTATATGACAAAAACACATCTTAGGAGGCACTATATTATGATATATGCAAATCCAAATACTGAAGGTTCTTTAGTAAACTTTAAAGAACAATATCAAAATTTCATTGGTGGAGAATGGGTTGCTCCAGTTAAAGGACAATACCTTGAAGTTATATCTCCAGTAACGGGCAAAGTATTTACATCAGTACCACGCTCTACAGCGGAAGATGTTGAGCTAGCACTAGATGCTGCACACGCTGCAAAAGATGCTTGGGGTAAAACAACTGTTGCTTACCGTTCACAAATTTTAAATAAAATTGCAGATCGTATTGAAGCAAACCTTGAAAAAATTGCTGTTGCTGAAACTTGGGACAATGGTAAAGCTGTACGTGAAACATTAAATGCTGACGTTCCTTTAATAGTTGATCACTTCCGTTATTTCGCAGGAGTTATTCGTGCACAAGAAGGCGGTATTAGTGAGATCGACGGCGATACTGTAGCATATCACTACAGCGAACCACTAGGAGTAGTTGGTCAAATTATTCCTTGGAACTTCCCATTACTTATGGCTGCATGGAAAATCGCACCAGCTTTAGCTGCAGGTAACTGTATCGTAATGAAGCCTGCTGAACAAACACCAGCTTCTATGTGTGTATTAATCGAGTTAATCCAAGATCTTTTACCAAAAGGTGTATTCAACATCGTTCAAGGAACAGGTTTAGAAGTTGGGAAACCACTTGCATCAAATCCACGTATTGCTAAAATTGCATTCACTGGCTCAACGGCTGTAGGACGCTCTATTATGCAATATGCAACAGAAAATATCATCCCTGTAACGTTAGAGCTTGGTGGTAAATCACCAAATATCTTCTTCCAAGACGTAATGGATGCAGATGATGAGTACTTAGACAAAGCAATTGAAGGCTTCGTATTATTCGCTCTTAACTCAGGTGAAATTTGTACAGCTCCTTCACGTGCATTAATACATGAATCCATCTACGAAAAATTCATGGAAAAAGTATTAGAACGCGTAAAAGCAATCAAAATTGGTAACCCACTAGACACTGAAACAATGATGGGTGCACAAGCTTCTAAACAACAAATGGATAAAATCCTTTCTTATATTGAAATTGGTCAACAAGAAGGCGCAGAATTACTAATCGGCGGTTACCAAAACAAATTAGACGGCGATCAAGCAGAAGGTTACTATGTAGCACCGACTGTATTCAAAGGTAATAACAAAATGCGTATCTTCCAAGAAGAAATATTTGGTCCAGTTCTAGCTGTGACAACATTCAAAGACTTTGACGATGCAATGGAAATTGCAAATGATACAGTATACGGCTTAGGTGCTGGTGTATGGTCACGTAGTGGCGAAACTGCTTATCGTGCAGGTCGCGCTGTACAAGCTGGTCGTGTTTGGACTAACACATACCACCAATACCCTGCACATGCTGCATTCGGTGGTTACAAACAATCCGGTATCGGCCGTGAAAACCACTTAATGATGCTATCTCATTACCAACAAACAAAATGTATTTTAGTTGGCTACAATAAAGGATCAATGGGCTTCTTCTAAAATGGAAAAAGTCACTGCGACAACTGCAGCTCAAGACTTAATTACGCAACTACAGAAACAACATGGCAAACTTATATTTGTTCATTCAGAAGGTTGCTGTGATGGGACTTCACCAATCTGTATGACAGAGGGTGACTTTTATCTTGGTAGCCGAGATGAAAAAATAGGTGAAGTTATGAACGTACCATATTTTATGCATACTTCAAACTCTTCTTACTGGCAACATCTCCAAATTGTCATTGACGTGCAAAATGGTATGGGAAATTCGTTTTCACTAGAAAGCTCAAATGATATGTCCTTCATTATTCGCTCTAAAATAATGGAAAATAAATAAGAGAGAGTATTATCTCTAAGAAAAAACACACCGCCATGCGGTGTGTTTTTCTTATGAAAGGATATATTTAACCTTAATTGCATAAGTGTATTTTAAATGTTTCTAAAAGGTCCATGTCTTTACTACAAGTTCATCACTTAATGATGCTTTAGTTCGTCAGCTCCTGCTAATTTTGTTACCGCCAAGTAACTTCATTATGCCCCACGTTCAATGACACAAAAAAATATCCACGTATAAACGATGAAGAAATATCATAATATCAAGAAAAAAGTATTAGGAAGTGGTTGCTTGAGTACCCCGATAAACTTACTGTTGAGTTCAGAGATGGAGTTACCTCTACAGGACCTATAAATCTTAGGAGGCACACACTGACACATTCTGATATTACTGCGGACCTTTTTTTAACAATTGGATTAAAATTTGCCCGCGATAAAATTACCTTTATGAGAGATGAAGTACTTGGTAAATGGACTAAACATGGAGGTTCATATGTATATAATGTATATGTGGATTTGGATATAGATGGACAATTTACTCAGACTGTTGCAGCAAAACGAAATGACATATACAGACGTGAATTACCATTGGCCATTCAATCAGATATGGAGATAGGAGGCTTTTCCATTCATATCCTACGTTAAATAATTCCTCCATAATAGTTCACTTCCAATCCATATACCCTCCCTTAAACAAGGTAGAAAATTGGGGTACTTTTGCAAACCAATTTTAATGAATAATTGAAATAAAAAGAGGAGATGACCAAATTTTATAGGCACCTCCTCTCTTATTCATTTATATAAACTTCCCTTATTTGTAATACTGTTTGCCATTGAATACATAAATGATATATTTCAATCAATGTAAAAAACTTCCTTCATATATTATTATCCAAAGTTTTAGGCTATAAAAAATCCAATATTAACGACTGAATTTCAGCAATTTCTTGATGCTATACTACGATACGAATATAAGTTGATAGCTATCAAACATGTTACAATCAATGGATGAAGAACAGGTGGAGTGACGAATATGAGTAAACGAGAACAACAGAAACAACAACGCCGTCAAAACATTATTCAGATTGCAAAGGAATTATTTTTGGAACACGGTGTAAAAACAATACAAATGCAAGATGTGGCTACAGCCGCTAATATAGGGATTGCGACGTTATTTCGCTATTTTCCCAAAAAAGAGTATTTAATGATTGCGGCGACGAATGCGATTACAGATGAAATGGCCTCGGATATTGGAAAGATTATCGAGCAGACTGTGACGGCATATGAAAAGATCGATCAAATTTTGGATTATTATATGGAAATGACAAACGATCCACAATTGCGCTTAGCAAAATTTTTCGAGTCCTATGATTTATATGAGAAAATTGCGGAGGAATCGCCAGAGCAATATGCGGAGTACTTATCTGCAAGAGGCAGATTAGCCGGCATTTTATTCACATTAGGTGAACAGGGCCAGCGAGATGGCTCATTAAGATCGGACGTGGATTTGGATGTATTTATCTTGACAATGGTGCAAAATTTCAGCTTATTTTCGTTTAAATCTAGCTTAACGAAGCATGGTACCAGTCTTTCGTCATTGCTTTCTTCGGACAAGCAGCTGGCCATGATGAAGGATGTATTTTTACGCTATATTGAGGCATAACTAAAACAGACGGATTGATTGACATTGTCATAAAAAAACTGTTTACTAGAAAGTGTAAAACATGATAGTCAACTATCACATTATATCAATCTATCTTAGGAGGCATTTTATATGAGTCGTTTATCAGGTAAAGTAGCAGTTATTACAGGAGCAGCACAAGGCATGGGTGCAGCACATGCAAAATTATTCATTGAGCATGGTGCAAAGGTTGTTTTAACAGATTTAAATGAGGAAAAAGGAAATGCACTTGCTACCGAATTAGGTGAAAATGCCCTTTTCATTAAACATAATGTAACATCAGAAGAAGATTGGACAACAGTTATTGCAAAAACGGAAGAATCTTTCGGTCCAGTAAACGTATTAGTAAACAACGCTGGTATTACAATGGCGAAAAATATGCTTGATATTACAGTTGAGGAATATCGTCGTATCGTAGACATTAACCAAGTCTCAGTATTCTTGGGTATGAAAACTGCAGCAACTTCAATGATGAAAACTGGTGGAGGTTCAATCATCAACATTTCTTCAATGAATGGTTTAGTGGCTGGTGCTGTAGGTTACACTGATACAAAATTTGCAGTTCGTGGTATGACGAAAGCAGCTGCGATAAACTTAGCCCCAATGGGAATCCGCGTAAACTCTGTACATCCAGGAGTTATCGCTACACCTATGGTTGTTCAAGAAGATACAAAAGCAGCTGTAGAAGAATTTGCTAAACACATTCCTTTAAAACGCGTGGCGCAACCAGAAGAAGTTTCAAACATGGTACTATTCTTAGCTTCTGATGAGTCTAGCTACTCAACAGGGTCAGAATTCATTATTGACGGCGGATTAACTGCACAATAATATTAGCATCTGAAAAATTCATATAAATTTTGTAAAGGTCGATTTTCTATTAACTTAGAAAATCGACCTTTATTATATTAACTTTCACTATTTGATAGACAAGTTCTCTCCAAAGATGGCAACATTCTGCCTCTCCACTATAAATTTTTGTCCATCCCATTTTAATACTGTTTGAACATATCCAATTGCATCAGCATGGTATCTTCCTGCAATTTCTTGAAAAGCCATCAGTTCATACGTACCGTCCCTGGCAAAGTCGATCGGGTACAATCCACCAACAGGGTCAACCCACCCCTCAATTGGTTCCTTTAAAATTCCATTTCCATCATAGATTTCCGATAAATATTCTTCTCCTTTATATGCTAAATCTAATACGTATTGCTTGTTTGGATTAGAGCTAATTACTTTAACTTTGTAGTAATTTTCATAAAGCACTTGAAACTTGGAGGTTTCGTTAAAATCTTCTACGTCAAATACTTGTTGCATACTCCCATCCGTAAAAGAAAAGACAAATGCATAAATTGTCCCTCCACTTCCTCCAGTATCAATAACAACTAAAATGTCATCCACTTGATCACCAGTAAAATCTCCAAGAAAGATGGTGGGATTATACCCAACATTTTGATTTAAATAAATTCTTTCTAACGTATTTTCATGTTGATACAAAACGTTCAAAGTGATATTCTGCCAAAAGGGGCTTCCTTCCGTTTTTTCTCCAGTTAAGTAAACAGTGTCCAAAAATCCATTCCCAGTTAAGTCCCCTCTAGAATACACAATAATTTCATCATTATTATTCCTACTATTTTGCATATGCTCTAACACTTGCTTCCTCATATTTAACAAAGACTCGAGTGAAGGGTACGGCTCACTGAAAGATAGAGCCTTATCAATAGAAATCATAAACTGCTCGAAATCCCCTGACTTCTTTTGAGCTTCCGCTAAATAATACCAATAGTAGGAGAAATCATTAGATTTTAGTAGTCTTTCATAATAACTTTCTACCCTTTTAAAATAATATGGATATACATCCTTAGCTAAAACTAGTTGGTTTTCTTCAAAACGATATACATCTACTTTGTAGGCTTCGCCTGTATCATGTATCCATATCGCAAGTTCATTTTGACCATCAGGACCGTATAGACCAGGCATGTCTTCTACTTCTAACTTACTATAAGCTATATTCGAAGTGGGCAATTGAATAATGCCTCCATCCATCCATTGTAGTAAATCTAACTTGGACCATTCGCTACCTATTTGCCAGCCAACAATAAGTGTATTCACCCAATTAGTTGTAATCGGTGCCGCCATTAAACTTGAAATACCATATCCACTTCCTTTTATATGTATTAAAGGTAGCCACTGGTTATCCACATTTTTTAAAATCACTAAGTAATTTTGATCTTTATACTTATAGGCACCAATTAATTCATTGATTTGGTCATTATCGATATCAGCCAACAACACCGCGGGACTATTAGTCAGTCCGGACAACTCAAGGATAGATGCGGTGGGTGGTAGAAAATTTAACAACACATTAACAAAATCCTTCACTTTTACACCCCTTTAAGCCATCATATGCAAAAGAAAAGTAAAACCTTCCATCAGTGAAAAGACAAGTATCTTTTACTAAGCAAAAAGATGCCAAAGAGGAACTTTCCCCTTTGGCACCTTTGCTAAATTTATTCTTTTGAATCTTGAACCGGTTCATCTTTCTTTACTTCTGTCTCAGTTTCTTGGGACTGTCCCGCAGGTGCAGGAACATTGACAAATAGTTTACCTGTCGCTTTTTGTCTTGTTTCATTTGCGAATTCATCTACCACTTTCACTTCGACAACTGCTCCATTCGCAACAGTATCCGCAGGCACTGTCCAATATCCAACGTAATGTCCATTGCCTTGCTCCATCATAGGTAGCTCAGTTGCATTAGTCACTTGTCCTACATTAGTTAATGGCATATGGATCACAAACGAAGGTTTTAATCCTGGGCTGCTGTCAAATTCAATTTTAACGCTTCTACCTGTTGCCAAATAAAGATCATTTTCTGGCTTCAGATTTGTAATTTCTGGGGCATTATAGTCTGCTGTAACAGTGACTTTTTTCGTTTCACTATTCCCCGCTTTGTCACTAGCCTCTACTAGAATTTCATTGACACCTTCATCTAGAAGAATCCGTTTAGAGTATTTTCCATTCGAAACCGCCGCAGCTTGACCGTTAACATGAACGAAATCTAGGTTCTCATCCGCAATAGTACCTTGTACTGTTACAGTTTCACGATTCGTTTTTTCTCCGTCAATCGGGCTATCGATAGTTAATACAGGTTTTAGTGTATCAAGAACAACAGTGGCAGGCTCAGATTGACCAGTTACTCGACCATCTAGTACTGAAACTGCTACAAATTCATTTGATCCTTCCGTCAGTTCCGTTTCTATAGAGAATTTACCAGCCTCGTCAACAATTACTGAGCCTGCATCTTCTCCGTTTTGTGTTAACTCAATTGTAGTTGTTGGTGAAGCAGTTCCTTGTACAGTAAACTGCGTTTCATTTGTTACTAAACCAGTCTCTGGTGATGTAATAATTGGACCAACAACTTCATAACTAACACGGGCACGAATCATATAATTCCCTTCTTCTGCTGGAGAAGGGGACCATGCTCCAGATACTCCTTGATAACTTCTTCCTGCATTTACTCCATTTTCGTCTGTTGCAAGACCAGGTGTATTTGGATTTGCAAAAGTTTGAACGTACACCATGAAGAAGTCACCATTTACCGTAATATTATGTTCTGTAAGATCTACTACAGTCCACTCACCATTACGAAGTGCTGTTGCATCTATAGGACCTGCTAGTTTTTTCCCTGGTGTACCATCTACCCCAGTAGCATCCCAAACTTCTACTGCAAATGCCGTTCCACCTGGGTTTGGCCATGCTGTATCCCAGAATCGGAAAACACCATCTGTCACAATCCCGTTCTCTTTCCCTTCAGGCATTGACATCTTCACAGCCCAAGCATTTCCTGCTGCATTGAAAGCGCGGGCATTTTCTGCTGTTCCGTCATCATATCCAATTTCTCCACCAGGATATGTGTAGAAGGGTTCTAGAGCCACATTTTGTGTAGTTGCATCAGGACCAATTGTAATTGAAACTTCTTGGCTATGGTACCCACGAGCAATTATCTTTATTGTGTAGTCTCCTTCGTAAGCAGTTAGAGAGTAATTACCAGATGCATCTGTTACTACTGGAGTTACGTTTGCATCTTCTACAAGGATAATCGTTGCTCCTTCAATTCCCTCTCCCGTCGATTGATCAGTGATTACGCCACTTATCGTATTTTCTTCAATTTCCGATAAAGTAAAGTTAGCAGTTGAAGTGCCATCTGCTTCGATCGTTACAGATTTTTCTTCAGATTCAAATCCGTAAGACTCTGCTTTAGCTGTAAATGTCCCTGCGCCATGCATAAGCGAATACGTACCATCTGCCGGGTTCGAATAAACCGAGCGACCAGATTCTAAGACGCTTACTTGAGCACCTAATGGTAGAAGTGTCGGATTAACAATTGTCTCTACTACTGGTGGTGCTATTTTAGTAGGCACTATAGGTTTAATCGTTTTAGGGTCAATTGCTTCTTTCAAAGATTTTTTATCCGTTTCTTTATTATTATCTTTGTTTGCTTTATTTCCACTATTACCTGCTTTATTGCCGTTATTACCTTTATTTGCACCTTTTGATACTTTTCCTGTTTGAGAAGTATCCTGTAAAACAACATCATCTAAATACCAACCATTTTTTACAACACTTCCGTCTGAGAAAGCGTTAAAACCAATGTATACTCGCTGACCTGCATAGTCTGTCAAGTCAACCTCTGCGTCGATCCAACCATTAGATGTACCTTGGATCATTAAAAGTTGTGTCCATTCAACTTGATCTGTAGAGATAAACACATGACCATAATCCCAAGCTCTTCCTGCTGAAGATTGTTCAAACTCGTGCCATTGTTTGAATTGTAGGTATGAGTTTCCTTCTGGTAAATCTACTGGAGGCATAACGAGTGTAGCATTCATAGAACTCTCATATGCTCCGTCTAAGTTAGTAGCGTACACTTTTTCTCCCGATGAAGCTCCATCAGGACCTACTGTTGGAATACCCCATTCCCAGCTATTCTTCTCCCCAAAAGAAGTCCAACCAACAGGTGTAGCTTCAAAATCTTGGGAATAACCAACTGTTATACCAGGGTTAACTTGGATTCCATATTCTTCACTAACTACCTCATTGTTACCGAAATCATTTATCGTCCATTTGTACGTAAATGTTTCCCCTGTTATAACTTCTCCAGGTACTACTACAGTGTATTCACCATCCGTATAGTCTCCAGATGTGCGCCCCGCTTCAATTGATTGCCATGCGCCGCTTCCATCTTTATAGTTTAAGTTAACTGATGAAACACTGATATTATCAGTAACTGATATTGTTAGAGGTAAAGCCATTCCCTCATACGTCTCAGCCGGAGCAGTATGTTCAAATACTGGACCCTCTGTATCATCGCCTTCTTTTGAAACCTGTCCTTTTAATGTTCCAAGACCTGTAATAATAGATCCTACTGCTTCATATGCATCTACTAATCCATATCCGTATCCATGATTCGGAACTGCTGTATATACAGAATCTGTTAATGGGTTTGCTGTATTAAGCAGAATCTCTTCCATCTCATTCACAGTTATGTCAGCATCCACTTGTCTAAGCAAAGCTGCTACACCGGCTACTGCTGGTCCTGCCATCGATGTACCATTCCATCCACCTTCATAAACCCCACCTGGTACAGATGAACGAATATTCACACCAGGTGCAGAGACATCTGGTTTAATCTCTGCATACGGAGAAGGTCCACGTAACGAGAAATTTGCTACTGCATTATTAATATCAGTCGCTCCTGTTGCAAATGATTCTGGATAGTTTGCAGGTGCTGCTACAGAACCTGCTCCACCAGGATTTGTTAGAGTAGTATTACCCGCAGAAAATTCCGGGAAAATTTCTGCTGCACGCCAATTGATCACGACATCACGGTACCATTCATCAAGTCCTGCTCCGCCACCCCATGAGTTATTCACTACATCTGGAGCCATATCCACTCGTGTATTGCCTGCTGCATCTGTTGGAGCTAGAATCCACTCCGCTGCTTCGAGTAAATCAGTATCTGATCCACCACTTGCAGTAAATGCTTTAACAGCGATATATTTTGCTCCTGGAGCTACCCCAATTTGGTTCGCACCATTAGGTTCACTACCAACCATAGTTCCTGTAACATGAGTCCCATGCCCTTGGTCATCATATGGAGTAGCGCGACCTGCTGTTGCATCAAACCAGTTGAAGTCATGAGAAACTGCTCCACTTGCCTTGTTGAAGCCACGATATTTTTCTTTCAACGCAGGATGGTCCCATTGCACACCTGTATCAATACTAGCTACAACAGTTCCTGCTCCGTCGATGCCCATCTCCCAAACTTCTGGAGCTTTAACACGCTCTACATTCCACTCTCTATTAGCCGTTTCTGCCTTTGGAACGACTGCGTTCTCTGTTTTTGTAGTAAATAACTGACGAGTTTCATTTGGTAATATTTTTTCTACCTCTGGGAATGTAGCCAATTTTTCAGCAATTTCCTGAGTTGCTGTAACAGACATTCCGTTTACTATATAGTATGACTCAACATCCTTTGCATTTCCCTTAGCAACTTCTTGCTCCAGAAATTCTGTAACAGTTTGCTGAGATTCTAAGGAAGTAGACTTCAGTTCTGATACAACTGCCGATCGTTGAATAAGCTTGGTATTATGTGATGATAAATTTGCTTTTCCCGCTCTTTCCTTAGCTTCCCTAGCAACTTGTAAAGAATCTGATTTTTCCTTGAATTTTATTAGAAATGTAACTTTGTCATCGCTTTTGAAACTTTCAAGTAATCGACTGTTTAGCTTGTCCTTCGCAGAAATAGAATTGGAATTTGAATCCCTGAACGATTGATGAAGTTTGCTTGCCGTTTCAGCACTAACTACATTTGGTGCAACAAGCGAAAACGTCATTAGTACACTAGCAACAACACTAAGAACTTTAGTTTGACTCTTTTTCTTCCTCAACTTCATTCCTCCCTGAATTTTATTAAGATTTTTTTACCAACTGAACTATCAAAAGCCCACAAAAAAACACCCTCTCCTCCTTCCCAATAAATTTTGGTAAATAGAATCAATGGTGACAATCTAAATTTCTCTTGGTGTATATACAACAATAAAGTAATACAAACTTAAATAATGTCGAATTCTGACATAAATAATCTGAATATTGAAAAATGATAAAAATAAACTATTTTTAGTATTTTTTCACTAGGCTAATAGTAATTACTTTGCAAGTTTAATATTCTAAAAAACACTTTTATAATCCACTTTTAACCATATATCTATTGATTTGGTAACTTTTTGTTTTTTTACGCCACTTTTTTTTCATTTTAAATAAATAATCAATTGTACCCGGTCGCAAAAAATGGGCAAGTCCCCTCATTTCTAACAACGTTTAATAATAGGTCTTTATTATCATAATTATTTTATTTAACCGTCATTTAAACCAATATCTACAGTGTTTCCCGATTTTTATTGAATATTTTTAATTTGAAAGTACAATATACTCATAAACTATTATAAACTAGTAGTCCTTAAGTTTTAACACTAATTAAATTCGCCAAATTGTCGAATAACTATGAGGTTATTTCAGCTCAAAATGAAAGATATTATTCTATTAAATTTATTGGTATGGTTAAGGAAGATGATATTAAATGGAGGAGTTTTGAATTTGCAAAGTTTACAATTTGAGGCATCATGGGAGAAGGCCATTGCTATCAATGACAGAAAACTGATAACCGATATTTTTCAAGTTAGCAGTAAAAAAGGTGAAGAGAGTATACAATTGGTACCCATTTGGGAAGCCATGAATTATAAAGGTGAGGTGTTGATCACTGTTCTTATTCACAACTTTACAGATACACCACATACTTTTCGACATCAAAAATTTACCTACCAGGAAAACGAAACAGTTGTTGCAGAACATATTTTCACTATTCCTCAGGTAGTTATTAAACCAAGAAACAGCATGCCTTGGACATTTATCTTTCCTATTGAAAGTTTACTACTGAAAAAAATCCATGGAAATGGAAAGTTAGAATGTAAACTAAACGATTGAGTATATTAAAAAATAGCGAAACGCCTAACGAATTGTACGTTAGGCGTTTTCTAGTTAATGCTTTTTGTAACAAAAACTTATACTATCTTCATCAATTCTCTATCTTTTCTTCCGTGTAATAAATAGTAAACGGGAATACAAATAACAATCACCGCAACCATTGCTACAAAGATTGTACGGTATCCAGTGTTAGGTACGATAAAACCTAAAATATATGGTCCTACCCCTAAACCAATATCAAATAAAATAAAATAAGTTGCAGTAGCCAAACCAAAACGATGGGGCTCTGTTACTTTAACTGCTATTGTTTGCGCCACAGAATTAAAGTTACCATAACCAATACCTATAAATGCGGCTGCAAGGAGTAACATCCACCCTGCTGAAGCCTGGCTAAACAACAGCATGCCAATAGCAAATAGAACAATACATGGGTATACGATTATGTTCGCACCTTTAGTATCCATTAGTTTACCTGTAAAGGGACGAGAAATAATAATAACAATTGCATACACTAAAAAGAAATAACTAGCGGCACTAACTAGATTAATGGACTCTGCATAGAATGACAAAAATGTCATAACGCCCGAATAACTAAACCCAATAATTAATGCCACAAATGAAATAGGCACTGCTTTCGGTTCGATAAATTGAGATAAAATGGAGCTTTTAACTTCTGTTTTCTCTGGTTGTTTAATTGGAGCTAATTTTAGTTTCACAGCTGCCAAAAATAATATACAGAGGATAGACAAAGCAAGGTTCATCGTGAACATGATTGTGAATCCATTTTCCATCTTCAATAGTAGAATCCCTATAAAAGGACCAATCGCAGTAGCTAGTACAGCGCTTAGACTAAAATAGCCAATTCCTTCTCCTTTACGGGCTCTCGGCAATATATGAGCCACAATGGTACCGGTAGCTGTACCTATAATTCCAACGGCAACCCCTTGTGCTAAACGGTTAACTAATAGTAGCGGGATACTGTTTGCTAAAAAGTAAAATAAGGAAGTAATAGTAAAGAAAGATAGACCTACCCACAATATAGTAGTCGGTCCTTTTATTCCGATGAAACGTCCAGCACCAAGTCTCCCTATTAATGAACCTATAATAAAAATACTAGATACTAAGCCTGCCGTACTGGTGGATGCCTCAAATTCCGATTTTGCATAAGATGCGATTGTTACAAGTAGTAAAAAATATACTAATGTCGCTAAAAAATTTATAGTTGAAACGATTATAAAATCCTTTGTCCAAAGTTTTTCCTTGTTCATAAACTACCACTACTTCCTAAAATTTTGCTGCAATTTTTCTAATACCTTTTCCACTACCTCACACTCTTCCTCCGTGATATCTACTAAAAGAGAAGCTTGAAAAGTATGTACTACTTTCTTTAATTGCTGATATTTAACTATGCCTTCCTCTGTTAAATGCATTACTTTTTTTCGTTTATCCGTACCGTAAACAACATATATTAGATGTTGGTCAATAAGTTTCTGAGCAAGCGCTGTTACAGATGGCTTCTCGACACTCCAGTAGAGGGCGATTTCTGAATTTGTCGCAGGTCCAACCTCAGAAATATATCTTATTAATCCCCATTGGGCTTCCGACATTTGATATGGGCCTAACACTTGCTGTAAACCATTCGCATAGGGTCTTTGCAGTATTTTAAATTTAGCAAACATCGAGTTCAGATGAGTATCCTCCTTCATATTATAAAACTAGTTAGTTAGCCTAATTAATTAAATATCATTTTAATGCATTTGTAAAGTATCTAATAATTCATTCAACAGCTGGTCGATTCATATAAAAAACACTCTCACCATTATTGGCAAGAGTGTTATTACAGTACATAATGAAATTCACTATTTAGGTCTTTCAAGAGAAAATATTTTACCAATTGTCGCATAGTTAGTTCCTGCTAAACGACTGACAGCATTTAAGCTTTTGGCATCTACCTTTCCATCTTCATATATTCCTTCATCAATATGAAACTGAACTACTTCCCCTATGAATAAATCACTACTAGGTTCTTCTCCACCTAGAGGAATTGCTTGTATTAGCCTGCACTCCATTCGAACCTTTGCTTCCATTATGCCCGGTACCGTAACATTATCGCTTGCTACCAAAGTTAGATTCGCTAATTCAATTTCACTTTCTGAAGCAGGCAATGAAGCTGCTGTTTCATTGATTTTCGCTACATTCTCATCATCGACAATATGGACAACAAATTGTTGGTTATCATAAATATTGCGAGCAGTATCTTTTACTCGACCACTTGGTCTTTGGATAGCTAGTGACACCATCGGCGGGTTGGACGAAACAATATTGAAATAACTAAATGGTGCTCCATTAACAATTCCACCACCCGATTGTGTAGTAACGAAAGCAATTGGCCTAGGAATAATAGAACCTATTAAAAGTTTATAATTCTCTCGCTCACTATTTTGTTTGGGATCAATCGAAATCAATAGTTTCAACTCCTCTATTAGCTGGTTGCAAGCACTTGAATGGGAATAAGTTCTGAGCAAAACTTTCAATCTATTTGATAACGTTTTGCACAAAATTTATTTAATAAATTATAAAATGTACATGCAAACATGTACATTTTATAATTTAGCGTTTTACAATATTAATAATTATTTACGAATTGTATTTAATGCTGTTGTCCAAGGGATAACTTGATCTAGCATTTGGTTTACTGAATCTGCTTGTACAGCAGCTGGTTTGAAGTCTGTACCATTTTCAAAATCTGTAAATAATGATAATGCTGGATGTACACGTACATGCGCTACTAATAATTCACTTAAAATGCCACGTAAATGTTCAGTTGCACGAGCTCCCCCAACTGAGCCATAAGATACGATCCCTGCTGCTTTGTTATTCCACTCTTCACGTAAATAATCTAAAGCATTTTTAAGTGCTCCTGTGATTGAGTGATTGTATTCTTGAACGATAAATACGAATCCGTCTTGTTTTGCAATAATTTCTGACCATGCTGCTGCACCTGATGCATCGCCGCCTGCTTCACCTAAAAGTGGTAGTTTATATTCTGCAATATCAATAATTGTATAGTTTGCATCTCCACGTTTATCAGCTAATTCTTTTACCCATGCCCCTACTTGTGGACTAACGCGTCCCTCACGTGTTGATCCTAAAATGATACCTATATTTAATTTTGTCATTGTTTTTTCCTCCTCTTGTTGTGGTTCCTGCGTTCCAAATAGTTTACTAAAAAAACTCAATTATTATTTCACCACCTTAGTAGCAAGTATTACTAAACTACTACCGTTTTTATTCAACAGATATTTAGTGAATATTTTACTAAGTAATAGCTTTACTTTTCCCTATAGTTTCTTAAAATAATCAAAAGAAGAGATAATTAAGAAAAATATACTCTATTTAATTTTGACTTTTATATCTCTAATTAATAAATCTTTAATTCGAGATAATAATATCATAAATCGAAAATTATTGTCAAATGAAGTGTTTTGAACTGCTCATTAAGGTTTGTTAAAATTTTCCCAACCTACCTAAACGTACCGCTCTGTGCAAGGTTTCTTTTGGCTATGATAGGAGCTTTCAAGCACACTTGCGTGGGTTTAGATGCTTATAGTTGCTATCCTTCTATAAAAAACACTCCTCCGTGATTGTCGAATGAGTGTTTTAGCGTTATTTTAGTAAGTCCATATATCGACTGTACACATATCTACCAAACCTGCGCAAAACCGCTTTTCTTCTTCCCTTAACTTGATGGTTTATTTGAATTTTCAACCCCAGAAACAACCCCATTTTAAAATCTACAAAAAAACACCCTTACCATTCCTGGCAAGGGTGCTCTATTAGTGTTGCTATATTAGACTTTTTAAGTAAGCCGCCTTTGCCGTACATTCATTAGAAAGTTTTAAACCACCACTCCTCAAAGTGGGTGTTCGCAGATACTATCCTGCATGTCCTTATTGTCTAAAAGAGAACAAGGCGTGTCATTCCAGCTCTATATAAAACTCCCTATTACAGCTTAAAGGTTAAAACTTAATATCCATACGTACAATGCAGCTTATGTTTATATAATATACTCTTCTCGATCAAATTTCAATGGAAATGATTTGGTATAATGTAAAAAGAGCTACAGAGGATGTGATGATGTGGACAAGGAATCAATAGAGAAAGAATTCGAAGACATTAGTGATGAAGAATTACAGATACTAGTTCTAGAAGCACAAAGAGAAGCATTAGAAAAAGAAGCGTTACAAAAAACAAGACCAAAACCGAAGCGACCTTTTCCAAAATGGATATTATGGACAATGGCTGTTGTCTTATTCATCAATACATTTGCAATCATTTTTCAGATCTATTCCATTCCAGCCATTGAATTTATCAAAACTTCCGCTAAGTTATCAGCACAGGAAGATATTGCACGATATAAGGAAGCCGTTGTTGTTGTTTTAACGGATGATAGCAAGGGAACTGGATTCTCTATTTCAAAGGAAGGACAAATTCTCACCAATTATCATGTAGTCGATGACAATAAAACCGTAATAGTCGGGTTTCCAGAAGCGGGACGTTTTAAAGCAGATGTTATACAAACCTATCCGTCTATAGATCTCGCAATTCTACAAGTAGATGAAAAAGACCTCCCTTATTTAGAGCTTGCAGAAAAACCATCTTACTCATTTGGTGATCCTATTACCTTTATCGGCAATCCACTTAAATTTACAGGTATTGCGAATGAAGGAACAGTAATCGATTTTTATCAGTTAAGTGATTGGGAAGTCCCTGTAATGATGATGGAAGCTCCAGTGTATAGAGGAAATAGTGGCAGCCCTGTATTGGATGACAAAGGGAAAGTAATTGGCGTTGTATTTGCTACACTAGATCATGATGAGTATGGTAAAGTCGGACTTTTTATACCGATTAAAGAGTATTATAATACCCAGAAATGATTACAGAAAGCCCGATTAGCATTGGTTCGCTAATCAGGCTTTTCCTGTTGCTCTCGTATAGGATTAAATTTCTCTCGTATAGAATGTGTCCCTCTCGTATAGGAATAAATGCCTCTTGTTCGTGCTAATTTCTCTCTTGTATAGCATTGAATCTCTCTCACATAAAAATAATCACGTACCCACATTTAAAAATTTCTCTCGCCAAATAACTCGTTCTTTTTCGTTCAACTCATTTTCGAGTGTTTCATCCCATTGGTCAAGAAATGTATTCCAGACTCGCGCGTATAGAAGATCCTCTGATGTATTGTATAAAATAAATTCAAAACAAGGAACATCATCTACATATAGTTCCGTATTGGATACAATTTCAGATACAACTGTTTGAAGATCTCCATCCACTTTTTCCATTCCATTTGCTTGAAGTGCATCAACTAGTACGTCTTCTTCCCATTTAAATCTTACTTTTTCCTCCGAGGCATATCGAAAAAGATTCAACGTTTCTTCGCCGTCCAATGCCGGTTTTATTTCTCCCTGTAAAAAAGTAGAGTGACTTGGGCTATAAAGTAAATTCTGGCTTTGGGCGTCTAGTTCTTCTTCAAATATTCCATCGTTGAGTTGTTTAAACCCTTTTTCAGTTAACGTATAAACTTGATTTTTTATTTCTATTAATTGAGTTCTCTTCATAATGTTGATCAAATCTTCCATAAATAACTGCTCCACAAGTAGTAACTCACTAATTTGCATAGCACTTGTTACTTTTGCTTTTTGACATGTTATCAACATCATTTTCATTAGAACATCCATTTTTATACGTTTTACAGGTTTATATTCCACTTCAATTGTATGAAGTGGAATCGTCCACGCTGTGGATGAAACTACTTTAGCTTGAACATTTTGTAGTAACTCTTTTTTGAGGCGTTTTTCTAGTTCAATCATTTTAATATACTCCTATAACCTAAACATTATTTCTTTCTGGCACCTTGAAAGTTAGTCCATCCGTTCTTATCTTTTACAATTTGAAGCAAGCGACCATACATTTCTCTAGAAGTTTTTTGTTTTGCTCGTTTAGTGAACATATCGGAGCTTCCTACTAAAACAAGCAGCTCTCTTGCTCTTGATAATGCCACATTTAAGCGACGGTAGTCATTAGCAAATCCAATGTCTCCACTCTTTTCTTGATTGTTCCTTACCATACTTAGTAAGATGACATCCATCTCCATCCCTTGAAACTTATCTACAGTTCCAGTTCGGAAGGTCAAATGAGTTAAGTTAACCTGCTGTTGTATAAGTCGATCAATTCGCTTGACCTGCTCTCCGTAAAAACTAATGACCCCAATACTTTTACGTTCATCAGGATTCATTCTTCCTTCTTTTTTAGCAATTGCCGTAGCCTCATTTAAATCTATTAGTACGTCACGAATAGTATCTAACTCCGCTTGGTTAAAACGACTTTTCCCATCCTTCATACGCTCTTCAAAATACGGTTTTTGGTTGGGCATATCTATCCATAACAGATGGTCTTTTCTATTCACGTAGCGCGATTCAAGTAGGTGGTCTCGGGCAGAATCTGAATCAACCAACCCACATTGGAGTCGATAATTCTCTTCCTCATAAAACGGAGTGATTGTCTGCATTATACTTTCATGCATTCTATACTGGATTGCTAGCATAGTTTTACTCGTCTTAGGTAAATTTTTGAATAACCGTTCAAATAATGATTCCTTTAAAAGTTTTTTTAACTCATCTTTTTCCTCTAGATTTTCACTTTCTTCTAGTATAGCCTGTAGTGTTTCATCTAGAGTATCCTCTCCAACAAGAGGTGGTAGCTGATGATGATCACCAACTAGAATAACTTTCTTGCCTTTTAACATTGGTAAAAGCAATTCAGGTGGAGTTGCTTTAGAAACTTCATCTATTATAACTACATCAAAAACAGGGTAGTTTTCCATAAATTCTTTACGCGCAGATGCAACACATGTTGTTCCAATAACATTGGCATGACGAACATATAACTTACGAATTTCATCTAAATCGTGGTCATTCGCATCCTTTAATAGTGAGTGCCAGTCTTTTTGCACTGTTTGCGTAATTGGAAGGCGATCCTTCTCTAGTTGAAGCTTTACTATTTCTTCTTTAGTCTCTTTTATCGTTTCCCCTACTTTATCGAATGCATGTTCAGGGTTTTGAAGTATAATTTCATCTAAAGCTTTTAGTTTGCGCTCTTGCTCTAAACCATCTGCATTCACTTGTTTAATTTTTTGATCGTTGTCTTGGAGAATAGCTTGTTTTCCCTCTAGTTCCTTGGTTAGCTGTTGAAAATGATTCTTTTTCATTTCCAGTTGTTCCATATAACTTATAACCGTTTCTTCCGTTTTCTTCAATTTGGCAAGAGAGACTTCGATTTCCGATTTCCTGCCCCTTAAATCCGAGTGTATCAAGAGTAGATTGGTTGTATCGATCTCCGTCTTTAGCTCATTCACTGTCTTTTGAAGAAACTCTAGTTGTTTCTTTTCATTTATGGTTTTATTAGCTATATCAGTTTGAAGATGTTGAAGTGATATAAACTCTCTATTGCTATCACTGAGCACTTGTGACTTAATCGTTTGAAACTTAGTAATGGAACTATTTTTTACTAACTGAATCATTGATTTCTGCTTTATCACAAATTTTTCTCTTACATATAATCCTTCCAGTAATATAGCTAACTTTTCGGTTGTTAGTTCATCATCACCCGTCATAATGTGCTTCATCCGATTCATAAACTGATGAATTTCTTTTACCGTATATTCAGTATCAAACAAAATACCGCTTCTTCCCATGTTGTTTTTTACATTTTCAACAGGGAATTTATACTTGAGAAGTAACTTTTCTACATAATCTATAGCAGCGTGTAAGCGAGAGTTTAAATCTTGCCAATCATTGAATGCTTTAATTTTGTCTATTAGCTCATCTAATTCAGCCATCTGTTGCTGTAGTTGCGATGATAGTTCTATTCCATACTCTTTCATTGTACTTTTCAGCTGATCTATCTTCTTGATAGAATCTATATCAGTCTTTAACGTTTCAAGATGATTTAACTTTGTCAGTACGGTTTGATACTTCTCTCTATATGTTTCTACATTTGTTTCTGTTTGTTGCAGGGACGCTATCGTATCCTTATATACAAGGTGATTTTGAATTCCCTTTATCTCTACCATAAGAGAGTCTATTTCGGTGACAAGTTCTTGCTTAGTCGGATTAGACACAAGGAATTGCTCCATAGTATTTACTTCATGCGCTAAAGCTTCCGACTTTACTCGTACTTCGTATAGTCTTGATTCTAGCTCTTCATGATCTTTTTTTAATAAAACCAATGCTTTTTTTAACTTTTTAATCTCTTCTATTCCTAACTCGTACTCCACTTTTGCTTCTGCTTTTTGTTCAATAGCTTTTTTCAATAAAATTTGTTCTTTACTAAGTTCCTCAATTTGAAGCTTACATCCAGCTATTTGTTTAAGGAGCTGACCTTCTCTTAAAGAGTGTTCATCCAACTCTTTTTGTAAGGCAGATAAAGTTTGTTCTTTCCAATACTGCCCCACGTTTTCTTCGATAAACCTTTTGCCCTCTTCTTCAATACTTTCTGTCCTACCGAATCGCAGAATACGAATTTCTTTGTTTGAAAGTAATCTACTAAGTGCATTGTCTACTGCTAAATTAGATTGAGACGCTACAAGAGTACGTAACCCGGCCTTTGCATTTTGTTGACATATTTCAGAGATGACTGTTGTTTTTCCAGTGCCAGGCGGACCTTGAATTACATATAAATCTTCCGCTGACATCGCACCAATTACCGCTTCTTGTTGGAATTCGTTTAGCTGGTTATGGAATTCTAATTCTTTACGCTTTGCATTCACACGAATGGTTGGCCGATCTTCGAATAAAATTTTCTCGAGATTTGGATTGGCAGCTAACCCATTTTGTAAATCTTCAAATCCCTTCCGTAGACGTCTAATTTGACTGAGGGAGGCGAAATTACTAAAAACTGCCTCTTTCGATTTGGGATTCCATTGATTTTTCCTTGCAAGTTCTCTATATTTTGGCTTTATTTCTATTTCAATTGTTTGTTTTGCTCGATCTGATTTCAATATATCGCCTACGTCATTTTGGAAACCTTTTAACGTTACACTAAGACCTCTTAAGTTTTTCCATTCGTTCGCATTCATCGTACAGCCTTGCAAGCTCATACGACTAAAATCTGCATTGAAGATAAGTTTAGAGTATGGACTAGTTATATCCGCAATATCTGCATTACGCTCTTGAATCTTCAAATAACCTTCCCAACTAGAAATTCGTTTTTTTACATACTCTGAACGCTCTTCTGCTACAGGGAGTTCTTGAATTTTTGTATGCAATGCTAGCGGCATGCCTGCACCATTATTTTTAGCAGTAACAAATGTTAAATTGACCGGGAGACGGCGATTAGTACGAACAGGAACCTTCGGACCTCTCACATAAAGACCCGTTGCAAGTAAACCGTCTTTTTGCAGGATACACTCCATCACTACTACACGGTTATCCATTTTTTCAGCGAGCTTATTGTTTGCTACATTATCAAAATATATGGACAGTGATGTATTTCCATGATTATTTACTGGGCGCTTTTCAATATGTACTTCAAAAGAACTCTGTATGTTAAAAAAGGCATGTTCATCAGTTGACCATTCCTGAATTCCTTTGCGCGCTTTATTAGTAATCATTAAATTACAGCGCAATGTCTTAACTAAGGTTGCTGATTGGCTCATGAACAAACCTCCTTCTTTATCGTAAGTAAATACGTAATTTATTCAACTTATCTATGTTATCATTTTTAGCTGAGAAATTGCATAATCCGACTTATCTATCTTTCGCTAATACTATTTTTAAATAATATCAATAGGAGTTATGACATAAATATGAATATTTTGTGAATTAATAATTGCTTACTCTATTAATCTTTATTATGATAGATTTACAGTTTTTAGATAGAAAATTCTAAAAATTGAATATAATTTAGGAGGAACGTGCATGGCGATTAAGACCGAAACTGCTTTAAATAAGACGAAACCTCTAGATAAAAAGAAAACAATACCCCAAAAAGGGGGTCCGCCTAATTATTCTGCGATTGCAGAAAGTACAGAGTTCAAATCCCTGAAAAGAAAGAAAAACAAATTTATTTTACCAATAACAATATTTTTCTTACTGAGTTATATTTTGCTTCCCATTTTGACTTCTTATACGACTATTTTAAATAATAATGCATTTGGTGACATCGCTTGGGTTTGGATTTATGCTCTTTCACTCTTTGTAATGACATGGGTATTATGCATGGTTTATGTCCGCCGTGCCAATGATTTTGATAAAGAAGCAGAGATTATTTTTGAAAAAGAAAAGGCTGGTGACTATAAATGAATGTAATAGGATTGGCATTTTTTGTAGCAATAGTTGGACTAACTTTATTTGTTACATATATAGCCTCCAAGCGTACAAACTCAGCCAGTGAATTTTATACAGCTGGTGGCGGATTAACTGGCTGGCAAAATGGAATTGCGATTGCTGGAGATTACTTATCCGCTGCTTCTTTCTTAGGTATCGCAGGCGCAATCGCACTTTTCGGTTTTGATGGTTTCTTTTACAGCATTGGTTATTTAGTAGCTTACTTGGTTGTGTTATATATTGTAGCTGAGCCACTACGAAATCTCGGGAAATATACTCTTGCAGATATGATTACTGCTAGGTTCGATCAAAAGAAAATTCGTGCAGCGGCTGCTATAAGTACATTAACTATTGTTTTGTTTTATATGATTGCACAGCTTGTAGGTGCAGGTGCACTTATTCAATTATTATTAGGAATCGATTATTGGGTTGCTGTTCTTTTAGTCGGTGTCATGATGACTATTTATGTACTATGGGGTGGAATGGCTGCAACTAGCTGGGTACAAATCATAAAAGCTGCCTTGTTGATGGTCGGCACTGTTCTTATTTCCGTCCTAGTATTGTGGAAATTCAACTTTAATATTCTAGGCATGTTTACAGAAATGAAATCCATAACCGCTAATGGTGAAGCATATTTACATCCTGGTGTGAAATATACAAACGGACTAGATACGATATCTATGATGATTGCATTAGTGCTAGGAACTGCTGGTTTACCACATATTCTAATGCGTTTCTTTACTGTAAAAGATGCAAAAACGGCTCGTAGCTCCGTTGTTTACGCTACTTGGATTGTAGGGATCTTCTATGTATTAACTATTTTCTTAGGATTTGGTGCTGCTGCATTTGTAGGTTCTGATGCAATCATAGCAGCTAATCCGGCTGGAAATATGGCTGCTCCTTTATTAGCACAGGCTTTAGGTGGAGATATTCTAATGTCGTTTGTCTCAGCAGTTGCATTTGCTACAATCTTAGCCGTTGTAGCTGGCTTGGTGCTTTCAGGAGCATCCGCTTTTGCACACGATTTATATGGACAAATTTTCAAAAAAGGTAAAGCAACAGAAAAACAACAAATGAACGCTGCGCGTCTTGCTTCTGTTGGGGTTTCTGCTTTCTCTATACTGCTAGCACTCGGTGCACAGTCCATGAACGTGGCATTCCTAGTTTCTCTTGCATTTTGTATTGCAGCAAGTGCAAACCTCCCAGTAATCATTTATACAATTTACTGGAAAAACTTTAATACCACTGGTGCTTTGACCGCTATAATCACTGGTCTCCTTTCCGCTCTTATACTTGTAGCATTAAGCCCTAACTTATGGGCTGCGGACGGTTCAATGGCCTTTACCGGGGAAGCTCTTTTCCCACTCACCAATCCTGCTTTAGTTTCAGTTCCTCTCGGATTCTTAGGTGGATGGATTGGCACACTTTTTGGGGCTCGAGCAGATCAACGAAAATATGCAGAAGTAGATGTAAAAGCAAATATTGGATTGAAGTAATGCATTATAATGAACGTGAAAAAACCGATTCCTCATGGAAATCGGTTTTTTTCTTTCAAAATTACTTAGCTTGGTCTGGAAATACTCTTTCTACCGTATCTGTAAATTCATCGAAAAAGCCTTCAATTGGCTCATCTGCTCTAATTCTGTCGCCATAGTCTTTAAATTGCTTAGTAAAATCAGGATTTGCAGATACATAAACATTATTGAAATCACCATTTTCTGCTTTTGCTGCATCTGAAATCTTAGTTTTTAACTCCTCTGACTCATCTACGCCTTCCTTAAGCTCTACAGCTACGTATGCATTATTATCTGTGACAAGCACACTTGCTGATTCAACTTCTTCTAACTCTGTAATTTTATCTGCTACTTCATCCGCTACCTCTACTTTTTGTCCCTCAGTTTCGTTCGTAACATCTCCATTTGTAGTATCTTCATCTGTTCCATTCATGTCTTCATCTACCATATCGGTGTTTTCTGTTGTTTTATCTGTCCCATTGTCTTTCGCTTCATCATTATTATTACCACAGGCAGTCAGTAATCCGATGAGAAGCATCATAAATACTAGTTTGAGTAATCTATTCACTTTTTCTTTCCTCCTTTTGATTTGCTATAAAAATAGCTTGGTCTATTTAATGTGAAATATGCGTAAGTTCATAAAAATGACTTAAATCTCTGATATACTTTGTTTATTGAAAAATCAGATAAGGGGAGATTATTAAAAATGAGTATGGATATTATTAAACAGCTTGAGGCATCATACGATGAAATGGTCAGTATTCGGCGTTATTTACATATGCATCCGGAAGTTTCGTTTCAAGAAGTCGAAACAGCAAAATATATACAAAAATTCTATACAGAATTAGAAATACCTTTCCAGGCAAATGTGGGCGGCAATGGGGTTGTTGCAAGAGTAAAAGGTACTTTACCAGGCAAAACTGTTGCATTGCGAGCAGACTTCGATGCTCTTCCCATCCAAGACGAAAAAAATGTCCCTTATAAATCAACCGTTCCAGGAGTCATGCATGCTTGTGGTCACGATGGACATACCGCTGCGTTACTAATACTTGCTCGGACGATAAATGAATTTAAAGATCAACTAGCAGGTGAATATGTATTTATCCATCAGCATGCGGAAGAATATGCTCCTGGTGGTGCTAAACCAATGATTGAGGCTGGTTGTTTGGAAGGTGTAGATGTTATTTTTGGCACCCATTTATGGTCTCAAACGCCTCTCGGTACCATTGAATATAAAAGTGGCCCCATTATGGCAGCAGCAGATCGTTTTTCAATCACTATCCAAGGAAAAGGGGGCCATGGTGCAAATCCACACGACACAAAGGATTCTATCGTAGTTGCCTCACAGTTAGTTGTAAACTTACAGCAATTAGTTTCTAGACGAGTAAATCCTACTGAATCCGCAGTGCTTTCTGTAGGATCTTTCATCGCTGATAACGCATTCAATATTATTGCAGATACGGTGAAAATGACCGGTACCGTTCGCACATTTAAACCTGACGTTAGAGATTTAATGGAAAATGAATTAAAACGCGTCTTAGAAGGCAACTGCTATACAGCGGATTGCTCTTATTCTTTCCTATATGAAAGAGGCTATCCTCCTGTAATTAATCATTTAGAAGAAACAGACTATGTTGCAGAAATCGCTAGAACTGTTCCAGGAGTAAGCGAAGTGATTGAATCTGAGTTATTGATGATCGGTGAGGACTTTGGTTATTACCTAGAAGAAATTCCAGGTACTTTCTTCTTTACGGGGGCCATGCCGGAAGGAGATGTTTTCCCACATCATAGCCCCAAGTTTGATTTTGATGAACGTGCAATGTTAGTAGCTGCTAAAACGTTAGGAATTGCTGCGATTAACTACCATATGAAGTGAAACAAGACCTGAGAATCTAGCCGATTCTCAGGTCTTGTTTTCGCTTGTTGATAGCACCTATTGTACGAATGATAAAATTATTGTAGGATTAGTTGTTTGCAGGATTAAAGATTTTTTAAACCGATTAGGAAGTTTGGTGAAATATTTGAATACAAAAGCGTTAATACTGGCATTATTTTCAGTAACTATTTGGGGTTCTTCGTTCGCCTCAATTAGTGCTAGCTTGCAGGGAGGATATACTGCAGGGCATTTAATATTAGTTCGATTTTTGATTGCTTCTATTATATTCTTTATTATTGCCTTGTGGCCTGGAGTCCAATTTCGATTACCTCACAAGGAAGATCTATTTAAAATAGTCATTCTCGGCTTGATCGGGATTAGTGTATACCATCTATGTGTTACATTTGGGCAACTATCGATATCTGCAGGAACCGCAGGTATGCTAATTGGTTCCGCCCCTATCTTCACAACTATTATTGCGATCATCGTATTAAAAGAACGACTCGGCAGAATTGGTTGGTTTGGATTAGCATTTGGATTTGTCGGCATCCTAATGATTGCTTTAGGGACAGGTGGAGGATCTTTAGGTATCTCACCAGGAGTATTTCTCGTTATTATGGCAGCCTTTTCTACCGCAATATTTTTTGTTTATCAGAAACCTTTATATAAAAAGTATACTGCCATTGAATTGACTGCCTACTTTACTTGGGTAGGTACGATACCTTTTTTATTCTTTGCACCTGGACTTCTCGAGGGAATACAACACGCAACGTTAGAGGCTAATATCTCTGCAGTCTATATAGGGATATTCCCAACTGCAATTGCTTATTTAACATGGGCCATGGCGCTGTCTTATAGTGAGGCAAGCGCCGTTTCAAATTCATTGTATTTGGAGCCAGTCGTTGCAATTATTGTGACGTGGATTTGGTTGCAGGAGCTACCTTCTGCCCTATCTATTGGTGGAGGATTCGTAGCTATTGCAAGTGTCATTCTTGTAAATATGTACGGCAAAAAACATCAGTTAAAGCTCTCACCACAAGCTTCGCCCCCTACCTATGATAAGATAGACATACTCTAATTGAAGGGAAGTATAATATATGAAATCTCCTTTTACATTTAACCATACGGCACCTAACAATGCTGATCAAAAACAACCAGCCTTATTTTTACTACACGGTATGGGGAGTAATGAAGAAGATTTACCTCAGCTAGTAAAGGAGTTTAAAAATACGCATCATATTTTTAGCTTACGGGGTCCTATCGTACATAAACCTGGCTATTCATTCTTCCTGATTGAAGAAATAGGGAAGCCTATAAGAGATGTATTTGATAAAGTTGTCACGCATCTTCAAGCTTTCATTCGAGAAGCAATAGTTGAGTACAACTTAGATCCTAAGGACATTACAATACTAGGCTTTAGTCAAGGTGCTATCCTTGCTCAAACAGTAGCACTAACAATGGGACCTGAAATCAGTAAAGTGGTCGCATTAAGTGGGTATATACCTGATTTTGTAAAAACAGAATATAGTAAGCAAACCACTACTCACTTATCCATATTTATATCTCATGGGGACTATGATTACGTAATTCCATCACAATGGGGACAAGGTAGTAAGGAGTATTTCGAAACTACGGGAGCCAATGTGACTTTTAAAACGTATACTGATGGGCACGGAGTAACCCCAGAGAATCATCAAGACTTACTAGAGTTTTTAAATAAGAACTAATAATAATAATAATAATAGAGGAGAAGCGATATGTTGCCAGAAACATATTGCTTCTCCTCTACTTTTATTACGAATGCATCATTCCATTTATATTAACTAGATGTATATCATTCAACATAATAGCTAAAGGTGAAAAATTCTGATAAAATTACACTATCCTCTGCTAATAAAAGCTTTGGTTTTTGAAACTTATTACAGCATTTCGTCGTATATATTATATGACTAGAAAATGGAGGTAAAGAAATGGGTATTAATTTAGTTAAAGGTCAAAAAATTGACTTAACAAAAGGCAGATCTTCCTTATCTGGTGTTATGGTCGGATTAGGTTGGGATCCAGTTGTAAAAGAAAAGAAAAAAAGCGGATTTTTAGGTGGACTATTGGGTGGTGGCGGCAGTGCTGCTGGCGCTGAAATAGATTGCGATGCCTCCGTAATACTTTTAGATGAAAAAGGTAAATTATTATCTAAAGAAAACTTAGTCTATTTTGGAAACAAAACTAGTAAAGATGGCAGTGTTGTCCATTCCGGCGATAACCGTACTGGTGATGGCGATGGTGACGATGAAGTAATAAATGTAAACTTAAGTGCTATTTCACCTTCTGTACATAAGTTGGTGTTTGTAGTTAATATTTATCAAGCAGCACAAAGAAAACAAGATTTTGGGCTTATTCAAAATGCCTTCATCCGCTTAGTAGATAGCGGGAGTAAAGAAGAATTGATACATTATAACTTGACGGAAAGCTACGCTGGGAAAACTTCCTTGTTCCCTGGTGAACTATATCGTCATGGATCAGAATGGAAGTTCTCCGCAATTGGCGAAGGTACAGCAGATTTAGATATCGGTTCTATAGCAAACAAATACTTATAAGGAGTGGTTATTAATGGGTATTAACTTATCAAAAGGACAAAAGGTAGATTTAACAAAATCGAACCCAGGCTTAGTAAATGTAACAGTTGGATTAGGTTGGGACACTAATAAATACGATGGCGGGAAAGACTTTGACTTAGACTCATCCGTATTCCTTCTAGGCAGTAATGGAAAATGCGCTACTGAAGCAGACTTCATCTTCTATAATAATGCGACTGGTGGTAATGGTTCTGTCGTTCATACAGGAGATAACCGTACAGGTGATGGAGATGGCGATGACGAGCAAGTGAACATAAACTTATCCACTGTACCATCATCTGTTGATAAAATTGCTTTTAGTATCACTATTCACGATGCAGAAGACAGAGGTCAAAACTTTGGTCAAGTAAGTAATTCATATGTACGTATTTTAAATGCAGATACACAAGAAGAGATAATTCGCTATGATCTTGGGGAAGATTTCTCCATTGAAACTGCAGTTGTTGTCGGTGAGTTATATCGCCATAATAACGAATGGAAATTCAACGCAATCGGAAGTGGATACCAAGGCGGTCTTGGAGCATTAGTTTCAGATTTCGGCTTGAATTAATAACTTCTCTCAAAAAGCAAGGGCATGCTACCTTGCTTTTTGTTTTAGGTTTTAGTATCTGAAGAATGCCGAGGTATTTGGGTATACCTAATAACTCCCCTTCTTCATTCTTAGGAGTGGAAAATATGAGACAATTCAGAGGGGTTAGTGAGAAAGAGATACGTCAATTCTTTCATATACCACCTAGCGACTTCTCCAGCAATATGGAGAGAAAAAAATTAGGGATGGCTATGGGAGCAGCTTTATACTTACCAGGTTCAATGCCCAATTTCACCTATAAACTATCGAATAATAATTTAAAGAACTTAACTAGCGCGATCATTTGTTTAGAAGATGCTGTTTCCGATTCAGAGCTTTTAGACGCAGAACTAAATGTTGTAAATGAATTAAAGTCAATGGAACAGAAAGTACAAAATGGCTCACTAGATACACATGAGATTCCTCTCTTATTTATCCGAGTAAGAACCGTTCAACATTTAGACAAAATAGCTTCTTTATTAGGGAGTACCATTCGCTTTATTACAGGAATTGTCCTTCCAAAGTGTACTTCTTCTAATGCAACAAACTTTTTTTTATGTCTACAAAATTTAAACTGTCAACACTCTATTCATTTATATGCACTACCTATTTTAGAAACAAAAGAAATTATTTACACGGAGACTAGAGAACAAGAACTTTCCAACCTATATACAGTTTTCAAGCAATTCGAGGAACTTATACTGACTATACGGGTTGGTGCGACGGATTTTACTAGCCTATTCAGTCTACGACGACCAGGAAACAGAACAATATATGAGTTGCTACTCATTACAAACTGTTTGACCGATATACTTAATAAATTCAATCGCAAAGAGGATAACTTTGTTGTTTCTGGTCCAGTTTATGAATACTTTGAATCTCAGGATTCTTTTCGTCTATTCAATGATCCAAATAGTATAGAGTCTATTCTCTGGGCTGAGGTTCAGCAAGACCTTTTAAATGGTTTTTACGGTAAAACCTGTATTCATCCTTCTCAGGTTAATATTGTAAATAGCGGATATATAGTACCTAAAGAGTTATTTGAAGATGCGTGTTTAATCTTAGAAAATGAATCCAGTACAAACGGAGTTTTGCGAAGTTCTGCTAGAAACAAAATGAATGAGGTAAAACCTCACTATAGCTGGGCTAAAAAGATTATTGCCCAAGCAGAAATCTATGGGGTGTTAAAAGAACATGTTACATCACTCGACTTCCTTCAATACATTAAAAACTTATAATTTACACGGAGATTTGAAACTAGAAATCGACATTAAAGATAATCCATATAATTTCTCTCCGGAATCTCTTTTCCAAATGGCTGTGAGAATAAACAAAAAACGACAATTTTTATTCGTAAGTCGACTCCTCGGAAAACACTTAGCAGTGGATCCAGCCATTTCACTTGGAACAGGCACTATTTTAGCTTCTATGCTTATGGAGGATGAAGGTTTAGACGGTCATCCATTAGTAAATGAAATTATTCAAATGATTAATTCAGAAATTCCAAATCGACAACTGAGCTTGGACTCTCTCGCATATAAAACTGAATTACCAAACAAGACCGTATTCATTGGATTTGCTGAAACGGCAACTGGCCTTGGCCATGCAGTATTTCATCACTTTGAAAATGCTCATTACATCCATACTACTAGAGAAGAAATCCTACATATGGAACCTTCCTTTTACTTTGAAGAAGAACATTCCCATGCAACATCTCACAGTGTTTATGCACCTGAACAAACATTAAAGGAAGCAGAAACTATTGTGTTAATAGATGATGAAATAACGACTGGTCTTACACTGTCCAATTTAATCGTTGCATTAAATGTCTCTTTTCCTGGTAAACGGTATAAAATCCTCTCTATTTTGGACTGGAGAACCGAAGCACATCAACAAGATTTTATCCACCTCATGAACACACATAATATTTCTGCAGATGTTATTACTTTTATGGGTGGTCAATTTAAACTGCTCAATGAAGCAATGATTGAAGAAAAAGAAACCCTCTTTTTAGACGATCAGCAATCACATACTGTGTTTGCTGATGAAGAATTAGCTTTAGAAATTACTTCTAAATATCAGAGTGAACATGGTAGCTACTGCAACTTCACGGGAAGATTTGGTTTAGCAAGTGATCTTCATGTAGAAATGGATGGTTGGATAGAAAGATTTATCAATAAGCTCCCGAATCTAGACAGGGATAAATCTACTTTAGTTATAGGTATTGGGGAAAACATCTATTTCCCACTTAGATTTGCACTCACCTTTGGTAATAACACTAAAGTACAAACTACGACACGAAGCCCAATCTTAGCAAAAACCGATGAATTATACCCTATCCAGCATAAGTGTAAATTTAGTTTGCCGGATTCCAATGGTATTGATCAATATCTATATAATCTGTCGGAAACAAATTGGGAGCAAATTATTGTTATTTCTGAATCAGTTCAGAACCCTGTTACTTGGTTCCCTCTTCTCTCCCATTTAGAGACGTTAGCACCTGTTTCATGGTTGTCTCTCACTATGCCAGTTAGAGGTGAAATATAATGGTTTTTAATACAGATGGATTGGTTAAATCGAGTTACCCTTCAGAAGATATAACTTTTTTACTGAAAGATTTATCAAATGTTCAAATTGAGTCTTCCGTAGAATCTAGAGAACAATTATTCCAAAGAGGTAGTCACTACTCCGAATCTTTACCTATTGAAAATCGACCGACATCTGAGTATACAGAGCTATACCAACAAGCTTTGCATGATTCGGCAGATCATATCGCACAATTAGTAGGGGTTTTAAGTAGACGGGTTAGAAAATTTGCAGGTACAGATGACATAGTAATTGTTTCCCTTGCAAGAGCAGGAAGTCCAATCGGGATTTTAATGAAACGATATGCGGAAAAGTATTTGAAACTTAAGTGGCCCCACTTTAGTATATCTATACTAAGAGGAAGAGGAATAGATGAGCAGGCTGTTCGCACTATTAGAGAGCTTCACCCAAAAAGTCATATACAATTCGTCGATGGTTGGACAGGGAAAGGCGCTATTCAAAATGAGCTAACAAAGTCCATTCAAAAGTTAAATGCAACCTATAATAACCTTAACTTAAATGATGACCTGGCAGTTTTAACAGACCCTGGCGAATGTGCTACCTTATTCGGTACTAGAGAAGACTTTCTAATCCCAAACGCTTGTTTGAACTCAACAGTCTCTGGATTAGTTAGTCGAACTGTACTAAATAATGCTTTTCAAGCAACAGATGATTATCACGGAGCAAAGTATTACGCTAACTTGGAAGAAGTGGATGTATCCAATGAATTCATCGCTAATATCTCCAGTCGATTCCAAGAGCAAGAACTTACTATTAAAGAACTTAGCAAAGAGTTTCCCATTAAAAACGAACGAACTTGGAGAGGCATGCAAGAAGTAGAAGCGATTGCTCACAAGTTCTATAGAAATGCTGATATTAGTAAAGTAAAGCCAAGTGTAGGAGAAACGACTAGAGTGTTATTAAGAAGGAAGCCTTTTAAAATATTACTTAGTGATGATAAACACCCATCTCTACGTCATATCCTTCTATTATGTAAGGAAAAAAATATTCCTACAGAAATTGTACCTGGGCTTTTTTACCTTGCCATCGGACTGATAGAATCGGAGGATCGGCTATGACAATCCTATTTGCTAGTGATTTAGATCGAACACTTATATATAGTAAAAATTCACGTGGCCAAGAAGTTAGCGAACAAGATTTTACAGCTGTAGAATGGGTAGAAGAAAAAGCCACTGCATTTATGACCAATAAAGGGCTTCAGCTATTTAAGGATATTTCCCCCTCTATTACCTTTTTGCCCGTAACAACTAGAACAGCTGAACAATACAATCGAATTACTGGATTATTTCATACAGTAGAAAAACCCAAATATGCAATTGTATCCAACGGAGCAGTCATATTAGAGGACGGTAAACCCCTTAAAAAATGGTCAGATAAAGTTATTGCTCAAATGCAGCATAATCGTACCTCCATAGAAGACGTACTACCCCAACTCGATACCTATACAAAAAACAAATTTGTTCTTAAAGTGATGCAAGCAGAATCATGGTTTGTGTACTTAATTATTGATGAACAAGCATTTTCAATCGAAGATTTTGAAAATCTTTCGCAAATCTTCTATCAGCAAGGTTTCACTCTTTCCCACCAGGGGAGAAAAGTATATATCATGCCAACCTGCATAAACAAATCTACAGCTCTTCAATTTGTAAAAGAGCGAATTGCTGCAAATACAGTAATTGCCGCCGGAGATTCCATGCTCGACTTCGATATGGTTTTAAATGCCGATTATGGCTTTATCCCCTCTCACGGCGAAGCAATCCATAAAGGCGGACATCTCCCCTCTCACGTTTCTATAACAAATCATGCAGGGGTATTAGCTGGAGAAGAAATATTAAAAAAGGTAAGCGATTATTTGTTATAATATGTATGAATAGGAGGGAAAGCCCATGGTTAATTTAAATCCCATTAGGATGAAGTCGTGGGATTCATCTAATATAGGAGGATGGTTGAAAGATTCTTTAGGAGACTCTTCGCAAGTAACAGTGGACGGAGAGAACTTAACGTATCCTCAACTAGTTTGCCAATATATTGGCATGTCCCTAGATGAAGATGAATATTTCTCGATTCTGCATACACAAGTAAATGATTCCTTAGGAAAACTAAGCATTTTGACTGGTGCACTTAACAAAAAAATTTCTGCCGAGAAGTTAAGATCCCTAAATCAGTTATTTGACTTGCACAAAAAAGAAAAAGGACTCTCCCCCAATCGAATGGTCGCCTTTCTGGATGGTTATTCTTTACTACCAGATTCAAAAGATCCTGGTTTAAATAGACGAATTAAAACAGTTTTAATTGATTTATTGAAAAAGTTACAAAAAAGCTACACAGAAGGTACTCTCCATCATGAATATCGTCGGATAACTACAGATCTTGTGAAATGGATATCCAATCATGTAGAGCCTGCACTAAAAGAAATAGACTTCGTACAGGGGATGCCAGCTTTTCTTTGGTATGGTACTGCAACCCCTAGTGAAAAATGGTTTCTTACATATTTAGCTGACTTTGGATTCCATGTGGTTATTTTTAACCCTACTAACGAGCCTTGGCCAAAAACCTTACTCTCCATTGAGGATGACCTAAGTTATCGTTTTCCAAAGGTTTCTCAAGATGTTAAACTATTGCCAGAAGAGATGCCGAAAATTGCAGGAACCGTTGCATTTAAAGCAACTCAAGAGATTAACGAGCTATTACATCATGATGATTCGGGTCTTTACAAGCCATTCCAATTTAAATCGTATTCCATCAATTCTATCCGTTTGAAAACAACTGAAGATGAAGCTTTCTTAATCTCTAAAGAAAGAGCAATGATTCGTCCCCATTTCCAGGTTAGTAACCAACAAGTTACAATTCCTGTAGTTTTCGCGAAACTGTTAGGAATAGACAAAAATAGAAAACGTTTTTGGAATAATGTTCACTCGTTAACAGAACGAGACGATACGCATGTTATTCGTCAGTTCCCTTTCACGAAGGAACAAAAAACCAATCAGCTTTTCCATTACCGAGATGCTTTAAAAGCAGATGGTATGTTAGATCCTGAGAAAATGAAAGCTGCCAATTGGTGGACATACGACAAACTTCCACTTGGCACGCAAACCGCCATTGGAGAGACTATCGCCAAACATGTGAACGAACCAATACTTAATCGACAGTCCAATGAAACAACGGAAGACTTGCAGTTATATGCTTTTGCTCAATCCATGGTACTACCTGATTTTGTTATCCGGCTATTACAAACATTCGATTATCCTCAATTTGTGCCTACTATATTCATCTACAATGAGGAGAAAGGTCCTGAACTTTCCAGATCTGACGCCAACGCCTTATGTATGATGCATCATTTAGGCCTAGATATTATTATCGTAAATCCGAAAGGACATCTTGATATCGAAAAATGGGTTCAGGAAGGTACCTTTGATATACACTGGATGGACGACCGAAGTTTTAACGATCCTTTTAAGGAGCCCAGTGTAGTTCATAAAATTTTCAAGAAGTTTCTATAGAAATAGGGGGAAAAAATATGGAATTACAAAAGTTAGAAATTGAACAACAAGAACAAATGATGGAAGAAAGTAATGATTTAAAAGCCAAGTTGAAACGTGACCCACAAGTATTACAGCTTGTTGCAAAAATAGACCCTAAAAATCAGATTGGACTATTAGAATTCGGTCGTGAGCCAGCAGATGAAATCTCCAAATTTACAGGACAAATTTTAAGCACGATTAAGTCTAGTAGTATGGAAGAATCTAGTGAACTTTTAAAACAACTCGGCAAAATTATGGATAAGTTCGACAAAAAAGATTTTGTTCAAAAGCCCTCTCTTTTCGGTAAAATCTTTAAACAAGGCGAGAAAATAATCGAAAAGCTATTCAACAAGTATCAAACAATGGGCGGCGAAATAGATAAGGTATTTGTTGAGATAACGAAGTATGAGACAGAAATGAAAAAATCTACTGTAACACTAGAGGACTTGTACGACAAAAATTTTAACTATTTTATGGAATTGGAAAAGTATATTGTAGCTGGAGAATTAAAAGTAAACCAATTAAGACAGCTAGTGCCTAACCTACAGCAAAAAGCTGAAAATGGTGATCAGCTAGTATTAATGGAACTAAATTCTTTACAAAATGCAATTGAACTTCTAGATCAACGTATTTATGATTTGGAAATGGCTAAACAGGTCTCCTATCAATCGGCACCACAGATTAGAATGCTTCAGCGAGGCAATACGAAGTTGATCGGCAAGATAAATTCAGCATTCGTAACAACTATACCAATTTTTAAAACAGGACTTATTAATGCCATTTCTGCGAAAAGACAAAATCTAGTGGCCCAATCTATGAGTGAGCTAGATCGTAGAACAAATGAAATGTTACTTCGTAATGCTAATGATATATCCAAGCAAAGTGTGGATATCGCCAGAATGTCCGGGCAGCCTAGTATTAAAATCGAAACAATTGAGCAAACATGGGATACTATTATGCGTGGGATGAACGAAACTAAAGCAATCGAAGAAGAAAATCGTAAAATGAGAGAAGAAGGTCGTCTTCGCCTAGAAGAATTACAAAAGAAGTATGAAAACGGACAAAGAAAATAACTTTAAAATTGGATGAGGGGGAAACAAAATGTCAGTTATTAACCTTTCAAAGGGACAAAAAATTGATTTAACGAAAACGAATCCAGGATTAACGAATGTCTTAGTTGGACTAGGCTGGGATACGAATAGATATAGTGGTGGAGAGGATTTCGACTTAGATGCTTCCGCGTTTATCGTAGACGGAAATGGTAAAGCCTTTAACGAAAAAAGCTTTATCTTTTATAATAACCTCCAAAGTGAAGAAGGTTCAGTTATCCACACTGGGGATAACCGTACTGGGGACGGGGACGGGGACGATGAGCAACTACTAGTTAAACTACCACTTGTTCCTAGTATTGTGCAAAAAGTCGTTTTTACTGTAACTATTCATGATGCAGACCAACGCAAACAAAATTTCGGCCAAGTTTCAAACGCTTTTATACGAATTGTCAATGAAGATACGAACGAAGAAATTGTTCGCTATGACCTAGGTGAAGACTTTTCAATTGAAACAGCACTTGTTGTAGGAGAAATATATCGCCACAATAATGAGTGGAAATTCAATGCAATTGGAAGCGGATTCCAAGGCGGCTTAGCATCACTAATTAATGAATTTGGTTTGAGCTAATATTTTCAGTAATCTTCCATTGGTTCCCGAGTGCATATTTAACACTCGGGATTTTATTATAACAAAGTATCTTTTTACCTGTTTCTAAGAGGATTACTATGGAAATAAGTATGTCCAGAGCATTCTCGAAAATATAAAATTAGGTTTAAGACCGAGTGTTTGTTAGCCCGTTTTTATAGAGCGCGATTACTTCATTTTACTCGAACACTTTTCATGATAATCCCGCTTTTCGGGATACTAGGCATACTAACTAGGCTATAACTCAAATCTTGTTCTGGAAGTTGGTAAGTTAGGTGATTAACTAAATAATTTAGGGATACTTCCATTATTTCAATAGTCACAAATTCCCCAGCACAACGGTGCCCCATCATATAATCTCCCCCACCTTGCGGTATAAAATCGAATGGGCTTTTATCCCATCCAGAAAACCGATAGGGATTAAATAAATCTGGATTTTCCCACAATTCTGCATCATGATTTGTTCCATACAAGTCAAGTAACGTCAATGTTCCTTCCTTAAATGAATACCCTTCCCAAACAAAGTCTTTTCTAACTTTAGCTGCAGCCATCGGAAAGAACGGATAAAAACGTCTTACTTCTTGAACAAACATTTGAAAATACTGAGCACCTGCTGTTTCCAGTTTTTCTTTTTGTTCTGGGTAATGGTGAATTGCTAATGCAGTAAAGTTAATATAAATGGCAATTGCCACAATTGGCCTTAATATGTTTGCTACCTCAACAGCAGCAACTTTTTCATCTAACCATTTACCTTCTAAGTCTTTGTGCAAAGAGATTTCACGTAGAGCAGTACCTTCGGGCGGATTAAGACTTCCATCGCGAACTTGTTTAACTAACCCACCTAACCACTGTTCTATCTGTTTACGGGCATGTCTTCCCTTCCAATGCTGAGGACCAAGAGCGGTTGGAGATTCAAATAAGGCAGCTAGCTGCTCCGCTTTTTCTTTAAATTCCTCTTCTTTAATCGAGACTCCTCCCCATTCACATGCTACTCTACACATGATTTCTTTTGCCTCATCATATAAGATGATCTGTTCCATTTGCTCCCATTTCTTTGCAGCAAGTTGCCATTGTACTTCAGTAATCTCATGTAATACTTCAAGGCGGCCCTTTGTCATCAATGACATAAACATCGACTTACGATGTCGATGTGTTTCATCATCTAATGTTTGTACCCCTTCTTCGCCAAACAGTGTCTTTTGCAAACGTTTCGGTGCTACACCATTTCTCATAAATTTTTCTTCATCATAAAATAATTCTGCTGCTTTTTCTCCACTCATACAAATTGCACTTTGTCCCAATAATCGTGTTTCAAATATGTTGGAAGCGAAACTTTTCTTTCTATTTGGAATGTACATATATCCTTCTCTTAACAAACTCAGACTGTGGTCCATTCCTTCTTCACGTGGAAAACTATTATTCATGACCAATCATCCTCTCTTCTAGAACTTTCCTCCTCATCTTTTCCCTATTGGACCTGATTAAAACTTATACATATAAAAACCCCTCCGCATGAAGCGGAAGGGTTTGAATAACTATGTTTATGCAGTCATTTGACGACAAGCTTCAGCACATGTTCGGCAAGCCTCTGCACAGCGTTTACAATGTTCATGGTCGTGTTTTGCACACTCTTCTGCACAATCCTCACAAATTTTAGCACATAGAGCACAAATCTCCTGGACGAATGGGCTATTACGAGTCATTGCCTGAACAGCATAACTGCAAATATCCGCACATTCACGATCTAGCTTAATACAATCCACCATCATTTGTACGTGATCTTCACCTAGGCAGGCTTGAAAACAATTATTACATGCCTCTAAACACTCCTGGCATGCCTTGATGCACTCTTCATAAGACATTTGCAAAATAATTCTCCTCACTTTCTATAGACTTAATCTTAACTAATTATTCCCTTAAACTTTGGGTCTAAACTGGGTCTAAACTGTTTATAGATAGTTGAAAACTTATATTTACATAAGTGTAAATGATGAATAGGCACAAATTCATTTAAGAAACCTGCTTGCACCGCTTCCCTCCATGGAACGCCGATGGCAAAAACCATTGGTGAGAAAATAAACCATAAAAAACCTTCAGGTGATTGAATCCAACCACCTTTTACATCAAGTAAACCATTAAGCAACGATAAAGATAAAAAGTGAAAAGCTATTCATGCTTCTAGTTTAAGGATGCGCAATCCCTTACGTTCTCACTAGTCAACCATTATTGATATAATGGGATTACATAAAGATTCGAAAGGTGGGATTATTTTGTCTAAAGAATCTATTCTAATTGTAGAAGATGAAGAAAAAATTGTTAGGCTACTCGAAATTGAATTAGAATATGAAGGATATGAAACAGGTAAGGCATTGGATGGAATTGAAGCTTTTGAAATGTTCCTTTCCCAAAAATGGGATTTGATATTATTAGATATAATGTTGCCAGGTATGAGCGGAATTGAATTACTTCGACGCATTCGAGGGAAAAATTCATCTGTCCCAATTATATTATTGACGGCCAAGGACTCTATTGAGGACAAGGTTTCCGGTCTTGACCTTGGTGCCAGTGACTACATAACAAAACCTTTTAGAATGGAAGAATTACTTGCTAGAATACGCGCTGTGCTTAGGATGAGCCAAGCAACACCCGCTTCAAGTCCGCTTGATGAAGAGTGGCTTCAAGTTAGTGATTTGCGATTAAATGATAAAACAAGGGAAGTTATTAGAAATGATTTAAACGTCAGTTTGACACCAAAGGAATATGATTTACTTCTATATTTATTGAAAAACCAAAGACAAGTGTTAGAACGTGGACAAATTCTAGAAGCTGTCTGGGGCTATGACTATTATGGTGATACAAAAATCGTCGACGTTTATATCCGATATTTGCGTAAAAAAATTGATGCAGATTTTGATGCTTCACTCATTCATACAGTTAGAGGCGTAGGATATGTCCTGAAGGAAGCCACATGAAACTACGCAATAAAATAAACTTATACACGTCGGTATTATTTATCGTGCTGCTCCTAATTATGAACACTTCTATCTATTTTGTGTTCAGTCATTTGATAAAAGAAAATGAACTCGAGCGTACGCACGCCGAGGTTGAAAGGGTCGTCACCGATATTAGAGGTGCAGTTGACCGTATTGCGCCGAGAGAGCTTTTACGCGCTAACGTACCCGTAGACGGAATGATTCAATTGTTAAAAGAGGATTTAACAAGTGATGGTAAATTCACCTCCCCTTCTGAAGAAAAACTAGGTGCGCGGGTAAGTAGCTTTTACAGAGGAGAAGTTAGTAAGTTGATAACGTATGAGGGTTCACCGTATGTTTTCGTATCAGTTCCTATTGTTTGGATTGACGGGTCCGTCGTGAATATACAAGTGACAACAAGCATAGCTGCTACTAATGAGATGATCCACATTTTAGCTATTATTTTAATCGTTGTTACAGTTATCGCAATTGTACCGACCCTTATTTCTAGCCGAATTTTAAGCAATTTAATTATTCAACCTATCCGTACAATGATTAACACAATGAAGGAAATTCAAAAAAGCGGCCAATTTCAGCAACTGAAGTTAGAGGATACTAACGAAGGTGAGCTAGTCGAGATGGGTAAAACGTTCAATCACATGATGGTGTTGCTCCAAACGAACTACGAAAAGCAGGAGCAATTTGTCTCCAATGCATCTCATGAACTTCGGACTCCCCTAACTATTATCGAAAATTATGCAGACTTACTGAAGCGTCGAGGTTTAGAACGTCCTGACTTATTTGAAGAATCCATTGATGCTATCCACTCTGAAGCAATACGAATGCGAGAAATGACAGAACAGCTTTTGTCGATAGCAAAGCAGGAGCCATGGAATATTCAATTAGAGCAGATTAATATTACCCAGCTTGTCCAAGAGACAGTAACCACGTTCCAAACTACTTATCAGCGAGAAGTAGAGATGGAAGGTAACCATCAAACAGTCGGTTACACAGATATTCAAAAACTAAAGCAATTACTGTTTATCTTCTTAGACAATGCACGTAAATACAGTGATGGTAAGATTACTGTTCGTATAGGTCAAACAGATAAAGATTTGACTATTCAAATTCAGGATAGAGGAGTTGGCATTCCTAATGAGGATTTACCTAAAGTGTTTGATCGATTTTATCGCGTTGATCAGGCACGAAGTCGTAAGCAAGGTGGATCCGGTCTCGGCTTAACTATGGCAAAAGATATAACTGATGCACTCGGTGCACGAATTGAAATAAACAGTAAAGAAAAACAAGGAACAACTGTGACGCTGTTTCTGCCAAAAGAAAAATAGCTGCTCTCCCCAAATTCTTACTTTTGCGTTATATACTATAGCCAACAAACTTAACCATGAGGTGAGACACGATGAAAATAAGTAAGAACGGTTATATAATCGGAGGAGTAACGCTAATTATTTTGATAGTAGTTGGAGTGCTTTGGCTTTCCCCTTTCTCTTCTAAGCCACTTACAGAAGAGGAATTGAAATCCGCAGCACTTACAAAATACCCTGGCGAAATAATTCGTACGACTAAATCGGAGAACGAATATGAAATTGACATGCAAATGGAAAACGGAGTTTATGCTATTAGCATGGATACCAACAATGGAACTATTCTTTCCCTCAAACAAATATCGACTGAGGAAGTGCCCCTAGCTGTTGAAACACTTACGGAAGCGCAGATCAAAAAGAAAATTGCTACTCAAGGTGAGATTCAATCCGTACTTTTTATAAATGAAAAGAATCCTTACTATGAAGTCGTTGTGCACAAGGGAAATGTTGAATTCAATCTAAAAGTTGATCCGTATAATGGTGCCATAATAGATTCTTCGCAGGCTCCAGTAGCTCCTGTCTCAACTGAAAATATCCTAATCACTGAGAAAGAGGCACTTACTATAGCTGCTACCCATTTAAAAGGTATCGCCGATGATGATGCAGAACTTCATCAACCTACTGGTCAACCACCTTATTATTTAGTAGAAGTTGAGTTTGAAAATGGAGATGAAGATCGTGAAGCAGTTGTCGAAGTTGACGCATATACAGGTAAGGTGAAATCGGTAAATTGGGAGAACTAGTTAGACAAGGTTGGTGTGGCTGCTGCCGCTACCAGCTTTTCTTTTTTGTTAAATTTACTACACAAAATTATTTTATTGCGATGCCGTCGTTCAGCAGATGTTTAGTTTAGTGAATGTTGGTGATTACCTAGAAACCGGAATTTCATCTAAACCTTTTATGAGTATAATGTTAAATTCTATCCAAATTTTAACCTTCCGCTCCCCGTCCTTTCTTTTTTGCTGTATATAGTAATACATGTAAGGCAAACAAAACTTAGGAGGACAATAAAATGAAAAAATTAGTAATTGGTTCATTAGCAGCTGTACTTATAATTAGTGGTGGAATTGGGATTAATGCTTTGGCAGATGACGACAATCTAAATCTTAGTAAAACGCAAAGTGAAAAATTAATCGGTTTCGAAAAAGCTAAAGAAGTAGCACTGAACGAAGCTAAAGGCACAATTGAAAGTATAGGTCTTGAAAAAAATAATGGAAAAACATTTTATGAAGTAGATATAAATGGAGAAAAGTCAAAAGAATTCGAAGTACGAATAGATGCCTATAACGCAAAGGTCTTAAATGTAAGAGAAGATAACGATAACCAAGATGATGACGACGATGTTCCGCATAATATAACAGCAAATACTAAACTTATTACAGAAGCTGAAGCAATTGAAATTGCTCAAAAACAATTCGAAGGTACATTAGTAGAAATCGATTTAGATTCTGATAATGGCCGATTTGAATATGAATTAGAACTTCGTACTGCTAAAGGAAATGCAGAGTTTACAATCGATGCTAGCTCTGGAGAAATTCTAGAGTCGGAGCTTGATAATGACGACGATCATTTTGACGATTAATAATAATATTAGTTACCGCTTGATGGATATCCATCAAGCTTTTTTTATGACTGTTATAAATGGGTATAGTAAAGTTATAGTTAGAATCATGAGATCTATAAGTATTAAGAAAGTAGAATTTTGAAAGGATGATTCGATGAAAAGACAATATTATGTGAATGGTAAATGGGTATCTTCAAATAAATATAAGGAGCTTCACTCTCCTCACACGAAGGAAGTAATAGCACAGATTCCACAAGCATCTCAGCAGGAAGTAAATAAAGCAATTGACATAGCAGATGAAGCAAGAAAACAAATGACTGCCTTAACTGCATATGAACGAGCTGCAGTTTTAGAGCATATTGCACAACTGTTTATTGATCATCGTCAAAAGGCTGCGGAAATAATTTCCTTAGAGGCTTCAAAACCGATTAAGTATGCTTTAGGGGAAATTGACCGAACTATTGAAACTTATAAATTTGCCGCGGAGGAAGCTAAGCGACTAACTGGAGAAATGATTCCTATGGATGCTGCTCAAAATGGAGCGAACCGTTTTGGGTATACTATTGAGCAGCCAATTGGAGTAGTTGGTGCGATTACACCATTTAATTTCCCACAAAATTTAGTGGCACATAAAGTCGGTCCTGCCATTGCTGCGGGTAATACAATTGTTCTGAAACCTGCCTCACAGACTCCCCTTTCTGCACTCTTTTTAGCGGAGTTAATCGATCAAACAGCATTGCCAAAGGGTGCCTTTAATGTAGTGACAGGTAGCGGAAAAACAATTGGAGATGCCCTAATAAAAAGTGATAAAGTAAAAATGATTACTTTTACTGGTAGTCCTGCAGTCGGAAAAGGGATTCGGGATAGAGCAGGATTGAAGAAAGTAGCACTTGAACTAGGCTCTAATTCCGGATTGATAATCGACAAAAATGTAGACTTAGCCCAAATTGTTCCAAAATGTGTGATGGGTGCATTCTCTAACCAAGGTCAGGTTTGTATTTCTTTACAACGCACATATGTAATGGATGAAGTATATGATGAATTTATCGAGAAATTTTCTACTTTAACGAACCAGTTGGTAATTGGAAATCCAGAAGATGAGTCAACAGATATTTCTGCTATGATTCACCCGGACGAACAAGAACGAGCGCTAAGTTGGGTACAAGAAGCAGTGGAACAAGGATCTAAGGTTATTTCTGGAGGCATGATAGAAAATGGTATTTTCTTGCCTACAATTTTAACTAATGTGGGTGCAGACTCTAAGGTGTCTTGCCAAGAAGTTTTTGCTCCAATCGTTTTAGTAAACCGCATCTCTTCTATAGATGAGGGTATTGATGCTATTAACAATTCCAACTTTGGCCTTCAGGCTGGTATTTTCACAAATGATATTTCGACTGCTTTTAAAGCCTCCAAAGAGCTACAAGTTGGGGGTGTCATGATTAATGATATCCCTACCTATCGTGTCGACCAAATGCCATATGGGGGTGTGAAAGATAGCGGTACTGGTAAAGAGGGCATAAAATATGCAATTCAGGAAATGACAGATACAAAACTTGTTGTTTGGAATCAACAATAAAACCAAATTTATACTTTCTCAAAAAAGGAGCCAAATGGCTCTTTTTTTATTGTTCCACCCCAAATTTCTGAATTATTAATGTACATAAAACGGCTTTAGTATATTGATTATGAGACGATATTAGTCAAGAATACCAATTATTTGTCATTAGGAGTGTCTGTATGAAGAAAGGTCTTATTATTTCATTATTATTTATCTCTTTATTAATTATTACGGGATGCAAGGAGAAGGAACCCACTTTAGAGGATCAACAATTAAAAATTGGGATTATGCTTTCGGATGCAGGGCTTGGAGATCAATCATTCTCTGATTTAGGATTTGCGGGCTTAGAAAAAGCACGGGATGAGCTGAATATCTCATTTGAGTATAAAGAAATCCAAGAAACAGAGACATATGCAAAAGGAATAGAGGGGCTAGTGAAATCTGGTAACGATCTAATTATTGGCCTTGGATTTTCCGTCCAAGAAGACCTTGAAATGATTGCAAAGAAATATCCAGAAACATCATTTTTACTAATAGATGCTCAATCTGACCTACCCAATGTCAACAACGTAACATTTAAAGAAGAGGAAGCCTCGTTTTTGTTAGGAGCAATAGCTGGTATGAAAACAACAAGTAATGTTGTTGGATTTGTTGGAGGTGAGGATGTTCCGCTCATCCATAAATTTGAAAAAGGCTTTACAGCAGGTGTAAAATCTGAAAATCCAGAGGCACTAGTGTTATTCGAATACGCGAATGACTTCGGCAATGATAAATTGGGTGAAAGCATTGCAAAAGAAATGATTTCAGCCAAAGCTGACTATATCTACCCTGCTGCAGGCTTCACAGGAGTTGGCGTTATAAAGGAATCTCAACGCTTAGGCATCTATACATTTGGAGTAGACAGCGATCAGTTTTACTTGGCGGAGAATTCGATTGTCTCTTCTATGCTAAAACAAGTGGACATTGCTATTTTCAATACCATACAAGAACTAGTCGAAGACGGTAAAATATCTGAGAAAAATCAAATACTAGGCATAAAGGAAAATGGTGTAAGTATTGCACCTATTCGTGTAATCGAATTATCGGCCGCTGAGAAAAATCGGATAGCTAAACTACAAGAAGATATCGCAAATGGTTCTATAACAATACTACAATAGAAATAAGGTGACTAGAATATGAAGCTTAAACAGAAGATATTAATGATATCTATTATCCCGTTGCTACTATCTGCCTGTATTATCGGCTATAACATAATTCAACTATCGGCATTAAAATCTTCGACAGAAGAAATTGTAAAAGCTTTAGTGAAAGTCGAAGAGTTAAATAGTTCAGCAAAAAGCTTACAAAAATCGTTAAGTGTATACTCGCTCAATATATCAGAAAGCAATAAAAATGATATAGAGGTCGATTTAGCTTCTACTCAATCGATCAATGATGAACTATCATCTTCCCTAACAACATCGGAACAGAAACAATTGAATACTAATATCTCTAAAAAGTATGAAGAAATATTAAGTTATTCCAATCAAGCAATTACGGAACAAAATCTTGCCGAGATTAAGCGACAATCCACGCGTACAAAAGGACTTATAAATGACGTTATTCAATTAAAAAGAAATATTACTACAGAATATTCGATTATGCAGAGCAATTTGCAAACCAAAATTGATGGCATTATTTCTATTTCCATTATTTTAGTAGTGCTGTTGTTAGTTGGTAGTATCACTTTGGTGATTATCTTTACCAATAGGATTGTTCGTCCAATCCGTGACATCACTAAGAATGCAGAGGAAATTGCCAACGGGAATCTTGCAGTCGATATTGTACAAGTAAAAACCCGGGATGAAGTGGCAACACTGCAAAAGTCCTTTGAACAAATGACTATGAATTTAAGAGAAGTGATCACGCACGTCTCTGATAGCTCCAATCAAGTAGCCGCTTCTGCAGAAGAACTAATGGCAAGTGCAGATGAGACGATGAAGGGTACTGAATTGATATCCTCTTCTATCCAACAAGTTTCTGAAGGAGCAGAGCATCAAACAAATATGGCAAAAGAATCTGCTCGCTTTGCAGAGGAAAGCGCAAATGCAATTACTCAAATTGCGGAAAAAGCAAAAGATACAATGAAAATAACGATTGCAACTAATGAGAAAACCATGCAAGGTTCCGCATTCGTTCAAGATACAGTAGCACAGATGAGATTAATAAATGATGCTGTATTAGAAACAGATCAGGCGCTTGTCACACTCAATGACCGTTCTAAAGAAATTGTGCACATCCTCAAACTTATTACGGACATCGCGGATCAAACGAATTTGCTCGCTCTAAATGCAGCCATTGAAGCAGCACGTGCTGGTGAAGCGGGTAAAGGCTTTGCAGTAGTTGCAGATGAAGTGAGGAAACTGTCCGAACAAACGAGAAAATCGGTCTCTGATATTTCCGAAATTGCTACCGAAATTGAAAGTGAGACAAAGAAAACAGTAACATCCATTAATGGAGTAAAGGAAAAAGTTGACTCTGGGCTTACAATTGCCCATCACACGGAAGTAACGTTCCATGATATCCTGACATCGGTAGAACTAGTAAAAGAACAAGTTGGAGACATATCATCCATCACAAATAACATTCATATAATTGTTAAAGATGTTGCTAACCATGCTAATAATATGTCTACAGTAGCAAGTGAAACATTTGATAGTTCATCTTCTGTTGCTGCGGCTTCAGAAGAGCAGCTAGCCTCAATGGAAGAAGTAACAGCAGCAGCTGTCTCTCTAGCAAACCTTGCCGAGGACTTACAAATTAGGGTTTCGAAATTTAATATTTAGTACGACCAAAAATCCCCGTGTATAAACTAACATACGGGGATTTTTGGTCTTTCATTTATTAATACTGAAATTTTACAGTAACGGTTGCACTTACAGAAATTTTCCCTTGCTCAATAGGTGTTCCCATCTGCGAACTAGCTATCGAGAGTGTTTTATACAGTTCTGGCCCATTTTGCTGGTGCTCCTCCACGATAGAAATTGGTTGTGGATATAATGTGAGCTTCATCGTCTGAGCAATTGTTTGCGCATTAACTTGAGCATGTTGAAGTGCTTTCTGAAGCGCCTGTTGGTAAACAACCTCTGGGTTATCTAAACCAAATTGAATAGACGATACACTATTCGCACCACTTGCCACCGCAGTATCGATTACACTACCCACTTTTTCAATATCCTCTAGTTTTACTGTAATAGCATTCGTCACCTCATATCCTCTGAATACCTGTTTTCCATCTATAAAATCATATTGCGGAAAGATATTAAAAGCTGCTGTTTGTATGTTTTCCCTTGGAATATTTAACGCCAATAAGGATTGTATCACCCGATTCATTACTTGGGCATTTTCTTCCTGGGTTTGTTGTACCCCTTTCCCTTGCGTTCTTACTTCTATTTGGAGTTGAGCATAGTTTGGTGCAACCTCTTTTACCCCCCTGCCAGTTACGGTAATTATTCTCACCATAGGAACTGAAAGAGATGGAATACCTGCATACAACATTCAATTACCACCTTTTATATGTTTATACCAACACAACCTAATTCATCACATATAACAATAATGTTCATAAAATAAGGCATAATGACTTTCTGTATAAAGGAGTATGAAGAAGTGAAAGAATCGAAGGTCCATTTAGTTTCTGATGCCTTGGCAAAGAGTAACAGCCAAAAACATTTTTATACCAATCACAATGCAGAATTTCTAGAAGAACAAATACTCGTAAATCGTCGTTTAATGAAATCTATTTCACAGTTGGACCAATCGAGTAAAACCATTTTACGTGAATTACGAGATCAAAGCACAGTCCTTAATAAGTTAAATACTAATCACAGATATGATTATGGCAATATCAAAAAGATACTGTTCAATTTTGCGCAAACTTCAAAAGAATCCAAGTACCAATTACAAAACCTAGGGCAATCACTTAAATCCATCAATGTACTTTTAAATAACCATTCTGAAATTAACGAAGTAAATAACGAGAAAACAAACAATTTCGAGAGAGCACTAACAAAACTACAAGTAAGTGTGAATAGGCAAAGAAATTTTCTTAACAACTTTGCTATTAGACAAAACGGTTCTTTAGAAGATATTAAAGGCCAACTACATCAACATGGAAGTAAGACAGATACGCAATTGGAAATCATTCAAAGTGTGCTAACAGAACAAAAGCGGTTTTTTACTATAGTATCGAAAAATTTGGAAGAACAGAACCTTATGCATAAAATATATTCTGCTAAAGAAGAACAGTTAACATCTCCAACTCATCTGGAAGAAATGGTAAAACAAATAAACGAGCAATTTAATAAACAAAAAGAAATTCTAAATAATTTATCTGAAACTCAAAACAATCAGTATCAGCTTTTTTCGAGTCAATTTAAAGAGCAAAACCATTTTAATAATCAGGTAAATGAGAAACTGGAGCTTTCTGAGGAGATGGATGAATTAATATTTGAGGAAATTAAACATCAAATAACACAGCAGGACGATATATATAATTACCTACAAGATAGCTTAAATAGACAGCAAGGTTTTTTACTGCAATTATCAGACAATCAAGATCGACAACTTGAAAAAGTTAAAGTTAGCCTGAAAAACATTAAAGAAGTGGATGCTCAACAGAGTGAGGTTCTATCAGATGTAAAGGATTCCATAGAAAGACTTCTAAATATAAAGGGTAACTTAGGTATATTATTATCTAAGCTTCCACCAGATTATCCTCTTAAACAAATTGTTGTTGGGGGTGTATCAGTCGCTGTAGAAAAACTAATTTCAATCAATAAAAAAACAGGTATCGCTTTTTTTTCAAATGGCATAGAAACGATCTCTTTTGATCTTGAAAAAATAGAAGCAATTCATTGGGATTAAAAAAACTTAAGATAATAGAGGTTGGTTGTGACTTAGGTCACTTCCAATCTTTTTTTATGTTCTATAAGTCTATATTAGTAGATTATTTTACAATATCAGGATACTAACCTATCTACATAGTTTCAAAACTAATATAGTATAATATCTCCTCTAGTTTGAGGAGAATTTTTATGAAGGAGGTGATTTAGATGAACCAAAGAATAGAAGGCATTTGCGAACTACTAACAACGCTTGCCCCAAACCAATCAGTAAATGCAGTTGTAGCTGATGGTTTCAATGAACCAGTAACTAGTTTTGTAAACTTTGATGAAGACACCCATCTTGCTTACTTTACAAATGCAGCTGGTGCATTAGTTGTGGCTGATTGTCGTCATATTTCGTTAATTGTTTTTCCTTAACATTTAATAATTAAACTCATATATGACGTTGATGGAGAAAAGCATTGTTCTCCTCATTTTTTATGAGTTTATATATAACGAAATAAGAGGCCAAGCGAATCTGAACTTCGCTTAGCCTCTATTAATTCACTTCATTAATCTAAGATTTTTACCTTCACTGTTTTACGTCCCCAATTTAGTGCTTCTTGTTTCGTTGGGATGAAAATATCTATTTTATTTCCTTTGATGGCTCCGCCAGTATCACCAGCTATCGCTTCTCCATAGCCCTCTACCCATACTTTTGAACCTAATGGAATTACAGTTGGGTCGACAGAAATAACTTTTTGGTTTGGATTAGCCTTTAAGTTAATACCAGTAGCTGTGATTCCCGAGCAACCAGCACATGACGCAGTATAAGCTGTTGCTGTCATCGTTAACTCTTTCTCAACAGAAGCCGGTGTTTTAGTCTCTGAAGTTGGAGCATTAGAAGTAACAGAAGTTGTCGTCGTAGCTGCACTTACCTTAGGCTGTATCACCTTTGCTCCATCTAGTACTAATTTATCTCCCGGTTTGATTAAATCACTAGTTAACTGATTGTTTGTCATTAATTGATTTACAGTCATATTATATTTTTCAGCTATATTAAATAATGTATCACCTGTAACAACAACATACGTTTGCACAGCTTCCTCCACTTTTAATTGTTGAGATGGATATATAACTGTTGAATTGAGATCGTTCCATGTTTGTAAATCTTGTACACTTACATTCTCCGCTTGAGAAATAGACCAAAGTGTATCACCTTTTTCTACCGTATGAACGCTTGATGCAGACGCTTGACCTGCCGTTCCTACTGATAGTGTTACAATTGCGGTTAGTGCAATAATGTGTTTTTTCATAAAATGAATTTCCTCCTTTTCACTAACGAGATTCATCATACCACCTATATATGACAGAACCATTGCATTCTCATTAGGAGGAAATATCATTTAAGTGACAGGATTCGACAAAATGCAACAATTGTAATATTACTTCTTTAATATCCGATCATGCCATTTTGATAAGATGAGCAAAGCTAATAGGCAACCAGCTAAAGCTAAACTCATATCCCACTGAGCATCCCACTTATCTCCTTGCATACCTAGAAAGTCTTTAGCAGCCTTACTTCCTTTTGTAAGTTTCGTACTTAACCATTCAATAATTTCGTATAAAGCTGCAATGGATAAAATAATACTGGTCGTGCATACAAATAACCAAGCACCTTTTGTTAACGGGCTAAGGCGTATGAATAATTCTCTCACTACGATTGCAGCAAAACCTTTAAAAAAGTGCCCCATACGATCGTAATTGTTTCGCTTTAAGTCAAATTCGTCCTTCACCCAATTAAACAACGGAACCTCAGAATATGTAAAATGCCCCCCTATAAATGTAAGAATACATAAAAAGGCTATGATGAAGTAGGAAAGCGTGGTAAATCGAAACTTCCTATAAGTTATGGCCAATAAAATTATAGCAATCACACCCGGGCTTACTTCCGCTAGCCAGTCAGCATAATCGAATGGTTTAATAGCTGACCATATTAAAACGACAAGAACAATAGCAAATAGGCTAATGTGTATTTTAGAGATAGCTTGAAATCTCAACTTCCTCCCTCCTTTCATACCCTAGCCTGTCCAAAAATGCATTTGATGATGCAAATACGTTTCAGTCCTTAAGAAACGGGAAAACGAATGCTAAGGAGGCGTTAAAAATGCCATGGAATAAAGATGATTATCCCGATTCTATGAAAAATTTAGAAACCGATGTAAGAGAGAAAGCTATTGAGATCGCCAATGCCTTGTTAGAAGATAATTTTGAGGAGGGACGAGCAATTTCTATCGCTACTTCTCAGGCAAGAAAAGCCATCCACGGCGATGAAGAGGAACGTGTTACATACGAAGTTATTTCGCGTGAAACCGACTGGGTTTTGAGGAAAGCAGACGGTAAACGTTCTATTATTGTGGAGAAAACGAAAGTAGAATTACTTCAAAAAGCAAAACCATATGTAAATGATCAAAACGGTATTCTTACTATTTATGAGGAAGATGGCTCAATAGAAGATACTCTATATGAATAAATTAAGAATGTAAGAACGATAAATAATCAAGATATAGTTTCTATAAAATTAATCTATGCTGTATTAAAGAGAGTAATTTACAGTCTCCTGAAATCTCAATTTCGGGAGTTTTTTTATGAGAGATTCTACGTAATACTCGAGTTAAACTAAATAGCCCTCTTCTATCTTATTAATTTTCATTTGCATCATCAAAATTCTTCACTTTATCTATGAAAATAATTTTCTCCTCCAAAATTACTATTGAAATAAATAATAGAATAATATAATATAACCCTATTAGTTTAGTCGGAATTAAAGGGAGGGTATTTATTTGGTACAAATGATTATTACTGGTTTGTTGTGCGGTGCTTTGTTAGGGTTTGTTATGCAACGAGGAAGATTTTGTTTGACTGGTGGCTTTCGTGATATGTATTTAACGAAAGACAATCGTATGTTCTATGCTTTACTAATTGCCATTGCCGTACAAAGTGTAGGTGTTTATACACTTGTCGCACTTGAAGTCATTCAAATTAGCACAGGTACTTTACCGTTATTTGCAATTATTTTGGGATCATTTATATTTGGTATCGGTATTGTGCTAGCCGGTGGTTGCGCTACTGGAACTTGGTACCGTGCTGGAGAAGGTTTAATAGGCAGTTGGATTGCATTAGCTGGTTATATACTTATGAGCACAATTATGAAAACAGGCCCACTCAGTCCGTTAAATCTAAAAATCCAACAGCCTCAATTACCATCGAATTCTATGGCAGATACTCTCGGAATAAACGTTTGGTTTTTAATTGCACTATTACTAGCTGTGGTAGGTTGGATTATTTATAAAGAAGTTACAAAACCAAAAGTAGTTATCCCAACACTTAAACCGAAAAAAACAGGGTTGGCACACATTTTATTTGAAAAGCGCTGGCATCCATTTTTGACTGCATTATTAGTTGGACTTATTGCAATTCTCGCTTGGCCATTAAGCTCAGCAACTGGTCGAATCGCAGGTTTAGGCATTACTACTCCTTCTGCAAATATCCTACAATATTTAACTACAGGAGATTTGGCATTCATTAACTGGGGAGTATTTTTAGTTCTTGGTATTTTGGTAGGGTCATTTGTTGCCGCTAAAGCCAGCAATGAGTTCCGCTTTAGAATGCCTGATGTAAAAACAGGATTAACTAGTTTTACTGGCGGTAACTTAATGGGATTTGGAGCAAGCTTGGCAGGTGGTTGTTCTATTGGGAACGGGTTGGTTATGACGGCTCTAATGACCTGGCAGGGTTGGATCGCATTGATCTTCATGATTCTTGGTACATGGACAGCTGTTTACTTCGTCTTCATTCGTGGAAGAAAGGAAAAGAAAAGTAAAGCCACTGTGCAAACAAGCATAACAACAGCATAAAGAAGGAGTGTCATATATGAAAAAAGTATTAGGTGTCATGGGAATGGTTTGTCCCTTCCCTTTAGTAGAAGCAAAAGAAGCAATCGCAGAGTTAAGCTCAGGAGATGAACTAGTAATAGAATTTGATTGTACACAAGCTACAGATACAATTCCTCGTTGGGCTGCAGAAGAAGGGCATAACGTTACTAACTATGAACAGGTTGGCGATGCCGCATGGACAATAACTGTTCAAAAGAAATAATAAACCGAAACAATAAGACATACGGTTCAGTAATTTCAAAATCTGTTTCTATCGTTTCGAAGTGAAGTGTTATGAACAGACGTTTGGCTCTTTTAATACCGATAATTTTTTGAGAGGCTAGACGTGACTAACATCATGTCCAGCCTCTCTTTTCTCGGTGATATTATGGATTTTTACAGGAAGTCTATTTTAAATAAAAGATACCTCCGTTTATAACTTCGATCTTTATCCGCGCTTCATACTGTTGTTCCAGTGCTGTTTTTTCCATCTCGTAGCTCTCAGGTCTTACCTCCACACCTTCATAGAAGAATTCTAGCACCCGCATATCTCGTTGCCATCTTTTTTTCGCTTGCTCAGCCCACGAATGGTCGTCCTGCTGAATCGCATTTTCAACTACTCCATCTAAACGCTCTAAACCGCGATTTGGTTTAATAACATAAGGTAGTAAAAAGGCATTTGGTGGCATAGAAGGAGCAATATTCATCTCGTTTAAAGAAGTATGAAAGTTGGATATTATATTGCCATTCATCAAGTTAATACCAAGGGAATGAAGTAACTCTTTTGTTTGATTGCTGTAATAGGATACTTTATAATTCACTCCTAGCCATGGAGTAAGTATTGGTCGGTTAATGGTTCCCTCTACCTGCTCAAACATTTGGATAAAAGAACCCATGTCATGCGTCACTTGAAAAAGTTGACTCAAACGCGGTGATCCAAAATGCACTAACTCGCCCTTAATATTCTCAGTCAACTTTGTTTGATCCGTTATTAATGTAAGCTGTGCCGGACAAGGTACTCCACCAGTAGTTTCTACATATTGCCAATAATAAGGCCTATTCATAATGCGTTTATCCATATCTATTGTCAGCTGAACCGTGAGATAATGATCCGTATCATTTACAAACTGACAATTATTTTCCGAGAAAAAAGTTCGTAAATATTGCTGAACCTGTTGTGGGTACATATATATCCTCCTTTACATGTCCCCGTTTAAATCGTCTGTTTGAAAGCGGACAATATATCATCTAAATCACCTACGACCTTTTCGAAAACATCAATTTTTTTGTAAAGTAGTTGCAATATATCTATCTCAATCGTGTTATCAATAGCTAAATTGTAAATATGAACATCATGTTCTTGCCCTAGCCGATGCACACGCCCAATACGTTGCTCCAATTTCATTGGATTCCATGGTAGATCATAATTTATCACATGGTGACAAAACTGGAGGTTTATCCCCTCTCCGCCTGATTCCGTTGCTATTAATACTTGCGCGTGTTCCTTGAATAAATGTTTCATATAATCTCGTTTATTTTTATTGAATTTCCCATTAAAAAGCACGCTTGTAATACCTTTTGTGTGTAAAAACCACTGCAAGTATGCTTGACTTGCTTTATATTCCGTAAAAATAATTACTTTATCCTGAGCTTTAGATACTATCTCAAATGCTTTCTCTGCTTTTGAGTTTATATCTAATGCCATTAACTTTTGCATAACATTTTCTACAGAATTATTTTCCTCTAAACTTGTACAATTTTGCCGCATTTTATTTAATGTCAGGAATGTCGCCTCCTTGCTACTACACATTTCCTTCTGTAGTGTAATCATCGAAAAAGCTCCTGAAAAAACAGGAGAAATATTCTTCAAGTCTAAGATTAGTTCATACACTTCTTTTTCTTCCGCTGTAAACTGTATGGGAATAATATTCACTTGACGATTCGTCCATTCTATCCCCGTGTCTTGTCTTCGGTTTCGGACCATCACTTGGTTTACCAGCTCTTTCAGGTAGTCATCATGCTCTAAATCATGCTTGCTTGCAGAGAACGCTGATTGAAACGTCTCATAATTTCCTAGGTGTCCAGGTTTTAATAGTGAAATAAGATTAAATAGTTCAAACACATCATTTTGAACAGGAGTAGCAGTTAACAATAAGCAAAATTTCTTCTTTAAACTTTGCACAAACTCGTAGATTTTAGTTTTGTGGTTTTTTAACTTATGTGCTTCATCAATAATGATCATGTCATAATCCTGTGCAAAGATAAGTTCTCTATGAGGACTTTTTTTGGCGGTATCCATACTCAGAACAACAACTTCACAATGTTCTAAAGGAGTATTTTTCTTATAAGCTACAGCGGGTATATAAAACTTATAATGCAGCTCCTCCACCCATTGATTGATAAGTGAAGCGGGAGCCAATATTAAAGCCTTCTTTACTAGCCCACGAACTAAATACTCTTTCAATATCAAGCCAGCTTCTATGGTTTTACCAAGTCCCACCTCATCAGCCAAAATTGCTTTTCCATTCATTCTTTCAATAACTGTTTCTGCAACCTTTAATTGATGTTCAAGTGGCTTTAAATTAGTTAAATACTTCGGAGATTGAAGTCCTGTGAACTCCGTGATTAAGTTATTTTGCGCAATACGATAGCTCATATTATAAAATGTCCAATTATCCCACGGTTCAATACCTTCTAATCGCTTAGTCAAACCCTCTGCCCATTCCGATGACTTTTCTATAATCATTTCCATCACCTCAGAATACTTTTCCTTAGGATGTCCCAAAAGTAGAAGTGTATGATTAAGTTTCTAAATAAAGAGAAATTGACTTAACAATCCTTTAGACACGTGATGTTTCTGGAAATCTAATTGAAAAAATAACCTAGAAAATCTACTGTTTTAGAAACTAATTTATTTTTTTCATAAATAACTATTGCCTTTCTAGTTAATAATGCTATATAATATAAAAGTCGCAAATGATTCGGAACTTATCCAATCAATTGTTAATCACGGAGGAATACCCAAGTTCGGCTGAAGGGATCGGTCTTGAAAACCGACAGGCGGGTCATACCGCGCGGGGGTTCGAATCCCTCTTCCTCCTCCATTTTTATTTTATTGTTGGTAGTTGTAACTTTTTATTGTCGCGGGTGGAGCGATGAGCAGTACGTAGACTGCGAATTGTGCCGACGGCAAGCGAAGCGAGGAAGGCACAAATCTTTCACGTAAAGTTTAATAGTAATTTTTTATTGTCGCGGGGTGGAGCAGTGGTAGCTCGTCGGGCTCATAACCCGAAGGTCGCAGGTTCAAATCCTGTCCCCGCAACCAAATGGTCCCGTGGTGTAGCGGTTAACATGCCTGCCTGTCACGCAGGAGATCGCCGGTTCGATCCCGGTCGGGACCGCCATTTTTTTATTTTGAGATTTTGAGATTGGTGATAAGCAAGAAGGTCGAGGAAGCGATTGAGTGATGGAAGGAGCGTACTAAAGTACGTGACTAACTGAACGAATGAAGCTGACAAAGAGATTCGCAGCTTAGCACAATCGAAGTTGGCTCAGTAGCTCAGTCGGTAGAGCAAAGGACTGAAAATCCTTGTGTCGGCGGTTCGATTCCGTCCTGAGCCACCATATTATGCGGGTGTAGTTTAGTGGTAAAACCTCAGCCTTCCAAGCTGATGATGAGAGTTCGATTCTCTTCACCCGCTTCTTAATTGCAGAAGACCTATTGATCAAATGATCAATAGGTCTTTTTTTATTATTTATTTCTATTTTCTGCTTCATCTAATATTTCTTTTCGGAAACCTTCGATACTCTCTTTTCGACGCTCATTTTTCTCTCGTATGGCTTCCTGATTATTTCCAATGGTATGTTCCATTGTCTCTTCGGCAGCCTCCATATTTTCAATTGTATTCTTCACCATTTTTTTTAGTTTTTTCGCATTATCTGATCGATCATCTGGGTTAGGTTTATTGTTATTAGTCACTTCAATTCCTCCTTGTTATTTCACACATAATTTATCGTCTCCTATATTTCTAAAATTATTCAGAGGTAGGTAAATCATAGGCAATTTTGTTAAAAATCAAAAAAAGCTTGGAGGAGCACTTCCAGGCTTTTTCCTATCCTTCGTTAACTGCATGGGGAACAAAGTTCATATGTAGTTAAATAATCGCTAATGGCCTCAGGAGTTGGAGATATTCGACTGTTAAATGAGCTCCTGGAATTTATGTGCACGGTCATCCAGAGCCTCAGCAGACGAAGAAATTTCAGCAAAATCTTGTATAGCTAAATGAATTTGCTGATGCGTTTTTTCTACGTTATCAGATACACGTGTGATATTCTCAGTCACTTGTTCGATTTCTCGTACAATCCCTTCAATATTTTCTTTTACTTCTGAAATAGATTGCTCCACTTGAACGGAGAGTTTTCTTACTTCCTTTGCCACTACTTCAAACCCTCGGCCAAATTCCCCTGCTCTTGCAGCTTCAATAGCAGCATTCAACGCCAATAGATTAGTTTGCGAAGCAATTTGTCGAATCGTCTTAACAATTCCTTTTATTGAATCAGTCTGGTTATGTAATCCTACCAAGTTATCTAGATTCCCTTGAGAATCCGCCGCAATTCGCTTGATCGTATCTCCTAATTCTTCACTTCTTGTTATACCAACTTCCGAGCGATTGAATAACTCCGCTGACATTTGTTTCAAGTCATCTGCAACTTGTACAATTGAATTTTGTCGGTTAGTAATATCGGTCGCTATTTTTAAAACTCCAATGACTTTTCTTCTAGTTCCTTCTGCAAAGACAGGCATATAAGTAGCTTCTAACCAAACACGATTTCCTGAAGCATCCATTCTCTCCACTTTGTCCTGAAAACTTTTTCCGGATAACAGATTCCTCCAAAACTTTTCGTAATCGGTGCTCTTCGCAAAAGCTGGAAAACAAAATTCTTCATGACTCTTCTCATACAGTTCTTCTATTGTATAACCTAAGGTTTGCGCAAACAGATCATTGACATATGCAACCTTCCTATTCATATCAAACCTAATAATAGCTAGATTATTTTTAATCGCATTCATTACAAGCTCGTCCGTCACATTATTATTTACTGTTATCATATTCGTCTATTCCCCATCCCATTTACTTTATCTATTTCTATCAACACTTGTATAATATTTCTTTGTTTATCAGTTATTAACGATTTCAATATAATCCGTTCATCCACAAAACGTTTCCTCATTCTAAAGGAGCAAGAATTTTATCTTCCACTCTATAATTCGCTCTTTTATAGCACTTAGGAATCACGATATGGCCTAGTTACTATTTAACATAAAAAAACAATAAATGTCAAAGATTATTTAAAATAATTATACAAACGTTATACAAACGTACTAGTAGATGTTTAATTCATACCAACAGCTAAATGATGAAAAGCCTTAATGTGCTTTACTCGCTCTTGAAGAAAAGGTCCTTCAAATGACAATTTGAACTTACAGAATAACCAATATTTCCTTTTATCTTCGTAGAGCTTTCTTTTAGGATTTCTAACGTTCTTTCATTTGTCTCATACCTCTCTAAAATTTTACTCCACTAACTTTTCTTATAATGAATGGAATAATCTTGTCCATTTAGGACAAGATAAATAGGAATAAAAGAAGAAGGGCGGTAATGACTATTACTACAGAATGGTTTGACAGAGTAACAGAGGAGCTACAGGATCACTTAAATTCGATTTGTGAGGAGTATGACCAAATTGGGCATATGAATATTAATCGTGCTTCTAAGCATCCAAGAATTGAATTTTTTGTTAGTACTGAAGATGAGGATCGAGATTATTTTTGTACCATTCTGTTTGATCCATATAACGAAGAGTTCTATGTAGAAAGCTTCGATGTCGAACTTCTTCAACCTACCAGAATTATATTGCACGATATTACGGATATTATAGAAGCTGTTCATGAAAGCTTTCACGAGTTTCTTACACACGATAGTGATAGTGAGTTAGTTTATTTGGATGATGATAGTGATGACGAGGATGATGAAATTACTATTGAGGAAATTGATGTAGAATGGGAAACTCCTGAGGTTACCGCTTTTCTAATTGAAGATAACGTTGAAGTTACCTATCAGTTCGGGGTAGATAACGCTAATGGCGATGGTGTTCTTCGAAGAGTAAATCGGCTTTGGACAGACGATGACGTCCTTGAGGACGAAAGCACCTTCACTTTTAAGAAGGATGAAGCCAGTACAATTATAGCTATGATTGCTAGTCATATGGATAGAATGGTCGGATACGATGAAATTATAGATTTATGATTTTTACCCTTAAATGGTCAAGTTGCCATTTGAGGGTTTTTTATTATGCTCAAAAGACATTAACAAAAGACGATATTCTGATAAAATGAAAGGAAACAGAAATGAAAGGGAGAACATACCTTGAAAACCTTCAAAAAAATGTATATTGAAATTACGAGTGTTTGTAATCTTGCTTGTAGTTTCTGTCCACCGACAAGTAGAGCAAAGAATATCCTTAAACTAGATGCATTTAATAAAACATTAGATCAGATACGACCACATACAAAATATATTTACCTTCATGTTAAAGGAGAGCCACTTTTACATCCAAGAGTCGATCAGTTATTAGAAGCTAGTCATGCCAAGGGATTTAGAGTTAATATTACAACCAATGGTACGCTTATCAATAAAAATCGACATAAACTATTAGGTAAACCAGCACTTCGTCAAATCAATTTCTCTTTACATAGTTTCGATGGTCATGAGGGATCCGAAAATCGAGAAAAATATTTAGGTGATATTCTAGATTTTGTTCGAGAAGCCAAGGAACATAATATCATTATTTCCTTCCGATTATGGAACTTACAGCGAGAACAGGTTTCAGAAATTGCACAACGTAGAAATCGCGAAACGTTGGAAATACTTGAGAAAGAATACAACTTAGACTATAAAATTGAAGAAAAAGTTCAACCCGGCAAAGGCATCAAAATTGCACATAATATATATTTGAACCAGGATCATGAGTTTCAATGGCCAAGTTTACTTGCACCGGAGGATGATGGAAAAGGATTCTGCCACGCTCTTCGAAACCAAGCAGCTATTCTTGTAGATGGAACCGTTGTACCATGCTGTCTAGATGGTGAAGGTGTGATTGACTTAGGTAATATTCATAACAATTCTTTCTCTGATATTATTGAGAGTGAACGAGCAAATAATTTGTATGATGGATTTACTAGAAGAGAAGCAGTTGAAGAAATGTGCAGAAAATGTGGATATAGACAGAGATTTGGTGTTTGATGCACTTATTGTTGGATACAAAGGAATCCGAATGGTAATATTATATTTTTAGAGAGGAGAGATATATACATGGAATTTCTAACACTTAGTAATGGATTGAAAATCCCTCAAATTGGTTTTGGTGTTTGGCAAGTTGATAACGAAACAGAAGCTCCAGCTGCTGTAGAAGAGGCTCTTCGCGTCGGCTATCGTCATATTGATACTGCAGCTACTTACGGTAACGAAGAAGGAGTGGCAAAAGGAATTGCTGCTTCTGGTGTTGCTCGTAAAGATATCTTCCTAACTTCAAAAATTTGGAACGATGACGTTCGTGCAGGCCGTACAAAAGAAGCATTTCAAGAGTCCCTTAACCGTTTAAACACGGACTATCTAGATTTATGCTTAATCCATTGGCCAGTTGACGGTATTGTAGAAGCTTGGCGTGCACTGGTTGAGCTGTACAATGAAGGAAAAATAAAGTCAATTGGTGTGTCTAACTTCAAAGAACATCACTTGGAGCAATTAGAGGCAGCAGGATTGATGACGCCTATGATCAATCAAATCGAGCTACACCCACAATTACCACAGCAGAACTATGTGAATTATTTATCCGACAAAGGTATTCATGTAGAAGCTTGGAGTCCCCTTATGCAAGGGAAATTCTTAGATTTTGAATTATTCCACCAGTTGGCTGAAAAATATGAGAAGTCTCCATCACAAATTGTGCTTCGCTGGCACTTACAATTAGGACGAGTTGCTTTACCAAAATCGATTACTCCTAGTCGTATTCAAGAAAACTTTAATGTCTTTGACTTCAAATTATCGTCTGAAGATATGGACGCAATTGCTAAACTAGCTACAAATGTTCGCATGGGTCCTGACCCAGACGAAATTCAGTTCTAATAAAAAAGCCGGAAGAAGTGTCTTAAACTTCTCTCGGCTTTTTTCATGTATTATTCTTCTGCTATAACTCCGAAAGAATAAATTGTTGTAGTCTTGTACTCATCCCCTGCTCGTAGAATAGATGAAAGGAAATGAGGATGATGAATTGAATCAGGTGGGCCTTGCGTTTCCAGGCACAAACCTAAATAATCTCTTAGCTCTTCGCCTCTCATAATCTCCGCATTGCCCATGTTATTTCCAGTATAGAAAACGACTGCAGATTCTGTCGTTTCTACTACTAGTTTACGACCACTTTCTACTTCTGTTAGTAACATTGCATTAAGTTCGTTTTCAGTAAATAAAAATGGATGGTCGTAACCGTTTCCGACTAATACATTTTGTGGATGAACAGAGGCCACTCCATCCATTATTTTACGGCCTTCTCTAAAATCAAATACAGAGTTCTCAACCGGTACTATATTTCCGGTTGGAAGAAACTCCTCATTTAACTCTAAATACAAAGGACTATCCATCGTTAGTGCATGGCCTAATACATCCCTTTTCAAATTCCCACTAAGATTAAAATATGAGTGATTCGTTACATTTACTAATGTGTCTTTATCAGAAATACCAGTGTATGTAATTAATAGCGTGTCTTCCTCGTGTAAAATGGTGTAATTTACTTTCATTTCTAGATTACCAGGGTATCCTTCTTCCCCATCTGCGCTTAAATAGGTAAACTCAATTGTAGTATCTTGGTCTCCTTCCAACACAGTAGCATTCCATATTGTATGACTAAATCCATTGAGACCTCCATGTATATGATTATTTTTATCGTTTTTTTGGAGATTGTAGATATCCTCTCCTATACAAAAAGTGTCTCCACTGATGCGACCAGCAACTCGACCTACAACTGCTCCTAAGTACTTTGGATTATGATCGTATTCCTCTAACGTATCATATCCGAGAACAACATTTTCATATTGTCCTGTTCTGTCGGAAGCTAAAACTTTTGTAATTACACATCCATAATTCATACAGGATACTTCAAAACCATTATTATTTTTAACTGTAAATAAAGTAACCGGTAGTCCATTTATATATCCAAATAGCTTTTCTTGCACTGACACTTAGCAACCCAATCCTTTCTTATTATTACTTCATCTCTATAAGTTCTCCGGTTTGTATAGAATGATAACATGCTTCTATCACTCGCATATTATTAATAGTAGAAACTCCTGAAATTTCTGGATTACTATTCATTTGTATGACTTTCGAAAAGTGCTCCACTTCTAGCCGGTATAGATCCCCGTATATATTCTCTTCACGCACTATGTCTGCCACTTGTGTTATTACCTTCCCTACTCCACCGTTATTATCTGGTCGAAAGGCAAAAGGCACTTTGATCGTTCCTTTTGTACCTATTACTTCATATTCATTTCTTCCAGTCATATCAAAACTGCAGTCAAATATGGCACGTACTCCCCCGCCCATGTTCAAATATCCAAAGGTGCTCAAATCTATACCTGTTTCAGGGTCAAGTTCCGCAAAGCATTGCACAGAAACTGGTTCGGCATCTAACAAATAACGAATCGCATGAATGCTATAACAACCCACATCATAAAGAGAGCCTCCCCCCTTTGCTTTGTCCATTCTAAATTTATCTACACGGGATTGTAAGTGAAAGGAGTGACTAGATTTTATAAGCTTTATGTCCCCAATTTCACCCGATGCTATTATTTCTTTTACGCGCTGATGCTGTGGATGTAGCTGGTACATGAAGGCTTCCATAAACTTTACATTGCTCTCTCGACATACTTCCACCATTTCTTCTGCTTCTTGGGCTGTTAAAGCTACTGGCTTTTCGCATAGTATATGCTTACCTTGCTTAGCTGCTTTAAATACCCATTCCTTATGTAAATGATTAGGAAGCGGGATGTAAACAGCTTCAATATCGGAATCGTTGAGAAGTTCTTCATAGCTTTCATAAGCTTTAGGGATACCTAGCTTAGAAGCTACTGGATGCACTTGAATTCCCCTACTCGAGATAGCTATTAACTCCGCATTATCTGCTCGGCCAATTGCCGGTATTAGTTGTTGCTGCGCAATATTTGCCGTACTTAATACTCCCCATCTAATGTTCTCCATTCAGTCATCTCCCTTTCCTTCAGACTCAAATTACTAACAAAAGTAATACTAGTAAACTCCTTTAATTTCACTATGGACTTCTTGCATATAAAACTTTGCTAGTTTTTGCATTTCCTCTTCTGTATAAGCACTAACATTAACTGCCTGTAGGTTATCCTTTACTTGAGCAACTGTTTTAAAACCAGGTATGACACATGAAATTTCTTCATGCTCCAGTATCCACTTTAATGCAGCTCGAGTCATATTTTCTCTACCTTCCGCAATCCATTCTAGTTTACCTGCTAACTCCACACCCTTTTCTAACCCTAATCCTGCAAAAGTTTCACCCACATTAAACGCAGCTCCGTCTTGGTTAAAGTTACGATGGTCATCCGATTCAAATTTAGTACCTATATTAAATTTTCCAGTTAGTAGTCCACTTGCAAGCGGAACACGCGCAAGGATTCCGACACTCTTTTCCTTAGCCTTTGGAAATAATTGATCCAATGGTTTTTGGCGAAAGATGTTGAATATTACTTGTAGGCTATCAACATTTGGTTGTTCTAAGCATAGTAGCCCTTCTTCAACCGTCTCCACACTAACACCATAATAGCGTATTTTACCTTGTTTCTTTAAGTGATCTAGCACTTCAAATACTTGACCATCTTTTAAAATTTCTAGAGGTGGACAATGAATTTGCAACAAATCAATTTGATCTCTACCAAGACGTCTTAAGCTATCATCACAGTACTTCGTAACACTTTCCATGGAATATGTTTTAGGATCATAAACATCACCCGCTCTGCAAAATTTCGTAGCTATATGAATCTCTCCATGTTTTCCTTTCGTTGCTTTGGCCAAAAGCTCCTCGCTATGACCATCCCCATATACATCGGCTGTATCAAAAAAGTTAACCCCGTTGCCAATTGCATAATCTAATGCTTTTAAAGACTCCTCGTCATTTGTTTTTCCCCATGCTCCACCTATTGCCCAAGTTCCAAAGCTAAGTTCACTTACCTTTAAATCTGTGCTACCAATTTGACGATAATTCATTTCGCCACTCCTCTCCCTTTGTAAATAAGAGCCTCAACTATGTAGTTGAGACTCGTTATAACACTTACTTGCGGAATTCCAAAAGTGCTTTATTTAGAACTTTTGTTTGACCATAAATCTGTTGATAAATAAGAAATAACTTTTTATATTTTTCCACATTTACGGGAATAGGATTAAACTGTTTATCTTCATTTAAAAAGTTAGCTGCACAATCTTTTAATGAATTAAACCACCCACAGCCATAAGCTGCTAGCATCGCTGCCCCCATTCCTGGTCCCTGTTCGCTAGTTAGTCGTACAATTTTCGCATCGAAAATATCTGCTTGCATTTGAAGCCAATCATCATTTTGAGCTCCACCACCAATTGATACAATAGTATCTATCAACTTCCCGTTTTTCCGAAAGATTTCAATAGATTCATGTAAAGAGAATGTTATTCCTTCTAAAACAGAACGAACAAAATCCTTGCGCTGATGCGAACTATCTATTCCTATGAAACTAGCACGAATTATTGCATCTGCATGAGGTGTTCTTTCTCCAACTAAATAAGGGGTAAACAACAATCCATTTGAACCTACCGGAACAGTATTTACCTCGGACAATAATTGTTGGAAAGATTCTTCACTTGCGAAAACCTCTTTAAACCACGTCAAGCTATGACCCGCAGAAAGCGTTACACCCATTGTATAAAAAGCATCCGAGACCCCGTGATTAAAATAATGAACCTTCCCATTAAAATTCTTATCTGGGGTTGCCTCATAAGATAATACAACACCCGATGTCCCTATGCTACAAAGCGTTTTTCCATCCTCTAAAATTCCAGAGCCAATTGCACCACAAGCATTATCCGCACCACCTGCAAACACTCGAGTTGTAGCTGATAGACCAGTGGCTTGTGCAATATCTAAAGAAATAGTACCAACTTCGTCATGGGAATCTAACAATGGCGGACAAATACTTGGGTTGATATCCAATAAACCACATATAGTTGTGCTCCATTCTTTTCTACCAACATCTAATAAAAGAGTTCCCGCAGCATCCGAATAATCTATATGAAGCTGACCTGTTAATCTGTACCGTAAATAATCCTTTGGAAGTACAAAAGTCTTTACCTGCTCAAATACTTGCGGCTCATGTTCTTTCACCCATAATATTTTGGGTAACGTAAAACCTTCCAAAGCGGGGTTTTTTGTTATTTGAAGCAGTTTATCTTCACCAATTACATTATAGATTTGCTGACACTGAGCTGTAGTGCGTGTATCATTCCAAAGAATTGCAGGACGTAATACCTCATTTTGTTCATCTAACAGAACAAGGCCATGCATTTGTCCCGAAAAACTCATCCCTTCAATATTCGCTATATCGCTTGGAAAATCCTTTAATAGCTCTTTTAAACCTACTATTGTTTGTTCCACCCAGTGCTCGGGATTTTGTTCGCTATAACCCGTTTTTTCCTGTATTAAAGGATAGGGTTTCGATACACTTTGAATGACTTCCCCACTAGTATCGACTAGCAATATCTTCACAGCGCTAGTTCCTAAATCTACTCCAATAACATATTTCATCACTTCAGCTCCTACCAAATGCATTCCTATTATTTGTTGAATGACTGCAATAAGTACTGATTGATCGTCGCCTTGATCTGCTCCAAACGGCCAGAAGTCTGTTTAATATCTTGAAGTCCAAAGGCATACGCTTCTAGCTTATGGAAATCAGTATTACCTTCTACAATATCTAATCCAATACCTTCTTTGTACGTCTTGTAGCGATCGTCCACCACATTTTCAAGCACTTTATCATCAATCAAGTTTTGTGCAACTCGTAAACCTACGGCAAAAGCATCCATTCCAGCAATATGTGCGTGGAACAGGTCCTCTGGTTCAAATGATGCTCTTCTAACCTTCGCGTCAAAGTTTAAACCACCTTTGCCTAATCCACCATTTTGTAAAATCTCATACATCGCAAGAGTTGTAGTCCATAAATCTGTTGGGAATTCATCTGTATCCCAGCCAAGAAGTGGATTACCTTGGTTTGCATCTACGGATCCTAACATATTATTAATCCTCGCATAATGCAGTTCGTGTTCAAACGTATGACCAGCAAGTGTAGCGTGGTTTGCTTCGATATTAAATTTAAACGAATTTTTCAGGCCATAACTTTGTAAAAATGCATGAGCTGTTGCAACATCATAATCATATTGGTGTGTGGAAGGCTCTTTTGGTTTTGGCTCGATTAAGAACTGTGCTTCGAAACCAATTTCTTTCGCATAATCTACAGCCATATGATAGAAACGAGATAAGTTATCCAATTCTAGTTTCATATTTGTATTTAGTAAAGTGTCGTAACCTTCACGTCCACCCCAGAACACATAGTTTAGAGCACCAAGCTCTTTACCAATTTCTAATCCTTTTTTTACTTTAGCCGCCGAGTAGGCAAAAACATCTGCATTACTTGAAGTTGCTGCCCCGTGCACAAAGCGTGGATGCGTAAAGTTATTCGCCGTATTCCAAAGCAATTTAGCTTTACTATTTTTCATATAATCTTTTATCATGCTAACAATTACGTCTAAGTTTTGATTACTTTCTTTAAGGTTGCTTCCCTCTGGAGCAATATCAATATCATGGAAACAGAAGAACGGGACATCCATCTTTTCATAAAATTCAAATGAGGCCTCTACTCTTGCTTTTGCTAGATCCAACCCACTAAATTTATCCCAAGGTCGGTTCATACTCCCTGCGCCGAAAGGATCTGATCCATCCATCGTAAACGTATGCCAATAGGAAACGGCATATCTCAAAATCTCTTCCATCGTTTTACCGCCAATTTTTTCTTGTGGATTATAAAATTTAAACGCATAAGGATTTTTGGAAGCTGCACCTTCAAATTTAATTTTCTCGACATTTTGGAAATAGACCATTATTTTGACCTCCTGAATTTTATCTCTACAAATTGGCCAATGGCTTTTGCATGAGATTTAACTGTTTAATTTGTTTGTTAATTAACCGAACAAAGTTGTATTATCATAATTAAAAAGTGTATGCTATTAATAATTCTCTAATTCTTTCAAATAAATTGAAAACAAAGGATGGTTCTTCATGAATGCAATAAGTAGTTTTATATATAATGCACTTGAATGGATTACAAGACTTGCCTATTTAAATTTGCTATGGATCTTCTTTACATTGCTAGGTGGAGTAATCTTCGGATTTTTCCCCTCTACTACTTCAATGTTCGCCATAGTGAGAGAATGGTTGAAAGGTGAAACAGAAATACCATTGTTTAGTACCTTCTGGAAACATTTTAAAGAGGAATTCATGAAAAGTAATTTGTTAGGAGTCCTTGTTACGCTCATTATAGTCATTATTGGATTAGATATTATTTACATACAATCTACTAATAGTGATTTGTTAACTTGGACATACCTACCATTATTTGCTTTTATGTTATTATTCATCATGTTCCTGTTTTATTTGTTTCCGTCCTTCGTCCACTTTAATTTAAAATTAGGACAGATTATAAAAAATTCCTTTTTCATTATGCTTATTAATCCAATTACAACTCTATTAATCTTCCTATGCCTGTTGCCATTCTTTTACTTAATAAGCCTACTTCCAGCCATTGGAATTATATTTGGCGGAAGTGTCTACGCTTTTATATCAATGAGGTTTAGCCTACATGCATTTCAGAAAGTGAGCGACAAGCAAGAAGCCTTAAAAGTGATCAGTGAATTATAGCTTCCCATTGTGGAAGCTATTTTTATTGTCTAACACCATGGCCTAACTTTCCACTTGCCCCAGTCTTCTTAGCCTTTTACCGCACTTGCAGAGATACCTTCCACTACTTTGTTGCTAAAGAAAATGAAAGCAATAATAATTGGTAGAACGCTAATGATTAGAGTTGCCCCTATTGCACCCCAATCGGTCATATATTGACCAATGAAATTTTGGATGCCAACTGTTAATGTTTTATATTTCTCAGAGCTGATAAACGTATTAACAAACACAAACTCATTCCAGTTATAAATCATATTAATCACTACAGTGGTAGCCATTACTGGTGTTGTCATCGGAAGAATTACTTGGAAAAACATTCGATTGACGGAACAACCATCGATAACAGCAGCTTCCTCAATTTCTTTTGGTAGCGTGTAATAGAATCCAAGCAAAATCATCATCGTTATGGGTAAATTATAGGCTGTATATGTAATAACTACTCCGAGCGGATTATCGATTAAATTCACACTTAAAAACATACTGTACAGTGGAATCAATGCTGAATGAATAGGAATCATGAGCCCAATGATGAACAGGCTAAGAACGGCCCCACTTAGTTTCCATCTCATTCGCGTAATTGCAAAAGTAGCCATACTTGCGAAAAGAACGGTTAATACGATCGCTAGCGTGGTAATCCAAACACTATTAAAAAAGTAAATACCTATACCGCCATCCCATACTTTTAAATAGTTTTCCCATCTAAACTCCGAAGGCAATGCGAACGGTGAACCCGCAAATATTTCTCTATTGTCTTTTAAGGAGAAGATGAATAACCATAATAGCGGGACGATTTGAAACAATGCTACAACCAATAGACTAAAATATAGAAAAAAGTAGCCTACACGCTTCATATACAAACCTCCTTTAATATTCTATTCTCTCTTTTGGTGTAGTTAGTTTACGAACGATAAAAGTTACGATTAATGTAATGATTAATAGAAGGAACCCAATCGCACTTCCGTACCCAAAGTTATAGCTTGAAAAGGCTAACTTATACATATAAGACGCCATTACTTCACTTGCACCATTCGGTCCACCAGAAGTCATCACATAGATTAGATCAAAGTATTTTAACGATCCAACTATTGCTAATACGACAGTTACACTTACGACTTCCTTGATCAAAGGCAACTTAATTTTCGTAGCAATTTGGAATGCAGAAGCACCATCGATTCTTGCAGCTTCGATTAATGACTCTGGAATATTCTTTAATGCAGCATAGTAAATCAAAATATAAAAGCCCGCATATTGCCACAAAATTGGAATGAAAATTGCAAATAAAACTAAGGATGGATCTGCTAACCAAGCAGGAGGATTTTCCACTCCTATTTGTTTCAGAAATACATTTAAAATACCATTCGACGGGTTATACACTTTAATCCATAGCTGTGCAATCGCAACGGATGACAGTAACATCGGTATTAAGTATATCTTTCTCAGTAGATCTGACCCTTTTATCTTGGATGCTAATATAAAGGATATTACCAAATAAATACCTAAGCTCAGTGTCGAGAATATAGCCAGTAAAAACGAATGATAGGCACTACTCCAAAACTTCATATCCTGAAGCCCATTTATATAATTCTCTAATCCAATGAATGTTTTATCTCCTATTCCATCCCACTCCATTAAGCCATAATAGCCTGATAGAATTAGTGGTATGAATACTAATACTAGAACTAGTAACAGCGCAGGTGAAATATATAAGGCTATTAGTAGTTTGTTAGACATTACCTTGTTCATAACATTCAACACCTTCCTTACCAGGTAGAGAAGGGCTATCCAACTGAGCAGGATAACCCTCTGTTTTTCATTACATTTCTTCTATTTAAGCCCAATTTCATAAAGAAGCTAATACAGTAAAATTCGAACAAAGTTGATTTTCGCTCCAGGCGGATGCTTTCCGCGGGCACGTATTAAATCACTGAAGTATTCATGTTTAATCTAAAAAAAGCATTTATTAAATTGATTAATGTTACTCCTATTTTGAAAGAGCTTCCTCATGCGCTTTTGCAAATTCTTCTGGAGTCATTTCTTTTCCAAAAAGAGCCTGAATTGAATCTAAGTGCACTTGTGCTACATCTGGACTCATTTGAACGTCAGCAAATAATGTAATATTACTTGCTTCATTTAATTCATTTAAAATATCAATATACATTTCTGGAAGATCTAATGAATCAGCATCCACTTTAGTAGCAGGTATTACGCCGGCTTGAGTAACCGCTTTTTCCCCCCACTGTTTCACAAAGTATGCAGCAAAATCTTTCGCTTCTTCTTTTACTTTAGAATTCTCTGCTACGAATAGTCCAACTCCAGGACCTCCAACAAAGCTATTCATATCGCCGTTTCCATCAACCGTTGGGAATTTTAAGTATTCTACAGAATCTCTAAATTCCTGTGGTACAGTTTCATTTGTTGTGTAGTTCGGTAAATCCCAAGTTGCGATTAAATACATCGGCACTTGCTCACTCATGAACATACTCTTTGCTTCTTCATCTGCTAATCCATTAAATCCGTTTACAAAAGCACCCATATCAACAAGGTCTTGAACCTTTTGCGCCGCCTCTACTAATGCAGGATCTTCAAATGTTCCTGAACGATCGATTGCTTTATTTAGAACATCCGCGCCACCCAAACGGTCTGCTAAATACATATACCAAAGTGATCCCGTCCAAGCATCTTTGTTTCCTAAAGCGATCGGATCAATTCCATCTTCTTTAAAAGCTTTTACAACACTTTCTAATTCCTCAAAAGTCTTTGGTGCTTCTAAACCTTGTTCATCAAACATTGCTTTATTATAGTAAAGTGTCACAATGTTAAGCTCTAATGGTAACCCGTATGTCTTACCATCTAGTGCATAAGCTTCTGCAGTTCCTGATACAAAGCTATCACTAAGTTCTTCTTCAATAACATCGTCTAATGGAGCGAACATGTTACCACCAACATAAGGCTCTAAAAACCCTGCTGCCCAAGTCATACCTACATCTGGAAGTTCTTTAGATGTTGATAAAACTCTTAGTTTGTCTTTATATTGTTCATTACTCAACACTTCCAAATCTACTTTAACTCCATCATGTTCTTTTTCGTAATCAGCAATAATTTCATTTACAACATCATAATGCTGTTTGGAGCTTCCTTCTGGCCATAAATGCATAAACTTAATTTCTTTGTCACCGCTTGAACTTGATGACGAGTCACCTGAATCTGAACACCCTGCCAACAAATAAAATACAGAAGCAAATAGTAGAATTTTAATCATTTTGTTGATTTTCATTCTTATTTCCCCCACCCCAATTATTTTACAACAATATTCTGAATATTGTATGCGTTTTCATTGTAGCAAACAAAACTAAGTTAGTCTAGTGGATGAACAAAGTTTTTTTATTCATGTTTTATATGTTAGAATGATGAAAAAGAGAGAAAGAGCTGAAGAAGGATGAAAATGAGTACCCATCAAACATGGAATCACCATGTTGTAAAAAAAGGCAATAAATCATTAGTTCTCGATAAAATAAAATACAACTCCCCTATCTCCCGAGCTTCAGTCGCAAGCCAAGTAGGATTAAACAAAGGAACTGTCTCCTCTTTAGTAAATGATCTACTAGAGGAACATCTCATCTATGAATCTGGACCGGGTGAATCTAGTGGTGGAAGAAGACCAGTTATGTTACTGTTCAATGAAAAAGCTGGCTACTCCATTGGAATAGATCTAGGCGTAAACTATTTACTCGGAGTACTAACGGACCTTAACGGAAATATTCACACTGAGAAGCAAATAACATTTAAAAATTTAAATTATGAAGAGATTGAGATTAAGTTATTTGAGACAATAGAATATCTTCTGAAGTCCACTCCTGAATCTCCACATGGTGTAATAGGAATTGGTGTTGGAGTACCCGGTATCGTCGATAAGGATGATAATATTCTGTTAGCACCGAACCTAAACTGGAGAAATATAAACCTAAAAGAAGTTCTGGAAGAAAGGTATAATCTTCCAATCATTATAGAAAACGAAGCTAATGCTGGTGCATATGGTGAAAAAAACTTTGGTGCAGGAAAAGATTTTGAAAATGTTATTTACGTGAGTGCAGGTATTGGCATTGGTGTTGGATTGATACTTAATGACTCTCTTTATAAAGGTTCTAATGGATTTTCTGGAGAACTAGGTCATATGACGATACAAGCAGGAGGCGCTAAATGTCGTTGTGGAAACGAAGGTTGTTGGGAGTTATATGCGTCAGAGCAAGCGCTTGTTAGGCAGGCTGAAAAGCTAGATATCCCTTCTGATATGCAAGATTTAGAAGGTCTTGTGACACTCGCAGAGAGTGGAAATGATGAAATCATTGCATTATTTGAACAAACTGGAGACTATTTAGGCATCGGGATTAATAACATCATAAATATATTTAATCCGCAACAAGTTATTATCGGTAACAGATTAGCTTACTCTGAAAAATGGTTAAAGGATTCGTTAAACAAAAGAATTTCAAATCAAGCTCTTTGGTTCCAACAAAATGATCTTCAAATCGATTTTTCCGAATTATCAACAAGATCTACAGCATTAGGTGTTGCTGCTTTTTCCATCGAAAACTTTTTGTCCGTCAGTATACAGCAAGATACTGCAATGGAATAGAATATACGAAATTATCTAAAAATTATAACTTGCCATTTTATTTAATCTAGTGTTATATGTATTAACATATTGAAAAAAATTCTATTTTAGGAATTATTAGGAGCATTAATAATACTGTGAAATCTATTATTTAACTTGTATTGTTAGCAACTACATAACTTAAAATGGGCAAAAACTAGATGCAAAGGATGATGACAATTGACGATTATACGAAATCCAATATTACCTGGCTTTAACCCCGATCCGAGTATTTGCAGAGTTGGGGAAGACTATTATATTGCCGTTTCCACTTTTGAATGGTTCCCCGGTGTTGGTATTTATCATTCAAAGGATTTAAAAAACTGGAGGTTAGTTTCTCGCCCACTTAATCGTATTAGTCAATTGAACATGATGGGAAATCCTAACTCAGGTGGGGTTTGGGCACCTGCCTTGTCCTACAGTGAAGGACAGTTTTGGTTAATATTCACCGATGTAAAGGTTACTGAGGGGCAGTGGAAGGATTGCCATAATTACCTAGTCACTTGCGATACCATTGATGGGGAATGGTCAGAGCCTATCTATTTAAACAGCTCTGGTTTTGACCCATCCTTGTATCATGATGAATCGGGTAAGAAGTATTTAGTGAATATGATGTGGGATCCTCGTCTCCACCATCATAATTTTTATGGTATTGCACTTCAGGAATATGATGTGGAACAGCAGAAACTAGTTGGGGACTCTACTATTATCTTTAAAGGTACAGATATTAAATTAGTGGAAGCTCCCCATCTATATAAAATAAATGACTATTACTATTTGCTAACTGCTGAAGGTGGCACAAAATACGACCACGCTGCTACTATTGCACGCTCCAGAAACTTAGAGGGCCCTTACGAGGTACATCCGGATAATCCGTTAATCACGTCTTTTCCCTATCCGAGAAACCCTTTACAAAAGGCAGGTCATGCTTCTATCGTCCAAACACATACAAATGAATGGTTTTTAGTTCATTTAACTGGTCGTCCACTACCTAAAGACAACCAAGCGTTATTGGATCCACGAGGATATTGTCCACTTGGACGAGAGACTGCTATCCAAAGAGTCGAATGGGAAAATGACTGGCCATATGTTGTAAACGGGAATGGCCCATCACTTGAAATCGAAGGACCTTCTATGGAGGAAGTTGTTTGGGAAAAGGATTTTGAAGAGAAGGATGATTTTAATGAAGAACGATTAAACAATCATTTCCAATCATTGCGTATACCTCTTGGTGAACAGATTGTTTCGCTAAAAGACAAGCCTGGTCATTTACGACTATATGGGAAAGAATCGCTTACTTCTAAGTTTACTCAAGCATTTATAGCAAGACGGTGGCAGCATTTCAACTTTACTGCAGAAACAAAAGTAGCTTTTAATCCAAATACCTTTCAGCAATCTGCTGGCCTGGTCAACTATTATAATACCGAAAACTGGACGGCACTTCAGATTTCCTGGCATGAGGAAAAAGGAAAAATTCTTGAGTTAAGCACATGTGATAACTTCACCTTTGACCAACCACTTAAAGGCAGTGAAATCGTAATTCCAGCTGAGCAGGAATATGTTTATCTTAGAGTAGATGTCCAAACATCTATTTATGAATATTCCTATTCATTTGATGGTGAAAATTGGACACTAATTCCTATTAAACTCGCATCACATAAATTATCAGATGATTATATTCAGGGCGGTGGTTTCTTCACGGGGGCATTCGTCGGCATGCAATGTCAGGATACTTCTGGTCAAAGTATCCCTGCTGATTTTGATTACTTTATATATAAAGAATCAGAATAACTTTATTCATATCGTAAAAATTGTATTTTCCCCGTATTTCAAACCATATTAAGTAGGCATCAAAAAACGTTGAGAGGGGTTTTCTTATGAGAAATGGTACTCATCTAGGGGCTAATAAAAGAGGTTCTATGGCGAGACGACCTGCAACTAGTAAGAAAGAAGAGATTTCTCTAGAGTTGGCTGAACTTGGTTATTTAACACCAAAGCAAGGTTCAATGTCTCCAAATCGACGTGATATGAGTGAGAGGGATAGATCTTACTAATTGAAGGATGCCAAAAAGGGACACAACGTTTAGTTGTGTCCCTTTTTCCACTAAATATACTTTAATTTATTTTAAAATGACTTACTTCATTTTGTAATATTTCTGCTAAGTTTGCTAATGATTGTGCACTAGAAGAAATCTCTTGGTTTGCAGCCAGTTGTTCTTCTGTTGCAGCGCTCGTATCATTTGCACCGTCAGCAGTTTGTTGTGCTAGAAGTTGTATTTCTTTTGAAGCTACTGTCACTGCTTCAGACACAGTTTGTATTTCTTTTATCGCAGTTGAGACAGATTCAATCTTAGATCCCACTACTCCAACTGCAGTTTCAATTTCTACAAATACTTGACGAGATTGATTGGATGCATTTAGTCCTTCTTTTACTTTTTCTCCACCTATATCAATCGATTTAACTGCTTTTCCCGCTGCCAATTGTATAACACCAACCATTGATTCAATTTCCGAGGCTGAATTTTTAGATTGCTCCGCAAGTTTTCTCACTTCCTCAGCAACTACTGCAAAGCCCTTACCGTATTCCCCAGCTCTAGCTGCTTCAATCGCTGCATTTAGCGCAAGTAAATTAGTTTGCTCTGAAATTTCGGTGATTAATGCGGTAACTTTCTGTATTTCATTCGAGTGCTGTTCCATTTCTTTAATAATATCAGATGACTCTTTAATAGTTGCATCAATGGTATTCATTTGATCAGATACTTTGGATACTACCTCTGATCCATCTGCAACCAATTCTATAACTGTATTTGCAGCATGTTCCATTTCATCATTACTCACAGAAATTCGGTCAACAATGTGACTCATATCTGACAGTGAATCATTGTTTTTATCTACGATGCTTAGTTGTTGTTCGCTACCCATCATTTGTTGTTCAGCAGCTGTTGCTACCATTTGAGAAGATGCTAGGCTCTCTTCTGAGCTTGCTGAAAGTTGCTCAGCACTCGATGCAAGTTCTACGGATGAATCTCTCATTCGTGCAACCATTCCTTTTAGGTCTTCTAACATCTTGTTGAACGTACTAGCTAAGATACCAATTTCATCATTATTTTTAATGATGACGTGATCAATTTGTAAGTTTCCTTCTGAAATTTCTTTCATCGAAGCTGTCATTTTACTAACCGGTTTAGCTATACCTTGACTTATGACAGAGGAAATAATAATTCCTACCACAATTGCTACTACTATTAGAGCTAGTATCAAAGTAAGTGTTAGTTTTGCTAACTCTTCAAGTTCTATGGTTGTTTTTTCTACTGATTCCATCATATATTCTTTCATGTCTGCAATAGCAGCCATTAACTCTTCTACTACACTTTTACTATCAAGCTTTGCAATCTCTGCGTCATCGCTAGGTATTGCATCTCTAGTAATAGCTTTGTTTAATGAGGCATAATGATTCTCTAATTCTATTATTCTGTCTAGCAGGACTTGGCCATCCGACGCTAATTCCATGTCATTAATTCTACTAGCAGTTTCTTGGAATCCTTTGTCGAATTGATCCGTTAAACCTTCTACTTTAGTATCACCCAAAGCTAAAGCTAGACTTACCGTTGTCATATCCTTTTGAAAACCAGTAAGTTCATCGAGTAATAGTATTGGTTCCACTCGATCCTCTATTAATGATTTATATTCCCCACTTATCCGATTTACTGAGTATAAGCTTATTAACCCCACAACAATTAATAGAATAAGAACAGATCCAAATCCTGTCCACATTTTCTTTTTGATAGATACTTTCACCTAGTTTATTCCCCTTCCAAAATAAATAAAAAGACACACTAAAATAACTTTATTACTTCTAAGGAACTAGGTCAATAGAAATTTTATTGTTTTTAGAAATAAAGTACTAATATATGAGTCATAATAACTTATTAACTCTTATATATATTTGAGCAATATATCACTTTTCTTTTCAAACAATAAATAATTGAATACAAAAAAAGACACCTATTCTGATGATGCCCGTTTTTTCAAATTTTCAATTAGAGAATTACTTTTTCATTTTGACTTACCCACTGTTGCAGAGGTTCTTGAAAGCGTGATATCATCCACCCCAATATTTTTCCGATAAAATAAGCGGCAACTATGGTACCGATACCAATTGCTCCAAAGGACTGTATAAAAACTAGACCCATTAGAGCTGCGACAAAAACATTTACTAAATCACCCGTAATCTTTGCTTTACTAAACTTGATTTTAAACTGTTCGCTAATAACATACGTTAACGCATCGTAGGGCATTAGAGGGAGTTTTGCGGTGAAATATCCGATTAATCCTGCTGATACGACAAATAAACTAATAATCAAATATACACAACGCAATACTATAGATTCAGGTGTAGGCAGTAGTTGTACGAGGAATAATGTAGCATCCATAAAGAAACCAAATACAACCGAAATAATTAATTGAAGCATTAAATCTTTTATATCCATACGTTTGCTTAAAATGATTTGAACAAGTATAAATAATATATTTGCAAGGACTGTGGTAATACCGATTGATAAGCCTGACGTTAAGACAAGTGCATATGCCAGAGAAGAAACAGGTGATACACCAAGTCCTGCTTGAATCGATAAACTAACACCAAGTGTCAAAAAAAATAAGCCACCTATATATAAAGTAAGGCGCTTCATCGTAACATTCTTATGATTCATAAGTAATTTCGCTTCCTTTTTTAATCTCCTATCCATCATATCATCCAATTCAAGATACTAAAAATATATATATATGATAAACTATTCATATTAAAATACATATAATGAGGTGTACGGATGGATATTCGACAATTACATTACTTTAGAGAAATCGTAAAGCATTCCAGTATTTCTAAAGCTGCAGAAGCCCTACATATAGCACAGCCACCACTCAGTCAACTTTTAAAGAAACTAGAAAATGAACTTAGCACAACTTTAATCCATCGATATCGAAAAAAATGGGAACTGACTGAAACAGGAGAAATATTGTATCAATATGCGGAGCAAACACTAATGCAAAGACAGGATGTTGAGCGACGAATTCAAGAAGTAGAGCAAGGAAAAGCCGGAACGATCCGTATCGGTGTTTCTTCCGCATGCTCGAATATGATGATTGATTACATAAGAACATTTAGAACACAATCTCCTAACGTTAAAATTAGTATTGTTAACGGTAACTCCGATGAATTATTAAAACGACTCGAACAAAGAGAAATAGACTTGGCATTTCTTTTACGTCTGAGCACCAGTGAACAATATGAGATAAAAATATTAAAAAAACAACCTTATGTTGTAATTGTCCCAACTAACTGGTCGACATCATTTTTAGATTCACATATAACTTTTAATCAGATAGCTAAATTACCTTTTATCATGTTGGGTGCAATAGAAGGACATTCTTTTCATGGAGAAATACATAGAGCGTTTGAAGAACATCATGTAGAACCAAATATTATAATTGAGTGTAAAGATATTGCTATGGTAGCCTCACTTGTTAGTAAAGGTTTAGGAGTATCGATTATTCCAAATATGGATTATGCATCTACCTTTCTAGAAAATCTCACCCTTTTCGAATTGAAACAGTTTAACCATAGTGTGGAACCTATCATCTTAAAACTAAAAAATGCACCTACCTCAAAAGTGGCCGCTCAATTTTGGGATATAGTAGATTAAAAAAACATTGGTAAAGAAAAATAGACCCGGAAATACTTTTCCGAGCCTACTTTTTTATACAAGCTAACTATTAAGATCAGCATAAATTTTATAATTTATTTTGATCCAATTTCCTTTGACGAATTTTTCCATCCATATAATTCATTTTCTTTAATGTACTTATAGCAACTTGTAGGCAAGAGGTATTTTGCTTCTCCCCCAATTGCAAATTCATCACGAATATAAGTAGAGCTAATTTCCATGGCAATACCCTTATCGATTAAGTGGAAAGTGCTCCCATCGTCGTTATTTCGCAGCAAAGGAGAACCACTTATCGCTTTCAGCATATCAATACCATCTCTAGCCATGACAATAAATTTATTTTCACTCACTAGTTTATCTGCACTTCCCCACTTACCATCTCCGATATCCACTAATAAGTCTGCTCCCATAATGAAATATAAATCATCCTCTGGGTATACTGTCTTTAAGTGCTTCATTGTGTCATAGGTGGAGATTTTCCAGGCATCTTGCTTCATTTCAAAATTATCTAAAGTGAATTTTTCATCCGATTTAATCGCCATTTCTAGCATATTCCAGCGATGTTCGTCTTCTGTATTCATCGTTTTATCTTTTCTTTTGTTGGAGCAAGGTAAAAAGATGACCTTATCTAACTTGCAACGATTTGCTATTGTACTTGCTGTAAAAAGATGGACATTGGTAATGGGATCAAAAGACGAACCATAAATTCCTATCTTAGCCATTAGATTACCTCCACATATTCAATAGTAGTTAAACTGTCTTAACATAATTTTATTTAGCGTGCCTCTACTTTTTCTTTCACCTGTTGAATATTAACCATTTTGTTATCCCAACATTTTTGACTTAAGTCAACGGGGTATTCTTCGGGATTCATAAGTCTTTTATATTCATCCCATAGGAACAACAAGTTTTCTTTCACATCTTGTTGGATTTCTAATATTCCTGGTAATTCGTATACCTGTTTACCATCCACAAATATGTCATGATGAAGTTCTTTAGCCTCGTAATTTGTTACGAACTTACTGATATACGTATGAACCGGATGGAACATTTTCAACTTTTCTTGTTGTTCTGGTTTTTCATCATCCATTGCGATGTAATCACCTTCTGACTTATTACTCGTCAGGTTAATAATACGGTAGACTTTTTTAAGTCCAGGTGTAGTAACCTTCTCTGGGTTTCCAGAAATCTTAATGGTATCTACCATATTTCCATGATCATCTTCAATAGATACCAATTTGTAAACTGCTCCTAATGCCGCTTGGTCATAAGCAGTAATTAGCTTAGTGCCGATTCCCCAAGCATCAATTTTAGCTCCTTGATGTTTTAATTGAGAAATAGTATATTCATCCAAATCATTAGATGCAACAATTTTCGTCTGTTTGAAACCGGCTTTGTCTAGCATCTTTCTCGCTTCTTTGGATAGATAAGCTAAATCACCACTGTCCAAGCGAATGGCTTTGAAGTTAATCTTATCGCCTAGCTCTTTTGCTACTTTGATAGCAGTAGGAACGCCAGACTTTAAAGTGTCATACGTATCTACTAAGAAAGTACAATCTTTATGTCTTTTCGCATACTTATGAAATGCGGTATACTCGTCACGATACGCTTGAACCATAGAATGGGCGTGCGTACCAGATACAGGTATACCAAATAATTTCCCAGCTCGCACATTACTAGTTGCTTCAAATCCTCCGATAAAAGCTGCTCTTGTTCCCCAAATAGCTGCATCCATTTCTTGTGCGCGCCTCGTACCAAATTCCATAGCGGTTTGATCACCAATTACTTGTTTCATTCTAGAAGCTTTTGTCGCTATTAACGTTTGATAATTGACGATATTCAGTATAGCCGTCTCTATCAATTGTCCTTCCGCTAAAGGAGCTTCAATACGTAACATAGGTTCGTTATGGAAGACCAATTCTCCTTCTTTCATCGAACGAATTGTTCCAGTGAATCTCAGCGTTTGAAGATATGCTAAAAAGTCTTCTTCGTAACCTAGTTCGTTTTGAAGATATTCTATATCACTCTTTGTGAATTGAAAGTTAGAAATATATTCAACAATTCTTTCTAACCCGGCATACACTGCATACCCATTACCGAATGGTAACTTTCGAAAATATACTTCAAAAACAGCTTTACGGTTGTGTATATTATCTTCCCAGTATGTTTCTGCCATATTGATTTGGTAAAGATCTGTGTGTAACGCAAAACCATCGTCTTTGTAATTTGTTTTCATGCGTACCCCTCCGTCTCATTTTAATACCCACTTACTAATTTATAGATGGTTTTATCGGACTTCTGCACCTATGCTGTTTTGGAAATGACCTAGAGCCCATTCATGACCTAGTTGGTTGAAGCTCGCGACAGCATCCTTATAAACGACTACTTTAAAGCCCTTGTTATACGCGTCCACTGCTGTATGAAGTACGCAAATATCGGTACATACACCGACTAAGTGAACTTCTGTAATTTGTCTTTCTCTTAGCTTTAACTCTAAGTCTGTACCGGCAAACGCCGAATACCTAGTTTTGTTCATCCAATAGACTTGTTCACTATTCTTATTATTTTCATATACATCTTTGAGTTTTCCAAACAAGTCTCTTCCTTCGGTTCCCTCTATATTGTGAGGGGGAAATAGCTTAGATTCAGGGTGGTACTGGTCATCCTTTTGATGAGTATCAATCGCAAAAACGACCAAGTCGCCAGCAGCTATAAATTCTTCCGTTACATTTAAAATGGCTCCCTCGATATCCTGTCCTGGTTTACCACATGTTAATGCTCCATTGTCCGCCACAAAATCTACCGTGTAATCAATATTCAACAATGCTTTGTTCATCATTCATCCGCTCCTTTATATTAAATAAATCATCAATTGTTAAATTGTTAATTAATACATAGAAAAAAATTAATAATTTGCATTATAGATAGAAACAAAAGGCTCGTAATCGGTAAATCTATATAATTGTGCTTTGTTTTTAGACCATCTATTAGATTTTTTTAACTCCCCTTCATCCATTACTTTTTCAATGAATGGCAAGGATGGTGCTTTTCTAAAAAACTGTGAATCAAGTTTAATCCAGGAATCATCCAATACGGTTAATAGTACGCCTTGTAATTCTGACAATACGAATTCTTTCGGTAAAAAGTTTTTTGCTAATGTAGTAAGAGCCATATCTTTCTTTATAATCCAAATGGCATCTGAAATTATTTGTTGGTGGTCGAAAGCGAGCTCTAACTGACTGATTTCTTCTAAGTTGAATAGCTGTACATCCGAAGCATCATCAGCTGCTTTGCGTTTGACTAACTGGTTTTCTGGCACAATCGCATAATGGGCGTTGGAGATAATCCAAGCACGTTTGTCACGTCCAGGTTTATCGTAAGTGCCAAAGTGTTTCATCTTGAGATTGGTTACCCCTGTCTCCTCTTCAAGTTCTCTCGAAGCTGCTTCAAATGCTGTTTCATCTGGCTGAACAAAACCACCTGGCAATGCCCATTTACTACCTTCTACATTTGGCTCGCCCTCTGCATCCTTCGCTGCTCGTTGTATCAACATCAACTTCAATTCTTTTACAGGTGGTTTATGCTTTTCTACCTCAGTTGAAATGATCGTAAATACGGCAATATCACTTGTATATCCGTCGGGCGTTTTATATTTATTTGCATCGTAATTCTCTAACATTTCTTCTTCCGACTTATATTTCCCCATCATAGTACCTGCCTTTCTATTATAGTACTCGCTCTTTATTTTAATTAACAGTTTGTTATTTGTTAATTGTATTTTATGCTATAACATTTATTTTTGCAAGGCATATGTCATGAAAAAGACAAAATAAAAAGAAATTTCCTTTTGTGTGACGGAGTATTTATTGACCACCATTTTAAATTGGTCTATTTAACACCCACATCTTCAAGGAAATTTCAGATGGGACTTAATATTAAGCTTCTAATTTATGATGGAAAGGACACTTTCCTTGAATGGGTTCAATATCATCCCCAATAAAGGATTGCTTCCATTCATTATGTGTTGGATCTCCGAAGTGGCCGATATCTGGATGCTTAGGAAGTTGGTCCCAAACCTCTACTCGTTTACGAACCTTTTCACGCGACATAATACCACCCTTTTCAGTTCCTTCTAGTCCTTCGAAGATTTTGCGAGGCTGAAATCCAAGAACCATTGCATTCCCTAAGTGACGTGTCTTTCTCTTCTTATATGCAGGAGCATTTCCAAACACGAAGATTGGCTCTCCATTGAATCGAAAATCCCATAAATGATGATCAGGGTCGCGTGGACTGTCTTCTGGCCATTCAACTTCATCCATTTCATGTAAGTATTGAAGGATATCCCAAAATTGCTTACGATAATCCTCGATAGAACCCTCTTGCTCAAAAGGCTCTACAAATACAAAGAGACCATGTCTTTTGTAATTTGGTAATTTAAACAGATCTAGAAAGCCTTCCACTGCAGAAGGTAGATTACTCCAGTCTTCTTGGCTAATATATGCATAACGAAGCTCGCCTTTCAATTCTCCACTCATTCCAAAAAAACAAGGAAACGTCTTATCCGTTACTGTGTTGTGGAAAGTTTCATATTCCTTATACAGCCAATTTGGTAAGTCGGTTCTAGTATGAAAATCTTCTTTTGTCAATAATGCCTGTTCCTTTGTAATCATACAATCGCCTCCACAATCATTATTCATACATCTCTTAGTCTTGTCTTTACCCAATCTTAAATTCCCTAAAACAATGATATTAAAATTCAAATAAACTTCACTGAAAAAGGTTATACAATGAAAAATATAGGGAATAGAAAAGAAGAATGAATTAAAAAAAGTGGAGGATTCCTTATGGTAAAAATAATTCAAGATCAATCTCAAATACATTGTCAAAGTGAATATGAAACACTAAAAAAAGTCGTCTTATGCGAACCTCAATATATGGAAATTAAAGAAGTAATTAATGATGTTCAGAAACAATATGTAAATGATAATATTGACCGTTCACTTGCTATTTCACAACATCAACAATTTGAAAAAGCCTTAGAGAATGCCGGTGTGGAAGTAATTAAATTAACACCAAGCAAAGACCATCCCGAACAAGTTTTCACAAGAGATATAGGCTTTACCTTGGGCAATCATTTGTTTATTTCCGAAATGGCAAATCCGATTCGTCAGGGTGAAGAGAAAGTGTTAGCTGATTGGATGAATGAACATGACATTTTTTACAAAAAGCTTTCTGAACACTCCATAGAAGGTGGCGATGTTATTGTCGATGGCCATCGAGTGTTTATCGGGATTAGCCACCGTACATCTATGGACGCTATTAAAGTTTTACAAAAAGAGCTAACAGATTTCGATATTCTACCTATTGTTTTTAACCCAAAATACTTGCACCTTGACTGTGTATTCAATATTCTTTCTGCAAAAGATGCATTGATTTTTCCTGATGCGCTCGACAAAAATATGGTGGAGCTGTTATCGAGTATGTATAATTTAATCGAAGTGAGCGAAAGTGAGCAGTTCTCAATGGGAACCAATGTATTATCTATTGGTCAAAATCGGGTAATCAGTTTACCAATTAATCATGATGTTAATCTTCAAATGAGGCAGCATGGCTATCAAGTGATAGAGGTCGATTTCTCTGAAATCATAAAATCAGGTGGTTCCTTCCGCTGTTGCTCTATGCCAATAGAACGACGCTAATACAGTTACACACAAAAGACCCATTCCTCTAGGAATGGGTCTTTTTAAAGTGCCTTATTTAGAAAGGATTTGTTGCTAATAAGCTAGCTGTTTTCACATAAATTCTCGGATCTAATTTTAATTGTGACACAATGAATTCAGCTATATCTTCTGGTTGCATAAATTGGTCGATTTTATCTTTATCCACTAAGGAAGAATTGGTAGCCAGCTCTGTTACGACTGTACTCGGAGTTAATGCAGTCACGCGTATATTATTACGGCGAACTTCTTGAGCTAATGATTCTGTCAGCCCAATAACCCCAAATTTAGATGCACTATATGCACTTGAACCAGGCGCACCATTTAAGCCATTTGTTGAAGAGATGTTAATAATATCTCCTCCATTTTTTTCAATCAGTTGTGGAAGTACTGTATGTGTTACATAATAAGTACCCATTAAGTTAACATCAATAATCTTTTTCCACTCTACAGGATCTGTGTCTACTAGTTTCTCAAAGCCACCAATTCCTGCATTATTTATTAATATATCGGCAGTTCCTAATTCACTAGTTAGTTTTTCTATTGCTTGTTTCACTTCTTCTAATGAAGAAACGTCTGCTGGCGCATAAGCTACTTTAACATTTAAGGTACCAATTTCTTCAGCTACACTCTTTAATGCTTCCTCTGTTCTTGCAAGTAATCCAACGTTTACTCCTTCTTTTGCTAAAGCAATAGCTATCGCTTCGCCAATACCTCTTCCTGCTCCCGTTACAAATGCCACTTTTCCTTTTAATGATTGTCCCATTTTTAGCAACTCCTTTTTCATGATAATCTACTCTAATCATAGTCCTGTAAAATGAAAAACTCCATTTAAACACCTTCACTATGTGAAATCCATCATGATATACAGAGGAAAGAAGCCGAGAGAAGTGTTTAATCACTTTTCACGGCTCTTTTTCATCCTCACTAGGTAACTATAACACCTATCATTCGGACCCTAAATATGGTGCACATTACCAATTTGAATTACGAGAAATGATCCTTATTTGTAATTTAGGGAGTACATTAAGTGATTATCACTTTTCTCGACTCTTTTAATCTTCTACTGGTAACCAACCTTTTACATTTACTAGTCTATCCCATAATGGATCAGGGATAACTAACTCTTCTTGCGCTTGTCTCGAAAGAGTTTTACGTATTTGATCTTCCTGGCCAGCTTGAACTTTATCCATCCACTTTGGTTCCATTAATAGTTCTCGACCCAATGCAATGAAAGGCACTCCCGTTTCTAACGCTTCGACTACCTCATCTGGTGTATGCAATGAACCTACTCCAACTACCGGAGTCCGATCCCCTATTTTTTCATGTATCTTAATAATTCTTGACTCTGTTTTATCTTCTTCACGGAAGGAACCATTCCAGAAATGATTCACAGACACATGTAGATAATCTAAGCCCTGATCAGCTAGCTTATCTACGAATTGAAGAGTATCCTCCAATTGAATCCCAGGGTTACTGCCCTCTTCTGGAGAAATTCGGTAACCAACAATAAATGGTGTTTTTGCATGTTCCCTTACTGCTTGTTTAACAGAATCTACGATTGCCATGGGAAACTTCATACGATTCTCAAGGGAACCTCCCCATTGATCTTCTCTTCTATTTGAATGCGGCGAGAAGAACTGCTGTAACAGGTAAGTGTTAGCTCCGTGGATTTCTACTCCATCAAAGCCTGCATCTATTGCTCTTCTTGTAGCATCTCCAAAAGCCTGGATTGTCTGCTTAATTTCATCCTCTGTCATCTCTCGCGGAACTATTGCACCTTCACGTTCCGCAGCAACAGCACTTGCTGAAACGGGTTGCTGATCTGGTAATAACTGGGCCGGCGACTGTCTGCCCCCATGATAAATTTGAATAATAGCTTTTGTTCCATTCGATTGAATGCTCTGAGCTAGTTTTTTCAATCCTGGAAGGAATTTATCATCATCTATGCTAAATTGTCCTGGAAATCCTTTACCACCCTTGATCACATATGCACAAGCAGTGATAAATGTACCGACACCACCAGAGCGTTCCTTATAATAGGCTAACTCTCTTTCCGATACTTCCCCACTTTCTTCCGAGGAATAGTGAGTCATTGGAGCGACCATAATTCGATTTTTTACTTTTACACCTGATGAAAACGTAAACTCTTGAAAAATCTTTTCGTATTTTTGTTTCATTTTATTAACCCCTTTACTAGTCTTCCAAAGAAGGACAATGTATCTTCTTTGTTAATACTACAGAAGTTAACGTTAATGTTCCAACAATCTGCCACATACTATCTAAAATGGTATGTTATAGGGAGGGTGATAAATCAAAGCTAAAAAAGACTACAACCACATACCACGGAAGTAGACTCTCACTCTAGGTAATGCACTTTTACTTGGATTATTTAAACGCTGGTTTGTTCTACTTTTACATGAAGTTAATACCTTTCTAAATAACAACTAAATGACCAAATAGACTAATTAATGTTAAGCTAACAATCCCAACAGATATCGCTGCAATAAGCCCGATATAGAATGGTTTCAATCCCATCCCTTTGAATGATTTAAAACTAGTTGATAACCCTACTCCCGCCATTGCTATTCCAAGCATATAAGTAGTACCAAAAGAACTTCCATAACTATAAAAGGCTTTCCAAGATGCCAAATCCAAGAAACCTAAAGCTAATCCGTTGTTTGCCAAGGTCATGTCACCAATTGTTCTTATGAATGCAAGTAGCAAAAACCCGATTACAAACATTGGTACAAGTTTATACCACTTCGGAATTCTTTCTCCTACTGTATCCTGTCTATCATCCATGCCTTTAAAAAATAAAGAGGAAATGAGTGGTATTACCACTATTATGAACAAATTTCTCGTCAGCTTTGTCACCATTGCCACATCCACAGCTTTTTCAATGTCATACATCTGATTGTATATAAGCGCAGCCCCTGTCACTTGTGCCGTATCATGAATAGATGTTCCTAAAAAAAGCCCTGCTTTGATTGGGTCATCACCAAAGAAAGTATTGGCAAGTAAAGGGTAGAACAGCATACTAACTAGACCAAAGATAGTAATATTTGCGATAGCATATGAAATCTCATTGTCTTTAGCCTTAATTACGGGAGAAATTGCCATAATAGCTGTCACACCACAAATACCAGTACCCCCTGCAATTAATGTCCCTAGTCGCTTGGACTGCTTCATTTTACTGGTAAAATATAAAGTTACTATAATACCTGAGGAGATGCAGGCGATAATTAACGGAATACCCCACGCTCCAAGTTTAAGTGCTTCTATTAAACTTAACCTTAGTCCCAACAAGATAATCCCTAGTCTTAATGCATATTTAACAGCCAAGGCGATTCCAGGAAGGAAAAATGGATGTATACTAACTACATTCCTAATGAAAATACCAAGTATAATAGCAACAAAAATACCAGACACAGGACTTGAACTGCCTTCAGGTAAAATTTGAAGTTTCACTATTAAAACCCCAATAAGATTAGCAAAATAAACCCCTGCAATCATCACAACAAAACAGAGAACAATGCCAGGAAAATTAATACTAAAGAAATTACGATTAGGGGTAACTGCAATTTTGTCCATGTAGTTTTTCATCTTTTTCCCCATAAGCGTGCTCCTCACTATTTAAATTTATCTATAAATATTAAACATTCATAACCTCCCATACTTTCAACAAATAAAGTAATTAATAGAGATTATGAATGTTTAGTTAGATTACATCTGAGATGTAATTATATATTTATTGATCTTTCCAAGAATGATAATCTAAATGCTTATATTTCTCCAAGTAACGGGTAGGCATTTCTAATGCATCTTTTCTAAATGGTGGCGCAAGCATAGTTCCATCAACATGAATATCAATGATAGCTGGCTTTTTCGCTTTCAAAGCTTCCTCAATAGCTGGACCAATATCCTCTGCCTTCTTCACTGTAAAACCTAGCGCTCCCATCGATCGAGCTACATCTGCAAAATCGGGTGCTTCTATATTTGATCCTATAAAGCGATTATTATAATAATCCACTTGATTCTTTTTCTCTGCAGCCCATGATTCATTATTGAATACACAAGCAATTACAGGTAGACTCTGTTCAACCGCAGTGCTAATTTCATGTAAACTCATCCCCCAAGCTCCATCACCTACGATTGCACATGTTGGTGAATTTGGTTCCGCAATTTGTGCACCCATTGCAGCGGGATAAGCAAATCCACAATTTCCAAAGGTCAATGCCGCAATATGCCGTCTACTTTGGTTAAAGTGTAAATAAGCATTGGCTGTAGAAGAAACGTTTCCTATATCTGTTGAAATAATAGTGTTATCAGGTAATGCTTTTCTTACCTCCAGCAATGCCCGTCTCGGATTAATACGGTTTCCTTCAACCATCGCTAAGTCAACAAGCTCTTTTTCCCATTCCTCTTTAAGGTTGTTTATTTCAACTAAACGAGAGGATACCACTTCTCTTTCGTCACTATTTAATTGTTTAAGAATTTCTTCACTTGAACTTTTTGCGTCCCCAATGATACCTACCTCAACCGGATGTGTCCTAGCAATATTCCTTGGGTTAATATCAATTTGAATTATAGCTGCATTTTTCGGAAAGTATTCAATGTCATAAGCTGGTAATGTACCAAATACGGATAATCTAGTTCCAATTGCAAGCAATACGTCTGCTTTCTTTAGAGAATTCATAGCAGCTTTTGAACCCATATATCCAATGGGTCCAACCGCTAATGGGTGATCAGCCGGAAATGCATCATTATGCATATATGAAACAGCGACCGGTGCAGTTAAATATTCTGCAATTTTTCCTACAACATCTATTCCATTCGCATCAACTACTCCACGCCCTGAGATAATTACCGGATTTTCTGCATTTTTCAAAAGCTCTACAGCCTTTTTAATGGAAGCTGGATCACCGCTACCTCGAGCGTCTACCCGATATTGATGGGGAGATAAAATCTGCTCCTCAAGTTCACCATAAAAGTAATCCCTTGGGATATCATACAAAACTGGTCCTCTTTCTGCATATGCTATACGGAAAGCTGTTCTTAACGTTTCTGCCACTCGGTTTCGATGTGTAACACGAACAGTTTCCTTTGTTATAGATTTAAAGACTGAAACCTGATCACATTCCTGGAAACCATCCCAACCAATGGTAGGAGTACCAGCAGATGGTGAAATGATGACCATTGGAGTGTGTGCTTGGTTTGCAGCTGCAACCGAGGTTACCATATTAGTAATACCAGGACCATTTTGACCAATTACAACTCCAGCTACACCAGTAACACGCGTATATGCATCCGCCATATGTGCGGAACTTTGTTCATGTCGAACTGGAACAAAATTAATGCCGGCCGTTGGGAGTAAATCGAGCATATCCATGAATGCTGATCCAAGTATTCCATAAATATCTTTTACACCTTCCGCAACTAATGTTTCTACAATGGCCTCACTTGGTGTCATCTTCACTTTTTTATTTACCATTTCCTTCATTATTTCTTTTGTGTTTGTCATTGTTTTTCCTCCTATATAATAAGTTTTATAAACTTTATTGCAAAAATGAATAATTAGTAGAGTGACATTTTCATCACGACGTCCGTACCAGATTTAAGATAAACTACCGCTTATTTATTAAAACAACTTACGAGGTTATCAATTCATTATTTCCTGCTTTCTTTAATTTCTGCATTAACATGTGAAGTATGTCTTCTATGTCTTTATGACTTGGCACAATTTTATTCGTTAAAATACCATTGCCACTTAGTGCATCTTCAACTAAAACATTTATATTATCTTTCAGATCTTCAACATTGATGTATTTCACTCCTGCTTGCCAAATTCCAAAATGGTCATTCATTCTATCGATACATTTGACAGTAGATACTGCCATTTTTTTAGCGTCCTTATCTTTTTCTACTCCTAAAGCAATACCAATATCGACATATCTATCAATAGTTACATCTATTCCATAATCCAAAACAAAAGGAAGTATCAATGAAACACTTAAGCCATGAGGAATATTAAATCTTGCCCCTAGTGCCCTGCCTATAGCATGAGCAAGATTCGTTGAAGCGTTTGAAAATGCAATACCTGCATATGAACTTGCTAGCAACATTTCTTCTCTTGCATCTAGATCTTCTCCTTGGATATATGCGCGTGGTAACGACTTTCCAATCATTTTTATAGCTGTCAGAGCAAAATTGTCTGTTATTGGAGTAGCTTTTGTAGATATATAAGCTTCAATCGCATGGGTTAATGCATCCATACCTGTGTATGCAGTAAAATGTGGTGGTAAGCTCTCTGTCAATACTGGGTCCAAAATTGCAATGTCTGGAATAAGATCCTTATGTCCAGGATTCATTTTTTGATGTGTTTCTACATTTGTTATAACCATAACTTTGGTAGCCTCCGAACCCGTACCCGCCGTGGTGGGTATTGCTATCAATGGGAGCCTATTTAACTTTAGAGTCCCTGCAATTTCTTCCCACTTTACGGTTGGATTAGCCCCAAATAAGGATGTTGCCTTTCCAATGTCAATTGCACTCCCACCCCCAATTGCCACAACACAATCGGACTGTTCCTGATTTAGCTTTAATAACGCATCGTTAACATGATTAGTTGTAGGTTCTCCTTGATATTCAGAGAAAAAAGTTACATTTATATTCTTAGACCCTACGATTTCCTTGATTTTTTTATCATAATTTAGTTGAGAAATTAGGAATGCATCAATAATAACAAATAGGTTAGTCACTTCCATTTGCTGTGCAATTTCACCTAACTTGCTTAAACTATCTCTCCCAATCTCTATCTGTCTCGGAAAATATGTTGAAGTCATAATTTATCCTCCTTGTATATAATTCTTACTCACACACCTATTCAAGGAAACCAACTAACCATAAGCTGATCATTGGAATATAAGTAATCAAGCCTAATAAAACCAACATCGTTATAAGTAATGGAACTATCCCTTTTACCACTTGTTCAATTTCCAACTTTGCTATTCCAGCCGCTACAAACAAGTTGACACCTACTGGTGGAGTAATGAATCCTATCGCAAGATTGAAAACCATAATTAAACCGAAATGTATTGGATCTACTCCTAATTCGACAGCTATTGGTAATAGGATTGGTGTTAATATAACAATGGCTGCTAACGCTTCCATTACAAGACCGACAAGAAGTAAAAGTATATTCAGTAACAACAGTATGATGATTTTATTTTCACTTATCGTCAAGACAAAATGTGCAACTGTTTCAGCGACACCTTCCAATGTAATCAATCGACCAAAAATGCTGGCCATTACTATCAACAAGATAATAATAGAAGAAGTAACTCCCGCATCCGCTAAGTTTTCGTACATTTTCTTAAAGGTTAAATCCTTATAGACAAAGAATCCTATTATCAAACCATATGCTGCAGCAACCGCAGCGGCTTCTGTCGGAGTCATAAACCCGCCATATATACCACCTAAAATAATTACTGGTACTAGAAGAGCTAGTTTTGCATCCCAAGCTGCTTTCAGTGTTGAGTTCAAATTAAAGCTTGTTTTATCTCCTTGCCAACCATTCTTTTTAGAGACGATATAAGTAACAAGCATCAATGCCAGACCTGTCAGTATCCCTGGCAGAATGCCCGACATGAATAGCTTTGAAATTGATTGTTGCCCAACTATACCGTATATAACCAGAGGGTTACTCGGCGGTATAATCACACCAAGAGATCCAGCAGTCGCAACTACCGCTGTTGCAAACCCAGCATTATAGCCTTGATTGATCATAGCGGGTATTAGCAATGTTCCAATTGCCGCAACAGTTGCTGGTCCCGATCCGCTGATTGCAGCAAAAAACATACAAGTTACTATAGCAACTAGCGCTAAACCACCTGGTAGAAATCCCAATAATTCATCAGATAGTCGTAAGAGTCTTTTGATAATATTTCCACCGCCCATAATTATGCCCGCTGCTATAAAAAACGGAACTGCCATAATAGGAAAGTTATCAATACTTGTAAAAGCTGTTTGTGGCAGGAAGTCAATAGGAATGGCATCAGTTGCAAGAACAGTTGCCAACGTACTAATTCCTAACGTAAAAGCAATTGGCATCCCTATCATGATGAACAAAATGAAATACCCAAAGAGAACTACAGCAATTGCTGTCTTTGCAGATAACGCCATGGGTAAAATAATAACGATTGCCATCAAGATACCCAAAACTCCATCTTTTATCTCAAGTCTTTTTAAATCCAAGTTAAAATTCTGAATTAATCTTATAATTACTAGTGAAAACCCTATAGGCACTACACTATACGGAATAGCCATTTGTAATCCCAGGGCTGGTGATGTTTGCCCTGTTGACAACTGAAATGAAATTAACTCAAAACCATAACGAATCATAATGTAACTAAAATAAAGCATGAAAATTGTATTTGCCAAATTTATTGACTTTTGAATACTCACTGGGAATCTTTTGACAAGCGCATTTACCTGGATGGATTCTCTTTTCTTTATAGCTAAACTTGCTCCAAGAAAGGAAACTGCAATAAAAATATATCGGGAAATTTCTTCAGTCCAGGTAGTAATATTTGCAATTTCCACAAATGGCAATAGGTATCTGTTAATTACCTGAAAGTTTATAAGTATTATAAAAATGATAAACCCTGCGACAATCAACATTTCTTCAAATCTTTGATCGATAAATCTAACAACTTTTTTTATCCCATTGGTATTACTTAGAGGATTAGGGATATTACCTTGCATTTCAGATATAGATTCTTGTTTCAAAATCATTCACCCCCTGGTTTCATAATTTTTCACTTGAAAATGTCTTCTTTCCTTTTACCAAGTGTTTCAAGAATAACATCAACATATTCCGGTTCTGCTAGTCCTTTCTTCACAAAGTTATCCCATACAGGTTCCGTTGCCTTTTTCCATTCTTTCATTTCTTCTGTATTAGGTTCAAAAACCTCTATCCCATAATCTAAAAATTGTTGCTTTGCTTCTGCCTCTCTCTCATTTGCTCGTCTTCTTTGCCACTCCATGGCCTCTGCTCCAGAATCCATAATTATCTGCCTATTTTCTACTGAAAGAGCTTCAAATATTTCTCTGTTCATAACTAATACATCTGAACTGTAGTTGTAATTTACCTCAGTTGCATACTTCAAAACTTCCTGATGTTTTGTATCCCACAACAAGGAGTAACTATTTCCCTCTCCATCAACCGTCCCTTGTTGTAAACCCGTGAATACTTCTGACCAGGCCATTGGTGTTGGATTTGCACCATATGAATTAAAATCTGCCTGTTCAATCTTAGAGTTCGTCGTTCTAATTTTAAGACCTTTCAGATCTGAAGGTTTTTCTATAGGCTTAATATTATTTACTATTTGACGAAATCCATAGTCTGGAAAAAATACAATAACAAAACCCGATTCTAGCATTTCTTTCCGGATAATATCACCCGGCTCTCCATCAAGTGCTTTATAAACTTCCTCCTTGTTTTCGAATATATATGGAAGATCCCAAGCGGTAAAATAATTAGTGAAACTAGTCATATTTGGTGTAGATGAACTCGCAAAATCGATGCTTCCTCTCTGTGCACTTTCTATTACTTCTCTGTCATCCCCTATTAATCCATCATGATATGTTTCTATCACCATTTTCCCATCTGATTTTTCTTTAACAAGTTCCGCAAATTTATCTATTCCTTGTGAGACTGGGTGATTCCCAGCTTTTGACTGTGCGGCACGAAAAGTTATAACTTCATTTCCAAGTGATCCTGAACTTTTCCCCATAGCATAGTTACCTCCAACAATCATCCCGAATAAAGTCAAGATAACTAAACTTGCGATAATCAATGACTTAGAATTCTTCATATTCTCCTCCCTCCTCGAAATGATAACGCTTACATTTTATTGTTTTAAAATTAACTACTCTCTCTTTTGTTTTTAATCCTAAAAACATACATATCTGATCGATAAAGTCCTTTATAATACTCAACTGGATTTCCAGATTCATCATATATTATCCTCTCAACACTTAAAACACTGGTGTTTGGAGGTACATTTAACAATTGAGCTATTCGATCGTCCACAATTTCAGTGCTGATAGATTGTTCTGCTTCAACTAATTTAATACCTAGTTCATTCTCTAGTAACTCAAAAATGGTTGCATGGTCCAAATCATATTCAGCTAAACTTAATCCAAGGTCAACGGAGTAGAAATGACGTTCAATTGCAACTGGTTTTTGATCTACATAACGCAGTCGTTCAATTGTATACATATCACTCTCAAATATTTCAATTAAGGAATCCTTTTCAGTAATTATGCCAGATGATAAAAGTTTACTTCCTGGTTCCATCCCTTCGTTTTTAACCCTTTCCGTAAAACTATTTAATGTAGAAAGCCACTCATTAATAGGGGCTTTTTCCTTAATGAAAGTTCCCTTCCCGTGTACTTTTTTTAATACTCCATTATTGACTAACCTTAATACCGCCTCCCTAATAGTAGTTCTACTAACCGAATACTGATCCATTAATTCCCGCTCACTCGGAATTTTTTCTGTATATACTCCTTCCTTTATTTTTTCTTCAAGTACTAAACTTATTTGAATATGAAGTGGAATATGTAATTCGTTGTTTATCATAAATTTCACCCTTCTATCTCAACATGACGTCCCTACCAGTTTAATTAAAAAAATAAATTCCTAACGTCTGTATTTAATAATTAATTTAATTAAAACAAAATATTCTGAATATGTCAAATAGTTTTTCATATTAACCTTTGAATATTTTAAACTTTCTTTTTTTATTAACCCATAATATATATATTCTTCTTTGTAATAAATATGATTTTTCTAACTTTTTTTTTGGAATTAATTTTGCCACATGAAACCCCTATGCTGCACACTATGTAAAATAGTATACGTCATAGGGGTTTGTTTATTGCTCAACTCTAATTTTTTCTATTTCTTTCACCCAAGTGGTAATGTTTTGATGTATACGTTCATACTCTTGATCATTCCAGCATGTCCATACACATTAAGAGAGAATTCTTTTACTATATTCAGAGAGTATTGTACAAATCTGTTGCTAAATTATTCTCAAATTTATAGAGCCGACGTATTTTTGTAGTCAGATCATATACATATTTACACAAAAAAACTCCTGACCGCAAATTAAATTCCGGTCAAGAGTTCTTTTATAGAATAACTAGTTGTCATTTATGCTTTAACTAGTAATCCGCCTTCTTTTAAATATTTTTGAATGCCTTCAGCAGCACGATAAGAAAGTGCACCCAGTGTTCCAGTTGGATTAAAGCAACTATTATGTGGGAATGCAGATGCACCTAAAACAAACACGTTTTCAGCTTCCCACATTTGTAGGTAAGTATTTAGCGCTGATTTCTCAGGGTCTGTCCCCATAATTACTCCACCTGTATTATGAGTATTTGAATCTTTATTTACGTTAAATGGACCTTGCTCTTCATTTGTGTCAATAATATCTGCACCAATTTCTTCTGCAAATTTACGCGTAATCTTAGACATGTATTTCCCCAACGCGCGGTCATTGTCTGTATATTCATATGTCATGCGTAATAATGGATATCCAAATTCGTCTTTAAATTCTGGGTCAAGGTCTAGATAATTTTCTTTATGTGGTAAAGAAGCACCTTGCGTTTTAACTGGGAAGTTTGAATTCGCATATTTAATAGATTTCTCTTTGAACTCAGCACCCCAGTTTGGCGTTCCTGCAGGTACACGGTTTACTGCAATCGGACGGTCACCATATTGTGTTGAACGAATACCAGCACCATGTATGAAATCTACTTCCGCATGGTCAAAGTTATCCCCCATGTATTCAGCAATCTCAATACCTAATGCTCCAGCGCCACCATATAGGTTAAACTCTTTGTCCTCGAAGAATAGCTGAGAACCTCCAGCTGTTACCTGATAACAGTAGTTTTTACCGATTGTCCCTTTACCTGTTTTTGGATCATAAGGGGTACCAATACCAGAGTTTAGAAGTAAACGTGAATTATTGAATACATAACTCGCAACTACAACTACATCTGCAGGTTGCTCAAATTTTTCTCCAGTTAGCATATCTACGTAAATAACCCCGTTTGCTTTACCACCACTTTTAGTTAATTCCACTACATTAGAATGTGTACGAAGATCTAGCTTACCTGTTTGTTTTGCAACCGGAATTACCGTTACTGCTGGGTCACCTTTCGCTCCATATTCACAACCAAAGTTTTCACAATACGCACAGTATTGACATGCTCCACGAGAGATGCCGTCAGGGTTTGTATATGCTTCAGAAAGGTTAGCTGCAGGAATAACGAAAGGTTTGTATCCAAAGCTTGTTGCCGCTTTTTCGAATTCTTTCATTAATGGTGTTTTCACTAAAGGAGGCGTTGGATATGGATTCGTACGTTTCCCCCAAAGTTCTACTGTTTCCCCTGAAATACCAGCCATTTTTTCGAATGTATCATAGTATGGTTCCATCTCATCATAGGTTATACCCCAGTCTTCAAGACCTTCCATCCAAGCAGGGATTTTTTCGATTCCGTAACGCTCAATTGTTTTTGTACGTATTTCGAAGTCATAAGGTAAGAAACGATAAGTTTGTCCATTCCAGTGACTACCTGCACCACCTACTCCGTCACCTACTATGAATGTACCGTAGTGACGCATTGGTAAAGCCTTACCGGATAATGTATTTCTATAAGTAATAGTTTCCTTCGAAAGATCTTGCATTAATTCTTGACGATGTTGATAACGAAGCTCATCATGTCCCATTGTATAGTCAGCTGTTGTCCGGTCTTTACCTCGTTCTAACCCAACAACACTTATGCCTGCTTTTGTTAGTTCAGCTGAAACGATTCCACCAGCCCAACCCATTCCTACTACTACAACAGGTACTTTAGGTAATTTTGTAACCATTTATATGTCAGTCCTCTCTATTATTAATGTCCCATATGAGAATTTAAACTTTGTGGTTCCAGTTGGATAAATTTCTCATCTTGTATTTCAGCTGCATATTGCATACGAGATCCTGGATACTTACGCATACTCCAACCTAACATTTCATTGTTACCACCATACATTGGGTCTGCATATACACCTTCAATAGTTAATGTGCGTAGTAAATTGAAAAATTGAGAAGAAGAAATTTTTCCATATAATTCAACTTTTCCTTCACTAAAAGAAAGTAGAACTTCATCTTGTTTAGCAGCTTCTAACTCTTTAAAATCAACTTCATATTGTTCGTTACTATACTTGTCTAAACTAACTAAACCAGCTAGAAACAAATCTTTTCTAAGTATTTTCGTTTGTGGACCTTGGTTTTCTTCTGCTTTATAAAATGCACCTAAACGGTAGTCTTTAACGTTAGAACCCCATGGACCAGCCAACTGATGATCAATATAAATAGCTGCATTAAGTTCTTTTGCACCAGGGCCATTTGCATCTTCTGGGAAAATACGTTCCACTGCCGCTTGAGTAACTTGATATTGGTTTGGTGTGAAGAACATTAAAGCTACATTCGGGTTAGCCTTAGGTGTTGCCGCGTGATTTTGAGTTTTAGTAGTGGTCGCTGATTTGTCATCTTTTATTAGAAGACTTCCTAAAGCTCCCCCTAAAACAACTCCCCCTACTGTCAAACCAGAATTTTTGATAAACGTCCGTCTAGACGATCGTTTGTCTAAAACAGTGTTATTCTTTTCTTGTTCTGACATAATAAAACCTCCTATAAATTTAATAGTTTTCTATTTAATCGCTTAATAAATATTCTTCATTTTTTCTTTTAATGCACAATAGAGCTCCAATTGTAAACAATCGTATGCAGAACTGAAAAAGCAAGCAATGAAGCTATAAAAATAGTGTGTTTTCTTCCTGTCCAACAAAGAACAATGATAGCTAAACCAAACCCAGAACCTAATAGGGCAAACCAAGGGAATGGACTATTATAAAAAAAGAGTAAAAGTGCAAAATCAGCTACGATGAAAAGGGCCAGTAGCACTTGATTGAGCATCCTCAGTTCTTCTAAATTGTATTGCGTCATACTTATTCTCCTTTTTATGCAATAGTAAAAACACGTTTCAAAAGATGATTTTATTTTGTATACAAAATATATGTTTTTGTATACAAAAATAACATTATCTATTCTACTATATTCTTTTGTTGTTTGTACACCTTAAAAATTTTAGGAAATAATCATGAACAAGAACTTTTCACTCAGTTTGATATAACTTATTAAGTTAGTGAAAAGAGGATAAGTTTTCTTTATGACAAGACAATATTAGACCTTAGAAGATGGTACTTCCCAAGTATGAACTGTAGCTTTTACATGATAGTGCGACTATTTTTAACAAATCTTAGAATGAAATTAGATATATTTATAGTGAAGTTTAGAAAAGGGGCAAAGGTTATAAACGAGGACTATGTAGAAAAGTATTCCAAATAAAAAAACACCCAAAAAAGGTGCAATGGAGGACTATAATGATTTAGGCTGTTCGCGGTGAGTTTTTGGCACTAATTCATACGCTAACTAGATAAATTAGTGCTCTGTATATGAGGTAAATTTTAACATCTTACTTCAGATAGGTTTGAATGCAATTTAATAATCACTTTTGGTGACTAAACAATAAATAATTTAAAACTGTCCATTCCTTCCGATAAGCTCCAGAGTAAAATTCATGTCTTTATATAAATTTTCTGCTATGAGTTCTCCTGCAAGTTGTTCATCCTTGCTCTTAATGGCTTTGTAAATTTCTTCATGCTCATCTATTATATTTGGACGACTATATATATCAAGCCTTAGACTAAACAAATAGAAAATTGTCTGAGCTTGTGCTAATCTTTCAATCATTATTGGATTTTGACATTCATTTATAATTAAATCATGAAAACGTTGGTTTGCATTATATGTATTTTTGGACTGTCCTTCCATAAGCGAATTACGAGATACCTGTATGGTATTCTCAAGTTCTTTAACCTTCTCCGCTGTCATATTTTTCGCTGCTCTTTTCGCTGCAAAGCTTTCTAGTACTATGCGCATCTCATATATGTATATCAAATCCTGTGCTGTCGGATTATAAATATGCTTGTTCTTAATTAACCCCTCTTGCTCTAACCTTTTAATTGCTTCACGAATTGGTGTACGACTAACACCAATCTCATCTGCAAGACGCTCCTCTACTAACTTCATTCCGCCTTTGTAAGTTCCATCAAGCATAGATTCCCTAATGTATTCATAAGCCAATTTTTGTGCGTTCATCTTGTTTGAAACCATATCTTAACCCCCCGGAATTATTTTAAGTAAATACTTCCTTATTATACTTTACAAAGTATTATTTTAAAGAATAAAACATCCTCTTTAAAGGTAGAGGTTTATTTAAAATACACATAAAAATGGAGCTAGGATATGTTCTCCCAACCCATTTTATTTTGGTATTCTTTTTTTACTAAATTACCTGTTGGTCTCATCAAGCAATTAATGTTATGTGCTTTTCTTATATTTTATAAAAGGAAACAGAACTATCAAGAAAACAAGCAAAAACAGAGATACAATGATTTTGTTTCCTTTATCTGGCTCCCCAAACAAATAAACTAGTATGTTTGCAAATGACGGCATACCAAGCCATTCTAAAATTGGAACCACAAGAAACATGCCAATTAAAAAATATAAAGTAAAAAATTTTTTACTCATATAGTTTTGCCGCTCCCTCATACCGTTAGATGAATTCCTCATATATTCAAGTACTTCGACATTCTTCCAGTAATACCTGCTTATTGAACTGACTCGTGATTTTAGTTCAATAAAAAAAGCTTTACTCCTTCTTGAAGTAAAGCACGTTAGAAGAAAATTAGAAGTAATGCTCCTACGATGAAACAATAATATGTAAAATAAACCAGCTTCCCATTTTTCATAATTCCCATAAACCACTTCATCGCAAAATAGGTCATTAATAGTGTTGCTATAAAAGCAGCTAAATACGGAATTGCTAAGTCTGCTTTATTCGGTTCATTCAGAAAATCAGAAAGACCTAGTATGACTCCTCCGAGGCTAACGGGAATATACAACATAAATGAAAATCGAAGTGCCGTATCTTGTTTCATTCCAACAGCAACTGCGGAAATAATAGTTGCACCTGAACGACTAATCCCAGGCGTTAATGCGACAGCCTGCCCTAACCCCACAATAAAAGCATCCTTAATTGTAATATCACTTTCGTCTTTTTTACCTTTCAGATTGCGAATTACCCACAAGGCAATCCCTGTTACGAAAAGCATCACCGCAATCGTTGTCATGCTAACACTTTCTGCTATATAGTCACTTAACAATATTCCGAGAACACCCGCTGGAATAGAGCCAATGATGATAAAGAAAACAAAATGAAAGTCACTCTTATAACGACGATTTTTCGTTTTTAAATAAAGAAATGAATTTACTGCAAGCCTTGCGATATCTTTTCTATAAATATAAAGTATCGCAAATAGTGAAGCTGTGTTTGTTAATATAGCAAATGTAAATCCTTGTTCACCTAGCCCCAAGATTTCACTAGCAATCATTACGTGTCCACTAGATGACACTGGAATTGGTTCTGTAAAGCCTTGCACTAGCCCAATAATAATCATTTTTATTATTAAGATAACATCTAATTCTCCCATTTTACCTCCCAATGAATTCTCGTTTTAAGGAACAATGATTTTTACGGACCAAAACTATATTGATCCTCATCAATCTCTTTTAACCTTATCGTCGCTATTTTTTCTTTTAGGTTGAACAAGCCAAATTACGAATAGAAAAAACAATGCAAAGCACACTCTAAATAACGTATTTAGAACTCTGACGTCATATAAATCTGTTAATAAAATAAAACTTAAAGCATATCCAATTATAAAAACAAGGAACAAGCGAAATTTCATTTCTGCACCCCCATTAAATCACCAGTTGCAATAGTGATGCTTTTTTGATTGTTGATTCAAGGGTAATCTCCATATAAATAAGAGGACGATACTACAACTAAAAAAGATACAACCTAGTAAATCATCTCTTCCACATTAAACACTACCATACTTCTTACATTTTACTATTTCCAGTTGATAATTAGACTTTTTTTAGTCATTTCTTTAAGAAAATAGGAAACTTGGCGTATCTCCCCCCCACGGTTCGAACGTTTCTAAGTTTGAATTAAAAAGGATATATGAACTAATAAGAGCAAGAGGGATATCCCCTCTTACTCTTATTTGTACTAAAATAACGGCGTGTTAACCTTATTGCAAGGTTAACACGTAACGTATATATTTATTTAAACATGGTATTACTGACACTTGAAATCAAGGTGAGTCTGATAAGAGGAAATCAACTAACATAAAAAAAGAAACACTTAGAAAAAGCAACCTCTCAAAACAAACATTTTTCATCACTCTTCCAAACTTTACGGTAGATTGTGATTGTTTTCCTCCCCTGTTTACTTTAACCTGATACTGTAAAAAGATATTCATAAAAAAATTGTTAATTCGCTTCTAATTATCTATATTTATAGTAGATAAGTCACCTAAACTAATGACACGGGAGAAGTAATGCAATATATTTTTATTATGTGTTACAACAACTATTGTTTTTCCATTATTATTTAAGTGCTTCAAATACTCCCATATTATTCTTTCGTTTTCAGAATCTAAGCTGGCGGTGGGTTCATCTGCAAGTATCAAATCACTTTCTTGTAAGATAAGTCTTATCATTGCTATTCGTTGTTGCTCCCCACCACTCAATTGGTAAACAATTTTATCTTTCAAATAATATAAACCAAATTCTTTGAGAAGTGTACTAATTTTTTCTATTTTTGTCTTTTTATTAATTTTTTTATACGCAAGTGCTAAATTCAAATTCCAATTTACTGTTTCATCATCAACCAACCCATAGTTTTGAAATAAATAACCAATTCTCTCTCTCCTTAACATCATGGCTGATTTGGAATGGATAGAAGGATTCTTTTGACCATATAAAAATAAATCACCTTTATTTTTTGTAGTAATTAACCCCATGATGTTTAGCAACGTTGTTTTGCCCTTACCACTTTCGCCAGTAATTGCTACCATTTCTCCTTCTTCAATAACTACATTGATATTTGAGAGAATTTCTTCTTTTCCATATTGTTTGGTTACATTTATAAGTTCTAATACAGCCATATTTATCTATCCACCTTTAACAATCTTGTTAATATTTTTTTTAATAATTATCTTATATAACAACAACAACATAATAAAATCTATAATTAACATTAATATATAGAACATAGTATTGAACTCTATGAATAGATTAACAAAAATAGCACTAAGTAATACAATATAAACAATAATATGAGATTTGAATGTTTTGAACAAATCATATCCATATATAGTTTGGATTGCGTATCTTTTGCTATTCGATGTTACATCCACATAATTAGAAATATAAATTACAAATATCAATGTGAATAAAAAGAGTAGTGTAAAAACTAATGTATTATACATTAAAAATTCAGCACTATAAATAACGGTCATAAAAGGTGTTAAAAGAGTTCCAACATTAACAATTTTAGTTAAGTTAAACTCCCCCAATATTTTGGAAAATTCATTTCTCTCCTCTAGATGAAAAATAATGCCACCATTATTTAACTGATCAAAATAATATAAACTCCCAAAATCACCTTGATCTAATATTACAATCGTATCTTTAAGCCTAATGCTTGAGCCCTCTTCATTAATATTTTTACCTAGTAATTCAAATTCTTGTTTATCATTGATATAGATAATACTAAGATTATCTATCTTGGTTGATTCAGAGTTAGTTAATCCATAATAATCATTATAAATTAATAGGTCATTATACAATTCTGTGTATATTTTTTTTATTTCAAGTTCTCGTGGTTTATATTTAACTGGTACCAGAATGGTGGGATTTCCCGTATTAAAATCTGTAATTTCTTTTCCTTTTTCATTATTGATTACCATAAAATCTCTTAAATATCTCTCATTGACAACAATATAGTTATTTTCAATATCAGCATATATATCCTCTTTTTTTAACCCCCTACGTTCTAGACCAAATACTGATAATGACTGTATAACGCGTGAAACATCGTGAACATATACCTGATTACTCTCATTAAAATAGTCGTAAACTTTCTTTACAGAATCCCCGTATTCTTCTAATAACTTTGGGTTATTATTGGCTTTTGTATATTCATCAGCGTTATATCCATTTGATGTAAAGTAGTTTTCTAATTTTTTGTACTCTTCTAAGTTATTTAACTTATCGGTATAACCTTTATAGTTTGAAATTAGTAGAGACGTCGAAACCGTTATTGTCAAAATTAAAAGTATTTTTATGGTATATAAACCGTAGTTTAACCTCTTAGAATATACTTTGTTTTTAATCATTAAATTGATATCGATAAATTTCAAACTAATTTGAGTAAATAACAACATAATAATATTTGTTAAAATAACAATAATAAGAAACACTAACAATAGATAAAAGTATCGTGGCACAACATGATCAAGGTTCAGATAGTATATATAATGCATACTTAGTGTAATAGCTAGAATGATACTTTCCATATATATAAAGTCTTTCATTGAAGCACCAATCATTTTTAATTCGGAATAACCTAGTACTTTTTTTACAGTGTTTATTTTTATTCTTGTAAATGAATAGATAAATAAAATCAATTGAGAGATTATTAGGAGAATAAAAAAGTTAATAGCATTATATTTTATAATTTGAGAATATTCAATCGCATCATTATAACTTTCGATCGCAATACCCAAATCATCTGTAATGTTAGCCAATGTATCAAGTGGTATATTAGAGTAAAAAATTCCGCTACCGTCCACAAAATCTTCTTTTGTTAATTGATGATATTTAAATGATTTATTTGAAGCAATTGACTTAGGTTTATTTATACTTTCCACCTGGCTATGATAAATGTCATAAGTGAAATGATTATGTTCAGATATAGGTGTTTTAATTAACTGTAAATCACATTCTTTATCTACTAAGCAAGTATCCCTAATTTGATTATATAAATTATTTAAATTAGTTCCTGAAGGATCTACGGTTTTGTAAGGGTTTAGTGAAGAATCTCCTAAACTATTCAATTCATATATCTGGTAAACCGATTGATTAAACATGTATGATAATAGCAAAAGTTGCCCTATTAAAAATATTAATAATAACTTTTTCATGATACCTCCTGCACAATATTATGTATAAGTTAAATAACTAGCATTGCATAAAAACTACTGGAAAACCAATTATTAGAGAGTTTTTCACCATTTAACCTATAATAGAATTAAAAATTTATTGTTAATTTTTATGCGTGTTAGATATGCTTATGGAATAAATAAGGAAAAAGGGCAGGAGCTTTTTTAATTTTTTGTTTCTAAAACTATTTTAAGGTCTTGATTGATAATCATAGCTCGCTGTTTCATTGCACCAAAAAGATCTTGGTTCTGATACATAGTCAGAATCATTGAAGAATCCACCATTAGTTTTAACATTTCCGCATACTGTTACAATAGCTTTAACCTTCCATTTTTGACTATTTGAAGTGTTAGTATCGTAAATAGAAGAGTATACATAAGTTCCTGTTTGACCACCATCAAAATATAAATCAGTACCGGGTACTGCCGCTGCTTGAACAATTCCAGCAGATAATGCGAACGTTAAAACTGCAAAAAATGCTAAAAAAGGTTTTTTCATTTTTTTCATTTTAGTTTCCTCCTAGTATCCTTGCCCTTCTTCCGTATTTATTCCATAACACGAAAGTTGTATTCCAAGTATTCTTTTGTAAATGTTCTATGACTTCTTAAGCAATGCCAAGTGCTATTTAATTCTTGTGCAACTCTAATAAACGACAAAAACACATTCCTTCTTTTCAATTAGTTATTTTGGGAATTAGTGTTTTCCACCTATTAACTCATCTTCTAATATTCTAATGTTCATTTTAGAAGGGTTAGAATTTGTTATGTCCGTACTAAAGTTATAAGAGAGATTAATAAAAACCCCAAATACTAAAAGAAATTTAGTTATAATTTTCGAATATTTCTTCATTGTTTCCTCCTAAATATATGTCTTTAGTAGTAATATAAGTTATTATATAATTATAAGATATAGGATGTTATGCAAAATTGTGACAAATGAGGTGAATAAATTGGAGGATTTAGGTAGAAAAGTGTCATTTTTTAGAAAGGAAAAAGGTCTTTCTATTAGTAAATTAGCAGAGAATTTATGTGATGAATCTACTATATACAGGCTAGAACGTGGAAAACAACTCCCGAGACTAGAAATATTAAATGATATATGTTTGAAACTAGAGATTCCATTTAAAGCTCTGTTTCCCTTAAACGAAGAAGTTGAAAATTTAAAGAAACTTTGTAGGGAGTTGACATATATAGAAGACTATTTAGCATTAGAACTAGCAATAGAAAAGTGCGAAGAAGTTTTAGTGGAACTACACTCCCCTTATTTTAAAAGAGAGTTTGGAAAGTATATCCAATGGCATAGAGCTATACTACTTCATAAGAAAGAAAATAAAAATCTAGAAGCTTTGGAAATTCTAAATAATCTTGTAACCCTTAAAAATTGTGGTTCTGAACTTGATTTTTCCATAATGAATTCTACAGCTTTAATATATCTCTCCATGAAGGACATAGATTCTGCACATAAAATATACAAAGTAATTTACCCAAAAATTAAAAGGCAAAAAACTGTAGAGGATCTGACGCTTAATCCTAGAGTCGGTTATAACTACGCATATTCAATGTATCAATTAAATGAATATGAGGACGCATTAAAAATAGCATTAGATGTTCTTTTTTACTTAGAAACACATCATCTAATGTATACACTAGGTGAGGTTTATCACATGATAGGTATACTTTCAAAAAAAAATGGATATTTAAAAGAAGCTGAAGAGGGCTTTAAGAATGCAATTTTATTATTTTCCTTCACTAAAGATAAAATTAATTTTGCAAGAGCTGAAAAAGATTTAACGAGTCTTCACAAAAGTATGTCTCTACTTAGTTAAAGGATAACGCCTAATACTATATATAAAAAAACCAGCTCCTAATACAAATCAAAATTTGTATAGAAACTGGCGCTTATAGTTATTATTTACTTGAATTATAAGCCTCTAAGAATTCTTTCACTTTCGCTGGATCTGCAACTACTTCATTTCCAGTATCCACAAGTGGACTTACAGTAGAAACTGCTTTGTTTTTATTTCCTTGATAATAATTTAAAATTTCATCTTGGTTAATCGAATACAGAATAGCTTTTCTTAGATCTTCGCTATCTGATACTGCACGGTTTTTGGTATTGAACAATAGATAAGACACAGCGTTACTGTCACTTTTTTGAAGTGTTAACTTGCTATCCCCTTCTACTAAGTCATATTTTGTTTCTGGCACTCCGTTGAATATGTGAATTTCTCCATTACGTAATGCTGAAAGTGTGCTATCTGGATCTTGTATAAAACGTACAGTTACATTAGAGATTTTAGCTTCATTTTCCGTTCCTGTCATATATGCAGGGTTTTTCAAGAATATAGCTTCATAATCATTTTTGTGTGACAAAATATAAGGTCCGCTTGCATATAACGTATTGTTATATTTGGCACCTTCTGTAACGGTGTTTTGGTCCCCATAAGGGATATCTTTGTTAACATCGAATGATTCTACATCGTATGTGTTAATGCTTTCTACTTGTTTCTTAGACACGATACCTGCAGATTGGTGAGCTAAATAATTTAGTACTTGTGGGAATGGATTTACTGTTGTAATTTTCACTACCTGATATTTACCAGCTGCATTATCAGCAGCATTTTTGTCTTCTACTAATTCTGATATTTTGGCATCTAGGTCCTCTTCAAGTGCTTCTTTTACAGTAACTTCGCTACCAGACTGGTTTACATCAAGCTCTGCCAGATCCGTTACTACTTCTATTTCTTCCATACTTTCATGTAAGCTGTATGTGCGGTGATCTGGTACAGATTTTTCATCTTTAGCTCGGTTTAATGAGAATACTACATCGTCTGCTCCAACACGTTCCCCAGTATCCACTGCTTTTTCATCTGTAACTGCAGCAAAGTTGATATCATCACGAAGAAGGAAATAATAAGATTGGTTTCCTTCCGCAATGACATGGTTAAGTGATAAAGAACCTTCTGAGACTACTTTATCGTCATCTGTTAAATTTACAAGTCTTACATACATATTTGTATTTAACGTATTTATAGAACCGTCATTTCCTTTAATCGGGTCTAAAGATGTTAGTGCTCCGATTGGTTGTTGCATTATTAATGGTTGTGTCGCTCTTTTCGAAGTATCTACAAAGTCGATAGATTCCCATGCAATTGCACGTGATTTCGCAAGTCTTACTGTATCTGCATTTACAATTTCTTTGTTTACACCTTGTGCTTTGAACGAATTATATAAAGGGGCAATATATGCTTTATCAAGCACAAGACGTTGTTCTAATTGCTTATAAGTCTTCGTAAATTCTTCTTCCGTTTCTGTACTTGCTTGCTCTATTAACTTATCTACTTCTTCATCAGACATAATACTGTTATCACCATCTGATTTGAATAGTGAACGTACCGCATAATCAGGATTTCCAGTAACTGTTGTCCAGCTAGATAGTGCTAAGTCATAGTTTCCTGCATCTTTTTGTGCTGTAAAGCTACCGTAATCTGGTTGGATATTCAACTTCACATCAAAACCATTTTTAATCAGTTGGTCACGTACGATATTCATGTCCGCTTCCCCAGTACTCATACCTAACAGTTCAATAGCTACTGCACTATCATCTGTTTTTACATCTTTGTTATCATTTCCTTTATCCGCAACGTCGGACTTCGTATTTACACATCCTGCTAATATCACTACCAGAGTGATCAGGATTGCCAATAAACTTTTTTTCATATTCATTTCCTCCTAAATAATTGTTTAATCCATTCTTGGATCAAAAGCATCTCTTAACCCATCTCCTAAGAAATTGAAAGATAATACAAGACCTATAATTGCTAGCCCCGGTATAATCGCTAGATAGGAATGCGATTCAAGATAAGTACTACCTATTTTTAAAATATTTCCCCACTCCGGAATATGTGGTTCAACCCCTAGTCCAAGAAAACTTAAACTACTCGTTGCAATTACAGCTCCTCCAATTGTTAAAGTGGCTTTTACAATCATCGGAGCGAGTGAGTTAGGTACAATCTGTTTAAAAATAATCGAGAAGTCAGAAGCACCTAAAGCTCGTGCAGAATCGACATACTCATAGTTCGATACCATGAGTACGTTTGCTCTCATCGTTCGCGCATAGCTTGGAATTGCACCAACACTAAGTGCTAATATCAGGTTCATCGTGTTAGCTCCGAACGCAGCTATAATAGCAATCGCAAGCAAAATTCCAGGAATTGCATACAGGATATCAAGCAATCGCATAATAATATTATCCGCACGTTTTGTATAATATCCTGCTATTGCTCCAAGAACCCCCCCTATTATTAGAGGAATAATTGTAGAAGCAAACCCTACTAGTAGAGATATTCTTGCTCCAAAGATAATTCTAGAAAATAGATCCCTTCCAAAATCGTCTGTTCCAAAGGGATGCTCTAGGCTAGGTTGTTGAAGCAAGCTTCCATAATCATTTTCCACCGCCATATCATAATCGAATGTATACTTGCTACAAACTGATAGAGAAAGCATAAGTATGATGAAGAACATTCCTAATATCGCAGTGGAATTGCGAGTGATTTTACCCCAAATCGTGTTCCACTTTATAATTCTTGAACGATCGTGGCTCCGTATCTTTACTATTAAACTTATACCAAGTAACAGGTTAAACAAATTACCAGTTACAGATGAAGCAATCAATACAATAGCAATGACCAAAAACCAAGATGGTGCAGATTCATCCTGTACATATTTTGATACAAGAACTAAAGTTACTACTTGAAAAACCAGTATTCCCACCAGAATTCCCATTGCGGGTAAAAAAGTATCTGTCACATACGGCTTAAACATATTTAAAGCAGAGATTGCAATTACGAAAAGCTGTGTAAATAACATGTATACAGCAAATGTGTAATCTGGTGTTTTTTTGTTTTTTATCAAGTTAAAAGCAAATGATGCCGTAAAAACATTTGCACTCAATATACTTAAGAGTTGAATATATCCTAGCTTTCTTGTAATTGGCTGTATGGCACCAAATTTCAAAAGATCTTTTTTAATTTTCCATGTTAGGAAAAATTGATACAAAGTGAATAATGCATAAACTAAAAATATCGTAAAAACAAGAGACTTTATCGTTCCTTCTTTATAGTTAAAACTATTTATAAGGAAAACTAGGCTGACTACAATAGAAAGAACCAATGCAAAGTTTGCTTGCGTATACTCTCGAGACAATTTCAAAGCATGTTTTTTAAACGAGTTCACCCTCTACACCTACTTCTATATTACAGTTGCTTCATCTTAGATCGAATGCGAGGGTCAAAAAACGCATACAAAATATCGATGAGCACGTTTACTAATGAAATTGTTATAGCAATATATATGACCCCACCCATGATGGCAGGAATGTCGGGGATAAACTGTTTATCTACTATATAACTACCTATACCGCTAATATTGAATACTTTCTCTGTAACAGCTGCTCCCCCGAGCATATCTCCAAACAACAATCCAATTACTGTAATAATGGGAATCATTGCGTTACCAATAGCATGCTTCCATAGAACTTGACGTTCGTTTAGCCCCTTAGCCTTTGCCGTAATAATATAATCCTCATTTATTATTTCTAGCATAGAGGAGCGAGTCATTCTTGCAACAGAAGCTGTAAGCCCTGTGCCTAAAACTATTACTGGCATAATAATCGACAACATATTCTGAGGGTTATAAGTGGCAGGTAACCACTGCAGTTTAATAGAGAAATTTAATATAAATATTAAGCCCTGCCAAAAATTCGGAATAGATAATCCAATTAATGCGATAAACATAAAGGAATAATCTAGAAATGTATTTTGTCTAGTAGCTGATATGATTCCAACTGGAATGGCAATAATAATAGCCATTACTAGTGAGAAAATCGCAATTGTTAAAGTAATCGGGAACTTACTAGCAATACTAGCTGCTACGTCTTCATTTCCAGTAAAGGAAGCACCTAAGTCAAATGTGAAAATCCCTTTAACGGCATTCCATAATTGCATCAAGTAAGGCAGATCCAGACCATACGTATGATTAAAAGAAGCAATTTGCTCTTTCGTTGCAGATTCACCTAAAAGATTTGCAGCAGGATCAAAAGGCGACAAATATAAAATAGTAAATACTAGCACTGAGACACCTGCAATGACAAAAACACTCATAATAAGGCGTTCGAAGATAAATTTGATAAAGAAATTACTAAACAACAACAGCAATATATACATCAGTACTCCAGGTATAAAAGAAACAATTAAAAAGAGCGGATTTTTTAATAAACGTTGAAAATAGGAGATATAATTTAGCTTTGTTAAACCCTGACGTTCATACTCGTCATTTATTTTTTCTGCGAGTATTTTCGAGTAGCGTTCCTCTGTTAGCCTATCTACTTCCCGATTCATTTGCTGTTCATCCACTTTTTCCTGAAAGAAAGCATGTTTTCGAACGTATTGTTCCTTGAAATCACTTAATAACTTTTCTTTAAGCCCTACTGTTTGTAATGACTCATTTATTATTTTATGAATAGTAAAATATGTATCACTTTTTCTTTTAGATTGGTAAAAGAAAAAAATAATAAGATGTAAGGGTAATCCTAATACTAACAACAAATATTTGTAGGACAGTCGTTTCATCATTTTCTCAAAAACATATGAAAGATGATCAGAAAAACCAAAATTGAGCGATGGTTCTTTGTGTAATTCCATCGACTATTTACCTCCTTTCTGATATTGTATAATTCCTAGTGGTATTGTAAAGTATAGATAGGAAATTTTATTTAGTCAATGATATTTGTTTAATATTATATATAGGAATAGGTAGGTGTTTTACGTTGGAGACGGTTCTAAAGGTTAAAGATTTACATATCTCGTTTCTGACCAGCGACAAAGAATTTGAAGCTGTGCGAGGTGTCAGTTTTGAAGTGAAAAAAGGAGAAACTATTGGGATTGTTGGAGAATCAGGTAGCGGCAAGAGTGTTACCGCTCGTTCAATTATGAGATTACTCCCTTCCCCTCCTTCATTGTTAAAAAACGGCGAGATTGAATTTCTCGGAGAAAATCTTATAAATAAGTCAGAAAAAGAGATGGAAAGTATCCGAGGGCAAGATATTAGTATGATCTTCCAAGACCCTATGAGCTCCCTTAATCCTACTATTCGAATTGGCAAACAAATAACTGAAAGTTTGATCAAACACCAAAAGTTATCCAAAAAGGAAGCAAAAAAACAAGCGCTTGACCTACTCAAGTTAGTAGGAATTAAAAATAGCGAAGAACGCTTCAATCAGTATCCGCATGAGTTTTCTGGTGGAATGCGTCAAAGAGTCATGATTGCAATAGCATTGGCTTGTCGTCCTACTCTTCTGATTGCAGATGAACCTACAACTGCACTTGATGTTACCATTCAAGCGCAAATATTAAACCTCATGAAAGACATGCAAGCACGTTTTGGAACATCTATTATTTTAATCACCCATGATTTAGGTGTAGTGGCCGGAATGTGTGACCGAGTAGCAGTCATGAAGGATGGAGAAATTGTCGAAACTGGGACAACGGAAGAAATCTTTGAAAATCCTCAACATGACTATACAAAAAAACTACTTAACGCTCTTCCAAGATTAGATCAGAAAAAAAAAGCTAAACGTCCTTCTCTCCATTCCATTGGGACAGAAGACGGAAAACCTCTACTAGATGTACGTTCCCTTAAAATGAATTTCGATGTTGGAAAAGGCAATGTACTAAAAGCAGTTGACGATATTAGCTTTTTCATAAAACCTGGAGAAACATTAGGGTTAGTCGGAGAATCTGGTTCAGGTAAGTCTACAACTGGTAGAGCAATACTTCGACTTCATGAACCAACAGACGGAGATGTATTATATCAAGGTTTAGCGATAAATAGACTTAGTAAAGATGAAATGAAAACAATGCGTCGACATATGCAAATGATCTTTCAAGATCCCTACTCTTCATTAAATCCACGCTTTAAAGTATTGGATATAATCGGGCAAGCATTAGATATACACCGTTTAAGTAAAAACAACGAGGAAAGAAAACAGCGCGTGGAAGAATTACTCCTAATGGTGGGACTAAAACCTGAACACGCCATGCGGTACCCACATGAGTTTTCTGGTGGGCAACGCCAAAGAATCGGAATCGCTCGGGCACTTGCTGTTGAGCCTGACTTTATCGTTTGCGATGAACCCTTATCCGCTTTAGATGTCTCTATACAATCTCAGATTGTCGACTTGCTAGAGGATCTCCAACATCGTCTAGGGCTTACCTATTTGTTTATTGCGCATGACTTATCAATGGTCAAGCATATTAGTGATAGAGTGGCAGTTATGTACGCTGGGAAAATTGTAGAACTTGCAGAAAGCGAGGAGCTCTATTCTAAACCTCAGCACCCTTATACAAAATCATTACTAGCCGCAATTCCAATTCCCGATCCTAAAGTAGAGGCCAAGAAAAAACGGTCTCTAATGGAAGACAACTTAGAAATAGATAAATACCAATTGAGTCAATCCGAGTTAATAGAGGTATCCCCGGAGCATTGGGTAGCTATTCCTAAACAACATGCTCTAATCTAGCAACGCATATTAACGCATGCAAAAAGCCACCTAAATAGGTGGCTTTTTGCATTAGATATTTTTTTTAGTTTCTGTTTCTTTTTCTTCTATTCTAAATTCTTCTGCAACATCGTCTACTATATCTTTAGTTGAGTTTTTGAATTCTTTTAACGTCTCTCCAACTGCTCTACCCAATTGAGGTAACTTTTTCGGACCGAAAACGATTAAAGCAATGATTAATATAATGATTAAACCCGGTATTCCGATATTTGGCATTATAATCTCTCCTATACTTTTTCTATATAATTTTCACGTGGTTTTTGCAATAGTTGTTTATCTGACAAAAAATATTGGTTGTTTTGTATCAATTACACATTATACTCCTACGTTTAAATTTGTAAATACCTAGGTACTCAAAATGAATTGTGTGAGCTTGAAATGTCTCCTTAATACAAAATCTACTTTTTTCACTTCGCTAACTTTCTTGAGCTTTGTTTATGCAACTAGTTCTTTAGCTTTTTTCACCTTCAAAACACTAGTTACTTTATACCAATAACAAAGGCGTTTTTACTATAAATTTGCAATATTTTTGCGAATTTAATGTTTTTTCAGAATAAAACTATATTTTATAATCCGAAATAAATATGTAGTATTGAAGAAATAAAAGGAGTAGACTGGTAAACGGTTGTTTTGTTATGTATAAAAATTACATTTTCATAGTTTTGTGAACTATGTTAAAGGAGAATAAAAGTGACGCAATATAACTTAGAAGAATTAAAACTGTTGAATCAAGTAATTTTTGCTTTATTTATAGTAGCAGATTTAGCACTTGGTCTCTTTTACTATAATAATGAGTTCCCTTGGTTCGCGTTAATAGGTTCAAGTATTGGACTAGCTATTATTGTTCTTTGCTGGACTGGAAAAAAATATATATACTTTATCTCATTTTTATTGGTTTATACTATCCTATTCTCATTAGTTTATAACTGGCATGCATTTTTTCATTAATTAGATTATTTTTTTATTTCATTGTTTACTTGAATAAACAATTTAAGCTACTTTTCTACTAATTTACGTTGGAGGTTATATTATGTCAGAACAGGAAAAAAAGGCTCCATACTTAGATAAACGTTCATCTAGACGTACATTTATCAAAAATTCCGGATTAACAGTTGGTGGAGTTGTATTAGGTGGAGCACTCGGTTCTTTACTAGGTAAAGACTCAACATCTAAAACTCACGAAACTAGCGTTCACTCAACATCTGCTGCGGTGAATTACAACCAAGCACTAATGTATTTTGACAAAGCACAATTCGATACGATAGATGCGGCAACAGAACAAATTTTCCCTAAAACAGAAGTAGGACCCGGTGCGAAAGAATTACTTGTTGCATATTATATCGATCATCAACTTGCAGGAAGCTTCGGCCTTAACTCAAGAGAATATATGACTGGTCCTTTCTTCCCTGCAGAAGCAGTTCCACAACAAGGGTACCAAACCCATTTAAATCGTCAGCAAGTTTTTAACCTTGGAATTACAGCTTTAAATACAGAGGCTGCGAAGAAATTCGATGAGAAACCTAAATTTGCTGATTTAACAGAAGAACAACAAATCGAGATCTTAAAAGATTTCGAAGCTGATAAAGTTAAATTAAGCGGAGCTGTTAGTTCATCCTTTTTCTTTACTTTGCTTAGAAAAGTAACGATTGAAGGAGTATATGCTGATCCAATGTATGGCGGTAATAAAGATATGGCAGGTTGGAAAATGAAAAATTTCCCTGGACATCAAACGAATTATATGAACGTATTAGAAAAAGATGAATTCGTGAAAATCGCTCCTATGAGCTTAAACTCGCAGCATCAACATTAATATCTACCAATAGAAAGGGTGAAAAACTTTGGCAACTAAATTACCAAAAACAGATATAGTTTTAGTAGGGGTAGGTTGGGTAGGCGGTATTATTGCAGCTGAACTGACAAAAAAAGGATATAAAGTGGTAGGTATTGAACGTGGTAAAGAACGTTCTACTGAAGATTATTTTATGGCTCACGACGAATTACGATACGCAGATCGTAAAGAAATGATGCAGGATCTTTCAAAAGAAACACTTACATTCCGTCATAATACGACACAACGAGCATTACCTTATCGTGAATGGGGTAGCTTCTTAATTGGAGAGGGAACAGGTGGTTCAGGAGAGCATTGGAATGGACAAACTTTCCGCTTCTTACCATACGATTTCGAGATCTATTCAGAAACTGTTAAACGTTACGGAAAAGGTAAAATCCCTAAAGGGATGATGCTTCAAGACTGGGGTATAACTTACAAAGAGTTAGAACCTTACTTTGATAAATTCGATGCTATGACTGGTATTGGCGGCGAACCGAATCCATTGCCTGGTTCTCCACAAGTTAAATATCCTAACCCACCAATGTTGGAAACACCTGTTACAGCATTATTCAAAAGTGCAACTAAAGATCTTGGATATCATCCATACCATATGCCATCTAACAATTTAACACAACCATATACAAATCCAGATGGTATTGCTCGTAGTGCTTGCCAATATTGTGGTTTCTGTGAACGTTTTGGTTGTGAATATGGAGCGAAAGCATCACCAGTAGTTACAGTATTACCTGTAGCTAAGGAAACAGGGAACTTCGAAGTTCGGCCTCATTGTGTAGTACGTAAAGTTCTACACACGAACGGAAAAGCTACAGGTGTACTTTATGTAGACACACGTACTGGTGAAGAGTTTATTCAAGAGGCAGATGTAGTTGTAGTTTCAGCCTATCAAATGAATAATATTAAACTTCTATTAAATTCTCAACTTGGCCGCCCATATGATCCAGTTACTGGTACAGGAGTTATTGGTAGAAACTATGCATATCAAACATATCTGGGGACTGCTGTAGGTTTCTTCGATAAAGATTTTAATATGTATGCTGGAGCAGGTGCTCTAGGAGCTCAAATTGATGACTTCAATGGAGACTTCTTTGATCACACTGACTTAGATTTCTTACATGGTGCTACAATTCATATTACACAACTAGGGGATCGCCCTATTGCGAATAATCACGTACCACCAAACGTTCCAAGTTGGGGCAAAGAGTTTAAAGACGCTTCTGTCCAAAACGCAAACCGAGCTCTTATCATTAAAGCACAAGGAGCTTCCCTTCCTTGGCAAGATAATTACATCGATCAAGATCCAACGTATAAAGATGCATTCGGTGACCCATTACTTAGAATGACGTTCAATTGGAAAGACCAAGACCGTCAACTAATGAAATTTATGGGCGAAAAATGTGCTGAGATCATGAAGCAAATGGGTGCAAAAGAAGTTAAAATGACTGGTGATGAAATCGGCGATTACGATATTCGTAACTATCAGTCTACTCATAATACTGGTGGAGTAATTATGGGTGCTGACCCAGAAACAAGTGCTTTAAACAGTTACTTACAAATGTGGGATTGTGAAAACGTATTCGTACCAGGTGCAAGTGCCTTTGCACAAAACTCAGGATACAACCCAACGAACACTGTTGGCGCATTAGCATATCGTGCTGCTGAAGGTATTGAAAAATACTTAAAAACTGGCGGATCTTTAGTTTAAAAACGAGACGCTTCTAAATGAACAAATAATATTTGCTTAACTATAACGATAATTTCTACTCATAGAATTAGCCAACAACTTAAAAACTGCTACCTTCTTTCCATCAAAGAAGGTAGCCGTTTTTTAATATATGGATTCATCCTCAAACTTCCAACTACTCTTTTGGTTTCTAAGAAACTTACACAGTCTTTATAAATACTTCTAATATCTTTGTGTAAATTTCAGGCTGTTCATCATGAACCAAATGCCCTGCAAACGGTACAATTGCAATACGTACATTTGAATTTATCTCAGGATAAATGGATGCACCGATAGTTTCATTCCGCTTTTTCTCCCCTACGATGAATAGTACTGGGAATTCAAATTTTGTTACTGCCTTTACATCTTCAAATGGATACCAGTTTTCGTTTTTTCCAAAATGAATGAACTGTCGCCAATCAGATTCATGTAGGTGATCAAAGTAATTAGCGAATTCTTTGTTTTGTAATAAATTATTTTGCCCACTAACATCTTCCTTATGAATTTCCAACCAGTTGTCCGGCTTTACTGGTGTAACTCCTGAAATAGCTAACGTAATAACCCTTTCTGGAAACATGTGTGCAAATTTAATCGCTACAAGTGCACCCAACGAACACCCTACGAGATGAACAGCAGAAACTTTTAAATAATCCAGCGTTTCCAATAAATCCTTTGCAGAATCCTCAAAGAAATTTTGTATATTTTCTGTTTTAGATCCACCATGACCTCTCAAGTCTGGAGAAATCACTTGGTAATTATGGCTAAAATACTCTCTTTGAAACTCAAAATCTAATAATCCAGTTTGCAAACCTGTATGTACAAAAACGATAGGTTTCCCATTACCCATAACATTTGTATGCAATATCAATCTATCTCACCTTTTAAATGTTCCTGTTTATTTAGAAACCTAATAATCCTTGCCTTCTCTTTTATTTCTAATAGATGGAGTCCGGTATCACTTGTCGCAAACCCAAATTCACTTTCATTAGGCTGCTTTAAAAATGCTTTGATGAATTGAGAGATAAACCCACCATGAGAGACAATTGCCACCCGATTATATCCCTGATAATCTTGCATGATTTTGTGAAAAATTCTTTCTGCACGAAAGCGAAACTCTAATTCTGATTCACCCTGTTCAATAGGAATATGTAATGGTCTTCCTGCTAGAGGTAGTGGATACTTCACCCGAGCTACCTCCTTAGAAAGTCCCGCTAGCACACCATTATTAAATTCCATTAAATCAGTTTCAATGAGCAAGTTGCAGCCGACGAATTTTTGTAGTATTTCGGCAGTGCCCATTGCTCTTAATAAAGGACTTGCTAAGATAATATCAGGTGGTAGATGTTCTGCTACGTATGCCCCCATTGTATTTGCTTGCAGCTCCCCTAATTTAGTCAAGGTGAAGTCTGCTCTTCCTTCATGCACTCCCAGTAAATCTGCCTCCGATTGTCCATGTCGTATAATAAGTAACTCCACCTGCACATCTCCCTTTTAACGCATTACATATTCCGCTAATACACTTTGTACCTTATATATATTTAGGGTTTTATTGAATTTCTTTTGTATAGGAACTGAGCTTCCGGATAACCAAATTTTTAGTTCCGCGTCCAGATCAAAGGTGCCAGCAGTTTCAATTGAAAAATGCACGATACTTCTATATGGAATAGAATGATACTCTACCTTTTTTCCACTCATACCTTGTTTATCAATAAGCAATAACCGCTTGTTTGTAAAAACGATTAAATCCCGGATAAGTTTATACGCATGTTCTACCTTTTCAGAAGAGGCTAGTAAATCCTTTAACTCACTTTCAACCTGGCTATTTTCTATCTCCGACACATTCCCCATTAGCCCATCTAAAAATCCCATCTCTATTCCCCCTAATACATTTTAGTAACTATTCCATAGTTGTATCCCAATCTCCTGCTAGGATATGAAAAAAGCCTACTCCTAATTACAATATATTGATATCGCATAGTAACATTTTTATTATCTGAATATTTTTTTATTTAATTTTCGCAAATATTATCTAGAAACCAAGATAAAAATAGGATACACTGAGTACGATTTGTTTTGTATTATTACTCTTTAATAATTAGTATAAATTAAATTTACTAAACAAATAGTATAAGTCAAAGGAGAAATAAAGTGACGCAATATAATTTGGAAGAATTAAAAATTTTGAATCAAGTATTATTGGCATTATTTATAGTAGCTGATTTTGCTCTAGCTCTTTTCTTCTATAATAGTGCATTCCCATGGTTTGCTTTAATAGGCTCGGGTCTTGGTCTAGCCATTATCGTTCTTTGTTGGACAGGAAAACAGCATTTGTACTTTATAAGCTCTTTAATTGTATTTACTGTACTGTTTTCTATCGTCTATAACTGGCATTCCATTATCCATTAGTTTTTTTTGCATAAATATTTACCTAGTTAAAATTCTCAACTACTTATAATAGGAGGTTATATTATGACTGAACAGAAAAAAAATACACCTGTTTTAGACAAACGTTCATCGAGACGTACTTTCATCAAAAACTCAGGTTTAACAGTTGGTGGAGTCGTTTTAGGAGGAGCCCTAGGGAGTCTTCTCGTAAAGGATGGAAAGACTACAACGAATGAAACAAATGTGCACTCAAGTACTGCTCCTTCTAATCCAAATGTTGCTTTAATGTACTTTACACCCGAACAATATCGTATAACGGAAGCTGCTTCTGAGAGAATTTTCCCGAAAGATGAAAACGGTCCTGGTGCAAAAGAATTACTTGTTGCCTACTATATTGACCATCAACTTTCAGGTGCTTGGGGCATGGGATCAAAAGAATATACATCTGGACCATTCTTCCCTGGAGAAGATACCCAAGGTTATCAAGGCCGCCAAAATCGTCAACAAATCTTTGAAATTGGTTTAAAAGGAATCCAAGATCAAAGCTTAAAAACATATGATAAATCTTTCATAGAACTTTCGGAAGATGAACAAGACGCAGTATTAACCGAGTTCGCTGATGGAAATGTGGAGCTTAAAGGTGTATCCTCTGCTCATTTCTTTGGTGTCCTAAGAACAGCAACAATTGAAGGCGCTTACGCTGATCCTCTATATGGTGGTAATGCAAATATGGAAGGCTGGAAGATGAAGAATTTCCCAGGACATCAGATGAGCTTCCTGGATATTATTGAAAAAGAATTTACGAAGATTGAACCGATGGCGTTAAATTCTCAGCACAAACATTAATAGAATCATAGCTATATAGAAATTGACGATTGAGGAGGAAATAATAATGGTAACAAAATTACCTAAAGTAGATGTTGTCACAATAGGTGTTGGTTGGTCCGCTGGTATCATCGCGGCTGAGCTGACAAAACAAGGTAAAAAGGTTGTTGGATTAGAGCGCGGTAAAGAGAGAAAAACAGAAGATTATTTTATGGCCCATGATGAGCTTAGATATGCAGTTCGACATGAAATGATGCAAGATCTTTCAAAAGAAACAATTACTTTTCGTAATAACGACAAAATGCGCTCTCTTCCTATGAGATCTTATGGTTCATTTTTACTCGGTGTTGGTGTTGGTGGTTCTGGTGCCCACTGGAACGGTCAAAACTTCCGTTTCCTTCCATATGATTTTGAACTGCGTAGTAAAACAATTGAAAAATATGGTTTAGATAAAATACCTGCTGATATGACTATCCAAGACTGGGGTATTACATATGATGAGATTGAACCTTATTATGATCAATACGAAAAAATGGCAGGTATTTCTGGCGAAGACAATCCACTAGGTGGAAGACGCTCTAACCCATTCCCTACTCCGGCGATGAAAAAAACAGAGGCAATGCGCTTATTTGATGAGGCTACAAAAAAAATGGGTTATCATCCGTATGTGCAACCTTCTGCCAATCTATCTGAAAATTATACAAACCCAGATGGAATTTCTCGAGTAGCTTGCCAATATTGTGGATTTTGTGAGCGTTTTGGCTGTGAATATGGTGCAAAAGCAGAGCCTGGTGTAACTGTATTGCCAGTTGCAAAAGCTACTGGGAACTTTGAAGTTCGTCCACATTCTGAAGTACGTCGTATTTTATACTCAAACGGAAAAGCTACCGGAGTTCTTTACACAGATTTAACTACTGGGGAAGAATTTGAACAATCAGCTGATGTTGTCGTATTATCAGGATATGTATTTACAAACGTTCGTCTTCTATTACTTTCTGGAATTGGAAGACCTTATGACCCAACTACTGGTACTGGCGTTATTGGGAAAAACTATGCCTACCAAATTCGTAAAGGTAGAGCAACTGGATTCTTCGATGATCATAAATTCAACAACTTTGCTGGTGCCGGCGGTTTAGGTATGATTATTGATGATTTTAACGGAGATAACTTTGATCACACTGATTTAGATTTTATTCACGGTGGGATGATTATCCTTGGTCAAACAGGACAAAGACCTATCGCTAACAACCAAGTTCCATCTGGCACAAAATCTTGGGGTAAAGATTTTAAAGATGCTTCCCTAAAATATACAAATGCTTCCTTAACGGTAAGTGGTGAGGGTGCTTCGATGGCTTATAAGCAACATTTCCTAGACTTAGACCCTACTTATAATGATGCATTTGGAGATCCATTAGTTCGAATCACTTTTGATTTCGAAGAACAAGACCGTCAATTGACGAAGTACTTGGCTGAAAAGTGTGAAGGAATTCTGAAAGAAATGGGTGCGAATCATGTGGATGTTAGTGGAGATCTTGGGCCTTACAATGTAGCTGAATATCAATCCACTCATAATACTGGTGGTGTAATTATGGGTGCAGATCCTGAGACATCTGCAGTCAACAACTACTCACAAATGTGGGATGTTGAAAATCTATTTGTTGTAGGGGCTTCTTCATTCCCGCAAAATGCTGGATACAACCCAACTGGTACTGTAGGTGCATTATCTTACCGTGCGGCTGAAGGTATTCTTAAGTATATGGAAAAAGGCGGATCGTTAATTTAGTAGTAATTTCATAGAATTAGTCAACAACAAAAAGCTACTCACTTCTTTCTATTAAAGAAGTGAGTAGCTTTTCTCTTACTAACCCCCAATCTTAGGAGGGTATTTAAAAAATCACGGAGAAACTATTTCGTTTCTCCGTGATTTAGTTCATGCAAGCCTATTTACTGTTATTCAGTCACATTATCCACTACTACATCCGTTTCAATCTGGTTTGCTCTATTATTTTTTGCTTTAATAAAGAACATGATTGTCAAAATAATTGTTAATACTATTCCAATATAGAAGGATAGTTCCAAGTCTAACCTAAATCCAATCTTTGCGTTTAAGATATAGACAAATACCATATAAGTGATAAACAGTGCCGGGATTAGCGACACAATGTAGTTCTTTCCTTTAATGAACAAATACATTGTCGCAATCCATAAGGCGATTGCCGCTGTTGCTTGGTTTGCCCAAGAGAAATATCTCCACAAGATGTTGAAATCAATTTGCGTTAACATCGCCGATATAGCAAACAATGGAACAGCAATCATCAAACGTTTCGCCACTTTTTTCTGATCAATTTTCAAATAATCTGCAATGATTGAACGTGCAGCACGGAACGCTGTGTCACCTGATGTAATTGGTAGTACAACAGCACCCAGTACCGCAATTGTTCCACCAATAGCTCCTAATAAAGTCATGGATACTTCATTAACTACTGCAGAAGGTGTCCCTGTTGCGATAAATTCACTTAATGTTTGCCCGTCTAGCATACTCATTGCTGCTGCAGCCCAGATCATCGCTATGACTGCTTCCGTAATCATCATGCCATAGAATACATAACGACCTTGTGATTCTTTTTCGACAGTTCTCGAAATAATTGGTGATTGTGTCGCATGAAAGCCAGAAAGTGCACCACATGTAATCGTAAAGAATAGAATCGGGAAAATTGGTACATTATCTGGGTGCATGTTTGTTAACGACAATTCTGGAATTGTATAATCAGAGACTAGTAAAGCAACTCCAACCCCCACGGTACCAATCAGTAGTACTGCGCCAAAGTATGGGTACAGTCTCCCGATAATTTTATCAATTGGAAGAATTGTAGATAAGAAATAATAAATAAAAATAACTAAAATTAATATCCATAACGCTACTTTACCATCCATTAATAACGCTAATAAAGAGGCAGGTGTCGTTACAAATACTGTCCCGACTAATAAAAGAAGCAGTAATGCGAAAACGTTTACAATATGTTTCGAAACGTTACCTAAGAACTTTCCAGCTAACTCTGGAATATGTGCACCTTTGTTGCGAATGGAGATCATACCCGTTAAATAGTCGTGTACAGCCCCTGCAAAGATGGCTCCTAAAACAATCCATAAGAAAGCGACTGGTCCGAATAACGCACCCATAATTGGTCCAAAGATTGGACCAGTTCCTGCTATATTTAGCAGCTGGATGAGCGCATTTTTTTGTTTATTCATCGGTACGAAGTCAACGCCGTCTGCATTTGCATATGCAGGTGTTTTTCGAGCATCTGTAGGATCAAAAATCTTTTCAATGAATTTCCCATAAGTAAAATACGCGACAATTAATAGCGCAATTGCACAAAAAAATGTAATCATTTGAGCCCTCCTATTTCCTTCTATTTCTGAATTTAGTTTTTCTTGCGATAAGGTATATTTAGTTTATGGCAAATTTTCAAAAATAGGAGTATTTCGGTTCAACATGCAAGTTTAAGAGTTTAACATGCAAATAGTGGGAGATAACATGTTATTACAGTTCTAAACGCTGGCGTAATTCTTTAACGTAATTTCTACTGACAGAAAGCTTCTGTTCTAATCCTTCCAACTCTAGCTGATACGCACCATTAAACCATGGTGTTAAGCGGCTGACGTATTTCAAATTAACGAGATATCCCTTATGAATTCGAAAAAATGAAAATGGTACTAAACGACTTTCAAGCTCTTTCAAAGTTGTCCGCACATCATATCCATCGGTTTGCGTAATAATTTTCGTTACTTTGTCATCTCGATAGATATACAAAATATTCTGCGGTAGAATATAATCGATTTCACCGCCAGTTTCTATCGCCAATTTCCCAAGCTTCTCCATACTGTCAGCCGTTGGTGCGGGATATAACGTCTTTTCTATTCGCTCTATCGTTTGCTCTAGTAGTCTTTCATCGTACGGTTTCAATAAATAATCGACGGCATTAATCCGAAAGGCCTCTGCCGCAAATTGTGGATAAGCCGTTGCAAAAATGATGAGTGGCACTTTTTTAAACCCCGACAAGGTTTTAGCTACTTCTATTCCATTCATTTTAGGCATCTCGACATCTAGAAAAACAACATCCGGATGGATCTGTAATGCCTTTAAAATTGCAGCCTCTCCACTCTCTGCCTCCCCTACCACTTGAACTCTTGGAAACTTACCTAGTAAATACGTTAATTCCTCTCGTGCATAGCGTTCATCATCTACAACCAATATAGTAATAGATCCCATCAGGCATCCCCCCCCAATTTAGGAATTCTAAAGGAAATAGCTGTTCCTTCATTCTCTTTACTTACAATCTTTAAACCCGCCTGGTCTCCAAACGTCATTAGTAGTCTACTATTAATATTGAATAATCCTACTCCAGTTCCTGATTCGGACTCGAGCGGCATTGTGCCCAGAACAGCAAGTCGTTCAGGTAATATTCCTTTCCCATTATCTTTCACCATAATCTCAATTTCTGCATCAAAGTCACGTACCGTCATCTTAACCACACTATTATTTTCCATATCCTTAATGCCGTGGTGAATAGCATTTTCAACAATGGGCTGTAATGTGAAAGGAGGAATCTTTTCATTTAGCAAATGTTCATCCACGTCATATAAAATGGTCAGTCGATCTATAAATCTAGCTTCAGTTATTTCCAAATAAGCTTTAACATGCAATAGCTCTTGCTCAAGTGTTATTTGAGACGCAGTTGTCCCTGTGACATTTTGTCGCAAAAAATAGGATAATGACGTCAGTAGTTTCCTTGCCCGATCAGGATCTGTACGAATCAACGACACAATAATATTCATAGAATTAAATAAAAAGTGGGGATTGATTTGCGCCTGTAACGCTTTGATTTCAGCCTCTTTTGCCAACTGATAAGCATGATCAGTTTCAGCAATTTCTAGCTGGTTACTTAATAGGGAGCTCAATCCGACAATTAGTTCAATATTATCTTCAGTTATGACTTTTTCAGATGGATAGTATAGTTTCAGTGTGCCAATGGTTTCTCCACGCTGTATAAGTGGGACAATGACTGCTGCTCCTAATTGACAGCCTGGATAATTGCAGTGAATGGTGCCATCATTGACAACAACTACCTCTCCATGTTGTATGACGTTTCTGGTTTCATCTGTCCGAATCGGACTACCCCCCTTATGATGATCACTGGCAATTCCAACATGCGCAAGAATGTCCGTTTGGTTGGTCATAGCAACAGCACTTGGTTGTAATTCACGGAATAGAATATTACAAACGGCTTGTGCAGTGACAGTGTTCATGCCGGTGCGTAGGTAGCTTAGTGTTTGATTTGCAATACGCAGCATTTTCTGTGCTTGCAATGCCAATACTTTCTCTTGTTGGCTGATCACATTATAGACAATCAGTATAAATAGTGCAGTTCCTACACCATTAGCTAAAATCATCGGTATACCAATGATCTTAACCAATGTAAGTGATTGCTCAAATGGTTTTGATATCAATAAAATCATAGACATTTGCATCGCTTCAGTAAATGCCCCTATAGCAAAGACAGTAAGCGGTTTAAGTGCCCTTTCTTTTCGATAAAAAATTCCTGCAACAGCTCCCGCTATGATAGTTGATAGACCACAAGACACAGCTGTAAATCCACCTAATGTCATACGATGAATACCTGCAATCAGTCCCGCACCAATCCCCACACGGTAGCCGCCTAACAGACCTGCAACGACCACACCGATAACACGTGAATTTGCAATAGCTTCCTCTGAACTCAAAACTGTTGCGACACTATTAAAATGCAGTGAATTCGTATCGAGTGCAACTCCAAAATACGTTCCCACAATACCAAAAAAGCCAAAAAATAAGATCGCCGCAATCTCCTGCTTGCGATTCAATTTATCACGATACACTAAGTTTTTAAAAAACTGAAAACGAGTCAAAATAAAGGCAACAGCAACTATCATGCCAACCCTCTCAAGCATTATAGCAAGCAAGTCCAACAACAGAATCCCACCTTACAAAACAAACAGATTATTTAAATTATACTGTATAAACAAGACGATACATATCTTATTTCGGAAGAAGTGCACCAGACTCTTACAGTTTGGAATTATCAAATTGGCTAAATCCATTTCATAATTTCATATTTTGGCTGACCTTTTTGTGTTTGTCTCTTTAAAGGTGTTGCGTTTGCTCGGGATAGCCCTCGGCCTAGAAATTTATTCACATGCAAATACTTTGCTTTTTTTAAAGAAAAATAGACACCTCTATTTGGGTAGGGTATCTATTTTTTATAGTAGGTATATCAACGAAGTGGAAAATTACTTTAGAGGGATTTCCACTATGGCAGTTGTTTTTAAATCGGATGATGATTCAATAGAAATATTTCCGTTGTAACCAGTTACAACTTCCTTCACAATAAACAAGCCCTGCCCCCTTATTTTTCCTTGTTCTTCTTTTTTGGTAGAATGCCCTTGTTTAAAGATTAGTTCTTTATCGCAAATTTCAGTTCCTGTATTAGTGACTATAAATACATAATGAGTATTATTGGATGAACACTCTATGAGTATGCTACGTTCTCCCTCAGGTAGCTCCATTGTTGCATCCATCGCATTATCGATTAAATTAGACAAAATAATAATTAAATCAGTTGTTTTTATACAGTCAAAGGAAACAGGAGAAATGACAATATCCATTTTAATACGATTATTTTGAGCAGCAATTTTCTTCGTTTGCAACAAAATGGAAAGCCCAGGATGAGCTATATCTATTTTTATAGATTCTATTGCTTCTACTTCCTTAAAAAGAGAGGAAGCATATTGTAATGCCTTATCCGACTGCCCTATTTTTAAGAGTCCATGCAAAACTAAAATATGATTTGAAAAATCATGTTGTAACGAAGAAACAGAGGTTATTAGCGTTTTCATCTCTGTTTGATATGTATCCTCTGTATACCCAACTTCCTTAGCAACCTCTCTTCTGTACCATCTTTGCATAAACAAAAAGGAGACAATCACGATAAAAACAAAGAGTCCGTTGAATATTAAGGCTAGTATATTCCTTTCTAGTGCAGCACCTTTAATCTGGTTAATGGTATCTGCACTAGTATCGATACCTAAATACCCCAGTATCTTTCCTTCTTCGTTCTTAATAGGGGCACCAACAGATAAATAATCTCCATAACCTGGATCCTTCAGCACACTGGTTATATAAGTTTGTCCTTCATAAGCTTTTTTAACTTGCTCTTTTGGTACCGTACATGCATAACCAATCGGATAATCATCTAAGCTCTCAATCTCACCAGAATGACCTAATATCATTGTTTTAGAAACCTTAGGATTATCGACCTCTAATGTGTAAACATATAAGGAGCCCAACTTTTCTCGAGCATCACTTAAATAGATTTGAATTTCTCGAAAGTGTTCATTTTTCTCTGGCTTATCCAAAAATTTCTGATACGTTTCTACATCTATTGAGGAAGCTATGGATTTGGCAGCCTCTAAACTTTGGTTTGCAACTGATTCTTCGATTGTATGTTTCATCCTCACATATGAGGTATACACATTTAAAGCAGAAAAAAAGAGTAATAATACAACAGACAAGAAGAAAATTACTTTTACTTTATGACTTTTCATATATTTAGTACTTCCTTAGTTTATTTCTATTAAAAACAAGATTATTCGACAAATATATTGTAAATAATGTAATTATACTATAAATCACCAACAATAACCTTGAATGTACACATATCCCATTTTTGCATTACCACTTTTAGAGTGTATACTACATTTGTATTGTTTTTTTAAGCACCATTTCAAGGAGGAATTATGATGCACAACATGGAAAACATTTTAGAAACTAGAGATTATATTAGGAGTAAGACAGATCATCGTCCTGTAATCGGAATGATCCTTGGCTCAGGCTTAGGTTCGCTTGCCGATGAAATTAAGAACCCCACCAAAATTCCATATAGCGAAATCCCCCATTTTGCGAAATCTGAAGCAATTGGACATGCGAACGAACTAGTTATCGGAGAATTAAACGGAAAAATAGTTGCTGCTATGAAAGGACGCTTTCACTACTATGAAGGCTACACGTTAGATGAAGTAACCTTCCCAGTACGTGTTATGAAAGCACTTGGTATAGAAAAAGTAATTATTACCAATGCATGTGGTGCAGTAAATACTAGCTTTAACCCAGGTGACTTAATGTTAATTACAGACCACATTAACTTAGTAGGGGCCAATCCTTTAATGGGACCAAACAATGACGAATTAGGCACCCGTTTCCCGGATTTATCAGAAGTATATAACAAAGAGCTACGTAGTATTGCAGCTAAAGTAGCAAATGATCAAAATATTCATTTGCAAGAAGGTGTATATGCTTGGTGGAGTGGACCAACTTATGAAACTCCTGCAGAAATTCGTATGTTCCGTACTCTAGGAGCTGACGCAGCTGGTATGTCTACCGTTCCAGAAGCAATTGTAGCTACTCACAGCAGTATGAAAGTACTTGGTATTTCTTGCATTACGAATATGGCAAGTGGAATATTAGATCAGCCACTAAATCATGAGGAAGTAATTGACGTTGCTGGAAAAGTAAGAGTTAAATTCGTTGGATTAGTTAAAGGAATTTTGGAAGAGCTTTAAGTTAGAAAGATTAAACTCAATTTAATACAAAAAGAGTGGTCTCGAAGGACCACTCTTTTTGTGCTGTCATAGCTGCTCGGAGGGGAAGAAAGGAAGTTTCAAATCCTACGGCACCTGTTATCCGAGATTTTATAGATTTTTTATCGCTAAATATTGAGCGTTAGAATATAAGAGCGTTGATGGTTAACCTTTTAGCTTTAAGGGTTGAGCTTTAAGCTTTATAGCTTTCGTGAATACTATAGTTGGGAGCAGGGATTTACCCAGACCCTGCAAACGGGGAAGCTTTCTTCTTTTTCGCTATAACAGCAAATTCTAAGTTTACTTATTGTTTAATAGTGATTAGTGTGCGAGCATTAATTTCACTTAGCGCTACATCTACGTCATCTTCAAAGGATTCAATATCTAAAGCCATCTTAGTGGTGATTTCTTTTATGTGGATCGGGTCAATTAGTTTTGTTTCCTCAGATTCCCAAAACAACTTTTTGTAGCCTTCCACCGCTGTTAAATCTGTTTTACCATCTTTAGAAATCATATTATTTAACTGTGTGTCTAATCGATCTTGGGCAAGTTCATTATTCACTTCTACTTTTTCCTGAGACTGAGCATAATCGTTATTCATCTTACGAAGGAGATTTTTTTCAATTTCAATAAAGTTTTTACGCTCAATTGCATCAGCCACCGTCATTTTGACTCCGGAAACCTCTACTAAAGTTGTAGCGTTAGATTCTACAATGGATTTTTTGATTTGTTTTCTGCGATCCATCAAATCTTTTATGGATTGTATACTTTCTTTCGCTTCCTTTTCAAACTCCTCAACAGTCTTAAATCCACGAATATTCTCTTTCGGTTTTTTAGAGGCTGCGAAAGTTGTCTCATTAATCTTTTTTAAAATACGCGCATCCAATGTTTTTAACTCACGTAAAGCTTTTGTTATAGAAATCTCCATCGGCATTTCTCTCCTCAGTTGTCAATTATGGTAATTATTAGTCTACTGGAGATTACTAGGGTATTCAAGTAATTACCTTGTTACAACCATATCATTTGTAAATGTCTATATTCGTAATTTGATAATAACCCGAACTATTGATTACTACCGTGTATACTTTATTCCGATTGTAATACGTGTATTCATCAGCCGCATTTATAAAATCAAATTCCTCGTTAGTAGAAACTAGTGCATAATCATCATACATCTCTACACCAGTAACAGTATTATTAGTGAAGTCAAAGGTCATCCTCTACATAATCTGTAAAATCATAAATAGCCTTCCAAGTCTATTGGAAGGCTAAATTATAATATTTTAATTTTTATATAATCATTCAGAAAGAAGACGTTTTTCCTTCATTACATAAACCCGACTCAAAATAAGCGCTCCGATTGTCTGAATAACGGTTTTCACGATAATTTGCCCTACAATAGCGGCTGGCACGGCTTCCCATGGAAGAATATTTGCTCCCAGAGGACTCAAGCCTATTATGACAAAAATGACTGAATCCAGGAATCCACCAACAATCCCACTATAAAATACACGCCAAGCCATTGGTAGTTTCAATCTTGTATATATCTCTGTATCTGCTGTTTCAGCAACAACAAATGAAATTGCCGATGCAAATACAATTAATAATGTATCTCCCAACATAAATGACACTAATGCTGATAATGCTAAAGCTATGAAAATGAATAAGTACGTCTTTGCTCTACCATATTTGTTTTGTACAAGATCTCTAAAAATGAAGGTAGCACCCACGAACAATGTTCCCATAGGGACGATAAACATCCCGAACTGTAAAGGTGCAAAAGCTGCTGTTACGACATTAGCAATCACAATCGATACTAAATAAAATAAAATTCTCATAATGTTACTCCTTCAATAGATTTAGAAGTTAAATAATCTTCTAATCCTTTATTTCTCAGCTTACATGCTGGGCATTCCCCACAGCCTTCTGCTATTACACCGTTATAACAAGTCAACGTTTTCTCTCGAACGAATTCGAGCGCTCCAAGCTGATCTGCAAGTTCCCATGTTTGCGCCTTGTTCAACCACATGAGTGGAGTATCGATCACAAAAGTAGTATCCATAGAAAGATTTAATGTGACGTTTAGGGACTTCACGAAAATATCACGACAATCCGGATAGCCACTAAAATCAGTTTCACACACGCCAGTTACGATATGCTTTGCACCTACCTGGCTCGCTAAGACCCCAGCAAAAGATAAAAAGAGCAGATTTCGACCAGGTACAAAAGTCGACGGCAATCCCCCATCTTCCCCGTCCTCTACCTTTATGTCATCTCGTGTCAAAGCATTCGGTGCCAACTGATTTAAAAGCGACATATCCAGAATGTGATGCTTTACACCAAGCTCCTTAGCTATTTCCTTTGCACATTCGATTTCAAGACTATGCCTTTGTCCATAATCAAAAGTCACTGCCTCAATCTCTTTAAAACGTTCTTTTGCCCAAAACAGACAGGTCGTGCTATCCTGTCCTCCACTAAACACAATAATTGCCTTTTCCTGCTTCACCCGTTTAAACTCCCTTATATCACAAAACAGCACCATAAGGAAGAATGCTGTCATCTTCTGAATTTTTTAGATTGTCTATCTCTAGCGCCTAGCCCCTAGTTTAAGGATTTTAGCACTTCTGCCTTACATATGATTATTCCATTAACGATTATCAATTTTCTCTGGATATAAATCATGGTTCATCAAACGAAAATCTGCTATTTCTACATATTTCGTTCCAGGTCTTCCATAATTACACCAAGGATCAATAGAAATACCTCCACGTGGAGTGAATTTACCCCATACTTCGATATATCTTGGATCTAGCAATTCGATTAAATCGTTCATGATGATGTTCACACAGTCCTCATGGAAATCCCCGTGATTCCTGAAACTAAATAAATATAATTTTAACGATTTACTTTCTACAATTTTTTTATCCGGTATATACGAGATGTACATCGTTGCAAAATCCGGCTGATTGGTAATTGGGCACAAACTTGTGAATTCTGGGCAGTTAAACTTCACAAAATAATCCCGAGTAGAATGTAAATTATCTACCGACTCCAATACCTCAGGTGCATAATCAAATGAATATTTTGTACCTTGGTTCCCTAACAGTGTTAAATCCTTCAAACCTTCATCATGAGTTCTTCCAGACATAATAAAAAAACCTCCTATAAAAAATGTTTCCCAACACTTCAAAAGAGGCTTCACAGACCAATCTATACAAACAAAAGGATAAAAACAAAAAAGCCACGTCCAAATTATATGGACATGGCGAATAGTCATGTATCCATAGTTTTTTATAGAGGGTATAAGCTATGAACCTCTCCCGGTCAAGTACGGGTATGCAATCATAATATAGAATATTGACCAAGACGTCAAATAGGCATTCTAGTCAAATGAATTTCCAAATCTCCATTTAAGAGATTCAAAACTTTTTTATAATATCATGCATAAATTTGAACTAGATTGCCTATATTGATAATAGAATACGAGATTAAAGGAGGAATAGAGATGAAACATCCATTAAGCTTACCCGAACAATTACCCGAAACAACAGAAGAGCTATTAAAGCTTATATTACAAACTATCTTAGCCTAGGAGAGATTTAGATTATCAAAGAGACTCAGAAACATAGAAAAGTAGATACCTCTACTATGTGGAGTATCTACTTTTTGTTATACGTACTCCCTACCCCGGCTTATCCAATAAGTTCCTCATTGCCTTCACTGTATATCTCTCCGTACTATATCTACTTAACATTTTCTCCAATCAGCTTTAAATACCACCCCATTCATTTCATAAATGTTCCCCCTCTATTAATACCCATATAGAAACCACAGTTAGATATATAACAATCAGTAAATTCCAATCATTTAAAGTTTCTTGCTGATCATTACTTTAAAATCAGCTATGATATAGGTATAAACTGAAATTAGGGTGATACATAATGAAAAAATTAGTCCATGTAGTTGGGGCAGTTATTGAAAATGAGAAAAGCGAAATATTTTGTGCGTTAAGAAGTCCCATTATGTCACTTCCCGATCTTTGGGAGTTCCCGGGTGGTAAAATTGAAGCTGAAGAAACACCCGAGCAGGCTTTACAACGAGAAATTACAGAGGAATTTAATTGTACAATTGTGGTTGGTCAAAAAGTAGAAGATACGACTTATGAATATGAAAAATTTATCGTCAGACTCGAAACTTATAAAGCGAAATTATTAAATGGTACTCCAATTGCAACGGAGCATGCCGACACAAGATGGGTTACTCGGGAAAATTTACATACACTGAACTTTGCTGCTGCTGATATTCCAGCAGTTGAAAAAATAGCGAATGAAAGTATGTAATTTGGAAAATTTGAATGAAAAGAAGTGGTCAAGTTGGATCAACTAATTCGCAAAATGAAAAATTCCTTACATAAAGGCTTTATTGATAAAAGTAATCCCGTTTCAGGACAGTTTAAGCCTAAGCTGCTATCAAATAAAGCACATGAAAATGTTTTATCCACACTTCTTCAAGAGATGAAAACGTGCCAAACCTTCACTTTTTCCGTAGCTTTTATTACTGAGGGTGGTTTAGCAACTTTAAAAACTATGCTATTAGACTTGCAGCTAAAAGGGATCAAAGGCCGCATTATGACATCTACTTTTTTAAATTTCAATCAACCTAAAATGTTTAAAGAATTATTAAAACTAGACAATGTCGAAGTCCGTCTGACTGGCGTGAAAGGCTTCCACTCTAAAGGTTATATATTCGAACATAAAGACTATTATTCTTTAATAGTAGGAAGCTCAAATCTAACGGATAGCGCTTTAAAAGCTAACTATGAATGGAATATCTATTTAACTTCTTTGGAAGATGGAGAAATCATCCACCACTTTAAAAATCAGTTTGAAGAAGCATGGAATGAAGCCATCCCTCTAACTGTAGATTGGATTAACAGCTACAATCTGAATTATGAACAACAGCCCTTCGTTAATCAGGCAACCTCCAACGTATTTGAAGTGAACGCAGAATATCTCACAAACCAATTGGCCGATAGTCTTGCTATTCAACCAAATAAAATGCAAAATGATGCGCTGAAACAATTAAAAACTCTTCGTGAAACCGGTGCTAAAAAAGGATTAATTATCTCAGCGACTGGGACAGGAAAAACATATCTATCTGCTTTTGATGTTCGTCACTTTGCCCCTAAAAAGATGCTCTTCGTTGTTCATAGAGAACAAATTTTAAAGAAGGCACTTCAAGACTACCGAAAAATATTAGGGGGTCATGAAGATGATTTCGGAATACTTTCAGGTAATTCAAAAGATACAAGCGCAAAATACTTATTTGCAACAGTTCAAACACTCTCTTCAGAACGGCATTTACAGCAGTTCGAAAAAGATGAATTCGACTATATACTAATAGACGAAGTACATCGTGCGGGTGCAGATTCCTACCTGAATATTATTAATTATTTTGAGCCTAATTTCTTACTTGGAATGACAGCGACTCCTGAACGTACGGACAGCTTTAACATCTTTGAGCTCTTTGATTACAATATAGCTTATGAAATTCGGCTACAGGCCGCTCTTGAAGAGGAAATGCTTTGTCCATTTCATTACTTTGGTGTGATAGATTATGAGAGGAATGGAGAAATAATTGATGACACATCTACCTTGCAACAACTTGTATCGCAAGAGCGTGTTCATCATATTCTCGAAAAAGTTAACTACTATGGCTATTCAGGAAAGCGGGTACGAGGATTAATTTTCTGTAGCTCTAAGCAAGAATCACATGCCCTTTCAGAAGTGTTAAATGCCCAAGGCTTAAAAACTATTGCCCTTACAGGTGATAATTCACAACCTGAAAGAGAAGATGCAATTCGTAAATTAGAACAATACCAACTAGATTATATTTTAACCGTAGATATCTTTAATGAGGGTATTGATATTCCGTTTTTAAACCAAATCATCATGCTACGCCAAACACAGTCAAGTATAATTTTTATTCAACAACTGGGACGTGGACTACGCAAGCATAATGAAAAAGAGTATGTAACTATTATTGATTTCATCGGCAACTATAAAAATAACTATTTAATCCCTATTGCTCTTTCAGGTGACCAATCCATGAATAAGGATAATGTCCGCCGTAGAACGGTTAATACTGACTATATCCAAGGTGTTTCAACAATAAACTTTGAAGAGATTGCTAAGAAACGCATTTTTGATGCAATCGATAATAAAAAGTTAAAATTGTACAATATGGAGTTTCTCACTACTCCGTACAAAGAGTTAAAAATTCGATTGGGAAGAATACCTCTCCTGATTGATTTCATTAAAAATAATTCGATTGATCCTGAAGTAATCTTTGTAAAAAAGAAAAACTACTTTGACTTTTTAGTAAGTATGAATGAACCTGTTGCAAATATAAATGATTATGAACAAGCGATAATAACCATGTTTTCTCAAGAGCTTATAAACGGCAAAAGAATTCACGAAGTATTACTAGTACAAAATCTAATTTACAATAGTGAATTAGCTCAAACCGATTATATAAAACTACTAAGTGATTATGGAACTTATAGTAATAAAGAAACCATTTATTCTGTAGAAAATTTATTATCTTTAAAATTTTTCGTTACAACTGCTCAGAAAAATTATGGGTCAGAACCAATTGTAATTTTAGATAACGGAAAATATAAGCTAAATAGTAAGCTACAGAAAAGTTTAGAAAACGAGGAGTTCAGGAAATTATTACAGGATATAATTATATGTAGTTTTGAAAAAAATAAAAAATATAATAAACAGACGCCTTTAACAATATATGAGAAGTATTCAAGAAAAGACGTATGTAGACTTTTAAATTGGAGTAGTAATGAAGAAGGTACCTTAAACGGTGGAAGAGTGAAAATGAACACCTGTCCTATCTTTGTAAACTATCATAAGACTGACGAAGATAATTTAGAAGTAAAATATATGGATGAGTTCTTATCAACAGACATTTTCAAATGGTGTTCAACAAAAAACAGAAAAGTTACAGCTAAAGATATTGCTCCTATTGTAAACTCTTCTGCAGCAGATATAACTGTTCATTTGTTTGTAAAAAAACATAATGGTGAGGGAAAAGATTTCTATTACCTTGGTGAAGTTACTGTAGATTCAAATAGCGCAGAAAACGATACACTAATAGACCAAGGTAAAATCTACAATGTAGCTACTATGAACATGATTCTTGAACAACCAGTACAATACGATATTTATCATTATTTAGTGGAAGAATAATAAGAATGTAAAAGAGTATCTTCAATGAAGTTTTTACTGTAAAAATACTTTTTTCATTAAGTAAGAAAAGTTTTAGGCGTAATTCGTAATATTTCCCGGGAAATCGACAATTTCCATGTAAATAAACAGCATAAGAAAGCAATTCAAGAGAAGAATAATTTTAAGGGAATGAAAACTTTCCTTATACAGTTAATGTAGAGCATATAAAATCTCTAACATCTCTTCTACGAATTGTATTTTCCCTGCACGTTACTGGATCATCATATAAACTTTATGTATTTTTCTCCATGCCGCTCCATGTAAAATGAATGAATGAATAACAAAAAACGCCCAATGGGCGTTTTTTATCTAACATTGTTCAAGTAAGAAGATTGCACAACTTTTTAGTCTAACGATTATTTTTATTACCTGTTAAATTCTTTGCAGCATTTTTAGTTGCATCAACAGTGTTCATTGCAACATTTTCTGTAGCCTCTAAAGCATTATGCGCTGTTTCAAATGCAGATCCTGCTGTGTTTTTGATGCTCTTTGCGACACTTTTGTTATTTCTTTGATCTTGATTATTTTCTTGATTAGTCATAATTTCACCTCCTAAACACAGGGTTAGGATGTGTATTATTTGGTAAATTATTCGGACTACATCTCACTTAGAAACCAAAGTACACCATTTCTATATACCTTCTCGAACCAGTTCTTGCTGATTTTTAATCGTTTAATTGGTCTAATAACCCAATTAAACCATTGATAATTAGTCGCTAGTGTCTTTTGGGATAATGTTTGATAATGTATTGTTGTTTAATATTCCGAATGTCTACACCATACTTTTTTCTAGATGAACTAACACTCAACCTCTGAATGCCATTAACGGCTTGTGTTCCATCTGACAACATAATCCATTCCACGGTGAGAGAGATACTTCAACACCTCTTGAAAGCCAATTCCATCCAATTCTAACGCTTCTTCATCGACTTTAGCTTCATTACCCATTGTTTATCACCATGAACTTTGTCAATCTCGTTTAGTTTGTAAGCCATTCCATATCTTAACTATCCTTGCCATGTAGAATGTCATCTCGCCTATTTATCTATATTTTCACAAACACAGTACTAAAACAGAATTCCTCGATGTACTACCTTCATGAGCTATGAATTTCATACAATCTTTTTTTAGTTGTCCAATGCATAAATTTCTCAAAAAAAGCACTCGTTGTCATTAGTAGACAATTAAGTGCTTTAATCAATGTTTTACTTCCTGTGTAGTTTAGTCGTAACTTAAGATTTCCATAAATAAAATCTATATAGAGTCTTTAAAAACATCTAGATTGTTTTCGTTTAATACCGCTTTTATTTTATTACCTTCAAAAACAACCATATATTCATTTGGTAAAGCAAGAACTTGTATGATCTCTGGTTTAATTTTTAGTAGTTGATAAGCATATAGAGCATACAACTCTGTAGTATTATCCTCCTCTACAGGACCTATATACCAACCTGAATCTCCTTTTTCAACATTTCCATTTCTTTGCAAATATATTTTCTCAAGTTCTAGTACACCTTTACAAAGTATGATTTTATCACTAAATTTTATTGATAAACCATCGACATTTATCTTTCTCAAAAAATGACCTTGTTCTAGTTGTACCCACAATGCTAAAGTTAAATCTTCTGTTATATCTTCAAATGGATTTCTAGAGTAATCAGGAGAGGTCAATATAAAATTCCCGGTTTCTCTCTCATGTAAATAATAGACGGACCAACCAACTTGTATAGAAAATCCATGAATTAAATTATTGCGGTCTACCTGTTCTAATATGACAAACAAACTTTCTATTTGAGGTTCTAATTCTTTTTCGGCAGTTACTATAATGTTTTTGCCCATAATAGTCTTTTCAAATTCCTTCATTTCTTCAACCTCTCTTCTATAGCTGCTTTTAGGATTTCCCTAGCTCGTTTCTCTTTTTCTAGCATTTCTATTCTAACATTAACAGGTACCTCTCCCATCTTAGAATGTCCTTTCCAATCAGCCCAGCTATGAGCCCTCTTAGACGCATTCGAAGATTTTCCAAGACCAACAAAATTATCTTTTAGATTTAGAGTTTCTATTTGTTGTTCTCTAGTTAACCTATTAAATCCATCCATTTCAGTTATTTCTTTCATTGAAACAATATGGTCTGCTTCAAACTTATCAACTTCATACCCGTACACTGGGTCTACTTTAGGACCATCTGGATTAACCATTTTTCTTATATCATTACTTGGTGTCTTTTTCCTCAAATTTTTATATTCGTCTTTTGTAATACCGTTATCTGCTCCCTTAACCCCACTCTCCACCCTAGCCATAGAAATCAGCTGATCCTTCAATTCGCTCCCATTCACTACGTTATAAGGAACTTGGCCTGCGCTCGCAAACTGTGTACGGGGTCCGTAGGGTAATAGATTAGCTAATGAGTCCGAGGCATTGTTGGCAGCCCCGACTACTTTTGGAGCAACTGCCTTTGTGACCGTGACCCCCGATTTGGTAAGTGCACCGACACCTTTTGTTCCAACTACTGAAGTGGCAACCGTGCCTAATGCATAGGTTACCCAGTGAGCACGGGAATTGGCATCTCCGTTGACCATATCACGTTCGTAGGAAGTAGTAATGGCCGACTTTATCGTGTTATATGTCTCTATCGGATTAGTAACTGCCTCTAACGTAGCATCCAGTGTGGCTTTCGGGTCCTGGACTATATCTACAATTCCAGTAACAAAATCTTTCCCTACATCAAATAAACCACTTAAAATTCCGTCTACTACTTCTAAACCAGTATCTACAAAAGACTTTTCTTCCTCTTCTTCACGTAGGCACATTTCTCCTTCAATCGTTGGCGTGGAAATGGTTAATGGGGGACTACATGCCACCAGTTCCGCCCATCGATCTGTTTGGAAGTGAATATCTGTTAGATTACTTGTGAACATCTCTTCCATGTTACGGATCCACGTATCCATTGCCTGCATATCTTGCTCGAAAGGTAGTAAGGCTGCTGTCTGCGTTGCATCAAATTCTTGAAGCCTGCTTACTGTATCGTCTCGTTTTCTTTTTGCATCTAGAACGCCTTCTTGTACACCACTATCATCCAGATGCGGGAGGGCTACTATATCACTGACCTGGTCCATAATACTGTTTGACTCATTCGTTAGATTTTCAGTCAGTTGTGCGATTGTAGTAAGTCCCTGCTCTACCTCCCCTTCTAGAAATTGCTCCACAATATGACCAGACGTATCTGGTTCTAATGCATATAATGCATTTTCCATTTGTTGAAGCACTTGCTTATAACCCGCAGCAGAAACAAGGAATTGTTGGAGTAATGGCAGATGGCATTCCGCATAGAAAGCACGAATGGCACTGCCTCCTTGTCCTTTTAGTTCGTCTTCCATCGCTACTAATCCTTCTACAGCACGACGAATTGCCTCTACTTCACTTTCAAGCCTGTCCAACATTACAATATTTCGTCTTAAACCATCTTGAAATAAATCTACGTCTAGTATTTTCATAGACACACCTTGGATTCTTTTTTCCTATTGAAAGAATGTAAGAGGCAACTGTTGACTCTAAAAAAAGATATCTTCCTTTCCTGAAACATTAAACTCCCCCTCTACCCTATTAGTTATAATATTCCATTTTTTAGTTGGATGGTAAAGGAAGAGTTTAATAATACTGGGAAAATGATTCATAGGGATGGTAAACACCACAGTCATAATGCAACTAAGGGTTTAATCAAATTTCTAAAAGTGTTTATAAATACCTATAAAGAAATTTTAAGCTTTAAAAAGCTTACCGTTGTTTTTTTAATGAGTAACCTAGTAAAAAGCGTTGGTAAATTGCCAAAAATTCTTGAGAACAAGTCCAACTTGCTTTAGGGTGTTCCATTTACTTTGTGAAGTGCTATTTTAATAGAGATGACTTCTACACAATAAGCACTAATGTATTTAAATTCACCAATGAAATGAAAGGCACCAGTTCTAATACAATACAGAATTGTTTTAGTAACTGGTGCCCTACACTCGTAATGGTGGAATTATTGCATTGGATAGCTTTGGTTGATGAAATGATTTGGATAGTATTGCTGATTATCTGTTGTAGTTTTGTTGCAGTTTTTTGGTGGACCAATATAGGTAGACGGCATAACTGGAGCTATCGCTTTTTTCCACTCGTTTTCGTTCATACAATAGGTATGCGCCATAATATTCGATGGTGTCAATTTTAAGATATCGGAACCTAGAATTACTTCAGGCGTGGAAGCATTAAAAATAGCTAATATATGCGTTCGATCTTCAGTAGCCATTTGGTAATGCCACCAACCTTGTGGGATATTTGCCACTTGACCTGGTGTAATCGTGTAGTGTTTATATTGCTTAGTAAATGGATTGAGTATAGAAACAACGATTTCTCCTGAAATACAGTATACTAACTCTGCTGCATTCGGATGGTAATGTGGCTCTATGTTATTGTTGGCACTAAGAAAAATATCGAGCAAAGATATATTATCCAGTGTATTTAATTGTTGAACACCTAAAATATTCATAAAGTTATAACTATCTTTTTTAAAGAAGGGGCTTTTATTTACATCGAAAGCGAACTGTGTGGACGGTGCTGTGTAATCAATAGAAGAATCCATAACTTGACCTGCCTTTTTAGCATTTGTAATGTGTTTACAAAGCACATTCCTTCCATGATATGTAATTAGCCTATTTATTGTGCAATAGGCAGACAGCACAGATTGGATAGAATAATGTACTTTCTTGTATTTTAAAGACAGGTACTATGCATTTATTCAATCATTTCCAAACGCTTCGGTAAATTCATTAACATATTCACTCATTTGCTTATATTGAGTCCAGTGCAGATAATGATGCCCTTCTAAAGGAACAAGTTTATGTAATGGCGAATTTCCTATTTCCGATTGATAAAAGGTTATATTCGATTTGCCTTCCTCATTCTCTTCTTTTTCGTTTGTCGTGAAAATCATCACAGGCATATCTGGAGGAAACGACAAATTACGTGTTTTTCCAATGTTATTATTTATTTCATTTGCTTCATTTACTATATTTTTGTTATACCCCCTCTGAGCAGAAAGGATTTTGGTCATTTTTAAATTTTTTTCTGAATAAATACCTTCGTCTGCCAAAGGGAGGTAGTCCTCTGAACTTAAATATAATGCCAATCTCGCAATTCCCGTAGGGGCTATGTAACTCATATATTTTGGCATTGTAGGAACAGATTCATCAAAATACTCTATGGCATTAGGTAATGTGGGATCGATTCCTATAATAGCTTTAATTTCCTCTGGATATTTACTTGAATAATACATACTATAAATTCCAGAAATAGAATGGGGCATCAATATATATGGCCCTTCTATATTCGATTTTATTAAAGCCGTTCGTAGTTCCTCAACTAAATTCTCTACCGTTCGATCCTCATCCGTTAGGTCGCTCCAGCCATAACCGAAAGGCTCTACCACAACAACTTTATTACTTTTTGACAGCTCGTTAATTAAAGGTTCAAAATCCAACACTGGCGCTGTCGTACCTAAACCACTCAACAAAATAATTGTATTTGGCCCCTCACCTTTTGTATACACATGCATATTCTTTCCATCCACTTCAACTAATTCACCTAATGCTGGATACTTCTTTTGTTCATATGCAACCATAACCTGATGGTAAGCAATCCAGACAAGGAATAGTGCAGCTAACGCTAAAATTAAGTTTCTAATTATTACCCGAAATTTAAACCTCTTTTTTTTCACTTTCTCCACTGCTTTCTGATATAAAGTTGTACTCGATAATGGAATGTCAAAATCTTTCTATCTTTATATTACGATAAATAACTTTTTTAGTTTCAATAACGCTTTTTACATAAAAAAACGAGGGATTTCCCCTCGCTTACACTTTATAAAATTAAGAACGTAGAGCTTTGTCTATTTTCCTAATTGTCTCTTTTTACCTAATTTTCTTTCCGAGCTTTTACAATCATAAAGTGAGCATTTTTCATAAGATTTTTATACTTCTCTGGTTTTTTCTCTTCAAAAGCTTTTGTAGGTTGTGGTTCGATTAACTTTTCCAATGTAAAATATGCTGCCGTTACATTTACTATTTCATTTAGTGGACGACGATAAAACGGAACCTCTATCAGCTTTCCTTCTCTCTTCCATTGATCGATAATAAGCTCTTTGGAAAAATAGTCACCATTCACGGACAATTTTATATCCATAAATGGGTGGTGTACGGAATAAAGTAATTTCCCATTAGGTTTCAATATTCTTTGGAATTCGCTAAAAGTTTTGCTCCAATCCTTTATATAATGAAGAACTAAAGAGCTTATAATCACATCGAATGTTTCATCTTCAAAAGGTAGTTTTTCTCCTAAATCCAAACATAATACCTTTGCGTTTTCTCCGACTCTTCTTTTAGTAGCCTCTACCATTTTTGGACTAATATCAGTCGCTGTAACTTCAGCACCAAAATTCACTAATTGCTCTGTATACCAACCTGCTGCACAACCAGCGTCCAAAATCTGCTTGTTTTTTAAATCAGTTGGCAATAACTTCATCATTGCTGGTCGTTCATATTCTGTATTAAATAGACTTCCTTTATCTACATTATGCTCGTAATCATTGGCAAGTTGGTTATAAGTTTCTATCACCCTGTTATTCATGTCCCACCTCAAAGGTTAGTATTATATATCCTCCTGTATTCAACAAATAATTTCGAATACCTCCTTGTAACAAACCACAATATTTAACCCCTGCATTAAGAAAAAAAACACAGGGTTAGGGATACTTTATCAAAAATACCTATAAATCGTCTGAATATTCTTTTAAGGATATTGTATATTCTGCATTCTTTAGTTACTATTAATTTATAAAAATTATTAGAAGAGGTATATATTGGGAGTTATAACAATACACTTTTTATTTAATCTGACCTTATTAACGATTCTATTTTTTGCTTTCTTTCTATTAAGTAAGAGAGTCGGTAGTATCCATATACACAAACGAACAGGCTTATTATACTTTGTTCTTTCATTAATACTTTGTTCTCTATTTTCTTATCCCATACAAAGTGAGTATGTTCTAGATTTGAGGATAATTCCTTTTTTATTGGGTGGTCTTTATTTGAGGCTCAGTCCTATACTAGGATTTTTGGTTATTTTCTTTCGTGCATTCCATGGAATAGACCTTGGATTCTTTATAGCAATTGCATTTTATAGCGTGTTTAGTTTCTTTATATGGCGTATTTCTCCTTGGTTTTTAAAACTCACTTCTACTACACGAATACTGTTTTCCACCGGTATTACTTTACTATTAAGTGTAGGTATCCTACTCACCATAGCATTAAACACAGTATCTGCTGACCAATTGCTAGACATAATCATTGCTTATGTAGTAGTCCCACCACTTGGAGTTGCCCTGCTTTCTTCTCTCATTGAAATAAGAGAAAAAAATCAGCAGTTGCAGCAACAGTTAATAATTGAAGAAAAGTTGGCTGCAGTCGAACAAATGGGTGCTGCAATATCTCACGAAATACGAAATCCATTAACTACAGCAATTGGATTTATCGATCTCCTCGATCAAGTTTATCTTGATAATAATAGAAGAACAAAATATCTCTCCATTATAAAAAATGAGTTAGATTCTGCAGAAGGTATCATACAAGATTACTTAACCTTTTCTAAACCAGTTGTTGAATCAGTAGAGGAACTGGATATTCAAGAAGAACTAACGCATATTTTAAAATTACTACACCCTCTTGCTAATTATCATTCAGTGAAGGTTTCAACTGACTTTTCTACCTATGGAACAATCCAAGGAGACAAGTCGAAATTCCACCAATGTTTTATAAATATTATGAGAAATTCGATTGAATCTATGTCTTATGGCGGTGCATTATTGATCAAAACGGTGGCTACTCAGAACAAGATAATTATTTCTATACAAGATACAGGAACAGGGTTGAGTAAAGAACAAATTCAACGTATAGGAGAACCACATTATTCTACGAAGGGACCCCAGGGAACTGGTCTCAGCATGATGGTTGCTTACAGTATATTACGTGCTATGAGAGCGAGAATTGAAGTTCAAAGTGAGATTGGCAAAGGCACCACTTTTCAATTTCATTTTAAGATTAACAAAACTTAGATGAAGTGAAGATATAGATGAATCCTTTTAGGAATAAATAGTATTGGAGGAATAATACCTTGGAGTTAACAGTATACTTCTTTTTCAACTTATCCTTGTTAATCGTATTACTACTTTCAGGTTTTTTATGTGGAGAGAAGCTGAGAAGGTATTGGTCTTATCAAGCTATTTGCAACATCTATTTAATAATTAGTTTAGTAATCTGTTTTATTTTTACTTATGAAATTGAAGGTATTGAGGTTGTTTTTGATTTACGGAAAGTTCCGTTCATTATCGGTGGTTTGTATATGGGAATAGGACCTTTTTTGGCTACATTCATTGTATTCGTAAGAGGTCTTTTGGGAATTGATTATGGATTTTGGATGACTGTCCTTTATTATGGAGGACTAGCCATTCTTTTTTGGCGAATTGCCTCCTGGTTTTTAAAACGCTCTCCCATGCAGCGAATTCTTTTTACTGGATGCGTAACTTTTCTGTTCAGTTTTGCCCAAACTTTTACGATGGGAATTTGGCACTTACCTCACAGTAGTGCTGAAGTTTTGTTTGCTTACTTAGTCATCCAACCATTAGGAGCCGTAATTATTTCTTATATTATGGAAGAAATTATTATGACTATTCAATTGCGCCAACGCACTATAAAATCCAAAAGGATAGAGGCTGTTGAACGAATGGGTGCAGCTATTAGTCATGAAATTCGTAACCCATTGACAGCAGCAATTGGTTTTGTTCAACTTTTGCAAAGTAATGCTATTTCAAAAGAGAACCATACCCACTACATCTCCATTATTAAAAACGAACTGAAATCTGCTGAAAGAGTCATTCAAGATTATTTGAATTTCTCTAATCCTGAAATTAAATCGATGGAACCCCTACTTCTTCAGGAAGAGCTAGAACAAGTAGTTCAATTGCTACAACCATTGGCAAAGCGAAATTCGGTTAAAATAGTTTCTATTTTTTCACCGGGAGAGGGGATTGAAGGAGACAAACAAAAATTTCATCAATGCTTTGTAAATATTATGAAAAATGCAATAGAATCAATGCCTGAGGGAGGAATATTAACGGTTGAAACGGAGCGTACAACAACTGTAAGCATTCTCATTAAAGATACTGGTTCAGGTATGACACTTGAACAAATGACCCGTCTAGGTGAACCTTATTATTCAACCAAAGGAAGCAAGGGAACAGGTCTCGGTATTATGGTAGTGTATAGTATCGTACGTGCTATGAATGGTACAATTCATGTAGAAAGTGAAATTGGAAAAGGAACGACATTTAAAATTACATTTCCTTCCTTATTATCTAATTCGTTAGAAACAAAGAAAACTGAGAAAGAACTTGTTATGAGTTGATAAGTGCTAAGAAATTATACTAAAAATAGACTTGTCTCATTTTCAATCACAAGTCTATTTTTATTGGGTCTTAACTATTTTCATCTCATTTAGATTATTTGCTTTTCTGTTCCTTCTTTTTACAAGGATTAATCCGATTTGCAAACAAATATTTAACGCCGAGAACTATTTTCTTTTTTGATCCTTGAAATTTTATAAATTTGATTGCTTACAGGCATCGCTTTAAAACGATTATAAAACATAGGAAGAACGAGTCCCACATAATCATCTAAAAACTTGTTTTCCATTCTTTCTTCTATGAGAACTCTATACTTCACCAAAGCGCTTACGATCAGTTTTTCATTTGGTTTCGACATATTAATCGTCTCTATATGTTGAATCGACCGAGTCTTGGACTGCAAAATCTTTTCTACTTTTTTTTCATAATCTTTCGTATTTTTTACTTCTACCAACATATTTACTACCGTTATTACTTCAATCATTTGAAATCCTCCATGCGTGAATAGCTGTTACTCTTTACTAATGACAGCAATTATATCATTTGTAAAACATATAGAGAATACTTCATAACTTTAGCAAACACTTAACTAATTTATAACTGAAGTCTTCACTAGTAATGAGCTTTAATACGGCCCCTTCGATTTCGTCCCATTCTAATCCACCTTATCTATGAATCCCATAAAGCATTCCATGTCTGTTACTTGTTTTTAACAGCATATATATTATTTCCTTTTATCGCTTCCAGGTAGTCAACTTCCAACTTCCGATAGAGGATTATAAATAATTAGATAGGTAAATCATAATTGGAAATCTCCGTTCTTCCTCAAAAAGTTCATCTTATAGTCACTTCTCGAATGCTCATTTTATTCGCGAAGCCTCGAAGAAAGTGAAGTGCAATTTTTTCTGATACAATGGTTAATACCTCATTACACTTATGACAAAAATGAGTAGCAAACTTGATACCAACAATAATATATACAATGAGGTGAAATAGATGAATTACATTTATAACCAGCTTTTAGAATTTAATATGGATATAACCTGGGCCGGTTATCTTTCACTAATTATTATGGTGCTATTTATACTGTTTGTCTGTATAATCGCTAATTTTATCAGTAAAAAAGTAGTTATCAGGGTCATCACTAAAATCGTACAAAACACAAAATTCCGATGGGATGATATGCTTTTGGAACGAAAGGTTTTTCATAAGCTATCGCATATTGTTCCAGCGATTATTATTTATTTCTTTGCTTTCGCGTTCCCTGAATCCTTTCAAAATTTGATCCAAAAAGTTTCCATAGCATATTTAATAATTATGGGGTTAGTAATTATCAATAGTGCTTTAAATGCAATGAATGATATTTATCAAACCTATGAAGTATCAAGGACCAAGCCTATTAAAGGGTATATTCAAGTTGTTAAAATTATTATCATAACGCTTGGGATCATTATGGTGATAGCTAACCTGATTGGAAAGAGCCCACTTCTTCTTCTGAGTGGTATTGGTGCTCTATCCGCCGTATTCATGTTGGTTTTTAGAGATTCATTATTAGGTCTCGTTGCTGGAATTCAGTTGTCCACTAATGATATGGTCCAGGTTGGTGACTGGATTGAAATGCCGAAATACGGGGCAGATGGAGACATTATTGATATCTCCCTAAATACTGTAAAGGTACAAAACTTTGATAAAACGATTACGATGATTCCAAGCTATGCGCTAATATCCGATTCTTTTATAAATTGGCGAGGGATGCAAACCTCTGGAGGACGACGGATTAAGCGTTCATTATTTATTGATAAGAACAGTATTTCATTTTGTACGGAAGAGATGATTAATAACTTTAAAAATATCCACTATCTTTCAGACTATGTGACCCTTAGGGAAAGTGAAATTGCTGAGTACAATACAAGAAATAAAATTAATCACAGTAATCGAGTGAATGGAAGAGCTCTTACGAATATTGGTGTGTTTAGAGCATATATAAGCAACTATCTTCGACATCATCCTGGAATCAATCAGGATATGACCTTAATGGTTAGACAGTTAGCTCCAACCGAGAACGGATTACCGCTAGAAATATATGCATTTACTAACGACACACAGTGGGCTGTCTATGAAACGGTTCAAGCAGATATATTCGATCACCTTTTTGCCGTAGCCGCGGAATTTGGAATACAATTATTCCAGAACCCAACCGGGAATGATTTTAAAAAAATTGTTGATGTATGAGTTAATTAAGTTTATCAATTGAAAAAGGTATGGAAACTTTTACGTTTCTATACCTTTTTTGTTCTCCTGAAGTTTGGTAAAAGACCTTGGAATCCCAGTAAATGTTATATTCTTGATTACCAACGGAGTTTACTTTTTAATGAAGAGAAAAAATGAAGCGAGAAAGGAAGATTCAAATGAAATTTTTAACACCAATTTCCACCACTGCCCTTACCATAATTTTACTTAGTGCCTGTTCCACTAGCGATGATGTAAATAAAATGACGAATAATAGCAAAGAACAGATTTCGGAAGTACCGTCGGACAAAAACCTTCCACAGAAAGATGAAACCAATCAAACTGAACAAACTATGACACAAGCAGAAGTATTAGATGCAGTAAAAACTGACTTGAAAACTGATCTATCTAAAATGCTGCCAAGTGAACTACCATTAGAAGAAGGAAAATATTTAACCGCAATGACGAAATCAGATACAAATAATTATGAAGTTTTTTTTTATGAAAGCGATGAGCCCATTGCTGTTAATCATGAAATGTTAGCAGATAATGATCAAATTATTGCTCGTCTTAAAGCACAAAAATATGAGAGCATACAGGAAGCAAATGAACAAGTAGGATTTGAAAACTTTAGTGAGTTTGGAGGACAACCAATTGATCTTGGGTTTGGCATTACCGGCTATCAGGATGCTGGCGCTGGCTCCATGTGGACAAGTTGGAATGAAGGCCGTTGGGCAATCTCTGCACACACACATACTTCAGAAGGTGAAAAAGGAGAAAAACTTGCAAAAGAAGCCACTGAGTTTTTAGAAACTCATACATTACCTATTCCGAAACCGAACGGATTTGCTCATATTGACGTGTATCAATCAGATAATCGCATTATTTGGCAAAAGGAAAGTACAGTTTATATGATAGACGAAGTAAAGGATCCAATAATTGCTTTGGAGATTGCAACTCATATTGAAGAAAAAGAGTAAAGGAGTAAAAGGTAGCAGGCTCTATTCCAATTCAGAACTGTTATAGAACCTGGTACTCCTTTTACTTAACTATCGATAAGAACTGTCTCGTTCTTTCCTCTTTTGGTTTCAGGAAGATTTCTTCTGATGTTCCTTGTTCCACTATTACTCCTTTATCCATAAAAATAACTCGATCTGCGACGTCTTTTGCAAAGCTCATTTCATGTGTCACGATAATCATTGTCATTCCTTCTCGTGCTAAATCTTTAATTACCTGTAGAACTTCTTTTACAAGCTCAGGATCTAGTGCAGAAGTAGGCTCATCATAGAGCATTACCATAGGATTTAAGGCTAATGACCTTGCAATTGCTACCCTTTGCTGCTGTCCACCTGACAATTGAGCTGGGTAGTAATCACATCTATCTCCAAGACCGACTTTTGTAAGAAGTGCCTTCGCTAATATTCTAGCTTCTTCTACTTTGGTTCCATGTATTATGATTGGCCCTTCCATCACATTTTCAATGGCCGTTTTATGGGGAAATAGATTGAACGATTGAAATACAAACCCGGTTCTCTTCCTTAGTTCTCTTATTTCTTTTTTTCGTTTACTATTTGCTTTGCCACCTGTAACTACTTGGAATTCACCAATACGAATAATACCCTCCGTTGGCTCTTCTAAGAAATTTAGACAGCGTAATAGGGTTGATTTCCCTGAACCGCTCGGTCCCATAATTACAACCACTTCACTTTTAGCAATTGTTAAATCTATTCCTTTTAGTACCTCATTCGTTCCGAAGCTTTTTCTCAAATTATTAACTTGAATGATACTCATGAACATCTCCTATCATTCGTATTTAAAATGCTGCACGTACTTAGCGAACCAAGTATTTTGATGTACGAACTTCTAGTTTATCTAAAATGGTTGTGAAGAAAGTTATTAATATCCAATAAATAGCCGCAGCTAGTAAATAGATCGTGAGTGGTTCAAATGTTTTTGCGATGATTAAACTCGACATTTGTAGTAGTTCAGTTACCGTTATAACGGAGACTAGAGAGGTATCTTTGATGAGCACAATAAATGTGTTAGATAAGGTAGGAATAGCTATTCGAAGGCTTTGCGGAAGAATAATTCTCCTTAATGCTTGCGAATACGTCATTCCCATTGATAATGATGCTTCCATTTGACCATTGTCCACAGCAAGAATTGCTGCCCTAAAGGACTCTGAAAGGTAAGCACCAGCATTTAAGCTTAATGCCACTACTCCTGAAGATATTGGGTCTAGCGAAATACCAATCTGCGGCAACCCATAGTAAATGACAAAAATTTGAACAAGTAGAGGAGTTCCACGAATAATCGAAACATATGCTGTGGCAATTCCGTTTAATATTCTTACTTTTAGGATTCTTACAATTGCAGCAAAAAATCCAAGAACGAGTGCTATTATGATGGATATCGCTGCCAGTAAAATAGTCATTAAAGTTGCCTTAAGCAAAGATGGCAATGAATCAATAATTATCGTAACATCCATACATCAACCTCCTTTCCGACGAATTACAAGGTTGATAATCACTTAGAGTAAAATGTCTTCTTTAAAATCTATTTGAATTCCAAGATTGTTTAGCTCCTCCATAAATGGTTGGAACCTTTCTCTAACGATTAAGCTCTCTATTGGTACAACACCTGTCTCTATGATTTTTTTACAAGCAATCCATTTCGCCATGATCGCTGCAGGGATTGCCGTAGTTTTAGCCATAGAGGTAATCTTTCGTTCATGATCGTATAAGTCGACCATTTCCCATGTAAGTTTAGTTGGTTTTCCATCCTTAACTCCACTAACTTCCACTCGGAGCACTGTCACATCTTCATGAGAGGCACCTAGCATTTTAGGTGCCAAGATTCGCTCTGCAAATGCCCGTGGCGTGATTGTAACTCCTGCTACTGTAATAGGAATATTATCAAGAAATCCTAGTTCTCCTAATACATTCATCTTGTCCCAGTGCCCAGGGTATCTAACTGTTTTTTCATATAGGTTTTTCACTTTATCCTTAAGAATATAAGCAGTGCTATGCGCATCCGTAATAACAGCTTCACAGTCACCTACGGGTTGAGGGAATGTCATCTTTTCTAATCCTGATAAAGGAGATAGTTCTACAAGTTGTCCGTTTTCCACTGCAATAGCCGGTTTTGTATAAAGGCCTAGGACACTCTCTAATCGAAAAACAACCTGGTACCATAATGGGGGAACTGGATGTCTCGGAATCCCTCCACAAATCATAAGCGCTTCCTCTGCTTCCTCTAGCATCTCAATTCCTTGAGCTGCCAAAAAGTTCGTAATTCCAGGAGCTACTCCACAGCCTGGAACGATAATTACCCCTGCATCCATTGCTGCCTCATGTAATTCTATTTTTTCATTGAACATAGATCCTACTAAATCTACTAAATGACATTTCGATTCTATTGCTGCTTTTATAGCTACAAGACTCAAAGAATGAGGAAGACATGCAACTGCCACATCTGCATCCTTTAAAACCTCAGCTATGTCTTCTTTTGTTTCTAATGAAGCAACTTTTCCCACAACTTTATGACTATTTGAGATTTCTAAGCATTTATCTATACTCTCTTGCCTAACATCAACAGCAGTAATTAGATCTATATCAGTAAAATTGGCAAGTTCACTTACGACCGTTGTCCCGATCATCCCTGTTCCTAAAACTACGATATGCAAGGTTTTCTTTCCTCCTTATCATGTTTGTACTTTTGTTATTTATTGTTCAACAGGATCTGAACCAAACCACTTTTTATATATTTCCTTATACGTCCCATCCTCTTTCATCTCACTTAGAGCCTCATTCACCTTCTCAACAAAATCTTCATTACCTTTATTGACTGCCATCCCAACTTCGTCCACTTTGAGAATATCGCTCGCAACTTTGATCGGCAGATTATTTTCTTTAATGTTATAGCTCACTAGCAGTTGGTCATTAATAATGACATCTAATCTTTCATTTTTAAGATCCTCTAAATAATCGCTAAACGCTTTATATAGCTTGACGTCTGCACCTTCTACACTATTTGCAATTTCTTCAAACGTAGTTCCCCCACCTACACCAACTTTTTTACCTTTAATATCTTCTAGTTTACTAATATCGTTTGTTTCTTCACGGGTGATTAACACCGAGCCTGTTATAACATATGGATCAGTAAAATCTACACTTTTTTTCCTTTCCTCTGTTACAGTCATCTGCCCAATGATAATATCGAACTTATCTGCCTTTAGACCACCTATTAAGCCTTCCCATTTTGAAGTTACAAAGTTAGCTTTCACGCCTAATCTTTTCGCAATTTCATTTGAAATGTCTACATCAAAACCTGTTAGTTCGCCATCGTCATCTAAATAGTTAAATGGTGGATACGTACCCTCAAATGCCACATTCAGCACTTCGTCTTTTTCCATTCGATCTAGTACCTTTCCTCCCCCAAACCCACACCCCGCAACAATACTCATGACTATTAAAGTAATGATGCTCAAAATTAGTTTCTTCTTCAATGCTTGTCCCCCTTTATAATGTAAAACATTGTGAAATCGTCCAAATTCATTTTGGAAAACCAACTCCCTTTCAAACAATGTATTCTTTAGGACTGGCTTTTATAATCAGATAATCTAATAAATCAACATCGCTCAAAAAACAAAATCCCGTAGGAACAAGTATTACTCGTTCCTACGGGATTTTATGTGTTTGAATTGTATTTAGAAAAATAGTTTAGAGTCTTACTCGAATGTGGTTGACTCCCAATACAGATAAACAGCCATAGACTCCTGTCGTCCATGACTGTTTTACTTTTATATGTGTAAATTTATTAGTCTATTACTAACTAAATAGATTAATAATATAACCAATGATAATACCTACTACACCGAAATCAGAATCACCAAACGTTGTGCCTTCAAATCCTAGCGAACCAAGGACTGGTAATAACATTGCTGGTAGGAAACTGATTAAGATCCCTTGTACAAAAGCACCAATTATAGCACCTCTACGTCCACCTACTGCATTACCGAATACTCCAGCGGCTGCTCCACAGAAAAAGTGAGGAACAAGTCCTGGTACGATTACTGCCAATCCAGCGAGTGGAAGTAAAAACATACTTAGTAATCCAGCTACGAAACTTGATAAGAACCCAATAATAACTGCATTAGGTGCAAATGGGAACACGATTGGTACATCTAGTGCAGGTTTTGCATTTGGAACAATTTTGTCTGCAATCCCTTTAAATGCGGGAACAATTTCAGCGATCAACATACGAACACCAGCTAAGATGATGAACACCCCAGCAGCAAAAGTAATGGCCTGAAGTAATGAGAATACTAAGAAGTTTGTACCATCACTAAGGTTTTCCTCTATGTAAGTCGGCCCAACAAATAATGAAACTACAAGGAACATAATAGTCATTGTTAACGCTAATGCTACGGATGAATCACGTAAGAAACCAAGTGATTTTGGCACTTTAACCTCTTCTGTTGACTTCGTTTTATCTCCTGTCAGTTTAGCAACTTTAGCAGCAACGAAATAACCGAAAGAACCAAAATGTCCTACAGCAATATCATCTGAGCCCGTAATTTCTCTTACCGTAGGTTGTAGCATTGCAGGTAGTAGAACCATCAATCCACCTAAAATTAGAGACCCAAGAATTACAAGAGGAACACTCCCCATCCCTGATGTGGAAAGCACAGCAGCAAGTAAACAAGCCATGAACATAGTGTGATGTCCTGTTAAAAAGATATATTTGAACTTTGTGTATCGTGCTAAGACGATATTCACTATCATACCTATTAACATAATCATAGCGGTCTCCGTACCAAAAGCATTTTGGGATAACGCCACAATTGCTTCATTGTTTGGAATAACGCCTTCAATATTAAATGCTTTTTCGAACATTTCTCCGAAGATAGTAAGAGAACCCGTTAATACTGTCGCACCTGCATTAAGAATAATGAAGCCCATAATCGTTTTTAATGTACCGGAAACAACATCGGTAATGGCTTTCTTCTGCAAAAGTAAGCCAAACAAAGCGAACAACCCTACCAATATAGCTGGAGTACCTAGAATATCCTTCATGATAAAATCAAACATACTATTTTTCCCCCACGATATGAGTAGTTAACGCTTTCTGAATTTCATCTGCACTGACCATATTGACAATACTAATCGTTTTTTTGTTGCCATCTTGCAATTGCTCCATAATTTCAGGAGTACCAATATAGTAATCAGCTACTTCTGTCTTTGCACTAGCCAAATCCATATTCTTGCATTCACCGTCTATATTCAATACTTTTAGTGCCTTATTTACATTCATCGACAATATAAAACTCGTACCTAAACCGTTTCCACATACTGCTAAAATTTTCATTTTTACTTCCTCCTATTAATAGTTAGTTTCGATTGTATTTTTCATTTTTGTAAGCTTATAGTTCAGAAAACTCTACAACTAAGTTTAGAATATCTTCTTTTTTCTCAGCCTTCTTTAAAAGTTCTAATTTTTCGGGATCACTCAACAAGGTAGTTAATTGAGCTAATGCTTTTAAATGTGTTTGGTTATCAATAGCAGCTAAACAAATGAATATTTCTACTTTGTTTTGCTCTTCCCCTAACAAGTAAGTAGGTTCTGATAATTTCAACAAGCTCATGCCTAATTTCTTCACACCGAATTCTGGGCGTGCATGCGGTATCGCCACTTGTTCACCGATAATAATATACGGTCCCATTGTCACTACGTTCTCAATCATGACATCTACATACTGGTTTGTAATGGAATCATTTAATAACAGAGGTTCCGCTACGGCCTTGATTGCATCTTTCCAATCGCTTATTTCATCTATAAATTGGATATTCTCTTCGATTAATAAATCCTTTAACACTGGTTGTTTCCTCCCTATATTCAAGTAATCATTTTTAAACAAAGCCTGTTGTAATGCGATTTTTAGCAGCTCAGGTTGTTTAATATCCGCGTACTGACGAATAATCTTTATTAATTCATCTGAGGTTGGATTATGGTATGACTGTTGGAGCGTGAGTCCTTCTACTGTTTGTATTAGTTCCTTCTTTTCCATTTCACTCATAATTGGTCTAATGATAAATAATGGCTTTTTTGTTTCAAGTACCACAGTAGAAAATACAAGATCGTACTCCGTATCTGCAAGATGTTGAAAATCATAGGATGAAAACGATGAAGTCCATTTAAACTGTGGAAAAAGTGACTTTAATTGATTTTCCAACATTAAACTTGAACTAATACCATTTGGACAAACGATTAAAGCTCTAAACAACTTTAGCGAGCTGTCACTATCCTTTTTAAGCAATCCACCAAAATGAAGGGTTAGAAATCCTACCTCATCTTCTGGTACCTTAATGTTTAACATTTGCTCAATTGGCTTGAGTACTTCTTTTACGACGATAAACAAGTCTCGATGCTCTTCCTTAATATCATTAAGTAATACATTTGTAATTGGTATTTTAAAGAGCATCCGGTAGTAGGCAGGCTTAAAATGTAAATACAATGTTTCCATTGCTTTGTTTCTATCTAATAATTGGATACATGCATAACGTTCAAAATTAACAATAATTTGTTCTGTAATCGCAAATAGTGCATCCGTTCTAACAGGGCTAACCTCCCCTTGGCATATGCCAAGCAGTTGAATTGTCAAAAAGGCAACTTCTTCCCGATTAGTTGTATATCCCAAGCGTTGCTGTATCAATGTAGATACTAGAAAAGCTTGTTGATTTTCCAAAAAACTCACTGTATCTGGATAGATTTGCACCCGTTTATGTTGTTGTTGACGAATATGAACCATTTGAAGTAAGTAGATAAATTCATCCAATCTATCTTCCGTGAATGCAAATGAATACTGCTGTTCAAAATCCTTCAATACTTGCTGGTAGTTATCGTACTGATTCTGTAATTGTTGCTGCTGAAATATAAATGTGAACTTTTCATGAGCATATGATTTAATCTTCAATGTAGAAATTGCTTTGAGCATTAAGTTTCGCTTATCTTCTTCTGTCCCTTTTAAATGGTATCCATGTACACGCGAATAGCGGACTTCTACACGGAAATCGGCACAAAAATTATTAACTCGCTTCACATCTGAACTGACGGTATTTTTACTAACGCCAAACAAGTGTTGAAAGTGAAAATTGGAGAGAGGCTCATGTCGGATAAAGGTATATAACAAGAATATGATTACACGCTCTTCTTGCTCAAAAGAAAATTGATTTGCTACAAAGCCTGCTCCATTTTCCTTCCAGTAATCGATTACTTCTTGCCCTATTATGATTCGGTCACCCGAAATGTTAATGGGCGTTACCCCTACTTTATATAAGAAGCTATTAACTTTTTCTACATCATATTGAAACTGATGTTCAGTTAGGTTTATCTTGTCCATAAAAGAGTTTAGTTGCGTCGGTTGCAATTTCATCAATTGATAAAAAGTATTCAGACTTCGTTTTTCCAACATCCCTAGCTCCCCCTTAATATAAATTATAACGGAAATCGCTTTCACTTCAGATGACATTTGGTCACAAAAGTTACTTTCAATTCCTTACCTCATTGGTATGTACATTTTAGCTCAATTAAACTCATTATCATAAATGCGGGCCTGAAGGTTCAAAAAAAGACAAAACCCCAATGTTAAAAAAGATATATATATTTAATCCTAAATATTTTGCCCACTACTATTGCCTTATCATATAGAGAACATAAAGATTCACTAAAGGTAAATCCCTAAGCGTATAATCATTATTCTTTTGAAGATAGAAATAAAAAGAAAAATCTCCTCAGAATATCTACTCTGAGGAGATTTGTTTCGTTTCTAGTTATTTTTTTAAGTCTTCAATAGATGTGATGTCCATATATGCTGGTACAACTAATCCAATTTTCACACCTGTCATGCTTGTACCAAGATCTTCGAATTTGCCATCGAATTTCTCAGCATACGTAGCATGTGTTAATGGTAACCAACCTGCAAGCGATGCATCTGCACTACCGTCTGCAACAGCAGTCCACATTGGACCAGCTTCCACTTGAAGCATTGTTACGTCATAGCCCAAACTTGTTAATACGATGCTCATAACGTTCGTGCTGGCAATTTCACTATCCCATGCAACATATGCAAGTTTAATCTTGTCACCATCCACTTTTTCAATACCTTCTGTCCATTCTGCAACTTTCTCAGGATTTGTATCAATCCATGTTTGTGCAGCTACTTCAGGTTTTTCACCGTCTTTGATAGCAATCATTACTTCACCCATTTCATCCTCCGTCCAGTTGAAATTAGAAAGGACTTGGTGAGCTTCTGGCATATCTTCTTGTAATCCAGTACGACCAATTGTGTGAATTTCTTCTTCTCCACCATATGAACCTTTTGGATCTTCAAGGTATTTTAAATCATATTCAGCAAATTTCCAGTGAGGAGTCCAACCAGTTACCACAATTGGCTCTTCCGCATCATATGCTTTTTTTAGAGAGGCTGTCATTGCAGCACTTGAACCACTTACAAGGTCCCACTCATCTAGTTCATAGTCTGTAATAGCTCGTTCTGTTGCTTCCATAATTCCAGCTCCAGGATCGATACCCGTAATTTTGTAGTTAAGGGACTCTCCTACTGCGGAGTCTTTAGATGTTGAATCATTTTTCTCATCTGCATCACCACATGCTGCTAACCCAAGTGAAAGTAATGCAATTGCACCAATACCTGTTATTTTTTTTGCTAATGTCATAATGAATGTCCCCCTAATTTTTTCTTTCTATTTCCAGCGTATTGCGTGACTCTATCTAAAATAATCGCTACGATTACAATGGATAATCCCGTTTCTACACCAACTCCTGTTTTCAATTGCGTAACAGAGCGGTATACCTCTTCCCCTAAGCCTGGCGCACCTACCATTGATGCGATTACTACCATCGATAGTGCTAACATAATACTTTGGTTTACCCCTGCCATAATTGTAGGTTTCGCTAGAGGAATTTGGATTTTAAATAAACGCTGCCATGTTGTTGAACCAAATGCTTCTGTTGCCTCTATTAAATCTTTTGGAACTTGCTGAATGCCTAACATCGTTAAACGTATTGTAGGAGGCATTGCGAAAATTACCGATGCTACAACTCCCGGAACTACCCCAATGTTGAAAAAGAAAATCGCTGGTATTAAATATACGAATGCAGGCATTGTTTGCATTAAATCTAATATTGGATTTACTACCTTTCGCACACCTGCTTTTTGTGAACCAAGAATCCCCACAGGAATACCGATTACTAATGCAAAAATAACGGAAGTAAGTACTAGCGTTAACATTTGAAGCATAGGGAACCAATATCCTAAGTAATCAATGAATAAGAGTCCAATCAATGAAAAGAAGGCAATCTTTCTTGTAGATATAATTCCAGCTATCAAAGCAAAGATAAAAGCTAGTAATATAGAAGGAACTAAATCCAATATATCTACTGAACCTTCTACTACCCCTTCTAATACATCGGCAAATCCGTCCAGACCAGTCCCGAATGTATCTACTAACCAGTCAACACCAGTATCAATCCAATCAGCAAAAGGTAAACGAGGTAATAATTTATCCATCTTACTTCACCTCCGTAATAGTTTGCTCTTCGGAATCCACTGTTCCATCTTTGTTTATAAAATCATTATCCCCAGATAATGCACCTATAAGAGCACCACGAATGATAATCCCTTGCAGCTTTTGTTCCTCATTGATAACAGCAACAGGAATGCTCGCGGTTGACACTACATCAAATAGTTCCGTTAGCACTGTATCAGGTGAAATCATCGGAAGGTCAGAAATAAGGACATCATTCAAAGACTTCTCCGATTCAATAGCTTCTAGAGTATCTTGCGCAGTTACAGCACCTAGTAAGCGATTCGCATTATCCACTACATATATAGAAGAAATTCCTAGTTGTTTCATCAGTCGAAGTGCTACACGCGGACCACGATCAACTTTTACTGTGTCGGCTTTTTTCATGATGTGACCAGCAGTTAGTACTTTAGACAAATCGACGTCTTCCACAAACCTTTCGACATATTCATTGGATGGACTCATCAAGATTTCTTCAGGTGATCCAATCTGAACTATTTCTCCGTCTTTCATCAGTGCTATACGATCACCGATACGAAGTGCTTCATCTAAATCATGTGTAATGAAAATAATTGTTTTTTGCATATCGTGATGAAGCTGAAGCAACTCATTTTGCATATCTTTCCGTATCAGTGGATCTAATGCACTAAACGCTTCATCCATAAGCAAAATGTCGGGGTTATTTGCCAGTGCTCTAGCAAGTCCGACACGCTGTTGCATACCCCCACTTAGTTGTTTCGGGTATTGGTCTTCATATCCCGCCAAACCAACAAGTCTTAATGACTCTGTTGCTTTTTCGTTCCGTTCTTTTTTAGATATCCCTTGGATTTCTAGACCATATTCTGTATTTTCAACAATTGTTTTATGTGGGAAGAGCGCAAAGTTTTGGAAAACCATACCAATTTTCTTCCGTCTTACATTACGAAGCTGCTCTTTATTCATCTGTACAATATCTTTACCGTCCAGTAATATTTGCCCCATCGTAGGATCTATTAATCTATTAAGTAGTCTTACTAATGTTGATTTACCACTTCCGGATAGACCCATTATGACGAAAATTTCACCTTCATTTACATCAAAGGATACTTGTTTTACCCCCATAGTTGCCCCCGTGGCTTTTAATATTTCACTTTTTGTTTTGCCATCTTTCAGCATCTGTATAGCACGGCCACTACTTTTACCAAATATCTTAGTAGCGTCTTTTACCACTATTTTTTTATTTATGTATTCCTCAGTCATATCTTCACTCCTTACCGTCCGAAAAATCCGAACCCAATTCATTATAGTGGTTTTTTCGTATAATTTCAACAGTATTAACTATATTAATTGTTTGTACAGTTAAAACTGTACGTAAAATATTTAAAAAAATTGCTTTTTGGGTAAGGATATAATACATTTAAATTTAGTTAGCAGATGATTTGAATGAAGCTAATTTCAGTGGAGGGAACGTATATGGAGGACCATGAAAAAATAGATAAAGCACGGGAAAGAATTATAGAAGCAATTGCCCAAAATATACATTTATACGGCTTGGTGCCTTCTGCAGGTAGACAATTCGGCACAATGTTTTTTCAAAATGAACCTTTAACATTAGATGATATGACAGAAAAATTAGGCATGAGTAAAACAAGTATGAGTACTTCTGTCCGGGCACTGTCTGAACTAAAATTAGTTGAGCGTGCATGGAAAAAAGGAGTTCGAAAAGATTTATATAAAGTAACCGATGATTGGCATCAAAGCTTCATCGATTTATTTTCTATTAAATGGCAGAGATCGGTTACACTTCATTCAGCAGCTATTAAAAAGTCACTAGCAGAGTATGAGGAGTTATTGCAAAATCCAACACTTAGTGATGAATTGCGTGAAGTGGTTGAAATAGATATTAGTAAGCTTAAGTATATGAAAGATTACTACAACTGGCTTGAACGCCTCATAGATGCATTTGAGGACCAACGAATTTTCGATTTGGTTCCTAAGTTCGAGAGAGACTCTAAAAATTAGAGATTTCAAGATAACCCCCAAATAATCAGCACTTTTCATAGTGCCAATTATTTGGGGTTTTTGTAACTCTACCCAAGACATCTCCAATTATTTTACCCTTAGCTCGCTTAAAAAAATCCAATTACTGGAATAATATTATCTTATATAAATTGTTTCAAGTGCTTTAAACCCTTATTTTATAAGCAACTGGCAGTTTTTTTAATTTTTTGTTTTGAACTTTATCCTATCTAAAAATGAAGTTGCTTTTGTTTAATTTAAAACATTGCTGGGTATTTTATTAAACATGCACGATATTAATATCTAATTTTTTAGGAGGAGATTAATAATGGCAAACAAAAAATATATTGGATCTTTTAGAACAGAACAGGAAGTAATCGATAAGATTAACGAGTTAAAACTTGAAGGCTATGTGGAAGAAGATATATATGTAGTGTCTAACGATAAAGAGTCGCTCTCTATTGTTCGCGGTCAGACGGATGTAGATCTATCTACAGTAGAAGGTAACTGGCTAGATAAGTTTATGGCTTTTATGAGTGGAGATGAACCAGTTCGAGCAGCGTTTCTAAATATGGGTTTCACTGATGAAGAGTCCGATCGGTATTATAATGAAATTAAAAGCGGTAGCATCCTTCTCTATGTAGATAAAGAGTACGGAACTATTTATGATGAGAACGATAAAGATCTAGGCACTACGCAAACAGGTACAAATTTCTCTACAACAGACAACTTCATTGATGGTCATACACAAGAAGAACGGATGCGCCTTCATGAGGAAAGACTTTCCATTGATAAGGAACAACAACTAGCTGGTGAAGTAAACGTTGAGAAACACGTTGTAGAAACGCAAGAAAGAGTTGAAGTTCCAGTAGAGCACGAAGAAGTTTATATTGAAAGACGTGCAGTAGTTGATGAAAACGCCACTGGAGAAATTGTAGATGATGGTGAAAAAATACATATTCCAGTTATGGAAGAGAGAGTAGAAGTAACCAAACGTCCTGTCGTAAGTGAAGAAATTGTTGTAGGCAAGAGAAAAGTAACGGACACCGAGTTTGTAAACGAGACAGTTCGTCGCGAAGAAGCAGATATCCATCGTACAGATGATATCGAAGCTAAGGCTCTAGATAATGATCCATTGGAAGAAAACCGTTTGTACAATGATCCTTTGAATAAACGTGATAGATTATAACCACAAAATTCCACTAGAACTAATACCCCCAACCAATATTAATGGTTGGGGGTATTAGTTTACCTATTTATACTTCAACTATTATTTATTCATCCTGGAAAGAAAGTCACCAAGCAAATCATCCAAGCTTTCCATCTCGGTACTTTCCTCTGAATCTTCTTCAGTTATGGCATGCTCTTGTTTTGCTTGCTCCCAGTCAAAGTTCATTAAATCATCTTCGATTTCATCATCGGGTAATTCTGGGGGATTATTCTCTCGTTCCGTCAAAATGCTAGTATTAGTACTAATATCTAATTCACCTTCTACTTCTTCAGTAAGCTCAGCTTGTAAGTATAAGGCTTGGTCAATATCTAAGGCATTACTGTTAAGGGAAGCAAGAATAGACATTGCACGAACTGGATCAGACAACAAATGATAGACAATATTTCCTAGCATAGCTTCGGAATGTGCATGCTTGAGCCAGTTACGCTGTTCCTTACTTAACTGCTTAGGCATCGGGATAGTTATAGTTTCTCTATCCTTAGATAAGGAGGTACTTACTCCCTCCAAAACAAACTCTGCTATTTTACTTGAAAAGTTTCTTCTCTCCGTCTCTTTTAACTTTTGCATTTGCTTTAAAATGTGATCAGGAGTGTCAGAAGGCAGACGAAAAGTAATTGCTTGTCCCCTTTGAATACCAGAGTTCCTCGCTTTTTCCATGAAATCACCTTATTTTTCTACTTTTTGTTTCACTACTTCATTACTTTTTATATCTTTCTTATTCTTTCTCACAAAATCAGAGATTAATTTATGATAGGCATTTGCCATCATCCAAATGCTCTCTTTTTCATCTTCAAAGAATTCGATGTTATATCCATTTAGATTGTTGTTTAGTGTTTTGATATACTCTTTTAATACAATTGCTCCACCACCAACAAAGTAGCATATCTCTGTTTGCGAATTTTTTTGCCAAACATTACGTAAGTGACGATATTCTTTTTTCGCCAAGTCTAGCAGAATTCGGTCAGTAATATCATGAACGCTTGTACGGCTACCATTCACCATAATATGATTTCGATCATTTTTTCTAGTGATAATATCTACCACATCTCTACGGCTATCCAGTTCTACACCATGTTTTAATCTAATCTCTTCTCGAATAGACTCTAGAGCTTCAGAAACACCTAAATTGAACCCCTGCGCTTTATCATCATCTACATTACGATTTTTAATAACTGCTACATCCGTTGATAGTCCACCAATATCTTGAATCAGGATACTTTTGTCTACCAAATCTCTATTAATAATGTTTAGATCATTATCCATTATTAAGTTTATATATGCAGCAAATCCTTCAGGATAGATTTTAACTTCTTCAAACTTAATATTCACTTTTAATCCTTGATATTTAGGTGTCACTAAAAATTCCACTTGATGAACAGATCCTAAAAGTTGTGAACGATAACCTACATCCTTACCTTCTTTTACTTCACGTAAAGGTAAACCTGTACCCAATGTGTAGTTAGCATCTATTATATTATTATTCTTTTTGAATAGTTCTGAGTTTTCTTCTCTCACTGCATCTAAAGCTAAAGTAGCAAATAACATTACTAATGTTTGATCTTCTTCTGATTTGTTGCTACCAGGGTCTAATTCAGTTGCATTATCACTTTTTGTTGCTAAACTACCCACTCGGTAAATTATATTATTATCATTTAGGGCAGGGGAGTGAACTCTAATATGAATTCCTTCAATTGGATCCTTATCATTCAATTCCTCTATCCCTATAACAGGTCTGTCTTCTGTGGATACGGCTATTACGTTAGGAATATTGAGTTCATAATCTAACTTACCAAATAAAGCTTTAACTGAGTCATTTCCTACATCGATTGCACAAATTCTTGAAGTATTCATCAAATCATCCCTTCATCTATATGTTCTACCAATTTAAGGTTATCTTATAGAGTAAACACGGTCAATCCAACAAAAGATGTATTCAAATTGTAAACATTTAATCTCTCTTTGTATACAACTCTACTCATTACGTATACTTGTATACACAATTGCACACATATTGTTAAATCAACATGTACACCTCTTTGTGTACATGTTTACCATTATGTATACAATTTGTTTTCTTTTTGTATACTTGTATACATTTATGAATACATCACTAAAATTCAATTTGGGGGGGGATTTTCAATACTTTCTTTGGTACTTTTACTACAATAAAGTAATAAAAGAAAGAATAACTTTTAGCCTATTTGTAGTTCACTATTTAGAATTTAAATTATCCTATTCCGTTAATTAAGCACTTATCGGCCATTTAAGGCGTTTAATCTATTTAATAAACTTTCCTATTAGGAATCAAAAACAAGGTGCTAAAAACGATTATATAGAGCGCCATTTTCTGAATAAGAGCAAATATAAAAACCAAGTAAAGCTTTTATGCTTCACTTGGACTATTCTTTAAAAACTCCCTATTCAATCATTAAAATCTCTTTAATATCCTGTTCTGTCATTGCAGACAAAGTATCCTCCCCTGAGTGAATGACCTCATCAATGAGGCCTTGTTTTTTATGTTGTAACTGAGTAATTTTTTCCTCTATCGTACCCTTAGCTATTAAACGTATGACATGAACTTCGTTTTCTTGACCCATTCGATGAGCACGATCAGCGGCCTGCTGCTCCACTGCTGGATTCCACCAGAGGTCATACAGAATAACTGTATCAGCTCCAGTTAAATTTAACCCAGTGCCTCCTGCTTTTAACGAAATGAGAAATAGATTCCCTTCTCCGTTGTTAAAGCGATCACATAATTCTATTCGTTCTTCAGATGGGGTTTGTCCATCTAAATAGAAGTAAGGAGTCCCCTCTCGTATAAGTCTCCCTCTAATAATTCCTAGCAACTGTGTAAACTGCGAAAAAATGAGCACTCTTCTCCCCGATATTCTGCACTCTTCTAGAAGCTCCATCAATTGTTCAAATTTAGCTGAACTTCCCTTGTAACCATCTACAAATAGAGCTGGATGACAACAAAGCTGTCGAAGTCTTGTTAAACCCGCTAATATTCTAATGCGATTCCTTTGAAGATCCCCTTTTTTTAAATGCTTCAGTGCATCCTGTTTAAGTTCAGCCAAATAAGCGGCATATAATGTCTTTTGTTCGACTTGTAATTCAGAGTAGAGCATTGTTTCTGTTTTCTTTGGTAATTCCTTCAATACATCTTGTTTCATCCGACGCAAAATAAATGGTCGGACCCGTTTTGCAATATTTTCACGACTTAATTCACTAAAGGCTCTTCTTCCAGGTAATAGTTCGGGAAATACAACATGGAATATAGACCAGAGCTCGTCTAATGTATTCTCGATTGGTGTTCCTGTTAGGGCAAATCGGAAATCTGCTTTGATCATTTTTACTGCTTTCGCTGTTTTGGTTACCGGATTTTTGAAGGCTTGGGCCTCATCTAAGAACAATGTATGAAAAAATCGTTCCCGGTACAGATCTGTATCCGATCGTAGCGTTGGATAAGAAGTAATTATTACATCAGTATGTAAAGTATGTCTCCACAAATCACTTCTTTTTGTCTTATTACCATCTATCACCTGCACCTGGATATGTGGAGTAAACTTTTTTAGCTCGTTCCTCCAATTGTATAAGAGCGATGCAGGGCACACGATTAACACCGGTAAATTTCTCGCACGAATATCTGGAAGAACAGATTCAATAAAGGCAATACTTTGAAGGGTTTTTCCAAGTCCCATATCATCGGCGAGTATACCACCAAATTTGTATTTTGCCAGTAGCTGAAACCAACGAAAACCTACTTTTTGATAGTCTCTAAGTATCGTTTCCAGAGGTATAACGCCATCCAATTCTGAGTTTTCAGGGTCATGTAAGTTTTTCATGAGCTTTGCAAATTTCTCACCAGGTTCTAATAGATCACTTTGATCTAAAGCATCAATCATTTGCATCCCTTTTATTAACGGTATATGGATTTCATCGTCAAATGAATCCGTCGTGATTCCCATATCAATAATAAAGCTTGATAATGCTTGATATTCAGGGGTTTCAAGTGAAACTAAGTTACCTCCTGGAATACGGTAAAATTTCCGTTTTTCTTCGATGGAGGTCATCAATCGCTGAATTTCCTTCTCTGAAATATCTTTTAAATCGAATTTAAACTCTAACCAATCTGTTCGCTCTTTTACTTCTACTTTAATCCTCGGACCAATATATCCTCTTTGTACACGCAATTTAACTGCTGTCGAGGCATATATTTGGACCCACTTTTCCATACCAGATAGCACATGATATAAAAAGTGATACTCTGCCTCTTCATCAAACAAGTAGAATCCCCCCGAGGTTTGAGAAAATCCACTTTCCATTAGCACATCGATAATCTTTTGTTCTTTATCCAACTGCCTTCTAATACCCGGATAATGCATAACATCTGACTCTATCTCCTCACAAGGATTTATAACCAGGTGTCCATAATGAAATTCAAGTCCTGCAAGTATTCGATGCTTGACTCGGTCTAAAAACAGTTTTACCCGGAGTGGAGTTTCTCCCATTCTTTTAGAAATAGATTCTGCAATATGTACATACCCCAGCTTCATAAGCCCTGGTATGGTTTTCTCCATAAAATAATCGATTTGAATCTCTGATATGACTAATTCATGTTTTCCAGACTGATCAAGCATCTCTTTTAGTTCGGCAAGTCTTATACATTCTTCTGGAAGAAGCTTATACAAAATCCCTTGTGAGAATGCATATCCATAGCCTTTCAACACAACAATTTGATCAAGTCCCTCCACATTCAGTTGGTAATTGGTCCTCTTCGTTTCATCAAAAGCAAAACGGAGTGGAAGATCTCTTCCAAACTTCACTCCACTATATTTTCTTTCCCCGTGAACGAATCGAACTAATGGCGCTTCTGTTAACAACGGGACTAACTGATCCCAATCGGATGCTGAGATGAGTAAGGTATCTGCTTGGAGGGATTGCTCATGCTGCCCTTTTAATAACAGCTGAAGCACGGCATCTGATTCTTTTGGAAAACTATATATCTCGGGAGCATAGTATTGTTCTGAGGCATATTCAAATGGCTCTTGTCTCTCCAAATTATGAAGAAAATCTTTCATGTTAGAAATACTATATAAACTATTTGTACCTACCTTTACCTGAATGCCAATTCCGTTATCCCAGCCATCAACTAGTGGTAATAGATGACATATAAATTCAATATGTAATGTTTGTCTTTTATCAAAATGTAGCTGTTTTGCTGTAGGGTGCACAGATCTGTTTTCAAACAAATCAAGCATTCTTGATGCCAGACGCTCTTCTGTTTCCTTTTCCTCTACTACAAAGAGCACTGCTGCAATATGCTGACAATATGTTTTAACAAATCCTATAGGCGGACAAGTACAAGTACCTCCAACCTTCCCCTCAACATCTGCTACTACCATAACTTCCACATCATCGACTGCATGCACAGTCGCATTTATGATAGAATCATCTGGTTGAAAAGAATGCACATGTACTTTTCCAGCTTGATAATAAGATTTACCCTTTTTAAAAGCGGTAACCCCACATAATTGCTTTATCTTTGCTTCATTCATCGAAAAATTCATTGTGTATCCTTTCTCGATCTTCCCTAAATTATTTCTGTTGATCGGATAGTTGTTGGCTTTTTACTTTATATTAACATATCTCTCCTGCCTACTCTGAAAATCGACTAGTAAAGTGCTATATAAAAAAACCTTCTAGATTTGAGCTCTAGAAGGTTCAATATTATTCACTTTCATAGTATTAAGAAGGTATTTTTATCGCTTCAATAAAATGTATTTGATGACCATCTTTTTCGTAAATAGAGAATTTATAGCCATTATACTCAACCTGTTTATCCATTAACAGGTCCATATTTTGCGTGTAATACCAACCACCAAATGTATCAACATCTGGATTTTCTAACTCAATTTTCAAAAGTTTCGCTACATCGTCTAGTAGTACTTTTGAGTGTATTAGATAATGATCATCTTTTAGTTTGCGAATGTCCGCTATTTCATCTTCATCAAATTCATCACGAATCTCTCCAACTATTTCTTCAAGAATATCTTCTACTGTGACAAGACCAGAAGTACCACCATACTCATCTAAAAGAATAGCAATATGAGTACGCTCTTTCTGCATTTTCAATAATAGGGAATTTATCGGTATAGTATCCATTGTATTTATGACAGGGTTTGTAAACCTTTCCATCGTAAACGTCTCCGCAGTAACCCGATTACTCATTCCCTGCGTCAAAAAGTCTTTAATATTTATAAAGCCGATTATATTATCATGGTCTCCATCATAAACAGGATAACGGGTGTAGCGCTCTTCGGAAATTAATGTAAGTACTTCATGAAATGTTGCATTCTTTTCAAAACCAATAATTTCAGTACGTGGCACCATAATCTCGCGAGCAATTCGATCATCAAATTCAAAGACATTATTCACATATTTCAATTCATTTTGGTTTATCTCTCCATTTTTAAAGCTCTCTGCTAACAATAATCGCAGTTCCTCTTCGGTATGAGATAATTCATGTTCAGAAGCTGGCTTCATACCAAATAGACCTACTAAAATACGGGCGGAACCATTTAAGAACCAAATAAACGGGTATAAAATTCTATAGAAAATCATAATGGGCTTGGCAAAAAGAAGGGATACAGCTTCCGCCTTTTGAATTGCAACCGTTTTGGGAGCTAACTCCCCAACTACTACGTGTAAAAATGTTGCAATGGCAAACGCACCACCGATTGTAAAGTAATGAATATATTCAGTACTAATACCGATACCATTAAACAAAGGATGTAGGATGAATTCAAATGTCGATTCACCCACCATCCCAATACCAAGTGCTGTAACAGTAATTCCTAACTGACAGGCCGATAAGTATTCATCTAGATGTGTGGTAACATGTTTTGCTGCAAGCGATCCTTTACGGCCCTCAGCCACAAGCTGATCTATTCTCGAATGCCTTACCTTAACGATTGCAAACTCTGTTGCAACAAAAAATCCTGTTAATGCTAATAAAATAATGAATATAGTTAAGTTTAATACGGTCAATAAGTTGTCTTACTATAGTAGTAAGACTTCACCTCCTAAGTGATAAGTAAAAGTAAAGATTGCATTAGCGCAACGCTTTCTGATGAGACTTTTTGTTTTATATTGTGTTGAGTAGCTTTTTCCTCTGAATTAATCTGTTCTATTAAATGAGTAACTTCTTTTTCTAAATATTGCATTTGTAAACGTAACTCCTGAATATCAACCTCTTCAACTTGAACCTCTTCAAATTGTTTTTTGATAGCTTCCAAAGACATTCCAGCAGCTTTTTTCTCCTCAATTATTCGTAGTTTCTCGATCATTTCTATAGAGTAATAACGATAATTAGAAGCGGAACGTTCAGCTTGTAGTAAGCCAAGCGTTGTATAATAATCTATTGTCCGTCTAGTTATACCTGTTTTTTCTGCTAATTCACCAATTCTTAGTTTTTCGATCCCAATTAGATCACTCCAAACCATCACGTTATAGTTTAAGTATAATAGTAGTTAAGTATATAAGCAATTATTTAGTGTAGAAAATTACACAACCTATGTGTTCTTAAAAGAAAATATATATTTCTACCCTTTAAACTTTGAAGAGAAATGTCTTTGTTTATGACAGGCTCTAATGGGTAAATTAATAGCAATACTAAAAAATATGGAGGTCTTTTAAAATGGCAGATAAAAAATTTGTGGGATCATTTCTAACAGAACAGGAAGTATTAGACAAAATCAATGAACTAAAATTAGAAGGATATGTGGATGACGATATTTATGTCGTAACAGATGACAAGGAATCACTTTCAATCGTGCGAGGACAAACAGCTGTAGAGTTAGAATCTGTAGAAGGTAACTGGTTAGATAAATTCAAAGCATTTTTGATGGGTGATGAGCCAGTTCGTGCAGCCTTTAGTCAAATGGGATTTACTGATGAAGAGTCTGAACGTTATTATAGTGAAGTGAAAAATGGAGGAATTCTCCTGTATGTAGACAAGAACTATGGTACTGTTTATGATAACTATATTAAAAATCAATCGGACTCTTCTTATGATGGAGATGAATTAGAAGGTCCTGGAGAACCCATCCGTGCAAAAGATGTAGAGAACCGTTTAAACCAATACCCGCTAAGTGACCGAGGAGAACGTTAATTTTTATATCGCGTTAGAAACTATCTGTTCTATCCCTAAACTTTACATACTCGTTTAGGGATTTTTTGTATAGTATACGAACAAAATCTTCTTGTATCATATGCTCGTTTTTATATCTGTTTAATGATAAAATTAGTAGTAATAAATGCAGTATTACAAAGGGGATTCGTATGAATATTAATGTAAATTATTCGGGGGATTATTCACAATTGGTTACACCTGAAGTGAAGAATCGACTAAATGCAATACATGAAGGAATACATACAAAATCAGCTGCTGGAGCTGACTTTTTAGGATGGGTTGATTGGCCAGGCAATATGAGTAATGAATTTCTTCAAGATATTCAAAATACAGCTGAACAAGTTCGTTCTACGTCGGATGTCCTTGTCGTTATCGGAATTGGCGGATCTTATCTAGGTTCTAAAGCGGTAATTGAAGCACTTTCGACACCATTTGAAACAAAAGAAGGTCTGGAAGTAATTTTTGCCGGTCACATGGTCAGTGGAGAGTATCTGAAACAATTGATGTCGTACTTAGATGGAAAAGAAGTGTCTTTAAATGTAATATCCAAGTCTGGTAAAACGACCGAACCAGCATTAGCATTCCGTTTTTTACAGCAATACATGGAAAAACGCTACGGTGAACAGGCAACATCTCGTATTATCGTCACTACAGATGAAGAAAAAGGTGCCCTTTTATCACTTGCAATTGAAAAGGGATATAAACGTTATGTCGTGCCAAATGATATTGGAGGTAGATATTCGGTATTTACGGCAGTTGGCTTACTTCCAATTGCGGCCGCAGGATATGATATTGCAAAACTAATGGGCGGTGCTACAAAAGCACAAGAGGAATTCAATCTTGTTGATCCAACAACAAACAGTGCTATTCAGTATGCTATTATTCGTAAGCATTTGTATGATGCTGGTTATCCGGTCGAAATTATGGCAACCTTTGATGAAAAACTTCGCTATATTCAAGAATGGTGGAAGCAACTGTTTGGGGAAAGTGAAGGTAAAGAAGGTAAAGGTATCTTCCCTGCTTCCGTTGTCTATTCAACAGACCTGCACTCATTAGGCCAATACATTCAAGATGGAAAACGCATGTTATTTGAAACGTTTTTGACAGTTGAAAAAGCTAATGATGATTTAACTGTATTCGAGGCAGAAAATGATGGCGATGAACTAAACTATTTAAGTGGATTAACGCTTCATGAATTCAACCATGCTTGCCACGAAGCAACTGCTAGCGCTCACTTAGATGGCGGTGTACCACAAGTTTCCTTAACCATTGAGCAAATTGACGAGGAACATATCGGACATTTGTTGTATTTCTATATGATTTCATGTGCTTATAGCGCATACTTACTAGATATTAATCCCTTTGACCAACCTGGTGTGGAAGACTATAAGAATAATATCTTTAAAATTCTAAAAAAACCAGGTTACTAAGATACGAGAGTTAGACACCCTCTGAGGGAGCTTTGAATGGTTAATCTATATTCCAGCAAGGCATTAAGAGGCGATTAGTGGGTTATGTTACTAATCGCCTCTTCATTTTTCTTTTATTTGGATAACTACCTTACAACGAAAACGTCTTGCCCGCATTGGACAAGACGTTTCTTTATAATTGATAAATTCTTGCTTCATAAGGAGACAGTTGTAATATAGTTGCCTCTGCATGAACTCCTACTTCTAGGTTAGCTAACAGTAGATTCTCATGCTTGTACGTAATACCTTCTACAGCTGTCACTGTTACTGCTTCATCCGATAAGTTAGATAGGACTATTACCTTTTGCTGCCCCATTGTACGAGTGTAAGCATACAACGTTGGATGACTTTCTAACACTAAATCGTATATACCGTAAGTGAAAATACTTTCTTTTTTGCGTAATTGTATCATTTGTTTGTAGAAGTTTAAAATTGACTTAGGATCTTGCTCTTGAGCCTCTACATTAATTACTTTATAGTTTGGATTTAGACCAAGCCATGGTGTTCCACTGGAGAACCCTGCAGATTCGTCCGAGGACCACTGCATTGGTGTTCTTGAATTATCACGACTTGTAGCTCGAATAATTCCCATCACTTGTTCATGTGATTCACCTTGACCAGTTCGGTAGTTGTATAAATTCTTGGTTGCAACGTCATTATAATCTGTGATAGAAGAGAAATCGACATTGGTCATTCCCAACTCCTGACCTTGATAAATAAATGGAGTCCCTTGCATAAAAAAGTACATTGCCGCTAATGCTGTTGCACTTTCTCTCCAAAATTCTGTGTCGCTCCCCCAAGTGGAAACAGATCGCGCCTTATCATGATTTTCTATGAATAGAGCGTTCCAGCCGCTTCCCTCTAAAGCCTTTTGCCACCTAGTTAATACCTGTTTAAGACCCGGGATATCTAACTTAGTTGTTTCAGCATCCCATAGACTTAAATGTTCGAATTGGAAAATCATATTAAACTTTCCTTCTGATTCGTCTACCCATTCGGATATCTCATCAATTCCTACACCATTTGCTTCACCGACTGTCATAATATCGTATTTAGCGAAAGTTTCCTTCTTCAACTCATCCAAGAACGGCATAATTCCCGGCACATTCATATACTTTTCCCATGCTGGAACATATGGAATATCTGATACAGGGGCCATATCACTAAATGTTATGTCTTTTTTAATATGACTGATTGCATCTACACGGAAGCCGTCAATACCCTTATCTAACCACCAGTTGACCATTGAATACAAGGCATTGCGAACGTCACTGTTTTCCCAGTTCAAGTCTGGTTGCTTCTTGGAAAACAAATGCAAATAATATTGTTGGGTCTCTTCATCAAGCTCCCAAGCAGGTCCATTGAATATACTAGCCCAATTGTTTGGTTCTTTTCCCTCTACACCGTCGCGCCAAATATACCAGTCTCTTTTTTCACTCCATTTTGAAGAACGGGATTCGATAAACCAAGGGTGTTCATCACTCGTATGATTGATCACTAAATCCATGATTAATTTCATGCCACGTCTATGAACTTCCTCTAACAAGGCATCAAAGTCTTCCATTGTTCCAAATTCAGCCATGATTGCTTGATAATCGCTTATATCATAACCATTATCATCATTGGGTGATTGATACATTGGACAAATCCAAATAACATCAATTCCTAAATCTTGTAGATAATCGAGCCTAGACATTATTCCCTGTAAGTCCCCTACTCCATCACCATTTGAATCTTGAAAGCTACGTGGATATATCTGATACGCCACAGCTTCTTTCCACCAATTTTCTTTCATAATCTACCTCTTTTATTTTAATTGGTCTAGCCAATATTTTTACATGATTCTCGTTCAATCAAATTTGTTTCTACTAGATGGTGCACGACAGGGGCTTCTGTATTCTGAACTTTTTCCAATAAAAATTTTGTTGCTTCAAAACCAAGATCAAATATTGAAATATCGAGTGAAGTTAATGGAGGACTCACATAAGCAGACAAGGCATGGTTATTAAAGCTAACTATAGAAATATCCGCTGGAACTTGTATGGATAATTCTTCTAAATAACGAACAATTTCATATGCAACTAGGTCATCATGTGCCACAATAGCCGTAGGTGGTGCTGCTAACTGCATTAACTCATGAATACTTTTATTTCCTTTTTTTTTAAAAGCCTGATCCTGTATAAAATAATCATCTGAGTTGGGTAAATCAGCATCGATTAACGCCTGTCGATATCCCTCTAGACGGTCGGTGGATACGACAAAGTTAAGATTTCCTCCGATAAATGCAATTTGACGATGCCCGCGTTGATACAAATAATCTACCATATCGTGAGCAATTTTTTTATTGTCATTATCTACATATGTAATTTCAGCATCAAATTGATAAGGACGTCCCACCATCGTGAATGGGAATCTCGTTTCCTTTAAATAATTCATTGTTCGATCATTTACACGGGAATAGAGAAGGATAATTCCATCCACTTTTCTTCCTTGTACCATCGAGACAACTTCCTCGAATATTTCATCCTCCGTGCCACCAGTGGACAGATAGATTCCATACATACTGGCATGAGCTCTAGAGCAAATCCCTCGAATAACTTCAGGAAAGAAAGGATTTTGAAACGCAAGCGTAGTCGAATGGGCCATAATCACTCCAATAGTTTTTGTACTTTTAGAAGCTAGGTTTCTCGCTTGAAAGTTAGGGTGATATTCTAGTCTTTCCATCACTTCTCTAACTCTTCGTTTCGTTTGTTCGCTGATTCGTGGATTGTCTGCAATTACACGGGAAACTGTAGATGGAGACACATTTGCCTCTCTTGCTACATCGATAATTGTAACAGTCATATGGAACTCCCTCCTTTCCTAAATTATTTTATAGCACCATCAGATACACCTTTTATAATTTCGCGTTGTGCAAAGAAATATGCAATGATTACTGGAATAATTGCTAATGTCAGTCCTGCTAAAGCAAGATGCCATTGTTTTGTATATTCTCCAAAGAAAAAGAACATTTTAAGCGGAATTGTTTCTTTCCCTTCCTGGTTAATAACCAATGAAGGAAGTAAGTAGTCATTCCAAATCCAAATGGTATTTAGAATTCCAACTGTTACTGTTATCGGTTTTAACAACGGTAGTATTATATGCCAAAAAACTTGGAATTTATTTGCACCATCTATTGTAGCTGCTTCGTCCAATGATCGAGGAATAGAATTTAGGGCTCCGTGATAAAGGAATATCGATAAACTTGCACCAAAACCTATATACATGAATATTAAACCAGCACGATTCAGCATTTCAAACTTCCCGAAAATCGTTACAAGTGGAATCATAACTGATTGGAACGGGATTAGCATAGCTGCTACGAATACGAAAAAGATTATCGTACTAAATCTACTTTTTGCACGTGAAAGAGCATATGCTGCCATTGCAGAAAAGACAATGATAAGTGCAACACTAACTACTGTGATTAATAGGGAATTCCCAAATGTTCTAAGAAAGTCTAATTCATTAAATGCTTGCACGTAGTTATCAAATGTAGCTGAACTAGGTGGTTTTAGCGTATCTTCAAAAATTTCACGTTTCGTTTTTAACGAGTTTACGATCATTAGATAAAACGGAGCTAACCAGATAAGGGCTAAGAAAATCCCTAATACTTCAAGGGGAATTAAATACTTTTTACGCATTACATTTCCACCTCACGTTTCTTGCTAATATACACTTGCAATAAAGCAATTGCTGCCACAATCAAGAAAAATATAACTGCTTTCGATTGTGCGTAGGCCATTTCATAGCGCCCAAAAGCTGTATTAAAAATTTCCATCGCAACCATTTGCGTTGAGTTATATGGACCGCCACCTGTTAACGACAAGTTTTGATCGTATAGCTTGAATGTATTGGAAAGTGTTAAAAACATACTAACTGTAAAAGCCGGAGCTACTAATGGGAATACAACTAGACGGAAACGTTGGAAAGGACTTGCTCCATCTATTTCAGCTGCCTCTAGCAGTTCATTTGAAATGCCTTCTAAGTAAGCAATATATATAACCATGATATACCCTGACATTTGCCAGCTCATTAAAATAACTAACGCCCAAAAACCAGTGGTAGATGTTGATAACCACCCTTGTAAACTTTCTATTCCTAACAGGGAACCGAATCCATCAAATGCCTTAGTAAATATAAACTGCCAGATAAATCCTAAGATTAATCCGCCGATTAAGTTTGGCATAAAGAAAATCGTTCTCAATAATTTATTAGATTTTAAATTGGCAGTCACAAGCAGCGCCAATGACAACCCAATCGCGTTAATAAGGAATATAGATACGACCGAAAACTTAACCGTGAACCATAGAGAATCTAGAAAACGTTCATCCTGGAACAAAGCAATATAGTTATCAAACCCGACAAAATTGTTTGTCTGAATTCCATTCCAATCAGTGAAAGAATAATATACCCCTAAAAATAATGGAGCAACTACTACTATCGTTAATGCTACTAAAACCGGCAATAAAAACAACCAATACGCTAAGTCTTTTGTGCGCATGCGCTCACCTCCAAAGTTACAACGATGCTCTTCCTCTAAAAAAGTTGAAAGAAGCACCATTTTTTATCCTTTTGACAAAACAAAGTAGCACAAGTGCTACTTTGTTTAAACCAATTATTTATTATTTACGTGAAGATTCCCACGATGCTTTAGTTGCTTCTATAACTTCTTCCCAGCTTGCTTCGTCGCTAAGGTACTTCTGAATTTGTACGCCCAACTCATCTTGACCCCATCCAGTTGGATAACCCATGAATGTCCAACCAATTGTTTTTCCTTGCTCCGCATATTCATACACAGCTTTTGAAAGCGGATCAGAGATTTTAGATGAATCGTACCCTTCATATGCAGGTATAAATTTAAAGTCATTTAATACTGTTTCTTTTCCAGCATCAGACGTGTATAACCAGTCTATGAATTTTTTTGATTCTTCCACTACTGCTTCGTCTGCATTGCTATTTACGCCCCAGTACATTGGAATTCCTACTGGAATACTATCTCCTTCATATCCTTCAACAGGAATAGGAAGAAGTCCGATATCGTTTGCTGCGAAGTCTTCATCAATTCCTGCTATTGATCCATATACCCAGTTACCTTGCTGAATCATAGCTACTTTTTGTAGAGAGAATAATTCCTCAACTTGTTTAGAGTAATCTAAACTAACAGTTGGTTGTGCAGAGTAATCGTTTTGAAGGTCAAGAATTTTTTTGAATGCGTCGCCATATTTATAATCGATTGTTTTCGATTCATATGCTGTTAACACATTATTATCAAATTCTGGTGCAATGAAAGTGTTAGATAAATGTAAACCAGTTACCCAAGTTTCTTTCCCTGGTAATGCAAAAACAGATTCTAAGCCTAGGTCTGCTTTTTGGCTATCAAGCTCTTTTACTGCAGCTTCTAAAGAAGCAAAGTCTATGATAGAAGCAGGGTCAATACCCGCTTTTTCAAATACATTTTTGTTATAAATAAAGCCATATCCCTCTTGGTTAAATGGTAGTCCTAAAACCTTCCCATCCACAGAAACTCCATCTAAAGAACCCTTTTGAGCTGCGTCTGCTGCTGCAGTGCCTGATAGATCAGCTAATTTGTCTGACCAATCTGATACGTCCTGGGGTCCTCCGATATTATAAATAGCTGGTTCGTTTCCTGAGGCAAATTTCGAACGAAGAGCAGCACCGTAGTCCTCTCCACCACCGACAGTAGTAATATTAATGTCGACTCCTTCATTTTCTTTTTCATATGCTTCTGCTACCGCTTCAAATTGATCTTTAAATTCCACTTTAAATTGGAAAATGTCTATTTTTACATCTTTACTAGAATCACCACTTGAAGAATTTTCCCCATCCGAACTACATCCTGCTAATACCCCTGCAATACCTAATGAAGCTGCTAGAAAACCTGCACGCCATTTATTCTTCATACTTTCTCCCACCCTTTTTTGTATTTGCGAAAACGTTTGCACAAAAGATTAAAAATAATAACAAAGCTTGCGAAAGCGTTTGCACAAGTTGTCTAAACAATCCTACCATATTCATAATAAGATGACAATAGTGATTTAAATATGAATTCTGTCTTTTATTTCACATGAATATTGTCACCCTATTATCTAGGCGGTATTGTTTGAATACTTATTACTTCTACTAGTTTAGAAAGCTCTTCTATTGATAGAACATTTTTTTCATGTTTACAAAGTTGACCAGAAAAAGTTGAGTACGACTATGACAGATTCAGCCACTCAAAAAGGGTCTGGCCCAAATTGGACAAGACCTTTTTTGAATTTAAATTATACAAAAATGTTTGTATATCTTTAGATTACTTGTTTGAATCTATTACAAGCATAGCTGCTCCCAACATTCCCGCTTCATTGCCGAAAGTTGCTCTTTTCACTTGAACTGGCTTCAGTTTTAAAGGTTCTACTTTTGCTAGAAGTTCTTCCCACCAGAAATCAGCAGAGTCAGATACTCCGCCCCCTATAACAACACAGTCCATATCTAGCACGGCTTGAAGACTAGAGATAACGATGGCAAAGTCAGATAGGAAGCGATCACGAACTGCTATTGCACCCGCATGACCATTCGCAGCTAAACGGAATACATCATGAGGTTTCGCCAATTCGTTCGTTTCTGCATTGATCACATTCTGCTCCTGGATAAGTCTCTTAATAGCTGTTCCGGATACATACTCTTCACTACAGCCAGGTCTTCCACATCCACATACTATACCGTTTGGATATAAGATTAAGTGACCAACCTCACCACCGCCGCCATTTATCCCGTTCATCACTTTACCGTTAAGTACAATGCCCCCACCCAACTTTGTTCCCACTGTTAGGCAAACGACCTGTTTGTACTCTGCTGCTGCACCCAGTCTCGCTTCAGCTAGCGCAGCACAATTGGCATCATTGTTGACCTCTACAGGAAGTCCTGTTGCTGCTTCTAGTAATGCTTTGACAGGGGTGCCTTGCCAGCCTGGCATTTCTGTTTCAAATGTAATGACACCAGTTTCTGCATCTACCATCCCTCTTGTTCCAATGCCTATACCCGATATATCAGGCACATCGCTCATTATCGCAAGAATTTGCTCTTCTAGATAGGGATATAGCGGCAATATAGTTGGTATCGTCTTATCTATCAGAACTTCACCCTGTTCGTTGACAACACCCATCCGGATTTTCGTTCCACCAATATCTACTCCCAGAACCTTCTTCAATTCCCTATCCCCTTTTCAAATGCGACCACAAATGCTTCATATGGACGGATTTCTACTATTTTTTCAGTTGTTTGAACCGTATTATAGTTTGATATTATAAGTCTATGTGATTTTGATGGCAGGTCACAAGTTTCCCACTCTAGCCGCTCCATTTGATCGGAGAAATTTGCTACTATGAGCCATTCTTCATCCGCCGACATCCGTTTATAAACAAATAAGTTAGGATGATTAGCAAGTGCTAGCTGGAAGCTTCCATCTGTTATAATATTATGCTGTTTTCTAAGTTGGATTAGCTTTTGATACGTATAAAAAATAGAATTGGAATCATTTATAGCTTGTTCCACGTTTATTTCCTCCGTATTAGGATTCATTTGAATCCAAGGAATACCTGTAGTGAAACCACCATCTGATGTCCATTGCATAGGTGTTCTTGCATTGTCTCGACCTTTAGCATAAATACCCCTCATAATGTCTTTATGTGAAGTCCCCTGCTCTATTTTTTCTTTATACATATTCAACGTCTCAATATCTCGGTAATCCCCCAGGCTCTGGAATTCTACATTCGTCATTCCAAGCTCTTCCCCTTGGTAAATATAAGGGGTGCCTTGTAGCATATGCAGACAGATGGCTAACATTTTAGCAGATAGCTCTCGGTATTCTCCATCGTTACCAAAACGGGATACTACCCGTGGTTGATCATGGTTGTTCCAATATAAGCTATTCCAACCCACATTATGAAGTCCATGTTGCCATTTTTCGAAATTTCTCTTCAGATCAATTAGCTTCAATGGCTGTACATCCCACTTTCCACTAGGCCCACTATCTAAGTCCATATGTTCAAATGTAAATACCATATTCACTTCGTTATTGTCGGGGTTCGTGTAAAGACGGGCATCATCGGTTGTCGCCCCAGGCATTTCTCCTACTGTAACTACGTCATATTTACTCAACACTTTGTCATTCATCTCTTTCAAGTGTGAGTGAATTTTAGGGCCATTCATAAAATAAGGGCTTCCATCTCCATATAACTTATTTGGTTGTACTTCACCATCCGGTAAGTTCATATCCTTCGAGATAAAGTTAATGACATCCATTCGGAAGCCACCAATCCCTTTTTCCAACCAATAAGTCATTAGCTGGTACACGTCCTCTCTTAGAGGCTCATGCTCCCAATTTAAATCTGGTTGTTTCTTGGAGAACAGATGTAAATAATATGAATTGGTAAGTTCATCTTTTTCCCAAGCAGACCCTGAAAATACAGACTCCCAGTTATTAGGGGGACGTCCATCCTTCCCGTCTCTCCAAATATAGTAGTCTCGATACTTAGAATCTTTTGAGGCTCTCGACTCCACAAACCATTCGTGCTCATCTGAACTATGATTAACAACTAAATCCATCACAATACGAATACCACGTTTTTTTGCTTCCTCTATAAGCTTTTCCATATCTTCCATTGTTCCAAACTCCTGCATTATGGTGCGATAGTTTCTAATATCGTAGCCATTGTCATCATTTGGAGAATCATAGACAGGACTTAACCAAAGAACATCAATCCCTAATTTTTGAATATAGTCTAGCTTGGAAATAATCCCTTGGATATCTCCAACACCATCCCCATTTGAATCCATAAAACTTCTTGGATATATTTGATATACAACACTTTTTTTCCACCAAGAATCCACTTTTTGCCCCATTTTTTTCACCATCCCAAATGTAACTTAATAGAGTTATTCTAATCTTCTAGCATCTATTATGCAAGCGCTTGCACTAATAATTTCTTAAAGTACACCTACTCTAATACTGATTCCTCAAAGTAAATAGGGAAGTCAATATATGTATCTCCACCCCCGGAAGAATTTCCATTTTCATTTCTTTCAGGATATGTCGACTTATCTGAGCTATCATATGTATTCCAACCAAAATAATACGATGGAATTATTGGAGAATCATTAAATGATTGGAGTACTGGTATCCACTCCTGAGATAGTTTTATACTTCCATAAAGATTCTCTGACAACCTAATCGTTTGCTCAAGCTGCACAGCTGGTTTGTAGTGCTCTTCATAGTCACTAACCTGAGCCCCTCTTTCATGAACTAAATAGAGTTTCATATAGGACACCTTATCCTGAGGTGGATAGTTCCAAACCACTCGAAAAGTTGTAGGATCCTTACTATCTATCTTCCAAACTCGTACATCATCATTTGTTGAAACGAAAACCTCATTCCATTTGCGATTATTCCACTTCCATAAACTAAATCCATACATTTCATCCTCTGCTTTAAAGGGGACAAATACATGACGATCATCTAAAAAAACTGTATCCTGAATTTCACTGTTAGAAAGTATCGAAAAGCTATTTGTAATCTCTTCCACTAGCTGTTCATCGGCTGGAAACGAATTTGGTCCAGAAGTGAAATACCAAAAACTTGTGACAAGGAAAGTTATACCGATTAATATGAAGGTCATTAAAAAAGGCTTTTTCACTGGTTCTCCCCCTCTAACAAGGAAAGGTCAGTTTGAAAATAAAATTGCTTCTCCTGTGTAGTTATTAATATCCCCTTTCCGTTTTTCTCTAGATAAATACTAGTACGAAGCCCACTTCCCCATTTTGGAAAAGTATTTGCTAGCATATAAGGAAAGCGTTCGGCAGTTTCATCTGAATCTGCACCCAAGAGTGTCTCGTTATACCAACTTAGGCTGGAGTAATCTTGTTGTTTAGCAGTAAGTATTGAGGCTATTAAATTCCCTTTAGAAAGTGAGCTTTCGTTTGCTGTTGGATGGGTATTAATAATATAGGCATCCTCCACATTAGATATATATGTACTAATATTATATGCTGGATAAAGCAGATGATTTATGAGGTACCCAATAAAAAGGAATATCAACAATATATAATTAGCTACAAAGCCTAACCAAGCAAATGGTCTGTATTTTCGCCAGGTAGGTTCATCTTTTCTTAAAAACCAGTATAATACCCACACTCCCAGAGGAAGGATAGGAATCTGTATACCTCGGTCAAACACTTGCAAATGAAAAGAAAACGTAAAGAAGCCTATGAGAATAACTACAATTAATTTCCATAGGATAGGTTTATCCGATTGTGACTTATAAAGACGAGAGGCAATTATGGAAATTACTACCCATCCTACAATAAGCATTACATTCTCAATAATTGAACCATTCAACCAAATAATTACTCCCTCGTTTCTTAAACTATATATCCTTTAATTCAACAAAGCTTCCAATATTTCCTTCTAAGAGTTATCTACTAATATTTTGCATGATACCTCTATAATAGTTTGAACTTTATATTTTTCAGTCTTCTATGGAGTACATTAAAATCATCTCTATTAAAACACTGCAACCAAATATAATAGCCAACTTACCTTTTGCTGCTGCAAATAATGCAGTTATAGCAAGTACAAATACGATTATTTGAAGTAGTAATGAACAGGAATAGTTACTGGGAAAGTAGCTTTTGGAGCGATAGTTTAGCCACTAAATAAGCTTTCCATTAATAAAAACGCACTCCCTATCAAAACACCTCCAACCATTTTAAAATAGTTGAAGGTGCTTATTATTTTATATGCATTGTGAATGAATTATGCCCTAGATCCCTATTGCTCTTTTTAGTTTGTCTTTAATAGTTGGAATATCTTGTGCATTAATAGTCAATCGAATGAATTTCTCGTCCATTTCAAAAGCCTCTGCAAGTAGTCCCCCAAAACCTCTTGCTCTTCGGTCAACCTGCATTAAAATTTCAGCTGATTGTGCGGACTGAGACAAAAATAGGATTTCTAGTTCATCAAGTTTCGCTTTATAGGAGCTGCTAACCGGCACAAATTCAAATTCTTGTACAAACGGATATCGACTACCTAATTTATGAGAGGCTTTCTCACATTCAACTTTTCTTATTTTAAATCCTAGCTGTTCAATTGCCTCTAAAATATTAGCCGCTATTCTCGTTGGTCGTACGTTAATATAATCTTTATCTGTAGGATCTATACTATTTTTGATATCTAACCCTGTGCTAATCCATATACGCGTGCTTCCATAAGTGACTGGCGCATCTTCAGGAAGTGTTAGTGAAAAGGGAATTGCTTTCTTTTCATTTGCCCCAATTGTAAAAGGTTCAGTGACTTTATATTTTTGAAAAGCTGCTACGTCCGTGTATTTTCGATCATTCGATTCACGAATGTATGTTGTATTTACCGTTAAGTAGATCGCATCAATCTGTTGTTCTAAGTTTCCGCCAACCACTTCTACTACACCTTGCATAATTTCACCAGCAGTAAACTCTGACTTTTCTAGTTTAGTATCTACCTTAGCTCCACCAACCCCAACACTTGCCAATACTTTATTGAAAAATGACATATACATTTCTCCTTTGATTTTAATAACATTTTTACGCTTTTACATCGCAATAGGTTTCACTTTTTTAGAAAAATACTCTGCTTCTTACTCGTCAGCTGTCCACCAACATTCAAGGCTAGTATAAGCGCATAAGCTTTTCTTATTAGCGATAAGGAATATGCGATAGTTTAATAGGAACAGTTGGGTATCCTACATTTTTCAAATAATAATTAATACTTCTTGCCGTAAATTCATTTGTTCCCGAAGGTCCTATAATGATTTGATTGACTGGCAGTCTATTGTCGTTTTGAAGTACTTTGTTATGTGTTTCTAACTCAATATATGGAAGAATAATATTATCGCGCGCGCGGAATTTCAGCTCATGCTGATATGACATGCTCCTAGAGTTGGTCACAATAATCCGCCATTCCTTTTCTTCTGAAAAAGTAGCATGTTTAAAAAGTGGTAGAAAGTATCCAATCGTTCTTGCTACTTCCTTAGGAGAGAACTGTGGCTTTACTTCACTTAGCTCTAAACTAATGAGTGAAACGTTTATAATCCTACGAATAATTCTCTCTTGCAACTTATGATCGTATATCACCTTCCGTGGAAAGAAGTTTTCTTCACTTAGATGAAAAGAAACATCAAATAACGATGAAAAGTCAAAACCAATAGAAATCCCATGCTGACTTCGACTATATCCTCTCCATTGACTTAATAGGTCTCCACTCTCACAAAAGGACACGACAAAAATATCTGTGTCTTGTTCCTCTAAAATCGTAAAAACCTCTTCCAAATATGCTCTTCTGGGATTTTCTAGAGGTAACTCTTGAATAAGCTTTTGGACGATACTTTCGCATACCTCTAACCCATGACTATATTCTTTGGAATCATTCATAAATTTAATATGCGAGGCCCAAAAGGTTTTATCGCTAATAATTCCTTGCGCCCCTTCTAAATTTGTATAGTGATATAACGCCTTAATATTTTTTGTGAAGTATTTTTTAAATTCTTTACTTATTAAAGGAATAAGAGCCTTCATATCAATATTTAAAAGGTTTTTCTCTACCTCAGATTTAGACATCCCATAGCACCTCCTATACTTTTATAGTATTACTTCCCTCTTTTTATGTCCAAAAGCTATTGATTTTTAAGACAAAAAACCAGAGCTAGAAAGAAATTATCCTTCCGCTCTGGCTTGATACCACCTAACAAGATCATGGGGGGTCATCGGTTTTGCAAAATAAAATCCTTGAAAAATTGGGTTTTTACTTGTGTCCTTTAAGAAATCCACCTGCTCTTTTGTTTCTACTCCTTCTATGACAACATTTAAGTCTAATGATTCTCCTAAAGCAATAATAGCGGTAATTATAGATGAATCTTTAGAGGACTTCGGTACATCATCTATAAAAGACTTATCAATTTTCAAGGTTGATATTGGCATTTCTTTTAAATAAGATAGCGACGATACCCCAGTACCAAAGTCATCCAATGCAACAGAGAAACCTTCTTCTCTAAATTTACTTACCGCCCTCATAGCTTCTTCCACATTTTTCACAAAACTATTCTCAGTTATTTCTAATTCTATTTGCGACGGCTCCAACCCATATTCGCTTAACTTTTCTGTGAATACTCCTAATAACAAAGGGGAAGTTATATAATCGCCTGGAATATTAATAGCTACTTGTTTGAATGAAATATCCTCCAATTTCCAATATGCTATTTGTTTACAAACCCCATCTATTATCCAGTCAGTCACTTTAACCATACGGTCATATTCCTCTAAAATTGGAACAAAAACAGCAGGTGATAGATTACCGTATTTAGGATGATTCCATCTTAATAATGTCTCGAGCCCATCAATACACTGCGAGTACGAACTAAATTTCGGTTGATAAACAAGATATAACTCGTTTTCTTTCATAGCTCGATTTACATCTTCAGCTATTTCAAGATTAAATGTATACCTATGAATACTAGAATCATAGTAAATAATATCATGATCATACATAATAGAAGGATAGTTTAAAACGGCAAGTACATTTCTATAGATATCAGTGTCCTTCTCACCGTAATCGGCTTGAGATATAGCACATACTCCAAACAGCATTACTTCTCTATCTTGTACACGAATAGGCTCACGAAGTGACTCTGCTAGCTTCTTCAACACCTCTTTTAACTGCTTTGCACTATCCACATCCCTAGTTAGCAAAGCAATACGATTCCCTCCTATCCGATAAAGCTCTGTTTTGGAAGGTGATATAGATTTGAACATATGTACTAGTTCTCGAATCACTTCATCACCGAAAGCATAATTGAACTCTCTGTTTATATGCTCTAAATCATGTATATGCCAAATAGCTAAAACTTTAGGTGACTGAATTTTCTTTTCAAACAACCGTCGATTAGGTAATTGTGTTAATGCATCGTAGTAATTCCCACGATACTCAATATACCGGTCTAACAAACTTGAAAGTAATAATACTCCCAAAAGTATAGCCATTCCTAAACCTACAATAACTGCTAATCCATACATTTCGGTCATATGAGAAGCCTCATGATTCAATTCATACCCCTTGGGAATATAAAAGTTCATAGCTGCCATACCGGTGTAATGCATACTAGAAATAGCCAACCCCATGATTAAAGAGATTAAAATCAGAAGTATATTTTTCGACTGATAGGTATGAACCGTCGCAAGAATGTAAACTGCTATAATAGAAACAAAAATTGAAATACAAATAGAAACTAAAAAAAGTAGAGGGTCATAAGTGTAAATAACGTCCATTTCCATCGAATACATTCCTATATAATGCATGGAGGAAATTCCTATCCCCATCGCTATCCCCGCGAATACATACGACCAATAGTTTCGTCTTGGAAGGTCTGCCAAATAGAAAGCTATAAATGAAGCTAACATAGCAGGAATAATTGATATAAGCGTAATAGTTTTGTTGTAGCTCATATTTACTGGCAATGAAAATGCACCCATTCCTATAAAATGCATAGACCATATACCAAACCCTAAGCATAGCGAGGCAAGCAGTAACCAGAAGCTTTTATGAAAAAAACTATTTTCTTTTGCTCTTCTTTTCAAGGAAATTGCCGTGTAAGATGCTACAATCGCTATAATAATTGAAAATACCACTATTGTCATAGAGTATTCACCGCTAATTTCCAAATATGCATCTTTTGAAGGACTATTATTATTAAAATTAAATATATTCTCCACCTCACTATACCAATTAGACTATAACATACTTAATTCAAAGTAATAAATAAGTAAAAATTAAAAGTACTATTAATTTTATAGTAACACTATATAGTGAGGATAAAATTTCAGGAAAAGAATATTTGTTACTAAAAAAAAACACAGAAACTAATTATAGTTTCTGTGTCTCTTTTTGTTCGTCCATGCTCTCGCTGATTAAGCTTGCTAATACATGAACCCTTAGTATGATTCCTTTAATCATTAGCTCTTCATCCGTAACGACGATGGGGTATTTTGAATCTAATACATACGGAATAATATCTTGTACATATTCATCCGCCTTTACTGTTTTCACTTCTGTAGACATTACTTCTTGTAAGGTCTTTTTCTCTTTGAGACCATTAATCGCTTGGTCAATAGTAACTATTCCTTGTAGCTGGCGCTTACGATCCGTAACGAATGCACTAGAAATACCATTTTCTCTCATTACTTGAATAGCGACATTCAGCCCATCTTTTAAGGAAACTAACCCATATGGCTTAGACATAATATGTTCCGCCTGCAAAATTTTAGAACGATCAATATCTCGGATAAACTCTGAAATGTAATTGCTTGCCGGTTTTTCAAGAATTTCTTCTGGAGTACCGATTTGTTCAACTTTGCCATCCTTCATCACCGCTACACGGTCACCAATTTTAAAAGCTTCGTTAACATCATGTGTGATGAAAATAATAGTCTTTTGTAGTTTATTTTGTATATCTAGTAATTCTAATTGCATTTCACGTCGGATCAACGGATCAAGCGCACTAAATGGTTCATCCATAAGTAAAATGTCCGGATCATTCGCAAGTGCTCTGGCAATTCCTACACGCTGGCGCATCCCTCCAGATAATTCATCCGGAAATTGGTTTTCGTATCCTTTTAGCCCTACTGTTTCTAAATGTTTCCCGGCAATCTCCCGACGCTCTGCTTTAGACATCCCTCGTATTTCTAGGCCATATTCAATATTTTCTAGTACCGTTCTATGGCTGAATAAACCAAAATGTTGAAACACCATTGCAATTTTTTTCTGACGGAAATACTTTAGCTGATTTTTGTTATATCCAACTACATTTTCGCCATCGACGTAAATTGCCCCAGAGGTAGGCTTGTTCAATAAATTTAAGCAACGAATGAGCGTAGATTTTCCACTACCAGATAGTCCCATAATGACAAATGTCTCGCCTTCCATAATTTCCATAGATGCATTATATACACCTACCGTATGGCCCGTTTTCGCAAGAATTTCATCTTTTGGAACACCTTTTTCAACCATTGAAATGACCTTTTTAGGTCTTGGTCCAAATATTTTAGATACATTTTCTACCTTAAGTTTAACTGTCATGCTACATCCCTCCTATGTTTCTGAAGGCGATTTGCAATTCCTCCGGTAATTCGGTCAATTATTATTGCTAAGAATACAATACTAATCCCCGCTTCAAAACCAAGTGAAATATCAATACGATTTATCGCATACAGTACGCGCTCTCCAAGTCCTTGAGCACCTACCATCGATCCAACAACTGCCATTGATAGCGCCATCATTGTTGTTTGGTTAACACCCGCCATAATAGTTGGCAATGCTTGAGGTAATTGTACTTTCATAAGCATTTGAGAAGTGGAAGAACCAAATGATTGTGCTGATTCTACTACTTCCTTATCTACATTACGAATTCCTAGCTCAGTCAGTCGGATAACTGGGGGCAGTGCATAAATAATAGTAGCAATAACGGCTGGAACATTCCCTAATGGGAAGAAAAATATTACAGGTATTAAATAAACAAAGCTTGGCATAGTTTGCATGGCATCTAAAACTGGTCTCATAATAGTAGACAATGATTTACTAAATGCCGTCGCAACACCTAGTGGAATCCCGATTAATAAAGACAATATAACAGAGATTAATACTATTGAAATAGTAGTCATTGTTTCTGGCCATAAATCGAATGTACCTATCAGAAATATAAAGAAACCAAAAAGAAGTCCACCATACAAATTAGTAAAATACCATCCTAGTAAAAAAATAATAATAATAAAAATCCACCAAGGGATTGCAAGAAGACCCGCTTCTAGACCCTTGATCATGGAAGAAGAAATAACAAAAATAAAATCAAAGAATGCATCAAAATTCATCGCCAAAAAATCAATGAAATTTTCTACTACATCCCCTATTGGTATTCGTACATCTGGAAACTCTGTCATAGACTATGGACTGTTTCAAAGAACAGTCGCATTCACCTCATTTTTTATAGGATAGATTACTTTTTATGATGAATTATTAGTTCAAAGCTGCTTTTACTTTTTCTGCAACTTCTTCAGACACCCACGTCGTCCAAATATCTTCATGCTCTTTCATCCACCACTGTGCGGCTTCATCTGGTTCCACTTCATTTTCGTTCATATAATCTAACGCTTCTTCTGTTAAAGCATTACTAGTTTCATATTTACTCAGGAATTCCGTAACATCCTTTGCCTGTGTTGGTAAATCTTTATGAACAGCAATTACAACATCATTTGGTGGGAATTCAGTTCCTTTGGATTCTTCCCAAGTTGCTGCGTCATATGGAACATCTTCAAGTAATGTTAAGTCATAACTAGCTGTTACCCATGTTGGTGACCAGTAATACCCTACCCAAGGTTCACCTTTTTTATATGCTCCCGCTAGATCTGCAACGATTGCAGAGTCTGATCCTGGTGCTAAATAGTTGAATTTTGCATCTAGACCATATGTTTCAAGTTTCGACTCCAAGTGTTCACTTACCGCCCAACTAGATGGCGCTCCAATTATTCTTCCTTTAGTGCTATCTTCAGGATCTTGGAAAAGCTCTGGATACTTCTCTAGGTCTTGTACAGTTTTCAAGTCAGGTGCAACCGCTTCAATCCCTTTTTCCGCATCTCCTTCTATAACATAGGTTGGAACATATAGTCCTTGCGAATTATCATTGAAATTAGTTGCTAGTTTCACAATACTTCCACTTTCAATTGCTTTTTCATAAACTTCTTTTGTATTATCCGTCCATATTTCCATATAGACATTTATGTCACCTTTTTCTAATGATTGCAAAGTAGCTGCCGTGGTCCCGCTTGTAACCTCAGTGTCATAGCCGTAACCTTCTTCCACAATCAATTGAGCTATACTATTATGTACACGGATACTATCCCATCCTGCATCTGCAAATTTAATCACTTCAATACTGTCTGTGCTCGTTTCACTACTACATGCACCAAGTACTAAAAGTGCACACAAAGAAGTAAACAACATCATTTTTCTCATAATTTATCCCCGTTTCTCTATTTATTAAATTAGACACTTAGTCCTACCCTCCTATTACATACCCTATTTTCTAAAGTTTAATCGTGCTATTTTTTTATGTACCCAAAATTATCAAAAATTTGATGCTCTTTTCTAAGAGTTTTCATGTTAGTAGAGTTTAAAGCGAGAGGGAAATAGATGGAGGTAAACAGAGGTATATTAACAGAAGATAGCTAGTTTGACTTATTTGATTAAATACAAAATTTAAGGAGGAATTTTTGGCGGATTACTATAATCTAAGAGTTACCTCTTTGAAGAGCATGCCTACGATCATTGTTTCCTTGATGAGAAATCACAAAAAAAGATTTACTAATTTTTTTCATTGCGATGTCGAATAGCTTCCCTAATTTAGTTCTCAGATCTCCAGGGAAGCATTTGACACCGGTCTACAAGCGACTTCATTAGAACTTGAACTAAACTTATTTCAGTTTTGTCACTTCTACTAACTCGTTAATCGGTAATTGTAATGCTCGGTTACCAAGATTCTGTTTTATTTGTTCATTGTATAAGTATTCTTCAGGTGTAAATGAGTCTTCACGGCCTTTTTTCAAAAGTTCATAAAAAATAGGAGGTAAGAAGTTCTCCTTTAATACCACCTCTACTGCTTCTCCGGTTTCACGTGTAAAAGTATACGCATAGGATGTTGGACGATATGGATCGTATTGAGCTTTTGGATAAGTTGTATCGACTATATATGTACCTCTTGATTGAGCACGGGTAACAAATTCGAAAACATCGCGAAAACCAGGACCTCCATGACCAGATAGGATGGAAATATCTTTACGATTTGGAACGTCCTCACCATATAAAGCTTCAAAAGCGGCTTGAATAACTCGGAAGCCTACACCTATCGCCATATAAGCAAGTGTCCCATGATATTTGTAAATGTCCTCAAAGCTAATTTCTATTAAATCATTACGATCATAGATCTTGATTGTTTGCATGCGTTTTATCCCCTAATTTTTTTTTGAGCTTTACCCTTTTTCTGAGCCTGCGCGCCTTATGAGAAAAACAAATTCTCCAGAAACTATATCGAGGCAATATCTATAGCTTTCCTTCCACCAGCCACGGTAAAAAGCCTCTTAAAAATCGTTCCGTTGCAGGCATGAAATAGGAACCGTAGTGGAAATCCGGATCCAGTGTTGTATTTAACCAAGTACCCTTTGTGCTTACTTTATCTATATAAAGAACTGCCCCACCGTCATCTGTTGAAACGAGCACTTCACAGTTATCTGGCGGCCAATACACGCCGTGTTGGTGCCATGTTGCATCAGAAAGAGTTAAGTAATTTTTAAATAAATCATGCTCAGGAGCAGATAATACTAGACCACTTTTCGGATCTTTATCTAGCCACCACCAAAAGTTCGTAGGACGGAATTCCCATTTGTGACTAGGTAACCAATCAAATCCCTGTGAACCTAACGTAACGACTGTTCCCCCACCATTTGCAAACGCATAAATCTTCTCTACATTTTTCTTAAGTAATCCCAAATGTGTTTGAGAAGGAACAAGCAATACATCGACCCCTTCTAAAGAAGCAGTTTCTAATTCGCGTATGGGAATAAGTCGATTAATGTACTTGGCAAACTCAGATGTTTTATATGTACGATGATGGTGTGAGCTACCACCATAAACAACTGCTATTTTTTTCATCATGTAGTCACCTCTTCTTGTAGCATCGCAATCTCTTCATGTACCCATTTTACTAACTGTGGACCAATTCGGTCGGTTGTTTTGTTGATCTCAGGCTTCATATAACCAAACAAGTCTGAACCCGCATGGACTAAAATGGTTCCTTTTGTGCTCACACGGTCAATATACGTTATTGGAGTATCCCCTGGTAAAGTTAAGAGAACTTCGGCGCCCTCTGGAGTAGGATGATGCCCTCGTGCAAAAAATCCAGAAACCCCTTTGTTATAGGTCATATCGTCGTCCAATACACCTTCAAATATTGGATGCTGTTTATGAATCGACACCTCATAGTCTTTATGACTATTAATCTCTTTTGGCACAAATAACTGACCACCAGGCAACCAATCTGTTACTAAGTTACCTGAAAATACGAGTATTTTTCTCGCATTCACAAAATCTAGAATGATTTGACGTTGTTCATATAAAAAGTCTTGATCGGCAAATCCACTTATAACTAAACAGTTATAAGCTGTTAAATCGATGTTGGATAGGTTATAAATATCGACATTCGTAAAATTTTCTCTTGTTTTATTTTTACCACGTTGTGCAAAAATTGCTCCTGGATTTAGTTCTATAAAGTTAGCTTTCATTATTGATCTCCTTTATGATTTTCTAATACGAGCAATGCCTCTATGAGTGATTTTGTATAAGGATGTTGCGGATTTTGAATAATATCATTTGTTTTACCTTCCTCTACAATTTCACCTTGTTGTAACACGATTAATCGATCGCAAAACCCTTTTGTCAAAGCAATATCATGTGTAACAAATAAGTAAGAGACTTGATTGTATTCATTCATTTTTTTCATTAATTCCAGTAGTTCTAAACGTAGTGAAGTATCTAACATGGACGTTGGTTCATCTGCAATAATAAGCTTCGGTTCACATACGAAAGCACGCGCAAGACCAACCCGTTGTCGCTCTCCTCCAGATAATTCATGTGGATAACGATTTATATATTTATCAGGATCTAATGACACACTATTTAACGCATATCGTACCTTTTCTAAACGTTTTTCTTTGTTTCCTTTATCAATTCCCTGAATCACAAGTGGCTCTGCTACAAGCTGACCAATTTTCATACGTGATGAGAGGGCTTCGTATGGATCTTGAAACACCACTTGAATATACTTAGCAAGGGAACGACGTTTTTTTCCAGTAAGAGATAAAACTTCTTGGCCTTCGAAAAAAACCTTTCCTCCGTTCGACGTCTCGAGACCAGCAATTATACGACCAATCGTACTCTTCCCTGCGCCACTGGCCCCGATTAGCCCGATAATTTCACCGTGTTTTAATGAAAATGAAACAGATTTCAGCACATTTACTTGTACCTCTTTTGTGCGACCAAATGTTTTTTGTAATTCCTTTACCTCTACTAAAGATGTCATGAAATCAGCACCGTCTCTCTCCCTTTTTTCGGTTTCAATAACGGGATTGAATCGACTAAACGTCTCGTATATGGATGACTTGAGTTTTCAGCGACTTCAATCGACTCACCTCTATCTACGATATGACCATATTTCATAATAATTATCTGATCCGTAACCGATAGTACAGCTGGTAAATCATGCGATATAAAAATCATTGAAATATTTAACTCACGTTGCAATTTTCGTAGTAACTGAACAATTTCAACTTGAACAATTACATCAAGTCCGGTTGTCGGCTCATCAGCTATAATAAGTTTCGGTCGATTTATTAAGGCCATCGCAATAATTACGCGCTGACGCATACCACCAGATAATTCATGAGAGAAAGAAAATCTCCATTTAGTATCGAGTCCGACTTGTGTCATTACTTCTATTACACGTTGGTCCATACTAGATTCGTCTAATTTTTTATGTACTTTGATTGCTTCTTTTAACTGTTTTTCAATAGTAATAACAGGATTAAGCGCATTCATCGCAGCTTGTGCAATATATCCAATGTCCCGCCCGCGAAGTTGACGTATTTGCTCATCATCCAATGTTTCTAGTGATTGTCCTTCAAAATAAATTGAGCCTTTGCTTCTTCCCGGTAACTTCAGCTGTTGGATAATACTCGCAGCTACTGTTGATTTACCGCTTCCTGACTCTCCCACAATTCCTAGCACATCCCCTCGTTGTATTTCGAAAGAAACATTAGATACTACTTCTTGATAACAGCCCTTTTTAGGGTATTCCACAGTCAAATTTTGAACAGACAGCATAATATCTCGCTCAACTAGCGTTAAATCCTCTACTTTCTCCTGTTGTTGACGTTTCGGTGTGACCGCGTATGAACTTAGTCTTGGATTCACTTTTTCTTCTAAAAAATAGCCCATTAAAGAAAAGGCTAAGACCACTAGGACAATACAAATACCAGGAGGAATAATCCACCAAACCCATGCTTCTGTTAAAAATGCACTTCGACTATTGGCGTAATATAATATACTTCCCCAGCTCTTAACTAATGGATTTCCCATCCCTAAAAAACTAAGAGAAGATTCCAATAAGATGGCTGTATTTACAGCTCCAACAAATTGTGGGATGAATAGGGGAAAAACGCTCGGAAAAATATGTTTATTGAAAATATACCAATGGTTTGCTCCCATCGTCCTAGCTGCTAGCACTGGTCCTGTTGTTTTAATGGATAAAGTTTGTGCGCGAATTTGCCTTGCCTTTCCAGCCCACATAACTAAAGTAATAACAAATACTTGTGTAAATATTCCTGGTCCCATATATACGGCAATAACAATCATCAGAGGTAGAAATGGCAGTGTTAATACGACATCAATAACACGCATCACAATTACCTCAAACCAACCTCCGATATAACCCGCTAGAATACCAACACTACCTCCAATGAGTGTGGCAAATAGAGCTGTCAAGATTCCAATCGTTAATGAAGTTCGTGCCCCCTCCGCAAGCTCTGCTAAAATATCCTGTCCCATATCATTCGTTCCAAGAAAGTGGTCACTATTAGGAGCCAGAAAGGAAGGGCCAGATTGCTTATATGCGTCATATGGGATGATAAAAGGTCCAAGTACAGCAAAGAGTACAACAGCAATAAATAAAATGAATCCTACAGTACCGATGACTTTTGTTGATTTACGCATGATTCATATCCGCTCCCTTTGTCTTTTTAAGCGTACGTGCACGAGGATCAATAAGTGGATACGTTAAATCAGCAAATAAGTTTGCTCCAATCACACCAAGTGTAATAATTAAAAATATGCCTTGCATCATTGGAAAGTCTCTTGCAATAACACTTTCATATAACAATCGACCAATTCCTGGATAAGAAAAGACAGATTCCACTACCACTGCTCCACCCACTAAAGTGCCTAATGTCATCGTAAAATGCGTATAAATGGGTAGCAAAGCATTGCGTAAGGCATGATTAAAAATTAACCCTTTTTTATGTACACCTTTTGCCTCTGCCATCGTGATATAATCTTGCCCAAGAGATTCAAGCATTGAAGAACGTGTTAGCAAATAGTTCGATCCTACTGTTGCTAATGTGATCGTAGTAAGCGGCAGGATCGCATGCACTGCAACGTCCTTTATATACCCCCAAGTTGTTCCATCTTGCATCATTGAAAAAGCCCCGTATGTAGGAAACCAACCTAATTGGACCGCTAAAACAGCTAAAAATAATAGTCCTACCCAAAAACCTGGAACAGCTTGTAAGGTCAGCATTCCTATTAATAGTGAGACATCACGACCTTTCCCACGATTCCAAGCAGAATAAGCGCCCAATATAACGCCAATTACAGCACTTAATAACATAGCTGGCCCCACTAATAACAATGTCCATGGCAATCTATCGCCTATTATTGTCATCACAGGCTCTGCATATTTAATTGACACCCCAAAATCAAATGTCACAATCCCTTGTAAATATACAATATACTGTTCCCATAAAGACCCATCGAGACCTATCGATTCAAGAGCCTGCTGCTTTTGTACTTCTGTTAGTTCATTTATCGTATCGCCGAAAAAATATAACAGCGGATCACCTGGGGCTAATCGGGGCAAAGCGAAATTAATCGTCAATGCTACGAGGAACACCAGTCCATATTGAATTAGCTTTTTTCCAATTGACGATAGAGTCCTATTCATTTCTTACAACTCTCCTTATTCCACAAATTTTGGAGCTGTTGCCGAAACAGCTTGACGCGTTTCTTCTGGTAAGAATGAATATTTGTGCACAATCCCGTAACCTAAAGACTCTACATATTGGTCATACACCGTAGCGTTATAAGCGAAAACTTCCTCCGGATAATAAAGGGCAATTGCAGTAGGTTGGTTATTGTATAACTCCTGCATATCAAATGAAATTGCTTTACGATCTTCAATTGTGGATGCCGCCATCCAATCTTCAATCAATGTATCCATAGCAGGATAGGCTATATCTTTCGTCCATAGATATGATGCACGATGAGACATAATGAATTGATCTGGATCTGCTACACCATGCGGACCTATTAAACTAACATACGTATCAAAATTATCCTCTGAATTGGCAGCTGCATAAGTCGTAGCATCCATTGCTTCTACTTCAAACTGTAACCCTATCTCTTTTAATTGCTCCTTCAGCATTTCTGCTACACGCACATAAACAGGTTCACTTGCAGAAACAATTATATTCATCCGTAACGTTTCACCTGCTGGTGTTTCACGAAAACCATCATTATTTGTATCTTTGTAGCCAAGTGAGTCTAGAATTTCTGTTGCTTTCGCTATATCATATGGTGTCGATAAATCTGGATTGGTCCACGGAGAATCCGGGTGAGGATATCCAGTAAACCCAGCACGTCCTTGACCTAATAACACAGTATCAACAATGCTTTGACGATCTATCGCTAGAGATACCGCTCGGCGTACCTCTTCTGTATTAAATGGCTTTCGTTCATAATTTAAACCGAATTGGACAATAGATAATGGAGATACTTTTGCTAACTTCATCGCATCAGTATTTTTAAATGAATCTTGTAATTCAGCTGGTACTGTACGCGTAGATGCATCAATCTCACCTGCACGTAATGCGTTAAACATAGCTGTTGCATCCTTTATAATCGGCATATTTATGGAAGCAACTGTTGGTTCACCCATGAAGTATTCATTATTCGCTTTAAATTTGTAATACTGGTCTGCTTCATATTCTTTTAAAACAAAAGGACCTGTTCCTACAGCTAACTTATTATATTGACGTGGATTTTCAACATCTTTCCAAATGTGCTCTGGTAAAATCGGCAAATCAGCAAAGGTAATACTCGCTAGTGATGGACAAGCATAGGCGCACTCAAAACGAACCGTTTTTCCATCCTCTTCAACTTTAATTTCATCAATTTTCGGTACTTCGCTAACATGATGTGTATGGCGGTTGGCTGAACCATCGCGGAAGTATTCATATGTAAATTTGACATCTTCTGCTGTAAAATCTTCCCCGTCATGCCACTTTATACCATCACGTACCTTTACAATCCAAGTTGTATCATCAAGTTGCTCTGCAGACTCTGCTAACCATGGAATTGGTTCATCTACATATGGCGATGGTGAAAATAATTTGTCATATACTAAATCAGTTAACCAGTCGACGTTTCCGGTATATATATTTAATGGACCAACATCTGATGGAATCCCTACTTTTAACTCTGCTACTTGTTCCGTTACTGCTCCTTCACCTTCTAAATTTGTTTCATCAGCTTGTCCTTTAGCTTCATTTGATGAACAACCTGCTACTAAAAACATTAATAGTATAAGCGGTAAGCCCCATAATTTTTTAATCCCTTTATACACTATGCTTTCTCCTTTTTATTAAATAATTGATTTTTTATTCCTGCCTTCGTACTTTAACACCAACGATAATGATTCTCAATATCATTTATAATTCACATATTGACTTTTCACCTAGCTCCATGGAAGTAAGCGCTATCAATAAAATAAATAAATACTATTATTCATTTTATTAATAGTTGCAAACTAGATTTCAAAATATAGAAAAACCCAAGCTATAAGAAGCTTGGGTTAGTTCATTCTATTGGCACTCGACAAAGGCTTTCCATAGTGTATAAATTGATTTTTGACGTATTTGCAGAAATTTAACTCTCTTTGGGTTAGCATTTTTTGTGGATTAGATACAATTGCATTTTGACGTTTAATACAAAGTCCATGAATCGACTTCGCCATAATCTTGTTCTGACCTAAAAGAGGCTCTATTATTTTTAAGGGCAAAAAAGAAATACCCATACCAGACAAGACAGCTTGTTTTATAATTTCAAAATTCGTCATCTGCATATATTGGACTTGTGCATTCTTTTGATCGATTTTATCTTTGATTAGTTGTTGCAAATACAAGTTTTCTGGTAGTAAGAGTGTTTGGTTTTTTAAATCTCGTGCGTAAATCACTTTTCTTCCTGCCAGCGGATGACTGCAATGCATTATTAAAAATAATTCCTCTTCAAATAATAAGTCCACTTTATATGCTTGTTGAAATTCTGAGTCATTCTCATAGATTGGCATAATTGCAAAACTTGTTTTCTCAAGAAGTAACTTTTCCTTAAGGCTTTCATAACAATTGCTTTTAATGGAGAATGATTGCTGTTCAAATTCATCTATATGGAGAGGTAAAATAGTCGCAAAATATTTTTCAGCTATGTAATGACTTATGTGTACGGAAAGTGGAGAATTTACTTGGTGCAATTCTTGTTCCATTTGCTTATCTAGTAATAATATTTTCCTAGCATATTGTAAAAAAACTTCCCCTTGCTCTGTTAATTCAATTTGTCTATTTTTACGTTGAATTAATATGGTCTTATATTTTTCTTCTAGCTGTTGAATTTGATGACTAATTGTTGGTTGAGAACAAAACATTCTACGAGCCGTCTCTGTAAATGAACGACATTCAGCTAGAACGATAAACATTTGCATTTTATCTAGCATGCAACTGACTCCCTTTTATATGAATATCACTACTGATAATGATAATCGTTTTCATTATAGTTTATCATTTGCACTTACTGATGTCGATCATCATTTCAAGTAAACAAAAAGAGTGGCCCTGTATGAGGACCACTACTTAAGTATTAGAGAATTCTATTTTGAGGTTCTCTATTTTCTAACACTGCTTCTATATCTTTTGCATTCATTTGCATCATCGCTTGGCGAGTGCGGATACTGGCACTACCGATATGGGGAGACACCGTTACATTAGACAATGTTAGTAAAGGATGATCCACCGGTACAGGCTCTTGCTCAAATACATCTAGTCCTGCAGCCCATATCTTTTTCGACGCCAGTGCTTCATAAAGAGCTTGTTCATCTACTATGCCACCTCGTGCGACATTAATAATTGCTGCAGTTTCTTTCATCATATTAAGTTCACGCTCCCCTATAAGTCCCTTTGTTTCAGGTGTAAGTGGAGTTAATAGAATGACAAAATCAGATTGCTTAAGTAATTCGTCTAATTCCGCGTAAGTAAAGCCGTACGTTTCTTCTGCATCTAGTTTTCTAGAACGATTATGATATAACACATTCATATCAAAGCCTTTCGCGCGTCTAGCAACCGCTTCCCCTATACGTCCCATTCCTACAATACCGAGCGTTGCACCGAAAACGTCCATTCCTGTATATTGCATTGGTGACCAGGAATCCCAGTTACCCGAACGAATTTCTTGTTCTACTTCTGTTATTCTTCGAGCAGTTGCTAATAGTAAAGCAAATGCTAAGTCTGCCGTTGTCTCTGTTAATACTCCCGGAGTATTTGTTACGACAATACTACGGTCTTTTGCCGCCTCTATGTCTATATTGTTATAGCCAACTGCAAAATTACTAATTACTTTTAAATTTGGAAGGCTTTCAATTAGTGTACGATCGATATTATCGGATAACATCGTCCATAGAGCGTGCGCGTCTTTAGCATTTGTTAATATTTCTTCATTTGTCATTCCAATAGTTTCGCTATGCCACATTTGTACATCAAACTTTTTTCTTAAAGGCTCAATGATTTCTTCGGGTAGTTTACGAGTTATGTATATTTTCTTCAAAACTTTATCCTCCCTCGAGTTATGTATTTTTGTGTTTCTCTGGTGCTTTCGGGTGATTCTTTGTTCTATTGCGGTGATTCTCTTTTACATTCGGGTGATTATTCTCAACATTGCGGTGTTTCTCCAAATATCCATTATGATTCACCCAGCCCACAAACAATCGGGTTAGATAAAGCATGGACGAAAGTAGGAAATTTTGCAAACATATTTACAACTTCAAATAGCTACGTTATACTTTGGGCATATTAAAAACTACATACCGTTTTGCGCACTAGGGGTGCCCACTTTGGCTGAGATGCGAGCATTTTGCTCCGATCCCTTAAAACTCGATCAGGATAATACCTGCGTGAGGAAGTGCGGTGACTTCCCTAATATTTTTGTATTGGATAAGTGGCTGCATCTTCACGGATGTGGTCTTTTTTTATGAAAAAATACAGGGAGGTTTTTTAAATGGAGTGTGGATTGAGCCCAATTATCGGATTTCGTTTTTCGTTACATCCGATGACAAATGATTTTATCAAAGTGATTAAAGGTGCTTTGAAGGAGACGGATGCGACGAATGTGTGGATGCACACAGATGATGTGTCGACGGTTATTCGTGGCAAACAAGTACATGTATTTAATGTGGCAAAAGCAATTACATTGCATGCTGCTAAAACAGGAGAACATATTGCACTGTCCGGTACTTTTTCCGCTGGTTGCCCCGGTGATTCTGCAGGAGATGTCTATCTAGACAAAGGCGATATAATTGCCAACACAGATATAACAAAACAATATGTATCTTCTCAATTTGCTCTATACCCGATGAATAACCCGAGTTATATGGACATTATTTATCGTGAAGTGGATCGTGCTAAAGCACAAGGTGTGTTTAATGATTCCATGCATTATGCAAGTGGTATTCATGGAGATATTCATGATGTGTTTGCGTTTTATGAAGAAGCATTCATGAATGCCCGCTCAGATGAGCATAAGCATTTGGTTATGACCGTTTCTATGAGTATTAACAGCCCCTCTCATGGAGGTCGTTAACATGCTGAAATCATGGAAGCTAAAAGAAATCGTGTTAATGTCTTTACTTGCCGTTGTATTTGGCATTGTGTATTTATTGTTCTTGCATGTCGGTAATATTTGGGCTGGATTTATAGGTCCGATTGCATATGAATGGATTTTTGGCATTTGGTTTATCGTGTCTATTATTAGTATGTATATTATTCGAAAGCCAGGTGCTGCAGTTATTTCAGAAACAATCGCCGCTGCCATTGAGGTGTTGTTAGGAAATGCCGTTGGACCCCGACTAATTCTATCAGGTGTTATTCAGGGCTTAGGGGCAGAAGCAGTATTTGCTGCAACTAGATACAAACGCTTTGATATTTGGATTCTAATCCTAGCGGGTGTGGGATCTTCGGTATTTAGTTTTGCCTACGGGTATTTGTTAGGTGGCTTTACGGTATTCAGTACTGGTTATGTTGCGCTGATGCTTGGCATTCGCATATTGAGTGGAGCTCTCCTTGCTGGTGTTGGAGGTAAAGCGGTTGCCGATGGCTTACTAGCAACAGGCTCTCTTCGAGGATACGCTATTTCACGACCGAAAAAAGGTGATGCTCGTGCATGACGTCATTTCGTTTGAGAAGGTCAGCTTTCGATATCCAGATGAGGAAAAATGGACTTTGAATGACTTTTCATTTGCAGTACAAAAAGGTTCCAGGGTTGTATTAACTGGTCCTAGCGGCTGTGGAAAAACGACACTACTTTACTTGTGCAATCGATTATATCCCGATAATTGCGATGGTATTTTAACGGGCAATATTGAGCTATTTGGGAAGGATAGTCGGACATTCATTGCCGGGGAAATAAATCATCGAATTGCTACCGTTTTTCAGGATCCAGATGCGCAATTTTGTATGCAAACAGTGGAAGAGGAGCTTGCTTTTACGCTAGAAAATTTGCAGGTGAAACGTGAAGAGATGGAGAATCGAATAAAAGAGGTACTTGCTCTCACAAATTTAACTGACTTTCGATATTCTATTATTCAACAGCTTTCAGGTGGGCAGAAGCAACAAATCGCTACTGCGTGTGCACTTATTATGGAGCCAGAGATTTTGTTGTTAGACGAACCAATCGCTCATTTGGACCCTTATACCGCTAAACGATATATAGAATGGTTGGATCAGCTACAGCAAAATCGGCAAATGACAATTGTTGCAATTGAACATCGCTTGGACTTATGGGGAGATTTTTTTGACAGGATCATTCCTTTGAGCGAAAGCGATGAACCATCCATACTTCCAAAAAGAATGACTTCTATAAAACCAAAGATTTCCATTCAAGCAACAGAAATAGAGACAAAAACTTTTTTGAAGCCCGCCTCATTTTCTTTACAACGAGGAGAAATTACCATTCTTGCTGGACCTAACGGTAGTGGTAAATCGACTTTATTAAAGGCCTTATGTCATTTGATTCCTAGAAATGGATTAGTAGAACCGACTTTTTTAGGCTATGTTCCGCAATCACCTGAGTTTTTGTTTCTTACTAAGACTGTTCAAGATGAAGTGGCATATGGCGGTGGATATGGTGTGGATAACATGTTGCAGCGATTAAAACTAATGGACATTGCTGCTTCACATCCTTTTTCTATTAGTCATGGTCAAAAACGAAGGGTAGCCATTGCCGCAATGCTTTGTGATGGGAGAGAAGTAATTTTAATGGATGAACCTACCTCAGGTCAGGATGCTGCCGCATTGTCAGAGTTATACCAACTAATAGATGAGCGTGCTCATGATGGCACTACATTTTTAATCGTTACGCACGATATGGAGTTCGCCTATTGTCTAGCAGATTCTATTATATTGATGGAGGATGGTAGTTTAACTGGGAAGTTTCCTGCGTTAGCCGTTTGGGAGAACGAAAAGTTATTACTGGAGCATCATTTACTCCCACCGAAAGGACTGATGCAATGTGAGAAGTCTTTTGCATAGAATGAATCCTTCTGTGAAGTTTGTTTTAATCACTGTGTGCATGTTCACGATGGCTTTTTTCTTTGATCCAGTGACCCCCCTTCTATTTTGGGCTGGTGTACTTTTAATGCAAATATTGTTCAGTCAAACTGATTGGAAGAAGTGGCTATTCTTTATGATTCCATTTTTTATAATGGCTTTTGGTTATTTTTGGACGACACTTGTATTTTCTAAGGAAACGGTCGGTCCTATCATTTGGTCAATCGGGTCTGTTCATGTGACAGAACTCCAGCTACACCATGCACTTTCTTTGAGCTTCCGTGTTTTAGCTTTTTCGAGTTTGTCTCTATTGTTTGCTTTAACAACTAATCCCGTTACGTTCATATTAAGTTTAATGCAACAATTAAAACTATCCCCTAAAATAGCTTATGGCATTTTAGTAGGCTTTCAGTTTTTACCTGTTATAAAAGACGAATTTATACAAATTCAGCAGGCACAACGGTTGAGAGGAATTGTTCAGAAAAAAAATGCCTTACAGCGTTTGTTGGATACTCGCCTAGTCCTTATTCCCTTGCTTGCGGGTGCTGTCCGTAAAGCCGAGCGATCAGCATTTGCCATGGAAGCAAGGGGCTTTACAGGAGAACGGAGAGGTGGTTTCTTTCATGAGGTCTTAGTTGATAAAGTAGATGCTTTTTTAGGAGTACTATTTTTATTTGTATTAGTTTTAAGCTGTACGAACTCCTTCTGGCTTGGTTAAAATAGAAGTAGAATTTCTTAAAACAGTTGGGAGTGTTGTTGGATGCCATCAGTAATATTGCTACGAGGGATCAATCTCGGTGCTAAAAATAAGGTAGATATGAAATCCTTAAAATCTCTTTTTGAAGAGATGAGTTATGAAAATGTACAAACCTATATTCAGACTGGAAACGTAATAGTGGAACAGTCTGTTATTGATGGCCCCTCTTTAGAGGTTGCTCTTCTAGAAGCTTATGGATTTGAAATACCTGTAACAATCCGTTCAAAAGAAGAGTTGGAAGAGATTCAGCATCATCCTATCTTTTACAAAGACCAAGTGTATGTGATGTTTTTAACACAGGAAATTTCGAAGGAGCAACAAGAAATGCTTGTAGGTTTAATAGATGATGAATTTGTTGTTTTGAAAAACCGAAACGTGATTATTAGTCTTTCTAAAACCTATCATCAAACAAAGTTTACGAATGCTTTTTTTGAGCGTAAACTCGGGATTCCCTCCACAGCTCGCAATAAAAATACGGTTAACAAAATAATAGCAAAAATGTCATAAGTATTCTTTATGTATAATGATGAATTTTATAAATTATTCTTATAACCATCTTTCCCATACAATGAAAGTATAAGGAGGGATTAACGATGTCATTTGTATTTCAATCAATCGATCACGTTCAATTAGCAGCTCCAAAGGATTCTGAATCTATCGCAAGAAAATTTTACGGGGAAATTTTAGGTTTTACGGAAGTAGAAAAACCAGCACTTCTAAAAAAACGAGGTGGCGTTTGGTTTGCTTTCAGCTCTTATCAAATCCATATCGGTATTGAAGAGCCATTTGCACCAGCTAAAAAAGCCCACCCTGCTTTTCAAGTAGAAAATTTAGATGCTTTAAAGGTACATTTAACTGAATATGATGTGGATTTTATAGTCGATGTAGACTTACCCGCAGCCAATCGGATATATATACACGATCCATTTGGTAATCGTATCGAAATATTAGAGTGGATTTCCTGATTTAATATAATAATAGCCCATATTTCTTAATGAAGTATGGGCTATTTGTAATTCATTTATAAAGTCAAATAAACATCTTTATAAAAAAGCTCAGAATAAGTTTATTGTTGCGAAATAAGGGGATTTTATCTATATATTATTAAGGAGGAATTTCTCATGACAAATACACCAGAAACTTTAGATGCACTAAAATCAATTATCAAAAGTGCCAAGGTCGCGATGCTTGTAACACACAGTCCGGAAAACCGCTTAGTAGCACGTCCGATGCAATTACAAGAGGTAGAATTTGACGGTGATTTATGGTTTTTAACACGTACGGATACCGATAAATATGAAGAAATCAAAACAAATGATGACGTCAACGTTATCATTTCGGAAAAATCGTATGCGTCGATTAGTGGAACAGCTGAAATTGTCGATGACCTTAATAAGAAAAAAGAGTTTTGGAATAAAGCCTATGAAGTGATGTTTGATATGGATTATACCGACCCTCGACTGATACTGATTAAAGTAAAATCTGAAACAGCCGAATATTGGGAGACAGGATCAATGATCAAGTCTGCATATAATTTCATGAAAAAAGTAGTAGGCAAAGAAGAGCCTGTTGAACCTGGTAAGAGTACAAATGAAACTTTAAAACTTTAAATTTTCTAGGCCGCTATGTTAACGGTCTATCTCACGATTTATAGCAATTGCTTTATTGAACGTATGTAATAGTTCAATAAAGCAATTTTTTGTTATCCGTATTTTAACCCATTAATAGTTTCCAATATTATATTAAAGATCATCAAATCCATTATCAATAGCATTTACTTTTACATATTGACGGGATTTTTGTTCAAAGAAATCTGTTTTTGTTCCATCAATATTATCTGCATAGGCACGTATCCATTTCATTGGGTTTTCTACATATTCAGGATATATTTCCTCCAAACCGATTAAACGTAACATTTTGTTAGCACGGTATTTAATATACCCATGCATTTCTTCTAATTCAATTCCCTCGATATCAGCCAATACATACTCCGACCATTCTATTTCTAACTCTACAGATTCTTTAAATTGTTCGTATACCCATTCAATTAGCTCTTCGTTATTCAGTTCAGGGTTTTCAGAAAGAGTCGCTCTAAACAGTTCCGATATAAATCGTCCGTGCTCTAGCTCGTCTCGGTTTATATAGCTAATCATTGTAGAAGTCCCAACCATCTTGTTATAGCGAGCAAGATTATAGAAATAGGCAAAGCCTGAATAGAAAAACAGTCCTTCTAATAAGGTAGTGTATGTTAACGTTTTTAATATATTTTCTGTCGTCGGGTTTTCTACAAAGTCATTATAATACTTCGCGATGTTTTTATTTCGCTTGAGTAAAATTTCATCTGTTCTCCCAAATTCAAATGCCTTATTTTGCTGATCAAGCGATACGATAGAAGATAATACATACGAATAACTTTCATTATGCACCGCTTCTTGCTGTGCAATTACCGCCATGATTGATTGGACTGACGGGTCAGTTGCGTAAAGCGATAATAACAGTGCTGTACGTGTTTGAGGTGCATCCAATGTCGCAAGCAAGCCAATAATTTTCAAATAGGCATCCTGCTCCGACTGACTAAGGCTTGCAAACTGCTTTATATCATTGGACATATTGATCTCATCTGCCTGCCAGTAATTACCTAGCAAGCGCTTGTACATCTTATGCCAGTGTGGATACGCAATATCGTTCCAATTTAATATTCCACTTGACTGGCCGTTGAAAATTCCTGTCGATTTGTTCGGATTTCTAGGTTCTAATGTTTTTGCCTTCTGCATGTTCCAAAACTCCTTCTAACCATTTACTTACCAGCCTCTCCTGGCTACCTCTCGGTGATTGCTCAATTTTCAAACCCGGATAATCACTGTTATAGAAACGAGCTAATTTGTTTACAGCATTACAAAACAAATCATCTCCACCAAACTGTGTGTCCCCAGTCCCAAAGATATAGACATTGTTAGGCTTGTCACCAACTTCTCTTGCAAAGTCCTTCATTTCCTCGGGGGTGCTTCCCTTATCCCAAGTAAAAGTTCCGAGAAAAATAAGGTTATATTCAAACAAATTTGGTACTGCTCCATAGCCAATACTATACATATCTATTTCATAGTTGCCGGCTTCCAATTGCTTCTTCAATAGATCCGCTACTTCCTCGGTATTACCGCTATAGCTTAAATAGCAAATGATCGCTTTCATTAGCTTGAACAAGAGTCACAATCTACTAATTCAACTGAAGTGGAACGCACATAATAAGTTGTTTTCAACCCGCTATTCCATGCATCTAGATGTAAATCTAATAATTCTTTTGCTTTGATTGTGTTTTGCACATATAGGTTTAATGAAACTCCTTGGTCGATATGACGCCCGCGTGCAGCGTTTTGTTTAAGCGTCCAATGCTGATCGATGAAATACGCTGATTTGTAATACCATGTAGTCTCAGAATTCAAATCTGGTACAGTGACCGGAATTTTATAATCCTTCTTCTCTTCCGAGTATGACTTCTGGAATATAGGATCTATGCTTGCAGTACTTCCAGCTATGATCGATGTTGAAGAGTTCGGAGCAACTGCCATTAAATATCCGTTCCGTATCCCACTTTCCCCTACAATATCCCGTAATTCATTCCAATCTTTACTATCGTATTGACGATTTTCAAAATAGACGCCGGTTTGCCAATCTGACCCTTCAAATAATGGATATGCCCCTTTTTCCTTCGCAAGCTCCGCAGAAGCTTTAATCGTTAAGTATGCAATTTTTTCGTATAGTGTATCCGCAAGCTCTACTGCTTCATCCGATTCCCAACGAATACTCTTTAGTGCAAGTAAATGATGCCATCCAAATGTCCCAAGCCCAATCCCTCTGTACCTAGAATTTGTACGTTCCGCCTGAGGAACTGGAATCATATTAAGATCAATCACATTGTCGAGCATCCGAACCTGAATTTTTATAAGCTTTTCTAATACATCTGCCGGAACTGCATTCCCTAAGTTTATAGACGACAGATTACATACGACAAAATCCCCTGGTTTACGACGAGTGACAATGATATCGTCTTCAATTTGAATCGACTCAAATGTAGTTGCACTTTGGTTTTGGAAAATTTCCGTACAAAGATTACTACTATAAATCATCCCTGCATGCTTGTTAGGGTTGCTGCGATTGACTTCATCGCGGTAAAACATAAACGGTACTCCTGTCTCTAGCTGAGAACGCATAATTCGCTTCATCAAGTCGATAGCGGGAACAGTTTCACGAGACAAGCGATGATCGCTAACGCATTCCTCGTACTTTTGGCGGAATGATCCATCGCCACGTTTTTCATCATAATAATCTTCTAGCGAGTAGCCTTTAAGCTGACGAACTTCATGCGGGTCAAATAAATGCCATTCCTCTCTAGCATCGACTTTTTCCATGAATAAATCGGGCAAACATACACCAGTAAAAATATCGTGCGCTCGTAGTCTTTCATCACCGTTATTTAAACGTAAATCTAAAAATGTAAATATATCTTTATGCCAAACATCTAAATACACAGCTACTGCCCCTTGGCGTTGCCCAAGCTGATCAACACTTACTGCTGTATTATTAAGTTGTTTAATCCAAGGAAGCACACCACTAGAAGCACCAACAAAACCTCTAATAGAAGATCCACGGCTACGCACTTTGCCCATATACACACCAATACCCCCACCGAATTTGGATAGGGTTGCAACGTCCGTATTGCTATCGTAGATTCCTTGAAGGCTATCGTCTACCGTATCGATAAAGCAGCTAGAGAGCTGTCCATGAGGCTTACCTGCATTAGATAGTGTTGGTGTTGCTACTGTCATATATAGGTTGCTCATCGCCCAATAGGATTCTTTTACTTTCTCTAAACGATTTTCTTGCTCATCCTTCATCAGTGTCATTGCAATAATAAGCCAACGTTCCTGAGGCAGTTCGACTATTGTTTTATCAAAGTCCTTCGCTACATATCGATCTAATAGTGTTTTTAGACCGATATAAGTAAATAAGTAGTCTCTTTCCTGTACGAGGATTTCAGATAGCTGCTCTAGTTCTTGTAGTGAGTATGCTTGTTTAAGACGTTTATCGTAAATACCTTTATCACTTAACAGTTGAACATTACTAGCAAACTTTGTGTACACTGCATCCACAGTTGTGTTTCTTCTCTCAGCTACTTGTTCATACACCTGCGCTAAATGAACTCTTGCTGCTACAAAGGTCCAGTACGTTTCTTGTTCATCTAGAAAACTTAATGCTTCTAGTGACATTGACTTCGACCAAGCAGCTATTGTACCTTCCGGGTGTTTTTGCATCCATCTTTCATGTGTTTTTATAAGAGGAGTAATTTTTTCCTCCCCAAATTCTTTTGTTAGATTATGTAGGACTTCTTGTTTCGTTGTGTTTGAGATGATTGTCATTTAAATTCCTCCTATTTTTTAACGAATACAGTTATGTGGCACTTCCCTCCAAACCACAAAACAAAAAAAGCGATGACACAGCCATCTTCGGCTGAGACATCGCTCAAGATTAAAAGTGTAGGATACAACAAGACATATCAATCATTCGAGATAGAGGCCTTCGCTCCCACCTCTCAACCCCCGAAGAAAGTGTTGCTTACCGATGAAAAGGCAGGTCTACTGGCTCGTGTTTCATCCTTCTGTTGTCCTTCCCACGATCACTCGCAGTGGCTATTCAACAGTCGTCCACACTTACAGTTGCGGGGACAGCTTCGGCATTTTACCGAATTCCCTTTTAAACCATAAAGGTACCTTTTCATCGTTAACATACTATATATTGTGTTTAGTTCATTTATATAATCTAACATATTGTGTTTAACTGAGCAACTCCTAATTCAAGCTGTCAATTTTCTAGGAGAACTAATACATCAAGTGATTCAGCTACTTTTAGCTAAAATCACTTGATATTATTTTTGCAAACATTACTTTCGACCATTCAATCCACCCTCACTCTTTAGGGTGAAGAAATACCAGGATTTTACCATCCTGCGCTTCATTCGAATAGAGTTCAGCTTCATCATCTGGAACTCCAATTTCCATAAGAGCATGTTTTAATCCTCCAGAACCAGAGTTGGCTCCTACTACTGCTCCGCCAATTGTTGTAATAATTGGACCTGCAGCCAACATAGCACCAAACCCTGGGATTAATATAGTGGATAAACCTGCTATCACCCCTGCTATTCCAATTGCTCCTCCAGTTACAGCTCCAACAATTGCTCCATCCTTTGTGGAGGGTTTTAATTCCTGTGTGATTTCAGATGTTTCATTTATATTTTTAGCAATAACTGAAATTTCTTCGGTTGTATAGCCCTTCGCTTTTAAATCTTCCACAACTTCAGCCGCTTGTTGTTCATTTTCGTATACGCCAACAATATGATTCTTCATTAAAAATTACCTCCTGATTGCTTTTCCTATGTATTCTTTACCCGTTCTTTAGTTCTTCTAGACACCTTCAAACTTCAATCTTTATATAATTTAAGTGAGCCTGTTCACAATCTTTCATTTCAACATAAATATCCAGTAGTAGGACAATCATTATCCAATATTCGTGCTTTTCTTATTTCACTAAGTAGTCCATATCAAATCCACTCAAAAAAAGCACTGCCAGAGGCAATGCTTTTTCCCTATTGTTTTGTCCCACTCACGAACTACTTAATAAAATTCGCCAACTTATTTAAAGAAATACGATAACTGCAAGAACCACTGCTAAAATAATGCGATAAATTGCGAACGGCATTAATTTAACGCGTGAGATTAATTTCAAGAAGAACTTAATAGAAATAAGTGCAAAAACAAATGCACTAATAAATCCTACTATATAAAAACTCAAGTGGTTCATATCAATATCTTCCCAGTTTTTCAATACAGATATCAAACTTGCTCCAGCCATAATCGGAACAGCCATGATGAATGTGAAGTCTGCTGCTGTTTTATGATTCATCCCGAATAATACACCACCAGAAATGGTAGCACCTGAACGTGAGAACCCCGGCCATAACGAAAGACATTGTACTAAACCTACTTTGAAAGCTTGTGCATATGTAATTTGATCTAGACTTACGATAGAAGGATTTTTCGGTCCAAATTTATCAGCAATAATCATTAAAATAGAACCTGCTATAAGACTAAATATTACGGTTTCTACACCAAATAAATTCTTATCGATAAAATCTTCTAATAGAACTCCCAATACTCCCGCTGGAATAATCCCAACAATAACATGAAGCAAGTTGAACTGTTTACTCGATTCTTCTGTATCAATTTTATACAAGCCGACTAAACTGAATAATCGCTTCCACATCACTACTACTACCGCTAAAATAGAACCCAATTGAACAACAATTTTAAATGTATTAGCAGAATATTTCCCTAAAAAATCTTCCGTCTTCAACCACATATCATCGACAATAATCATATGTCCCGTAGACGATACAGGTGCAAACTCTGTCATTCCTTCTACAAATCCAAGTATAAGTGCTTTTAATAACTCTAAAATTTCCATAAAATCTCCTTAATCTCGTTTTTTAAAGTACCAAATCAGAAATGCAATACCACAAATAGCTATAATGGTATATACAATATTGGAGTAAATATCCATATATCCAACAATTTCATCCCAGTTATCTCCAACCGCCGCTCCTACCGAGACTAATACTGTATTCCATATTAACGTTCCAAGTGTCGTAAATAGAAGAAATAATCCAAACTTCATATTCGACATCCCTGCAGGAATTGAAATAAGGCTTCTCACCAGTGGTATTAATCTTCCGAAAAAGACTGCCCAGACTCCATATTTATCAAACCATGCGTCGGCTTTATGAATATCCTTAATCGTTAATCGTAGGAACTTACCATACTTCCCAATAACTTTCTCCAACCGCTCCACATCTAAAAGTAACCCGATACCATACAAGATAGTCGCACCAATGACTGAACCTGCCGTGGAAGCAATAATAATACCAAGCTTCGTCATGCTAGTCATCGTTGTCATATATCCTCCCAAGGTTAAAATCACTTCAGAAGGAATTGGCGGGAAAATATTTTCTGCTAAAATTAATAAAAATACTCCTAGATAACCAAACTGATTCATCCAGTCTGTAATCCATGCTTCCATTATACTTCCACATCCTCTAACTTAATGTTTATTGACCATAGCTCTGATTGACTACCTAACCTTATAGGTGGTCCCCAAAAACCAAATCCAGAAGATACAATTGCATGTAAACTTCCCTTTTGCCTATACCCATAATCTAATTCAAAAATCCTTCTTGTAAATAAATGATTGGGCCACATTTGCCCAAGATGTGTATGACCGGACACATGAAAATCTACTTTTTCGTTCTCAGGTATTAATAAATTAGACGGTGTATGGTCCATTACAAACCATGGTAAATCCTTTTCTTCCGGAGCTAACTCAGATAATTGCTTTCTGTTTTTGTTCGTTATGTCTTCACGACCCGTCAAATAGAACGAATCTGCTACTAAAATAGTTTCATCTAATAACATGTGAACGTTGGATGCTTCCATCTCTTCTACTAATAGAGGAATTTTCTTTCCATAATATTCATGGTTTCCAAGTACCCCATATATACCATACGTAGATTGTAGCTGTTTCATAACTTCGGACATACCTTTTTCCACAAACCAAATTGGATCATCATCGACTAAATCTCCTGCTAACAACACTAAATCTGGCTTCTGAGCATTTGCTTTTTTCACAAAGCGAGTTAAATGTGCCTTATTGGATAATAAACCAAGGTGGAAATCAGATGCAACTACTACTTTAATAGAATCTGGTTTAGAGCCCTTTTTCGGCATTACGATAGAAAGCTCACGAACTACCGGTGTGTATGCGTTATACGTGCCAAATATTAAAACAAAGGTGAAAATCCCACAAACTAACCACCCTATTAAATTTAGATGTGTTGGGAAAATCCACAAAAGTATGGTCGCAATTGGGAAAAGAATAATCCCATACTGCATAACAATAAACCAGTAGGACCCTATTATACTAAAGAGTCGCAGCTTATGACTGATTCTCCCAATGAAAAATCCAAAAGCAAGTATTCCCCAGACAAAACTAAATAACCAAGTATTTATAGGAAGATAAAGATCTAACCACTTGGCAACTCCCCAGCCAAAGTAAAATACGATTGCAGAATATAATAGGATTACTACTGCTGCTCCAGCGATTCTTTTCATGTATCATTTCTCCAATGTATGTATTTTTCACTTAACAAAGTATCGGATAACGAGTAGATTCCTGACTACTTTTTCATAAGTATAGCAGAAAATGTCTTAGTACCCCTAAGGCTCAAGACCGATAAGAAAATCAATTCTAAGCCCGTTTGGATTCATTTCTAATATTGGTAATCTTGTAATACAAACGAGAGGAGGAACAAATATATGAAAAAAAGATTTGGTTTATTAACACTAGGAATTATTGCAGGGATTGTAGCATTAGCTAACTTAGGTTCGCTCTTAGCTCTTGGGGTCTCCGCAGCAATCGTTTTTGCAGGGGTACATTTTTACTTAAAGAGTGATTCAACCTTCTTGAAAATCTTTTGGGCAAGCGTAGGAATCCTTGGTTTAATCAGTGCCGTTGTAAACGTGCCAGGATTCTTCTGTATCTTAGCAATTCTAGCGGTTTGGTATGTAGTGAAAAAATGGAACAACGAAGAAGTAAATTTTTCATCTTCAATCGTTAAAACAGATGACCCATTTGTAAACTTTGAAAAACAATGGAACGAGCTTTCAAAATAAGGAGGAAATGAAAATGACATCACTATTAAACAGACTAAAATACTCAATAGAAGCAGACTTACACAAGCTTTTTGACAAAAAAGAAGAAAAAAATCCGATTGCAATGCTTAACCAATATATTAGGGAAGCAGAGAAACAAACAGAACAAACTGGTAAATGGTTAGAGCGTCAAGGAAACTTAAAGCAAGAACTTGAAAAAGAATTAGTGGAAACGATGCAGATGGTTGAAAAACGTAAAAACCAAGTAGATCTAGCAACTGCAAGTGGTGAGGAAGACTTAGCTGCTTTCGCCTTAGCTGAAGTAACAGCTTACGAAGAACGTGCCATTGTACTGCAGAACAGTATTCACCAAACAACGGAAGAGCTTTTCGGTTTAGAACGTAAATACGAAGAGATGAAACATAAAATTAAAGACATGAAAGTTCGCCAATTACAATTGATGGGAAAAGAAAATGTAACTCGTGCACACCATCAAATGGATCGAATTCTACAACCTGAACAAAAAGAAAAGAATTTCGGTACTTTCGAAGACATGGAACAGTACATCGAACGTCTTGGCCAAAAGATTGAAAAAGAGCATGAAGTCACTTCGATGGAACAGCGTTTACAAATGTTAGAAAAAAATGCACAAACTAAAGAAGAAATTGTGTAAACTATAAGAAAGGCGCAAGACGCCGCTTTGCTGCGAAAAGCACTGGAAGACTTGAAGTAAAGGCGCCCTTTGCCTTTTCAGCAAGTCTGAAGTGATCGAGCAGTTGGCGTCTGGAGCTAGACAAATAGAAAAGCGTAGAACATATTTAAGAGGAGGAGGCACTCGCCTTCTCCTTTATCCAGGTTCAACTAGCCATTAGCGGAACCCGCTGATGGAATTTTCACCTAATGCGAAGAAGGAGGAATACTCATTATGAAAGAAAACCAAACGAACAAGTTAGCTTTTATACTCATTTGTTTTGTTTTCCTTATGTTCATAGAGGCTACAATTTTCGGGAATGGCAGTATTGTATTAGTTCTTCTTGGCATCGGGATGATGTATTTTAGCTTGCGAAAACGTACCCGCTTTTTATTTTGGACTGGATTTATTCTTTTGATTATAGCGATTTTTTCTATGTGGAGTTTGCGACTTCTACTTCTTGCTATAATGGGGTACATCCTGTATAAACTCTGGAAAAATGAACCTATTCAACATATGGTCCGTCCATTTGACACAGTATACAAAGAAACTCCAAATAGTATTATACAGAATAAGTTATTCTCTTCTCAAACAACTCCCTTTAATGCTTACGAGTGGCAAGATGTCCATGTGCAAAGCTTTTATGGAGAACAAGTGATTGATGTAACACAAACAGTATTGCCAAAAGGCCTATCTTTTGTTTCCGTTCGCCAGTCCCTTGGAAAGGTGACCATCTATGTACCATACGAAATTCCAGTAAGACTACATTTTGCAACGATAATCGGAGAGGCGGACATCTTTGGTCGTGGCGTTCAACGTCTATGGAACCAATCTATTCTAGTGAAAGATGGTTATTTAGACGACGTTCTGTATGCTTCAGAGCTAGTCATTACTGTATCCACATGGATTGGGGATATTGAGGTGATCCGCAAATGAAAATTATTTTGGGGCAAGGTTTCTCTATTTTTTTCACCTTATTATCACTTGCAGCACTTTTGCTTTATGCACTATGGGGTTGGCCCAATGAAAATGCTTGGTGGTCCTTATTAGAATTAAAGTACGCAGAGGTCCCTTTTGGTGCTTGGATTATTATCATTCTTGCTATTATAAGTTTTAGTTTTTCACTGAATACACTACTAAAGGTTCGGGATCAGGAAAAGAAGATCGATATTAGCCTTCGCCCTTTGCTAGCGGCCGAGGCATTTGAACCAACAAAGAGGAAATATACGTACTCTAAACGATTACATGTTACTACAACACAGTTAGAGCAACTTATCATAACTCAGCGTAAGACATTACAACGCATTACGAATGAAAAAGCAGAGGACCAAGATAGAGTTATTCAAGAGAGAATCGTGCAAGAAAGACAGCGACTGGCTAGAGAACTACATGATTCCGTATCTCAACAATTGTTCGCTGCGTCTATGCTTTTGTCTGCTATGGTAGAAATAGAAGAATCACAACATGAAAAAGCCCCAAAAACATTGTTACAAACAGAAAAAATAGTTCAACAAGCACAATTAGAAATGCGAGCATTATTACTACATCTCCGTCCAGCAGCCCTTCATGATAAAACGTTAAAAGAAGGTTTGGAAGAACTACTTATAGAATTACAAGAAAAAGTATTTTTCACGATTCGTTATCGCTTAGAAGATGTTCCTTTGTCAAAAGGAGCAGAGGATCATCTTTTCCGAATTGCACAGGAAACGTTATCCAATACACTGCGACACGCAAACGCAACTGAAGTCGATATATTATTCGTGGAACGAGATAATCTTGCTATTTTCCGAGTTCAAGATAATGGAGTAGGATTTGAACAGGTCGATTCCAAAAACGGCTCTTACGGGTTGCAAAGTGTACAAGAGAGAGCTGTGGAAATTGGTGCAACAAGTAAAATTGTTTCTGTTCCTTCTCAAGGTACAATTGTAGAAGTGAAGCTACCGATTGAGAAGATAGATATTGAAACAATCCAGTTGGAGAAAGGAGAGCAAAAAAATGATTCGAATCTTATTAGCGGATGACCATGAAATGGTACGTATTGGTGTTTCCGCTTACTTACAAGCACAGCCTGATATGGAAGTAGTCGCTGAAGCGGTAAATGGAAAAGAAGCTGTGGATATGGCTCTAGTGCACAAGCCCGATATTATTTTGATGGATATGGTTATGCCGATTATGAATGGTGCAGAAGCTACACGGGAAATTGTTCAACAATGGCCAGAAGCGAAAGTAATGATAGTCACCAGCTTTATAGATGATGACAAAGTGTATCCAGCACTCGAAGCTGGAGCTATCAGTTATTTGTTAAAAACGTCAAAAGCCTCTCATATTGCAGATTCTATACGTAAAACCTTGAATGGAGATGCTGTATTAGAACCTGAAGTAACCAATAAAATGATGAAGCGTATGCGTCAAGGATCGGATCATGCTCTCCATGAGGATTTAACAGACCGAGAACATGAAGTACTTTTACTAATGGCAGAAGGCAAAACAAATCAAGATATAGCAGACACTCTTTTTATAGCATTAAAAACAGCAAAAACGCATGTCAGCAATATATTATCAAAACTCGAGGTAAGTGATCGTACACAAGCAGTTATTTATGCATTTGAACATAAAATGGTTCCAACAAAAAAATAACTAATTCATTATCGCCATCATATGCTATAAAAGGAAAACTTCCTGTTAAACCGGGACAAAAAGATAGCATAAAGGATGTTAGTGCACATGAACCCACTAGACCCTAATGAACAGCAGGAGAATGAGAGTGAGCAACAGGCTAATCTAGCTGCAAAAGTAGGATTTCTAGGTACTGTTGTTGTAACGATTGGGTACATTATTGAAACCATAGGCGAAGGCATTGCCCTTTCGGAGCTAGCTCAAGAAGAAAAGAATGTAGAACAAAAAAAGCAAGCAAATCAACAGCAGTTATCAGATATACAAAGTAAACTGGATTATTTGATAAAGGAAATAGATACAATGAAAAAAAAGGATGACCATTTTAGAAGATGGTGATCCTTTTTTATTTGGCTCATTAAAATTATTTAGTTATTTTTGGGGTGTATAAAACAAATGCTATCCTTAGTAAAACTGCTCGACTTTAAAAAAACCATATGTAAAACTAGATTTTTAAAATATAGTAAACAAATTTCAGCATCTGACCATTCATTTCAAACTCTTCACTACTAGTTTCTATTCTTTCAAATCCATTTTTCTCTAAAACTCTTTGGGATGCTATGTTATTAGTTGTTGTTTTGGCTTTAATCTGTTTTATGCCCTTCCCAGTTACTGTTTCTATTAATAATTTCAATGCTGTATTGGCAATTCCCTTTCCAGTGTGTGCCTGCCCCACCCTATAACCGAGGTAACCGATTTTATCCGATTTCTCTATATCCACTAAATTAATTCTTCCTAGAATTAAGCCTTCCCTATCTTTTATTAAATAGAAATAGGAATCATCATTAACTTGTTCTTCAAGTAAAGTTTTATGGATTTTTTTAAAATTCTCTGAGTTATAGAACTCATCTCCACGCGTAGGTACCATTTCCTCAAAAAAAGTTCTGTTTTCAAGTTCAAAATTAAACAAATTTTCTTCGTCTGCAACATGTAATTTTTCAATAAATATATTCATTTGAACATACCGCCATCCCATTTTTCTATTTAAAGTCCCCGAAACCAATCTTCGACATCTTCATTTGTATGAAGGTAATGCACTTTCGACCCGTAGACTTCAAATTTCTGCATGAATGCTGGTTTCATTTGTTCTTCAAAGTACGTGTTCCACTGGAACATCTTCCGGAATATAGTAAAGGTCGGTTTGTAGTTACCCTTTTCTATTTTTAGGATCTGACGAATGTATCTTCTAATAATGCGCCATGTTCTTTTATTCACAGGGATGTCTAAGAAAACAATTTGATCTGCTACGAGTAACGCCTCATCTGTCCAGTCGATGTGAACGCCCTCTATTACCCATTTTTCTTGTTTAACGGCATTGATAAATAGCTGGTTTCTAACATCTATTTCATTTCGGATGTCACCAGTTGGCTGATGGTTCCATACGAAATTATCCGTTTCAAAGTGAGGTAGGTGAAGTTGTGCTGCAACTTTACGAGCAAGGGTAGTTTTGCCGCTTCCCACTGAGCCTACAATATAAATTTTCATCGTCATTCACTAGTTGCACGGTTCAATGCGTGGATAATCCCAGCATGTACGCCTTCATGCCAAACCAAGAATTGCACTAGTGCCTCGACTGTCTTCATTTCATGGAGCTTCCCTATAGACATCGACTCTATTAAAATATTGGCTAGCTGATCGTCTAGCACATCTTTTATTCGCTCCGCTTGTTCCTTTAAAGCACTGACTAATTCATCTGAAGTTGGCGGTTCCACAATCCAATCACTTGGTTTTGTTCCCGGAACAAACAGTGTTACCCACTCCGGATGTACAATTTCATAGGTTGGAATTGCTCTTTGCGTTAGTATCTCAGCATTCACGTAAATATGTCCTACATTCCACCGAATAGTATTATTGAATCCTGTTGGTTGTATATCCCATGAAGCTTCATTTACTTGGCTAATTCTTCCTAATGTATAAACCCGAGCAAAATTTAATTGATTCAACGTTTCCATGTTTTCATCCCCTACTTGTTATATGTTTGTAAAAATGGTATTTTCATTGAAAAGGAGGAATGTGTCATCGATATACCACGCAAATTTCCAAAGTCGATTCCAATCTACAGGCGAATTCTACAACGTTTACCTATCTATCACCCTACTTATATAGAAGTAGAGAAACGTATTAAAGCAATAGAAGCAGGATTTCACGGAGAATGCTATGTGGATAACTTTCTCAAACAGGTTTCCTTCCCTAAAAGCTATGCCATACTTAAAGACCTCCACATTAAAATATATTCCAACAGTTATCTCCAAATGGATACGCTTATTCTCACAAAGAAATATATTAAAAACATCCGAGGGAAAATTGCCTTTCAAAAATTCCTGATCAACTTATAAGAGAGTTTGACGGCGAAGTCACTCCCTTTAATGCCCCGAACAGCAAATAACACGTCAAACAAAAAAGTTCCAGGTACTCCTAAAGGAATTAAAAATAGATCTTCCTATAAAAAAAATCATTGTTCTTGCCTACAGTAAAACACATGTAGTACTTCCTCCAAAATATACCACAATTGTTATGGGCTGCGACATCTCCATCTATATGGATGATTATAATCAGTTGCCCGATGTCCTATCAACCACCAAATTCAATCAGTTATCCAAGCAACTTGCTGCTAAATCCTTTGAATATATCCCTCCTTCAATAGCACAAACATATCCAGTGAAACTTGCTGATGTGAAAACCGGTTTGATATGCCCTATTTGTAAAAGGAAAGTGAGTGGTCAGTTAAAGTGCCCCACTTGCAAAGTGGGTAAACTCCTTCTCCAGCAACAGGCCGTTGAAGATTGGTTTTACCTAATGAAAGGCTCTATTACAAACCGTGAATGTGTCTACTTCCTTGAATTGAAGGACAAGCATGCTGGAAACTATTTATTAAATAAGCTTCCCCTCCAACCAGTGAATAATCATAAACTCAGACATTACGTGATGTCTCACGACCGCTAATTTTGGCGGTCTTTTTTGTGGGATTTTTTTACTATTCCAACTAAACAGCTCAAAATTACAACTAAGACCATTTCCGAAACACAAAAAAGAGAAACCCCACTGGGATTTCTCTTTTTTTTATACTATTACTGCAATTTTCACCGTTACTTTGAACAGATCTCCGTCTACTTCCATTTGCAAGCTGCCTCCATGTAAATCCACGATGGATTGTGCGATTGCAAGGCCAAGTCCGGAACCTTCTGTATGACGAGATGTGTCTGCTCGTTTGAATCGCTCGGTTAATTCGTTCACATCGTTGCCTAGCTCATACTTCGCTATATTTTTGATGACGAACACGGCTTCTCCGTCAATTTGGTCCAAATTGATATATACACGAGTATTAGGTAGAGCATACTTCAGCGTATTAATAATGAGGTTATCCAGGACTCTCCACCACTTTTGTCCATCGACATAGGACATGATTGGTTTTGTGCCAATAACTACACGATAATCTAGACCCGACTGATCAATGTCTTCCTGATGTTCAGCTATTGCTTGCTGCAAGAGCTGCGTTAAGTCTACTTTTCGTTTATCTAATTCGATATTGCCGGTTGTCATTTTAGATACTTCAAACAAATCTTCAATTAGTGTTTTCAAACGCATCGACTTTTTATCCAATATTGCAATATAGGATGCTCGCTCTTCATCTGTAATGCTTGGATTTTTTAACAAATCGGTATACGTAATGATAGATGTTAGCGGTGTACGAAGATCATGGCTAACATTTGTAATGAGCTCCGTTTTCAAGCGTTCACTTTTTGCTTGCTCCGAATGGGATGATTTTATACGGCTACGAAGTCCATTTAAGTTAGCGGCGTGCTCAGCAATCGGTGACTTCCCTCTTACTTCAATCTCATTGCCAATTACGCCTCTTGCCATTTCTTCGGTTTTCATAATAATTCGGTTCAAGTATGACATTCTAGCCAATAAGAACACCAGTATTGGAATACCTATAAATATAGTTGCCGGTATCCAAAGTAGTAATACTGCAGGTTGCCAGAAAACCATCATTGTTCCAAATCCCCAGAGGAATATAACCGTGAGCATGATCAACGTTTGCATCCCAATAGTGCGTTTTAAGAATAATCCTTCTAAAGATTTAAACCAACTGTACAAGAGGCTTTTACTCCAATCTATATCTTCAAAACTTCCTTTAATCCACTGCCATTGATAGAACGCTAAAGCTGTTAAGAACACTGCAAGGAGTAATGTAAAGATTGGAATATCGAATCCACCATAATGTAAAATACTCATTCTCAATTCATTCGTAGCAATAAATACAATAAATATGCTGGCAAAAAATAATACCCACTGAACATCTATTGGCAGTCTATGATATTTACGTTTTCCTTCTTCATGCTGAAAATGAACCTTGTCTTTCTTCCATAATACAATAAATGCAATAGTGGCTAGGACACCTAGAATGAGGATCCCATAAAAGAATCTTTCTTCTTTTTTAAAATACTGATAGTTATCGGCCCGATCCCCATTTATAATACTAGCCTCTGGTATAGCAATAGTTCCTTCGAATTTTGGAAAACTATAGCCAACTAAATTTTGCAGATACGAGGAGTTTTCTGTATTTTCATTTATCACATTCCCCTTTAAATACGTCGACTTACTTGAATAATCTTTTTTATAAGCAAGCTTTGTATCTAAATCGCCGTTATTAAATTTTTCACCCGTCTCTGTATTTTTTAAACTATATATAAATTCGTCATTATAATTTAGAAATTCATTTTTACTTGCCTCTAAAGCTTGAAAGTACTCATCCACTAGCTTTTCCTTTTCCATTCTCACTTTACCAGCTACATATTCATTATTCTCAAAGTTTTTTGTAATGTCTTCCATTTTTTTGTTTCGCTCTGCAATTGATGCTTCGTCTGTTCTTGCTTCATATTGAGCGGTGATAGAGTCAAGTTGCTCTTGCAAACTACCAAACTGATAGCGATGTTCATCTATTTCCTCCGCTGTTACAGTAATATTCTTCTTCATTTCTTCTTTTTCTGGAACAGCTAAAATAAGCGAAACAATGGACGACTCAAAATTGCTCACTTCTATTTTAAACCCATCACTATCAAAATAGTTTTTCCCTATATAATTACCACTTTCTCTAGTTAAAGTAAAAAATGCTAAAACCATTATCACCGCTAACAAAGAAAGTATTATATCCTTTATAATTGGTTTCTTCACCCCACTATTCCCCCTTTCATGTTTTGAATAATTTCTACAAAGCTTTCTCTAATTTCTACTATAGGCACAAGGTTGGTTATACAATAAAACAAACAAAGTATCCCGCAGACAATTGCCACTACAGATAAAAGTAAACTCATTTTACTTGTCGATCTTATAGCCAACGCCCCACACCACCTTTAAATATCTAGGATTTTTAGGATCTGCTTCTATCTTTTCTCGAATTTTCCGGATATGAACAGCTACTATATTTTCAGCGTTATATGCTGGTTCATTCCAAACGCGTTCATATATTTCATTGATCGAAAAAACACGTCCTGCATTAACCATTAGTAGCTCTGTAATCTTAAATTCAATTGGTGTTAGTTTAACGGACTCTCCTTCTACTGAGAGGTCCTTCGCTTCTTTGTTTAGTGTTAGTCCATCTAGTTCAATAACTTGCTGCTGCCCCTGATAATTTCCTAACTTGGTATATCTTCTAAGCTGAGACTTTACACGTGCTACCAATTCCATCGGATGAAAAGGTTTCGTTACATAGTCATCTGCTCCAACCGATAACCCATGAATTTTGTCTGAGTCCTCAGCTTTTGCACTTAGCATAATAATAGGAATATTTTTTTGTTCTCTAATTTTAAAAGTCGCTGAAATTCCATCCATTTTAGGCATCATAATATCTAATACAATGACATGAACCTCGTTTTCTTCTATTAACTGCAATGCTTCTAATCCATCTGCAGCTTTTAAAACGTGGTAGCCTTCATTTTTCAAATAAATTTCGATACCATCTCGAATGTCCTTGTCATCGTCGGTTACTAATACTGTGAACTGTGTCATTCGTTTACCTCCTTGGTCTGCACGATATGATTTATGTATCCCTCATCACTCTTATGTTACTTATTGTACCCTTCATTCCTTAACATTCCAGTAGGGAAAATATGAAGAAATTCTTAAGAAAATAAGTCAGGAAGTTCATATGTAACTTTTCATCCGCAGAACTGTCTAATAAGGTAGAGGAGTGATTAATTTGAAAAGAATAATTTTTGGTTTATGTACCTTTTCCCTCATATTAATCTTAGCAAGCTGCGGAACGAACAATACAGATACTACTACTGGAAATGAATCTAAACCAAAGGAGGAAAAAACTATTACAACTAAACTAGAAGTTAAAGAAGATGGGAATGCTACTTTTACGATTAAAAATGAAACAAATGAAGAAGCAACTTTAACGTATAGTAGTGGCCAAGAAATAGAATATCAGCTTTTAGACAACGAAAAAAATATTGTATTTACTTATTCTGCCGACAAAGTATTTGTCCTTATGATGTCCGAAAATGTGATACAACCAAACGAAGAAGTCGTTATCCAACTTGAGTTAAAAACAGAATTGGCGGAAGTTCCTGCTGGCTCATACACCCTTATCGCTTGGTCAGCTGCAAAGGAACTAAGTGATAAGAAACAAGAGATAGCCTATGAATGGGCTGGGAAATAATTTAATAACACGAAAATGTTCTTAAATGAGGGAAGAACAGTCTCTAGTTGAACTTGAGCATAAAGTGATCTCGGTGCAATTTGCTCCAACAACCTAAAAAGTGCTTATCTAACCATAGTCCGCAATACATTTTACATGTACACTAGTTAGAAGTAGAAAAATATTTTTTAAGGTGGACTATCAATGACAAATCACGAAGAAACAACAACTTTACCTCCAAAAACATGTTCCATTGAACGATTAGTGACAATGGAATCAGATGTTGCTTTAGTATTACAAGGTAAAAAAACTGCTACACGACGTAATGGTCGCTACGCAGATGTAGGCGAGATTATGGAGCTTCAAGGACAATCATTCGTTGTAGACCGTGTATATATTCAAACACTTGGTGACTTGATGGATGAACATGCAAACCAAGAAGGCTTTGAATCAGTGGAAGATTATAAACAGTCCATCTTGTCTTATCACCCTGGCATGCCTTGGTTACCTCATATGACTGTATGGGTTCATGAATTTAGCCCAGTAAAAGCGTAATAACTACTTCTCTGTGATTAACACGGGGAAGTTTTTTTGTGGAAAATTTTGTTCTCATCTTATGAAACTTTTTATCCAAAAGATGGTCTAATTTGTAAACAGGAGGTGTACAACATGAGAAAGAACAAAACAATCAATTGGATTTTATTACTTGTAATCCCCCTTTTTATATTGGCTAGTTGTGGATCCGGTCTAAGTGAATCTACAACTGGAAGTGATGCCGTAGAAGATACTGTATCCACACGAATTGATATAACAACAAATGGAGAAGGATCATTTACGCTAAAGAATGAGACTTCAGAAGAAGCAGTTTTGGAAATGTCCAGTGGTCAACAAATCGAATTCCAACTATTAAATAATGAGAAGGAAATCATTTACACATATTCAGCAAATAAATTATTCATGCAAGAAATACAAGAAAAGAAACTTCAGCCTAATGAGGAATGGACGATTCCACTTAATCTGAAAGAAGAACTTGTGGGAATTCCCCCAGGTCCTTACACATTGACCGTTTGGTCCACCGCCAAAGGGTTAAATGACCAAAAAGAAAAAGTTGCGTATGAGTTATTGACTTCACCGGGAAAACTTGTCGTTCAAACACAGGAAATAAAATTTACCGGACTAGTGGATCCACACTCTATTGAAGTAAAAAACCTAGCTGGTGAAACAGAAGTAATGCAATTATCTGAGGTGGCGATGCCTCAGTTTGAAAACGTAGAAGAAGGCACACATTTAATCATTGAATATGTAGAAGAAAATGGGCAAAAAACTGTTCAGACCACGTACCCTGCAGAATAACAATCTAAATAACCACATAAAAATGCATCGCATTTTTGCGGTGCATTTTGTATACATTATTAACTTTTGAAGGTTAAACCTTCTCTTCTTAAACTTTCTTTAAGTGTTGGCAAAGAAGCGGGACCTATACCATGGAACTTTAAAATTTCTTTCTCACTGAATTCAGAGAGCCTCTGCAAGGAAGTAACTTCGTTATTCATCAACGCTCTTCTTGCTGGTGCAGAGAGCAGCGATAGAAAACCGCTATTAGGTTTGCTTCCTTGCTCACACATTGGACAAGTCGGACAGTCACTACTTTTATAATACTTATGCCCTTTGTTGCAGGTCCTTAACTCTTTTTCAGAAGTTGCCATTTTAACACCCCCTAGATTCTCTAATACCTAATATTAACTACTATTATGACACAAATGCTTTAAAAAAATAAAAACCTCCTAACATATCTATAAAAGATTAGTTAGAAGGTTTATATTCTATAATTTAAATTTACTTACAAGTTCTTAAGATTTATAGACATTCCTGCTTTTTCGATATAGTTATTCCTCGTTCATGCCGATGCAACGTTCACACTCGTAAAGGGATGATTCTACTTGCTCATTAATAACACATCCACATTCACGACAATGCTTTGTATTTACTTCTTGAGTAGTTAATTTCATGCAAATCACCTCCTTGAATGGATTGTTTTTTTAGCTAATCTTTTCGTAGCCTGGCAATGTTAAGAACTCGATAAATTCATCTTCTCTTACTAATGATAGGAATAACTCTGCCGCTTCTGTGTAGCGACCATTTCCGTATATGTCATTTCCAAAAGTTGCTTTCAGTTTCCCTAATTCTTCTGTTAAAACTTGTTCTACTAAAGTGATGGAAATTTTTCGTCCATCCTCTATCTTTCCTTCTGGATGCCTAATCCATTGCCATACTTGTGTACGAGAAATTTCTGCTGTTGCAGCATCTTCCATTAAGTTATTAATCGGAGCTGCTCCATTTCCACGTAGCCAAGACGCTATATATTGAACCCCTACACTGCAGTTCATACGAAGGCCTTCTTCGGTTATAGTTCCCTTTGGTACTTCGAGTAAATTAGCCGCTGTTACCTGGACGTCTTCTCGTTTTCGATGAATTTGGTTTGGCGTAGGCATATGTTCTTGAAACTGCTCCCAAGCGACAGGCACTAACCCTGGGTGGGCCACCCATGTTCCATCATGTCCATCCGTTGCTTCTCTCCGTTTATCTTCGCTTACTTTTGCGAAAGCTGCTGCGTTTGCTGTTTCGTCCCCTTTTATGGGAATTTGTGCAGCCATTCCACCAATGGCTGATGCATTTCGTCGATGGCAGGTTTGGATACATAACTGCGAATAAGCACGCATAAATGGTGACGTCATCGTCACTTGACCTCTGTCGGGCAAGATGACCTGGGACTGGTTGCGAAGTCGTTTAATATAACTAAAAATATAATCCCAACGTCCACAGTTTAGACCTGCTGAATGCTCACGAAGCTCATATAAAATTTCATCCATTTCGAAGGCAGCCATGATTGTTTCGATTAAAACAGTTGCCTTAATCGTCCCGTTAGGAACTTCTAATTGTTGCTGTGCATAGACGAAAATATCATTCCATAATCGTGCTTCCAAATGACTTTCTAACTTCGGTAAGTAAAAGTAAGGACCAGTTCCCTGAGCAATCGCTTCCTTTGCATTGTGGAAAAAATAAAGTCCAAAGTCGAAGAAGCTACCAGAGATTGACTCACCATCTATCCGTATATTTTTCTCCAAAAGATGGAATCCTCTAGGTCTTACAATGAGGACTGCTGGTTGTTCTTTCAAGCTATATACTTTACCCGTTTCAGGCTGTGTATAAGAGATTGTTTTGCGAACAGCATCACGCATATTGAGCTGACCATCAATCATATTTTCCCAAGTGGGCGAAGTCGCGTCTTCAAAACAAGCCATAAATGTCTTTGCCCCTGAATTTAATGCATTGATGACCATTTTACGATTAACCGGGCCAGTTATTTCGACGCGGCGATCCTGTAAGTCCTCTGGGAGGGGAGCTATTGTCCAGTCTCCTTCTCGAATTGTTTTGGTTTCCGATAAAAAGTCCAATGTTGCCCCGTTATCTAATTTCTCTTGACGAAACTGACGTGCTTGTAGCAATTCTTTTCTTCTCTTATCAAAGAGATGATGGAGGGAAGCTACGAAATCTAATGCTTCTAGCGTTAAAATTTCGTCAATGCCTTCAACCTCTTTCCCTAAAATTTCAATCCTTTTAGTCGTTAGTTGTTCCATTTATCATTAACCTCCCATCCCCATGTTTGGTTTAAGCAAACTGTGCTACTTCTGTAGAGCCTTTCATCGCTGTAGTAGAGGAAGTTCCACCTGACACGATTTGTGAGATCTCATCGAAGTATCCGGTCCCAACTTCACGTTGATGTTTCGTAGCTGTATATCCTTTTGTTTCATTTGCAAATTCTGCTTGTTGGAGTTTAGAGTATGCTGCCATACCATTTGTTTTATAATCATGCGCTAGTTCAAACATGCTGTGGTTCAACGCATGGAACCCTGCTAGTGTTACGAATTGGAATTTGTAACCCATCTTCCCTAGCTCTACTTGATATTTTGCAATTGTTTCCTGATCCAAGTTTGCTTCCCAGTTGAAGGAAGGTGAACAATTGTACGCTAGCAATTTACCTGGGAATTTTGCATGTATAGCGTCAGCGAATTGTTTAGCTTCCTCTAAACTAGGATGAGAAGTTTCACACCATATAAGATCCGCGTATGGCGCGTATGCTAAACCACGTGCGATTGCCTGGTCAATTCCTGGTTTTGTTTTGAAGAACCCTTCAGGTGTTCTTTCACCAGTTATGAAATCTGCGTCACGTGGGTCAATGTCACTCGTTACCATATCTGCCGCATCTGCATCCGTACGTGCAATTAATACAGTTGGAACCCCCATTACATCTGCTGCTAGTCGAGCTGATACTAAATTACGAATGGCATTTTGAGTAGGTAGAAGAACCTTCCCACCAAGATGTCCACATTTCTTTTCAGAAGCAAGTTGATCTTCTAAATGGACACCCGCTGCTCCAGCTTCAATCATACCTTTCATCAGTTCGAAAACATTTAATGGTCCGCCAAACCCAGCTTCTGCATCTGCAATAATAGGTGCAAACCAGTCAAACTGATCTTCTCTACCTTCCGCTTGGTCAATTTGATCTGCACGTTGTAACGCTTGGTTAATACGTTTTACTACTGCCGGCACACTGTTTGCAGGGTATAAGCTTTGATCTGGATACATTTGACCTGAAAGGTTTGCATCTGCTGCTACCTGCCAGCCACTTAAGTAAATTGCTTGAAGTCCAGCTTTTACCTGTTGCACTGCCTGATTACCAGTTAAAGCTCCAAGGGCATTGATGAAGTCTTCTTGATGAAGCGACTTCCATAAACGTTCTGAACCTTTTCGCGCTAATGTTTGTTCAATAATGACCGAGCCACGTAATTTCACTACATCTTCTGCAGAATATGGACGTTCAATACCGTTCCAACGGTTTTCTTCTTTCCATTGTTGTTGAAGCTCTTCTACCTGTTGTTGTCTTTTTGACATGTACATACACCCCTTAATATTTTGTAGAGGAACACTGTTTAAAAATACGACTTTTTTACTGTATCATAACAGTTCCTTTTCTTGTAATCTAATATATAACAGAAAGTTGTTTTTTGTATAGATATTTGGATGAAATATTGTTTTTTTAGGACGAACGAAGAATTAGTGAGATGAACACAGAATATAAAAAAACGAGGTGTATTAGTGGATTTTAAAATAGAGCAACTAAAACAGTATAGTTTAATAATGGAGGAATGGGTGCCCAAAGAGGCCTCTATCGCTATAGCGGCTAGAGATCAGTATATATACTACCAAGCAGGAGGGCATGATCTTCATCTAAAAGCAGGACAGAAAATCCATCCTAATAGTGTAGCTGATCTAGTACTGACGAAAGGATGTAGAATAGAAGCTGTTTTAGAAGATGCATTATTTCAAGTTCCCTATTACGGAATTGGTTATCCAATTGAGATTAATGGGGAAAAAGCGGCATTGGTTGTTATACTCCCCCCTCATCATGCAGTTCCCATTACTTCTCCTTATAAGTTTTTAACGGGGAAGCAGGAAGACGAATGGAAACCAATCTCTATTGAAAAAGTGTCTCATATTGAAAGTCTTCAAAAAAAGACATGGTTCTACGCCAATAAAGAGCCTTATAAAACTAGTATCCCTTTGAAGGAATTACAACTCCGGTTACCAGATAACTTTTTACGTATTCACCGCTCTTATATTGTTAATATTTCATTTATCGACCGAATCGTCCGCGATTTTTCTTCTAATTTGTTAATACAGTTACAGGACGGAACCGAATTACCGGTAAGTCAGTCTTATATGACAGATGTTCGAGCAGTGTTAGGGTTTTAAACTAGAATAATAATTAAAGGCTGTTCCGATTTCTCGAAACAGCCCTCCTTATTTACAGTCTTAGTTAAACAGACACTTTACCTACGCCTTCAGATTGTCCCCTAGCCGATTTACTCCCTAGTGTTAAAATAGCGATACTCCCAAGCAATAAACCAATCCCCATCCAAGAGGTTGTACTAAGAATTTCCCCTACCACAACTACCCCAAGTAAAGCAGCTGTCGTCGGTTCTGCCAGAGACAAAGTTAACGCAGAGGAGGCGGGTATTTTACGAAGACCCCAGCCGTATAATACATATGCAATACTAGTTGTTGCTATTCCCAAGTAAAAAATGATTCCTATGTTTCCTGCATCATTCAACCAACTCACGTCAAATAGGAAATAAGAAGGCGTCAACAGTAAAGCACTTAGTGAAAAAGTCATTGCAACGACCGACATTGCCTCTTCTTTTTGCAACATAGATTTACTTGTCATTGTATACAATGCAAAGATAATACCCGCGATTAAGGAATACAGAACCCCAAATGGATTTATACTCACTTCACCTTTTGTAACAAATAATAACATACAACCTATAATAGCTAAGCCAGTCGAGAATCCCCACACTTTTGTAGGGCGCATCTTTAAAAATATCCATTCTATTAAACCTGAAAATACTGGTGCACTTCCAATGGCAACCACACTTGCTACAGCTACACCTGTTAAACGTACAGAAGAAAAGAATAAGAGCTGAAACAAAGAGATACATATAGCGGCGTATAGTGTTTGCTTCCAGGGCCATGAACGGAATTTAATTTTTTTTAATAAAACCATAATGATCAGCAGGAATAATCCACCTGTTGCTGATCGTCCAGCACTAATGATAAAAGGATGCGCACTGTCTGGTAAAAATGTTTGTGCAGTGCCTGTTGTCCCCCATAAAATAGCACCAAGTAGAACAAATATGTATGGTAATACGGTCAAGTTTTCTCCCTACCTTTCCACATTTTCTAACTTCCAATATAGCACATATTGAGTTACCGCCAATCGTATCTTATACTAATAAGGATAGGAGGCATTTTACATGTATATGACAGTAGAAGAAACTGCGAATTATTTATCAATGCCTATTGATCAAGTAAAACGATATATTTCAGAGAAAAAAATTCGTGCTATTTTTGATGGGGAAGAGTATTACGTGAATAGTTCTCAATTTGAAACGCACTTACTGCAAATTGAGGATTTGAAGCGACAAATCGATGAATGGCGAAATACTCCGATTCCGGATGATATTGATGTAAAAGACGAAGATTAATACAAAGGAAAAGGACGTTCTCCGAATGAGGAGAATGTCCTTTTTTATTAATAGGTCCTGTAAACAATACCGTTGATTTTCGCTTCAGGCGGACGCTTTCCGCGGGCGAGGCCGAGCCTCCTCGGTCGCTAAGCTCCCTGCGGGGTCTCGACTGTCTCGCTTTTCCCGCTGGAGTCGCCGCCCTCCACTTCAATCAAGTAAGCAAATAAAATATACTAGTACCCTAAACTAAAAATTATATCGTAATAAAGAATCCAGCTCTTTTTCCGATTATTTCTGCATAATCTTCTACCATCACACTTGCTGTTGGGTACATACCTGCTCCTGGACCGACTAATGTTAATGTTCCAATATAGTTTGTATCTAGTGCAACTGCGTTGTTTACACCTTCTATTGAGTATAATGGATGATCTGGCCCTACTAGTTGTGGACCAACTGATGCGTATAGTTCACCGTTTTCGTCTTGCTCTATTTCTGCTACATGGCGATAACGTAGTCCTTGTTCTTTGGCTTTGCGGACATCCTCTAATGAGATTTCATCAATACCAACTACACGAACATCGTTCCAATTGGGCTGTTTTTTAAACGCTAGTGCGCTTAGTATCATCAGTTTTCGGAAAGCATCTTGCCCGGACACATCGTTAAATGGATCTGCTTCTGCATAACCAAGGTCCTGCGCCTCTTTTAATGAGTCATCAAATGGACATTCATCCTGACGCATTTGTGTCAAAATGTAGTTCGACGTACCATTTAAGATCCCTTGGATTCTTTTCACTGAGTTAACTTGTAATAGATTTTTTAATGTCTTAATAACTGGAACTCCGCCGGCTGTTGTTGCTTCATAGCCTATAAATACTCCACGAGACTTTGCACGCTCATGTAATGGAATACTATATTTGGAGAACATTACTTTATTTGCTGTTATTACATGACATCCTTTATCAATCGCTCTACATAAGTAGTTATATGCCGGTTCCTCATTTACAATTGCCTCGAATACCACTTGGAGTCCAGGTATATTAATAATATCCTCAAAGTTATCAGTTACTAACACACCAGGTGTAGCCATTCTTTCTTTTCCAACATTGTTTACGAGGATCGCACTAATTTCTAGTTCTAATCCTAAAGACTTTTTCAGATCTTCTCTTTTTTCATTTACAATGTTGTAAATCCCTTGCCCGACTGTTCCGAAACCTAGGATTGCTGCTTTTATCGTCGCCATGCTATCTCCTCCAACTGAATTTGCACAATTGAGTTCCAATTTGCTTCAATTTGTAAAATCTAATCGCATTCATATACGAAGAACTATTTTACATATTGTAGCCCATTTTTACTCAATTATCAATAAAATTCTATCTAGAGAGGACATTTGTTTTTCCCACAAGTACTTTATCAAGGGCAGACTGTAAATCCTCAACCGCCTCTAGTCCAACAGACAAGCGAATTAAGTCTTCTGTAACGCCCGATTTCACCAAGTCTTCAGGAGTTAACTGCTGATGTGTTGTAGATGCAGGGTGGATTATTAGCGATTTAGCATCCCCGACATTAGCTACATGCGACCAAATCTCAATATTATCGATAATATTACGACCTGCCTCTTTACCACCTTTCACTCCAAAAGTTAGGATGGAACCAAAACCATTCTGTAAGTACTTTTTAGCAAGCTCATGGGAGGGATGACTTTCTAAACCTAAGTAGTTAACCCAAGTTACTTCTTCGTTACTTTCTAAGTACTCCGCAATTTTTTGAGCATTTTCATTATGCTTTGGTACGCGTAAATGAAGTGTTTCTAGTCCTTGTAAAAAGGAAAAAGCTGCTTCAGGACTTAAAGTTGGACCAAAATCACGAAGCAATTGAACGCGTAATTTCACTGCAAATGCCACGTTTGGAACGTCAATTCCATATCTTAGACCATGATAGGTCACATCCGGTTGTGTGAATCCTGGAAATTTCTCGGAGTCCCAATTGAAGTTTCCTCCATCTACTACAACTCCACCAATCGTAGTACCATGACCACCAATCCACTTAGTCGCTGAATGAATTACGACATGAGCACCGTACTTAATAGGGTTCGATCCATATGGAGTAGCAAATGTGCTATCTACAAGTAAAGGCACTCCTACTTCGTTAGCAATGGCTGCTACGTTTTCTATATCTAATACATTTAAGCTTGGGTTTCCTATAATTTCTCCAAAAAATGCTTTCGTTTTATCTGTCACAGCAGCTCGGAAATTTTCTGGATCCGTAGAATCTACAAATTTCACCGTTATACCATATCGCGGCAATGTATGAGCAAATAGATTAAACGTACCACCGTATAAATTCTCAGCAGCAATAATTTCGTCTCCTGCTCCTGCAATGTTTAATATAGAAAATGCGATAGCTGCCATTCCTGAAGAAAATGCAACTGCTGCCGTTCCCCCTTCTAATAATGCAATTCGTTGTTCAAATACATCCACAGTTGGATTCGTAATACGTGAATAGATATTACCTGTTTCTGCAAGAGCAAATAGGTTTTGTGCATGTTCTGTATCTCTAAATACAAAGGATGTTGTCTTATGAATGGGTACTGCTCGTGACCCAGTCACTGGATCTGGTTGTTGGCCACCGTGTAAAAGTAGTGTTTCTTTTTGTAGATTGGTCATTTGAATTCCTCCTAAAATGTAGTTAGATGGACGCTTATGGAGGCGAGGGAGGATTAGAACAAACAAAAAACCCTCTTCAATTAAGAAGAGGGTGCAAATTCGCATGTTCCTCCTCTTATCTTCCAAATTCAATTTAGAATTTGTAGGATTTAGCACCTTTCCAAGTTGAGAACTTGTTGGTTGCCGGGCATCGTAGGGCCTATTCCCTCCGCCACTCTTGATAAGAGTATTAGATTTAGTTTTCCATCTTGTTACACAGTATAGATTTCTACCAATCTATTTGTCAATACTTTTTTGAATAATTAAAAAACATATACTTTAAAATTCTGAAACTTCTCATCTTTTCATTCGTTTAATATATTGAAGTTAATGGGGGTGAAAAAAATGCTCATTCCGATGATTTGTATCCTTGTGATCAGTTATCTTGTTGGGTCCATTCATGGTTCTAAAATAGCTCAGTATCTGAGTGGGGTAAATATTAAAAAAGAGGGTTTAAAAAATTCTGGCGCCTCAAATGCAGCTGTTGTTCTTGGTGCAAAATATGGCATTTTAGTTGCCATAATTGATATTTTAAAGGGAGTTATAGTCGTAATTGGGACGGGTTTTTGGGTTTCACAGTACGCACATTTTTCGATAGTGGAACAGGACATCCTGCTATATAGTGCAGGTGCTGCTGTAATACTTGGACATAACTTCCCTCTTTACACTAAATTTAAAGGTGGTAAAGGTACTGCATCCCTTATTGGTGTACTACTTGCTCTTAGCTGGCCGCTTGGTTTAATCGGACTTATATTATTAATCGGAACTACATTATTAACGGACTATTTATTAATTGGTGTGTTTGTTTTTTACTTTGTTTTTATCGGTGCATCCATTTGGTTTGCAGAAGGAGTAGGGCCAATGGCTATTGCCGGATTTCTATTTTTGATGGCTGTTGTACTACATCTCGAGAATTTCCGTCGTTTAATGCGAAAGGAAGAGATGAGAATCTCCACTTTCTTAAGTAAGAAGAAACCATCTGTATGAAATGAGTGAATATCATGAAGAAGAAAATGAGGTGGATCGTGCTTATCCCATTAGTAGTGATTGTTTCTAGTGGAATTGGGATATGGGTTCTCACGAGTAATTGGCTTGAGAGTGGTCAAAATCCTAAAGCAGATGGCACCAATCAATATGCTATTGTGCTTGGTGCCAAAGTGAAAAAAGGGAATATCCCTTCTTTTGCTTTACAATATCGATTGGACGCTGCTCTTGCGTATGCCCAAAAATATACCCATGTAAAATTAGTACTTTCAGGTGGACGAGGTCCCGATGAAGATATCGAAGAGGCCGTGGTGATGAGAGATTTTCTATTGGAAAATGGCATAGCCGAAGATCGACTCATCTTAGAAGACAAAGCCACCTCAACATATGAAAATCTACTGTTTTCACAAGAATTACTACCCAGTAATATCGACTCCGTTACCCTTATAACAAGCGACTACCATTTACAACGATCCAAAGTACTAGCAAGTAAAATAGGATGGAAATCAGATGTCGTGGCTGCTAAAACTCCCAAAGTGGTTGAATTCAAGGTTCGTACGCGAGAACGTGTCGCGTTGTTAAAGGCATATATTTTGGGGAATTGATTGTTACAAATAGAAGGGTATTAAGTAATTATCGTGTTATCTTCTTGATACCCATCTTTTTACTATTCCATAAAATTCATATTAGCTATGATACCCTTCTTCACCGTAAGGTTGTAGTTTTTCTAACCATTTCTCCAATAACCTTTCTAATTCTTTTTTGCCTACCCTACTTTCAGTTTCCTCTTTTTTAATAATCTCCATATGCTCTATGTCAAAATTATCTTTGCCGAACTGAGTCCAGTCCTTTTGCAGATTTTTATTTGAATGGAGTCCGTTTTCTAATGTAAATTTAACCCCATTCAACGTTTTAAAATTAGGTGTAGAAGCTACATACTTTTTACCGTTTCGTTTGTTTGTGATGACGTAAATTCCGCCCTCGATTTTAATTTCTTTATATTCTTGTTTTAATTCTTTTTTGCGATCCATTTATATTCCATCCTTCTATTTAGTTTTTCACCCAATACGCACTACCATCGTCTTGTCTGTCCAAAAATCCATACTCTATTAAGTAACGTCTTAATGTTACGAAATCCTCATAAACATTCTTTAGTACATGATTTATTTCTTTCTCTGTGTAAGTTTTTCCTTTTTCAAATCTTTGGATCAGAACTCTTAAGGTTGCTAGTTTTTGCTTTTCTTTCCTCGGAAATTTCATAAGAGGTCCATCTATTCCGTCTGGGAAGAATTTACTTTCGATATCTTTTTGTTCTTCTTGCGTGATGTTATACCGATCGTCCACCATCGTTGCAGTCTTATGAAGCGGTAAAAATGTCGGTGCATGATTGTCTTTTGCCTTTAACAATTCCATCATCGCTAAAAACACTTTTGCTTGTCGCTCCTTTTCCTTTAATACGAAACGATGATTTCGAATCGTAGAAGAGCTTCCAATTCCTAACTCTGTTTGTATTTCTGCATCACTTCTACCCTCATAAAAGAGGCGTAATAGGCTATTTTGATGTTCGGTTAAGCCAGTAAATTTTTTGTTAAGCCCTATTAGATATTGAAAAACAGAGTCATGCTCCATTTCAATATGATGCTTCATGAATTTTTCTGCTTCATATAACATATTATTCTTTGGATAAATGAATCCCTTTTCAACTTTAAAACCGCACATAATACATATATACATTTCGTCTTCTTCAGCATACCCTGACTTTAACTGTTCTGAAGAGGCACTCCAAAGTAATTCTGACACTTCCATATACAAACACAACCAATCTTTGTTTATTAATTTACAAACATTATATAATAACGTTTGTAAATCATCAATATGTAAAAATGCGGTTGCAATTTATCTGAAAATAATAAACAATATGAATAAGGAGTTTCGTAAAGCGAAACGATAGAGAGGGGAATTCCATTGGTTACATTTAACGATTATGAATATAAACGTCCAAATTTAGAACAAGACAAATCTACATTTAGAGAGTTATTAACAAAATTTAAAGAAGCTTCTTCTGTAGCAGAACAGAATGAAGCAATTGAGAATATCAATGCATTTCGCAATGATTATTCTACACAAGCAAACTTAGTTTATATTCGTGCATCTATCGATACTAATGATGAGTTCTATCAAAAAGAGCGTGATTATTTTGATGAAACGAATCCTGAAATTGAAGAGATGATTACTGAATACTACAAAGCGTTGGTCGAATCACCTTTTCGAGATGAACTGGAGGATAAATGGGGCAATCAACTATTCGATTTGGCAGATTATCAGATTAAGGCATTCTCACCGGAAATTATCTCTCTTATGCAAAAAGAAAATAAACTTGCATCCGACTACTCGAAGCTAGTTGCTTCCGCACAAGTAGAATTTAACGGGGAAACATTAACACTTGCACAGTTGGGACCATATGCTGAATCTACCGATCGTGATACTCGTAAAAAAGCAAAAGAGACTAGTAGTGGATTTTTCCATAAAAATGAAGCGAAATTTGATGACCTTTATGATCAACTAGTAAAAGTACGCCATGAAATAGCAACAACTCTCGGGTACAATAACTTTGTAGAGCTCGGCTATATTCGTATGAACCGTATCGACTACAATGCAGAGATGGTAAAAAAATTCCGTGATCAGGTCCGTGATTTTATCGTTCCTGTTGCAACTAGACTTTATGAGCGACAAGCAAAACGCATAGGCGTAGACAGTCTGAAGTATTATGATGAGCCTTTTAACTTCTTAAGTGGGAACGCAACACCACAAGGTTCTCCGGAGTGGATAGTGGAAAATGGGAAGAAAATGTATGAGGAGCTTTCTCCTGAAACTGCTGAATTCTTCCAGTTTATGATTGATCGTGATTTGATGGATTTAGTTGCAAAAAAAGGGAAAGAAGCTGGAGGTTATTGTACATTCATCGATAACTATGAATCTCCATATATTTTCTCTAATTTCAATGGAACATCAGGAGATATTGATGTATTAACGCATGAAGCAGGTCATGCTTTCCAAGTATATACAAGTCGTAACATAGGTATCCCGGAGTATGTTTGGCCGACTTTTGAGTCCTGTGAGATCCATTCGATGAGTATGGAATTCTTTACATGGCCTTGGATGGAATTATTCTTTAAAGAGCAAACCGACAAATATAAGTTTTCTCACTTAAGCAGTGGACTTCTGTTTTTACCTTACGGAGTTGCAGTGGATGAATTCCAGCATGCGGTATATGAAAATCCGGAGATGTCTCCCGCTGAGCGTAAGGCTGCTTGGAAGAAGATCGAGGAAATTTATTTACCTCATCTTGATTATGATGGAAATAGTTATTACGAAGCTGGTGGATTCTGGCAACGTCAAGCACATATTTATGCTAGTCCATTCTATTATATCGACTATACACTAGCTCAAATCTGTGCATTCCAATTTTGGAAACGCTCAAGAGAAGATCATGAAGCTGCTTGGAAGGATTATTTACATCTTTGCCAGCTTGGAGGATCGAAATCATTTACTAAATTAGTAGCAGAAGCGAATTTAATCTCTCCATTTGAGGATGGTTGTGTAGAATCAGTCATTGGTTCAATTGAGGAGTATTTAAATAGTGTGGATGACTCTGCATTATAGGTATTGAAAGGAGTTGGAGAATATGAATCCAGCTGGTTTTTGGATAAGATTTGGTGCTAGTTTATTCGATGGCATTATCATGGGGGCGCCGCTAGCCATTATTAGTTATCTTATATTTGGGGAAAGTGATACATGGTTTACTACTATTGGGTCGTATATATATTTCATATTGCTACCTGTCGTTTGGACTGGATACACTGTAGGTAAGAGAATTCTTGGGATTCGTATTGTGAACTTAGATGAGACTGATGTTAGTTTTTGGACAATGATTAAACGACAATTAATCGCTGGTCTTATTTACGCGTTAACATTTGGCATTGCTGGTATTGTTAGTGCCTTTATGGTTGGGATTCGTGAAGATAAACGAGCAATTCATGATTTTATAGCAGGAACTTACGTAACTTTCTATCCACCTTGGAAAGAATAGTATTTAGAACAAGCATTCATTAGGATGCTTGTTCTTCTTTGATTTCCTTAAATTTCTATAGCTTTCTTACTCAATGAGTTTCTGATATATAAGCAGAAACTCATTTTTTTATCTCTTACATTACTTTTAGTAATCAAATATATTGCGTTTAGTTAATAACTATATTATAGTAAGTTACGTTAAGTAACTTAAATGGAGGATTTTTTTATTATGAAGAAGCAACAACTTGCAACACTTATTTTACGTGTCATGTTTGGACTTATGTTCTTAATACATGGCATAGCAAAATTCCAAGGTGGTATTTCAAATACCGTTGGATATTTTGAGTTCCTTGGTTTACCAGGATCTCTAGCATACGCAATTGCGATTATTGAATTAGTCGGTGGAGCATTACTGGTAGTTGGACTTGGAACACGAGTAATTAGCGGGCTATTTGCGGTAATAATGCTAGGAGCAATTTTCTCAGCGAAATTATCATTCGGATTATTAGGCGATGGTGTATCCGCTGGATACGAATTAGAACTAGTCTACTTGGCTATCGGTATTTACTTTGTCTTAGTTAATCCAATTAACTTATCACTTGATGAAAAACTGGCACAAAAAAATAAGTAAAGATTTGGGGTATAAACATGAGCTTTATGAAAAAAATATTCGGATTAAATTCAAATGAAGAGCAAACAGGAGGAAATGACATGATGAAAATTGGTATCGTTTTAGGAAGTACACGTGAAGGACGCGTTAGTCCTCAAGTTGGAGCATGGGTAAAAGAGTTAGCCGACAAGCGTGGAGACGCAGAATATGAAATTATTGACATTGCAGATTTCAAATTACCTCTATTAGGTGAAGCAGGCGGCGACGCATCAGGTGCAGCAGCTTGGTCAGCAGCCATTGCAAAACAAGACGGATTTGTATTCATCGTTCAAGAATACAATCACTCAATCACAGGAGCACTTAAAAATGCTTTAGATTATTTACGTGAAGAGTGGAACAACAAAGCAGCAGGAATCGTATCTTACGGTTCAGTAGGTGGGGCTCGAGCAACCGAGCATTTACGTGGTATTTTAAGTGAATTACTAGTAGCGCATGTACGTGTACATCCAGCACTATCTTTGTTTACAGACTTTGAAAATGGTACAGACTTCAAACCAGCAGCAGTACAAGCTGATTCAGTAAACCAAATGCTAGATCAAGTTATCCCTTGGACAACTGCCTTAAAAACTGTACGCAAGTAATTAAGCAACGCTTTACAAGAAGTTTAATTTTTGATTAAAAAGACTCATCCTCTCGATGAGTCTTTTTTGTACAACTTTTTAATCTTCCTTATTTCTCCACTTATTCTTTTATTCTTCAAATATAGGAAATACCATATATACCAAGTTCACTAATTCCTCGCTATCGCGTTCAATGTTTGAACTAAATGAATGTTCATGTCATCAACGGACTCTTTAAAATTACTTCGATGCCATTCAATAATTAAACCAATTATTGCATTTGTCATAAAAGAATATACAAATTTTTTAGATTCATCATACTCCCCTATTTTACTATCTTCTATAAAATTCGAACGGATTGCATCAAAAAACATGTAGTAGTATGTTGTAGACACATTGTCTGATAAAATAATACGGTAAAAGTCTTCGTACTTTTTGACATGGTGAAAAATACGAACTGTTTTTGGATCTAGATTTTTGTAAACTGAAGACTTTAATTGAAGTGCAGAAATGTATTTATATGGTTCTTTATAAGATTCTTGCAAATCTAAAATGACCTCTTCAAAAAATTCCTTAAAAACATCTCCAACCTCCTCATAGTGGAAGTAGAAAGTCCCCCTATTTACACCGGCTTGTCTACAAAGCTCGGACACATTAATATCAGTCAGACTTTTGTTTCTTAATATATGAGTTAATGCTTGATAGATAGCTTTTTTTGTCTTCACGACTCTTAAATCTTTTGTTTTCAATAATATCTCTCCTTATCAAACACTTATTGCAATATGTGTTTGATATTGCACAACTATTGCGATAACTGTTGATTGAATACGTTTTCATTTTAAACTATACTGTTATTGTACAACTGTATAATAACATATGAGGAGGAAATAATTATGAGATTACAAGACAAAGTAGCTATCGTTACAGGCGCGGCTTCTGGGATGGGGAAATCTATCGCTGAGGCATATGCAAAACAAGGCGCAAAAGTCGTTGTTTCCGACTACAATTTAGAAGGTGCAGAAACTGTGGCAGCAGCCATTAAAGCAGCTGGCGGAGAAGCAATCGCTAACCGTACAAACGTAGCAGTACTTGCTGATTTAGAAAACTTATTCGCTGAAACAAAAGCAGCATTTGGTAAATTAGATATTTTAGTAAATAACGCTGGGATCATGGATGGAATGGAGCCTGTTGGTGAAATTACTGATGAAAAATGGGATCAGTTATTCGCAGTAAATACTACTGGCGTTATGCGTGCAATGCGTATAGCAACTAACATTTTCTTAGAACAAGGACACGGAGTATTCGTTAACAACATTTCTGCAGGTGGATTACGTGGTGCTCGCGCAGGTGCAGCATACACAGCATCTAAACATGCAGTGTCTGGTTTAACTAAAAATACAGCTTATATGTACGCTAACTCAGGGATTCGTTGTAACGGAATCGCTCCAGGTGGCGTCATGACTAATATTCAAAATTCTATGACTAGCCTTTCTGAATTCGGTATGGGTCGTCAGCAAACAGGTAGCGGTACTATGCCACGTGTCGGTCAACCAGAAGAAATTGCACAACTTGCAGTATTCTTAGGTTCTGATGAGTCAAGCTTCGTTAATGGGCAAATTATTGCCGCTGATGCTGGTTGGACTGCTTACTAATAAATAAAGCTCAACTTCCACAAGACAATACCAATCAGAAATACAACCAGTTGCCCTATTCACTATGGCAGCTGGTTCTTTTTTTTATTTAGATTCGCATACAATGTGGAGGAAGTTTTATCTTCCGTAACGAATTTAATAAGAAAGGGGAGTGTTTGTTTTATGTGGAGCAAAATTATTGGGGTTTTAATTGCAATTATGGGTATTATTTATATTTTTTTTATTCCAAGTGACCCTGTATCGACAAAGATTATTTTTAAACTTATTCCGATGCTACTTATTATATTGTTTGCTTCTCTACAATCTGGAGGAGAAACTAAAAAGTACAAGACACTTATTTTAATCGGACTCACTGTATGTATGTTTGCTGACGGATTAATCTATTGGTTTATAGTCGGACTTATAACCTTTTTGATCGGACATATTTGGTATATCTTCGCATTTAGAAACATCAAACAAACATCCATTCCGAAATGGGCAATCGCATTGCTATTAATATACGGGTTATCAATGGTAATTTGGTTAGCTGGAACACTTTGGTCTCAAGGAGATACAGTGTTAGCGCTTGCAGTTATTATTTATATTACAGTTATTCTGACGATGGGTTGGAACGCTTTCCAAACTGCAAACAAATTTGTTATTATTGGGGCTATTTTATTTATCTTTTCGGATTCAACCCTTGCTATTAATAAATTCATAATAGATATTCCTTTCTCAGATGCACTTATAATGATTTCTTATTACGGAGCTCAATTTATGTTTGCTCTTAGCATTCATTATTCCGCAACTCGAAAGAATCTGTTAAAATAAGAACTAGCTTTACAAATCGAAAGGAGATTTAATCTCATGAAAGAGACTTTAATAGAGCGACTAGTGCGCTATGCAAAAATAGATACACAATCCGATGCTTCAAGTACAACATGTCCAACCACTGAAGGTCAATGGGACTTACTCCATGAGCTGAAAAAAGAATTGACTACAGTTGGTTTAGAGGAAATTACATTAGACGAAAACGGTTATCTTTTCGCCACTTTACCCGCTAATACTGATAAAGAAATGCCAACAATCGGTTTCTTAGCTCACGTAGATACAGCTACAGATTACACGGGAAAAAATGTAAATCCACAGCGAATCGATAGCTATGACGGACAAGATATTACTCTCAATGAGCATACTGTCATGACTGTTCAAGACTTCCCTGAATTAAAAAATTATGTTGGTCACACACTATTAACTACAGATGGTACTACGCTTCTTGGTGCCGATGATAAAGCAGGAATTGCCATCATTATGACGGCAATGGAATATTTTATCCAACATCCAGAAGTAAAACACGGGAAAATTCGAGTGGCATTCACACCAGATGAAGAAATCGGGCGTGGTCCTCATAAATTTGATGTGGAAAAATTCGGAGCAAACTTTGCCTATACAATGGATGGTGGTCCATTAGGAGAATTACAATATGAAAGCTTTAATGCAGCTAGTGCCAAGGTTATTACAAATGGGAAAAGTGTGCACCCAGGCTCTGCAAAAGACAAAATGGTGAACTCCATTACAATGGCTACAAAATTTCAATCTCACATGCCAACAGATGCAGTACCTGAAAAAACCGATGGATACGAGGGTTTTATACATCTGATGAATATTAATGGCGATACAGAAAAAACAGAGCTTAGCTATATTATTCGTGACCATGACCGTGAGAAATTTGAAGCGAAAAAACAATTATTCCTAGATACTGCTGAAAAGATTAAAGCAGAATACGGAGCAACTGCTATCTCTGTAGAGTTAAACGATCAATACTACAATATGGGTGAAAAAATCACACCTGTTATTGAAATTTTAAATGTAGCAAAAGATGTGATGATTGCTTTAGATATAGAACCACTTATTATTCCAGTACGTGGAGGAACAGATGGCTCACAGCTTTCCTATATGGGAATGCCTACACCTAATGTATTTACAGGTGGGGAAAACTACCACGGAAAATACGAGTTCATCTCTGTAAATGATATGGCAAAATCAACAGAAGTTGTAAAGGGTATTATCCAGTCGTTTGAACAGCAGGCTTAAGCAGGTGCTAATATGCGCGAAATATTACTAGGTATTTTAGCCTCCCTATTTTTTGCAGTAACCTTTATACTTAATCGTTCTATGGAAATATCTGGGGGGAGTTGGATTTGGAGCTCCTCCCTTCGATATTTCTTCATGCTGCCTTTTTTATTCATCATTGTCTACTATCGAAAAGGTTTATTTGAAACCTATAAAGAAATAAAATCTGCACCTGCCGCTTGGTTTCTATGGAGCTTTGTAGGATTTGTATTATTTTATGCACCGCTCACTTTTGCAGCAGCTTATGGACCTGGCTGGTTAATATCTGGAATGTGGCAATTCACGATTGTTGCTGGAGTTTTACTTGCGCCATTATTTTTGATAAAAATGGAAAACAGAATCATTAAACAAAAAATCCCGGTCGTCTCATTATTTATTTCCCTACTTATTTTAGTAGGAATTATTCTTATACAAATTCCAAATACAGATACAGTTAATTTGCAAATGATTTTTTTAGGGATTTTACCTGTACTTATAGCTGCATTCGCTTATCCCTTAGGGAATCGTAAAATGATGGAACATTTGAATGGACGCTTGGATACATTTCAACGCGTTTTAGGCATGACTGTTGCGTCTATGCCTGCCTGGATTTTAATGGGTATTTATGCGATTTTTACCGTAGGTTTACCATCTTCTGGCCAAGTGTTTCAATCATTTATTGTAGCTGTGAGTTCTGGAGTGATCGCTACTATTCTATTTTTCATGGCAACAGATCGAGTTCGAAATCACCAAGGGAAACTAGCTGCTGTAGAAGCGACACAGTCAACCGAAATCATTTTCGTCATTATTGGTGAAATGTTTTTACTACATGTGCCTTTACCAGCACCAATTGCACTTATAGGACTTGGAATTATTATTTTAGGTATGTTCTTACATAGTTACTATACAAAATTATTAAATACGAGAGCTTTAAAAGGACAAACTAAAATATAATTTTTAAGATTAAGTGGATTCGGGTGCTGTGTTAGACCCGCATTATCTCACTTTTGTTCTTAAAAAGAGGATTGACAGCTTTAGCAGCCGTCAATCCTCTTTTAATTATGCAATTACACGTTTGCACCAGTTAATCCATCATTTTCATGATTGCTTGTAGAAACGCGTTTAAAATTGAAAGCAAAGACTACAAAAGTTAATATTAGGCTTACGATTAAACAAATTAGAAGGAACCACATATTCATAATCATGAAACCTGTATCTCCTAAAGAAATAATCGATTTAAACCCTGCATTAGAGTATGTTAACGGTAGATATTTACTTAATGCTTGTAAATTTTCTGGTAACATCGGAATTGGTAAATTCGATCCTGTAGTAGATAGTTGCAAAACAATAAAAGCAAGTGCTACAAAGCGACCAATATTCCCTCCCAATGTTACTAGGAAAAATACGATGGACATAAATGTTAAACTAACAAAAATAGTGAACAATATAAACAAAGGAATACTATCCACTTGTAGTTTAATAAATACTAACGTAAATAGTGACACGATTAATGCTTGTGCTATTGCAAACAAAGAAAGCTGCATCAATTTACTAGCATACCAACTAATCACAGATCCTGGAGTAGTAACTGGTCGTTTAAATTCAACTACAAAAGATAATAATAAGATACCTACAAACAATGCTAAAGACATAATATAAGGAGCTGTAGAATCACGATAGAATTTATAATTATTAACCTTTTCTCCAGTTAAAGTTACGGGATTTGCAAACATCGCTATGTTAGCATCACTCACTTGAATACCACTAACCTCACTAGCACCACCAGCTAATCCAGTAGAAAGCTCTTGGCTACCAGACTTAAGTTGTGTTGCACCATCATTTAGTGAAGTAACTCCTAAAGTCATTGTTTCCCAACCAACAGCCACTGTTTGGTTTCCAGAACTTATTTGAGTTAGTCCATCTTTAAGTCCAGAAACGGCATTACCAACTTTCGTCCAAGAAGCAGAAACTGTTGCATTACCATTCGCAACTTGGGTAGCACCACTTTTTAAACGATCAATACCAGCTGTAGCTGTTGTTTGACCACTTACTAATTGGTTAAGTCCTGCATCTAGCTGTTTAGAACCTGCTGTCAGTTGCGAAGCACCTGCAACTAAAGCATCTGCTCCTGTTTTTAAAGGTTGAACTTGTTGACTAAATTGCGTTAAACCTTTAGATACCGCATCACTCGTACCAACAAGAGTCATAAATTCAATATCTTGTGCAAGTTCAGGATGCTTCCCTAAATATGCCTTTAATCCCTCTGTTAATCCTTGCGACCCTCCTGTAAGCGTTTTCGTAGCTTCTGTCACTTTTCCTAAACCACTTGCTAATTGCTGACTTCCTGGTTGTAACTGTTTTTCTAATCCGGTAGTTAAACTAGCGCTACCTGCTTTAGCCGATTTCAGTCCATTTAGTACTTGTTCGGAACCAGCCTTAAGACTATTAATACCTTGTACCACTTCTTTAGAACCTGCCGCTAGCTTCTTAATATCACCTTCTCCGTTTTTTACGGAACTAAGAAGTTGACCTGCGCCACTTTCCGCTGTTGCAGCACCAGTTGCTAACTTTTGAATATCACCAGACTTATCATTTAAAGATTGTAGTAACTGGCTTGTTCCATCACTCAATGTTGTAGTTCCTTCAAAAAGCTTATTGGATCCATCTGCACCAGAAGCGAAGCCATTTGAAATATCTCCAAGTCTAGAAAATAATGTTTGAGTATAGGTTGCTGTTATTTTATTGCCTAGTTGTTCTCTTAGTTTTTCTGTAGCACTTTTTGTTACTTGAGAAGCCATGAAATTTAGGCCTTCATTTTGAATATAACGTAATTCTGGCACTACTGGATTTGCATCAAGTACAGAGGATGCTTTTTGAGAGAAGTCCTCAGGAATCTCTACTACCATATAGTACTTCTGACTCTTTAACCCCTTGTTTGCTTCTTCTTGTGAGACAAATTCCCAACCTAAGGCAGGATTTTGTTGTAATTCTTCTACTAAGTCCTGTCCAATATTAATGGCTGATCCCCCGGAGTTTGCACCTAAGTCTTTGTTCACAAATGCCACAGGTAGATTATCTAGATTATCGTAAGGACTCCATGTTGCTGAAAGTAAGATTGCTACATAAACAATTGGTACTAGTAATACTCCTAATACAGAAAACAACACCCCTTTCTTCTCTGTAAGCCTAGCTAACTCCAGACCTAGCATTTTGAACGCTCCCATACTCTATCCCCTTTACCCTTTTTTAGAATAAAATGAATGACCATTCATTTTCCTTCTACATCTATTATATTTTAAATATTTGGAAATTTCATTATTTTTCTAGAATAGTAATTTGAACTATGAAATATACGACAAAAAACGACTTAATTACTACATTAAGTCGTTAAATAAGATATATTTCCCTATATCCTTCCATTACTTACTAACTTTTAAGTACTGGCTCATAAAGTGTGGACACTCCCGAAGAAATTGCAGCCTTACTTACTGCTGAAGCCACAACCTGAACAACCCTTTCATCCAAAGCTCTTGGAATTATATAGTCATCTTTAAGCTCATTGTCATTTACTAATGAAGCAATTGCCTCAACGGCAGCCAACTTCATATCCTCATTAATATCGGTGGCTCTAACATCTAAAGCGCCTCTGAAAATTCCAGGAAAAGCCAATACATTATTTACTTGGTTTGGATAATCTGATCGGCCTGTTGCTACTACTCTAACTCCCCACTCCTTTGCAATCTCATATGAAATTTCAGGATTAGGATTAGCTAGTGCAAAAATAATGGAATCCGTGTTCATCGAGAGAACTAAGTCTTTTGTCAGTAAATTAGCTACAGAAACACCGATAAATATATCTGATGATTCCATCGCATCTTTTAAAGAACCTGTTAAACCAAGTGGGTTTGTTAAACTTGCAATCGATTGTTTAATAGGATTCATCCCTTGTTCTCGGCCTTCATAAATAATCCCCGTTGAATCACACATAATGATATTAGTATATCCCAACTGGAGAAGTACTTTTAAAATTGCCATGCCAGCAGCGCCAGCTCCATTAATCACAACTTTAACATTATTACTTGTTTTGTTTACTAGTCTCATCGCATTTTGAAGTCCCGCACCTACTACAATTGCAGTACCGTGTTGGTCATCATGGAAAACAGGAATATCTAATTCCATGCGAAGTCTATCTTCAATTTCAAAACAACGTGGAGCCGAAATATCCTCTAAATTTATAGCACCAAAAGTTGGACTTAACGCCTTAACAATTTGGACTATTTCATCCACGTTTTTTGTGTCCAAACAAATCGGGAAGGCATCTACACCAGCAAACCTTTTTAGTAAAATTGCTTTTCCTTCCATAACAGGCAAGGCAGCTCCTGGTCCAATGTCACCGAGTCCTAATACTGCAGTACCATCTGTCACTACTGCAACCAAGTTTCCTTTAGCAGTATAGTCATAAATAGTGGATGGATTGTTGTGGATTTCAATACACGGTTCTGCAACACCTGGTGAGTAGGCTAAACTTAAATCCTCCATGCTGTTCATGGGAACCTTAAAGACAACTTCCATCTTTCCCTTACTTTCACGATGCAATCGTAATGCTCTTGTTCTTAAATCCATCGACACATCCACCATCCTTTAGTATTTTCCCAATTGATAAGGATTATTAAGTTTTATCTAAATAATCTTTATATTCTGAGAATTATAGATAGTATTAAAGTGGATGTCAACAGTTAATGATTAGTGAAGTTCTTCACAAATAACTTCCTATGTTTATATTTTACTGGAAAATAAAGTTAAATTATTTTGGAGGTCGAATTAATTCTTTTGCTCCAATAAAAAAATCGGTAACCTATTAAAGGCTACCGACGTATTTATGCACTATCTCAACTTTGAGGGGGTTAAGGTGTGCCTATCACCAGCTACAATTTGGAGAAAAGTCGCTGTTTTTAAACTTCTCAACTAGGAGAAACTTTCTATATGGTAATGATAATCATTTTCAATTAAAAAGTCAACTGTTTCTATAAAAAAATGTATACTACATATATGACAAACTTATCGAGTGACCAAATCCAACAATTAAATAACTATAGTGTATTTATCCAACCTAACGGAACAATATTATTCAAAGGGAATGATATCGCTAATGCACTCCCTATTATTAAGCTAATCTCTTCTTCACCTAATGAACCCATTGCAGCTTCTTTCTTTATGAGAAGGGTCGGAATGTTCATCTCCATGCAGTTTTATATGATGACTATGTATGATGAAATTTGGGATGGACCTATAGAACAGCTCCAGTTTTTTAGTACAACAGAATATGGGAATAAAACAATCAGTACATTTATCCCTCCAGAATATTTTCGAGACGTACAAGAAAATCGCAAATTGGATGTTCAACTTATATGGGAACAACAATGTTTTTCTATAATCAAACAACTCCGCTCAAAATGTAGTATATCTCCATTAGTTCTTTGGGAAAATGTGTTTGGTTACTTACTATGGCATTACTATACCTTTTTTGAAAATCCCGCGTTGGAAGAGAAAGCCAGAAATGATTGGTATCTGTTAAAGGATTCTTCCATTTGGGAGTCATTTAGTACGAAAGAATATTTCCGACTTTATTTGAAAGATCAACAACCCGCAGAACTATTAAATACAACAGTTAGAACCACTTGCTGCTTTTCAAAGGATATACCGGGATTGCAAAAATGTGGCTTTTGTCCACAATCAAAATAAAATTATTAGATTACTCATGCATGATTGCACACTCTTTGGACATACCTAAGTAGAGTTCAATAAAAAAGGAGTGAGGAAGATTGGGAAACAATATAGATGAGCGTGTCGATGCTAAGCTTGATAGTATTGGTCAAGAAGAAAAAGAACAAATTCTACAAAATTTTTCTAACTTTAAATCGTATTTATCTGGAAAAGTTGCAGCCGGTGAAAAAATGGGACTTAGTGATGAAACATTAGCTAAAGCTACTGAAAAAGTTGCTGGTTATTTAGCCAACCACGAAGAACCACGCAACCGAGAAGAACATGTTCTTCAACAATTGTGGAAAAGTGGAGACAAAGAGCAGCAACAAGCCCTTAGTCATATGCTTTTAAACATGGTTAAAAATGGCTGATATTCGTAAGGAAGCAACTGGAAGGATCCTTGACAATCCCGATGGAGTACGTACCACTAAGGAAAGCCTATTTGATATGCACGAAGACATGCAAACTGTAGATGCCCTTCCTGTCGAGGACATAAATATTGAATTTCTAGATGAAAAAGACCACAACCACACAAAAAATCGTTCACTTAGTTCAGAACGATACCCCAAATAAGAAAAACACTTGCTCCACTATCCCACTAGGAGCAAGTGCTTTTTTTATACAATGACTTTACACAGAAGCTTATATTAGTTTTGCCGCTACCAGTCTTGTCCGAATAATAATGCCTATTAGTGCAGCAACAACTGCTTTTGCAAGGTCGGGAAGGATAAATGGTAGCATTCCCCCTTTAAACGCTGCATCCCAAGGAAGTTCAGCTACTATTTTCAACCAAATAGAACCAAGTATTAGTATGATAAATACGGCTATGATATTTGCGATAATTGCTTGCATCCTCGAATACTTAAAAGTATCCAAATACCACCCGACAAATAGCGCAGCAGGTATTATTGCTAACAGGTATCCACCTGTCGGTCCAAGTACAATACCAAATCCACCTTTCATCCCAGCAAATACTGGAATTCCAATTACCCCCATTAATACATATACCGTTACTGCAAGAGTTCCATACTTAGCTCCTAATATAGTTGCTGTTAGCATTACCGCAATTGTCATTAATGTAAATGGTACAGGTGGAACATTAATCATGATTTGTGCAGCAACTGCTATGATAGCTGCAAACAATGCGGCTACAATCATCATTTTTAAACGTTCATTTCTCATAAAAGTTTCCCCCTTAATAAATGAGTTAACTTAATTTAAGTTAGAGGTTAACTCATTTATATTTTAATAAGAAATAGAACTTCCGTCAATACAATTATTTAAGAAGTACGTTAACGCTCAAAAAAGCCGCAATCCAGAGGATTGTGGCTTAGTTATTATTACCATCTGCTAGCGGTGGAATCTATTGTTTCTAATCTCACCAATCCTTTTTGCATAGGTGGTGGACATGCTTTATTGTACTGCATTATTTTATCGTTTACCTTTGTTACCCTAAATTGTAGTCCTTCTTTTTCACCATTTAAATAATTTTTCGCAATATCATGCAGTTCGTTCCTTATCTCATGCTGAAGCTTTAACCAGTGTGGTTTATATCCAGCATCCTTCGCAATTTTTTGGAAGTGTTGAAAGATATCACCGGTTAAGTATTCCTCCGATATTGGCTTCCCCGCGCCCTTTAAGTTGTCCATGCCACCTGTCTTCGAATACTCTTTAAGAATATCCCCTATCAAGTCATTACTTGGCTTATTGAAGCTATCATTATCCATAATGCACCTCTTCCCTGAATGATTGATTTCATCTTGGAATGCCATTAATAATATTCTATGCAAGAGCGATCATCTACTGCCCCCAATGCTAGCTATACGTGAGGTATTACATTAGAGGTAGCATGTGGCGCCTTTTGTAATAATAATTGTAAAAACTGTTCCTGATTGTCTGGAGAAATTATTATACTCCCCATTAACGAGTTTTTATAATGAATTTCCAGTGCATCCTTGGAAGAAAGAATACGATAGCCCACTAATATATTCGATGATTTATTTACCTTCGTCATATCCTTATACTTTATTTTACTTCGAAAAGGACCTCCTTTGACATATAAATAGTCATCGTAAAATATGTAATGAATGTCAAAAGAAATCCATATGAGAAAACCGGTACATACTAAAAATAAAGCAATCATAATCCAAATAGCCAAATAATCAGGTGAATTTGTATAGAACAATTCGTATGCTACTGGCCACATTATCGCTAACGCAATAATAACTAGCGCAACCGACATCATCATCTTAAACGTCCTATCCATTTTCGAACGGAATTTCATCCAATTCTACCTCCTACACTGACTTTGTAGCAGCATCCTTTATCCCCACTCGGTTAGCATAGATATTTTTTAAAATAACCTTTATCACTGCATAGGTAGGAATAGCTAATATAATTCCCCATAACCCTGCGATATTCCCCGCTGCCAAAATAACTGTAATGACCGTCAATGGATGAATATCTAAGGATTTCCCCATAACATTCGGTGTGATGAAATTACTTTCAATCTGTTGTGCCACTAACATAATAATTGCTACATAAATTGCCAACTTTGGTTCTTGAGTAAGGGCAATGATTATCGCTGGTATCACCGAAATATAGGGCCCTAAAAACGGGATAACATTCATCATCATTCCAAATATTGCTAGTAATAAGGCATATTCTAATCCAATAGCAAAATAGCCAATCAGCAACATCAATCCAACTAAAAAACTGACAAATAATTGACCTTGAATATATGAGCGCAATGTATCATCAATATCTGCTAAAGTCTTACGAATCCAGGTCTTTTTCTCCCCTTTAGCAAAACTAGAAACGAAGGGTGCAAACTTTTCATGGTCTTTTAACATATAGACAAGGAAAAACGGCACAAGTACAAGTACAAAGATACCTTGGAACACACCTTGAATGAATTTGAAAAGCAACGAACCAGCTGAAACAGCTATATCGTTAATCTTCCCTGTTGCATCATCCACTGTATCTTGTAGTGTCTCTGGTAAAAGATCTTTTTGAGATAGCGCATATTTTGTAAACTGCTCCACGTCTTCTACTATTTCTGGAGTGTTTTTAACTAATTTGTTCACCTGCTCCGTGAGTGGCGGACCGATTAGTGCATAAAAAAGCCAGCCTATTAAGCCAATAACAGCAAATACCGATAGAATACTTGCCCATCTCGGGAATTTAACTGATTCTAACCATTTTAATAATGGACGTGACAGATAAAAAAGAACACCACCTAAAAGTAATGGTAAGAATATTGTTTGTCCAATGATCAAAAGCGGTGAAAAAATACTTTTGACTTCCATGAACATGCGTATAATAACTAGCGTCAGTAGTATTGCTACTCCTGTTTGAAACCACAGTTTCTTTGTCATGTGATGCTCACTTCCTCTATTATTAATAAGTACTATGTTTTACGTTTTTTCCTAATTGAAAGTTTCAATTATTAATACATATCGTACCATTATTTAAGATACACTTTTACAATTATTATCGGAAGGATGATTTAACATGGAATACTACAAACAGCTAAGACAATATGTAGGACATCAACCTCTAATATTACCTGGCTCTAATGTACTTATATTGAACGATAAAGGTGAGATATTACTGCAAGAACGTGAACCAGGTATTTACGGTCTACCTGGAGGTCTAATGGAACTCGGTGAAAGTTTTGAGGATACAGCCAGACGTGAAGTACTGGAAGAAACTGCTCTACTTGTAGGGAAACTACAACTCTGTAATGTATATTCTGGCCCAGACTATTATATTGAAAACCCGAACGGCGATAAATTTTACTCCGTTTCTGCAGTTTTCAAAACATCAGAATATAGCGGAGAAGTTTTAGCAGATGAAGTTGAATCCATTAGTCTTCAGTTTTATCCTCCTACACAATTGCCTAATGGAATTATGGAGAGTTATCGAAAGTTTATTGAGGATGCTTTACTTTAGTACTTATAGGGAAGTTCCGGTAGTTCCTTGTGTCAAAGTAATAAGCTACAATTTGGATTTTACTTGCGCTCATGTATAGTTTACTAGCTTCTGTTTGTAGAATACTAACGGTCTTAGGGATGTTACTTTTAAGTCTATATTTACTTTCGCATTACTACCTTTTACGTGCAAATGGGATAATTTTTTCGAATGATAGTGGAATGCAATAAAAGAGGCTTCCCATTGGAAAGCCTCTTCTTTATTTGTTGGCAATATGCACTTTTAGTAATTTACCTTTGACTGTTGTATTTCTCATATTTTTCAATACAAGCGAGCCTTTACCGTTTAAAATTTCTACATAGGATACTGTGTCTTGAATCGTAATAATTCCAATATCATCTGCAGTAATTCCTTCAATTTTTGCAATGGTTCCAACAAAATCGACGGCACGGATTTTCTTTTTCTTACCACCATTGAAGTATAGTTTAGTAATATTGGCGTTTAGTTGCTCACCCTTAGATTTTTTAGCCTCGGGTTGCTCCTGCATTTTCACATCAAATGCAGCACGACTTTTTACTATCTCTTCTTTAGTAGGTTCTGATGCTGTGGAAATTTCGAAGCCGATAAATGATTCGATTCCTCTTACAAACTTATCTTCAAAAGGAGTTGCTAACATTATCGATTTACCACTTCGCCCTGCGCGGCCTGTTCTACCAGTACGATGTACATAGCTTTCTTCCTCTAATGGAACATCATAATGAATTACATGAGTAATATCATCAATATCAATCCCACGAGCGGCCACATCCGTAGCAATTAGATAACGGAATTCCCCTTTTCGGAAATCATCCATTACCTCGAAGCGATCCTCTTGCATCATCCCACCATGTATTTTGTCAGCGGTATATCCTTTTTCATCTAACACATCTACTAGTTGTTCTACGCGTTCTTTTGTACGACAGAAGATAATACAACTGTCTGGGTTCTCCACAATTGTTAGCTTCTCTAGTAATGAAAGCTTTAACTCCTCAACTACAACATACTTCACATGTTCAATGTCTGGAGCATTTTCTTCCGATGCATCAATTTCAATGGATACTGCTTGTTTCATATACTTTGTACTTAATTTTTTTATTTGGTCAGAAAGAGTTGCTGAAAATAGCATTGTTGTACGAGCTTTTGGAAGTAATTTAATAATAGATTCTACTTGTTCTAAAAAGCCCATATTCAGCATTTCATCTGCTTCATCAATAACTAGATATTCCATCTTAGATACATCTAACGTTCCTTTTTCGATATGGTCTAGTACTCTACCTGGAGTACCTACAATTACATGCGTTTTTTGCTTTAAAGCTAACTTTTGTCTAGCAAAAGGTGACTTTCCGTAAAGAGCTAACCCTTTTATACGTTTATAACGGCCAATATTGGTAATATCCTCTTGAACCTGAACAGCAAGCTCTCTTGTAGGTGTTAGCACTAATGCTTGAGGTTTGTTTTCCTCCCAGTCTACAAGCTCACATAATGGTGTAGCAAAAGAAGCTGTTTTTCCACTGCCCGTTTTAGATTTCACTAAGACGTCCTGTTTTTCCAAAACTACTGGTATTACCTTCTGTTGCACTTCTGTTGGCTCTGTGTAGCCTAATTGTTCAATGGCACGTAAAATTTTCTCATCTAACTTAAACTCTTTAAAATGCACTATGCATAATCTCCTCTTACAAACTTATTTTAGTTACAACTATATCCGAATCTTCTAATGCTTTTAGGGCATGCTTTTCCAATGGTTTCATATGCAAGATGGTCCCAGTCGTTACAGTATGCTCCACACCTTCTACCGTAAACTGTACTTTCCCTTTTCTAACAACAATCAATACATTTGCATCAGCATGATGTTCTTTTACTTCTTCCCCAGCACGCAATTGAATATTCATGATATCAAAATCTTCTTCTTTAAGAACGGTCGTAATTTGCTTCTCTTTTTCGTCCAATACATAAGGTGTTCCGATTAAATTCATCTGACGTTCCTCCCATTCATATTGGTTCCAAACAAATCTGTTAACCCTATCATATACTTAGTTTCTCCAATATATCAAAAATATTCGACGTCATTCCCTCGTATTCGAGTTTTAATAATCTCTTTTACAGATTTTCAACCCTAATCTATGGTATAATTAAACTATCGCTAATGCGGAATAAAACTAGAAAAGAGGCATACACATGAGTTTTCAACGACAACCTAAGGAAGTTTCCCCCTTTGTGGCAGCTAGGAAAATTGATGAGAAGATCTCTTTCACTCGTAATGATCACGAAGTTCAAGGTACTATTTTTAAAATTCTAGAGCAATCAGTAATTGTCGAAATCTCTACTGAAGATGCCAAAAAGATTAATGTACCTTCTAATCTTACAGTAGTATCTCATAAAAACTACACGATAGTATAATTGTGAATTTCCTCGAGAAAAACTTGTCCATATTTTTCTCGTTTGTTTTCACCGATTCCGTGAATTTCTAATAACTGTTCTTCGGTTTGCGGGCGCTCTGCACACATATGCTGCAGAGTCTTATCAGAAAAAATAACAAATGGTGGTACACCAGCTTCGTCCGCAATTTTTTTCCGAAGTATTCTTAGTCTTTCGAACAATGGATCACTCTTCGCAATTTGTTTCGTCACCGTTACACCTTTACGTTCCACTCTTTTATTCCCCAACAATACTTCTTTTCCGGCATCAGATACATAAATGGTTGGCAAACTACCGTGCTTCACTGAAAGAAACCCTTCTGCAATCATAAACTCCATTAGTCCAGAAACTTCCTTTAATGATTTACCCTTTAATATTCCATAAGTTGATAACTTCGTAAAACCAAAATCGATTACTTTTTTGTTCTCAGAACCAGTCAATACTTGAGCAGTCATCGTCTTCCCAAATCTTTGCCCCATTCTAACCACACATGAAAGAACCATTTGAACCTCTTTTGTTACATCTTGTACTTCTCTTGAATCTGTGCAATTTCCACATCTGCCACATTTAGGAGCATCTGACTCTCCAAAATAAGTAACTATAAATTGTTGCAAACAGTTTTCTGTGTGACAGTAATCCACCATTCCCTGCAGTTTTTCTAGTTCCTGAGGAATTCGATCACGGTCCATTGCTTGATCTATTAAGAATCGTTGCGTTTGAACATCTTGTGATGCATACAAAACTACACATTCACTTGGTAAGCCATCTCGCCCTGCTCTTCCAGCTTCCTGATAATAGCTTTCCATATTCTTTGGCAACTGATAATGAATTACGTAGCGTACATTGGATTTATCAATACCCATACCAAATGCATTGGTTGCAACCATTACTTGCGCTTCATCTGTTAAGAAACGTTCTTGTTCACTGTTTCGAAAACTCTCTGGCAGCCCGGCATGATACTTTGCCGTCTCAATTCCCGCCTTATTTAATAGATCATATAACAAATCCACTGTTTTTCTAGTTGCAGCATAGATAATGCCTACTTCGCTGGCATTTTTTTTAATAAATTCTTTCAAAAACTTATTTTTATCCTGTCCAAGTACGACCGAAAAAGCTAAATTTGATCGTGCAAATCCCGTAATAACTGTATTATCTTCTTGAATTTGTAACAATCGGCAAATATCATCTCGTACGGCTGGCGTTGCGGTAGCTGTTAGGGCAAGTACTGTTGGCTGCTCTGTAAATACTTCCTTTAATCGATGAATAGCCCGGTAACTTGGACGGAAATCATGACCCCATTGAGAAATACAATGTGCTTCATCCACTGCTATTAAAGGAACTTTAACTTTTTTTAATTGGTTTAAAAAGTTGGGAGATTCTAAACGCTCTGGAGCTATATAAAGTAACCGATATTGGCCATTTTGTACTTCCTCCATTGTTTGTCTCACTTCTTCTGCAGTTAATGTACTGTTTATGAAGGTTGCAGGGATCCCAGCCTGAATTAAAGTATCCACCTGGTCTTTCATAAGGGAGATTAGAGGAGAGATGACAATCGTAGTGCCTTCTAGCATAAGTGCGGGGATTTGGTAACATAGAGACTTCCCTCCCCCTGTAGGCATTACACAAAGGCTAGAGTTCTCATCTAGTACATAGTTAATAACTGTTTCTTGTCCCTCACGAAAGGAATCATATCCAAAGTAAGTTTGTAATAATTGCCGCGCTTTATCTAACACTTAGGTCACTCCAATCATTTTTGAGAAAGTAAAGCCTCTATTTTTTCTTATTAGTTTTATTTACTATGTTATTAGTTGGTTTTGGATCCACTTTATCTACGTCTGTTCCTAGCAGGAAATAACCAATTACGGAAGATAAAACAGCTGCTCCTACAATAATAAGTATTTTGTTTATAATGGTTACTTCCGAATATTCTTCTTGGTTTAAAATAATAGTTGCGAGCACCGCCACAACAATCATAATTGGTGGGATTAATTTTGACTTTTTCATTGCAAACTTCCTTCCTCTGCGCATGTATAGTATATTGTACCATAAGACTATCAAGGGTTTTTACCAAGACGTATGAGATAATATATAAAAAACATATAAGGATGAATAAAATGACACAAAATGAATTCGATATTAAAGTAACTGAAACACTTGCTCAAGAATTACAAAAAGGTGTTCCGATATTGATGAAAGACGGTTTCCTGGAACCAGAGTCTCTTGAAGAAGGATCTATACTAAAAATTCAAAATGCTGCTGGCCAGTTTATCGGAAAAGGCTATGTTGGAAAACAAAACAAAGGACTTGGCTGGATACTAACAAAAAATGAAAACGAGAAAATTGATCAGTCATTTTTCCAAAAAAAAATAGCTACGGCGATTAAACACCGTGACGACTATTATCATAATACCGATACAACAGCCTTTCGTGTATTTAATGGGGAAGGAGACGGTATCGGTGGTTTAATCATTGACTATTTTGATGGATACTATTTAGTCAGCTGGTATAGCGAGGGAATTTATTCCTTTAAAGAAATCATTTTAGAAGCCCTAGAAGCTTCCACTCCCTATAAAGGTATTTATGAAAAGAAACGTTTTGATACGAAAGGACAGTATGTGGAAGACGATGATTTTGTTAAAGGTGAACGCGGAGAGTTCCCTCTTCTTGTAAAAGAAAATGGGCAAAACTTTGCTATTTACTTAAATGATGGGGCAATGGTTGGAGTGTTTTTAGATCAACGTGATGTTCGTAAAACAATTCGAGATAATTATTCAAAAGGGAAAACGGTATTAAACACCTTTTCGTATACTGGAGCTTTCTCTGTATTTGCTGCAGCTGGTGGTGCTACGAAGACAACAAGTGTAGATCTTGCTAAAAGAAGCTTAAGTAAGACGACGGAACAATTTGAAGTAAATGGAATCGATGTAGCACAACAAGATATTATTGTGATGGATGTATTTGATTACTTCAAGTATGCGAAACGTAAAGAATTATCCTTTGATATGGTTATTCTCGATCCACCTAGTTTTGCTCGTTCTAAAAAGTATACGTTTAGTTCTGCCAAGGATTATACTAAACTGCTTATAGATGCCATTAATATTACAGAAAAAAATGGTGTCATTGTCGCTTCTACTAATAATGCCACGTTTGGGATGAAGAAGTTCAAAACATTTGTAGAGAAAGCTTTTAAAGAAAGCAACCGAAAATATACAGTTGAGGAAGAGTTCTCTCTTCCAACCGATTTTAGAACCTCTCCACTTTTTAAAGAAGGTAATTACTTAAAAGTTCTATTTATACGAGCAAAGTAAGGTAGAACATCGGAAAGAAAAGCGTTAAGTGTTCTTTATTTCCTATCGAGTACTGTGAACAGAAATTTCACCATGAATTTTAGAGAGGTTGGTCGTGACGAACGTCACAACCAACCTCTCTTTTTTAGTAATCTAATGGCGTTGATACGCTTTAAATTATACTTTTCACTACTTTGGACATGGTGGATCCATCTGTTTTTCCTGTAAGTATTGGTTTAGCGATTTTCATGGCATCTCCCATGTTCATTCCTTTTACGACTCCAGCTTCCGTTAAAAGTGTTACTATTTCTTCTTCACTTAATTGGGTAGGCAAGAAGCTTGCTAGTAATTTTAGTTTTGCATTTTCTTTTTCTATTAAATCTTCACGATTAGCTGCTTTTGCACCATCTAATGCTTGGTTTGTTTGTTTTACTTCTCTATTTACAATAGCAATTTCTTCTTCGGGCGAAAGGGCAGAACCTTTTTCTTTTTCTGCACTATCTAACGCAGACTTGAGAATAGTTAATACTCCCTTTGCTAGCACATCTTTTTCTTTCATCGCGCGTTTTATTTGGTCGAATACAATTGTTTTCAGCATTCTTTTATTCCTCCCTTTATCTTTTGATATATAACTTAAACCTCTCAAAAAGAACTCTACTTTTATGGAAGAAAAGCTCCAAATAACCGAAGTAAACTTCAGAATATTAGAGCCTTTTAATAACGTTATATTAGACTAAGAACCAACTCTCGAAGCTACTTATTAAGCTTCGTCTGGTGTGAATGATCTGGATGCTAGCTCAGAATCCAACATAAACATAGCATTGGAATCATTTTCAATGCGTTTAATTTTATTAATCAGTGTATCAAATGAAGCCTCTTCCTCCACTTGCTCATCAATGAACCATTTTAAGAATGCCATCGTTGCATGTTCACGCTCATCTAATGCAATATCAGAAAGATGATAAATACGACGCGTCACTTCTTTTTCATGTTTTAAGGAAGTCTCAAAAACATCTAAAGTCGAAGTAAATTCATTACCCGGTTTGTCAAAACCATCAATTGTAGCTCGGTATCCCAAATCACTTAAAAAGTTATAAAATTTCATGGCATGGAAACGTTCTTCTTCTGCCTGAACTAAAAAGAAATTAGCAAATCCATCGTATGCTTCAGCCGTACAATATGCAGCTGCTGCAAGGTATGTATGTGCAGAATAAAACTCAAAGTTCATTTGATCGTTTAATGCTTCATGTAATTTTTTTGATAACATAGTAAAACTCCTCTCATAGTAGAAATATTTCATTTCATCTTTTAGTATACAGCTTTATACATTTTAAATACGACCTTACACCTCTGCTTGTACTTCCTCAACAGTTTGCTCTACTTCCGATCGAGTCATTTTTTCTTTCCCGCTCTTCAGTGCTTTTAGTGTTTTGTGTGCAAGTGCAAGAGGTAGTTTGCAGAATAACAATATACTTTTACTGTCGATACTCTTGATATACTCATCAGCTTGAGCTAAATTACTTTCCGCATACTCGAACATATCCGCTCTTGTCCAACCTTCTGGGAAGAATTGTACACCTCGTTCGCTATCTTCATCTTTGTTTCGCAATATATTCACTGCTTGGAGTCCTCGTCCATATGCAATTGCTAAATCACGGTCTGTGTCAATGTCTGCGCTCCACTTCCATAAATCCGAAAGCATCACTCCCACAAGACCAGCTACGTAGTAGGTATACTCATCGAGGTCTTCTTTCGTCTTCACTTGCCAGTTCTTACCTACCCATTTAGCCATTCCTTCTGCCATCTCACTCGTTGAATCTTTTACTTTTTCTACTAAATCATCCGGGCAAATTTCTAGCCAGTCGCCAAGTCTTAACGATACAGGTGGAAGAATTTCCTGAAATGGTTCAACTAGCTGTTCATATAGCTTCTTATCAAACCCATTTTTAAGCATCTTGCTAGTAGCAAGTAACAGTTCTTGTTTCTCTTGTGCACCTAATGACTCATGATCTTCAATCTCATCTATCGCACGCATACATAAATAAGCAGAGGCAACCGCCTTTTTCAGTTTAGATTCTAAAAAAGTAATTGGAATATAAAAAGTTCTACTTGTTTTCTTTAGCATGTCCATCGCTTCTTTTTGTAACTTTGCTACATCATGCACGACTAGTCCTCCGTTTCAATGATTCACGTTAAATCCTATATACTCTATTGTATAGGATTTTTACTAAAAGATAAAATGACTCCCATTTTGATGATTACAATGCTAAAAGCCACAGTAGCTTTATTCAGCTGTTTCTTTAAAAACTGGCTTTTGTTTCTTCCAAAACAATGAAATTACAAAGCTAATCGCTAGTATGACCATTGCTAATACATATGGATAATCAATATGCACGTCAAACAGTATACCTGCAATACTTGGACCAATAATATTACCTATACTCGTAAACGTAGAGTTTAGTCCTCCAACAAAGCCTTGATCATTACCAGCAATTTTGGATAGATAAGTTGTCAGCGCTGGTCTCATTAAGTCGAACAGCAAGAAAATCACAAAAGTTACGAGCAATATAGACCAGTAGGCAGAAACCTTTATCATGGCAAAAATGAAAATCGTTGATACACCTATACAAATTTGAATCAACCGAATTTCTCCTATTTTCCCTACAATACGATCGAAAGTTAGCACTTGGAATATAATTCCTAGAACGCCACTTACCGTAATGATTAACGCAATATCCTTTGGTGTAAATCCGTATTTGTGATCTACAAAAAGCGAATACACTGTTTCAAATGCCGCTAAGCCAAAGCTAGATACTAAAATGATAATCATCGGTATCAAATAAATTGGTTCCAATACTTTACGAAAACGTGGTTTAACTGGTTCTCCTTCGCTTTCTATATGAGCTCTTTCAGGCTCCTTCAAAATAATAAGTGAAAATACTCCACCTAAAATTCCAAGACCTGCAGCAACAAAAAAGGGAAGTCTCGTTCCATGTTCCGCTAAGAATCCGCCGATTCCTGGCCCGATGATAAATCCAGCACTGATTGCTGCAGCCACATAGCCCATCGCTTTTGGTCTTTCCCTTAAGGTAGTAACATCGGCAACAAAAGCCGTTACAGCTGGCATGATGAATGCCGCACTAATTCCTCCCAATATTCTAGACATATACAATACCTTCACGTCTTGTCCAAGACCGAAGAGCATTTCCGATGCCCCAAATATGAACATACCAATGACAATCATCTTTTTACGACCAATCGAATCTACCCATCTACCTGCAATTGGAGAGACTAACAACTGTGCAAATGCAAAAGCCGCAACTAAATAGCCCATCGTAGAGCCTTCTAAGCTCATCTCACGCATTAATGTTGGCATCACTGGAATAATTAATCCTATACCTAAAAATACAATAAACAAATTTACTAAAACTAGATAAATTACTTTATTTAAACCACTTTTTTGCGAACCCATCTTTAAAACTCCTTATAATTCTTACTCAGCATATAAATAAAAATAAACCCTATAGTAACTATAGGGTCAAGTAGTTTGAATAGGTATTTTGAGTTCTACTAAAAATTCATCTTCCTTGGAAGCCGAATAATTTATCGGCATCCACACGTCATATACAATGGGATCTATTACTACTTGGTGTTTCTCTATATAGTCGATTAACTTTTGGTAGCATTCCACATATTCATTGTCTTCCAAAACAAATGAAATGCTAAGGTATTCTCCAGCAGGTAACACACTAATTTCCACATCTTCATATTTTTCTTCAAAATCCTTATCCGTTACGATATATGCAAAAAAATAATCATAGTTAATATCATTTAAGAATTCATATTTTTGGAAGGAAAACGCTCCACCATACAATGTATCAAATATGCTACCTTCGTCTTCTAACACTTTACTAATACGACCAAACTCCCTATTTGGAATATCATCGACCTTCATATTATAGGTTTTAATCTTCACTATTTTTTGTGCCGGTAAGTTCTTTTTGCTAACCGTCATCATATTTGGTTCCAGCACGAAAGATTGTATTTGCTCTTTTTTGCGCTGTAATACCCGCTTCGTATTATGGAGCCTTTGAAATTGTTCCTCAATTCTTTTCTCTTGGTTTTCTAAATATATAACTAGTTCTTCAGGCTTTAACTTTAAAACTGATTTAACCTCTTCTAGCGATAATCCAAGGTACTTTAATGATTTAATAATGTCTAAATAATATAATTGCGTATTTTGATAATACCTATAATTATTGCTCGTATTTATCTCGAAAGGTTTAAACAAATTAATCTGATCATAGTATCGTAAAGTTTGAACCGATATATTGCTTAGCTTTGCTACTTCCCCTATCGTTAAGTAATGAACTTTCAAAATCATTTCCTCCGTTTATTAAGCTCTAATAAAAGCTATCCTATTTAATCTAGGATAGCTTTCATTTATATACTATTCAATTCCTTGAATCGTTACCTCTTTTACTGGCAAGAAAAGTTCTCCTGTATTTAAGAAAGTTACTTGTACTTTATCTCCTTCTTGCATATAAACGGCAAGGGGAGCTACTTCGGAAGATACGATATAACTTTGTTTGTCATCTAATAGGAACGATACTTGCGTAAAGTCGCCTACACGTTCTTTAAATACACGTACAACCGTACCAGTTATCGATTTCTCTTCTGCATCGGAGCTACCATCTACCGAACTTCCACCACGTTGAATAGCTGTTTTATATAGTTTTAGCGCTTCATTTGGCGTATTTCCGTAAACAGATATCTCAGGATTTGCTGCTGATACTATAAAGTAATTTTGCAAAAACCCATTAGAGTCTAACACTGGTGTTAACCAACTAGCTTCTCCGTAAAAGTTGTACAATACGGGCATCTCGCCAGACCATTTTTTCTCAATGAATTTCTTTTCGATAATTTGTAATGCCCCTTGAGAATCCATATATGAGTCTTCTAGATTTCCTGTATAAAACGTAGCCTCGCCTGTTCTACCATCGGTTAATGAGTAACCAAGCATCGAGTCTACTCCCTCTTTTGGACTGGTAAAGTCTGTGAAGTAATACATTTGTCCGTCTTCTCCGAAGATTGGACTAACATTTGCTTCTGTTCCTTCATCTGATGGTAATCTCACATCTTTTTTACCAAATAGACTATTGATAAATCCATGTATATAGTTACCAAAATAACTATTTTGTAGACTCACCGTTTCAGGTGATACAGCGCCGTCTATAAATGCCGGGACATCTGCAATTTTATAGGAATCCGTCTGTCCTGTAGCAGGATCTACCGCAACGATACCTTTTACCTCAAATCCATTTCGTGCTGAGATGAAGCTACCGTAAGATCTGATGTAATATGGTTTTCCTTCCTCGTCAATTTCTAACTGAGGTGCACCGTAGAAAATTTTAGTTGGATGTTTCATACGCATATGTCTTTCCAAATTTTTATGGAAGTAAGAAGACGGTGTATAGCTCATTTCTGCTTCTACAAATTTTGGATTATCCGATGAATCTGTTGCACTCATTGTAAAATAACCCGGTGTTACGTCTCCATTCCACCATTTGAATAGTCCAGAAAATTCTACTGGAGCAATATATACGTACTCATCTTTTACCTTTTGAATTTGTAAATTACCTAATTCATAATAGCTTGTATTTGGTACTTGACCAAAAGCTTTTTTCATTTTATTGCGTGCAAATTTTGGTGGTACACTAGCAGGTGTCTTCGTTTCATCAAATGCTTCAATTTCCACCTCTTGTTTCATTTCTGCTACTTTAAATTTTTCATCAGCATTCCAAAAAGGCGCCGTCAGCATGAAAATTGCGATTACTAAGCTTCCTAAAAACAGAATACCTTTTGCTTTTTGCTCTTTTCCTTTAGCTAACAACATTCCTGCTAATGTTGTAATAACTAGTAACGGCCATAACGCTGTCCAATTACGATCTAAGTTCGTTACATAATATATAATCGCTAGTACGATAAAAGTTAATATAGACAGACCAATAATGGAAGTTACCATATCTTTTCTTTTAGCTGTTAACGGAACAACTAATAATGCGGTAATTATAGCTGCAACTGCCGAAATAATAAATACACTGGTCATTTTCTCAATCCCTCTCTTTTTTGTTCATAGTTATTTTACGGACGAGATGGGAAATGGTTTCAAAAAAGACGCAAGAGTATAGCAACCAACTTGCACTACCTCGCTAAGTATTTGCTATAACTGGACAATTTATTTCCTTTTCTTTAACACCCTTTTTCAACGATATAAGTACTAATGACAAAGAAACCATTAATATCCCACTTAGCACGATAAAACAATAAACGATGAGGTCTGAGGACACCATTTCAGTAAATAGTGCTAATAAGAGAATTCTGATTAAAAGACCTAATGTACGAAACAAACTATCTACTCTCCCTATTATATTGTTGGGAATATGGTCCATTAAGAAAGAGTTTCTAGCAACCCTTGTGCTACTATTTCCTATTGCCAAAAATAACATAAGCGATAGGTATACTGGTAAATCCACGAAGACTATTAAGGATATGGCTATCGTATATACCAATATCCCAAAAATGATCGTCTTTTCATTTCCAAACTTACTGGATAATGTCGGTACGAAAACACCAGCAATTACTGCTCCTATTGCGTAGATCATTCCTTCAATTCCATAAACACTCGCATCTGCCTCAAGTACATCCACTAAATAGACAGGAAATAAGTAATTTGTAAGCATCACTCCGATAAAAGGCATGAAAGAAAACAATAAAAATATAAATACAGCAGGACGAGCCAACATATACCTAATTCCTTCACTTACCTGTGATTTAACAACCTCCGTTTTTATAGTTGGTAATCTCACATACGGTAACTTCAAATAAAAGAAAATAGCAGCACCATAAGATACCGTGTTTAGTAACAGAATATAATGCAGTTCCCATTTCATCAACAAGATACTAGCTAAACCACCCGCAATCATACTAGATAGTTGTCCTTGGACTTCCATCGTTCCATTTAAAGATTTATAATGATCCTTCGTAAATATCTCTTGATTTAGAGCAAACATCGTCGGATAAAAAATAGTGTAATACAAACTACCAATCATATAGATAATCGTATAATGCCAAATTTCATATGGTAAGCCCATAAAGCCTAGCAGAGAAAATATAAACAGTAGAACAAAACATACGATTTCACTAAAAATTAGTAATTTCTTTCGAGATACTTTATCCACTAGATTCCCTATAAATGGTGTGAGGATAAAACTCAATATCGTCATACCAATTGTTATAAATCCAAAAACCTTATTACCATCATCACTTGATACAAGCATCCATGGTATCGCAATCATCGTTATTCCTGAACCAATAGAAGAAGCAATATTAGCTGATATAATGAGTCGAAAGCGGGAGTCTTTATATAAGTTTTTCATTTTGAACCACCCCTTAACTTATTCTTATTATTTCACTATAATTGAAAATTCTGCTATTTGGTTCAGTCATTGGTCTTGAGTCTTTCTCATACATTTGACGGAAGCAACTGATAGATTGTAAATAGCTTTTCGTGAATTGATCATATTGTATACAGAAAAAACCACTCAGTGAGATTAATCACTAAGTGGTTTGGATTTAAATATATGTCCCTTTTTCTTCATAGTTTACATACCATTTGTTTTCTTTTTGAAAAATAGCTGTACCAATCCAACCATCCGCAATAACCTGCTGCTGTTTCTCAATCGCATCCATAGGAATTTCTAATAACCTTTCTCCACTGGCACGATTCACATGAATTTTTTTATAAAATACGTATCGCAGCATGCCTCCGTATTTCTTTTTTAAGGCGCCTATTACCATTCCTTGGCTAAGTTTGTCTTTTAAGCTAGGAATATTAAATGGTGCAACTGTTGCACAGACATGTGTATAAGTTGAAGCGTCTAGGATTTCCATAATGATAACGCCAAGTTTCTTTTGCATACCAAATCCTCGATAGTCTGGGTGAACATTCGTAATTTCCTGATAAACGACCTTCCCCAGTTTCTCCGAGGACAGACCAATATCAATACCTAGATGATCATCATCCATTGGTGGTAACGCCAAAGCTCTAAATGCAATTAACTTATTGTCTACAAATGCTCCAATCATTAAGTTATGTGCTATGGAGTACTCATATTCTTCTTTTGTTAGTGGAGAGAGGAAATTATCATTTTCCATCGTTTGTAAAACGATATGCTGTAAACGCAAAATACTATCCATATGATCGGGCTTTAACTTACGAACAATATATTCTTTCTCTCCAAGTTTACCTTTCCATTCCTTCATGCGAACACTTCCTCTTACATTGTTACTTTTGTGGAGAACTCAGTTAACTCCTTTAGTATTTCTTCATCTATATCAATTCCTAGTCCAGGGCGTTCATTTAACTGTATAAATGGAACATCATAGTGTAAGTTCCCAACATCCTTAGAGAATTTTAAAGGACCAGTTAGTTCTACACTAGTAAATACTTTTTTAGAAAATGCAACGTGGAATCCTGCTGAAGATCCAATAGAAGATTCAACCATGGAACCGATTTGGCAATCGATACCTGCCATTTCCGCCATATGAGCTAATTTCATCGCTGGGTAAATCCCACCGCACTTCATCAGTTTAATATTCACTTTATGCGCAGCCTGTTTTTCGATTAGCTCACGCATATCACGAAGGTTTCGTAAGCCTTCGTCCATCATCAGAGGAGTACTCGTTTTAGCCTTCACTTCTACCATTCCATTGAAGTCATCCGCTACTACCGGTTGCTCTAACCAATCTAGTCCTTCCTTTTCTAACTTTTGCATTGCCATAATGGTAGTAGCACTATTTTTCCAACCCTGATTTACATCTACACGAATGGCAACCTCTTCTCCAACTTTAGCCCGTACTGCCTGAATACGTTTTACATCAACCTGTACGTCTGTCCCGACCTTCATTTTAAAAGAGGAATACCCTTCTTTTATCCTTCTCTCAGCTTCTTCTGCCATATCATCTGGTTTTCCAATACTTAAAACATGTGTGACAGGAAACTTTTCGTGGTAACGCCCCCCTAGTAATTGGTAAACAGGAACACCAAGTTTTTTTCCTACTAAATCGTAGCAAGCAATGTCTATCGCTGCTTTTGCTGCAGGAGCCAGATAAACGGCCTTGTCCATTTTTTCATGTAAACGTTCAAACTCCATAGGATTTTCTCCAATAATAGCTGGTGCTAATGTAGATTTCAGTAATGCATATGTACTTTCCCAAGTTTCCCCTGTCACATGCTCATCTGCAACTGCTTCTCCGTATCCTACTAATCCTGTATCTGTCGTTAGCTTAACAATAATAGATGGCATATCATCGTAGGTATGATAACTTATTATAAATGGATCTATTAAAGGTAATCTAATTGCGTAAATATCTATTTCTTTTATTTTCATTATAAATTCCTACTTTCTTTACATCATGAATGTAATTCGATATAGTTGTCGTTAAATAGTCGTTAAAAACCTAAAAAAGAGGTGACCCAATGATTACACGCATTGCTGTACTAGGATCGGCCAATTTCATCAAACGTTTAAGAAGTTTTGAACATGAACTTCCATCCATTAGAATGGATTATTATACATATAATATACCTTCTGATGCAAAGGATATAGTATCAATTATAAAACCTTGTGATGCCGTATTTTTTTCAGGATCATTTCCATTTTACTGCGCGCAAGAGTCTGTTTTAAAACTACCAATTCCATCTTTTTATTTGAAACAAGATGAAAGCGTTATCACTACTACTCTACTATCACTTAGCTTTACTCATCCAACTGCCATACATAAATTATCAATTGATATAATCGATCCAGCAAGTGCAATGAGTGTTTTAGAGGATATTGGGCAGTTCAATGAAACACCCTTTTTGATGAAAATTGATACCTCCTTTGACTTAGAGGAAATAGTAGCATTCCACACAAACTTGCAGATAAATGGATCCTCCTTATTAGCCATAACTAGTATTCACGCAGTTTATCAAAGATTAAGGGACAACGGTTTGTCTGTCGTTCGAATGATTGATCCAAAAAGCTCTATCATTAAGGGATTAGAGGATACAAAATCACTTGCCCTTCTATTCAAAAGTCAGTCAGCCAAAATAGCCATTGGTTATATTCAAACAAGTAAAAGTCAGGCCATTTCAGAAGACAAAGTAAAACAGATTGCAGCAGCCATTCAAGCTAACACCGTAAAAGAAGCAGACAATTTATATAGCTTATTTTCAACTCAAGGTAATGTGGAAGAAGCTTTAAACAATAATTCCATGATTAATTCCTGGTTGAGTTCATCTTCTTCACCCATTAAAATCGCTTTCGGCTATGGAAAAACAGTTATAGAAGCTACTCAAAATGCAAAGGACGCCCTATCTTATACTACTGATAATACAGCTTACTTATTAACGGATTCCAAGGAATTACTCGGACCGTTTCCGAACAGCAATAGACAGGTAGAACTGAAAAATAGTGATCCACTACTTGTGCAAATAGCGAAACAAACAACATTAAGCCCAGCAAACTTGTCCAAAGTAGTAAAATTTAGTCGTCTAAGAAAGTCCACCGAGTTTACTGCATATGATCTAGAAGTCTATTTACAAGTTAGTAGAAGAACCACTGAACGTATCTTAAAAAAACTTACAGACCATGGGTATGCACAGATCATAGGGGAAGAGATGACCTATCAACAAGGCCGACCACGCGCTATATACGAGCTAAACTTTCCAACCTACAGCTAGAAACTCGACATCTGCATCGCAATATCAATCAATATCTTGTAATAGAATTTCTATGAAAAACCAGGAAAAAGATTCCCGGTCCTTTAAGAACAAAATTATTATTTCCGAAGTGCTTTGGACAGACAGATTTATTTCTATATGATTACCAGGTTACTTTTCTTGAAGCTAATCATGACTATCATCATGACCGACATTTCTTTTCGGTAATTTTATAGCGTTTGCCTTCCATCAAAAAAGGGAGTTCTAATAAGAACTCCCTTTTTCTATTCAATGCTTGCACATTTTCGAATTATGCTTCTGCAGTTTCTTTACTCAATATCTCTAACTTCTCAGCCTCTGATATTTTTTGAATCGTAAAGCCAGTCATGGCATAGATAATAGAAATAATTGGTACGATAAAGTTTAAAACGGCAAATGCTGCATACTCCGCTACCCCAACACCTAATGTCGCTAAGATAAACACTCCACACGTATTCCAAGGAACAAAGACCGAAGTAAGTGTACCTCCATCTTCTAAAGCCCGTGATAGGTTTTTAGAATGTAATCCCATTTTTGTGTATGACTTCGAAAACATACGAGCTGGCACAACGATAGAAATGTATTGCTCTGAGCAAGTTGCATTCGTCGCGAAACATGCAACAATTGTAGATGCGATAAGCGATCCTGCTGATTTAGCAAATTTTAAGATTTGACTCATAATGGATTGAAGCATTCCTGAGTATTCCAGTATCCCACCGAAAGTCATCGCAACAATCGTCATGGAAACTGTATACATCATCGAATCTAAGCCACCACGGTTAAACAATTCGTCTACCATCGCATTCCCAGTATCGATTACATACCCACTCTGCAATGCTCCAACTGCATCTGCAACATTGCCGCCTTGGATAAGTATTTGAGATAAAAAGCCCAATAAAATCCCAACAAGCAATGCTGGTATAGCTGGTACTTTAAGCGCAACTAATACTATTACCGCAAGTGGAACTAGTAATAACCATGGCGAAATGACGAAGCTTTGATCTAACATAGATATTGTTTGGTTAATACCTTCTTGGTCGATATTACTAGATTTATATCTATTTCCAAGGAAAGCATATACACCAAGAGCTATTAAAATTCCTGGTATTGTCGTATAAAACATATGTTTAATATGTACAAAAAGATCTGTGCCCGTTAATCCCGCAGCAAGGTTTGTTGTATCAGATAATGGCGACATCTTGTCCCCAAAGTATGCTCCTGAAATTACAGCTCCAGCAATCATTCCAGCCGGAATTCCCATACTAAGACCAATTCCCATTCCTGCAACACCAATAGTTCCCATAGTAGACCATGAACTACCGATGGCTAGAGAAACAATGGCGCAAATTACACATATTGTCACTAAGAAGAAAGCAGGAGTAATAATTTTCAAACCATAAAAAATCATTGTAGCGACTACTCCTCCACCAATCCAAGCACCAATGATCAGTCCTACCAAAATAATAATAACTACTGCTGGTAATGCTAATTTAATACCTTTGTACATCATTTCCTCAATATCAGACCATTTATATCCATGCTTCCATGCAACAATTGCTGCAACTGTGGTTCCAACGATTAATGGAATATGGGGCCCCTGATCTAATTTAATAATTGTTATAATCATAGTCAGTATCATAATAACTAATGGTGTAAGAGCCCAAAGTAAAGACATCTCTTTTTTACTTACTACTTTCTTTTCTGGCAAAATATTTCCCCCTTACAACTTTGAGACAATTCTAAATTGACGTTTAATAGTCGTTAATAGAGTAATATTAAATCGAAACGAAACACTAGTCAATATTATTTTGCACTATTTGAAAGCGTTTTCTCTATTACTTTTGCACCTATTATTAATGCATCTTTGTTAAAGGTCATATTGGGGTGATGTAATCCTGGTGTCAAATCCGCACCAATACCAATCATTGCGGCTTTTACTTCTGGATGTCTAATAGTATAAAAGTGGAAATCATCGCTTCCTGAAGTAATTACTTCTTCTGCTAAATTTTCCATACCTATAACTTCCATTATCGCTTGTTTTGAAATTGCTGCGGCCTCCTTCGATACTTCAGCACCTGGTGTAATATCTTGAAATTCCCACTCGATCTTTATATCAAATAATTGTTGAATTGTATTCAAATCTTTATCTATCTGATCTTTTAGTTGAAACAAAACACTATTACTCGCTGCTCTCACATCGATAGAAAACGTAGCATTTCCCGGAATGATATTCGCATTTTCTCCGCCTGCTTGAATTTTTGTTAGCTTCGCAGAATATGATTCGAATGGGGAAAAGTAAATGTTTTTCAATGCTTGATGAATGGCCATTACTACATCAATGGCATTATTGCCTTGATGAGGTCTAGCGCCATGTGCATCTATTCCTTTTATCTTACCTTCTACAAATAATGCCGCACCATGGTGTATAGCTGGTGAAACTTTTCCAAAAGGAAGTTCCTCAATTGGTCGTAAATGCACACCAAATAGATGTGTTACATCCGTCAAGGCCCCACGGTCAATCATCGAATTTGCTCCATTACCTTTCTCTTCTGCCGGTTGAAAGATGAAGCGGATTCGTTTATTCAACTTTTTATCCTTTAGTAACAATAATGCTCCCAACACCATAGACATATTGGCATCATGTCCACAGGAATGATTGGCACGTAACTCTCCATCCACTTCTTGCCAGAGAGCATCAATATCAGCTCGAACCGCAATTACTTCTGACCCTTCCCCGATTTCCGCTAGCAATCCAGTTACATCATCAAATCTACGATAGGAAATACCCAAACTATCCAGAATTTCAGCAAGTTTATTCGTCGTTTCGTATTCCTTCCAGCTCACTTCTGGATATTGATGAAAGTGGTTAAACCACTGTAAAATTTGAGATTCTACTTGCACTTCAACTACACTCCTTTTCACCTTATAATTTATCCTATGATTTCACAAACTCGTCCTATTTGTCCATCTGTTAAGCGAACTTTTATGCCATGCGGATGAAAGGAAGAATTCGTCAATAAATCTTTTACGATCCCTTTCGTTTTCTCTCCTGATCGTTGATCTTTTTTTAATACGATATACACTTCTATGCCAGGTTTAACGTCTTTTCTATTCTGTCCATTCATTTGAATTCACCTCTTTTTTTATCGTACCACTTTCATGATCTAGTTTCAGTATTTTGAAAATTAAAGTGTGACATTGAAGGTGTAAATCCTAATCTAATTCTTTCCTTAACCAGTTATTTTAACGTAGCAATATAGAGGGTCATGACTGGTTGTCATGACCCTCTAATTTTATTTATATTTCTATGATTTAATAACTGTATCTGAAATCTCTTCCCTTATTGGAGATTTCATGAGCTAAGCGGATTGAGGACACCGCTAAATCTGCATATGTTATTTCTTTTTTGGGGTTAAAATGATTTTTTTCTGCCTTTACTAATCCAAGTGAGTTTGCCAAAATCACATAACCAATATTTGCCTCCGTAACTTTTTTGCCATCAGTAAATTCGTTTTTAAAAATATTTTTTTGTATAGCTGCTTGCTCAAGACCTAGTGCTCGAATATACCATACGGCTAGCTCTTCTTTAGTAACAGGATTATTTACATCAAAGGTCTTTTGATCTGTTTTTAAAATACCCGCTTCTACTGCACGCTCAACAGCTTGATAGGAAGCATGTTTGGAGTTAATGTTTGTAAAAGATTGCTTCATACTCTCTGACTCTCTAATGTTTGTCTCATAAATATACGTTAAAGAATTCATCATGATCTTGATTGCTTCCCCTTTAGACACAGCTGCATCCCCGTTAAAGGTTTTTGGATCATTCACCGTCAATACCTTTGCCTTAATTAAATAGTTCAGCTCTTCTGCTGCTGTTGCATGAGAAACCTCAGGTGTCACTTCAATATTGTATTGATTAATCCATTTCCCAGAATTGGCATCTAACACATTAAAGGCAGTTTCATTGAATAACGGAGAGTATATTAAATCATAATGACTATTTTCTTTCTTGTGATTTCCCTTCATATAACTCATTTTTAGACTTAATGCTTTACTCAACGTATTCTCCACTTCTTTTAAAGAAATAACTTTATCCAATGTCGGCCATTCTTCAATTTGTGGCCTGCTTACACTTAGATTTTCCAAAGAGCCGTCCTTATAAATACTTACACTAATTTGATCCCCACTAACCATTACCCCATTTACTATACGAGGGAAGTTTAAGTAGTAATTCCCCCTTGCGTCATCGACATAACTGTCCTCTAAAGGCATAGCATATTCATGAAGATAAGATGGCACTAATTCCTTTAAGTACTTGACCGCTTGAGCAATCGCCTCTTCTTTAGAAATAGGAGCAACTTCCTCCTTAGTACCGTTCAGTTCAATCATCATACTATTTTGTACATTATGATACTGAAGCAACTCCCCAGTTTTCTTATCAAATTCTAATGAGGATCCACTTCCTCCATTAGCGTAGTTATACATATATTGAATACTTATTACTTCTTGCCCATAACTATTTTTTACTTCTTCTACTGATTGAATACTCAACTTGACCTTGTCAGACTTTACTTGTAATAACTTTTCTGCTGCTTTCTTTGCCTCTTCCTTCGTCATTCCATTTTTCCTGACTGGCAATGCCGAGTTAGTAACCCTTTCATATTCCTTTTTAGTTGGTTGTTCCACTAAAAATTCTTTACCGTTAAACCATTCACCCGTAACAGCACTAACACTCAGAACATCAGGCACATAAACCAGCTTCACATCATTTTTCCCAGTTTCATAGTTGGTGTTAACTTGATATTGTAGCCTCGCGGTAAGATTTTCTTTAATTTTTTCGAATGCGTCCTTTTGATCTTTCACCTTTTTTACATCGTCAAAAGTAGGAGATTTAGTTATTGCTGAATTATAAAAATTGACAATGTCTCCGTTTCCAAGAACTGTTACAGTTATAAGTTGATCAGCAATCGCAACATCATCCTTCATACGATTGAAAGAAAAAGAATAACTAATAGGACTAGTTAATATTTGTTTTGAGTAATAAAAGTAATCATTATTTTCTTCATTTAATTTGTAATTCCCAGCTTTAAGAAACTTCTTAACGAAGTCAGTTGCCACTTTTTTAGCTTCTTCTTTAGAAACCTTGGCTGGAAACAAAGAGTCTGGAGTTCTAATCGGCTCATAGCTGAAGGATTCTACCTCTAAATCTTCTCCATAAAACGATATATTCCCATAAGTATCCTTCCCATTCTGCAACTTATTGAAAGACATCTGATAATTTGTTTCCTCCCTCTCCGGATAATCATATGAACTCATATGAAAATCACTTGCATTCACAAAGTCAAAAAACCCTGGAAAAGCAGAGCGAAACTTTTTAAGTAAGTCTTCCTTAGTAACAACCTTTTCTGTTGAATTCACCTGTGCTACCACATTTACTGGTTGTCCTCCTACAGTAACTGTACTCGCTGCACTAACAGCAGATGAAAACATCCCAATCGATAAAGCAGATGCAGTTAATATAATCCCTATCTTCTTCAATTTAAATAGTCCCCCTTTTTAGGTAATAATTATATTGTAAAGCAAATTTTGGTAATTATAAATAGAATATTTATATTTTTATAAAGATTCTTTCAATTAACTAATTCGACAGGAGTGCTAAATAACCTTTATCTGTAAAACAATTATTAGTTGGTAAAAATTTTGACAACAATAGGCTAATTCTTTTTAAAAACATACGAAACTCTTCTACAGTCTCTGTTTTTGGAAATTGACTTAGGTACATGCTATACTAATGAAGGATTTAAACGAAAAAGGAGTGTTTTAAATGACAAAAAAAGGTTATATCTTAATGGATTCTGGTGAAAAAATTGAATTTGATCTATTCCCAAATGAGGCACCAAACACAGTTGCAAACTTTGAAGAGTTAGCAAACAGCGAATTCTATAACGGAGTAGTATTCCACCGTGTAATTCCTGGTTTCGTAAGTCAAGGTGGAGACCCAACTGGTACAGGTATGGGCGGTAGCGGCAAAAACATTAAATGTGAAACAGCTGGAAACCCACACAAACACCAAGCAGGAAGCCTTTCAATGGCACATGCTGGTAAAGACACTGGTTCTAGCCAATTCTTTATCGTACACGCACCTCAACCACATTTAGATGGTGTTCATACTGTTTTCGGTCAAGTTACAAGTGGACTTGAAGTAGCAAAGGCTATGAAAAATGGCGCTAAAATGGAAAAAGTAGAAGTTTTCGACGCTGAATAAGAAAACTGAAAGACGCCGCTTTGCAGCGCAAAGCATACTCTTTCTTGAAACAAGCAAAAAGCAGCTCCCCAATAATTGGGGAGCTGCTTTTTCTTATAATAAAAATGATATGCCGAATATAAGTAGAAGAGGCATGAGTAAAACAATCCAACTTATAGGATGAGCAAAATTTAAAGTCCAACCTACACCAAATCGCTTTTCTACCATAATACTTGGATCGTTTTTGTTCATGTAAAACATCCCGCCCTTCCAATATCGGTCCTCGTCAACAGCTATCTTGTTTTCTATGGCTGGACTGTTTTCTTCTACTTTTAATCGAGATCCACTTTGTCCTACTTTAATTGCATAAATGCCAACAACTGCAAATGTTAGTATTAAGAAAGTTAGAGGGAGAGCCCACATGATAAGAGATGAGGATATCTCGGGATGAATCGTCTGCAAGTGAAAATATCCCATCATAAGCGTTATTCCAATAGTGATAAAGAGCGCTAACAAACTCGTATATTTTCGAAATGCTAGTTGCTGCACAAGTGAAGCTTTTTTATTGGCTGGATTAAGGCGAGCTCCCGAAAATTTCATACCTTCACTCATCATAAGGAACATACCTTGCATCACAAGTAAAATAAGTGGCAGTGCAACTACACTGAAATATGTTTTTTCGCTGAACGCGTCTGCTTCTCCTGTAGGTCCCCAGTGAGTAGGAATCATCTCTGGCATTTGGTCATATTTCATAAATGTATATATGATTAAACCTATAGTAACAAACATAGGAATGATAAAGAGTACACGGGGTATTAGTTTGAGCTTTTCCTGAAACTTTACATCTACTACTCTCACTTCACTTTTCCCTATTAACCACCCTTGTGTTTCTTTTAGTCTTTTCATTCGAAGATGCATCATAAAATAATAGCCAATGCTCACAAACAACGTTGTAAACTGAACTCCTATACTCACTAAAGCTAACGTTTCTTCTGCCGGATTTTGAGTTAAAGCCCACCAGAGATAGACCCCAAAAATAATCATTCCGAACGTTAGTACAACCGTCGTATACGTATTTTTTAATTTTATCACCACTGAATCTTTCGTATGACTATCTGGTATATACACGCCAAATGCTTCTGTTGGCTTTAGAAATTTCGGCATAAATGCTTGTAAAATAGTTATAAATAATAGGATGAATCCAAAGAGTGCAATAATCATTCTTTCCCCTCCTCAATATTCTGTACGAGCTTGCGTACCATCTCTACTAGTTCTTCTTCTGAGAGCTTTCGAACTAATCCCTCTGTAATAATTGGTCGTAGCTGAGCTTCAAGTTTTTGCTTTTCTTCCTCTGTTGCCTCCGGAATACCACTTGGTCGAATAATTACACCTGATTTTGCCACTATTTGTATAAACTCTTTTTCCTCTAGATAGTGATATGTCTTATTTACTGTATGCATATTCATCCCAAGATCACTCGCAAACGCTCTTACAGACGGTAGCGAGTCACCTGGCTTCAACTCGCCTCGTACTATGCCTTCCATAAGTTGGTGTGCCAGCTGCAAATAGATGGGGACATCAGAATTAGATTCTATTTCAATAAACATGAAGTCGCCCTCCCTTATTTTGTTCTATTTATAGCATAACACATTTGTTCTATATATAGTAGAGCAAACAACAATAAAAAAAATCCTACTTATACATCTAAGTAGGATTAATATTTAGTTCAAAAGATATTGTTTTCCTATTTCATAATAGATCTGCATTTCCTGAGAAGGAACCATTCCTCCGCCAGTTGCCCAAACTATATGAGTAGTTTTTTTCAAGGGTACTCCTTGTGTTGTTAAATGAATTGGTCCTGTCATGCCCGCAAGTGCAGACGGTTCTAATAGAATATTTTCTGTGTCAGCCAATAAAGCTAAAAGCTCATAAAGTGTTTTATCTTTAATCGTGAAGCTTCCACTTATGAGCTGCTCCAGCGTTTTTCCTACAAACCCTGATGGTCGACCTACAGCCAGTCCATCTGCAACTGTTTTGTTATCAAGGCCGATATCAGCTACTGAAATATTTTCATGTAATCCGGTCATTAAACCAAGTAGCATGCAAGGGGAGTTCGTAGGCTCTGCAAAAAAGCATTGCACATAGTCCCCGAATATTAGTTTTAGTCCAAACGCCACTCCTCCCGGCCCACCACCAACTCCACAAGGCAAATATACGAAAAGTGGATGTTCGGCGTCGACAATGATTTGCATTTGTTCTAGTTGAGTTTTCAACCTACTTGCTGCAACAGCATATCCGACAAATAAATCGATGGAATTTTCGTCATCGATAAAAAAGCACTTTGAATCTTTCTCCGCCTGTTTCCTACCTTCCATCACCGCAATACTATAGTCAAAGTCATACTCTACAACCGTTACACCTTTTGAACGAAGCATATCCTTTTTCCATTGTTTCGCATCACTAGACATATGCACAGTTACTCGAAATCCTAATTTGGCACTAATTATTCCTATGCTTAGTCCAAGATTTCCAGTAGAACCTACTGCAATCGAGTAATTTGAGAAAAACTTTCTAAATCTATTGGTTGAGAGAATAGCATAATCATCTGTTTCTTCCAATAAACCTTCTCGCATCGCAAGTTGCTCTGCAATTTTAAGCACCTCATAAATACCACCACGGGCCTTTATAGATCCTGAAATTGGTAAGGCATTATCACATTTTAACAGCAATTCTCCATCAAACTCTGTATGAAAGAATTTTTTTATGGAAGATTCCATTGTAGGAATTTTCACAAGTGGAGACTCAATAATCCCCTTTGCTTTTGCTGTTTCTGGAAAAGCAATACATAAATAAGATGCAAAGCGATCTAAACGATCGCTTGCATCTTGAATCATTTCAGCAGTAACAGAAACATTTTTTAATGCCTCTTCTGAATCTATTTTATTTGGATTAAACCATATTATTTCTTCTTTCCTTTGCATCTTGGAGATTAAGGGAAATTTCATTTCTAATTGCTGGTTATTCATCGTTGTAAACCCTTTCTATTCTAAGCTCAACACATGCGTAGTATCCGGAGATCGCTCGTCAAATTTAAACCCGTTAGCACGGTAAAATGAATCTGCCTTTGCGGACTCTGTTTTAGTTGTTATTTCCTTAAAGTGACCTTTGGCATTTTCAGAAACCACTTTCAACAGTTCGCTTCCTATACCCTTTCGACGATGCTCAGGTAATGTATAAAATCGATATAGTCTTGCGGAGTTGTCAGCTTCACTAGCAGTATTTTTAAACAATCCACCTAGTGCTACCAGTTCATCTTCATCCCACGCTCCATAAATTGCCTCTCCTTGTTCGCTGAAGCGATGTGTCCCGTCTTCATATTCGGAAGCTAATCTGGATACAAAACGATACCCTTCCTTTTCACTTTCTTGAATTAGTTTGGATACGTTGACTGCGTTCAAATCTGAAATATTTTTCACTTCGATTGACATATACGTTCCTCCATTCTATTTTTGAAAAATGAACTCTTTGTTACTTTCTATATAGGAAGGCAAATCCCCTCTATATGTTTAATATATTACCATCATCCATGCTTTATACTGTCCTGCTTAGTAGACGTCATTTATAACCGGGGTTTATTTTGCTGAGCCTGTTGAAGCAAGTAAAATCAATGTATCGTTTGCTTATGGCAAAACTTATGAGGAACATTAACGTCCCTATATTAAATTAACCAGAGGAGTGAGACGATGGGATTTTGGTATTTCTTAATACTATTCGTAGGAATATTTTTTGTAATTAAGGGGCTACTTGAAAACAAAAAATTCATTTTAATAGTTGTTGGACTATTATGTATTGCGTTATCAATATTTATGTTTTCTCCAGGAAGTGCTGAAATCATTTCAGAAATATTCCATTTAAATTAGAGGTCGGTAGTTTGAAGTCGTGCTCGTGGAAAGGATTTTCATATCTATTAAATAAGCCCATGCTAGTAATTAGCATGGGCTTTCGTTTACTATTTTATAGCAGCTAATCTAGCTTCTACTTCTTCTTCAGATAATTTATGTTCTACGATGTAACGATTGCGTGGATGCTCGCGGCATTCGTCCGAACAGCTGCGCAGATACTTATGTTCGTTTTCTTCTGAGCAAAGAATTTTGTCATTACAATCAGGATTTGCGCAGTTTACATAACGCTCACATGGCTCCCCTGTGAAATGGTCTTTACCAACCACGACATGCTCTACCTGGTTTACCGGGACAGCGATACGCTCATCGAATACGTACATTTGTCCATCCCAAAGTTGTCCACGTACTTCTGGATCCTTGGCGTAAGTTGCAATTCCACCATGTAGTTGACCAACACCCTCAAAGCCTTCTCTTACTAACCATCCTGAGAATTTTTCACAGCGTATTCCGCCAGTACAATACGTAAGTACTTTTTTACCTTCGAACATTTCTTTGTTTTCAATCATCCAGTCTGGTAGGTCCCGGAAGTTGCGAATTTCTGGACGAATCGCACCACGGAAATGTCCTAGATCGAATTCATAATCATTACGAGCATCAATGACAACTGTATCCTCTGCCTGCATTTGTTCGAAAAACTCTTTTGGAGAAAGGTATTGTCCTGTTATTTCATTTGGATTAATATCGTCCGCTAATCCTAAATGCACAATCTCTTTTTTAGGACGTACATGCATTTTTTTAAAGGCATGTCCTTCTGCTTCATCTATTTTATACACCATGTCAGCAAATCGTTGGTCTGCCTTCATCATATTCATGTATGCCTCAGTTTGTTCAAACGTACCTGAACAAGTTCCGTTTATACCTTCGTCTGATACTAAAATACGCCCTTTTAACCCGATTTCCTTACATGCTGCAAGATGTTCTTGCGCAAATATTACTGGATCTTCAATCGGGACATATTTATAGTAAAGTAATACTCTGTATGCATTTGTGTCCATTTTTTACTCCACCTTTTCTAATTTTGTCCACCGTATAATATACCAAAAAAAACAGCAAATGTTAAATAGATTGTTTTCTTTTTATAATCAAAAAACGAACAAGCAAGCATATGAATGCCTCTTGTTCGTTTATATATTCTTGTCTATTTTGTTTTATTGGCAATTTCTATCGCACGATTGGTACCTTCTGCAGCTGCATCTAGCGCTTCCTGAGCATCCATTCCTTGGTATAGATTTTCAAGAGCCGTTACAATCTGTTGACGTGATTCAGGAAATACCGATATTAGAGCACCTTGTGTAGCAATAGAAGGCTCAGTGCTTTGCAATTGATCTACAGTAACTTTTAACTGTGGTGTAACCTCCCATGCATCTTTGACGTTTTGTTCTTCATATGCAGATGGGTTAATGGCGAAGTACCCTGTTTCTAAGTGCCATCTTGCTTGAATCTCTGGCGTAGTTAAGTATTTCATAAATTCCCAAGCTGCTTCTTGTTCTGCTTCTGCAATTCCTTTAGACATCCATAGGGATGCACCACCAATAACAACACCATTACGTTTTACTTCGTCAGCGTACGGAATATATGCTGCTCCTACTTCAAAAGGAGCGTTATCAATAATACCTTTTACCCCTGCAGAGGAATCCATATACATTGCAACTTTTCCAGATTGGAATGCTGCTCGAATATCATCCCAATTTGTTCCAAAGTTCCCGAAAGTTCCTGCTTTGTTCATCGTGTCTAAAAAATTGAAGGCATTTAGTCCTTCTGGTCCATTGAAAGTAGCTTCTGTTGCATCACCAGCACGACCATTTTCTTCATTTACATATAGACCACCTTGCGTAGCAACTAACTCTTCAAAAAACCATCCATATGTCAGCATGGAGAAACCTTTCATATCATCTGTTTTCAATTTTGCAGCTGCATCAATAACCTCCGAAAATGTTTCTGGGGCTTTTTCTGGATCCAGACCAGCCGCTTTAAATGCATCTTTGTTATAAAGCATTACGGGTGTTGACGAGTTAAATGGCATAGAGTATAACTGATCATCTACCGTGTAGTAATTTAATATATTTTCTTCCAGCTGAGAAAGGTCATATTTGTCTTTATCGATAAAATTCTGGATTGGCTCTACAAAGCCACTATCAATCATATATTTTGTTCCTACTTCAAATACCTGCGTTATGGCTGGAGCATCTTTTGTACCTCCAACACTACGAAGCTTCGTTAATGATTCTTCATATGACCCTTGGAATTCTGCCTGCACTTCATATTTATCCTGAGATGCATTAAAATCTGCAACAATAGCATCTAAAGAAGTCTGACCTGCTCCAGACATTGCATGCCAAAAGGAAATAACTGTTTTGCCTTCTTCAGTGGTAACTACTTCTTTTTCTGTTTCTCCCTCATTACCATCTTTTTCAGACGAACTACTATCACTGTTGGTACATGCTACTAAAGCAAAAAGACTAAGTAATAATAAAGCTAAAAATCCAAATTTAGATGATTTCCTCATAATTAACGTACACCTCTTTTTTAGTTTTGAACAACCTTTATTTTAGAGCTCCTTGCGTTAACCCTTTTTGTAATTGCTTTTGACCTAAAAATAATAATAGTAGTGTTGGTATGATTACTACAATTACGCCTGCCATAACCACCCCCCATTCTGTTGCTACTTCTTGCGATTGAAGTTGCTTCAAACCGATTTGGACGGTACGAACCGAGTTATTGGTTGTCACTAAAAGTGGCCATAAATACATATTCCATGTTGTCAAAAACCCATAAGCCCCTAATGTAACAAGACTTGTTTTTGAAACAGGTAATACTACTCGAAAGAAAAATCCAAACTTACTCAATCCTGCTATTTGCGAAGCCTCATGAAGTTCTTTTGGAATAGTCTTAAAGTGTTGTCTCAGTAAAAATGTCCCAAATGCTAAAGCAAAAAACGGCAATGTCATTCCTTGATAAGTATTAATCCAATCTAGTTTTTGGATGGTGAAAAAGTTTGGAATCATCGTCGCTTCCCACGGAATCATCATCGTGGATATAAATAAGAAAAAGATAAAATCTCTACCCTTAAACGTGATAAATACAAATGCATATGCAGCCAAGCTACAAACAACTAACTGACCAAGCATTACTCCCAGTGAAACAACAAAACTATTGATCAGGTAATTTAATAAAGGAAGCCGATCAAACACCTTTACATAATTATCAAGACTAAAGGTAGACGGTAGTAACTTTCCAGATAAAATCTCTCCACCCGTCATGAAACTTATCATAAATGCGTAAATGATGGGAAAAAACATAATAATTGATGTAACAATCAATAAGAAATAAAGAACTAGCTTTTTCCATACCCTCATTGGTAATGCACCTTCTTTTCCCCAAGCTTAAATTGTAAAATTGTTACGATTAAAATACATATAAACAAGAACACCGCCTGGGCACTCGCTGTTCCGAATTGATAATTGATGAACGCTTCTCTATAAATGGAATATACGATTAAATTGGTAGATTGAGAGGGTCCACCTTTCGTTAAAATATCAATTTGTCCAAAAGTTTGAAAAGCATTTATAAGTGAAATGGTAATGATGAAAAACAAAGTTGGAGAGAGCATAGGGATTGTAATCCTCTTTAATCGATACCAATAACTAGCACCATCAATACGTGCACTCTCGTATAAATACTCATCAATGTTTTGTAAACCACCAAGTATTATCAAAAAGGAAAACCCTGTATTTAGCCAAATAGTCGAGAGGGACACTGAAAATAATGCCCATGTTGGATCTAATAGCCATTCAATTTGTGGGAGATTAAAGATATTCAAAAATTTATTGAACATCCCAACACTTGGGTGAAATAAAAATAACCAAACGACTGAGGAGGCTGCTACAGATACCCCCATTGTGGAAGCATAGATCGTTCTGAAAAACCCGATACCTCTCAGTTTTTCATTTGCGAGTAACGCTAAAATGAGGGCAATAATGATTCCTGTTGGAACTGTATACAAAACAAATAAGAACGTTGCTTTAATACTGTTGAGAAATGCATCCGATTCTAGTAAATAAGTATAGTTTTCTAGACCCACAAAAATCGCAGCTTCACCTGCTTGATCTGTTAAAAAGAAGCTTAAGTAAATAGTTCGAAACATCGGATAAAAAACAAATACTGTAAATAGTATAATGGAGGGCAATAAATACAATAGGGCGGTCCTCACATTAGATGACCGTTGCCAATAGCTTATTTTTCTTCGTTTGGTTACCGTCGTCATACAAATACCTCTTTACCAAATACATGATTTTCGACGTCTGATGGAGTTTTAATAATTTTCTTTGTCTCACTATCAAAAAAGCAGAAGGATTCATAATTCATCATTAAAGGAATATTATCGCCTATTTCAATTTGCCATTGTCCACTCCACTTAACTTGCCAGGATTCCCCATTTAATAAAAAGGTGAAAATTGTTTCATTACCTAAAATTTCTACATTGGAAACTTCCACTATGAATTTGTCTTTTTCCACTGTCTCTTTGGTTGCTGCTTTAATATGCTCAGGTCGTATCCCTACAATTATTTGTTCAGTTAAATAATGCACATCTGCTATTGGTATTGGAATCACAATAGAATCGCTTAATCGAATTGTACTCATTATTTTATCGCCAACACCAGTTGCTAGATTCATAGGAGGTGAACCTATAAATGTAGCGACAAAAGGGTTAGCCGGATTATTATAAATGTCGATAGGCTTGCCTATTTGCTGGATGGATCCCTCATGGAGAATCATTATTCGATCACCCATAGTCATTGCTTCGATTTGGTCATGTGTCACATAAATCATCGTAATTCCTAAACGTCTTTGGATTTGCCTTATTTCAGAACGCATATGTGCCCGTAGCTTTGCATCTAAATTAGATAGGGGTTCATCCATTAAACAAATAGGTGCTTCTGTTACAATTGCTCGAGCTAATGCGACTCTTTGACGCTGACCACCCGATAACTCTCTAGGTTTCCGCTTTAAGTAATCCGTCAACCCAAGCATTTCTGCTACTTCACTTGTTCGTTTAGCTCGCTCTTTTTTATCAATTTTTTTCACATGTAAACCAAATTGAATGTTGTCTTCAACCGATAGGTGAGGATATAATGCATAGTTTTGAAACACCATGGATAAATCTCGTTTGCTTGGTGGCAAGTCATTCACTTCTATGTCACCAATTTTCAAGGTCCCACCCGTTATATCTTCTAATCCCGCAATCATTCGAAGCATTGTACTTTTTCCGCATCCTGAAGGACCGACGAGAACAAAAAATTCCCCCGGTTCAATAGTTACGTTAATATTGGATATAACGTTAGATTGCTTATCATACGATTTGGAGATATCAATCAATTCAACCCTCTTCATAGCATTCCATCCTCTCTACCTTTATCAAGTAAAATTATAGTGACGACCTAGCTAAAATAGATGTTAATTATTCCAATAAACTCATTCTACTAGACAAAACTTTATAATGTAAAGTAATTGTCAGTTTTTACTGAATATTTACACTTTTAACTAAATCTTATTAAAACTTTACTAGAAAGGAGTCTCTCATGCGCTTATTATTTACTATACTAGTAAGTTTATGTTTAATAGCAGGCTGTGATAACTCGGAAAACAGTATACAACCAATTTCCAACGACAAGTTATTAATCATAGCGCACCGCGGGGCTTCTGCTTTTGCACCGGAGCATACGATGACTGCTTATGAGATAGCCCACCAAGCGGATGTAGACTATATTGAAATAGATTTACAAATGACAAAGGATGGAGTGTTAGTTGCTATGCACGACGAAAAGGTTGATCGTACAACGGATGGACTTGGCTTTGTAAAGGAGTATACGTTGGAAGAAATGAAGCAGTTAAATGCAGGGAAATGGTTTAATGAAGCATATCCAGATTTGGCTAACAAAGAGTTTGAAGAAGAGAAAGTCCCCACCTTAGAAGAGATTTTTGTTCAGTTCGGGGATGATGTAAATTATTATATTGAGTTAAAGTCACCACGTATTTATAAGGGAATGGAAGAGAAGCTTTTCAGTTTATTAAAAAAGTATGATTTATTAGGAGAGGACCACTCCTTGCCAAAAGTTATTGTGGAGTCGTTCAATGAGGATACTTTAACAAAGTTTCATACACTAGAGCCGACGCTTCCTCTTGTTCAACTGTTTAGTTTCAAAGAGAAAGCTGCGTTATCTCATTTAGATTATGAACGTTTGCAAACTTATGCTAGTGGAATTGGGGTTAATTTAAAATCGGTCGATCAAGAATTTATTCACGAAGCCCAATTAAATGGAATGCAGGTGCATCTATATTCTATTAAAACTGAAAATGAAATGAAGAATGCGATCCATCTTGATGCGAACGGGGTATTTGTTGATAATCCCATCTTAAGTGAGCTCCAGTAGAAAGTTAACTTCCTGCTTGAAGCGCATGCTCACATAATTTATGGAAGCTTGCTTCAAATTTTTCATTGTCTTCTTTTTGACGTTTCTTAGGACCCTTTAAGCGCCCCCCTGCCTGTCTAATTTTCTTAGATATATGGCGACTGTCTAACAGTTGGTCAATGTTCTCAGGAGTATACCAGCGTCCGTTTTGATCGATTGCAAAACCTTGCTTAGCCAATACCATTGCCGCTAGGCCATAGTCTTGGGTAACGACTATGTCCCCTTTTTTCACTCTATTTACTAGAACAAAGTCTACTGCATCTGCTCCTTTAGATACCATTATTGTATCTGCACCTTCTCGTTGCATATAATGCGCAGTATCACATAGTAAAGTAACGTTCATTTTAAACTTTTTCGACACAAAAATCGTTAAATCTACTACTGGACATCCGTCAGCATCAACTAAAACATTTACCATTTTACGCACCTCATTTTCACTTGCTTATCCTTACATTATATTATATCCAATCTAGTAAAGTATAATCTGTCGGAATTGCCTTTAAACCTTCCTACTTATCCTTCTCTTTGAAAAAAAAACGCCCAAATTTCTGGACGTTTACTTTTCATATGCTCCTAAAATTTCTACTGCTTTTTCTGTTACCGACGCATCTACCGCCTTATCAAAATCTACATCCCCACTAATAGCTCCGTTTTCTTTGTATGCATTATATTGTTTTAATACATCATCTAAAAACATTGTACCGTCTGGGTTTAATCCAGTTACAAATACTTTTTCCCAAAGCGAAGTATCTTTTAGAGATGTATGCTTTGTCATGATGTCTATAATTTCAGCTTTGTTCTCCCCTTTAATAAAGGCATCATTGTAATCACGAACCCCTTTTAAATAGGCAGCCATGAACCGCAGGGAAACCTCCTGTTCATCATTCATGAACTGTGGTGAACCTAATACCATAGCAATTTGAGACTCAGGTGCATAGTCAGTCGCATCTCCAAACCGTTGATGAAACCCATTTTCAACACCTTGCGCTATTAATGGCTCAATTTGTAATGCTGCATCAATCGATCCATTTTCAATTGCACCTAACATACTTCCGAAATCTGCAAGTAATACAAGCTCTACATCCTCAGTTGTTAATCCAGCATGCTTTAGCATTTCCAAATAGATATATTCATCAATCGAGTTTTTAGAGGATATTGCAATTTTTTTCCCCTTAAAATCTTCATAACTTTTTATTTCATCTACCATTTGATTTCCAATTACAAATGAAAAATAAGATTTTCCTGGAACATTATGCCCTTTGTCTGCAATAATTTTCACGTCAATTCCTTGTGCAATAGCATTAAAGAATGACGCAGTCGATACTCCTCCTGCGATATCTACATCTCCAGAAGCAAGGGCCGGCAACATTTCATCACTATTCGAGAACACCGCAAACTCTACATCTATATTGTAATCCTCAAAGTACCCTTTTTCTTTTGCGATATAAAACCCAGCTCCAGAGGCAGATCCATCCTCAGCGATAACAACCTTAACCTTTTCCTCTAGTGGTGCAAGATCTCCTGAAGGATTTTCTTTACTCACCTCATCATCTACTTTGGATGAACTGTCCTTATCTTTAGAACTACATGCACTTAGTAAAAGTACAAAAGATACTACAATTAAAAAGCCCCACTTTTTCACATATTTCCTCCTTACTTTCTCGACTTTTGAACTTCCTGCTGTAGATGATTCCAGATCGCTATAAACTGCTCCGCCATTTCCAGATTGGCACGAACTTGCTCCATCGTACGTGGTCTTGGCAGAGGTACTTTTATCTCTTCTACTATCTCTCCCGGTTGAGCACTCATCAATACAATACGGTCACTTAATAACAAAGCCTCATCTATACTATGCGTAATAAAAATCACTGTTTTTTTCGTCTCAGACCAAATAGATAGCAACTCTTCTTGCAAGATGAACTTGTTCTGTTCATCCAGCGCTGCAAATGGTTCATCCATTAGCAATATCTCCGGATCATTTGCAAAAGCTCGTGCAATACTTATCCGTTGTTTCATGCCTCCTGAAAGTTCTTTTGGGTATAGCTTTGAGAACTTTGTAAGACCAACTTTTTTTAAATAATAATTAGTTTGCTTTCGAACAAACTCTTTAGGCAGATGACGCATATTCAGCCCGAATGCTACATTTTCTTCTACAGTCAACCAAGGAATAACTCCCTTTTCTTGAAATACCATTGATTGCAATGGCCGGAAGTCTGTATCTGATTCTATTGAAAATGTACCCGAACTTGGTTGTTCCAGGTCAGCAAGTATTCGTAGTAAAGTTGTTTTTCCACATCCACTTGGACCAACTATACAGACAAACTCTCCTTCTTCTACGTTTAACGTAATATTTTGTATAGCTGTCACACTATTATTTTTTTTATAAAATACTTTCGTGAGATTATCAATAGAAATTTTTACTGGTTGGTCCATCTAATCACCTCCAAGGGATAATTTTTCTTTGTAATCCGCGTAATAAAAGAGAAAACATAAATCCAAAGAAAGAAATGAGGATCAATCCGACGAACATTTCTTTTAACATAAACGCTTTATAGGAAGTCCAGATTAAATAACCGATACCTGATGTTGCCCCCATCATCTCAGCCGCGACAATCGTCAGTAACGCAATCGCCTGCCCCATTTGAATTCCTTCTAACATAACTGGAAGGGCGCCCGGGAAAGCAATTCTAAGAAAGAAATCAGTGGGGCTTGCACCATAATTTTTGGCTACGTCTAAGTGAACTTTTTCTATATTCAATACGCCAGCGACAGTATTAATAACCACTGGGAAAAATACACTTCCTGCAATAGTAACAACTTTTGAAAAATCTCCAATACCAAAAAGGATAATGATGATCGGTAGTAAAGCCAAAGTCGGGATAGGCATAAATGCCATGACAATCGGTGAGATAAAATGACGGATCGGGGCGTACAATCCCATTAGTAGCCCAATAATTATTCCTGGTATTACACCTAATAAAAATCCAGCGGCTATTCTATACAAAGAGACAGAAATATGTGTCCATAACAACCCACTTGTCATCAATTCAAAAAATGTAGAAACAATGGCAGATGGGGGTGGAAAAAATCGTATATCAAGTACACCTGTTCTTGAACAAATTTCCCAAAGTAAAAGAATGAAAATAGGAGAAATAATGGTTAATAATTGTTTTCCTCTCTCTTTTACTTGTCGCTTCTTCCATTCTTGTTGTTCCATTTCATAGGGATTGTATAATTTACCCTCTTTTTCCTCGTGCATTTTTCACCACCTCTTGTAAAAATAATATGATGAAAGGGGAATTTGTGTGAAAGACATACGGTATACTAGATAGTATCTATCAGAATTTTCTAGTTTGACAGAAAAGACGTAGGATGATAAATTGGTAAATATTTGGGGGAGGTAATTTATTTGTCGTCGAAGGAGTTAACTTCTAATAGGGAAATGCCATATTTCGTTATTAGTGTTATTTTCAGTTTGTTATTATACATACTTGCTATCGTGTCATTATTTGGTATTGCTATTTTATTAATTCTTTTCGTATTTTTACTTTATGCTAATGTAGTTATGCTCGGCTCTATTCGAGGAAATGGGATACGTATTAGTGAAAAGCAATTCCCAGATGTATACGCGCGTGTCGTGTCTTTGTCTGAAAAAATGAACATAAAAAAAGTTCCTGATGTGTTCGTTATTCATTCAGAAGGAGCATTTAATGCATTTGCTACAAGATTTCTAGGAAGAAATATGGTAGTTATTTATTCGGAAGTTTTTGAGTTAGCTAGAGAACGAGGTGAAGCAGAGCTCGATTTTATCATTGCCCACGAACTTTCTCATGTAAAGAGAAGACATGTGTGGAAGAACATTTTAATCATGCCTGCACAATTTATACCATTTCTCTCGCAAGCGTATAGTAGATCATGTGAATATACCTGTGATCGTGAAGCTGCCTATTATATACAAAATGGAATGGCTGCTAAACAAGCACTTACCATTCTTGGCGTTGGAAAAAAGTTATATTCAGAGGTAAACGAAGACGCATATTTGGAACAAATCCATACAGAATCGAATATTGCCGTATGGTTAAGCGAAGTATTATCCAGTCATCCACTTTTACCTAAACGAATTCAAGCTGTCGGGAACTTTATGAGAATAGAAGGTACACCAAATTACTATTCTAACTCCAGCAAAATTGCTCTTGGAGTGGGTGCACTCATTGGAATTTTCTTTGTTTGTTATATTGCGGTCATAGCTTTATTTGCAGCTGGTACACTTACTTATGCTAGTTTGTTTTCTGGGAGTATTTTCAATGAACTATCTCCTGAAGAAGATTATTTAAGTGATGAGTATTCATTGACCTTAACTCCTCTAATGGAAGCTGTTTCAGATGGGGATGAAGAAAAAGTTAATAGTCTACTATCTAGTGGAATTGATATAGAAGAGATGGACTCAGAGCGAACAACTGCTCTTCATTATGCAATATACGCAGGAAATATTGCGATAGCAGAAAAGTTATTAGAGGCTGGGGCTAATCCAAATACCTCAGATAATTACTCTAATACGTTAACCGCTGCATTGGAATACCAAAACTATGAAATGGCTGCTCTCCTATATGAGTATGGAGCAGATCCAAAGATAGTTGACCCACAAGGTTTATCCGCCTTAAACATGCTTGAGGTGTATAGCGAGGAAGAATTTTTAGATATTATAAGATAAGTATTGAGATAAAGCATAAGATGTCCTGTTTCTATTGCTTTCGAAGGACTTTAGACTTTCTATTATTATCGTTTGAATTTTAGTGATATTGGTTGTGACGTCCGTCATAACCAATATCACTTTTTTGTTATTCTTATGTTGTTTGTCAGTCAGTCGCCTGCCTACATCTCTTAGACAACTAATGAAAGGTACTTTTTATTGAGCTAGACTACTATTATCTTCTATCCAAAATAACACAATTTTATTCCGTTCTATTTATAATTAATCAATTTCTACTCATTTATTAGTTGCTGCTAATTAATTCATTATAAACAGTCAGGGAAATCATATCCGGATTTCACAAAAGAATCTATTATGAAATTGGTTTATTTAATAACAAATTTTGTACTGCTATAACCTGCTTTTTGTTTCTCCACTTCTAGAATGGCTGGGATGGCTGCTTTTAGCTCTGCTACATGGGAGATAACGCCAATCATACGTCCAGATTTTTGCAGATCAACTAATGTATCGATTGCTTTGTTGAGAGACTCCTCATCAAGAGATCCGAATCCTTCATCGATAAACATGGTCTCGATACGAATATTACCTTGGAAGCTTTGAATAACATCGGCCATTCCAAGTGCTAGACATAAGGAAGCATTAAACTTTTCGCCACCTGACAATGTTTTTACGTCTCGTTTCTGACCTGTATAAGCATCATATACATCCAACCCGAGTCCACTTTGTTTCCCATGCGTTTCCTGTCTATCACTTCGCAGCAATTGGAACTGACCATTCGACATATGCTTTAATCGTTCGTTCGCTGCCTGAACAATTTGCTCCAAGTATTCTATTTGTACATATCGCTCAAATGATATTTTCTTTTGGTTATGCCCCCTCAATATGTCATAGAGATCCATAATTCGATGTACTTGTTCCTCTAATAGAGTAATTCTCTCACTAGTAGAAGCAATCTTATCTTCTATTTCTTTTCCTGCCTTTACGTACTCTTTTGTACTATTACATATCGTTAAAGCCTGCTCGTACATTTCCTTTAACTGATTCAATTCATCCTCAAGAGGCTTTAGTTCAACTTTTGTTTTGTTTTCCAGTTGTCCTTTTCTTTCTCTTACTTGCTCCGTAAATGTATGGAGCCTTTGCTTATATTCTTCACATTGATATTTTAGGGCTGAGCGCTCTGTTTCGGTTAGTTTAGCAGCCAAATACTCTTCTAAAGTTTCAAACGTTGCTTTGCTCAAGGATTCTCTAAATTGAGTTAAAGCTTTTTCGCGTTTTACTCCCGCCTCTTGTAATGATTTAGAGGTATGCTCTAGTGCTAAGCGGGCTGTGGTACACGCATCATGGGAAGACTGCATCCTATTTTGTACATTTTCCCATGCAAGGGCTAATTGTTCTTTTTGCTTTGTTGCAAAAGTAATTTCTGTTTGTAGATTTTGTAAAGTCGGTATATGACCAGGTATTGTGGAAAGCTTCGACTCATATACCGCTCTTGCTTGCTTCACTTGGCTTGACTGCTCTCTGTAAAATGCTTCCATCTCTAAGTTACTCTGTTCTAGATTTTCAACTTTGGCTATGGACTCTTTATAAGGTTGTTTTAAAGAAAATAGCAGTTCTTTTTTTAAGCGAAGTTGCTGTACCTCTCTTTGCAAATCGAGCAGATTGGTTTCTACTTGCTCGACCAATACTGCCTCTACTTCATGTTCCTTCAACTGAACGAGCACTTTTTGTATTTGAGCTTCTGCTGTTTCTTTTTTCGCTTTAAAGGTCAATAAAGTCGATTCTTCCTTATTTAACGCAGCCTTCGCCATTCGAAGCTCACCTTCATCAACAAAACTTTCACCTATATCAATATGCAATGTGGAATGCTCTTTGCTACCACATACTGGACATGGCTCGCCCTCTACTAGTTTAGATGCAATTAAACTTGCCTGATTCCCTAACCACTGTTGTTCAATATCCTCATACGTTTCTTTGCATTGTTCAAATTTGTCCTGTTGCTTGGCTTCCGCTGAGATCAGTATATGCAGTTCCTGGTCAACGACTTTATATTCTTGCAGTTTGTTATGCTGCGCTTGGAGCAAAGTAAGCTGTTGCACCTTACTGTCTAAAGGTTCTAGTAGTTCTTCTAACTTCTCTATTTCTAACTTCTGTTCTTTTAACAAGTTCTTATGTTTTTGGAGATTAGCAGCTATTGTCGAAAGCTTTTGTTCAGCCTCTAAACTACCTTTTTCAAGTAATAACAACTCTTCCCTCTTAATCTCCAACTCTTCAAATATAGGTAATAGACTGTTTAAGTAGATAACCATTTCCACACTTTTTTCGCGTGCTTCTTTATTATTCGATTCGGTTGTAAAGATAATTTCTGTTTGTTTCAAATTATCCTCTGCAATCATATTTTCTTTCTGCGCTTTCTCCAATAAAGTCCGCTTTCCTCTAACCTCTAGCTCAAGCTCATTGAAATAAGCTTCAATTGGCTCTATAATACTTGCACGCTCCGCAGAATCTAACTGTTGCTGCTTTTCTAAGAACTCATTTTCACGCTCTTTTAATGCCTTAAGTTGTTGTTCCTTTACTTCCAACTCGATAAAGCGATCATTGATAGCTTTGGTTTCATGGTAGACTTTCTGTTTGTTCATATGAAGGTCATATGCTTCTTCATATTTACGTTCGTCTTGTATAATTTTCTCTTTGTAAAAGGTAGTCTCTTCTTTTAATGCCTCTACTAATTGAAAGGTGTTAAAATTAGCTTCATTTATTAATGTAAAAAGGTTAGATTCACGTAGTGGAAAGGAAGCAATAATTTTTTCTGTAAAATTATCCTGTGTCAATTGTTCTTTTCTAAGTTCTGCCTCTGCAATTATCTTTTTCTCTTTGAGTTTTTCATGAATCATTTTGTAGGGCTCTGTTTTAAAAATCTTTCGTAAAATAGCTTCTTTGTTTTCTGTAGTAGAGGTCAATAGCTTTCGAAACTCTCCCTGTGGGAGCATGACAATTTGACTGAACTGATCTAAAGTCAACCCAATGATTTCTTCTACCTTTTTGTTGATCTCCGATACAATCTGTCGTTCGACAACAGGTACTTCTCCAGTAGCTTGTATCTCAAAAAATTCATATCGTTCACCCGTTGCACCTTTATTGCCTTTTTTCACGTGACCTAATTGTCGCAATATGCGGTAACGTCTATTATGTATCTCGAAGACTAACTCAACAGAAGTATGTGTATCATCTGTTGCGAAATCACTACGCATCGTTTTCGTATCGCGACGATCCTCCCCGCTTCCTGAACCGTAAAGCGCAAAACAAATCCCATCAAATATAGTTGTTTTCCCTGCTCCTGTTGCTCCGGAAATAACAAATAGCCGATTTCCTTTTAGTTCAGTAAAGTCAATTGTTTCTGTGAATTTATAAGGACCAAACGCACTCATTTTCAGTTGAATCGGTTTCAATTGGATTTTCCCCCTTCCCGTTCTTCTCGTGCTAATACAGTTAATACTTCTTTAAATATTTCCCCGGTCTCTACCGATGCTTCTTTACCACTTACTTCGGAGTAAAACGAACGGAACAGTGTATATTCATCCTTTTTCGTCCGCCCAACTTCTGGTTCTTCTGACAAACTAATTAATTGAAACGCTTTTCTTTCGACGTGCATGGCATTAGGATAAACGGTCCGGATTTGTTCCATCGGAGATAAAACTGGCGTATCATCTAGTAATTTCACGAACACATAATCTTCACTAACAGGTTGCTTTAATATATCCTGCAAAAAACCCTCAACCGTTCTCATATCTCGAGTTGGTGCAAGTAATCTTTTTTCTACAGTCGTTTTACCTTCTGCATCCATCTCCACGATGAAAAAGCCCTTTTTATGGTGCTCCTCCGAAATAGAATATTTTAGTGGTGAACCTGAATAGCGGATTGTTTCGTTTAAAACATAGTGGGCTTGATGTAAATGCCCTAGAGCCGTGTAATGAAACGGTTGGAATAGACTTGCATTTACATATTCTGCTCCACCTATAGCTAAAGGACGTTCGGAATCACTTGTATTTTCCTGTTCTTGACCATGTGGAGTAACAAAGGCATGTCCTACAAATACATGCCTTTTTGTTTTTTCCATCTTCTCTTCTATTAATTCTATTATTTTTTTCATAGCTTGGTTATGTGTAATTATTGTCTCATCTTCCATTAGATATCGGACTTGGGAAGGATCCGCGTATGGCACAAGGTGGAAATGCACCTCTCCATAAGTATCGTTTAAAACTATAGATTGCATGTTCTGACTTAATTGTCCCACAATATGTAAACCCGTTTCTTTCATAAGCTGGCTACCAAAGTTTAGTCGACTAGGGCTATCATGGTTTCCTGCAATAGTTAATAATGGGGTATTGCGTTTCAACACAATCTCTGCAAACAATTCATCCAATAAGTGTACCGCTTCCGTTGGTGGTACTGCTCGATCGTACAAGTCTCCTGCAATAATTACTGCATCTGGCTTTTCTATATCAATTGCTTGGAGAAATTGTTCTAATACAAATCGTTGATCCTCTGTCATATATATCCCTTGAACCAATTTACCCAGATGCCAGTCTGCTGTGTGAAAAAATTTCAATTTAATTCACTCCTTCTATTAATATTCGTTTATTTGATAATTCTAAAGTAATAGGAAATTATGGATATTGAAAAATTTTTGATGCACCTCGTTTACCTCCATGTTATGATGAAAAAAGGGAGGAGGATTTATCATGTCAGCAGAAACTTATCAACTCGCGGCCATTATAATTTATATGCTCGCAATGCTCGCAATTGGGTGGTACTCTTACAGAAAAACTACCAATTTAACGGATTATATGCTCGGCGGACGCTCACTAGGTCCCGCTGTTACAGCACTTAGTGCTGGGGCTGCAGATATGTCTGGTTGGTTACTTATGGGTTTACCAGGCGCAATTTATTTATCAGGAATGGGTGAAGCTTGGATTGCCATCGGTCTTACAATTGGTGCATATTTAAACTGGCTATACGTAGCACCGAGACTTCGTGTATACACAGAAGTATCAAGCAATTCTATTACAATTCCTAGTTATTTAGAAAGCCGTTTAAAGCAATCATCTCGATTATTACGTGTTGCATCCGGTTTAATCATTTTACTATTTTTCACGTTTTATGTATCCTCTGGAATGGTAGCGGGAGGAGTTTTCTTTGAAAGCTCATTCGGTTTAGACTATCATACAGGACTTTTAGTCGTATCAGCAGTAGTTGTAGCTTATACATTATTTGGAGGGTTCCTTGCTGTTAGTTATACAGATTTCCTTCAAGGATTACTTATGTTCCTGGCTTTAATATGTGTACCAATCTTTGGTGTATTTATGACTGGTGGAATTGGTGAAACAGTGGAGTCTATTAAAGCTGTAAACCCTACGCACTTAAGTCTTATCGCTGGAACAACAGCTGCAGGTATCATTTCCTCTATAGCTTGGGGCCTTGGTTACTTTGGACAGCCACATATTATCGTTCGCTTTATGGCTATTAGTTCTGTTAAAGAAACTAAACAAGCTCGCAGAATTGGTATCGGTTGGATGATCCTAAGTCTTGTAGGTGCAATTGCTACTGCACTTGTTGGAGTTGCATACTACCAACAAAATCCAGAGTTATCCCTATCAAGTCCAGAGGCAATATTCATCGCACTAGGACAAGTTGTTTTCCATCCGTTTATCGCTGGTTTAGTATTAGCAGCAGTTTTAGCAGCTATTATGAGTACAATCTCATCTCAATTAATCGTTACTTCTTCAGCTTTAATAGAGGATTTATACAAAGCCATTATTAAAACTGATGCATCCGACAGAACATATGTAAACTATGGTCGTATCGCTGTATTAGTAGTTTCCGTCGCTGCTGCCATCCTTGCTTGGGAACAAAATGAAACAATCTTAGGTCTTGTTGCATTTGCGTGGGCAGGCTTCGGTGCAGCATTTGGTCCGGTTATCTTGCTAACACTTTACTGGAGAAAAATTACTTCCACTGGTGCATTAGCAAGTATGATTGTCGGGGCTGTCGTTGTAGTATTCTGGGGTACAAATGATACACTTTCAGGAGCACTATATGAAATCGTCCCTGGTTTTGTTCTTGCATTGATCGTGGCAGTTGTAGTCAGCTTAATGACATACAAACCGAATGCTGAAATCGAAAAAGAATTCGATGAAACATTACGTTTGTTGAAGGAAAGTAAAGAAAAATAACATTAAAAATCCAGTAATAACACGAATTTGTAAAAATTTCTTACACAAATTATTTCTATGAATACGTTTTGTTATTCAAAGGTTATTTAATAACTGGGTAAGGATAATTATATGTTTATGCAAGCAGCATCTCTTCATGGAGGTGCTGCTTTTGCTCTTATTATAAAGGACTATTCACTCTTTTAAGTTGGTATAACCTAATGTCCTATATGACACTTGTCATACTTATGACTTGACGTTTATGCCTACTACTAATTTGTGATTTTCCTTATTATTAAGGTAATAGTTCTTACTAGGAGGAATAAAATGAGCAGAGAAAAAACACTCGCATTACGTAAAAACGTAAAACCCTTTGAAAACTCAGAGTTAAATAAGAGTATTATTCAACTAATCAACACTATCCCACCATTTTTCATCTTATGGTTTTTAGCTTATATAAGTTTAGATGTGTCCGTTTGGCTAACCGTTGCTTTGTCTGTTATCGCAGCAGGATTTGTCGTTCGAGTATTCATCATCTTTCATGATTGTACACATGGTTCTTTCTTTAAAAATAAAAAAGCCAATGATATTACTGGAACAATCACCGGAATCATTACGCTTTTTGCCTATGAAAAATGGAAACGCGAACATAATATCCATCATGCTACTAGTGGAAACCTAGACAAACGCGGTGTCGGCGATATTTGGATGATGACCGTTGATGAATATATAGAAGCAACACCAATGAAAAGACTTTCCTATCGTTTATATAGAAACCCGATCGTAATGTTCGGTTTAGGACCAGCGCTACTTTTCTTAGTAAGCAATCGTATAAACCGTAAAGGTGCCCGCGGAAAAGAACGCAACAATACGTATTTAATCAATATATCTGTAGTTGCTATTTATGCATTAATGATTTGGTTAATTGGATGGCAAGCATTTGCGATTATCCAAGGAACAATACTTTTCGTAGCTGGTTCATTAGGAATTTGGTTATTTTATGTTCAGCATCAATTTGAAGATTCTTATTTTGAAGATGAGTCAGAATGGGATTATGTAAAAGCAGCTATAGAAGGAAGCTCTTATTACAAGTTGCCACGTGTTTTACAATGGGTAACTGGAAATATCGGATTCCATCATGTGCATCATCTAAGTCCACGTGTTCCTAACTATAACTTAGAAAAAGCGCATGACTCTACACCACCTTTACACCAAGCTACTACGATTAACTTACGTAAGAGTTTGGAGTCTATCCACTTCCGACTATTCGATGAGGATAATAAAAGTTTTGTTAACTTTAAAGAGATAAAACATTTATTAAATAATACTAAGCAAAATACGAAGTTGAACTCAAAAAACTCAACATTTGAAAGTAAGTAAAATTCTGCAAAAACCATTCCCAGAATTACCTAGGAATGGTTTTTGCATTATAATGAATATAACTATACATAGGTAAGAAGGTGAAATACATGTCCAAATGGTATCAAATATTCCCCAAATATCCTTGGCTAAGTATTTATGCTTGGATTGTTTTTTGCATTTTTCCATTCTTTTTTATATTTAGATCTACAACTCCTTTAGAGATTGTTATTGGTTTAGCACTAACCTTACTATTTTTCATTGCCTATCGTTCATCCTTTTCTACTAAAGGTTGGTTACTATATCTCTCCGTTGCACTACAAATTTCCATCAGTGTTTGGATGACCTACCTATACGGTTATATATACTTCTCTATTTTCTTGTCCTTTTTAATCGGGAATATAAAGAGAAGATTTAGCTTCTTTGTTATATATAGTATTCATCTAGTTGCTACAATTGCGGCTGTTATTATCGGATTTTTTACCCAAACTGAGTTATTTCTATCCCATATGCCGTTTCTTATCATTTGTTTGATAGGTGTTATTTTGTTGCCCTTCAATACATATACTCGAAACCAACGAGAAGCATTAGAGGACCAACTAGAAGAAGCACAAATAAAGATTTCCCAGTATATTATTATTGAAGAAAGAGAAAGAATCGCGAGAGATTTGCATGATACGCTTGGACAAAAGCTCTCGCTGATCGGACTTAAAAGTGATTTAGCGGGCCGATTGATCGAAAAAAATCCACAAGCCGCTAAAATAGAAATATTGGATATCAACCAAACCGCGCGTTCTGTCTTAAAAGAGGTTCGAGAATTGGTTACAAATATGCGCGGAACTAAACTTGAAGATGAACTTTTCCGGATCAACCAAATACTAAAAGCTGCACAGATAGAGTGTACGGTAACTGGTACACCTAAATTAGTAAATACTCCATTGCTTGTAGAAAATGTACTTAGTATGTGTTTAAAAGAAGCAGTAAATAATGTAGTGAAACATAGTAGCGCATCTACTTGCTCTATTTCTATCAAACAATCAGCAAAAGAAACTCTACTAAAAGTGTATGATAACGGCCAAGGTATGGGAGAGAAGGTAAATTGGTCTAAGGGGCATGGCCTACGTGGCATGAGAGAAAGACTTGAATTTGTAAATGGAACCTTAGATATTCATTCGAAAAATGGAACTACACTGAATATACGGGTACCCAATGTTATACAGCAACCCAGTCAGGAGGAATAGACATGATACGAATTGTCATTGCAGAAGATCAACGAATGGTGCTAGGAGCTCTTGGTTCACTACTCGATTTGGAAGAGGATATGGAAGTTGTAGGTAAGGCCAATAATGGTGAAGAAGTATTAAAACTGATTGAACAATTGCAACCAGATGTTTGTATTATGGATATTGAGATGCCTATTAAAACTGGACTGGATGCTGCAGAAGAACTAAAAGAAAATGATTGTAAGGTAATCATTTTGACCACCTTTGCAAGGGCTGGATATTTTGAGCGTGCACGTAAAGCAGGCGTAAATGGGTACCTATTAAAGGATAGTCCAAGTGAAGAGCTAGCAAATTCTATTCGTGTAATTATGGATGGTCGTCGAATATACGCTCCTGAGCTTGTGGATATGGCTTACGAAGAAGAAAATCCTCTTACAGAACGTGAAAGTCAGGTTCTCGAGTTAATAGCAAATGGAAAAAACACAAAAGAAATTGCCGGAGAACTATTTATCACTACGGGCACTGTCCGCAATTATATCTCCGTTATTTTAGATAAACTAGACGTTGGAAATCGAATTGAGGCCATTTCTAGATTTAAAGAAAAAGGATGGTTTAAATAGTAATCGTAAAAGCTTAAAGCACTCTGCTTTAAGCTTTTTTTGTTATGGACTAAACTTTTTGAGAACTCGCAGGGTATATATAGTGAAGGGAGGGAAAAAGCGTACATGAATAATGACATCTTAGAAGACATTAGAAACGGTAGCCGTGATACTTTAAACAGTTTTACGATATGTATGAAAACTATGCGATTAGTACAGCAAAAGCAATAACAAGAAATGACGAACACGCAAAGGATGCAGTGCAAGAAGCTTTTATACGAGTTTATCGTAATATATCTTCCTACAACTCCACTCTTCCGTTCGATGCATGGTTTTATCGTATTTTAGTTAATGAATGTTATCGTATTTTATCAAAAGAAAAGAAAAATACTCCAATCGACACTTCTACAATGGAAAATAAGGAACAGCTGAGGGAGCATTCAAAAGAGAATTTGTCCGACTTGTATAGCATGATTCAAAATATGGCTGACATATATCGCATTCCTATTTTACTCAAATATATAAAGGGTTTTTCTGAGAAAGAAATTGCTACTATCCTCGATTTGAATCAGAACACTGTGAAATCGAGGCTTTTTAACGGAAGAAACTTGTTAAAGACTCAATTAGAATTGCTGGAAATGGAGGGAAGTTAAAATGGACCAATTAGATGATCGAGTTAAGAAAGAAATTTTAGACCATACGAAAGATACTCCTTCTGCATTAAAAGATGATATTTGGAGCCAAATAGACCAAGAACTCTTCCAAACGAAAAGCCAAAAAGAGAAGAAAAGAAAATCCAAAATAATTCCAATCGCTATTGCTGCTGCAGCTGGAGTAATGATTCTATTTAGCACACAAACGGAGTCAGGTAATGCCTTTATTAAACAAATAAAAGATATGTTCGTTCCGGAAAAAGAGATTATACAAAGTATTGAAGGAAACAACGAAGAAACTAATGTAAATCTACAAGAAGGGAAGGATTCCAACTATATTATCTATATAGATGAAGACCGCTATAAACTTGTACCAGGTGAAACGTCTGATATTATCACAACTAAAGAGCCATTAGAAAAAAGGTATCCCGAAGTCTCAATGGAAATTAAACAGTATACAGATATCACTCCTCAAGAAATGGTCATGACCCTAGAAACAGACCTTGCTTCGGAATATACAAAGGTGACAGAAACAGAATCTGTGTCTGATCCAGTAGAAGGTTTTAAATTACACGGTATTAGCGGATCAGAATGGAATAGTCCTGTAACAAATGTATACGTTGTAGATAATTTAAAAGGTGGAAGCTTTGTCATTACGGAGAGATATTTTTTAGAAGCAGCGGAAGGCCATGGCGCAAGATTTTATGCTATGCTGCAAGAGTTTAAGATAGTAGAGTAAGTTTAAAACTTCTCCACCAGGGTATTTAAATAGTAGAGTATAAAAACTGAAGGAGGAATTTACATGAGTGGATTATCTGACAAAGTTAAAGGTGCCGTAAACAAAACAAAAGGTGAAGCAAAAGACCAAGTTGGAAATGCAACCAACGATCATAAATTACAAGCAGAAGGTAAAGTGGATAAGTTAAAAGGTGAAGTTCAACAAGAAGTAGGAGAACTAAAAGACCGCTTCGACCGCAAAGATAAACACTTATAAAAGCAAGACCGCTGGCTAATTAAATTAGTCAGCGGTCTTTTTCCTTTTAGATACTCTTTAATGTCACAACGACGATCTCAGGTGAATTGAATATTCTAAATGGAATTGCACTATTACCCAATCCCCTACTCACAACCATATGCGTACTGTTCTCGGTATACATTCCAGCAGTGTATGTTGGGAAAAAGCCTTGTCCTGGTGCCACTAGTCCCCCAAGTCCTGGAAGTCGAAACTGCCCACCATGTGCATGTCCAGTAAAAACAACATCCATTTTGTTCTCTACATAATCTTGAAAAGTCTCAGGTCGATGGGAAAGTACGAGAGTAAATAAATCATTATCCGCAAATTGACTTAAAGCCTCGCTTACTAAAACTCCATTTAGAGGATCTTCGATACCGATAATTCGAATGTCTTCCCCTTTATGTTCTATTATTTGTTCCTCATTAGACAGTACATTTACGCCAAGTTCAGTTAAGGAATTCTTTATGTTCTCGGTGTCATTAGTAGCGATTTCGTGGTTTCCCGTTACGTAATAAATGGGAGCAAAATCTATAATCTGCCTTACTAATTCTAAACTTTGGTCCAAATTATATCGGTTACTATCAACTAGATCTCCTGTGATAAAAATAAGTTCTGCTTTTGTTTTCTTTATCTTTTCAACTAAGTTCTCCTGGTTTTCTCCAAAGGTTGCATCATGTAAGTCCGAAATCTGCAGGATTTTCACTCCATCATAACTCATAGGAACTTTATCTGATTCTACAATAATTTCGGTAGTTTGAATCCTACTATTACTTATGTACAATAAAGTAATAACCACTACGATTAACATTAACAGTTTCTTCATTTATTTTCTCCTAGTATCGTGGACTCTTTATACCTACTCTGTAACCCAAATGTTCATTTTTCATTAGCTCTTTTACAGTGAATAAGGCAGTATCTCCAGTGGTAGTTTGCACAGCACCCTCTGGCAGGTAATCTCTCATTACAATGTAATCATCTGTAGAAGCTCCAGTCGGTAAATAGGTTGGACAAACAATTGTCCAATCGAGTGCAGTATCTTTTAATATATTGAAAACTTTATGGTGTTCTTGTGCAGCCGTTACCGATTTACGCTTAGATTCAGATGATTGATAACGAAGCAATCCTGGTTCTGCTCTACTATTTAATATTCCCGCAGTACCAATTGTAATAATCCGCTTTAGCTGCTGTTGGTGCATTATGGGAACGATGTGTGAGGTGAACTCTGTTAATACACTTGTTTTGTCGGTTCCAAGTGCACTTATAATTGCATTTACTCCTAGCGTAGCTTTTACAATATCTGCACTATTTTTTGCGTCGCCTTGTAGGACGGATAATTTAGCATGAGGTTGCATCTTTTCAGGGTTTCTTACCATTGCAGTTACTTCTATACCCTGTTCTAGTAATAACGTTAGAATAGCATGTCCCACACGTCCAGTGGCTCCAAAGAGTGCTACTTTCATCTATTTCATCTCCCTTAAAAAGAACTAATCTTATGTTTTTAGTTAGTTTCCGTCTAGTACTAAACTTCTCAAGTTACTTCTTCGGTATATAAAGGCAAAGAACGCCTTTATATGAAATCCTTCCAGTGCTAGTCGGAGGCCCGCAGGATGTGGGTCAGTCAGTCGCTGCGACACGATGTCGCGATCTTAGACTGACTTCCTAACTAGGCGATTTCGCTTTTCTTTATTATAACATCAAAAAGAGTATTCCTTCTTTTACAAAGAAATACTCGGTCGTGTCGAACTATGCTATTTCCCAGGAAATACTTAATAACTATTAAAAGAATTAAAAATAAATGCAATTGCTACTCCATAAAAAATAAGCATTAATACTATACTGATTGCCATCCAGATTAGTGAAGCTCGTGCGTAGTTACGTCTTGGGTCTGGATTTCCAAAACTCCAAATGAACAGCATAACAATATTAACAATTGGAATAATTAGTATAAGCGTCGTAATTAACCAATCCCCAACTGTCATCTCATTACTAGTCTTTTCAAAATTGTCATATTGCTGTTCTTGCACTTTCTCTAAAGAATCCACCAAATCCCCCCTTTTTCGACTTTCACATACTTTAGTGCCTACTTTATTATTATGACATAGCCCTAGAAAAAGACTACTTTTTTTAAGAATTATTCTATTTTCAGTAGACTCATTGGAGTAATAATCCCGATCAATTTATTACTTGCTTTTCCATCTTCTGTTATGAGCAGTGCTTCTAAGCGCCTCCCACGTGTAACAGAAGATTTAAATATATCTACTGCCTCAAAAACAGATGCTTTCGATTGTATAAATCGGTGATTATCTCTATTGCTTTCATGTGCCAGTATTTCTGATAACATTGTTCTCTTTCTTGAGAAGGAATCTGAATCCACTTTACTTGCCATCCACTTAGTTATGCCTACAGGGGTGATTAAACCTTTAAAAGTATTTCCCTTATATACTGGGAATTGATTGTACTTTTTATCTTTGATTACTTTTAGGGCATAGCTAAGTGAATCGGTCTCTTGAAAGATCGTCACATTTGTCTGGAACATTTGAGCTACTGTAATTGGCTTAGCTAATGCCCCTTCAATTTCCTCCATTTTTTTTACAACCTCATCATGAGGTTCAGCAATAGCGTATTCCAATGAGGTACGATGGTGTATAATGGCATTTCTTAAATCACCAAATTCTCGTAAATCTGCCTCATACCGTCTGATAATGGCGTTTTTCTTTTTAGCAAAATCAATTAATCTAAAAAATGCCATATGTTCATTTGTACCAAGAAGATCTTTCATCAATTGGTCTATTCGGTTGTAGGATACAATAAATTTATCAGAGTTACGAGCCACCATCTTAAATCACCTCATTATTATATTTTTGCCTTTGATACATTTCTTTTTGTTATAAAAGCTGCTCCGACGATTAATAGTACAATTATCACCAATGTTACAATCAAACTCCAAATATAAGGTGTATTGTCTATACTGCTACTTAATATTTGTCCCGCATACATTGGTAACTTCCATGGTGAAATAGTCCAGTAAGTACCTAAGAGACCATCTACTAACGGTACAATTATGAGAAAGAAAATCGATGTAACAGAAGCAACTCCTGTAGAAAAAGCTGCACTGCTACAAATAACAATACTAATGGCAAACAACATCCAAATACTGTATGTTCCTAAGAACCCAATAAATGCTGCCGTCTCCACTGCTCCATATAAAATATACGTGTAGTAGAGATTTGCCAACAGGCCTATACATGCACTTCCTACTATTAAGATGCCCATAATAGCTAACTTACTAAACACGTATGCGTTATAAGAAATTGGTCTTACATATAACATAGTTGCTGTTCCGTTTTTGCGCTCCCTAGCAATGATACCGGCAAACCCAAATGCTATGATTAACATTCCGATAAACTGATATTGCCCTACAGTTGACATAACAATTTGTTCTGGGGTGTACTCGGGAAGCTGAAACACCATATCACTTGGCATATTTCCTACCGTATTCAAAATTTGTGGCAAATAATAGTAAGTCAAAGGTTCAGAAATACCAAACAGGATAAATACAAGCGGTATCCATAAAATTTTGAAATTCCGTACATTTTCACGCCACTCTTTTTGAAATAGTATTGAGAAGTTACTCATGTTTATTCACCACCTGCAAAAAGATTTCTTCTAAACTAGCTGATGCTCGCTCAACCTTCGATAAGCGTAAATTTCTATTAGCTAGTACCTGTAATACTTCATTCATTATCGGTTTCTTATCTTCCAGATGGACAAAGGCAACCTCATTTTCCTGTCTAGCAGGCCATGGGCTAATTTCGACAAATTTTGCTGCTTCTTCCGTATCAGCGAATAAGATTCTATACTGGGGATTTGCGTATTTGTCTCGCACTTCCTTTAAGGATCCTTGCTCAACTAATTCCCCTTTTCTTAAGAACAATAACTGGTCGGTCATTTCTTCGGCGTCATTTAAAATATGAGTTGAATATAAAATAGTCGTATGTTCTTGTAGTTCTTTCAGTAAATTCAACACTTCACGTCTACCCATCGGATCTAATGCAGATACAGGTTCATCTAGCAAAAGCAAACCAGGTTTGTGGACGATTGCTTGCGCTAACCCAAGTCGTTGCTTCATGCCCCCAGAAAATGTTCCTACTTTCTTGTTTTTAGCATCTGCTAGACCAACAAAATCTAATGTTCTAACTGACTGAGATTTAATCATTTTCCCGTCTATTCCACTTAACTTCGCTACCATCTCGATAAATTCAAGTGCTGTTAACCACGAATAGAACTGAGGATACTGAGGCAAGAAGCCAATTTCACTTCTAATATCTCCTTGTATGTCTCCATCAATAACTACCGATCCGCTAGTCTGTTTTAATAACCCCGCTAGTATAGACAGAGTGGTTGTTTTCCCAGCACCATTAGGACCAATCAAAGCCGTTGCAGTATTTTTATATAATGAAAAAGTAACTTGATTTACCGCTTTTTCTTTGCCATATTCCTTTGTTAGTGCCTGTACATGTAGAAATGTTTTCAATCATTTCGCCTCCCCAATATAAAATACACAACTGGACCAATAATATTAATAAAAACAATGATAAGTGCCCACATCCACTTTGGTCCATTGGTGCTCTTGACACGTACTAGATCGATTAATGCGACCACTACTAATAATAATTGAATTACTAGAACAGGTAAGATGAGGTTCCAAGGTATTGAATTCAAGTCCATTGCTATTCCTCCTTTTCTCTTTCTATTCTACTATATATAGAACAGAAAAGTTTCATTTATTTTTTTAATTTTCCTATTATTTATAATCCTAAGTAGTCAACAAGTCTATTTAGACAACTTATGGTATAATTACGAGTTGGAAGGTGAACATTAAATGGAAATATTAATCAGAAAAGCTTACAAAGAAGACGCAGCTCAGGCTATTCCTCTTATCATGGAGGCTATTGGAGACATCTCTATGCAGATGACTGGTGAAACAGAAGAAGTAGCCATTACCAAAGAATTTATACACCTATTTACACGGACTGATAATCGACATTCTTATTTAAATACGTATATTGCAGAACTGAATGGTCATGTCGCGGGTGTACTGGTATTTTATAATTCGGAACAGGCAATTAGCCTTGATGCAAATTTAGAAGCTTATCTTTCTAACAAAAAAGGTGCTACTGTCACTATAGATCCGGAAACTGCCCCGGGAGAATGGTATATAGATACGGTTGTAGTTAATCCAGCCTACCGTGGTCATGGCATAGGCACGAAATTATTGAGTTATGCTGAACATTTAGTTAAAAATTCAGGTGGCGGTAAGCTAGCCTTGAATGTGGAGATGGAGAAAGATGCAGCAATTCGCTTGTATAATCGTCTAGGATTTGTTACCCTATGTCCTTGGACAATTATTGGTGAGCCTTTTCATCATATGGTGAAAACAGTAGTTGCAAATTAAAGGAGAATTTTTTATGAAATTATGGATTTACCCCCTAATGGTTGTGTTTGCTGCAAGCAGTTACGGGACATTATCAACTATGGTTAAACTAGCAATTGGAGATGGCTATACGGCTTCAGAAGCAATTTCTAGTCAATATATCGTTGGATTTCTTTTAGCATTATTAATATATTTGTTAACACAACGAAAACTGCCTCGTTTAAATGGTGGCTTTAAGATTATTTTATTGGCAGGTGTGTTTACCGCTACAACAGGAATTGTGTACGGGATGTCTCTCATATACTTACCTGCCTCTCTTGCAGTTGTTATGCTTTTCCAATTTACATGGATTGGAACACTAATCGATTGTATTATTAGAAAAAGACTTCCATCTAGAGCAGAAACTATTTCTCTTATTATCTTATTTATAGGAACTATTCTAGCTGCAGGAATACTAGATGTCGACTTAAGTGGAATTGACTGGAGAGGCTGGGTTTATGGTTTAGCTGCTGCCGTTTCTTTTTCCTTAAATATGAATGTCAACACAAAGCAAGTAGAAGGTATGAATACAACAACTCGTCTATTATTCGTCTCTTTTATCGCAATGATTATGATTGCCATCTTCCAAAGTCCAGAAATTATGTGGAATGGAAAACTGTTTACAGAACCACTATTGTTTTATGGACTAGCTCTTGGATTAATGGGTATCATCATCCCAATTTACTTCTTTGTAATTGCAGTTCCTAAAGTTGGCGGTGCGGTTTCTTCCATATTAAGTGCAATGGAGTTGCCAGTTGCTGTTATCGTATCAGTTATTGTGTTAAGTGAAGCTCTTTCTATATTACAAGTAGCAGGAATAGTGATCATTTTATTGGGAATGTGTATTCCATCATATGCCGATAATCGAAAAAACAAAAAGCTGAAGGTTAATATATAACCTCCAGCTTTTTTTTATTCTATTTTAATTGTAAAAGTCACGAGTACAAAGACTGCAAAGCTCAGCAATAAAGTAGATCCACCAATAATATACGCAACTAATGCAAACGTTTCGTTTATATTGAACGGTTGGATGAACTGTAGGTACATTCCTGCCGTTAAACCAATTGCCCCAATTATAGCTGACCACCCGTGAAACGCAACAAGCTTAGGAAACTTCACTTTGTATAATTTATAAAATAATCCATACACAAACAATGATAACCATCCTACCAATAATATATGGGCATGAATTGGACGAAGTGCATATGATCCCGCACCTGCCATATGAGAACCAAGATACGCTCCCAATAATCCAAATAATGCTCCTGCTCGAACTAGTCGTATACTCCATCTTTTTTGCATATTCATTTCCCCCTATTTTTCGTAGTAATTGTTAATAACGCAGGTAATAATAACGGTCGAACGATAAACGTATCCAACAATACCCCAACTGCGACAGCGAAACCAAATAGTTTAAGCTCTATAACTGGCTGTGATATTAAAACGGCAAATGTAGCCGCAAGTATTAATCCTGCTGAAGAAATAACACCACCTGTTTTTTCCACAGCCTTCGCAATTGCCATTCGTTCATCATACTGTTTTCGTTCTTCTTTCAACCTACTCATTAACATAATTGAGTAATCTACACCTAGTGCTACCAAAAAAACAAACGTGTAAAGTGGGATTCGATAACTAAAAGACATATATCCGTAAAATAACTCAAAAATCCATGTGGAAAATCCTAAAGCTGCTCCGAATGACAACAAAATAGAGAATATCATCAACAAGGATGCCCGAATAGAACGAGATTGAAAGACTAGTATTAATCCGATTAATAACGTCATCAACCCCATTACAAGTAAGGTATCTCTATTATTAATCTCTCGGATATCTACTTGTTTCACTGTCTCACCACTTACTAAAACCTGGCTGTCTTTCAATTCAGCCCTTATTGTTTCGACCTCATTCAAAGCCTCCATACTATAAGGGTTTGCTTTTAAAATGATGGAAAACTGTGTGTATAGATCGCTTTTGGAAGGAGATGGTCGTACCTCACTTATTAGTGGTCTATCTTCTATCTTCTCTCGAATATTGGCAATCGTATTCTCATCTTTTGACTTTATGAGAATTGTTGTTGGTGCTATTTCCCCTTCGGAAAATGCATCTCCAAGTTTCGCAAAGCCTTCTCTAGAAGATAACTCCTCTGGGAATGCTGCCAATAAATCGTATGAATAGGAGATTGTTGTTACATGCCACGTACCAATACCTAGCAGTAACAAAATTGGTATTGCTACTTTCCATGGTTTGCTAGTACTAATATATCCGACTTTTTCCCAAATCTTTGTTGTTTTTTCTCCTTTTTTCGGTGTTCTTACTACTGCAAACAAAGCTGGCAATAATGTAAGCCCTGCGATTAACATAATAACTATTGCAATCGCAAACACTGGAGCAAAATTTCGATATGGTTCATAAAGGGCAAAAGCAAGTGTTGCAACACCTACCAAAATAGTTCCACCACTATAAAGAATGGTTTCTTTCGTTTTAGTAAGTGCTATCTTCATGTCTTGCTCTTCTTTATATCTCGCATATACCAATAGAGAATAATCCGTTATCACGGCAAACAACAAGATCGTCATAATTGACAGTGCCTGGCTTTCAATCGTAATAGATGTGAACTTACCAGTAAGACCAATAATTCTATCCACTACTCCATACACTATACCTGCTCCAATTAAAGGAATAATAGCAAGTATGAATGAACGATAAATAATAATTAGTAGGATAAAAATAATCGCTACTGTAGCTAGGAGTAAAACTACATCTGCTTCTGAAAATAGCTCAATTGTATCGCTTGCGATTCCAGCCGGTCCAGTATAATAAATATTAAAATCAGATGGGATAATGTGAGATACATTACTCTTTATTTCTTCTACTTTTTTATGAATCTCTTTGCTTTCTAATTCTCCTTCTAAGATTAAAGGCACAAAGAATGTTTTTTTATCTTCAGACACAAAAGAACCTCTTTGCTCCAAAGGAATTTTAGAAAACTTCGTTATACTTGTGTAATTTTGTTCCATTAATTCTAATACACTTTGGATTTCTTCCTCAGTATTAGCCTTGTATTTCTCGAAAACAATGATTAGAGGTATTCCTTCATTACTAGAAAAATTTTCTTCTATAACTTTATCTGCTTGAATCGACAAAGAAGTTTCTGGAAGTCCACTATTTTTTGATGTACTTGCTACTTCTTTACTGGAAGGAGCAAAGAACGAAAGTAATCCTAACACTATAAGCCAACTAACTATTATAACTAGCCAGTTCCGTTTATTTTTCATAACTGTACCTCCTATTGTATTTCCTTATAAGAGGTACTATACAAGTTGAAAGTGAACGGAAGATGAACAGATAATTACAGCTTGTTTAATTGGATAATTACTTTGGTTCCATGAGGTACAACACTTTCAAAAGAAAGAATACCTTCATGTGATTGTATAACTTCCTGAACAATCGCTAGGCCTAGTCCACTTCCCTCAATCTGAGTAGAACGAGCCTCATCCTCTCTATAAAACCTTTCAGTCCATTGGTTATATTTAGTATGCTTACTCCCACTTCCCGTGTCCTGAACAGTGACAGTTACAAATTCTTCTCTTTCTTCTAAAGCAATATGTATTTCCCCCGGAGAGTGATTATACTTTATAGCATTAGAAATAATATTTTCCCAAACATACTCAAGCATTTCACTATCACCGTATATAATTACAGGTCTTAACTTTATATTAATAGATATCTCTTTTTCATCCAGTAGCCACCTAAATTTTTGAATGACTTGTTTTAACTGAATATCTAGTGAAAAGAATTCTTTTTTTGTACGGCTGTGAGCTTGATCAAATGAAGTAATAACTAGTAGCTGCTTCATAACATTTGAGAGCCGCTTGGATTCTTGTTGAATAATTGTAACGTACTTTAAATGATCAATCGGGTTTAGATCTCCCTCTTTTAATAAATGAGCATATCCTTGTATATTCAAAAGTGGTGTTTGAAAGTCATGGGATACTCTGGAGATGAATTCCTTTTTGTACCGATCAGTTGCATCCAGTTGCTTGGCCATATTTCGAACGCTATCTGCTAGTTGTCCTATTTCATCTCGCTGATATACCGGTAACTCTGCTTGGAAATCTTCATTAGCTATTTTATTTGTTGCTATCGTCAATTTAGTTAACGGCACAACCATTATTTTAGCCACTACCAACATCGCTATCACACTTAAAATAATCATTATCGCTACTAATCCACCTAATAACAGATGAATTTCATTGAATAAGAATTTAATATTCGGTCGTTGAAATAAGGCGTAATTTTCCCCTCCGTAGGTAAACGGGACACCAACCGTATTAGTTAATTCATTTGAAAAATAACCTGTTATAAAAGTTTCTTTAGGAAACTCTCTCATACCATGATAAGTTTCCCCACTTAAAACACTTTCAACAATTGTCTGATCAATCTTCTGAACTCGAAATTCACCCCCGTAAGCTCTTTTAAACCCATTTTCGCCTACGACGTATATCTGATATCCGGTATTGCCTAATGAGTGGAGAAGAGGATCCAGCTCACTATTAGACATATTAATACTTTCAACAATTGATCTTGCAACTAATACATTTTTTTCATCATTTTTCTCCTTAAGATTGTGGTGGTAATACGTATTTACTACCATAAATCCCAACGTTCCACTAGCGATCATTATCAACAGGGTCATCCACACGAACTTACTATATAAAGTTTTCATCATATAGACTCTTCCAACTTATAACCCACGCCACGGATAGTAGTAATCTGTACAGACGTTTCTAGTTTAGTTAGTCGCTCTCTTACCCTTTTTATATGAACACTTAATGTTTGTTCATCTCCTTCAAAATCAATCCCCCATACTGTTTCTATTAACTGATCTCGAGTAAACACCTGGTTTGGTTTAGAAGCCAACTTAGATAGCAACTCAAACTCTTTTAATGGTAAAACTAAAATTTCCTCTCCCACTAGTACTTCAAAGCTTTTACGATTGATTAACATATTACCAAAGCGGATGTTCACATCGCTTGTTTTATCATACCTTCTTAAAATAGCGCGGATACGAAATAACAATTCCTTAGGTTCAAAAGGTTTTACTAAATAATCATCTGACCCAGCAATATATCCTTTTTCTTTATCTTCTAGTTTTCCTTTTGCTGTTAAAAGCAATACAGGAATATTGTATTGTTCTCGTATTAACCTGGTTAGTTGAAGGCCATCCATAACAGGCATCATGACGTCAATTATTGCGAGATCTGGAAGTTGACGTTCCAACATATGTAGTCCCTCTGTTCCATTTACAGCTTTAATAACACGGTACCCAGATTGAGATAAATAAATCGAAATTAGTTCAAGTGTATGAATATCATCGTCTACTGCTAATATTACTGCCACTTTAACCCTCCTATATAAATGTAGTTACTACGTATTGTGTCTGTTTAATTGTAATACAGCAAGTAGTTAGTAGGGAAAATATAGAAGTACTTTAAAATAGACGTAAAAGCCGTTACCATTTTGCTTAGTAACGATTGCTTTTTACTGCCCATCGTACCCTACTCTGACAAGAGAGACCCCGGCTATTATTGGATACAAAGCTTAACCTCCATTTCCCCGGCTACAAAAGCAGATAGACGGCAGATTTCTTCTATAGAGGAACTGACTGCTGCTAACTTTTCGGGGGAATGTGTAAGGGAAAGGATTTTTATAGTAGAATGGGATGATGATACCTACTACTTTACTTCTGACTATAATTAATGGAGGGGATTAAATGAACATTGAGAAAATATATAGTGATTTACCTACCCTTGAAACAGAACATCTTATTCTTAGAAAAGTCACGAAAGAAGATATTGAGGATATGTATTTGTACGGTTCAGATGAAGAAGTATCTAAGTATGTAACTTGGAATACTCATGAAACAATAGCGGATACAAAAGGTTTTGTTGAATTTGTATTGAATTAATATGAAAATAAGCAGGTGTCACCGTGGGGAATCGAATATAAGGTAAACGGAAAATTTATCGGGACTATCGATTTTGTTTGGTGGCAACCAGATCATAAAATTGCTGAAATCGGATATGTTATTTCTAAAGACTATTGGGGAAAAGGCCTAACTACTGAAGTAGCAAAGGAATTAGTAAAGTTTGGCTTTGAAGAAATGGATTTGGTTCGTGTTCAAGCAAGGTGTGATGTAGAAAATATTGCTTCAGCACGAGTAATGGAAAAAGCAGGAATGACTTTTGAAGGAATAATTAGAAAAGGTATATTTGTGAAAGGAGAACATCGAGATTTAAAAATGTACTCTATCTTAAAAGAAGAGTTTTAATGATCTCGATGAAATTCCAGAATGCAGATTATTGCTAACTCACTTGGTGTGCATTTTTATTACAAACAGTATTGGTTCCCACATAATCCATGAACACTAGCTAAGATAAACATTCATTCTATTGTTAAAGAATTTGAAAACACACTAAATCATAAATATGTAAAAAGAAGTCGTTACCGATTTTACTCGGTAACGACTTCTTTTAGTGCCCAGCGACGTCCTACTCTCACAGGGGGAAACCCCCAACTACCATCGGCGCTGAAGAGCTTAACTTCCGTGTTCGGTATGGGAACGGGTGTGACCTCTTCGCCATCATCACTAGACCTTATTAACTTGAAAGACAATACTTAGTATAACACAACTTGAAAATAATTCAAGCTATTGTTATATTTTTTTTATTCTTTCAAAACTGGATAAACGACATTGTTACGTTAAACAAATTTGGTTAAGTCCTCGATCGATTAGTATTCGTCAGCTGCACGTGTCGCCACGCTTCCACCCCGAACCTATCTACCTCATCGTCTTTGAGGGATCTTACTTACTTGCGTAATGGGAAATCTCATCTTGAGGGGGGCTTCGTGCTTAGATGCTTTCAGCACTTATCCCGTCCACACATAGCTACCCAGCGATGCTCTTGGCAGAACAACTGGTACACCAGCGGTGTGTCCATCCCGGTCCTCTCGTACTAAGGACAGCTCCTCTCAAATTTCCTACGCCCACGACGGATAGGGACCGAACTGTCTCACGACGTTCTGAACCCAGCTCGCGTACCGCTTTAATGGGCGAACAGCCCAACCCTTGGGACCGACTACAGCCCCAGGATGCGATGAGCCGACATCGAGGTGCCAAACCTCCCCGTCGATGTGGACTCTTGGGGGAGATAAGCCTGTTATCCCCGGGGTAGCTTTTATCCGTTGAGCGATGGCCCTTCCATGCGGAACCACCGGATCACTAAGCCCGTCTTTCGACCCTGCTCGACTTGTAGGTCTCGCAGTCAAGCTCCCTTCTGCCTTTACACTCTTCGAATGATTTCCAACCATTCTGAGGGAACCTTTGGGCGCCTCCGTTACACTTTAGGAGGCGACCGCCCCAGTCAAACTACCCGCCTGACACTGTCTCCTACCCGGGTTACGGGTATGGGTTAGAATTTCAATACAACCAGGGCAGTATCCCACCGACGCCTCCTCCGAAGCTGGCGCTCCGGGCTCTAAGGCTCCTGCCTATCCTGTACAAGTTGCACCAAAATTCAATATCAAGCTATAGTAAAGCTCCACGGGGTCTTTCCGTCCTGTCGCGGGTAACCTGCATCTTCACAGGTACTATAATTTCACCGAGTCTCTCGTTGAGACAGTGCCCAGATCGTTACGCCTTTCGTGCGGGTCGGAACTTACCCGACAAGGAATTTCGCTACCTTAGGACCGTTATAGTTACGGCCGCCGTTTACTGGGGCTTCAATTCGCACCTTCGCTTGCGCTAAGCACTCCTCTTAACCTTCCAGCACCGGGCAGGCGTCAGCCCATATACTTCACCTTACGGTTTTGCATAGACCTGTGTTTTTGCTAAACAGTCGCCTGGGCCTATTCACTGCGGCTCTTCTAGGCTATGAACCCAAAAGAGCACCCCTTCTCCCGAAGTTACGGGGTCATTTTGCCGAGTTCCTTAACGAGAGTTCTCTCGCTCACCTTAGGATTCTCTCCTCGACTACCTGTGTCGGTTTGCGGTACGGGCACCTTTCACCTCGCTAGAGGCTTTTCTTGGCAGTGTGAAATCAGGAACTCTAGACATACGTCCTCGCCATCACAGCTCAATGTTAAAGAATGCGGATTTGCCTACATTCACACCTTACTGCTTGGACATGCATAACCAACAGCATGCTTACCCTATCCTTCTGCGTCCCCCCATTACTCAAACGGTGGTTTGGTGGTACAGGAATATCAACCTGTTATCCATCGCCTACGCCTATCGGCCTCGGCTTAGGTCCCGACTAACCCTGAGCGGACGAGCCTTCCTCAGGAAACCTTAGTCATACGGTGGACGGGATTCTCACCCGTCTTTCGCTACTCATACCGGCATTCTCACTTCTAAGCGCTCCACCAGTCCTTCCGGTCTGACTTCAACGCCCTTAGAACGCTCTCCTACCACTGATACCAAAGGTATCAATCCACAGCTTCGGTGATTTGTTTAGCCCCGATACATTTTCGGCGCAGCGTCACTCGACCAGTGAGCTATTACGCACTCTTTAAATGATGGCTGCTTCTAAGCCAACATCCTGGTTGTCTAAGCAACGCCACATCCTTTTCCACTTAACAAATACTTTGGGACCTTAGCTGGTGGTCTGGGCTGTTTCCCTCTTGACTACGGATCTTATCACTCGCAGTCTGACTCCCAAACATAAATCATTGGCATTCGGAGTTTGTCTGAATTCGGTAACCCGGGATGGGCCCCTAGTCCAAACAGTGCTCTACCTCCAAGATTCTAACGTTTGAGGCTAGCCCTAAAGCTATTTCGGAGAGAACCAGCTATCTCCAGGTTCGATTGGAATTTCTCCGCTACCCACACCTCATCCCCGCACTTTTCAACGTGCGTGGGTTCGGACCTCCAGTAAGTGTTACCTTACCTTCATCCTGGACATGGGTAGATCACCTGGTTTCGGGTCTACGACCACATACTCATTCGCCCTATTCAGACTCGCTTTCGCTGCGGCTCCGTCTTCTCGACTTAACCTTGCATGGGATCGTAACTCGCCGGTTCATTCTACAAAAGGCACGCTATCACCCATTAACGGGCTCTAACTACTTGTAGGCACACGGTTTCAGGATCTATTTCACTCCCCTTCCGGGGTGCTTTTCACCTTTCCCTCACGGTACTGGTTCACTATCGGTCACTAGGTAGTATTTAGCCTTGGGAGATGGTCCTCCCAGATTCCGACGGAATTTCACGTGTTCCGCCGTACTCAGGATACACTCAAGAGAGAATGAATTTTAGACTACGGGGCTTTTACCCTATCCTGCGGACCTTTCCAGATCGCTTCGTCTAACTCATTCCTTTGTAACTCTATGTAGAGTGTCCTACAACCCCAAAAGGCAAGCCTTTTGGTTTGGGCTATTCCCGTTTCGCTCGCCGCTACTCAGGGAATCGAATTTTCTTTCTCTTCCTCCAGGTACTTAGATGTTTCAGTTCCCTGGGTGTGTCTCAGATGCGCTATGTATTCACGCAAATGTACTGCTCCATTACGAACAGTGGGTTTCCCCATTCGGAAATCTCCGGATCAAAGCTCACTTACAGCTCCCCGAAGCATATCGGTGTTAGTGCCGTCCTTCGTCGACTCCTAGTGCCAAGGCATTCACCGTGCGCCCTTATTAACTTAACCTAAAAGTTAAAAAGTCTTACACGTCGTGATTACGTAAATAATCACAACAGAATTTCTTGTTGTTTATTGTTTCAATGTCGTTTTATCCAGTTTTCAAAGAACAAATTATAATCTTTGGTGGAGCCTAGCGGGATCGAACCGCTGACCTCCTGCGTGCAAGGCAGGCGCTCTCCCAGCTGAGCTAAGGCCCCGAAACAAAAAAAGGGTATGGTGGGCCTAAATGGACTCGAACCATCGACCTCACGCTTATCAGGCGTGCGCTCTAACCAGCTGAGCTATAGGCCCTCTTTGAATTTCCATATATTAATATGAACATTCAAAACTGAACTGCAAAACGTTAAGATACGAATAAAGATTCGTATTCCGATATTATCCTTAGAAAGGAGGTGATCCAGCCGCACCTTCCGATACGGCTACCTTGTTACGACTTCACCCCAATCATCTGTCCCACCTTCGGCGGCTGGCTCCCGTAAGGGTTACCCCACCGACTTCGGGTGTTACAAACTCTCGTGGTGTGACGGGCGGTGTGTACAAGGCCCGGGAACGTATTCACCGTGGCATGCTGATCCACGATTACTAGCGATTCCGGCTTCATGTAGGCGAGTTGCAGCCTACAATCCGAACTGAGAACGGTTTTATGGGATTTGCTCACCCTCGCGGGGTTGCGACCCTCTGTACCGTCCATTGTAGCACGTGTGTAGCCCAGGTCATAAGGGGCATGATGATTTGACGTCATCCCCACCTTCCTCCGGTTTATCACCGGCAGTCACCTTAGAGTGCCCAACTAAATGCTGGCAACTAAGATCAAGGGTTGCGCTCGTTGCGGGACTTAACCCAACATCTCACGACACGAGCTGACGACAACCATGCACCACCTGTCACCGCTGTCCCCGAAGGGAAAAGCCTATCTCTAGGCCGGTCAGCGGGATGTCAAGACCTGGTAAGGTTCTTCGCGTTGCTTCGAATTAAACCACATGCTCCACCGCTTGTGCGGGCCCCCGTCAATTCCTTTGAGTTTCAGTCTTGCGACCGTACTCCCCAGGCGGAGTGCTTAATGCGTTAGCTGCAGCACTAAGGGGCGGAAACCCCCTAACACTTAGCACTCATCGTTTACGGCGTGGACTACCAGGGTATCTAATCCTGTTTGCTCCCCACGCTTTCGCGCCTCAGCGTCAGTTACAGACCAGAAAGCCGCCTTCGCCACTGGTGTTCCTCCAAATCTCTACGCATTTCACCGCTACACTTGGAATTCCGCTTTCCTCTTCTGTACTCAAGTCCCCCAGTTTCCAATGACCTTCCACGGTTGAGCCGTGGGATTTCACATCAGACTTAAAGGACCGCCTGCGCGCGCTTTACGCCCAATAATTCCGGACAACGCTTGCCACCTACGTATTACCGCGGCTGCTGGCACGTAGTTAGCCGTGGCTTTCTAATGAGGTACCGTCAAGGTACGAGCAGTTACTCTCGTACTTGTTCTTCCCTCACAACAGAGTTTTACGATCCGAAAACCTTCTTCACTCACGCGGCATTGCTCCATCAGACTTTCGTCCATTGTGGAAGATTCCCTACTGCTGCCTCCCGTAGGAGTCTGGGCCGTGTCTCAGTCCCAGTGTGGCCGATCACCCTCTCAGGTCGGCTACGCATCGTCGCCTTGGTGAGCCGTTACCTCACCAACTAGCTAATGCGCCGCGGGCCCATCCTGTAGTGACAGCGAGATGCCGTCTTTTAACATCTCCCCATGAGAGGAAATGGATTATTCGGTATTAGCCCCGGTTTCCCGGAGTTATCCCAATCTACAGGGCAGGTTGCCCACGTGTTACTCACCCGTCCGCCGCTAAATCAGAAGAAGCAAGCTTCTTCGTCATTCGCTCGACTTGCATGTATTAGGCATGCCGCCAGCGTTCGTCCTGAGCCAGGATCAAACTCTCCATAATAGTTCACTTCCAGTATGCAGAGCACATTGAAAGCAAACAAATTAGAACTAGTTTAAAAGCTCATTTTGTTTTGCTGGCATCATCATTAAATGATGTCCAAAATTGTTTTGCTATCATCCTAACAAGTTAGTTGAAAGCTATGTTTCTTAACGTTTTGCATGTTCAGTTTTCAATGTTCAATGTTCATGGTGGAGCCTAGCGGGATCGAACCGCTGACCTCCTGCGTGCAAGGCAGGCGCTCTCCCAGCTGAGCTAAGGCCCCGAAAATAATAACTGGTCGGGAAGACAGGATTCGAACCTGCGACCCCTTGGTCCCAAACCAAGTGCTCTACCAAGCTGAGCTACTTCCCGTTATATGGTGCGCTCGGCAGGACTCGAACCTGCAACCTCTTGATTCGTAGTCAAGTGCTCTATCCAATTGAGCTACGAGCGCAATGTTTCAAAAAAGTGGTGCCGAGGACCGGAATCGAACCGGTACGGTAGTCACCTACCGCAGGATTTTAAGTCCTGTGCGTCTGCCAGTTCCGCCACCCCGGCACTTTAGTGAATCTTTGGAGCGGAAGACGAGGTTCGAACTCGCGACCCCCACCTTGGCAAGGTGGTGTTCTACCACTGAACTACTTCCGCTCGGTTATTAAATTAAATGGTGCGGGTGAAGGGAGTCGAACCCCCACGCCTTGCGGCGCTAGATCCTAAGTCTAGTGCGTCTGCCAGTTCCGCCACACCCGCAAAAAATATAATTCACTATAAAAAGTGATGAGCCATGTAGGATTCGAACCTACGACCCTCTGATTAAAAGTCAGATGCTCTACCAACTGAGCTAATGGCTCGAAAAAAGTGGTGCCGGAGAAAGGACTTGAACCCTCAACCTACTGATTACAAGTCAGTTGCTCTACCAGTTGAGCTACTCCGGCAGGAGTAAATATATGGTGGAGGATGACGGGCTCGAACCGCCGACCCTCTGCTTGTAAGGCAGATGCTCTCCCAGCTGAGCTAATCCTCCATGGGATATATAATTTTATTGCAAGCCCAGCGACGTCCTACTCTCACAGGGGGAAACCCCCAACTACCATCGGCGCTGAAGAGCTTAACTTCCGTGTTCGGTATGGGAACGGGTGTGACCTCTTCGCTATCGTCACTAGACTTGAATACTTTTGAAAGACACCCTTTATTATAACAACTCTGTAGAATAATGCAAGAATTATTTTAAAAAAGTTTTATTCTTTCAAAACTGGATAAACGACATTGTTACGTTAAACAAAATTTGGTTAAGTCCTCGATCGATTAGTATTCGTCAGCTGCACGTGTCGCCACGCTTCCACCCCGAACCTATCTACCTCATCGTCTTTGAGGGATCTTACTTACTTGCGTAATGGGAAATCTCATCTTGAGGGGGGCTTCGTGCTTAGATGCTTTCAGCACTTATCCCGTCCACACATAGCTACCCAGCGATGCTCTTGGCAGAACAACTGGTACACCAGCGGTGTGTCCATCCCGGTCCTCTCGTACTAAGGACAGCTCCTCTCAAATTTCCTACGCCCACGACGGATAGGGACCGAACTGTCTCACGACGTTCTGAACCCAGCTCGCGTACCGCTTTAATGGGCGAACAGCCCAACCCTTGGGACCGACTACAGCCCCAGGATGCGATGAGCCGACATCGAGGTGCCAAACCTCCCCGTCGATGTGGACTCTTGGGGGAGATAAGCCTGTTATCCCCGGGGTAGCTTTTATCCGTTGAGCGATGGCCCTTCCATGCGGAACCACCGGATCACTAAGCCCGTCTTTCGACCCTGCTCGACTTGTAGGTCTCGCAGTCAAGCTCCCTTCTGCCTTTACACTCTTCGAATGATTTCCAACCATTCTGAGGGAACCTTTGGGCGCCTCCGTTACACTTTAGGAGGCGACCGCCCCAGTCAAACTACCCGCCTGACACTGTCTCCTACCCGGGTTACGGGTATGGGTTAGAATTTCAATACAACCAGGGCAGTATCCCACCGACGCCTCCTCCGAAGCTGGCGCTCCGGGCTCTAAGGCTCCTGCCTATCCTGTACAAGTTGCACCAAAATTCAATATCAAGCTATAGTAAAGCTCCACGGGGTCTTTCCGTCCTGTCGCGGGTAACCTGCATCTTCACAGGTACTATAATTTCACCGAGTCTCTCGTTGAGACAGTGCCCAGATCGTTACGCCTTTCGTGCGGGTCGGAACTTACCCGACAAGGAATTTCGCTACCTTAGGACCGTTATAGTTACGGCCGCCGTTTACTGGGGCTTCAATTCGCACCTTCGCTTGCGCTAAGCACTCCTCTTAACCTTCCAGCACCGGGCAGGCGTCAGCCCATATACTTCACCTTACGGTTTTGCATAGACCTGTGTTTTTGCTAAACAGTCGCCTGGGCCTATTCACTGCGGCTCTTCTAGGCTATGAACCCAAAAGAGCACCCCTTCTCCCGAAGTTACGGGGTCATTTTGCCGAGTTCCTTAACGAGAGTTCTCTCGCTCACCTTAGGATTCTCTCCTCGACTACCTGTGTCGGTTTGCGGTACGGGCACCTTTCACCTCGCTAGAGGCTTTTCTTGGCAGTGTGAAATCAGGAACTCTAGACATACGTCCTCGCCATCACAGCTCAATGTTAAAGAATGCGGATTTGCCTACATTCACACCTTACTGCTTGGACATGCATAACCAACAGCATGCTTACCCTATCCTTCTGCGTCCCCCCATTACTCAAACGGTGGTTTGGTGGTACAGGAATATCAACCTGTTATCCATCGCCTACGCCTATCGGCCTCGGCTTAGGTCCCGACTAACCCTGAGCGGACGAGCCTTCCTCAGGAAACCTTAGTCATACGGTGGACGGGATTCTCACCCGTCTTTCGCTACTCATACCGGCATTCTCACTTCTAAGCGCTCCACCAGTCCTTCCGGTCTGACTTCAACGCCCTTAGAACGCTCTCCTACCACTGATACCAAAGGTATCAATCCACAGCTTCGGTGATTTGTTTAGCCCCGATACATTTTCGGCGCAGCGTCACTCGACCAGTGAGCTATTACGCACTCTTTAAATGATGGCTGCTTCTAAGCCAACATCCTGGTTGTCTAAGCAACGCCACATCCTTTTCCACTTAACAAATACTTTGGGACCTTAGCTGGTGGTCTGGGCTGTTTCCCTCTTGACTACGGATCTTATCACTCGCAGTCTGACTCCCAAACATAAATCATTGGCATTCGGAGTTTGTCTGAATTCGGTAACCCGGGATGGGCCCCTAGTCCAAACAGTGCTCTACCTCCAAGATTCTAACGTTTGAGGCTAGCCCTAAAGCTATTTCGGAGAGAACCAGCTATCTCCAGGTTCGATTGGAATTTCTCCGCTACCCACACCTCATCCCCGCACTTTTCAACGTGCGTGGGTTCGGACCTCCAGTAAGTGTTACCTTACCTTCATCCTGGACATGGGTAGATCACCTGGTTTCGGGTCTACGACCACATACTCATTCGCCCTATTCAGACTCGCTTTCGCTGCGGCTCCGTCTTCTCGACTTAACCTTGCATGGGATCGTAACTCGCCGGTTCATTCTACAAAAGGCACGCTATCACCCATTAACGGGCTCTAACTACTTGTAGGCACACGGTTTCAGGATCTATTTCACTCCCCTTCCGGGGTGCTTTTCACCTTTCCCTCACGGTACTGGTTCACTATCGGTCACTAGGTAGTATTTAGCCTTGGGAGATGGTCCTCCCAGATTCCGACGGAATTTCACGTGTTCCGCCGTACTCAGGATACACTCAAGAGAGAATGAATTTTAGACTACGGGGCTTTTACCCTATCCTGCGGACCTTTCCAGATCGCTTCGTCTAACTCATTCCTTTGTAACTCTATGTAGAGTGTCCTACAACCCCAAAAGGCAAGCCTTTTGGTTTGGGCTATTCCCGTTTCGCTCGCCGCTACTCAGGGAATCGAATTTTCTTTCTCTTCCTCCAGGTACTTAGATGTTTCAGTTCCCTGGGTGTGTCTCAGATGCGCTATGTATTCACGCAAATGTACTGCTCCATTACGAACAGTGGGTTTCCCCATTCGGAAATCTCCGGATCAAAGCTCACTTACAGCTCCCCGAAGCATATCGGTGTTAGTGCCGTCCTTCGTCGACTCCTAGTGCCAAGGCATTCACCGTGCGCCCTTATTAACTTAACCTAAAAGTTAAAAAGTCTTACACGTCGTGATTACGTAAATAATCACAACAGAATTTCTTGTTGTTTATTGTTTCAATGTCGTTTTATCCAGTTTTCAAAGAACAAGAGTTGAATCTTCATATAAAATGAACATTCAAAACTGAACTGCAAAACGTTAAGATACGAATAAAGATTCGTATTCCGATATTATCCTTAGAAAGGAGGTGATCCAGCCGCACCTTCCGATACGGCTACCTTGTTACGACTTCACCCCAATCATCTGTCCCACCTTCGGCGGCTGGCTCCCGTAAGGGTTACCCCACCGACTTCGGGTGTTACAAACTCTCGTGGTGTGACGGGCGGTGTGTACAAGGCCCGGGAACGTATTCACCGTGGCATGCTGATCCACGATTACTAGCGATTCCGGCTTCATGTAGGCGAGTTGCAGCCTACAATCCGAACTGAGAACGGTTTTATGGGATTTGCTCACCCTCGCGGGGTTGCGACCCTCTGTACCGTCCATTGTAGCACGTGTGTAGCCCAGGTCATAAGGGGCATGATGATTTGACGTCATCCCCACCTTCCTCCGGTTTATCACCGGCAGTCACCTTAGAGTGCCCAACTAAATGCTGGCAACTAAGATCAAGGGTTGCGCTCGTTGCGGGACTTAACCCAACATCTCACGACACGAGCTGACGACAACCATGCACCACCTGTCACCGCTGTCCCCGAAGGGAAAAGCCTATCTCTAGGCCGGTCAGCGGGATGTCAAGACCTGGTAAGGTTCTTCGCGTTGCTTCGAATTAAACCACATGCTCCACCGCTTGTGCGGGCCCCCGTCAATTCCTTTGAGTTTCAGTCTTGCGACCGTACTCCCCAGGCGGAGTGCTTAATGCGTTAGCTGCAGCACTAAGGGGCGGAAACCCCCTAACACTTAGCACTCATCGTTTACGGCGTGGACTACCAGGGTATCTAATCCTGTTTGCTCCCCACGCTTTCGCGCCTCAGCGTCAGTTACAGACCAGAAAGCCGCCTTCGCCACTGGTGTTCCTCCAAATCTCTACGCATTTCACCGCTACACTTGGAATTCCGCTTTCCTCTTCTGTACTCAAGTCCCCCAGTTTCCAATGACCTTCCACGGTTGAGCCGTGGGATTTCACATCAGACTTAAAGGACCGCCTGCGCGCGCTTTACGCCCAATAATTCCGGACAACGCTTGCCACCTACGTATTACCGCGGCTGCTGGCACGTAGTTAGCCGTGGCTTTCTAATGAGGTACCGTCAAGGTACGAGCAGTTACTCTCGTACTTGTTCTTCCCTCACAACAGAGTTTTACGATCCGAAAACCTTCTTCACTCACGCGGCATTGCTCCATCAGACTTTCGTCCATTGTGGAAGATTCCCTACTGCTGCCTCCCGTAGGAGTCTGGGCCGTGTCTCAGTCCCAGTGTGGCCGATCACCCTCTCAGGTCGGCTACGCATCGTCGCCTTGGTGAGCCGTTACCTCACCAACTAGCTAATGCGCCGCGGGCCCATCCTGTAGTGACAGCGAGATGCCGTCTTTTAACATCTCCCCATGTGAGGAAATGGATTATTCGGTATTAGCCCCGGTTTCCCGGAGTTATCCCAATCTACAGGGCAGGTTGCCCACGTGTTACTCACCCGTCCGCCGCTAAATCAGAAGAAGCAAGCTTCTTCGTCATTCGCTCGACTTGCATGTATTAGGCATGCCGCCAGCGTTCGTCCTGAGCCAGGATCAAACTCTCCATAATAGTTCACTTCCAGTATGCAGAGCACATTGAAAGCGAACAAATTAGAACTAGTTTAAAAGCTCATTTTGTTTTGCTGGCATCATCATTAAATGATGTCCAAAATTGTTTTGCTATCATCCTAACAAGTTAGTTGAAAGCTATGTTTCTTAACGTTTTGCATGTTCAGTTTTCAATGTTCATGTTGTTGTAATGTCGTTTTGGCGACTTTAATATCATACCAAATCCTGATATCGTTGTCAACAACTTTTTTTAATTTGTTTTTCGTGTAAGTCACTAATGAAAATGACAACTTGATAACTATACCACCTGTGAAACGTTCTGACAAGTGGTTTTCTTAAATTTTATTTAAAAACTTCTAACGACTATTCTACACACAATATATAGTATAAATATAAAAAGTGAGCCACTACTAATAGTAGTAACTCACTTTTTATAATACCTATCTTAATCTTTATGACGCATTGTCGGAAATAATAGTACATCGCGAATAGAGGCCGAGTTAGTTAATAACATCACTAATCTATCTATACCGATACCTAGACCACCTGTTGGCGGCATTCCATACTCAAGCGCTTCTAAGAAATCTTCATCCATTTCATGCGCTTCGTCATTACCAGCTTCTTTTTCTACCATTTGTGCTTCGAAGCGCTGACGTTGATCAATAGGATCATTTAACTCTGTAAAAGCATTCGCATGCTCACGACGGACGATGAATAATTCAAAACGATCAGTAAAGCGGCCGTCTTCTGGATTTTTCTTCGCAAGTGGTGATACTTCTACTGGATGACCAAAGATAAATGTCGGTTGCACTAGTGTTTCTTCTACTTTTTGTTCGAAGAATTCATTTAATACATGTCCTACTTCCATAGATGGTCTTACATCTACTCCGTGCTCCTTAGCTAAAGCGTGCGCCTCTTCCTTTGTAAGCTCTGCCCAGAAGTCAACACCCGTAGTTTCTTTTACCGCATCAGCCATATGCCAACGTCTCCAACCCGGCGCAAGATTAATCTGATCTTCCCCGTAAGTTACCGTAGTTGTCCCTAAAACATCTTGCGCTACATGAGCAACTAAGTTTTCCGTTAGATTCATAATATCATTATAGTCTGCATAAGCTTCATACAATTCAATCATCGTAAACTCTGGGTTATGGCGTGTAGATACACCTTCGTTACGGAATACACGACCAATTTCATAGACTTTCTCTAATCCACCTACGATAAGGCGTTTTAAATGTAATTCAATTGCGATACGCATATATAATTCCATATCTAACGCATTATGATGCGTTATGAAGGGACGAGCTGCTGCTCCACCTGCTATTGTATGTAACATTGGTGTTTCCACCTCTAAGTAGCCTTCGTTATCTAAGTAACGACGCATAGCACGAATAATACGACTTCTCGTTATAAATGTATTTTTACTTTCTTCACTAGTCATTAGATCTAAATAACGTTGACGATAACGTTGCTCGACATCTTTTAAGCCATGGAATTTCTCCGGCATCGGTCGTAGAGATTTAGTTAAGAATGTGAACTCAGTTGCTTTTACAGATAGCTCTCCAACTTGTGTACGGAATACATTTCCACGTATACCCACTATATCTCCTAAATCAGCTGTATTAAATAACTCATAAGCGTCATCACCAATAGCATCTTTACGTACATAAATTTGAATTTGGCCACCAAGATCCTGAATATGCGCAAATCCTGCTTTTCCTTTTCCACGCTTCGTCATAATTCTACCAGCAATAATCACTTCATGTAGTGTTTCTTCTAATTGTTCTTTTGTAAATTGATCAAACTCAGCAACTACTTCATTACTTAAATGTGAACGTACGAATTTACTACCAAAAGCATCTAGCCCTTTTTCTTGTATTGAAGCCATCTTTTGTCTTCTCACCAAAAGTTGATCGTTTAATTCTTCCATATTAGACATGTTCGTCACTCCTCCACTATCTATTATCCATAATTACTTTTTCACGTTGCATTTATTGTACACAATTTCTGCATTCTAATCATCTTTTTCTAATAGAAGAATACTTTTTCTATTATTCTGATTATGGTTTTAAACGGAAAAAGCTGCCACCTATAGTGACAGCCCTTTGGTTTATCGATTAAATCAGGATAGATTCTGCAGCCTCATATTCTTTAGAAGACTCCTCTGCAAAGTAACGTAAATAGTCTTTTAACTCTTGTGCAGATTCAGTTTGATTAATCTTGTTTCTTGCTATACCATTGCCCCGAATACCTTTTAAGTACCAAGATGCATGTTTGCGCATTTCTCTAACCGCAATATTTTCACCTTTTAGGGCCATTAAACGTTCAAAATGCAGTAAGCATATGTCCATTTTTTCTTGTACAGTTGGTTCTGGTTTTAACAGACCCGATTCCAAGTACTCTACTGTACGGTAAATCATCCACGGATCACCTAGCGCAGCACGACCAATCATAACTGCATCTACACCTGTCTCATCTAGCATACGTTTTGCATCTTGAGGTGTATTTACGTCACCATTTCCGATAACAGGAATATTCACTGCCTCTTTCACTTGACGTATTAAATCCCAGTTTGCATGTCCTTCATACATTTGGACGCGTGTACGACCATGGACAGCTACTGCTGATCCGCCAGCACGTTCTATAGCTTGGGCATTTTCCACCATATATAGATGTTCTTCATCCCAACCAGTACGCATTTTCACACTTACTGGTTTTTTAACGTTATCTACTACCGCTGCAACCATTTCATAAATCTTGTTAGGATCCAAAAGCATTCTAGCTCCGGCCTCGCATTTAATGATTTTGTTTACAGGACAACCCATATTGATATCAATGATATCCGCTGACGTGTTTTGGTCAACATACTTAGCTGCTTCTACAAGAGTTTCTTTTTCTCCACCAAAAATCTGAAGTGATAGTGGATTTTCACGCTCGTCAATATAAAGCATACTCAAGGTTCTTTCGTTTTTCTGTACAATCCCTTTATCCGAGATCATCTCAGCGTATACTAAGCCAGCTCCGAATTCCTTTACAGTCAATCGAAATGCTGAATTACAAATACCAGCCATTGGTGCTAATACTACTCGATTATCCATTATGTGATTACCTATTTTAAATGGTTTTGTCGATGCATTTGCCATCATTGTTCACCTACCTTTGTTTCTCCTTTTAATTCTTCTACTTGTATATGAAGTATAGAGGCAACCTTTTCTAATTGCTCCTCACTCGGAATTCGTTTACCCTGCTCAATTTGACCAAGTATAGACACAGACATTTCCATTTCTTTTGCAAGTTCAACCTGCTTTACCATTTTTAACCTACGAAATGCACGAATGCGCCGACCCCATCGAATGTTCTCCATAAATGGACGCCTTCTTTCTGAACTTGCGCAGCATCTGCTATTAACTGCTTAGATTGTGGATCTACTAAATCCGCTTGTAATTCCACAAGTGGTATAAGCACGAAGCCTCTTTCCATCATCCGTGGATGTGGGATAATAAGGTCCTCCGTTTTCATATTCTCTTTATTATACAACAAAATGTCAAGGTCTACAGTTCGGGGCCCCCAATGGATTTCTCGAGTTCGCCCTAATTGTACCTCTATCTCATTACACTTTTTTAATATTTCATGTGGACTACATAACGTTTCAATCTTTACTACCATATTCAAAAATGCAGCCTGATCCTCATACCCCACCGGGTCTGTTTCATAAACCGAAGATACTTTGACTACATTCACTCCTTCTACTTGCTGCAACAACCGCACTGCTTGCTGAAGGAACTCCAAACGATTTCCTATGTTTGATCCTAGCGATATAAATACAGGATTCATCATAATGTCCCTCTAGTAATATCGACGGCCACAGAAGCATAATGTCCAACAATCGGGGGATTCGGTTTTACTAATTGGATACGGCAGCCACTAACCTTCTCTGCATATTCTTGTAAGATAGATGTAGCGACTTTTTCTGCAACTGCTTCTATTAATAAATACGGTTTGCCTTCTACTATTCCTTTGCATAGCTCAAAGACCTCTGCATAGTTTACAGTTTCCTCTAAATTATCGGTTTCACCTGCTTTTTTCAAATCACATGCTAACGTGATGGTTACTCTAAATATTTGACCTAACTTTGTTTCCTCTGGCAATGCTCCGTGAAATCCGTAAAATTCTAAGTCATTCAAATGTATATAATCCATTTATATTACGCCTCACTTTCCATATACTTCACTTTTCCAGTCAATACATCCATCATTTTCGTCATACGAGTTATTTCTTTTACATCATGTACTCGCACCAAATGACACCCAACTTGAACACCATAACAAACTGTTGCTCCAGTACCTTCCATTCGTTCATCGACAGGAAGATTCAAAACGTTACCGATTAATCGTTTACGAGACGTTGCCAATAATACAGGGTAACCCATCTCAACTAAATCACTTAAATGCTGTATCATCCAGATGTTTTGAGTAGTTGATTTGGCGAAACCAATACCCGGATCCAACCATATATGCTCGTCCGGAACTCCAGCCGCTTTCGTTATTTGAATACTCTCTTCTAAATCTTGTTTTGCTTCTGACCAGAAATCAGCATACTCTTCATTGTCTCTATTGTGCATCAATATTATCGGAACTCCATGATCAGCTGCAATTTTTGCTATTTCAGGATCTCTCTTAGCTCCCCAAATATCGTTTATCACATGTGCACCCGCAAGTACTGCAGCTTTTGCAACTGCAGATTTATATGTATCAATCGAGATTACTGTATTTACTTCTGCTCTTATCGCTTGAATGACAGGAACAACACGAGCAATTTCTTCATCATCTGAAATACGGGTATAGCCAGGTCTTGTAGATTCACCGCCAATATCTATTATTTTGGCACCATCAGCAACCATTTGTTTCGCTCTTGCAACAGCAGTTTCTATTTTGTTAAACTTTCCACCGTCTGAAAAAGAGTCAGGAGTAATATTTAATATACCCATCACAATCGTTTCCTTCTGAAAGTCTAACGCAACTCCACCAGCTTCAAACTTGCCACTATTTTTGTGTAAATTCATCATTCGATCCCTTCTTGCTGTATGCATCTTTTATAGCTATCATGTAACGCCTTATAAACTGGTCCCGCATTACCCCAAAACTGGAATTTCCCCAATTGCTTAATCGGTATTATTTCCTGTACCGCATTAGTGATAAATACTTCATCCGCCTTTTCTAATTCATCCTTTGTGAAGAAACCTTCTTCCACTTCAAATAAAGAACAGTTTCTCACCCACTCACGTGTCGTACCTGCTAAAATACCCGTTTGTAAAGATGGAGTATACAACTTCCCATTAGTGGACCAAAAAATGTTCGATGTTATTCCCTCCGCTACAAACCCATCTACCGTTAGGAAAAAACCTTCACAAGAAGCTAGCGACTCTAACTCGAATCTAGCTTGTACGTTATTCGCATAGTGGTGGGATTTATGACGCATACCACTTTCAGGAGTATTTCTAACTGTCTCTAGCCAGATAGCAGATTTCTCTGTGCCCCTAGTTGCAATTTGCAATGCTTTACGATATAAAATTACTGTCGGCTTCTTATAATACGAAGGTTGCAAACCAATGTCGTGGGGACCAGCCGAAATATTCAACCGAAAATAGCCATCCTCCCCATGATTCGCTTCTGTAAGTGCTGCTACCGCTGCAATTAGCTCCTGTTCTTCACAGGGCAACTCTATTCGGAAGTCGGAAAGTGCCCGGCATAAACGATTCCAGTGCGCATCCCATAAAAAAACTTTTCCATTGTATGTACGAAACGTTTCAAAAAAGCCAAGTCCATATAAAAAGCCGTGATCATATGCAGATACCATTAGTTCGTCTGCGCGGTAAAGTCTTCCATCTTTCCATGCATCCATTTAATGACTCTCCTTAGCGGTAAAGTTATACGTTTCAACAAAGTTACGGATGATTTTTTTACCTTCTTCGGTCATGATTGACTCCGGATGGTATTGAACTCCCTCTACAGCATACTTTTTATGACGAAGTCCCATTATTTCCCCTTCTTCTGTCCAAGCGGTAATCTCCAAACAGTCCGGTAATGATTCTCTTTCCACAAGTAAGGAATGGTACCTTGTCGCCTGAAAAGGATTTGGCATATCGCTATTCACACCAGTTTCGTCATGGAAAACTGGAGAAACTTTCCCATGCATTAATCGTTCGGCACGTATAACCTTTCCTCCAAATGCTTGTCCAATAGCCTGGTGACCTAAACAAACACCCAGAATAGGAATCTTCCCTGCAAAATACGTAATTACCTCCAAACTAATACCAGCTTCATTTGGTGTACATGGTCCAGGCGACACAACAATGACTTGAGGGTCTAGTTCTAGAATATTCTCTATAGTTATTTCGTCATTACGAACCACCTTTACTTCAATTTCTAACTCTCCTATATATTGAACGAGATTATAAGTAAAAGAATCATAGTTATCAATCATTAAGATCATTTGTACCCTCCTTCTGCCATAGCCTTCGCCTGCCACACTGCTTTTGCTTTGTTTAATGATTCCGTATATTCCGCGCTCGGTACCGAGTCAATGACAATGCCAGCACCAGCTTGTATATGAGCCATCCCGTCTTGAATAAATGCAGTGCGTATTACAATATTAAATTCTAAATCTCCGGAAAATCCTAACCACCCAATTGACCCAGTATATAGCCCTCTACGCACTGGCTCTAGCTCTTCGATTATTTCCATCGTCCGAATTTTAGGTGCACCGGTTATCGTACCTCCAGGGAACATTGCACGAATGATCTCTTTATTAGATGTACCAGATTGAAGTGTCCCTTTTACATTAGAGACAATATGCATCACATGAGAGTATTTTTCTATAACCATAAACTCATCCACTTCCACTGTTCCATAGGACGAAACACGGCCAAGGTCATTTCGCTCCAAATCGACAAGCATGACATGCTCCGCACGCTCTTTTTCATTTTCAATCAATTCATTTGCTAACAAGATATCTTCCGAGTCACTTTTCCCCCGTGGTCTTGTTCCAGCAATTGGTCTAGTAGATAACTCAGTCCCCTTTTTCTTTACTAATAATTCGGGTGATCCTGAGACAACAGAGAACTCTGGTGCTTGTATATAAGCCATATAAGGAGAAGGGTTGAATGCACGCAATGCTTCATACATTTCTATTGGACTTACTTTCAATTGTTTCGATTGTCTGACAGATAAGTTAACCTGGAAAACGTCGCCTTGCGCTATGTATTGTTGAACTTTCGATACGGCAGATTCAAACTCACTTGAGCTTACCGACACCTTTAACTCAGCTGGGTCTTCCGCTACTTCCATTGCAGAACCAGGATGAAACTTCCTTAAATCCATTCCCTTTTCAGCTGCTTCCATATACTCTTGCTCTAGTTCCATTAAATCTACATCACAAGTAGAGAGCTTCATTAACGTGACCACTTCTGTTTTTATATCTAATACTGCCCAACAATCGTATAGATGGAAATAGATATCTGGAATATGTAAATCATTCTCAGCCAAATCCGGTAAAACTTCTATCTTCCTTGCATAATCATAACTAATAAAACCAATAGCCCCACCTTGGTAGTCGGGTAGATTTTGCTGAAAAGGCAACTTATATTCAGAAACTAGTTTTTCTAACTCCTCTAGCGCCTCTCCTTCACGAACTTCTCTTTCTCCACTTCTCCAATGAATCTGCAAGCCATTTTCTACTGACTTTGCTATAGCTACAGGATTCCAAGCTGCAACAGATAAGTGACCACCCCTGCCACTCTCTAAAAACACGTTATATGGTTGCTCTTTTGTTAACATTTTATAAGCATAGAAAAAAGTTTCCTTTGTCATATGAAAGGTATGTGTCTCTAGTTTGATATTCACTTTCTCAAATCCCCCTATAAACGATTTGATTTCATCTTAACTTGAAACTACTCCTTTTCGCCACTAAGAAAATAATTGAAACTATTTATAAAATAGAAATACAGAAAAAAAGAGGAAGCATTAACTGCTCCCTCTCTTCATATTTTCTATCTATTTGTTATTAATCTTCGAATTTGTATAAAGGTGTGCTTAAGTAACGCTCTCCATTATCCGGAACAATCGCTAATACCTTTTTCCCTTTTCCAAGTTCTTTAGCAAGTTGAAGGGCTGCATAAATTGCTGCACCTGCAGAAACTCCACCAAGAATACCTTCTAGTTTTGCTACTTCACGAGAAGTGGCATACGCATCGTCATTCGTTACTTGAATGATTGAGTCATAAAGCTTTGTATCCAGAACTTCTGGTATAAATCCTGCACCAATCCCTTGAATTTTATGAGGGCCTGGTTTACCACCAGATAATATATTTGAATCAGTTGGCTCTACCGCAGCAATATGGATTCCTGGGAAGTTTTCTTTTAACACTCCACCCGCTCCAGTAATTGTTCCACCAGTACCAATACCTGATACAAATCCATCTAATTGATCGAATGCCTCTACAATTTCAGGACCAGTTGTTAAGCGATGGATTTCTGGATTTGCTCCGTTATTGAATTGTTGGGGCATAAACCAACCATTTTCTTTTGCAAGCTCTTCCGCTTTTGCAATAGCACCCTTCATACCGTCAGCACCAGGAGTTAATACAAGGTCCGCTCCGTAAGCGCGAAGTAGGTTTCTACGCTCTAAGCTCATAGTATCAGGCATAACTAATACAGCGTTATAGCCTTTTGCTGCCGCTATCATAGCAAGACCAATCCCTGTGTTACCACTTGTAGGCTCTATAATTGTGCCATTTTCTTTTAACTTACCTTCTTTTTCAGCAGCTTGAATCATGGCCATTGCGATACGATCCTTTACACTACTCCCTGGATTAAAGTATTCAAGTTTTACATATACCTCAGCATCTTCAGGGTTTCCTACACGGTTTAATTTTACGATTGGTGTATTTCCGATCAAATCCAATACAGATTGCGCTAACTTCGTCATTTCTCCACTCCCAATCCCTACTTGTCTAATAGGTTTTATTTCTTAATCATACCAATGATTCAGTGAAAATGTCAATAAATTTACATTCAATATTTCTGAATATTCCATCATGCAAATTTATCCATATTATCATTTAAGCGATAGAATACTAAAAGTAACTCGTGTATAATTGATTATTTACAATGATTATACTTCGGAGAATTTTTTATACAAATGTCAACTTAAATTTAATGAAAACAAATCTAAGATGATCGGGGTTTTTTTAATGAATAATATACTAGTTAGAAATAATGTGAAAATTTTAGGTGAAGGCGACCGTACTATTATATTCGCACATGGTTTTGGATGCGATCAAAATATGTGGAGATATATTACACCATTTTTTGAAAAAAATTATCAAATAATTTTGTTTGATCATGTAGGGTCAGGAAATTCAGATTTAACTGCGTATGATTTCGAAAAGTACAGCACACTTCATGGCTACGCTCAGGACGTTTTAGACATTCTGGAAATACTCAAATTAAAGAATGTTATATTTATCGGACATTCGGTCAGTTCCATGATTGGCATGCTTGCATCTATTGAACGCCCTGAATACTTCAGTAAAATGATAATGATTGGACCTTCTCCTTGCTATATCAATGAGGGGGACATATATCATGGTGGGTTCGAAAAAAAGGATGTCCTAGAACTACTCACTATGATGGAAATGAATTATTTTAGTTGGGCTAGCTTTATGGCACCTCTCGGTATGAAAAACCCTGACGTTCCTGCACTAACAGAAGAACTTGAAAAGAGCTTTACTCGATCAAATCCTTTAATAACTAGACAATTTGCTGAGACTACGTTCTTTTCTGACCATCGTGCAGATTTAGATAAAGTAACAACACCTACGTTAATAATGCAATGTTCTGATGACAGTATCGTACCTCTAGTAGTAGGCAATTATTTACACGAGCATATGAAGAATAGTACGCTTTACTTAATGGAAGCTAAGGGGCATTACCCTCACCTTAGCCATCCCAAAGAAACGATTAGTTATATAAATAATTTTATATTGACGTAAATATTTGTATTGAAAGGATGTACTTTGATGGATAAGAGATTGCATAGTTTGCCGTGTGGTTACATTTCCATGACGCCACAAGGAGTAATTTTAGATGTAAATAGAACATTCCTTGAGATGGGAAACTACACACAAGACAATTTAATCTCCAATCATATTGAATCTATTATGTCCGTTGCCAATAAATTATTGTTCCACTCCTGTTTTTATCCTTTTATCCAACTAAATGGATATGTGGATGAAATATATTTAAACTTAAAAGGAAGTAACGGTACAGATATTCCAGTATTATTTAACGGAAAATATTATGAGGAAACTGATGTTGTAGATTGTATTTTTGTACATATGGGTAGACGAATAGATTATGAACAAGAAATACGTCAAGCTAAAATACTAGTAGAGGAAGCATATCGTGAGAAGAATGCCGCTTTAGTAAAAATGGAAGAACTACATCTTGAGCTTGAACATAAGCAAATAGAATTACTAAAACTAAACAATAAGCTCGAGATACTTTCCATTACTGACGGGCTTACTGGTTTAAAAAACCGCAGATACTTCATTAAAAAATTAGATGAATACTTAGTGCAATTTAAACAAACCAATTGCCTCTTTTCACTGTTAATATTAGATATTGATCATTTTAAAACGGTCAATGATACACACGGACATCTTGTAGGTGATAAGGTTTTAATCCAATTAACTAAGCTATTGACCGATTTTTTCCCAGAAGAGTATACGATCGCTCGGTACGGCGGTGAGGAATTCGTTGTAATTTTGCCTTTGAGAGATGAGGAAGAGTCTTTAAAAGAAGCAGAACTATTAAGAAGTACCATTCAATCAGCTCAATGGGAGATCATGAAAATTACCGTGAGTATTGGTGTAGCAACTAGTAATCCTATGGATACAACCTCTTCTATTATGGCACATGCAGATAAAGCACTCTATTCTTCTAAGGAACGCGGAAGGAATAAAGTGACACACGCTACTTTTCAGATCATCTAAATTAGAAAAGACCATCTTTATTATTAAAGATGGTCTCTAAACATATGAATTACTCACTATAAACCCAATCTGCATCAAACTCTTCCCAAAAAGCTTCTTGTGTAACTGATTGCGGAATTTGATCAAGCGCCAGTTCTCTGCGAATATGACCTTTTACATCAGGATAGGAAAAGGATTTACCTTCGAATATACTCTTCACCATTGCTACAGCGAATCTTCCATCCGCTAATGTAATTGGTTTACTCCATTTACCTTTTTTCGTCTTCTGAATTGCATCAATTAAAACTTTATCCACCGATTCATTTCCTTCGGAAATATACCCGATATCTCCACCTAGACTTGCCGAACTTGGATCAGCAGATCGTTCTCTAGCAAGTCCTTCAAAAGACGAACCATTTTCTAACTCTTTTGCAACTTTTTCGGCTTCAGCCTCTGTGTTTACATAAATGACACTTGTTCGATAAGATGTTGCAGTATTGTATAGATTTTTGTTATTGTCATAAAATGCTTTAATCGCCTCGTCCTCAATGACAATATCCTTGGCTAATACTTTTTCTAGAATTAAGCGAGAACGAATACTCTTTCTAACAAGGTCTTCATCATTGGTTTGTAAGGACACGCCGTCTTGCGTTGAACGTATTAAAGCAAGTTCTAAATCCACTTCGTCATCCGTTACTTTAATCTTATATTTTTTAGCCGCAGCTTCCATAACTTCTGCATTCACAATATCTAACAAAACTTCTTTACCATAGATAGACTCCATAGAAGCCATCCATTGTTCTTTCGTAATAACTTTTCCCGCTACGGACGCAACTTCTTCCGAATCATTAAATTTAGTCGTATCGTTTGGTATTAACCATGCGATGAACCACAGTAAATTACCTAGCAACAGGATACTCAGAACAACTAATACCGGTTTAGTTTTTAAGCGCTTTTTAGTAGGGGCATTATTATCATGCGTTAATTTCATCGATAAATGACTCCAATTCATCTACTGAATAATTGTATTTCTCCATACAGAAATGACAGTGTGCTTCGGCCCCTCCGTCTTCTTCGATCATTTCACGAATTTCCTTTTCACCTAGTGTGAAAATGGCCTTCCCGAATCTTTCTTTAGAGCAATTACAATCAAAAGAAACTGGTGCAGAATCTAAAATCCGAACATTATCTTTACCAAGAATTTCAAATAGTATTTCTTCTGGAGTTAAACCTCTTTCGATTAGTTTAGAAACAGGCTCCATTTTAGATAAATGCTCTTCAATAATTGTAATCGTTTCATCATCTGTTCCAGGTAGTAATTGTATTATAAATCCGCCAGCCGCCAGAATAGTGTTGTCTGGATTTACAAGAACGCCAAGTCCAACAGAAGAAGGAACTTGTTCAGAAACAGCAAAATAATAAGTGAAGTCTTCGCCAAGTTCACCCGATACAATTGGAACTTGTCCTGTAAAAAAGTCTCGCATGCCCAAATCTTTTACAATCGTAAGTGTACCTTCTGTTCCTACAGCACGACGAACATCTAATTTACCATGTTCGTTTAAATCGAAATGGGTTTGAGGATTAGTTACATAACCACGTACTTCACCTTTTGCATTACTATCAATAATCATTGGACCAATTGGACCATTTCCTTCTACTTTTACCGTTATTTTATCCTCACCTTTTAACATAGCACCCATCATTAGTGAAGCCGTCATCGATCTTCCAAGTGCAGCAGATGCGGTTGGCCAAGTCCCGTGACGTCTTTGTGCTTCTCCTACTGTGTCAGTTGTACGAACCGCAAAGGCACGTACACTCCCTTCAAACGCTATAGCTCTTACTAAATAATCACTCATCTATTTATTACCTCTTTCATCAATATTTCGTTGATATATTAAATATAAACCTTTCAACGTTAAGAATGGATCAATAACATCCATTATAGTCGTTTCGTCCCCTATTAAGGAAGCCATACCACCTGTAGCTATTACTTTAGGTGTTTTCTTTGATACTTGCTTCATACGGTTTACGATACCTTCCACTTGCCCTACATAACCGTACACGATTCCTGCTTGCATTGCAGCAACTGTATTTTTCCCAATGACATTTTCAGGCCTTGTCAACTCTATACGCGGAAGCTTACTAGCTCTATTAAATAGGGCATCTGTTGAGATACCTATACCCGGAGCAATGGCCCCACCCATATACTCTCCAGATTCATTGATAAAACAATAGGTCGTAGCAGTTCCAAAATCTACAATGATTAGAGGACTTCCGTATTCATGAATAGCAGCTACCGCATTTACTATTCGATCGGCCCCGACTTCACGCGGATTTTCATATTTAATATTCAATCCCGTTTTGACTCCAGGACCAACCACAATGGGCTTAATGCCAAAATATTTTTTACACATAGCTTCTAAGGAAAACATAATAGGTGGAACAACAGAAGAGATTATGATGCCTTCTATTTGATCAAAAGAAATGGCGGCATGAGTAAATAATGCCTTCACCTGCATTCCATACTCATCTTCCGTTTTTAAACGATCTGTCTCCATACGCCAGTGATGTATCAGCTTATCGTTTTCGTAAACCCCTAACACAATATTAGTATTTCCTGTATCTAAAACAAGTATCATCTAGCTTATCCTCACCTTTTTGTTGCGTTTCCCACACATCATACCATATATATATACGAAGAAAAAAGCTGATTGCCTCGAGTTATAAGGAGGCAATCAGCTTATTCTTATCTATTAATCTCTACGTTCTTCTTGAACTGGGCTTTCTGTTTCTCTTAGTGAACCCTCTTCTTTTGGTAAATCACTAATAGATGGATCCGCAGGTGCACCTACTGCATCCGATACTTCTTCTTTCTTCAGCTCAATAGCAGCTTTTTGATCTATCTCATCATATGAGCGTTCAGGAAGGGTACCATGCTCTTGTAAATGCATTATTTGAGCAGCATCTAGTGTTTCTACCTCTAGTAACGTTTTTGCGATTAATGTTAATAATTCACGTTTTTCCGTTAATATTTGTTTCGTACGAGTATACTGATCTTTAATCATTATTTGCATTTCTTGATCTATTTCATAAGCAATTGCATCCGAATAGTTTTGTTCAGAGTTAAAATCACGACCTAAGAAGACGTTGCCTCCTTGTGCTTGACCGAATTGCATTGGCCCAAGCTTGTCACTCATCCCATATTCTGTAACCATTTTTCTTGCAATACCTGTTGCGCGTTGGAAGTCATTATGTGCTCCGGTAGAAACTTCACCGAAAATAATATCCTCTGCTACACGACCACCAAGCAAACCAGCAATCTTATCTAGTAATTCCGGTTTTGTCATGAAATAACGATCTTCTCTAGGAAGCATAACTGCATATCCACCTGCTTGACCACGAGGAACGATTGTTACTTTATGAACGATATCTGCATCATCTAAAGTTAAACCAACAACCACATGCCCTGCTTCATGGTATGCAACAATATTTCTTTCTTTTTCAGAAATGACTTTTCCAGCTTTTGCCGGACCTGCAATAACACGGTCAGTCGCTTCATCTATATCTCGCATATCGACTTTTTTCTTATCACGTCTAGCTGCTACTAAAGCTGCTTCGTTTAATAAGTTTTCTAAGTCTGCTCCAGAGAATCCTGGTGTACGCTGTGCAATCGCTTTTAAGTCAACTGATTCATCAAGTGGCTTATTACGAGCATGTACTTGAAGTACCGCCTCACGACCTTTAACGTCTGGACGACCTACAGTAATTTGACGGTCAAAACGACCTGGACGAAGAAGTGCTGGGTCTAATACGTCTGGTCTATTTGTTGCAGCAATGATAATAATACCTTCGTTTGCACCGAAACCATCCATTTCAACAAGTAGTTGGTTTAGTGTTTGCTCACGTTCATCGTGACCTCCACCAAGTCCAGCTCCACGTTGACGACCTACTGCATCAATCTCATCTATAAAGATAATACATGGTGCATTTTTCTTAGCATTTTCAAACAAATCACGTACTCGGGAAGCCCCTACTCCAACAAACATTTCAACGAAATCCGATCCACTAATAGAGAAGAACGGCACGCCAGATTCACCCGCAACTGCACGAGCAAGTAATGTTTTACCAGTACCTGGAGGACCTACTAATAGAATCCCTTTAGGTATACGAGCTCCAATTTCCACGAATTTGCGTGGATCTTTTAAGAAATCTACTACTTCAACTAGTTCAGCTTTTTCTTCATCTGCACCAGCAACATCATTAAATCTAACTTTTTTCTTATCATTATCGTATAACTTTGCTTTACTCTTACCGAAGTTCATCACACGGTTACCACCGCCTTGTGATTGGCTTAATAAGAAGAAGAATAAAATGATAATAATTAAGAACGGCAATAATCCAGTGAAGAATTGAACCCAACCACTTGTTTTAGGAGTTTCTTTATATTCCACAGGCACTGAATTGGATGTTGCCAATGTATAAATTTTTGTTTGTAAATCTTCGCTATTATATGGGAGAATCGCTAAATATTTTTCTCCTTTTTTATAGCCTTTCATTTCACCTTCAGCGTAATATACACCTGATTCAGGTTGTAATGTAACACTTGTTACTTCTCCTTTTTCCAGAGAAGTCATAAACTCGTTAAACTTAATATTTTTAGTAGTCGTATTGCTCGTGTTGAATGTAGCAAAAATCCCAACGATTACAAAGAATATTAATAAGTATAATATGGCGTAGCGCAATGCTCGATTCATTCCCAGCCTCCTCACAAGGTAAACAGAAAAACTAATGATTATCTTATCATACGAATTTTTGGACGTACAATGAAAAGCCTTTTAACTAGGCTTAAAACTAAAAACTGTAAACTTCTTTCTTCAATACACCTACATATGGTAAGTTACGATACTTTTCTGCATAATCTAATCCGTATCCAACCACAAATGCATCTGGAACTTCAAAGCCTACAAAGTCTGCTTTTAAGTCTACTTTTCTACCAGTTGGTTTGTCTAACAAAGTAACAATTTTAATCGATTTTGCTTTACGATATTTGAAAAGGTCCACTAAGTAACTTAATGTCATCCCGCTATCGATTATGTCTTCGATTATTAAAATATCTCTTCCTTCCACACTTGTGTTCAAATCTTTTACGATTTTAACCTCTCCAGAAGAAACTGTTGCATTGCCATAACTTGATACATCCATATAATCCATTTCAATGTATGTATCCACACGTTTCATCAAATCAGACATGAAAGGCATTGCACCTTTTAAAATTCCAATTGCTAGTGGGTATTGATCCTTGTACTCTTCAGTTAATAAGGCTCCCAATTCACGTGTTTTTTGATTGATTTGTTCCTCAGATAACAGAACTTCTAAAATATCCTTTTCTAACATCATTAAATCCTCCTATGGCTTAATATCTCTTCACGTATAATACAAAATTTTGCGTAGTTCTATTCTTTTCAAGTTGCTGCCCGCAACGAAGACCTATTACAGCCATTATATCATTTTTAGCTGATATAAGTATTGGCCAACCCTCTCGTTTTTCACTCGAAATTTTTTCATCAATAAACAATCGTGAAACTTTTTTTGGAGTAGACATCCCTTTTAAATGTATTCGATCTCCTTCTATCTTCGTTCGTATAGAAAGAGGTAAAGAATCACTGTCCAATTGGATAAACCACTTTTCATCGGAAGGAATCTGCTCGTTTAAGTTTCTAGTCAAGTATATCGAATAACCAGTGCCAACTTCTACCCAACAGTCTTCATCAATTATTTGACTTTGAATTGGTAGAGACTTTAGGGGAGTGGAGGAAAACTGGATTTGACTGTAATGACGTATGAGGGAAAAATCTTTTGGTAAATGAATCACTGTATTCCCATCCTGCTCATTACAAGCAGTTAAAATAGATTCAATTAAGCGATTATTTAATAGCGCACTAGAGCTATCATACAGATACTTTAATAGTATTAGAATCACTCTTCTTTGTAAAGCAACTGGAATTCCCCTGAACTGCTTTGAATCCATAAAAAAGCTCGATTTACTTTTAACTGTCACAAGCTGGTCAAACTTCTCTTTTGCAAGTGTCTGTAAAAAGTGGTCATCTTGTTGTTGTTTTTCTACGAACGTCCGGATACTATCGGCCACATGTACATTTTCTTGACGCAAAAGAGGTACAACAGTATGGCGTAAACGATTTCTTGTATATGTATGTTTATCGTTACTGGGGTCATGTCTAAATGCTTGTTTTTGGAACTGAACATAATTCAAAATCTCTTCCTTCGTTACACATAGGAATGGACGAATGATGCTACCGTTTGAAAAAAGTCTTGTTATCGGTATTCCTGTAAGAGAAGATGCCAACGTCCCTCTTACCAATGACATTATTATTGTTTCTATCTGGTCATCTGCATGGTGACCGAATACTAGCTTATCAAAGTTTTCTTGTTTCATAACAGTATCAAAGTAAGCATACCTTTCTTCTCTACATATCACCTGAACATTTCCACCTTCTGCCTCGACTCTAGAAGGCACTTCCAGTGTAGTACCATAAAAAGAAATGTCTAATCGAATAGCTAATTGTTCAACAAAGTCCATATCTTCTGCCGACTCTGCCCCTCGAAGCTGGTGATCCGTATGAACAATACCCAGCTGTAAGTTATATAACTTCTTAAGTTCATGAAAGGTAAGAACCGCAGCAACCGAGTCTGCTCCTCCAGAACAAGCTAGAAGAAGACGATCACCCCTTTGTATTAGCTGGTACTTATCTATATATTTTTTTACTTTTAAAATGAAAGGATGCATTTTTCCACCTCTATTATTGGTCCCTCTCCTAGTGAATACCCGACCTGACGGGTCCGCACGATGAGGGTTATGCAGTCTAGGACACGATGTGCATCCTAGACTACCCTTCCCTATAGGAGCTTTCGCTTTTCTATTCTGTCTAGCTACAGCGCCTTGCCCCTCGGGTCACTTCAGAATTTCGAGAAAGGCAAGGTCGCCTTTCCACGAAATTCTTCCAGTGCCTGCCAGGGCAGACATAGGCGCTTTCGCTTTTCTATTCTGTCTAGCTACAGGTGCCAGCCTCTCGAGTCGCTTCAGACAAGCGGTTAAGGCAAAGTACGCCTTTACCGTTTGTCTTCCAGCGCTTGTCGAGGCTTACGGGCACCTTTCGCTTTTCTATTAGTGTACCATTCTTTCTTGGTGTTTGGCTGCTTGGCGCGGTGTGAATAGGGACCATTCTGGTACTACATGCTCTACATGCATGAAAATAACTGTGCGGTCGTCTCCTGGTAGTGAGTAAGTTTGTTCTAACATTTTCACAAAGCGTTCTGCATTCATCGTTGGGTCTTGTAGTATTTTTTGATAATATTGCTCTTGTTTCTCGACAGTCGTGTTTCCTGAGAATACACCGTCTGATAGCATAACCAATACATCTCCGTCTTTTATGTCCATTTTTCTGGCTTCTATTGAGAAGGTTGGTAGGAATCCGAATGGGACATGTTTGCTTTCTATTTTTCTCATTTCATTTCCGCGAATTAGATATGTCGACATACTTCCGGCCTTCCAAGACCACAATTCTCCTTTTTGCAGATCTATCAATGCAAGGTCTACAGTTGCATAGCTATCATTGTCGTTTTGTAGACTCATCATGTAGTGCAGTGTATGCATGGTTGTTTCTGGGTCCATTTTTTTATTTAAACACTCCCTCATGAACTGCATGACACGTCTACTTTCTCTATGCGCCTCTACATCATTCCCCATTCCATCTGATAAAATAACTGCCATCAATCCTGGATGCAATGGGAATACTGCATGAGCATCCCCCGAATAGATGGTGTTTTTACTTGATGATGTATACACATCATGTGTAAGTTGAAAACGAACAGACGATTTGCAAGTTAATTGAATATGCTCGTATGGGTGATGGATTTCTTTCATAGCTGTAATTTCAAACGGTTCGTTCAACAGGTCATATAATAATGGAACAATTAAACGTTCCCCTACCATTTTTGCTCTTGCTTCAATTGGTAAACAACAAACAATCTCCATTTGTCCTATCTCAATATTCAACACGTCTATTTGGAAGAAGGGAATATTTGCTTGTTGGAACTTTTCTTTAATCACTTCTTCATGAGAAGAATACATAGTTATATTATTTTCTAAATTGCTCATCAACCCACTCATGTGATTGCCCATGTCTTTCAATTTGAGCGCAAACATCTTCTTTCCATGCTGTAATTCATACGTGAGCTGTTGTTTAGCTTCTTTTTCCTTCAGCTCATGCATCACTTGTATTGGTTTTACGCATTTATATTGAATACGATTCTCTGTTTGCATTCTAGACTTTTTAGGTTGGTCTTCCCATTCCTTTATCAATACAGGCATACCATTGGATTTTTCTCCCCAACATTTTTCATATTGAAAGCATGAACGACAAATTGGGAGTGGCACTGTTTTTTCATCCTTTCTCAGCGCCTTCGAATCAAATTTCTCCGATATAAACCGAGTGATAAAGTCGACAAAATGCTGAAACTCTTGGAGCTGATGATTTACTTTTTCTGTCATCCACTTTTGTCTTCTTAAAAGAACACTTGTTGTATCAGGATACAATTGATCTTTCAATTGCTTAATCCACGCAGAAGGAACCATAAAGAATAATAGAGAGGCAATGACAAGTGATCCTATATACACAGAATCTAAAGGTAAGGTGCGATCATATAATATAAAGAAAAATGTAGCACCGAGCATACTAAACGCTTGCCACAGTCTCCCAAAAGGCTTATGAAGTCCTGCCAAGAAGCCAGTTACCGCGTAGACAGCAATCATACCGCTAAAGCTAAGCTTCGAAATACTTAATATTGTTCCAGAAAGTACGGCTACTACCGTTGCCAGTTGGACTCCTCCGATTGCCGCTGATACCGCTATGACCAAATGAGCCGCCATTAACGGAATTGATACGTAACCAAATATATACGAAGACATTCCAGTCAAGACAAGTGCTCCTATAAGTAATGCAGCACCCATTCTTTCTCCTGTCCACCTTTTGTGCAATAGGTCCGGAAAGGGAAGAAATAACTGAAACAAAAATATGGTCATAAATAGACTTAGTATGCCTTCATATCCAATGGCTAGCCAGATTGAAACTGGAATCTCTCCCCCATAAGAAACGAACTGCCACACAATTTGTATACATACGACATCTATTAGCACATATAAAGGTAGTGGGATCTTCCTAATAAATCGATTTTGATAAAACGGAAATAATAAGGCCTGCATAGCATGAATAATTACTTGTCCGAATCCGAGAGTAATGCTTCCTAGAATAGCACCTGCAACTGTCCAAGGTACGAAACGTTGAAACCTCAGATTAACCAGTGCCCAAAGAGGAAGGAAAAATGGAACCGAGGCCTCGAACAATACAACTTGTGCTAGAAAAAATGATAGAAGTAGAAAAATGATAGAAAAGAAAAGCGTTACTCTCTTGGCTTTGAAACCCTCCATAATCTTTCTTATCGATATACCGCGTTTTTGTTCCTGTTCGTAAACCTTCAAAGCGAATACCTCCTATTCAACTATTGATGGAAGTATACCTAGTATTACTACAAAAAGTATGTCTGTTTCTGACGTGAACTTAAAATAACTTTTCGACTTCATCAGCTAATAAATTAAATAATTTAAACATTTAAAACAAACTTTCTTTTAATCTTTTTAAAATTCTTTTAAAGAAGCATTGACACTTTGGCAAAACGCTTGTAATATATAATTTGTTCGTTAAAACGGCGGCCTAGCTCAGCTGGCTAGAGCGTACGGTTCATACCCGTGAGGTCGGGGGTTCGATCCCCTCGGCCGCCATATTTTACGGCCCCTTGGTCAAGCGGTTAAGACACCGCCCTTTCACGGCGGTAACACGGGTTCGAATCCCGTAGGGGTCATCTCAAAAAGCAGTTCCTAAGAATTTTAGGAACTGCTTTTTTATGTTGAAAAGTATGCAATTTGTCGAAGTTGTTTAAAAAGATTCCTTTTAACCTTACAAATGCAAGACCCTTCATAGACCCGAGATTTGTTTTCTATGGTGCGCATCATGCTCCAAAAAGTCTGTGAAATAACTACGAACAGTACACTCACTATTACCAATATAAAAAACTTTGTTCCAATCTATTTCATCAATTTGCTGAAGTTTTTCGATAATTTTTTGACGTTGTTTTTTGGCATAAGAAAGGGTTTCTTTAAATGTTTGTTCATGAGCAAGGGCTGCGGCCTTTGCGTTAAATGCTTCAAAATCAGGATACCCTTCACACCTTTCCCCTTCTTTCATATTTGGTAGGCGCTGTTCCACAGTAAATCGATCCCATTCTGCAAGATGCATCACTATTTCATTTGGGGACCATTTTCCATTCGTATATGGTGCAGTTGCTCTTATTTCGTCTAATATATATAAAGAATCCAGCCAATTGATATATTCATTATAAGATTTTAATAGTTCCTCTTTCGTCACAAGCTTAGCCCCCATTATTTATGAGTTTACCTAAAAATATTATATTTAAATAAATAGTCGTATGAGATATCAATAAACAAATATTCCCTATCGTTAAGTGGAATGGAGAATGTACGCATCATTTCTCCTGTTTCAATGTCGCTATACATGTCCGAAAATACACCACTTTGGTCATTACGCATTTTTATTATTGTTTTTAAGAAGTATGGACGCCAACTCCAATTTTTGTTGACAGCATCCTCTTGCACTGTCCAATTTTTGTCGACTTGCATAATATTAGGGGATAGTTGAAATCCATCTTCATTACAAATATATATTCGGAATGAGCAATCATTTAACTCTTCTGCAAGTAATAAAAGCTGCTCTATATTGTCACTCGTTGGATTTATATGTCCAATTGCTGTTTCTAACATATTCTGCAAATTTTTTAATTCATTATATTTCTCTTCAAGTAATCGCTTTTCTGTTGTTATAAATTGCTGAAACTTTTCTTTAAAATGATCTTTTAACAATTCTCTTGAAACTGTATCTGCTTGAGCTGTTGCTAGATATTTCCCCTGATAATATCGTCCGCCATTTTTCCAAGCAAATTGAAGTTGGTGTACACTATCGATCCCTTCAAACAGCATATTAGCCCCTATCTTCCGAGCAAGCGATCCTAAGGATGTAAATAAGTCATTTTGCGCACTCCAAGACTCATAACTCAATTTTTCTATATTTACTTTTAATATATTTGGTGACAACATTTTTATATAATCTATATGACTTTCCGAACCTACCTGATTTATAGCTATCTTTATACCGTAAGTACGGTAATATTTCAGTATATTACTAAGTTTACCAAAATCACCTTTATAATCATGTTCTGAAAGGACTAGTACAATTCTTGAAAGGGAGTCTTCTGAGACAAACTCATTAATAATATCTAAGTAACTCTCTCCATAGTCTAGTATTAGTAAATTCGCGTTGCACGGCAAGTATATATCATAGTCATTAGTCTTTTCCATTAACTCTGATAGAGCTAAGCGCAATATTTTACGTTCAACTTCTAATCGATACTCTACCGGAATATCCTCATCATATGCAAAGGTATTTAAATTTATAAGCCGCTCTTTGTTGACTAACTTTCCTAATACTTCATACGCAATTACAATATGTTCGTCCGCACTAAAAATTGGTTGATAATATGCTTTAACATGTTCTATATTCGTTAGTACATCCATTGCATCCATCTAATAACCTCCTTGAAAGTTCAAACATATCTATGTTTTTAATGTTACCTTACTTTAAGGATATGCTTAATCTTCTATTTTGTGTACAAAAAAAAGGTGTTAGCATAGCCCAACACCTTTTCATCTATATGACATTTTTTCTACCTATAAAACAGACAGCAAATTATCCTCTTTTAGCGCCTCTGCCACCGCGCTTAGATTCTGTCGCGCGCTTCAACGTAGACAAACGATCTTCGCTATCCTTCAAGAATCTAGTCATTTTTTGCTCAAAATTCTCTTTCATTGGACGATCGCGATCATTTGGACGATTATTACCACCACGTGGACGTTGAGGACGTTCGGGTCTCTCTGGTCTTTCCGCTTGAGGCTTTGCTTTTCGAATAGATAATCCGATTTTGCCATCCGCTTCAACATTCATCACTTTAACTTCAACCACATCTCCAACCTTCAGATGCTCATTAATATCTTTTACATAATTGTCCGCCACTTCACTAATGTGAACAAGACCTGTTGAGCCTCCTGGTAGTTCGACGAATGCTCCGAAATTTGTGATTCCTGTTACTTTACCTTCTACCTTGCTGCCTACTTCAATTGACATAAAAAAAATGCTCCTCCTTAAAATTTAAGCGACTCTTTTTTCGAACTTATACGCTTTTCCGTACAAATCCCTACCTTTATTATAGCTAACAAAAAAAGAGTGTCAATAAGACTACTCTTTTGCTTTTGTTTTTTAAAAGTTATTTTTCTTCTTTTCCAGGCAAAGTGAATATTATTTCACCCTCCTCAGAAAGGAAATATTGCTTTCTTAATAGTTTGCCAATGTACTCATCATCGTTAAGTTTTGAAATTTGCACTTTAAGAATTTCTTGCTCTTCCTTAACTTGTTCCAACTCCTGAGCCACTTGCTCTTTTTGTAATTGTTTTTCTTCATATGCACTTTTGCTATTCAATAGGGTAGATACTAATAATCCAACTAAAGCAAAAGATAAAATTGTAAATAATACTAATCGTCTAGCTAAACGAACCTTTTTTGCTTTGATCCGATTTTCTTGGCGTTCGATAGAGCGAACATAATCAGTATTAATCGATGCAATTTGTTTCCGTGTAGGTATGTTTCTTTGCTTCTCTCCCATTTTGCTCTCTCCTATCAAACTATTTCAATTTTTTTGTGTACTTTCTATTATAACGGAAGTTTGGCTTTTTCTGAAGGGCCAAATGCCACGTTTTTCGAAATATATATTGAAATGGTTTTAAGATGAAGGAGATGAGCATCCAAATAAGATGAATAACTTTATTAATAACTATCCAAATGAAATGAATTATCCACCAAATTGGTTGGATGATCAAACGCAAGATAATTCTACCTGTTAAACGAAACACTGGCTGAAATAATTGATCGTATAAGAGAATACCTACTATTTGTGCCAATGGGTCGTAAATTCTCCATACGCCATCCCGCACATCAAAAAGTATATAAAATGAGCCTAAACCCAGTGCGATCCAAACAAATACCTCCAGCACTACACGATATTTATAAACGTAGGAACGCCTCGGGAAACTTTCCGTTATAAAGCGCGTTCCTTCGATTATTGCCCCTACCAATACCCCACTACAGACCATTAGTAATAGACTAAAGAATTGTAATGAGAGTGTCATCCGAATAATTTATGAAGTAATCCTCTAGCTCCGTCTAAACTTTGCTCATCATCATATTGCATTGCCCGAACGATTCCTTCCAAAGTTAATAATCCTTTATCAACATCAAGATGGACAATTTTTAAGTCTTCTCCTTTGATGTGAAGTATACCTTGAGAAGTTCTCACATAAAATTCTTGTTGATCAAATTTTTCAATAGATTTTACAGACGTTAAGTCCATGCGCTTACGATTTCTAAGCGAAATCAAATGGTCCCCCGATGGAATAGTAATTGTTTGATTTTCTGCTTGATATTGCATATATACTCTCTCCTCTCTTGTCCTATTTTATTGTATGCTCCAAAAAAAAAAGCATGACAAACTACCATGCTTTTTTTCACAAGAAACTATTTAATTTCTATTTGGTACTTCTCTAGATTCTAGAGTACCTGAATACTAAAGAATTAGATCTATGGAATAATAATACTACTACTGATTTCCGTTACAGGTGGAGTTCAAAGGCTAAGAGCGCCACTCGTGTGGCAACGCCTTCGTGACCAACATCCTGTTGGCCTCCGAGGGGTGAGCGATGAGCTATCACCGTCGGAGTCGCCACCTTTCACTACAATCATTTATGTGAGTAGTACATTACTATAAGATAGAGCATAGCCTATCGCTTAGATGAGAAGAGTAACCAAAGCAATTATAATAAATAACCGTCTGTTGAATTAGGAATACATTTTATCATGAAGGATGAAGAAAGTAGATTTTCTATTATCTAGTGGAAATCTAGAGAAATAGTAAGTGTATAGCCCATAGAGAAGAGAAGTAGCTCACGAAATTGTATCTTCGTGAGTTTCCTCTTTAAGTAGGAAAGTATTATATCTCTAGTTATCTCAAAATGCACTAACCTGTTTCTAAGAGTTATAGAAGGACGGCGGACAGACAAACGCCATAAAATTATCAATAGAAAAAGAGGCATGATGTGACTTCTGTCACAACCACCTCTTTAAAGATTCACTCGGTAATAATGTAGCGACCCGCCAGTCCAAAGCCATTCGAATACTACAGAAACAGGTTTAGACGTAAAATATCTAACTAATCTTCATCATCAATAAATTCTGGATCTACTTTTTCTAATCTCTCTTCTTTTATAATTGTAAACATCAATGATGCCTCTTCTTTTTTCGCAGAATCTCTAACCGCATCTACCGTTGCAGTTACTACTTTTTGACCAAATCTAATGGACAATTCATCCCCAGCTTTTACATCTGCGCTTGCTTTTGCTACTTTGCCATTAATCGTTATTCTACCTTGGTCCGCTACTTCTTTCGCTAATGTTCTACGCTTGATAAGTCTGGAAACCTTTAAGTATTTATCTAATCTCATTTCGTCACTGCCCTTCTACTTTTTTAGCTTCTTTCCAAAAGATATCTAACTCTTCTAAAGTATAGTGAGAAAAGTCTCCTTTTCCACTCTTCACACTTCTCTCTATAAATTGGAATCTGCTTTTAAACTTTTTATTAGCCTGAATCATTGCCTGCTCGGGAGATAAACTATAAAAACGCGCTAAATTTACAATAGTAAATAGCAAATCACCTAATTCATCTACTTGCGAATCTTTTGTACCCTCCGCTAATTCTTTCTTCCATTCGCCGAGCTCTTCCTCAAACTTTTCCCAAGCCCCTGAAACGTCTGGCCAGTCAAAACCAACCTTCGCAACTTTCCTTTGATAATTAAAAGAAGTAAGCAAGGAAGAATCCGCTCGCATTTCTCCTTCTAATAAAGAATCACCAGAATCTCTTTTTTCTTCTGCCTTTATTTGTTGCCAATTACGGAGAACGTCTTCCGTGCTATCTACTGCTACTTCACCAAATACATGAGGGTGTCTACGAATCATTTTGTCAGAAATAGCATTTAATACGTCTTCCATACTAAAATATCCGTTATCTTCTCCTATTTGTGCATGTAAAAACACTTGTAACAGAACGTCGCCTAATTCTTCTACAATATGATCATCGTCTTCCTCGTCAATCGCCTGTAGAAGCTCATACACCTCTTCTACAGCGTATTTCTTTAAGGTTGTATGTGTTTGTTCCTTATCCCACGGACACCCGTTAGGACCCCTTAGTTCAGAAACAATTTGACGAAGTGTTTGCCACTCTTTTAAGCGATCTTCTTTTTTATAGATTGGCGGAACGTATAATGTAGTAAGATTATCTAACTTCATCACTCGGTCCAGTTCAAATAACGGGACCTTCGTTAAACTTTCTGTAGCAGACCCTGCAGCAGTTACAATCGTTACCTCATAGTCGTCAGGATACTTTTCCATTAGAGTTAGTTTTACTTCGGAAGCACTAAATGCATCATATACTTGTCCAATTAGCACATGTGCATTCATTTGAACTTCATCACGCTTAAAGCTTGTTCCGTCTAGTAATTGAAACCCTTCAATGGGATCAATCCGTAAAGCGCCAAAAATGGGGTCTAGAAAACTTTGTCCACCTTCTATACGGATTTTAACTTCCCCTTGTTTTTCCGCTTCAATTAAGAGCTGAACTGTTTGTTCGGCAACTAATGGATGTCCAGGTACTGCGTATATAACTGGTTGTTCTTGTGCGTATTCTAGAAGCCGTTTTACAATTTCTTCATAGACACCTTCGAATTGATCATTATTTTCGTACACTGTATCGAAACTAGTGAAGGAAAGTCCTTCTGCTTTTAGCTCTTCTAAAACTGGGTGCTGCTCCGTCCGAACATACAAGTACTCAGCTGTTTTTAACTTTTTATATATACCTAATGGCAGCTGATCTAGGTCACCCGCTCCAAGACCAATAATCGTAATTTCATTCATATTACTCACAACCTTACTTTTCTTTATTTAACCAAAGCTGAAAAGTCGCCATTCGTCTACCAAATGGCAATAAAAACCACTCTTTCTCTGCTATCACACGATCTTTTGCTATACTTACTAAAAAAATTGCCGCACCCAACATAACTGCAGTTAACGAAATGATAACCGATTGTATTCTACTAGAAATATTATCAAATAACACGGCATCAGCCAATACTACATAAGCAACAACACAAACGATCATTAATAGGGAGGCTTTTGTAATCCCTTTATAGAAAACTGCAGGAGCAAATTGGATATTCCAAGTCTTTTTAAAATAATAACACATCAACACATAGATAATCGCTAAACTAACATTACCTGAGATAGCTGCTCCTAATACTCCATAAGCGGGGACCAGTAAACTATTTAACAACCACTTACACAAAACTCCAAGCAGCAAGAAAAACGTAGGTATCTTCACCATTCCACTGCCCTGTAACATTGCCATTAATGTTAGTATTAAAGACATCCATACAATTTGAAAAGAAAAAACCATTAACGTCATAGATTCCTCTTTTGTTTGAAATAGCATCTCGTTTACATATGGAAGTACAACAATTAGCCCTAGAGCTGCCGCAATTCCAAAAGTAAATGCTACTCGGTATGTTAGTTGCATGAAAGGCACTGCTGTTCTTCCCGAGTTTTTACCCATCCGGTGCGCTACCAGAGGAACGATTGCTAAAGAAAGCGTAGACGCTATGACAATACCTAATTGGACAAGTGGTTGTCCTCGGTCATAGACGCCTTTTTTCTCCATTGCCTGTTGTCTTTCCATACCACTTTCCATCAGGACTTGAAAGACTGTAAACGAATCGACTAGCTGAAACAGTAAGAATAATAGTGCACTTATACTAGCACTTAAGCTCAGTAGCGTTAAGTTCTTTATAATTGGCCACACAGGTACATTTTGTTGAGCCTTTTCAGTCTTTGTATGTTTCATCGATTTCCAATAAATAAAGGATAGTAGTACGACGCCAGCTAATTCACCTGCCACTGCACCATACATAGCCATACTTCCCGCCTTATATAGATCAAAACTTGTAGACACGATAATCCAAGTACCAAATAATATGACAAAAACACGCACTGCCTGTTCCAACACCTGTGCATAAGCCACTGGCTGCATGCGCCCATCCGATTGAAAATCCCCTTTTAATACAGCAAGCATGGGCATTAGTAAAATGACGAAAGAACCAGCTTTTAATAACTGCGCAAGATTTGCATCACCCATAGCTTCAGCTAAGAATCCAGCTCCCATAAACAATAAAATAAAAAATAAAATAGAAATAAATCCTATATAATAAAAAGTAATTTTTTTTATCCTTGGAATAGCATACTCTTTTCCAAGCGCTTTATAATCCGATAGTATTTTAGACAACGCAACTGCGAAACCAAACGATGTCCAAGTAGTGATAATGCCAATGAATGGATACACTTGTTGGTATATATAAAATCCTTCATCGCCTACTAGATTTTGAAAAGGCACCCGATAAACCGCACTTAGTAACTTGACGATAATAGCAGCAATCGTCAGCATAGCTGCACCCTTCATATAAGTTTTCATATTCCAGTCATTACTCATAACCAATCCTACTCCCATAATACGATAGGAATAGTATACCAAAAAAAATCTTCCTCTTTTGTAGAAGAGGAAGATTTTATTAACTTTCCATTTGTTTTGCCAAAAAGTTTGCTGCAGTTTCAATTGCTTTTAGTTCAGCTTCGCCTATAAAATGTACTTTTGAAATAATGAGTACAGCTCCAATTGGATCCCCCGAAGCAATAATAGGGGCAATACAATATGATTTTACAGTTTCAACTACTCCAGGAATCCACTCAACTGAGTTTTCATGTTTCTCCATTACGATAGAGCGCAGACCTATAATGTCTTCAATCCCAGGACTTAACCTACGATTCAAATAATCCTTCTTTGAGAGTCCCGCTGCTGCAATCATTTCGTCACGGTCACATATTAATACTGGAGTACCTAAAGTTTCATATAAGGTTTCCGCGTATTCTTTCGCAAAATCTCCAAGCTCACTAATAGGTGAATATTTTTTTAAGATTATTTCTCCTTCTCTATCCGTGAAAATTTCCAATGGATCTCCTTCTCGGATTCGAAGGGTTCGACGTATCTCTTTGGGAATTACTACTCTACCTAAATCATCAATACGACGTACGATGCCTGTTGCTTTCATGTAATATGCCTCACTTTCGACAGATTGGAAACTAAAGTTCATTTCTGCCATAGTATGCATCATGTTAGCCAAAAATATGCAAAGACCTATTTAACGTCTGCTATTTCTTTTTTAGATTCAGGCAAAAGTCTCATCATTTCTTCCAATACATCAAATGGATTAAATTTACCTGTTTTACGTTCATCAATTGTCAGTACTAAACTACCGTTATCCATATTAAAACCAACCGCACGTCCATACTTCATAGATTCTTCTACCAGTTTCGCTCCATTAATATCCCTTGTTCCTTCTGCACTTATAGAAATTGATATAATTTTGTTTACTTCCTTAATAGACTCTACTCCTACTTCTATGCCCCAAATTTTCATACGGGCTATACGAAGTAATTTTTCTGCTTCGAGAGGTATATCCCCGAACCGGTCTTGGAATTCATCTAGGAGATCAAAATATTCCTCTTCTTTTTCCATTGCTTTAACACGTTTATACATTTGGATCTTTTGGTATCCATCAGGAATATATTCATCGGATATATAAGCATCCGTAGATAGGACAATTTCCATATCTGGTATATCTTCTTTTTTAATACCAGTACGTTTTTCCGCAATAGCTTCTTCTAACATTTGTGTATAAAGGTCAAACCCAACTGAGTCAATAAAACCATGCTGTTGAGAGCCCAATAGGTTTCCGGCACCCCGAATAGATAGATCACGCATTGCAATTTTAAAGCCAGAACCAAGCTCTGTAAATTCTTTTACAGCCTGCAATCGTTTTTCTGCGACATCCGTCAAAACTTTATCTCTTTGATGCATTAAATAAGCATAAGCAACACGATTAGATCGTCCTACCCGACCACGTAGTTGATATAATTGGGAAAGTCCCATTTTATCAGCGTCTTGAATAATAAGTGTATTTACATTTGGGATATCGATACCTGTTTCGATGATGGTCGTAGTAACTAAAACATCGTATTCTCCCTCTATAAAGCTAATGATAACGGACTCTAATTCCGTTTCACTCATTTGTCCATGTGCAAATCCTACCCTTGCAGTTGGAACTAACATTTGTATTTCATCGACTTTTCTCGTAATATCTTCCACTCGATTGTATAGATAAAATGCCTGTCCCCCGCGAGCAAGTTCTCTTTCAATTGATTCACGGACTAGCCCACTATTTTGCTCCATCACATAGGTTTGAACCGGGAAACGGTTTTTAGGGGGAGTTTCAATGACAGAAAGATCACGTACTCCAATCATCGACATATGTAATGTACGAGGTATAGGTGTAGCTGTTAACGTCATGACATCTACATTTGTCTTCATTTGTTTAATCCGTTCTTTATGTTTAACTCCAAATCGTTGTTCCTCATCCACAACTAAAAGACCTAGGTCGTGATACTCCACGTCTTTGGATAGAATTCTATGCGTACCTACCACTACATCTACTAGTCCTTTTTTCAACCCACTAATTGTTTCAGTTTGTTGTTTTTTGTTGCGGAAGCGGCTTAGTAGACCAACTTCAATCGGAAAATCTTGAAAACGTTCTAACATAGTCTCATAATGCTGTTGGGCCAATATAGTTGTTGGGCAGAGAAAGGCTACTTGTTTACCTTCCATGACGGCTTTAAATGCTGCTCTGATGGCAACTTCCGTTTTTCCATAACCTACATCTCCACAGACTAGACGATCCATTGGTCTAGGTTTTTCCATATCCTTTTTCACTTCTATTATAGTACGAAGCTGATCCTCCGTTTCCTCATAAGGAAACGCTGCTTCAAAGGACTGCTGCATATCGCTATCTGGTTCAAATGCATAACCTACTTCTGCTTCCCGTTTTGCATAAAGCTTTATTAACTCATCCGCAATATCTTGAACTGCTGCTGATACCTTTGTTTTGGTCTTCTTCCAATCTGCTCCGCCTAGCTTATGAAGTTTTGGATCTTTTTCACCAGATGCCACATACTTTTGAATAAGATCTATTTGATCAACAGGAACAAATAATTTGTCCTCTCCACGATAACGAATATGAAGATAATCTTTGTGAACTCCATTAACATGCAATGTTTCGATTCCAATATATTTCCCAATACCATGATGTATATGTACAACGTTATCTCCTGGTTTTATCTCGGAGTAACTTTTTATACGCTCCGCATTCGTTACCTTTTGAGCTCTCGTTTTTTTCTTATGCTTTTGTTTAAACAACTCAGAGTCGGTAATAACAGCTATTCTTTGTAACGGAAGTTCAAAACCAGCTTCTAAATCTCCCTCTATGATAAAAATACCAGGTGACATCATATCATTGGCTGAAGCACCTAGTTGTGAGGGAATCTCATAATCTTCTAACACTTCATGTATTTTTTGGATGCGATCTTTCCCATCCGCTAGTATAAACAAGCGGAACTTTCCTTGCGTAAATCGCTCGATTTCATTCTTCAATAAATGCATTTGTCCATGGAAGTTTTGCATTGGCTTACAAGAGAAACTAATATTCTTTTTAATCGAAATTCCTGAAAAAGTACGAGAGAATAACGAAAAGTATAGCTTTTCGTTAGAAAACATCTGGATGATTTCTTTTAGATTAAAAGAGGGTTTTACACGGTGTACAGTTTTACCTTCTTCTAATAATGAAAGAATCCAATCATTTTCCTCTCTTTCTAAAGTCTCTGTTACTTCTTGAATTCTTCCAAGCTCATCAAATAAAACGGTTCCATTTTTGTTAAAGTAGTTCCCTAAAAAACTACTAGTCTCTTCCAGCAAGGAAACATATTTCATATACTCTTGCGGTTGTTCGCCTTGCTTTAACAACTCAATATCTTGCTGAATATTTTGGTAGAAGAGATCCCTTACTTCTGGTATTTTAACTTTTTCTAGACTTTCGGCTAATGCCTCTTCTAATTTCTCTGCTAACAGCATTTTTTTCTCTTCAGTTAACACAAATTCTGTAGCGGGTAAAATTCGTATATCTTTTCGTTTTTCCAACGAGCGTTGGTCTTCTGCAGAAAAGGTCCGAATAGAATCCACTTCTGTATCAAATAGTTCTATACGAATAGGATTTTCTAGATAAAGTGGATAAATATCGATTATTCCTCCGCGTATAGCGAATTCTCCAGGTGCTGTCACCATAGACTGGCGTACATACCCCATATTTACAAGCCTTTGTAAAAAGGAATCTAAACTGATCTCTTCCCCTTCTACAATCGATATGCTACTAGCTTGCCAGTCTTTTTTGGAGGGCATATGTTTTTTTAACCCCGCAATAGGAACGATATAAACACCTTTATCATGTGTTAACATATGATCTATTGCTTCTAGTCTTTGTGCACGAAGTTCTGGACTGGCAACAGATATATCAGCTGCAATTAACTCATCCGCAGGATATAAACGTACATGGTCCTCCCCAATTAGTTTTACTAGATCCTCTGTTAGTTTTTGAGCATGCAAAAGGTTAGGCGTTACGATTAGTATAGCTCCCTGCCTTGTGTTATAAAGCATATTAGTAAAGACAGCTCTAGCACTAGGAGTAAGACCGGTTAATAACTGTTGGTCTCTACCACTCTCTAATTCGTTTACTAGCTTTTGTATTTGTGTGTCTTCCATCAATAAGTTACTTAAAGGTTCCATCTGTATACCTCCAATCTAAATAGAAAAAGGCTTTGTGCACGAAATTCGTGCCAAAGCATCTACTGTATCCATTTTTTTAACGCATAGTAATTTGGGAATTTTTGAAGGGACTCCTGGCACTCTTCACAAATACACTGCACAGTGTAGTCGCCCTCTGCTCCATTTTTAATGTATATATGTTGATCTTCTTTTGTAAGCTCATGTTTTTGTAGAAACTGGTCATCTATGTGATCGAATGGCAACTGCCCAATTTCTGTTTCACAATGGCGACATTTATAACGAATTGGCATAGCCATAAAACCTCCTTTTTAGGAAGTATAGGCTTTTTCTTTACTTTTTATGCACCATTGTATGTATTCATTACATCTAGAAATTTTTTCGTTACCCAATCTTCACATGCATTTGCACTATTCTTTACAGCATGTATCATTTCTATTTTTTCATCTTCACTAAAATTTGATAACACATAGTCCGGAACTTTCATACCATTTTTAGGGCGGTCTACACCAATTCGAATGCGGTTGAATTCTTGTGAGCCTAAGTGTTGGATAATTGACTTAATACCATTGTGTCCACCAGCACTACCTTTTTGTCGAAGTCGTAATTTCCCTACCTGTAAGTCTAAATCATCATAAATAACAACTATTTCATCATCATTTACTTCATAGTAATCCATCATTGGTACAATACATTCGCCAGATAGATTCATATACGTTAATGGTTTTAAAAGCATAATTTTTTCAGTACCAACATGCCCAATACCGTACATCCCATTAAATTTAGACTGTGTAAGTGGTATATCTAATCTCTTAGAAAGTTCATCGATTACATGGAAACCAATATTGTGACGCGTAGCCTCATATTGTTTCCCTGGATTTCCAAGACCAACGATAATTTTCATTCGTTCCATTCCCTTATTACAAGTTTTAATTAATTTTACCATATATAAAACAAAAGAGGTTGCCTAAAGACAACCTCTTTTGTTTTATTATTCTTCTGTTGTTGTTGGTGGTGTTTCTGGCTCTTCCTCAGTATCCTCTGTTTCCTCTTCTACTCGAGGTGCCGATACTGTAACCAATGTATAGTCATCTTCGTTTGTAATTGGATAATCCACTTTTTCTCTAATATCTGCTACGGTCAATGTATCTCCGATAGCCATTCCAGATACATCTATATCAATACTATCTGGAATATCTGAAGGTTTCACTGTAACTGTAAGTTCGCGATTTGGCTGTTGAAGCATACCACCTTCAGAAACACCAACGGAAGTTCCAGTAACATTAACTGCAACATTTACTTCTAACTCTTCTTTCATGTTGATCGCTAAAAAGTCGGCATGTATCATTTGTCCTTTTAGAATATTCGTCTGATAGTCACTCAATACAACGTTTACTGATTTACCATCAATGTCTAATTTCATGACACCATTACGACCAACTTCACGAAGTGTTTTTGTAAAGTCCTTTTCACTAACAGCGATAGACTGAGATTCCACTTCATAACCGTATACTATTGCAGGTATAAACCCACTATTTCGAAGTTTTGCATTTTCTTTTTTATCTCGTTTTTGTGTTTTCACTACTGTACTCATAATATTCTTCATCCTCCTGAATTGCGTTCTATAAATATAAATACCCATCTTCAGGAAAGTTCAAACATTTTAGAAACATTAATCAAACAATGTACTAACTGACTTTTGTTCGAAAACACGTACAATTGCATCGCCTAGTAATTTAGCAACTGACAATTCTTTAATCTTCGGTGACATTTTATCATCCGATAATTGGATTGAGTTTGTAATAACTAGTTCTTTAATAACTGAGTTATCTATACGTTCAATAGCAGGACCGGATAATACTGGATGCGTACAGCAAGCATAAACTTCTTTCGCTCCACTTTCCATCAATGCTGCTGCTGCAATAGAGATAGTTCCAGCTGTATCAATAATATCGTCTATTAGAATAGCCGTTTTCCCTTCAACATTACCTACGATATTCATAACCTCTGCCACATTCGGACGAGGACGACGTTTATCAATAATAGCAATTGGTGCTTTAAGGCGATCTGCCATCTTACGAGCACGAGTAACACCACCGTGATCAGGAGACACGATTACCAATTCTGCCGGGTCAAAGTTTTTACCTAGGAAGTAGTCAGATAAAATTGGTGCTGCAACTAGATGATCAATTGGAATATTAAAGAATCCTTGGATTTGTGGAGCATGTAAATCAAGTACAATTGCACGAGTCGCACCTGCAGTTGTTAATAGATCAGCTACAAGTTTAGCAGTGATTGGTTCACGAGCACGTGCTTTTCTGTCTTGACGTGCATATCCGTAATAAGGAATCACTACACTAATTGTACGAGCTGAAGCACGTTTTAGAGCATCAAGCATTATTAATAGTTCCATAATATGTTCGTTTACAGGACCTGAAGTTGACTGAACAATGAATACATCGCATCCACGAATACTTTCTTCGATATTGATTTGTACTTCACCATCACTAAATCTAGTAACTGTACTTTTACCTAGAGGTACTCCTACTTCTTTTGCGATTTCTTCCGCTAATTCCCTATTGGAATTTAGTGTGAAAATTTTCAACTTCGAATTTGCATATTGTTCTGGCATGATTGTCCTCCTGGATAATGGGTTATTTTATGTTTAGTTTGTTCACATAGCCATCTTTGTTCTCTTGTCGTGCTCTTCCAATTGCAAGTGCTTCACCAGGTACATCCTTTGTAATAGTGGAACCCGCTGCAACATAAGCTTTTTTTCCAATAGTCACTGGTGCTATTAAGTTTGAATTACATCCAACAAATGCATCATCTTCAATTGTTGTGGTAAATTTATTTTTTCCATCATAATTCACTGTAATTGTTCCACAACCCACATTAACATTAGTTCCAATTGAAGCGTCACCCATATAACTTAAATGAGAGATTTTACTTCCGTTGCCAACTGTTGACTTTTTCACTTCAACAAAGTTACCAATCTTCACGTCATTGCCGACATCTGATTGCGGTCGAATATGAGCAAACGGACCGATAGAGGTATGGTCCCCAACTTCGCTGGATAATACTACTGACGAATGTATTGTCGTTTCATCACCTATAGTACTTGATACTATATGGCTATTCGGACCAACTGTACAGTTCATACCAATGGTTGTTTTACCTTCAATGATAACTCCAGGTTGAATGACAGTGTCTGCTCCAATTATAGCTTCACTGCTGATATATGTACTTCTAGGATCGATGATTGTAACCCCTTCACGCATATGGTGTTGGGCAATACGTAAACGCATAGTCTCTTCTGCTTGAGATAATGCGATGCGATCATTCACCCCTAATATTTCTTCAAATTCATCTGCCGCGTACGCTGAGATGATTTCGTTTTCTTTTTGTAAGATTTCTATGACATCCGGCAAATAGTATTCGCCTTGAGAATTATTATTATTAACTAGCTTTAATGATTTAAATAGTGCTTCGTTGTCAAAACAATATGTTCCCGAGTTAATCTCACGTACAAGTTGTTCCTCTACTGTAGCATCTTTTTGCTCTACAATACTTTGAACATTCCCATCTACAGAACGAATAACTCTACCGTAACCTGTGGGATTTTCTGCAATAGCTGTTAAAATTGTTGCTTTTGCTCCTGTAGATTTATGATGCTCCAACAAATCACTCATTGTTTTTGCTGTAATTAGTGGCGTATCACCACAGATAACAATAGTTGTTCCAGATAAGTTCTTTAACACTTCTTCTGCCTGTAAGACTGCATGAGCAGTTCCTAACTGTTTTTCTTGTAAAGCATATTCACTTCTTTCGCCTAGTCGACGTTGTACTTCTTCTGCTCCGTGCCCTACGATTGTGACGATTTTTTTTACACCAAGTAGTTCCATGTTTGTTACTACATGTTCTACCATTGGCTTCCCACATACAGGATGTAATACTTTATATAAACTAGACTTCATACGTGTACCTTTACCAGCTGCTAATACAACCGCATAAGTATTTGTCATTTTTCAAGTTCCCTCCAGTGGGCTAATTTACTCTTTTGACTATAGCCGAAATGAAGCAATATTTCAAGGAAATATCTCTTGACAAATACATGACAAAACAAGTAATATATTTGAATTTCTTAAAGAATCGACTAATCTATACTAGTTTTACTAATGTTTGAGAAATCGACATAAAAAAACCATTTCTCAAAGAAATGGTTTTACTTGCCCTTATACAGTTGGCTCTCCAATTTTTTCTTCTACTTCATTACTTAAATGATAGGCATAAAGAATAGCATCTTGAATTTTTGTACGTGTTCCTACGTTAATAGGGTGAGCAATATCTCTAAACTCGCCTTCTGTTGTCCTTTTGCTTGGCATTGCTACAAACAAGCCATTATTTCCATCTATTACACGAATATCATGGACAACGAACTCATTGTCCAGTGTAATGGAAGCGATAGCCCTCATACGACCATCAGTAGTCACTTTTCGTAATCTTACGTCTGTTACTTCCATTCTCTCACCACCCTTTTTCAAAGTTGCAAATATCTCTTTCATTTGTTATTCCACAAAAACTTCTGAATTCCTTCTTTTTGCAAGAAATATTTTAAATATTTTAAATTATTAATTCTAAAACGATACAAATGGAGATTATAATCAAACAAGTAAGAAAAATCCAGAAGTGAAAAAAGCGTTAAGCAAAAACTCCACAGCAAATCGAGGAGACTTAGGCACCTCTCAAGGAAAGAATCCACCTGAACGGAAGACAGTCAACTGATTATTCATTCTTACAAGTCCCTTAAAACGAAAGACACCTGCTCCTTTAGAGCGAAACCAGTTTATCCCCTTTTCGAGGTACTTTAGACAACCATTTCGATATAGAACTTAGGGATGCTAGTTGGATGCGACTGTCGTCACAACCAACTAGCATCCCTTTTTCAGTAATATTATGGTGTTTTCCTATATCAAAAAAGGCGTTTCCGAGGAAACACCTTTCATCTACTTTTATACTACTGCAATTACTTCTATTTCTACCTTTACGTCTTTTGGTAGTCTCGCAACTTCTACCGCAGAACGTGCAGGCTTGTGACCGTTAAAATGCTTCTCATAAGCTTCGTTAAATTCCGCAAAATCATTCATGTCTTTTAAAAAGACAAGGGTCTTTACTACTTGAGACAAGGAAGAGCCTGCTTCTGTTAAAACTGCCTCTAAATTAGCAAATACTTGAGCTGTTTGCTCTGTAATAGAGCCCTCTACCACTTCTCCTGCAGATGTTAACGGAATTTGACCTGAACTGTAAAACATTCCATTCACAACCATCCCTTGTACATATGGACCGATCGCTGCAGGTGCATTAGTTGTTGATACTGCTTTCATTTAATTTGCCACCTTTCTCAAAGTAATTTCCTTGTGTTAAAGCAATTGTTCCATCTTTTTCATTTACCTCGTGAAGCTTTACTAGAGATAAATAATCATCAACTAATTGTTCCCCTTGATGCTCTGCCTCTACTAGTACAGCTATACCAGCTAACTCACAATTGAATTCTTCTAGCAAGCTCTTCATGCCATTAATAGTTCCTCCGACTTTCATGAAGTCATCCGTGATTAAGACACGTCGCCCTTTTTCCATACTTCTTTTAGAAAGAACCATTGTTTGAATACGTCGTGCTGAGCCAGACACATAATTAATACTTACCGTTGGACCCTCTGTTACTTTACTATCTCTTCGAACAATGACTACAGGTACATTTAAATGTCTTGCTATAGCATGTGCAATTGGAATACCTTTAGTAGCTACCGTCATGATGGCATCAATTTTCGAATTCGCAAATGCAGATGCGAATACTTTACCGATCTTATTCATAAGTGACGGGTTTCCTAACAGGTCCGTCATATATAAATAACCACCTGGTAACAACCGATCCACTTTAGAAAGTTGTGTCATCAAATCTTCCGCTATTTCTAGTACATCTTCTTCTGCTACTGTTGGGATAAACTTGACTCCACCTGCCGCTCCAGGAACAGTGACAAGCAAGCCTCTACCTCTCGCTTCAAATGTTTCTTTTACAATGGTTAAATCTTCACTTATAGAAGACTTAGCAGATTGATATAAATTAGCAAAGTATGTCAAAGGGATTAATTTATGTGGATGCTCCATAAGATATTGAGTCATATCTACAAGCCGTTCACTTCTTTTCCATTTCAAACTATCACCTCCAAAGACGAATGTTTTATAGAAAACTTAACACAAACATCCGGTTTTAAGCAAGTGGTTCCCGATCTCCCATTAATCGAACTGCATATACTTCATCGCAAAATCCGCGAAGCCCATTATATATTCTCTGGACTCTTGTCTCATGATCAACTATTCCAAATACAGTTGGACCACTTCCACTCATTAATACAGCGTCCGCTCCAAATCTTTTCATTTGCTCTTTTAAAACAGCAACCTCTGGATATAGCTTAAGTGTTACATCCTCCAATACGTTTCCGACGGAAGCGCACATTAGATCAAAGTCTTTTTGTTGAATAGATTCTATCATTTTAGTAGTATTCGGATGTTTTATTTCATTTACTTTTAAATTTCCGTAAATATCTGCAGTAGATACCCCTAGCGTCGGCTTAGCAAGAATGATCCAGCAATTAGCAGGCGAAGGAAGTTCTTGTATTCGCTCTCCTCTTCCGGTTGCTAAAGCGGTACCTCCATACACACAAAACGGCACATCTGAACCTATTTTGGTGCCAATTTGAGCAAGCTCGTCCAGGGAAAGACCTAATTCCCAAATAATATTGAGCCCTTTTAAAGTGGCAGCTGCATCACTACTACCACCCGCTAGACCAGCGGCTACAGGTATATTCTTTTCGATTGTTATAGAAACTCCCTTTTTCACTCGATAGGTTTCTTTTAGAATCTTTGCAGCTTGATATGCTAAATTCCGATGATCGTTTGGAACAAAGCGATCTACTGATAATATATGTATTGCTCCATCTTCTCTTACCTCTAGTCCTATACGGTCTGCTAAATCCACGGTAGTCATAATCATTTCAACTTCATGGTAACCATCTGGACGCTTATGTAATACATCTAATGTTAAGTTTATTTTAGCAGGTGCTTTTACGTAATACATTTCCATCTGCTCCTTCCCCCAAATATGTTGTCCCCTATTTTAACACAGTGTATAAGGAATACGGAAGTGAGATTAAGCTTCTCTTCTTTGATAGAACCTAGGGAAGGAGTAGAAAGGAAGTGAAGCTTATTTATAATCTATGAGATTACTTACTTCTTCTATCAATGTGAATTACACAATAGACATTTAAAAGGGTAAGCACATTAGATCTACCCCTCTTAAATGTGCTTATACATTAAAAGAAAAGACGGATTTCTCCGCCTTTTCTTTTTGCTAGTTGCTCTTTAGTTTCTTCTCGTGCGCATTTTTACGTTAATTTCGGTAAATGATTATTTACTTTGGTGATCTTGCTTGCTGTTCGGCCATTTCAATTGCTCGTTTTACCATATTACCTGCATCACGTGATTTAATTCCTCCCCAGCCCTCGGTTTTGACTACATCATAAAATCCAAGATCTTTGGCTATCTCTTCTTTTAATTCTTTAGACATTATCCCTTTTCTAGACATAGGTGAATCCTCCTTTGGAACAACTAGCTTTTTTAGTATGTCCACAAATCAAAAGAAAACCCCTTTTCTATTTAATAAAATAGAAAAGGGGTTTTTAAAATTATAAAAAAATAAAAGTTCTAAATATCATTTTACAACTATTAAATTATTTGCTTCGTCAAAAATAGTGATTTCTACTGCTTCAGTCAAAACATCTGCATAACTATAAGATACACGTTCAAAAGAGTTTTCATCTTGATCTAAATCGATAACAAATACTGCATGATATGTCTCTCTAAGTACACCTGCACGCTCAATTGTTTTCTTACGTCCTCCGTTTGCTTTTAATTGCAAACGTTTGCCTAAATGATGATCTAATGACTTCTTAATATCAGCTAAAGTTTTTGTCATTTCGCATACACCTCACTAATAACTATCTTACCACCTTTTTATATTTTTGTCAAACAAAATATTTTATCAATCATTATGCATACTTGTCAACGTTTTTATTTGTTTGAGGTGCTCATTTTTTTTATAAATATTACTTATTTTGTAACAAGTAGCATTAATGAAATTCTGCATATAGTTCATTGGATAATTTCCCGAACTCCTCAATGCTTAAAGTTTCTCCACGTCTCGTTGGATCCACCCCTACTTTTTCTAGCGCTTGGATGATTAAATCCTTCTTAGCTTTTCCATTAGGAAGGGATGATTGTAGATTGTTAATAATCGTTTTTCTTCGTTGAACAAAAGAACCACGAGAAACTTTAAATAAAAACTCTTCATCAATGACTTGAACCGGTGGCACCTCACGTCGAGTAAGTTTTATAACCGCTGAGTCAACATTTGGTTGTGGCATAAACACTGCTTTTGGAACAATCATTGCGATTTCTGTTTGCATATAGTACTGAATAGCAATAGATAGTGATCCGTATGCTTTCGTTCCCGGAGATGCCGTGATTCGATCAGCTACTTCCTTTTGCATCATGACCACCAACCCACGGATAGGTAGACGATCCATTAAAAGTTTCAATAATATTGGAGTTGTAACGTAGTAAGGTAAATTGGCAACCACCATAACGTCTTTGTAATCTTGAAGCTGTTCTTCAAAAATTTGTTTCACATCTACTTCTAAAATATCTGCATGAATAACATCTACGTTGTCATATGGAGATAAAGTATCTGCTAAAACTGGTAGCAGCCTTTGGTCGATTTCAAATGCAACCACTTTTCCTGCTGCTCTTGCTAGATGCTCTGTTAATGCTCCAATTCCAGGCCCAATTTCAATTGCTGCCGAATCCTTCGTAAGATCTGCATGACTGACAATATTACGTAATATATTTGGATCTATTAAAAAGTTTTGCCCTAAGCTTTTTTTGAATGAGAAACCATATTTTTTTAATATCTCTTGTGTCCGTATTGGTGTAGCTATATCTTTTTGCATATTTTATTTTTCCTCCATATTGAGTTGTGCTATCGCTTCTTCCACTTGCTGTTGGCTAATCTGAAAAATAGATAGTCGTTTCTGTAGCTGTTTTCCATTAGTGTAGCCTATTTTCAATAGTTCACCCAACCTTGTTCTTCTTTCCTTCGCATGGGGATGACCTATTAGTTGTCCGTCTATTAAAATAGACAACGGGATTTCTAAAAACGTTTCTGTGTCTGATTTTGGGGTATAAACATTAGAAAGAGCAGTACGAATATCTTCATCTTTCGCGTGTTCAATCCCTAAACCCTTGCCGTTTTTCGCAATCGTTTTTTCCTTGGATAAAAATGCATGTTTTACACCCGGAACCTGTTCTTCGATAATAGCACGAATACGTCTTCCTGGATAATCAGGATCAGTAAAGACAATGACGCCACGTTTATCTTGAGCATGACTTATTTTCATAAGCGTTTCTTTAGAAATGGCTGAACCATTCGTTTCAATAGTATCTGCCTCTACAGCACGTTTTATGGCAGTTGTATCATCTTTTCCTTCTACAACTATTATTTCTTTTATTTGCAACCGGTTTTCCTCTTCTCTTTCTTTTTGCTATAGCTATCATAACGCAAAAAAGCTCTCCCAATCAATGAAAGGGAAAGCTATAACATTAGTTTAAAACTTTTACACGTACTTTTTTACGACCGAAGTCATATGCCTGTGATTTAGAAGCCATGAAAAGGTCAATCTTATTCCCTTTGATAGCTCCCCCAGTATCCCCAGCTACCGCATGACCATAGCCCTCTACCCATACTTTTGAACCCAGTGGAATAACACTAGGGTCTACGGCAATAACCTTCAAATTAGGATTAGTCTTCAAATTCATCCCTGTCGCAGTTACGCCAGAACAGCCATTACAATAAGCAGTATATGCCGTCGCAGTTACATAAAACTCTTTCCCTCCAGATGGAGCTGCTGCTGAGTTTGTTCCACGCGAAACACTAGCAGTCATTACTTTCGTTCCAACTGCCACTACTTTTTTAGTGGGTTCTTTAATTATCTTCTCACTCATCATATTACGAGAAATCTCTTTACCATTTTCTTTCACTACTTCATAAGTCCGTGAAACCGTTCCATTTACACCTTGTTGTACTACTTTTTCTTTCCCTTTTAGTAGCGAGTCTTCTTTTTTCGTTTCTACAGCAAAGTTTGTTGCTTCCTCAACTACATCGGTGACCTTTTCTACTCGCACTACTTGTATTATAGAATTAGGAGCTATTGATTCATCCATTTTCTGTTCTACTCGGTCGAATTCACTCAATTGAATGTTTTGTTGTTTTAAAAAGTCAGCGACCGTAGTCGAAGTGGACCGTACCTTCTTCTCTTCACCACCATCTAAAAGCGTTATTTCAAATGCTTTTTCAATAGCAATATTGTTATCAGGTCCAACCTCTGCATCTGCAGCAGGTGTTATTGCATCATGTTCAGTAACTGCAACATTAGCCTTCGCGAGTATTTCTGAAACTAAATCTTCAGTAGTTGTAAGAGTTTGAATTTCTCCGTCTACTGATATTTTTATCTGTCTTGCCTGCTCCCACTCAATCGATAAATTATTTTCGATTGAAGTGTTCACTGAGGGATGTAAAAAGTCTTCATTGGCTACTACTATTTTGTGATCCTTTAATAATTCACCAACTGTATTTGCATGCGTTAATATTTCTTGTTGTTTGCCATCAACTGTTAAAGCAACAGTTTTCTTTGTTCCTTCGAATAAAACGAAAGAAATCACTGCAAGAAACAATAGTAAAGATACTATACTTACTAAGGTTTGCTTGCTCCTCAATGAATTAAAGAACAGATTTTTCATGGGATTATGTAACATGAAAAACGCCTCCTTGTTCACTGAAGTGATTATATAGAGTCCCAAAGAGCTTGTCAACCGATTAGGTTAACTCGCTAATTAAAAGGTATAAATTATACACCTCTTAATTAACGCTTTTTTACTTTGCTAAATTAAAGAACCTTTCTGCATTTTTGGTGGTTGCTTCAGCGACCTCTTCAATTGAAATTCCTTTTAACCGCGCTATTTCCTCGGCAACAAGTGGTACAAGTGCGGGTTCATTTCTTTTTCCTCGATGTGGATGCGGAGCTAGATATGGTGCATCTGTTTCGATCAACAAATACTCCAGTGGAATTTCTGCTGCAACCTCTTTAGGTTTCTTTGCATTTTTAAACGTTACAGGTCCTCCAAGTGATATCATAAAATTCATATCTATACATTGCTTTGCTGTTTCAACACTTCCCCCAAAACAATGCATGATACCTCCTGTAAGATACGCTTCTTCTTCTTGTAAAATACGAATCACATCTTCTGTTGCGTCGCGATTATGAATAATAATTGGTAATTTTACTTTTTGAGCCAACCTTATTTGTTTCCGAAATACCTCTTGTTGAATATCTTTAGGAGATTTATCCCAATGATAATCCAGTCCCATTTCCCCTATGCCTACAACCTTTTCATGTGCCGCAAGTTCTTCAATCCATCTTAAATCTTCTTCTGTACAATCAATCGCATCGACAGGATGCCATCCAACTACAGCATAGATAAAAGAATATTCTTCCACTAACTTCATAGCTCTTTCAATTGTGATACGATCGAACCCAATAACGACCATTTTTTTTACATTAGCTTCCAAAGCACGATCAATCACTTCCTGTAAATCTTCTTCATACTGATCTGCATTTAAATGTACATGTGTATCGATAAACATATGAACTACTCCCTGCCTTTTATAGGTTAAATTACACTCTTTTTAATACTATTTTAGTAATACTTTCTTCAAATTGTCCTTTTCTCTAATAAGGGTTACAGTAATATGCAATGTATTAAATAGTATTCCAAAATATTATATGAATAAAAATAGACCTGTCTAAAAATGACAGGTCTATTTAGAAATTTATTTCACTTGAGCGCCATTTTCAAGATTTTCATCTACTGTAGCTAAAGTCAGATAACCATTTTTTTCACCAGCAAGAATCATTCCTTGAGATAACTCTCCTCTTAACTTCACTGGTTTGAGATTTGCTACTACAATTACTTTTTTACCAATAACCTCATCCGGTTTAAAATGCTGTGCAATACCTGAAATTACTTGACGCTTTTCATACCCCATATCTAATTGCAACTTTAATAATTTATCCGCTTTAGGCACTGCTTCACAAGATAATACTGTTGCAACGCGTAAGTCTACTTTAAAAAAGTCATCAATTGTTATTTCTTCTACCTTAGGTTCCTCTTCTTTTTCTTCTTCCTGAGGAGTTTGAACTGAACCTAGCATTTGTTCACGAATATAAGCTACTTCAACTTCAACATCTAGTCTCGGGAAAATAGGAACCCCTGTTTTTATAACTGTTATACCGTCATTAATAACATTAAATGATCCTAAATTGTCCCATTTTAAATAATCCTCAGTAAAACCAAGTTGCTCTGCAATTTGTTTTGGACTATTGGTCATAAAGGGTTGAGCTAGTGTTGCAATTTGACGAAGACTTTCTGCCAAATGAGTCATAACAGACGCTAATTGTCCTCGAGTAGTTTCATCTTTCGCAAGTACCCAAGGTTGAGTTTCATCAATATACTTATTAGTGCGTGAAACTAAAGCCCATAAATCTCCAAGTACTAAGCTAAACTGCATATTCTCCATATTTTCCTGATATTTATCGATTGTGCTTTTGGCAAAGTTCTGGAGAGTTGCATCAAACTCGGTTGTTTCACTTAGATTTACTGGAATTTTACCATCAAAGTATTTATTGATCATCGAAACAGTTCTATTCAACAAATTTCCTAAGTCATTTGCAAGGTCAAAGTTTGTTCTCTCTACGAAAGACTCTGGAGAAAATACCCCATCTTGACCAAAAGGAAGTTCGCGCAATAGGAAATAGCGTGTTGCATCTAATCCATAACGTTCCACTAACACTTCTGGATAAACGACATTTCCTTTGGATTTAGACATTTTACCGTCTTTCATCATGATAAATCCATGAGCAAAAATCTTTTTAGGTAGCGGTAAATCTAAAGCCATTAGGAATATTGGCCAATAGATTGTGTGGAAACGGACAATGTCTTTACCTACTACATGAACATCCGCAGGCCAGAACTTTTGGAATAAGGAATCATCATCTGATAGATAACCTAATGAAGTAATATAATTTGTTAAAGCATCTACCCACACATAGATTACATGTCTTGGATCGCTAGGCACTTTTATACCCCAATCGAAGGATGTTCTTGATACCGATAAATCTTCTAAACCTGGTTTAATGAAGTTATTGATCATTTCATTTTTTCTAGATTCTGGCTCTATAAAATCTACATTTTCCTCATAATACTTCAACAAACGGTCAGCATACTTTTTCATATTAAAGAAGTATGATTCTTCCTTTACTTTTTGAACTGGACGACCGCAATCTGGACAGTTTCCTTCTAATAACTGAGTCTCGGTGAAAAAGGATTCACAAGGTGTACAATACCATCCTTCATATTCTCCCTTGTAAATATCTCCATTATCCAAGAACTTCTGGAATATTTTTTCCACTACTTTTGTATGACGTTCTTCCGTTGTTTGGATAAAATCATCATAGGAAATATCCATTAAAGCCCAAACATTTTTTGCAGCCTCTGCAATTTCATTTACATAAATTTGAGGTTCTTTTCCCGCTTCTTGAGCTTTTTCTTGGATTTTTTGACCGTGCTCATCCATTCCGGTTAAGAAACGAACTTCATACCCTCTAAGTCTTTTATATCTTGCCATCGCATCGGAAGCAACGGTTGTATATGCGGTACCAATATGAAATTTTCCACTCGGATAATAAATCGGCGTTGTTATATAGAATGTTTTCTGTTGATCTTTCAATGTAAAGATGCCTCCAATGTTGATTCTCTTTATTCTTTATTCTATCTAAATGAAGAGTTTGTTTCAATCAATTCATTTATACAGTCTTGTCGAACGATAATTATAAAATAATTAATTTCAAAAAAATAGATAATATATCAAAATAATTCCTATTTACATAATAAATAAGCATTTTTTTAACAAAAAATAGACTTATTATCAAATTTATATCGTTGCTCTCTCTTTCGCTAAAGCATTAATTATTGACGGAAATGGGAGTACTTGGTATGATATATTACATAAAAGAGGTTTATGTCGAATCTTGGCGAAAAATATGCACTCTTGAGAGGAGAATAATTTTCATATGAAATCTACAGGTATTGTACGTAAGGTTGATGAATTAGGTCGTGTAGTTATTCCAATTGAATTACGTCGCACGCTTGGTATTGCTGAAAAAGACGCATTAGAGATTTACGTAGATGATGATAAAATCATTCTAAAAAAATATATGCCAAATATGACTTGTGCTGTAACTGGTGAAGTATCAGATGACAACCTACGTCTAGTTGGTGGAAAACTGATTTTAAGCCCAGAAGGTGCAGAATTACTAATTAAAGAGATTCAAAATAACATTAAGTAATTTTGAAATTCCAATAGTTACATATAATTTTTGTAAAAACCGCAAACTTAACTAAGTTTGCGGTTTTTTTATAATTAAATAGAATAAAGAGTAGATCCTATGATCTTATTCCTCCACAAAACTCTTCTCAGAAGAACGTCGGGGGGCTCACCTAGGCGTACAATTTTCTATTCTACATGGTAGTTTTGATATACTTCTCGTTTAGACAGTCCTCTTTGAATCGCAACTTCTTTAATAGCTTCTTTTGAAGTATATTGTTTCTCTGCTATTAAGCGATCCACATGCTCTTCTAAGGTGAGTTCTGACCACCATTGTGCTTCATCACTTGTTTCTGAAACCTCTTCGTTCCCTTCTAAAACAATACAGAATTCTCCCCGTATCTCTGCCTGCTCCACCCACTCAACAGCCTCGTCAATTGTACCTCTTAAAAACTCTTCAAACTTCTTTGTTAGCTCGCGTGCTAATACGATTTTGCGAGTTCCTTCCATTATAGATTGCATATCCCGTAATGATTCTTTTAAACGGTGTGGTGACTCATATAAAATCACGGATTCCTGTCTTTTTTGCAACTTTTCAATTTCTGCTTTTCTTTCTTTTTTATTTCGACTTAAAAAGCCATAAAAGAAAAAGGGCTGTGTCGAAAGTCCGGATGCTATAAGTGCACTTAATGCAGCGTTTGCACCCGGGATTGGTACAACCGCAAAACCTTCTTGAACTGCTTTAGCAACAATATCTGCTCCAGGATCAGAAATACAAGGAAGACCCGCATCACTAACCAATGCTATGCTTTTACCTTCTCTTAATAATTCTAATAATTTTTCTCCACCAACTTGTAAGTTATGATCATGATAACTTAACAGTGGTGTAGAAATTTCAAAGTAGTTACACAGTTTCTTGGTATTTCTTGTATCCTCTGCTGCAATAATATCTACCTCTTTTAATATGCGAATAGCCCTCATCGTCATATCTTCTAAGTTACCAATGGGTGTTGCAACTAAATACAAGCAGCTACCCTGTTCGTGTTCGGTCGATTTCTGAGATTTAATCATTTACTTGCCCCCATATATGTTATTTTTTGTTTTCTCGTCAGCTGCTTAAATGCATATTCAGCTTGCATAGCCTCTTGCTTAGTTTCATACAATTCACTGTATATACAAGTGACTGGCCGTTTGGCTCGAGTATATTTTGCTCCCTTGCCTTCATTATGTACCTTCACTCTTTTCGCTAGGTCATTTGTATAACCGGCATAATAAGATCCATCTTTGCATTCCAAGACGTAAAAAGTATGCTGTTTTTCACTCTTTTCCATACAGCATCTCTTTAACTTCTTGCGTGTATTTACCATCGTCTCCATACACGTATAGAGGTGCTAGTATTTTCAAATCAGATTTTCCATCCTTTATACCTTCTATTAACAACGTATTAGCTTCTTTTCCTTCTTTTGGATAGACGAAGCGGATTCGCTTTGGTTCTAAACGATTCGCTCTCATTGCAGTGACGATATCTAAAAGTCTCCCGGGACGATGAACAAAAGCAGCTTTTCCACCTTGTTTTAATAATTCACTAGCTGATTGAACCGCTTCATCTAGAGTAAGGTGAATTTCATGTCGGGCAATTGCTAAATGCTCTTTTAAGTTTTTCTCACTTGCCTCATGAGCTGGAAAATAAGGTGGATTACAAGTAACAACATCAAACTTTTCTGAACCAAGCTCTCTCGCAATCCCTTTAACGTCAGCTTCCACAATAGTAATCTGGTTGGTCAGATTATTAAATTGAACACTTCTCGTAGCCATATCTGCTAATCTTTCTTGTAATTCCACTCCAATAATTTCTACATTTGTTCGCGCGCTTAAAAATAATGGAATTGCTCCATTTCCTGAACAAATATCGATGATTTTACCTCTTTTCATCGGTACATATGCAAACCTTGCTAGCAACACTGCATCTAAAGAAAAAGAGAAGACAGAAGGACTTTGAATAATACGTAAATCTTCTGCCAACAAATAATCTAGTCGTTCGTCATCCTTTAACCATTGTTCCATATTTATTACCCCCAAGCAAAACAAAAGACTGACACCCACTTATGGAGTGGCATCAGTCAATTGTTTAGATGTTTTGTTTGTTTAAAAATGAAAGACAAAATAGACAATCTTCTTCTTTACGAGAACTTCCAAAATGAACGTGACACACATGGTAGCCTTCTTGGTATAGCCGAGCTAGATTATCATGGCCCTCTCCTACATCAAGTTTATGCAATTTCTCATCTCGTAATTTCTCAATCATTGCTTCTTTTTCATGTATTTCATCGAGTCGTTGTCTTAAATGATTATTCTCTTGTTGTAGCGCTTCACGTTCTTCAACCATTATCGCCACAAATTCTTTTAAAGCGCGAAATTGCAGCTGCGTGGACTCTAATTGTTTTTCAAAATCTATAATTGTATCAAAAAAATTGCGGTCCATCACACATTCACCTCATTGCCCCGACCATTGCACTTGATTTGTCGCATGGTTTGTAATTTCTTCTAACGTATAATCTAGAACACGTTGTGGATCAGGTAACTCTATACGTAAAACTCGCTCTAAAATATTCATACTTACTACTCGACCTAAGCCATCAGGAGTTTCAACTTTATCTCCAATATCCGGCATCTGTTCTCTAGCAGTTTCATATTCATCGTTCTCATACTTTAAGCAGCACATCAGACGTCCACATAATCCAGAAATCTTAGATGGATTAAGTGATAGGTTTTGATCTTTTGCCATTTTTATAGAAACCGGCTCGAAATCACCTAAAAATGTTGAACAGCAAAGCATTCGGCCACAAGGACCTATGCCACCTAACATTTTCGCTTCATCACGAACTCCAATTTGTCTAAGCTCAATACGAGTTCTAAATACGGATGCTAAATCTTTAACCAAATCTCGGAAGTCTACGCGACCTTCTGCGGTAAAATAAAAAATAATCTTATTTCGGTCGAATGTATACTCAACATCTACCAGCTTCATTTCTAGGTTTCTTTCGATAATCTTTTCCGTCCCTAGTGCAAGAGCTTGGGCTGACTCTAATCTATTTTCCTCTACTTGGATGCGATCTTTATCAGTAGAAGGCCTAACTACTTGTTTTAGAGGAAGCACAACGTCATGTTCCTCAACTTGCTTAATCGGAACTACAACTTTACCATACTCTACGCCTCTAGCTGTTTCGACGATTACATAATCATCTTTCACTAAAGCAAATTCTACTGGATCAAAATAATATATTTTACCCGCTTTTTTAAAACGGACTCCTACAACATTATACAAAAGTAAATCCCTCCTGCAGGTTAAGCATTAACTGCTCCATCATCAGTGTCCGGTTCATATTTTTATGCAAGTTTTGTTTTGCATGTAAAATCATTTCTAATTGCTTTGATAATTGCTCATACGTTGTTTGCAGAGCAATTTGTTTCCAATAAGAAATCATATCTGGAAAAGTACAATCTGCGATGGGACTTGCTTTTATAGCTACTATATCACGATATGCAAATAGTAGTAAATCTAACGCTTGTTCAGCCTGCTCTTTCTCTTTGAGCAAAGGTCCAAAATCTTCGTGAATACACATCAATGCATCCTGAACACTTCTTCCATTCGCTTCAACCAATTTTAACACTGATTTCCTTACAAGTCCAAACTGCTCATCTTTCGCCAAGTTAATTGCTTCTTCTACTTGATTCGTCATTTTAGAAACTGTAGATGCCATGGAGTCAGTGATTCCCTCTTGTATTAACTTCTGTTTTAAGATAGCAGTTGGCATTGGAGATAAACTTAAATGCTGACATCTTGATCGAATAGTCGGAAGTAATGCATGCATTTTATCTGTTAAAAGAATCGCCGTTATCTCGCTTTGAGGTTCCTCTAAAAACTTTAATAATGTGTTTGCAGCACTTGCATTTAGTTGATCTGCATGATGTATTACATATATTTTTCTTTGCTTTTCAATAGTTGTTTTACTTAGAGCATGAACCAGTTCATCTACTTGTCCCTTTTTTATAAACTGACCATCCGGTTCTAGTTGCATATAGTTAAGGTGATTGAAGGATTTTAATCTTTTACATGATCGACATGTTTCACATGGAACATTATTTACGGGACTTTCACAAAAAAGAAGCTGAACGAAAAATTGCATTACTTTCACTTTCCCAGTTCCTTTAGCCCCTTCTAGAATATAGGCATGTCCGATTCGGTTTTTAGAGACAATTGTTTGAATTTGTTTAACTACGGTAGGTTGTAATCTTTCTACATCCTCTATCGACCAGTTTTCCATAACCTTCACCTCTTTCTATAGAAAAGAAAAATTACTTATGTAAGAAACAACTTGTTTTTCTGCAGCAATCTTCGTGTAAGTATATACTTTCTTGTGAAAAATCCCGCGTTTCGCAGTAAGCGAAAACACGGGAAACTTACGTGTATAAATTGATCAGTAATCCTTTTATCTCCCCAATTTTATCCAATAAGTCTATTGAACTTTTTTCTTGGTTTAAGATTTCTTCTGCCAATTCAACTAATTTTTCGTCGATTGTTTCAACAAGTTTCAATTTTCTACCTTCACCGAAACGATTCCATGTATGGGACTGCTTTAACCCCATTCCAAAATCTACGGCTTCGTGTAAAAATTTTCGGATAAGCATTTTAAATTTTGCCATATCACGTAAGTTGCGGGAACGTGCGAGACGATCTCCAGCTGTGGAAATGTCTCCTAGTAGTCTTGTCATCGTATCTGTCTGCATGCGTTGTTCTTGTTTTATAATCATTTGGCCAAATTTTACTGACTGATTTCCATTCTGCATAGCGTCTTTTCGTATATTATCTATGCCGACTCGCATATCTTGGTTAATCTTCACTGTTTACTTCTCCTTCCTTCATTATTAAAAATGATGGAATTGTTCAATTGGGAGTACGAATACTGTAGCCCCTCCAACCTCAACCTCAACAGGATAAGGAATATACGAATCTGCATTTCCCCCCATTGGAGACACAGGCGCTACCATCTGCTCTCTCGCTCTACAATTATCTCTTATAAGCTCTAAAGCTGAAGCAACTAGAGAATCATCGGTACCGATTAGAAATGTAGTATTCCCAGATCTTAAGAAACCACCTGTACTCGCCAGTTTTGTTGCTCTAAACTTTGCCTTTGTTAATGCATTAGACAACCGATTACTATCCTGATCCTGAACTACCGCTACTATCAATTTCATCGATACTCACCCCTATTAATATTTTTTCTTTATTATACCACGAATTATCTAATTATTTCTAACTCACGTTTGATGATTACATATGTTTCGTCTAAAACGTTCTCAATTGTTTGTGAGGCATCGATTACTTGTATACGTTCCGGGTATTTTTCAACTAATGACAAATAACCTGCCCGTACTTTTTGATGGAATGCTAAATTTTCTACATCTAATCGATTTTTTTCTCGTTCCGTATGAGCATTTATTCTAGCTAGTCCTACTGCTGGATCAATATCAAATAGCAATGTTTTTTCTGGCATTGTGTCTCCGATAGCAAACTTATTAATAGCCCATATCTCTTCTACGCCAATACCACGAGCAAACCCTTGATATGCCAAGGAACTATCAATAAATCGATCACAAATCACAATTTTCCCAGCTGCTAACGCTGGAAGAACCTTCTCTACTAAATGTTGTCTCCTAGCCGCAGCATATAATAGTGCTTCTGTACGGCTTTCCATCATTGTATGCTCATTATTCAAGATTATGTCCCGAATCTTTTCAGAAATCATAATACCACCAGGCTCCCGAGTCATTACTACCTCGTAGCCTTCATCTATTAGTCGTTCACCCAATAAATTCATAACAGTTGTTTTTCCTGCACCTTCTGGACCTTCACTTGTTATAAAATACCCTTTTTTTTGCACAGTTACTCCTCCACAACATATATTAACTTTTCTTCTAATTGATGCTCCCCTTGAAATGAAGCACCTTTTTCAATCCATACCTCTAATTCGGTTAGAATGGGAACAGTAATTTTTTCCCCTGGTAGAAGTAGTGGAATCCCAGGGGGGTAGGGAACAATCATCCCCTTGGCTATCCTACCGATTGACCTTGCATAAGGAATCCATTCTCCTTGTTTCTCATTGACTAGTTCTAAATGCATCTGTAAGGTAGAAATAGTTTTTTGTTCCATGTAAAGTGTGCTACTCGTATACTCTGGAGTCTCTTTTTTTAAGTCCTCTACAGCATATTTCATTCGTTTTCTAATCTCTGCAAACGGAAATTCATGTTCTACTTTTAGTAAAGGAAGAATAAGCAAGACTTGATATATATCAGCAAGCTCAACATATATATTTTGTTTTTCAAAAGCTTGCTGCACTTGAAACCCAGAATATTTTCCGACTCGTATTAACAGTTTTAAGGGGTCGTCTACTTGGACTACCTCTATTAATGGTATAGTTTCTAATGCATCTATAAACACTTCTCTTCTATCCAACAACTGTTTATAATCCATCGGGCTATATCTTTCCACATAACTTCTTGCATCATCAAGAGAGGCTAAGATTAAATAGGAAGGACTACTGGATTGTAACATTCTTAAGTATTTATTAACTCTCTTACTTTCAATCAAGTGAGAGCGAATATGTATATATGAACCCATTGTTAGCGAAGGTAGTGTTTTATGAGCTGATTGGACAACCACATCAGCTCCATATAACAAAGCTGACTTTGGAAACTCTTTATTTGACTGGAAATGTGCGCCATGTGCCTCATCTACTAGCACAGGCATTTCCAGACTATGACATAGGTTAATGATCTCCTCTAAGTCCCGAGAACAAACTCCATAATAGTTTGGATAGGTTAGGACAACTGCTTTAGCAAAAGGATACTGTTGAATTGCTTCTTCAATTACCTCTAATGGTACATATGATGCCGTCTTACTATGTTCATCCCATATAGGTGATACATAAATTGGCTCTGCGCCCACCAGTTCAATTGCATGAAAAATAGATTTGTGCGCATTCCGTTGCACAATAATTTGTTCACCGTACTGGCAAGTTGCATATATCATAGCTAAATTTCCAATAGTCGTTCCATTTACTAAAAAGAAACTGTCATTGGTGTTATATAGTCTAGTAAGTAACTCTTCTGCTTCTTTAATTGCTTCTTTTGGATGGTGATAATCATCTAATCCATCTAACTCAGTTAAATCATATTGCATCGAATTGCTAATAAGTTGTGGTAGATTGGATAAAAGTCCATGTTTATGTCCAGGCACATGAAAAGAAATCGACTTTTTCTTATGAAATTGCTCCAATGCCTCAACTAATGGTCTTTTTTCTTGCATTATATTTACCTCACAATACGTTCTAATTTCTTTCTCTATTATACATGAATTGTCCTTAAGTTTAAAAAGTGTCCTGCAAACACTGGATTCATAAGAGAGGAAAAAATGAAAAATACTCCTTGTTTCCGTTTCAACACACTTTCAATCTTAGGTAGTGTAGAGCATATACAAGTAGGTGGACGCTTCCACGGGCACTCCAATCAATACAGGGTATAGTACTTCATTAGTAAAGGTTGGACCATGGTCGTCTATTTTTTTGATTCAGTATAGAAAAAAGAAGTCGTTACCGATATAACTCGGTAACGACTTCTTTTTGGTGCCCAGCGACGTCCTACTCTCACAGGGGGAGACCCCCAACTACCATCGGCGCTGAAGAGCTTAACTTCCGTGTTCGGTATGGGAACGGGTGTGACCTCTTCGCCATCATCACTAGACTCTTTCGGCTTCCAATACACATCGTACTTCTTCGTCAACTTCATTCGTTCGGTCAGTCACATACGGTAGTATGTTCCTTTCCTCTCTCAATTGTTTCCTCGAATTACTCGTGTCTTGAAACCCTCATGTAAAATAGAGTGCTTGTTCACTCAAAACTGGATAAACGACATTGTTACGTTAAACAAAATTTGGTTAAGTCCTCGATCGATTAGTATTCGTCAGCTGCACGTGTCGCCACGCTTCCACCCCGAACCTATCTACCTCATCGTCTTTGAGGGATCTTACTTACTTGCGTAATGGGAAATCTCATCTTGAGGGGGGCTTCGTGCTTAGATGCTTTCAGCACTTATCCCGTCCACACATAGCTACCCAGCGATGCTCTTGGCAGAACAACTGGTACACCAGCGGTGTGTCCATCCCGGTCCTCTCGTACTAAGGACAGCTCCTCTCAAATTTCCTACGCCCACGACGGATAGGGACCGAACTGTCTCACGACGTTCTGAACCCAGCTCGCGTACCGCTTTAATGGGCGAACAGCCCAACCCTTGGGACCGACTACAGCCCCAGGATGCGATGAGCCGACATCGAGGTGCCAAACCTCCCCGTCGATGTGGACTCTTGGGGGAGATAAGCCTGTTATCCCCGGGGTAGCTTTTATCCGTTGAGCGATGGCCCTTCCATGCGGAACCACCGGATCACTAAGCCCGTCTTTCGACCCTGCTCGACTTGTAGGTCTCGCAGTCAAGCTCCCTTCTGCCTTTACACTCTTCGAATGATTTCCAACCATTCTGAGGGAACCTTTGGGCGCCTCCGTTACACTTTAGGAGGCGACCGCCCCAGTCAAACTACCCGCCTGACACTGTCTCCTACCCGGGTTACGGGTATGGGTTAGAATTTCAATACAACCAGGGCAGTATCCCACCGACGCCTCCTCCGAAGCTGGCGCTCCGGGCTCTAAGGCTCCTGCCTATCCTGTACAAGTTGCACCAAAATTCAATATCAAGCTATAGTAAAGCTCCACGGGGTCTTTCCGTCCTGTCGCGGGTAACCTGCATCTTCACAGGTACTATAATTTCACCGAGTCTCTCGTTGAGACAGTGCCCAGATCGTTACGCCTTTCGTGCGGGTCGGAACTTACCCGACAAGGAATTTCGCTACCTTAGGACCGTTATAGTTACGGCCGCCGTTTACTGGGGCTTCAATTCGCACCTTCGCTTGCGCTAAGCACTCCTCTTAACCTTCCAGCACCGGGCAGGCGTCAGCCCATATACTTCACCTTACGGTTTTGCATAGACCTGTGTTTTTGCTAAACAGTCGCCTGGGCCTATTCACTGCGGCTCTTCTAGGCTATGAACCCAAAAGAGCACCCCTTCTCCCGAAGTTACGGGGTCATTTTGCCGAGTTCCTTAACGAGAGTTCTCTCGCTCACCTTAGGATTCTCTCCTCGACTACCTGTGTCGGTTTGCGGTACGGGCACCTTTCACCTCGCTAGAGGCTTTTCTTGGCAGTGTGAAATCAGGAACTCTAGACATACGTCCTCGCCATCACAGCTCAATGTTAAAGAATGCGGATTTGCCTACATTCACACCTTACTGCTTGGACATGCATAACCAACAGCATGCTTACCCTATCCTTCTGCGTCCCCCCATTACTCAAACGGTGGTTTGGTGGTACAGGAATATCAACCTGTTATCCATCGCCTACGCCTATCGGCCTCGGCTTAGGTCCCGACTAACCCTGAGCGGACGAGCCTTCCTCAGGAAACCTTAGTCATACGGTGGACGGGATTCTCACCCGTCTTTCGCTACTCATACCGGCATTCTCACTTCTAAGCGCTCCACCAGTCCTTCCGGTCTGACTTCAACGCCCTTAGAACGCTCTCCTACCACTGATACCAAAGGTATCAATCCACAGCTTCGGTGATTTGTTTAGCCCCGATACATTTTCGGCGCAGCGTCACTCGACCAGTGAGCTATTACGCACTCTTTAAATGATGGCTGCTTCTAAGCCAACATCCTGGTTGTCTAAGCAACGCCACATCCTTTTCCACTTAACAAATACTTTGGGACCTTAGCTGGTGGTCTGGGCTGTTTCCCTCTTGACTACGGATCTTATCACTCGCAGTCTGACTCCCAAACATAAATCATTGGCATTCGGAGTTTGTCTGAATTCGGTAACCCGGGATGGGCCCCTAGTCCAAACAGTGCTCTACCTCCAAGATTCTAACGTTTGAGGCTAGCCCTAAAGCTATTTCGGAGAGAACCAGCTATCTCCAGGTTCGATTGGAATTTCTCCGCTACCCACACCTCATCCCCGCACTTTTCAACGTGCGTGGGTTCGGACCTCCAGTAAGTGTTACCTTACCTTCATCCTGGACATGGGTAGATCACCTGGTTTCGGGTCTACGACCACATACTCATTCGCCCTATTCAGACTCGCTTTCGCTGCGGCTCCGTCTTCTCGACTTAACCTTGCATGGGATCGTAACTCGCCGGTTCATTCTACAAAAGGCACGCTATCACCCATTAACGGGCTCTAACTACTTGTAGGCACACGGTTTCAGGATCTATTTCACTCCCCTTCCGGGGTGCTTTTCACCTTTCCCTCACGGTACTGGTTCACTATCGGTCACTAGGTAGTATTTAGCCTTGGGAGATGGTCCTCCCAGATTCCGACGGAATTTCACGTGTTCCGCCGTACTCAGGATACACTCAAGAGAGAATGAATTTTAGACTACGGGGCTTTTACCCTATCCTGCGGACCTTTCCAGATCGCTTCGTCTAACTCATTCCTTTGTAACTCTATGTAGAGTGTCCTACAACCCCAAAAGGCAAGCCTTTTGGTTTGGGCTATTCCCGTTTCGCTCGCCGCTACTCAGGGAATCGAATTTTCTTTCTCTTCCTCCAGGTACTTAGATGTTTCAGTTCCCTGGGTGTGTCTCAGATGCGCTATGTATTCACGCAAATGTACTGCTCCATTACGAACAGTGGGTTTCCCCATTCGGAAATCTCCGGATCAAAGCTCACTTACAGCTCCCCGAAGCATATCGGTGTTAGTGCCGTCCTTCGTCGACTCCTAGTGCCAAGGCATTCACCGTGCGCCCTTATTAACTTAACCTAAAAGTTAAAAAGTCTTACACGTCATGATTACGTAAATAATCACAACAGAATTTCTTGTTGTTTATTGTTTCAATGTCGTTTTATCCAGTTTTCAAAGAACAAGAGTTGAATCTTCATATAAAATGAACATTCAAAACTGAACTGCAAAACGTTAAGATACGAATAAAGATTCGTATTCCGATATTATCCTTAGAAAGGAGGTGATCCAGCCGCACCTTCCGATACGGCTACCTTGTTACGACTTCACCCCAATCATCTGTCCCACCTTCGGCGGCTGGCTCCCGTAAGGGTTACCCCACCGACTTCGGGTGTTACAAACTCTCGTGGTGTGACGGGCGGTGTGTACAAGGCCCGGGAACGTATTCACCGTGGCATGCTGATCCACGATTACTAGCGATTCCGGCTTCATGTAGGCGAGTTGCAGCCTACAATCCGAACTGAGAACGGTTTTATGGGATTTGCTCACCCTCGCGGGGTTGCGACCCTCTGTACCGTCCATTGTAGCACGTGTGTAGCCCAGGTCATAAGGGGCATGATGATTTGACGTCATCCCCACCTTCCTCCGGTTTATCACCGGCAGTCACCTTAGAGTGCCCAACTAAATGCTGGCAACTAAGATCAAGGGTTGCGCTCGTTGCGGGACTTAACCCAACATCTCACGACACGAGCTGACGACAACCATGCACCACCTGTCACCGCTGTCCCCGAAGGGAAAAGCCTATCTCTAGGCCGGTCAGCGGGATGTCAAGACCTGGTAAGGTTCTTCGCGTTGCTTCGAATTAAACCACATGCTCCACCGCTTGTGCGGGCCCCCGTCAATTCCTTTGAGTTTCAGTCTTGCGACCGTACTCCCCAGGCGGAGTGCTTAATGCGTTAGCTGCAGCACTAAGGGGCGGAAACCCCCTAACACTTAGCACTCATCGTTTACGGCGTGGACTACCAGGGTATCTAATCCTGTTTGCTCCCCACGCTTTCGCGCCTCAGCGTCAGTTACAGACCAGAAAGCCGCCTTCGCCACTGGTGTTCCTCCAAATCTCTACGCATTTCACCGCTACACTTGGAATTCCGCTTTCCTCTTCTGTACTCAAGTCCCCCAGTTTCCAATGACCTTCCACGGTTGAGCCGTGGGATTTCACATCAGACTTAAAGGACCGCCTGCGCGCGCTTTACGCCCAATAATTCCGGACAACGCTTGCCACCTACGTATTACCGCGGCTGCTGGCACGTAGTTAGCCGTGGCTTTCTAATGAGGTACCGTCAAGGTACGAGCAGTTACTCTCGTACTTGTTCTTCCCTCACAACAGAGTTTTACGATCCGAAAACCTTCTTCACTCACGCGGCATTGCTCCATCAGACTTTCGTCCATTGTGGAAGATTCCCTACTGCTGCCTCCCGTAGGAGTCTGGGCCGTGTCTCAGTCCCAGTGTGGCCGATCACCCTCTCAGGTCGGCTACGCATCGTCGCCTTGGTGAGCCGTTACCTCACCAACTAGCTAATGCGCCGCGGGCCCATCCTGTAGTGACAGCGAGATGCCGTCTTTTAACATCTCCCCATGTGAGGAAATGGATTATTCGGTATTAGCCCCGGTTTCCCGGAGTTATCCCAATCTACAGGGCAGGTTGCCCACGTGTTACTCACCCGTCCGCCGCTAAATCAGAAGAAGCAAGCTTCTTCGTCATTCGCTCGACTTGCATGTATTAGGCATGCCGCCAGCGTTCGTCCTGAGCCAGGATCAAACTCTCCATAATAGTTCACTTCCAGTATGCAGAGCACATTGAAAGCGAACAAATTAGAACTAGTTTAAAAGCTCATTTTGTTTTGCTGGCATCATCATTAAATGATGTCCAAAATTGTTTTGCTCTCATCCTAACAAGTTAGTTGAAAGCTATGTTTCTTAACGTTTTGCATGTTCAGTTTTCAATGTTCATGTTGTCTGCCATAATGTATTACCTCTTGGCGACTTCTACAATATTACTCGCTTCTCATGATAAAGTCAACACTTTTTGCAAACTTTTTTAAATTAATATAGAAATCGCTACAACAGAGATGATTCCGGGTATACCTAACACTGCTGCTACAGTACCTGTAAACAAATTCACCGGTATTGCATAACCCATTGACCCCACCAATAAATGTACACCATATAATAAGAGTATGGAAAAACCTAAACGAAACAACAAGATAGATAGTCCTTCAAAAAACTTTGGAAATGAATTACGAAATAACAATAAAGATAAAAGCAATAGTGAACATATAATGATAACAAACTTCATGAGTTACACCCTCCATAAAATCATATCTATCATTATATGTAACTATTGCTCTTGTTATTCTATTTGAGGATGACATTTCGGATCCTTGCTTCTTTATATAGATAGAAGTGGATACTTTCTGCCATTTTCCTTTTAGCAACTGCATCTAAATCGTAGTCATTTAAGTATTCCTCTATTAACTGGGCTTGATGCCAATCTGACTTTGTTTCTTTCATGAGTGTAATGAATTGCTCATCGAATTCCTTTTTCATTTTCCCTTTTTTAGAAAACATCACACCAACACATCCTCCTACAACTCTCGGCGACCTTCCAGAGCTTTAGAGAGAGTTACTTCATCTGCATACTCTAAATCTCCACCTACAGGTAATCCATGAGCAATTCTAGTTGTTTTAATACCAGACGGTTTAACAAGACGTGAAATATACATCGCCGTTGCTTCTCCTTCTATAGTAGGATTGGTAGCTAGTATTAGTTCTTCGATTTCTGTATTTTGCAATCTTTTCAAAAGCGAAGGTACATTGATATCTTCTGGGCCAATTCCATCCATTGGTGAAATTGCTCCATGAAGTACATGGTATCGCCCGTTATAATCTCTCATCTTTTCCAAGGCAATTACATCTTTTGTATCTTGAACCACACAGATTAAAGATGCATCTCTTTGTTGATCCTGACAAATATGACAAGGATCAATGTCGGTTATATGCCCACATACAGAACAAAAGCTTAAATTTCGTTTCGCATCAACTAAAGCTTTTGCAAAATCTAAAACAGTATCTTCTTTCATGGTTAAGACAAAAAAAGCCAGACGGGCCGCTGTTTTCGGCCCTATTCCCGGCAATTTCATAAAACTATCAATTAGTTTTGATATCGGTTCAGGATAGTGCATCTATTATTCCTCCTAGAACATGCCAGGAAGGTTCAACCCTTTCGTGAATTGACCCATTGTGGAGTTCGCTGTTTCTTCTGCTTTTTTAATAGCATCATTTGTAGCAATAACGATTAGATCTTGAAGCATTTCAATATCATCTGGATCTACTACTGCTGGATCTAGCTCTACTTCTAGCACTTCCTTTTGTCCTGAAACTATAACTTTCACCATACCACCACCAGCTACTGCTTCAAAACGTTGAGTAGCTAATTCTTCTTGTGCCTCTTCCATTTTCTTTTGCATTTTTTGCATTTGTTTCATCATACCTTGCATATTTCCCATTCCACGCATAATAATTTTCCTCCTTAGTTATCTTGTACTTCTACAAATTCTTTTCCGAATAATTTCTCCGCCTCTACTATCAACGGATCCTCTGATACTTGTTCCATCGCCTGTAATAGTTCCATTGAGTCAGTTGGCTCAGAGGAATTTCCATCAGTTTCCGGAGTGCTTTGTTTTAAACCATTTTGCTTAATAAAGTCTTCTCGAATCTTTAACCAATTTTCTTCAGGCACATATAACACTTCATACATAGTCCCTGTTAAGTTAGCGATTAACTGGGGAAACGAAGTGGAAAACGTTTTGTTCTCCATAGCCATTTGACAATGAATATCATACTTGAATTTTAACACAAATGCATTAGAAGATGCTGCTACAGGCTCTGCATCATTTAATAAAGCAGCATGAGATTTTTGCAATTGCTGTAAAATACTTGCCCACTGAGATTTAATCACCTGGATATCTGTTTTTGTGGCGGTCTTCAAAATTTCTGATATCCGGCCACTCGATACTTTGACGCCTCCAGAGGACTTTTGTCTTTGACGCTTTGGTTGATCTTGCGTTCCAGTATTAGCTTGCAATGTCATCCCTTGGCTTAATTGCTGCTGCAGCTGTTGTAATTGTGTTTCAAGTACTCGTACCTTTGTTTCTAACTCCGAGTTACTCTCACTTGATATGGTTCCTTCTTTTGGTACGTGTGCCAATCGAATTATAGCTGTTTCTAGATATACTTTCGCATGATTAGAAAAACGCATTTCTTGTTGTGTATTTGTCAAGATAGAAATGCCTTTGTATAAGGTATCTACTTGAAACTTGGAAGCAAGCTCTAAAAACATAGAGTCTCCTGTCGCTATTTCTAGTAATTCAGTTTGCTCAGGAGCAACAAGTAGGACAAGTAAGTCTCTATAGAAAGTTATAAAATCCTCTGTTAATCGCACTGGATCTTTGCCATCTTCGATTAACTTTTCTATACAAGCTAAGGCCTTAGCTATATCTTTTTCTATCAATGCATCTGCTAATTGAAAAAAGACTTCCTGCCCGATTGAACCAGTTACCAGTAATGCATCTTCAATGGTCATTTTATCAGCACTAAAGGATACAACTTGATCGAGCATACTAAGTGCATCACGCATACCGCCGGCGGCTGATTGCGCAATGATTTTCAGTACATCTTCATCGTATTCAATTTTTGCATCCGTTAATACCTCTTCCATGCGAGAGACAATATCACTGGATGTAATTCGTTTAAAATCAAAACGCTGACACCTAGAGATAATAGTTAATGGTATTTTATGTGGTTCTGTTGTTGCTAAGATGAACACAGCATGGGCTGGTGGTTCTTCTAGTGTCTTCAGTAATGCATTGAATGCACTCGTGGAAAGCATATGCACTTCATCGATAATATACACTTTATATTTAGCATTAGAAGGTGCAAATCGTACTTTTTCGATAATATCACGCATTTCTTCTACTCGAGAGTTAGAAGCTGCGTCAAATTCAATCACATCTGTATTTGAGCCTTCTGTTATACTTTTACAAGTTTCACATGTATTACAAGGCTCTTTTGCTGGACCATTTTCACAATTCAAAGCCTTTGCAAATATTTTCGCTGCACTAGTTTTACCTGTACCTCGAGGACCAGAAAATAAATAAGCATGTGTTGTTTTGTTGTAAAGGAGGGCATTTTGAAGAGTTTGCTTAATATGAGTTTGACCGGACATTTCCGCAAACGATTGTGGCCTATAAGCACGGTAAAAAGCTTGATACGACAATCATTTCCCTCCTTCTCATTTCTAATTGTTAATGGTTTCTATTATACCATAAAGCTAACTAGACTTCGCTTATTTATGTATAGTAAATCTTTTTTCCAAATAAAAAACTCATCTGTCTATTAGACAAATGAGTTGAAGTTTAATATTAAATGCCGTGCACCTTCCTTCGATTGAAACACATAAGCGGCACCTTTGTCGTTAACTCAGTTTAGGCTACCCCGCGGCACATGAGAAAACACCACTTAATGCTGCTTCCTTCCGGACCTGACATGGTTCATGGGTACCCATTGCGCAGGACCCAAACGTCAACGTCACGTGCAAATACCAGACCCTACATGTATTCAACCTCAGAGAAGGAGTTCAGTCTCGCTAGAGCGGATTGCGAGTTACAAGACACCGCTACCTTCCCACCTAGCACGGCATTTACAAGTATACTTTTTTTATAGACAAAAATCAATGATAAAGCATAAGTAAATTTATATACATTTACTATTTTATAGTAATAACATAAAGATTTTTTTAAAAAAAGAGATAATATCTCTTTTTTCTTTTCACAATGGTCATATATAGTTTCTCACACTCATTTGACTAAAAATATGTTGACATTCATTTTCTTCTATGATAAATTAGTTGATGTACTTCGGAGGAATACCCAAGTCTGGCTGAAGGGATCGGTCTTGAAAACCGACAGGCGGGTCATACCGCGCGGGGGTTCGAATCCCTCTTCCTCCTCCATTTTATATACACACGCATAAATTTGAGATTGAATTCGTTACATAGGTAACGAATTTTTCTTAAAACATTGTGTTCAGAATATTAAGAAGGTAGCGATATCCGTTAGCTTCTTTTTTTATGCCAAAATAACTTCCTTATATAAAAATCCTCCTGTAAATAATCACAGGAGGATTTTATTTATTTACGAATAATAGCAGTTTGTTCCATGAATTGACCAACGCGTTCTAAAATTGTTTCTACGTCATTCGGGTTTGTCATAATATCATAATCATTAATATTCAAACGAAGTACTGGACAACCATTGAATGCATCAATCCATCGCTCATAGCGTCCATGCATTTCTTCCCAGTAAGAGATAGGGGTTTGCTGCTCCATTGGGCGACCTCTATCGTGAATTCGATCGATAATGTCATCCATTGATCCTTCTAAATATATTAGTAAGTTTGGATGTGGGAAATATGGAGTCATTACCATAGCTTCAAACAAGCTCGTATAGGTTTCATGATCTACAGGATCCATCGTACCTTTTTCTTTATGCATTTGTGCAAATATACCAGTATCTTCATAAATAGAACGGTCTTGTATAAAGCCACCGCCATACTCAAACATTCTTTTTTGCTCTTTAAAACGTTCAGCTAGGAAGTAGATTTGTAAATGAAAGCTCCACTTAGAAAAGTCTTCGTAAAAACGATCTAAATACGGGTTTGTATCTACTTTTTCAAAAGACGTTTTAAAATGTAATGCTTCTGCTAATGCTTTAGTCATTGTTGATTTACCCACTCCAACAGTTCCTGCAATTGTAATGACTGCATTTGAAGGGATGCCATATTTCTCTCTTAAACTCATTATTAATAACTCCTTTTATGCAATGTTGCATCTACTTTTTCTAGTATTATTTGTAGGTCCTTACCATTTTGAACAAAATCTATCTCGTTTCCACTTATTCGAAGAACTGGTACTTCAGGATGCTTTTGTTCGAAGTCATCGATAAACATTCGATAATCTGCTGAGAGCTGCTCCAAGTAGTCAGGGCTAATTTTTTTCTCGAAATCCCTTCCTCGCATATCAATTCGACTAAGAAGTACATCTATACTTGCATCTATATATATGACCATATTAGGAACAGGCATATCCTTTGTTAGGATTTGATATATTGATTCATACTTTTCATATTCTACTTCACTCAATGTACGTTTCGCGAAAATTAGATTTTTGAAAATATGATAATCAGCCACAACTGGATTTTCTTTTGATAAATATTTTTTCTCTATATCACTTAATTGTTTATAACGATTACACAGAAAAAACATCTCTGTTTGGAAACTCCACTCTGCTATATCCTCGTAAAACTTGTTTAAAAAAGGATTCTCATCTACAATTTCTTTCAGTAATGCAAATTGATATTTGGCCGAAATAGCTTTCGCCAAGGAAGTCTTCCCAACCCCTATTGGACCTTCTACTGTTATAAATGGAATGGACATAAGTTTTAACCTCACTCTAAGATTTCAAGTCGTATCATCTATTTTAGCACACGCTGAAAACGAAAAATAGAGCAAATCCACCTTTCCAAGGAAAGGCTAATTTGCTCTATTTTTTCTTCACTTGGAACATTTCATGAAGTAAGTACCAATTTTGTGGAAAGTCAAATCCACTATGCCAATATGCTATTCCTAGCAGCTGCAGTTCTATTAAAAGTTTGAATTTAGCTTGAATAGAACGTGCATCTTCAAACCAAACCTCGTGTTCGATACCATTCTGCCAATAGTGAAAGAAAGGAGCCTGTGCATTTTGATCGTACTCGATTGCGGCATTTCGATCCTTTGCTAGTTGAATAGCCTGTTGTGGACTTAATGCTCTAGCATTTGGGTTTCCTACCTTATAAGGTAATGTCCAATCATATCCATACAAATTCTGCCCCATCATAATTTTACTTGGCAGTATTTCTGTCTTTGCATATTCCAATACTCTACGAACTGGTCCAATTGGAGAGACAGCCATCGGTGGCCCACCACTATATCCCCATTCATAAGTCATAATAACAACAAAATCTGCTACTTCTCCTATTGCCTTATAGTCAAAAGCTTCATACCATCTTCCTGGTTGATCGGCACTAGTCTTAGGCGGAAGTGTTACGGATATAACATATCCTTTAGCAAATTCTTTAAATTCCTTTATAAAGTTCACGTAGTTTTCTCTATCCGTCGCTTCCATATATTCAAAATCTATATGAATATGCTTCGTTCCTCTTTTTTCAGCCTCTGCCACCGCTTGTTTAAACAAATTGGTCTTCACTGCTTCATCGGTGAAAATGGTATGAGCTAGAGTAGCATTAAACCCATAATCTTCAATATTCGCTATGACAATCACTGTTTCTACCTGTTGCTCTTTAGCAATTTCACTTAACGTCCCCCAATTCATCTCCGTCAATGAGCCGTCTCGTAGTACTTCATACGAAAAAGGCATCATATACGTTAAATTGGAGGCTACTTTCTCTACTTGCTCTAACACACGTTCCGCAGGTACTTCTGTATACCATTCAACATACAAATTTGTTTCAATGGTAGGTCTGTTTGGACTTGGAGTTGATGGTAGTACCAGCGCCTGGCCTATTACTAATACATCAGGGTCAGGAATTTCATTTATAGAGACAATACTTTCCACTGTTGTTCCGAACCGTTTGGCGATTGCATATAAACTATCTCCTTGTTTAACTATATGGATCAATGCATCACTCCTTCATCTTAGAGTATGCAAGTTCTCAAAAAAACATGCTAAACTAAGAAGAAGGAGTCGATGAAAAATGGATGAATATTATATGAATTTAGCCATAGAAGAAGCAAAGAAGGCAGCAGCCATTGGAGAAGTTCCTATAGGTGCTGTAATAGTACATAATGATCAAGTTATTGCATCGGCTTACAACTTAAGAGAAACAAGCCTAAATGCCACAACCCATGCAGAACTGCTCGCTATTCAAGAGGCCTGTGCAGCACTTAATAATTGGAGATTAGAAGAAACAACTTTATATGTTACCTTGGAGCCTTGCCCTATGTGTGCAGGAGCAATTTTACAGTCACGAATTCCTCGAGTAGTTTACGGAGCAAGAGATACCAAAGCCGGCTGTGTAGATTCTCTGTACAGACTATTAAATGACGATAGATTTAACCATTGCTGTGACGTCACAGAAGGCATTTTAGCAGAAGAATGCGGCAGTATACTCACTCAATTTTTCCGTAACCTTCGTGAACAAAAAAAGAACCAGAAACGCGGTTTATAGCGAATCTGGTTCTTTTTTTATTTAATAACAGTTTTTCCACCCATATATGGAACAAGAACTTCTGGAACTATAACTGTTCCATCCGCTTGTTGGTAATTTTCTAATATAGCCGCTACTGTTCGTCCCAGTGCTAATCCACTGCCATTTAAAGTATGCACATACTCAGGTTTTCCTCCAGCTTCACGACGAAAACGAATTCCTGCACGTCTAGCTTGGAAATCTTCAAAGTTACTACATGAAGAAATTTCTTTGTATTCACCATAGCTTGGTAACCAAACCTCTAAATCGTATTTCTTTGCAGCTGTAAAGCCTAAATCTGCTGTACACATATGAAGTTTACGATATGGCAGACCTAACAATTGTAATACTTTTTCTGCATGTCCAGTTAAAAGTTCTAACTGCTCATAAGAATCCTCTGGCTTTACAAAACGAACTAACTCGACTTTGTTAAATTGATGTTGACGTATTAACCCACGAGTATCGCGACCTGCTGATCCAGCTTCAGAACGGAAACAAGCACTATAAGCAGTAAACGCTTGTGGAAGTTCCGCCCCATCTAATATTTCGTCTCTATAAAAATTTGTTACAGGTACTTCTGCAGTTGGTATTAAGAAATAATCCTCTTCTCCAATTAGGAAAGCATCCTCTTCAAACTTTGGAAGTTGCCCAGTGCCTGTAAGACTTGCACGATTTGCTAAATAAGGAGGAAGCATTTCTTCATAGCCATGCTCTTCAGCATGTAAGTCCATCATGAAGTTTAATAATCCACGTTCAAGTCTTGCTCCTAGACCACGATAAAATGCAAAACGACTTCCTGTTACTTTTGCCGCTCGTTCAAAATCTACTAATTTTAAATCTGTCGCAATATCCCAATGTGCCTTCGTTTCAAAATCAAATGAAGGAACTTCTCCCCATTTAAGTATTTCTACGTTATCATCTTCAGAATCACCAATCGGTACACTATCATGCGGAATATTCGGGATTCGCATCATCATATGTTCAAATTTTTCTTCTACATCCCGTAGCTCATCGTCTAATGATTTTATTGCGTCGCCTACTTCACGCATACGTGCGATAAGTTCATCTGCATTTTCTTTGTTTCGTTTCATCAGAGATATTTTTTGAGAAAACTCGTTTCTTTCAGCCTTTAACACTTCTGTTTTCGCAATCAATTCACGACGCTTTTGATCTAAAGGTTGGAATTGATCAAATTCTGAAATATCTTCCCCACGCTTAGCAAGTTTTGCTTTAACTGTTTCATAATTATCACGTACAAATTTTACATCCAACATATAATATTCCTCCTTAAAATTTTGAAAACACAAAAAAGCCCCCATCCCATGAAAAAGGGACGAGAGCATACCCGCGTTGCCACCCTGATTGATCCTGTCATAGACAGAATCCACTTACTTGTACTGTAACGGCTTTTCAACCGGCACGACCTACTAATCATTCAGCCGCACAACTCAAAGGACGGATTCACAAGTGTTAATATCAGCTTTCACCAACCGCTGACTCTCTAAAAAAAAACGAGCTTGTTACTGCTTCCTATCATCGTTTTTGATTCATGAAATTACTCATACTTTACTATACGTGAACTTCTTTTGCAAGACTTTCCTATATCTTCTCTACAATATAACATTGCCTTCCTACATGACGAGAGTTTGTGAAAGGATTTCTAATTGTTTATGCAAGTGCTCCATTATTTTTATTAAATTTAGTATAATAAAATATGACCATACTATAAGTATCTAAATAAATCAAAAGAAGTGGTCAGATGGGAGAAATAATGGATTTCCTAATGTTTCAGTTAATACATAATTCAAAAATCCCACTATATGAACAATTATACCAATCCATAAAGAAAGCCATAATAAACGGAACAATTGAAGAAGGTAGTAAGCTTCCCTCTAAAAGAAAGCTTGCCGAATATTTAGCAGTCAGTCAGACAACGATTGAGTTTGCCTATAGCCAGTTAGTTGCTGAAGGGTTTATAGTATCTGAACCTCGACGTGGATACTTTGTTCAAAATTTAGAAGAATTAGCGATCATTGAACAAGGTATTGCTTCTATCGTGCCGGAATCGACTGATACATCTTCCTTTTCGGTCGATCTTTCTACAGGTAAAATTGATACAGACTCTTTTCCTTTTAAGACTTGGAGAAGATATGCGAAGGACATTGTAAATGAAGAAAATGGGGAGTTACTACAGTTAGGTCATCCCCAAGGAGATTATTTATTAAGACAGCAAATTTCTTCTTACTTATTCCAATCTAGGGGAGTAAAGAGTACACCTGAACAAATTATTCTAGGCTCAGGTACTGAACAAATTATGCCGCTTATTATTCATTTGCTTGGTGAAAAGGCAGTGTATGGATTTGAAAACCCTGGATATCCACTTACACATCACTTATTTTTTAATGATAGTAGGATGTCTGTACCTATAGCAGTAGATAATGATGGGGTCATAGTTTCTAAACTTGAGCAATCTTTTGCAAATGTGATGTATGTGACTCCCTCTCACCAGTTTCCGACAGGAGCAGTATTATCTGCAACCCGACGCAACCAGTTACTAGCGTGGGCATATCAGCAGGATAATAGATACATTATTGAAGATGATTACGATAGCGAGTTTAGATACACGGGTAAGCCTATTCCCTCCCTACAAGGTATAGATCAAAATGAACGGGTCATCTATTTGAGTACATTTTCTAAGTCACTAATGCCTTCTTTGCGAATAGCCTATGCAGTTCTACCAAAGTCTCTAATCTTACAATATAAACAAAAATTTTCTTATTATGCAGCTACAGTTCCTCGAATGGATCAGCATATACTAGCAAACTTTATGGAAGATGGTTACTTTGCAAAACATTTAAATAGAATGAGAAAGATTTATAAACGTAAGTTAGAAATTATTACAAAAACTATTTTACAATACCATCCCACGGTTAGTATTTCGGGAGAACAAGCGGGTATGCATATTTTACTTACCATTCGTACAACTAAAACAGAGACAGAACTAGTAAAACTTGCTGAGCAAGCGGACATTCGGATTTATGGTCTTCAGGATTACATTTCATCGAAATTAGATGAGCAAACTTTTCCAAAGCTTGTACTAGGTTTTGGTGGTCTAAAAATGGAACAAGTTGCTTCTTCTATTCATCAACTGATGAAAGCACTAGAAATTAAAAAGCACCGTAACTCTTGATGAGCTACGGTGCTTCTGCTATTTAAAATAATCCACCTATAAAGTCTGTTGTGCTGTTCCATAAATTACCAAAAAATTTACCGATTCCTTGGAACATTAAGCTTATCCAACTAGAACGTTCTACAGCTTCAGTAGTTACTACATCTGTTTCTGCCGCTTGATCAGTTATATAGCCATAGTCAGTTCCTTCAGATTTCTCTAAGTGAACTTTACCTACAACTGTGTCTTTTTTAATAGCTGCTTCAAGCGTCTCTTTAGTTGGTGTAAATACAGGCTTGTACAATTCTTTTTCATTTGTCTTAATAATCATAGAAATGGGTTCCTTCACAGCAATTGCAACTGTGTCCTCTTTCCCTTTTTCTACTTTTAATGTGGCTTGTTTTGGAATTTTAAATCCTGCTGGAACAATCTCTTCTTTAGAAAACTGGGAGAACCCATAATCTAATAGAGCTCTTGTTGCATCAAAACGTGCTTTGTACGAACCTTTTCCATCTGCACCCACTGCTTTCATTACGACAGAAATAACACGCATTCCGTTCTTTTGAGCAGTTGCAGTAAAGGAATGACCTGCAAATTCTGTTGTTCCGGTTTTCAATCCATCTACGCCTTCGTATTCATATACTAAACCTGGTAACATCCAGTTCCAGTTACTCATCTCTATTGCATCAGAAGTTCCTTCACGGAATATTTTCTTAGGAATCTTTGTAGTTTCTAAAACTTCAGGGAAATCTTTCATCAAATAATATGCAAGAATTGCCACTGATTTGGCAGGCATTACGTTTTCATCAGAAGCATTAGTACTCGCTGGGTGCATACCTTGTAAATCTTCATTATTTAGACCTGAAGAATTGACGAATTTATATCCTTCTAGTCCCATCTCTGCTGCTTTTTCATTCATTAGCTTTATAAAATTATCTTCAGTACCTGCAATTGTTTCAGCAATTGCTATAGTAGCAGCATTTGCAGAATATATGGCCATTGCTTCATAAAGCTCTTGAATAGAATAGCTGCCATCTTCACGTAATGGTACATTACTTAAACGACGATCCTGAGAGATTTTGTATGTATATTCAGTAACATTATATTGTTGATCCCATGTTACTTTACCTTCTGCTATTGCTTCAAATAACAAATACTCCGTCATCATTTTCGTCATACTTGCTATTCCAAGCGCTGTCTCAGAATTCTTTTCATATAAAATTTTTCCTGTCTCTGCATCGATTAAAATTGCTGCATCTACATTTAAATTCAAGCTTTCCTCTGCTTTTGTAGCAGCAGGCATACTACATACTACTGACACAAGAAACATCGGAAGTACAAGCCACTTTATCATTGATGTCATCCATACCTTCTTCACTATCGTACCTCCACCTTTTGGTTTTATCATTGCTCATTTTATCATACTTTAGCAAGGTAGGACACTTGTATACAAAAAAGCACCCATTCGTCCTAGTTTAAGACGAGAAATGGGTGCAAAAGTTTCTATCCAGTGCAATTACTTACGATATAGAGTAGTTTGGAGCTTCTTTCGTAATTTGAACATCATGAGGGTGACTTTCACGTAATCCAGCACCAGTCATGCGGATGAATTGTGCATTCTCTCTTAGCGCTTCAAGTGTACCTGTTCCACAATACCCCATTCCTGCACGAACACCACCTAGTAATTGGTGCACAGTATCAGAAAGTGGTCCTTTATAAGGAAGACGGCCTTCAATGCCTTCTGGAACTAATTTTTTTGCATCTTCTTGGAAGTAACGGTCTTTTGAGCCTTTTTCCATAGCTGCAATTGATCCCATTCCGCGATAAGTTTTAAAACGTCTACCTTGGAAAATTTCTGTTTCTCCAGGACTCTCTGTCGTACCAGCAAGTAAACTTCCTAACATAACAACATGTCCACCAGCAGCTAAGGCTTTTACAATATCACCTGAATACTTAATACCACCATCAGCAATTATTGTTTTACCTGCTTTGCGAGCCTCTGTAGCACAATCGTATATAGCAGTAATTTGAGGAACCCCAACACCTGCTACAACACGAGTAGTACAAATAGAACCAGGGCCGATACCAACTTTGACAACATCAGCTCCTGCTTCAAATAAAGCCTTAGTTGCTTCACCAGTAGCAACGTTACCAGCTACGATATCTAAATCTGGATAAGTGTTCCGAATTTGTTTTACCGTATCCATAACCCCTTGAGAATGACCATGTGCTGTATCAATAACAATCACATCTACTTGTGCTTCTACAAGTTTTTGCACTCTAAGCATCGTATCTTTTGTAACACCTACTGCAGCGCCAACTAACAAGCGTCCATGATGATCCTTTGCAGCATTAGGAAATTCAATCACTTTTTCAATATCTTTAATAGTGATTAATCCTTTTAGTTTTCCATTTTCATCAACGATAGGTAACTTTTCAATTTTATATTGTTGAAGAATTTTCTCTGCATCCTCAAGAGTGGTTCCAACAGAAGCTGTAACTAGTTGTTCCTTTGTCATTACATCATCAATTTTTAAAGAGTAATCTTGAATAAAACGTAAATCACGGTTTGTGATAATGCCGACTAATTGTAAATCTTCTTCATTATTTACAATAGGGACACCGGAAATTCTATATTTCCCCATCAAATGCTCTGCATCATATACTTGATGAGTTGGAGTTAAAAAGAAAGGATCTGTAATAACTCCATTTTCTGAACGTTTAACTGTTAGTACTTGTTCAGATTGTTCTTCAATACTCATATTTTTATGAATAATTCCAAGTCCGCCCTGACGTGCCATTGCTATTGCCATTTTAGCTTCTGTTACTGTATCCATTCCTGCACTAATCATTGGTATATTTAATTTAATTTTATCCGTTAATTGCACAGATAAATTTATATCTTTTGGTAAAACTTCTGATTGAGCTGGAACTAATAAAACATCATCAAATGTTAATCCTTCTTTTTGAAATTTAGACTCCCACATTTTTCAAAATTCCTCCTCGTTAAATGAATATTATTACAAGGTTATCAGCGCTTCTTGTAAGTGTCAAGAATCCACAAATAATATGTTTATTCGGATTTTTCTTTCTACATTATTTAAATCAACTACTAATGCTTAAGTTTCTTAATATGTATATATAAAATAGAAATATAATTAATGTTTGAGCAATTTTATAAGATTACTTATTTTAACCAGATCAAATGGGGTGCTTTATAGATGTTAGATTTAGTGGAGTTTTCATTTTATCGATAGGTATATACTTTAAGAGATTATTCTATCTGCTGAGGATCAAGATTTTTTGGTTCAACGTCAAATGTTGGGGTGGTGACATTTCCACTCCTCTCTTTAACCGAGATGAACTCCGATTTCTTTATACTTTATATTTAATAAAATCTTTGCGCGAAAGTGATCGAAGCGACGAAAACCATATGCGTTACGCTTCATCACTTTCGTTTTATTATTAATGCCCTCCAGAAAGCCATTCGAATAACCAAAACTAAAGCTATTTAAGATCTCAGTTTGCCAGTTTTTAAAGGTTCGAATAGCTTTTATAAAGGCTGGAATTTTACTGTCCTCTACCTTACGGTAAAAAGCTTCTAATTGTTTTTTTACTTCTACTAAATCCTTCGTTTCTTTTGCCCAATCAAACCATTTGCAGTATGCCTCTTTGAGTTCATGTGCCTGTTTCAATGTTTCAGACATGTTCGTATAACGAGCTAAATACCAAGCGTTGGTTTTTGTTAATTTCTCTTGTCTCTTGTACAAGACATGGCGCATTCTCTTACATTTCTTGCGGTCGTATTCATGCCACTCTTTTTGAACTTGACGACGAACTTCATCTAACGCCCAATAAATATATCGACAGTAGTGGAAGCGATCGGCCACAATCACTGGCTGGCCTAGGGCCTTTCTCACGGCTGCTTTAAAGCTCGGATTCATATCCATCACTACGATTTCTACATTGGCACCATGCTTCGAAAGATAGTCTTTTACCGTTTCTTTGCGGCGGTTAGGCAATATATCAATCGGTTCATGTGTTTCGGCATTGGCAATAATCAGCTGATATGTGCCTGCATCTGTATCTCCTTTATACTCATCAATCGCAATAGCTTTAGGTAAGCTAACTCCACTGATAAGCTCTGTTTTCGCAGCCTCTTTAAAACGACGCATCACCGTTGAACTCGAAGAACCAAGTACTTCGCCGGCTTCTTTGAAAGTTTTAGCCTTAATGGAACGTATACGTACGACTTGATTCCATTCTTTTGAGAAACGCTGATATTTATCCACGAAAGGGGATTTCTCCGAGAAGCGCTTCCCACATTTACATGCATAACGACGACGTTTATAAAAAAGTATTGTTAATCGCTCAAACCATTTTAAATGCTTAATCTTTTGAACCCGATAATCATGGACTTTGGACGTAAATTGATGACAGTTTGGACAGCTATGCGCTTTCTTTGGCAGTGAAACGTGAAGAGCAATTCTCTCACCTGTTTCCTCCACCTTTTGGATAGTTACATCTTTTAATCCTGGCATATTCATGGTAAAATTCATTTGCACGTAGCTCCTTTTCATACTTGTTTCTCGACAATTCAAGTATAAAAGAATCGGAAGTTACGTGCATTTTTTTATGCACAATTGTAGAAAAACCCCAACAAATATTATAGAACCGATTTTTTAGTATTGAATAGAATAAAAAGAAGTCGTTACCGATATAACTCGGTAACGACTTCTTTTTGGTGCCCAGCGACGTCCTACTCTCACAGGGGGAGACCCCCAACTACCATCGGCGCTGAAGAGCTTAACTTCCGTGTTCGGTATGGGAACGGGTGTGACCTCTTCGCCATCATCACTAGACTCTTTCGGCTTCCAATACACATCGTACTTCTTCGTCAACTTCATTCGTTCGGTCAGTCACATACGGTAGTATGTTCCTTTCCTCTCTCAATTGTTTCCTCGAATTACTCGTGTCTTGAAACCCTCATGTAAAATAGAGTGCTTGTTCACTCAAAACTGGATAAACGACATTGTTACGTTAAACAAAATTTGGTTAAGTCCTCGATCGATTAGTATTCGTCAGCTGCACGTGTCGCCACGCTTCCACCCCGAACCTATCTACCTCATCGTCTTTGAGGGATCTTACTTACTTGCGTAATGGGAAATCTCATCTTGAGGGGGGCTTCGTGCTTAGATGCTTTCAGCACTTATCCCGTCCACACATAGCTACCCAGCGATGCTCTTGGCAGAACAACTGGTACACCAGCGGTGTGTCCATCCCGGTCCTCTCGTACTAAGGACAGCTCCTCTCAAATTTCCTACGCCCACGACGGATAGGGACCGAACTGTCTCACGACGTTCTGAACCCAGCTCGCGTACCGCTTTAATGGGCGAACAGCCCAACCCTTGGGACCGACTACAGCCCCAGGATGCGATGAGCCGACATCGAGGTGCCAAACCTCCCCGTCGATGTGGACTCTTGGGGGAGATAAGCCTGTTATCCCCGGGGTAGCTTTTATCCGTTGAGCGATGGCCCTTCCATGCGGAACCACCGGATCACTAAGCCCGTCTTTCGACCCTGCTCGACTTGTAGGTCTCGCAGTCAAGCTCCCTTCTGCCTTTACACTCTTCGAATGATTTCCAACCATTCTGAGGGAACCTTTGGGCGCCTCCGTTACACTTTAGGAGGCGACCGCCCCAGTCAAACTACCCGCCTGACACTGTCTCCTACCCGGGTTACGGGTATGGGTTAGAATTTCAATACAACCAGGGCAGTATCCCACCGACGCCTCCTCCGAAGCTGGCGCTCCGGGCTCTAAGGCTCCTGCCTATCCTGTACAAGTTGCACCAAAATTCAATATCAAGCTATAGTAAAGCTCCACGGGGTCTTTCCGTCCTGTCGCGGGTAACCTGCATCTTCACAGGTACTATAATTTCACCGAGTCTCTCGTTGAGACAGTGCCCAGATCGTTACGCCTTTCGTGCGGGTCGGAACTTACCCGACAAGGAATTTCGCTACCTTAGGACCGTTATAGTTACGGCCGCCGTTTACTGGGGCTTCAATTCGCACCTTCGCTTGCGCTAAGCACTCCTCTTAACCTTCCAGCACCGGGCAGGCGTCAGCCCATATACTTCACCTTACGGTTTTGCATAGACCTGTGTTTTTGCTAAACAGTCGCCTGGGCCTATTCACTGCGGCTCTTCTAGGCTATGAACCCAAAAGAGCACCCCTTCTCCCGAAGTTACGGGGTCATTTTGCCGAGTTCCTTAACGAGAGTTCTCTCGCTCACCTTAGGATTCTCTCCTCGACTACCTGTGTCGGTTTGCGGTACGGGCACCTTTCACCTCGCTAGAGGCTTTTCTTGGCAGTGTGAAATCAGGAACTCTAGACATACGTCCTCGCCATCACAGCTCAATGTTAAAGAATGCGGATTTGCCTACATTCACACCTTACTGCTTGGACATGCATAACCAACAGCATGCTTACCCTATCCTTCTGCGTCCCCCCATTACTCAAACGGTGGTTTGGTGGTACAGGAATATCAACCTGTTATCCATCGCCTACGCCTATCGGCCTCGGCTTAGGTCCCGACTAACCCTGAGCGGACGAGCCTTCCTCAGGAAACCTTAGTCATACGGTGGACGGGATTCTCACCCGTCTTTCGCTACTCATACCGGCATTCTCACTTCTAAGCGCTCCACCAGTCCTTCCGGTCTGACTTCAACGCCCTTAGAACGCTCTCCTACCACTGATACCAAAGGTATCAATCCACAGCTTCGGTGATTTGTTTAGCCCCGATACATTTTCGGCGCAGCGTCACTCGACCAGTGAGCTATTACGCACTCTTTAAATGATGGCTGCTTCTAAGCCAACATCCTGGTTGTCTAAGCAACGCCACATCCTTTTCCACTTAACAAATACTTTGGGACCTTAGCTGGTGGTCTGGGCTGTTTCCCTCTTGACTACGGATCTTATCACTCGCAGTCTGACTCCCAAACATAAATCATTGGCATTCGGAGTTTGTCTGAATTCGGTAACCCGGGATGGGCCCCTAGTCCAAACAGTGCTCTACCTCCAAGATTCTAACGTTTGAGGCTAGCCCTAAAGCTATTTCGGAGAGAACCAGCTATCTCCAGGTTCGATTGGAATTTCTCCGCTACCCACACCTCATCCCCGCACTTTTCAACGTGCGTGGGTTCGGACCTCCAGTAAGTGTTACCTTACCTTCATCCTGGACATGGGTAGATCACCTGGTTTCGGGTCTACGACCACATACTCATTCGCCCTATTCAGACTCGCTTTCGCTGCGGCTCCGTCTTCTCGACTTAACCTTGCATGGGATCGTAACTCGCCGGTTCATTCTACAAAAGGCACGCTATCACCCATTAACGGGCTCTAACTACTTGTAGGCACACGGTTTCAGGATCTATTTCACTCCCCTTCCGGGGTGCTTTTCACCTTTCCCTCACGGTACTGGTTCACTATCGGTCACTAGGTAGTATTTAGCCTTGGGAGATGGTCCTCCCAGATTCCGACGGAATTTCACGTGTTCCGCCGTACTCAGGATACACTCAAGAGAGAATGAATTTTAGACTACGGGGCTTTTACCCTATCCTGCGGACCTTTCCAGATCGCTTCGTCTAACTCATTCCTTTGTAACTCTATGTAGAGTGTCCTACAACCCCAAAAGGCAAGCCTTTTGGTTTGGGCTATTCCCGTTTCGCTCGCCGCTACTCAGGGAATCGAATTTTCTTTCTCTTCCTCCAGGTACTTAGATGTTTCAGTTCCCTGGGTGTGTCTCAGATGCGCTATGTATTCACGCAAATGTACTGCTCCATTACGAACAGTGGGTTTCCCCATTCGGAAATCTCCGGATCAAAGCTCACTTACAGCTCCCCGAAGCATATCGGTGTTAGTGCCGTCCTTCGTCGACTCCTAGTGCCAAGGCATTCACCGTGCGCCCTTATTAACTTAACCTAAAAGTTAAAAAGTCTTACACGTCGTGATTACGTAAATAATCACAACAGAATTTCTTGTTGTTTATTGTTTCAATGTCGTTTTATCCAGTTTTCAAAGAACAAGAGTTGAATCTTCATATAAAATGAACATTCAAAACTGAACTGCAAAACGTTAAGATACGAATAAAGATTCGTATTCCGATATTATCCTTAGAAAGGAGGTGATCCAGCCGCACCTTCCGATACGGCTACCTTGTTACGACTTCACCCCAATCATCTGTCCCACCTTCGGCGGCTGGCTCCCGTAAGGGTTACCCCACCGACTTCGGGTGTTACAAACTCTCGTGGTGTGACGGGCGGTGTGTACAAGGCCCGGGAACGTATTCACCGTGGCATGCTGATCCACGATTACTAGCGATTCCGGCTTCATGTAGGCGAGTTGCAGCCTACAATCCGAACTGAGAACGGTTTTATGGGATTTGCTCACCCTCGCGGGGTTGCGACCCTCTGTACCGTCCATTGTAGCACGTGTGTAGCCCAGGTCATAAGGGGCATGATGATTTGACGTCATCCCCACCTTCCTCCGGTTTATCACCGGCAGTCACCTTAGAGTGCCCAACTAAATGCTGGCAACTAAGATCAAGGGTTGCGCTCGTTGCGGGACTTAACCCAACATCTCACGACACGAGCTGACGACAACCATGCACCACCTGTCACCGCTGTCCCCGAAGGGAAAAGCCTATCTCTAGGCCGGTCAGCGGGATGTCAAGACCTGGTAAGGTTCTTCGCGTTGCTTCGAATTAAACCACATGCTCCACCGCTTGTGCGGGCCCCCGTCAATTCCTTTGAGTTTCAGTCTTGCGACCGTACTCCCCAGGCGGAGTGCTTAATGCGTTAGCTGCAGCACTAAGGGGCGGAAACCCCCTAACACTTAGCACTCATCGTTTACGGCGTGGACTACCAGGGTATCTAATCCTGTTTGCTCCCCACGCTTTCGCGCCTCAGCGTCAGTTACAGACCAGAAAGCCGCCTTCGCCACTGGTGTTCCTCCAAATCTCTACGCATTTCACCGCTACACTTGGAATTCCGCTTTCCTCTTCTGTACTCAAGTCCCCCAGTTTCCAATGACCTTCCACGGTTGAGCCGTGGGATTTCACATCAGACTTAAAGGACCGCCTGCGCGCGCTTTACGCCCAATAATTCCGGACAACGCTTGCCACCTACGTATTACCGCGGCTGCTGGCACGTAGTTAGCCGTGGCTTTCTAATGAGGTACCGTCAAGGTACGAGCAGTTACTCTCGTACTTGTTCTTCCCTCACAACAGAGTTTTACGATCCGAAAACCTTCTTCACTCACGCGGCATTGCTCCATCAGACTTTCGTCCATTGTGGAAGATTCCCTACTGCTGCCTCCCGTAGGAGTCTGGGCCGTGTCTCAGTCCCAGTGTGGCCGATCACCCTCTCAGGTCGGCTACGCATCGTCGCCTTGGTGAGCCGTTACCTCACCAACTAGCTAATGCGCCGCGGGCCCATCCTGTAGTGACAGCGAGATGCCGTCTTTTAACATCTCCCCATGTGAGGAAATGGATTATTCGGTATTAGCCCCGGTTTCCCGGAGTTATCCCAATCTACAGGGCAGGTTGCCCACGTGTTACTCACCCGTCCGCCGCTAAATCAGAAGAAGCAAGCTTCTTCGTCATTCGCTCGACTTGCATGTATTAGGCATGCCGCCAGCGTTCGTCCTGAGCCAGGATCAAACTCTCCATAATAGTTCACTTCCAGTATGCAGAGCACATTGAAAGCGAACAAATTAGAACTAGTTTAAAAGCTCATTTTGTTTTGCTGGCATCATCATTAAATGATGTCCAAAATTGTTTTGCTCTCATCCTAACAAGTTAGTTGAAAGCTATGTTTCTTAACGTTTTGCATGTTCAGTTTTCAATGTTCATGTTGTTGTAATGTCGTTTTGGCGACTTCTATATAATATCAAGCTTTCGGAAGTATGTCAACACTTTATTGTAAAATAATATTAAACTCTTTCCTCTCCTAATAAAAGAAGAAAGAGTTAGGTTAATTTAACTAATAACACTTTCTATATGAAGAGTTCTTTTAGCAGCTAAATCTATTATTTGCCCACTATCAGATAATCGAATCATTGGGCGCATAGGAGAATCTCTATGTAAGAAAATTACTTCTCCTTTTTCTCCATTTGATAGAAGAACCCGCGTTGAAATTGGTAAAGACCCTACTAATTCTATTAATTTGTTTACGACTTCTATATTATACTTTCCAAACCCTTCTTCTCGAATCATCTCTAATACTTTAAAAGAAGAACTCTTAGCACGGTAAACTCGTTCTGAAGTCATTGCATGATAGACATCTGCTACTGCTATTATTTGTGAGTAAACAGAAACGTCATCCAATTTATCACTTTTCGGATATCCACTTCCGTCTAAACGTTCATGATGTTGGAAAATTGCTAACTTCATTTCAGGTTTTAATAAAGGACTATCTTTTATCATTTGAAAACTATAAATTGTATGTTTTTTTATCTCCGAAAAGTCGAATTCAGTTAGGGCAGACTTTTTATCTCTTATTTTGGAATCTACTTTTGCCATACCTATATCAGCCATTAGACCGGCCGTAGCCATTTGCGTTATTTGACCAGAAGAGAAATTCAACTTTTTCGCTATTGCTCCTGAAATAATTCCAACTGCTATAGAATGATGTGCAATATATTTATCCATTTTAGAATACATATTTAAGAGAGAAAATACTTGTTTTTCTACCATTGCTTTTTCAACTAAAGGCATAATAATGTTCCTTAGTTTTGCTACATCTACTTTCATACCTGATTCCCAGCCCATGAATTCTTTATAGAAGCTATCTACAGCGTCTTTATATAATTGAACAAAACTCGTAGTCACTATTGGTTTTTCATCTATTGGAAGAAATTCTACTCTATCCTCATTTAACTTTTTAATCTCTTCATCTGATCTATTAAAAACATTTTCTAGAACAACGGGTACTTTAGTTATATTAAAAGCTCGCAACACTTGAATAAGTTCTCTAGTTACCTTTGCCTCTTTATGAATAATAGGTGAATTAGTGTTTACTAATATATCTTCTGCAATTATCGTACCTAATTTTAATTCCTCTAAGTTAATGAGGCTTTGGTTCATAAAGTATTCCTTCTTTCCTGATATTTCATTTATTATACTAAATATTCATCATGAAAGTATATGGAATTTAAACTAGTTACAAAAACACACCCTTAAATAAAATTTTAAGGGTGTGTTTTTTCTTTTTATTCAGATTGTTCTTCCGTTGATGATGTTTCAATTTCTTCCAATGTAGAACCTTCTTCTAAATTTTCTAAAATCTCTTCGTCATCATCTTCTTTTTCAACTTTAGCTACAGTAGAAATTAGTTCATCTCCTGATAACCTCATTAAACGAACGCCCTGTGTACTACGGCCTGTTTTAGAAATGTCTTTTACATCCATACGGATAAGCATTCCATTAATCGTAATTAGCATTAAGTCTTCTGTTCCATTAACCGCCTTAACAGCTGATAAAGGACCATTTTTGTCGGTGATTTGGCAAGTTTTAACACCCATCCCACCGCGACTTTGCAAGCGATATTCCGACTCTGGAGTTCGTTTGCCGTATCCATTTTCTGTAACAACTAAAATCTCTTGCTCAGGTTCGATAATTTCCATACCAACTACATAGTCATCGTCTTTCAGACGAATCCCTCTTACTCCTCCGGCAGTTCTACCCATCGAGCGTATATCGGTTTCTTCGAATCGAACTAATTTACCTTGTCTTGTCCCAATAATGATTTGTTTCTCACCATTAGTTAAGCGTACAGCAATAAGTTCATCTTCCTCACGCAATGAAATAGCAATCAACCCATTTGCACGAATATGTGCAAATCCAGTAACAGGAGAACGTTTTGTTATCCCATACTTTGTTGTGAAGATAAAGTAATTTTCCTCTTCAAATGATGCCATTGGAATCATAGCAGTAACCTGTTCGTCTTTTTCTACACCTAATAGGTTTATAATTGGCAAGCCTTTAGCTGTACGACCATATTCTGGAATTTCAAATCCTCGAGCTCGATAAACTTTCCCTTTGTTTGTAAAGAAGAGAATTGTGTCATGTGTTGATGTGTACAATAAATGTTCTACAAAGTCATCTTCATTTGTACCCATTCCTTGTACACCACGTCCACCTCTTTTTTGGCTCTTATACGTATTAGCAGGTAGTCGTTTAATATATCCTTTGTTTGTTAAAGTAAGCACAGAATTTTCCACAGGGATTAAATCTTCATCCTCTAAAACTTCTGCTCCTCCAGCAACAATTTCAGTTCGGCGTTTGTCTGCGTAGCGATCTCTAATCTCAGAGATTTCTTCTTTAATTATTTCCACTACACGATACTCATTTGCCAAAATGAACTTTAGTTCTTCAATTAGTGTCATTAAGTTTTTATATTCTTCTTCAATTTTATCACGTTCTAAACCAGTTAAACGTTGTAAACGCATATCTAATATAGCTTGTGCTTGTCTTTCTGATAAATTGAAAGTCTCTATCAATCCATTTTTGGCTTCTTCACCTGTTTGTGAAGCACGGATTAACTTAATAATTTCGTCGATATGGTCTAAAGCAATTCGAAGTCCCTCTAAAATATGTGCTCGGTCTTGAGCCTTGTTCAGTTCAAACTGTGTGCGACGACGTATTACTACTTTTTGATGTTCTAAGTAATGATAAAGCATTTCTTTTATATTCAAAACTTTTGGTTGGTTATCTACTAATGCAAGCATATTAACCCCAAAGCTTGACTGTAATGCAGTTTGTTTATATAAGTTATTTAACAATACGTGAGAATTTGCATCCTTCCGTACTTCAATGACAATTCGCATTCCATTACGATCAGATTCATCTGCTAAATGCGTAATTCCATCGATTTTTTTATCTCGTACTAATTCTGCGATTTTTTCTATTAAACGAGCTTTGTTTACTTGATATGGTAATTCTTTAACAAGAATAACTTCTTTACCACTTGATTTTACTTCAATTTCCACTTTTGCACGGATTAATATAGAGCCTCTACCTGTTTCATAAGCTCGACGAATTCCACTTCGACCTAAAATAATACCACCCGTTGGAAAATCTGGTCCAGGTATAATCGACATTAACTCTTCAATCGTAATAGCAGGATTTTCAGCTAGAGCTAACACTCCATCAATTACTTCTCCTAGATTATGTGATGGAATGTTCGTAGCCATCCCAACAGCAATTCCAGAAGCACCGTTTACAAGTAAGTTAGGATATCTACTAGGTAATACAACTGGTTCTTTTTCTTGTCCGTCATAGTTATCTTTGTAATCGATGGTGTTTTTATTGATATCTCGCAATAATTCTAAAGCAATTTTAGACATACGTGATTCTGTATAACGCATGGCCGCTGCTCCGTCACCATCTACAGAACCAAAGTTTCCATGACCATCTACTAGCATATAACGATAACTAAAATCTTGCGCCATACGGACCATTGCATCATAAATAGATGAGTCACCATGTGGATGATATTTCCCCATTACGTCTCCTACAATACGAGCCGATTTCTTATGAGGTTTATCAGGCGTATTCCCCAACTCTTGCATACCATATAAAATTCGACGATGTACAGGTTTTAGCCCGTCACGAACGTCTGGTAAGGCACGGGATACAATAACACTCATTGCATAGTCTAGAAATGAGGTTCTCATTTCTGTACTAATATTAATCCCTTTAACGCCTTTATTCGGTATTTCTGACATCCTAAAGACCTCCAGTCACACACTTTCTTATATATCTAAGTTTTTCACGTATACAGCATTCTCTTCAATAAATAGACGTCTTGGTTCTACTTCTTCGCCCATTAATTGTTCAAAGACTTTATCTGCTTCCATTGCATTATCTAAATTTACTTGTAGTAATGTACGTTCTTCAGGATCCATAGTAGTATCCCAAAGTTGATCTGCATCCATTTCTCCTAAACCTTTATAACGTTGAATATTTGGTTTTGAGGTTTTAGGTAAACGATCTAATATTTCTTTTAATTGTTCATCGTTGTAACAATACTCTACATGCTTTCCTTGTTTCACTTGATACAATGGTGGTTGTGCTGCATATACATAGCCAGCTTCTATTAATGGTCTCATGAAACGGAAGAAGAAAGTAAGTAACAATGTCCGAATATGCGCCCCATCTACGTCAGCATCTGTCATAATGATAATTTTATGGTAACGAGCTTTTTCTAATGTAAACTCTTCTCCAATACCAGTTCCAAGTGCAGTAATCATTGCGCGAATCTCAGCATTTCCTAAAATTCTATCTAATCGTGCTTTTTCCACATTCAGGATTTTCCCACGTAAAGGTAATATTGCTTGGAAATGACGATCTCGACCAGATTTAGCAGAACCACCGGCAGAGTCACCCTCTACGATATATAGCTCACTTTCTGCGGGAACACGAGAAGAACAGTCTGCTAACTTACCTGGTAAGCTAGAAACCTCTAATGCAGATTTTCGACGTGTAAATTCACGAGCTTTCTTAGCAGCAACCCGAGCTCTAGCAGCCATCAAGCCTTTTTCCACTACTTTTCTAGAAATTTGAGGATTTTCTAATAAAAATCGATCAAATCCCTCGGAAAAAAGACTATTAGTAATAGTACTCACTTCGGAGTTACCTAACTTTGTTTTTGTTTGTCCTTCAAATTGAGGGTTTGGATGTTTGATGGAAACAATTGCAGTTAAGCCTTCTCGCACATCATCCCCTGATAAGTTGGTGTCTGCCTCTTTTAACAAGCCATTTTTTCTTGCATAGTCATTTATGACACGAGTTAATGCTGTTTTGAAGCCTGATTCATGCGTACCACCTTCGTAGGTACTTATGTTATTAGCAAAAGATAAAATGTTAGAAGAGTATCCTGAATTGTATTGCATTGCAATTTCTACAGAGATTCCATCCTTTTCCCCTTCAACGAAAATAGCCTCTTCTGTTATAGGTTCTTTGGACTCGTTTAAATCTTCTACGTATGATTTAATACCACCCTCGTAGTAATACTTAATCGTTTTTTCTTTTCCTTCTCTTTCATCAGCAAGTGTTATAGACAACCCACGGTTTAAATACGCAAGTTCACGAACACGATGTTCAAGTATCTCGTATTCATATACTGTAGTTTCTGTGAATATCTCGCTATCAGCTTTGAATCTTGTAGTTGTTCCAGTAACATCTGTTTCTCCAATAACTTCTAAAGGAGCGGAAACTGCTCCACGTTCAAATTTGATAAGATGAATTTTTTCATCACGTTTAACATATACTTCTGTATATTCGGATAGGGCATTTACTACTGAGGCACCTACACCATGCAGTCCTCCGGATACTTTATATCCGCCACCGCCAAATTTACCACCTGCATGTAGAATTGTCATAATTACTTCTACTGCTGGTTTACCCATTTTTTCTTGATTATCGACTGGTATACCACGACCATTGTCTTCTACTCGTATCCAATCATCTTTTTCGATAGTGACAATAATATGATCACAGTGTCCTGCTAATGCTTCATCAATACTATTATCAACAATTTCCCAAACAAGATGATGAAGCCCTCTAGAACTTGTTGTACCAATATACATTCCTGGACGCTTTCGAACAGCTTCTAATCCTTCTAATACTTGTATCTGATCAGCATCATAAGATTGTTCTAGCTCTTTTTCTTCCATAGCCAACTTGCTCACCCACTCTTTCATTCCTTCAATAATGGTGAATCATTTAATAATTATTTTGTTTACCATTTATATTCGTCACTAATTTTTACGGGTCTACTATTGTCCCTTGTTCCACATGAAACAACTCGGCCTGCTGAATCGTTTCATGTGCAATTCCTTCTACACTTGTAGTCGTTACAAATGTTTGTACATCTCCTTGAATTGTATTCAACAAGTGAGATTGTCGGTAATCATCTAGTTCGGATAGAACATCATCCAGTAATAAAACAGGAGATTCACCAACCTCCTGTTTTATTAATTCAATTTCAGCAAGTTTCAAAGATAATGCTGTTGTTCGCTGCTGTCCTTGAGACCCATAAGTTTGAACGTCATAGTCATTTACAAAAAATTGTAAATCATCACGATGTGGTCCGATTAAGGATACACCACGGTAGAGTTCTCTACTCTGACTTTCTGCTATTTTTTTTTCGAGATGATTTTTCATTTCATTTGTTGACCATTCTGGTTGAATCCCAGTTGAAGAGTTATAGGTAATTCGCAATTTTTCTAAACCTCTAGAAATCCCAAAGTGAATGGGTTCTGCCCATTGTTGTAGCAATTGCATAAAGTGAAATCTCTTTTGAATCACTTTTACAGCGGATTCTATATATTGTTCTGTATAAACATCGAACATCACATCATTTAACATAGACTTCCCTTGATGTTGTTTTAAAATATGATTTCGCTGTTTCATTATTTTTTGGAATTGAAGTAAATCATGTAAATAAATAGGGGAAATTTGACCGATTTCCATATCAAGAAATCGTCTTCTCACTTGTGGACTACCTTTTACTAAATATAAATCTTCTGGAGCAAACATTACAACATTAAGTTGACCTATATAATCGCTTAACCGTGTTTGTTCTAAATGGTTTACCTTGGCCTTTTTCCCTTTTTTTGAAAGAATTAATTCCAAAGGTAAGTGTCCATATTTTTTTTGAATATCCCCTTTTATTTTACCATAGTCTGCGTCCCAACGTATCAATTCTTTATCGTTTGAGGTCCTATGAGACTTGGCCATGGATAATACATAGAGAGACTCCATCAAATTTGTTTTACCTTGCGCATTTTCACCTATTAATACATTGATCTTAGAGGAAAAATTCATTTCAATTGAATCATAATTACGGAAATCTTTTAACTCTAAACGTTCAATATACATGTCAAGCCCCGTTCTCAGGTCCAACCAATTTATATCTTCCTACTTCCGGAATATTTACGACGTCATTATGACGTAATTTACGACCTCTTCGTTGATCCACTTCTCCGTTAACAAATACTTCATGCTCACTTAAAAACCATTTGGCCATTCCGCCAGAGCTAATTGTATCTGTCATTTTTAATAATTGCCCAAGTGTTATATATTCTGAGTCAAATCGAATTTCTTCCATCAATAACTCAACCTCTTCTCATTTTCATTATCCCTTCATTTTACCTCAAATACCGAAATAAGCAAAGAAAAGCGTGAGCCCCTATATATGCTCGGACAATGGTCTTCCTCGCTGAGCTTAACAGAGTATCAATTGCTGGAAGAATTCTAGGAAAAGGTTGCCTTAGCTTTTATCGATATCTTGAAGTAACTCAAGCATCTACGCAACCAACGCGGACAATATCTAAGGAAAAAATCCCTAAAAAAAAGATAGCCACAAATGTGACTACCTCATGAATATTAGTAATATTAGTAAGTTCTAACTGGCAAAATTAGTTGTAGTATGGAATCATCATGCACAGATTTCAATATAAATGGTCTCATAGCCCCTGTGAATAAGATCTTAACATCTTGACCATCAATAGCTTTTAAAGCATCCATCATATATTTGGCGCTAAATGAAATCTTTAACTCTTCGCCATCTATTTCTTCTGCTTGAATTTGTTCTTCGACATTACCTATTTCTGGTGAATTAGAAGAAACCTCTATAAATCCATTTCCTAAAGTGGAAAAACGAACAACATTGTTTCTTTCTTCACGGGCAAGTAAAGAAGCTCTATCAATTGCTTGCAATAAAGATTTACTGTTAACCAAGATAGTTGTTTTACTTTCATTTGGGATTAATCTTGAAGTATCCGGATAATTACCTTCTAATAATCGAGAGTAAAATAGCACGTTTCCTGTTTTAAATAAAACTTGTTGTTGAGTCATCACAATCGCAACTTCTGATGATGTTTCCTCTAAAATTTTATTTAATTCATTTAAGCTTTTCCCAGGAATAACGATACTATATTCTTCCTCTGGTAAATCTTTAATAGCTGTTTTTCTCTTAGCTAATCTATGACTATCAGTAGCTATACAGTGAAGTTCCCCATCCTTAACTTGCCAATTGACACCAGTAAGGACTGGACGACTTTCTGAAGTCGATACTGCAAATACTGTTTCTTTAATAATTGACTTAAGTAAATCAGATGGAATGAAGAATTGTCTCTCTTCCTCTATTTCAGGAAGCATTGGATATTCCGATGCATCTAATCCAATAAGATTAAATTCTGATTTTCCTGATCTAATATGTGTTTGAAATTGATTGGTAACTTCAATTTCTACATTATTGGTAGGCAACTTCCGTACAATTTCATTGAATACTCTTGCTTGTAGGACGATAGAGCCAGGTTCTGTAATACTAATAACTTGTTCACCATTTTTTTCAACAGGTATAAAAGTTTGAATAGTAATATCTGAATCACTACCAGTAATATAAAGTCCTTTATTAGTAATTTCTAATTTCAATCCAGTCAGAATTGGAATTGTTGTTTTGGAACTTACTGCTTTTATAACATCGCTTAATCCCTCTAATAAACTATCTCTCATTACTTCGAATTTCATTTTTATACCTCACTTATATAATTATATTTATTTAAAAGAATAATAGATATAGTACTAGGGCTTGTGGATATGTTGATAAGTATCCTTTTCTTAACGTACACCTACTTGTCCACATGTGCATAAGTTGTGTCTAAGTAATCTAGTAAACTATGCATTTATCCACAAAATCTTTTTTACCTACCTAAAATAGATTTGATTTGTTTTACATCGTCTTGAAGATTTGCATCATCTTTTAGCATTCTGGATATTTTTTCGTGTGCATGAATAACGGTCGTATGATCACGTCCACCAAATTCTTCTCCAATTTTTGGCAACGAAAAATCAGTCAGCTCTCGTGAAAGATACATAGCTACTTGGCGTGGGAATGCTATGGACTTTGTACGTTTTTTTGCAACAAAATCTTCTAATCTAATATGAAAATGTTCCCCAACAACCTTTTGAATATCTAAAATCGTTATAATTCTTGGACGAGCATTGGGCAATATATCCTTAAGAGCTTCTGCTGCCAAGTCGATATTAATATCCTTATTTATAAGAGAAGAATAGGCTACTACTCGGATGAGAGCACCTTCTAACTCACGAATATTAGAGTCTATTTGGTTTGCTATATATGCCATCACGTCATCTGAAATATCTAATCCATCAGCACGAGCTTTTTTGCGTAAAATAGCAATACGAGTTTCTAAATCTGGTGGTGCAATATCCGTGATTAATCCCCATTCAAAGCGAGAACGCAAACGATCCTCTAAAGTAGGAATTTCTTTTGGCGGACGGTCACTTGAAATGACAATTTGCTTAGATTCTTCATGCAGAGCATTAAATGTATGAAAAAATTCTTCTTGAGTTGATTCTTTTCCTGCAAGGAACTGAATATCATCTATTAATAACACATCTACATTTCTATACTTATTGCGGAAATTGACTGCTTTATTATCTCTTATAGAGTTTATAAACTCATTTGTAAACTTTTCAGAAGATAAATAAACCACTTTAGCATTTGGATTGTGTTCTTGTACATAATGACCAATCGCATGCATTAAGTGGGTTTTTCCTAGTCCAACTCCTCCATATATGAAAAGTGGATTGTAAGCTTTAGCAGGGGCCTCGGCAACAGCTAAAGAGGCTGCATGGGCGAAGCGATTCCCAGATCCAATGACAAACGTGTCAAATGTATTCTTGGAATTTAACATTCCTGGTGAAAAATCTGGTTGATCTCCATTATTTGCAGAGATTTTTGGTTTCGGCATGTCGAAATCATCCATGTCTAGATTTTTCGGCACAACGAAAGATATTAATAGTTCGTTTCCAGTTAACTCGGTTAATATGCCAGCTATTAGGTGAACATAATGATTTTCTAACCAATCTCTAGCAAATGAGTTAGGTGCAGCTATCGTAACAGTTTCTCCTTTATATGAAAGTAGTTTGGTCGACTTCAGCCAAGTTTCAAAACTTGGTTTAGATGTTTTCTTTTCTACTTCAGAGAGAACTTTAGCCCAAAGTTCTTCTAAGTGTTCCAA